>NZ_LNYB01000001.1 GCF_001467625.1 Legionella feeleii
ACGATCGTGGCTTAAAACGTAAATTTGGCGGTTTTAAAAAATGGTCTCGGATTTTAACTAATGCTTTTTGCTTTTCTTTCTCTAAAAAAAACAGTTTCAAAAGACAGTAAAATAAATAAACAAAGCGATTATAAATTAATCTAATTTTCTGTTTGTTTTTTAAGCAAAAAAACGTCCAATTCCTTGTATTTATACTTAAGGGATAACTCTAGCGTGTCAAACTGGTGTTTTGATCAGTGCTGGCTTGGGTTTTAGGGGTGTTTGACTTGTAGATGATTTTAGGCTGATAATGCTGCTTTGGAATGTAGGTTTAGCTCTGCGATGGTTCGCGCCATCCAGAGCCGCGATCACCGGGATGATTTGGCAGGCGATGGAAGGATTCTAACATGAATTTTTTCTGCCTGCCAAGCTAAGGCAGGTATGTCAGAAAATAATAATAATAAAACGCTTTACCTCAGCGACTATAATGCCAATGATAAACCCTGGGATGAACACAGAGGGCTTTGTGATGAGGTCGGTGGCCTTTATGCCGCAGCTTTTGAATTTGGACGCTATGCCGCACGCATGGCCGATTGCAGCGGTCTTCTTCTCTTTGGCTGGTCTGATGAGCCAGAGACAGGCGAGACACGCCTGCGTCTACGTAATGCTCAGTTCTGCCGTGTGCGCAACTGTCCTGTCTGTCAGTGGAGACGTTCGCTGATGTGGCAGGCGCGTTTTTACCAGTCTTTGCCGAAACTGGTTGAAGCTTATCCTTCGGCGCGCTGGGTCTTTCTGACCTTAACCGTTCGTAATTGCTCCATTACCGAGCTGGGCTCTACCCTGAGTCTGATGAATTCAGCATTTCAGCGGTTAAAAGTTCGGAAAGAATTTAAGCCTGTTTTGGGCTGGATAAGGACGGTTGAGGTAACCAGAGGGAAGGATGGCAGTGCGCACCCGCATTTCCATACTCTGATGATGGTTCCTCCATCTTGGTTTACCCGTGATTATGTTAAACATTCGCGCTGGGTTTCTATCTGGCAGGACTGTCTGCGGGTGGCTTACGAACCGAATGTGGATATCAGGCCGGTAAAAATCAAGAAAACCGGGGAAGGTCAGAGCGAACCGCTTGCTGATGCTTTACAGCGAGCCGTGGCGGAAACACTGAAATACGCAGTGAAACCGACCGATATGACAGCCGATCCCAATTGGTTTCTGGAGCTTACGCGCCAGACTTTTAAGCGTCGCTTCGTGGCAACAGGTGGCGCTTTGAAAGATGTTTTGAAGCTGGAAGAGGAATCCGACGCTGATTTAGCACTTGCCGATAGCTCGCCTGATGGCGAAGCGGATGACGGCTCGCGTCTTGCCTTTGCATGGCGAAGCAAGGAGAAGCGCTACAAACGGGAACCAAAGCAGGACAAAGGCAGCGAAAGGAATTAAAGCCAAAAACGATATTTTTATGCTGTCTTTTTGGGCAGAAAAATAATCGTTTTTAAATTGTGACAGAGTGTTCAGGTATATCCCTTGCCGAAGCTGTTGTTTGATGCGGATTTTAGATACGTCACTGGCAGTAAAAAAACCAGTGACGTATCGGGTATTCTCCCTGTGATGGATTGTGCAAATTTTATAATTTGTCCCACAACTCCCCTATCCCGCCAACCTCAAACCAAGCCTTAAAAAAGGCCTCTCAGCAGCCGGTTTGAAAATTACTCTCTCGGAACTCTCAAAATCAGGGAAAATAAAAATCGCCCATCCCGCCGGAATTTCCAAGGGCGCAATATACAAACTCCGTTTGTGCCTGCTTTTTAACCAGAAAATAGGATTTGAAAGGTGTTTTCCCTAAAACCGCCAAATTTGCGTTTTAAGACGCAATCGGGTTTTGACTAACCATCTGGGTGAGAAAAACAAATAGTCTTCGCTACAGCTCAGGAATGTCCCCTACGGGGACTTTTTAGACCCCCTTCCCGTTCCCCTGTGGGGAAGCCATTCGCCGCCATGGGGCTCGCGGGGCTGGGTTTAAACCCAGCCCCTTAGGGGAGCGTGGGT
>NZ_LNYB01000002.1 GCF_001467625.1 Legionella feeleii
TCCTTTTGTTGATTATGTTCTTGGCGAACAATCAACAGGATACGCCACCTAATTTATTTTTCACATACACCAGATTCGAGCATAACTCTCAAAAGGATTGTGATAAGTGTGATGACTCCACAGGTTATATGGAAACAATTAAACGCACAGTCACTATTAAAGGTAAATTATCCAGTTCACAGAAAGAACGTTTGGAGCAGATTGCCGATCGTTGTCCTGTACATAAAACATTAAGCCAAAAAATCGATATAAAAACAAAAATTGAATACTAAGGGTAACTCATGAAAAATCGTTAAACAAAAAGCAGATAAAGTAATGTGATAGCTGGCAGGAAGATTACTTCCATTTAAGGGCTTAATGTAGATGAAATAACATCGCAATCTTTATTTATTTGAGTTTCGAGTATTGCTAGATAACTCGTCTGTTCTTTTATTACACTGAGAGGTTCATCAAGCAATTTCCCTATTTTAGCTATGGCTCTTCTTATATAGTGGAAAATGCTAGATTATTACTAATGTGATATCCAGGTAATCTAAGATCAACTAACTCTTCCGCACTCAAATCCAATAATGGCTCTAAATATTGATCACTTAAAAAAAAGCTTTCAACTAAACATTATGTTGAGTTCGTCTTAATAACATCTATTTTATCTTTTAATTTATTATTTAAAAAAAGGAACTTATAAAATCCTTCTTTGAGTAATAATTAAACATTTGTCGAAAAACTAAGTCGTTCTGGAGCCTTCGGCTTAATGATAGAAAATATACTGAGCCCAACAAAAGCAAAAATAATAATTGTTAGCGTTCCTCCTAGATAGTTCGCAATTACTCCACTAAATATCGCAGTCAATGTAATTGCTACTTGATTAATTTGATATTGAAAAGAACTTATTCTGGCAATTTCCTCAGTATTAAAAGAAGCCAGTGTCAAATAGATTGCTAGTGAAAAAATTATGTTCGAAGCAATATGAGCAAGCACTACAAGCATTAAAGCACAGTAAAAATTAGTTGTACTAAAAATAAAAATATAAGTACCTATAAAGAAAAATAAAGAAAAATATATAATTTTATTATTTTGAGAAAGTGTATCAAATTTTTCTCCTTTAATAATTAAGGGGCCTATAAATTGTCCTATTGAACGAAAAACTAATAATAAAAGGACCGGGCTTATCATGAAATAAGTACTCATTCTGTTACCATAAAAATGGGTATATATCGAAGGCAATAACGAGGTTGCAGGAGTGCCCACAATAATCAGAGTGGGCATCAAAATAAATGATAATTTTTGCTGATGATTTAGTGCTTTCCAAGAAAAACGCTCAGCATAAGCTTGACCTGTATCCCAATCCAAATATTTTTGTGCTGAAAAAAAGAAAAATACGGCGGAAATTACATAAAGTACCAGAGAAATAATTAATACGCTTTTGACATCAATCCAAGATAATAGAAGGGAGCCAAAGCCAAGTCCTAAAATGATATTAGCGCCATAGAGATAAGTATCAAACTTAGCGGCTAGTGATAATTTTTCAGGTTTAAAGGTCAGTTTAATTAATTTCTGTAATACAGGAAATGCCACACTTGCGGAGAAGCTTGTAATGGCTTCACAAAATAAGATGTATTTAGTGTTATTTTTTAAGCTAACAATATCTATCAGAAGAATTACAATCATTGCCAGTAGCTGGGAATAAGCTATATAAATGTTAAATTTTTGTTTTGCTGCTATGAATCGACCTATATAACTTCCGAGCAATGCTGGAAATACTGAAAGAGCGAACGCTCCTCCAAAATATAGTGGAGGTAACTTTTGGGCTGCAATTTGATCGTAGACTACGATTTGTATAAAACCACTTCCAATCCCAGAAATAAGACAGGCAAAGACAAACACCAAATAAGCTTGATATCCCTTAAAGCTTGAGTAGTCCACTCCTTTCATGAGCATCTAATTTTATCTTATGCGGTAAGTGCATTATAAAACCTCTTGCTAATATGTCTATTTATATCTCCCTTAATAAATAGAGAAGATATATAGTTTACCTCCTGAAGTAAACTATCTAATTCCCCCAAAGTAGAACTTGTAATAGTTGGGTTTGTAAAATCAGTAGAAGCAGACCCTTTATTATTGAGTTAAACTTTTCAAACTTTTAAGAGATACTTCACATTTGCTGAGTAACTAAATTTGTCCTATATCTAAATTAAATGGATATTATTTTCTTCAATGGATAGAAGCATGGACAACAAGCAAGACCCAAGCAACAGTGATAAAAAAGATAGGTGCCAGGATAGTCCGAAACGCCATACCCCCTCAGCCATAAATTTTGATGTAAATAAATATATCAGCCAGAAATTATCTAATGTCCCAAGCATCAATAACCGTCTTAATGTTGCAGTTCTTGATACTGATCTTTTCAATTTGAATAACATAAAAAAAATGATAGAGAAAATTAAAAAACAACAACAAGACTATGTCCTTATGCCAAAGCTATACCAATTTCCAAAGGAGATTAGACAATTTAAAGGTGATTTGGAGAGAGGTTGTATAAATGGAATACTTACCGTACAGGATATGCCCGTGATGACAGGGTTAGAGGTTGTCAAATATGTGAGACATTCTATTATGAAAAAAATTAATAAGATTCCTATCCTCATTCTTAATGGGGTAAAAACGACACCTAACCCTCGACCATTTATTACTTATGAGGCTCATTTTGCGCAAAAACCAATTGACTATACTGAAATATGGACTCAACTAATAGAACCGATGATTCACTATGATCAAGCCTTAAAAAGTCAGCAAAATCTAAAACATTAACTTTACAACGTTGTTTTTCCTCTGATGCTTTTTTTGCCGGATGCGGAGCCGGGCTCAGTTCGTTCGATGATTCCAAAAATTTGTGTAAAGAAACGAACGCCAGGGTTGCTTTAATCTAGAAGAAACCATAGTAATATGGATTTCATTTAGAAATTTTTCTAATAAAAACATGTTAGCATTTTAAGCAAAGAGATTCTCAAGGGGGTTGTGGGTACAGAAGATTACACCCAGTGTTCCTTCCTCATCTGTGATACAGTATTGATTCAGAACTATATGATGTGGATCAAGCAAGATTTATAAGGATTTAAACCAAACCAAGGAATGTAATGAGCAATCCATTTTCTTTACTCCCAGAGGAAATACATCCTTTATATCATGAATATCTTTCTTACACGGACATAAAAAATCTTTCTTTTACGTGTAAATTTTTTTCTCAATCCGTAATTACGCTTGCTGAGCTAAAAAATCGACAACGGACCATTCATAAGGTTTATGCAGGGGTTGATGTCGCTTATTTTCTATTTAAAGATGGCAAAGTTATGTCGATAGGTAGTCACCTAAGAGGTCAATTAGGAATAGGAACATCCAGTTTAAGTTGCTCTGCTTTAATGGCGAATTTAAATAAGATTAATTTTCCCCCGCAAATTTATATCGAAAAAGTAGTGGCTGGATATCAACATGTTTTTTTTAGAACAGTTTGTAAGAAATGGTATGGATGCGGGTCAAATGAGTATGGAGAATTACATTCTGGAAATACAGGTGACTCTTTTTACCCCACGCCAGTAAAGCCCTTAGGTGCAGTAGTAATACAAGATATCGTAGCCGGTAAAAATTTATCTTTTTTTAAATTGGCCAATGGTGATTGGTATGGTGTAGGAAACAACTCTTTTGGTCAGCTAGGAACGGGCCACACTCAAACCTCTGTTATCCCACAATTAATCTCATCCCCTGGCGGGAGCAGAATCAGAAATATTTTCACGCAAAACAATTCAACAATCTTAGAAACAGAGGAAGGTATTTATTATGGTTGTGGTCAAAATAGTTATGGAGAGTTAGGACTAGGCCATACTGATAGGCAAATTGTTCCAGCTCCCATTCCACTCTCATTAACTCATCGTATCATTAAAGTAATACACGGTTTTTTTGCTCATACCTATTTTCAGACGGACGAAGGGTGGTTTGCATGTGGTATAAATCGCACAGGACAGTTAGGATTTAATCATAGAACACTTCAGCTTACACCCACATTATTAAAGTTGGCCGATAATTGCAGAATCACCTCAATTTCTCCAGGAAAGGCCCATACTGTATTTGGTGATGAGCATGGCAATTGGTATGTTTGTGGAGCAAATAGGCACGGACAGATCAGTATAACCACTAAATCCAGATTTCCTATCTTTCAATTAAACCAAATATTTTTGCCTAATGGAGAAAAAATACACACCGCTATTGTAGGAGGAAATTTTACCATCCTTCAAAGTGTAAATAATTCTTGGTACTCTTATGGTGAGATAAAAATTACTTTGGAACATGAAAAATCTAATCTTCCTAAACCATTCACAAAATAGTTTCGACTAGTTGCCGTTTTAGCTCGTTTACGAGATGTTTTCTTATTATCTTGAAATACATTGTTTCTTCTGATGCAACTCAAATCCTAAGGTTAATCCTAGTAAGATCACTCCCCTATTTTTGATAAGCTGAATTAACCAATCTCGGCCTTAACTTTTGGTAACTTGCATTCCTCTGACCAAGATAGTGTCTGAATAACCTTTTTCCATCCCATTGCTATTCTTGGTAACAGCCTTTTCATGGGACGAAACACCGGTTTTGCAAATTGGATCTACAGGAGGCATTCCCAACATAGAAAAAAAAGTTAGCGTTCGATTGTTTTCTGCGACCTTAACAGTATTAGTGCCAACTTTCCTCTCGACGTAATGGAACTTGAGTGGGTAATAAGATCCTGCAACATAAGCCTCTAAAGCTGCGTCTCTAATTGTTCTACCTTTATAGGGCCCGTTATTAAAACTATTTTTTACTCCGCTTTGTCCAAAAAAATACATGCAGTTGCTTGCTATAGGTACCCTTAATCCTGAAGGCATATTTTGGTTTATCTCAGGTAGAAATCGGCTCCTTGATAAAAATATAGAACCATCTGTTTTTAATTTTTCTCGCTCTTTAGATGTAAACGGATAAGTATACTCAGAAGGATTTTGATTGATAACTAATTTGGGCAAGTTTCTTCGTAGTGGCATATTAGATTACCTTTATTACAGTTCGCATTTTTAAGAGACTCGAATAGAGTCATTATTTTACACTGTGACTTTTAAATAATCAACAAACGGGCGCACAGTCTATAAATCCCTGAAGATTTATTGGGTGTGTTGAAGTAATAAAGAGAATTTTGAGAGAGTCTTATGGAGCTTACTTACTCTGAATAGTTTTAAGGTCTAATTTTAGGATAGTAATAATAGCCGTTGGTGCTGTTAGCTAATAGCCTACCCTATTTCCGCAGCATTCTATGAAATTGGTTTAATGGAATTAATATTCATTATTTAGATGAGCTTAAAAGTCTAACAATCACTCAAAATCATCTTTGGAAAATGACCATCTTTCTCGAGCCAGGATTTCTATTCTAGTAAATTCAATAACATTTTTGTTTGCTAGACATCGCCAATTTTGGATACTGGATATATATTGATCTTTTTCTTTTATAAATATTTCTGGGGCATATGCTGCCACATTTATCCCAGGTTGTTTTGCTCTTGCTGACTCAAATAGAAAAGCCTCAATACCTGCTTCTCTCATGTGCGTACCTAATGGTTGGCTATATTCATAGCTTTTTTTACTCGATATCTGATTTTGATACTCATTAAATGGTGCTTTAGTAAGATCTATTCCTTTCTTGGTTTTTATAAGCCGTTTGTTGAGACTTTGTCTTTTCTGCACTCACATACAACTTTAATGAGGAATTACAAGGTGAAGATTAAATTGTATCGTGGAATACAAAATTCAAGCCTTGACCCCATTTGTTTAAAGCAACACTAATTTTTCACAGCTATTCCTTTTCGGAAACAAGCTATTCCTAAGATTCTCTGTAATTTCGATTTCTTAATACCTATCATGCTCAAAATAAATACTTTTTGCTGTGACCACCAGTAGCTAAGATAAGATTTGTAACGTCTTATACACGACTCTGCTGAAGCGAGTGGCAGGCAATCACCCGAGAAATAACTAAACGCTTATTTTTATTTTTTTATTTTATGGAGCCCTCATGAGTCTTAAAAAAATCGTTACTAATATGAACACGGAATTATCTTCTTATTATCGAAATGGTTTAAATAAGTTTTTTACACCTTTTAATTCAAACGATAGTTTTTATTCTGTTTTTTTTGAAAACTATCTTGAAAAAGGTTTAAATAAATATTTTTTTGCTGGTTTAACTGTGGGATTGATTAGTAATAATATACCATTTTTTTTAAACTATTATTTCCCCGTTTATTTAGCTATTTCCGCTATTGTTTTCACTGGATTTGCTGCATTGTCTGCAATTTATGCGGTCCAATCTGTCGTTGAACTTTTAATGTCTAAATTCGACCGTTCAGCTGATTCTTTGGAGTGCTCGGGTCAATTGTTAAAAACAAGTTTAGCTTTACCAGCTTTAAGTTCTATTTTTGATACATTCACTCTGCTAACTCGTTCGGCTGTTACTTTGGTTAATGGAAAAAGCAAGGAAGAAATAGAATTAACAGCGATGGGATTTTAACGAGAAAAACCTAAAGTTATACCCTGACCCATTTCGGTTCGAGATATCAAAATGAACATCCAGGGGATGAAAAATCTTATCTACCCCAAACTTTCGATTTTTGTCATGTTGAGCATTCAATAAATTCAAGGCCTCTCCATGAGTATTTTGCCATTTTAACCTATTTGGGGTAGATAAGGTATGTTACCCCTATCCCCAGATAATAATGCGCTGACTCGAGTAAATTTAAAAAAAATAGAAAATTATTTTCACTGTGCTCATTTTTTTAATAATTCCTTAATAATTGATTGATAAAACTGATAGACCATCAATTTATTAGAAAATAGGGTAATTATATGGCTCCTCAGTTAAAGCAAATTAAAAATAGCTTCTTTAAAAAAGAGAAAAAAACTGACTTGGCTTTTAATTTTAAAGCAGATGATTTTAGTTTAAATGAGCTTGACGCTGAGTTTTCATCGCTGTATCAATTGTTTATTTCTAATAAAAAGAAGTGGGAAAATGATCGCAACAATGATGTCGTAGAGTATATGGCAGAATTATGTGATTTGATGATTGCTTACTATCAAGTTTATTATGTTCGAGAAAAATTAGACGACCTCCAAAGCAAGCAAAAAGAAATTGATTCGTTTAGAAATCCAAACTCAAACACCGGTAAAACCAATGTGCCACCAACCAAGTCATCATTTATTGGAAATAAATTGGCTGATGCTCTTTATGGATTAGGTGGTTCGTCCTCTCAATTAAGAGGCAATCTTTCTTTTGTTAATTCTTATCGTATCTATTGGATTTATTGTCGCGGCCTTGTCAAAGAGATGGTGGCCTTCCTTCAAGCCAACGGCTTTGCTGATTATTTAAACCAATTAAATATCAAGGAAGGGCCTCACTATAGCCCAAATGATTTTCTAAAAATGCTGGAGAAGCCGCAACCCGTTCTATATGTTTTAAGTGTTGGTATCTATGCTCTGCGGTTTATGATTGATCTCGTCTCAATGACCAGGTATATCGTTGAAGCTAAGCTTGGCAATGAGTTATCGAGCGAGCAAGTCTTTATCCAGGAAATGGAGAAGCGTGGCTTTAGCATGCTCAATGATGCCGTATGGGGAACGGTCAATTTACTGACTAATTATAACAAGCAATTTCATATCTCAGATACCGCAGCTAATAATGCCACATTAGTCTTTTTAGTGTTTGATGCCGCACTTCTAACTGCACAATGGTTGTTTGACGCTCGAAAATACAAACATCGCCTCTCAGAGTTAACACAAGAAAGGGGTTTATTAACGTTGCCATCTCAATCTACCCAACTTAGTGTTGTTCAAAGACAGATTGATATGTTAAATGACGAATGGGAAGCCCAAAGTGCGTTTTACGGGGTCAACATCCTGGCTGCAAGCTTTATTGTCGTAGGCTTTGGAGCATCACTTATACTTTCGGGTGGATTGGGACTTGCTTTTTTAAGCATGGTTGGTAATGGCCTCTATGCTACTGCTGATGAATACAAGAATTATGCGAAATCAACTATTGCCATTCAACGTGAGAGAGCCAACGGTGCTCTTGAAGATAATGACGAGCATCGTAGCCTAATGAAGCAGCTAACAAATCAATCTGGTCAAGCTTATTCTGAGTTTTGGAAAAGATTGGCTTATAATACTGCAGGACCTGCTTTCATCATTACCACCGCGGCGTTTTCATGGCCTCTCGCTTTATTAGTCACAGCTGCGTATATGACTTATAATAACACCTATAAGGAAAACCCCGTAAACGAAAAACAATCTGATGTAAACGGAGTTTATAGACTTTTTGATAAGTCATCAAAAACGCTCGCTTCGGACATGAGCGTTACTAACGATACGAGCATGGCTGTATCGGCAGTTAATTAACTCATCGATTACCAGTTATGGCTTAACTATGAAAACTTAACCAAATTAGGTGCCCTCCTCGGGCACCGTCAATCCTCAACCACCCAAAAATTTATCAAAGGTTAATTAATTCCCCATTTATTCACCCCTATGGTGTAACATCTTTCCTAATATCCTATAGTTAATGGATGCAACACCTTTGAAAATTATTCTCTTTAATACTGTGGTGCTTTATGAAAGAGCGAAAAGAGCAAGAGGAATTATTAATGAAGCAACTGCTTGATGATTCTAATATTCCTGCATTATCGTTAGGTTGGTATCAAGCAGAGAAAACTACTTCCCATATCATGGCTTATGGGCAAGCCGAACACATCAACACCGAGCCCTGTTAATACTAATACACTATTTCAAGCGGCCTCTCTCAGTAAACCGGTCTCAGCCGCTATTATTTTAGATTTGGTTACTCAAGGTAAATGGGATTTAGACGTACCTCTGGCGGATATTGCTGACTATGGCCCTGCAGAGCTTAGGCAAGATCCTTATTATCGCATGCTTACAACGCGTATGGTTATTGGACAATGTTCTGGTCTTGCAAACTACGGCCAGGATGGTGATAACGGAAAAAAATTTATCGCAAAACCTGATACTCGATTTACCTATTCAGGGGTGGCACTTGATTTTCTAAAGCAGATTATTGAGCAAAAAGCGGGTAAAAGCTGGGAAGAAATCGCGCAAGATTTTTTTAAAAAAGCAGGCATGAAGCGTTCTACCTTTCAGAGACAATTGCCAGATGGCTCTACCCCAGATGTTGCTAAAGCGCATCTGACAGATCCCCTTTCCAATGACTCCCTGGCCCCTTTACCCCCCTTACCCAACAATGGGCATGGGGTCCTTGCGGGCTCGATGCTTACAACAGCAGAGGACTACCTCGCTTTTCTACAGTATTGCTTTAAAAACAATTACCTTAAATCAACCCTGCTAACAGGTGCCTTATCAACGCTCCCCCCAACGACTTCACCCGAAACCTCACAAATCCAATGGGGTTTGGGAATGGGAGTTTATAGTAGCCGTGATCCAGAAAAGACTATTGCTTTTCATTGGGGAAATAATACGGGTTCTATTTCATTTTGTGCGATGGACATGGAAACAGGTAACTGCGTGGTAAATTTTGCAAACTCAATGAACGGTCCGACTCTCTTTCAACGCATAGCAGAACCTACTGTTGGTGATATAACACCTCTTTTTCAATGGCTTTCCAAGTATTGTAATTTTAATGATGGAAACCGACCCGAAAAACCAGATAGTATTGCCACAACAGTTCATTCGATTCACTTATTAGCAGACATTGAATCTCAAAAACCCACGGACAGCATGCAAAAAATGCTCTTGCTTATGCCTTCTAAACCAGAATTAAAACCCGTTGAATCGCAACAACAAACACTCCCCTTAAGCGTATCCGTTCCACAACAAATTGGGGAGGAAAATAACGAAAAACAAAACACGGAAGAATTTAACCCTACACCATCGTCTACTACCCCAGACTCCAAGTGATCCGGGCACTACTTAAACCTCGATAAACAGAATCTCTGGGGTCAGGTTGTATTTCAAATACAACTGATCCTCGATTAGAGTAAGATTGGCAAATAAACTGTTTTTCTGAATTTCCTTTACAGTAACTACAGCATCCCTTCAGGATATATTTTTTTTGATTTCAGGTGTAGCAACAACCTTTGTTGAAGGCTTGTTTTCTTGGAAAAACTCATACCTTCTTGCTACTGTTCTTATCGGATTGACTTCAGGTTGATTATCTTCAGGTTGATTATCTTCAGGTTGGTTACCTCCAGGTTGGTTACCTCCAGGTTGGTTACCTCCAGGTTGGTTACCTCCAGGTTGGTTACCTCCAGGTTGGTTACCTCCAGGCTGGTTACCTCCAGGCTGGTTACCTCCAGGCTGGTTACCTCCAGGCTGGTTACCTCCAGGCTGGTTACCTCCAGGCTGGTTATCCACAAGCTGGTTACCTCCAGGTTGGCTAGCTCCAGCCTGGTTATCTCCAAGTTGGTTATCTCCAAGTTGGTTAATAAGTGATTTTTGGTGGTCTACCCACTCTTTAAATGCCTTCATGGTTTCTGAGTTATATAAAAAAGTGCCTTCGAGGTTAATCAGGGTGCTCGCCATTTTGTTAATGATTTTTTGGTCCATTGGATAGCGTGAGAAAATTTCTGAGAACAATTTGGAGTCCTGAGAAATATAAGCTTGTACAATAGCTTGTTCAGCAAGATTAAGACCGTTGGAAAGCCCACCATCTTGATTCAAATCAGGGTTTTTAGATAAATTTTCCACTACAAGTTCCAGATTTGCTTGCTCTTTTTTTTGGAATTCACTTCTTAGTATTTGTTGCACTTCGAGCTGTGGCAGTTGGCTTTTTATCCAATCCCGCGCCAGCTCTTGCCATTGCTCGTCAAAACTATCCACTATTTTTTGCACATCCAGGAGTAAATTATTTTTGTGTAACTCAATGAAAATTTTTTCCAGCATTTTAAAGTTTTTCTCTTTGAAAGCCTGGGCTACAGCTTGCTCAGCAAGGGTGAGTGGTGGTTCACCACCTGGCTTTTGCGATACTGTGGGGATTTTAACACCAGTGGCAGTAGCAGTTGCGGTGTCTGACGGGGGCTCTTCAATAAGTACAGGAGGTATATAACTTCGACTCCAAATTTCTTTTTCTTGTGACATTGTGTCAAAAATGACCTTTCCATTAACAGCTTGACCTTGTACACCTTTATTAAGTTCCATTGTCATCCACTGTTGATAGATCCATCCGCTGGTTTCTTGAGCGTTTTCAAAAATAGCGGCTATTTTTTTAATTTTCTCAGCAGTTAATTTCGCTCCGGCTAAGTTAAAGAAAAAAGCTAAGGTGTCAGGACTAATGGAATCCCTGGAAATATAAGCCTGAGCAATAAGGTATTCACCCAGTGTGAGACCATGAAGGCCGCTGTCTTTATCTAAATTGATCCCTGATTCTAAAATTTCACGAACAGTATCCAGTTTAGCAGTGGGGCCTTTCAAAAATTCTTCTTGTAGGCGGTGACGCAATCTGCTTTTTTCAAGGTACACATTTGTCCAATCTACAAAATCAGAGGAAGTTTCTCCCATTTTTTTTGCAATTTCATCAATGGATAAGTTTTCACACAACGCCATTACCCTCTCCAGAAGCTTTGGATCTCTTGAGCGATAAGATTCAAATACGGCTTGCTCGGCAAGGGTCAGAGAGCCATAGTTTGCATTCCAAATGTTTTTTCCCTTGGAAAAAGCAGTAAAAATAATGGCTCTATCAAGCGTTTTTCCCTGGAGCACCTTGTTAAATTGATCTCTTACCAATTCCGTGTAAATCCAGTCGCTGCTCGTTGAGTCTTGCAAATAATCACTTATTTCCTGGATTGTGTGTTCATTTAAATGAGGTTGCGCCAAGGTAAAGAAAAAATCTAACCTAACAGGCGAAATAGAATCTCTACGGATAAATGCTTGAATAATGAGAGAAGCCCCTAGACTAAGATTACCAAGACCACTCTCTTTATTTAAGTTAATCCCTTGCAATACAATGTGTTCAATCAACCCCAGGTTTGCTTCGCGGCCTTTATTAAGTTCCGTTCTTATTAAATTATAAGCCTCCGTTTTAGTAAGTTCTGAGAACCTGTGCTCTTGCTCTATAGATTCTGGAGAGTCTGGAAAGTCCGGGATCGCAGAATTTTCCTCCTTGGCTGCCCCCAGCACAGAAGGTAACAGAGGATCATTTTGTGTCGATTCGAGTGAGTTGCCACTTATTTCGACTAAATGATCGAGAGTTTCCCTGGTAAGAAACGGTTCGGAATTTTCAAAGCTCAATGCTGCACGCGCTAATTTTTTTTTCAGTGCTTCGTCTTTGATTTCATCGATTAGCTCCAAAATAACAGCTCGGTGAAAACGATATATTTTCCTGTTATTGCTGATCTTATTACAAAGCGCTGTAACAAGACGGCTTCCATTTCCTTGATCCTGGTGTTGATAGGCAATACCAATAGGAGTTAACCCTTGACTGTTCCTGATATCCAGTCTTGCTCCTCGTTCTAGAAATTGGAGCAAGAGGTGTTCTTCATCGATGGTTTTTACTGCCAAATGAAGGGGGGTATCACCTTCCCGATTTTGCCGATTAATAGATTGATGGTCAAAGTGTGGCAAGAAGCTTTCTAAACGTCTTTTTCTATGGGTACAGTAGGGGTTGTTTCTTTTATCAGGAATAAGAATTTGATGCAGCAGCGTGTTACCCTCATTATCGCTGATATCTTGTAGATTGACTTTATTAGAAATTGTATTAAATAGTTTGGAATGAACAGGTTCAGCCTTTTTGGATTGGTATATAAATGCCGTGCTTTCAGTTCCAAAAGTAGTGCTCAATTTTTCGGTTCTTTTTTCATGAGAGCCTTCTACTTGTTTTTGTTTATGATCTGTATGTACAACACTTGATGTCAGATGCTCGCCTCGTATACCGATAAAATTGGAAGTTACAATATGGCTAATGTATATTGGTGGTGAAGATAGCTTTCTTAATAACTGTTCGGCATTCTTCATTGCAACCCCATTTTGGTGATCCAGGCAAACATCAATGGCATCAACAATCGGTGGCAAATCCAAGCCCTGAACGATAATAGCACTTCTGTTCTGATTGGGATCATTGCATTTCACTTTAGTATCTTTCAGCACCACATCAGGAGAATATTCATCGCTGGAGTAATCATCACCACGAAATTCATAACAGTTTTCAGGGGTATTGTCTTTGGAGTACCAAGGATCTATTCCGGAACAACTTTCTTTACTAAAATGGTGAATAATGGGCTCTGAATCTTGAGTGTTTGGAGACTGGGCATGCAATATGGCATTCCGCAAGGTTCCATCGGGCCACAAAACAGGTATGCTACTTAAAATTAAAACAATATTCGGAGGAAGGTCCTTAAGGACATCAAAGGTTCTATCAATAAGCTCCTTATACTCTTCTATACTCAAAGGGGTATTTTTGGTATAGAAACTAAACTCATCCGTAGTCAACCGGGTTAATCGTGTGCTTTTTGAGTTGTTTTTTGCACACTCAGCGAGTGTTTTTATCTGTTCAACCATCCGATCAACACGCTGATTATCAACAGTTCCATCATTGAAAATAATGGGGCGTTGCCCTAGCATTGGTCCTAGAGAGCTATGATATTCGCCATTTTTGCCACCCATATCGCCAATAACGACAATATTTTTTATGAAGAAACCCATGATATTAATCGTGTTGCGATCGATACCCTAATTATAGAGCAGATCCAGGAATGCCTCTGGGGTCAGTGCTTGAATTTTGTATTTCACACTTAAAATTCAAGCATTGTTCCCATAGCGCCTTCTGCATCCCTGCAATTGAATTGCTAATCTTCGCTGCCCGGCGCCAAAGGGTGAACGGGGACTGGTTTTTTGGCTGCGATAGGCTTATCTGGCAAGCCGCTTTGAAATAGGATTATTCATATTGAGCTAAGGTAATCCCATTCGAAATTGATTTGATCATGGCCAGGATTCTGATCGAGCGTTCTTCTGCAATTTCCTTGGAAACTTCATTTTCTACAAGGAATGATTTGCTCACCCAAACGCCGAATTCCTGATTGGCCTCAACGAAGGAACGGAGTAATTCATTATAACGAGTAAACGCTTGCGTATAATTTCCATTAGCCGCTTTTAATTCTCCCGCCAGGATATAGGCTCCAACAAATGCCAAATTATTCCCTTGGCCAGATAGAGGAGAAGCACAATAACCTGCATCGCCTACAAGTGCTATTCGACCTTTGGTCCAACTCTTCATCTTTACCTGGGTAATCGCATCAAAATAAAAATCATCGCTTTCTGCCATTAGATTTAAAATATTTTGTGTTTCCCAGCCAAAATCGCGGAAAGTATCCCACAGGAATTGCTTTTGCTCATGCTCATCGCGAATGTCTTTCAGGATATGGTTAGAGCGGAACATAAATCCTGCCCTTGCTATTTCAGGGTTGTTATCGCTATTGATTGATACCAATTTATTATTAGTCTCGCATTCCAGGTCGACGTGACTTAAGTGAAGGTAATTTGGAATTGTAAAGGTACTAAGATAGGAACCAAGATGAATTAACTGATATTCACTTTTATCGAAAACCATGCGCCTTGTAGCAGAGTGTATACCATCGGCAGCGATCACCAGGTCATAATTTTCAACCTTCCCATCCTTGAGATGGACTATCACGTTATCAGCGTTCTGCTCCATGCTCATGATCGATTGATTGAAATAACAAGGTATATCCGCAATTGTTTTCATCAGGATTTCAACTAAATCACCCCGGAGGATTTCGACTTCGTCATCTTGCCTGAATCCAAATTTCTCACCCTGTTCTTCATGGAGCACGTTACCCGCAGTATCGACAAAACGACCGCATTCTATTCGCGTGCGCATTTCACAGACTTGATCATAGATACCCATTTCTCTCGCGAGATGCGTTGCTATGCCGCGTATATCCAGTGCCTGGCCGCCTTTTCTAATTGAATCAGATTTTTCAATCAATACAGGAGAAAAACCAAATCTTCTTAGCCAATAAGCAAGTGCGGGGCCCGCTATGCCAACACCAACGATGAGAATTTTGAGATTTTTAGACATTAATACTTACCTTAATAGATTTGATTTTTACATAACTTTTTTGCGATATGTCTGTTATTGTCAATTGAATGTAGGTGTGAGGGATGCATCTCGCGCCATATTACTATTGCTCTGCTTAATCTTTTTTTGTTCCTTGTTTAACTGACGTATTGTAAATGATGTTCTATCTTTAATCCTGGATTTACTATTATACAGCAAACGTACATGATATTGAGACAAGAGAGAACTTATGTACATCGAAAGAGCTACAACTAACATTCAATCAATATTTTGCTGATGCCTTTTCATAAGTTCCCCGCCCTGGAGCAAGCGTTTTACGTCATAAACAACCGGATTTCTAATTTAAAAATCCAAAAGGGGTTGAAAGTTGCTTTAAAATACCCAACCTTCAAAGAAAGATTAACCCAAATTTAGGGAAATGATTTTGCGCTTGACCAAGCTAATGAAATTGATGGGTTGGATTGTGCTTTTTGAAAGCATAGGCTTTTTACTGGGTTTACTCACTCAGGCGAATATTTATCCCTGGTATGAGCATCTTAATAAATCATCCCTAACGCCTCCCGGGTTTATTTTTTCGATTGTTTGGACCTTATTATATGCACTTCTTGCAGTCATTGCCTGGATTCTATCAAATCATAAAGAAGTGTCTTCTAAAAAAGTAACTGTACTTTTCGCATTACAAATGCTCATGAATTGGGCCTGGACTCCACTCTTTTTTGGGCTACATTGGATTACGCCAAGTGCTATTTGGCTTGTGGGTTTAACCTGTGTGAACGTGCTCTTAATCGTTGAGGCTAAAAAAACGCACAAAACCATTGCCTGGTTATTAATTCCCTACCTATTTTGGCTAGTATTCGCTTCTTATCTCAATGTGGTTATTGCCTTAATGAATTAAATACCATGAGTATTCTCATATCGTTATAACTGTCCGGCATCCAATGCGGCGAATACTTCAGTGGCTTTGGCGAGAATGGCGTTTTTCTTTTCCAGGTTCATTTTATCCCAATTTAGGTAAGCATAATGAAGACGCGGATTATTTTTAAGCAGGCCTTGGTGTTGAGCTACAAAATTCCAATAGAGGGAGTTAAATGGACATGCGTTTTCACCAACCACTTCCTGGGGATTATAAGCACATGACTTACAAAAATTACTCATTTTTTGAATATATTTCCCACTTGCAGCGTAAGGCTTGGAGGCCATCACGCCGCCATCCGCATACAGCGCCATCCCCAGCGTGTTTGGCAATTCCACCCATTCGTAGGCATCAGCATACACAGCCAAATACCACTCACATACTTCTTTGGGATTAAGGCCGGCCAGAAGCGCAAAATTGCCGGTAATCATCAAACGCTGAATATGATGAGAGTAAGCTTCAACTTGCGTTTGTCGCACCACTTCTTTCATACAAAACATCTGGGTGTTTCCCCCCCAAAACAGCGAGGGCAAAGGCTTGGATGCATTAAAATAATTTCTGTTTGCATATTCAGGCATCAAAAGCCAATAGATGCCTCGGACATACTCACGCCATCCTAAAATTTGACGAATAAAGCCTTCGACAGCATTCAATGGTGCTTGTTCTTGTTTAAACGCTTCTTCTGCAATGCGGCATAATTCTAATGGCAGTAAAAGCCCTGCATTCAAATAAAAGGATAATTTCGAGTGGTATAAGTTGACTTCATTGGAGCGCATGGCGTCCTGGTAATCACCAAAATACCTTAAACAATGCTTGATAAAGTGGTTAGCTTCACATAGTGCCTGCTCGCGAGTGACTGCAAAATTAAACGGCTGCAATTGGCCAAAATGATTGGAAAACTTTTTTTCCACCAGGCTTAAAATCTCTGAGGTTACTTCATCTATGGGATGGACCAAACGAGGAGGAAAGGTTTCAATGTGATTCGCATTTTTTCGATTTTGCTGATCATAGTTCCAAACCCCACCAACTGGTTTACCCTGGCTCTCTATGAGAATATGATGCTTTTGCCGCATCATTCGGTAAAAGTACTCCATGCGCAATTGTTTTTTATTTTTTGCCCACCCTTTAAACTCATCGATCGAGCATAAAAATCGATTATCCTGATGAATGACGAGCGGTATCAACAATTGCTTTTCCAATGTTTCCAGCTTTTGCAAAACACGCCACTCACCAGGGTGAGTTACATGGACCTCTGAAATTTTTTCTTCATGGATTACCCGGCACAACTCCCCTTCAAAACACCCAGTATTGCTGGCCTCATCGTATTGAGTGTAGAGTACTCGGTAGCCCAGTGCTTTTAATCGTTTTGCAAAATGACGCATCGCTGAAAATAAAAAAGCAATTTTTTTAGGATGATGTGCAACATAAGTGGCTTCTTCCATCACTTCGCAAAGAAAAACCAGATCATCGTACTTGTCGATTGCAGTCAGTGAGGAAAGAGACTCGCTGAGTTGGTCGCCCAAAAGAAAACACAATTTCGTCATCGTACGTCCTAAAAATAAATTACACTTTAAGCTTGGGACGAACAGAGCTTAAGCCACCATCCACTGCAAGTACTTGTCCTGTTATCCAACTGTTACAAGGGTTAAGAAAAAATAAGATAGCCTGCGCCACATCGCACGGCTCACCAATTCGTCCCAAGGCATGCATGGCAGTAGATGCTTTAGCAACTAACTGATTATTAAGTAATGACTCCGTCAAAGGCGTTTTAACCATCCCGGGCGCTACTACATTGACGCGTAAATTGAGTGATGCATAAGTCGCTGCGGCGGATTGTGCTAATCCAATAACCCCTGCTTTCGCTGCAGCAATTGCTTCATGATTAGCAAGTCCAGTTAAGGCTGCTGCGGAGGCAATAAGCACCAGGGAGCCTCCAGAGAGCATCTTCTTGCCTGCTGCACGCACAACTGCAAACGAGGTAGTCAAAGAGGCATTGATTGTCTTTTGGAATTCCTCAAAATTGGTCGCATGAGCCCCCTTAAGTAATAAAGAACCCGCGCAATTAACCACGCCATCCAAAGGGCCTGCTTCCTCAAATACCCTATCGACCGCGCTAAAGTCAGAGGCATCGAGTATAAAATCAGGGGCGATTTTGTCCTCGCTTCGCGCGGTAGTCATCACCTCATCCCCTTGTTTTTTTAGGAGCTCAACCACTGACTGACCTATCGCACTACTTGCTGCAATGATTAAGTATCGAGCCATAACTTTTATACCTTAATAGTAAAAAAACTACTATGAAGGAGAGTATTCCTGACTTCAAGTATTAATCAGGAATAAGTACTTAATGAACGACATACAGAACTCTGCCAGGAGATTTGAGTGGTTCTTGATAGGCTCGAGGCGGCTCTATCCAATGCGTGCTGTGTATCCTATGGTCTAAATTATACGTTTTAACATTAAAACCGCTTAATAATAAATTTAGGGCTATACTTACAATTAAACTGACGGATAAAAACATGCAACACAACACTCATGAAGGCTTAATAAATTATGCTCATGTTGAGTCTAAAAAAATTGCTTTAATTTATTCACCCATTGAATTGCATGAATACCTTGTTGAAGTAATTTTGAAAGACTCTGTCAAATTTATTAAGAAAAATAATGAAATTGTTCAATTTCATTCGATTGCTGATGCCTTATCCCAAGCTCAAAAATATGGAGCAGAGGAATTTTTTCTTTGTGTAGACAATACTTATGATGAATGTGGCTCGACTGCCTCTGCACAAAAATATGATTACATTCCGATTGCTCCTAAATAGAGCCTGTTTTAAAATTAAATTTTTTCCCGCTTGGGTCATGGCCAGTTTTATGTGGTTTTTCATAGTCACACTCCGATACAAGTGAACAATGATCTTTTTCCTTTCACGGTTTGATTTATTCACTCACCTGCCATTTATTGAAATAAGACTGTTACTTCCTCCAAAGACCATTTAATTTCGTTATGGTTAATACGAGTAAAATCCAATCAATCAATAAAATAATCATCGTCACGAACAGAGGTTGGGGAAAAGAAATTGCACCAAGTTTAAATCCTGCAAAATAGCTTAAAGGACCACCAATTGCTCCCAGCAAAGACATTAGTAAGTAATTCTTATTAATCCAATCTGCCTTTAAAAACCATCCGCCAAAACAAACCCATAAAACCCAAAGCCAGGGTGGTATAATCAGTAAAGAATCGTCAAAAAAATAAAGTATATTTAAATGCATCAAGAGGGTATCGTTGATTAAACCCAAGCTTGCTATCAGAACTAACAGGAGCCAAAGCCTTGGAATTTTAAAATGCCTCCAGACATCATAGACGGCCAGGACTAAGGCCAAAAGGAACAGGTAACGGTAGTGAGGAGAAGAAGCACTTAATAAGCAACACCACCATTGTATTTGAAAAAAGACAAATTGCCCCAGTTGCCTAATCATGTTTTTTTATGTCTTATTGCAAGGGGGTGTACAAAATGCATTTGCATGTCCCCTAAATATCCTTCAGAAAAACCGGCTTCACAATAGCAAAAATAGAAATTCCACAACCGGATAAAGTGTTCATCAAAACCCAGCTTCTTAATTTCGCAAGCCTGAGAAGTAAAATTCTGTCGCCAACAACGAAGTGTTTTCGCATAATGTAATCCAATGTCCTCCAAATTAAAAAGGCGCAAATTACTTGCCTTGGTCATTGCATCCAATAGCGTTGTCACAGATGGGATGCAACTTCCTGGAAAAATATACTGTTTGATAAAATCAATTTCATATTTAGCCCTTTCATAGGCTTGATCCTGGATAACGATCGCTTGCATAAGCATTTCTCCCTCGGGTTTAAGTAATTGTGAACACGTCCGAAAGAATTGCTTGTAATACTGATAACCGACTGCCTCAATCATTTCAATAGAAACCAGTTTGTCATACTTACCTTCCAGTTGCCGGTAATCCTGTTTGAGCAACTTGATTTTGGTTCCCAATTTTTTTTCCCTGATTTGTTGGGAAGCATAGTTATATTGTTGTTGAGAAATCGTGGTGGTTACTACTTCACAACCATAGTTTTCTGCTGCGTGAATAGCAAAACCTCCCCATCCACTACCTATTTCAATAATCTTGTCACTTGATTTTAAGGCCAGCTTTTTACAAATTACATCGATTTTATAACTCGCTGCTTCGTCCAAGGTACTTTCTGTTGAGGGGAAAATAGCTGATGAATACATGAGACTCTTATCCAGAAATAATTGGAAGAAGCGATTACTCAAGTCGTAGTGTTGAGCAATATTCTTACGGCTACCTTGCAGGTTATTGCGTTTAAACTGATAAGCAATCCAGCGTAAAACAGCCAGGCATTTTGCCCAGCCCGTTTCAAATTCGTTTGTTGTAGTTTGATTAAGTAAAAAAATCCTTAATAATTTCGTCAAATCATCCGTTTCCCAATATCCGGATGCGTAAGTTTCTGCTGCAGCAATACTCCCCCCGAATAAGACGTCTTGATAAAATTTTCTATTTGTAATTTTCATAGAAGCGGTTATCAACGATGCAGCGGAGCGATCACCGAAAGTCATGCTTACTTCACCATCTTCAATTCGCAATTGGCCAACAGTCAAATTGGCTAATCGTTTTAAAATAATTTTGCGTGCAGTATTTTCCATTCAGCTCATCTCTTTTTAGGGTGAACATGAAACTTTGCTCCTTTTAGCCAGATTTTTAATGCTTGCCAATGAATGGCTATGATTATTTTTCCGGTCATAAAAGGATGTTGTATTAAAATCCTGGCAAGGTTCCTAGCTGTTATTTCCTGGCGGTTTAAACACAGACTTGCATTAAATACCTTAATATTCTGGTGAATATTTTTCATATGGACAAAAATCTTTTCATTGGGTGCTGAAAGCCTCCAATCGTAAATCATGTCCATCGACATAAGGGGAGAGACGTGAAAATCTTTATCAAAAACGAAGTGTTGATACTCATGACTAGCGAGATTTTGCGAGACTGTAAGCACATAAGTATGCTGTTCGTTCCATGGCGTGTTATTGACTTCAGCTACAATTGCTTCAAGACGTTTTCCCGTTGCATCGTAGCAATAATAAAAACTGACTGGATTAAAACAATAACCCCAATAACGCAAGTGAGTTAATAAGCGAACAGGCCCCTCTAACCGATGCCCTGTTTTTTCCTCGACCAGTTTATAGACCTCTTGCTTTAAGTCATTGGCTGGATCACCAAGATGATCACTGCGCTTAAACTGAGCAATATTGTAACGTCCGACTGACCAGAACCAATAGGAATCAAATAGTGTAGATAATTCATCAAGATCGAGAAAAACCATAAATACATTATAAGAAAACTGATGTCTAACGGGTCCATAACGCCTATGGATTACGCTGCCTTTATAAATGGCACTATGCAGAGTTGATATGTTCATGATTTTCTTCTGACAAAATTTGTTCGCAGACTGTTAAGGCACTCTTCACGCCATCTTCATGGAAGCCAAAACCCCAATAAGCCCCACAGAAATAAAGAGAACCATTACTATTCAATTCCTTTTGACGCGATTGTGCAGATAAGCTATGTAGGGTGTATTGAGGGTGAGCATAATTATAACTTTGGATAATTTTTTCAGGGTTTATAAAATCCCTTGCATTTAAGCTGACACAATAATGTTCCTTTGTAGATAAATTTTGCAAGCGGTTCATATAGTAGTTAAGTACGGCATGCCGGACATTTTGGTCAACCAATAAATAATTCCAACTTGCCCATGCCCGATGATTTGATGGCAACACACTGGTATCAGTATGCAAAATAACCTCATTATGCTGGTAGGTAAATTGGCTCAGGATTTCAACTGTTAATTGATCAGGGCATGCCAACATTGCTAATGCTTCATCGCTATGAGTTGCGATAATTACCTTTTCAAAATGACCTATTTCTTCCTTTTTACTTGAGAGGTAATATCCCCCTTCCGGTTTAGGTTTTACCCATTCAATAGCTGTGTTTAGATAAATGTTATCCTCAAAGCGTTTAATCAAGGCTTTCACATAGGAGTGAGATCCACCTTTAATAACTTTCCAGGGCAAAGACGGTATCATTTGTAATAAAGCATGGTTATAGAAGAAATTTGCCACAAAATAAGCGGGCATCTGTTCTACCAGGTTTAGGGGTGTTGACCACAAGGCAGAGATAAGGGGATAAAGGTATAAATTGGTCAGATCCGCATGGAAACCATACTGTCCAATGAATTCGGACAAGATTAAATTTTTCTCATTCCTTGCCAGCAGTTTCTTTGCTGCAAGTTGAAACCGATAAATTTCACTGATTAAGCGGTAGAATTTATAACTAAGCAAATTTTTTCGTGCAGCAAAAAGACTATTAAGTGAACCACCAGAATATTGAAAGAGGGATTGAGGATCAAAGACGCTGAAACTCATGTCGGTCATTTGGCTTGCCACATCCAATTCCCTCAATAACTTGACAAAATTAGGGTAAGTTTTGTCATTAAAAACAATAAAGCCAGTATCTATTGGACAAAGACCACTCTCAGTTTGCAATTCTACGGTATGAGTGTGGCCTCCTACATAAGTATTCGCTTCAAAAATGTAAGGGTCATACCCCTCTTTTTTTAGGTAATAAGCACAGGTTAAACCTGATATCCCACTTCCAATAATGGCAATTTTCATTGGCGATTTGTAACCTTCTTCAATAGATAATCACTTAATTTATTTGGTAAAAAACTTATAATTTTAATCAGCGTAACAAAAAATGTTGGTGTTATGATTTCCAGTTTTTTCTTCTCTATACCATTGATTATCGTTTCTGCTGCCTCTTCGCTGCTTATAAGGAAGGGCATGTGGAAATCATTCTTATCGGTTAAGGGGGTTTTTATAAAGCCAGGACATACTATAGAGACTGAAATGTTTTCTTTAGCAAGATCGATACGCAGGCTCTGGAGAAAATTGCGGATGGCTGCTTTACTGGCCCCATAGGCTTCTGCTCTTGGCAACCCAACAAAGGCAACTGAACTACTCATTCCAACAATCTGAGCATTCCTGCTAGCCCGTAATAAAGGCAGCGATGCTTCAATAGCATAAACCATGCTTAAAAAATTAGTTTTAAGCAGCTCTTCAAATACAGCGCTTTTGAAATCAGTCACATCGACATATTCGCAAGTTCCGGCATTTAGAAAAACGATATCAAGGTAGCCGAATTTTTCTTTTATAATGTCTGCCGCCCTCAGATTACTGTTTCTATCTCGTATATCAAAGGCGACAGACAGAGCACCTGTTTGACGAGTGATTTCATCCAATACGCCCTGGTTTCGTCCGGATATTATCAGCTCATAGCCACGACTTGCCATGGCCATGGCGACTGCTTTGCCAATACCTGATGAGGCTCCTGTAATCCATACTCGCTTGTTCATTTTTCGGTCCTCAAGTTGGAGGGATTAGGCCGTAATCCATGAATAACATGAGCGTAAGATAGCAGGCACAGCAGGTAGAAAGTGATATCGATTTGCCACCAATAAAACCCTTGCTTTGCCGAGCCGGGGTAAAAATGATGGTTGTTATGCCAGCCCTCACCGAGGGTAATTAATGCTAACCAAAAATTATTACGACTCTCATCCGCAGTATTAAAGGGGCGTTTTCCCCATTGATGGGCAAGTGAGTTAATACTGCAGGTAGCGTGAAATACCAAAACAGTTGAGATAAAAAATCCCCATACTAAAAGTTGCCAACCATTTGTATGAAGCTCAGGAACGTGTTTTTCTAGAAAATGACCTGCCAGGAACAAACTCACTGCCAATAAAAGCGGCACAACGAGATCAAACCGATTTAACCAGCGTAGTTCCGGATATGAGTTATTGTCAATTCTGGTGTATGAGCAAAATATCATCAAGCGGCCTTCCAGTCCGATTGTTCAACAACCTGCACTCCGTCTTCAA
>NZ_LNYB01000003.1 GCF_001467625.1 Legionella feeleii
GTTTGAAGACGGAGTGCAGGTTGTTGAACAATCGGACTGGAAGGCCGCTTGATGATATTTTGCTCATACACCAGAATTGACAATAACTCGGGTTACAATACTTGCTTAATGTCTGGCCGGATGAGGTAAAGAAATGGATATTGTAAACGTTGAATTTGAAAAAGAATTGAAGCTCACGGTAAACAAACAAGAGATCAGGTTGCTTTGCTTTAAAACTGATGAGCACGGCAATATCAAGTTTGGTGTCAATGCACCAAGACAGATTGCTGTTAATCGTCAGGAAATTTTTGAAATGAAAAAAAGCAACAAGCAGTTACCCGGGTCATAAGATTTCTTTTTAGGCTTTATACGCTAGCAATTTGCTAGCGTATGGCAATCATTATGATTGCATAAATCTAGCATTGAGTAGTATATAGGGCAGGGGGCTTAGACCACCAAGAAAACGAGCGTTTTTCTGGTGGTGGTCTTTTTTATTCAAAAGCATAAAGAATCAGACCAAATAACCCATAGAGGAAATCAAAACAAAGTGATAAACTCATTTTTGGTTTTTCTTGCTAATTTTCAGGATGGTAATGTGTTAATTGGTTATGTCCGTGTTTCAAAATCAGATGGAAGCCAACTGCTTGATCTGCAAAAAGATGCTTTATTTAAGGCTGGTGTGGATAGCAAATATGTTTATGAAGATCTGGCTTCAGGGCGCAAAGATGACCGACCCGGTCTTAAAGCATGCCTTAAGGCACTTCAACCGGGGAATACTTTGGTGGTTTGGAAATTAGACAGGCTTGGTCGAGACATGAAACATCTGGTAACGTTGATCGATGAATTAAATCAAAAAAAAGTGGGATTTAAAGTATTATCCGGCGCTGGCGCTGAAATAAATACAACAACAGCCAATGGAAAGTTGGTCTTTGGTATTTTCGCAGCACTTGCAGAGTTTGAAAGGGAATTAATTCGCGAACGCACTCAAGCAGGATTGGCAGCAGCAAGAGCGAGAGGGCGTAAAGGAGGGCGGCCACGTAAAATGGATGCCCATACCATTAAAATGGCAATGGCTGCCATGGGCGAGCAGCAGTCAGTCGCTCATGAGGTTGCTAAACGTTTAAATATAACCACAACTACGCTTTATACCTACGTTAATGGTGATGGAACACTCAAAGAAGCTGGTACAAGGTTGCTAAAAAATGAATGACCTTTGGTCATGGATGATTTTAAAAAACCGCTCCGAACACCAATCAAGTCCAGTAGCTTCGTCATCCATCCCCCATTCGCCATTGATATTAACTCCATGAATTCCAAATACAAGGTCTACTCGTCGCTTTGCTCCTGCGTTCCACCTTGTATTTAAAATTCACTACGTTAAATCAAATGGCGAATGGGGGATGGATGACGAAGCAGCAATGGCCTTTGAGGCTTTTTCTCCACTTGAAAAGGAATTCGCTTCGCTCATGAATGGTTATGAAAGCGATGGGTTCCGGAATCAAAAGCAGGTTGTAGTTTTAATTGGCACATTTAACTATTTTCCTGCCACGTGTGGTTTAAATGGATTTGCTATGGTTTATGTTCTGACTTTTCGAAGGCGAATTTCTACTGTTGCACCAAGTGCAGAAGCCGCCCGTTTTAAGCTTTTCATGGTAAGATTTTTTCCAGACTCCATGCGCTGATAACTCTGATACTGAACCCCCATTGTCCTGGCGACATCAGCCATTGAGTATTTTTGATCTTTTCTTGCAATATGGAGTAATGCGGGTGCTGATACTTCTGGACTGGCAGAGATCGGAACCTCACCTTTCTTGATTGGAGAGGGAAGGGGGATATCATCGTCATGTTCCAGCCTATCTAAAAGCATCAAATCAAGCACCTCTTGTGCATTAAAAACCGCTTCCTCATAGGTTGAGCCTTCTGTAAAAGCGTTTTCGATGTCACGGAATGTGGCAAGAAAACTATCGCCATCCGGCTCAATTTTTGCGCCGTAAATTAAATCCATAACGTCTTTCATTGCTTGCCTCTATTCGTTAGATTAACACCCGTTTGTTTTTCAATGGCTTTTAATAAGCCAATACCTAAATCCTTACTGCCATGAACGGGGACAGGTACAGAACGATATCCCTCTTTTTCCATTTTATAATGGCTGCCTCGTGTTGTTGTGTGCGTCCAGCCTTCTTCTTTTAGTATTTTTATGACTTCCCGACCATTCACAGAGCTATAGTCCACAATTTATATGTTGTATTAAACTATAGCACACAATAGATTAAAACACAACATATAAGTTGTGATAAAATGCGCATAAGAATTACGGAGTGATCAAGATTAACGTAAAATTTGTCAAGGACGCACGAAGTGCGCCGAAGGTTTATCCTTGACTAATTTGGAGTGATATACGCTTACAGCTTGTGTGCGGTGGTGTTAACCCCGCACACCTGCCCCGTGGCGAGCGTCCCCCTTGAGGGGTTAGGGGTGGTTAAAAGAATTAATCAATTGAAAAGAGTTATTGTCAATTCTGGTGTATGAGCAAAATATCATCAAGCGGCCTTCCAGTCCGATTGTTCAACAACCTGCACTCCGTCTTCAA
>NZ_LNYB01000004.1 GCF_001467625.1 Legionella feeleii
TGAAGACGGAGTGCAGGTTGTTGAACAATCGGACTGGAAGGCCGCTTGATGATATTTTGCTCATACACCAGAATTGACAATAACTCTGGCGAAATACTGCCAAACCAAGTATGTCATTCCATCAAAACATATAGCATTATAATAATCTGAGCGGTTGAAATAAGCTTTAACATCCTCATGATTAGAGTCTTTAGCAGTTTGTACGCCGTTCATTAAATTAATCCCTAAACCCAAAATTTTTTCATCCTTTTTTAAAACATCAGGAAATTGGGGATAAACTGTTTTAGCTCCTTGAAGGTCAGTTTTATAAATATCTAAAATCAATTTATGTAAGGTCCAACAACTTGCATGCTCACCTAGATCCGCATCCAATGCATTAATTAACTCATTAGTTAGAGTTAAAACAAGGTAATTCTTATTTAAGTCCGCTTCCAAGAGTTTCAACATAGTGAAACTTTTACCCGTTCCCGCTCCAGCAACTATTACTTTATACGAAGCCGTCGATTGAGTAATTTTTTCAGTATATCCATTACGCTCGTCTTGCATGAAAGGCCACTTATAGTTTCCAGTATTAATTTATCGGCCTAAAATTTAAAAAATTTAGTTTAATATTTCTTATCTTTTCGTAATCGTTCTAATCAGCTATCATATACAGTGTTGGGTATGATTTTGGGTAATTTTCGAGTCTTTCCTATTTTAAATTAATTAAATCAATATGTTACATGTTTGTTCGAGTCCCACCCTCGGTACCATTGAGACAGGTTGTTAACGGTTCTCAATGGTTCCTAAAAGCAAGCAATTCTTCAAGTTTATTCAAATAACAGTAATTTACACGTCTGAAATCGTTCTGAGCAATTCGCTTTTCATAAGGTTATCGTTTGGGTTAGATCCCCCTCAAGGCGCACTTTGAGCTTTGACACTGCCCTGTGGCGCTAACCTGCCCAAAAGCTCAGGCAGGTTAAATTTTGACCTGGCCATTTCAAAAGCCCAGAGGGCAGATATATCGGCTGCTGCTATATCTTTTAACTCCTGGTAGCGAGCCTTATCATTGCGTTTTTCTGCGGCATCGAGTGCTTTACATAAACCGAGAGAATAGTCTTTCACTAAAGGTTGTATGGAAGCAATGAAATTACCAACCCCAATTGCATCAGCAGTCCGAGATGAGAACCTGTCATGGGCAAAACCGGCTCTTAAGGTTAACGACATATGCAAGGGAACAAGTAGTTGAGCCTGCCCCGCTATGTTATCCCAGTAATGTTCTAATTCTTCCCTACTCCAGTCCTGATGATTAGCGAGCAACAAATTAACTGCAGCTGCAATTAATTCAAAATTAAGATGTTTTTCTCTATAGCGTTTCCCTTTTACCTCATATTCCAATCCATAATCTTTAACTAATTGAGCCTGTGCATACAGTTTTTGTCTGATTGCTTCGCCTTCCGAACTCGCAGGAAGGGAATCCAGCATAAGATTGCAGCTGGCCATATCCAAAATCCAGAGTGCATATTGGAAGGGAGAACAGTTAAATGTCTGCCCTGCACCACCCGTTATAGGAACAATTTCCGCAGCCAAGCCCGGATGGTTGCCTAACAATGCTTGAATCTCTTTTCGTTTCACTGCGATGATGAAATCGATTAGTTTGAGCGTATAATGAAAATTTCTGGTTATGGGGTGAAATCGATGTGAAACCAATGCCAACCTGCTTAGGGAGTTTCCCTCACCTTTTTTATTTTGCTCCCTCTTCTCATTTTCTTTAGCTCTATCCGAAGCAAGATGAAACAAAATAAGTGAAAGTAGATCATCAGGTAAGCCGATAAAATAATTATCAGTTGTTTGTTGATTGCCTCCGCTTGGGGGAACCATCTCCTCCATTTTTCTTTTTGGCATGTCTAATCCTTTTTACTATATCGATGATTTATCAAGAATTTTTACTACCCGGATTGTCATTTTATTCAAGGAGGCGGATATTGCCCTTAATCCTTGCACTAATCAAGCTTTCCATGCAATGAAGAATTTATTTCATTAATGGAATGGTTTGTTGTGGTATTGGAAAGCATATTAGGATCTGTGTTAAGTGTCCTGGCGCGAGTGCCACACAAACTCCCCCGTAGTTGGGAAATTTGATTCTGTCATCAACCCAATACTAGAAGCCATCATAACACCTCATGCTCAAACATAGTGGTTTAATTTTTTGCAAAAAAGATTGAATTGTAACGATAAAATAGAGATGTCTTTTTAATAATGTGACAGGTTAAAATAGACCCAAAAGCCTCTTTATATGTCGGATTGGTAAAAATTTATACTTTTCATACAAAGAGCAGTATGTTAGCATTCCCGATTTTTTTAAGGGTTTTATTGTGAGAGCAAAATACATTAATGCTGGCTTAGAGACAGCAAGAGAGGGCTATAAAGGGGCTCAGCAAAGTACTACGCTTACAGGCACTATGAAGCAGGTAGCGAATGTTGCTTCAGGGAAAGCCGTTATCGATGCGATTGAACGAAATGTTCCACCAGTCAATCAAGGTTTAAAACTATTTGCTAAAGGCGTCGAACTCCCAATACAAGTGATTGCCAAACCACTCGTTTCAGCAGCCTTTCGTTTTACTATACAACGATCAGTGCGTAGCGCAGTGAAATCTTATTATGTCCATTCAATAAGTCACACTGTGGTGTCCTCTGTGGTCCAATACGGCTTGAGTTTTTTGTCTGAAGAAGCGTCTAAAAGCAGCATCGCTGATAGTATTTCAAATTTTGCCTTAGGCATAGCCGAAGAAGAATTTATTAAACATGCTTCGGCGAAAATTTTAGAATTGCTTGAGCCATTGATTAGGAGTGGTGCAGATTTAATTGCCGCTGAGACTGGGAAAATAGCGAAGAATTCCGTCAAGGTTTATTTTGGCAATATACTTTTGCTTTATATGGCTTCGCTTGTTTTATCATCATTGCATGATGATACCGCAGGCATGTTAAGAACAACCGTTAATTATGCTCAAGATTTAGATAACCGTTGGTATTGTTTGCTCGTTGTCATGATGACAATGGCTGCCCATCTATTGCCTGTCTTGGGCCGCGCAATCTCCCCTACTCTTCAAAAACAGCATACCAAGTCTGACTTAAAGCAATACATCCTTTTAAAATCGCAAAGAGAGGGTGGAAGAGATTCGGATAGCGAACTCTATAAATATGTTGTGGGGCTCGTTTTGGATACCCTTGTAGATAGTAATCTGATTGATAGTAATCAGATTCAATTGGCATTAAATTCAATACAACTGGGTGAGGAAGCAGCCCGTGCAGCATTCGGTTCCTAGTAACTAAGCTGGTGATAAGCCACTCGGAATCAATGGAAGCGAAAGCATCGCCATTGATTCCTAGTCACTTGCCCGACATGCGGCCAGCAATTCTTTCAATCGACCGCTGAGTTTCCCATGTCTTTGAAATGACAAAAATCTCGCTTCATCACAGGCTATTCTCAGTCTGTATTGAGCTAATGCCTCATAAACAAACCACAAGAGCTGCGCTATAACAAAAGCATCGAATAAATGGCTTTTAGACTCAAAAGCCAGATAATTTTTTAGACAAACATCCACAAGCTGTAAATAGGCATCATCTTCCTTTGTCAACGCGTGATGGAACGTTGCTTGTCGCAAACAGCCGACTAAGGAAAAAAACGGATGAGAAATGACTATTTCACCCAAATCAATAAAGGTAATAATTTGTGATATATCACTTATAAGGATGTTATTGTCATGAAAATCACACTGCACAAGCGTTTGTTTGATAGAAACATCGGATAATTTTTTGCATAAATTAAAGATCGTTGGAAGGAGACTCTCTAATTCATTCCTTTCTATTTCTGATAATCCATCCTCCATCAATAGGTCTTTTTGCGAAAGTAATTGCTGGTATAAGACTGGTAATTTATCTAATCGCCAGTCGGGGACGCCAATATCAAGAAAATTATCGACATTAGAAGCAACAGCCAACTGGATAAACGTAAATTGTTCAATAGCCCTACAAAGCAATATGGGGTCGAATTGCTTTTTCAAAACTTCTCGCAATGGCCTGCCTGCATCTTTCATTAAAAAGCAATTTAATTCTGCATTGACTGCAATCACTTCCGGAACGGAGGCATGGAATTGATCATGCAACATATTGGTGATGACAGGCTCTAAGGCAAGCAGTGGTGGTGTATGCTTCAAATAAATATAGCCATCCGATGTTATAAAGCGGACCACATAAGACCAAGGTGTATGTTGTACATTCTCTGGCTGAATGCTTTTTAATCTATAGCGGTGCGATGCAAGATAGTTATAACCCCATTGAATAATTTCTTTATTCAAATTTTCATTTCCGTGCACAGGATCAGTAGCCATTATTTGCTTCTCTATAACTCGTTGGAACGAACAAAAGTAAACCTTAGATGGAGCCAATTAACTATGATTATAGCGATAAAAATAATAGCAGTCAGGTGAAAACCAGCTTGACTTAAATTGAATTATATTTGCACAAACAAAATGCCTAATCTATACTGTGATGCGCATTATAGGCATAAAACGCCTCTATTGAACTCGCCGGGGTAGATAACAAAATCAATGGATATATACTAATGCGGCTCTTGAAAGGAATCCAACATGTCTAATTCAGAAAAATCACTTCAGATTGAGATACCGGTAAAACTTGCAGAAGTAAAAGCAGTATTCAGCATTGGCTCCTTATCGTTTGAAGGTGATCTGCCTGCATCGCTTTTTCATATTCAGCTTATCAAGAATGACATCTCTGATTGGGGTGCCAAATCACAAGTAATCGCAGTCTTTCACACCAATGCAGGACATGTAACGTTGAATGACAACGCTTATAATACTGATCGAAACATCGTGGCAGGTAACCCCTACAAAGCGCTTGTAGCCCAGCTGATAAAGAGCGGTGTACAAATTGAATTGTGTGGCGCCACAGCGAAAGCACACAACTGGGGAAATGCTAATCTACTTCCCAATATCAAAGTTACTACTGATGCTATGGCAAGAACAATACAGCTCGTTCAACAAGGCTTCGTCAAGATCACAGAGTAAATCAAACAAACCAAAATAATCGTTGCCGAAACCTGCATTAACAATTTAATCTTTTTTATAGGTAACACTATTTTTTACCCGATTACCTAATTACAGCCTATTACCGACTTCTTCCCTATCGATCTTTAGCCATTCCATTCTGGAATCTCCCCCCGTAATTTTTTTCTTTTGACCCGCCATTTAGCATGATGTGAAAATCATTTCCATTTTTTAATTTGCCAGGATCTGATATGCGTGAGAAATTTTCTCCCTCCCCAAAAAGTAAAACAGCGTTAAGAAAAGAGAAAATAATCTCAAAAAGCTGTTTATTTATCTTGATGAACACATTTAAAGGTGAAACCGATTTGCAAAATTTGCCCGGTGAATCGAAAGATCTCTATATTTTCACTGAACACAATGAACTTTATTATGCACCGAGAGAAACACCAACTCATGATCAGCGGACATCTTCCAGTTGGCAAAAATACATCCAGGTCCCTCTTACGCCACAAAAAAGCAATGAGCTACGTTCAGAATTATTACCAATACTGAGAAAACGATCTAAATCTGATTCTCTCGATAGGCAATTTACCACTTTAAGTCCTAATGATCTAACCGCACTAAAAAAAATAACGGGGCATGCACGCAAAAGTACTCGGGGGCCTATCGAATTAGAAAGAGTTTGGCATCGAGTTTCATGGTTGCCAGGTTATCTTGTACACGAATTTTCTGGTACTGGAGACAAACTGAGACCCTATCAAAAAACTTTGGCCTACCGATTAGCCTGGGAAAGATTAAAAGGTACTTATGTTAAAGGAAAGGTAGCTTTTCCGGTATTCAAAATAGCTAATTTTACCTTAATTAAAGAAGAGCATTGCAAATTATTAATGGCCGAAAGTCTTGCTTTAGGAATACCTCCACATGTATTTCAAATCACAGCGCATCCATTATCTGAAAGAAGCCAGGCAAAATTGGCTCATCACGTTAAAAGCCAACCGAGTTTAATAGACAACCCCCAAGCTTTTGAAGCTTATACGCATTCCGAATCATTCCGTGGAAATTTTGCTGTCTGGCGCCGTGAGCGACAAGGTAACGTACAAAGAAAAGAGCCAAAGAAGACATTTATGACATCCCCCCGAGCTTTTCGCTATTTTGGTAATTCGTTAAATTATTTAGAGAGCATAGAAAAGATCATTGAGCGCTCGCCTGAGTTTGCTCAAGCTAGTGTCGTTAAAGATGTGACTTGTGGAAGCTGTGCGCTAACGTTCTATTTAGCCCAAAAATATCCAGAAAAAAAATACATTGCCAGTGACATCAATGGGGAATTAATCAATTTATTAAATTACATTAAAGAAAATCGTTGGGAAGATATAGAAAAATCCTACCGAGAACATCATTCACGTTGTCATAACAGCCCAGCAAGTCAGCGCAATACTATTTTTAACCAAATGATTGTTGAATACAATGAACAACCCTTACCGAAAGATTATTCGTTACTTCTTTTCATTCAAAATAATTCTTTTGTTAATGTAGAATTTGCAGGGACTCAAATACGCCGCGCCTACTTATTACAAGAAAGAAGCACAAAACTCGAGACCACATTAAAATTACTTCATCACAGCAAGAAATTAATCGATAAAGGAAATATTGAATTTCAGCAAATGGATATGCATGAGACTCTTCATCAAACAAACCCTGGTGATATTTGCTTTCTGACACCTCCTCATGAACACGATGATGCTAAATTTTATCTCCAAAAGATAAGCGTTAATGATCTTTCTACTTCGATTAGGCAATTACAAGCACGGCAAATACCTTTTCTTCTCACCTATGGAGATAACATTGAACAGAAGTCAACCAATTTGACAAGTATCATTGATGGATTAAATAAGTACTCTTACCTTGCTTCGGCCGGCAGAAAAAAAGCACCCAAAATTATGACCGTTTATTTTTCTCAAAACTTGGTTTCACCCTCAGTACTGGAAGAGCTCAATAGAAATCTACGCTTAAATGCCGAAAGATTAATTACCAAAGCCAGGAAAGGATTAAGGGCGCTCGAAGAAACAAGGGCGTCAGGAGGAAGCAGCCACTTAAGCGAAACGGAGCAACTCTATACTCAAACCTTAGAATTGGCGCAGCAAATCATAAATACCTTCGCTGAAATACCGCAAACCAGCTCAAGTAAAACAATGCAACAAACTATCGAAAGGCAAGAGGGGGATGAGCGCAGCATAGTTACTCCTCAACCCAGTCCAGTAGAAACAGACAGCGAGTCTGAGTTAGAGGGTGAAGAAACCGATTTGGAGGAAGATGCGTTAGTACCACTTACTGCAGTAGATGAGGAGCCAACCACATCCGAAAATACAGCGGCACAACCACCGGATGTTGTCGATATATGGCAATTTTCACCGCCACAGAGAACAGCATCCCTTGAGCAATCCTCTGAGACACCGTCTGACTTGACAACTAATAACACCAGAGCCGAGTCGCGTATTTTACCTTCCATCGCAGAATTGTTTCCTTTTTTATGTAATTCTCGCCGCGTTCCTGAAGAAGACAAGTTAAATGTAGGAGTGGAAGAATTAAGTAAAAGAAAAACAATGACCAGTCGGCAAACAACCAAAGGTAGCCTACTACCAGATTACAAGCGTGCCAGAACAGGCCAATATTTCGATTTCTTTTCTAAGGACAGTGTAGCTACTGGCACGATAGATCACGAAACAACACTAGCAGATGAAACGAAAGCCGATTATGAGTCTTCTTCCTTTCCATCCCCTTCTCTCGAAGGTTAATATGCAAGTCTGATCGTTAGAGAACCCAACAATCAGGCAAATCAAAAGCGTCAAAAATCGATTAGACTCGATTGATTTTGTAGTCGGATCAGAAAAAATTGATCCGACTATTTTAGATTTTACTTTGTATTTAAAAGACTTCTAAGCCATTCTTTTGCCTTTTGGCTTACCCTATCATCTTTTAATGCCATTTCGTAAATTGTAATTTTGCGAGCCTCTTCTTCGCCGTACATGTCATCGAGTATTTCATTCCAAAGTGTTAATGCAGTAGAAGAAGGAATTATGCCGATTTTGTTAAGAAACCCATAAATTCGATCTCGCCAATAGGCATCGGTGGCTTTTTCTATCCACGATATAAGCTCTGGGGTTAATCCAATCTCTTCAAGACCTTTTCCTTCTCCAAACCCTTTCTCCCACTTTTTGGTCCTAAGATGGGCGTATTTTTTGCCATAGATTCCATTCACCCAGTCCATATATTTTTTTCCTAAGCGAATACCTTCTTTTGAATAAGGATCGTTTTTGAGGTTAGTTTTCAACTCCTCTGCCAATTGTTGCCAACGTTTTTCAAAAACAATTTTTTGCTGATTGGCTTTCATTTCTTTTTCAAACTCTACATACTGCTTGAGTTCATCAGGGGTGAATATTTCTTTAACCCAACTATGTTCAAGATGTTCTGTCATTCTGTATACCTCAATAAATTGAATAATGGTTTCCCAAGGAATGGATTGATCGTCATCAACAGAATCAATAATGCTTCTCAGGGTTTTAGCCCCCTCAAGTAAAGCAGCTGCTTTCTGCTCCAACACTTGTGCTTGACTGTTAAAATGCGGGAGCGCTTCACATTCTTCAGAGAGTAAGGTTTTGATTTGTGATAACTCAAAACCGAAAAACTTCAAAGCAATAATCTGTTGTAATTTCAATAAATCCTTTTCGGAGTAAACACGATACCCATTAACAAGTCGTAATGAAGGCTTGAGTAACCCTATACGGTCATAGTGATGCAGTGTTTGCACCGAGACACCGGTTAATTTGCTTAAGTCTTTTACGAACCATTGAGTCATCGTATTACCTCCTCCAATCAAAAGATAAGGTATATAGCAACAATAGGGTCAAGCGGCTTTTAATATTTCTTTGGCAGTCCATTATGTTCTCTATTTTCTAGAAGAAATATTTTTAATTTGAATTTTTAAGTTCTAGTAAACTTCACTTTGTCTATATTAAAAATAAACTACACTGTACTAAATAATAGGCTTTTAAAGAGTCTTGTCTTGGAAATGACGTTATGAAAGCTTTTAGTAACATGAAAATGTATACACCTTACTTAGAAAGTCGTTACCAGTCTATTTTTGAAAATACCCTGATTTATAGCTGGGGCTATTTTTACTTCGATCTGAGTGGACGATGCTTGCAGTTGATGTCAGATAACTCACTTCTGGATGTTTTTATTAAGAATGATTTATGGACTACTCAGATTATCAATCATATTACTGCGCCCCTGCATGATTTTTATAGTTCAGATATTGAAAAGGACAAGGTGTTACCAGTTTCAATTAAAGAAACTTTAGTTGATCAAAAGTATACTTATTTTTTTGATATTGTTCATGATCATAAAACCTTCACAGAAATTTATACATTTGCGACGCGTTCCGATGTAGCTCACTCAAATAACTTTATCCTTAACAATATAGATACTTTAAAAATAGTTTCTCAGGATCTTGCAGAGCGTTGCAGACGGTTAATTAATGGAAACACACTGACTTTACCGAAAGATTTTATCATTAAGATGAATTCACTGGCGGAATCGCGCCAACCACCAGGCTCTTTAAATTTAAAGGAAATAATTTTAGGAAAAAAAGAACAGGCATCTAAAATTCACGAAATGGTAAAAGGCACTGTGTTCGATTTAAATAAGCTGCCCTTTAACTTCTTGTCGGCAAAAAATATAACATTAAAAGAAAAAGAAATTATTTATCTCTATTATTTTGGTTTTAATGCCAATCGTATTGCTGATATTCTAGAAATATCAAAACGCACTGTCGATAAACACTTCGAAAATATTAAGAAAAAACTTGCTTGTGATAGTACGGGCCAGATAATTCCTACCTTACTACGCTCTAATATTTCAATAAATAACTTGATCCAACATGCCTAAACTCCTCAAAAAATTTCAAAGGGTGTTATCAGTACAATGGCCCTCCTTTAGTAAATTTTTCTCTATGAAAAATAATGATATTTTTACATCGATAATTTCGCCCTTAATAATTCGTTAATCAAAAAGTGCAATAATAGATATTTTTGGGAAATAGTAGATGTGCATTCTGGGTTCAGTGATTGGAATAATATCTATCATGCTAGGTACTTTCGAGCAGAGTAGCGTATTAGTAGCCACTGGGGTACTAAACTGCGTTCTTACGCTGATCGCATTCCATTCAGCTTAATTTTTCCAGAAACATTGAACATCCCCAGCCTAAATAAGACAATAAGCCAAGTATAAATTTCATTAGACAGGACTATATGAGCCAACGTAATGCGAAAGGATTTATAATTAAGCAGGAAACTGATGATAAGACAACATCGCAGCATTTTCCCCATGTCTTACTCGTCGAAGATAATGCTATCGCATTAAGATTACTTGAAACACTTCTAAAACAGGCAGGATGCGAATTTACTTCCACGATGAATGCAGAAAATGGCTTCGATCTTATCAAAAAATCTAAATTCGATTTAATCATTACAGATATTGGTTTACCAGGTATGTCGGGAATTGAATTAGCTATCTATATTCGTGACTGGGAAAAAGATAATAATCAAAAAGCAACCCCTATTGTAGGCTTAACGGCTCACTGTTTAGCAAGCTCAGCTTATGAATGCATAGAAGCTGGCATGAGTCAGGTATTTACCAAGCCTATGACCCCAACGATTCTAACTGGTATTCTTTCCGAATTAGTTACTACAACAAAGGAAAATCAGCAGTCAAAAGTCATCGAAACAAAAGACAAGTTCTCTAAGGAAATATTTCTTGCTTTAGAGCAATTTTCCCTACTTGATAGTAATCAAGGAATTAATAATTTAGGTAGTATTGAGCTATTAAAAGAATCACTCGAGTTAATGATGAGTGAGCTCCCCCTGGAAAAAATCAAAATTCAGCAGGCGTATGAAGCAAGTGCCTGGGAATCTCTGGGAGACACCATACTTAGAATGAGAAGTAGCGCTATCTATTGCGGCACAGCCAGACTCCAATACGCCTGTCAATATCTGCAGATTAATCAAAAAGCAGGCGATACAACAAACTTCAATACCTTATATCATCATTTACTTGAGGTCATAGAAACTACTCAACAAAGTATTAAAGACTGGCTAAACCAACAAAAATAAGAAAAGCCCCGTGTTGATTAGATCCTATCAGCATGAAGTTTGTTTTTCGCCTACAACATCCAGATTGCTCAAATCGAGTGATAAAAAACCTGCAAAGCACTGACCACCTGTTTTTTAATACAAATCAGGCTGTCAACCTCTTAATTAGGGGCGGAATTCAAATCTGTACTATATTTTATGGGTCAGGTAATAAATAAAAATGTTTGTTAAGGAGTCATCATGAAAAAACTAATCTATACAGCATTTTCTATTACCCTATTTTCTGTAATATTAACTGGGTGTAGCTGGGAAAACACTATAGACGAGCCAAAAGCTACTTACCGGAGTAGGATATAGATTCATTCCTGTGAACACAGTAGAAGGCAGTATACCGAGCCAGGATATTGTGGTTTATTAAGAAGAAAGGAGTTATTTATAAACAGGCCCTATTTTCACAGCTTACTGAAGCCCTATTTTTACGTATTGGTGTCGAGATTAATTTCACTGAGACGGGTTATCCTTTTTAATCTTGCTGCATGTATAGTTTATTGACTTTTTGGGCCAGACTCTTTCCTCTTTATCGTCCATTTTGCGGTTTATAAAACATACTAAATAATAAGAGCAGGATCCAACCTAACATGAGCAATGCCCCGCCACAAGGAGTCCCATAGCGAAAAATAGGTTTGGCAAGAAAAATCAATGCGTAAAGACTACCACTAAATATGAAAACACCTAAGAGGAAAATAACGCAAACAAGATGTAATAATTTGGGAGGGTTGCGCTGCAAACCATACAAACTGAGTGCAACCAATAAAATACTATATAATTGCTGACAATGGAGGGCGATACCGAAACGTTGAGCATTTTTTAAGGTTAACATCGCACCAAATACATGGCTTTCCAGCGCACCAAGCATTACCGAAGACAAGCCAAGTATACTTGCCAAAACCAGGATCAATTTCATCATGGAATACGCTCCACACGGAAGATCAGCACCAACAACCATGTGCTTTACTTGTCATTGCATAGTATAGTTGTACCACAATAGTACCTATTCATAGCAAGTTGTAAATATATCTGGGATTTAATCATGGCCTCTTCTCAAACCCTATCCTCTTACCTTTCTCTGCGTTCTTATCAAACTGAAATTGCAAACCACAGCCATGATTTTGCTCAGCTTGTATTGCCTATTAGTGGTACCTTAGAACTTCAGACGGGTTGTCGCACAGGAATGGTCAGTGCTAATACAGCCGCTTTTATTGCACCTTATGAAGAACATTGTTTTGCTGCCAGTAAGGAGAATCTTTTTTTAGTGGTTGATATAAAAACGCCCACTCTACTGTCGCATGCCACACTGATATCTTCTTTTCTTAGTCTGACACCAACAACTAAAAAATTTCTCTCTTTTGCTCAAAGTTATCTAATGCTAGAAGAGCATGATGCTTTTTTTGATTATCTGGTTGAGAATTTATTATTTAAATTGCTGGGCCAAACTGTTGCGAGTATTGAGGATCCTTATGTGTCAAAAGCCAAATCCTGGATCGAACAACATCTTGCCATGCCCATTGATATCAACAAACTGTCACAATTATGCAACTTAAGTAGCAGCCAACTGCAACGGCGTTTTAAACGTAGCACAGGCCAGGGGCTTGCAGAGTATTGGCGCCATAAAAGAATGTTAAAAGCACAACAACTCCTTGTGAGCGAACATCTGTCAATTGAGGCTATTGCCTATGAGATTGGTTATGAAAATTTACCGGCGTTTAGCCGTCGCTTTAGCCAAACGTTTGATATGACGCCTTCCCAGTGGCGTGAAATGATGCTGACTGCAAAAACTATGCGTGCTTAGAATAATACATGGATTTGATTAACTTGCTAAACTCCCATTTCATTCTTGGTACTGCACCAGGAGGCTGTTAAAAAGGGGTTCTTTATGGCAAAAAATAATGATTATTTCCAGGGTCTCTTCTACCTTGTTCTAGCTCAAACCATGGTAGGACTGAATATTGTTTCATCAAAATATTTGGTTTCATCAATACCCATTTTATTTATGCTAACACTGCGATTCTCCTTAGCAGCCTTTATTCTCTTGCCTTTACATTGGTTAACGCCTGCCAGGCGATTTACTATAAAACACCATTTTTCAACACTAAAGAAAAGGGATTGGCTTTTTATTTTAGCGCAAGCACTCTCTGCTGGCGTTTTGTTTAACTGTCTTATGTTACTGGGATTGCATTACACAGATGCTAATATGGCAGGTATTATTACCAGCGCGCTTCCTGCGACGATTGCGCTAATGTCCTGGCTGATACTTGGCGAAAAAATATCTGCTAAGACAAGTCTCTGCATACTCTTTGCTACCTTAGGGCTTGTAATTATTGCCAGCAATAAATTCAAAGGAGTTGGCTTAAATCATTCGTTTTTTGGTGACGCTATTATTTTGCTTTCCCTTTTACCTGAAGCTACTTACTATATTTTATGTAAACTGCATTCAAACCGTTTACCCGTATTTTTAATTTCAGCCTTTCTGAATGGTCTTAATGCTCTGATCTTATTTCCTCTGCTTTTCTTTTTTCCCTGGAGTCCTGCACAGCTCACCAGCTGGGATTGGGTCATTTTATTGTGTCTGGGTTTAAGTTCAGGCTTGTTTTATGTCTTTTGGTCTTTTGGCTCCCAACGCGTTGATGGGCTCTTAGCTTCTCTTTCTACAGCGATCATGCCACTCGCTACGGTAATTTTGGCCTGGTTACTATTAGGAGAGCAATTAACAAAGATGCAGTGTTTAGGAATGAGCCTGGTAATATTTTCTATTGGAATTTACGCTAGACGAAACTAGTTTGTTATCAGTGTTTTCAATAACAAGCTGCAGATCTTGGTTTTGCTTACCATCGGTCTGCAGCGAATTTGACAGAATCGTTCAAACTTTATGCGCGGAAACCCAAGGATGAGAAGTTATCTGTGAACAATTTTTTGGGCTCTCTTAGCTTTATACGCGTCATTCGAATAGCGATATTAGTTATTCAAAAAATTTTCTAACATTGCTTGAGATTTGTTCCCTAACAAAACACTTCTCATATTATTTTTAAATGTTGCAGGAACACCCTGAATTGAAGTACCACAAACCTTTTCAAATTTATCATTTTCAAGCGCATAAAAAGTCCAATCGCTATATTTTTTAAGATCAGAAACTTTTTGGTAAGTAGGCATGAAACTTCTACAATGTGAACACCAGGAAGCATGTACCAGGATCACTGTTTTAGGCATTGCTAAAGCGGCACAATCTGATTTGTTAAAAGGGATTACAGTCGCAAATGAAACGAAAGGGATCATTATCATTATGCCTGCCAGGCATTTTATTATTTTTTTCATTTTTTCTACTCTCAATTTTGAGGAGTCAACGACATCCTCTAGTGGACAACAGGTTAGCGATACTAAGCTAGAGCTAGAGTACAGTCAATGAGATCGAGAAGCTCTACCTACATAAAATTACAATCCACTAATAGAACAAAGGCATCCTTAAGATTTAATTAATTTAGAAGTAATAAAATAGATAGAAAAACACCTCTCAGATTTTAGAGTCTCAAAATTAGTATGAAATTTTTCTCAAACAACAGCGCTTTGCAAGGTTATTATTCACAAAAAGCGATCGATTACACCCTATCCAAAATTAAAACCTCGACTAATCAAATCCCTGAACAAGATTATGATCTGCCCAGCTCGCAGGAAGCATTTAAAAAAATGAATCAAATGCGTGAAATAGAGATCGCTTACGAAATGTATTCCCTGGAGTGGATTAATGAAATTGCCGTATTGGCAGAAAAATATGGCGTGGGAAATTGTTGTGAGAAAGCCTGTGTTGCTTACATTTATTTATACAAAAAATTTTCCAGGCTTCCTGTAGAGCAACGCCCATCCATTGAATTATTTAATAATCCGGTTACGGACCATTTTTTCGTAGTCATCGGTCGCCTGGATTCAACACTTAGCTCAGATCCAAGAGCATGGAATCCGAATACCGTTATTTGTGATTCCTGGGCAGAAGAAAGTTTTTCAATATTCGATGTAGATGGTTGCAACCATACAATTCAAGTCTATCAAATGATTAAAGATTTAATAAAAGTCCCAGAGAACGAATTTGTTTTAAAATGTGATGTCTTAGCGAAAGCTAATAATGACAAAAGTAGAGTAATTATTTCACAGGATCGGATGGTATTACGCTCAAGGCTAGACTTTCAAAAAAATGACTTCCAACGATTTAATACTGAAGTTCCAATGGCTTATGAAGGATGGGACTACCCAAAACCTAAACATTATGAAAAACAAAAGAGACTGGATGAAGCCGCGATGTCTCTTCCCGAGGGATATCATTCTTAATTTGCAAATCCATTTTTTGAGTTGCAAATTCTTTCCTGCAATAAAAAACCCGCCAATTGGCGGGTTTTTAAATTGGGGGAAAGGCTTACATCATGCCCATGCCGCCCATACCGCCCATACCGCCCATATCACCGGCACCAGCCATACCTTCATCTTTCTTAGGCAAGTCAGCAACCATGCACTCAGTGGTCAGCATTAAGCTAGCAACAGAAGCTGCGTTTTGTAATGCAGTACGAGTTACTTTAGTTGGATCAAGGATACCCATCTCAACCATGTCACCGTATTGACCAGTCGCTGCGTTGAAACCAAAGTTATCTTTGTTTTCAGCTACTTTGTTAACGATAACAGAAGACTCATAACCAGCATTCGCTACGATTTGACGTAAAGGAGATTCAATCGCACGGCGCAGAATGTTGATACCCATGTCTTGATCAGCATTTTCGCCTTTCAAACCATCCAATGCTTTTTGTGCACGAATCAGGGCAACACCACCACCGGCAACGATACCTTCTTCAACTGCAGCACGAGTAGCATGAAGAGCATCTTCAACACGCGCTTTTTTCTCTTTCATTTCAATTTCAGTCGCTGCGCCCACTTTGATAACGGCAACACCGCCAGCTAATTTGGCAACACGCTCTTGTAATTTCTCACGGTCGTAGTCAGAAGAAGTTTCTTCCATTTGCGCACGGATTTGAGTAATACGTGAATTAATGTCAGATTCTTTACCTTCACCGTCAATAATTGTGGTGTTTTCTTTGGTAATAACGATACGTTTTGCAGTACCTAAATCTTCTAATGTAGCACCTTCAAGGCTCTTGCCAATTTCTTCAGAAATCACTTGGCCATTAGTCAAAATAGCGATATCTTGCAACATTGCCTTACGACGATCACCGAAACCAGGTGCTTTAACAGCACATACTTTAACGATGCCGCGCATGTTGTTAACAACCAGTGTAGCCAACGCTTCACCTTCAACATCTTCAGCGATAATCAGTAAAGGACGGCCAGATTTAGCAACAGCTTCCAATACAGACAACATATCACGAATACTAGAGATTTTCTTGTCAACCAATAGAATGAATGGGTGTTCAAGCTCAGCACTCATGTTTTGCTGGTTGTTGATGAAGTACGGAGAAATATAACCGCGGTCAAATTGCATACCTTCAACCACAGATAATTCATTTTCCAGGCTGTTACCATCTTCGACAGTAATCACGCCTTCTTTACCTACTTTTTCCATTGCTTCAGCAATGATAGAACCGATGGCTTGATCAGAGTTAGCAGAAATAGTACCTACTTGTGCAATCGCTTTGCCATCTTTGCAAGGCTTAGACATTGATTGCAATTGCTTGGTTACTGCTGTTACTGCTTTATCAATACCACGCTTCAGATCCATAGGATTCATGCCAGCAGCAACTGCTTTATGACCTTCCACCAGAATCGCACGAGCAAGTACAGTTGCAGTCGTTGTACCATCACCGGCTGTGTCAGAAGTTTTAGCAGCAACTTCTTTAACCATTTGTGCACCCATGTTTTTGAAACGATCTTCAAAATCGATTTCTTTCGCAACAGATACACCGTCTTTTGTTACAGTAGGAGCACCAAAAGACTTTTCTAAAACAACATTACGTCCGCTTGGACCCATAGTTGCTTTTACTGCATCAGCTAATGCATTTACACCAGCAAGCATTTTTTGACGAGCATCGTCACCAAAACGTAATTCTTTAGCCATTATCACAATCTCCTTAATCTTGTTAGATTACTTCTCAATCACACCCATGATGTCGTCTTCACGCATCACAACGAGTTCTTGTCCAGCTACTTTGACTTCAGTACCAGAGTACTTGCCAAACAGGACTACATCACCTACTTTGACGGCCAAAGCACGAACATCACCGTTATCCAGCACTTTACCTGCGCCAACAGCGATAATTTCCCCTCGCATTGGTTTTTCAGTAGCACTATCTGGAATCACGATACCACCAGCTGTGGTACGTTCTTCTTCCATACGACGAACAACAACACGATCGTGTAACGGACGAATTTTCATACTTGTTTTCTCCTGATTGGTTAATCACCTATAATTTTCAGAGGAAGCTCTGAGTTTTTAGCGCCACATACTAAATATTACATAACGCTGATGTCAGCCATATGGAGACAAAAAGATTATTTTCAAGGGGGAAAATTTAAAAAATTTTGGTTTTTTTAATCTTGGGACTACAATGTTCTACAATTTTACAGGTTTTCAAAAGCATATTATGAAAAAATGGCTCTCATTCGCGGCACTTATTTTTGCTTCTTTTATCAATTATGCTAGCCCTCTTCCTGCCGCTGACGTTTTTCAAGTACAGGCCAAAAAAATTGACCCGAATACTTTCACGCTTAATTGGCAAATTAAGCCAGGCTATTTTCTTTATAGTGATCGTATTAAATTAACTGAGCAACCTGGCTCTAATATTCATCTAGGCACCCTTCGCTTTCCCGAAACATTAAAAAAGACCGATAAGCGTGGTCGTACTTATGATATATACCGTCGGCAACTGTCATTACCAGTACCGGTTCTAGGTGAGCAACCTGGAGAAACGCTGGTAAATTTATATTTCCAGGGTTGTTCAGATGATGGTTTCTGCTACCCACCAGAGACACGTCAGATCAAATTAACAATCGATACAAATCTGGCACTTAGCCAAGTAGATATGGAAACACAAGCGGTTGAAGAACAAGCACAAACATTGCAGCAACCAACTAACGACATCGAAGCGGTCTTCACCAACCATAACTGGATGATGGTCATACTAAGCTTTTTTGGCTTTGGTCTCCTTTTATCATTCACTCCCTGTGTCTTACCGATGGTACCCGTACTATCAGGGATTATTGTCGGTCATGGTGCGACTATCTCTACTCGCAAAGCTTTTTTTCTTTCTTTGAGCTATGTACTCAGTATGTCCGTCACTTACGCTATTGTCGGAGCTGTCGTCGCTTTATTAGGTGCTAATCTCCAAATTGCCATGCAATCACCATGGATAATCAGTCTTTTTAGCCTGATTTTTATCTTGCTCGCCCTATCTATGTTTGGTTACTACGAATTGCGCTTACCGGTTTCCTGGCAGGCAAAACTAGCTGGTGCCAGTCAACGTCAGGGTGGAGGAAATTACCTTGGTGCAGCGGCAATGGGGTGTTTATCGACTTTAATCCTCTCACCTTGTGTTACTGCCCCACTTATCGGCGCCTTAAGTTATATCGCTAATACCGGAAATATTATTTTAGGCAGCATAGCCTTGTTTTTCCTCGGGCTAGGAATGGGAACACCACTTTTGTTAATCGGTATGTCAGCCGGCAAATGGCTTCCTAAAGCAGGTCATTGGATGAATACTGTCAAAACGTTTTTTGGTGTTTTGCTGCTTGCTGTTGCTATCTATTTATTAGGACGTATTCTTCCCTCTCCCCTGGTGATGGCTTTATGGGCAAGTTTATTAGTTTTTTCAGGGATTTATTGTGGTGCACTGAGTCCTGCTCATTCCAAGCAAGCTAAATTTGGCCAGGGATTAGGCATTCTGTTACTGGTTTATGGTTTGCTGGTACTGGTAGGAGCAAGCATGGGTGGCTCTAATCCGCTGCAACCTTTAACTGGCTTGCGAGTCACCGCCGCTGCAGAAGGGAAACATCTGGGCAGTTCGCATGAAGTGATTAAGACAGTTGACGAAGCTCAACAAGCGATCACCAAAGCGCGAGGTAAACCAGTTATGATTGATTTCTATGCTGATTGGTGCTCCTCTTGCAAGCTGATGGAAGCTACTATTTTTAAAGATCCCCGTGTGGAAAAGGCCCTGAAAGATTTTGTCATATTGAAAGTAGATATCACTGCAAATAACAAACACGATAAGGCACTTCTTAACCTATTTAATGTCGTTGCACCACCTACTTTTTTATTCCTTAACAAAAATGGTGATGAGCAGGAAAATTTACGTCTCGTGGGTGAAGCATCGGCAAATAAATTTTTACAACAACTACAGGAAGCTCTGGCCTTCTGAACGCTGGATCATTTGATATCAATCAACCTGGTTTTCCATTTAACAAGTGGCCTGTTTAGAATAAGACGATCGCCCGTAATGTTCCTGCTGTGGCAGGATTTAAATTTTTGCTTTGTCCCGGGTTAGGAATATAGGAAATTGCAGGCTCCAAATAGACGTTCGTGATTAACTTGGCTTGGTAATACCATTGAAACATCACCTCCCTCTTGCGATTTGTCGTTCGTTGATTCAACCAAGCCAGCGAGAACCCTACACCCATTGAATCTGAACTCCGGTTAGCAACAAGGCCAAATGCCGTTAAGCCTGCTCCGACTGATTGCTTCATCGATAATACTTTCGAGTTATTAATGCCATATTGATAAAACGCTGAGATACCACTGATGTCGTATCCGGGATGGCGATACCATAGGCGTTGGGAACCAAATAAATAAACCCCTGTTGCCCCCGTTTCAGTGAGGTTGTTCTCGCGAATAAGGCCTGTTTGATGCCATAATCCGAGCCCTAAAGTACCCGGCTTTCTTCCCAAGAGCCAGGCACTTCCTGTTTCTCCCACCTGAAAATAATTGCCATTGAAAGTCGGCCCTGTGAGTCCTGTTTGTTTTCCACTGGCTAAATTACCATCAAAAACGCCATAAGAAAGGTACCACTCCTTGACTGGAGTATAAGTTGCCGATATGCCATAGGCCGAATTGGTATAACCAGGCATGATTCCATCGACTGCGGGATTAATAAAAACCGGGGTATAAATTAAACTGGTGACAGCCGGAATATTAGGTACACCACGCTCGAGCTGAACGGGTTTTATCACGTTATTAAAATCCAAGGTAGTGATAGTCTTTCCTAGGCGAATGAAAAGGGTGTCATCGAAAAGACCCTGTCTATACCAAAGGGCATAAAGTTCAGAGCGGTTGTAAGGCGGAACATCAGGCAAGGAATTATATCCTTGCGTAATGCCAGCCGGCCCATTCGTGTTTTGCGCATTCTGCTGAAGAAATTGAGCACTAAATAATCCACCTTTCCACCCATTAAATCGCTCCATATCAATGGTCAAATCAACTAACCCTACGCTATTCGACGTAGATTTCTTCGCAGCAGGGATCCCTCCCGTAAATAATCGATTTGTATCCCCGAACCATGCGCCTTTTATTTCGATACCATGATTATCCTTTATACCTAATTTTTGCTGTATCAACTGCTGAAGAATTCCTGAGCCAGTAGTGACATTAACGGCAGCCGGGTTTGAGCTAATAGCTGATGTTTCAGTTATTGTGTTTGAGAGGGATGGTGAACTTATCGCTGGAGCCTTGGGTGAATCGGCATGGAGATCACAAGCATGTAACAGAGATAAAAATAAAATGGTAAGGGCTAAAAGATAGATGATTTTTTTTATAGTAAGTTCCAATTTTTATTCCTGATAAGAAACCAGTTTATTAATAACACCGTATTTATTTCTTTGGATGATGTATTTCTGCATTAAATCCGATAATAAAATTTACTTGCTTTTTACAGACATGCATATAAACATAGTCGATATTAGCTATTTTTAATAGGACTAGAAATGCTAAAAAAATTCCAAATTTTCTCATTTATCCTCAGCACCTTATACGTTTCCTCACTGATGGGTGAAACATACCGCGTTCCGGCAACCTCCGAAACAACAACACTAGGTCTTTTTTCACTCGATAAACCTCCTGTCATAAAAGTTCGCTCAGGTGATGCAGTCTCGTTGGAAACATGGAATAGTTGCCTCCATGAAATGGTCTTCAATAAAACAACACCTGCTGATGTAGCAAAATTTTATGTCAAACATGATATTCAGAAAAGACGTGGTATGCATACCTTGACCGGCCCTGTTTACGTCGAAGGGGCAGAGCCAGGCGATGTATTAGAGATTCGCATTCTCGATATTAAATTGAATGACTTCGGCTATAACTTCTTAAGTCCAACGCAAGGGATTTTATCGGAGTTTACCAAACCAAGGATTAAATACTTTAAATATGACAAAAAGAATAATACCACCGAATTTACTAAAGGAGTGTGTTTACACCTCAAGCCATTCCCGGGAATAATAGCAGTAGCCCCTCCGCTTGACTGGCCAGACGGCTGGCCTGTCAATTTACAAACCCAGATGGGACAACCCGTATCTGGGCAATTTAACTCCGTCCCCCCTGGACCTTTTGGTGGAAATTTGGATGCACCCAGTCTACGAGTAGGCTCTATCCTTTATCTACCTGTATTTCACAAAGGGGCCTTGGTTTGGACTGGGGATTCGCATGCGATGCAAAGCAATGGTGAAATTGATGTAACAGCCCTGGAAACATCCTATGAAGGGATCACGCTGCAGTTTATTGTAAGAAAAGACCTTAAAGCTGAGGGGGTTTTTGATAAAACCAAACGAAACGGAAGTAGTTTATTTACTTGGCCTATTATCGAAAATTCTTCTGAATGGATGATTGTTGGCTTAAATGAAGATCTTTTGGAAGCCATGCAACTGGCGTCTAAAAATGCTATTGAGTTTTTAGTACGCACTCAAGGCTTCTCCCCGCAGGAGAGTTACCAGTTCCTCAGCATGGTTGGTAATTTCGAAATTGTTGAGGCAGTCAACGTTATTAAGAATGTAACCGTGCATATTCCTAAAGAACTATTTAAAGGAATTGGCAAAACGCCCACACTTTGCTCTGAAGGAAGTTTTCCACTAAAGACACCTCAAATAGATAAAAATGCCCCATGTCAGACTCAGGAAGGAATAACAGTTCTATAACTATTATCAGGTGATACGATGAAAAAAATCATGACATGTTTTCTCTCGCTAATCGTTACTTCAGTAGGGTTTGCTGCAACTATTGTTTTCGACAATAAAACAACTTTTCCCCTAAAGGATCAAAAATCAAGGATAGCTGTTCAATGGGCAACCACTGCTAAAGAGATGCAAAAAGAGAATAAAGCTCTAATCTATGGCCTAAAACTGAACTCAGATTCATTACAAATTATTTCACAAACAGGAAAGAGCGAGTTAGATCTCCCTAAAAACGCAAGCCACTTCAGAATATTAGTGTGGTCAAAAGGTGTAGGAGAACCTGATTTGCTGACTAACTGGGTTAGTGTGGTACCCAACAAAACCTATACGTTAGAAAAAGATCAGCTAGTACCCGCTGCCCTTATGTCTGGCGTAGGGTGTTAACCCCACAGAGACAAATAATTATTTATATATTTTGTATTTCATATAAAATACAACTTTATCCCTTTCGCGTAATTACCCTATCTACTCGCTTATTTTTTAACAAAATGGTGATGAACGGCAGTTTACGTTCGAAGATAAAACACCAATATATTTTTACTACACTGCAGGAAAACTCGAAAATCCTACTTGCGCAAGGTGTTCATTTTGAACCTTTTTATTGATATTTCACTTCTTAAAAAAAACCGTAACTATGCCCTACTTTATGTCGGGCAATTTGTATCATTTATCGGAACAATGATTACAACTATCACCTTACCTTATCAAATTTATCAACTAACCCGCTCATCGCTGATGGTAGGATTATTAAGTCTGGTTCAATTGATTCCTTTATTAATTACTGCACTGCTTGGTGGTGTATTTGCGGATAAATACAATCGCCGCAGCTTGGTGATAATTAGTGAAGCATGTCTTGTTATTGGCTGCGCTCTCTTGGCCCTTAATGCTTATATTGCGCAACCCAGTCTCACTGGCATTTTTGTTATTTCTTCATTGATGTCTGCTATTACGGGATTACATCGTCCTGCATTAGAGAGCATGAGCCAGCAATTAGTCCTGCCGGGGGATTATAAAGCTTTAGGCGTGTTAGTAAGCTTTAAATACAGTTTTTGTATGATTGTCGGACCTGCAATAGCTGGCTTTATTATTGCCCACTTGGGAGTCGTGGTAACTTACTGTATTGACTTACTCACTTTTGCTATCTCGATTACCAGTTTATTCCTCATGCAAAATCCACCCAAACCGATTGCTGCAAACTCCACATCCGCTTTAGCCGCCATAAAAGAAGGGGTTCAATTCGCCTGGAAACGACAGGAGCTCTTGGGAAGTTACTGTGTAGATTTTATAGCGATGGTTTTTGCAATGCCTAATGCACTATTCCCAGCAATTGCGCAATCCCTGGGCGGTGCACAAACCTTGGGTTTGCTGTATGCAGCACCTGCTGTTGGTTCCCTGTCGATTTCTTTTGTCAGCGGGTGGACAGCTAAAGTTAAACAAGATGGTAAAGCCATAGCGATTGCAGCGGCCTTTTGGGGTCTCACCATGGTAGGCTTTGGCTTATCGACCTCGCTGTTCTGGGCCTTCGTCTTTTTGGCACTTTCTGGTGCTTTTGACGCAATCAGCGGGATTTTTAGAAGTATTCTGTGGAACCATTCGATCCCGCACGACTATCGCGGACGTTTAGCGGGTATTGAAATGATCAGTTATTTAAGCGGCCCCAGACTAGGGGATACCAGAGCAGGTGTTATTGCCTCCGCCGCTGGTATTACCACTGCTATAGTCTCTGGTGGTTTTTTATGCGTTGCAGGTGTCACTCTTTGCTGTCTCTGCATGCCAAAATTCTGGAGATATCAGTCTGATAATTAGTTCTTATTGCAACTAAATCTATCTGTTTATTCAATGCATCTATTCCTTTTTGGACTCCGTACTTTCCTAATTTTCGCTGTAATTATGACCAACAAATAATTAAAATGCTTAAAATAAATGCCTTTTCTAGCCAATTACTGCATGTTCCCAGGAGACAATTAGATGAAATTAACTACCCAACTATTCGATAAGGAAGGTAATCCTCTAAAATTTTCTGTTGTCAATGAAGATGGGTATCAGCATACCTATAAAATCATCGACAGCGACGGGAAACAGCTTGGTTATGTCAACATTTCTGAAGAGCGCCTAGGAGCACCGACTTATAAAAAATATATTATTATCAATCAATTGCATAATAAATCTCCCGATGGGGAATGCAGAAATGTTGGAACTGCCCTCCATGAATTAGTATTCAGATTAAGTTTTTCCAAACGATTTCAAACCAATGGAAACATCAAAGTAGATATAGGTTATGAATCCTTGCTATTTCATTACCATTGTGGATTTCGCTTACATCCCCGAAACACATTTGAATGGAATTGCTTGGGTAATAAATTTTTAAATCATGAGCAATATGGTAAAGCAGCTTATGAACGATGGCGTTTATCTCGTTCTGACAGCTCTAAACCCAAGTCGCGGGAGGAGTCGTCAGCAAATGATGTCCTGGCCTTTTACTACGCCATGTACAAGGAAAATAAAGATCAAACAAGTCGTGCCTATTTACGTAAAAACCTAGCAAAACTGGGCGGTTTCTTGGGATATTTATCCCAAGAAGTCATCCCACAGAAAAGGGAGGAATTTTCGGTAGAGCTCGAATCAATCAACCAATCTTCTTCACCGAGTACATTTTTTTATTCAGCACCCCCAGAGGAAGAAACAACCTGCGCTATACAGCATGCTAAGTCTGCCCAAAGGAATACGTCGCTAGCTGGATAAAAGAACACCTATCAGAGCTTGAATTTGATCGTTGAATACAAATTCAAGCCCTAACTCACTACCCCTTCGAACGAGCTGGCTTGTCTAAACCAGAGCGCACTTTGGTTTTATGATTAGGCCATTCTCCGCCACTGCCTCGCGGTGCAGCCCCCCCAAAAGATTGATTATCGATTTTCATCATGTAAGATTCGGTATCGATAATTTTATTAGATAGTGATTCTATGCTGGTCGATCGCCAACTACTTACCTTTACTAATAGGTATTGGCTACTAATACTCTTAGCCTTGGTGATACTTGGCGCAGGCCTTGGTTTGCGTGATCCCTGGCCTGCCGATGAGCCACGTTTTGTTTTGATCGCTAAACAAATGCTAGAGAGTGGGCATTGGCTCATTCCTATGCGTGGAGGAGAACTCTATGCTGATAAACCACCACTTTTTATGTGGGGAATCGTTGTCCTATACTTATTGACTCACTCTCTTAAAATAGCTTTTTTGCTGCCTTCGCTGTTGGCGAGTTTATTGACATTGATTCTGACATGGGATCTGGGTTGTCGATTATGGAATAGGGAAATCGGTTTTCTTGCAGCACTCATGTTGCTCTTTACGGTACAATTTACACTCCAAGCTAAAACCGCACAGATCGATGCACTAGTCACTCTGTTTGTTACTCTCGGCATTTATGGGTTTTTACGTTTTTTGCTCTTAAGTGGTGGTTGGCGTTGGTACTATTTTGGTTGGTTTACGGCAGGTCTTGGAATTATTACGAAAGGAGTTGGTATTCTTGCAGTTTTCATCTTACTCCCGGCGCTATGGACTCATTTTGATGTAATCCGTCAAGCAAGATTTTTCTCTATTGCAAAAACTGTGGCAGGTCCTCTAGTCATGCTAGCCACTATCAGTCTTTGGTTGATACCAATGATTTGGAGCACACAACACAGCTCATCTCCTCTTCTGGAAGCTTATCGCACTGATATTCTGCTTCATCAGACAGCGGGTCGCTATACTCACTCATGGACTCATATCAAACCTGCTTGGTATTATCTAATCCAAGTCATACCGCTATTTTGGTTGCCCTTATCTCTTTTTTTACCATGGCTGGTTAGGTGTTGGAAAATTGCTCTTAAGCAGGGTGATCGGCGTGTTTTCTTATTATTAGGTTATGTATTACTGGTTATTTTGTTTTTCTCAATTTCTCCTGGTAAACGGGCAGTTTACTTAACGCCAGCCACCCCCGCATTCGCTTTGTTGGCATCTCCCTGGTTAATGGAGCTGGTCAGTTATACTTGGCCATCCCGATTGCTGCGAGGTTTGAATTGGCTGATGACGCTGATTGTGTTTGCCGCTGCATGTATGTTATTCACCGGTAACAAACCGGCTATTCTCACTGCAGAGTTGAGTACAACACTGAGCCTCTCTTTCTTTCTTTTAGGCATCGGTTTGCTATTCATTAATTTTTTATTGCGCCAGGCTCCATTATTACGAATATTGCTTGGGCTAACCCTTTGTTGGTTGTGTTACTCCCTCTTGCTTTATCCGCAGCTAAACAATTTACGAACTCCGGCAGCTATCATGAATAAAACGGCTGAACGTGTCCCTTATAAAGAGCCTCTTCTAATTCTTGGTTTTAAAGAGCAGCATCTATTATTTGCTCATCAGCCTATCTGGCATTTTGCCTATCACATGAGCCGTTCAAAGCAGAAACAAGAAGCTGCTGCCTGGATTGAGGCCGGCCCACATCGCTGGGTTTTAGGTCCAATGGAACTATTAAAACCGTGTTTCAAGCTTAGGCCATCTCACGAGCTAGGTTATCGCCATCGTACTAGATGGTTTCTCGTTAACAGTGTTACTCTAAAACCAAGCTGTCATGGCCAAAAGCTTACAGTACCTCCTTATCTTTATATTCCGGGTATTTCTTATAAGGATTAAAAATCAATCAACTTGGCCGGGGTGAGATAAGTTCTGATAGCGAGTAGTTACTATGCCCCAAAAACTTGTATGTAAAATTAAAAGTCAAGAATTTTAGCCAGAGCATTGATACAACCCTGGAGATAAACCTCACACTGTATGGTAGCCATTTTGGAAAGGCGTTGCTGATTCTGTTGATGTTCTGTATCGATAGTGACATGGGGAGCATTTAATTGAAAGAAGCTCAATATAGTTTAATATCTGCATAGCACTTGGCGTATCGAATGGCAGATAGCAGATAAATGGACTTGGTATGCTAAAAATGATGAATCTCAGCGAGATATTAGACAACCTTACCCTGAAAACGGTATAATTCGCCCACTTTTTTTACAGATAGAAAATTATGAACCATAGAGTGGGCTTTGTCAGTTTGGGTTGTCCTAAAGCACTGGTGGATTCAGAGCGAATCATTACTCAACTGCGTGCTCAGGGCTATGATTTGGTGTCCAGTTATCAGGATGCCGGTGTCGTGGTAATCAATACCTGTGGCTTTATTGATGCAGCAGTCAAAGAATCTTTGGACACCATTAAAGAAGCCATGGCCGAAAATGGACGTGTTATTGTAACAGGTTGCCTCGGTGCCAAAGCAGATATTATTCGTGAAGCATGTCCTGATGTATTACATATCAGTGGTGCACATGCTTATGAGGAAGTCGTCCGTGCTGTACATCGGCATTTACCGCCGCCCATAGATCCCTTCACTCAATTAGTACCACCTCAAGGCATTAAATTAACACCGCGCCATTATGCCTATTTAAAAATTTCAGAAGGTTGCAATCAAAAATGTACCTTTTGCATCATTCCCACCATGCGCGGTAAATTACAAAGTTATCCCCTGCCACAAATACTAAGTGAAGCAAAACGTTTAAAAGATGCAGGTGTACAGGAATTATTGGTTATTTCGCAAGATACCAGCGCCTATGGTGTTGATACTCGTTATCAACCCGTTGAATGGCAAGGTAAAACAATAAGTACTCGCTTTTATGATTTATGTGAGCAACTCGGCGAGCTAGGTATTTGGGTTCGTCTGCATTATGTTTATCCCTATCCACATGTCGATGAGATCATCCCATTAATGCGTGACCGATTAATTCTCCCTTATCTGGATATTCCGCTGCAACATGCCAGCTCACGTGTGTTAAAGGCGATGAAACGCCCAGCCAGTAGTGAAAACACCTTGGCGCGTATTGCCCAATGGCGCGAAATTTGTCCTGACATTACTTTGCGCTCCACGTTTATTGTTGGCTTCCCCGGTGAAACTGAAGACGAATTTGAAGAGTTGCTCGACTTTTTGCAAGAAGCCGAGCTGGATCGTGTTGGTTGTTTTCAATATTCACCAGTTGAAGGGGCTAAAGCCAATGAATTGGCAGACCCGGTTCCTGAAAATATCAAAGAAGAACGATATCACCGTTTTATGCAAGTGCAGGCTGAAATCAGTCGCGCCAAGCTGGCTGCCAAAATTGGTTCACGCCAAACTGTTTTAATTGACGAAATTAACGAAGAACAAATTATTGCGCGCAGTAAAAGTGATGCACCGGAAATAGATGGTCTAGTCTTTTTGCCACTGAGTGATAATGTTCGTGTCGGTGAGTTAGCAGACATTAGAGTGACTGACAGTGATGATTACGATCTCTATGGTGACTTTGATACTACCAGTCACTAGACTTCGCCTACCGTGACCGAATCCTGATGCACCTGCATGAACACCCCAGTTCTGCGGCCACGTGTCTTGGATTGTTCTGTAGCGAGCTTCCGAAAAGCCTATTAATTTTTACCTTCGCCAAGTCGTTTACTTGGCAAAGGTAAATTCAATTCCTTCCGCTATCCTTTTCCATGATTTACATGCTACTCTTGATAGATAGCGCTCGCTCACCTCGAAATAATTATTATCTCTATTGTAGTTTCCGGACAGAATTTTTCCCTATCATAGTAGATTTTGGAAAGAGGTCTAATGCTTGGCTGCTCACTTAAAAATAAGGACATACGATGTTAAATCCAAGGGATGTTAGAACAGTGGAAGATGCAAAAGGCATCGTTGAAGAACGTAACCTCACTCACGTAAAAATCGGACTTATTGATATGGACGGGGTCATGCTTGGCAAGTACATGAGCCGGAGCAAATTTTTCTCGGCCTTAGAACATGGATTTTCTTTTTGCGATGTAATTCTGGGCTGGGATTCCAAAGACAAGCTTTTTGATAACGTTAAATATACCGGCTGGCATACTGGCTATCCAGATGCATTAGTTCGTATTTTACCTCAGAGTTGTCGTGAGCTTGTCTTTGAAGACAATCAATTATTATTTATGGCTGAGTTTGACGGTGCGGCCGCGGAATTATGCCCCCGGGGTGTGTTACGTCGCGTCATTCAAAAAGCAGAGATGATGGGCTTTGATGCCTATGCTGCTTTGGAATATGAATTTTTCATGTTTGATGAGACGCCAGACAGTATACGAGCCAAAGGGTACCGTAACTTAAAACCAATGACCCCCGATTTCTTCGGTTATTCAGTAATTCGCAATAGTGTCCATGCGGAGTTGTATCATCAAATCCTCAATATGGGTGAAATTATGGATTTCCCTATTGAAGCTCTCCACACAGAAACAGGTCCCGGAGTCCTTGAAGCAGCGATAGCAGTAGATAAAGCTGATGCTGCTGGCGACAAAGCAGCGCTGTTTAAAACCTTTATGAAAGTATTGGCACAGCGCAATAATATGATGGCAACTTTTATGGCTAAATGGTCGCCCAATTACCCAGGGCAAAGTGGCCATATTCATATGTCGTTGCGAAACAAAAACAACTCGTCTTCCGCTTTTTATGATCCCTCAACGAAATATAATATGAGTAAGATCCAGCGCCACTTCCTGGCCGGGCAGCAAAAATTGATGCCCGAATTGTTAGCCATGTTTTCACCCACTGTGAACAGCTATACTCGTCTGATTCCTGGATTTTGGGCTCCCACTGATGCCACCTGGGGAGTAGAAAATCGTACTACTGCCTTGCGTTTGATTCCAGGTAGTGACAAATCACAACGAATCGAATACCGCTTGGGTTCTGCCGATGCGAATCCTTATCTTGCCCTCGCTGCGGCATTGGGCTCGGGTTTATATGGGATTGAGCATGAGTGGGAGCCAGAAGAGGAAATTCGAGGCAACTCCTACACTCAATCTCATAACAAGGAATTGGCTTTACCTTCAACCTTGTGGGAAGCAGCACAACGCCTGAAAAATTCAGCAGCGGCCTACTCTCTGTTTGGTGAGGGATTTGTTGAGCATTTCGCAGCCTCACGCGAATGGGAGGAGCGGGAATTTCGCCGACATATTACTGATTGGGAATTGGATCGTTACTTCGAAATTATTTAGGACATTTCTACTAAACCGTGGCACTTAAGCTGGCGAAATGTCAAACCTGCTAGATTCTGAAGGAATTTTAAGATGAAGGACACATTAAAAACGTATTCTCCTATTGATAACTCGCTGTATGTAGAACGTCAGTTTGCCAGTCAAGAAATTATCCACCAAGCTCTGGTAAAAGCTGAGGCAGCAAAAAGTACTTGGCGTACTACTTCGTTAGCAAACAGAGCAAAACTTTGTCTGGCCGCTGTTGAAATCCTTGTGGCTAACAAGGCAGCGATTGCCGAAGAGATTTGCTGGCAAATGGGACGCCCTATTCGTTATGCCGCAGGCGAAATAACCGGTTTTGAAGAACGCGCACTTTATATGATCAATAATGCCGATAAAGCATTGGCAACCATTGAATTACCTGAAAAACCAGATTTTATCCGTTATATCAAACGTGAACCCCTGGGAGCCGTGTTAATAATCGCGCCATGGAATTATCCCTTTCTCACCGCAGTGAACGTCATCATTCCAGCCATTATGGCGGGCAATGTTGTGTTGCTGAAACATTCTGCACAAACGCCTCTAGTAGCAGAGCGTTTAGCGGAAGCATTTGTTCAAGCTGGTATGCCCGATGGGGTTTTCCAGTACTTACATCTCACTCATACAGACACAGAAAAACTCATTCAATCTCCAACCATTAATTATGTTGCATTTACTGGTTCTGTTGCCGGCGGGAAAATGATTGAAAAAGCTGCTGTTGGACGTTTTCTGAATATTGGTCTTGAACTCGGTGGTAAAGATCCTGCCTATGTACGTGCAGACGCCGATATTGATCAAGCCGTTGCAACCCTAATTGATGGCGCTTTTTTTAACTCAGGTCAATCCTGCTGTGGTATAGAGCGTATTTACGTGCATCAACATGTCTATGATCTTTTTGTTAAGAAAGCCGTAGATCTGGTTAAAAAATATAAACTTGGGCGACCCAATGATCCTGAAACCACACTTGGCCCCTTGGTATCCGCTGCCCGTGCTGATTTTGTGCGCGCTCAAATTAAAGAAGCAGTTGCACAAGGTGCTGTAGCGCATATTGATAGACAAGATTTTCCAATGGATAAGTCTGGTTCCGCTTATATGGCTCCCCAGATTTTAACTCAGGTTAATCACCAAATGCGGGTGATGTCGGAAGAATCTTTTGGGCCAGTAGTAGGTATCATGGCAGTCAATAGTGATGCTGAGGCCGTTGCCTTGATGAATGACAGTGACTATGGTTTGACTGCTACTGTTTGCACTAAAGATATCCCTGCGGGTACAGCCATTGGCGAGCAATTGCATACAGGCACTTTTTTTATTAATCGCTGTGACTATCTTGATCCAGCATTAGCATGGACTGGTGTAAAAAATTCTGGTCGGGGCTGCACGTTATCTGTGCTTGGCTATGAGTCACTCACCCGTCCAAAATCTTTTCATATAAAAACTGTAAGCTAAAGGAGTTTGCACTATGAGCATGCCATCATTGACGGCTAACTGGAACTATCCTACCCAGGTGCGAGTAGGAGCCGGACGAGTGAACGAACTTGCCCAGGCATGTAACACACTAGGCATGAAAGCGCCTTTGTTAGTAACCGATCCAGGTCTAGCCCGGTTGCCTATGGTCGCCAATTTATTACAACATTGCCGGGAAGCTCATCTGCGCGTAGCGGTATTCAGTCAAATCAAAGCAAATCCGAGCGGTGAAAATGTCATGGCAGGGGTAAACGCTTACCATGCTGGCAAACATGATGGTGTGATTGCGTTTGGTGGTGGCTCCGGGCTTGATGCAGGCAAGGCAATTGCCTTAATGGTAGGTCAAGAACGCCCGCTCTGGGAGTTTGAAGACATCGGCGATAATTGGAAGCGAATCAATATCGCAGGTATGGCACCAGTGGTTGCCATACCAACCACTGCAGGTACCGGCTCTGAAGTAGGACGTGCGTCAGTTATTACTGATAGTGAGCGACATACCAAAAAAATTATCTTTCATCCCAAAATGTTACCTGAAATAGTCATTCTGGATCCAGAACTTACCATTGAGTTACCACCACAGCTCACCGCAGCTACTGGTATGGACGCATTGTCACACTCTTTAGAAGCCTTATGTTCTAACTATTATCACCCCATGGCAGAAGGAATCGCTATGGAAGGTATTCGGCTTGTAAAAGAGTATTTACCTCGTGCTGTTAAAAATGGTAGGGACTTGGAAGCGCGTACGCAGATGCTTGTCGCCTCAGCAATGGGCGCTACTGCTTTTCAACGTGGTTTAGGTGCAATGCACGCATTGGCGCATCCCTTAGGGGCTATTTACGATGCCCATCATGGACGTTTGAATGCTATTCTGATGCCTTATGTATTACAGGCTAACAGACCTGCTATAGAGCATAGAATATCACGCCTCGCGGCTTATCTGCAGATAAGTGAAGGCTTTGATGGCTTTTTTGACTGGGTGTTAAAATTACGCCATGAGTTGGGTATTGAACATTCTTTAGCTGAAATAGGTATTAATGATTCGCAAGTAACACGAATTGCGGCAATGGCCACAGAGGATGCCGCAGCCGGTAGCAATCCTATTCCCTTCAATGTATCGCAGTATCAGACTATTCTGCATGCAGCCATTGTCGGGGAAATAGCTTACCTGCCGGAGCCATCATGAATCTTGGATTATTACAATGTGATGAGGTTCAAGAAAAATTTGCTCCAGTACATGGACGATATCCAGATATGTTTGCCAGATTGCTAAAAAAAGCAGATCCTTCCCTGGAGTTTGTCGTTTACGATGTGCGACAGGGTGAATTACCAATTACTATTGATACTTGTGATGCTTACTTGATTACAGGCAGTCGCCACGGCGTCAACGATGATCTTCCCTGGATAAGAGTACTTGAGGATTTCGTACTGCAATTAAACAACGCCGCAAAGAAAGTGATTGGCATTTGCTTTGGTCATCAGCTCATTGCCAAAGTCTTGGGTGGAGAAGTGATTAAATCCCCGAAGAGCTGGGGTGTAGGTATGTCACAAAACAAAATGACCCAACAAAAACCCTGGATGATTCCTCAACGTGATAATTTCAAGCTACTAGTCAGTCATCAAGATCAGGTTGTAACCTTACCCCTAAACGCGCAAATACTTGCCGGCAGTGACTTCTGTCCGTTTTATATGCTGCAGTTTGGCGATAACCTCTTCACCATACAAGGCCATCCGGAATTTACCAAAGCTTATTCTCAAGCCTTAATCGAAGATCGTGAGCGCATTCTAGGCAAGGAATGCTATGAACAAGGACTTAAGTCATTGCAGCAAGATGCAGATGATGAATTGATCGCCCAGTGGATTATCAATTTTTTACGCGGCTAATTCACAGGTAAAATCTGTTTAGGATATAACATGGACATATTTAATACAGAAATTTTTCTCGATGGTTTTCAATTTACTGAAGGTTTAAGATGGCATAATAATAATTTATGGTTCTGTGATTTAGGGGGCAATACCGTATATTGTTTTTCTGCAACAGGTCAATTAATCACAAAAATTTCTGTTGCTTCTCCTGCCGGATTAGGTTGGTTATCGGATAATAGTCTGTTAATAACCTCGCTGAAAAAGAGAGAGTTGTTGCAATATAAAGATAATTTTTTATCTATTTTTAAATCACTTGAGATAGCCACGCCAGGTTATTGCCATGATTTTACTGTTTCTCAAAATGATATCATTTATGTGAGTGCCTCAGGTTTTTATCCACAACACAAAGTAAAACCAGTTAAATCAAATATTCTAATGATCACAAAAGAACGTGATATTAAAATAGCAGCGTCCAATATTGGCTATCCGAATGGTATTTTGATAACGCCGGATGGTAAACATTTGATAGTAGCAGAAACATTTTCAGCTACTGTATCCATTTTTGATATTCACAAAGATAATACTTTGATAAATCAAAGGCCATGGATCAAATTCGATAATCTAGGTTTTGAAGTGAGCTTCGATGAGCATAGCGTACCAGAGAATTTAAACCGCCATTATCCTGATGGAATTTGCTTTGATGAAAAACTGAATGCTGTATGGATTGCATCGCCAGGAAAAAAGGAGGTGCTATGCATTGATTCCAATAGAAATTGCTTAACGGTTATAAAAACCCGTTTTCACCCATTTGATTGTGCCCTTGGTGGGCAAGATAATCAAACCCTTTTTATTGCATCCTCGGATAACAGTCCTAAAAATAAACCTGCAATAATTGAGAAAGTCACCTTTAAGTAAAAGCAGCTGTAATAATAACCTTAAACGGGTAAAGCTATGATGGCACATGATAATAAAGAGCCTAATGAAGTTAGTGAACCATCATTAGATAAAAAGATAAAATTGATTTTATTGATGTGAGTATCCAGCGCTATATGTCGTAACCCTGGTTGCAAGCAACCAGGTCACACTTATTGATCTAAACTCTTAATTCACCAGTTTCTATATCGTGCTGAATGGAGGGTTCTTGGGTAGAAGAATCTGACTTAGACGAAGCGAAAAATCCCGCACTGCAATTGGCGATGCTGCTTACAACTTTTTTTGCTGCTTGTACAGTTGCAGAGGCAGTCCCTACAATAATATGCGAGTTATTATATACCATTGTACAAGCGTATTCGCGAGCAGGTATGTAAGTAGAGTAATACCCAATAGTGCTAGGCGGCCCAATGACTAACGCATAAGCAGCGGGGAAAATTGCTCTGGTTGCTAAAGCTAAATAAGGCGCTGCAAAATACGCAATTAGAGCGGGGCCAGCAATAGCGGCGACAGTAGTTGTCATGTTATAAGCACATTGGCTATAGCTAGTGCTTTTATTTGTATTGTCAGAGGCTTGATTGGTCATTGTGTTACCATTTAGTCGATTAGGTCAACAATTATACTCAACAATGCTTAATGAAATATTAATATAGAGGCACGTGGTGAGGTATTGTTAAATTAATTGATAAAAAATCCCGGGAAGCGCTTAAGGGAGATGATCATTTTTTCAATCCTCCTGCGGCGGCTAATAACGTTTACAGATAAAATTGTTGGCTAAGCGCTGATACTTCCGTCTGATAAGATTTATTACCTACTAATCCAGGTTGAAGGACATGTTGATGCAGCAAATGATGGTAATATTTATATGCTCGCTTTAATTGGCCAAATTGTGTTTTATTTAATTTACCTTCCTTAAATAATGTTCTTAGCCAACTTAGAGTATGAGTATATTGTACCAAACTTGAAGCAGGATTGGTCAGTACTAAAAACTGCACTAAAAATTCCAGATCAAGCAGACCACCAGCCGCATGCTTAATTTCATCAGCATCAACATGTTTCTGAATTTTTGCACGCATTGCCAATACGTCATCCCGAATAGTTTGTTTAACTCTCGGCAAAAATAATACATCAATCTTTAGCTGCTTAAATACCGAACGTATATGTTGATTGCCTGACAATACCCGAGCCCGTAATAAGGCCTGATGTTCCCAAGTCCAGGCTTGAGTACATTGATAATCGACAAACGCTTCAATAGGACTAACCAACAGTCCTGCTGCTCCGGAGGGACGCAAACGAGTATCAACTTCATACAAAATACCTGCTTGTGAGCGTGTTGTTAGCATATGCAAAATCTTCTGAGTCAAACGAGTCACCAAACTCTCTTCTTCAGGATAAGCAGCATGAATAAAAACCAAATCCAAATCGGAATTGTAATTCATTTCTCGACTACCTAATTTGCCATAAGCAATAATGGCAAAACGGGATTTAACCTGCCTGATTTGTGGGTAACGGCTGCTTAACTGCTGGCAAGCAATTGTTAAAACCTCAACAACAATTACCTCGGCAACATCTGCTAGAAAACGACCGGTACGTACCGCGTCATAGCGGCCGTCCATTTCGGCACGCGCCGCAGCTAGCCAATTAACCAATTTAAACTGGCGTAGAACTTCTTCCTGTAATTCATTATCACCACAGTGTGCTAACTGATTTCTCAATGTCTGCTGTAATTGCTTTCGTGATGGAGGATGCCAGGTCTGTTCTGGATCCAAGAGTACTTCAAGTAAAAATGGCTGACCAACCAATAAAGAGGTAATAAAAGGGCTATTGGCAAACCAATACAATAATTCTTTTAGTACCTGTGGATTTTCAGTTAACAAAGCGAGATATGCACTACGGCCAACAATATTCTCCAATAAGTGCAAAACCTGCAGTAAAACGGTATCTGTTTCACCAACCTCGGTTAATTCACTTAGCAACAAAACCATGAAACGATCAAGCCGCATTCTTGCCGCTTGAGTTAAGCGTCTACAACGTGGTGCATGCCTAAAGGCATGGATCATTTGATAACAGCGTTCAGCGTGTTGAAAACCAAGACTTGCTAACAAATTAATAGCCATTGAATTTTCAATATGTCCCTGCCACAAACTGGTTAACTGGTTAGCTAGAAGGCGATGTTGATCTTCATCCGTATCTACCTTATGCAGTACTGCATGAAAAGCTGCACTGATGATTCGTTGGTATTGATGCAACCTTGTCAACAAATCATCCCAATTACTGTATCCCATCGCTAACGCAATTTGCGCTTGTTTTACTGCATCAACAGGCAAAGAATGGGTTTGTTGGTCATTTTGACTTTGCAGGCAGTTTTCCAACTTTCTTAAAAAGAGATAAGCTTGTTTTAAGGCCGCTGTACGAGCCAATAATCCCTCTTGTTTTAAAGCATCAAGGGCGGCCATAGCACCTTGTTGCTGTAAATGGGGCAATCTACCACCACGAATTAACTGGATATTTTGAATAATGAACTCTACTTCGCGAATCCCCCCAAAACCGCGTTTGATATCGTTTAGAGCAGGATTTAATTGCACTTCCCGTTCGATCATTGCTTTCATACTGCGTAAAGACTCAATGACACTAAAATCCACATAGCGTCTATAAACAAAGGGGGTTATCAAACGGTGAATCCAGCGTGATTGCTCATCAGGATTTATACTAATCAGACGAGCTTTAACCATTGCATACCGTTCCCAATCACGCCCCTGTTCCTGGTAATAAGTTTCCATAGCTGCAAGACTACTCACCAAAGCCCCACTCTCCCCGTTAGGGCGTAAACGTAAATCGACCCGAAAAACAAAGCCATCAGCAGTCACATTTTGTAAGAGCTGTATAAACCGCTGTACTACCTTCGTATAATATTGCTCATTACTCAATTGCTCCTGGCCATTGGTATAACCAGCAGCAGAAAAAGCAAAAATCAGATCAATATCTGAGGAATAGTTAAGCTCCCGGCCGCCAAGTTTGCCCATAGCAAGTACATCAAGTTGGGTTGGAAGGCCAGTCTCGTCACAAGGCTCTCCATAGCGCGCTGCCAATTCCTGCTGGCAAAAAGCAACACCATGCCTAATAATTGCATCAGCGCAATCAGACCAGGACAGCATCGTTTCTTCCGTATTAGCTAAACCTGCTATTTCACGCAGTAGCAAACGCAAAAAATGACTATGGCGAAATTGGCGTAAAGCACGAGCAAAAAGAATAAATGATTGTCCGCTCAGTTGATTCACCTGCATAAAATAATCTTCACGGGTTAAAGGCTGTTGGCAATCATCTTGTTGCAGCAATTGCTTTAAAATGTCTACCTGTCGGCAAGCATAATCACTGACCAACAAAAGCACTTGCAGTGCCTCAGCCACCGGATGTTTAAGGGCTGCAAAATGTTTTAGATAAAAGGAATTCCTTGACTGTAAAAGAATTGGAAGTTCGTCCACTGGCTGCATTTGACATGTTAATAATAAAAAGAATATCCAAGACTATCCAAGCTGGAAATAAAAAACAAATACGCGATGATTTCTACCATCGGTTAGCTTGGGAGAATAATTGATAAAAATACAAGTTGCTTGAAATGTTGCTTAATCATCAAGGAAAAAAGAAATTCAAACTATCCCTTAAACCATTTTTCAAACCGCTGTGGCGAAGAAAGCGCGAGGAAACGCAGAACCGGAGTGGACACTCGAAAGGGCATGCGGATTCAAGCCTTTATCAAGGAAGCAATTTCCCGTCACAGTAGAGTTTGGCAAGAAGCCTATATAAAAATCAGCTGGCAGGCTATACTCTATAAATACTATAAATTAGTAATCTGATTAAACTGATGAAAATAATTGGCCTTGTTTTAGCCCTGATAATCGGTATTAGTTCACCTCTTCATGCCCAAGGCGAACCCCTTAGAGTCGCAGTTGATACGTTTGCCCCTCCTTTCGTTATGGAAAGTGCTAATAATCAACTTTATGGCTTTGACATAGCAATGATGCAAAGCCTTTGTCGCATTATGGAACGTACCTGCCAATTTGTACCAGTGCCCTTTGAGGACATTTTTGCCACCATAGAAACGAGAAGAGCTGATGTTGGAGTAAGTGCAATTATTATTAGAGCGGAACGAGCATCACGAGTTAATTTCTCCCTTCCCTATTTATTAAGTTATGCGCGCTTCTTAGGCCCTAAAAAATGGGTTGGCCAAACTTTTCGCCTGCAATTGTTGACTGACCAAACTGTAGGCGTTTCAGAGGGAACCATTTTCCCAGAAGTAGTAAAAACCTTGGGGATCGCCAATGTAAAGACAGTTAAATTTGACCGCTTGGACTCTATGATAGAAGCTTTGGAAGAGGGGGATATAGATTTTGCTCTCATGGATGAGCCTACAGCCTTATACTGGCAATCACAATCTTCAGGGTCTCTCACCGTGGTCGGCGAACCTTTTATTTATGGTTTTGGTTTGGGTATTGCTGTTAACCGTGGAGAAACTGATTTATTACAGGTACTTAATAAAGCGTTACTTCAATACCAAAACAGTGATGAATTTAAACTGAACTATCAGAAATACATTGCTCATTTTTAATTGAACTATTGCCTTGTGGTTAAAAAAGACTGCTTGCAATCAAATGTAACAATGCAAATAAGCGTTCACGGTATGGAGATATTTCGTCTTTACAGGGGCTTTGCGAAGCAGTCCAGATACTACATTGAGATTTGAACTGGATTGCATCACTTTGTTCGCAATGACGACTGCGCTTTATCCTGTTCGCAAAGAATGGCACGCTCCGTGAACACTTAACAAGTCAAATACGGTAGTGATTAATGTAAGGTTTCACCTTTAGTGATGCAATGACTAATCACTTGGCGAGTCACAAAATCACCTTGGCTGGCTCCGTAGAGTGATTTGAAATGCTCTGCCAGCGTTAAAACCCAAGAGGATAAACGAAAATCCATACGCTTTTCTTCCTGATTGACGACTAATTCGAATAACCCCAATGAATCACTATTTTGCTCGTTCGCATACTCCTCCATGATACGCTGAGCAGTATAGATATCTTTCTCTTTTGTTGGCCAATTTTTATTCATAAATATCCCCTAACTTCATGACTTCGGGTCATTTCAAAAACTTCACGGCAGAACAAATTGGGTCAAATAATTAAATTACAAGTCCTCAATCCGAGTTTTTATCATGCCATACATTGATTATTTTTTCAATATATTGTTCAATTTTTACTCATTTATTACCAACTTTACAAAGCCTTGCGGCTCTTCCCAAAGCGTCACAAACAGCACCATTATAATTGGCCCAACAAATAAACCAAGCAATCCCAACGTTTCGACACCGCCTAAAATACCAAACAAAACAGCAAGAAAAGGGAGTTGGATCGCACCACCTATTAAAACGGGCTTTATAAAATGATCGGCAACAAACATCACGATGGTTCCCCATACCAAGACAATAATAGCGCCTATCATGCTGCCGTAGGATAATAAAATCAAAGCAACAACGACAAACACAAAGGGAACAACAAAGGGGATCATCGCAGCAAATGCGGTTATAAAACCAGTTAGGGTTGGCGCAGGAAAATCAACCAGAAAATAACAAAAACCCATTAACACACCAACCCCTAAACCTACCACAATCGTGCCATTGACTGTCGCTCTTAACGCTGAGGGTAAACGGTCAGCATAGCGAAACCAACGGGATCCCAAACAAAATTCACCAATATGATTGATTTGTTGAAATAATTTATCGCCATCGCGATAAAAGAAAAATAAGGTTAAGAGTGTAAAACCTAGCTGGAAGCCACGATGAGCAAGATTGACTCCTACCTGCTTAATATAATAACTCGCGGACATTAATGGCAAATGAAGATTGGATAAGAACGATCTTACATTGCCTGGTTTGCTAATATTAGCATCCCAGTAAGTTACAAGCTCATTACCTATAATGGGCACTTGTTTTATAAATTCCGGAGCCTGCCCTCCTTCGCGATTTATAAGCTGTAAGTAATTAATAAATATTTGTAATTCTTTCACCAAAATACTGACTAGCCAACTTAGAGGTAATACAAATATCAAGCTCAAAATCAGAGTAAACAGCAAAGCAGCCAGGTTATCATGATTAGCAAAAAATTCTCGCCAACGGCGATATAAAGGATAAGTCGCAATGACAATAATAGCTGCCCAAATCATAGACGGAATAAAGTGATGAATGATAAATAGGGCGAGCAGCACTATACCAACAGTCAACCCCATACTGATTAATTCCTTATGGTTTTCATTCATTTTGCAAATCCCCAAGCAAGCAATTGCATTAACAACCAGGCGGGAATAGCCGCCAACACATCATCTAACATAATTCCTATACCACCATGAACCTGTTTATCAATGCTACGAATCGGTTGTGGTTTCCAGATATCAAAAATACGGAATAAGAAAAAACCGATGATCATCCACCCCCATCCTACGGGGGCCATTGTCATGGTAAGCAAATACCCTACTATTTCATCCCATACAATACCAGAATAGTCGTGGACTCCCATTTCTTGTGAGACTTTATCACTAACCCAAACACCTAATAAAAAGGCGAGAATAGTCATTAGCAAATAAATGATGAGTGGCTGTCCAGCGAGCAACAAATAAACAGGTATAGCAGCAAGGGTACCCCAAGTTCCCGGAGCAACCGGCATCAACCCACTACCAAAACCAAAAGCAATAAAATAAGTGGGATCCCGCCATACCTTATTGGACAATTTTACTGTATTCATTCGCACTCCTTAATCAAGTTTGCTTGAATAAACCCGGTTTATACCTTTTAAAAATGGCTATAACCACTTGGTGTAAGAGACAGCACATCACCCTCTTCTGTCCTGGCACGCAGACCATTTTTTTCTTCTATTACTCCAATTTGATAACAGCGCAACCCCGCCTTGGCAAGCAAAGCTAGTAACTGCTCTTCTTTTTGTGGTGCAACGGTAAAGCATAACTCATAATCATCCCCTCCAGTGAGAGCAAAATTAACTGCATTTTCCCCTTGATATTCCTGGACCAAAGAATGAACAGGAATAGCAGATAACGATAAGCAAGCCCCAACTCCACTAGCAACACAAATATGATTAAGATCAGCACTTAAACCGTCGGAAATATCGATTGCTGCCGAAGCGCTGTGTTGCAAAATATCGGCCAGATCAACACGTGGCTGAGGATGTTGGAGTTTTAACATCAAGTCACGCTTATCAGATTCAGGAAGATCATTTCGCTGCAAAAATGCCACTGCAAGAGCAGCAGCACCTAATTCACCACTCACATAGATGTGATCCCCTGGTTGAGCACCAGAGCGCCTAACCGCTTTTCCAGTCGGCACCAAACCATGAATAGTCAGTGTTAAGCTTAAAGGACCCCGCGTTGTATCACCACCAATTAAAGCAATATCAAATTGCTTTAAGGAGGCGTGCAATCCTTGGGAAAAACGCTGCAACCAAACAGGATTAAGCTCCGGAATAGTAAGTGCCAAACTTATCCAGCAAGGCTTGGCTGCCATTGCAGCTATATCACTGATATTAACCATGACTGCTTTATAGGCAATGTCATACGCATCCCAGCTACTCAAAAAATGAACATCAGCCACTAAAGTATCTGTGCTCACTAACAATTGATGTGCAGGAGGTACATTCAGGCAAGCAGCATCATCACCGATACCCAATACGACATCGGCGCGAGTGCTGGCGGGATTTTTAAAAAAAACATCGATTAATGAAAATTCATTCATTGTGAAGGCTGATCTCGATTTTTCTCACTTGTTGCGCCAGATTATTCAGTACGCCATTAACATAACGATGGCCGTCCTGCGAACCAAATTCTTTCGCCAGCGATATTGATTCATCCAGTACAACACGATACGGAATCTCAGGGCAGAACAACAACTCAAAGGCCCCTAAACGTAATACAGTTAATTCAATGGGATTTAAACTCTCAATCGATCTATCCAAAAATGGCATCAGGTTTTCTTCCAGGAGCTTCACCTGCTCTGGAACACCATAAAGTAAACGGTTGAAATACTCACTATCAACTTTATCCATATTATTTGCAACACGAAATTGTGCTTCTATTTCGAATAATTCATGGCTGGACATTAACCACTGATAAAGCGCTTGCAGGGCAAGTTTTCGTGCACGTCTTTTGCCCCTAATTGATTGTTTTTCCACAATTACCTCATGAAGTTCTATCATCTTTCATTTGATCGATAGTTTGTCTGAAATCACTAACATCTTTAAAGCGTTTATAAACCGATGCAAAGCGCACATAAGCAACATGATCAAGACGATACAATTGCTTCATAACCAATTCGCCCACCTCACGAGAATCGATTTCTCGCTCCCCACTACGGCGGATTTCCTGCATAATGGTTACGATCGCTTCTTCAAGTGCATCAACGCTTACAGGCCTCTTCTCCAAAGCCCGCAACATACCAGCTTTCAAGTTATTAATATTAAATGGCTCACGCCGGCCATCTCGTTTGATAATCGAGGGCATTATCAATTCGGCTGATTCAAAGGTAGTAAAACGTTCGTGACAAAGAAGACATTGTCGCCTCCTTCGTACTTGCGCCCCTTCTGCAACCAGGCGTGAATCCACTACCTTGGTGTCTTCTGCATGACAAAATGGACAATGCATAATTAACGATATACCGGAAATTCATGGCACAACTGCAAGACTTGCATTTTTACACGCGCAATCATTGCTTCATTATTCAAATCATCAAGCACGTCTGCTATCCAATTACTCAAAATACTCACCTCTTTTTCTTTAAATCCACGTGTTGTAATTGCTGGAGTGCCTAAACGAAGACCACTCGTTACAAAAGGCGAACGCGGATCATTAGGTACAGAATTCTTATTGACCGTAATATTAGCCCGTCCCAAGGCAGCATCAGCATCTTTGCCGGTAATATTTTTAGTGATCAAATCAACCAGTAACAGATGATTTTCTGTACCGCCCGAAACAATAGGATATCCTCGGCCTTTAAGAACCTCAGCCATCACTTTTGCATTCAATAAAACTTGTTGTTGATAGTCCTTAAATTCGGGTTGCAGGGCTTCAGCAAAAGCCACCGCTTTGGCTGCAATAACATGCATTAAAGGACCACCCTGCATACCAGGAAATACTGACGAATTTAATTTCTTTTCAATTTCTTCATTGGCACGAGCCAGAATCAATCCACCACGCGGTCCACGCAACGTTTTATGAGTTGTGGTCGTAACCACATCCGCATAAGGCAGCGGCGAAGGATAAAGGCCAACAGCGACCAAACCAGCGACATGCGCCATATCAGCCATTAAATAAGCGCCTGCTTTATCAGCAATAGCCCGAAACCTTGCCCAATCAAGCACCTGAGAATAAGCAGAAAAACCAGCAATAATCATTTTCGGACGATGAGTCACTGCCAATTCTTCCAGGGCGTCATAATTGATTAGACCGGTCTCAGGATCCAATCCATAGCCTATTGCTTCATAGAGTTTTCCGGAAAAATTAACTTTAGAGCCGTGAGTCAAATGCCCACCATGCGGTAAAGCCATCCCCAGAATAACATCGCCAGGCGAAAGCAACGCCATCATTACTGCGGCATTGGCTTGTGAACCTGAATGCGGCTGTACATTTACATAGTCAGCACCAAACAATTGCTTGGCGCGGCTAATGGCGAGGTTTTCTGCAATGTCCACATATTCGCAACCACCATAATAGCGTTTACCAGGATAGCCTTCAGCATATTTGTTGGTTAATACTGAACCCTGTGCTTCCAGAACCCGTGGACTGGCATAATTTTCCGAGGCAATAAGCTCGATATGATCTTCCTGGCGCTGTCGCTCCGATTCAATTGCTTGCCACAGTGCATCATCAAACCCTGCAATCGTGTAATTTTTATCAAACATTAGCAATCCTTAACCCTGTCGGTAATTAAACGTAACTTCACATGACCTCGGCTAATTGCTTAAAGCACGGAGGTAGGAAAGACATTCCCTATCTAGACGATAATTAAATAATTATAATAGCTACTCAGCCAGGTTTGTAGCTCATACTTACTTTAGCCATTAATTCTCGTTATTCAACCAAGAGAGAATTACGTACTCGCCTGACTCCATCAACATTCGCTGCAATCGCAGCAGCGCGCTGCTTGATTATTGGGCTGTTTACAATACCACTCAATTGCACTTCACCCTTATAGGTTCTGACCGAAATCGTAAACCCTTTTGTCCCTAACTTATCAACTAATTCCGTTTTAACCTTTGCAGTTACCGCTGCGCTATCAAGATATTGTCCCGTACTTTCGCTCGTTGGGGTAGCAGAGCAAGCAACCATAATCAGCAGTGGAAAAATCAGCAGGATTTTTCTGATTATCCTTAACATACCGCTCTCTTGGAATGAAATTATCCAAGAATATCACAGCACAGTGAACTAGTCATGACCATGCATATGGCTTTCCTCTACACTATCGTGGCCATAAACATAGCCATTACCATAATTGTCAGGGTGTTCGTGTACCCTTGACTCAGGCATAGCCGAACTATGCCCGTGGTAATGCGACTCGCTGTCTTCGTGGTGATGATAATGGTGGTAAGGCGATGGGGTTGAATGGTAGCGGTAATAAGGTCTAGGAGCCTCATAGTAACGATCGTAATAATAGTCATTTTCTAATGTACATGAACCCAGTGATGGTAATAAAGGCAGTAACGCTAACAAACGTTTCATAATGACCTCTTAGGTATAACAACTTAAAAAAAGAAAGGCACGATTGTACAATCGTGCCTTCTATGTATTTTACAGCTCATAAATTACTACTTAAATTAATTTGGAATTACTGTGGTGCTTTCACCTCGGCTTTTCTACCAAAACGGAAGGGATAAACTGTCTCACCTACATAAGCTCTTCTTGCAACAAGTCGCCATCCACTAGAGGTATTAATGTCTAAACGCATGCCAGCATGGCATCTCATTACACCATCCCCATCTCTATACAGCAGACTAATATAATGAGGACGCTCATAACGATAGATATTAAATGGTTCCAGTAAAGTACCATCGTCGAACACGCCATAGACACGTATATCGTCATAGCCATCATTGACTACCTCTATTTCACAATAGCCTGGCATCATGGCTCTTTTCATTACGGACTTGGCTTCTGCGGCATCGGCATTTGCCTGTGGATGAACATGCCGGTTGTTATCGGCATAAACTGATGTTAACAAACCTAAACAACTAACAAAAAGCAGTGACTTAAGCTTCATCATGAACTCCAAATTAACTCTAAGATAGAGTGGAGACCATTGTTAACAAAGAGTTGTCTTTAGTCAATAGGATTTTTTTGTGACCATGATAAAAATAATTTGCTCTATTTTCAGGCAATCTCTTGACAGTTCAAATTAGCAATTGTTGATTGCGCTTCGATTCAATTATTTATGCCAAGCCAGGCTCGCCCCTATTCCCAGTAATCGAAAAATTGCAAAACATCACGAAGTTACTTACTTCATCTATCAAGTAGTTATGGTATATTAAGCCCCAAATTAGGTAGAGGTTTAGTGGAAGTTCCTAAGCATTAGCCCGTTCAGAGGAATGAAGATGAAAAAACGCATGAAGATCATGATTATTGCTTTAATCGTTGTATTTGGAGGCATTATTGCGTTTAACCTCTTCAAAAGCTTTATGATTAAGCGCTTCTTTGCGAACTATGAACCTCCTGCCGTCAGTGTATCCTCTGTCAAAGCCATCCAAAAAAGCTGGGAACCTCGTATTGCAACAGTAGGAAACTTTGTCGCCATTAATGGTGTTGATGTCAATTCTGAAGCATCTGGAAACGTGGTGAAAATTCATTTTGAATCAGGCCAATATTTTGAGAAAGATAAACCTCTGATTGATATTGATGACAGTGTTGATCAGGCCACACTTAAATTTAATCTGGCAGAGCTGGCTCTAAGAGAACTCAATTATAAACGCCAAGCTGATTTATTTAGACGAGGGGCAACCCCCAGTTCAAGTGTTGATGAAGCCACAGCGAATTTGCAACAATCAAAGGCCAATGTCGAAAAAACCGAAGCACAAATAAGACAAAAACATATTAGCGCCCCTTTTTCAGGATTATTAGGTATTCGTCAAGTTAACTTAGGGCAATATATCACACCTGGGCAAACCGCGATTGTGACCTTACAATCACTCGATCCCCTTTACCTGGAATTTTATTTACCTGAACAGATGCTAAAGAGATTACATATTAATCAAGGCATTCAATTTAGCGTAGAAGAATTTCCTAATGCCATCTTTGAAGGAAAAATCACCGCCATTAACTCCAAGGTCGATACGAATACTCATAACATCCTGGTACAGGCTACTCTGCCCAATTGCCCCGCTGCCGCAACTGACAATCCAGAGAATTCGACGCTCATTAAGCTTGGCAAAAAAATTGGCGAAAAAAGAATTATCAATTGCAACACAGAGCTCAACACCAAAAACCATATTACCCAATTCACCTTTATTCCGGGTATGTTTGCCTCTGTTTCGGTGGAACAACCCTTAATTCCTGACATGATCGTTTTACCTTCTACCGCAATTTCTTACAGTCTGTATGGCAACTCTGTTTTTGTGATCGAAAAAGATAAAGACGGTAAAAAAGATGCTGAAGGGAAGGATATTTTGCGAGTCCAACGTGTGTTTGTCACTACAGGTGAACAGGCAGGAAATTACACAGTGATTAAAAAAGGAATAAAAGCGGGGCAACTCGTTGTAAGTTCAGGAGAATTGAAATTACAAAATGGTACCCCTGTGGTCATTAATAATAGTGTACAACTGAATGATGTCAGCGACCCTGATAATTTAGGCCAATAACAGTTTTTAGTGGCAAGTGATTGCCTTCAGGCGATGATTATTTTAATCATGGCTGAGATCAATATCGTCAAAAACGACGAAGGTTTTTCCAGGATAACGCATGAATTTTACAGATATATTTATTAAACGCCCGGTTCTCGCCACAGTCATTAGTTTATTGATCTTTTTGTTTGGCCTGAATTCAATCTCAACCATGCAAATTCGCCAATATCCGCGCATGGATAATACGGTTATCACAGTGACTACTGCTTATCCTGGTGCTGATGCCGCTTTAATCGCCGGATTCATTACGACACCTCTGGAAGCAGCTGTTGCCAGTGCGGAAGGGATCGACTACATGACCTCAACCAGCACGCAGGGCTTAAGTACAATTACCTTGACGATTAAATTGAATTTTAATCCGCAGGTTGCCTTTACCGATGTAATGAGTAAGGTGCAGCAAATCTTAAATCAATTGCCTCCTGAATCACAACAACCGGTTATTGTTAAAAGTTCCGATACCTCGACTCCATTGATGTATATCAGCCTTGATAGTCCTGATATGACACCGCAGCAAATTACCGATTACGCTACCCGTGTTGTACAGCCACAATTACAAACTGTTGATGGCGTGGCAAAAGCAGATATCTTGGGTGGGGCGACTTACTCCATGCGGATTTTCCTCGACCCAGTCAAAATGGCTGCTTTGAATGTAGCCCCCTCTGATGTATCCAGTGTATTAGCTCGTAATAATTTCCTGACTGCAGCAGGAAATACTAAAGGTGAGTATGTTGCGATCAATATGACTGCAAAAACCGATTTAAATAATGCTGAAGAATTCAGTCAACTAATCGTCAGAAGCAACAAGAACTCTATTATCCGTCTGCGTGACATCGGTAAGATAGAATTAGGTTCACAAAACTATGATTCAAGTGTACGGTTTAATGGTAAAAAGGCTGTGTTTCTCGCCATTACACCCACACCAACCGCTAACCCGCTGACCGTGATTACCGATGTACGCAAGATAATGCCCTCTATTCAACGTGAATTTCCCCCTTCTTTATCAGGGACTATTGTCTACGATGCCACTGATTTTATTCGCGCCTCTATCGAAGAAGTGATTCAAACCATTGCTGAAGCCGCGATCATTGTTATTATCGTCATCTTCCTGTTTTTAGGTTCTTTACGCTCAGTTATTATTCCGGTAGTCACAATACCTTTGTCATTGATTGGTGTCTGTACCTTCATGTTATTTTTAGGTTACTCCATCAATTTACTGACTTTGCTTGCTTTCGTTCTGGCAATTGGTCTTGTCGTTGATGATGCCATTGTAGTTGTTGAAAACGTACACCGACACATTGAAGAGGGAAAAACGCCTTTCCAAGCTGCAATTATCGGTGCTCGTGAAATTGCAACACCTGTAATTGCCATGACCATTACCTTGGCAGCGGTGTATGCCCCTATCGGATTTATGGGAGGACTGACAGGTGCTCTCTTTAAGGAATTTGCATTCACCTTGGCCAGTTCCGTAATTATCTCTGGTATTATTGCATTAACATTGACCCCAATGATGTGCTCTAAAATACTCTCGGCAGACATCAGTAACGGACGTTTTGTTCACTTTCTTGATGATAAATTTAACCGCCTGAAAATCCGTTATCAACGTGCTCTCCATAGCTTATTGGATACGCGGATCATTATTTTGCTGTTCGCTGCAGTGGTATTAATTATGCTGCCCTATCTCTATAGCCATACCGCAGAAGAAACGGCCCCAGAAGAAGATCAAGGATTCTTCTTTGTCGTATCAACAGCACCACAATATGCGACGATTAATTACCTCGAAGCCTATACTCAACCTTTTGATGAGATCTATAAGAGTTTTCCTGAAACAGAACATTATTTTACAGTTAATATGAGTGCCCCTATTTCCGGTATGGTACTTAAAGCCTGGGATCGACGAAAACGCAGCCAATTTCAGTTAAAACAGCCTTTACAAGAAAAATTGGACAGCGTGGCTGGTCTTAAATCATTTGCTGTTATTCCCCCGCCTCTCCCTGGCGGCGGTAGTGGTACTCCTATTCAGTTTGTAATCAAGACTACCAATGATTTTCAAACACTCTTTGAAGTATCCAATAAATTAATCGATGCGGCACGCAAGAGTGGTCTTTTTATTTATATCGATAACAGCCTTAAATTCAATCAACCAGAAATTGAATTACAAATTAACCGCTCTAAAGCCTCTGATCTTGGATTAGATATGCAGGCGATCGGTAGCAGTTTAACCACTGCTCTTTCCGGCAATTACGTTAATTATTTCAATCTGCAAGGGCGTAGTTATCAGGTAATTCCACAATTAGACAGACGTTATCGATTGAATTCCGAGCAATTAGGACAAATTTTTGTGCGTTCAGCCAATGGCATCATGGTACCCTTATCGACTGTGGTTACGCCAAAAGAAAAAGTACAACCTAATGCGGCAACGCACTTCCAACAGTTAAACGCTGCTACTATTCAGGCAGTGATGATGCCAGGTACAACGCTCGGACAAGGTTTGGCTTTTCTAAAAGAACAAGCCGATAAGCTATTACCTAAAGGGTTTACTTATGATTATGGCGGGCAATCAAGGCAATTTATTCAGGAAGGTACTGCGCTTATTTTTGCCTTTTTTCTGGCAATCATTGTTATTTTCCTTGTGCTTGCAGCCCAGTATGAAAGTTTCAGAGACCCATTAATTGTACTAATCAGCGTCCCGATGTCCATTTGTGGAGCATTGATCCCCCTTAATTTGGGAGCAGCAAGTATTAATATTTACACACAGGTTGGATTAATTACTTTAATTGGCTTGATCAGTAAGCATGGCATTCTAATTGTTGACTTTGCTAATCAATTACAACGAGAAAAAAATCTTGATCGTCGAGCCGCAGTCGAGGAAGCGGCTGCCATTCGTTTGCGTCCAATCTTAATGACAACAGCAGCCATGGTCTTTGGCGTCCTCCCCCTATTAATCGCAGCAGGGGCTGGGGCTGTCAGTCGTTTTGATATTGGTCTGGTGATTTCAACAGGTTTGCTCGTTGGTACCTGCTTTACTCTTTTTGTTGTACCGACTATGTATACTTATATTGCAGCTGACCACCGACATGATTACGATAATGAGAATACAATTCCCCCTTCAGCAATAAGCGATTCTCATAAGCCAGTCTAGGTTTAGGGTTATGAGAATGACAATACCAAGGTGAATAATCGGTCGTTTAGCGATCGATTTATTGCCATTGAATATGTTAGAATTCGCGATTTTCACCAGTACAGGTTAAATCATGGATAAGACTTACTCCCCCCAGGCGATAGAACGTGCATGCTATGAAAAATGGGAAAGCCACCATTATTTTGAGCCGCGCGGCGAAGGAAAGGCTTATTGCATTATGTTACCTCCTCCGAATGTAACCGGCAGCTTACATATGGGACATGGTTTTCAACATACTTTAATGGATGCCCTGATTCGGTATAAACGTATGCAAGGCGCAAAAACCCTTTGGCAACCTGGTACTGATCATGCGGGAATTTCAACGCAACTCGTTGTGGAACGCCAATTGGATAGCAAAGGATTATCCCGCAAAGACATGGGTCGTGAGGAATTTCTAGGGCATGTATGGCGTTGGAAGGAAGAATCAGGAAATCAGATTACCAGCCAGATGCGTCGCATCGGTTCTTCCGTCGATTGGTCGCGCGAACGATTTACCATGGATGAAGGCTTGTCGGCTGCTGTACAAAAAGTATTCGTTCAATTATACGATGAAGGGCTTATCTATCGTGGTACCCGGCTGGTAAATTGGGATCCGAAATTAGGTACAGCTGTTTCAGATCTGGAGGTTATTTCTGAAGAGGAAGATGGATGTTTATGGCATATACGTTACCCTGTCGTTGATTCAAACGAATCGATTATTATCGCTACAACACGACCAGAAACCTTGCTTGGTGATACAGCGGTTGCCGTTCATCCAGATGATCCCCGCTATCAACATTTGATCGGCAAACAGCTACAACTTCCTTTATGTGACAGAACAATTCCTGTTATTGCAGATGACTATGTCGATATGGAATTTGGTAGTGGTTGTGTCAAAATTACTCCAGCCCATGATTTTAATGATCACGAAATTGGTAAACGCCACAATTTGCCGTCAATTAACATCCTGACGAAGAAAGCAACCATCAATAAAAACGCCCCCTTACCTTACCAGGGAATGGATCGCTTTGTAGCTCGTGAACTCATTATTCAAGACCTGGGTAAAGCAGATCTCTTAGTTAAAATTGAACCACACAAATTAAAAGTGCCTCGCGGCGAAAAATCGAATGTTATCATTGAGCCGCTTTTAACTGATCAATGGTATGTAAAAATTAAACCTTTGGCTGAACCAGCTATCGAAGCCGTTGAAAAGGGTGAAATCCGCTTCATTCCAGAGAACTGGTCTAAAACGTATTTTCAATGGATGGAAAATATTGAAGATTGGTGTATTAGTAGACAATTATGGTGGGGACATCGTATTCCAGCCTGGTATGACAGCCATGGACATGTTTATGTTGGCTACAGTGAAAACGATGTTCGCTTTAAATATTCCCTGGATGAATCCGTCTCTTTAAAACAAGATGAAGATGTTCTTGATACCTGGTTTTCTTCTGCACTTTGGCCTTTCTCTACCTTGGGCTGGCCAGAACGCACGCCGGAGCTTGAACAATTTTACCCCACGTCAGTCTTGGTAACTGGCTTTGATATTATTTTCTTTTGGGTCGCCCGCATGATTATGATGGGCCTAAAATTTACAGGTAAAGTACCCTTCAAAGAAGTCATCATTACTGGCCTTATTCGCGATAGCGAAGGGCAAAAAATGTCTAAATCCAAAGGGAATGTCCTCGATCCTATTGATATTATTGATGGGATTGATCTCGAAAAACTCATTGAAAAGCGGACTTCCAATCTAATGTTGCCTTCCGTACGTGATAAAATAGCAAAAGCCACCCGCAAAGAATTTCCAGAAGGCATTGCTGCTTTTGGTACTGATGCACTTCGTTTTACCTTTTGTTCATTAGCATCCACCGGCCGTAATGTACGTTTCGATATGGGGCGAGTTGAAGGTTATAGAAATTTTTGTAATAAGCTATGGAATGCTTCCCGTTATGTATTACTTAATACTGATGAGGAGCAGATCGATTTTGGTGATGGAGCATTTCAGTATAGCCCTGCTGATCAATGGATACTTTCACGTCTGCAACATACTATTACTCAGTGCCATCATTATTTTGAAACCTACCGTTTTGATTTACTGACAAACACGCTGTATGAGTTTGTCTGGCATGAGTATTGTGATTGGTATCTTGAATTATCAAAACCCGTGCTCTATGACAATAATGCCTTGGCGGCGATGAAGCGAGGAACTCGGCGTACTCTGATTCATGTGCTTGATCAGATCTTAAAACTCCTGCACCCTATTATGCCGTTCATCACTGAAGAAATATGGCAACGTACCAGCAAACTTACCAGCCAAAATGGTGAAACCATCATGCTAAGCCACTATCCGCAGGTGAACAAGGATTTCATTAATCCTGGCGTGGAAGAAGAATTAGCCTGGTTAAAGTCAGTGATTCAATCTGTCCGTACAATTCGCAGTGAAATGACTATTTCCCCTGCTAAATTAATTCCCTTACATTTCAGAAATGTAACACCGGTAATAGAAGAGCGGATTAAAAAATATCATGGAACATTAATTGCGTTAAATAAACTGACTCATATCCATTGCATGGATAAGAATGAATCAGTATCCGTTTCAGCCTCTGCTGTTGTTGGTGAGCTCGAGTTACTTATTCCTATGGCAGGCCTGATTGACAAACAAGCAGAATTATCTCGTCTAGAAAAAGAAATTGCTAAACTGGATAAAGATATAGCTCTTGCTGAAGGTAAACTTGGTAATCCTAAATTTACTGACAAAGCACCTGCTGAGATTATTAGTAAAGAACAAGAAAAATTAGCTCAGGCAAAACTAACCAAGAGTAAGTTGTTACACCATAAAAAAACGGTAGAAACACTCTAGGCAGGTTGGCGCTTCGCCCAACAGTGTATTGGTCATGGAAGCATGTTGGGCCAAGGGTTCTCAGGGCTTGTATTCTGCGCAGCGATGCGCGGAATAACAAGCCCTAAAAACTCAAGCAGGCAAAGTTCAAAACCTTTTAGAAAACAGATCAAAACTAACATGACAAGAATGGATTCTGCCTTTACATCTTCTTGTTACCCAGGCATGCTTACCCTTACCCTAATTCGGGATTTCAGTATGGTCAAGGAACAAAAAGCAAATCACCTGATTCACGAAAAAAGCCCTTATCTACAACAACATGCCCATAATCCTGTAGACTGGTATCCTTGGGGAAAAGCAGCCTTTGATAAAGCACGCGAAGAAAATAAGCCGATTCTGCTTTCTATAGGTTATGCTGCCTGCCATTGGTGTCATGTTATGGCCCATGAATCTTTTGAAGACGAAGAAACCGCCTTAGAGATGAATAAAAGCTTCATTAATATAAAGGTAGATAAAGAAGAGCGACCCGATTTGGACAAAATTTACCAAACAGCCCATTATTTTTTAAGCCAACAACACGGTGGCTGGCCTCTGACAATTTTTTTGGCATCTGACCTTACCCCTTTTTTCAGTGGGACTTATTTTCCTCGCGAAGACCATTATCAATTACCCGCCTTTAAAAAAATTTTGCACTTCGTTACGGCGATCTATAACAATCAACAACAGGATATCCAAGAACAAGCAAAGCAATTAAAAAAAATCTTGCAGCAACAATACCATAGCCCGACCAATTCCGTTTTAACCAATCGTCCCTTAGAGCTCGCTCTGTATAATCTGACTGCAAGTTATGATGCCAATCACGGTGGATTTGGTGTCGCTCCCAAATTTCCTCAAGCACCTAAACTTGATTATTTACTAGACCATCATTCACCCCTTGCTTCAGCCACTCTGGCGCATATTGCAAAAGGTGGTATCTATGACCAATTAGCAGGGGGCTTTTATCGCTATTCGGTTGACGAAAAATGGAACATCCCTCATTTTGAAAAAATGCTTTACGATAATGGACAATTATTAACGCTCTACTCCATTGCCGGCCAACATTACGCAGAGGCATTTTTCCACGACATTGCTGCTGAAACCGCCGAGTGGGTAATTGAGGAAATGCAATCTTCCGAAGGAGGATATTACTCCAGTCTCGATGCAGACTCTGAAGGGGAAGAAGGAAAGTTTTATCGTTGGGACAAAACAGAGATTCAGGCTGAACTGACTGAAAAAGAATATGCTGTCCTGAGTCATTATTTTGGTTTAAAACAAACACCTAATTTTGAACAATATTGGCATTTCTATGTGGCGCAGCCTTTAGAAAAAGTCAGTAAACAGTTAAGCCTCTCCATGGCAGATACTAAAAAACTGCTGTCCACAGCAAAAAAGAAACTACTCGCCAAACGTAATCAACGACCAAAACCTTTTCGTGATGAAAAAATTTTGACTTCATGGAATAGCTTAATGATTAAAGGTATGTTACTTGCCGGGTATTATTTGGCCGAGCAGCACTACCTGAACTCTGCTGAACGGGCAATTCACTTCATTAAAGAAAAACTTTATTCTAAACAACAATTACTAGCCAGTTATAAAGATGGTGACGCTTATCTTCAAGCCTATTTGGATGATTACGCTTTTTTAATTGATGCGCTACTCACTTCGTTGACCATCTCTTGGCGTACTGAACATTTATTATTTGCTATCGAACTGGCTGATAGTGTATTAGAACATTTTTCTGATCCAGTGGCTGGAGGATTCTTCTTTACCGCCGACAATCATGAAAAATTATTATATCGCCCCAAAACAATGACTGATGAAGCAATACCTGCTGGAAATGGGATTCTCGTTAGCGCGTTGCTAACTCTTGGTCATTTATTAGGTGAACCACGCTATTTAACCGCCGCAGAAAAAACGTTGCAGGCCGCCTGGGCTGCTTTAATGCAGTTTCCAGCAGAACACTGCAGTTTACTACAAGGGTTAAGCAATTATTTAACCCCACCGCAAATGGTTATTATTCGTGGCAAACAAGATGAAATTAAATCTTGGTGGGAATATGCTCGGCCACGTAAGCCTTATACCTTTGCCATACCCAATGACGCGCTAAATCTTCCCCAAGCCCTTGCTACAAAAAAGCCACAGGAAAAAACGTGTGCTTATATTTGCCAGGGTTTGCAGTGTAATGAGGTCATAACTGAGCTAGAAAAATTTAAAACGCTTCTGCAATAAGATAATACTATTTAAAATTAAATAGCAAAGGACTTACGAAAAACGTCGAAGGTCAAGGTAACATTTGATTTTAATGGGGGACTTTAGCCTAACTAAATGACCGAATTAAAAGCAATTTTAACGAAGCGATCGAAGTTTTGCGTAAGTCCTATTTAAAAAATGGCACAGCATTACACACGCCAGTCCTATCAAACCACCAATAATCACGTGAGAAAGGCGTTCAAAAGCGATTGCTCTTGAGTGCGTAATCAACATCACCACTGTTGCAACGAAGACACAACGTAGCGTGTAAGCGATAATATAACGCCGAAAGGCTACCAGCGTTAAAAACAGTGCAACCGTAGTAAGCGTTAAGTTAAAAGGCGTAGAAGGAACAACAAATTGGCCAAGTAGAATACCTACTGGAACACCAATTAAAACACCAGTCAGACGCTGGTGGAACTTACGAGGCGTTGTTTTGATTTCTCCCGTAATCACACTTGCAACTCCCCAAATCATCCATTGACCATTTTGCATCGGAATATATTGAACTAAAAATGCTGAAACGCCGACACCCAAAGCCATTGCGATCATGCTTTCGGCATTATTTTTTTTCGCGCCAAAATCAGATAAATACGAGAGTTGCAAAAATTGATAACCTCTCCTCTCTTGATAAAATTTTATTTGATTAAACAAGGTAATGGCTAAAGTGGGAATCAAGGCCACTATTAAATAAGGAATTAAATGAGTGAGACTGTATAAGGAAAAGACTGGTTTCATTTCAGAAGCGAGTTCTATGGAGAGAATGATAGCTGGAATAAATGTCCAATTCCCCAGTGTCCGTAACTTATCACCTTTGCAGGCTATCCATACGATCGCTGTAGCTGACAAAGTGCTACTTAAAATAAAAAGTATAGGCAGCTCTTGGGTAAAAAATAATAAATAAAATAAGAACATTATTGCCAACCCATGCAGTAATACACCCAAGACAGTAAGCTGCAATTTTTCCTCAACGATTAACGTTGACATCGTTAAGACCGATATTTCTAACCAATAGGAATTCTCAGTAAGCAGGAAAAGAACAGCAAAGGGTATTAATACGATAATGCCAAGCAAGAGGAACCATCCTCTAATTTCATTTTTTATCCACTGCATGCTCTTCGCTAAAATTTGCATTTTAAATGTTGCTCGCATTCGCTAATCGGCATCCTGGTCTATTGCTGCATTGCGGTGCTAACCTCCGTTCGAAACGTTCCACCTGCACGAAACAAAATACGCAGGTAATGTAAGAAGTCCAATTCGAAGTCGAAAGAAATTAAGATTTACAAGCTTATAATAACCTTTTACTGTTATCTTTGTAGTTGTTCTAACAGACAATGTAATTTATAAATGTAAATTGGCTTTTAAGGATTACTGTGATACGCAATACCCAGAACCGACAGTCTTATTATCTGTTGGGCATTATTATATGCCTTTTTTTATTTCTTTGCTTAACCGCAATTGTCGCGTGGCACGGTCCCTATCTCTTTCTTAATACGTATGTGCATCGCACCGTTGAGACGATAAAAACATCTGACCTCACTCTCGCTGCTACTTTTCTTTCTATTTTAGGAAACAAATATATAGTTGTCCCAGCACTGATAGTGACCAGTCTATTTTTATTTTTTCAAGCACAGAGAAGACTTGCCGTGCATTTTTTTCTTGTCATTGTTTTAGCAGCTACTATAGCGTTCCTCTTCAAGAATTTTTTTCCCATTCCCCGGCCTGAAGAGCATGGTGTTATAGAGAGCTTTGCTTTCCCAAGTCGTCATGTCGCCCTGTGCTCAGCCTATTTAATTTTTATACTGGCAGTTGTGAGTCCCAAGATTAAATCGAGTCGGTGGTTAACAATGACCATTTTTTGTTTGATTTTAGCGGAATCTATAGCACGTCTAATACTAAAAGTTCATTGGCTAACTGATGTGATGGGTGGCTTTTTTCTTGGTTCTGCCTGTGGCCTGATTGGAGCATATAGTTATCACCTTAAACCGGATCCTGCCTTGGATCTTCCTGTCTTTTTTAAAACCCTTAGCATTATTTTCTTTATCACTAGCATTGTTTACTATTTAATACCCAGTCTTTTTTAGTTCTATCCTAAGATTTAATCTCGTTAATAAAATAACAGCCCCGATTAGGGGCTATACTTTATTTTTTTCCACAAACACGACGCTCTATCCAATATGCGAGTATCAAGGTCGAGACAATACCTAACATGATTCCATAATTCTGCCAATTTTTTCCTACCATGGTTAACGCATTGGGAGTATGGAAAATAGAGAATGGGATAGCTAATAAAACATCAACCAATGCTGAACCTGCTACTAAGCCACATGCAATCAACACACCCCTTTGCCGTCGTAGCTGACCTTCTTCATCAGAAAGCTTCTTTTTACTAAGACGCCACTGCGTGACCATTGCAATCATTCCGCCGAGAAATAAAGGAAAAGAAGAAGCGATTGGTAAATACATTCCTATAGCAACGCCTAATATAGAAAGTCTGACATAACGATCTAATTTAACGACATAGATGAAAAAAATAAGCGCGAGAATAACTGCCGCTCCGATAAACATCATCGTCCAAGGCAAGGTATTACGAAATACTGCTTCAGTGATTGCCGCCATTAATGCAGCGGTTGGTGCGGGCAGTGACTGGCCAGGATCCATACCATCATGAGGCATAACCCCTGCAATACCATAGACATCAAACATCAATTGCATGACAGGTGGTATCACCAAGGAAGAAACGATTACCCCTAGTAAAAGCATAACCTGCTGCTTCCACGGAGTCGCGCCAACCAATTGTCCCACTTTCAAATCTTGCGTATTATCGTTGGCAATGGCGGCAATGCCTGTTACCACCGAACCAATAATAATTGTGATTGCCTCTGCTGCCTTAATCTGGTTAACGCTAAAAGGTAACGGTAAAAGGTTGTTAATCATCGTCAGCAATATCCAGGCTGCAAATAGCATCCCGGCAATAACTATTGCACTACCAGGACTCGCTGTGACACCTACCATACCTGAAAAATAGCCTGTAATAACCGAGAATAAAAAACCAATGATCAGAACATAGAGTACTGCGCCAAACACTAAAGTAGGGGCGAAATCACCGTCCAGGCCGATTTCCTCCAAAGGGAAAATAAATTGAAAAAACAAAAATAAAATAGCAGACATAAGCGTTACGCCAATTAAAATAAAGGGCATAGGAATGTCTTTATCCGTGCGCGGCAATTGCGTTTCTTGATGACTTTTAGACATAAAAGCACGGAAAGAAATCCGCATACTTTTAAGTAGAGGTCTTATTAATTTCAAGAAAGTCCAGGTACCGGCAAAAAGCATTGCTCCAATCCCTAAATAACGCATTTCACTGTTCCAGAGAAAAGTAGCCGCTTTTTGTGCAGGATAATGGGTAAGAAACTCTGGATAAAATTGACTAACAATCGGCATGGCTATCAGCCAGGAAATAATAGCCCCCAAGAAAATACTCAAAGCCATTTCATGTCCGACTAAATAACCGGCCCCTATCATCGTTGCAGAAAATCCCACACCAAAACCTAATAGTGAACGCTTGATCGAAAACCAAAAACTCCAACTGTTTGCAATGATTTTAAAACCCGTTTGGAAGAGCTCCAGCACCCCACCTACCGCCCCACCGAGAAAAATATCTCGAATACCCGCTTTTTCTGCTGATGACTTCAATACTTCGGCAATAGCCCGACCTTCCGGAAATCTTAGCACGGGTTCATTCACTAAAACTCGACGAAGAGGAATGGAGAATAAAACGCCCAAAATACCGCCACAGACAGCAATAAAAAAATTAGTGAGATAATCAAAACCATCCCAGTATTGAATAATAATCAATGCTGGAATGGTATACACAATACCTCCAGCAACCGCTTCGCCCGCAGAAGCGGCTGTCTGGACTGCGTTATTTTCCAGAATGGTAGAGTTTTTAAACAAACGCAAAATACCCATGGAAATAATAGCTGCAGGAATAGAAGCCGAAGTTAAAATACCTAACTTTAACGCCAGATAAGCATTAGACAAGGCCAAAATGATCGTCAAAATAATTGCCAAGATAATACTACGAATAGTTAATTCAGCAATTTTTTCATCCGCTTTGATAAACGGAACAAATGTACTCATTGATTACCCCATACTGCTTTGGTTACATCAGGACGTAACCAGTTTTTGAGTTCAGATTTAGAAATTTTTACTGTTTGTGGACCGTAAAAATAAGGCGCGACTTGATAAGTATCAAACACAATAGCTAAACCATCTTGTGTAAAATGCCAATTTCTATAATTTTCTTGGGTTGCCGTTGTTCCTTTTATTAACCAATCCCGATCGGTCATTTTTTTCTTCCCTAACGCTTTACGGCATATAGTGGCTATTTGGTTTAAGTAATTACTATTTGGCACAAACAAATGATCCAACGTCACTGATTGGCCTTGGATAAAATTGAACGTTTTTACAGAATTACTGGGATGTGCGGCACCTTGACTGTAAGCCGATACGGAGAACAAGATACTTAACGCATTTTTATTTTGAAACTCTATTTTATAATCAATATATAAACTACTTTTTCCAAGAGTATCACCTGTCTTTTTCACATCAGGTGCTTCAAGAGCGGCTGCACTCTTTTGGCTTTCAGCTATAAACGCTTTTATCCTTTCACCCACTTCCTCATCTGGAAATCCTTCTGGATACCTAATACTAAGATCAAAATCAGCAGTTTCTTTTTTGATGATTATTGTCTTTGGCGGTACAGCCCAAACCAAACTCTGTAATAAGAAATAACTCAGCCCTAACAGACTTATAATAAATTTCTTCATCGTTGTACTCCCTCAAATTCCCTTAACCAATTTCCCGCTACCATTGTACTGTGTTGTATAGGATAACCAAAGTGATAACAAAGTGAGGCACTATCCTGTATTGACCAACGGACTAAATCTGCAGTCATTCCAGCTGCAAGAGAACCTGTCTCCTGCTCCAGAGCAAGTGCTCTCGCCGCTTGATACGTGACAGCCATTAAAGCCTCTGGTACTGTTAGGCCAAAAAACTGACAGGCCATATTGAGCATTAGCAATAATGAGGTCGTAGGTGATGAGCCTGGATTAGCGTCGGTAGCAATTGCTATACCCACCCCCATTTCACGCAGCAAAGCTACAGGCGGTTTGACGGTCTCACGTAAAAAATAGTAAGCTCCCGGCAATAGGACAGCAACTGTTCCATTGTTAGCCATTGCAGCAACTCCTTCGCGATCCAGGTGCTCTAAATGATCACAAGACAGAGCCCCTAAGCTGGCAGCCAATTTTGTCGCTCCAAGATTAGACAATTGTTCTGCGTGGCACTTAATGGATAAAGCCAAATCCTTTGCTTTAGTAAATAACTGTTCGGTTTGAGCCAAGGTAAAACCAATTGATTCACAAAATACATCTACCGCATCAGCCAGTTTCATCTCCGCTATAGCAGGCAACATATCTTGGCAAAGAAAATCGACATAAGCCTGGGCATTATTTTTATATTCTGGCGGCACCGCATGAGCCCCTAGAAAAGTAGTCCTTACTCGCAGACCAGCCACTTCCCCCAAACGCCTGGCCACACGCAAGATTTTAAGCTCATTATCCCAATCTAGACCGTAACCCGATTTAATCTCAACGGTAGTTACTCCTTCTGCCCGTAAAGCCAACATTCTGGGTAATGATTGTTGAAACAGCTCTTCTTCAGAAGCAGCACGCGTCTGTCTGACAGTCGATAAAATTCCTCCCCCGGCGCGCGCAATTTCAGCATAAGTTTTTCCTTCAAGCCGTTGCTTAAATTCATCAGCACGATTACCGGCATATACCAAGTGAGTATGACAGTCAATCAAGCCCGGCGTAATCAATAAATTACGACAGTCTTCAGTCACAGTGGCCTGTTGCAAGTAAGAAGCAGGTAAATCACTCATGGCGCCACACCAAACTATCATTCCTTTGCTAATAGCAATCGCCTGATTTTCGAGTTGCTTACCTTGTGCATCAATTGTCGTTGCATTTGATAATAAGCGGTCACATGCCTGCATGTTTACTCCCAATCAGGCACTTGTTGCGATGCCCTGAGCCATTGTTGGTGGTGACTTTTGTCATAGATATCCCATTCCTGGGCTACATAGTGTGTTTTATCAACATCGATTAATAACCATATTAAAAAATCTGCTACAGTGGTAGTGGATAAGAGACGCTTTTCTTGCTTGAGAACCCTGAAAAAATCACGTTTTTCCTCATCCATACACTGAGCATGTCGAATGGTTGCCTGCATGTCGGTATCAATAATCCCAGGCATCACACTGGCAAAAGCCAGGTTTTGATTTTCTAATTGTAAACAACGAGTGAGCATAGCTAGAGCAGCCTTGGACACACAGTAAGCAGCCCAACCTGCAACTGGGAAATGAGCTGCACCAGAACCGATATGCAATACACGACCTTGTTCTAATTTGGCAAGCAACATCTGCGTTAAAAATAAAGGGGCATTGAGATTAGTAGCAAGAACTTGCTGCCAGGAAGCTTCATCGATAGTAGCAACAGGCATAATCGGCTCAATAACACCCGCATTGTGGATCAACCCCTCAAGCACATTAACTTGAATTTGTTCTATATGGGCAACAATTTCTCGGCGTCCTTTACCCGTAGAAACATCTGCAACAAGGTAACTAATTTGAGGAGAATAGGCTGCCGTTTCTACCAAAGCCTCTTCGCGTCGTCCTACAATTAAAATCTGCTTTTGTCGAGCCGCCAATGCATGAGCCAGAGCCCGTCCAATTCCACTCCCTCCACCAGTAATCACAAACATGATATTTCTCCAGCTAGCTTAATCTTTGGCTATTCGCGTCTAATCCAGCAAACATCGATTTTATAGGCCTCAATACACAAGAGCTATGAGAACTTAAAATCACCACTTCGTGAACTTCAGAGAAGAATACCGAACTACACTAGACTTCTTTCGCAAACGCGTTGCAGGAGAGCAATGCGAGGAGAAACGGCGCGCAGAGCCGGAGCGTACACATCGGTACATGAGCACCGTTTCGACGAAGCTGTGCTTCAATGCTGTAATTCCTAAGAAGTCTACTCTTAAAATTAGGCCCGATAATAACAGACCTGCTTAGGATTGGCACCGATTTTAGAATAAAGAAATAATTACAGTGACATTATCATAGACAGGAAGATATATTATCCCTATAACAAATTTCTGCTTTGAAATTGACTATGTTTGCAAACCTAAAAAATTACGAACCAACCGAGCAATCTATTTGGCAAGGACGTCAAGATAGCTTGCCTGGGGAACGTTTCTTCCAACGTGTGCATTGTATCGATCTGCGTTCCCAACCTCTACATGATAAACAACAAAACCTGATTATGCTGGGATTTTGTAGTGACGAAGGGATCAGACGTAACGAAGGTCGTACTGGAGCAAAATTAGGTCCATTTAAATTGCGTGAACAATTAGCAAAACTGTCCTGCAATCTCGACAAGCAGTTTACCGATATAGGTAATATCGTCTGTGAGCAAGAGCAATTGGAATCTGCTCAACAACAATTCGCAACCTTAATGACGGCTTGTCATCAACAGGGTTATAAAACCTTGGCTTTCGGGGGTGGACATGAAATTGCATGGCCGCATTTTTCTGGCTTGGCTGCTCATTATCCCAGAATAGGTATTATTAATTTTGATGCTCATTTTGATCTGCGTCCTTTAAAAGAAGGGCATTACGCTACATCAGGAACCCCTTTTCGCCAAATCAGCCAATATTGTCAACAAAATCGGCTACCCTTTGACTACTGTTGTTTAGGAATCCAGTATATTGCTAATACAGCGAGTTTGTTTGCTACTGCCGATGAATTGAAAGTGTCTTATCTTAGCGCAGAGCAAATCCATAATGAGGATATTGCCTGGCAACTCGCTTTCCTGGACACGTTTCTTTTACGGCATGAATACATTTATTTAACGATTTGTTTGGATGTATTTGCCGAATGCTTTGCACCAGGGGTCAGTGCACCACAAGCCCTAGGTATAACACCATGGCAAGCATTAGCCCTGTTGAAATACATCTTACAAACTGGCAAAGTGATAAGTCTTGATGTAGCTGAGCTCTCTCCCCCTCTGGACCAAGAGCAAAAAACCGCACGACTGGCTGCCAGCCTGGTGGCAGAGTTGTTGGATTATTATTAAAGGAGTGTTATTAATGAAAAAATCCATGCTATGCGCAGGATTGATGACTATTTTATGTACAACAATCTATGCTGAGAATAGTGTTCAACCCGCGAACAGTAACCCTGGCGACGCCCTACAAGCAAAACCAGGACCTGCCACACTGGGATCGCCTGCAGTAGTGCAACCTTCTGCCTCTCAAACCGCACCAGCCCAAACAGAACAGGGTACACCTACTCCTGCGCCACAGGGTACACTTACTCCTGCGCCACAGGGTACGCCTACTCCTACGCAGCAGGGTACGCCTACTCCTACGCCACAGGGTACGCCTATTCCTGCGCCACAGGGTACGCCTACTCCTGCGCCACAGGGTACGCCTACTCCTGCACTACAAGGTACACCAGCTCCTGTATCGCAGGGGACAGTAATACCCGCAGGAACTACTGCAACTACACCAGCAAAAACGCCCATGCAAGTAACTCCTGTTACACCACCACAACCCATTGACTGTAACTACCGTATCCCTGCAGAAACAACCCACATTGAGCAATCGCTAGTATTAAAATGGGCGGAGAAAGCTGCGGCACAGTCATTTGATTTTGATTACAACACCCTTGATAAACAATTATTAACTTTAAAATCATGTTATACCGATCAAGGATGGCAAGGGTTTAATGATGCCTTACAAAAATCAGGTAATCTCAATGCAATTAAATCACAACAACTCATGGTGAGCTCTATGGTCAATGGTACACCGACCATTACTGAGCTTAAAGAAAACCAATGGAAAGTGGTTCTGCCTTTGCAAGTGGTTTATCAAAATGATAAGGAAAAATTAACTCAACCACTTACAATTAATTTAGTTGTCGGACGGAAAATTTCGGGTGATCTCGGTATCATGCAAATGATTGCAACACCTCGCCAATCTTCTGGTCAAGGTAGTGCTCAAACGACCCCAACAACAAATACCATAACATCGCCAGCTAGTACGACGAAATCTAATTAACGTGAATAGAGTGCCGTACAGATATATTTGATATACCTGTACGTCTTTTTGATTAGGATAATCATGCGCTACAAATTCGCGATTCTGCTGTGCTTTACCAGCGTCAACGCATCGGCAAATGTGCTGCAATACTTTGCTGGGTTGAGCTATCACAATCCGGCAGAATTATTTAAAGTTAAAAAAAATGAATTCATTATTGGGGGGACTAGTTTTTATGCCGACATTGGTTTTCAAGGCAACGTATTAAATCTCAATACCTTTCAATATGATAGTGGCATCGTCCACTCGCGGCGAGTAAGCTTACTTCCTTTTGGACGCATTGCAACTCGCGCAAACGAGAAGATAGTTCTTGGTGTTGATGTGACAGAGCCTTTTCATTCCAACCTGGTCTATGGGGGAAAAGCATTTACTCGCTATGCCGCAACTGAAACACTGATGACTGACGTTGATGTCAGCCCACGTTTTTCTTTAAATATTTATCCGCAACTATATTTTGGAGGCGGCTTAAATTTTAATTTTCTAAAGAATAATGAAACAAATTGGGCCTTACCCATCAACCAAACTGATTACGCAACCTTAATCAATCGTACCTCCGGTTTTGGTGTAGGCTATGATACTGGTCTTTATTATATAGCCAATCAAACCAATTTTTTTGGTATTGCTTACTATTCCTCTATTAAACAAAAAACACGTGGGGAAAGTTTATTCGACGGCGATGTTAATAACGCGCTTAGCTTTAATTTCCGTATGCCAGCAACTACCATATTCAATTACGTACACCTTTTCAGCCAAACCTGGCTTGCGAGTTTACAAGCTTTCCGCAGTGAATGGAACGCGAATCAATATGCTCGCATTCGCAATACAGCTGCTCGCCCTCCAGTGAATAAAGACTTTACCTTTACTATGAAATATAAGGAGTCATGGGCTTATTCAGCAGCAATACACCATCAGTACAAAGAGAGTTTGGGATTTACACTAATTGGACTCATCGATGATGGTCCAGAGCGCGATCCTCTCCGAACCATTAATTTTCCTTCTGATGTTCAATATTTTATTGGCTTAGCAACTGACTACCATTTTAATAAAGAAGCGAGCTTGGAACTTCTTTACGGCCATGTGTTTTCCAACACGACTATTGGTAATCGCATAACGCTTAATAATCAATCGCTTCCCTTTACCACAGGAAAAATCCGCATTAATGCCGATGTCATTGATTTAAGATTTAAAATGCAAGCTTAGAGGCTGTTTATATTCGCCAGTTTGAGTGATTATGGCTTGATTTGCGAGCATCGCAGCAGAGCATACCTATTAGTAGGTAAACAATGAAGTGCCAAGGTAAGGTAGGAAATATGGGAGGGGGCTGGTTACATTTCGCTTGCTTGAGTGCTTATGGCTTGATGGGCGAGCAGCGAAGCACAGCCTATCGAGCCATAAGCGCCAAGATAGTAAGAGGGTCTGTTTACATTTCGCTAGCTTGAGTGCTTATGGCTTGATGGGCGAGCATCGCAAGCGGAGCATACATAGTAGTATGTGAGCAGCGAAGCACAGCCTATCGAGCCATAAGCGCCAAGATAGTTAGAAATGTAACAGTCCCTAGTGGTTGGAGCCATTCTCATTGGTATACGAAAGCACAGTAACCTGTGTTCCCACAGTAACAAATTGCTCATTGAGCCATTTTGCTGCACTGGGAAGTACGCGAATACAACCATGGCTTGAGTTCGCATAGGGAACCTCATAAGCAGCATGAATAGTAAAACCGCGGTTGAAGTACATGCAATAAGGCATTTTTGCCCCGCCCGTTGTTTCTACCGGATACTCACCGGAACGGCAATCAATTCCGCGTTTATTGTAGACATGGAAAGTACCGGTCACAGTACGGCAAGGCTGCCCCACATCTTCACAAAAATCTTTTCCTCCTGAAGCAGCTCCAGTCATCACTCGATTACCCTCTGGATCATAAGCTGCCCAAGCAAACGCTTTTGGATCAAAAATAAATTGTTTTTTCCCTGTTGCGGGTGCTTTTATAGGAAAATAATCTCGGCCACGTTTATCATTTAAATAGTGGGTTGTCTTATGGACATAACCATTATCATCAGTAATAAAACAAGACTCATCGCAGGTATCCATAAAACAACCGGAAAGCCCAAGGCCTAATAAGCAAACCCACAACAACTTCTTCATGGTAAAAAATTCTCTCTTAAGTTTATTAACACATCCAGACTGTTAACCTATCGCTATCTTGAATTCCTAGTTATAGAAATTAAACAGCGCTATAAATTTACAGGCAGCAAGGATAACACAGAAAAATACACTTTGAATTACCTTTATACTTATACTGCAGCAATTTAACTTATAAATTGCTGCCAACTCTGTATCAAGATTTTAAACGACGATATTTAATACGCGACGGTCTATCTGCTTCATCGCCCAATCGCCGCTTCCTATCCATTTCATAATCGCTGTAATTTCCTTCAACAAAAACGACTTGCGAATCACCTTCAAAAGCCATTAAATGTGTACAGATACGGTCTAAAAACCAACGATCATGTGAAATGACAATCGCACAGCCCGGAAAATTCAAAATGGCCTCTTCCAGTGCACGTAACGTTTCTACATCCAGATCATTACTTGGCTCGTCAAGCAATAATACATTTCCACCGCGCTTAAGTAGTTTGGCTAAATGGACACGGTTTCTCTCTCCACCTGATAACTGTGCCATTTTCTTCTGTTGGTCTGCACCTTTAAAATTAAAGCGTCCAACATAGGCTCGTGAAGGCATTTGGAAAGAACCTACCTGCATGATGTCATGTCCGTCTGCAATTTCTTGCCAAACCGTTTTGTTATCATCTAGATGATCGCGCATCTGGTCGACATAAGCCAAATTGACTGTATCACCGACACGAATCTCACCGTCATCAGGTTTTTCTTGTCCAGTAATCATTTTTAAGAAAGTCGATTTACCCGCGCCATTGGGACCGATAATACCAAGCACGCCACCTTTAGGTAATTGAAAACTCAGATTATCGATTAACAGGCGATCGCCAAATGACTTGCTTAGTTTTATTCCTTCCAAGACCAAATCACCTAAACGATCACCTGGTGGAATATAGAGCTCATTGGTTTCATTACGCTTTTGGAATTCCTTGGAATTCATCTCTTCGAAACGTGCAAGACGGGCTTTATTTTTGGCATGACGTCCTTTAGGCGAAGTACGAACCCACTCTAATTCGGCTTTTATGGCTCGTTGATGTGACGCTTGCTGTTTATCCTCCATGGCCAAGCGGGCCTCTTTTTGCTCAAGCCAGGCAGTATAGTTTCCTTTATAGGGTATCCCCTCGCCTCGATCAAGTTCCAAAATCCACTCAGCGGCATTATCAAGAAAATATCTATCGTGGGTAATTGCAACCACCGTACCAGGGAACTCTTCTAAATAACGCTCAAGCCAAGCAACACTTTCAGCATCCAGATGGTTAGTTGGCTCATCTAATAACAACATGTCTGGATTGGATAATAATAAACGGCACAATGCTACACGCCGGCGTTCCCCTCCAGAAAGCAGACTGATTTTGGCATCCCAATCAGGTAAGCGGAGTGCATCAGCAGCAATATCTAATCTACGATCCAAATCCCAACCACCACAGGCCTCAATTTCATTTTGCAGCTCACCCTGTTTAGCCAGCAAGTCATTCATTTCATCATCGCCCATCGGCTCGGCAAAACGCATGCTGATCTCATCAAACTGAGTCAATTTGGCTTTAATTTCAGCCACGCCCTCTTCCACAACGGCTCGTACAGTTTTGTCTAAATCAAGATCAGGCTCTTGCGCCAAATAACCAATCTTAATACCTGGTTGTGGTCTCGCTTCCCCTTCGAATTGTTGATCAACGCCTGCCATGATACGCAATAAAGTAGATTTACCCGAACCATTCAAACCAAGCACACCAATTTTAGCGCCCGGGAAAAAGCTCAAGGAAATATCTTTCAAAATAAATCGTTGATTATCAACGATTTTACTCACGCGGTTCATAGTAAAAATATATTGCGACATACACACTCCATCCCACTAAAAATGGGCAGACGTTAACCCAAACATGTTATTTTCTCAAGCGGTCATTACAACTGACTTGTTAATACCCATAAAAAACTTAATACAGGAACTGCTACATTTCTCCAGCTCGAGACATTCTGCCTTGATTTGCCAGCAACGAGGCACAGAAAATCAAGGCAGAACGACTAAGATAGTAGACATGTAACAGAGCCTAAGACCAGTCCAGAATCACTTTTCCTGACTGCCCTGAAGCCATCATTTCAAAACCCTGCTGATATTCTGCCACTGGGAAATGATGCGTAATGACTGGTTCTATATTTAGACCACTTTGTAACATTGCTATCATTTTGTACCAGGTTTCAAACATTTCTCGACCATAAATTCCCTTGATAACCAAGCCCTTAAAAATAACCTGATTCCAATCAATCGCTGTTTCCTGTGGGGGGATTCCCAACATCGCTATATGGCCGCCATGATTCATGGCTTTCACCATATCATTTAGAGCCATAGGATTTCCCGACATTTCCAAACCAACATCAAAGCCTTCGGTCATCCCTAACTCAGTCATCACCTCTTTAATTGCTTGACGTTTTATATTGACTGCTCGTGTAGCCCCCATCTTACGGGCTAAATCCAGGCGATATTCATTCACATCGGTGATAACTACATGGCGTGCGCCAATATGACGTACAATTGCTACAGCCATAATACCGATTGGCCCAGCACCAGTAATTAATACATCTTCACCGACAACATCGAATGCCAGGGCACAGTGTGTTGCATTACCAAAGGGATCAAGAATTGAAGCCTGATCACCGCTAATATTATCTGGCAAGACCACCACATTAGACGCTGGCATAGCCAGATATTCAGCAAAGCAACCGGGTCGATTAACACCTACGCCTAACGTGTTACGGCATAAATGGCGCTTTCCTGCACGGCAATTTCTGCATATACCGCAGGTAACATGTCCTTCTCCTGAAACACGTTGACCAACTTTAAGCCCTTTTACTTCACGGCCTACTTCAACAATTTCGCCATAAAATTCATGACCAACTGTCATAGGTACCGGAATGGTTGCCTGCGCCCAATCATCCCAGGAGTAGATATGAATATCAGTTCCACAGATGGCTGTTTTATGAATTTTTATCAGCACGTCATTGACACTGTACTCAGGTACTGGAATATCTTCCATCCAAATACCTGGTTCGCGTTTGGCTTTTACTAGAGATTTCATGCAACTCCCCTATATTTAATAACACCAGCTATATTGACGTTATTAATTTTAAAATATTAGAACTCAGCAACTTGAAGTGATTAAATAACTCCAAGTTCTCGACCCACTTTAGCAAACGCATCCAATGCCTTATCCAAATGTTCCAATTCATGTGCTGCGGACATCTGGGTACGAATCCTTGCTTTCCCTTTCGGGACTACTGGATAGGAAAACCCAACCACATAAATGCCTTGCTTGAGTAAATGCTCTGCCATCCGGCCAGCCAAAGCTGCATCCCCTAACATCACAGGAATAATAGGATGTTCACCTGGTACCAGAGTAAATCCAAGCTCAGTCATGCCCTCGCGAAAATATTGGCTATTGCGTTTTAGTTTTTGTCCTAATTCATTACTGGTTTCAAGCATGTCTATAACAGCAATTGAACAATCAGCAATCATTGGTGCCAACGTATTGGAGAAAAGATAGGGTCTGGAACGTTGGCGCAACCAATCAATAATGACAGCATTGGCTGCGGTATATCCCCCTGAAGCACCACCCAATGCTTTGCCCAGGGTACCGGTGATGATGTCAACTTTATCTGCCACACCACAATATTCAGGCGTACCACGTCCTGTTTCGCCCATAAAACCAACAGCATGTGAATCATCAACCATGACCATAGCGTCATACCGCTCGGCCAATTCACAGATGGCGGGTAAATTAGCAATAATACCATCCATGGAAAAAACACCGTCGGTAGCAATCAAACGAAAACGCGCATTCTTGGCAGCAATGAGTTGCTCTTCCAAATCCTTCATATCATTATTGGCATAACGAAACCGTGCTGCCTTGCACAAACGAATCCCATCAATAATACTGGCGTGGTTCAGAGCATCACTTATAATGGCATCCTCTGGTCCCAGCAACGTTTCAAATAAACCGGTATTCGCATCAAAGCAAGATGAATAAAGAATGGTATCTTCTTTACTGAGAAAATGGCTAATCCTTTTCTCCAAAGCTTTATGAGGTGTTTGTGTACCGCAAATAAAGCGAACAGAGGCCATTCCATAACCATATTTATCCAGTGCTTTCTGACCTTCAGCAATTAAAGCGGGGTGATTGGCAAGCCCGAGATAATTGTTTGCACATAAATTGATAACTTCCCCTTCCTTCACTTGGACAGCTGCTTTCTGCTGGCTGGATATTACTCGCTCTGCCTTATATAACCCCTCTTCTCTGAGTGTATCTAACTCGGATTGCAAAAACTCGGTAAATTGCTCAAGCATTGTTCTCTCCTTTGAGTCTCACCAAAATGGGGCGATAATAACAAATTTTACACAGCTCCACTATGAAATCATTTCACTTCATGCTCTTAATTCTAGAAAATTCTCTTTAAGGAGGGGCAATTCTAAAAGAAATCCTTCTTTTTAGATTAAATTAACGAATCAGTGTCGAATTAATCGCACCTTTTAGCAATTCTTGCTAAAATCCTCTCAACACTTTAACCTAGGTTTGGTTGATAATTCGTTAAGTTAGCGAGAAAGTTCTTTGTTTAAGCAGTATGGCAACAGACGACTGCAACTATTTGCTGTTGTGCAGCAGAAAAATAAAGAATTTTTAGCCAAAATCGCATTATCACGCCTGAAATATCGAATGTATGGTGATCCAATGACTAACGCACAAATCAATATGATTAAGCAACAACTTCGTACGGGTGATGTTCTTGATGAAAAAATTCTCAACCTCTACGATTTGCTACCGCGTCATGAGTTTGTGCCCCATGCTTTTCAGCATTTTGCTTATTCAGATATGCAAATCCCTCTGGCCCATAATCAGCGTATGCTGACTCCTCTGGAAGAAGGTAAAATCCTGCAAGCCCTGGCACTGCAAGGTAGTGAAACAGTTTTGGAAATAGGTACCGGAACCGGTTTTTTCACCGCTCTTTTGAGCCGTTTATGTAAAAAAGTAATCAGTGTTGACTATTACCCAGAATTTACCACCCATGCTCAACAAAAATTAAAAACCCACCACTGCAATAATGTTGAGCTAGCAACCGGCGATGCCTGTCGTGGTTGGCTTGAAAAAGCCCCTTATGATGTGGTTGTTTTTACTGGTTCCATCGAGTCACTGACTGATACACAACGCTTACAAGTGCTGCCAGGCGGAAAATTATTTGCCATTATTGGGAAAGAGCCTGTGATGCAGGGGCAATTGCACACATTACAGCAGGATGGAAAATGGCATGGAACAGTATTGTTCGACACAAGCATCCCTCCATTAATTGATAAATCAAAACCCAAAGAATTCGTGTTCTAGGACAAGTTTGTATGAAAAAAACGTTATTGTGCCTGCTATTAGGTCTTGGTTTGCCTTCCTGGTCACACGCTACAGATCTAATGGATATTTATCAGCAGGCGCTAGAAAATGATCCTACTTTCAAGCAAGCCTATAGCACCTACATGTCGAGTACGGAAGCTATACCTCAGGCTCGTGCAGCGCTGTTTCCTCAACTGACAGTATCTGCACAGACCGGACGTAGCGTTCAGAATGTTATCGCCTCTGGCACAGCCCTGGAAACAACTTACAATAACAATCTATGGTCGGTCAGTGCTTCACAGGCCATGTTTAACTATCAGGCGTGGGCTCTTGTGCAACAGGCAAAAGCGTCTGTTAAGGCAGCACAAGCCAATTTTAATAATGCAGCCCAAGATTTGATTTTGCGTACGGCAAGCGCTTATTTTCAGGTTTTGCTGGCTAAAGACACGTTAAATTTTGCTGAAGCAAAAAAACGCGCTAACAAACGCCAATTTGAGCAAGCAGAACAACGTTTCAAAGTGGGTTTAGATGCAATTACTTCCGTCTATGAAGCAAAGGCGGCTTATGATCAATCCGTAGCGGAAGTTATTTCAGCCAAAAATAACCAGATTAACCAAAACGAAAATTTGCGTAAGTTAACCAATCACGTTTATGAAACCCTTGCACCATTAAGGGATAGCCGTATCCCTCTTATCAAACCCGAACCGGATAATGTCGATGAATGGGTTAATACCGGACTCAAACAAAATTATAAACTTTATGCCGCCAAATATAGCCTGGAATCATCGCGTGATAATATCAAGGCACAATCTGCAGGTAATTGGCCTACCTTTGCATTGCAAGGTACCGCAACACAAACTCATAACAGCGGCGGTAGTAGCTCTTTTTTCGTTCCCGCTCGCCAAGGTACTGCGAACGTTGCTATCGCTTTAAATTTCCCTGTTTTTCAGGGGGGCTTAGTAGAATCTCAAACCCGACAGGCACAATATGATTTTCAAACCTCGAGTCAACAATTAGAGCAAACGTATCGCGATGTTGTGGTCAATAGCCGTATCGCTTTTAATACTATTATTGATGGTATCTCTAAAGTAAAAGCAGACAGACAAACTATTATCTCTCAGCAAAACTCGTTAGAAAGTACCGAAGCGCAATTTCAGGTCGGAACGCGCACTATGGTGGACGTAGTGAACGCGCAACAAAAACTTTTTGAAGCCCAGGAACAACTGGCCAGCGATCAGTACAATTTGATCAATGCAATGCTAAATTTAAAATACCTTGCTGGCACCTTAAATGTTAACGATCTGGAAGAAGTTAACTCCTGGTTAACGACCGCTCGTATTGCTAGCTTTCCACCGCAAAACCCGGCAGTCTCAAAAGAAAAAGTCGCTACCAGGTAAAATACAAGCGTAAAATATCAGCATATCCCCAGGTCGCAAGCATGAGTCAAAAAGCATTGATTTACGAGCAGCGCAGCGCAGTTTACTCGTTAATGGATGAGTGACTAAACTCAGGAAATCAATCTTTTCGGCCAAGCTAGTAGAAAATGTCAACAGACCCTAAGTAATATGATAGAATCGCTGCCAATATTTTGATCCGTTTTCATTACCTTAGGTTGTAACTATGTCTGCTACTCCTTCTGCCGTTGAAAAAAAACTCTTGCATTACACCGGTAAAGCCATTGCCGATTTTAATATGATCCAGCGTGGTGACCGAGTGATGGTATGCTTATCTGGCGGTAAAGATTCCTTTAGCTTATTAACTTTGCTCCATACTCTTCGACGTCGTTCAAATAATAAGTTTGAGCTGTTTGCCTTTACTTTAGATCAAGCCCAACCGGGTTGGGATGATAGTAAATTGCATGCCTGGCTAAAGGAAAGAAACATTCCTTACGAGATCCTGACTCGTGATACCTATAGTATTGTTAAAGAGAAAATACCTGAGGGTAAAACCTACTGTTCGCTTTGCTCAAGATTACGACGCGGAATAATTTATCGTTATGCAGAAGAACATGGTTTTAATAAAATTGCTTTGGGACACCACCGTGATGATTTGATTCGTACACTGATGATGTCCATTCTTTACAATGGTGATGTACGCTCCATGCCACCTAAACTACTTAGTGATAATAAAAAACATATTGTTATCCGTCCCCTCTGTTATGTACAAGAACGCGACATCATTACGTTTGCACAAGAACAAGCTTATCCAATTATTCCCTGTACTTTATGCGGCTCGCAGGAAAATCTTGCTCGCAAGCGCATTGGCAGGCTTATTGATCAATTAGCGGAAGAAAACCCTAAAGTCCCTAGTAATATTTTACATGCTTTACAAAGCATCAAACCGAGTCAATTAATGGATCAGGATCTTTGGCAATTTAAAACGCTTGAAAATCAATTGCTCCTTGCTAATACTAACGCAAGTGAGACGATTTTTGCTGAAGAAGAATTGTTATCTCTTGAAGAGGAATGCTAGAAATTTATACAAATTTGGATAAGGAATTTTATTTTTGCATAAAAAACTAGCAAAGCAATCACATAAAAGTTAAGATATTTATCTTTATTGTAAAGAAACAATAATTGAGCAACCTGATTTACCAATGAACTGAAACCAGGGTATAAATAAAGATGAATGAAATACTAGCCACAAATATCCGAAAATTCCGTATTTATCGGCATCGCTCGCTAAAATATGACTTTATAGCAGCTATTGTTGTATTTCTGGTTGCTATTCCACTCTGTTTGGGAATTGCCCTGGCTTCCGGCGCACCATTATTCTCCGGTATTTTAAGTGGTATTGTTGGGGGGATTATTGTTGGTGCACTTAGTGGCTCTCAAGTTAGCGTCAGCGGTCCCGCCGCCGGAATGGCAGCCGTCGTTCTTGCCGCTATTTCTCAATTAGGTGATTTCAATACATTTCTTTTAGCGTTGGTGCTGGCAGGATTTCTACAGCTGATTGTAGGCAGTCTGCGTGCAGGTTTTGTTGCTGATTATATACCTTCCAATGTGGTACAAGGGTTATTGTGTGCTATCGGTATTTTGCTGATTATTAAACAACTTCCCTTGGCTTTTTCGCTCTCTACCGATCTAAAAGAACTAAAATTACACCTATTAGAAACAACTGAAAGTCTGACTTTAAACCCACTTTATGATTTGCCATCGCATATCAATACAGGGGCTGCGATTATCTCACTCATCTCTTTAGCCATTTTAATTTATGCTGAAAAAACCAAAATCAAATGGCTACGCGGTATCCCTGCGCCGATTGTCGTTGTTGTTGCCGGGATTTTAATTAATGAGCTATTCCTTATAACCGGCTCACCCTTTGCCCAAAACAACCCGCATCTGGTTAACATACCGCAACAAGATGGATTTGGCGATTTTTTTAGTGAACTGGAATTCCCCCGCTGGTCGGCCTGGACTAATCCGAAAATTTATTTATACGCGTTTATCATCGCTATTGTTGCTTCATTAGAAAGTTTGCTTAATGTTAAAGCAGGTGAAAAACTCGATAAGAAACGCCGTTATTGTTCCAAGGATCAAGAGTTGATCGCTCAGGGATTTGGCAATCTTACTGCCGGTTTAATTGGAGGTATTCCTGTCACTTCCGTTATTGTCCGTACATCGGTTAACGTTCAAGCCGGCGCTAAAACCAAAATGTCAGCCGTTTTACATGGTGTTTTTCTTCTTCTTGCCGTCGTGTTTATTTCAACCTGGCTGAACAAGATCCCTCTATCCTCGTTGGCAGCCATTTTAATCTTTACAGGTTATAAATTAACGAAGCCGTCTATTTATACCACCATTTACCAGCATGGTATGGATAGGTTTATTCCTTTTATTGCAACGGTCATCAGTATTGTTTCATTTAATTTATTGGCAGGTATTCTTATCGGCTTGGCAATCAGCCTCTTTTATATCTTAAAATCTAACAGCCAAGCCCGACTGGATATTATCAAAGAAATATACCCAACAGGCGTAACCAACCGCCTTATGTTGCCACAACAAATTACTTTCTTGAATAAAGCGTCCCTGATTGCTGAGCTTGATTCCATTCCAAGAAACTCACAATTGATTATCGATGCGCGTTACACAAACTACATTGATAAAGAAATTGTCGAATTACTTAAAGAGTTTCAACAAGAGCAAGCACCATTAAAACAAATCGCTTTAAACCTGATAGGCTTTAAAGATCATTACGACATTCATAATTATGTTGACTTCATCAATGTCACTACTTACGACGTCCTAGCCACTTTAGAACCGCCTCAAGTGCTTAACATATTGCGTGAAGGTAACCAACGTTTCCTGCACGACACGCGTATCCACCGTAGTCTTAAAACCGATATTAAATACACCGCTGAAACACAACATCCTATTGCAGTGGTTTTGGGTTGCATCGATTCCCGCGTACCGGTAGAAACCATTTTTGATATGAGCTTCGGTGATTTATTCTGTATACGCGTAGCTGGAAATGTGGTTAATGACGATGTGTTAGCCAGCATTGAATATGCATGTAACGTTGTGGGTGCAAAATTAATCGTTGTCTTAGGCCACACGCGATGTGGCGCTATTCAAGCAGCTTGTGATGGGGTTGAGAAAGGCCATATCACGCAATTGTTGAGCAAAATTCAACCTGCTGTCGCAGCAGAAAGAGAAACGATAAATAATCGTACAAGCAAAAATACTGAGTTTGTAAATCATGTGACTGAATTCAATATTGCTAATACCTTGCAGCAAATTTACAAGGATAGTGAAATCTTAAGATTGATGATTGATCAGGACAATATCGCCATGATTGGTGCAAACTATGATGTTACAAGTGGTAAAGTTAATTTTAATGACTATTCACACGCATTGACCCACCTAGATGGCGCAGATCAGAATAATAGGCTCAGTGAAAAAATGAGAAGCGTACTGGAGAAAGCAAAAAAAACGCCTATTACTATTGACACAGAAAATACTGTTGCCTAGATCACACTTTGCCGTGCTTTATGCACGGCACGCATACTGTTGCGAAAAAATACACCTTTTTGCGTATAATACAGAGGCATTCTTTTTTTCAGAAAAAACCAGAGAAAACTGAATATTTCAAAACTGGCTTTTCTATGATTCCTGAAAGGAGTCCATCAAAGTTCCACTTACGCGCGGCCTGGTTAAAACAATTTAATCCTGCAAAATGAGCCATGCATCAATCCATCAGAACGTCGATTTTCAAATAGCTCTCAAACTTCAGAGTTATTGTCAATTCTGGTGTATGAGCAAAATATCATCAAGCGGCCTTCCAGTCCGATTGTTCAACAACCTGCACTCCGTCTTCAAA
>NZ_LNYB01000005.1 GCF_001467625.1 Legionella feeleii
CCCATGACAGCCCCCGCGGCGATTACTACTGGTATTGGCATTTTATGCTCCGTTTGTGATTAAAAATGAATAAGCAACAGACGGATGCCCGAAAGAATTGGATGTTTCAGTTTGATTGGAATGAGTTAACCAAAGAAGGTCGGTTAAGGTACGCATGAACAAACTCCGTCTTAGCAAATAGGTTACTTTGCCCTCAACGTCCCTGTTCCTGGCTGCTTTTGTAATCGATGGTTTATCCTGAAAGATAAACTTAAATCTCTGTAATGGGCGCCATCTTAGCACCGCCAATCAGCCTGTCAATCAACGGGTTAAAATAAATTTGAGCGGCACGGCAAAATAAAAGCAGGGTGGTTAAGTGTTATCTAATTTGTTGATTAAATGAGGATTGTTGCTATAATCGGCGCGCAGGTAGGCCACGTTTCTTAATATGGTTTCTTCTCCAAGAGCAATGAAGTGGTGTGTTTACCTGCGCCCTGGAGAAAGACCCAATGGGTTGGGTTAGTTGATAGTTCATCCACCGCCTGTCACTAAGAGAAATGCGCGGCGTTTTGCAAGAAATGCCTTTTGATTTCGTGCAAAAATCAATCAGTATCAATGGCAACTGTCTGTTGAGAGGCCATGACACGCCGTTTAAGGTCAAGTCCTGGCTTAAAATGCACTTTGTATTTAGAACTGACCACCGTTTTTTCACCGGTTTTCGGATTATGAGCAGCTCGCGCTGGTTTGTGATGAACTGCAAAAGTACCAAACCCTCTGATTTCAATACGCTGACCCTTTTCCAGCGCTTGGGTCATAGTGGCAAGTATCCGATTAATACCATCTTCCACTGACTTTTCCGAGAGGTGGTTCATCTTTGCAGCAATGAGTTGAATCAATTCAGATTTAATCGAAAATTGCAGTCACTCGTGGCGCTAGAGTTGAAACGGACCCGCTTCAAACCAGAACATGCCGGAAAAATGAATTTTTATTTAAATTTACTGGATGAGTTTGTGAAAGAGCCCCACGAGAATCCCTCTATTGGCATTATTTTATGCGGCGATCATAGTCGATTTGATGTGGAATACGCATTGAGAGGAATGGATAAACCCATTGGCGTTGCCGGATACCAGTTAACAAAAGATGTGCCGGAAAAACTAAAAGATGCTTTACCTGATGTTGCTCAATTAGAAGAAAAAATTCAATTTGAATTAGGTGTAAATGAAACGAACATAGATAACAATGAGCAAAAATGATGGATAACAACGAACCAGATGCATAAAAAATAATTGAGTCGCTTTGATTAAGCAAAGCGGCGTAAGATTCATGACATTAAAACATCATAAAGAAACATGGATTTTAACATGAGTTATTGAGCATCAATGTCATTGGATCTAGTGATAAGATTTCTACCATGTAAACGAACGTTTTTCTCGCGGGAGGGGCATGGTGATAAAATCATTATTGTGAGCCCAAGTGCAAATAATGTGAGCCAGGAAATTTATAAAGTCATTTAATGTGGGCCGAGATTTTCGGATAGAGTCAATTAATGTGAGCCCATTTTTTGCGATAAGTGCGAGCCCATGCGTTTATGAAAGCGAGCCCTTACAACTAATTAATAGCATAAATAAGCAACTTCCCTTAGAATTGAGAAAATTAATTAAAGGATTCCTCAAGATTTTTAATAATTATTAAAAATGCAAACCATTTATTTCAGCAACGTCATTATCCAGAATAGGTTTGAGGGCCCGTCATGTATGCATCCAGCGCTGGGTCCATGCATGACGGGGCCATCCCACCCAGTGAGTTGGCAAAGAGTAATTATCAGCTCAGTATTCGAATTGGAAAATTTGAAACTAAATGGGAGGTTCATTACATTAAAACCCTGCCGTCTATATTGAGGCCAGTGTATGATCAGATAATATTAGTTATCGTGCTAAAAGATAGAGTAATCTAAATTTTTGCTCTATCTCGTTCAACATGCGCCGCCAACGGCACTGAGGTAGGGATGCACAATGGCATATTGCGAAAGGACAACGTGATGAACAGAAAGACATTTTTTAGCACTCTGTTTCTTATGTCAGGTGTGTTATATGGGGGCACTTCTGATGCAATTTTAAAATATTCGCCACTTGCCGCAAATCTATTTGGATTTAGAATATCCGTAGCTTATGAACCATATTCTTTTTCCCGCGAACAGAAGGATACTTTAATATCTCCATTCAGTCCAAATGGATATGTAGATTCTCCTACAACGTCTAAACCTACATTTAAAGAGCCGTGGTCAGTCAGTGGAGAATTAAATTATGCTTTCACAACTCATTTAGAGCAATTTGTAGAGTTTACTTACAGCAAGGGATCCGGTGATGCTCGTGATATAAATTTGTTGCCGGTATTAACCCATGAAACATTCTCCGATTATCGCTCATTTGGGACTTATATGGGAGCACGCTATTATTTTGATAGATGGATTTTAGCAAATCTCATGCCCAGCCTTTTTCTAGGTGTTAAAGGTGGTGTACTTTGGTGCGAGTCGCGTCAATATAATGTGCATATCCTATCCCCAGTTAATTTTAATTTCCAAAACCTCACTTTTACACCCACATCTTTAACTCCCAGTGTAGGATTGCAAGCTGGTCTAGATATGCCATTTAGTCAAAGTGTTTCACTAAATCTATCGTATTCGTTCGGGCAAATACACCTACCTGAGAAATTTAAATTTTCTAAACTAAGCTTTCTCAAACGAGGAGCTGGAAATGAAATCAA
>NZ_LNYB01000006.1 GCF_001467625.1 Legionella feeleii
TTGAAGACGGAGTGCAGGTTGTTGAACAATCGGACTGGAAGGCCGCTTGATGATATTTTGCTCATACACCAGAATTGACAATAACTCATAAAGGGACTGTTCAAATTTTTGGAGGGGTTACCTTTACCTTGCAGATTAAAAATAAATAAATAATAACGCAATAAATAAAAAGTGGTTTGATAAGAAAATTGAAAATTAAAATTAGCCGCAAAAAAAGATCATTTGAATGCCAGAGAACATGGCAGAGGGCAAGGAGATTGAGGTCCTGGTAGGGTTTAACATATAAATACAGTGTAATTTTTTTAATGATGATAATAGCTATTAAACTGCAAAAAATTGCAATGAGATGCTTTAACGGGAACAGCAGGTCAAAAAATTTTTTTTTGTCCATAGCTTCTAGTCAGAGGCTTATTTCTTTATAACTAATTCAGATAGTAAGGTCTTGTCAAAACCCTGCAGTGGTTTGCCACTAATAGTCAGGTACAGTGCACAATTAAAAATAGTATTAAACGTTTTACTAATAATACCCCCTAAAACAAGCAAAGCCAGAATGATTGGTATATTGACGGGTAAAGATTGATTCGTTTCCTTAAAAAGATAGGCAACCAGGTAGAATAGGCCAATAATTACTGCAAGCAACAAAAACAAGATGAAATTTGCAGAGAGCAATTTTCGCCAGCCTTTACCAATGAGTTTAATTGAATGTTTGAATGCTGTAATCGGCCCTATGTCCTCTACAATCATGATTGGCAAAACGAAATAAGTGGTAATTGCCCAAGAAAAGCCCAAAATAGCTGAAAGAATATCAGAAACAATATCATGTGTTCGTTCCAGTGCATTAATGAGGATACACACCGTGGCGCTAATGAAGGTCCATTGCAATAAAGGGCCTGTTCTTTTTAAAGTACTAAACAGGGCATGGAAAACCGTCATTTCATTTCCTTGCATACGTTCGATAACACAAGTAATGAGTGAGGCGTTAAAGTAAAGGATGACAAAGGACAATAAAAAATAAAAAAGCAATAAACCAATAATCAGAATGGCTGCATTGGTTTGGTAATATTGGAGCAGTACATCTATCTCAAAAAATGAGGCTCCCGCCAGAGAGGCAATCATTACTAACATTGCAACTAAGCTAAGTAAGGGCAAGACAATCAAATCCGGATTTTTTTTCAAAAACTGAATACAGCAGATTAAGAAATTCCAAGAGTTTTTAAGACGTTGTACCAGGCTCATGTTACACTCTTGCCAATTAGATTTCTTGTAGTATAGCTTATTTGCATCGGTTAAAAAGGACATTAGCAATACTCATTACCAGGAACAAACGATTACAGCGATTTAAATAGGGTTAATGCCCGATAATTATTGTTAATAAAGGGACTTAATTATGCAATCTGCAATTACAGCAATAGGAACTGCCAATCCACCTTATAAGCGCAGCCAGAAAGAAATTGCCGACGTCATTGGTATTAGCCTGAAACTTAATCCCGTTAAAAGAAGACTATTAAAGGCTATTTATAAATCATCCGGAATCGAAGAGCGTTATAGCGTATTGAGTGATTATTGTAAGATGCCGGGTGAGTTTGTATTTTTTCCCAATGAGCCTACAGCAGCTTTTCCTACTACTGCGCAACGGATGGCTATTTACAAACACCATGCTTTGACGCTTGCGCTTCATGCGATTCAAAATTGTTTAGCCAGGGCAACCAATTGCGTTAAAAAAGAAATTACACATTTAATTACCGTGAGCTGTACGGGTATGTATGCGCCGGGAATTGATATCGAAATTGTACAGCAGTTAGAGTTAAATTCATCTACTAACCGTATGGCCATTAATTTTATGGGATGCTATGGTGCTTTTAATGGCATGAAGGCAGCGGATGCAATTTGTCGTGCGCACCCGGATGCAAAGGTATTGGTGGTTTGTATTGAGTTGTGTTCAATTCATTTTCAAAAAGATCTTGCTACTAAAAATATTATTTCAAATGCCATTTTTGCTGATGGTGCTGCCGCAATCTTGGTTGAAACCAAACCACAAAATCAAATCTGTCTGAGCCTGGAATCTTTTTATTGTGATTTAATTCCACAGACTAAGCAGGAAATGGCATGGCATATTGCTGATCATGGTTTTGATATTGTTCTTAGCGCTTTCGTACCAGAGGTTATAAAATCTGGAATTGCCAGTTTTATGGAGAAATTACTCAGCCATTCGACTTGGTCGCCTAAGGAGATTGACTATTATGCTATTCATCCTGGTGGCCTTAAAATTCTGCAAGCCTGTGAGGCTGCGTTAACGATTAGCGCAGATGACAACCGCTATTCTTATGAGGTTTTACGGAAATATGGCAACATGTCTTCTGCTACCGTTTTATTTGTTTTAAAAAGCATATGGGATAGCTTAGGGAAACAGGATAACAATAAGTCGATCTTTAGTTGTGCTTTTGGGCCGGGATTGACTTTGGAGTCAGTGCTTTTAAAGATACACCACGTCTAAAGACCTGTTAGGTGTCTCCTGTCTTTTGTCTGCGCTTCGCTGCTTACATTGAACGTTCAATTCGAATAAGCCATAACCGTGCAAACACGCGACCGTGAAAGCTCCTATTATGGCTATAGAGTTTTTAACTTAGGCCTGGTATATCAGCAGGGAAAAATTCATTTTCATCGTTATCTTGCGGGATATTTAGCTGGCTTAACAGATCGGGAGTAATTTCAACAATTGCTTTATCCCTACAGGCAAAATAAGTTAAGAATTTCGAGTTTTTCAATAGAATAAGGCCGCTGACAGTCCAGCCTTTACCGATACCTTCATAGATTAGATAATCATAAGCCTTATTTTTGAAGCGTAAATAGATTCCGCCCCCGCCGCTAAACATTTGGGAACGGCCCTGAAAAGCTTTGCTAGCGGGTACAGTCTGATTCGCTGGATAAGTCAATTCAACTGCCTTTTTATTACCGAAACGATATTGAATATAACCATTAGTAGCAGATAATTCCTTAGAGGCACACAAAGAAATTGTTTTGTTTTGTTTTGTCATACAGGAAAATAAAATCGTTTCTTCTGCCTGACAAAGGCTGTTATTGCTTGCCACAGCGTTCATCATAAAACAGCTGAGGAGGAGGGATAAGCAGGGTTTATTATTTTTCATATTCATTCATTGGACAGTTTTTTTTAAAACTATAACCCGTTAGTGTGAGAATTGCAGCAGCTAAATTTGTCTGATGAAAAATCTTAAAAAATGATATTCTTTGCGCAAAGCGAGATGGAATAAGAGAGTTCTTAATAATGGTTTATTTTCATGAAATTGATGTAAACAAATTTCTAACTGAATATTGGCAAAAAAAACCATTGCTAATTCGCCAGGCATTACCTGATTTTGTTAATGCACTTACAGCTGATGAGTTAGCCGGTTTATCAATGGAAGAAGAGATAGAAAGTCGCCTTGTTTTTGAAACACCAGAAAAAGCGCCTCATTGGCATTTAAAACGAGGGCCCTTCGTTGCGAAAGATTTTAAAACGTTACCTGAAACGCATTGGACCTTACTCGTCCAGGGTGTAGACCGCTTCATTCCAGAAGTAACACAAATGCTTGATTATTTTAATTTCATTCCTCAGTGGCGGGTGGATGATGTCATGATTAGTTATGCCGTTGAGCATGGCAGTGTGGGACCTCATTACGACAACTATGATGTTTTTTTGTATCAGGCACAAGGAAAGCGGAAATGGTCGTTAACGACCAAACATTGTCGGGCAGATAATTATTTACCCGGCATCGAATTACGTATTATGCAACAGTTTCTGACGGAGGAAGAATATATTCTTGAAGAAGGGGATATGCTCTATCTTCCTCCCCATGTTGGACATTATGGGATAGCTATTGGCAATGACTGCATGACTTATTCTTTTGGATACCGTAGTTATCAAAGTCAAGAATTGTTAGATAGTTTTGCAGACTATTCAGCAGAAAAAAAACGGCCTGGTCTTTTATATGAAGATCCTGATTGGACTGTTAATCAGGGTTCAGCGGAAATACCAAGGCAAGCCTGGTTAAATGCAAAAAAATTATTGCAAACAGTTATAGACGATGAAAACAATTTGCAACATTGGTTTGGCTGCTTTGTGACCCAATTGGATCAACAGGCCGAAACTTTATTACCGATACCTTTGGCGGAAGAGGAAATGATTGATATTGGTCTTTTTACCCGGCAGCTTAGTGAAGGCGAGGGGATGATTCGTAATGCATCTTGCCGCTTTGCTTACCTGGTAAACGCTCAAGAGTCTCGCCTTAACCTATTTATTAATGGAGATGAGTGGCCTGACAAGGATGTTTCGCCTGCTTTAATCAAATTGGTTAGTAACCATCGTTTGTTAACTAATACTGCGCTCCTGCCTTTCCTTAACCGGGAACAGGATCTGGCATTTTTATTTAAGTTATGGCAATTGCAATGGTTAGAACTGATTGACTAGCTACAGACATTAGGCGATTTCATACGGTTAATAGCGGGTAATTGTGGTATAGACTTTGCAAGTTAGTAGTATCCGTAAACAAGGGTTGAGGGATTGGCAATGTGGAAAAAATACCTGAGCGTGTTTCGCAAGAAATCTCTTTTGTGTTTTGCCATACTGGGGGGGGTGCTCAGTAATCCAAGTTTTTCTGAAGTCCGAGAAATAGCCATCACTATTGATGATTTACCTTTTGTCGGTTCAGCAAATGGTAAGGCTTCCAATTTACAGCGAGAACATGATCGCTTTATGAAAATTCTGCAAACATTGCTTGATAAGAATGTCCCAGCTACTGGCTTTGTGATTGCTGGCTCAATTGAAAAGGGGCAATGGGAACTTTTAGAGCAATTCCAACAAGCCGGTTTTATTTTAGGGAATCATACTTATTCTCATCGAAGTTTAAATAACGTCAGTGCTGAAAAATACATCGAGGATGTCGATAAGGCAGATAAAATTTTAACGCCTTTAATGACAACACAGAAATATTTCCGTTATCCCTACCTGGCCGAAAGCAAAGGGGAGAAAAAACAGAAGGTCTATGATTACCTTGCTGAACATCAATATATTATTGCGCCTGTAACGATTGATACTAAGGATTTTCTGTTTAATAGTCAGTTATTTGCTATTCCCTATCGTTTAAGGGAGCAAAACTTAAACCGACTCAAGCAAAGATATCTTGCCTATATTTGGAGTCAAACAGTCAGAGCAGAAAATAAAGCAAAAAAATTTAGTGGAGATAAGCCAGTTAAGCAAATATTGTTAATTCACGCCAATTTGATTAATAGCTATTGTTTAGGAGATATCATTGATTTATATCAGCAGCATGGATATCGCTTTATAAGTTTAGCTGAGGCATTGGAGGGTACTGCCCCTACGCTTATCACGCCAGCAGAAGCACCCAATGAAGAAGCTTTTGAAATGATTTTTCAAGACAGTGTTCTTAATAGTTTATTTCAGAAATATAAATCTTGATTGCTTTTAGGGTCTGTTGACATTTCTACTGTCTTGGCCGAAAATCTAGCGAAATGTCAACAAACCCTAGAAAAAAGGAATTGTCCTTTATTAGGACAATTCCTTTTGTTCGAGTTGAGTAATAATATGGCGTGGTAAAAGCAACCAGTAATGGCCAGCATTCTTCATATGGCCGGCAATGAAAGTCGCTTGTTTACCTGCTCCCCAATAAACGTCACCCCGCACCATTCCGCGAATTGCGCCACCTGTATCCTGGGCAATCATTAGGCGTTGAAATACTTTTTTATCGTCATGATGCTTATCGGGTCTGGTGGTATTTAGCCAAATCGGGGCACCTAGAGGGATATACTTACGATCAATCGCCAGAGAGTAACCGGCAGTCAAGGCAACACCTTGCGCACCATAAGCAGCATTTTGTTTTAAGTCCTGGAAGAAAACAAAGGATTTATTTTTATTTAAAACAGCGTCAATCTCTTTGGGATGTGCTTTAAGATAGCTTTTGATTTTTTGCATCGAAGCATTATCTTTTGTCATAACTCCCTTATCAATTAATACGCGTGCTATCGACGTATAGGGGGCGCCATTCTGGCCTGCGTAACCCACGTACATGCGTTTTCCGTCAGGCAGCTGGACAATACCCGAGCCTTGAATTTCTAAAAACACTCTGTCAATGGGATTATCAATCCAAACTAAAACCTCAGCTTTATTGGCGATGGCACCTTTATTGATCTCTTTACGTGTGTAGTAAGGTACTACGGTCTTTTTTTCTAAACGCCCAATAATCCGGCGATTTTTTAAGCTTGGATCAAAAGGAGCTAAGTTAATTGTAATGAGATCAGACGGTAAACTATAAATAGGGATATTGTATTTCTTGGTTTTAGTTAAGCTTCCATGAAGTAAAGGCATATAGTAGCCCGTAAATAAACCTCGTACTGGCTCGTTATTGGAAAATTCAACGACTTTAAACCATTTTTGGAAAAATTGTTGTGCTCTTGTCTTTGAGGTAGAGGTAATCGACAATGCTTCTTGGCAAGCCGGGTGCCAATCACCTGCTTTTAGCTCAATCTGTTGACTACCAACTGATTGCTCAGGATCTTGCTTTAAAAAGGTGCGGCAGGAAACCTGAAAGGTTAGCAGTGACTTCCTGACATTCGTTGTCTCCCAACCGGGTAATTGGGTAAAAGGGATTTGTTTTAAAACAACGGCTGTTTGTTCTTGCTGAGGCCAAAACCACCATCCGGCAAAAAGGCGCAGTGCAAGTAAACCAAAAAAAAGTGATGTGTATAAGAATTTTTGTTTCATAACTGGATAAATTTTACACTAAAAGAGATTAAATGCAACATTTATTTTATGGAGTAGAATAAGCATGGCACATATTAAGTTATCAAAACAAGGGGTTACAGCCTTTGAAAAACTTTTAGGTCACTTACCGGAAATTTCTGTCCAATGGCAGCAACTTGAAATGGCTTTCTTTCAAAGTAACACCTTTGATGCTGATTTTCTTGAGCAAGTCAGGCGTGTTTTAGCCTTTGACAATGTTTGTCAGTACTGTATGGCTAAGGCGGGACCTGCGGATAAAAATCCTGCGTCCAGTAGATTGGCCGCAGCGCTTCGTCTGGCGAATAAATTTGCTTTGGATCATTTATCAATTGATCAAGAGGAAATTACACACATGAAAGAGTATTTCTCTGAACGCGAATTGGTGGAATTACTTGCTTTTTGCAGTTTTATATCGGCAGCACAAAAGTTTAGTGCCAGCCTTGGATTACAGCCAGCCAATCACTACAGCGGCGAAATGGCTCAGTAAATTAAGAGGTTTGTTATTTGTCTATGGTGTTGCCAGATTTATTTACCCAAGAGAATGGGATATTTTTTACAGAAATCATCCCAGTTGTACCATGTTAACTTTCCTGGCGAACGATATTCTTTGGCAATTTCCTGTTGTAGCGGTAATTGTTCGCTAGTCGCATTAAATGATGTTTTCGCAGGTTTTACTAGCCAGGAAGCGCCAGCAGCCCGGTATTTTTTTATTAGTTCTGTGGCCGCATAATAACTGTTGGTAAACAAGCCGGGCCAAATAAAATCAAAATTATCAATGCCTAAGTCATCCATATAACAATCATTATTCATGATGTTGTTATTCTCTGCGGGACTGTCTATTTTAGGTCCAGTAAAATAAGCTAATTGGTAATCACCACTATCAAATTTGAATTGGGGAAATAATTTTTTAAATTGGGTTATGCATTGATAGATCAATTGAGCATCGTCCGTTATTTCTTCCCCTAAAGCAACATGCGCGTGAGTACTGCCTAGATTTCTAATATAACTAATAATAGTAACAGGCTCTTCTGCCTCATCATGGCTCGTGGCCATTGTTAATCCATAAGACAGATAAACGCCGGTTAATGGAGGACTTTTTCCTTTTAACAATAGCATGGGGATAAAGCGAACCGTATTCAGAATGAGACTTTTTCTTAAATGATAGGTTTGGGCTAGCATGGCAGTTAGTAATTGATTATTTCTACCCGCACAAAGAAAATAATGCTTTGATTTAAATAAGAAAATTCCTTTTGAGGTTTTTATCTCTGCCTGTTTAATCGTATTTTTTTCTTCGCAATAAATCAGTTTTTGTACTCGCGCATGAACAATTTGTTTTCTGTGTGGCTGTGATAAAACGGTTATAATAGCACAGCCATTAATTGTTCCTTCTTGTACTGAGAAAAGTCGTTGTTGAGGGGTTAATTTACAACCCAGACCTTTTAAATTTGCTGGGACTTTTTCTAAGCATTGATAAGGTAGTGATTTTGTCTGCCAAATAGATTCTAGTTGTTGGGCATCGGATTCATTGGCTATAACATAAGCATTATCTTTTTTCCCGCATTTCTCATGATGTTGCTTGAAAAACTCATCCCACCAATGGCTGCTTTCAATCGTGGAGGCCAAACTATTAAAATAACCTCTATTATAATAGCCGTGGGTATGATTGGACTCTCCCTCACCCAAGGCCTGATCCGTCACCAGGACAAGCGATTGTACACCGGCCTTTTTGAGAAGATTTAAGAGCATTAGGCCCTGGATACCACCGCCAATAATAAGACAATCACAGTTTATTGTTTTCATAACGAAATCTAAAATGATTTTTCTTTAGTATAGATAGTTATGGTATGAAAAGGACAATAGCTTTAAACGCCTTTGGCATATTCATGGGCTAGTACGACTTGTAAGCCCCCAGCTGTAAGTGAGAGGAAATTATAGCCTGGATCAATGGTTGTACGTTCTAACCATTCATTGGCGATACAGATATCAGTAAGTTTTTGAACTTCAGCCAGAGTGACATCACGCTTAAATTTTTGAGACAGTATAGCAACAACTGATTCATCAATATTCATAAAAATAGCATCTCGGCTCTTTCCTTGAGCCTTCATTTCTTCATAAAACAGCAGCAATATATCCACTTCATTCATGATAAATCCTTTTAATCTTCTATGCTTAAAATATAGACAAAATAGCGGAAATTAACAGAGCTTTCTAACAAGGAGTAAAGCTACTCAATTCACCATACTGGTTCCATATTGTAAATCGTCCTCATCATGATCGATGACATCGACATCGATTACTCCAATCTCCATGACCTCTGAACCCAGATCTTCCTGCTCCATGACCTCTGAATTCCGAGCTTCTTGCCTTTTAAAAAAACCATGGTTCCCAGAACCTGCCTTAACCTTCTTGGGTTTATGATCTTCAATAGCTTGCTCAAGCTCAAGCATCAATTTCACTCTAGAAGGAAGATGGTAGGTATCTTTCTTGCGCAGTTTTGAGACTACTGGTATTGGGCTTTCATCCGTATCCGTATTTTCCTCCATTTGAGGCATGGCAAATTTTGCAAAAACTTCCGAAGTATATTTACCTACGGGTTTTGCTTTTACCGAAGTACAATTCGTTTTTTTCAGCTGCCAAGGCATGTCTTCAAACTCTTCAAGCTCTGTATACTTACTTTTTATTGTCTCAATTTCTTGAAGCATTCCGACAATTTTTTCGTTTTGAGGAAACACCTCAAGAACAGATTGATTCTCCAAGAGGGTAGACTCAACAAGGGCAACGAGTTGTTTTGCGTTTTCATCCTTGTGAAATTGTTTGGCAATAGGGCCACCATGCTCGGATAGAAGCGCTTCATACTCCTGGATAAGTTTGGTGTACTCGAATATACTTTGTGGGAGATAGACATCCTTCATATACTTATAATAGTCTTGTGACCAAGATGTAGTTTCCCGTTGTATATCATTTAGCACTCTATGAATTTCCATATCCAACTCATGTAATTTTGCCTGAATTCTTTTATGTTCATCGACAAAAAAATCATAAGCCTGTTTAGCGTACACTTGCATGCCGAGGAATGATTGCAATACAGGAATCAAGGGAGTTTTAAATTTTTTACTCAACTCTACGTAGGTATTGTATGAGGTTCCCGGAGAGCATAATCGGTTGAAGTCTGTCTCACGTTCATCCCAAATCAAGCGGCTTTGGCGACTTAATTGCTTCCAATCAATGGTGTCGGAAAGATTAGTTGCGACCAGGCCACTATAAATGGCATTAGCAGCAAAAAAGTCACCTTTAAGGTAGCAAAAGTTCATCAATTGAATATACATATCATAATAAAAAACCCGTAGCGTGGGATCTTCTTGCTGCAGAACCGAGAAATTAATCAGCATTGATAGATTATTAAAATAATTAATCATCTCATCAATATTTTGGAATTTTTCGCGCGATTTTTCCGATTTGTTATCTTTAAAATAAAGGATTTCTTCCGGGGAAATTTTTGTAAACAATAAGCGGGAATGGTCCGTAATGCAATCGCTTAAATTGTCTAAAAAATCATTGGCTTGCAAAAAAAATTCATCTCTATTTTTTTTGTTGTGCTTATAAATGTCATGGAAAAGAGTATGGAGATCGTTTTCCATGACTTTGTACATTTCGCTATCTAAAATTGGGGGCATATTAATTTTTCTCTGAATACAATTAATGACAAGGAATAATTTTCTAAAAGGCCATCATACAAGTTCATTCTTAGTATTTTATTAAGAAAAATAAGCAAGTTAATAAATGCTTTATACGAAGTATTTTAAAATAGCAAGGTAGGGAGCAATTGGTAACTGATTTTAAATATATTTGATAAGAGCTTTATCTATCTAAAATAAGGTAACCGGGGCAATTAATAGAAGGACTCATGGAGGCGTCCAGAATTACAGCGTCTTGATTAAAAATATTCATTTAAATTTATTGTAGAGCGCTTGCCAAGATGGCGAAAATTTTTTTCTAGCCACTCCGAAGCTTCTCTACGTCCTTCCTCGAATAATTGACAAAGAAAGGTCCAATCAAAATATAATTTATTGGCTACTGGGTAAGCTTGCATGACTTTGTCAGCTCGCAGGATATGCAAATAAACCTGTTTCATACTTTTTTTATATTTTTCCTTAATACAGTCTTTGCCGAGTAATTCGTTAACAAAAATTAAATCCTTTATTTCTCGTATTAACGAAGAATTAAAACTAATTTCATTAACCCGATTTAAAATATCGGTTGCTGATTCGGGAACTTGCTCTCGAGCAATTGGATTCGTATGAAGAATTAAAATGTCATGATTAGGTGAATAAGAAATAAGAGGGGAGAGTGCCGGACTTCCTATATAACCGCCATCCCAGTAATAATCGTCATCGATTTGAACAGCTTGAAACATAAAAGGGACACAAGTCGAAGCCATAATAGCATCTATGGAAAGATGCTCATTATTAAAAAGTTTAACCTTGCCTGTTTTTACATTGGTCGCAGTGATAAAAAGTTTTGGTGTATGAGCAGTTTTGATTTGATCAATGTCTAGTATCGTTTTTAAGATTTCCCTTAGGGGATTAAAATTGAAGGGGTTTAACTGATATGGTGAGAACATTTTGCTCATCAAGTCAAATGCAGTAAAGGACAAAGAGTGTTCAAGGTTTATGGCAAATAATTCTTCTATTGGGGTAATTTTTATTGGATTATATAACTGCCCCGCATTGCTAATCATTTTCCAAAGTTTATATAAAGTTTCGCGGGCTTCATCATTACCACCTTCAATTAAGCCATAGACAAGCGCGGCTGCATTCAGTGCACCTACACTGCTGGCTGAAATTGAATCAAAATTTATACGTCCATCTTCCAGGAATTTATCTAAAACCCCCCAAGCTAGAGCACCATAAGCTCCGCCTCCTTGTAGCGCAAGATTAATCGTTTTAGGATTGGTGGTCATGATAAACGCGTCCTATGTCTAGATTCCCTCTACCCTATCTGTATAAGTATAATTCTTTATGGAATTTAATTTGATCAAAATGTGGAATTTATTTTCCCTCGTCCTTATGTTGCGGAGCCACTAACAAGTATGCAGTTTCAATTGCATGGCGGGATTCAGAGCTATATTACATGAGATAGACGTCTTTGAACTGCCCATTAAAGAGAAGAGTTTTGATTCTTTGATTGGTTGGCAAACTAATGTCAAGGTGTAGATAAAAGTTAAGTTTTGTAGTAGGTACTTTTTAAAACATAATAAATGGGGCCTAAAACCAAACCGTAGATAAGATGGCCGACTAAAGAAAGTTTATTGTTTTCAAAACCGGCAAAACACCACTGTGCAAATAATGGAATATCATTTGACAAATAGGGCTGTAAAGTCATGAGGCCTAGAACCCACATACTAATGCCGAATGCAGATCCCCAAATAGTTGCACTCAGCCAGGAATTTATTAAGCGGCCTAACAGGAGAACGAAAGCGACACCAGCGATTAAACTAATGCAAAGGTGCACAAAAAAACCACCAAGCCTGGTAGGCATGCCAATGATACTTCCAAGATCTTCAGTCATCCCGTTCATTAGTAGAAAGAAAGCAAAAAAAAGCCCTGCGACAAGACCTGCAAGCAGGCCATTACTAATACTTCTAGGATTACTCATGTCAAGATTCCTATGACTATTCTAGGGGCTGTTATCATTTCTATTGCTAGGTAGGGTATAAACTCAAGCTAGTGAAATGTAAACAGCGCTAGTACTTATTATTTTTTTTGCATTATTTAATTTTTTAGCTTTTTTACCATGAAATTGCGGTTTATTCACAAAATTTGTTGATGTTAGTTTACTTACAACGCTCTAAATCTTGGATTAAATTGATCGTATTCGATTACGCTCCAGGTTTAAAGAGAATGTCCTCTTTATTAGCAAATTCTTGTGCTGAACTTGAGATAGCGCTATCTTAAAGTTTGGCAATCTAAACGAAAAGAGCTTAATCATATTATTTCAGGAATAGTTTTAATTTTCTTCTATCCAAATTCGATTACACCTAAAGGAGAAGGCGATGTGGTCAAAAGAGGAGTTAACTGGCGGAATGGAAGCCTGTCCTATTATTTTCACCGAACTCGATACGGTACTGGTGGAAGATAAATTGGACGCCAGCCAGGCGAGAGTGAAAGTTAGTAAAGCAGTATGGCTAATTCGAGAAAGCTCAATACCTGACTTGCTAGTGGTTTCCTATTTTGATCAAAAAAAGCGGCAATACACCCACATTGATATTGGAAGAGTGAAAGGCAGGTGGGGCTTTGCTCCGGTCGGTGATGCAGATATACAGGTCTTCAAAAGACAAATTGAAGCTTCCTTTAAAGAAAACAGGATGGAAGATGGCGCGATCAAACTTGTTCATTTTCTTGCGGAGTATGACTTTGACCTCACGAAAATATTAAGACCCACATCAATTGAGGCGACAAAAAATTCACAATATATCAATTACATGCTTAATGAAGAGATGATACAAGCCTGCTGTGAGGTCTATTAAGTTTAATTAGTTATCGCCGGTCGTGCTGAGAGATAGACACAAAATATAATATATTATTTTATACTTCCTGCGGCCTACATCCTGCGTTTTATACGCGAGAGGTTGGCCGTAAAAATTTGGGAGTTCTCTCAGGAGCCGACCACTAAGACTGAGTTTGGGCATTTTACTGTGCCAGCCAACTGGCTATTATTTCATGCTGTGCCAAATCGAGTAGAGCGGGAGCATGTCCGGCATCCTCGACTTCCAAAACCTCAATATCAGGATGAATTCGGCGCATCTTTTTTATGTGTTCGGGAAGCAGCAGATCTGAATGGCGACCATGGATCACCATTACTGGGCATTTAATTTCTCGCCAGATAGACCAAAGGTCAATATCAAATAAAATACCTTCCAATGCTTTGTGAGGATTGGATAGGAATTCTTTTAGGAAATGACCATGCCATTTAACATCTTTAATTCCGGGATCCAATTTAACTACATAAATGCCAGGTGAGCGTTCCTCAATACTATGCTCAGTAAACTCCTCCCATTGCTCCTCGCTCAATGCACCGAAGGTAGCATAGATAGTTTTGAAATATTCTTTAGCCTCTTCCTTACTCAAAAACTCAGGATCCTTACCCGCATATTTGGATAATCGCCAAAGAGCATGAACAGGTATCTGTGGGCCAACATCATTCATAATTAGACGACGAATAGGGGAGTTAGGCAAGGCAGCGATCATCATGCCGATTAGACCGCCCATGGAGGTGCCAATCCAATCAATTTCTGTTGTTGCGGTGCGAGCAATCAGTGCATTCATATCGAGAATGTATTGTTCATAAGTATAGTGATGGGAATCCTTGAACCAACTACTATCTCCACGGCCAACAATGTCTGGGCAAAAGACGTGATGATCTTGCAGGCTCAAATACCTGGCAAGTGCGTCAAAATCACGTCCATTGCGAGTTAAGCCATGGACACAAATAACAGAAGAGCGTGATGCAGTGGGGATACCCCATTCAGTATAGGCAATTCGATGAAAGCCTTCTTTCGATATAGAAAGAAAATTATTTTGCTTCATTTCACTCCTTCCTTCCTGTGGTATTTATTAAGTCCAAAATGAGCTTATTTTAGTTTTTAACTATAGTACATAGCTTCCAGTGCGTTTTGACCCACTTAAAAAATAGCTGAAATTAGCTGGAATCTCTTACAACAGCTTCTTATCAAACCTTTAACAATCAGATAGTTGCACTAGAAATTCATTAATTGATCATTAGGTATATAAATTCTACATTTCGATTCTCTGTGAATCTATAATTAAAGAAAGCTCAGAGAAATGGTGGTAACGATGAAAGATGTTTACGCAGAGCAAACCTACCATTTAGAAAAAGGTCCAAGAAACAAAAGTGAAGCTACTTATGATCTTGAAAAAATTGCATTAGCTTTTTTAAACGAATCAGATCATATGATTACAGTCTTTTACAACGGACGGCAAGAACTGGAAGTTCGAATTGATGATCATACTTATAATCTTACAAAAATCCTTGAGCATGCTGATTTCGAACACTTAGAATTTGCGGATAATACCCTTGATGGTTATGTTGCCTTTCTTGGAAGAAAGACAAATAGATATAGACCTCATCTGGATGAGGAGCCTGAAGATAATTTGAATGAGCAGATTCAGTCTGCCGAGTCTACAAAAACAGTCGAGTTTATAGAGAAACCTACAGAGAAATTGACAGAAGAGGCTACAGAGGATCTGACCGAAGATCTTACCGAAGAACTCATAGATGATATTACGGAGGACCTGACAGAACTGAAATACGTGGAGCTTGCAGACCTGGAGCTTGATGAAGTGGGGGTTGCAGAGAATGAATCCGGGCAAAAAAAAGATGATTTTCCTACTCGAAAAGATTTCCAATCTCGCGATCCCGAAGGTATTTATGACGATTTGTCTTATGCTGAAAAATTGGCAGTTAATATTTATACAACCCCAGCCTATTACCATATAAATGCATTCTTAAGAACTCGTGGAAGAAGTGAAAATCTAAGAAAATTACCGGCACGTGAATTGGCTCAACAAGTGCAAGAAACTATTTTAGTCTGTTGCATTGCAGCTCAAGGGCTTAATAAAATTGACATACAATCTCTGGAAGGCGGTGATGAGTCAGTAAAGTTGGAGAAGTTAAATCGCTTTGAAAAAAAGAGCGATATGGAGGCTGTATTTCAAGAGCGAGTTAATGATGTTAAAAGGAAAAGAAAAGAAAAAAAACAAGAAGCCTTCATCAGTTCTTCATTGAAAGATGATATTAATTTGAGCCAATATGATACTTACGTCACTATTTATCAGCCCTTTGGAAAAAATCCCTTGGGGAAAAGAGTGGAGTTACTGGCTGATCTAAAAAAAGAGAGAGAGGTTCTTTTCACCCCTGGAACACAATTAAAATTTTATGGATACCGTAACAAGGAGAGACATCACTATTTTGCTGCTATTCCAGTTCGCTCTCTTGAAGGAGCTGCTGAGTCACTCAGGTATTCGGCAAAAAATATTGCTATACGTGATGGGCTTATAATATTGCATGAACAGCTTGCCCAAGCCCTCGGTACTTATCAACGGGAAAGAAAACCGGCGAAAACAGGCTTTTTTTCAAAAATACATTTTTCTTCCAGTAAGAAAATTTTACAAAAAATTGATGGCTTAATTGACTTTTTAGCAGTGAGTAACCCACTCGATCAAGCAAGTTATTTGAAAAAATTACAGGAAATAAAAAAATTAATAAGCGAAGAGTTGATAAAAGCCAGCAAAATTAATCCTTCTGAATCGAATAAACAAGTACAGACTGTTGTTCTCGCCATGAGGGATGTCAATCAATATGCAGAAGAGCAAATTCAAGTGGCAAATAAACGTCTTAGTGAAGGCGTTGAGCCATCGAGGCTTTTGGCTGACATGAAAAAACTCGATAAGGAAGTTCGTGCTCGAATTGAAGAGACAACGGATGCCATGGCGAATATACAACAAATAAAAGCTATTTGTGCGGATAGATACAGCGATAAAGTCTATTATGGTAATGCGGCATTAAATAGAAAAATTCTCCTGGATAAGGAGATAGCCGATTTATTAACACCAGACACCATTGCTTTGATATTTGATGAGCATCAACAATTAAAAAAACAAGGTAAATTAGGTAGATTAAGCCCTGAAGATAGTATAGCGATTAAAAGAGATGAACAAGAGAAGGATACCTATATTAGTTTAGCGGATGCGTTATTGTTTGGATTTAAAGATGGACTTAATGTTATTGAGCATCTTCCTAATAACGATAAAAGATATGGCCCCAAAGAATACGATGAACAAAAAAAATCGTTTAGAGAAAATACTGGCAGAATTATCGAAAACCTTCTAAATGCGAGTAGGTTGTTTGGTTTAAATCCCAATGCAACGAAATATCAGCATCAGGAAAATGACAGTTCTTTTCTACCACTTGGCAGACGATTTGCTCAGATTGAAATGGTAATCGGGCTCATAAAACGTGATGGCCAGGGTGACGAGCTGGTTTTTGTTCCAGGCTTTGAAGCTGCCCATATCAGATCCCAATGTGTTCGGGGATTCCGTAATATTTGCCAGATAAAAGAAGAAGCGCCCAATGTTTATGTGGTTGTTGAAAAAGGCATAACAAGCTTAAATGACTTGGTGAGTAAATTTATTTCTGATCCGACATTACTTTTCGATAGTTCTATATCACATCTTCTTTATGATAGGGTCCACTTTGAAGCTTGTTTGGAGCAGGACACGATAATTCGTATAGAGAAAAACGAGTACAGATTGTCTGATTTTTTTCGTGAAGTTATTAAACTTTGTGCGAGTTCACCAGATTATTATGCTGCACAAGAACAGTTTGATTTGCGTATGCACGTGGTAGAAGCTCATCTACAAGAAAAATTTCCCAAACAATGGAAGCAAGGAACAGCCTTAATCAATAAACCACCGAAGAATGATGTACCGAATCTGCTCACAATGTAGATTAAAATCAAGTCATTACTTCGAATAAGTAATGATTTTCTATGTCGTGCTTATAGTCATTGACGTGGAGGAGCTTTCGAGTTTATAACTAAGTTAAATAGTAGGGACGATTTAAACTTTATGAAAGCCGCAATTATTGAAAAGTATGGTGATTTTAATCAATTTACCATCAAAGACGTACCTGAGCCTGTTGTTCATAACAATGAGGTTTTAGTCCGCGTTCAAGCGTGTAGTGTCAACCCTGTTGATTGGAAAATTCGCTCTGGTGCCTTGCGTTATGTTTATCCAATTAAGTTACCGGCAATTTTAGGCTTTGATTTTTCTGGGGTCGTGGAAGGTGTAGGTGCGGGTGTTAAGACTTTTCAAATTGGGGATGAGGTTTATAGCTGTTCCAGTAAGAAAGAAGGCCAGGCTTATGCGCAATTAATTGCTGTAAGCGAAGCAAGCCTTTCTTTGAAGCCAAAGAACATAGATTTCAAACAAGCGGCGAGTATTCCCCTGGCTGCAATGACTGCGTTACAGGCATTAAGAGATAAAGGTGCTGTTAAAGCGAATTATCGGGTATTAATTTTAGGGGCTTCTGGCGGTGTTGGCATGTTTGCAGTGCAAATAGCCAAATTGCTGGGAGCTCAAGTTACAGCAGTATGTAGTACTGCGAATGTGGCTTTTGTGCAATTATGGGGAGCTGATAAAGTCATTGATTATCACGAGAGCTCTCCTTTTGTAGGCGATGAAAAATACGATGTGATTTTTGATTGTGTAGCGGCTTATAGTTACTCTCAGGCTAAGGAATTTTTAACCAAGCATGGTATTTATATTGCTACCTTACCAAGTCCTTCATTGGTTTTTAATAGTTTAATCAGCAAATTTACCCGGAAAAAAGCAAAGATCATTTTATTGCAAAAAAATAAGAAAGACCTGGACACGATTACGCAATTTATCGAAGAGAATAAATTAAAAACCCATATAGACAGTGAGTTTAATTTGCAAGATGTCGGTTTAGCTCATCAGCGCAGTGAAAGTCAACGGGCTGTGGGAAAGATAATCATTAACGTGGGTAATGATCCTGAGACGACATCATAAGAATGAAATTGAATTTATTTTCGCTCAAGCAACCAAATACTTAATAAACCAGGCCTTAGCCAATTGGGCTACTTCAGCGAGCGTACCTGGCTCTTCGAATAAGTGAGTAGCCCCGGTAATTAATTCCAATTTTTTTATGCAGTTCATTTTGGACATAGCACGCTGATTAAGATCAATAACAATTTCATCATTACTACCCACAATGAGTAGTGTAGGTGCTTTGATAAGACTCAATGCTTCTTTAGCTAAATCGGGTCTTCCACCACGTGAGACAATGGCTTTTATATTGCCTGGTTCGTTTGCGGCAGCAACAATAGCTGCCCCTCCCCCTGTACTGGCTCCAAAATAACCAATAGACAGGTGATAAACAGAAAGATTTTTTAAGCACCAATTGGTTGCGTCAATCAAGCGATCAGCCAAGAGAAGGATATCAAAGCGAAACTCCATTGTTGTTACATCAATCGCATCTTCATCAGGAGTTAGCAAATTAAATAACAAGGTAGCAATCTTGCCCTTATGTAAAACATCTGCAACATATTGGTTACGTACACTATGCAGATTTGACCCGCTACCATGAGCAAATAACACAAGACCTTTGGCTTCATTGGGTATATATAAAAGACCCTCAAGATAAATTTCTGCACTGGGAATAATTACGGGATGTTCCCTATCTACCGTGAAGTCATTCATGATGGACTCCTGTTGCAATAGAAGGGGTACGCTCCTCGTTTTTTTTTACTTTCTTTCAATAAATCAGATACTTCACTATCTGTAGTTTGTGAAAAATCGTCATACCATAAGCCAACAGCATAAAAATTGAGTGGTTTCATGGAATAGATAATTTTATCAACTAGAGCGCTCATTTCGTTATAAGTACTAAGAGCTATTACAGGTACTGCCAGGATAATACTTGCAGGTTTATGTTGAAGGATCGCTTTAATCGCTGCTCGCATGGTTGCTCCTGTGGCAATACCATCATCAACCAGAATAACTGTTTTACCTTGCAGATTCGGGGGAGGCATATTATCACGGTATCTTATTTCACGACGTTTTAACTCTTCTCGTTCGCTTTGTAAAATGAGCTCAATAGTCGATTGAGATATATGGAGGTCATCAATAATCTCTTCATTAAAAATGGTTGTTCCGCCTGTTGCAATAGCCCCCATAGCCAATTCTTCATGCCCGGGCACACCCAATTTACGTACAATAAAAACATCAAGGGGGAGTGCTAAGGCTTTTGCAATTTCATAACCAACAGGAACTCCTCCACGGGGTAAGGCTAAGACAATCACGTCCGGTTTATTTGCATAATCCTTCAATTGGGTTGCTATGACCTTCCCCGCCTCGTATCGATCACTAAATTTATCCATAGTGAATTACTCCCTTTTTCCAAGCACTATCCTTATTAGCTGTCCAGGGGGCTGTATTGGATATTTTTGATGATTCTATGTAGTTTGTTATCAATTATTTCACCATTGATATCACTAAAATTTTCTCGTGCTTGGTTGCGCATCCAAATAACTAATTTTTCAATATTATCTCCATGGGTTTTAACGGTTTTTCCATCCTCAAAATAGACTTTTGCTGTATATTTGTACTTCATTATTAGCTTTTAATTTAAATCTTATGCTTTAATTTTAGCAGATGTAAAATCATCTGTTTTATAATTAAAAGGCAATTTTGTTTAGGGAAGAAGATGAAAATTTTTATAGGTTATTTTATGAGAATTAAGCAATTTCAAAGAGAGTGCATGTCTCTTCTAGTATTATTGGCTTTGTTGTGCTCTCAAGTTGCTTTCGGCGCAATCAGCCAGGAAAGAATGATTTTTAAAAAATTATTTACCAATTGGACTACTGCGTTTAATCATCGTGAATTGGCTAAGTCATGTAATTTATTTTCTGTTCACGTTGTTGCAGATTATCGAGGGATAAGTAGGAAAAATTATACAAGCATCTGTAATGGTTTTAAAAAAATTTTTGCCGATGATATACGCAAATATCATTACAGTTTTAAATTACATGAAATTTATCAATCTGAATTTTTAGCTGCAGTACGAATTACCTGGTATTTAAAAATAACCAACAAAAATGGTAGGGTAACTCACGTTCAGGATGAAGGTTTGGATATTTTGGAAAAAAACAGCAAGGGTGAGTGGAAAATTATTAATTATCTAAGTTATCCAACAGGAAATTCAGAGGAATAAAGCTATTAAAAAACAGAGAAAGATATTGGTAATACTTAGTCTTTTTCTGACAGTTCCCCACGCTTTATTGATGAAGAAGTAAAAAATCGTTTAATCAGGTATATACTTAATTTTAGGTTGCTTCTAACACGCTTTTGGCTAAATGGGGGAGTTGCAATGATTAATCCATTTGAATATCAGCCCAAAGGGGATAAAAAAAATACAGATTATTTTAACGAGTATCGCATGAAAATATACGAGCGACGACAAGTTGTCGGCTTGAAGGAACTTTATGGGGATATTTGTGGAATCGTGGTGCAGGTACAAACAGGTGACGCGATTAGCTATCTAAATGAACTATATATCATGACACCGTATCGTTATGCTGTCAGTTATATTAGTGCAACACACAAAATTTATTTTCTTGTTAACACCTCCAATAGTCCTGTTTTTATTGTATTAGAGCCCTTAGATCCAAATTTCAAAGATGATATCACTCGTATCAATAAAATGTATCCCAACGGAAGAGAAAAGTTCAATGCTCGTTATGTCGGAGAAATATTTAAAACAAGGGACAAAGACGAGACTCGTAAAATTTTAAGATCACAGGATTTCCATTTTCATGATGCTGACATGACTGAGAATAAATTTTATTGTAATGAACATTTTTATTTTACTCGTTTATCAGATTATTGCTTCAATAGTACAGGTTATACCGACAGTGATATTTTTGATTTTGATAACCTCAATTTGGGACAGCGATTTTATTTAACCAAACAGGAAAAGAAACTTTTAGATAAAGCGGAACAATTTAGTATTGATAAAGGCATTAAACCCTTGCTTAAAGGGATTGATCATATGGCAACGCGAATTTTGGCTGGCGAGCGCGAAGATTCAATTTTAGAATTTCTTTGTTTGTCTAATTATTATTTCTGGGGGGCTTACAACATTGGTGATATGAATTCATCAACTAATGTAAATCGTGTCTCTCATGGCGAGGATATTAAATCGCCTGCTAAGGTATTTACTGCCAACAATACCCCTTTTATGGTGAATTCTTTTGAAGGCCTCCCCATGCCTACTGAGAATTTTGTCAGAAACTATGGGCGCCGCATGCATCATATTGCCATCGAGGTAACGGATGGCGATCACAGTACTGGTAAAAAGAATATCGATTATGTCATTGAGACTTTGCGTGACGAAGCCAATATTGAGTTTTTAGCTAAGATTTTTGGCGCATGTAAGGAAGAGCCTGATTTAAAACAAATATTTTCTAAGCACTCCCAATATTCAATCTTGATTACCGAATATGTTGAACGTTGTCATGGTTTTGATGGTTTTTTTACTAAAGAAAATGTGGCTGCCTTGACAGAAGCAGCAAGTTTGGATGAAACAGTAAAAACACATAATACAAAACATGGATTAATCGGTGATTAATCCGGGTGGCGTTGTTGTATGAGAGGCGTTATGAACATTGCCTGGCTTACAGACATTCATTTAAATTTTTTAGATAGCAAGGCTCGTCATCTATTCTATAAAACGCTTATTCATAGTCGTGCTGATCGAATTATTATTAGCGGTGATATTGCCGAAGCACCTACTGTTAGTAGTTTTTTGCTGGAGATGTGTGAGGCATACGCCAAACCCATTTATTTTGTTCTTGGAAATCACGATTATTATCATGGGCGTGTTGCTAACGTTCGAGCCCAAATGCAACAATTAACACATAAGCAACCATTGCTGGTTTGGTTGGCAACGGCTGGGCCAATTTTACTGGAAAAGAACATTTATCTCTTGGGACAAGATGGGTGGGCGGACGGGCGATTTGGCGATTATTACAGCAGCTCAATCATAATGAATGACAGCAGGATGATTGAGGATTTATTTCGGAAAAACTGCTTAGGTAAAACTGAGCTTTTAGAAAAGATGCACGAGTTGGCTGATAATGACGCGCGGCAATTAAATGAAAATCTCAGAGCGGCAATTAGCAAACATGCTGAGCGTATGATTGTTGTAACTCATGTGCCTCCTTTTCAAGAAAGCACCTTGCTTGGAGAAAAAAGGAATACTATTGATTTCCTGCCTTTTTATACCTCAAAAGCAACTGGTGAGGTATTAATCGCAATGGCCGAGGAATACCCCCGGCTTGATTTTTTGGTATTGTGTGGACATATCCATAGTGAAACCAACTATCAACCCCGCCACAATTTATTAGTTAAAACAGGCCATGCAGAATATTATAATCCTGGGATTCAAACTATTATGACATTGTAATCAAGTAGAAGGAGCTCTGCGCTTTAGAGTACGCAGAGCTTATAATGAGATTACTATTTACAGGTGAAAGAAACCGTAGAGAATAGCTGAGATAGCTATTAGTCCCAGAATAGTAATAAAGACATTCTGAAAGGGTTGTCGGTATTTTTTCATTGCCGGTACTTTAGCAATGGCATACATGGGCATTAAGAAAAGTATGATGGCAATGACTGGCCCACCAAGAGTCTCAATCATACCCAGGATACTTGGGTTTATAGTAGCAACGGCCCAGCAAGTGACGATGATGAATATTTCAATCAATCGATGTACCTTTTTGCTGCAAACACTGATGTGGCGCACGCGCAGTGATTTAACAATTAAACCATGTAATCCCTCACTCGCACCAAGATAGTGCCCCAGGAATGATTTGGCTATCGCAATAAACGCAATCATTGGAGCTATATAGGCAATAACTGGCGTATGAAAATGGTTAGCCAAATAAGACAAAATAGAAATGTTTTGTTGTTTTGCTAAGGCTAAATCCTGTGGGGATAAACTGAAGACACAGCTAAATACAAAAAACATGACTGTAGTTACCATCATGATATGGCTATATTTCAGAATCCACGAACTCTTCTCATCAGCTTGTTCCCCATATCGTTGTTTTTGAGCAACAGCAAAAGAAGAAATAATAGGGGAGTGGTTAAAAGAAAATACCATAACTGGAATGATGAGCCATAGGGTCATCAGTGAACTATGCGATTCGCCATTGTGCACGATCGTGCTGCTGTGTTGCAGGATAGCATCGTTCCAGTGAGGAATTAGATAAATAGAGAGTAAAAGCAAAATACTCACAAAAGGATACACTAGCAAACTCATTGATTTTACAATCATTTGTTGTCCAAAGCGAACGATAGCCATCAAGGCTAAAATGAGAATAATTGCTAAAAGTGCGCGTGGCGGCGCGTTCATACCTAATTGATTAACGATAAAACTGGAAGTAGTGTTGGTAATAGCCACACTATACATGAGCAAAATTGGATAGATAGCAAAGAAATAAAGCAAGGTAAGCACTTGCCCCGCAGCACGACCAAAATGTTCATCAACCACTGTGGTGATATCAGTTTTTGCTGCGGAGCCAGAAAGTACAAAACGGCATAGGGCTTGGTGAGAAAAATAAGTCATTGGAAATGCAAGTAACGCCATGATGAGCAGCGGCCAGATACCATTTAATCCGGCATCGATGGGAAGAAAAAGGGTTCCGGCCCCAATTGCTGTGCCATAAAGACTTAGCATCCATACTGTATCTTGCTTTTGCCATGCCGAAAATCGGCTTTCTGTTTCTGGTATGACCACAGAGATGTCATTTAGAGACATAAAAACATCCTCGTCTATTGCTATGAATTAAAGTATTTCATGGCCCGGTTAAGTATCTTTCCAATATAATATGTGTTTTTTTTATACAAAAACACTATCATGTTATCTAAAGGTATTAGATAAATCAAGACGTAGAATTTTTCGTCATCTTGAGCGTAAGAGAAAATCACTCAGATGAAGTCTGTTGTTAAGCACAAAAAATGGAGAGTATACTCGCTTATATTTATTTTAAAGTTTTTGATCTAAGCTTTTAACAGAAGCTATATTTTTGTAATTATTGGCAAAAATATAAAGATTTCATTGTTGTAGTTATATTAAAGATTTATTGAAAGCACTTTCAAGAGATTCCCATGTTGATAAGAGATGAAACAATTCAGCTTCTGCAAAAGCAAAAATACATGCAGATCCCTTTTGCAATCAAACAGGATGTTTTGGAAGAGGCAGTTATTGCTTTTTTCAAATTTTTAGAGGAACCAGATTCAGTTAAAAATTATATTGATTTTACTATCGCCCCAATACATCGTAGAGGGGATGTAGGTTTTAAACATCGTGATCCGAATAATCATCGTTATAATGATAGCAAGGATTTTTTTCATTTCCACCCTGCCTTATTTAAACGTTATGAGGATTTTTTACAAACCCATCCCGCAGTTCTGGATTTTGTGAGGAAGGCGAAACCTATTTGGGAGCTGGTTTACAAAACAGTACATGATATCCTGCAGGTTTTTGAGAAGCAATTTCCCGGGATTGTGGATAAAGTTTTTGCTACGGATGATGTTCATATCCTACTGCGTTTCCTCCGCTATAATTGGCAAGAATCTGGAAAGTATCTGGCCAAACCCCATTTTGATGCGGGCTCTTTTACTTTGGCAATTGCAGAAAGCTCTCCTGGTCTAAGAATTGGTAGCTGTCCTGATGATTTGAAACTGGTAGAGCATAAAGATGACCATGCAGTATTTATGTTGGCAAGTAATTTCAGACAAGTTATGAATACCAATGAGTTTGCAGCAGGTTGGCATGATGTAGTTCAATTGGATGAAACACTGATCGGCAAACCTTATGCGCGATGGGCTATTGTCGCCTTTATTGAGGCTCATGGTGTCGAGGCTTTGCCACGCTCAGAAACGCATAAATGGTACATCAATGAGGAGGCACCACAATAAGTCCTATTCTGCTCCTATTTGTGCTTCTCTAAAAAGCATTTAATCCAGCATTAAAATGTCCTTGCCAAAACGCTCCAATTCCTTTTCAGACTTCAATTCAATAAAATTTGCATGCGGATATTTTGTTCTTAAGGTGTCTAAAAGTGAATGAACTCGCTTTTCATAACTCCACATGGATTTTAGCAATGACCAACTCGGGTTTTTTTGTCGACCAAGGACAGGGTCATCGATAATCTTTTGTTTATTAAAAAGATTTTTTAAAACCTGCCAATAACAGCGATGGCGGGGGAAATTAAAATATAAACAAATAGCATTCTGTTCTTCTGTTAACAGTTCCTCTTGCAGAGCTAAAAATTCTTGATAGTCTTTCTCAGTCCAACTAGCGAGTGAAAAAAATTTATCAAAATAATAAAGAGAAATACCCAATCGAGTTTTCAATGTTTTAGCAAAACTCGCTTTACCGCTGCCTGGCCGTCCAAGGAGCATAATACGATTAGGCAAATTGGTTTGGCGCTCTAATCCCATTAACTGGTATTCTTTCTTGAGCAGTCTAATGGTTGTGCGAACTTGAAAACCAAGTTTTTTATAGCAATGAATGGCTTTGTAATTGTCAGTTTCAGGGTCTACAATAATTTCAGTCGCTGAGGGGCAATATTGATTAATGAATTGAGTTAAGATCGGTATTGACCAACCTTGATCTAAAAAATTGGGGTCACCAATAAACATATCAACACCAACACAGGGCGAGCTCGTGATGTATTTCCAAAAGGGGTGTTTACTATTAATGATGTAGCGTTGTATGTAACCTACTTGTTGTCCATCAATCAGGATGATAAAACGCATCACAGCATCATTTTTCAAATAATGTTGTTTAACTTGTTTTTGCTTGCGATGGCCATCATCCCAAAACTCACGAATATGGGGCAATTGGAGCCAACCGTGTACAACCGGCACATCGCATGCTCTAAAGGGTTTAAATAATATCATTCTGCAAATCGCTAAGTTATCAAATGTTTGCGATTATAAACTGCCATTTATTTTAGCGATATTAATCTGCTCAATAAATTAAATGGACGCTAAAATTTATTGCAATGTATTTTTAAAGAAATACATTTTCAGACCAGAAGCAAATCGCTTGGGGCGGCTTAGAAGGACATGCTTGCCTGGTAAAGATTGTCCTCTTGTTGGCGGGCTTTTGAATTAGCGTCTTCTGAACTGATCGCTTCAACGAGCTGGCATCCGCTATTTACTCCACCAGTAAGAACACCAGCTGCAGTTTGCAGCAGGTTCCTGGATAAATAACCTGAATTGAAAATAGTTTCCATTGTTCTTGAGAGCAGAGTAATTATTGTAACGGCTGTATTGATAGTATTGATAATCAACGCACCAACTTCAAACACGAGGCCGCCAAGAACTCGTGGTATTGCTTTAGTGGGGTTACTAAAGATAGCTTCAAAAAATAACAACGCACCGACTATTATGCGTCCAACGCCCATAAAACATTTGAAAACATTAGCAAAAGGGTAAATAACAGCGGTAGCATGATAACCAACCGTATAATAGGGTTGAATTGCTGTATCATATTCAAGTCCGAGCAACTCGGTTGCCTTTGTTAGCTCCTTTTTGGCATTAAAATAAAAAAAAGATGCGTTGTAGTTGGCCATTTTGCTCCCTGCTCGATGAGTTTTTTGATAGATCCTATAAGTAAGGATATACAATACTACATGCTAGAATATTAGATAATTATATTAAAAGCGATGTTGCATCATTTTGTGGTGATGGTTCTATGGAAACTAATTTTAACTACGCCAGTAAGACGCCATATCCCGCTCGCAAAGAAGCAGCCAATTACCAGCCCGTACCCGACGGCTACTACCCGATTTTTACACAATTGTTGGCACGTCATGGCGCACGAGTCTTATCCGGTAATAAATACAATGAGCTTACACTGCAGATTTGGCAGCAGGCGAGAAGAGAAAAACTACTGACTAAACTTGGGGAGTTGCTGGCTCTGGATATCCAAGAGATAACCAAAGCAGCTTTAAGTGTAGGTTATGGCAATTTAAGTCAATTGGGTAAACTGGAGCAGGAAGCGTTAGGTAAGCGTTTGGTAACACGACAAGCACTACTATTTAGCCTGGCTCAAACTAAAAATCAGCGAATTGAGATAGCAACCTCAGGCAAGGCGCGCGCGGAAATGAGTGCTGATTATTTTATACAGGGCATGTTGACTGTTTCACCAGCTCTCCACACTTTATTCAATCCGTTGCAACAGGACAGCAAACAGTTATATTTTCATAAAACTGATAAAAACAGTGCTTATCAAAATTATATCCATAATGATCCAACACTCTTGGAAACCCTGGATAAGATTAAAAATCAACCCAAAAGCCATGAGGTTGCACATGCCGTTTTAGAGCGTCTGTATACAAAAAGCTTTGTTGATCGATTGGCAAAAACGCGGTATTCATTTCAAAGTAGAGAAACAGGAAAAATACGTCGTCCAAACGTAATCGATGCTGCCATAGCGCTTTATAATCTTTATTGTATTGCTCCTGCTATGCAAGAAGAAGGGGCATGGCATTTTGAACGCTATATTCATGATTCTGAAGCCCTTTGGCTTGCTTATCTTAAAGATGCCCAGGATTTTTATTGCAAAGGGCCTGGCTTTAAGAATCAAACAATGACTTATCAAATCGCCAAAACACTTCAAGATGATTTTTTTACTCAGGTGGATGAGGTGATTACGGGGAATAGCAATAAAGTTGCTAAATTGCGTTTTGCTCATGCTGAAACCATTATTCCCTGGGTTGCTCTCATGCAAATTCCAGGCTGTTGTCAGGCAGTTGAACCGGAAGAAATTTATACTTATGCAAATAATCCTTGGCGTGGTGAATTCGTATCACCTTTCTCGGCGAATATTCAGTGGGATGTTTATAAAAATGACAAAAATCACGTGATTATTCGTCAATTATATAATGAAAAAAAGATCGCCTTTAAAACGGATTGTCGTCCCATTGCACCTGGTAGTTTGTATTATGATTATCAGGCCTTGTTAAAATGTTACAGAAAATAGTTAGCGTTAATTTGGCAATATAAAAACAGGGGGCTGATTTTATATTGAATGCACTTTAGCCAGACTCATTACGAGACTGCAATAATTCCTGTATTTGTTTAGGGAGAATGGATTGTGCTTTTTTAGTCAGCAAGGCTTCATGTTTTTGCCATAAAGTACCTAAGTAAATGATGACTAAGCCAATTAAAGTAAGGGCCGTTGGGAAGAGAACGCTGTCTTTAAAGACTTGTGAGGCCAGATGACCCAGGTAGAAACTGCAGCCTATGGCACCAAAGATAACGAAAACTTTTCTTACTAAAATAACACCTATACCAATCATGATGAGATTGATGCATAAATAGATGAACTTGGTGAATTCGCTATCAGAGCTTTGGCAGGTCATTCCCCCCCAAAAAGCCATAACTCCAAAAATATATAGCCAGAATGCATAGTCGGCAGAATAGCGTGATTCCAAATCGACCCAAAATGCGATGAGAATAGTGAAGAGTCCAAAATACATTGAGACATTTGCGCTGAGGGTAAAACTGGCATTCTCACCTGCAATCATGGCTGCGAGATCCATGGACATATACCAAAGTGTTACCGCTATTGGCATAACCATAAAAGGATAACGGTATATCCAGGCTAAAATAATACCTACCATGAGAGTGCCTAACTCCATAAAAATCCAATGCCATTTAATGTAACTATGATAAGCGCGATAAACGGTATCATCGGGCCACCAACCCATCCCTATTTGCAAGCCATAAATGGCTAATGGTGTCAGACAAACCACAAATGTAGCGCAAATGCCAGCTGGAATACGGTAACCTTTCGTTTCGAAGAAAGAAGACAGATATAATCCGGCTATAGCATAGAGTAAGGAGAGATAAAAAATTCCCCAACCGCCAAAGGTTTCCCAACCCAAGTTCATAAATAAAGTCATTGCTCCGATAGCAATTAGACCACCCAGATAATACAAAACATTCGTGAAATTAAAACTTGGATTCTGTTCAGGCTGATTTTTGATAAAATCTAATAAGGCATCAGCTTGTTTATTATTAATTATTTTTGCTTCGACAGCTTTGTTCAAAACAGCACGTGAAATTTTCATTGCTTTCCCCAACTCAGGTTTTTAACTGGACTCGGGTTGTTTTGCCTTTCCTAAAGTATAGTTCAGTGAATGTATAATTGGCATAGTCAATTATAGCGGGAGTTAAATGTGGCTCTATTCTTGGTGTATGAAATGTTATAATAGGGGATTCATTAGACTTCCATTCAATTTTTCATAAAGTTAACTGGTACTTGTGGGAATGGTTTTCAATAGTTGATAGGTATCTGACAAAGATGATTAAGCAAGAAAAAAAATTTCCTCGATTATTATCCCTGGACGTATTTCGTGGAATTACCATTGCCTTAATGATTGTGGTTAATTGTCCTGGCAATGACAGCACGTATAACTGGCTTGAGCATTCTGCTTGGGATGGTTGTACCTTGGCAGATCTGGTTTTTCCTTTTTTCGTGTTTATTGTTGGTGTTGCCTCCGTATTTAGTTTATCCAAATCACGTGCACAGGGCGCTTCTTTACAGCAATTACTGCCTAAAATTATTAAGCGGACTATTCTGATTTTTTTAATTGGCTTGTTTCTTAATGCGTTTCCTTATCATTTTGATTTTGCCACAATTCGAGTATTTGGTGTTCTACAGCGTATTGCCATTTGTTATTTCTTGTCTGCATTTTTATTTTTAACTACACAGCCGCGAACGCAACTGATTATAACGCTTATCTTATTGTTGGGTTATTGGTTGTTCATGGCTTTTTGGCCGGTACCTGGTTATGGGGCTAATAATTTGACTCCACAAGCTAATCTTGCCGCTTATGTGGATCGCTTGCTTTTTTCTTCAGCTCATTTATATGGCAAGGTCTATGATCCGGAAGGCTTGTTCAGTACTGTACCTGCGATTGCTACTGTCTTATTAGGTAATCTTACCGGTATAGGATTATTAACTACTGCCAGTCAGCATAAAAAATTGGTCGGGATGAGTATAGCTGGTATCAGCGCGTTACTCATTGGTTGGTTATGGGGATTATGGTTTCCAGTTAATAAGGCTCTTTGGACTAGTTCCTACGTTTTATGGACAGGCGGTCTGGCGCTATTGGTCTTGGCGTTTTGTTACTGGACAATTGATATTAAAGGATGGAAAAGATGGTGCAAACCCCTTGAAATTTTTGGTGTCAATGCAATGGCAGCCTATATTCTCCATATATTTTTCTTAAAAATACAACTCATGATCACACTTGCTAATCGAGACGGTTCTCCTGGAAATTTACGTTCTTTTATAAGCGAACATCTATTTTCTTGGGCATCTCCTGCTGATGCTTCCCTGTTATATGCCTTAAGTTATACTTTTTTCTGGTTAGTGATTCTTACTATTCTTTACCGTAAGAAAATATATATTCGAATCTAGTCTATTAGTTTTAGTCTAGTCGGTCGATAATTTACTGATTAGCGCATCCTGTGACATAGCTAAGGTGAGTGTTGCCAGGCAAGCAGTAGATTCATAGCGATCTAAATAGCGAGTGCTTGGGCTCTGGACTGGCTATTTTCTGGTCTATCTTGCAGTTCGATGGCGTTACCATCAACAAATAATGAGAACAAAGTTATACCGGTGCGTATAATCAAAGAAACACTTGTTGCTAAAGTATCCATAACAGCGCTGGCCATAAAATAAAGAGTACTACTTAAGCTTAGAAGGGATTGCGATAAATAATCAGGGGACTCTACCGGACAAGGCAACAGCATAGTTAGAGAAAAAAAAGTCAAGAAAACTAATACATAGAAAAAATCGAGGATGGCTTGAAGGAGACAGGTCCAAAATTTTATTGGTAAGGAGCCAAGTTCTTGACCGAAATCGGAAAATGATTGATAAGGCTTAAAAAAAATGAAGTCTTGATTTATTTCATAGCCTAATTCTTTATAATATTTTTCTTTGTTTTTTTTGAAATTCTCGATTTTTTTATTTAAAAAATTACTCATAAATGCCGTCGAATCATTCAAAATTTAGGCACGTAATTATAATGACTATCTATAGCAATGACAATATTGTTGATTAAACTACCATTTCCATTTTTTACATATTCGGTCTAATTTTTTTAGGTAAAACCTATAATAAATAATATCTTTTTTTTTTCTAAGTTAAGTTTTTATGAAAAATTGCGTTATATTAGAATGCAATTTTCAATAAAATAATTCATTATTTTAGCCTACGCCTCTAGGATAAAGGCAAGAGAGTAATCCTATGAAGAATGTTTTCCAAAAGAGTAACATGCACTATTCCCTGGATAATGAACTGGCATTGGCTATTGCTCTTGCAAGAAAAGCTGGGCAAGTCGTACGAGACATCCGCACAAAGGGCTATAAGATTCAGGAAAAAGATAAGCAACAGGGGCCTGTCACGGAAGCAGATCAAGCAGCCAGCGATTTATTGTTGCAAGAAATTAGGCAAGTATTTCCTCATGACCTCCTTATTTCGGAAGAAGCTCCTTTACCCTCTGAAGCTAATCCAGTAAGTCGTATATGGTTTATCGATCCCATTGATGGAACGAAAGAATTCATTGCAAATAACGGGGATTGGGCAGTCATGATAGGTCTGGCTATTAATGGTAATTCTTGTTTGGGGGTAGTGTATCAACCTGATTTGGATCGCCTCTATTATGCTACAAAAGGAAATGGTGCTTTCTTAATAAAACCACAAGGAAGGAAACGCCTTAAAGTAAGTGCTACATCAGAGCCAACCCAGGCGGTTTTAATTCAGTCTCATAGTTCCCATAATAAAAAAACAGAACAGTTAATTACGCAATTGGGGATCAGCAAAATACTTAGACAAGGCTCGGTCGGGTTAAAGCTCGGAGTGATAGCTGAAGGGAGGGCGGATCTCTATTTTAATTTTTCAGGCTACTGCCATTTGTGGGATCTTTGTGCGCCTGAAATCATACTGCAAGAAGCAGGGGGAGGGGTTCTGCTCTCTTCAGGAAAAAGCATCCTTTACAATCTTGATGAAATCAAGATTAAAGAAAAATTTTTAGCTGCTAATAATGAGTTATTAATACCATTATCGCAATTTATAAAATAATTTCATCTTTCTGAAGTCTAGCTTGTTTATCTTTCCTGGTTACGCTCGACAGAATGATGCTTGGTTTCCATATAGACGGTGGTAGCGACCAGGCCTTTCTCATTCTCCAATTCAACAAAACGTACTCTGTCTCCCACTTCCAGTTTTTCAAAATCGTAATCTATTACGCTGTGACTGGTGAAACGGATCTGGCGCCCATCTGGTGTTTCTATATAGCCATAGTCAGCAGGTGGAGCGATTTCATTAACTCGTCCGTAACATACAGGTTCATGATGTTTAATTTCACCACGCTGTTTACTGATATGGCTTTGTAATTGTCTTTTGACAGCATTAAAAGCGTCTCGAATTGCTACATAGACATCTTCGTGAGCATGATTTTGCATGGGTTCTCGGCTAGCTACAAGTTCGGCATTGGGTACGCTAAGGTCAATACGAACATGATAAAGCCTGCCTTTGTGATGATGGCGGTGAGGTGCCTCAATAGTCACACTACAACTTATGATGTGATCAAAATAGCGTTCTAGTTTTTCGGCGAGTTGGTTAATTTTATTTTCAACAGCGGAAGATGGACCCATATTGCGAAATATTACACGAACAGGAAATTTCATTACATAACCCTCCTGTATGATTGAGACAAATTACAAGTGTGTCTAATTCTAAATGATAGTCAAGAAAACTTATCTTTGCCAACGAAACTAGATGTCCATTTTCTAATAAAAAATAAATAGAGTAATTGGTGGCAGTTTTTTTGCCTACTTTATTTACTTGAAATGAGAATCTATAATGCGAGAGTTAGCGAGATAGTTTATCGTAAAATAAAATAGGGAAATGAAAATGCGAGAACCCGTTAAAGTGCGTTTTGCAACCCCACAAGATATTGATTTTATTTATGATTCCTTAGTTGAATTAGTAAAGGAATCTCGCTTAGAGAAGCGATTTTCGCAAACAAAAAATTCTCTATTTCGAATGATTTTTTTAAATGATTCTGCTGTTGAGGTTTTAATTGGTCAAGCTGGAAATAATCCCGTTGGATTAGCCTTATTTTCAATGACTAACCGTAATTTTATGTTGTTCAATGGCCCGGGCATTTATTTACATGATTTATTTGTAAATGAGCGCTATAGAAGAATGGGTATTGCTACTGCTTTGATTAACCAATTAAAGAAAATTGCAAGGGAAAGACAATGCTCTCGTATTGATTGGGTATTATTAACTGACAACAAAGAAGGGAAGGAGTTCTATAAAAGCCTGCAATGTGCCGAACCAGTAGAATATATTCAATACATGAGAATTAATCATGATGAGTTAGGTTTATTATGAGTTGACGGAACTCATTACCAGAGGCTGGCTCGCGCTTCACTGCTCATTTACTCGGCTGCGATGCTCGTAAATCAACGCTTTTCGACACAAATTAGCGAAAGAAACAGATCCTGGGCAGGTTAATATTTTATTGATTTCCGTATCTCAATAATTGAGCTGCCATCCCAGATATAATCATAATGTCCTGCCTGCACGGGAATGGTTAAGGCTGGTGGCCTAAAGATTGCCAGACATTTTGCATTATCAGCTCTTACGCTAGGGTAGATTAAACCCCATTCATTGCGTTGTTTTATTTCACGGCCTAACTCCTGGCTTTTTCCGTAGGAATTCATATCTGCTACTAAATAGTCCTGATAGCGATTGTGGCAGAGATCGACCAGGCTTTTAGTCACGTGGGCAGTGTATTCTCTCATTTGGACTATACACGGTGGTTCCTTTGATGCGGCTAAAAAAACTTCGCGATGAAATTTAGTTTCAGCAATCGCTGTTCTGGTTGAGTCGCCAGCGTAATAAATGCCATAAGAGGTGCCATCACTGAAGCGCGAAATGCCGAAATGGGTAAAAGCGGCCATTAGTGGAGTAGATCCTGGCCCACCGACCCAATCTTCTTTGGCTACCAGTGAAATATAACCGTATTCTGTTGTTAAACGATCATTAGTAAGCCCTTCCAGACAGGCAATCTGCTCCAACTCTTCTGGCGATTCGGCCCAATCGAAAAAGCTTACTGGTGGATACCTGGATGGGACAAGGCGATGTGTTTTATCCTTAAAATCAATATAGTTAAACATTCCTTATTAATACCCTCGCCAAAAATCTAAAAATCTACGTACCTCTGCAAGTCTCATGAGACTTCCTTCCATCATATAACTTTTTGGAGTGATGCCATTAAAAGGAGGTAAGGTATTTTCTCTATTAATCCAGGATAAAGCTTGGCTACTGTCGATAAATAAGATTCGCAGATCTTTGTAAATCCCTAATAGTAAAGAAATACGTTCTTTTTCATCGCGACTTAGGTTCCCATTATAGCTTTTGATTCCTTTATAGTAAGAAGAGGCAGGCATATCGCCCATCAATTTCAGTGCTTCTTCTTTATTAAAATTAAACCGTTCTACCAGATTTTTAAGGGCTTTCCATATGACTTCATTAGGTACTGCTAATGACACTTGCGCTGAAGTTTTCATAAGAACCTTTCCTTTAAATATACTTTATTATTGTCTATTTTTAGATTTTTGTCTAATTTTAGATTAGCAATTTTTGTTGATTACTGAAATGGCAAACTGTATTTCCCATTTTCCATTGGTCTAATTTTTTTTATTTGTGCCGTTAATTAAAGCATGTAACAATGATTGAAAATTCTACGAGCAAAGGACAAGCTTATGAAACAATATATCTGGTTTCATCCTCTTTATATCTCAGGGACTGCCAAAGCGACAGTGGAAGGGCAGATGCGCAATGCAGAAAAACATGGTTATATTGTTTTAAAAGAAAAAGAATTAAATAAGGTTAGTGCACGAGATCATTTATCGATTGTTGGTCATTCATTTCCTCCAAAGTCAGAGGTGGAAGCCGATATAGACGCTACGTTGTTACAGGTTAGACCCCCAGAGGAGATGGAGGCCGAGTTAGCAGAAGACATCGGTCAACGGGAGGACACGGGTTTTTATATTCAAGGAGAAACAGCCGAGAAATGTATAAAAAGATTACAGAAAGCAGGGCTTAAAAAAGGACCGCAAATATTATCACTGGAGTGCTGCATAGCGGCCGCAGCGAATGGTATTGCCGAACAACTGTCGAGTCATCGATTCTTTATAAATACGATTATTGAAGCTAATACAAGCGGAATTGGCCGAAATCCTGGCAATCTTTCTTGGTCTATGGCTGAAGACTGCTTTGGCCGAGTTGTATTGCAGGATAGTAAAAATCCTTGGATTTTTTTGCTCGGAGGTACTCTGGTTGCAAAGCGTTCCCATGGGACTTACCAGATTAGCGAGGTAATAAAAACAATATTGCAGCAAGATTTCCACAGTCGCTTTTTTAGCTATTATAGGCCAGGTCTAAGGGGGGGGCGTGTGGGACGATACTGTGAGAATACTGGTCAGCGAATAACCCGTGAAAAAGCAGTTGCTTTAGCCGTGGAACAACCAGGTTCGGCGACTGATATAGCTTTACAAGAAATGGATAAAGAAGAGGGGAATAAAGTTCTATATCGTTAGACTAGCATGCATTTCCCTCATTTAAATTACTTTAACCGAATAACGAATTTTTAACGATATTGATAATTATTAATTATTAATATCGCAATACCTATCTCTAATATCATGCCGAAAAAAATATATTAATAATTCATTAATTTTACCTGTGTATAATTCAAAATTTTTACATTTTATTTAATTTTTATATATAAATTAACCTTAAATATTTAGGGTGAAAATGCATAAAAATTATGAATTTGAATGGGGGATTTATGGGGCTTTCAACCAATTTAAGATTAGGTGAATGGGTAAAAAACAAAACACGATTACTAGTACCTTTTAGTACCAATACAGGTGATCAAAAAACTATTGAACAATCACTGTTATTAACTATGGTTCGCAAAAAACATCCCAAAATAATGCAAGAGCAAATAACAAGCTGGTCCCTTAGCCCCAATCCTGCTGATAATAGTGAGGATCATAGTAATAGACAAATATACTTTTATGATGGCTTTGGCAAAGAACATGTTGATACTTTGTTGAATTTTCACAATTGGTTAAAAGATGCCCGAGATAAAAAGGCTAGTGGTTATCATCGTGACGGTACTTACCGTACAGTTTTGCATGATATTGAAAATAATGCTAAAAACAGTGTTAAACATGGTGTAGGAAACTGTGATGAGTTAAGCGGTATAGCTTATCTTTTATTACTCGAATGTCCCTCAAAATACACAGGAAACCAAACTATTAGAATTGAAAAAATCAATATCACTTCGCCCGGTGATCATTGCTTTGTTGTAATTGGACGTAGAAAAAATTCTGATCTTAGGGATCCATCCACTTGGGGACCTGATGCCGTAATCTGTGATCCTTGGGGAAACGTTAATTTTTCGGTAAGGGAACAATTAAATAAGAATAAAAGCGATAGGCTAGCCATGTTTAACTATATTACTCATCATCTGGCAGCTCGGGATTCTGCTTTTAAAATCAGTCAAGACTATGCGGGAGGGGGACATTCTCAGCGTTGGGATAATAAGGGGCGAACTGATTTACGGCATCACCAAAATTACTCTAAAAAACAACAAAATATTCCTTTTTTTCATTCTGGAGGTTATAAATTCAGTGATGTTGACCCCATGGATATCGCAAAAGATGAAGGAGCAAATCTTGTTATCTAATTTGCCCAAATTATGAATGAGCAATCAATTTGGCGAGAACATAGGTTTTCTTGAATTGCTAATTCGTTAGATTAGTATTAGCAATTTGTTTTTGAAAATTGATTAGGTTAAAAATTGTGAGCTCAAAGGAGCAAAATCTGCTTAACAAGGATGTGCTAATTTAGAGATTTCGTGGACGAAAATAAACAATTAGTGATTCATGTATGGATAGTTTGCGCGTTGGGTCTATTTATTGATAGACCCTTTATCAAGTGCGTTATATTACCCTTCATCGCTTATGATAGGCTTCACACAGGATGCAGCTCCAGTTGGTGCAGTATTTGGTGCCATTATTGTCGGACGTTTGGCCGACATAATAGGCAGGAAAATCATGCGTATTCTAAATTATCGATGCATTCTTGGTGGGGGATTACAAGGCTCATCTTGAAAAAGAGTTATTGATGGCTGGCTGTTGAAATTTATGCTCAATTAAACTGAATTATTAGCTCAAAAGGGGGGCTTAAAAAAATAAGCCTGCCTTATAGTTCAACAATAGAAATATAATGGCAGGCCTATGAAGCGCTTTAATGAATTAGCTTAATATACTTACCATATTTTCGACAGCCTCTTCTTCAGCACTCTTTTTCTTTGCGGTCGCTTTTTCAGGAGTAGAAGAGAGAGTCGGTAATTTCACATGGGTATCTTCTCCCCTTAACTCTTCTACAGTCGCAGTAAATGTACTGGTACTGGTATCACGACCAAAGAAGCTGGCTGGAGTAGAGGATGGTTTAACTCTTTCCATAGAAGCCGTGAAGAAACGAATTTGTCCTTTGAGTAAATTCCTTACAATTTCCAGGGCTTGTTGAGCAAGCATAGTTGGTAATTGATCGTAAACTTCAACAAGACTTTCTTCCCTTTCCATAAAAATGCTGTATGTTGCTACGGGTGCGCTTTTATGCGTTTTAAATACAACATTAATGCTCAAAGTCCCATGATCATCTCCACGCACGGATGCTTTTGTTCTACTGGCAACTTCATGGATCATTCTGACAGGAAAATAAGCATAGCCTTCAGGTGTGGCGGTAACATCTTCTTTTAAAACATGCGACAAATGTTGCGGCGTTTCTTTCTTTTTGAAGGATTTTGCTTTCGATACTGGTTGAACTGTACCTACTACTTCAGTAAAACCAGGATCTTTAGGATTACTGGAGCTGTGATAAATATTGTGTTTATAACCACCATGTACTATGAAACTGCAAAAACCACGCGGATGTGAGTGTCTGGTTTCTGGTTCTAGGCGAGCACCTAAACTTTCATAAAGATCGCCTGGCCAAAAATTGAGTCGTAACTCTGCAGCGTCAGGAATGACCTTTAAAATTCGAGGATCTTTAATGGCACCAATGAGATCATTATTCAAACGTAAGAATCCGGATGGATTTCTGCTCACCGTTAAATGTTCTGCATACACTGGATTTTCTAAAACCTCTAAGATTGCAGTCATGAGAGTAATTTTAAATCCGACGTTGGTTAGTGCTCTATCTACGCTATCTAGTCTGCGTGCATCGACACAGGTCATTGCTAAACGATTTCTGTCTCTGTCATCCAAAAAGCTAAATAGTTTTCGCGATAGCTTATTAGTGCTTCCGCCATGAAAAATATCTTGAAATGTTTTTGGTTCGGTTTTGGGCTTGGTAGATACTATTGTAGTTATTACAGAGACATCTTCACTTGGGGTTACTTGGGGTGTTACTTTCAGTGTTGCTGGGGGTATACCTGGCGTAGCGACTACTTTGTCCTGCTCAACAAGTGAACGTACGCTATCTTCTGTTAACATAATTATCTGCCCTCAAATAAATAAATAAATTTGATTAATCCCTCCTCTTTTTTCCCTTTGATTGCCTGGTAAATTGGCAAGAGCTCAAATGTTAACCACAAATTATTAAGGAAATATTAATATTTTTTAAACATTATTAAAAACTTTTGAACAATTAATTGGTCATTTAGATAGATGACTTAACTGGGAGCAAATGAATAAATTTGAAAAATTTACACTAATCAAGAGTAGGGTAATTTCTTGCCTGATCATGAAAAACTATGGTTTGTGACTTAGGTTTGTAGTTGCAGAATGAGTATATTACTCAAGTAATCTTACCTTTGGAGCTATTTCGATACAGAAATATTTTCGGGCTCATTGGGTATCATCTAATCAAATCAATTTTATCGTGGGCGATGGATTGTCTTCATAATAAGTGTTTTCTTTAAAAATGATCTTTTTTCCTGAAATCGCCGAAATGCGATTACCAGGTAAAATAAAACCTATCACATTGAGCGGATCGACGGCTGAAATGGTAATTATTTCTTTATAGGGTTCCTTATTTTTAGTTGCCCGTAAAGAATCTACGGCATAAGGTAAAGCGAATTGTTCACCTAAAAAACCACTCACAAAACGCCCCCCACGAATTTCCCCGCGTGCTTCCAGGCGACGAAAAGTGATTAACAATTCCCGCCAACGTGGAATTATTTTTTCTCTGGCTAAAAGATCACGAAAAACAACACCATATCGTTTGAGTAATAACCAACAAATCGCTTCAATTTGTGCGGTAGAATCTTGTTGGGTATGAGTTTTCAATAAAGACCATCTACCCGTACTGTATTGATGGCGAAGGGGGTGACGTCTTTTTTTGTTTAAGCGACGACGAGGATCAATTAACGAGCGTAAATTATCGAAACCATCAGCAGTTGTTAAACCGGCAGTAACCAATTCCCAGAGACCCATCTCTATCTCTGATTTAAGATGCTTTACTCCCAGAGCAATATCAGTAAAAAAGGAAGCCCCGTTTTTTTGTAAATAACTATAGATGCTTTTTGCAATATGACTTAAAGCGGGTAAATCTTCTTCATGAGTGAAAGGTTGCACTTCCGGCATCCATTCTGCTGTATCTCGCACGAAGAAAGTAATTGGAGCAACACTTGTTGGAATCACTCGTTTATTTTCTAATACTGTCTCATTCTTTAAAGAGGAAAGTCGTCCCCAACCAATAATCCCCATGAGGCAAAGTCTATCGAGCATCGCGGGATCATAATTGTTAACTCTTTTGGCTAAAATTTCTGGTTCCCAGGCTTTTGCAGGAATTTCAAATCCTTGTAACTGGCTGATTATCTCCAGCAGGCCGTGTTCATCTCTTAATTGAGTGCCTGGGGCTAGATGATGCCAAGCTAATAGCCATTGCACAAATTTCATCGCGCTGACAGGTTCGATTTCTTTACGTAATTGTCCTAAGGTTAGTTGATGAATCCGGGCAAGCAGGCGCCGCTCGCACCACTCCAGCTGGTTATCTTCTTTAAAGGTGCCTCGCAAAATTAGGCCGCTTGCCTCTAATCGGAGTAAGGCATGCTCTATAGAGGATAAATCCAGATTTAATAACTGACTTAATTCTTGACTGGTTGTTGGGCCTAGGGAGAACATCCAACCACGGATTAATTCAACGATACCTTCCTCTTGAGATAATGGCTTTTCTTCAATGGCTTTTAAGGAATGATGAATAATTGCGTGTGGGTAAATAGTCGAAAAAGTTTTGGCTTTTTCTATAGCAAACCAGAAAAGTTTATCACCTACCATGGCTGTAGCAGCTCGTCCTGCCGCAATGAGTTCAGTTAGGAAATTTTGCCATAGTAAACGAGTCGTTTCTTGTTTGAAATACAGAGCGGGAAATGCAATAAAGGTTTGTAGGGCATCTTGAAGTTCATCAGCATTCCTGATATCAGGCCAAATTTGCTGTTGAACCTCCTCAATAATGTTTAAATCCAGTTTACCTATTTCTTGTATAATCGAGCCAGGTAAGATGCGTCGCATGGCAACTGCACGTGCCCGTCTCTCTTCCAAGGGCGCATCATCCAAAAAGGCATAAGGATTCGCATTTAATATTTCGTGGGCAAATTGTGATGGGCTTGGAGTATCCACAGCAAGATACTGGATCTCCCCCTTTTTTATTTTCTTTAAAATATCAATTAAACCATCCAGATCGAGTGCCTCTGTTAGCGAATCTTTCAATGCTTCGTTAATCAGAGGGTGGTCGGGTAATTCAATGTCGCGCCCACCGAGATTGTCTTGACAGGCTGCTGCATCTGGAAAAACGGCCGCAAGTAAATCATCGGACAGCATGCGGATAATATTGGGAGGTACCTTCTTTCCATTACGAAAACGTACCACCGCCAATGCTCGTGCTGCGTCCCAACGCCAACGGGTAGCAAATAGAGGGGATTGCAAAACAGCTTGAGTGAGTACTTTCGTAATGGTTTTCGGATTTAAAAAAGCAAAAACATCAGCTAAAGGAAAACTATGCTGTTCAGCCAGGGCAATATTAATACCGTCATCCGTTGCAGAAGCTTGCAGTTCAAAATTGAAAGAGCGGCAAAAACATTTTCTTAAAGCCAAGCCCCAGGCTTTATTAATACGAGCGCCGAAAGGAGCATGAATAATCAATTGCATGCCGCCCGATTCATCAAAAAATCGTTCAGCAATAACTTTATGTTGTGTAGGAACTGCTCCTAATACCGCTCTTCCTTGCAAAATATAGTCAATAATTTGTTCTGCTCCGGCGTTATCTACTCCACAATTTTCTTTTAACCAGGCGATTACGGGTTGCGTAAGCACCTGGCTTTTAGCTGTTTCAATGGGGGAACAAATACTTGATAATTTATCGCTGATGAGCTGACGTAAATTGGAAACACGTAATGATAGTTCAACAGTTCTTCCGGGTGCTTCGCCGCGCCAAAAAGGGACGGTTGGAGGTGCTCCATGAGCATCTTCTACCAATACACGACCTGTAGCACTTTCAATACGTCTGATTTTCCATGAAGTACTCCCTAGTAAGATGATATCTCCACGGTTGCTTTCTACTGCAAAATCCTCATCCAATGTACCGACCATCACACTGGTTGGTTCTGCGAACACAGTAAATAAACCAGTTTCAGGAATGGCCCCTCCGCTAGTGATTGCTGTCAAACGGCTGCCACGCCGGCCTTTAACTACGCCATTAACGCGATCCCGAAAGAGGTATGCACTATAACGACCGCGCGATCCTGCAATGCCTTCAGAGAGCATTTCAAGAATACTATTAAAAGTTTCGCGCGTTAAAGATTTATAAGGGAAAGCGTGTTTTACCATCGCAAATAAATCATTTTCCCGCCAGTCGTCGGTAGCGCAACTTGCAACAATTTGTTGCGCTAAAATATCGAGGGGTTCCTTAGGAATAACCAACTGATCAAGGTCGCCATCTTTGATAGCATTGACCAGCGCCGCACACTCTAATAACTCATCGCGCGTAGTGGCGAAAATTCGACCTTTCGAAATCGCACCATGCCAATGACCCGCACGCCCAACGCGTTGTAGCATGACCGCAATTGAGCGCGGAGAACCCAATTGGCATACCAAATCGACTGTACCAATATCAATTCCTAACTCCAAAGAAGCTGTGGCGACAAGCGCCTTTAGCTGTCCGTTTTTTAATTTGGTTTCAGCAGTTAGTCGTAATTTTCTAGACAGGCTTCCATGGTGGGCGGCAACTTGTTCTTGGCCTAGCCGCTCTGCCAGATGATGAGCAACTCGTTCGGCTACTCGGCGTGTATTGGCAAAAATCAAAGTGGAACGGTTTTGCTTGGCGAGTTCTGCAAGCCGATCATAAATTTCATCCCACATACTATTTGATGCCACCGCGCCTAATTCGCTGGATGGGACTTCCACAGCGAGCTCTAAATGCTTGGCATGTCCAATATTAACAACTTGCGGTAAAGCTCGTTGGTTACCTGTTAAAAAGTTTGCAACTAACTCAAGGGGTTTTTGTGTTGCTGAAAGGCCAATGCGTATGGGAGACTGATGAGTAATAGCCTCAAGTCGCTCTAGAGATAATGACAGGTGAGAGCCTCGTTTATCATCAGCCAGCGCATGGATCTCATCAACAATGACTGTTTTTACTGTCCGCAACAGTTCTCGACTTTTCTCGGTTGTTAATAAGATATAAAGGGACTCTGGGGTGGTAACTAAAATATGGGGTGGCTTTTTAGACATGGCCAGCCGTTCTTTAGGCGATGTATCACCGGTTCTTACCGCAACCTTTATTTCTGACATGGAAAAGTGTTCTGCTTTTGCAAGTTCCATAATGCCAGTAAGGGGATTCATCAGGTTTTTTTGGATGTCATTACCCAATGCTTTTAAAGGGGAGACATACAGTACTTCTGTTTCGTCACTAAGAATACCGTCGAGTGATTTTCTAACCAGTTGATCAATGCAGGCCAAAAAAGCAGCAAATGTTTTTCCTGAACCGGTAGGCGCTGAAATTAAGGTTGTCTTACCGGCAAGAATGTGAGGCCAGCCTTGACGCTGTGGTTCCGTTGGCTCCCCAATATTGGTGATGAACCAGTCTCTGACAAGTGAATGGGCCCAATCAAGAGTATGAGCAGATTTCATCGATATAACATTGCCAAAAGATAGAGTTAACTGCTTAAGTATACACTATATAAAATGATGCAATAATACCAACCCAGAAGTCTGGGTGGTATTTAAAAGATAACAATAATTCGTATTATTGCTCAGGTACTAGAACTTAAATTCTGATGCTAGTATAAGTGGTTTTATCAGAATGGATTGCCTTATACATTTTTTTGTTCATGCAAACTATCTTTTCAACACTGTTGGGTATAGGGATTAGGACAGAAGATTTTTTGACGGTTATATAGAGTTTACTGTTTTTTATTTTCCATTTTCCTACTAGTGCTTTTGCTGCGTTTTTGATATCAGTTTTATCAGCAATTTTTCCTATCAGCGTATGATCTTTATTAAAAATCAAAATATCTATATAAGATCTGCCTAGTAGTTTAACTTCCATACTTTCTTTTCTTTTCCCAATAATATTTTTTTCATAATATTTGTCCGTTTGAGGGTAACAATTATCAGAAGCAAAAATGGGAGAAATAAAGAGTAAAAAGCAGGCTGATATTAAATATTTAACCATCGATTCGCTCCATAAGTTAGTAAATTTTTTGCATTAAACAAAAGATTTTTTCCTATGTCAAATAAAACCATTTTAGTCATAAGAGTTATGCTCGAATCTGGTGTATGTGAAAAATAAATTAGGTGGCGTATCCTGTTGATTGTTCGCCAAGAACATAATCAACAAAAGGA
>NZ_LNYB01000007.1 GCF_001467625.1 Legionella feeleii
TATGACGGTTTTACGAAAAGCCTCTTTGACCCGCTTTCTGTTTAAAAAGAAAACACACGAAGTTTGTATATTGCGCCCTTGGAAAATCCGGCGGGATGATCGGTTTTGATTTTTCTGTTTTTCTGTTTTTGACAATTAGCTCAGATTAAACATTTTTGTGGACTCTTCCAATGAAACGTATTTATCAAAAATGAGTGTTCTTTTTTCGAGCAATAATGTTCAATAAACGATCGATTTTTTTTCGGTCATAGAGAGAGTGACCGAATTTTTAATGTAACTCATTGAAAATTAAGTCGTTTAATGCAGATGTTCGCTGCGTCACTGGCAGTAACAGACCAGTGACGCAGCGGGAATTATTCAATAAACCGCCTCGCCCAAGAGAGGCAGTCAGAGTCGTTTTTGTTCGTCAAACCACTCTATCGGCTTTTCCCTTCATTAGTTGCTGATTTTAGGATTGGGTTGAGGTTGGCGGGATAGGGGAGTTGTGGGACAAATTATAAAATTTGCACAATCCATCACAGGGAGAATACCCGATACGTCACTGGTTTTTTTACTGCCAGTGACGTATCTAAAATCCGCATCAAACAACAGCTTCGGCAAGGGATATACCTGAACACTCTGTCACAATTTAAAAACGATTATTTTTCTGCCCAAAAAGACAGCATAAAAATATCGTTTTTGGCTTTAATTCCTTTCGCTGCCTTTGTCCTGCTTTGGTTCCCGTTTGTAGCGCTTCTCCTTGCCGCGCCATGCAAAGGCAAGCCGTGAGCCATCATCGGCTTTACCATCAGGCTCGGTCTCGGCAAGCGCTAAATCAGAATCGGATTCCTCTTCAAGCTTCAAAACATCTTTCAAAACACCACCTGTTGCCACAAAACGACGCTTAAAGGTCTGTCTCGTAAGCTCCAGAAACCACTCAGGATCGGCTGTCATATCGGCCGGTTTCACTGCGTATTTCAGTGTTTCCGCCACGGCACGCTGCAAGGCATCGGCAATCGGCTCACTCTGACCTTCGCCTGTTTTTTTGATTTTTACCGGCCTGATATCCACATTCGGCTCGTAAGCCACCCGCAGGCAGTCCTGCCAGAGAGAAACCCAACGGGAATGTTTGACGTAATTTACCTTGAACCAAGAGGACGGCACCATCATCAGGGTGTGAAAATGCGGGTGCGCACTGCCGTCCTTGCCTCTGGTTACCTCAACCGTTCTTATCCAGCCGAGTACTGGCTTAAATTCTTTTCTCGCCGCTAATCGCTTAAAAGCTGAATTCATCGCACCCAAAGTAGAGCCCAGTTCCCTAATGGCACAGTTACGAACGGTCAAAGTCAGGAAAACCCAGCGTGCCGACGGATAAGCTTCAACCAGCTTCGGCAGAGACTGGTAGAAACGTGCCTGCCACATCAAAGAGCGCCTCCACTGACAGACAGGGCAGTTGCGCACACGGCAGAACTGAGCCTCGCGTAGTCGCAGGCGCGTCTCACCTGTCTCCGGATTATCAGACCAGCCAAAGCGAAGAAGACCACTGCAATCGGCCATGCGTGCGGCATAACGCTCAAATTCAAGTGCTGCGGCATAAAGACCACCGACCTCATCACAAAGCGCTCTGTGTTTGTCCCAGGGTTTATCATTGGCATTATAGTCGCTGAGGTAACGGGTGTTATTATTATTATTATTTTCTGCCATACCTGCCTTAGCTTGGCAGGAAGAAAAAATTCATGTTAGAATCCTTCCATCGCCTGCCAATCCATTCCGGTGATCGCGGCTCTGGATGGATGATCGCCATCGCAGAGCCAAACCTAATTCCAAAACAGCATTATCAACCCAAAATCTTCCATATGTCAAACCACTATAAAACGCACGCCAGTACTGGGCAAAACCCCAATCTAGCGCGTGGAAATTATCCCTTAAGTATAAATACAAGGTATTGGGCGTTTTTTTGGTTAAAGAAAAAACAGTAAATTAGATTACTTTGAGACCTGTTTGGCAATTTACTGCTCTACGCTTTTAAGACTGCTTTTTTGAGGAAAAGGAAAGGCAAACTCGGTTTTAAAAAAATTTGAGTCTCTTTTTTTAAAACCGCCAGATTTGCGTTTTAAGACACGATCAGGTTTTTAGCTAAGCTGAAGATGAGAAGAGCAGGAAAAACTCGCCTACGGCTCGAAATGCCCCCTGCGGGGCTTTTTTGATCCCCCTTCCCGTTCCCCGTTGGGGAAGCCATTCGCCGCCATGGGGCTCGCGGGGCTGGGTTTAAACCCAGCCCCTTAGGGGAGCGTGGGT
>NZ_LNYB01000008.1 GCF_001467625.1 Legionella feeleii
GATGCCGGCCAATCCAGTTTTATCGCCCAGCCTTCTGTGGCAGGGACCTACGGTACCTTTACCTTAGCCGCCAATGGGGCCTGGACTTACACGGCGAACAATGCACAAACGGCCATCCAGCAATTAAAGGTTGGCCAATCGTTGACTGATAGTTTCACGGCGAAATCTCTCGATGGAACTGCTACCAAAGTGGTTACCGTAACCATTCAGGGTACTAATGAAGTCCCTATTTTAACCAACGACACGAAAACTGGTAATGAAGATACAACCATTACCGGGAATGTTCTTAGCAATGATCAAGATACAGATGGTGGTGTTTTAACTGTAACGGCTTTCTCCATCAACAATACCTCTTATACCGCTGGTGCTACAGCAACAATAGCGGGTGTAGGTACCGTTAGCATTGCAGCAAATGGCGCTTATAATTTTACGCCTGTAGCGAATTGGAGTGGTTCAGCGCCATCTATAACTTATACCGTTAGTGATGGACAGGGCGGTTCTGCAACGGCGTCTCTTCAACTCAATGTTACTCCAGTTGCTGATGTTCCTACTCTAGGATTAACTACTCCGACTTCTTCAATTCCAATTGGAACAGGGTTAATGAAAGAAACATGGACAAATAATATCTTAGGTTTGACAACGAATGGATCCGGGGCTACGCCAAGTACTTTACAAGCTGTTATAGAGGCTACTCTTTTAAATCCAAGTTCTACAACCAGTATACAAAATGTTCAACAACCAGGTACGAATGATGTTGCAGTAGGAACAGCATCAAAAATTTCAGGGCTTATTTATTTAGAAGCAGGTCATACTTATACATTTAGTGGATCTGGTGATGATAGTATTTGTATTGTGGTGGGTAATAACGTTGTAGCTCAAGCTACCTGGGGAGGTAGTCAAGGTGTATTTAGCGGTAATTTTGTCCCCACTGCAACAGGTTATTATTTGTTATCCATTTATCATAATAATTCTGATGGACCAGGTAATTATGATGTTAATTTGCGTGACAATGGTGGCGCGATTAAAGATTTAAGCTCAGCAAATTTCAAATTATATCAAGATGTAGATGATGTGCATGGCGTCAATCTCCGTCTTTCTGAACTTAAGCCTGATGGTTTTTATCAAGCATACTCATTATAATGAAGGTAGCGAAGATACAGCCATTCCACTCTCACGCATTAATGCTGCATTGGTAGATACTGATGGTTCCGAAATTTTAGCAATTAAACTTGGTAATATTCCTGTCGGTGCTGTACTTAGTGATGGTACGCATACTTTCACTAGTACTGTAGGTAATACTTCTGTTGATATCACCGGTTGGAATCTGAATGCTTTAACAATTCTTCCGCCGCTCAATTTTAATGGCAATTTTTCACTGCAAGTCACTGCCACTGCAACGGAAACAGCAAACGGTGATCAAGAAAGCAGCACAGTAAATATTAACGTTGTTGTGTATCCAGTTGATGATGTCCCGGTAGCAAATATAGCCGATGGGGTAACACAAAATATTGCTGGCGCTGAAATTGATGGCGTATTAGCAGATATGGGGGGTGAATCTCAAGGTGGGGTAATCAATCTAAATGGAACACCTTTGGAAGGATTAACTTCAGGGAGAGTTGATGTTACCTATAATGTATCTGGTTCAACGATTACTGCGATGGCTGGTTCAAATGTAGTATTTGTCCTTTCCGCTGATGGACCTGATGGGACCTACAACTTTACTCTTCATCAACCGCTTGATCCTATTAACATTGCTTATACGCCAACAGTTACAGGTTCAGGTAATGCAAGTGCCTATTATGTAAATAGTACGTCTGGGGCTTTGTCTACTTCAGCTGGTGATTGGGAAATGAAGATCACTGCAAGTGGGGGTAATGGTAATGTCATTTTAAATAGTAATGGCCTGGGCGTTACAGGAGGTGCAGGTAATACCGTAGTTAATAGAGGTGAAAAATTAACATTTGATTTTGATAATACGGGTCTTGATGGGGTAGCAAATAATGCTACTGGAATGACATTGGATCTTATTGCTACAGGCTCTGTAGATGTCTCTTATAAGTGGACTGCTTATTACACTGATGGCACAACTGCCACAGGAACTGCAATTTTACCTGATGGAACAAGTGCCAGTGTTGATATTCCTGTAACAGCCAATAAATACCTTGATCGTGTAGAACTTGAAAATAATTCAAGCTCTTCCAGTGCAAATAATAAGCATTTCCGAGTTTCTGGAGTTGAATTTGATATTGAAGGCGATAAAACAACAGATTTGCCTTTCCAATTTACTGCTACTGATGGAGATGGAGATTCTATTTCAGGGAACTTTACCGTTACAGTCACTTCTGATCCGTTAAATCTCAATTTGTTTGATTTTAGTAATGAGCATGAAAAAGTCCTTAGTAATAATTCTGAGAATTTATTAATTCCTGAGGATTTATCACACATGGGAACGGTAGCTGGCGGACATGGTATTGATACAGTGAAATTTAACGAAAATAACATGGGCTTAAGTACTAATGAAATTAAAGAACATTTTGGTCATGGTGGCTGGGAAGTGATTGATATGGCTGGTGCCGGTAAAAATGATGTGCATCTTGATTTGGATGCGGCATTAAAATTATCTCATAACAGTGATTTGAGTGTTGAGGTAAATGGTGTTACCTATGATCATGTGCTGAAAATTCGGGGGGACGGTGATGGCCAACAACATGATACAGTCAATATTGAAAAAACATCTACGCAAACCTGGAATGAACTTGGAAATGTAGATGCAGCACATGGTGGTGGAAAGCTTTTTGAATTCTCCAATGGCGCTGAGGTTGCACATGTTCAGGTTGTGGGAGTTACTCCTACTGCTGCGTTGCCAGAAATTCCACCTCCAACGACAGTGACCTAAGGACTAAGGAGAGTACTGTGAATTATCAAGATCAATCAGGAGAGCCGGAGGAAATCCCCTCTTCACCACCATTAGAAGATCCTATGCTGCCCGATCCAGCAGAACCAGGCCCTGATTATTCTCCTGAGCCAAGTCCAGCCAATGATCCAGAGCCAGAACCAGTACATATACCAGAACCTTTGTCAGATGATTAAACAGCAGACCCCTTGTATAACCGGTGTCTCTGGTTATATTGCTGTAATGCGAACGTTTCTGCGATGCTTATTTACTACTTACTTGTAAGCTCCGCTCCTGAAACGTTTGCGCCTTAAAATACAGAGGTTATGCAAGAGGCCTAATGGGTACTTTACCAGCTTAGGGAACTGCAAAATGCCATTCCATGGTTTTTGATAAGTTTTCCAAGATAATTTCACCGCGAATGCTATTGCCTTTAGCATTGACTCGAGGACTAAGTACCACTATACCTGCTTTGGCAGGAACTACTGCAATGGTATATCCTGAAACGCCACTTTTAGCGGGCATGCCGGTACGAACCATATGTGTTCCAGTCTCATCATATAAACCACAGGTTGCCATGATAGCGAGCGTAATTTTACATGTTTCAAGAGAAATAATTTGTGTTCCATCTTGGGGATCTTTTCCTGCATTGGCTAAGATAGTCGGTAAATAGAGCATCTGTTCAAGCATTGCTTCGTAAGAGCAAAGAGTAAAATATAAATCAAGGGTTTCATTAACGCCGGTTCCCAAATTGTTCCTGCTTTTAAGTAAATACGCCATAGAACGATTACGGTCCCCAGTCCTTTTTTCTGACGCAAATACGAGAGGATTTATGCTCAAACGCTGATTAAATAATTTCTGTACCCAATGTTCCAGCCAGGCAAATTTCTGCTCCCCTAAGCCAGGTATATGAGAGCAAAGGGTGATTGCGCCGGCATTTAACATAGGATTGGATGGTTTGGGGCCAAACCGTTCGAGACGGGTAATCGATGCAAAATCATCACCGGAAGGTTCAACTTTAACCCATTCAAAAAGCTGTTCTGCGCCAAATTCCTCTAAAAGACCAATAAGGGGAATCATTTTGCCTGTACTTTGTAAAGTAACTGGCGATAAAGGCATATTGCTGTAAGAAAATGATTCGCCGCTTAAAAGCTTAACTGCTACTGCAGTTAAGTCTTTGTTCACATTCGCTAATTCGGGTATGTAATTCGCGGTATCGCCATCCTGATTGCGCTCCGCCTTGTTGACTAATTGTTTCAAAAGAGCAGGTGTTATTTTTTTATTTGTCATAGGCTCTCAGCCATAAAAAATGGGGTTGCATTATGCTAAATTTAGCACAGTAAGACAAATAAATGGAAAAACCACTCATTTTCAGTGGGGTAAGGATATTATTGGTGACTAAATAATTTAATTAAAAACAAATAATTAATTAAAAAAATATAAACTGTAAAGATTAGCTCATTAATTCTTGAAGTTTATGTCCTATATTTGCCGCGCGCATTAAACTCTCACCGATTAAAAAGGTATTGATGCCATTTGCTTGCATTAGCTTAATATCTTCGTTGGTGTTAATGCCGCTTTCACTGATCATGATTTTATCTGCTGGCAGATGATGAATTAATTCAAGACTGGTACGAATATCAGTAATAAACGTGTGTAAACTTCGATTATTGACTCCCATCAAAGGAGTAGGTAGTACCAGTGCACGCTCAAGTTCTGTTAGCGTATGGCTTTCTACCAATACTGCCATACCCAGTTCTTGAGCTAATTGGCAATAATCTCGGAGTTGTGAATCATCAAGCATAGCAACTATCAACAAAATACAATCGGCTCCCAGAGCCCGGCTTTCATGGAGTTGGTAATCATCTATGATGAAGTCTTTACGTAGCACAGGTAAGGATGAATGTTTTTTCGCTACAGCTAAATAACTTGGATCGCCTTGAAAAAAGTGATGGTCTGTAAGGACAGATAAACAGCTGGCACCATTTTTTTCGTAAATTTGGGCGATAGTTGCTACATCAAAATCAGCACGTATGATTCCTTTACTGGGTGAGGCTTTTTTGATTTCCGCAATAATGGCTGGATTAATCTTATGTAAGCCAGCAATAAAATCTCGAACAGGTAAAGTGTCAATATTTTTTAAACTGGCTAAAGGCTTAAGACGTTTTGCTTGTGCAATTTCTTCCTGCTTATGTTCGGCTATGCGATTTAAAATACTATTCATTATTGTTTTATCACTTGTTGAGTTAATTCTTTCAATTGCACAAATTTTTCGGCGGCTTTGCCACTATCAATTGCCTTTTTGGCCTTTTCTACAGCATCGTTGAAACTGGAGCTGAGTTCCGCACAATAAAGTGCTGCGGCAGTGTTTAATAGGACGATATCGCGTGCGGGCCCCAACTCACCATTCAACACCTTCTCTGCAAGTATCAGGCTTTGAGCAGGGGAGTTAACAATAATGGCTTCCAAATCCGCATGAAAACAATCATAATCTTTGGGGTCAATACACCAATGTTTGAATTCGCCTTGATGATATTCTACAACATCCGTAATGGCTGAAATACTGACCTCATCCATGCCATCACGAGAATTGATGACCAATGCACGCTCACTGCCAAGATTAGCAAGCACTTTGGCTATTGGCTCTAGCAAACGATATGCGCAGACGCCGACAACTTGTTTTTTTACATGGGCGGGATTAATAAGGGGGCCAAGTAAATTAAAAAAAGTACGTATCCCAAGTTGTTGACGTGCTGTTTTTGCATGTTGTACAGCTTGATGAAAATGAGGAGCAAATAAAAAACTGACACCGCATTGCTGCATACAGGCTTGTAACTGTGCATCGGTCAAATGAAGTTCGAAGCCAGCCTGTAATAGCAAATCGGCACTACCACTACGACTAGAAACAGAACGATTACCGTGTTTAGCCACATGAGCCCCTGCTGCTGCAGCAACAAAACTGCTGACCGTTGAGACATTAAAGGTATTTTTGCCATCACCCCCTGTGCCCACGATGTCTAGCAAATCATTACCTAAATCAATACAGTGAGCCATTTTCATCATGACGGAAGCCGCAGCAGTTAATTCCTCAACTGTTTCACCTTTCATACGCATGAGGGCTAAGAAGGTAGCGATTTGCACATCACTCAATTCACCTTTCATGCAGGCAAACATAAAGTCTTGTGTTGCTGTGGCGGTTAAATTTTCACCGGCAATTAATTGCTCAAATAATTTATTGGTATTCATAGGCTAAAAAATGAGTTAAAAGCTGCATGCCATATTCACTTAAAATGGCTTCCGGATGAAATTGTAGACCATATAAAGGATATTGACGATGTGTAATAGCCATAATTGTATTATCAGCCCATGCATCAATGGCAAAACAAGAGGGCAGGGTTGCAATATCGACAGCTAATGAATGATAACGAGTAGCCTGAAATGGGGTGGGCAAATTACGAAACAAGCCTTGCTTGTTATGGTTAATTAAAGAGTTTTTGCCGTGCATTATTTCTGGTGCCTGAATAATGGAAGCTCCAAAAAAATGAGCTAGACATTGATGACCTAAACAAATTCCAAGAATGGGAGTTTGTTGATAAAAATGTTCAATCACCTGTAAAGAAATACCTGCCTGCGCTGGGCCTTTGGGGCCGGGAGAAATAACCAGGTATTGGGGCGCTAGACGTTCAATATCCTCAATAGAGATGCGATCATTTGCAAAGACCTTAACCTCTTGCCCCAAGCATTGAAAGTATTGTACGAGGTTATAAGTAAAAGAATCGTAATTATCAATAATTAGCAACATGATTATAATGAGAACTCTTCACCCAAATACACTGCACGTACTTGTTGGTTGGCAAGAATTGCTTCGGGCGAACCTTCGCAAAGGATTCTGCCCTGAGTCACAATATATGCTCGTTCACAGATATCTAAAGTTTCACGGACATTGTGATCTGTGATTAAAACCCCAATATTTTTGTCACATAAATGGGAAATTATTTTTTTAATATCAAGAACAGAGATAGGATCAACACCTGCGAATGGCTCATCCAACAAAATGAAGGTCGGTTCAATGGCCAATGCGCGTGCGATTTCAACACGGCGGCGCTCACCACCTGATAAACTCATTCCTAAACTTTTTTGTAAATGAGAAATATGGAATTCATGCAGCAATTGCTCTAGTTTCTCTTGCCGTGCTTGCTCATCGAGATCATTACGTAATTGCAGGATAGCCAAGATATTCTCTGATACGGTCATTTTACGAAATACTGATGCTTCCTGGGGTAGATAACCTACACCTAATCGTGCTCGTTGGTGCATCGGCGCCTTGGTAACATCTTTGCCGTCAAGGATGATTTGGCCCTCATCACAGGATTGGAGGCCAACGATCATATAAAAACAAGTTGTTTTTCCTGCCCCGTTTGGCCCTAATAAACCGACACATTCGCCACGACGAATATTAATACTGACACCATTAACAACAGTACGGGTTTTAAATGATTTTTTTAAGTTTTTTGCTGACAATTCACTCATGATTGTTTTCCTGGATGAATGATAATTGTCGTACGTGTCTTACCATCACTTTTAGAGACTACATGCTGTTTGAGCGTATCGTAACTAATTTTAGGCGCTGCAAAAGAATTATCACCTTGGGATACATGGGCATTACCAATCAGTTCAATCAGGTGGCGGTTTGGATAATAACGGATGATATCAGCGTAGGCATGTAATAAGGGTTTATCTAATGCAGTTTGCGTCCAATAATGAGCCTGTTCCTTATCATTACCTTCTGCAACAGCAAAAACTAATTTGTTGTGTTTATCACCCTCAGTAATCGCTTTTGCTGCTCGTAAATGAGTAGTTCCTTGATCGAATTGGACGTCACCAATATATTCCCCGCGATGGGTTTGTTGATCGAGATCAGCCGAATCCGCTGATAATTCAACCAGTTTTTCGCGATCATCAGGCATTGCCAGACTATGGTTACTAGTTAAGATCAGTATTAACAACGTAATGCATTTCAATAGTCCAATCTTAGGCATGTTTGGGTTCATAAGTGGCTCGCGCTTTACTTAATAACTGTACTCGCTTATCGGCTAGATAGGCTTTCATTCCCTGGGCGAGAACAATACTGCCTGGTTGTTCAAAGCGCACTGCTTTTTCGGTAGTGGCTAGCTTGTTTTTAGGAAAATAGGTGAGTTCCTCTGTTTTCATTGTACTTTCCTGGTTGTGCGTACTTTTATTTTGATGAACTATTACATTATGAATAAAAGTAATTTGTTGCCCGCCATTGATTGCCCTGGCTCGCTCGGATTTAATTTCCCAAGGTGCTTGGTTGTCTTGAGTGATAATAATATGAGGCGATTGCAGTAGGTGGGTATTATGGTTCGGTATATGCTGTACTTCGGGAGTTTTTAAATAATTGACTAATTTCCCAGTCTCATCAAAACGGCGTACAGTTAAGTTCGTAATAATTGTGTCAGCCGCTTTTGAAAGGGCTTTATCATTAAGTTTGGCTACTGGTGTAGAGCTTGCAAAATACCAACCGGAACATGCCAGTGCTATTAATACACAAAATAACCATGCAGCTTGTTTGGCTGCATTCATGATGCGAGGTACCTGGTTAGTGCGAGTTCTTGTTTGTCTTGCGCGTTTAGAATTAGTTCACAAACTTCACGAACAGCGCCACGCCCGCCTTGTTGTTCAGTTTGCCAAACCGCAAATTCTTTTACTTGAGGCACCGCATTTGCAACGGCAACTCCCAGGCCTACCTGTTGAATAATAGCCAAATCAGGTAGGTCGTCCCCTATATAAGCAATTTCCTTGTTACTCAAACCCAGGCGTAATTTTAACTGCTCAAATGCATCTCGCTTATCTACCTGTCCTGTAAAATAGTGTAAAATACCTAATTGTTTCATGCGGTGATCAATGACGGCATTTTGAGAAGTAGTAATAACTGCTACTACTATGTCAGCAGCCATTAGTAATTTTAAACCCATTCCATCTTGTACATGAAAAGATTTTAATTCATTGCCCATGTTATCTATATGGAGAAGACCATCAGTCAAAACCCCATCAACATCACAAATTAAGCACTTGATATGCTTGGCTTTTTCTGTTAATTCGTTCATTTTTCCACCTTAAAAAACACCAGCCCGAAGCAGATCATGTAAATGGATAACTGCTGCTGGTTTATTATCGTCATCAACAACAACTAAAGAGGTAATACTGTATTTTTGCATAATTGCCAGTGCTTCTGCTGCCAATGTTCCTTTTTTGATTGTTTTACAATTTCTACTCATAACACTGGCCAACGGCGTCGTATTAATGTCAAAATTTTGAGTCAAAGTACGTCTTACATCGCCATCGGTATAAACACCTGATAAATAGCCATGGTTATCTACCACGCAGGTCATTCCTAATTTTTTTGCCGTAACCTCAATCAACGCTTCGCTAATAGTAGCCTGCTCATGAACTAAAGGTAATTCATCTCCATGATGGCATAATTCGTCAATACGCAGTAAAAGGCGTCTGCCCAGAGCGCCGCCAGGATGTGATAAGGCGAAATCTTCGGCACTAAAGCCGCGAGCCTGCAGTAAAGCGATAGCCAAAGCATCTCCCATCACTAAAGAGACAGTGGTGCTTGTGGTGGGAGCCAGGCCTAAAGGGCAAGCTTCCTGACGGATACTAATATCTAAATTGACACTGGCAGCTTTAGCTAAAGTTGAATCATCATTGCCGGTCAATGTAATTAGAGGCACTTCAAGACGCTTAAGGAGAGGTAATAAGGTAACAATTTCGTTGGTAAACCCGGAATTTGAAATTGCAACCACGGCATCCTGTCGGGTAATCATACCTAAATCACCGTGACTGGCTTCGCCAGGGTGCATAAAAAAAGCAGGTGTACCTGTACTTGAAAGTGTGGCGGCAATTTTATGCGCAATATGACCTGACTTGCCCATACCAGTCACTACAACGCGTCCTTTACAGGCTAGTAAAAGTTCGCAGGCTGTTTCAAAGCGCTCATCAATGCGTTGCGTTAGTTCAAGCACTGCCTGAGCTTCAGTTTCAATGACCGCAAGGCCTAATTTGCAAAAATTCATGTATTCTCAGTGCTATCAAGCAGAAGGCCAAGTTTAACACAGTAATTTTTTTCTTTATAGGTTAAAAAGCTAGGGTTTATCCTGCTGAGATAGTTCCTTTTAACCAACTACAATTATAATAAAACTAGTTTAGGTTATAGTCGATTTTCTGGGAGAAGCAGGCGAAAGCGTATTTTATGGACTATATTTTTCTATATTGTACATAAAATGATCTATCAATGGCTTTCCCAGTTTTGCCATCAGTAAATGATTGGCACAAAAAATCAAAACAGCACCCTGACCGGGTAGTTGAGAAGTATTTAAGGGCAATTTATGACGCTCAAACCATTTACGAACGATTTGATGGGCTCATTAAGCTTTTGCATCATTGTGATAAGCATGAAAAAGATCATGAAAATTATACAAGATTAAAAAAAACTGTCTTAGAAGTTATTGGTTATATTATTAACGATGATAATGCCGAAACAATAAGAGAAAAAATTACTGCACGAATAGCTATTCGCGATTTCGATCCCTTTTTTATGCCGTGGCTTCGACCAGCTCCTGGCGATGTTTCCAATGATCCCTGGGCATTTTATGAACGTGTAAGAGAAAAGTCTGCAGAACAAATAAAAGCCCATTTTAAAAAATTTTACGCTAAATTAAAGGCAAGCAAGGATTTATTACCTTACGGTGGAAAGGATGCGGGTGATGAGGCATTTTATGCGCTTCGCTCTGGAGTAGGAACAGTCTATCATAGTAAAGAGGAGCTCGAGGAGTTTCGAGTCATACCAAACAAGACCAATTTATTGAAATTACAAACGCTCGATAAAGGTGATAATCGGCATCTTACTTTTAGTTATGCTACTACTGAACATTTATCAATCAAAGCCTATGATAGTTTTAGGCAGCACCCCGAAGATTTTCCCAACACGGCTATTTATACCGTGCATGTAAATGGTGGTATGTTCATGGGACCTGCTCTTGCACCAGAGCGCACCTCATTTTTTTCCAGTGAAGCGATTTTGCATCCTACCTATGCTGATTACTATAGTGATGCAAATTTATTCATGGCTGGGCAAATCAAAGTTATAGACGGCAAAATCATAATGGTTGATGGCGCCAGTGGACATTTTATGCCTGATTATGAACAAACTTCGCGTGCACTTTCTTTCTTTGGAGGCCTTGGAATTATAAATAATTTAACAGAGCTTCCTTATTACCGACCTACAAAAGATGGTGATGAGAGGATTTATACACCCATGAAGTGTACCTGGTTAATGGCGATGTTAAGTGATTATAGTCTGCTTAATAAAGTGGATTTTAGAGCGCTAAATCTAACCTATTTAAAAGAACATGCTCCCGAGCTTTATACTGTTTATCAATTGCAGTCCAATATTAATGAAGAGCTGGCTAGGTGGCTGGAGCAGAGCACGGTTTTTTATAATAGACCTTCACCATATACGCTTAAGCTCAATAACGCAGTCGAGGTTTTCTCAAAATTTGGCAAATATGACCAACCGGAATTCACTTTGCAATTACTTACAAATCTTGAGGTTTGTATTGATGAGTGGAATACTTTTCATAAGGAATCAACTTCAAGAAGACAATCTGCAGTTGATATGTTGGAAGTTCGTGTTATGGAGCAGATTCTCTATTACAAGCTTTATTTGTTATTGCAGAATTCTTCTTATAGTCGGGATCCTACTCCCTATAACACAATAATTGATAATTTTTTACAACGTAAAGTAGATTTTAAAATGCTGATAGAACAGGCCAAGCCTTTATTAGGAAGGCAAGGTCCACAGTTTTTCTCAGGAAAAAGCGCTGGTTCTGGGGATGTGGAGGAGGATGTTCTCAGGGTTATAATAAAAAGTGAAAAAACGAGCACTGCTGTTGAACTGAAAGAAATAATTCGTCAGTTGGATGCAATTGCTGCAACGTCTTTAGCATTAGGCTCCAGCTCATCACTGAACTCAAGTCCATCGCCTGATACAAATTCTTTGTCTTAATTATGAAAAGGAATAGAAACTTGTCTGGAACTACACTTTAGAATCTTGATAGCATTGGCTGTACCACGGTTTTCCTGCATTTTTTAGACTTACCTTTGCGCCTCATTAATTTGATAATGAATTCATCAAAAATGGCATGTTCAAATAAATCTGATGATAGCTCAAGTCAGGGACTGGCTGCAGGTTATAATCGTTTTTACCCCAACTCTGCAAAATTAGATGCTGTTAGTAGCGTTTTAAATTCGCAAAATAACTCTTATCAGGTATATAATTGTCTCCTATTTAGATCCGGAATAAAAATTATATGCAGGATAATTTGGTGCAAATCACCAATCTTACCTTTACGCGAGGGTCCCGCCCTATTTTTGCTGGTGTGGATCTGGCAGTTCAACGAGGCAAAATCACGGCAATTATGGGTCCGAGCGGCAGCGGTAAAACAACGTTGTTACGCTTGATTGGGGCACAATTGCAGCCAGAAGCTGGGGAAATTCTAGTAAATGGTGTTAATATTCATCAACTTTCGCGCAAGGCTTTGTATTTAGCCAGGCGAAAAATGGGATTATTGTTTCAAAGCAGTGCGCTTTTTACTCATTTATCGGTTTTTGATAACGTTGCCTTTCCCTTGCGTGAACATACCAATTTGAACGCGGCGATGTTGCGGGACATTGTTTTGATGAAATTGGAGGCAGTGGGGTTACGAGGAGCTGCGCAGATGATGCCAGACGAGCTTTCTGGCGGTATGGCAAGGCGAGTAGCTTTTGCGAGAACAATGGCCTTGGATCCCGAGTTGATGATGTACGATGAACCGTTTACTGGCCAGGATCCGATTTCTATGGGTGTTCTTGTTCGATTAATTAAGCGGTTAAATCAACTTTTACAGACAACCACTATTATTGTTTCCCATGATGTGGAAGAAACTTGTTCTATCGCTGACTACATTTATCTTATAGCAGGTGGTCAGGTAATTGGACATGGCACGCCTCTTGAATTAAAAAATTCTATGCAACCTCAAGTGAAGCAATTTATGCATGGCGAAGCTGACGGTGTAGTACCTTTTCATTATCCGGCACGTCCTTATACGGAGGAGTTGTTAAATGCTTGATATGCTCGAACGCTTGGGGCAGCGCGGCGTAAATAATTTGCAGACAATTGGTAATTCAGGTGTTTTTTTATTAGGTATTTTCTTTAGAAAGGCTGATTTACCTCGGCTTTGGCCTGCATTGCGTGCACAACTTTATTTTGTTGGTGTTTTGTCATGTTTGATTATTGTTGTTTCCGCGCTTTTTATTGGCATGGTTATTGGTTTGCAGGGTTATAATACACTGCAAAAATTTGGCGCAAGCAGCCAACTTGGCCAGCTTCTAGCCCTGAGTATAGCTAGAGAACTTGGACCGGTGATTAGTGCATTACTTTTTGCCGGGCGGGCCGGATCTGCTTTGACTGCTGAAATTGGTTTGATGAAGGCAACAGAACAATTGGCAAGTATGGATATGATGGGTGTAGACCCATTGGGACGTGTAATTTATCCACGCTTTCTTGCAGGTCTTATTTCTCTGCCAGTATTGGCTCTGATTTTTTCTGCAGTTGCTATTTATGGCGGTTATTTTGTTGGTGTGCAGTGGTTAGGCGTTGATGCAGGTAGTTTTTGGTCTAATATGCAGGCAGCAGTTAATTTTCGCATTGATGTGTTCAGCGGCATTATTAAAAGTATTGTGTTCGCTTTTGTAGTCGTATGGATAGCGGTGTTTCAAGGGTTTAATTGTATTGCTACAGCGGAAGGCATCAGTCAAGCAACAACACGTACAGTGGTTTATTCGTCAGTCGCAGTGCTTGGACTTGATTTTCTTTTGACAGCGATAATGATTGGAGGTTGGTAAATGAATAAGAATAATAGGCAACGCTATGTCGATATCAGCGTAGGAATTTTTATGCTCTTAGGGATGTTTGCCTTATTTATTCTCGTAATGAAAGTTAGTGGTATTTCTAATTTAGCATCGAGCAAAGGCTATCATGTAACAGCGGAATTTACTGATATAGGTGGTCTTAAGGTGAGGGCGCCGGTCACAGTTGCTGGTGTGCGCATCGGTGAAGTGACTCATATTGAATTACAGCCCGGTGAATTGAATGCTAAGGTAACCATGTTATTGCGAAATGATAAGCCAATACCGTTTGAAGATTCATCAGCACGGATTTTGACTGAGGGTTTAATCGGTTCTAATTACATCAGTATCGTCCCTGGTTTTGATGATGAGGAAAATAAAGAGCATCCTTATTTGCGAGAAGGCGACGTTATTGCAAAAACACAAGAAGCTGTCATTCTTGAAAATCTAATTGGTCAGCTTTTGTTTAATATTAAAAAATAGGTGAATTATGAATGTAATAAAAACAATCGTTTTAGTTGCCTCTTTAGCAATATCCCAAATCCTGTGGGCACAATCATCTCCTTTACCTATGCTTGAAGATACTGCTAATCAAATTATTACTACCCTTAAGCAAAATAAGGCGAGTTTAAAAGATAATCCCCAAGTGATTCATCAAGCTGTCCAACGCTATTTATTACCTAACGTTGATGTTAATGGTATGTCGCGCTCTGTGTTGGGTCGTCAAGCTTGGAATAAAGCTTCTGCAGGCGAGAGAAAGCAATTTGCTACTGCTTTTACGCAATTGGTTATTCGCACTTATGCAAGTCCTTTAGCTGAATATACAGATGAAACAGTAAAATTTCTCCCTGTAAGAGGTTCATTATCAAGTCGCTTTCTTCGTGTAAACAGCGTGATTGTCCGCTCAAACGGACAAAATATTCCACTCAGTTATAGTCTGGTATCTAAAAATGGGACGTGGAAAATCTATGATTTAAGTGTAGAGGGAGTCAGTTTATTACAAAGCTTCCGCTCACAATTTGCTGAAGCTTTACGAAGCTCAAGCATGCAAGATTTAATTAAACAAATGAATCAACGTAGTACTGTTAAAAAGGCGGCTTAAGTGCAAACACAACCTTTTAAACCTTCGTCAGAAATGACATTTTCTACGGTGCAAACGGACTGTCAGCGCTTATATAAATATTGCCGGGAAAATGAAGAGGCTATTTTAAAGATTGATTTAAGCAAAGTGATTCACTGTGATAGTGCAGGCCTTGCTTTATTGATTGAAGCCAAAAGGCTTTGTAGAGAGAAAAACAAAATTTGCAAATTGGAAGGCATGCCAAAAGTTATTCAGGCTTTGGCTGAGTTTTGTGGGGTTAACGGGATATTGGCACCGTAGCTAAGGGCTAAATTTCGCTAGCTTGGGTGTTTATGGCTTGATATTCGAGTATCGTCGCGGAGCATACACGTGAGTAGGTGGGTAGCGAAGTGCAGAAAATCAAGATTAAGTACCTAGATAGTAGAAGTGTAACAGACCCTTGTAGTAAGAATATGCAGAGTGAGATAGTTGTATGGTAAGTAATGAAGAGTTGGAGCGTCGTCTTGCAGAAACAGGCGAGGTTGATTTTGTTAAGGTTGAAGGAGATGGTTATCATTATCAGTTAACTATCGTTTCTAACGCCTTCCTCGACAAATCAAAGGTAGCAAGACAGCAATGGGTTTATTCAAAGCTGAAAGATTATATTACGACCGGCAGTCTACATGCGCTTAGTATGAAGACTTGGACAAAGGAAGAGTGGGAGACGAGTCATGGATAAGTTAATAATAAATGGCGGTAAAGCTTTAAATGGCGAAGTCGTGATCTCTGGTGCAAAAAATTCGGCTTTACCGATCATGGCTGCAACACTCCTTGCTACCGATAATGTGACGATCGCTAACGTGCCTCATCTTCGAGATGTCACTACAATGATGGAGCTCTTGGGGCAATTGGGTGCACAATTAACTGTTGATGAAAAAATGAATGTGCAAGTGGATGCTTCTCATGTTGATAGTTATGTTGCTCCCTATGAGTTAGTGAAAACCATGCGTGCTTCTATTTTAGTATTAGGCCCCCTACTGGCTCGTTTTGGCCAAGCTGATGTTTCACTACCAGGCGGCTGTGCAATTGGTACTCGTCCTGTGGATTTACATCTTAAAGCACTTAAAGCAATGGGTGCTGATATTTCTGTGAAAAATGGTTATATCAAGGCGCGTTGTAAAAAGGGGCGTTTACAGGGTAAGCCTTTGGTCTTTGATACGGTGACTGTAACAGGTACTGAAAATGTTCTCATGGCAGCTGTTCTTGCAGAAGGTAAAACGCTTATTAAAAACGCGGCTCGTGAACCAGAGGTTGTTGATTTGGCAAATTTCCTGACTCAAATGGGAGCAAAAATTTCTGGCGCCGGTACAGCAACTATTGAAGTAGAAGGGGTAAGCTCACTCAGTGGCGGCCGATATGCCGTTATGCCCGATCGTATTGAAGCAGGGACCTATCTTACTGCTGGTGCACTGACACGCGGTAGAGTCACTGTACGTCGTGTAAAACCAGATAATTTATTATCCATGCTTTGTAAATTTGAAGAAGCAGGTGCTGAATTGGCGATAGGGGAAGATTGGGTGACCTTGAATATGCATGGTTTGCGTCCCCAGGCGGTCAATATCTCCACGGCTCCTTATCCAGCTTTTCCTACTGATATGCAAGCGCAATTCATGGCTTTGAATACCATTGCTGAAGGTTCCTCTTCAGTGATTGAGAATATCTTTGAAAATCGTTTTATGCATGTACAGGAATTGCAGCGTATGGGGGCTCAAATTCATTTAAATGGTAATACAGCAATGGTTACTGGCGTAGAAAAATTAACCGGCGCTCCAGTTATGGCTACTGATCTACGCGCTTCTGCAAGTCTTATTTTAGCCGGCTTGGCTGCAGAAGGAGAAACCAGTGTTGAACGTATTTACCACGTCGACAGGGGTTATGAACGTATTGAAGAAAAATTATCGATGTTAGGTGCTGATATCAAGAGGGTTTCAGTACGGTGATAGCTCGTGATGATTTAGCTTCTTATCTGCACACTCTATTAGCTTGCGCCAATTTTAATGATTATGCGCCTAATGGTGTGCAGATTGAAGGGACTGATAAGATCACTCGAATTTGTACGGCTGTTACAGCATCAGCTGCTGTTATTGAACAGGCAGTGAAAATGCAAGCGGATGCTTTGTTTGTGCATCACGGTTATTTCTGGCGGGGTGAGGATGCAGTGATAACTGGCATTAAACGCCAGCGTGTTGCTCAATTACTCACTAATAATATAACTTTGTTTGCGTACCACTTACCTCTTGATTGTCATCCGGAATTGGGTAATAACGCTTGCCTGGCCAAGCTTTTTGATTTTAATGCAATCACCATGCACCAAGCTGGTAAAACGCCTAATTTACTATGGTCTGGTTCATTAGCACAGGGTAAAACTGCAAAAGAATTCTCAATTCAATTACAGGAAAAACTAGGGAGAGAACCTTTGCATGTGCAAGGTGGGGATAACATTATTCAACGCATAGCCTGGTGCAGTGGTGCCGCACAGGATTTTATTGAAGAAGCTTATGCTCTTGGGGTTGACGCTTATTTCAGTGGTGAAATTTCCGAGCGCACCTATTATCAAGCACAAGAATTAGGGATTCATTATTTTGCCTGTGGTCATCATGCGACAGAGCGTTATGGCATTCAAGCTCTAGGCAGACATCTGTCCGAGCATTTCAAGTTGCAACATCATTTTATTGATAGTTCTAATCCTGTTTAAAATAAGAAACCTGACGATATTTAGCGCATTGATAAAGCAAAAACCCCAAAAAATAAAATAATAATTCCAGAGAAACGATTGATATAGCGCATTACTTTAGGACTAAGGCGGTGGCGTAATTTAAACGCTACGAAACTACTGAGTAATAACCACCAAAGTGCTGAGCCGAGTGTTATTCCTGAGACTAATATAAAGGCATGTATAAAGTCAGTGACTGTACTGCCTAAACCTAAACCTGCAAATATAGCCATAAAGGATAAAATGGTTGCGGGATTTGTCAAGGTCAATAAAAAGGTGGTAGCAAAGGCATGCCAAAGGGATCGTTCCTCATCTCGAGTTGCTCGCGCTTTGGGATCTGCCAGAAAAAGTTTGATTCCAAAATAAAGTAAAAATAAGCCACCTATCAAGCGTATCCAAAATTGCTGGGTGAGCAAAAAAGAAGAGAGTGCTGTTAAACCAAATCCAGCAATTACTCCATAAACGCTATCGGCTAGCGCTGCACCCAAACCACTCATAAGTCCGATTTGGAAACCATTATGGAGAGAGCGTTGTATACACAATATACCAATTGGACCAACAGGTGCTGCAATTGCAATACCAACAATTAATCCTTTGAGAAAAAGAATAATCATTTAACTCCTTAAACCAGTAGAGCTCTAATGGAGTGAGATTAAACCATAAGTCTACCATTTCCAAACTGGCTGCAGAACTTGATTTCTCACTGCTGTAAAAAGCCAATAATATGATTTGTAAAGCTTGTAATGGTGTGTTAATTATATTTTTAATTAGGGACTTACTAATTAATTACGAAGGAAGGAAGCCGCTATGGATGGGTGCATTGGTAAACATATGAAATTTAAAAAATCATTGGCCTCGTTAACAATTGTCTTGTCGCTTGGTATGGCAGATTCTCTGTTTGCTGCAAGTGGACAGTTAATATTAATCAATTCGCTTGGGGTAGTTGTTAATGGAAGTCTGGGTGGTTCAGCTTCGAATATTAAAGTACAAGTCAGTGATTCTTCAGGAATTTGCTCAACAACTTCTTCTTTGGCTTATGGTGGAGTAGTCGTTGTGCCGTGGAATAGCGCAAATACCCATTCGACAACCAAGTGTACAAATATAGTTAGTGTAGATGTCTCTGCTTTGAAAACAGCGAGTGGTGTTATTCAATATGACAGTACTGCCAATCCCGCACCACCAACACTAGCTACTGCTCCAACTACTTTTACTGCTCCAACGACTGCAGCGGCCAACATAGCACTCATTATTACAGGAAATGCCTCACCAGCAATGATTAATAGTGCAACCTCTTGGGGTTCAGCAGCAGGAATTCCGCCTGTTTACCTCACCTCAAACGGAAGTATTTCTGTGACTGGTGTGATGGGGGGGGTAGGTATGCAAGGCATAAAAGCTGCGGAACGTATGCTGCGTTATGGGGTGAGGCCTGCAGCCTAAATTACCTGGTGTCTGCAAGGAGATTTTGTCATTTCCGTGCAGGAAATCTCTTCCTCAAATTGCTTCTCACTATTACAGATGTCTTCCCGTGAAGGCGGGAAGACATCTGCTTAATAAATTAACCGAAATATGTCGGGATTTCTCAATGCGTTGGCGCCATAGAAACACGTTACGTTGTTATTTTATTTTTAATATAAACTCCTGCTGGCTTTAAATTGTTATCTCCCCAGGAGCCGGTTGCACAGCTATTCGTTTTCCAAATAGCTCCAGAACGAAAATCATCAGAATAATTCCAGTTTGTCCAACCAATTTTTCGTGTTGCCATAAGCTGCATATAGCGATCGGACATGACAAAATCATTTGCTCCATCACCGCTGTAGGTTTGTGTACCAAACTCAGTTACAAAGATAGGGAGTACTTGAGAAGCATTATCCAAGGCGCTTAAATACTCCTCTCTATGAGAGGCAGCATAAAAATGGAAAGTGTACATAATATTTGTAAATTGGACAGGATTGTTAACAATTTCCTCATAATTACTACCTTCAGAGACACCGAGTGAACTCCAACCACGGGTGCCAATAAGAATAGGAGCATTGGCGTCAATTTCCCGGATTACAGGAATCAGTTGATCGGCGTAGTTCTTTATTGTTGCCCAACTTACTCCATTGGGTTCATTTGCAATTTCATAGAGAATATTCTTTTTATCTTTGTGAACTGTAGCAATATCGGTGAAGAATTTTTTAGCGCGAATTAAATTGTAGGTTGGATCACCAGGATTCAGGATATGCCAATCAACGATGACATAAATTCCTCGCTCATAAGCTTCATTAATTAACTCACTAACCTGTTGAGTAAAGGCTGCAGGATTACTCTCATAGCCATTTTCCTGGACATAAAGAGAAAGTCTTATAACATTGGCTTTAAAATTCTTGCTCAATACATTTAAAGAGGCTTCAGTTATACAAGAACCAAGACCGTACCATTGAAGGCCATGAGTGCTCATTCCTTTTAACTGAATTGCGTTTCCTTGCTCATTGCAAAGCTGAGTGCCACACACTTTTAATTGTCCATTGATTGCAAGTGGGGTTTCTGCATTTTCGGGACTGAAGCTTATTGTTACTACAGCATTGGCAGAGGCGGTCAAAGGTTGTGGTGAAAAATGAATTGAAAAACCATCTACTGCCTGAGAGGAAAGAGTATAAATTACTCCTTCTGTTAGTATCACAGTCGCTGAGCCGTTGCCGTTATTTAAATCTATCGTTTGTGATATAACTGTAGAATTATCATGAGGTGTCAGATTTATTTTTAGCGATGCTAAGTTGGCTGGAGCGCCTGTAACATTTAAGGTGACGGAATCCTGAATAATCTGGGTGCATTGATAAGTTAAATTAGTCGTAGGAAGGCTTGTTGTACTGACAACTAAACTAGTAGGTGTGAAGATTGGAGCGCAACGCTGGCCGTTATAATTAATTGCTGTTGTTGAGAACTGATAAGTAGCACCAGCCTGTAATTGAGAAATTGTGGTAAGGCTGTCCCAATTCAATGAGCGCGCTATTGAATTCCCTGTTTGATTTTGCGTGATTAAAACAGATGGATTACTGGTGTAGCCTGCTAGTTTATCAGGCAAGGTTTGTAAATTAACCGCAATTTTACCCTCTTGCTGAGTCAAACTATAAGTAATCGTTGAATTAATTGTTTGATCTTTTTCTAATGTAAAAGTATGAGGTTGTGCATTCCCTTGGTAACTATGGCCATTACTGTCAGATACATTTTCAGCGGCTACACTATAGGCCCCTATGGGCAATTCGGATAAAGTGAGTGAGGAGGCCCAAGGCAATTGAACATCATTGATTATCTGGCCATCGTGAAATAAGTGAATTAGGGCATGATCTTGCGAAACACCAATCGGTTTTGGTGATGCATTTTGCAGTACTAGCGAGCCTGTTTCGACCGGTTTTTCTAAATAAACGTTTACACTGCCGGCAAGATGATTGTCTGCACTGACACCATATCTGATTTGGATAGAATCATTAGGGGGGAGTTTGGAGTTTGCGCCTGGATAAGATGGAAAATGCAAATTTAGAGTGGCTAAATAATTGCCATTAGTTCGATGTTGTGAAGAAATAGTTAACGAGCTATCCGGATAAGATAACGGTGCAAAATCTCCCCAGAATGACGTATTAATTGTTGTTGTACTTTCAAAGGAAATCGTGGCATTTTGAAAGTCTACCGTTTTATTACAGTTATTGGTTAGTCTTAAAATCATTGATTTCCAGTACTGATCGCCCGTCGCAGTGAATTGCGATGATAGACAGGTAGTTGGTTGCGCGACTAAATGTGTTTGCAAGGGTTGCGCTGTGACTGCTTGGGCTATGAGTACGAATAAGCCGATAACTAAATGTTTTTTCAAGATATTGCTTCCTTTCAATTAAGCCAATAAATCTGTAATGAAAACGAACATCCGTTTTGCTTTAGCGTAAGAAATTTATACTTATTTTTGTTTAAAGTAAAACTTGGATAAAATAGTCTCTAATCAGTTATAAATTTTGTCAGGATGCATAACAATTATGTTTGATTTTAATGATCTTGAGTTTGCTCACGGTAAACCACAGGCAACAGGAACTATGAAAACCTCGGCAGAGGATTTTAAAGTAGATGAAGAGCTTGGTTTTGAGTTAAGTGGTCAAGGTGAGCATCTTTATTTGCGTATTGAAAAAAAGGGTTTGAATACGGAAGAGGTAGTAAAGGCTTTGGCACGTACTTTAGGCAAATCCGAAAAAAATATTTCTTATGCAGGCCTAAAGGATCGCCAGGCGTTAACAACACAATGGCTTTGTGTTCACTGCCCTGGTGAAGAAATTATTTCGCCTGATTTGCTTGCCGGAGAAGGATGGCGAGTAATTGAAAGCAAGCGTCATTTAAAAAAATTAAAAATAGGTGCACTTGAGGCAAATCGCTTTAATTTGATTTTGCGTGATATTAAAGAATGTGAGGAGGTAGAAAATCGCCTTCAACAAATTCGAGGTGTGGGTGTGCCAAATTATTTTGGTGCTCAGCGATTTGGCTATGAGGGGCAAAATCTTGTTAAAGCAGAAGCTTTTTTTCGTGGCCATATCAAAGTAAAAAATCGATTTTTACGCGGGATTTATTATTCAGCAGCGAGAGCCTTTTTATTTAACCAAATTCTTTCAGCTCGCGTTAAAGCAGCAACGTGGAATACTGCTTTACCTGGTGATGTCATGCAATTAACGGGCAAGAACAGTATTTTTTCCATCGAGGCTCCAGACCAGCTCATCCAAACCAGAGTGGAAGACTTTGATCTTTCACCAGCCGCCCCTTTATGGGGGAAGGGCCAAGAACGGGTTGGAGGCGATGCTTTAACCCAACAAGAGCAGGTATTAGACAGGTATAAATTTTGGTGTGAGGCCTTGGAGTCTCATGGATTAGAACGTGCATATCGACCTTTAGTATTGCCAATAGAAGATTTGATGTGGAATTGGCAGGATAATCAATTGAATTTAAGTTTTAGATTAACTTCTGGTAGTTATGCGACCAGTGTTGTACGCGAGTTAATACAATTGAATACTTAGCCAACCTTATTTTAACTCTAACGTTGTTGATTCGATCCGCTGTGTCGAAGTGACGGGTACATCCGTCTCGCATTCAGTAAGCAAGGGAAGTCTAGTATGTTGACCATCGATAGTTACGATGACTTCCGTTTCTCCTATTTCAAATTCACCCGTTTTACATTGAGTAAGATGTTCTTTGTGTTCAAGTGTTAGTTGTGCCGGTATGTGACTGAGATTGACCAGCACTAAATCGATACCGTCTTGAATAAGATGCCCGTCAACTAATGAGATGCCGCTTAGTTTCTCCCCTGATTTAGAATGATGATACAACGTGGTGATCCCGCTGACTGCCTCACCAATGAGTTGGCAACCTATGTCAAGTGGTATACCAATACCAAAACCAACACCTTCCCCAACTATTCTCAGCGATTTCCCCATTACAAAGGCTAGGGAGAGGCCGCAAAAGGTATCAAGAATACGGCTGGCAACTGCCGGTACCAGAACAATCATACAAACACTGGCAGAGGATCCCACTGTCAAATAAACACCACCACCTAATACGGCTGTTAAAGCATAGCGGACAGGTGGTATATGGCTAATCGTATCGCCCATGACATAGCCTACACTCCAACCTAATATTTGTAAGGGCTGGGCAATTAAGGGTCTCAGGAGTGATGTAATAGGGTAGTTCTTTACTTGTTTTTTATCTAATAAGGCACATTGATCTTTAGTAAATTCCAGGAAATCATGCCATTCCAGCTCTGTAAAAGGAGAATTAGTTTTGGTATTGACAGCTTTTAACGGTCCATTAGTTTCCAAATAGCCTTTGGTTGCTAATAAGCAATTGGCTCGAGTTTTTTCATCAACAAGATTAATAGGGCTTATCTCTGCCGCTTCATCAAGAAGCTGGCTTAAAATAGGTGTAGTTAAATAATTACTATTCGTTTTGGATTTAATATAGAAGCAGGCAGTCATGAGTATGTGCAAGGCGGTTAAAAAACTCTGGATTACCTCTTCAGGTGTCGTGAGACTCTCCCAGTTTTTACGCAAAGCAGCCAGCAATCCTTTTATAAAGCCAATTTGCTGCCTGCGGGTCGCGATATCTTTGGCACCAAAAAAACAACTGATTGCATAAGGTTGTGGTGATTTTTCTAAATCTTTCCCAGAACGAATTTCATAATCTCTATCTAAACTGTCTAGTTTGCTAAGAAATTTTGCAACAGGAAGGACAAAGCCCATACACACCTCACATCCATGCTAATTTAATATCCTAGTTTTCTATATTACCTACTCGTTGATTAAATGCAATCTTACCTGACTAAATTTTATGTCTATGAAGTTTATATGTGTTAAGCATATTGCCTTTGAATGATCATTTAATCCTGACTAGTGTACAAAAAATTCCATCAAGAGATAATTGTTGAAATCATTGTGAAGAAATGCAAAGTTAATTAACCTATTGAAAAACTGATGATATAGTTAACAATTAACATTGCACAAAGCTGTTTAGGCAATAATTATGACGCCGATAAAACAATTCTTCATGTTACTTAGATTTTCTCATTGGTCTAAGGCTGCCTTTGTGCTACTTGGCGTTTTTTATTCTGGCTCACTTGAATATTTGCCTGATGCTTTACTAGCGGCATTCTCATTTTGTCTAATTGCTAGCGCCGTTTACATCTACAATGATATACAAGATAGAGAGGAGGATAGATTACATCCACAAAAATGCCGTAGGCCTTTGGCTTCAGGAAATGTATCACTTCCTTTTGCATCGAGTATATTAGCAATCTTACTGGTTGGAGGGTTATTGTTGGCTGGGTTGATTTCAATCAATCTCGCAGCGCTTCTTGGCTTATATTTGCTGATAAATCTCGCTTATAACCATGCCTTGAAAAATCTGCCTATACTTGATGTGTTATGTATTGCCAGTGGATTTATGTTACGTGTTTTAGCTGGCACTATCGGTATAGGGTTACCTATTTCTTGGTGGCTCACTTTGACGGCAACCTTGATTAGCCTGTTTATTGCCTTGTGCAAGCGACGTTTAGAAAAGCAACTGGATTTAACCTATACAACCAGAGAAGTGCTGAAGAAATACTCGCCCAGATTACTGGATTATATGATTAATGGTACCGCTTTCTGTTGTTTTGTAGCCTATCTCCTTTATACCATTTATGCCCGGGATGAATCGTTCTATTTTTTGCTAACAATACCTTTTGCTGCCATTGGACTGTGGCGTTTTGCTTGGGTGACAAGACGAAGTAGTGATAATGATGATCCGGTTTCCTTATTTTTAAGTGATAATTTATCACGTTTTAATTCGTTATGTTTTCTAATTTTAACCCTCATTGCGTTGTTTAAATAATGAATAAAAAAGGGTTATTAATTGGTTTATTGCTTGTTGCATCATTTATTTATCTACTCTTATTCCAGTTAAAAGCGATTTGGCCCTTTACCATTGATGATATGTACATTAGTCTTCGTTATGCCAAGCATTGGGCAGATGGTGACGGTTTGTTATGGAATATCGGAGAGGAACCTGTAGAGGGGTATTCTAACTATAGCTTTGTTGTTTTGGCGGCAGTATCACTCTACTTACATCTTGATCCTGTTATCGTGCTGAAGAGCGCCGGTGTTTTAGGGCTTTTCTTTGCAACAGCGGGCGTTTATTTTCTTTCGCGCTTATGGTTTTCTGCTTGGCTTGCCTTTATTCCCTGTTTATGGATGTTAATATACCGGGGGCAAATAATATGGTCTGTGAGCGGCCTTGAAACCACTGTATATCAGGCTTTGCTCGTTTTTTCCCTATTTTTCCTGTTACGTGGTATAGGCTATGGTTTTTATCCTCAGCCAAGAAAAAAATCAAACAAAGTTTATTTTTTGCTGGCGGGTTTGTTATTTGCTCTATCAGCAATGACCAGACCTGAAGCGCCGGCTTTGGTATTGCTTCTGGGCTTCATAGCCTTGTTTGATAGTGGTAATGAAAAGAACAAAACGTATTATAAGAATTTTTTGTGGAGTTGTAGCACCTTTCTTATCCTTTTTTTACCTTATTTTGTCTGGCGTTGGTATTACTATGGCCAGTTATTTCCCAATGCCGTTTATTGCAAAGGATTCAACGATTTTTCTGCGTTTAATCTTGATGAAAGTTATTTAGGTTTAATTTGGCCTTTCTTGTTATTGGCTCTGCCTGCGATTTTTTTGGCAAAAGACCGACGTCATTATTTTTTGTGGACACCAAGTATTTTGTATCTGACTTTATTAATTGGTGCGGATCCCATTGTTGCTTTCTTTAATCGCTTATTTCTGCCTGTTTTTATTTTGCTTCTGCCCCTCTCTCTTTTGGGAATGACTTATATATTGCGTTATTTCTTACAAAAAGAAGATGAAATTTATTATACAAGTCTTGTATTTTGTGCGCTCCTTGTTGCGTTTGTTTTTATCCCCTCGATGAGTTTGTCCAATTACCGTTATTTTGCTGTCAATCCGCAAGCAGGGGAACATTTGCGGCAGAAGGTCGCAGATTGGTTAACAAATAATGTCACTCAGGACAGCCAGGTATTGCTTGCTGATAGCGGGATGATTCCCTATCTTAGCCCCTTACGTTTTATTGATTCCTATTGCTTGAATAACAAAAAAATGGCGAAGATATCACACTTGGAGAGGTATAATCGTATGTGCCAGGAAGCATTTCTCATTAAACCAGAAGCGATTATTTTAACCTCATTAATGGAGAGGGGTAGAATTATTTATACGCCAACTGATTATTGCTTGCGCAGAGAGCTAAAAAAGAACAAATTATATCAATTTCGTACTATATACCAAACTAGAGACTTGGATTCTTCTTATCGGTATGAAATTTATACCCTATTAAATTAAAGCTGTAGTAATATACGGGTTGCCATTGATTGACAAATTTTGTGCAGCTCTTCCAAGAAAGGAATTTTTTACAATTATGCAGAATATTGGTACTTTTTTTCTGAAACTCTACAAGAAATTACCTGTTATTGCTTTTGATGTAATAGCAATTCCAGTTGCCTGGTACTTTGCTTATTGGCTTCGATATAATATGCAGCCCTTTCCCAGTAGCCTTGTTACTGTTCATTCTCTTTTTGCATTACTGATTTTAATGACAATGCAAATAACCTGTTATTATTATTTTCGGGTTTACCGCGGTTTATGGCGTTTTTCCTCTTTAAATGATGTAGCAAGAATTATTAAGGCTACAGTGTGTGCAACAATACTCTCGATACCAGTTTTTTATTTAGCCTCGCTTCTGCAACATATTCCTCGTTCAGTATTTCCTCTGTACAACATGATTTTAATAACACTGCTTTGTAGCGGCAGACTATTAATGCGTTCTCTTTGGGATAAACGGGGTAGGGAAGGGCAGGTTAGTGAAGTTAAGCGTGTATTGATTATTGGGGCGGGTCGAGCAGGTGAAAGTCTGGTGCGTGATCTCAAACGCACACAATCTTATCAGCCAGTTGGTTTTGTTGATGACAACCTTGGCAAAAGAGGACTAGAGGTGCACGGAATCAGGGTATTGGGTACTTCTCGCGATTTGCTCGATTTAGTTATAAAGCATCATGTCGATCTGATTTTTATTGCTATTCCTTCTGCAGGCTCTGCAGCCATGCGGCGTATAGTCAGTCATTGTGAAAAATCAAATGTGCCATTTCGTACCTTACCTAGCATCCCGGCTTTAGTGGCAGGGCGTGTGGAAGTAAATGCACTTCGAGATGTTAACATCGAGGACTTATTGGGGCGTGATCAGGTACAGTTACAATGGGATAAAATTGCTGCCAATATCAAGAATAAACGAGTTATTGTGACTGGAGGCGGAGGCTCGATTGGTTCTGAATTGTGCCGTCAGATCATGGCTCTTGAACCCGGTAAGTTATTAATTGTAGAAAATTCCGAGTTTAATTTATACAAAATAGAGCAGGAGTTGAGCGAGAGATTTCCTCAGATACCTCTTGAGTTAGGATTAGTATCTGTCACTGATAAAATAGCTATTGACTATTTATTCGACCAATTTAAGCCACAAATGGTGTTTCATGCTGCGGCTTATAAACATGTGCCTATGCTTGAGGATCAAATCCGTGTCGCTATACAGAATAATGTTTTGGGGACCCAGATCGTCGCTGAGGCGAGTGTAGCCGTTGGAGTAGAAAAATTTATTTTGATTTCTACAGATAAGGCTGTGAATCCAGCGAATGTCATGGGAACGACCAAACGAGTTGCTGAAATTTATTGTCAGAATTTGAATGAACGGGTTGATACCCAATTCATCACGGTACGGTTTGGTAACGTCTTGGGCTCTGCCGGTAGCGTAGTACCTTTATTTCAAAAGCAATTGCAGGCTGGTGGACCATTAACAGTCACCCACCCCGACATTCAACGTTATTTCATGACGATACCGGAAGCGTGCCAGTTAATTTTACAGGCAATGGTTAATGGCCACGGGGGTGAAATCTTTGTATTGGATATGGGGGAACCGATTAAAATCAGCTATCTCGCTGAACAAATGATTCGTTTGGCTGGTAAGGAGCCTGGTAAAGATATAGCCATAGAGTATACAGGGCTAAGGCCTGGAGAAAAATTATTTGAAGAACTTTTTCATGTGTCCGAACAATTGGCACCAACGGAGCATGAGAAGTTATTTAAAGCTAAGTTTCGCCAGCTGGAATGGCATGAGTTGATCCAAACAATTCGGTTGTTAAATACGGCTTGTGCTATGCATCATAATGAAGAACTTTATGTTTTACTAAAGAGTTTAGTACCGGAATTTAATTCACAGGTAGAAAAAGGGGCAGTGGTTAATTAGCCCTTAAATTTGGGAATTTTTTTCTCACTAAAAGATTTTTTCTTAAGTACTTGTCGATTAGGATTTCTCTCATTTATGATGAAATACGGACGGTATACATTTTATTTCAATGAATTTTCCTTATTCAATTATCGACTTAACTCACAGTTTGACTTCTGACTGTCCTTCTTGGGATAAGACCTGCGGTTTTCAATATCATAACGTAATCGATTATCAAGATTATGATACTGGTCTACCATTTCGAGTGCAGCATCTAATTATGCATGCCGGGATTGGTACTCATATAGATGCTCCTGCTCATTGCGTAGAAGGCGGCAAATCGGTAGCCGAACTGGATTTAAATGATTTACTTGCTCCAGCTGTAGTCATTGACGTTTCACAAAAAGTAAACGCTGATTATAAGGTCGTCATAGAAGATGTTATGAATTTTGAAGCCCAATATGGAAAAATTGCAACTCACTCGTTTGTGATTATTTATACGGGTTGGGATCAATATTGGCTGGAGCCTGAAAAATACCATAATAACTATAATTATCCCTTTCTTGCACAAGAAACTGCGGAGTTGCTTTTGGAGAGAAAAATTGTGGGGCTTGGTATTGATACCTTGTCGCCGGATCGGCCTGATGACGGTTATCCAGTTCATAAATTATTATTGGGGGCAGGTAAATACCTTATTGAAAATGTAGCTAATGCAGTGAAATTACCTGCTGTAGGAAGTTATATTCTTGCTTTACCACTTAAACTTTTGCAAGGTACAGAGGCTCCCCTCAGGCTTGTTGCCTTAATAAATAAGGAAAAGAAATGACTATAAGCTATGATGATTTTGCTCGGGTTGATTTGCGTTCGGGCACAGTAGTAGAGGTTAAAGAGTTCTCTCGCGCTAAAAAGCCAGCCTATAAAGTTTGGGTTGATTTTGGCCCTGAAATTGGTATTTTGCAAACTTCAGCACAAGTGACTGCTCACTATACGCCGGAATCTTTAATAGGTAGATTAGTAGTCGGTTGTGTGAATTTGGGTGAAAAAAATATTGCTGGTTTCATCTCTCAGTTTTTGTTACTTGGTTTTTCTGATGCTGACGGTGCCATTTGCTTGATTACTGCGGATCCCAAGGTAGAAAATGGTCGAAAGTTGCACTAATTTATCGAGGTTATCTCTCTAGAGTTTCTCAAATCTTTGGAGTAGCTGATCAGCGCATTGGAAGATGGTCGGAGTCAATGGGCCTCTGTTATATTTTTTGAATCTTGTCAGTGGATTGAATCATAGCTCGTTTTCCATGTTCCCGTTCGCTAACTTTATACACTTTTTGAAAAAAAAGGGAAAATTTCCGCCCGGAATAAATTGGTATTTTGGCTACATCCAAAGAGCAAATATTTCCAAATGAGAACAATTGAGAGCAATTTTTTTAGTATTAATGTGATTATTCAGTTTCATGTTCTTACTAGTGCTAAACTTAATAGAGATGCACCAGGAGAAAAAATTGTTAGTTATCAATGGCTCTTCAAAAAAACTCATCCTACTAGTCATCATGCTGTGGGGATTTTTTTGCTTATTGGATACTCGCAATGCTTATGCAGCAGCTCAATTAGGAAGTGCTCAACGCCCAATACGTGTTGCTGCTGTTAATGAGGCTCCGTTTGTTATTTCTAAAGATCAACTATTGACTGGTTTGGCGGTTGATATTTTTAAATTTGTTGCTGAAGCTAAGCACTGGCATTATAAAATCACTCTAGTTGGTGAAGATATTGATGCTGCAATTGATGCTCTTGCAGCAAAAAAATTTGACTTACTCATTGGACCTGTTTCGGTTACGAGTGAACGTATAGTTCGAGTTGATTATGGCAGGCCTTTTTTTCTTAGCGAGGTAAGGCTTGCTTTTAACACCCATTCCGTATCGGCGCTTGAAACTCTTTACCATCTGTTTAAGACAATACCTTTACTAATAGTTGGCTTGATCATTCTAGGTTTTTTTCTTATTTCAAATTTTATCTGGTTTGCTGAAAAATCAACGAATGAAGAAATGCCAAAGGGGTATTTTAAAGGAACGTTTTTCTCTCTTTGGGTGTTTATCTCACATTTTCTTAAGGGAGGAATGTTTTTCAGGCCGACAACTACTGCTGCGCGGGTCGCGATTACATTTTGGTTTATAGTGGCTTTATCCTTTTATTTGATTGTAACTTCCACCTATACGGCTTATATGACAGCGAAAATAGTTAGCGCGAGCGAACCAGTTCATGATGTTAGTGATTTAAGGGGAAAAAAATTAGCTTATGTAAAAGGTGAAATGTATATTAAATACATTAAAGCGATTAATGCTGAGCCGGTACCGCAAGTCGATTTAGTGGCGGCAATAGACGCTTTACAAAATCAGGAGGTTTTTGGGATAGTTGAAGATTCGTTAGTTTTATCCATGGTGATTGATGCTTCAAATTTTAAAGATCTAACGGTATCAAGTTTTAAATTCAGTAGCGATGAACTTGCTTTTGCTTATACGCAGAATAGCCCAATTAGAAATATCATCGATCAAATGATTGTGATCATGCAAGATACCGGAGAGATGGAGACGCTGTGTAAACTCTATTTGGGTAATAAATACAAGAACTGTGAATTTTAAGTGTCTAGAAGCTTGGTTTTGCTATTTAAGCCTCTCGACAGACAGCTTCTATATTATGTCCATCAAGATCCAATATATAAGCAGCGTAATAATTTGGATGATAAATTTCTCTCACCCCTGGAGAACCGTTATCTTTTCCTCCAGCAGCAAGTGCAGTCTTATAAAAAGCATCAACCATTTTTCGAGTTTGGACGCGAAAAGCAATGTGAATAATGGGTGTTGTCTGGATGCCTTGTTTAAGCCATAACTCAGGTTGACCATGAATGGAGAAGCCTGCCCATTCTTCCCATTCCATAAATAATTCATATCCCAGAGGTTTTAACACTTTAAGGTAAAATTCTTTACTGCGTTTGATATCAGAAACTTGTAAACCAACATGATCTAACATGCATGTTCTCCATCTTTCTTGATGATTAACACTCGTTTATCATCTGTTGTATAAATAGATTCATCAAATTATTAGAAAAATAGTAGCACATGTTTTGCTCCGCCTTAAAATGATTTATTAATCAAGGAGTTTACTTATGAGAATTATTGTTATTGGTGCATCCGGGACGATAGGAAGGGCGGTAGTGGAAGAATTACACTTACGCCACGAAATCATTAAGGCTGGCTATAGAAGTGGTGATATCCAGGTTGATATTACTGATAAAAACTCAATTGAAGCGATGTTTAAAAAAATTAAGCAGGTTGATGCGGTGGTACTTGCTACAGGTAAAGTACATTTTGGCGATTTTATGCAAATGAATGGCGATGAGTTCAACATCGGTTTACAAGACAAATTGATGGGGCAGGTCAATACCGTATTAATTGGTAGAAATTACCTTAATGAGGGCGGCTCGTTTACTTTAACCAGCGGGATTTTAAGCCATGATCCAATTCGCTATGGTTGTTCCGCCTCAATGGTTAATGGTGCTTTGAATTCATTTGTAGTTGCAGCAGCGTTGGAAATGCCCAAAAAACAACGTATCAATTGCATTAGTCCTACTGTAATTACTGAGGCTATGAAGAATTATGCAGAGTATTTCAGGGGGTATATGCCTGTCAGCGCAGCTCAGGTAGCACTTGCTTATAGCAAAAGTGTTGAGGGCTTACAAACAGGCAAAGTGTATCAGGTTCAATAAAGGAGACTACTCTGCTTTTTCTATTTTTTCTTTGCGATCAGGAAAGATATCTTTAAATTGCAGATGTTTATTGATTTCCATAGCAATATGATGGCGTTTGGAGAAACCCCCTATTTTATAGATTAAAACAGGGCCAACAAAGCTGATAAAGCCCATGGTAAAAGCGATTTTATAGGTTGGATCTTTATTTAATAATAAGAAGACCAAACAGCCAACCATCAATATAATAGCGACGATACCGGTATAAGGTGAACCTGGGGTTCTATAACTTAAATCATCTGTAGTATAGCCTGCTTGGTACAAACGTCTACGGAAGTTAATTTGAGCCCAGCAGAGCGATATCCATGCAATGGCACCAGTAAAGCCGGAAACAAGCAACAGAGCAATATAAAGCATGGACTGACCAAAGAAATAACCAGCAGCAAGTAATAACCAGATGGCAATCAAAGTAACGATACCTGCATTTTGCGGTACAGCATTATGATTAAGTAAGCTCAATTTATGAGGTGCCATACCATTACGAGCCAGCGCGTTTAGGGAACGGACTATGCCGTAGACCCCGGAGTTGGAGCAGGAGAGAGTTGCTGTAAGTGTTACAAAACTGGTCACTGCACCAGCCCAGCGTAGCCCATAGAAATTGAGTGCGTCGGCAAAAACAGAATTAGCAAGTCCGGCTTTTTGCCAGGGGAAAATCAATACCAGGCAAAAGACTGGGATAATGTAAATGAAAAGAATTCTAAAAGTCACGTTTCGAATAGCACGAGGAATCATGCGAGCTGGGTTAACGGATTCGCCGGCGGCCAGGCCGATAATTTCTGAACCTTGGTAATTTACTAATAAAAGTACCATCGCTGTTAATAGGGCCATTTTGCCATTGGGGAAGAGTCCTCCTTGGTCAAAAATAAATTTTGCACCAATAATGCCAGCGGGTTGTGGGCCATGAATAATGCCTAAAAAAATGAGAGTGGCGAGTATAACGAAGCCCATCAGTGCCAGGATTTTAATTAAAGCCAGCCAAAATTCAATTTCACCAAAGGTGCCTACTTTGGCGATATTGATATAGGTAATTAACAAGCCAAAGCAGACAGCCCATACATAACCATTTATGCCGGTAAAATGCTGCATGATAATGCCACCTGCAATACATTCGGCGGGAATATAAGCGACCCAGCTAATCCAATAAGACCACCCTACACCACAGGCTATGGTAGGAGAGATGAAATCGGCAGTGTAAGTTATAAAAGAACCAGAGATAGGAATGGCAACAGCCAATTCACCCATACATAACATAGTGAGATAAATAATCAAACCACCTAATATGTAGGCGAGGAATACAGAAGGGCCAACCAGGTTAACGACCTCCCCTGTGCCCAAAAAATATCCAGACCCGATAATCCCGCCTAAGGCGATGAGTTGAACATGGCGATCTTTTAAACCGCGCCTATACCCACCATCACTGATTGGGGCTTGATGATTGTCTTGATGATTAATCACTAGCTGTATAGTCTCTCTCAAAAAGTGAAGCATTAATTGGCTGGAAAATTGTACAATAATTTTCTATTTTGTCCATAAATTTCTATGGAACATAACAATAAAAAGAGATTTTTATAAGAAAAAAGCTGAGAAGGCAAGATTTATTTTTAGCATAATTTACTTGATAATTAATTAGCGAATAAATCCAACCTATTTGTTAGATTTTTTAGCGTTTTGCTGCGTAATTGCCGCCACAAAATAAGCCCTATATTTTTGATTAATCCCTGCTAATCATGAGCGAGTGACTAATGCAAATAGTATCAACAGAACGGATTTTATTAAGAACCTGGCAAGAGTCAGACTTGTTGCCTTTTACAAAAATGAACGCAGACGAAGAGGTGATGAGGTATTTTCCTAATACGTTAACACCAGAAGAAACAGCAGCATTGGTTGAGTGCATTGAAACACATATTGGTCTGTATGGGTTTGGTTTATGGGCTGCGGAACTGAAAGAAACAAACGCTTTCATAGGATTTATCGGTTTAAGTATCCCTACTTTTTCCGCTCCTTTTACCCCTTGTGTAGAAATTGGTTGGCGTCTTGCACGGCCTTACTGGAGGCAGGGTTTAGCGACTGAAGGAGCAAAAGCTGTTTTAGCTTATGGTTTTGGTCATTTCAAATTAGATGAGATAGTTTCTTTTACTACAATACATAATCAGCGTTCACGGCGCGTCATGGAAAAAATAGGGCTAATACATCACCCGGAGGATGATTTTATTCATCCAAATTTAGCGCTTGATCATGCTTTGTCACAACATGTTTTATATCGCTTGTCGTACAAGCGATGGCAACAGTGTGTTACCAAAGATAATGTGGGGCAGGGCTGATAAATTAGAAGGCGGCTCTTGCTCGTGTTCTTTTTAAAGCAGGTCGGACCCCTGAATCAATCTTCGAACCCCTGATTCCGGCGAACAAAGCATGTGCCGGTCTAATCCAGTATTGCGGGAATCTCTTTGACAGAGCTTACTGTCAGAGTTGTAATAAATAAAAAAATTATAATTCAATGGAATTAGGTCAATATTGCATGCATCCTCACATAAATGAGAGTACAACTTCACTCCAACAAGAGTTGAAATAAAAGTAGTAGACCATTTATCCCCCTTCTGATTAAACCTCCTGTAATTGCCTTGCTGAGAATATCAAAAGAGTTTATTTAAATTATCTAAATCGAAGAACAAAAGTACATATAAGCAACAATAAGGTAGCTCTAATAAAAATATAAATTACTTGAACAGTTATCTCATCTAAATGCCATTTATCATTGTACTTGGTCTTTTCTTGCGTACAGTCCAACGGTACGCTTTAAAAAAACCATCATCAGCGAATCATTTCATGGTTCGCCAACCTATTGTGGGACGCCATTATTTCTTCAATATCACGATAACTTAAATTTTTTTTGCTTGCTGCAATAGCTCTTCAACTTGCTTATTCTTGAATGTAACATGATTCTGCAGTCCAATAGCGATTATTGTCGGCGCCAACTCTTTAAGTACGTTCAAAGCGTCTTCTTTCTCTTTGGCTGTCGAGGAATTTTCCAGTAAATTGATATTCGCTAAAAAAGCGCCAACACTACCTTTTCTTACTTGTACTCCATTTATTTGAGCAAAATCGGCTCCATCAGGGATGATATCACTGGCTTGAATACCTTTGCTTGTCATTATTTTCTCCTTATAAATTGTTTAGTGGCCACATAAGGCCATTTTCTATCTGATAAAAACGGTCTATCCCTATGGCGGACAAAAAATCTTCATCATGAGAGATAGCTAGTATTGCTGCTGGAAATTCTTTTAATATTTGTATGATATGTCCTCTTGTTGTTAAATCAAGGTTATTACATAACTCATCCAAAACAAGAAGTTTTGGAGGAGAGGCAGCAATTTGAGCCAAGCATAATCTTGCTTTCTCACCACCAGATAAATCGCAAACCAGCGTATTGATTTCTTCATTTTTACGAAACAGAAAACGGTTTAAGTGCTCTCTGATTTCTTGGGTAGTCCAATTTAATTTTAACGCTTGAATCGTTATAAAAGCAGTATTGTGATCAGAGAGGGTAGCATAATATTGATCAATATAACCTATATCTTCCAGCCTTGGTGTATGCCAATCGCCTGATTTCCTAACGTTGGCCTGTAGAATCGCTTTAATGAAAGTTGTTTTACCACTGCCATTTGCTCCTGCTATCGCAATTCGCTCATTGCCTTGAAGTGAAAAATTAATCGCCTGAATAATTGGATTATCATAACCGACGGCACCATTTCGAATCGATAATAAAGAGCGTGAATTTATTTGGCCTGCTCGAAGAATGAATTGTGGTTTAATAACTTCTGGACGTTTGAGTTGAGCGAGTTGATTAAGTAACGTTTTTTTTTCAGCCACAATGCTTTTTTTATTCTTATTGGCAGTAGCCTGTCCGCGCCCTTGAGCACTACGCAAGGCTAATTTATCACCATTGTATTTATTTTCACCATAAATTTTACGTTTTTTGGCACGTTCTTGTTCTTTCATAAGCTTGTGATGCGTTTTTTTTTGTTTTAGTTCAAGCTGTGAAATGGCTTGTGAAATTGATTGATGTTGAATTGCCAATTCACGGCAATAATCATCATAATTACCTGTGAAAATGTGAATTCGGCCATTATCTATGTGCCATAAGGTATCGGCAGTTTGGCGTAGTAATTGCGGATCATGTGAAACAATGATCAAGGTTTCTCTATAATTATCTAGCAATTTAAAAAGAGCCCGACGATTGATCTTATCCAGATGATTTGTTGGTTCATCCAGCAATAGCAGGTTGGGGGAGTTGCTTAAGGCTTTAGTTAGCGCCCTGTTAAAAGCTTGGCCGCCGCTGAGTTGGGAGTGGTAGTCAGTAACAATTTGGGGAACATACGCTAAAACAAGATCATCGGGATGTTTTACCTCGCCTTCGTAAGAATCTATTTCTCCTGACAACAGGTTGAGTAAAGAAGATTTGCCACTGCCATTTTGGCCCATGATAGCGATGCGCGAACCATGGTGTATGGTAGTGGTGAAATCTTGAAAGCAGGTTTTTTGAGGGAAAGACAGAGTAAGTCTGTTTATACGAAGGGGTTTATGCATGATAGTACTCTCAATATTTAAAGCAAATCCAGAAAACCATGTTTCTGGGTATTTAAAACTTTATTGAGAAATAATATTCATGTTATTGGGCGTCCTGTTGCATAAACTTTATAATTTCTGCATAGTAACAGATCTGAAAATGGAAGAATAGGCCTGTTGAGAAGTGAAATGGACAAACTATTTGTACAGAACATCATTAGCATGTATGGGGCGAAAGGAAAGCAGTGGCTTGAGAATTTACCTGAAATCATAGAAAGGAAGGAAGAATTTTGGCAGATTAGCGCGCTAAAATCACTGGGCAATCATTCTTACAATTATGTGCTTAGTGGTTTGCAAAATGAAAAGGCAGTCGTTTTAAAGCTAAATCCGGATAATAAAACCTTAAATATAGAGGCGAAAGCGTTAAAGGCCTTTGCAGGATTTGGCGTTGTTGCCTTGTTAGATCAAATGGATGATGCCTTGCTGCTTGAATGTGCGGTTCCAGGTAATTCATTAAAAAATTACTGGCCGAAGAGGGAAGGGGAGGCTATTAGAATTGCTTGTAAAGCTATGGAAAAATTGCATCAGGCGCCATGTCCACAAGAGGGGGTTTTTCCTTCAATCGATGAATGGCTTGCGCCCTTGGATAAAGAGTGGGAGATTCCCGCTGTTTATCTAAAAAAAGCTAGTGGGCTAAAAGAATCGCTTCTTAAGACCAGAAATGAAACCAGATTACTTCATGGCGATCTTCATCACGACAATATCCTTGCCCATGGGGAAGATTGGTTACTTATCGATCCCAAAGGTGTCCTGGGTGAACAAGCTTATGAAGTGACAACGTTTATTCGCAATCCAATGCCAGCGTTACTTGATTCTGAAAAAGCATTAGCTATTTTACAAAATCGTATTGAGATGATGGCTGCCTTGCTTGAGTTGGATAGACAGCGGATATACAAATGGTGTTTTGTACAAACCATTCTTTCCTGGATATGGAATTTGGAAGATGGTCTTGATACAGCCTATTTTAGGCAATTGGCGACAATTTTTTATTCTCTGCTGCCTCGCCAGGCTTAATAAGAGGTTTGGTTCTGTCATGCCTAAAAGAAATTAATTTGTTTGACTTCTTTTAGAGCAATCGATAACATCCGTTTGTAATTTTTTAAAACAAAATGAGCAATAGATTTTTAATTTGTAATGGGAGATGTAAATGCGAACTGATTTATACGACAGACTGATAACTTTGCATAGAGAAATGCATGATTCAAGCAAGTCAACAGCAGAGCGTATAGAAGCCGCAAGTGATTTTGAAAGAGTCGTTCAAACTTGTGATGATAACACGAGAAAAATTATTTATGACGCAATAGGAGAAGCGCCTTCCTTCACAGCTTCGCTACTCTATACTTTGCGTGCAGCAAGCAATGAATATGTCACAACGAATTCATTTTTTTCTGCTGCAGGAACTTTTTTTAAGGTTGCAAACACCAGATTGTATAATCCAACTCATGAGCAACGTGAAGAAACTTATGCGGTACTTGATGCAGCGAGATCTGAATCTACAATAGATGTACAGCATGGGTATGGAGACATAGTGGATCTGGAAAACAACAATCCAGCAGATGCGGATGAGCACTGCTATCGCTTTTAACTCAGGGGATAGCTATTGCGACCCCTGTAAACAGCGTAATAGCTATTCGCTTCAAATTATATAGTTAAGACAGAATTTTATTCCCCTTTTCCCCCATATATTGTCTTTTAAATAAGGGTTGGAAACCAAGTTTTTCGTAAACCGATAAGCCTGCTTCAGAGGCTTCCAGAAAACAAAATTTGGCGCCGGAAAGTCTTGCTTGTTCCAAAGCGTAACTGATTAGATAGCTGGCATAGCCTTTTCGTTGATGCGCGGGCAAAGTACCTACGTCATCAATCCGTACAAGATTTTTATTTTTGGAGAGGGTTAATGTTGATACAGGTTTGTCGTTTTCATAGAGACAAAAGTGAGCAAGCTTTGCTCCCTTAAGCAAGGCGTTCTTATGAGCCTCTTTGTATTGAGTACAAATATTATAGGTCGATTCAAATGCTTCTACTAAGGGCAACATCCAATCAGTCAGATTTTCATCGGCCTCTTTAATTAATAAATCTGGCGCTGGGGGTAATTTGAGACTTTGCTGTAATTCGGCGAACATGGCTACCCCTTTTTCGCGATATTCAAAGCCAATTGTTTCGATGCTATTTTGCAAACTTTCATTAAAAGACCGCTTACACATAGCAATTGTCCAGGGTAACGCTTGGCTTATAAAAATCTGGGCAGATTTTGTGAAAATTGTTTTACTGTCGCTGATATTTTCTTTACAGATAAGAAGATTAAGGCTTTCTGCTTCTACACCAGTAAGATAAATGACTGCCTGGTCAGGAAACTCGATGCATTCTTTGCTGATTGCTCTGAAAAAATAATCTTCAGCGCTTTTAAAAAAATCAATTAACTCATTGTTCATAAAAGAAATTCGCGGAAAGGAAGTGAGGGGCAGTCTGTGCTTGGCGGAGAGAGAGGGATTCGAACCCTCGATACGTTGCCGTATACACACTTTCCAGGCGTGCGCCTTCAACCGCTCGGCCATCTCTCCAAGCGCGAAAGGATATACTCATCTACCAAGGAAATCAAGAAAGTCTATGATGACTATATTTTTCAATGAACTACCAGTAGAATGCGGAAAAAATAATCATTGAGGGTTAAATATGCGCGTTTTTGCAATTACTGGGCCGATAGGTTCATCAATCAAAAAATTTTCACAGCAATTTGCTGATAAGATTGCTGAAAAAATAGAAGTGACAATCATCGATGAATCTAATTTCTTAGTATTAACAAACGATGATGATCAAAAAGATGACGAGGTTACCAAGCTAATACCAGTAGAATATAACAAGAATAGACCCATTGATTATGCGCGTTTAAAAGAGGCCATTTCTTCTCAACCAGGGATAGTCATTGTGAGTGGAAATTATTTATTTGCCGATGAATCTTTACGTGCTCTTTTTGATGTTAAGGTATTTGTGAGTGCTGAGGGGGATACCTGCTTGGCTAATTATTTAAAGACCATCAAACCAACCGCAACTACAGTAGAACCCCTATTAGGTTTTTTGAGAAGGATATTAAAGTCAAAAATGATCAACAAATTAACCCTTTAAAAAAACATACTGATATCACCATACCTGAAGGCAAATTGGACGGTCCAGCAATGATGGTATTATTGACTAGTGTGGATAGACTATACCCACAACTGCCAAAAGAAGTGAGAGGAAATAGATCCCAGAGTTTCTTTTTCACTCCAGAAAGTGGCCCGAAGACAAAGACGGAAAGTACTGAAAAGAGCAAAATAGAGGGGGCTGAGATGATAAGTACTGATGGATTAGATAGCCAGCAAACTAGAGAGTCTCAAGAGTATAATCCCTATTCCAGCACACCTAGTAACGTTTGAGGTCAGCATGCAGCAATTTGAACATGCAAAATACAAATAAATGTTTATACTTAGGAGTAAGGATTTCTGGCTATAAAAAGGAAAAAACATGACTGGTCGTTTGCTTCTTCTGCTTTGTGGACTAGGATTTTCTGCACAAAGCATGGCTTTTCCTTGTTTCCTTACCCTGGCTAAAGATAGTTGTTGGACCAATTATGATGTCAAGGTAATCGTAATGGATGCAAGTAATAACCAGCCTATCACTACGGTTGAAGTTCCTAAAGGACAGTCTTGGACGAGACAACCTTTTACTTGCCAGCCGGGCCAGAAGTTAATTTATCAGGCAACCTTTCAACCCGCATTTTGGCAAAGCGAGGTAGGGAAAGTTTATATGGCTATTCGTTATTGGTCTCTACCTGCAACGCCGAAACCAGGTGATACTGCCTGGGATATTCCTGTTTGTTATCCTGCTGCTTTTGCCGCTGTTCCATTTCCTCCTGATGCAACGGGTAATTGCAAATGTGATTTTGGCAGTATTCCTCTGGTGCCACCGCAGCCAGCCAGCTAGGGCTATTGGCACAAGCACTGCCCTTTGTGTATTATGCTTTATTCGATGGAAATAAAAATAACTAGGGGCGTAACTTGGTGACTTTAAGACATCAAATCGGGCAAATGCTTATTATGGGTTTTTCAGGTACAGCAATTGACGACCTTAATCCCGTTAAAGAATGGTTAAGCACCGATGGTTTAGGTGGGGTATTGTTATTTGACTTTGATTTGGCCAAACAACAACCCGGCAAAAATTTAGTGGATATCGCACAAATTAAGCGATTAACTCAGCAACTGAATCATTACGCCAACATATCTGCTGGGAAAGAAGGGCTTCCTCTTTTCGTTGCTTTGGATTATGAAGGTGGCGCTGTCGATAGACTGCGTCATATTAAAGATTGTATGCCGACAAAGAGTCCTCATGAGTTGGCGCAGTTGTCCGATGAGTTGTTACAAATTGAAGCCGGCAAAATGGCTGAAACCTTGAAAATGCTGGGATTTAATTTAAATTTTGCTCCTGTTGTTGATCTTAATTTGGATGAAAATCAAGGAATTATCGGCAAATTAGGCCGTAGTTTTTCTGCTGATCCCAAGCGCGTTGCACATATTGCCAGGCAATTTGTAGACGTGTTTTCTAAACAGGGTATTAGCTGTTGCTATAAACACTTTCCTGGTCATGGAAGCGCTGTTGGCGATACTCATCATGGTTTTGTTGATGTAACGACAACTTTTCAAGATAGGGAGATTGAACCTTATAACCTCTTGTTAAGAGAAAGTCCTTCGTTACCAGCTATGGTGATGACGGCTCATGTGATTAATCGCCAGTTGGATGGCAGTGGTTTACCTGCCACCTTGTCGCAAGCTATTTTAACTGGTTTGCTTCGCCAAGAATTGGGATTTGATGGTGTGATAATCAGTGATGATTTGCAAATGCATGCAATTAGTAAACATTATTCTGTGGATGATGCGTTGCGTTTAACTATTAATGCTGGAGCAGATATGGTAATTTTTGCTAATCAGTTGGGAGAAATTACAGCAACTGAAGTTATCGATAGAATTGAGCATTTGGTCTTTTCAGATGCTATAGAGCGAAGTCGTATAGAACAAGCTTATCAACGCATCTCTCGTTTAAAACGATTGCAGTTGGCCTTGGAGAAGACCTCTGACGTACAATGTGCTTGACCTTGCAGTAATTTATGTTAAAATATGCTCTCATTGTTCATAAAAAATACATTTGCTGGTGATTATGAAAGACACTAACTTAGCTTATTCGACTATTACGACCCTCTTCTTCTCTTCAGTCCTGCCTTGCTGTTGTTGTTGCTAATCCTCTTTCTAAGTTAGTAAATCTTTAATTAATTATTTTATAAGGTATTTTTTCATGTGTGCCCAACATTCCCAGAAAAAAAGATGGCTTAGTACACCTTTTTTATACACTGTCATGATTCTTCTTGGTATTGCCAGTGGATACTCCGACATTTCTTTGCTTAAAACCTTTGGTTTGTTTATTGCCGATGTATTTATAAAAATTTTTAAATGCATCAGCTTACCAATTATTGCTTTGTCTATTATTGTTACGCTGTCAAATTATCGTGCTGACGGTGTTATGCGTACTATTTGGCGACGTGCAATGTGCTACACCTTGGGTACTACGCTCATTGCTGCGGCGGTGAGTTGCTTGTTATATCTGCTCATTCATCCTAGCATGGTTGGTGTTATTAAACAGACTGTCAGTGAGCCGCAAACAACTAATCAACTTGGTTATTTCCAACATATTGCCAATTTGATTCCTGCGACTATTTTTTCGCCCTTCCTAGAGCATCAGGTGATGGGTGTTTTATTAATCGGGATTGTGATTGGGGTCGCAATTCGATTTATTCCTGAGCCTGAGGCCAGACAAACGATTACGCAATTTTTCCGAGGTGCGCACGGGCTTTTTATGGTGATAACCAATTGGGTCATTACCATTATTCCTTTAGGCCTTTATGGATTTATTACTACGACTGTCGTGCAATTACGGGATGGTATGGCGATTAAAGGAATTGGCGAATATCTGTTGATAATAGTACTTGCCAATTTGGTTCAAGGATTTGTGATTCTACCTTTGTGGCTAAAATCACAGGGCATTAAACCTTTTGCTGCCTTTAAAGGGATGTTACCTGCCTTGTCGGTCGCTTTCTTTTCTAAATCGTCCGTTGGTACTTTACCAGTGACAATGGAAACTGCTGAGAAAAATTTGCATGTTAAACCAGAAGTAAGTCGTTTTGTATTACCACTTTGCACGAGTCTGAATATGAATGGCTGTGCTGCGTTTATTTTCACTACTGTCATTTATCTGATGCAAAATCATGGGATAGAGGTTTCTTTAGCCATGATGGCTTTATGGGTGGTTATTGCAACGATAGCAGCTATTGGTAATGCCGGTGTACCAATGGGATGCTTTTTCCTTAGTGCCAGCTTACTTGCAAGTATGAATGTGCCGATTACTTTAATGGGCATTATTTTACCCTTCTACAGTTTAATCGACATGTTGGAGACTGCACTGAATGTTTGGTCTGATTCCTGTGTTGCCAAAGTTGTTGATGATAAGGTTAGGCAAGATAAAGAAATCATTATGCCGGGCGCAGATCAAATTAATGTAGTGGGCTCAGTCTGATTTCCGCAATAAATTTATTCTCCTTGGTGGGCGTTGCCACCAAGGTCTTTTCCAATCCCTCAAAATCGCTAAACGTTTTATTACTTATCTAACCAGGACTGATGATAAATTACGATGATTTTAATTCGCTGAGTTAGTCAGGTTAAACACTCCCATTAAAATCAAATTTTTGCCTTGACCTCGACGTTTTTCGTAAGTCCTGTTAGTGTAAATTTTTGAGGAAGCTGATGTGTTAGACAATTGTTAATACAAACCTTTTTGTGGTTAATCACCATGGGATTGTTACTTTTCGTTCCCGCCGGCACTCTGCAATGGGGGGCGGCATGGATTTTTCTTATAGAAAACAACTTATTAGGATTAATGATCGGTCTTTGGCTCGCTAAACATGATCCGGCTCTTTTAAAAGAGCGTCTCTCTTTTATTATTCAAGCAGATCAGCCGTGGTGGGATAAGATTTTGATGATTACTCTCTTTAGCCTTATGATGATTAGGCTGCCATTTATTCCCCTTGATGCAGTCCGGTTTCACTGCTCTTATGTACCATTTATGCTCCAGATTATGGGGGCACTGGGTATTGCTATCTCCATGTATTTTAATTATTTAACGTTTCGCGCAAACACGTTTGCGGCACCTGTAGTCAAAATTCAGAAAGAGCGCAAACAAGTAGTGATCAGTACAGGTCCTTATGCATATGTACGTCATCCGATGTATACGGGAGCAGTTTTTTACTTTTTTGGCACACCTTTATTGCTTGGTTCATGGTATGGGTTAATTTTTTCGTTCTTATTATCTGTTTTGCTTGCTTACAGGGCTTATCTGGAGGAGCAAATACTACAAAAAGAGTTGGAAGGGTATGGTGCTTATATGAAGCAAGTACCTTATCGTCTCATCCCTTATATTTGGTAATAAGAAACTCTACTGCATTGGCGCATCGCAGCATGTTCATATGAGAGTAAATGATCTGCGAAGCGCAGGAAAGTAACGCCTCTAGGTCAAGATGGTAGAAAAGGCAACAGCTCCTAGAGGTCCCGCCAGAGTATGGCTGATAGGGTACCTTCATCCTCAAAGACGTTTAATATCTCATCAACAGTTTGTAGGGGAACATTATTTACCACGAGTTGATAAATAAGTTTTCTCCCACTTTTAGTTGTTATATAGCCAGCAAACCCTTGGCCTTTTAGCATTAATCCCTGAGAAGTGCCCTCTGCATAGGTTCCAGTTTTTGCGCGTACTTTCCCAGTAGCGCCTTTTAGAGATGGATTTTTTTGAAATTCAGTCACAGTTGCTAGCGATCCATCAATGCCAAGAATAGGTAGTGCGTCAAAATAGGCTTGAAAAACAGGAAGTGTACTCATTATTTGTAACCATTTTGTGACCACAAAGTTAGTCGCAGTTGTTTGTCCACCACCACTACCATCAATAAAATAAAATTCCTTAGCAGGAAGATGGTATTGGGACGTTAAGAGACTTTTTTCAACTAATAACGCATCAGCCATATTCTTTACATTTTGAGTAAGCCCAAAGAGAACTAAACTTGTATCTGCACCGATATTATAACTTACTTTAAGAATGAATTTGGCGTATTCAGAATAGGGTAATGAGATCAGCGAAGTGATTGGTATGTAAGTACCACTTGCAGGAGTCGGATTGATGCCCACTACAGGTGCATTAACAGTAATACCGGCTTGTTTCAGGGCTTCAATAAAAACAGTACGGGCATAATTGCCTGGTTCAACTATCCTAAATGTTTGCACAAGAGGCAATTTTTCGGTCAAAGGAGGTAAAAAATTAACCGGGATATTGCCGTTAATCTGGCCTTCGCAAGGTTTTTTGCCTATACATGCAGGGAATTGCGGACTGAGTTTGTAAGTTTCCTGGGTGCCAGCCGCTGTCGTTTTAAGATCAGACAGAATAGTAAAGGCTTCTGATACTGGTCTCCAATTAACGGAAGCAAAATTACCAACAGAGCCGGGATTTATTGTGACATCAACAACGTCATCATTGACAAAAATCGCGCTAACATTAAATTCATTGCGGAAATTGAAAGGGGTGAAAAGTCTATCGTCAATGATAACATTCCCATTAATTCGCCGTATTCCAAAATCATAAACCTGTTTAGCCAATTTTTTATAACCAGCCAGTGGATCTGGGCTGGTAAGAATGGCATTTCCAAGAGAGTTCGCTTCATTATGATCAAAATTGGAAAGAGCAATCGTATCATTAGGTAGAGTACGTCCGCCCATTGTTAAATCACCTGATGCGACAAGAATCAGATTTCCAGTTAATACGCCTTTGCTGTCTATGGTTCCTTGATAGTTAACAGGCGTATGAAATTTATAATCCGCACCTAATTGGTTGAGTAACTCGCCAATTGAAAAAAGTTTACGAATGGAACCGATATAAAAATTATCATGGGGTCTTAAATTGATTAATAAATCACCGGTTTCTTGCTCAATAACCTGTAGTCCCCAAGTGGAATTTTTGTAGAGAGGTTTATTTAAGATGGCTTCAATATCCTCATTTCTTCTAATAGAAATCTCATCTTGGGAAGAGATAACAGAGCAATGAGTTGATTGAGCAGATGTTTGACAAACTTTGGGCCCCCCTTGAATGGTATTATTTTTCATAGTTGCTGCGTTTATTTCAAGAATGAGCGTACAACTGGCCCCAGGGTCCAAGTCAAATGTACTTTGGCAAGTTCCTTTTCCAGTAGTAATCTGTTGTATCCCTGAAGAGAAAGGGACTAAGCGATTATGAATGAGAGGGGAGGCGGTATTATTTAACACCATGTATTTTGTTTGAATTATTTGTTTATCGATAATGAATTTTGGTGTTTTTGTAATGGCTTTAATAATAAACCCTGGCTTTTCTGCAAGAGAAAGCATCGGGAAAAGTAGTACCGTAATAAGAGTCAGTAACTTATGAAACTTCATAATAATTCCTTTTATTGAAACAGAGGTGATACCTCCGGGGCCAAGCTTAATGGTACTTACGTCTGGGTTTCACTGCGTTCGTAATGACGGCAGTTTTCCTTAAGTAAGTCCATTAGGGGCTAAGCTTTACTTATTTTTACTTATTAACAATTAAAAGCTGCTCGCAGATTGAATAATAAATTTTCTTAAGTGTTTCTAAGTCCTCGAGAGAAACACATTCATTAACTTGATGAATTGTGGCATTGACAGGACCCAACTCAATTACCTCCACCCCATAAGGCGCAATAAAGCGGCCGTCTGAGGTACCTCCACTCGTTGACAATTCAGGCTGTCTATCAGTAATCTTTTTTATGGCTTTTAGGCTACTTTCCAACAATTTACCTTGTGAAGTTAAAAAAGGTTCGCCATTTAATTGCCATTCAATGATTGGGTTAAGTTCATGCCGTTTAAAGCAGGCACTGACAGCTGCTTTCAAAGTGGCGGCAGTTTGCTCTGTTGAAAAGCGAAAATTAAAATGCATCACCAACTCACCTGGAATAATATTGTTCGCCTGTCCACCAGCGTGAATAGAAGTAATTTGTAAGGAAGTAGGGGGGAAATGCTGATTACCTTCATCCCATTGCATAGTAGTTAATTCGGCTAGGGCGGGGCTTAAGGTATGGATAGGGTTTACTGCCAAATGAGGGTAAGCAACATGTCCCTGTTTTCCCTGCAGAACCAATTTGCCGGTAAGGGAACCACGGCGACCAATTTTAATGACGTCGGCAACCTGCTCACTGCTTGAGGGTTCACCAATAACGCAGAAATCAGGATGAATACCCAGTTTTTTCAATTCCGTCATAACATAAGGAGTGCCATGAGCAAAATCATCTCCTTCTTCACCACTAGTAATTAAAAATCCAAGGCTACCGTTGAAATGAGGATTTTTTTGTACAAATTCTGTGGCCATAACCATCATTGTTGCAAGACTACCCTTCATGTCGGCAGTGCCACGGCCATAAAGCAGGCCATTTTTTTCTTGCAGGGTAAAGGGATCTGTTTCCCATTTGCTTTGTTCGCCCACGGGTACCACGTCAGTATGACCGGCAAATATAAGTAATGGAGCCTTGGAGCCAAGACGGGCAAAAAAATTAGCGACAGGGGGGCTATCAAAACGCTGGCATTCAAATCCATGTTGTTTCAAAAAATCCATCATGTAGTCTTGGCAACCAGCATCAAAGGGTGTTACTGATGCAAAACTGACAAGTTTGGCAAGCAGAGCTTGAATGTCATTCATTATCTTATATCTCTCAATAACTCATTGATGCTGACTTTAGCTCGGGTTTTTTCATCAACCTGTTTGACAATGACGGCACAATAGAGACTATGAGACCCATCGTCACTAGGCATGCTGCCAGAGACAACAACGGAACCTGCTGGTATACGACCATAACTTACCGTGCCAGTCAGGCGGTTGTATATTTTGGTGCTTTGACCCAAGAAAACTCCCATCGATAAGACTGAATCTCGCTCAACAATAACCCCTTCTACAACTTCTGAGCGAGCACCAATGAAACAATTATCTTCAATAATAGTAGGATTAGCCTGCAACGGCTCTAAAACACCGCCTATGCCTGCACCCCCTGAGAGATGTACGTTTTTACCGATTTGGGCGCATGAACCTACTGTTGCCCAGGTATCAACCATAACGCCTTCATCGATATAAGCGCCTATATTGACATAAGAAGGCATCAGCACCGTATTCTTACCAATAAAAGCACCACGTCTTATCATGGCGTGAGGTACCACACGTACACCGGTTTGGCTGAATTCTGCCGTGCTATAATCAGCAAATTTAAGGGGGACTTTATCATAAAACTGACAGAAACCCCCATCAATAATTTCATTGGGGTAAAGTTTAAACGATAATAAAACGGCTTTTTTAAGCCATTGGTGAACAATCCACTCACCATCAGTTTTTTCGGCAACCCGATAATTTCCCTTGTCAAGCTCAGAAAGGACCTTATCCACTGCAGCCATTAATTCTTTTGATGCGGTTGTGGGAGATAATTCATGCCGTTCCTCGAATCCCTGCTCGATAATGCTTTGTAATGAGTTCATCAAAATGCTCTGATAATGAAATGATCGTTAGTATACCCAATCAAGTTAAAGTTGTGAGGGGGTGGTGAAAACAATTTTGTAATAGTTATCAGGAACTCAAACCTTTCTCGTGTCGAAGAAGTTTAAATAGTAAGATGATTTACTGGATCGGGAGCAGAAGGTTATTGACCGAGGTATAGGAAAAAAGAGGTGTTCAGATTTGCAGATAGTATGAGAGCGATTATACTTCCGACGTAGTTTTTAAAAAGGAAGTAAGAATGCGGTTATTAATCACAGGTGCGGCTGGCTTTATAGGTTTTCATTTAGCTAAACTTCGTTTAGAACAAGGTGATTCTGTTATTGGTATCGATAATCTTAACGATTATTACGATGTGCGTCTCAAACAAGCTCGACTGGAGCAATTGCAATCTTATCCTAATTTTCAATTTTACCATGCTGATATTTGTGATGCACAAAGAGTAAATGAGATTTTTATCAGCCATAAGCCACAACGGGTTGTGAATCTAGCTGCGCAAGCTGGAGTGCGTTATTCGTTAACCAACCCTCATGCCTATGTGCAGTCAAATGTAATCGGTTTTACTAACATTGTGGAAGCTTGCCGGCATCATCAGATCGAGCATTTGGTTTATGCGTCAACAAGCTCTGTGTATGGTGCAAATACTACTCAGCCTTTCAGCGAAAGCGATGCGGTCAATCATCCATTAACTATTTATGCTGCAACTAAAAAAGCAAATGAACTTATAGCCCATTCTTATTCGCATCTCTACCATTTGCCGACAACGGGGTTGCGTTTTTTTACCGTTTATGGTCCCTGGGGCAGACCAGATATGGCTTTCTTTTCTTTCACCCGAGATATTCTGGCTGGCAAGGCAATAAAAGTTTATAACCACGGTCAGATGCAACGAGATTTTACCTATATTGATGATATTATTGCTGGCGTATCATTGGCAATCGATAAACCTGCGGCAGCCAATCCCAACTGGCTAGCAGCAAAGCCAGATGCAGCAGATAGTGATGTGCCCTACAAAATATATAACATCGGTTGCGGTAAACCAGTCAATTTATTGGATTATATTCAAGCCATTGAACAGGCAACGGGTAAAGAAGCCATTAAAGAATTTTTACCGATGCAGGATGGAGATGTTTTATCAACTCATGCTGATACGTGCCGTTTACAAAATGAGCTTGGTTATTTGCCTAAAATTGATTTTCGTGAGGGAATTTCTCGTTTTGTGGCGTGGTATTTGAGTTTTTATCACTCATTTTAAAACGACCACGTCCTGCTTAACTAATTGACGAATAGATAAACAGAGACATGGCATCTCGAAGTATTATGCCATATCTCTAACGTACTTTTCTCCGTTACTTGAATTTTAAACTGGCGATGAGCTTATCCTTTTCAAGCCAGCTAGCATTCAACCAATTCCTGAATTCAGTTTGTGTCTTATCGTCATCAACTAAATTGGGATTGGCAAATTGTTTGGGAATTGGCAATTGGCGAATATGTACTTTTATTGCATTGACTCTGCGGCAGAGAAAATCCCAGAGGGAATGATTCTTAGAGGAATAAATAATAGTTACATCCAGGATACTGTTAAACTGTTGGCCCATAGTACTAATCACAAAACCAATGCCACCGGCTTTGGGTTTCAAGAGATGCTGATAAGGTGATTTTTGTTGCCTGTTTTTCTGCAGGGTGAAGCGTGTGCCTTCTACAAAGCTCATTATAGTTGCTGGTGTATGTCTGAATAATTTGATAGCTTTGCGGGTTGCCTGGATATCCTTACCCTTTTTATGAGGTTTTTTGGCCAGATATTCTTTGGAATAACGTTTCATAAAAGGGCAGCCCATTGCCCACCAAGAGAAGCCCAACAGCGGTATCCATTTGAGTTGATCTTTAATAAAAAATTTTAAAACGGGTATTTTTCGATTAAAAAGACGCTGCAGTACAACAATATCAAGCCAGCTTTGATGATTGGCGATCACAAGATACCAGTTTTTACAATTTAGATTGTCTAAACCGGTTACCTCCCATTTTACCTTTTGAGTGTAATTAATATAAGCGTTGTTAGAAGAGCTCCAGATCATGGCGATGCGATCAACAATCTTGGTGCAGAAAGTTTTCCATCGCAGATTTGGAAGTAGCTTTAATAATCCCAGAAAAAGAATAGGTATAAAGCAGATAATAGTAGAAAAAGTTAACAGAATGATTGTGAAGATAGCATGTAGTTGATTGACTGATTTTTTTATAAAATTCATTATATACTCCATTACACATCAACTCAGAGCGTGGTTTAAGTCAGCGATCAAATCGTCTATATGTTCAATACCAACCGAAAGTCTAATAAACCCATCTTCTATTCCTAATGCCCTGCGCTTTTCTGCTGGTACTGAAGCATGAGTCATTATAGCAGGATGTTCAATCAAGCTTTCTACTCCCCCCAGACTTTCCGCCAGGGTAAATAGCTCACAACGCGATAAAAAGCGTTTGGCAGTATCCAAATCACCATTAATAACCATTGAAATCATACCGCCAAAATCATGCATCTGTTCTCTAGCTAAAAAATGCTGTGGGTGACTTACCAAACCTGGATAAATAACCTTGGAAATTTTAGGATTTTTTTCCAGCCAATTAGCCAGCGCAAGTGCATTTTCACAATGTCTTTGCATACGTAAAGAGAGAGTTTTGAGGCTGCGTAATACTAAAAAGCTGTCGAAAGGTCCGGCTACGGCACCACAAGAGTTTTGTAAAAAAGCTATTTTATCAGCCAGTTCAGGTGTATTTCCTACTACTACAACACCGCTGATTACATCAGAGTGGCCATTCAAATATTTGGTTGCGGAATGCAAGACGATGTCAAAACCAAGTTCAAGTGGACGTTGTATCCAAGGAGTGGCAAAGGTATTGTCGGCAACAGTAATGAGGTTGCGTCGTTTACCCAATTTTGCAATCTCGCGTATATTAGCCAGTTTTAGCATGGGGTTTGAGGGCGTCTCAAGCCAAATCATCCGGGTTTCTGGACGAATGGCTGCCTCAATGTTTTTGATATCTGACATATCGACAAAGGAAAAAGATAAACCGGAAGTGCGTGTTTTTACCTTATCAAAGAGCCTGAAAGTTCCGCCATAGAGATCATCTGTTGCAATAACATGGGCACCAGCATCCAGTAAATCGATAACGGTATTGATAGCTGCCATGCCTGAGGCAAAAGCAAAACCACGTTGACCTGATTCAAGACTGGCTATACAACCTTCATACGCCGTTCGCGTTGGATTGTGAGTCCGCGAGTATTCATACCCCTGATGAATACCCGGAGCGCTTTGCCGGTAAGTTGATGTTGCGTAAATAGGTGTCATCACAGCGCCAGTGCTTGGATCTGGTTCTTGTCCTGCATGAATTGCACGGGTGTCAAAGTGAGTGGAGGCCATTAAAAATTCCTTCTTTGAGTTAAGCCTACGGGCAAAAAGCACAGGAGCAGTATATAATATTCATAATGAACTGTGTTGAATCATGAAGTTAGCTAAGGATTTTATGCTTAATCACCCACGCGAATGAGGACTATTTTAGTGAGGGATTCATGCCTAGGCAAGAAATAGATTATGAAAAAGTTGCTTCTGCTGCCGAAACGGTAAAACGACGCGGCAAGGAGCCGTCTTTAACTAATGTATGTGAAGAGTTAGGTATTCCTTCACTGACGCCAGAGTTATCTTCCTTACTGGAAAAATGGTACCACACGCAGCCAGAATTTCAGCGCTCCATTAATGCTCCTCTTTCCAATAATATTAAAATCGAAACAAGCGAAATACTTGAGAAAAATATTGAGCTGGAGAAATCCCTGTCTTTGTTACGGGCAACCTTGGAATCTACTGCTGATGGCATCATGATGGTTAATGGTAAAGGCCAGGTTGTGGATTGGAATCAAAAATTTGTTGAAATGTGGCGTATTCCTTCCCATATGCTTGAGTCTGGTACTGAAAGTATTGGTTTTGAATACATTTTAGAACAATTAAGTAATCCTGCATCTGTGATAGCCGATGTCCAATATCTCTATGAAAATCCCGACTGGCAAGGGGAATTGCCGTTATTACATTTTAAGGATGGCCGTATTTTTGAGCGTTATACCCAGCCGCAGCGTGTAGGGTCAGAAATTGTGGGCAGAGTATATAGTTTTCGTGATGTTACTCAGCGGATGATGTCAGAGGATGAATTACGTATTCGCGAGCGTGCAATTGAGGCTAGTAGCCATGGTGTAGCAATTATCGATATCATCAAGCCTAATCAGCCTATCATTTATGTTAATAAAGCCTTTGAACGCATCACTGGATATAACGTAAAACAAACCATCGGCCAAAACCTGGCTCATTTACAAGGAACAAAGGCTGATCAGGTTAATCAAAAGCGTATTAACCTCGCAATTAGAGAACAAAGAGAGGAAACTGTTGAGTTAGAAAGCTATCGCCGCAATGGTGAAATGTTCTGGTGTGAATTAAGTGTTGCACCAGTCAGTGATTCTTTCGGAAAAATCAGGCATTACGTCTGTATTATTAACGATATCACCCAGCGTCGTGATATGGAAAAGCAATTGGTCAGGCAGGCAACGCATGATCCCTTGACCGAATTGCCTAACCGTGTGTTGTTGATGGATAGGGTAGAGCAAGCTATTTTACAGGCCAAGAAGAAGAAATCTCTTTTAGCCTTCCTGTTCCTCGATTTAGACCGCTTTAAAATGACTAACGATACGTTAGGGCATAGTATGGGGGATAAATTACTGCAGGCTGTTTCTAATCGTCTACTGATTGCTACGAATGATTTTGATACGGTTGCTCGATTAGGGGGCGATGAATTTGTTATTCTTTTGCCAGAATTAAGCAGCGAACAACAAGCCCAGCAAATGGCATCAGAAATTCTGCATCTTATTGAAAAGCCGTTCCAAGTTGATCAGCACAGCTTAAAAATTACTGGCAGCATTGGTATTAGTTATTATCCAAAAGACGGTCTTGACTATGAGTCGTTGATGAAAAATGCTGATTTATCCATGTACCATGCCAAAGACAGTGGACGAAATAATTACCGTGTCTTTGAGCCGGAAATGAATAGGCGTGTGATTAATCACATGCAATTGGAAAATGCATTGCGGGATGCAATGAAAAAAAAGGAGTTTTATCTCGTTTACCAACCCCTAATTGATCTCAGAAAACGATGCATAGTTGGGTTTGAAGCATTATTGCGCTGGAATAGTCATCTTTTAGGACAGGTTTCGCCTATCGAGTTTATTGGTATGGCCGAAGAAAACGGTCTAATTGTTGATATCGGTCGATGGGTATTGGAACAAGCCTGTAGTCAAGCGATTTGCTGGCATAAAGAAGGATTTAAGGATTTAAGGATCGCTGTCAATATTTCCGGTCGTCAATTTCGGCAGAGCAGGCTTCCCGAAATAGTCGCGGATGTTTTAGCGAAGACAGGATTGGCAGCAAAATTCCTGGAACTAGAGTTAACGGAAAGCTTATTGGTTGATGACATTGAACATGCTGTTGAGACGATGTATCAGCTAAAAGATATGGGTACGAGTTTAGTAATTGATGATTTTGGTACAGGTTACTCTAGTTTGTCCTATTTAAAACAATTTCCCGTCAATAAATTGAAAATAGATCGCTCTTTTATTAGTGAACTGTCCAATAAGGAAAATGATGCTGCAATTGCCCGAGCAATTATTAATCTTGGTCACAGTTTGAATTTAGAGGTATTAGCAGAAGGAGTAGAAACTGAATTACAAAAGGATTTCATGGTGGCTCATGGTTGTGATTATGCCCAAGGGTATTATTTTAAACCACCAAATACAGCTGCAGCATTGAAAGATTATTTAGAAAATTTTCCGGGTTTTTAACAGAGCTTATGCGAGATTGGTACCAAAGATTGTATATAAGGAAAAAGGGAAGCAAATGTTTCGCACTATCGTTAATACCTTACATCCGACTGTATTTTATTTTTTTATATCAATTATTTATGTTGGGTTTGCCATTGTAGCCTATGTGATTGCTACGAAAATAGTGCCCTCAAAAAGATTAAAGGATGATCGTTTTGATGAAGCAGTTAGTATGTCCTTAGGTTTAGTCAATGGGGTGTATAGTATTTTGCTAGGGTTTCTCTTGTTTTTGATATGGGAGAATTACGAAACTGCAGAACAGGTTGTTGTTGATGAGGGAAGTAAATTGACAATCATGTGGGAAGGAAGTCGAGTTTTTCCCGCCTCGGTAGCTAAGGGATTGCAAGAGGCTATTGAGCAATATGCAAGAGAAGTGGCAGAAGAAGAGTGGCCAGCAATGGCATATGGCGAACAAGATGCTGATATCCCGCAATTACTATCTAATTTGTATACTATTATTCAGAGTTATTCTCCTGAAACAACAGTTACCCAGACTTTTTACAGTGAAATACTTTCAGCATTGAATGCGGTAATGGAATTGCGTAATCATCGTTTAAGTCTATTAAAAAGTGCTATTCCTGCTGCCTGGTATATATTTATTTTTTTTGTTGCGTTTGTATTAATTTTGTTAAACGCATTGAGTTTGCGAAGGCATAGCATGCAATTATATATGCATATTTTATTGACTTTGGTTATCACTTTTTATTTAACTGCTATTACAGCGTTAAGTTACCCGTTCTCGGGCTATATTTCCGTTGACAAGTCTTTATTTCTTCAGGGTTCCCTGCAAAAAATTCACCAGTAATTTTATTCGTTGAAAATCTAAAAATAACCGGAAAGGTATGATTTTTGCTGGGTATTTTATATAGAAGGATTAATACCTGTACTGGTCGGTCGTTTAACGACAGGGGGATGTATGCGGTTGTAGCTTAAGCAGGGTAATTCATATGGGGATCATTTTTAAAAACCCAACGTCACTTGCCTATGATAATGATGGAGTTATCAAGGATGATGAATCTTGGATGGATGAGGCTGGTGCACAAGCCTGGCTTCATTAGTCTAAGCTCAGGCAACGGAGAGACATGATGAGAAGCATAACCATAATTGGTTCTGGATTAGCAGGGGCTTTACTATCACTGTACCTTGCCAGACGCGGTTATGAAATTGATTTATTTGAAGCGAGAGCCGATTTACGTGTCTCAAAAATTGAAAGAGGGCGCTCAATAAATCTGGCTTTATCTTGTCGTGGCATTACCGGTTTAGCGGGTGTGAATTTAATGCCTGAAGTTGAAAAGCTCATGGTGCCGATGCGTGCTAGAGCCATTCACGAGCAAAATGGCACAATAAAATACCAGCCTTTTGGCCGTGATAACACAGAGTATATTAACGCTATTCAGCGTAGCGGCCTAAATGAATTATTGCTTAACAGAGCTGAGCAAACCTCAGGGATCCATTTGCATTTTGATATAAAATTGATAAAGCTTGATCTGTATAACAAGATAGCGTATTTCGAGCTTCCCGATAAAAGTCATTTATCCAAACCTTATGATATCTTGATTGGTGCTGATGGAGCTGCTTCTCAAGTGCGCGAAGTCCTTGAGGAGGAACAACTTATTGTTGCATCAAGGGAATTTCTACCTCACGGCTATAAAGAATTGTCTATTAGTAAAGAGCATTCTCGCCATTTTATACGAGAGCATTTACATCTCTGGCCTCGAGATTCATTTATGCTCCTTGGGAATCCTAATCGTGATGATTCAATTACCGGCACCTTATTTTTGGCTAATAAAGGCAAAAATAGCTTTGCCCAACTCAATAATGAGAAAGCTATCAATTCTTTTTTTAGAGAAGCTTTCCCTGATGCCTATGAGGTAATGCCGGATTTGATTAATGAATTTATCCATAATCCAACGGGTAATTTAAGTACAATTAAATGCGCGCCTTGGTATTTTAAAGATCATTGCTTATTGATTGGTGATGCAGCACATGGAATAGTGCCTTTTTTTGGTCAGGGAATGAATAGTGCCTTTGAAGATTGCCGTGTTCTTAACGTGCTTTTGGATCAATACGATGATGATTGGCAGCAAGTAATGCCTGCGTTTTTTAATTCACGTAAGGTTAATACTGATGCCGTAGCAGAGATGTCAATGGCTAATTACCATGAAATTCAAACAGATATTCGTGATGCAAAATTTAATTTAAAAAAACAAACAGAGCAGGAATTAATGCATCGGTATCCACATTATGTTTCAAAGCATGTATTAGTCATGTTTACCAATACGCCCTACGCAGAGGCAAAGGCACATGGCTCATTGCAAAATGAGCTTCTGGATGAAATTTGTTTAAAAGCGAGGTGTATAGAAGAGATAGATTGGTCTGAAGTAGAGAAGTTAATGGAAAAATATGACAAAAAATTGGCGAATTTAAGCTTGGTTGAGAAAATTCATTAAAATTTAATGAGTATTTGGTCAATTTTTTGTCGTTTAAGTCAGAGTCGGGGACATTTTTCTGTCGCTTTCCGAGGTTTTCTCCTGCAAAAAAGAAAAAAAACATCTTTGTTTGGATTTATTTTGATTAGAAAGGGTAATTTTTTGGCACGAGGTGTGCAACACATGAATTGTCCAACCAATTTAATCGTGCCTCGGAGGCAACTACCATGAAAACTATACAAACTTATATTGATTCCAAACAACAAGAATTCATGGGACATCCTTTTTTTGAAGTGTTAACTCAATTAAATAGTTTAGAAGAAATCAGCTATTTTGTCCCTGAATTAACTTTTTGGGCAATGACTTTCCAAGATATTTTACGTCTGAATGAAGAGCGGGTTACTGACCCTTACTTGAAAAAGGTTGCTCGCCACCATCGTCTTGAAGACGCAGGACATGAAAAATGGTTTTTACATGATAAAAAATACATGGGTGGTTTGTGTAACGATAAGTCATGCACTAAAGATGATGTGGCTTGGCTTTATAGTAAAGAATCACAACTCACTCGTGATGCGGCCTATGCAATCATGTCTGAAATCTATAAGACAGACGATGAAATACTAAATATTGCTTTATTGCTTACCCTTGAATCTTCTGGGCATGTGTTTTTCGAGAAAGTAGCTAAACAGGTAAAGAAAGCGGGAGAAGATAAAAACCTGAAGTACTTTTCGAGTTCACATCTTGAAGTCGAATTAGCTCATGCCTTATTTGAGGAGGAAATGGAGCGCAAATTGTTTGCAATACCTGTTCCGGTCAATGTACGTCGTGAAGCCTTGAAGATGATTGATAGATGTTACGATGCATTTAACAAGATGTTTGATGGATTAATTCTTGCATGTAACCAACGACTAGAATTGGCTAAACAGAGGGATCAACAAAATGCAGCCAATGCCTTGGAGTATGTCTCAGATAAAGCAGTGTGAGAAAGAGAGTGGACAAGCGATGCTCAGTGATGAGCATGCGCTTGCTTCCTACGCTCAAGACTTCGGTAAATTAAATCAGGTTATCCCATCAGCAGTTTGTATTCCGTCCTCAATAAAAAAACTTCAGTCCGTATTAGCCTATGCGAATCAACATAATCTCAACGTGACTATTCGCGGAAATGGTTTGAGTCAAGGAGGACAGGCACTAGCGCAGCAAGGTAGTTTAATTATGCATTTAGAGCAATTAAATCATGTTCAAACTCATGAGCAAGCTAGTATCTGGGTTGAGGCAAATGCAACTTGGTCTTCACTAGTAGAGGTATCTCTGAAAAAAGCACAGATTCCTTATGTGCTACCTTATAATTGCAATTTGTCGATAGGCGGGGTACTTTCGGCAGGAGGAGTAGGTTCTTCTTCTTTTAAATTCGGTAGTATCAGTTCTCATGTTAAAGCCTTAGAGGTAACTACGGCTGATGGTAAGACCTCGCAGGTTGATGAGCAATCTGAATTGTTTCATGCCTGCCTTTCCGGGCAAGGACGTTTTGCCGTCATAACCAAGGCTTGTATCAAATTACGTCCTTGTCTTAAACAGGTTAGAACATTTTTCTTAGTGTATCTTGATAAGAATCAATGGCTTCATGATCTTGCTGATATTAAATCTGGTGCTGATTACGTGGAAGCTTTTTGCTCCCCCTCCTTACAGGGTGCTAAATTAACGGCAGAAGGCAAACGTTTACCCTTTGCCCAATGGCTTTTTGCTTTGCATATATCACTCGAATATGACAGTAAACCACCACAATTAAATGCTGTTAGCAAGCATTTAAAGCCCTGGAAAACGATTCACATTCAGGATGAGTCGATTCATTCTTATCTCCATCGCCACAACTCTCGTTTTGAAGTAATGAAATTAACTGGACAATGGGATTTACTTCATCCCTGGTATGAATGTTTTATCCCGACTTCTGTTTTATCCAGGGATCTCGAGGAATTACTTACGCAATTGCCTATTCACTATGCAACAGTTCTGCAAATTGTGCCACTAGCTAATGAGAGGCGTATTGGTTTTTTAATGCTCCCTGATAGTAAAGACATTTGCGCTCTAATGATTTTAAACCCGGGTGTGAATCCTGTTTTGCTCCCTAGCTGTTTGCAGGCTATGACTATTCTGGATGAACACTTTTTGCAACAAGGTGGAAAGCGTTATCTTTCAGGTTATTTGGGGCAAAAGCTAGCCAAAAATTATTGGCAAACTCATTTTGGCCCTGCCTATGGAGACTGGCTACAGTTGAAAAAAAAATATGATCCACGCCACATTTTAACCTCATCTTTACATTATCTTTGATATGAACTAATGCATTTATACGCCTATTCCTTCAGTCCTGTCTTAATTGGGTTTAAAAGCCATCAGAGTAAAGAGGGTATCTGTTTTGTAACTATCTTGAAAGACAAAACCGGAAGGTTCTATAGATTGCTGCCATTCGCTAAGTGTGCGTTGCCTGCCCCCTAACAGAACCATCATCACAATATCCATTGTTTTATTGGGATGAGGAGCAGGGCTGTCAGGCATAACCTGTTCCGCAATGAAAAGAGAAGTACTCTTTGTCATTTGCTGATGGCAGTTTGCCAAAATCTCATGCATGAAATTATCGTTGAAATCATGGAGGACACCTTTAAAAATATAAGCATCTGCCGGTGGTATTTGAGCCAGAAAATCACCAGCGGTTAATTTTATCTGTGGTGGAAAATCTGTGTTTCTTAATTGCTCAATGACGGCGGCTGTGTCTAAAAGAGTTAATTGTAATTTGGGATAATGACGGGCTAAGGCCCTGGTTAATCCTCCCCGACCTCCCCCCATATCAACCAGGTGAGAGAACTTCGAAAAATCATAGGCTGTAGCAATTGCTTCATCATCAAAAGTAGATAGTCTTGCCATGCCTCGATCAAAATTGGCTTGTTTCTCAGGGTGTTTACTGAGGAAACTAAAAAAACTGTCACTGTGTTGATGAGAGAAGGCAGAGTTTCCTGTTTTTAAACTGGTATCAAGATGAGCAAAAGATTGCCACCAACTGTCATCCACCATACACAAAACATCACGGACAGAATGAGGGTCATCGTCACGTAAAGGCATTGATAAACTTGTTAGCGAATAACTGTTGCCATCGCAATTAAAAAGACCGTAAGCGCTAAGAAATTTTAATAGTCGATTTAATAATTCAGGGACTGTTCCCGTACGCTCTGCTAGTTCATTAATATTGATTGGTTTTAAGGACATGTGATTAGCAATGCCAAGTTTTGCCACGGCATGGATGGCCCGTGAAACAACGTACCAACGTGACATAATGGCTAACTGGATATGGGGTTGCTCTTGATTAGAAGAGTGCATGGTTACTCCCTTTCTTGTCTTTGCTTGTTTTAGTGCATATAGTGATAGGCAAAAACCATGCTAATTTGAATTATGCAAACAAAACAGATCAAGTTTCCTACATTCGTTACCAATGAGCCGCAAAAAATGGTGGCGATCTGTATTTTTGCGCTGACTTTTTTTTTATTTGTATGGGAGCTCGTTATTGCTTTTCAATTTAATGAAAAAAAACAAATGGTAATGCCACAAACCAATTTTGTACCGACACAGGCTGATTTGCGTAAGGATTCACCCTTATTTAAAACCGCTTTGTTTGGAGACTATGTCCCAACCAATTTAGCTGATGCTGATATTAAACAATCCATGCTGGATGCCGAAGTGGTAGGAGTCATGTTTGCGACTAAAGAGGAGGAATCGCAAGTTATTATTCGTGCTGGTGGAGGAGGGCAAAAAACCTATGTGGTGGGTGATGTCTTGCCCGGGGGCGCAATAATCAAGCGAATTACAGAAAAAGGAGTAGTGGTTTTGCATAAGGGGGTTCTTGAGAGTTTAAGTTTACCTAAAAATGAATTAATCTTCGAAGCTCCTGCAAAGCCGTTAATTGAGGAATAAGCTTATGCGTTTTGCATTGCGAACAATTTTGCTCTTTATTTTGATACTTACTGCGACGGCTTGTGTAACTAATGTAAATTTAACTGAAGGGATCCGCAGTTTTCAGGCACAGGATTATCGACGGGCTTTTGTTCGCCTAATACCTGAGGCGAAAAAGGGACAGCCAGATGCGCAATACGCCGTAGGCTATATGTACTATTATGGCCAAGGGGTTATCGAAGACCGCAAAGTAGCTTGGTATTGGATCAATCGGGCTGCTGATGCAGGCCAGCCTGAGGCCAAAGTTGCGGCTGACATATTAAGACGCCAAGCAAAACTTGTCATCTATAAACAGGGCAAACATATTTAGTGTCTGTTGAATTTCTACTATCCAGGCCAAAGGCTAGCGAACTATCAACACGCCTAGCCTATGGCAGTAATAACTAGTGAGAGCATATAGCAACAATAAATCAATATTAATATGCCGCCTTGCCAACGGGTAATTTTTTTCTTATGACGGTAATTGAGCCATAGAAGAGCTAACGTTGTTATAAACATAACTGGAACATCGCGCCACAAGATAGCATGACTGATTGCTGCAGGATGGATAATGCCAGGAAAAATCATAACGGCAATTAAATTGAACATATTGGCACCAAGGATATTACCAATGGCAATATCGTCAGCCCCTTTAAATGCTGCGATAATTGAGGTAACCAGCTCCGGTAAACTGCTTCCTATCGCAACAATGGTCAGGCCAATAACCAGTTCGCTAATTCCTAACCAGTGCCCAAGTTCAACACAATTATGTATTAAATACTTAGCGCTAAGAGGTAAAACAATGAGGCCCAAAACCAAGTGGATAGTATGGGTTTTTAGCGAATGTTTACGAAGTGCTGCTTGTTGAAAGGCGATTGTTAATTGTTTTTGTGGGCGCTCTTGTCGCGTTATATAGATAAAATAAGTGATTAAAGCGATGCAAGCTAATAAAAACAAGCAACCATCCAAAACGCCAAGATAGCCGTCGATAATGAGTGAATAGGCAAAAAGCATGACTAAAAAAAGGAGAGGGTATTCTCGACGCAATAAAGTTGGTTGTACCCTAAGCGGTTTTAAAAGAGCTGTTATACCAAGTACTAAACCAATATTAGCAATGTTTGTACCGATGGCATTGCCAATAGCTATTTCAGGTAAACCTTCTATAGATGCCCTAATAGCAACCATAATTTCAGGCGCAGAAGTGCCTAGTGCTACTAACGTCAAACCAATTAATAAGGGGGGTAACCGGTAATAGTGGGCAATACCTGATGCGCCGCTAACCAAATGATTGGCGGACCATAGTAAAGCAATAAAACTAATCACCAGAGCAAATAATATCGTCATGCTGTTTCTTTCGTGCTGTTTCACAATAACTCTTGGATATTGATAATACTTTATTTCGCTCTGAACACAATAAATAGTCGTTAAATGAATAAAAAATAGTCACTTGTGTTATCATTAAGAATAAATTTTTTATTTTACTGCTTGGAGTTTTAAATCATGCCCCGTACCAGAGTAAAAAAAGGTGGTTTGCATATTTCTGCTACTGATAAACGGGTAGAGCGTGTTTTTCCTGGAGTGCGTGGGTCTTTGAGTCAAAGTATTAGCGTTGATAATGGTAAGGGACCTGTCGAACTTAAAAAAGGCACTCGAGTTATTATTCAACCACTCAATCTTGATGTGCCTAATGAAGAGCCGCGATTCAAAATAACCTGTTTTAGCGATAATACGGCGAGTGCTGATAAATCACTTCCAGAAAGTCAACGTGATATTGTACGTGGGGAAACTTATACGTATACAACGACTGACTCCACTTCTTGTTTTCGTTTTGATGAGCATTATGAGCGTAGTGTTGAGTCTTTATTTCCAGATCCGGGTTCACCTTCATTAAGCGAAATTAATCAGGGACAAATTCCGGATTGTTTTTTACTTGCTTCAATACAAGCCATCCTAAATCAGCCTAATGGTGCTGCCTTTCTGCGTGGGATGATGGTGCAAAATAATGACGGTACGACAACCGTCAGATTATTTAATCCAAAAACTTTAGAGCCAGTGTATAAACGGATAACTACAGCGGTCATACATGATCAGAGCGGTGCATTAAGTGGCCATAAGGCTTTATGGGTGCATGTATTGGAATCAGCTTATGCCACCATGCAAACCAGACATGACGGAGAAGTAGATGCGTCTATCAGTTCTGTATTCAATGAAGGTGGTTTTTCAGCGACGGCAACTAAGATTTTAACCGGAATAAATACTCGCTCCGAAAAGGTTGGTAAAAAAGTCGAACAGCCTTGGAATATTCCCCAGTTTATAGAAGCTGATAATTTAGAGTTTATTAAAAGCACAATCAAGACGGGACTTAATAAGGCGGTTTATCTATTATGCAATATGGATAAAGTTGTCGACATGTATAAGGACAGTCCTTCATCACCTGCTCTTGATGCTTTACGAACAGAGTTCGCAATGACGATTCCTGATGAAGAGATGACAGACTCTCTCACAGCGTACAAGGAATATAAAGATTATCTATTGTTTTATTTTGACAATAAAGCAGAATGCGACAAGATTTTTGCCTCAAAGGATACCGAGCCAACTAAATTATTGAAATTAATCGACCTTATAGGTAGCACCCACCCAGATGCACAGCAATTTATCAAGCATTGCTTTAATTATATCGATGTACCCGTTGAAACGAATGTTGTTCGGGGGGAGCGCGATCCTTTTTCAGGCTATTACCAGGTCGATCAAATTCAACAATTCCGCGCGATAGAGAAAGCGTTAGCAGATGGTTGTCTGGTAACCGCTTCTACTCCGTCCAAATTCGATGAAGCTGTGCCAGGTCTCCGTAATCGACACGCTTATACGATATTAAAAGTGGTTACCCGCGAAGAAATAGTTGTTAATGCGAAGGGAGAGCAGTCAGCACGCCCAGTCTGTTATGTCCAAATGCGAAATCCCTGGGGTAGTACGGGACGTGTCTATCAACAAAAAGAAGGTGGTTTTGAAGCGCTTGAATCCAGGGAAGCTGGTATCTTTGAGATTGAACTTGTTGATTTTAATCGTTATTACAGCTCAATTCAGATTAGTGATTCAGCAAATAAGCGTTTTGCCTATGATGAAAAAATGCAAAAACTCTACAAGGAAGTTGAATTGGCTGTTGCTGATTTAAGGGTAGATGCTGGTGCTAGCTTATCGGAATTACAAGACTTTGATATACAGCACAAGCTCTGTGTGAAAAAGTTGATTGATTTGGAACTAACCCATCTTCATGCAGTCGATGAGAAGCTTTCTAAAGCCTTAGATGATATTTTTGCAGAAAAATATGATAGTGAACTTGAGGAAATGGCTGTAAAGGGGCTCATCAAGGATGTGCCTATGGATTTTTATACGGGTGATCCAGAAAAAAGAGATGCTCATCTTTATGCGTTACTCAAATTACGTTGGGCAATGAAACAAGAGCCACCAGATGTTGCTTTACAGGAAAAATTGCAGGCACAAGTTATTGACGCAGCAAACAGTTATGATTTTTGGAAAGACCTTTCCGCTAAAAAATTAAAGCAAGAAATAATTGTTAATAAATATGCTAAACATTGTGTAGACGAGTTAGATGCCTTTAATGCGTTATATGAACGCGTGGATGTAAAACTTAAAGAAATCACCGATTTTAAACAATCTGATCTTGTATTCTTCACATCCAATTTTGTTTTGTTGCAAGAACAAGTCCTTCGAATTACCTCTATGAAGGCCGCATTGAAGAATTTAGGGTATGCTATTAGTGATGAAGAACTGTCTGACATGCATAATAAGTTAAAGAAGATTACAGACAAATTAATAGCTTGCGAAGCGATCAAAGAAGTCATGGACGAATTGCAGGGTAGCATTGAGGCGGTACGCCAAAAAGCCGCATTTGCTCATGAGAGAGGTATGCTAACTGAAGAGGAATGCCAAAGTATTGAAAAAGCTACGGCGCTAGTATTAGCTAATCCACAAAATACCCAAGCACTTAACCAATTAGCTTCTACTCTCCTCGAATCAGAGCAGCAACCGCGCAAAGAGATTGGGGAAGAGTTAACTACTATTGGCATGTTGGCAGAAAAATTAGTCAATCTCTGGAGTAAGTTAAAAATATTTTTCCAACAAGCTGCAACATTTTTGTTTTTTAATAATCAGCAATACGAGACAGGGCCTCGTCCTTCAGATTCTCTTGAAGAGGATCCACCAGAGATTGGCAGCGGGCCACATTAAGAGAGTAATGATACAGGTTAAAGCTGGTTTATCCTGTATCAAACCTTCTTTTAACTTGTTAATTATTAGGCTTGCCAAGCAACGTCATCTTTTATGTGATACGTGATTAGATACTTTGCCTAAGTTGTACAGTGGCCTCCCTTTCTTTTGATAGTACGTAATAAACGGATGAGAATAAATCAGTGATGTTACCGAAATGAGTTGGATGTTAGATACCTGATTGTAGTAAAAAATGATTAATGATATCGCTAACAGGCTTGGCAAGTCCGAGCTGGTTGAGCTCAGTTGCAGCGAACCAGTTTCCCGGGCATTCGTTAAGCACATTTTTCTTGCTGGTTGTTTTCAGCGCTAATGCTTTGATATATAAATGAAAGTGGCTAAAGCTATGTTTAAGTGTTAGTAACTCTGTAGGCTGCTGACTCGTTAAGGCATAGTGTTTTGCTATATAGTCTCTGGGGCAAGTTGCAGTGTTATCGATGATTGGCAGGCACCAAAGCCCTCCCCATAAACCGGATGGCGGTCTTTTTTCAAGGTAAATTTTATTATTGTCCGTATAAAGTAATAAAAACTGTTGCTGCTTGACGGGCAGGCTTTTCTTTAATTTTTTTTGAGGATACAAAGTAGTCTTATCATGAATATTTGCCAGACAGGTCTTTCTTACTGGACAGGAAGCGCAATTAGGCTGTCTGGTTGTACAGCAAGTAGCGCCTAAGTCCATAATAGCCTGCGTATAATCGGCGCAACGTTGTGTGGGCATGCACTGATGGGCCAGTTGCCATAACTGTTGCTTCACAGCACTCTGTTCAGGCCAGCCATCAATTAGGAAATAACGGCATAGGACACGTTTGACATTACCATCCAGAATAGCTGTTGGTTGATTAAAAGCTTGTGAAGCAATGGCTGCTGCGGTAGAAGGGCCGATACCGGGTAAGGCAACCAGTTCTGCCAAAGTAGCAGGAAATTCACCTGCATATTCCTCACAAATAATTTTTGCCGTTTGAGAGAGGTTACGGGCTCGGCTATAGTAGCCTAATCCTGACCAATGGGCTAAAACCTGATCTTCAGGCGCTTGAGCCAACTGCCAAATATCGGGAAAACTGTCTATAAAACGGTTGAAATAAGGTATGACCGTTTTAACCTGAGTTTGCTGCAGCATAATTTCAGAAACCCACACTCGATAAGCTGAGCGTGGATGTTGCCAAGGTAAATCTTTGCGTCCATGCAAATCAAACCATGCCAATAATGGATTACTGAATTGCTCTTGTATCACGGTTATTACCGCTAAAAATGATTGTTTGAAGTTGTTGTTGAATTTGTTTAACCGGTTTTACTATGGTTTCAACAGGTTTCACCAACGTTTCCTTGAGCCAAGCTTTGGTCAATATGGGATTAATTTTTTTTAAATCGGGTAAAACAATAGGCTTTGTTAAAGTGCCTTGAACTAAAATAGGGAAACTGCCACCCAGAATCTGTTGAATTTTTTCTACTTTTTCATCGGTTAAAGCAACTTTTGCAAACAGATGACTATCGAGATTGTAGTCTTTTAAATTCAGTATACCTTCCCCTTTTAATTGTAATTTTTCGGCTTGTAATACCAGGGAATTGCTTTGCAACGTAGAGTCTTGGAGTTGATATTGGAAAGTAAGTAATTCAAAACGTGTGTTTCCTTTGAACATATTAGGATCATCAAATTGACCTAATTCCAGGGCTTGCTTTGCATCTTTCTTTTTACTGGTCATTAATTTGTTGATTTTATTGCTTGTTTCATCAATAACTCTATCAAGATTAATTGATTCAACCACACCGTCTTTGATTGTTAGGCTGCCATTACCACTGGTGTGATCTGGCCAGTTAGCGTCTTGCATATTGGTTTGAGCATGGATGGAGAAATCCACACTGCCTTTAAATAAACGTTTCTTAACTAGGTCATAAAGGAGTTTACTACTATCAAGATTGGTAGCAGTTTGATTAACAGTTAGTTTTTTGCTGGCAAATTCATAACGAAGATCGCCAACGGATTGGCCATTATACAAACTCAAAGTTAAAGGATTTAAATGAAAAACACCAAGCTTGGTTTTTGCATTGGCACTAATTTTATTTATTTTTAGCTTTTTAAGGCGAACATCCTGTAAGGACAATTGACCTTCCAGGGGAAGGTTTTGCAGTGCCATAACAGGATTATTAAATAAAGACGCTGATAGGGCGCTACTACCCTTGAAAGTAATATGTGCTTTTAAAAGAGGTTCATTAGCCTCTGAGACATCGAGTGTTGTTTTTAACTGGAGAGGGAAAGACTTTTTCTGCAGATTAAACTGTTCTGCTCCTATCTGTAAGCCAGAAAAAATTATTTTTTTCTGATTTTGAACAATAACAATCTGACCACGGCTTAATAAAAATCGCTCAATAGCAAATTGTTCCGTCATATTATTGGTTTTTGCACCATTATTACTTTGTTTGTTTTTCTTAAGTTTAGCTGGTGGTTGAGAATCTGGATTGATAGTAACGTGGAAACCGTCAACATTTAATTCGCTAAAAACCAATTTACCGCGTAATAAGGGAGTGATTTTCAAATGAAAAAGAAGGTTTTCCAGTGTTACTGAATAATTTGCGTTATCGTTTTCATTCCCTATCTGCACACCAGTAATTTTAATACCAGGGCGAGGGAATATCTGCCAGGAAATATCACCATTCACGAGACTTTTGCGTTCGGTCAAGGTGCTCAATTGGGAGCTGACATAGGATTTGACTGTTTCGGGCTTTATTGATTTTGCTAATGCCCATAAAGTGATGACAGTGATTACAAGAAGAAGCGCTAAGCCAGTAACCAGTTTTTTTAAGAATTTCATGTTCGAATAATTGGGGATAAAATGGCAAGCATATACATAATGCGGGTCATGTCAAGTTAAAAACGATTAAAAAAAAACCAATATTGGATGTTGCTATTATTTTACAAGGAGTTTAATCTGATAGCCTTCCCTGAAAAAAGTGGGAAAGGGCGTTGATTTGTGCTTTTAAGTTGTACTCAGGATGAGTCAATAAAGTCAAGGAGAGCGTCATGCAACGAAGTGAATGGGAAATTATAGTTCTTAAACCAACGGCTGTATTTTTATCATTCCTGTCATCGCAATTACCCGACCTGGAATTGCCTGAATTAAGCCTACTACAAACTGACAATACAGCTTATGTCATTTCGAGACAAGATAGCGAAGAAGCTACTTTAAATGAGATTGAGCGCCATTTCCCTGCCATGTTCAGATATGAAATAAGTCGTTGGGCAGGGAAAAACATCCTCAGTCGGATTGAAGGTACTTTTCTCGATTTTTTATGTTGCTTCAAATTTGAGTTGCATTCACAAATAGTTCTTATGGAGTCTTCAGTTGCTGAGGGGCGGCAGTTATTACGCATTAAACCTCGCTCTGTATTATTGAAGTGGATGAGAACTACTGTGGACGAGAAAAATGAGATTGTTACCGCTTTAGAACGCATCAATTTATCTCACCTTGCTGAAAACGCCACAGTGATTATTAAAAATTTTGCCAAATTGGCAGATGTGAAACCTTTTCTTAAACACTATTACCGCCCCATTTTTGAAGCCGAAATGTTACGGATGTGTGATAGCGCTGAGGAATGGCCTGACGTTGAGTCATATCAGGATTTTTGCCATTATTTTGCAGTTAATACTCACAGCCAATTGATTCATTTGCATTAATGATTTTAGTGATAAAGCTATGAAAGCTCTGTAAGCATGAGCGCGCGGTTTAGTTTATTAACAAGTAGATTAAGGGCTTAAAATAAAAAAATACCTTTGTATGATGAATGGTGAAAATAATCTCGAATTGGTGTTATAATGTCCATCTTAACAACGGTTGTGATTGTTGGTATTCAATCTTGGTATTTTTATTTATCTATTATAAATGAGTATAATTAGATCAACTAACCTAAAGGATGAGCCAAGTGGTCTACATTAAGCGAGATAAGCAAGGTAAAATATGTGCACTTTATGCACGGTCAGCTGCTGGTACTGAGCAAATGGATATGGATGCTCCAGAAGTACTGGAATTTCTTAATCGCTGCGATAAAGAGAATCGTTTTAAATTAACACAATCAGATTTACAGCTAATTCGTGTATTGGAAGATTTAATAGAAATATTAATCAGTAAAAATGTGATTACCATTACTGATTTCCCTCAAGTGGTAATTGATAAATTAGTAGAGCGTCAACGTATTCGTAAGCATTTAACTGGCGCAGTAGGAATGGAGTTTGATAATGAGATGTAAGTTGTTAACGTTATTTTTAAGTGGTTGTGTGTTTTTTGCTGGATCCCCCTCTTATAGTACAACGCTTGATGAGTTATTGCCGAATGAGCGTAATACAGTTGAAATATTTCAGAAATTTTCACCCAAAGTAGTGTATGTACATCGCCTGGCAACAGTGAAACGCTCTTACGAGCATATGCAAGTGAAAGCTGGTGCTGGTTCGGGGATTATATGGGATGCAAAAGGTCATATTGTTACCAATTTTCATGTGGTCAATGGCGCAGAGCGTTTGGCAGTCAGTATTGGTAATTTAACAGTTCCTGCTCGAGTAATCGGTACCGAGCCTCGTAAGGATATTGCTGTGCTTGCTATTAGCTCGCCGAAAGTATTGGAATTATTAAAATCTTATGTACCTTTTGAATTGACTCATACTCACGATTTAATGGTAGGACAAAAAACAATTGCGATAGGCAATCCTTTCGGTTTGGATCATAGTTTGACTGTGGGTGTTATTTCTGCATTAGGGCGCCAAGTTCCTGGAGCTGGGGGTGTGGCCATACGAGATATGATTCAAACGGATACCTCTATTAATCCTGGTAATTCGGGTGGGCCCTTATTAGATAGTAAAGGGCGTTTGATAGGTTTAAATACAGCCATTTATTCAAGTTCTGGTTCGTCAGCTGGTGTTGGTTTTGCCGTACCAGCTGATGATATTGCCCGGATTGTTCCACAAATTATCAAAAATGGCCGGGTTGTGTTATCTGGTATTGGTATTCAGCGAGTTGAACCAACTATAGCGCAACGTCTGGGTGTGAGTAAGGGTATTTTAATCGCAGATGTGATACCCAATACGCCTGCTGCTTTGGCAGGTCTGCGTGGAACTGGGAGGGATCATTTGGGTCGTATGCATCTTGGCGATATTATTGTCGCTTTAAATGGCCACCCGGTGAAAAACTATGATGCTCTTTATAATCTGTTTACTGATATCAAGGTGGGTGAAAAAATAACTCTAACAACGCTAAGAGGTGGTAAACAGATTAATCATAAAATGAAAACGATTGATATTGCTGCTTACTAAGCCAGTTAAAATCCCCTGGCAGTATAGTGCTCAGGGGATGAAATTAATTAATACCATATTGAGATTGATAAGCAAGCAAACGCTCCACTTCTTTAGATTGCCCATGCTGGCGCAAGTAGTTGATTAAATCAAACAAGGTGATAATGGATAATACGCGAATACCTTGCGCCTCAATTTCCGCAAGAGTAGATTGATTCGTTATCCCACGTTCACAGCGATCAAGGGCAATAACAACGGTTGTAAGCTTGCCGCCGTTTTCGGCAATTAAAGCTTGTGATTCGCGAAAGGCTGTGCCCGCTGTGATGACATCATCGATAATGACTGTATTACCATGCAGGGGAGCGCCTATGAGTTGTCCTCCTTCTCCATGCGTTTTAGCCTCTTTGCGATTAAAAGTAACGGTTATATCTTTTCCTAGTTCAGCAAGGGCGATAGCTGTCGCAGTTGCAAGGGGTAGGCCTTTGTAGGCAGGACCAAACAAATGTTGGAAATCAATACGATGTTTTATTAATGTCTTGGCATAAAATTGACCGAGTTGACGCAGGGCTTCACCTTGATAAAACAGTCCTGCATTAAAAAAATAGGGGCTTAGGCGACCAGATTTTAATGTAAACTCACCAAACTTTAAGACTTGGCAATCGAGGGCTAAGCGAATAAACGTTTCTTTATAATTATCCATTTTAACATCCTATAAAATAAATCAAGCAAATCCGCATTCAATAATCAATTCAAAGTAAGATACTTGATAAGCATAAAGGCTTAATTCGAAGATTTTAAAAAAAATCGTTAACAATCAATAAAAAACTGTTATGCTAATCAGAATGCTTGGGCACTCAAGCATTGTGATGTATCCATTGTAGCGCAAATTAAGAGGTATTTGCGGCATTTCTTTTATAGTTGCCCGCAATTTGAACTGCGTGGATGCTGAAATGTTTGCCCTACCGCTTTAGGTAGAAGAGTTTAAGAAGGGGATAGTGAATGTCGCAAAGAGAAACTGGCCATGTTAAGTGGTTCAATGAAAAAAAGGGATTTGGATTTATCGTCAATCAACAGGGCGATGATATATTTGTGCATTACAAAGATATTCAAGGTGTTGGGTTCAAAACCTTACATGAAAATGATTCAGTAACTTTTATTCTTGATAAAGGTCCCAAAGGGTTCAAAGCACAAGATGTTATAATTGTTAGCGAATAATTATTAAGCAAGTCAGGCTGATGTGCCTGGCTTGATATTTATCGTTAATGGTTGGTTTGGATTCCTAATCTAACTATGTCTTGACCTTCTGGGGCAAGAATCGTTACTATTCGCCCATTCTGGTTTATTTGAAATCAAGATACGAGGTTCAGCTCGTTATCGTCTTTAACTCAAGTATGAATTGTTTGGCTGCAAGATACGGCTGCACTGCAACTCAGGTGAATTTAATAATGAATAACCAAAGCGTGAACAACCTCTATAGCAATAACAAACCGTAGGAGTCGTGGAATGGAATCGGTGCAGCGAGTTGCAGTCATTACAGGGGCTGCCAGTGGTATTGGCCTTGCGTTAGCTCGGGTTTGTATCCAGCGCGGGATTCATGTGGTTATGGCTGATAATGCTGTTACCGCACTTTGTGATCGAGTTGAACAATTAAGTGCGCAGGCAAAGGTTGATGTTTTGGGCGTTGTTTGTGATGTAACAAAGCCCGAAAGTCTCCGGCATTTGGCAAAACAAAGTTATGAGCATTTTAACCGTATAGATTGGTTATTCAACAATGCTGGCGTAAGTGGTCATTTAGCCCCGATATGGGAATTAACAAATGAACACATTCGTAAAGTTATGGATATCAATTTGCATGGTATAATTCATGGCATTCAAGCTTTCTTGCCCTTAATGTTTAAACAAACTCATCGTGCCCATGTGATAAATATGGCGAGTTTTTATGGATTATGTAGCGGTTCACAAATGGCTGCTTATGCAATGTCTAAACATGCCGTAGTTGCGCTTTCCGAGTCGTTGTATTTTGATCTTAAACGTTTGGATAAACCCGTTGATGTATCAGTGATTTGCCCATCTTTTGCCAATACTCAGTTACTCGCTAATTCCGCTCCTTTGCATGCGGATAAGTTACACCATATGGTGGCTGATTTAGTGGCTCGCAGCCGACCTGCTGAAGATGTGGCTGAACACATTGTACGGGAAGTAGAAAATAAAACCTTTTATATTTTACCCGATAGGGAAGTAAAAGATTATTGCGAAGAACGCACCAAAGCTATTATCGAGCAAACAGAGCCGTATCAGCATAGTCTTGAAAAAATTATTGCCTCGTTAAGCAAACGTGCTATGGCAAACTAGATAGAAGCTTCCAAGCTATCAAACAAGGGATTGAAAATAAAAGTCTTGTATTGCTGCTCTAATAATCATTTTTGCAACTCCAAATCTCTACGCTGAAGAGTATAAACTTTACTGGCGTTGTTCTGATAAACATTTAGAGGCATTAGAGGCGCAAGGGGTTTTCAATGAGAAACAAATTGACTTGTATGTTCATTATGCTTCGCAGGGTGAAATTTATTTCAAGCTTCACCTGTTTAGTGTGAAAAATGAGGTTAATTTGCCTCTGGTGTAACCAGGAATGCTTAGGGTTGCCCGTTGATCCCTAAAGATTGCGACATTCACGATAATGAGCTTTAGTTAAATAACTACTAGTAAGAGTATTTGACTTCAATAGGCTTTCTTATTACCTTTGCGGGCAGAAAAATGATGGAGTAGTGAATGCCTGATCAAATATCTTATTTATTAAAAAAGAAAGTATTCTTACCCTTTTTTTTGACCCAGTTTTTTGGTGCTTTCAACGATAATGCTTATAAATTATCTATATTAACTTTGATAAGTTACCATTTAAGTACCACTCCAACTCAATCAGAGCATTACCAGGCTTGGGCTGGAGCCCTATTTATTCTGCCATTTTTTCTGTTTTCTGCTACTGCGGGGCAGCTGGCAGATAAATACGATAAAGCTAGAATGGCTCGATGGGTAAAATCATTTGAGGTTCTACTCATGATTGTTGGTGCCTTTGCCTTGTACTATCAAACTGTTTTTCTGATGATGATCGTTTTAACAGGAATGGGTATCCATTCAAGTTTTTTTGGACCGCTAAAATATGCCATTTTGCCCGATCTTTTGCCTCGCCCGTTATTACTTAATGCAACCGCGTTAATCGAGTCAAGCACCTTTTTAGCCATTTTGTTAGGAACTACTTTTGGTGCCTTGGTTATTGGAAGTACGGATGCCCATATAAGTTACGCAATAGTACTAACCAATATAATAGCAATTCTTGGTTTGCTTTCCAGTCTGCTTATTCCAAATACACCACCCAAAATAGAAACGTTGAAAGTAGATTGGCGTGTTTGGCATGCAACTAGATTAATGTTGAAAGAAACCATGCTAAATAAAAAGGTCCTGCCAACGATTTTTACTATCTCATGGTTTTGGTTGCTCGGTGCAGTTGTTCTCACCAAATTACCGGATTATATGCATTATGTTTTAAATGCTGATACAACTGTTTTTGCAGTTTTTTTAGCGCTATTTTCGATTGGTATTGCATTTGGATCTATTGCAATTGGGTATTTTCTGGGAGGAAAAATTACCTTAAAATATGTACCTTTGGCCATGCTGCTATTATCTGCATTTGCTATCGACTTGTATTTTGCGTCGCCTAAAGTCACTTCTACGTTACCTTTGCAAGAACTCTCTGTATTTTTTACTCAAATAAATAACATACGCGTTACTATTGATTTTTTCCTTTTTTCCTTTTGTGGTGGTTTATTTATTGTTCCTTTGTATACTTTCCTGCAGGTAGCCAGTGAAGATGACATGCGAGCCCGTGTAATCGCGAGTAATAATATCTTTAATGCCTTATTTATGGTACTCGGTTCGCTTTTGGTGATGTTTTTACTGTACTTACAATTAGGTATAACAGTTATTTTTCTTATACTCGCTATTTTAAATGCTATAGTAGCGATAGGATTGTGGTTACTATTGCGTAACTATTTTAAAAATTAAAACAGGGCTGTTTATCTATACTATCTTGTTATTTATGAGCTTGATTTTCTTTGCTGCACGGTGATGCTGGAATAAGACTCGCAATTGTCCAAGCCAGCAAAGTGTTAAATAGTTCCAGTTATATTTTACTATTTCATTTGTTTAAGGGATGCTTATGAATAGTTCTATCGCTCTTATTGTAAATAAAAAAGCTAAAAATGCCCCACAAATAACTAATTATCTTGCTGCATTCGATGATAACCAAATTAATTATTATTACTTTGTCGTTGAACCCGAAGATTTGGTAAGTACTATTCAAGATTGTATAAAAAAATTTAAGATTTTATTAGTGGGTGGTGGAGATGGAACAATTCGCAGTGCTGCCCAATATTGTGTTAATACCTCCACAATTCTTGGTGTACTTCCTCTTGGGACAATGAATCATTTTGTAAAGGAGTTATCGTTACCTGCAGATATAAATAGTATATTAGATGCTATTAAAAAACCTCACACTATAAAAATTGATCTGGCTGAAGTGAATGGGTTGGTATTTGTTAATAATTCATCGCTTGGTATTTATCCTCAATTTGCTCGAAGAAGAGATTATTATGCAAAATTTTATCATAAGTGGTTGAGTTATATACCGAGCATCATTCAGACTTTCCGCCATCATGGAACGTTTCAGATTGCGATAAAAAATGAAAATTTGGATTTATCACTGGATACTTCTTTTTTTATGGTTAGTAATAATCTTTACACTTATCAATTTCCTACCAAAATAGAACGTAGTAATTTCCAACAAGAGCTTCTTGGTATTTATTTTTTGAAGTATGGCAAGTTCAGTCTGGAAAAAATGATTCAACACGTTTTGGGAAAGAACAATAATTTTGAAATAATGAAATCTGCGACTCCAATTAAAGTAGAAGTGAAGAATAAAGAAAGAATCTCTATTTCTTTGGATGGAGATGCTGTAGTGACTGATTGCCCCTTGATTTATAAAATTATTCCTAAGTCTCTTCAACTGTTGACGAATAAATAATGAGAATAATCCACATTTCTGATTTGCATTTTGGAATGCATCAAGATCATATTAAAGAAGCTTTTTTAGCTGAATTGGCTTTATTAAAACCTGCAGTCATAATAATTTCAGGTGATTTGACCCAACGGGCCAAGGCATATCAATTTGAGTTATTGCAATCTTTTTTACGGTGTTTGCCAGGTGAAGTCCTCGTTGTACCGGGTAATCATGATATTCCTTTATACAATTTGCTTGGGAGAATATTTTATCCATTTAAAGGGTATAAAAAATACATTGCCAAGCATTTTAATGCTCAACTTTCTACAGATTCCCTTACAATTTTGGGCATTAATAGTGTTGATCCATATCAAATTAAAGATGGCCAATTATCATCAAAAGTAATCAAGAAAATAAAGCAATATTTCAGACTAGAGAAAAAAGCCGTTAATATCTTATTTTTTCACCATAATTTTGATCATATTGAAGGGTTACACAAACCTTTGGAAAATGAAATGGAGTTTCTCTCTTTTTTGCGCGGTAGTGATATTGATATAGTATGCACAGGACATCTTCACTATGCGCATGTGGGTTTAATCAGAAAAGATAACATGAAACCTTGTGTGATTTTGCATGCCGGAACCTTGTTGTGCACACGGAGTAAAGATGGTTTGAATAGTTATTTTGTTATTGACTTGGAAGGCGACCAATGTGCTATTGATTGGCGAGTTTTTGCTAAAGGACAGTTTTTATCGCGCAAAAATTATTCAATAAAGTTCTCTGAAGTAAATGCTCAATTAAGTAGTTAACCTTCATGCCTGGTAATAGCCAATAGTTGAAGGTTAACCATTTGATTCCAATTCGTTCTGTTATTCTATTTTTCCAACCAGTCTTGAGCGGGTAGAAAATCACTGTACAGGCTCGCCTCTGCCGTGTTTTCTTGTGGATGCCAGTCATATTTCCAATGCACTTCTGGAGGCAGTGACATTAAAATTGATTCAGCTCGTCCCCCTGATTGTAAGCCAAACAAGGTACCGCGATCATAGATTAGGTTAAATTCAACATAACGCCCGCGTCTATATAGTTGGAAAGCTTTTTCCCGTGGGCCGTAAGGCAGATCCATGCGCTTCTTGACGATTGGTTCGTAAGCTTTAATAAAATGATTGCCTATACTTTGCATCAAGCCAAAACTATGAGAAAAACCGCCCTCATTGAAATCATCAAAAAATAATCCTCCAATACCGCGCGCCTCTTGGCGATGTTTAAGATAGAAATATTGGTCACACCATGATTTAAAGCGCTGATAAAGATCACTGCCAAACGGTTGGCAGGCAGCAAGGGCTGTTCGGTGCCAATGTTGGCAATCTTCGCGAAAACCGTAATAGGGGGTCAGATCGAATCCGCCACCAAACCACCAAATAGGGGGGGTATTTTCTTTTTCAGCAACAAAAAAACGTACATTTGCATGTGAAGTTGGCACATAGGGATTATCAGGATGAATAACAAGCGATACTCCAAGAGCACTGAAATTGCAGCCTGCAAGTTCTGGACGGTGGCTGCTGGCAGACGGGGGAAGTTGCTCACCAGAGACGTGGGAAAAATTGACTCCTGCTTTGGCAAACACTTTTCCTTCATTAAAGACACGCGTTAAACCGCCACCACCTTGCGGTCTCGTCCACGAGTCCTCGTGAAATTGTCCTTGGCCGTCGAGTTCAGTTAAGGAGTTACAGATGTTGGTTTGCAATTGCAAAAGATAAGATTTAATTAATTCAATGGCATTTTCTGGTAGCTCTGCAGACTTATCTTTCATTTGATTACCTCTGATTTAATCAGGCATTCCTGGCACGATTATCAAGAGTTTCCCTATTCATTGAGTTATTAAGTTACTCGGTTAATAACATAAGCAACTTACTCTTAAATCGTGTTAATGACAATCATTGCGGGAAAATTTCATGAAACCTTATTATGGTTTGTGAGAGTCGGAGAATGAAAAGAATAGACTTCATTGGAACTGGACTGGCTACAGGGAGAGGTACAAGCGTAGAACTGGAGAAAGCTACAGGAGGATACGAGTACCGTATCGACGAAGCAATTCTCCTCTGCAGCGAGTTCGCGAAGATTCTAATGAATTGGCACAGCATTTGCTTGGCATGCTACTACATGGTTACAGGAGTAAAGGAATGGCATTTGATCTGGATAGTTACCTCGGCATACATGCGAAGGCATTAGTGCTTCGCGATCAGCGTTCATCGCAACTTGCTCATAACTTGGCAAATGTGAGTACACCTAATTATAAAGCTAGAGATATTGATTTTAATGATGTTTTAGCCCAGTCCATGTCATCCTCTGCTCAACAAATGGTTGTGGATAATCCAAACCATATCGATGGGCAGGCAAGTTTTGCAGGTCAACTTAAATATCGTACACCTAGTCATGTGTCATTAGACGGTAACACGGTTGATAAGGATTTGGAGATTACTGAATTTGCTCGAAATGCGATCTCTTACCAGGCAAGTTTAACTTTCCTGGATAATAAGATTAAGTCAATGATAACGGCGTTGAGAGGAGAATAATCATCATGTCATTGAATAACGTTTTTGACATTGCTGGTTCAGCGTTGGTTGCCGAAACTACACGCCTGGCAAGTAGCGCTAGTAATATGAGCAACGCCAATGTTGTAACGGGTAGTCCAGACGATACTTACCGGGCACAATACCCAGTGTTCCAAGAAATACAGGAAGAGAGTCAGCAATGGATGAATAATGAAGTTCGGGCAGGAGTCGCAGTCCCGCAAATTTATGAAAGTCAGGCAGAGCCTGTCAAACAGTATCAACCTAATCACCCACTGGCTGATAAAGATGGCTTTGTTTATTCACCCAATATCAATTACGTGGAAGAAATGGCGAATATTATTTCTGCATCGAGAGCCTATCAAATGGACCTTGAAATGCTTAATACCAGCAAACAACTAGGCTCAATCACCATTTAAATTGAATACAATAAAAAAATCCGTAAACTGTTATTTTTCACAATTTCAAGGGAATAGTAGTCAAAT
>NZ_LNYB01000009.1 GCF_001467625.1 Legionella feeleii
GGCATTTGACTACTATTCCCTTGAAATTGTGAAAAATAACAGTTTACGGATTTTTTTATTGTATTCAATTTAAATGGTGATTGAGCCTAGATAACCTGGCTCAAAAGAAAAAAGAGCTTGGCAAAGGAAAAAAATTGTCTCTGGCAGACTACTTACAGACCCATGGTTTTTTGCCTGTTCTGGAGAATCTTAATTTTACGGTACCTCAGAAAGCAGTCTTTCAAATCCCAGGAAAAAATGCTGACGAAAGTATGGTTACAGCTACTCAGGTATTACGTAGAACAGACCTGTTCACTGAGCTGGATTTTTCCGGGCTTGGTACAATACAAAATTGTAGTTTCGACTCTTGTGATCTAAGTGGCGCAAAGATTGAAAATCTGAACATAGAAAATTGCAGCTTTAATAACACCGTACTCAATAAGGCCTCAATAAAAAATACGCAAAGCTATTATTGCACATTTAATGGTACCAGTCTTGATCATAGCCAACTGCAACAGGTTGTATTTAGGCAATGCCCTGTTTCCCACTGCTCCTTAAATAATTTACAAGTATTGGATTCGGTTATCTGGCAAAACTGTCCCATGGACTATGTTTCCATCGTTGGTGGAGCAACCGCTAGAGACGTTATTATCCGCGCTGACGATGGGCTCGGAGTAACCGAGTTGGTAACAGATAAAGCCATCTACTTTGATAAGATCCGTGTTAAAAATAGCCAGCCTGCCATCCTGGTTTCATGGAATAACAGTATGCCTGGTGTAGCCGGATCACTGGCTGAAACAATGTTGGCGGCACGCAACTTTAATCCTGTGCGCATGGATTACTGCCCAACAGTCAACGAAGTCGAGTTGGATAAAGAGATTACTGAATTAAATCAATTGGCCTCTCGGAAGATAGACCGGTTAAAAGCTGATTTATTAGCAAAAATTACTGCGAAAAATAACCACCTGTTACCACTGGAAATTCCTCTTCTTTTTGCTGAGAGCTGGAAAAAGGAAAAAATCAGTTTCCCCATGGTCATGATCGAAACCATGCGGGAAATTCATGCCAATGACCCGACAAAGTTTCCTCAAATGGCAGCACTTTATGCCTATGCGAAATCCATGTTTGACCAGGTTGATGGAGTATTAATCCCCGGCGGCCAAGATATTGACCCACGCTTTTATGGCCAACCATTGCATTTAAAAACTAAACTCCCTAACTATTTAAACGGTGAACTCTCCGATGCAAGACGCGATGCATTAGAATTTAGCCTGGTCTATATCCAGCAACGCGCCTCGAAACCCAAACCTCTATGTGGAATTTGCCGTGGCTCTCAAGTTATTGCAGCGTCTTATAATGGAACCCTCTATCAAGATGTAGGCGATCCAAAAAGAGCAGCTTATCTGGTGGAATGCCTTACTCCGAAAGCCGCAACGACGCAGGAAACGGCACGCTTGTCTACCCAAAGTAGATTAATTGCGCGCAGTAACAGAGAAAACCTGGCGGTCATTTTTCTGCATCATCAAGGTTATAATTTGGATACAGCGCATGGACTGACAGCCACTGCGTCAACTCGCACCAGTAGTGGTTTTGACATTGATACTGTGGCAGAAAATTTAGATCAAAATATTTGCATCACCCAATCACACCCGGAGTTTGCTTTTGATAAAGGGAAAGATGGAAATAATGGTCTTTCTTCCAAAGTAAGTGCCTTGGCTGCTGATGGCATTTTTGGGCAATTTGAAATGAGGGTACGCGCCTATACCCAAAGCCAGAGCAAATACCAGCAATTAAGTTACGACCTGTCAGTAACAGCAAGACAAAGCGGTTTTTTTAATCCAACAAGAGCCCAAACTCATCATGATTTGCCTGTGCCTTCTTTAACTCTAACAGGCAGGTAGATGACACAACCAATTCACCATCCGGGAGTTAAAACTCCCGGTTTTCCCCCTGGCTAGGAAAGAAGCCTGCTCATCCAACCAAGTTTGCTATGTACATGCCTTGACTTTTTTTGTAAGGCTAAATCCAGGGCCTTTCTGACATCCCCTCTATTTAAAAACTCTACTAATTCTTTTTTATTTCTAGTGGCGGTTATTTTTCTCAATTTAGCCAATCTTGCTTCCACTGCCTTTACAGAAACATAGCAGGCTCTTGCAATTTCCTTCGTACTTAACCCCTTAAGCAAATAATAGCCCGTATGGGCTAACGTGTAGTTAAGATCAACACTTTCCCCTTCCACGTCGATCTGAATGGCTTTAATCTGGGTATTTTCTATAAAATAATCAATTTCACGATAAAATTCTTGTTGCAGTAGAGTGCTTTTAATCAGCCCCAGTTCTTGCAAAGAAAGCGCATGGGTCAAAGCAGCATCAATAATTTTTTTCGCTTTATCACGAAAATAAAGAATAAAGCGTTCAAGAATTTCCTGATGCTGAAAATAGAAATTATTCATTTCATAATTGTCCCTGGTTGTCGCAAAATTGAAATGCTCTTCTTTGGTTCCACTACTCTTGATAATGGTCAGCCCATGATCAATATTGAAATTTTCTTTCGCGTCGTTATAAACAACCATCACCGGATTATCTTTGGGAAGCGCATCCCAAATAATAATCTCGTGCTCAGGTTGAAATGATGAGAGATAAGTCGCATAGTCCTTATCAATACAATTCTTAAGCCAGGGATAGTTATTGGTTAGAAATATAAATTTATCACCCTGTGATAATTTATAAGAAAAAAAAGTCAAATCAAATGACTCAAATAAGGGTTGGGCGATTTTATCAATGGAACGGCAGGCCATTTTAAGTGGTTTTTCACCTAATTTCAGGAACTTTCGATCTCTCAATTTAATCCTCCCTGAGATTGAGAAAGATAAAAAACTTTAACGAGTTTCTTGTTGGTTTGGAAGAGACTCTAATTGATTGTTATCTAAAACAAGTTAACTTGACTCGCTCCCCCAATTGCAATTTGGCCAGTGCGCCTAATAAGAGAGGGAAGTTTGTATAGCCATGCCCAACTCCTTCTATTTGGGCAACTGGAATGGGGCTGTTTTTCGCAAAGCGCTCCAATACCGGTTTAACCAGAGAAGAACCATTGGGCTCATTGCCAGTAAGAAAGTCACCGAATAAAATCGCTGCAGCGCCTTTAAAAATAGTTGCCTGGGATAAATGTTCCAGCATGCGATCAACGCGATAGCCTCGCTCGCCTATTTCTTCTAAAAAAATAATTTTGTTTTGTCCCTCAAGTTGCCATATTGTGCCAATGCTTGTTTGTACCAGGGTTAAATTTCCTCCTGTTAGCCTCGCCTCTATTACCTTATCACATGCAGCAAGTTCATTCAGTGGCAAACCCGATAACCCAATATGCTCTGCTTCTCCAAATAAGATTGATTTTAATGAACGAATCGATTCAGGAGAAAATTTATCTCTTGCAAGTGCGCCATGAATCGTTGGCCATTGCCACTGTTGCTCAAGAAACAAATGAATCGCGGTGATATCACTCATACCAACAAATAGTTTAGGAGGATTTACCGGTATTATTTGACTTAGTTGTGGCAGTAACCGCATGCTGCCATAGCCGCCACGGACACAAATAACCGCTTTGGTTGCTGAATTTAATAGAGCCTTTTTTAACAGTTTGAAGCGTATTTCATCGGTATTGGCACATAATAAGTCATTCCCGAAAATAGCCTGATCCATGATGCAATTTAATTGCCATGACTCCAGCAAATCTTTCAAATCACTCAATACCTCATTGGTACAACGTGAGGCTGGTGCAATAATTTCAACACTATCACCAGGTTTCAATACAGGTAATCGTTGCATAGTTATAGGCTCCTGCCTCTCTTCAAATGTTTCAGGGCCTGGCGAATTTGTCATTCATCGAAGATGAATTGGCTAGAAACTACAAACATCGCTAGATCGATGATATCGGTCAAATTATAAGGGACTACAACTCGCATTAAAAGGCGCTCTGGCACTCGTTGGTTGCAATTTAATTTTATCTTGAAATAAAATAATGCATTTTTATCTTGTCTTCTAACCCTCATTTTCTTACGATCCGCCCGGAGCATCCAAGCGCATGCGTTATACGCCTATGAACCGCTCTAATTTCCAAATTCAGCCAACTGAGCATAAGAAAGGGGTCTTTTAATGAAGAAGAGATTCAACGATGCCTAAATTAAGTGAGAGGAAAGCCAAAACCCTTAAGCTCATTGTTTTACGCTATTTGCAAGGGGCAAATTTGGACCTTACCAAAGAGAGTTTAGAAAGAGAATGTCTCGAGTTAAATTATCCTTGCCAGGATCTCTTTGAATTCATTGAGTTAAAAGATGAAAATGATCCTCTTATTCTCGCTATCCTGGGCAGTCTTGCCGTTAAGAAAAACAGGCCTAACAATGCGTCCAAAGCTGATTCTAAAACAGAGGGAGCCTATGAAAAGCTCTTTGCGAACTCTAAAAACCTTTATGAGCTTTTGACCCATCTTTATCATGATGGCCATCATCATCTTGGTTACTTGTTAAAAGTAATTGATAAAACGAAACCTTCTTATTGGTGGACTCTTATTGCCGGCGCCCTCTCCAGTATTGGGTTAGGCAGTTGGGCCTATAACAGTGGCGCAGGACATGCCATTCTTATCTGGATTGAGCGAATTGCCCCACCACTCATTCACTGGCTTTCCAAATCGGTCTCTATCTTGCGTAACATGCCACTGCTTGGAGTCATCTATAACACGCTGACCCTTAGCTGGATTTGGCGCAGCACGTTGGCTTATGGTACGACAACAAACCCGCGTAAAGTGTATTATTTATTTTTTGAAACGCTCGCAAAAACACTAACCATTATCGCCTATCTATTAGCTTTAATGGCGATAGCGCACATGACTATAATTCCCGCCTGCCTGTTTATTGCCAGTAGTTTTAGTGATGTCGTAAAAAGCGTCTGTTCATTGTTTATCAATTATCGACAAAAGAAAACCATCGATTTTGTTATCGACACATCGGCTCCCTGGGAAAAGCAGGCCCAGCAACGAAGAAGTATTAATTTAATTGAACGCTCTTCAGAAACAGTATGGGTTAAATTATTCGCAGCTGGTCTAACAACCACAACAGTAGCCTTCATGTGTCTAATTCCACCGAGCCTCTTTCTAAGCGCCAGTTGTTTGACTGTCATGGCATTGGTTTTTTTAGCTAAACATTCGCTTCTTGCAAGCGTTCACGAATTGTTTGCCGTGAAATTGCAGGTGAGTATTAACGAGATTGGTCCTCCGGACGATCCGGGCTTATGCCCTGTAATCGTTATTGAAGAAAGCGGCCCTGCGTTTGAAAACGAACCAGACCTGACCCAAATTGTATTGGGCCATGTGTCAACGGTTGTTGATAGCGTAGTAACCGCTGTAACTGAGCACAGTCCCACTACAATCATCAGAAGACTTGGAGGTAGAGGTACACCTGAGCCAACTCCACTTATCGATCATCAACATTTCCCTCCCTTATTAGAAGCCCCTTCACCTAAAACAGGTCAGGGAAAAATCAAAGGGGAAGAGGACAAGGCGAATGGCAACACATTCAAGCTCGATGATTAAACGAAACTTTAATAATATCGGGTATGACTGACTGATCTTATTCACTAAGATCTGGTTAGATACAAACCAATGGTGAGTTTCCAAGGTCCGAATCATCCTCAAACCGACTTTTTTCAGCGGGCCTGCAGGAGGTACCTGTTCTGCCATTAAATATGGTTGCTATATTAACGTATTTGGAAATAGAAATTTCTTCCGGTATTCCCGCTGGCTTTTCTTTAGGTGCGTAGGCTCTTAGATTTAAGAGTTGCTCAGGAGTATACACCAGTTTTGTCATATTATTTCTCAAAATTATTTAAAGGGAAGGCGATAATACAAGAATAAACCAAAGAGCAAGCGTTCTGTATAAAGGGGGATTCTTAACGAATACCCCCGTTTTAAAGCCAGTGCTTTTATGTGAGCACTTGACAGCTAAAGGCTAATCTTTAGTAAAAATCGCTAACGGATTGTGAGGTTGTAACGACGCTTCCATCAGAGATTTCATTACAGCCTCTCTCAATTTTGGCACTGCAGGTGGTTTTGTTTCTGCCAGGTTGGTCTTGTCTTCCTCTTCAGGAGAAACGCTAACAGCATTCGGTGCTAAATCTTTATAAGCAGTCTTGGGATGATAATGAGCACCAAAAAAGCCAGCTGCTATACGAGGTGAAATTTTATTATTGCTCATGATATTCACTTTATAACTATCATTTGTTTTTATCTTAGCAAAGGCAGCTTAAGTGATTATTAAGCATACCATTAGTGAAGAAATTTTTTTTTGCCACCCCTGAATCCTGGTGTATGTGGCGCAATCTTTTCAAATTGAACAACGAATCACCAGCTGATTAATTTTTGTCTATAGTTAAACATAAGATAACCAAGGATGGACAATTATGTTTGATCTAATCCCGCTTGCTGGCGGCCTGCTCAGCCAAAAAAGAAAACAAATTAATGAACTCAATAGCATTTTAAAAAAAATGAATCGTTGTGAAGTCTATAATCCTGAACGTCTGCAACATTACCTCGATAAATTGATTGCATTTCATAAAAAAACCTTTGTAAAAAAGGACCCCGAGCAACCCATTCGAACCTGGTTTGCCGACCATCCTTTGTTTAGGACACAAAGACAAGTTGAACAAATTATTAATAAGCACCGGTTACGCTTGGACGTGGTGAACCTCTTTCAGAAAATTAATCTGGTTTCACTTTACAGAGAGTATGAAGGCAAAGACAGTTTTAAAACGTTAATTAAAGCCCGTATTACTGCTATCAACCCGCATTATAAAGTAGCCTCTCTGGGTGGCGGCAATAATCCACTTGTTAGAATCTCCCTGGCAGAAGAACAGCATTGTGTTGTGCGTTTTTTAAGATTAAACAGCAGCGAGGATGCCGCAGGGATTTCACCTAGAACAGCGAGGGAGCGTATCGCGGGCATGAAACAGATCCCTCAACCTTATTTTCTCAGTCAGCTTGAAGATGACCGTCAGGAAGTAACTTATCTGGAATGCAGTGAATATTATGAACACGGTAGTCTTGAAAGGCTTTTTGATGAATTACACCAACAAGAAAACGACGAAAGAGCGATAGATTTGAATCCATTAATTCTTTTGTACGCACGCCAATTCCTGGAGTTCTTTATAGAATTAAACCAACATGATGTGTGGTATACGGATCTGAAACCCAGCAATGTCCTATTGAATGAGGATGGCGACATTATTATTAGTGACGTCAAGGGGCTTGTCATCTCTTCTACAAAAATGGTTCGCAGTTCCCAAACCAGCACGTCAGCCGCTTATTACCAATCCTCTGTTTATAAAGACAGTGAAATTAATCTGGAACGATTGCAACGGCAAACGCTGGCGAATACCTTGTATGAGCTAACCTGTGATAAATTGCCAGTTCCCAAAATCACCCATCATCCTAACTGGAGAAACAAATATGATTTTGAACAAGCTTGCTTTCAATCAGAGGAAGGCCAGTTCATTAAAGCCATGATTCTTGAGCTCAACAAACGTCGTTCAAAGCCTTTAAGTAATTTCTTAAATAGCCTTGATACCTTTACCAAGGCCAAAGAACAACAGTCTCAAGCGTTGCACGAAGAAGGCCATCCCCATGTAGGATTAGATGACTCCCGTTCTTCTTTTACATTCTGAGGCGAAGGTATCGTCCGATTTATTCTGAATAATAAAAGGGGGCTATTCTGCTATTATGAAAATGCCTGGTCCAAACACTGTCTTAAATACTGAAGCCATTTTGGGCGAAAGCCCTCTATGGTCTGTACAAGAAGGGGTTTTGTACTGGCTTGATTGCCTTCGACCGGCGATTTATCGTTTCAATCCACTGACTGGTGAGAACAGTGTCATTGTTTTAGACCAGATAGTCACCAGTGTTGCCTTGCATTCTCCTGACTATTTACTTGTTACTGTTGAACAGGGATATGCCTTCGCCAATTTAAAAACAGGGCAATTAGACCTTATTGCCGATCCTTATGCCAGGAAAGCGGTGATTTTTAACGATGGGAAATGTGATCGCAAAGGACGTTTTTGGTCTGGTACGGCAGCAAAAGATTGGCAATCACCCATTGGCATTCTCTTTCAATTGACCGCAGACTTATCGTTTAAACCGATGGCCGAGGGGTTTATCTTATCGAACGGCATTGGCTTTAGCCCTGATAGCAAGCATTTGTATTTTGCCGATTCAATGGCTCACACGATTTATCGCTTTGATTTCGACTTGCAAAACGGAATAATCACCAACAAGAAACGCTTTATAGATATACCTGATACTGACGGGTTACCAGATGGCCTAACCGTTGATGCGGATGGATTTTTATGGGTTGCCATGTGGGATGGCAGCTGTATTAATCGTTACAGTCCACAAGGGGAAAAAGTCAGTTCTATCCCATTACCGATTCCACGGCCAACAAGTGTTGCCTTTGGTGATCACGATCTTTCCACGCTCTATGTTACCTCTGCCCGCATGGGTTTAAGTGATGAACAGTTACAACAAAGTCCTGCATCAGGAAATTTATTGGCAATCAAAACACCTTATCGCGGTTTACCTGAGCCTTTTTTCAAAACAAATCATTCAAGATAACACTATCTAAGATGAGAAAATTTAATCTTGCTGGATTTCCCTGGCTTTCGCCTCTACCATCTTTTTGAGCCGGGATGCGTCCTGGGGGGCATTCGCTTTTTCATCATTATCAAAATAACAATAAACTGCTTTTCCATCGTTTTGCCAATTTATAATTTTCTCGGCACATTCTGCTAATTTGTCATCCTCATAAGCCCCTTTATATGCCTCGATCTCTGGACCATGCATACGGATATAAATAAAGGAAGCCGTCTCAATTTCCGGGGTTTGATAATTTTTATGATCATAGAAGCAAAGTGCCATTTGATGGGCATTAAGTAAGTCATACAGTTCCGGACAAAACCAACTTTTATGGCGGAATTCAAAGGTGTAGCGGTATTTGTGAGGCAAGCTTTCTATAAAGGCTTGTAACCGAGGGATGTTTAAAGGCCAGTAAGGAGGAAATTGAAATAAAATGGGCCCTAATTTTTCTTCAAAATGGCTAAAAGCGGTTAATAGTTTTTCAACGGTCTCACTCGTTTCTTGTAATCGTTTGATATGGGTAATATAGCGATTGGCCTTGCAGGAAAAAACGAAATTTTCAGGCGTTAATTCTAGCCAGGTTTTTATATTTTTTTCTTTTGGTATTTGATAAAAACTGTTATTAAGCTCCACCGAATCAAACGTTTTCGCGTAATAAGGCAAGACTTCTTTAGGCTTTATTTTTTCTGGATAAAAAACGCCGACCCAACCATCATAACTCCAACCGGAGGTTCCTATATAGAACTGGTTCTGCTGCACAAGATATCCCTATCGCTATGGCTGTTATATTTAATATAGACAAAGACCTTAAAGAAGGTCTCCAGTGGTCGGAAATTTTAAACTTGCACCCGGACTAGCTTTGTATGTAATCCGGGTACAACTTTATGTATCAGACTAGACTATGACCAGTCCCTCTATACTCGCGGTCCTCACCCTCCATACAAGCAGACACCCAGGTAGTTCCAAGGCGGGTCATGACTTCAATTCCCTGAACCATTGCATTAATAGGCGTCATGATTGCCAGAGAAATCGTTAAGGATAAATCGACACTGGTATCACGAAAACACTCCTGAGCATGCAGAGGCTTGGCTATAATCACATTGGCAATGCAATTGAGAGCATTTTCTACTGCTCGCAAAGCGTGATACAGTGAATGACAGCCCGTTTCAATTGGTATACCTGCTGTATAAAATACAGTCCCAAGAAAGCTGCCTACATCTTTGTATTTATTAAAGAATCGATTCATAAAATATTTTGACGACGGAAGAAGATGCCCAACTTCACCTGCGTCAGTAGCCAATTTTTTAAACCAATCTTTTTTTGATAAGTCGTCTGTGATTTCTTTTCCTGCTATCCAACAAGACGCTATATTAAACATGAACTGCATTGCAGAGCACAGCATGTTAATAGGTGCCATTACTCCCATAATAAGCCCTAATGAAATCTCCGTGCCTAGATCAGACAAGGCATCACTGGCAGCAACCGGTTTGCAAATCGCTAAATTGCCTATCGTACGCAGAACAGACCAGATGGCCCTTGCAGCATAAAAACAGGCCGTTAAGCCATTTGCTATTGGCAAATAAACAGGCTTTGCCAGACCCAACCAAAATTCCCCTGTGTTTTTGTAAGAGGTAACCTTGTAATCTGGTAAAAGTCCCATCTGTTCTAATGACGCCATCTCGCCACTAAAAGAAGTCATTTTTTCTCCTTAGCTGTTCTGAATCAATTCGCGCCAAGCATACACTAGTGGGCAACTTGCAGGCAATTCGCTTATTTAATTTTCTTGTATATTAACGATCTATACGCATTGGGTGATGCTCTGAGGCATACTCCACCAAAAACAGCAGCGGAGATTTTTCCTATTCTTGTTCAGAAAATATTTTACAACCCGTATCAATTAAGTACAATTAATCCCCCCGCAAACTTTAGAGAGAAATCCAACAATGGGCATTAGAAAAGTTCTTATTCTTGCTAACGGAACTGTTTCAGTAACCCAAAAGAAAGCGGGTAGAGAAGGATTTTTCGGCTTTTTCAATTTCCGCAACGCGGCTACCTGGTTAATGTTTGATCCGAGTAATTTTATTAACCAATTAGCTGAACATTGCCCAGAGGAAAATCGGCTTGTTCTTGATGGCCCAGGTACCGATGTTACTAATGATAAGGGCTCGCTAATAAAATCTGTCAGCGCTTTAATCGACGGGCATATAGGTGATAGCGGCATTAATGCTAATTTTGAAAAAATAAAGCAATTTTTAAAAAAACAGTCTGATGAAGCAGCGATGGCAGGCGATAGCTTGATCGTTTGCGGTGTAGGTTGGAGCCGTGGAGCATTCCTTCTCCTTCAAATGAAGGAATGGCTAGAAGAAAAAGCAGTAAAAAAGAATATCAACATCGAGGCAGTCCATCTCCATTATATTGATTCGGTAGCAGGTGGTCCTACCGACCGATTACGATACCTGAAAGTCCCATCCTATCGCCCCAAGGCACCCATGCATTTAGAGGTACACCGTTATTTATCAAACACAGGTAATCTTAACCTTTGGGCTTATATCCTCGGATATCTTCCTGAAAAATACCAGGTAAACACGCCTTTTTTCAGTGGCGTTCTCGACAAGACTGAAAATACAATCCACTCCGTCTCTGGAGTAGACTATAGGCATCGTTCGATGAACTGGTTATTTCCTGCCTCTCATGAAGCTCTTGTGGGAAAATCAAGTAACAAAATTGAGCGATGGGCTGGCGATCTTGTTTTGGCTAATATTGTGCGCCACTTAGAGGATCTTTCCTTTGCCCTGGATAATAGTTGGGCAAAAAAAATACTAAAGAGAGGGAACACAGCGCTAGAACAGTTGCGTCAATACAATCCTGCTCTTACAAGCTGCAGAAAATACCTGGATTTCGAACAACCCGAAACGACGCTTCTGGGTAGGGAGCCGACCGAAAGTGACAACATTAACTCATGTCTCAGCATGAGGGATTTTACTTTGTAAATAAGGTGTTGGGCACGATTTGCTCGATCCATCCACGTACATGGCTTATTCGTGGAAACCACGATTTCTCACCGTAGGCAGCATTACCACTACCATTTGAATTAATCCCCACAATGGCCCAACCATTTTCAGTTTTAATCCACGCAGGTCCCCCACTATCTCCTGAACCAAGAATACCTGAAAGAGCGGAAACAGGTTTAGTAATGCCATCCTCAGTAAATGGATTGGACAGCGAACCATCTTCTTTAGGTAACCAAATCCCTATGTAATTACCAGCATCCCCTTTTTTAGGAACCGGTTCAACAGCCTCTTCAACAGATTCAATTAATCCTTTACCTGCAGCCGGGCGATCGCCCGTGTCAATCGAGGTATCCTGCCCCTTTTTACCAGCCCCACGCCAGCCATAACCAACAAAGGTTAGCATCTGTCCTTTTTCATTATTTCCCCCATACAGAACAGGCTGAGCACCGCCATCTGTCACCTTCTCTTTCAAGCGTACTATGGCAAAATCATAGCCCGTACGAGTTGTAAGATTTCCGTTCCATAAAGGGTGAAAAAAAACTGCATCACCATGATATTCCGTGCCATCAATGGTCTGGTACGTGTAATAAGAAGCCTTGATCCCATCTGTAAATAAATGACCTGCCGTTAAAACATAACCATGTCCCTTATAGTTACCAATCCACGATCCGGAGCCCGAGCTTTCGTCTCCTTCAAGGTAAATTAAGGACGCAAATTGCGGCTCTAAGGCCAGAGCCTCAGCTTTCTTAAAGCCCGATTTTTGATAGGTACTCTCCAGGATAATGACTGACCAGGCAGGTGTTGTTATCAGGCTGGCGACGCTAATAACGAATGCCGCATAAAATCGCACACAGGATTTCATGATTATCTCCGTCTTGGTATCGCTAATGGAACTGTCAGGCATTTTTGCTTTTCCCGCATGAGGTATCGCTTCTCTTGATCAAACACTCCATAGTTTTAATATAGAACACAAAGATTAATTATTAACTCAAAATTATTTGATATCATGCTGTAGATACTTAATAGAACGAGACGACTATGCCGGTAACACGCTATATTTTTATTCCAGAATTAACCACCTTTTATGATGACAGGGACTATCCCCAAAAAATTGCCACCGCGATAAAAAAGGCGATTACACAGAAGTATTTTGAAACCCACTCAACACGCGAGCAAGCCAGTGACCCTAAAGACTCCCTATTTCGAACCCGCTTTCCAATGGGTGGTATTCTCGAACTGGAGGGAAAAGATGAGAGTGAATTAAGCCCTGATTGTATTTCCCGGCGCTGTACAGATATTTTAGCCTTATCATCAAACGAACAAAGAACGAAACAACTGTCTGTCTTTATAAAAAAAGTCCATGTTAAAGGGTTTACCCTTCCGTTTACCGAATTAAGTATAAAAGAACGCGAAGCGGCACAAGTTAAAGCCTTCGATTTCAATCCTGTCGATGATTCAGCATTACAACTGACACAACCGCCGTTACTGTATTTAAAAAAAATCCGACCGGAACTCTTTTTTTTGTTATTCACCGATCATCAATTTTTTCTCAACTTTGAAAATTGGCGTCACTATAATGCCAGAGAACCGAAAGGGAGAGGCTGCATGTATGATTTATTTCATGCAACAGCAACCCTCTGTGAGCGTTTAATGACACCGTCAGAAACAAACCTCACTATGGAAGAAATACAAACATTGCAGAAGCAATTAAGCGAGAGTGTTTTCGCTAACTTAAAAGAGGATAAGCGAGGGGTTTTCAGGGAAAGTTATAATTCCTTCCCTCTGCATTATGATGCAGTAACCGTTGCCGGTATCAAAGAATTATTGCAACGAATCAAATCCGATAAACAAGCGGAAGGATTTAGAATTGGTTATTTTAAGAAAAGCCTCATTGTATCAAGCTTTTGTAACAATATGTCTACCCTTATCAGGGAAGAAGCACCTTGGAAAAAATTCCCCTCGGATGAAGAGGAGGTATTCACGTCGGAACGATTAAAAGAATTAGAAGAATTCGAAAAATCGGAGTTAGAACGACTGGAAACATTGGCAATTAACGCAACGGCTAAATCAAGAAATATCCCGCTGGACGATGTAAAAGCGATTATCAACAGCTTCCTGCAAGATTTTACTCCCCATAAGCGAGTAGCAAAATCCCATTACTGGTCTAACCTTGGTTATTATTATTCTGATTTATCAAGTAATTATCGTCATTCCTCGCCCAAAGCGGAGTGTCAGTATGATCTTGGTTTTGCCAGATCCCATGCCCTGGCAAGCGCCGGCAATGTTACTCCCCCTGCTGTTAATATCCAAGGCTTCACTGAACAGGAACTTGAGGACTTGGCGAAAAAAATTTATAAAGAGATTCAGGGCGGGGCAAGCATCCACCTGTTTACTCCCGAACCCACTCTGGCGCTTCAATGGGCTCAAGACGCATTACAGAAATATAATCATGCGATTCCCAATACCCAAAATGCAGAGGAAGTGATACAGGTAGTTGATGATTTAATTCATGAATTGGAGATCTTACATCTGTTCCATGATGTTAATTGCCGAACTAATTATTTACTGATGAACTTCTTATTTTTAAGACGGTCAATTAAATGGGCTACCGAGTTCAATCCCAATCGTCTGGATGCCCATAGTAGCAAAGAGCGCGTTCTGCAGCATAAACAAGCTATTTTACGCACCGATTACATCATCGCGCATCAAGAGCAACTGGCTAAATATAATGAGCGGCTTGACCTGATTTATTTGGCTAACCTCCGCCATGTGCAAACGGTACAATATACGCCTGGCGAGTTAAGTGAAATCCGAGTCGACGGACAGTATGCAGAGATGGCGCAACAGCTCATCACTAAACTCGACGAATTCGAGAAGATTTTTCAGGCAACCCTGACTACCCTGATAAAAAAATATGATTTACAAATGCATACCCAAACCGCTGCTAAACCGCAATTTTTCCCTGTACCGCCAGACTATATACAGTTCGTCAAAGCATTAAAACAATTGCAATCAGACTATAACATCAACGACTTCTTTACCTGTGTTGCCGGTCTTGAATTGGTGACAGGAATTCGTGAAGACTTAAGGAAACTGCAAACACTGACAGGATATAACGCACAGTGGCTATTAACACAAATACCTAACGTAGAGTGCAGCCTGGAAACGAGTTAAAATTGCGCAGCAAACTGTCCTTGGCAACAACAGTTGGATGAAGTTATGATCGTACATCGATCCTGCACAGGATAATTTCATTATGGCAACGGTGAAACCTATCAATCTAGAGCAATATCTAAAAAAAATACAAGTTGTTGTCCCTGATTTGTCTGATGTGTTAATGGAGGAGAGGATTAACTTTTTGCGCAAGATTTATTTTGCGCATGTGACAACGTTCCCCTATTCTAATTTTGAGCTGCGAAAAATCGCTCGCCAGCATCCCATTCAGCGCGACTCATTATCTTTTTTCAGCTATAAAGACATGCTTTCCTCTCAACATGATGGCTATTGCTTTCAAACTGCCGCTTTACTATTTGATGCCCTCACTCAGTTGAGATATAAAACGGAGCTCTGCGCTGCACATGTCCTTATGGGCGCAGCGATTAATGACTCAGAGGTATTAGCACGCCCTCCGACCCATCTTTTTTTAATCGTTACCATCAACAATGGCAAATTTCTCCTTGACCCAGGTATGGGTTCTTCAGCCCCTCGCATGCCCATTATTATTACGGGAGAGGATAAACCCATTCATCAGGGCGAGGATGTATTTAAATTTTATCGCGCTAATGAGTTATACATTCTTGAAAGAAAAACCAGTCAGGGATGGCTGCGGTTAATGCAGACTGATTTATCGCCTGTAAGTCTCCAAACCGCTAAAATGAACTTGTTAAAACTCCAATGCCATCCATCAGCAATTCCCATACGTGATGATAAGACGGTTATTGGCATCATTACTGAACAAGGACGTAAATCGTTAATTTGGGATTCTCAATCAAAGCTGTTGAAATTTTCCAAACAGGAAGATGGCAGTTCAGTACAAAAAGTTCTGACGAGTTTTGAAGAAGGTGTACAACTACTGGCTGATGAATTCGATATTCATCATGTTTCTGCCCAGGATTTAAAACTGTATTGCACGGAAACTGTCTTGCCAAAACCTGTCAGACCCTGGACTGTTAATTTTCCGTTGGATGCAGCCGAGTTAAGGACAATGGAAGACAATTTAACTTTTAAAATATAAGTTATTTTTTCTTCCAATCGCATAAAGAATCAAAGGCTGTCTTAAAAAGACAGCCTCTATGACCTGGTTATGAGATTCTCCAGACAATATGGCCTGGATAATTGGCTAGCGCACTACCTGGGGTTTTCGTGTAGGAAAGGCTCAGCGTACTGGAGTCATACGGCATACCCCCTATATCGCCTGCACCAGTCCAAAAGCTACAGTAGTTTTGCCCTGAATAAAATTTGACCGTTTCATTGCCGCAGGTATACGCGAGTATAATCCCTACGCCAACACTATCCTGGCTTCCATAAAAAAAGCCTGTAGATGTTTTAGCAGGGATCGTAGTAGGAATTGAACCCTCTGAAAAATAGCCATAATAAATGATATGATTTTTTAATATGCAGTTATGGTCAGAATCATTCTGTATACTGATCCCCATTTCTGAACAATCTGCAAACAACCCCGTGGAAGCAAATAACAGGCCTGTCGCAACTAGTAAACGTTTCATCTTCTTCCCTTAATTATCATTTTTATTAAAAATCGCCCTATCCTACACGAAGGCAGATAAATGCAGCAAGCTAGTTAATAGTTATCCATCATCCTTGTAATCCGCTCGTAATCATTGCAGAATAAAAATTCTCGTTATCTTTTAAAAAGATATCACCGAATTACCTGGTGACACTCATGCTAGCGAAACGATCAAAAAAAAAGGAATTAATCGATCTTGGCCATAACTTTTACTCTCAAAAAGAGTATGAACAATGCTTAAAAATATTGTTTAAAATAAATAAATTACTCGGCTCATTTAAACAGGTAGTCAAATTACTCAAGCGTTTTCCTAAAGATGCTGTTTTAGTGGATGTTGGTTGTGGCGGCGGCCTGTTCCTGCTTCATCTCAATCAATATTATCCTGACATGCGTATGTTGGGTTTAGACACCTCGGCAGAAGCAATCAAATTAGCGCAAAACGAATTAAAACAATGGCAACAGACAAAGCGCAACATTGGCAACCATCTTGAATTTCAACTACAACACCAAGCCGAATTGACCTTAAAACAAGACAGTGTCGACATCATTTTATTAACCTTGGTTTGCCATCATTTGGACGATGAGGAACTCATTGAGTTTCTCATTAAAGCCAGTAACGCCACACGTAGGGCAGTTATCATTAATGATCTTCATAGGCATTCCATAGCCTATTATTGTTATAAACTGCTCAGCCCTTTATTCGGTAATCGCTTGATTACTCTCGACGGACTCACCTCTATTCAGAAGGGGTTTACCCGCAAGGAACTAAAGAATTTATTGCAGCGAGCAAATCTTCATAATTATCAAATTAAATGGCATTTCCCTTTTAGGTGGAGCATTCTCCTTTTGAAAAATAATGGATGAAATCGATGAAGTTAGATGCGCTTATTATTGGCGGGGGACCTGCCGGTGCGACAACCGCATTATTACTTGCTAAAGCAGGTTGGGCAGTAGGCCTGATAGAAAAGAAACGCTTCCCGCGCAGAAAAGTATGCGGGGAATTTTTATCAGCTACGAATTTACCTCTTTTGCAGAAATTGGGAATTGCGGAATTTTACCTTTCCCATAGCGGCCCGGAAGTACGGCGTGTTGGTTTATACACTGCGGATACTGTAGTAACTTCTGCAATGCCTCTTGTTGGCTCTTCGATTGCCAGAGGGGGCCGAGCTTTAGGGCGAGAACATTTAGACACAGCACTCCTTCATGAAGCTCAAGCGAATGGAGCACAAATTTGGCAACCCGCAGAAGCAAAGACTCTGGAGCGTCAAGCAAATCAATTCACCTGTACTTTCAGAGACGGTAATGAAACCAAAGAACTCAGCGCAGCTGTTATTGTGAGGGCCAGTGGTTCCTGGGAAAAACAGGTTGGGCGACCGGATATTAAAGACCATAAACCGTCCGACTTATTGGCATTCAAAGCCCATTTTTTAAATGCCAATTTGCCTTCTGACCTAATGCCCTTACTGGCTTTTCCAGGGGGATACGGAGGCCTCGTCCACAGTGATCATCAACGAGTTACACTTTCGTGCTGTATTCGTCGTGATACCTTGCATAATCTGAGATTAGACTATCCAGGTATATCAGCGGGTGAAGCTGTCTTGCAATACATCATGGCTCACTGCCGGGGTGTGCGAGAAACGCTTACTCATGCAGAACGTCAAGGAAACTGGCTTGCTGCAGGCCCGATTCACCCTGGCATTCGCTATTGTTATAAAGATCATCAATTTTTTGCCGGTAACCTGGCAGGCGAAGCGCATCCGGTTGTCGCCGAAGGAATTAGTATGGCCATGCAATCTGCATGGCTGCTTTCCCAAACCCTAATCGCCCACAAAAATGAGATTCTGACGGGTAAGGGGTTAAATAACGCTGGCGCCGATTATACTAAACAATGGCGCAAACACTTTGTAAAACGTATCCACTCCGCCGCCGTGTTTGCCCAATTGGCAATGATGCGCCCCTGGGCTCATTCTCTCCTGTTACCTCTTGTCAAACAATTTCCAGGAATTCTAACGTTTGGTGCAAAATTGAGCGGTAAAATCCAGCAGGTTTTGCCAATTGAATAATGGAATAACCTTGATCTGGAATAGAGTAACCCTACTCCGATGAATTAAAAATCGTACATTCCTTCAGGTGCAACCAATTTGAAAAGAAGGCTATTGACGGAGTATTCAAAAGCATGACAGTATAAAATTTCCAACCTCAACCTCGTTCAAGGAGTGAACATGCCATTTGCAGAAGGATCAAAAGCAGCTTTTCTGGGAGACCTCAAAGCCAAGGGAATTGCCTATAAGGTAGAAACCTGGACCAATTACATGGAAAATGTTGTAAAACGTAAAGCGGTTATTGTCCAAGTTGACAATGAAAAGCAAGTACAAGAGGTCATGCGAGCCGTTAAAAAGCAAAATGCCCAACATACTGACCATAAAATCAGTGTAAAAGGCACAGCAGGATGGGCGGACAAAGAGCAAAGCTGGTGCTGCTTTCCTTGGGCAAAAGTACAAGAGCAACGCTACAATGAATCGTTTTCCTTCTCAGAAGGCTCCGTTGCTGATGTTATTATTCGCTTTAGTCCAAAATACCAAGGCGTAAAAAAACTGGGCGAAATGGAACATACTCCCCCCGTGGATTCAAAGAACCCTCTCGATCACCTTCGAGTTTACGAAATTTTAGTCACCGCAGGCGTACAAATCGCTAAACTTGCACAAAAACTTAGAGATTTAGGACTTTCTTTAAGAACAGTCAGCATGCTTTCCTGGGCGAGCGCCGTCGGTTTGGCAGGCACGGGAGGACATGGAACTGGCCGTGATGAACCTGCTTTCAGTGGCCAGATTACTGGATTACGAATATGTGACCATGAAGGAAATATCCGTGAAATAACGGTTGGCGATGAAGATTTTGCTACCTTGTCGGCAGCTCACTCAGGTGCATTAGGGATTGTTCTTAGCATGACGATGAAAGTCGTCGAAGCATTTAATCTGAAAGAGACCATCCAGAACTTCCCTGACGCAAAAACAATGGGACCCCATCTAGGGAAACTCCTGGCAGAGAATCAATATTTCAGTTTAATTGGAGTTGGAATCGGGAATCCCACCCCGTTTGATGAGTTATCTTCGCAAGATAAATGGCAAATTCGTTTGTGGAATCACACGGACGAAGCGCCTACTCAAAACTTAAATCCACCTTATGCTGCCGATGCCCGTTCTCTGGCACAAGAATTAAGTGTAAGAGTCGGAGATTCGTTGCAAGAATTCCTCCTCGACTCGAAACTGATACCACTCTTACCCTACTATTTATCGCTGGCTGCGACAACGATAACAGAAACGCGCGGAACGGAGCCAATTGTTGATTATGAAAACAAAATTACTCATTACCAAACTGCTTTTCCCAAGAAAATGCGGGATACCAGTTATCTCTTACCTGTGAAAGATGGGGAAGCCGGGGACGTACTCGCTGCTGTTTTACAAAAAATTGAAGATTTAACAAAAGCAGCAATAGAACGCGGCGAATGCCCTGTTACTTACGCTGTTTATGCACGCTACATCAAGGGAAGCAATGGCGGGTTGTCCACGACATCAACCAGCTCCGAGGATGAACACATCCTGGCAATCGATATAGTCACCCATCCCAATGCGCCTGGAATTACAAATTTTGAGAAAGGATTGCTGGCCTATTTTTCCGAAATTGGCATTAAACCACGTTTCCACTTAGGTAAGAATTTTCCCTTCGGTATTCGAAGCTACACTGACTTTCTAACACCTGAAGCCATTGCACAATATAAAGAAGCCCTGGTGAAATGGTATGGTAGCGAAGAGACATTGGAAGCAAGCCCCTTCATTACCCCTTATTTTGAACAAATGTTAGACGAACAATCAGGTAAACAGCTATTGCATTTGGCGCAGCCAGAACAGGAAACGGCGCCAGACCATTCGCATGAAGAGTGCGCATCATTCCTGGAGAGCTTGATTCCAGCAATAGAATTACTTCCCATCGCTGGTAAGAACTCAAAACTACTAAAAGATGCGTTTGTAGGTCAATGCCGGGAATCACTACGCGCACTAAGGAAAGAGCGAGCAGAGGCAGAACAGCAATTGGAAGACTCTCCTTCAACTGCATTGATTTAAACCACCTCGGGCCAGGAACCTGGCCCAATATCTTTCTCAAAAGCCAAGTGCTTTAATACCCAATCTGCAAGTTGGCTTTGGAGGTTTTTCCTAACGCCAAGGTCGCATAACCCGCAACAAATAGAACAATAAAAACCCACGAGGTATAAATTAAAATTTAACTGTTCATTTAATTGACCAACTGTGGCATTAATTATATGATGCCGCTAAATTTATTTTCGGCTCCATAAGATGACTTTACGTGAATTGGAAATTACCTTTATTCCGAAATTTATAGAAGCACTTAATAAAGATAGCCAGGCTAGTATCCATGCTGGGGAAGTTAATTTTCGGGTGCTAGGCTCAGCTATACTCCTCCTGGAAGATATTGATAAGTACACTAGCTTAAGCCTGGAACATTTAATGGCAGGCATTATAAATCTTGCCGTTTGCTTGCACATTGATATATATGCCAATATTCATACTCCCAAAATAGGTGAAGCGGTATCTAACCAATACAGGAGTGAAATTGAACCTTGGTTTCATCCGTATAAGGCAGCACGAAAAGCGGTCGGTTCTACCTTGTCAGAAGCAAAAGCGTTGGAAATAGCGATGCCTGCTATTGAACAGGCCTCTAGAAACCCTTTGTATCTCACCCCCTGTCTTCCTCACACCTTAAGGGTGTATTTTGAATATCTGCAACAACTGGATAATACCTTTGTTCCCCCCGTAATTCCTACCGGCAACACATTTGCAAAATGGTCTAAAGAGCAGTTCAACAAGATGACAGTCAATACCCCCTCGTCTTTATTGAATTTATCTTTATTTGCAGCTGCAAGGTATGCATTGCCTATAGATCGCCTCCCTGCTGATTTACAGGAAAAATTAACTGCCTTGCCTGCTGAAGCTGGTAATGAGGCTGCAGACGACATGGAGCCTTTAATCCCGCCACCTGGCTCTTGTTGTGCTATTATTTAATTAATTTAATTTGTAGCACTGTAGTCGGGCCTTCTTAGCCCGACATTGCTTACAATGCCCAACTAACCTGTTTCAACCCCCATTTCCTTTTTCTAAAAAATTCTGCCATACCTTAGAAGTAAGCAAGTAATCAATCATCGCCATGATCACCATGCAATTAAGGTTTTATGAGGAATTAAATGATTTTTTACCCTTAAAGAAGCGTAAAATACGCTTTCCACATACTATTACTCAGCAAAGCACGATAAAAGATGTCATTGAATCACTTGGCGTCCCTCATACAGAAATCGAGTTGATTTTAGTCAATGGAAAACCAGTCGATTTTAATTACCTGGTTCAGGAACAAGATGATATTTCTGTTTATCCGGTTTTTGAGGCCTTTGATGTGAGTGGACTTGTACGGCTTCGCTCGAAACCACTAAGAAAACCTCGGTTTATTTTGGATGTCCATCTTGGAAAATTAGCCAGGTATATGCGCTTACTTGGATTGGATGTGGTTTATGAAACTGATTTATCGGATGAAACCATCGTGCAGCGTAGCAAGGAAGAGAAGCGTATTGTCTTAACCCGCGATATTGGTTTATTAAAAAATAAAGCGATTACTCATGGGCACTGGATGCATCATACTGATCCCAATGAGCAAGTCAAAGAAGTATTAAAACAATTTCATTTAACGAAGCAATGCCATCCATTTACGCGTTGCCTGCGCTGTAATGGGCTATTAACGAAAGTGAGCAAAAATGAAATTATTACTGAGCTCCCTCCGTTAGCCCAAAAATATTATCAATCTTTCATGCAATGCCAGGCGTGTAAAAAAATTTATTGGGAAGGCTCCCATTACTATAAATTAAAAAATTGGCTTGCTAAAATCCAATTCAATAGCCACCTACAATAGATTAAAACTCATTGTTATAAAAATCGAATATCCTGTTTGCCTGAGGATTCTCTTTCCATGATCCAGCGATTTGCTGGAGTCGAAGAGGAACTGCGCAAATTATCATTTAGCAACGATTTGTAAAATTTTATAAAGGACAATTCGGTCGCTGAGCCAACCAACTTTTTTTGTATTCATCGGCATAGCCGTCCGCCAGACGTGTGGTTTCGGGCAAGCGATAGTTGGGTGATAGCTTTAATATCCATTCGCGGGCGCTGGAAAGCGAGATGTTGTGGCCGCTAGAAACGTAAACTGGTTTGACTCCGTTACGCGTCCTTAAGACACAGCCAATAATTGTTTTATGTTTATCGTAAAGATAAGAAAAATTACCCCTTGAGGGCCCGGGTTCATCAGCGGTTCCGCAAAGCCTGCTTTTGCCGCAGCCAATCGTTGGGATGTTATAAGCCAAGCCTAAATGACAGGCCAGGCCAAAGCCTCTTGGATGCGCGACGCCCTGGCCATCGCAGACGATTAAATCTGGCAGTTTGTTTAACTTATCCAGTGCCTTGCTAATTGCCGGCACTTCGCGAAACGATAAAAAGCCTGAGCAATAGGGAATGGTGATGGTAGACGTTGCTTCTTGCACTTCGCGAATTGCCAGCGACTCGGCATCAATAACGATAGCAACCGCAAAGGCTTGATTCGTTGCTTTATCATAAGCAACATCGACACCTGCAACCGTTTCTATTGTTTTGTTTTGATCGTCCTGACTAAGCAGCGCAGACCATTGTCGTTGATAAAGCATCGCCTGTTGGGTATTGAACCGACCCGCCAGGGTGATATCGCCCGGATTTATAAAATTCATCGTGTTATCAACATAAACTAGTCCGTTTTTCCCACCGCCTGTTTCATAAGATCCGTTACCGTTTGCGGATTGGCTAAGGTAGATAAATCACCCAATTCAGCAAGCGTAGAGATTTTCTTATTAGCAATCTGGCGTAATATGCGACGCATAATTTTACCGGAACGCGTTTTCGGTAAATCAAAAACCCACTCAATAACATCGGGTTTGGCAATGGCGCCAATGGTCGTTTTGACGGTGTTGAGTAGTTGCTCCTGGAGTTGAGGACTGGGGTTTTGCCCTTCTTTCAAGCTAACAAATGCGTAAATGGCTTGCCCTTTAATCTCGTGGTCAATACCTACCACCGCAGCTTCGGCTACCAATGGGTGGGTAACCAATGCACTTTCAATTTCAGCGGTACCGAGACGATGCCCAGCCACATTAAGGACATCATCAAGACGTCCGGTAATCCAGTAATCACCATCACTATCTCGACGCGCACCATCACCAGTCAGGTAATAACCATTCCTTAAATACGTCTGGCAATAGCGTGCATGATCACCAGCGATGGTTCTCGCCATGGAAGGCCAGGGGTATTTGATGGCTAACAACCCTTCGCCAGCTCCTTCTATCTCCTTATCGTCTTCATCAAGTAATACGGGATAAATGCCTGGCAGCGGTTGGCTGGCGGCTCCGGGTTTGGCTTTTTGAAGATCGCCCTGCGGGCAAATCATGATCGAGCCTGTTTCCGTTTGCCACCAGGTATCAACGATGGGAGTCTGGTTTAAGCCAACGGTTTGTTGGTACCATTGCCAAACCTCAGGATTAATGGGTTCACCCACCGTACCCAATAGACGCAATGATTTTCTACTCGTTGTAGTTAACCATTTATCGCCTTCCCTTTTTAAAGCACGAATGGCAGTAGGGGCAGTATAAAAAACATTCACTCGATATTTGTCAATTATTTCCCAGCAACGGGCAGGTGACGGCCAGGTAGGGACACCAGCAAACATAAGCGTTGTAATCCCATTGCATAATGGCCCATAAACCACATAGCTATGCCCGGTTATCCAGCTTATATCGGCAGTACACCAAAAAATATCGTTATCCTTACAGTTGAAAATATGCTGGTGGCTATAAGCCACTTGCACCAGATAGCCGCCGGTTGTGTGCACCACTCCTTTCGGTTTTCCAGTACTACCCGAGGTATAAAGGATAAAGAGGGGATCTTCGGCATCCATCGATTCAGCTGGGCAAAAATTGCTAACCGTATGCTTGAGTTCATGCCACCAGTGATCACGATTAGCATCAAGGGGGACGGTCGTTTCCTGATGGCTGATCACTAACATTTGTAAGGGAAGCGCTTGACCAGCTTCATCAGCTTGCTGTTTAAGGGCAAAATTTTTGCCGCCACGCTGGTAGCTATCTGCTGTAATCAAAAGCTTGCAATTTGCTGCCTCTAAACGTTGTCGCAGGGCTGTTGCTGAAAAACCGGCAAATACAACTGTATGTACGGCACCAATTCGAGCACAGGCAAGCATGGCAATCGCTGCCTCCGGGATCATGGGCAGATAAATACCCACTGTATCGCCTCTACCAATACCCAACTTTTTAAGGACATTGGCCATACGACATACTTCCTGGTGGAGCTCGGCAAAAGTCAGAATGCGCTGTTCATCAGGATTATCGCCTTCCCAAATAATCGCAGGATGGTTGCCTTTTGCAGGTAAATGTCGATCCAGGCAGTTGGCGCTGACATTAAGTTTGGCGCCTGTAAACCACTGTATGTTGCCCTGCGCCAAACTCCCTTTTAAAACGCTGTTCCATGGCTCCAGCCAATCAACATATTTCAGGGCTGTCTCAGCCCAAAATGGCTCGAAAGCCTCCTTGCCTTCTTGTGTTGAATTTTCCATGACCTGTTTAATCCTCGTCCTTATCCTGGTCAATTAGCTTGATAATGGCAGAGAAATCCATATGTCCCAGGCCTTTTTCATTCATTTTTTGATAAAGCGCCATTGCTTTAGCGCCCATAGGTGTTTCAACATTAACCATCGCGGCAGTACTTTGACTTAGGGTCAAATCTTTCAGCATCATCGCTGCAGTAAAGCCGGGTTGATAAGCATTATTGGCAGGAACATTGGGAAGCACATTGGGTACAGGGACATATTGACTCATTGCCCAGCATTGGCCAGATGAACTATTAACAACCTCATATAATTTCTGGTGTGACAGGCCCAGATGCTCAGCTAAAGTAAACGCTTCTGATATGCCAATCATTGAAATAGCCAGAACCATGTTGTTACAGATTTTAGCTGCTTGTCCGCTGCCACCAGCACCCGTGTGGATCAGTTTTTTGCCCATGGCGGACAAGACAGGTTTTGCTTTTTCAAAAGCCTGCTCCCTGCCACCGACCATAAAGGTCAAGGTTGCTGCAGCGGCTCCGGCTACACCGCCAGATACTGGGGCATCGATGACCTGGATGTGCCTGATGGTTGCGTGTTGATGGATTTCGCGACTTGTTTGTACATCAATAGAGGAGCAATCGATATACAATGCCTTAGGCGTTATATGGGCAAAAAGCCCTTGTTCGCCCAGGCAAACCTGCCGAACCTGTTTCCCGGTTTGCAGCATCGTAATAATAACATCTTGATTTTGAGCCGCTTTTGGCAGAGAAGACGCTTTAGAGCCTCCTGCGGCTACCAATGCATCGACTGCTTTTGCCTGCAAATCAAAGCCCGTGACGGAATGTCCCGCCTTCACTAAATTAATAGCCATAGGCAAACCCATGTGGCCTAAACCTACGAATCCAATGCGCGCCATTCTCATCTCCTAACAATTTCTTTTGTAGTCAACCTGGTTATGTTGGCAGGTTTGATTACATCATTTCTAGCTATCTCTTTAAAACGTATTTATTCATTCGTTGGCATCACGAAGCTATTTCCACCAAGTTTCGTGGTAGGCCATTTACTGGTAATGGTTTTCCGGCGCGTGTAAAAATTAATACTTTCTTCACCGTGCATGTTCGTATCACCAAAAGAAGAGCGTTTCCAGCCGCCAAAAGGATGGCTTGCGATTGGTACTGGAATAGGTACATTGATGCCCACCATACCAACCTGGACGCGTTGACTGTATTCGCGGGCACTAAAGCCATCACGGGTAAAAATGGCGGTGCCATTACCATATTGATGGCGGTTGACCAGCGATAAGGCTTGCTCAAAATCAGGGACTCGGGCGACTACCAGAACCGGACCAAAAATTTCATTTTGATAGATCGACATTGAGTCATTCACCTGATCAAAAAGGGATGGACCGACAAAATAACCTTCCGGATGTTCAGGGTGCTTAAAGGAGCGGCCGTCAATTAATAGTTTTGCCCCTTCTTCAACACCTTTATCAATGGCAGCCAAAACGCGCTGTCTATGGGCACTGCTGATCAAGGGTCCCATATCACTGTTGGCTTCATCGCCGGCATTAATTCGAATCGCACGAACAAGGGGTACTAATTTATCCAGGAGTTTATCCGCCGTTTCATCGCCTACGGTGACCACTACTGAAAGCGCCATACAACGTTCGCCGGCTGAACCATAAGCAGCCCCCACAATCGCGTTGGCAGCCTGCTCAAAATCAGCATCAGGCATCACAACACAATGGTTTTTTGCGCCGCCAAAAGTATGGGCCCGTTTACCATGGGCAGTGGCAGTCCTGTAAATAGTTTCGGCAACCGGGGTTGAAGCAACCGCCGTAAAGGCCGCAATATCAGGATGTGCCAATAGCTGTTCAACTGTATTCTTATCACCTTGTAAACAATTCGCCACACCGGCCGGTAAGCCTGCCTCAGTTAATAATTCAAATAAGCGAATGGTGGCTGAGGGATCCTGTTCAGAGGGTTTTAAAATAAAGGTATTACCACAAGCGATAGCAGGGATGGTCATCCATACTGGCACCATGACGGGAAAATTAAAGGGTGAGACGCCAGCACAAACGCCCAAAGGCTGCCGTTGCGTATGGCAATCCATCTGAGTTGCTACATCAGCGGAAAAGTCACCCTGCAATTGATTAACCAATCCACAATTAAACTCGACCACTTCAATGGCGCGTAAAATGGAACCCTTGGCATCCTCTAACGTTTTACCATGTTCGCGTGTCACGAGTTTAGCGATATCAGGCAGATATTTTTCCAGCAGCTCTCTAAATTTAAATAAAATCCTGGCTCTTTTGACTGGTGCAGTCTCTGCCCAGGCAGGCCAGGCCTCCTTGGCAATGGCTACCGTTTTATCACAAAGCGCTTTGTCAGCAAAATAGACCTGGCCAATTGCTTCGCCATTAGCTGGATTATAAATAGTATGAGAATTTGTGGTGGTTTCGAGCAGGGATTTGCCACCTATATAATGAGGAACCGTGTAAGCCATTGCCAAACTCCTTCAGAATTAGGACTTACGAAAGACGCCGATCGCTTCGTTAAAAACGAATATTGCCTCGGCCTCGAAATTTTTCATAAGTACTGACTATTACTTTAAATTAATCGGAAAAGAGACTGAGTGTCACTTGATAATGGCGTTTATCTTCGCCCGCGTGTATGCCTCGCGTTTCTATTATTTCAAAGTGAGAATGTTGTTCCACAGCTTTTTGCAGGGCATTTTCAATTGCATCAGTGAGACCTGAATCTGAATAGCCGGTGTAATCTCCTATCTTTGTCGACATCTGCATATCCCTTCAGATTGTTATGAATAGTCAGTTTAGCATGAACTTTAATGAATATCTTGTAAGAATCATTGATAAAAATTGTCTAGTCTATCGATTTATTTAATAATAAAAAACCGATGTGTACCAGGGATAGTAAACATGGGGAAAAAAACGATCGTTCGCGTAGCTGAGCACGTCGAAATTAATGAGCAGCTTTTAGTGCGCTTAAAAGAAATTTTGGGCGAATTTGAATTAGAACGCTATACCGAATCGCCGAATTTATTACGAAGTTACCAACGCCGCATCGATAGTTTGGAAAAAGCATTCCTGTTTATTCTCAATACCCAGCCACTCAAAATACAACCCTCTGTATTAAAAAACTATCTCGATTGGTGTAAAAAACTATGCAAGCTGCCGCCTAGCGGCTCAATTGAAGACTATCAGAACATCCTTTCTCAATATACGGCGTTGTTAACTGACGCTATCGTTGATTACTACGATTGGCCGCAAGAGGAGGGGGCGGAAATATCCATGTTTAGCGATCGAAAGGCTATCGCACAAAAAAAATTGGAGGAAATGAAAAAGATAGCCGTAGAACAGCTTAACAAGGCAGAGCAATATGTCCTTATGCAGGAAGGCCGCGCTGATTTAGCGACCTTAACGCCACTCAAGGTTAATAGCCAGAATGAATTCGTCTTGCAATGGGATAGACAACTGCCGCCCTATTCAGAGGAGACGGTAAACGAGTTGACAGCCATCAAAGCGCTTGGCTTCAAGTGGGCAAAAAAGAAGAAGGCCCTCATCACACCAGACTGGTTTCGCCGTTTACCGCTTTATCAGCAAGCCTATTTTCATGGTAGTAACACCCATGTCAATTCTATTGAAAATTTAGCGCTTGATCTGAACAAGTTACTCGTTATCTGGCTTAAGCTAAAAACAACCTCCTCCCTGCAGGAAGAGCTTAGAAATATTGCTGCCGGGGAAACTAACCTTCCAGCCTGGTTTAGAGATTTGCCGGCTAATCAACAAAACCTTATCAGAAATTTGGTGTCCCCCACTGTTACCGTCAGTGAAGTAACTAACAATCTGCGGGCATTGGAAAGCAGGTTACAAAGAATGCATGCCAGCAATTCACCCGAGTTCAATGAGGAATTGGCGCAATTAAAAACTGTACCCTATTGGTATTTAACGCTGGCCGATTACGAACAGCGTTTCCTTAATACGGTTCTGAATCAAGTTCAAAGAGTGGAAGACGCTATTTCCTTTTTACCCAGCCGTTTACGCACCTTACCCATACTCGCCAATTTTGCTGAACATCAGTTATTACTCCTCGACCAGCAAGGGAAGATTACGAAAGCATTTCCCGCCAAACTGCGCTCAAGCCATCTGGCATCCCGTGATGTCGCAGGCCAGCTCCGTCAGGTCGGTGAGTTATATACGCTGCGGAATCTGGCAAAAATTAGAAATATCGCCGCAAATAGAATGTTACTGCTGCAAACGTTAATCAGCCCGGTCAAACTGCTCAGTGGATTTATGCCTGATTACACCCTTGAGCAGCATCGCCAAAAAGCCGTGGCGGCCGCAAAAAAAGAAGGGGCGAAGTTACTTTTTTCTACCAATCATCCCTTCAACATGGTGCGGGTACTTTATCCTACGCCAGCCAACGATTCAGGATGCGTGGCTTTGCTGCAGCAGGCCGAGGCACACGCTATTCTGGGTCAATTACCTGAATTGGAGGGGCATTGGAGTTATGAGCAAATTGAAGAGCTCGTGCGAGAAGCCTTTGCTGCGACCTATCTTGTTGAGAACAAACAGGATGACTTGAGCCCGAGTAGTTTCTATATCCTGGGCTCCAAGTCAGTAAAAGAAAATCTGGCCGATTTATTCCGTAGCAATTATCCGGCGTTGCAGCAGTTACCCGATTGGCAAAAAGTCGTTAGCCAACATTTGTTTATCATGCATAACCACCTTGAGTCCGAACATCAAACCTTCGTGACTTATAAGCAAGGTCTCGATGATTTGGCTGCCTTGGCAAAAGAATATCGGGCCGTATTAAACTCCCCTTTTGGATCAGGGACTATCCTTGATTATTCGGGTCGGGAACTCTTCCTAAGCTCTCTTGAAAACCTGTTAATCATGTACATGGACGGGGTGAGTTATGGTTCCTGCGTTAGTGGTAAAGACAGGAAAGCAATCGAAATCATCCATACCGATGCCATGTTATTGTATCGGGAATTATACGGTCGTTGGCCCAGTTTTTCTGATACAGGTGCGGCACGCAAAAATTTTGTGAAACTGGTTGTTGAATTGTATATATCAAGACATGGTGCCGAACATGCCGGACAAAATGCGCCGGGGGCAGATAGTATTAAAACGCCGGCTAATTATTGGCCTGCTGATATTGCGGAAGCCATTTGTGACCGATTAGGAAAAAAAGCCCTGACCGTTGATGATATCATAGCGACTAATAATGAGGTCGGAAAAATTGGTGATGCCAGCGCGCGCATTGTCCCTAATTTTGCTGCCTGTGTTGTCGCTGCACAAAAATTATCGAAACCCAATCAGAAAAAGCTCATTGAGCAGATAAAAATTATTGTGGAAGAAAAGGAACAGTGGGAAAAAAGAACTTATAGCTTTCCTTTTTATCCTGCGCCGCCAACCGGCGTTGATCAGATCAAACAATTATTGAATGTACCCGGTAAATACTCCAGCGCGCACATGACCAAAACGCTCGCCGAGATCTATGATATTATTAATCAGCGTCCAGAAACATCGTCGACCCGCGATAAGGTGACGCAAATGCTTTATGACAGTATTCTCTCTTTATTCAAGCATGCCGAACCTGAACAAATATGTGAACAGCAAGTTGAACACCTGATTACCATTAAAAAGGAATTCTTCAAAGAAAACCAGCAACCAATCGCTGTCTACTAGTCGCATGATTACGATGATCAAGCGTCGAGGAGTTGTTCCAGGCCGTAATACAGTGAATCCAATTGCTGTACTCGCTGACAGGATAGAATGATGCCAGGCATAAAAGAGGCTCTATCGATGCTGTCATGAGTGAGCGTCAGGGTTTCACCACGACTGCCAAAAATTACTTGCTGACGCGCAAGAATACCGGGTAAACGAAGTGAGTGGATAGGAACATTTTGATGTGAACCACCACGTACTCCCAGTATCAGTTCGTGTGAAGGCAGCTCTTTTTTATCCTGCCCCCTGGCCTTGGCGATCATTTCCGCAGTTTTCATCGCTGTCCCTGAGGGCGCATCAAATTTTTGTTGATGATGGGCTTCAATAATCTCTACCTCAGGAAGAAAGCGGGCAGCCTGGGCGGCAAAACGCATCATCAAGACAGCAGCAATTGAAAAATTGGGTACAATAATACCGCCCAACTGTTGTTCAGCACATAGACGTTGCAAATGCTGGATTTGCTCCTCAACAAGGCCGCTAGTACCGATAACAGGATGAGCACCGCTTTCGATAATGGTTACGCTATTCTCATAGACAGAGTCAGCTCGGGTAAGATCAACGACGATCGCAGCCTGTTTTTCTCGAATGGCCTGGCGCAAATTATCCTGACGGCCCAACCCCGCTACCAATTCGAAATCAGGATGATTTTTAATGGTTTCACAGGCCAGTACCCCCATTTTTCCCTGGGCACCATTTACAATGACTCGAGCGGGCATGCTATCTCCGATTAAATAAGAGTACAGAGGATCTTTTATTGTCCGGTTTCTTTTTTGTTAGCTTTTTTCTGTGCATCACGAACGACTTTTTCCGCGTGGGCAACCCGCTCAGCCATTGCTTTTTCATTGACTATGCGCAATGCCCACAAACTTGCAGGAATCCAGCCTATGATTGTCGCTTGCATAATCAATGCTACGACGCCGCCACCAGGATTATCATCCATCAGCAGTATGATCCAGGGAAAAGCAACAGCTAGAAATGTCATGAACATACGTTTTATCATGCTAATAACCTTCACATTGCACTAGCTAAAGTATACACCGAACCAGGTGTTCTAATACAACCACCTTAAATTTTTATTGAGAAAGAAGCAAGCCCTGTTTCTTACTTGTTATAAAGTCGCCTTCATGGCGATTTGCCTTTGATTGGTAATCAGAGAAAAGAAATTTATGTTGCTGATTTGCTGCTGATGCAAAGCTTGCAAATGGGATTTAAACGCTGTACATTGTATGCGCATTTTACAGCGAAATTTTTTTTGTTTTTCCGATATAGCGAAACGATATTCCGCAACTTTTCCCAAGTATATTCTAGCGGCATAATCTTTTGCTGTAGCCGTTAAGCGTTATCTAACAAGGGTAGTACAATGAGAAGGCAAGAACTTCATCCACGCACAGCAATACTGAATAAAACACAAAAAAATCAATCAAAAAAAGCGCGTAATGAAGCCTTACTCTGGCTTGCCGCTACCTTCCCTGAAGTGTTTGACAATAGCCTGCACATTCGCCCATTGAAAATCGGGATCATGAATGACGTTTTAGCCTATGCTGACAAGGCTGCCGAAGCCGGTATCTCAAAAAGTAAACTGCGTGAAGCCGTTGTTTTGTTTACTCGTCGTATTGATTATCTAACTTGCCTGAAAGCGCGTGAAATGCGGGTTGATTTAACGGGTGCGCCTACTGAAATGGTCACCGAAGAGGAAGCAGAAAAAGCAGCGGCCAAAATTAAAAAACGTATTGAAAAAAGTGCACGAAACGCACGCAAGGCATTACCTGTTAAAACATCCAGCAGTTATAGCAAACCCGCCTCACACGGGATTAACCAAACACAAGACTTTATTCCCTATCCAGAACGTACACCAGCGTTTAGTGCGCAAAACGCCTTGGTGCAACCACAGCGTTCGGCAGCAGCAATAGTCGTCAAACATAAAACGTCACGCCAGTTTGATCCCGATGCTGTAGCCCGTTTAAAAGAAAAACTGGGATTATCACGTAAGGTTGAAATGGAAGAAGAAACAGCTGAGTAATTCGCTGGATTTTTGTTGAGATAGATGAGCATTATTGAAGTGGTTTGAAACCGCTTTTCGGACGCTGGGAAATCTTCGATTTTGCCAAGGTCATGGAAATATCACGTCGTTCAAGATGACGAGAGGAAGACACGGCATCGCTACTCAGTAGCGCGGATGATTTCCATACAATTTGTTCCACCCGCTTCGCCAATCAGACGCCCTCTTGTTAAAAGCACATAAGCGTTATTTTCCAGCAATCCCCGCTCTAAAAGATGGGCAATGATTTGATCATTAATTGCCTCACTTGCCAGGTGATGGTAATCAAGCAGGATAGGAAAAACATTATTGACCAAACTTAATTTATTCACCGTACGGGCATTCGCTGTTACGGCATAAATAGGGACATTGCTATGTTGCCGCGACATCCAGATAGCCGTGGCTCCCGATTCAGTCAGTGCAACGATTGCTTTAATAGGAAAGTGATTGGCAGCATGGATAGTCGCCATGGCAATCGCTTGATCAGCGCGATGATAATGGCAGCTTTCATTATCCGCTTGATAGAAGAAAGCGGCATGCTTTTCTGCGCTGCGACAAATTTTATCGACCATACTAATCACTTTCACGGGAAAATGGCCGGCAGCTGTCTCGGCAGATAACATTACAGCATCCGTACCATCGAGGATCGCGTTGGCAACATCGGATACTTCTGCACGTGTGGGTTGCGGCTGATTAATCATGGATTCCATCATTTGAGTCGCCGTAATGACTACTTTATCCAGGCGACGGCTTTGCTCGATAATACGCTTTTGGATAGCCGGGACTTCTGCCGCTCCAATTTCCACACCCAAATCACCCCGGGCAACAATAATGGCATCAGCCGCATTGATGATCTCTGTTAAATGATGCAAGGCTTCCGTTCGTTCTATTTTTGCAATAATCGGTATATCGATGCTGCCAAATTGTTTCAATAAGGCATGCACCTCACGAATGTCTTTTGCATCTTTAACAAAAGACAGGCAAAGGTAATCCACATCAATCGCAATCGCCGTTTCTAAATCTTTCTTATCTTTTTCAGTCAAGGTTCTGGCTGCCAGGCCACCCCCTTTACGGTTTAAACCTTTGTTGCTATGTAATACCCCCCCTTCAACCACCTGGCAATGGATTAAAGGCGGTTTAACGTCCACCACTTCCAATTCGATTAACCCATCGTCGAGCAACAGGCGATCAGCGACGGCCAACTCATAGCACAAGTTGCCATAAGCAACACTCACTTCCTGTTGGTCACCCGGTTCCTGGCTGGCACAATTCAGTGTAAAGGCCTGACCATCGTGCAAATTAATTTTGCCTTTTTTGAAGACGCCGATCCTTAATTTCGGCCCCTGAAGATCAGCCATAATGGCTAGCGGGTGTTTTAATTCGGCAGCAATTGCCCGGGCTTGTTTGATAAGGTCAAGGACCGTGTCATTGGCATGAGAAAAGTTAATTCGTAAAACATCCACACCTGCAGTAAGCATCGCACGTAGCGTTTTTGCATCACTGCAGGCAGGACCGAGAGTCGCAACGATTTTAGTGCGGCGTGGCAGCATTGGCGCGCTCTTCCAGAATGGCAACAGCGGGAAGTGTTTTACCTTCCAGAAACTCCAGAAATGCGCCGCCCCCTGTCGATATATAAGAAATTTGCTGGTTTAAATCATATTGATCCACCGCAGCCAGGGTATCACCGCCACCAGCAATTGAGAAAGCAGAGCTATCCGCAATAGCAATGGCTAACGCCCGGGTACCATAGGCAAACTGCGGGAATTCAAATACACCTACAGGACCATTCCAAATCACCGTTTTTGCTGTGTCGATGATATCAACATAACGGCTTACTGTTTCAGGACCGATATCCATAATCATATCGTCGCTGGCAACATTGTTTAGTGATTTATTGAACGCCGGACAGCTGTCTGAAAAGGATTTACCCACCACGACATCGGAAGGCAAGGGAATTTGACAGCCTGTTTTAACCGCCAAATCTAAAATTTCACGGGCTTCCCCAAGCAAGTTCTCTTCATAAAGTGACACCCCAATTTCGAATCCCTGGGCTTTCAGAAACGTATTGGCAATACCGCCGCCGGGGATGAGGTAATCGACCATGCCAACCAATTGCTTTAGCAGACTCAATTTACTGGACACTTTAGCGCCGCCAACAATAGCAACGATAGGCTTTTCAGGATTCCTCAGTACATGCTGCAAGGCTTCCAGTTCCCGCACGAGCAAAGGACCCGCTGCCGCAACAGGCGCATATTTCGCAACACCGTAGGTTGAGGCTTGTGCACGATGTGCTGTACCAAAGGCATCCATGACAAAAATATCACAGAGCTTGGCCAGCTTTTTGGCTAAGGCATCATCATTTGCTTTCTCGCCAATATTGAAACGTACGTTTTCGCAAATCACCAACTCCCCATTATTGACGTCGATTCCATCCAGATAATCACTCTCAAAACGGACAGGGTAATCCAGGTGTTTGGCTAAATAATCGGCGACGGGCTGCAAAGAAAAACGCTTCTCAAATTTACCTTCTTCTGGCCGGCCTAAATGGGACAACACCATCACGGCGGCTCCCTCATCGAGGGCGGCTTGTAAAGTAGGTAACGCAGCTTGTAGACGCTGATCACTGGTAATGAGTCCGTCTTTGATCGGAACATTTAAATCTTCACGAATCAGTATTCGTTTACCACGAAGACTGAGTTCGCTCATTTTCATTAACTTCATTACGCTTTTCCTTAACGATTCATCATGTAGTTTGCTGTATCTAGCATGCGGTTAGAGAAACCCCATTCATTGTCATACCAGGCAACTACTTTTACTAAATTTCCTAACACTTTGGTTTGAGTAGTATCAAAAACAGCAGAGGCTGGATAGTGATTAAAATCGCAAGATACCAACGGTTCTTCACAAATATGCAGAATTTCATTTTTTGCTTTCCGCATGATGTCATTGACTTCTGCAACACTGGTTTCGCGTTTTGCAGTAAATGTTAAATCGACAACAGACACATTTAAAGTAGGAACACGCATGGCAAAACCATCCAATTTTCCTGCTAATTCTGGTAACACCAAACCCACAGCGACTGCTGCGCCGGTTTTGGTGGGAATAATCGATTGTGTAGCAGAACGGGCACGGCGTAAATCGCTATGGCTGCCATCCAGCAACATTTGATCCTTCGTGTAGGCATGAACTGTATTGACCAGGCCGTGATCGATACCCAAGGCATCATTCAACGGTTTAACGACGGGCGCCAGGCAGTTGGTCGTACAGGATGCATTGGAAACAATGATATCGGTTGCCTGCAAGCTTTGATGGTTTACACCATAGACAATCGTGGCATCTGCATTTTTACCCGGTGCTGAAATTAGAACTTTTTTAGCACCTGCGGCAACATGCTTCATGGCTGCATCACGACTGGTGAAATGGCCTGTGCATTCAAAAACCATATCGACTTCCATTGCTTTCCAGGGCAGTGCCGTCGGATCACGCTCGGCAATCACTCGTATAGGATGGCCCTCAATCACTAAATTATCGCCGTCCACACGGACATCTTTGCCAAAACGACCATGCGTGGAGTCATAGCGAGTAAGATGAGCAGTGGTTTCTATCCCTGATAAATCATTAATCGCTACTACATTAAATTCATTTTGACGCCCATATTCATAAATGGCTCGCAAAATACAGCGACCAATGCGGCCGTAACCATTTATAGCGACTCGTATCGTCATACTACTTCTCCGAATAACAGTGACTCGTAGCGAGTCAGTTTTAAAATAGAGCTTTTAAAGCGGCTACTATATGTTCAACAGTAAGGCCTAAATAGTTGTAAGCTTCCGCAGCGGGTGCAGAAACACCAAACCGATCTAGTCCAATGACCGCGCCGTCCAAACCGACAAAACGGTACCAATAACCACTCGCAGCCGCTTCAATGGCAATTCGCTTGCGGACTGCATTGGGTAAAACCTCTTCCTGATAGTTGTGATCCTGAGCAATAAAACGCTCGCAACAGGGCATGGAAACAACACGGATTTTTTTCCCCAGTGTAGTCATTTGCGCTGCAGCAGCGAGAGCCAGTTGCACTTCTGAGCCTGTTGCTAACAGAATGGCATCCGGTAATCCCTGGCAATCACTAAGGATATAACCGCCTCGTTCAATTCGTTCAGCGGCCTTTGCATCATGGTTTAGAGCAGGTAAATTCTGTCTCGATAACAGGAGACTGGATGGACCGGTATGATGTTCAAGCGCCTGTTGCCAGGCTACGGCTGTTTCCATCAGATCAGCGGGTCGCCATACCTGCATATTAGGTGTCATGCGCAACATCGCTGCGTGTTCTATGGGTTGATGGGTCGGGCCATCTTCACCCAGGCCGATTGAATCATGGGTAAAAACATAAATGATGCGTTGCTTCATTAACGCACTTAAGCGCACGGCGTTACGGGCATAATCGGCAAAGACTAAAAAAGTACCGCCATAAGGAATAAAGCCGCCATGCAAGGCCAAGCCATTCATAATGGCCGCCATACCGAATTCACGCACACCATAATAAAGGTAGTTACCGGAAAAATCCTCGGCACTAATCGCTTTACTACCCGACCAATCCGTGTTGTTAGAGCCCGTTAAATCAGCGGAACCACCCAACATTTCTGGTAATAAACGGGCAAATTGCTCTATGCATTGCTGGGAACTTTTACGTGTTGCCAACGCTTTATCGACAGTACGGCATTGTTCGATAAAAGCAGCACTCTGAGTTGGCCAGTTATCGGGTAAATCGCCGTTAATACGACGTAAAAACTCCTGGTAATCTTGTGGATAGTGTTGCTGATAAGTTTGGCAGCTGTGAAGCCATTGGCTTTCGTCATGTTGTCCCTGCTCGACATGATTCCATGCCGCATAAAGTGCATCAGGAATGACAAAAGGGGCATGCGGCCAATTAAAGTGCTCTCGCACCTTGGCGATACCGGCGGCTCCCAGGGGGGCACCATGTGCTTTTTCGCTACCGGCAACCGGTGAACCATAACCGATCACGGTTTTACAAATAATTAAACTTGGCTTTTTCGTTTCCTGGCGTGCTTGTTCGATGGCTTTTTCAATCGCACTGGGATCATGGCCATCAATAGGGCCAATTACTTGCCAATGATAAGCCTTAAAGCGGTTGGCGGTATCATCAGTGAACCAGGACTCGACCTTGCCATCAATCGAGATGCCGTTGTCATCATAAAAAGTGATTAGTTTACCCAGTCCCAAAGTGCCCGCGAGAGAACAGACTTCATGGGAAATACCTTCCATCAGGCAGCCGTCACCGACAAAGGTATAGGTATAATGATTAACCAGTTCCAGCTCGGAACGATTAAAATGGTTTGCCAATAATTTTTCTGCGATAGCCATACCAACAGCATTAGCAAGCCCTTGACCCAAAGGACCCGTTGTTGTTTCAACACCCGGGGTATCAGCATGTTCAGGATGGCCAGGGGTTTTGGAATGCAATTGGCGGAAATTTTTAAGCTCATCCAGGCTTAGGTTATAGCCTGTTAAATGTAATAGGGAATAGAGCAGCATGGAACCATGGCCGTTTGATAAAACAAACCGATCCCGATCAAACCAATGAGGGTTTTTGGGATTATGCTTAAGGAACTTCTTCCATAGTACCGTAGCAATATCTGCCATGCCCAAAGGCATGCCTGGATGCCCCGATTGGGCTTGCTCAACAGCATCGATACTTAAAAAACGGATGGCATTGGCTAAATCATTAGAAAGACTCATGCGTTCTCTTATGTAATCATTAGGGGCACTATTGTCGCTCAGAAGCTTCTATTCAGCAAGTTAACAGCGTGCTTGTTGTAATAATTATGCACAATAATGAGCTTTTGTGGAACAAATAGTAGTTAAGTTCATTTAAATTTTACTTTTTGGTTATTTTTTGCGATTATTTTTGGGTTTAACTCATTTTCGGGGTTTTATGACAGTAGCCGTGTTGCGACACATGGGTTCGTTAATTGGAATTGATCAACTACCTGTTACGAGTCCAGGGGATAACGAAACCGTTAATTGGGAATTTGATAAAGAGCTGGCCAAGCAGCCCGCCACGTTCTTTCATCCAATGATCACGAAGCATCTTGAGCTGAGCGTGGCGTATAGCGTACTTTGCACACGCCTTCTCCATGACTTCAGTCGCCCCGGTGTTAGCAAAGCTGAACTGGTTGAGCAATTGGTTGCTGCCCTGATGATGGCCGAATTATTAACCCCCCTTTATCGTGATTTTTTGGGTGAATGGCATGAGGTTTCGCGCCTGCAGAATGAGAAAAAGGTTTTTCGGGACTTATTAGCGACGCAAAATTATTCGTTTGGCGCATCAGATGACAAAGCGATTGTCTTGTCTTCCTGGTCTGGCCAGCGTGTACGGGGCGCAACCCCCAATTGGAATTTCCCCCGTTTGATGTTTGGCCGCAGCAGGCGTTTGTTTACCACCCTGGTACCAATAATAAAGGACTTTGAGTTAGTCCGTGATTACCTGATAGAGTCTAAGTTTGGCCGTAAAGTGGCAGCCCTTGACCCTTACCTGGGAGTAGTTGTCAGTCACGCTTCCTGGCTGTTTTTTGCACCGAGATTAACCGTAAATTCTATCGTTTTGTTAAATTTTCTTGTTCCTAGCTGGTGGACAGCGACAAAGGACAAAAGAATGGGATTGTGGTTGGGGTTTCTGGGTCAATTGCAGCAGCGCTGGTTTGAATTAGGCAATGATTCCCTGTGGATGACATCAGGGTTACTAAACTGCTTTGTGCTGACTGGGCCTTTGGCACCTCTCGGTATCTATGTGACTCTTAGCCTCTTTCTCTTCGATGTCCTTTGGGCCCGTTTACGAGCCCGCATTGAACACAACCGTTTAACCGGTCAGCAACAGATCTATGACAATATGGCCCTGGACATGGGCGGTGAACAAACTAGAGAGTGGCTGGAGCTGAAAAGCTATCGTGAGCACTTTGCCCAACGAGTAGATTTTGAAGACAGGCGATTGTTTGTCACGCTGGTTAACACCCAGATGCTGATGTTTGGGATGTGCTTCGCCTTCCCTGCTTTCGCAGCGACCCCGCTTCTTCCCTTTCTCGGTGCTTTGATCGTATTAACGACTACATTCGTGGTTAATCGACATGTCCAGGGCTTGGGGCAGCAAAGGCCTGTTGACCGAGTCATCGCGTTGAGTGATAAAAGTGGTAAATCAATTTATGAAACCGGACTAACCTTGTTTCGTCCTAGCGAGCCTACAGAGCCGCCCAAGAATACTGGCTTAGAGGAGGAAGTCCGCAAAGGTATGGGAAAGTTTATTTCTAATGAGAAAGGAATGTCTCATTCAAATAGTGAGCCTCACTTTCCAGTTAGTCAGTCCCCCTTGGCAAGTAGCGACCCTACCATCAGGTATGATTCACCTAACTCCTCGTTCATGTAAGAGCATGGAGGTTCAATACGTTCAATGCTATCCTTAGGGCTTTGATAGCATTGAGGATCTTTATGTCAACCGTTAGTTTGCCACAATTTACTTCTCTCGATCCGGCGAGTTTTGTGAACCGCCTTGACACGCTTCTACAAGATAACCTTCAGCAGATAAATACCCTTTTGGCGCAAAATAATTCCCACTATACCTGGGATAATCTGATGCGTCCGCTGGAAGACATGGATGATGTTCTGGAGCGCTTTTGGTCGCCTTTATCCCATTTGCACGCCGTCGTTAATTCCAAAGCACTGCGAGAGTGTTATCAAGCCTGTTTACCCAAGCTTTCCGCTTACGAAGCAGCCATTGGCCATAACCATGATTTATATGATGCGGTTAAGTCTCTAGCGAAAGACCAATTAGATCCTGTCCAGCAAAAGATCGTTGAAGATACCCTCCGTGATTTTGAACTGGCTGGGGTTGCTTTATCGGCAGAAAAGAAACAACGTTTTGAGGCGATCCAGACACGCTTGTCCGAATTATCCAATCAGTTTGAAAACAATGTCTTGGATGCTACCCAGGCATTTAGCCTGCACATCAGCGATGAAAAGCGTGTGGCGGGTTTACCAGAACATGCCTTGCACACGGCTGCTGAATTAGCCGCCGAGAAAGGATTATCCGGTTGGATGTTTAATCTTGAAATTCCCTGCTATATCGCCATTATTACTCATGCCGATGATCGCGCCCTTCGCGAAACCTTTTATGAAGCGTATGCCACACGGGCTTCCGAACAAGGCCCCCAGGCTGGAAAATTTGATAATAGTAACGTCATGAAGGAGATTCTGGCTCTGCGCCATGAGAAAGCCCAGCTCTTAGGTTTTGCCAATTACGCCGAATTATCACTGGCGACCAAGATGGCTGAATCACCGAAACAGGTCCTTGATTTTTTAACGGACCTATCAATTCGCGCCCACCATCAGGCAGAAACAGAGTTCCAGGCGTTGCAGGAATTTGCCGAAAAAAACCATGGCTTAAGCAAGCTTGAACCTTGGGATGTCACCTATATCTCCGAGAAAAAAAGACAGGCCCAGTATGCGATTTCACAAGAAGAGCTACGCCCCTATTTTACCCTTGCGAAAGTGATGGAAGGTTTATTTACTATCATCAATAAGCTTTATGGCATGAAACTGGAAGAAGTAAAAGGGGTTGATATCTGGCATCATGACGTCAAATGCTATCGCGTGTCGGATGAGAAAGGACTGGTACGCGGTTATATCTATGTTGATTTGTTTGCCCGCCAGCACAAACGGGGCGGCGCGTGGATGGATTCCTGCCAAAGCCGGCGTAAACTGGCTGACGACAGTATTCAACTCCCCGTTGCTACCTTAACCTGTAATTTTGCCAAGCCGGCTGGGAAAAAAATGGCGACCCTGTCCCATGACGAGGTTTTAACCTTATTCCATGAGTTTGGCCATTGCTTACACCACGTATTAACCAAAGTTCATTATCTCGGTGCTTCCGGTATTAACGGCGTCGAATGGGATGCCGTTGAACTGCCCAGCCAATTTTTTGAAAACTGGTGTTGGGAACAAAAAGCCCTGCAATTATTAACGCAGCACGTCGATAGCGGCGAGCATTTGCCCGATGAGCTCTTTGAAAAATTACTGGCGGCTAAAAATTTCCAATCCGCCATGGCGATGATGCGCCAGTTAGAGTTTTCCCTGTTTGACTTTCGCATCCATCTGGAATTTACCCCACGTACGCCAGATTTTATCAGTGAAACACTGGCTGAAGTTCGCCGACAAACGACGGTTGTGCCGATTGCGCCTTACAATCGTTTTCAACACAGCTTCTCCCATATCTTTGGCGGCGGTTATGCGGCCGGTTATTACAGTTATAAATGGGCAGAAGTCCTCTCCAGTGATGCTTTCGCGCGCTTTGAAGAAGAAGGCATCTTTAATACCCAGGCAGGACACGATTTCCTTCATTTCATATTGGAAGCCGGAGGATCGAAGAAAGCCGCCGATGCTTACCATGGTTTCAGAGGCCGTGCAGCGACTGTCGATGCCCTTCTGCGCCACAATGGCATTAATCCCTGATAAAAAGCACCTGGCTTGTAGAACAACAAGCCAGGCCTTTTCCTGTGAAAATAATTGAGTCGAGTTGGACTAGTCCCTTGTGTTCTGTGTTATAATAAAAGTGTACAAAAAAAGGGGGCGACCTGGTTTCGACGTGGGTTGCGAAACCTGATGTGCATGCCGAGAATGAGAACTCTCGTAAATCAGACTCACTAAATATAAATGCAAACGATGAAAACTTTGCAGGTGAAGCTATCGCTGCGTAAGCTTTGATAGTGTAACCGCACCGTGCGCTGCCATAAAACCAGCGCCCCGTTGACCGAGCTTGCTTACCGGTATCGAATCAACGGTCATAGAAGATAAGCTCGCATCTTGGTCCGTCCCGCATCAAGGTGTTAAATCAAGGGAATCGCCGTGTACCATCCTGCCTGTCGGAGGGGCCACGGTTAACTTAATAGACAAGGCTACGCATGTAGAGCTGACGGCAGAGGATTTGCGGACGCGGGTTCGATTCCCGCCGCCTCCACCACTTACTAATCTTAGATGTTCCTGAAAAGTCCTTTTAACCCTTGTAAACACTAGATTTTACGAGGTTAGGCTTCCTAGCCGATCCCAACAATTCCCTTGATGTCCTGCTATATCTGTTGGTACTATCGTTGGTATTTTCGATACCAACACTATGTGATACCAACAAAATGAAATTAACTCTTCCAGATGTAAAGAAAAAGAGAGAATTGGACAAGCCCTTAAAGCTTTCCGATGGCCAGGGATTATTTTTACTGATTCAACCAAACGGGAAAAAATATTGGCGCTACTCCTATCGTTTTGACGGAAAACAGAAAACGCTCGCATTGGGGGTGTTTCCTGAAGTAAGTTTAGCTGAAGCACGGGATTTACGAGAAGAGGCCCGTGCTTTGTTAAAAAAGACGAAAGTCGATCCCGGTGAGCATCGCAAAGCTCTAAAACAGGCGCGAACAAGTCAGGATATGGATAGCTTTGAAGTTGTGGCTCGCGAATGGTTTGCTAATCAGTCCAGCGTATGGGTTCCTACCCATGCAGATAAAATCATTCGTCGTCTTGAACGCGATATTTTTCCTTGGCTTGGTGCCAGCCCTATTGCATCGATTACCGCACAACAGTTATTAATTGCCGCACGACGTATCGAAGAGCGTGGTGTTAAAGAAACAGCTCGGCGAGCCTTGCTAAATTGTAGCCAGGTATTTCGCTATGCCATAGCAACAGGAAGGGCTGAACGTGATCCGGTGCCTGATCTGAAGGGAGCACTTCAACCGGCCAAAACCACTCATTTCGCAACCATGACCGAGCCTAAAGCAATAGGGGAGTTATTACGGGCTATAGATAACTATCATGGAAGTTTTGTAACCAAATGTGCTTTACAGATTGCACCAATGGTATTTGTGCGACCTGGTGAATTGAGGGCGGCAGAATGGTGTGAGATCGATCTTGATACTGCGGAATGGAATATAAAAGCTGAGCGTATGAAAATGCGTGTTGCGCACCTAGTCCCTTTGTCGAGACAGACTGTTTCTATATTAAGAGAGCTTTATCCTCTAACTGGTCATGGCAAATATGTGTTTGCAAGCGAACATACCAGTGCCCGTCCAATGAGTGAAAATACGCTTAATTTTGCGTTTCGTCGGATGGGATTTGCCAAAACTGAAATTAGTGCACATGGTTTTCGTGCAATGGCTCGCACAATTCTTGATGAAATTTTGCATATACGACCGGACTATATTGAACACCAACTTGCTCACGCAGTAAGAGATCCTAATGGGCGAGCATACAACCGCACCTCACACTTATTAGAACGTAAAGTCATGATGCAGAAATGGGCGGATTATTTGGATGGTTTAAAAAGCCAAAATTAATAACAAGGAAGATTAATGAACGAATTAAAGGAAGTAATGCATAATTCTCCAAGAGAAGTGGAAGTCTCTCAAAGAAATAACCACGAAATAACTAGCTGTTTATTTTTCTTGGCACTAAAAGGCATCTTGAAAACTAATCATATAGTTTCCACATTAAAAACAACTTTGACAAAAGTAATTATGAATACGTTAAAGAATAATCCCTCCTTGCGTGATTTAATTATATGGAATTTTGTTAAATTACCATTAGCACAATATATGCTAAAGGAAGCAACCACGCACATCGAGTCTGCCAATTATGAAGCACTGACTAGATTTCCAGAAGAAATTAAAGTGTGGGCATCAATGCAAGTTCAAAGAGATCTGGATGAACGTAAATGGCTCGAACCAAAACGTAAAAGCCAGCAGTTTGCAGTGGAAGCGAAGAAAGAAATTACAGCTGAACGAAACGCTATAATATTACAATTTGCTAGCGACATTGGCTTAGAAAATACCATCCTTACCCGTGTTGATCTTTATGATGAAATAAGGACGAGGATACTCAAAAGCAAAGATCTTAATATATTAGAAACATTCACTAATAGTAATGGAGGGCAGTTTATCCCTACTGTCCGAGCCATCCGAGCCATTCTCTCGAAAAAAATTCAATAATAGTTGGCAGAATCCTTCTGATTCTGCCAATTACATAATTTAACTTATGTATTCCCTATGATTTTTAAGGAATACAAATGATAAACAATACCCTCCAAGTCTTAATTCGCCGTAAAGAAGTTGAGAGACTTACCACATTATCTCGCTCCAGAATTTATGCACTGATGCAACAAGGCATATTTCCGAAACCAATTTCACTAGGAAAAATGTCTGTCGCGTGGGTAGAATCAGAAGTGCAAGAATGGGTTGCTGCACGTATTGCAGGCTGTCGTAACACAACGGAGGTGCTTAAATGAAAAAGCCCACTTCCAGGAAAGAAAAAGCAGGCCATGAGAACGCCGCCGAGTATAATCCCAAGAGTAAGCATCTGCAATCTGTAATTATACAAGGCTCTGCATGTCAATATATCAGGCTTTATAATAAGCAACTGAAAATAGATGTTCCAATAGATTCAGATACCGAAATACTTGGTGCAGGCGCATATTTTCCTCCTTTCATATGGGGAAGAGAAATAGATTGTCGATGCCTTGGGTTATGGAGCGATGTACCCGAACAGCACAAACCTGATTACGAGATCGAGGATTTATCCCCATTAGTTGAGTTTTTTCGATTAGGGGGACATTTAAAATGAATCGGATTAACAATCGCCCATACTTGCAGATTATAACTTTTTGTGGTGAAGCTTATCATTATTTAGAAGATCATTATTGCCGTTTCAATATAGTTGCATATCCTATTTTTATATCACCTGACTATCAGGCTTTAATTGGTGCAGGAGCTTATTTTTCTCCCTTTACGCTGGCTGATATAGATTGTAGATGTGATGGGTTATGGGATGATTTAATTAACGAAGCAAAAAGCATAATTTTTTCAAAGCAATGTGATTTAACACCAATAGTTAAATTTATGCAGATGGGAGGCATAGGATATGGATACCCTACCTACCGCGTATAATGCTTTAATGCAGTATCCTCAATTTATAGTTTGTAGGTACGTACCCAAAGGAAATAAGTACGATAAGATACCAATTCATGCTGGAACACTATCACCCTGTAATGCACATAACCCCGTAAATTGGATGACAGCCGAAGAAGCCCTACTCAAGGCAAGTCTGCTAGGCCCAGAGTATGGTATAGGTTTTGTATTTACAAAAGATGATCCATTCTGGTTTGTGGATATAGATGATTGCCTGGTAGATGGTGCCTGGAATGCATTAGCAATAGAAATATGTAATGAACTTAAGGGAGCTCTCGTAGAGATATCGCATTCAGGCAAAGGGCTGCATATCATTGGAACAGGTAAGGCCCCAGCGCATTCATGTCGGAACGATAAATTAAAGTTAGAATTTTACACCCAAGATCGATTTGTGGCTTTAACTGCTATTGGCGTTAGTGGTGATTCGGGAGTTAATCTTGAACATTGCATACATCTCATTACAAATAGATTAAAAGCTCCTGTAATAATAAATCAGAACTGGACAAACGAATCTGAGACAACATGGAGTGGCCCCCTTGATGATGATGTACTCCTGGAAAAAGCATTGAAGTCACAGTCAAGTGCGACTATTTTTGGTAGCAAAATTTCATTTAAAGAATTATTCAATGCCGATACTGATGCATTAGTAAAAATGTTTCCTGATCCTGGGCGTGCTATAGGATACGATGAAAGTAGAGCGGATGCTTCGCTTGCACAACATTTAGCTTTTTGGGTTGGTAACAACTGCGAACGTATTGAGCGGATAATGTCACGTTCTAGATTATTTCGTGAAAAATGGAAGCGTGAAGATTATCTTCAACGAACAATTCTCTTTGCGTGTGCAAATCAAAAAGTTTTTTTACAGGATACGAAATCCAATATTGTTAATTCGGGTGAGTTATCACAGTTCTCCCAAAGCGTAATGCCTTCAAAATTTGCGGTCATATCCGCTGTAGAATTTGCATCAATTAAGACTCCTCCCTGGATTATTAAAGGAGCTCTTCCACTCGCTGAGCTTGCTATGGTTTTTGGAGCATCGGGTAGTGGTAAGTCATTTCTGGTTCTTGATTTGGCATTTTCAATTTGTCGTGGAGTTAAATGGTGTGGCCACAAAGTACGTCAAGGTCGAGTCGTTTATGTAGCTGCTGAGGGCTCCGGGGGATTAAGTAAGCGTTTGGTAGCATATGCGAGTCATCATAAGATTGATTTAAGTTCGCTACCTTTAGATATTATTACAGGGGTACCAAATTTTCTTGGACAGGGTGATCCCATTGAATTGGGTCGGGCAATTGGAAAAGCTACACTGATTGTGCTTGATACACTTGCCTGCATTGCTGCTGGTGGGGACGAAAATTCAAGCTCAGATATGGGTAGTGTACTCACTCAATGTAAATTACTTCATGCATCAACGGGCGCATTAATTATGCTTGTACATCACATGGGTAAAGATTCAAAAAGAGGTGCACGTGGGTGGTCTGGTTTACGAGCTGCTGTTGATGCTGAAATGGAGGTCACACGCTCTCCGAATGGATTTCAAATGCGCATTACAAAATTAAAGGACGGTGAAGATGGAAAAGCATATGATTTTAGATTATTACCCATAGAGCTTGGTATGGATGAGGATGGAGAGCTACAAAATAGTTGTGTAGTTGAACATATTGGTTTTCAGAATCAACCAGTTAAGGCCCTCACAGGCTTATGGGAGCAGCATATGATGACAGTTATAGAGAAACTTGCTAATGATGGTAAAGTAGCAGAAAAAGACGTGGTGGAGTATGTCATTGGTATGATGCCCCAACCGGAGGGTAAGCAACGTGATCAACGAAAAACAACCGTAACCCGGACGAAAAATAATTTGGAAAAAAAAGGATATTTTTCTGTTAGGGATGGAGTGATTTTTACTTCGGTTAATGCACACGCAGCGACAATCTTTGGAGGAGTCGCACATACTTCAACCATGCTACATGCTTCATCTCCTTAGAGAGATGTAGCATAAGTAGTAATAAATGGCTGCTACACGTGCTACACGGATACTACATGTAGCACGTGTAGCATAAATATTTATTGGTAAACGGTATAAATTAGCGAATTATTATTCGTAACCGTAATTATCCTGTTCATTATGGTTAACGACTATGTACGAAAAAAGGGTTAACGTGCTTGTAAAAAACAAGACAGGAGCAAGCTATGACATTTAAAACGGGTCAATCAGGAAATCCAAAAGGTAGAAGCAAGGGAACACTTAACAAGCGTACCGAATTTGCAAAATTACTAGACCCTTACGGGGGTGCATTAGTGGCGAAAGCAATTGAGCTTGCGTTAGGCGGTGATGTTACGGCGTTACGTCTTTGTATAGAACGGTTAATACCTAAAATAAATCGTGAGTCTACGGGAATTGAATTCCAAAAAAATACTACTAAGCTAAAAGAGGAAATATTGCATGCGGCATTGGATGGTCGTATCAGTATAGGAGATGCTGAAAGATTAAGAAATTTAATTAATGCTGATACGGGCAAAAAAACTACCCCTCTCAGCATTAATACGACTTGCCCAATAGAGGCGGCGAAAATTTATCAACAAATTATGAGGAGCAATCATATTTTATAGTTTTTTATTTTTTAAAAGTGAACTGCTAATCAGATAAAGGACAAGACCTAATAGCCCACCGCCAATTGCGAATATAAAAACCAATAAAACTCCTCCAAATCCAGCCCCTACAGCTCCCGCTCCGCCGAGACTATCATTAGCCTGAGATATCGACGTGATTGTATAAATAATTACACATAGAGGAGACAGCCAGCATTCATAGGCTGCATACCTGAGAAACTTACCAAAGATATTTTGCCCGCCATTCCTCCAGACGAAATGTAGCAAAAAGAGTATAACGCCTATAAATATCCAGGCAGAAGATGTTTCTTGTACTTCTTCCATGCCATTTAGGATGCTTACAAGAAAGTAGAACCCCACTCCGAGTATTAGTGCCGGAATTAAACTGAGAAAAGTGGCTTTCAAATATTTGTTCATTTTAACCTCAAAATTGATTCGTTTTATGCGTTTAACTATGCTTAAATTTTTCGACATTAATTCCCCGAGTTTTTAACTCGCTAGAAACTTCAATAATTTGCTGTTTCATCAAATCCTTACCATTAATTTTTTTGTTACTTATAACGTGAATTTCGTTGAGACATTTTTTCTCGTCAGCGGTAGTAAAACATGCTGATGTATCAGGTAACATTCTTGCGAGAGCTATTAACGGTATTGGGGAATAGACAGTGAGTGTGGATTTAGGTTCATCACCTTTTAGAAGAGATGTAATCATGGATTTAATTTCGACAACTCTTTTTTGAGCATAGTCACTGGCGAATTGGCAGTCACTAAAAATAGGTGTGCCTATAGTTGCCCCCTGACCTTTGCATACTAAATATATTTTTTGTTCTTTTTTTAGTGTTGCGATTTTTGGAGTATTGCCTTTTTGAAAGTGAGCTTGTGGTAATAAGAATGGATTTACACCATATAAAGAAAGATAAGGAGTATTACCTAATCCACTGTTGATACTTTGGACTTCCCCTGAAATAAATAATAGTTTTTTGTAATACTGCTGATCAGCCGCAACCTGATTATTATTATAATCCTGTGCAATCTGTTTGACAGATGCAGATATCAATTCGTCTTTTAATAAGGCAGCATCACCTTTTGAAAAGGCCTCAATATCTTCTTTGAATATAATATTCAAAATGGCTAATTCTTTGTTAGACATAATATAGCCCTTTGATGCAGTAGACTTATTGGGTTTTTTTATATCTCTGGTATTAGTAAAGATGCTAATCACCAGGATACTTGCCAATATAACTGCAGCATATTGTAATATTTTAGTTTTTTTAAATACTAAATTGATTGCCTTATTCATTGAGCACCTCAAGTAATTATATAAATCAGCTAGATTTCACAAAGATATTTCCTCAGAAAAATCTTCTTTTTAACAAATCCCTGTTTATTATTATTTGATTGTATGTGTAAGGTTTTTTGGTACGCAGAATTTTCTGATCGGATTTACCAAATGATGTTGACTGATTAATAGCTCTAATTTGGAGCTAAACAAGCAACTCACCGCACTATACACCATGTATCATAATATGTATAGGATTCCTAAGTATCTAGAGGGTGTAAAAACTTAGATTCTCTAAGCTTGTAATATATTTTTGCGAGCTTGAAATGAATGATTCTCCTTTATGTAAAAGACTTAAGGAAGCACGTCTAGCGGCAAATTTCTCTCAGAAAAAATTAGGTATTGAGGCTGGCATGGATCAGTTTTCTGCAAGCGCTCGTATGAATCATTATGAGATGGGCAGACATACCCCTGATTATTCAACATTAAAAAGGATAGCAACGGTACTAAATCTACCTGTGGCTTATTTTTATGCTGAATCAGATGAACTTGCTGAGTTTATTAAGGTTTTTAACAGATTAAAAAAAGAAGAAAGGATTAACGAACTTTGGGAATTAATGAGTAAGAATTTTTAATAATAAAACGTATTCCATTTATTATTGTTCAAATAATAACATTATATATGCGAGGAATATTTGTGCCATAATGACAGATAAATTCCCTGATAATGGATAATAATAAGATGGAAAACCAACCAGAATATAATAATTTTTCAGAGCTTCGAGTCAAAAGTGGTCTTACAATTGCGGAAGTCACAGATTTTTTAGGTATATCAGAAAGTACCGTATATCGTTGGGAGCGAGGTGAGACACTGCCCAAAAAGGGAATCATTAACCTTATGATCTCAAAAACAAAAGATAAAAATATTACCTCCCCAGATAACATGTTCAGATTTATAGATCTTTTTGCTGGTATCGGAGGATTTCGCAAAGCTTTTGATGAGATTGGTGGAAAATGTGTATTTACCAGTGAGTGGGATAAGTATTCTCAGCTTACTTACAAAGCGAATTATCACTGTGATCACGAAGTTGCCGGTGACATTACAAAAATAGAAGCCCATGAGATTCCCGCCCATGATGTTTTATTAGCCGGATTTCCATGCCAGCCATTCAGCTTGGCTGGAGTCAGTAAAAAAAATAGTTTAGGGCGTCAACATGGTTTTTCGTGCGAAACTCAAGGAACACTCTTTTTTGATGTCGCTCGCCTTATTGATTATCACCGTCCTAAAGCTTTTCTACTTGAGAATGTGAAAAATCTTGTTAGTCATGATAAAGGAAAAACTTTTCAGGTTATCAAAAAAGTTTTAACAGAAGATCTTGGCTACCATATTAAATGGAAAATTTTGGATGCAAGAGCATGGGTGCCTCAACATCGAGAGCGAATATTCATTGCTGGTTTTATTGAAGATACAGGTTTTAATTTCGATGACCTTGATATACCGGATATAATAACCCACCCCAAACTGTCAACAATATTGCATACTCAGAATGGATTGGAAGATCCAGAACCACCTTATACTCTTCCTGAAAGTGCTCAGGTTTCAGATAAATATACTCTTTCAGATAAATTATGGAATTATTTGCAAGCTTATGCAGAAAAACATCGTGCGCAGGGTAATGGTTTTGGCTTTGGTCTTAATACACCAGATAATGTAGCTCGTACCCTATCAGCCAGATATCATAAGGATGGCTCTGAAATTTTAATTTATCAAGGCACGGATAAAAATCCAAGAAGATTAACTCCCAGAGAGTGTGCAAGATTAATGGGATTCGACTCTCCAAAAGAGAAAAAATTTAAAATCCCTGTTTCAGATACGCAATCTTACAGACAATTTGGAAATGCTGTTGTTGTCCCAGTGGTTAAAGCGGTAGCTCAACATATGATGCCTCATATTAATACGCTGGTCACAGCGAATTTTAAAGAGACCGCACTCGAGAATGCCTGACATCGTAAATAAATCCAAACGCAAAGAGATGATGGCCGGTATTCGCAGTAAAAATACACGGCCAGAACTACTGATTCGGCAACAATTATTTGCCAGAGGTTTTAGGTATAGACTCCATAGAAAGGATTTACCCGGCAAACCGGATATCATTTTAAAAAGATATAATGCTGTAATTTTTATAAATGGATGCTTTTGGCATTGTCATAATTGCCACTTATTTAAATGGCCACAAACCAGACAAGAATTCTGGGAAAAAAAGATTATGTCTAATACACTCCGAGATGGAAAAAATTATGCATTACTCAAAGAAAATGGCTGGCGAGTGCTTGTTATATGGGAGTGCTCGTTAAAAGGGAAATTCAAGCAGGATCTCTCTCATCTTATGTCAAAAATTGAACAGTGGATATTTAGTGATTCAGAATATGATAATATTCAGGGAATCTATTAACTATATCCTGGATATTACATTGATTGACACGCTGGACAAGCTGACATCTTTAATGAAAGAAAATAATGTCAGCAGATTATATGCCAAGGTTCTGGCTTCAAATGATAACTCTAAAAATCAGATCTATCTCGGGGGCGATTATTCGTCTTTAAATATCATACCCAATCTGGGGGTATATGCTGATGATAGTAAAGGAAATCAGGGAAGTAAGCACGACCGCTTCAAAGCAAATATCTTATTTTCGTGGATTGATGAAAATGGAATATATCTAGCTCCAAAAGCACAACTAATATTCTACCCTCAATATCCAGAGGTTAGGCTCTCTGGAATATTAATGGGCTGCAAACAATCGCCATCAAAAATAATCGCTTCAAGAACAACTGGAAGAATTTTATTTTTTGGTGTTACAGAAGATAAAAAAATTATCTCTTATGCTGCAGACCAAGGGAGTCCATTAGCAAATGAATTAACTCTTTCTTTATCCAAGTATGAAAAAACGGGCGTATTTCATGAAATTCTGTTTGATAATTATGATAGTAAAACATCCAGAATTTTATTACTTGATACATTGCGAAAAATTCATCAAAAAGGATGGATTGATTCTAAAAGGTTAAGTCGAGGGGGTATCCTTCTGGAGTGCAATTCAGGTAATTGCGGAGGATATACTCTTGAGGCAGAGTTAGGGATTAATCCAAATGGAATAGCCGGCCCGGATTTTCATGGGTGGGAAGTGAAACAGCATAATGTCAGATCATTCGATAAACCAGGTTCTTCGAAAGCAATTACACTCATGACTCCTGAACCAACAGCCGGATTTTACAAAGAGTATGGGGTCGAACAGTTTTTACGAAAGTTTGGTTATAAAGATAAACATGGTCGTGAAGACAGAATTAATTTTGGTGGAATTTATAGGTGCAATACTCGCGTAATTTCCACAGGATTAACAATGGTGCTTGAAGGTTTTAATAGTACTTCTTCTAAAATAGAAAATGTAGATGGTGGTATCCATCTTATTAATGATATGAACGAAATTGCCGCAGTATGGAAATTTGAAGATATGATGACTCACTGGAACAGAAAACATGCAAAGTGTGTTTACATACCCTCTCTCTGCAGAACAGAACCGTGCCGGCAGTATTACTTCGGGAACATTATTCAATTAGCCGAGGGAACAGATTTTATTATATTTTTAAAAGCTATTGCGTCTGGAAAAGTTTATTATGATCCCGCTATAAAATTGGAAAAGGCTTCTACAGCGAAACCTTTACAAAAACGAAGAAGTCAATTCCGAATCAAAGCAGGCGATATCAATTCAATGTATCATAATGTTGAAAATCATAACCTTTGCGATTAATGTGCGATTAAGGTAGCGCACGCGGCCAAAATTGTACTCCTCACTAAGCTTTGGCTCTATCTAAGTTCTTGACATTGATATACATACACTTACGTCAGTAACCAATCTTCCGATGCTCTAAACCAGCGTTCTGTAGCACATCCTAAATAAATAGCTTATTTTTTAATCAAGCCACGTTTTTTAATTTAATATGTTTGATTTGTTTATAAGGAGTCATTGAGAAATTATGTCCCTAAAATATATAAAAACAAATTATTGATTGACATCGTAACACCATAATGGTTATATGTATTTGTGTTACACCATTGTGGTGTTTTTTTAAAAGGATTTATTCAAATGACTGCAAGTAAAGAAAAACAATCTAAATTCATAGAACTCACTCCAGAAGATATTAGACTTATTAGAGAAAGTTTAGGGTTATCTCAAGCAGAGGCGGGAGAGTTAATTGGAGGCGGACCACGAGCCTTTTCTAAATATGAAAATGGAATTATTAGACCTGCATCTTCAATACAGATATTACTAAGATTATTAAAAGATGATCCCAGCGCTATAAACAGAATAGCTGGACGAAAAATAGTGCCTATTGATAATGATAGCTTGTTGCCATTTGAATGTTCAAAAGAACACATTGCCGCACTTAATCCTTATAAATTTACTCAACTGATAAGGCGGCTTCTGAATGCTGAAGCACATAGCAATAACATTCAGAAAGATGGTATACACGTAGCTTCAATCATTACTGCACCTGATGGTGGAGAGGACGCTAGAATAGAATGGTCCGGCGGTCCAGAGCATACCAAATATCTTCCTTCTCGATTATGTCAATTTCAACTGAAAGCAACAGATATTAATTCAAAAAAAGCTGGAAAGGATGTTTTGACTTCCGCTGGAAATGCTCAACCTATGATTACAAGTGTTCTGGAGGCAGGCGGTGCCTATATTATGCTTTGCGCTCGTGCATGCACAAAACGCAAAATACAGGAATGTCAGGAAGAAATAATTACCAATTTATGTGCGGTTGGTTTAAATGCATCCAATACAAACATTAAATTTCTTGATGCGGATCAAATCGCCAATTGGGTCAATAATTATCCTTCTGTGGCAACTTGGGTACTAGAGCAAACACACACTAATATTGCTGGACCTTTTCGAACTTTGGAACATTGGGCTGGCAGGTATGAGTATAATTCAATTTGGGTTACTGACTCTCGACTTATAGAAATTCAAAAAAGATTACAAGCATCGATCAGTATACCGCAAAGTGTAATCCGGATAGTGGGACCATCTGGGATTGGTAAATCAAGGCTTGTACTTGAGGCACTTGGTTCTTTTGATTTAGAAAATGAAGATAACAGTTCGTTTCAAAATTTGGTATTGTATGGAGTGGAATCAGAGATTGGATCTCAAATTGTAAAGCAAATTATTCAAAATTTGGTTGATATAGGAACGAGATTAGTAATCGTTGTCGATCAATGTGTTGAGGAGACACATCTTGATTTGGTATCTATAGCTAAGCGGTCTGGAAGTAAAATTTCTCTTGTCACTATTGATTATGAGATACCCAATAATTACCAGTTTTCAAACGATATAGTCTTGGTAGGTACTGCTAATTCTTTAGTAATAGATGGTATTATCAAAAATATTTTACCAAATCTTCCTGCAGAAGATCACCAGCGCTTGGTTAAATTTTCTAATGGATTTCCTCAAATAGCTCAGTTGATTGCTTCTACCTGGAATAGAAATACATCTATTTCTTCGGCCAGCGATAGTATCCTTATTGAAAAAATCATTTTAGGACGGAATCCTCATCGTCCTGAATTACTACAAATAGCTGCACAATTACTTAGCGTGTTTGGGCTTTTAGGAATCAAAAAACCTCTTGATAGTGATCTTAAAGAAATAATAGTGTTGGCTCATAATTACACGATTGATGATCTATATGTTGCTTTTGAAAGTTTGTGTAACCGACAGGTAGCACAACAACGTGGCCGTTTAATTATACTTCAGCCAATACCTGTTGCACTTAATTTGGCTGAAAAGCAGTGGAACCAATGGAGTCAAGATAATTGGGACGAAGTACTAACTGGCTCTTTAAATAAAATTCTTCGAAAACGCGCTGCAAGACAACTTGCACTTCTTAATACAACCCGAATTGCCAAAGATGTCGTGAAACATGTATGTCGTTTTGATGGTCCGTTATATTCATTAGAAAAAATATCTTTAGATGGAAATATGGAGGTTTTATCATGCCTAGCAGAAGTGGACGCAGAAGTTGTGGTGACTGTATTAGATAATGTAATAAATTCTTTGAGTTTATCTGAAATCCAGCTAATACCCATCGAAGTGCGTCGGTATTTAATCTGGGCACTTGAAAAAATAGCTTTCGTTGAAAATACCTTTGAAGACGGGGCAAATCTACTGCTCAAATTAGCTCTTACTGAAAATAAGTTTAGTGGAAATGATGCCACTACTAAGTTCAAATCCCTTTTCCCTGTCAGTTTAGCTAATACAGAGACAGGCCCAGAATTAAGATTGCAATTTCTAGATAATATTTTAACAAGTAGTGATTCGAAACAACTTTTATTAGCAACGGAAGCATTACTGGAGGGTACTAAAACTGATTCTCTCTTCCGCTGGATTGGGCCAGAAATACAGGGTAGTCGTCCTGTATTAAAATCCTGGGCACCCGCCTGTTCCGACGAGGTGTTGGGTTATGTAAAAGAATGTGCAAATAGAGTAGTGAGGTTAGCTATACGAAATGATGAAATTGGTGAACGAGCAAGATCTGGATTGGGTAGCCAATTTAGAATATTTATTCTCAGAGGGTTGATTATTGAGGTAGAAAAATGGGTAGATGAGGTTTCAAAAAGTCATTCTTATTGGCCTGAAGCTTTAGATTCTCTTAACGATGCCCTTAAATATGACCTCAATACGAATGATAATGAAAATTATACTTCAGTTAAGAACTTAACTGCCAAGCTTGCTCCATCCAACATAAATGATCGCCTACGTTTTCTTGTAACAGAAATGCCTTGGGATTATCCTGCAAATGAAAAGCTGGATTTTGAAGAGCGTTCTAAGCGGCAAATCGAAACTATTGAACAGCTTGTTAGAGACTTAATGCATCATGAAGTAATTTTATTACAATTTTTGCCAGAATTAAGCTCAGGCTCTCAACGCATGGCAGTATGGTTTGGTCGAGCTCTTGCCAAATATGTACAAGACTCTACTTTGTGGGAAAGGCATATAATTGGAGCTATTGAGTCTGTCGTTCCGGCTAATCGAAATTTTTCTCTTCTGGCAGGATATTACGCTACCCTCGCTAAAAAAGATCCGCACGCTTATGAAAAATTTAAACAACGAGCCTCAACATCTCCTGACTTGGCTCCTGGCCTGCCATTAGTATTTTGTGTGGCTGGTATTTGTGAGCATGACATTATATTAATATGTAAACTATTGAAGGATTTGATAATACCTTCGTTTGCAATCCATCAATGGGCTTATGGTGGCGTTCTTTCAAAATTATCTCCTAAAACCGTAGCGTTATTGTTTGATCAGTTATTTAAAATGGATAGCCAATATTATTTTGTAGGCCTTAACTTAATGAGCATGTACACTCATGATCAAAAAGTTCGTTTGGAAAACTTACGACCTCAACTTATTAATGCTGCTGAATATTTAGGCCAAAAATTGAAAACTCAAAGCAGTTTTCAACGAGATTCATTTGAGTTTATTGAAATGATAAAATGGCTTCTTCTGAAAGGTGCTCAGGATACAGATGCACAAGTTGTTGCAAAAACTCTTGCCAAGCATTTAGTTATCAAAGAAACAGGGTTGATAATTGATTTTATTAAACCATTGCTGCCAATATTATTAGCAGATTTTTCACAGATCGTTTGGCCAATCATAAGCAAGACAATCATTTCTGATAAAATAAATGCCTGGCATTTGGAGCTGGCTCTTGGTAGCAATCTGTCGTTTGATAATAGCCACAATCCACCGATATTAAGTCTTCCAAAAGATATGTTATATACGTGGTGTCACGCCCATGGCAGTGTTGGGGCGGCTTTTATTGCAAGCATAATACCGGTTCTTGAAAATCAAAAATCTGATATATCAACAAAATGTGAGTTTCACCAAATTACTAAATGGCTGATAGATGAGTTTGGTGAGTATGATGACGTATTAAGAGCATTAGATAAAAATATGCATACTTTTAGTTGGTCTGGAGCACCAATAAATTATTATATTCGTTACGAATATCCTTTTACTCTTATTAAGAATCATCCTAAGGGGAAAGTGCGACAATGGGTGAAGAGAACTTTAACTAATCTTAAATCCCAGATTGATTCCGAATCCATTAGAGAAGAGGAGCAGGGTGTTGCCTGGGACAATTAAAATCAGGCTTTGCTGATTTATTGATTTAAACATGCCCACGCTATTTTTTGTTCAATGAGTCGCGTGGGCTTTAATAATCATTGTGAATGAAAGAGTCTTGTTATTAACAAATGAGCAGTATCTTTCAATATCAAAAATATTTGTTGGTACTTTTGTTGGTACATTTAAAATAAACCAAAAATTTCATCAATAAAATCAACACCACAGGAATTGAATTCAATTCCCGCCGCCTCCACCAAATTAAAATTCATTTCTATCTTTCATGTAGGTTGGGTCGCGACCCAACATTCGAGTGAATTTAATATCCCCAACTCAAATCTTTCAACGTAACCAAATTATTCCCGAGAGAACAGCTAGTAGACTTGATGTAGTGAAACGGAATCAAGGTTTCATACTGTAAAAACCTTGGTTACGCCTTTGGCTGCACCATGGCTACGCTTGCTTGATGAGCGTAGGCTGGCATTTTGCTTATAATGTGAAACTGATAATCTTTCTCATCCCCAGAAAATTCGAGCATGCCTAATTCACATAGATGGTTACAAAAGGCATGCACGGTTTTTTGTAGTGATGGCGTATTGTCAAAAAAATCAGGAGGCACAAGCTCAGGATGGTACCTACTAAATTCTTGTAATCTTTCGATACAGCGAGGAACATTGCAATAAAGTTTAATATGACCTACAACTTTCCTAACACAAAAATATGGCTCACGATTACTATTGCAGATGAATGAATGGTAAATTGACGTGGTCTAATAGATTTAGACACCCCAGTGAGTTATGCTCGAATCTGGTGTATGTGAAAAATAAATTAGGTGGCGTATCCTGTTGATTGTTCGCCAAGAACATAATCAACAAAAGGA
>NZ_LNYB01000010.1 GCF_001467625.1 Legionella feeleii
GTTTGAAGACGGAGTGCAGGTTGTTGAACAATCGGACTGGAAGGCCGCTTGATGATATTTTGCTCATACACCAGAATTGACAATAACTCGCTCTGCTAATCTGATATGAGAAAATAAAGGTCTTTGAGTATGAGCGATTATAAGGCAATTACAGCATTACTGGGTGGTCGAGGAAAACCTGATTTACAGGAAACTCTCTTAAACCCATTGCAATCTCTTCTGGAGAAGACCAATGCAGTCAGTGGTGTTCATCCAACCACCCCAAATCAACAAGCCAAACAATCCTTTGAAGGAATGGCAGACCGATTGATGGCCTGTCTTGCGCCAGCGAATCCATTAAACCTCTTTAAAAAGGGTTAATACTTCTTAAATCCTGGTCATCGGAGTTATCTCTGAAGAAATCCTTGCCGCGTAAACCCGCTATAAAAAAGAATCCGTTTGGATTTCCACGTGAAATAGATGCAGAACTAAAAAATAGACTGCAATAAGCCAGGATAATGGCATCGCTTCTTGGTTTAAAACGGCACAAACGATGATCGAATAAGAGATTATAAAGAACAGCCCACGATAAAATATAGATTGAGTAAAACGCTCCTATTTTTATTATATTCCAATTGTTATCTATGTTAGACTCGCTTTTTTTATTATGCCAACCATTCAAATGTCTATTGTGGATAGAAGTGATAACCTGACGACATCAAGGGAAACGTGTTTACAGGTATTACGATACTGGCATCAGCTCGAATGGTTTTCTCCTTTTAATTTAGATGACGCCCTATCTCGCGGTGAGCAATCCATTGATATTAGCTTAGCAACCTTACAAAGCGATAAAGCAAATCACCTACTCCCTTGGTTAAATGGCACCGGACTATTTCACTATCAATTGTATCTAATGCCTTTTGATAAAAAAGAATTATCTGCGTTGAGCATCCGTCATTTTCCACTCGAATACCAAAAGCAAAACATAATTGAAGTGGAGGAAAATCTGAATGATGAAGGCTTAACTTGCTTCGCTCGATTATTTATTGATAAAAAAGGTCTCCCAAAATGGAGTGGTTTTTCGGTATCAACCCTTCCTTGGGCCATGGGAATGTTACAATCAGGAGATTTTGACCAATTATCTCAGTCCACTTTCGACCAAGATATGAATTTGTTAAAAACTGCATTCAAAATACTAGAAGCACAATTTGAAAAATCCCAAACGGAGGTTTCTGAAGGACGGTTCGATGCCGTAATGCTTACTAATTTACTCAAAATTTTATGCCAATGGGCTCGATACTCACCAAATTTTCCTTTTGTAGTAAAAATTGAGCCCATTCCAGCAAGGCAAGACAGCCATATAAAACCGATAACCAAAGCAATATCAGCCAGTATGCCGAGTATTCCTAGTCCTCAAGAGATTGCAGCAGATGAAATTATTATTGAAAAGGATGAACCCTTACAGATCCTTAATAGTTTTTTTATCCAAGATATGGAAAGAGTATTAAATAGTTTAGCCAACACCGATCATCAGATCCTGGGATTGTATATTAATGGTTGTGAAGAAAAAATAGATATTCAAAGCGATCAACATCAATCTTTTTTATTAGATCAGTTAAAACCAAGCCAAAGCAATAGAGGACGCTGGCCTGCCCCTAAAACCAATATGATGAGCATCATGCAGCAACTTTGCATTAATCAAAGTTTTCATGCATGCACGACCCAGGCTATTGTTGCTACTAATGGTCCTCCAGGAACTGGTAAGACCACCTTATTAAAAGACATCATTGCGGAAAATATAGTACAAAGGGCTTCTGTATTGGCTGATTTTCCTTCAGTTAAAGCCTGTTTTTCTGATCGAAAAGGAATAGTAATAGGTGATGATGACATCGTTATTAATATTTTGAAACCTGAGTTGACGGGTTTTGAAATGTTGGTGGTATCTTCAAATAATACCGCGGTTGAGAATATCACCCGTGAACTACCTTTGAAAAGCAGCCTCGGGGAAGAATTTACGGAATCATGCTACTACCTAAGACAAGTAGCTGCTAAGCTTTCAGCCAATCATTACAAACAGAAAGTTGGACACGTGCAGCCCTCCTTACAACCATGGGGTTTGATCGCGGTTGCATTAGGGAATTCTGCTAATCGGGAAGAGTTTATTCAAAAATTCTTTTTTAGTCCCGATACTGGAACTGACTCAGCTCAGCGCATCCAGGCTGGTGATTATTTAAATATCTGGGAGTGGCGGACTCATTATAAAGGCTGTAGTTTTGTTCAAGCAAGAACGGCTTTTACACACGCTTTGAAAAGTGTAACTAACTACCAGCAAAAACTCCAGGAACTGGCTCTTCTTCATGAATTGATTGTTAATGATGAATGGGGGCTGAAAACAACTAAACAGAATGAGTTAGTCACGGACTTAAAACGTGAATTAGCTCAATTAGTTGGTGATAAATTAAAAGCAGAGCAATCACTAGAGGAAGTGGAGCATCATCAATGCTCTTTGTTTCGTGAGGTGACGCAGCAGCTCAGCTTGAAGCCTTCATTTTGGAAAAGGCTATTACGATCAAAAGAAATGAAATTGTTTAAGCAAGTCTTACAAAATTTACAAACCAGACGTTTGCACTTATCGGAAGCATTAGTGCAGCTACAAGAGCAAATTCAACAAATAAGAAAAACTCAAGTTGATAAACAAAATGCCTATAATGTTGCTCAAGAGTTGCTAAATCATTATAAAATGCAACAACGAGAAACAAAGAAGCGTTATGAACAATTAAAATTGAATTGTCCAGGAGTAAATATTCCTGGAAGTAGCATTACTGAAAATGATCACATTATAAGTTATTGGCAATCATCTGAGTTCAATGAGCTACGTAGTATTTTATTTATTCAGGCATTGCAACTTCACCAGGCATGGTTGGCTGAAGCACTGCAAAAGAAATATTTCACTGGTAATTTATTTGCCATTAAAGCATTATTGGAAGGAAAGCATCCATTAATATCATCTGATGAATTGGTCATATGGCAGTCTTTATTTATGATGATTCCAGTGGCTTCTTCTACCTTTGCTTCTATCGGTCGTCAGTTTAAAAATCTGGGTGCGGAATCTTTGGGGTGGTTACTTATAGATGAGGCAGGCCAAGCTATTCCTCAGGCCGCTGTTGGCGCGCTTTGGCGTTGTAAAAAAGCAGTAGTGGTAGGTGATCCGCGTCAAATTGAACCTATAATGACCGTACCGCCCCATTTAATTGAAGGAGTCGCGAAGCATCATTTTCCTGAAGTTAATCCTTGCTGGCTACCCCATAGCACATCTATTCAAAAACTAGCTGATCTAGCAAGTCCATTAGGCAGTAGGATGCAAATCAATCAACAAGAGGAATGGATAGGAATTCCTTTATTAGTCCACAGACGCTGTCTTGACCCCATGTTTTCTATAGCGAATCAAATTGCTTATGAAAGTAAAATGATTAATGCACGAAAAGTTATCGCCTCGACTAATGTCCAATTGCCAGCGAGTTTCTGGTTCGATGTCTGCGGTATTGCCAGTGATAAGCAATTTGTCCCTGCGCAAGCTGAATGTCTTCTGCATTTATTTATTTGGTTTTACAACCATGATAGGGGATTACCTCAATTATTTATCATTACCCCTTTTAAACGAATACGAAAACACCTTAGAGCTTTAATTCAAAATCAAGACCATTGGATAGATAAAATTGATCGAAATATTCCAATACCTACTAATAGTGACATGCGACGATGGTTGCATCGACACATTGGGACAGTGCATACTTTTCAGGGTAAAGAGAGCGAGAAAGTAATTTTTGTTCTGGGTGCTGATAAAGAACAAACAGGCGCCATACGCTGGGCGAGTAGTAAACCTAATTTGCTCAACGTAGCCCTAACTCGTGCAACGGATCGTATTTACATTATCGGTGATTGGGATCTATGGGCTAATAAACCATTTTTTTCTCAAGCAAGTGCCATGCTTGAAAGAAAAAAATGGGATCAGCTAGTTAATTCGTAGAGATTATTTTGTCCTCAAAGTCCCTGTTCCTGGCTGCTTCGTAATAAGTGGTTTAACCTGGCAAATAGACCAAACTCTTTAATGGGCGCCATCTTATGTAGGTAACAGTAATGGGATCCTGTTACCTACCTAATAGGATTTCTTCCTTTCTCCCAAAGCAGTTTAAGGTCATGAATTTGCGTGCATATAAAGTGAAGCAATAATCAGGCTGTCTCAATGGTCATTTTCTTCCGTAATGTATAGACTCTCCCTTACTCGGGAATCAATCCAGGTTGTTAATGGCTTGATGACTCCTGCTCTTGCGGCACTTCTACCTCAATTCAATGCAAAGGCAAGCAGATTTTTAACTGCTGTCAGCCTGGCTGCTTTTCGTTTAAAATAAAACAACGTCATTGCTGGAAAATAAGTTGTCGATGCTTAGCCGTTCCCAATACCCCGAAATCATCCATGGCCAGGCCCTCCTTAGGCAGGGGGCTCAAACTTATGCACTGCCTTTGTATGCAAGCAAAGTTTCAGCAGGTTACCCCATGGCTGCTGATGAGACTATCGACCAGACCCTACATTTAGACCGTGACCTTATTGAACACCCATTGTCGACCTTTCTTGTCATTGCCTCCGGTGACTCGATGATAAATGCGGGTATTCAGTCAGGAGATATCCTGGTTGTTGATAAAGGCATTGAGCCTGCCCATGGCCGAATAGTGGTTGCTGCTGTTGATGGCGAGCTGACAGTAAAACGGTTATGTATTGACCGCAAGGGCATGCAATTGCTGCCGGAAAATAGTTCTTATCGACCAATCCCGATTACCCCTGAGCAGCACGTGGTGATTTGGGGTGTGGTAACGCGTGTGATTGCGAAATCATGATTGAAATTGATTGCCACCTGCTATCTGAACTTGCCGTAGAGAATTTAATCATGACCCTACTTACTCGCGAGGCAAACGATTACGGTGAAGAGGAAGCTTCTTACAAGACTTGAGCAGGGGTATGCTGTGATAATTTACTCCGCTGAACAAGGGTATTGCACCATTGTTCCAGTAGAAGAGAAGCAAAAATGGCTCTCTCAAGAAAAAGCGATCGCTTAACCAGTTAGAAAATGTGGTGGATTCTTAACTTTGGTTTGATTTTCTTTAAAAAGTTATGTGACTAATAAAATCGTGCTCTATGAAGTTCATTAATGCCATATTGTGTGGATATTCATTTCAAAGGAAGGCTTCTTGCTTTTAGTAGATTAAAAAAGTATAAATTCGCCAAATTTGAAAGAATAAAATTTAATGAAACAAATTAATATAATAGGGTACGGAATTAATGTTTTAGATCATCTCACTCTTGGAGCAATCAAGGAGTTAGAGAAGAGTTATTGTCAATTCTGGTGTATGAGCAAAATATCATCAAGCGGCCTTCCAGTCCGATTGTTCAACAACCTGCACTCCGTCTTCAAA
>NZ_LNYB01000011.1 GCF_001467625.1 Legionella feeleii
TCTTAGAAATATTCTGTTCCACATCCTCAATTTCTTTTGCAGCCGGATTTGGGTTGGCAAAAAAGAAAGAGCGATAGGTTGATTTTCCTTGGCTTTGTTCTGCTATTTTAGGGCAGATGAAATTCATAACGGCATTGACAACAGCATCAATCACTTTTTTCCATCCCGTCTGCTGTTCTAGAACAGGCAATGCTGTACTTATCGCTTGAGCGACGTCTTGATTGAATTTATTTTTATCCTTACCCTTATAATATTCAACAATCGCATCTTCCATAGCGTAAATCATTATTTCTGCCGCTTTTTTTCGCTCAGAATTTGTTTCTTGTTTCAGTTTGTTTTTTAACGGGTTTAAAGCTAAAAATGCAGCTGGATTGACT
>NZ_LNYB01000012.1 GCF_001467625.1 Legionella feeleii
GCATTTGACTACTATTCCCTTGAAATTGTGAAAAATAACAGTTTACGGATTTTTTTATTGTATTCAATTTAAATGGTGATTGAGCCTAGCAAGCTAGTCGTTTTTCACGATAATGCCGAGAAGGAAACATTGCTACATGATTTAAGTGAAGCGCAGAGTTCTATGGAAAAAAGCCGTGAAATTAATAGTCACTCAGGCCCCGATATTATTGTACTGTCCCAGACCTTGAAGGATGTGGTTACTGTGAATGATGAAATGAAAAAAAAACTTAATGGCAAAGAAGAGCCCTATAAAGAATTGATTAACAATTTGAAAGAACTAGGGATTGAGGAAAAAACGACTGAAAAAAAAAGTATTTTTCAGCGTTTACTGAAACTTTAATGACTTAAATTGCGGGTAGGTGTTACTGTTTGGATGAGAAACAGGTTTTTCTACAAGAGTTCTGACTTATATTGTTTTCTTTAAAAAGGGCAAATGTTCTATGACTAAAAAAGAATGCTTTTTCTTGCCCTGATACTTTGTAATGATTACTTAAGCAATATCAGTTGTTTCACAGGGTTCATTTACATATAATTCGCGTGCTTTCATTTAACACAGGGGCGTGAATTATGAAGAGGATAGTGTTTGTTTTACTTGCCGGCTTGTTTCTTTCCAATGTACAGGCCTCTACACAGCGAAGTACTTTTTTCTGCGGTTATAAAGATTATTTTCATTTAAGCAGCAGTACCCATCCAGGTATTTATATCCGCAGTGCCAACAATAATCAGGATTTAAACCTTTTAATAATCGGGCCTCGTAGCTTTGAAATTAGAGATACGGATACCTGCAACACAGGTTATGCTCACGTTGGGGTCGCTTATGATGATTATCATTGGTGTATATTGGATATTAAAGATGGCCCGTATATGATGCACCCGTCTATTAGGGCTGCCTGTAGTGGGATGGAGTATAAGGGACTCAGTTATGATGGATTTAATACCTATTCCTATACGATAAATATTGATTGATTGGGAGACAGGGTGGGTTGTTAATAGTTGTCTCACGGCAACTCATCCTGATAACCGTTTAAGGCCAACCTAGTCCGGTAACAACCGCTGCAAAAATAACAACGGCCCAGGAAGGTATATTACAGAAAAGCAATAATAGAAAACAAACTACTGCCAGAAAATAATCGGCGAGATTGTAAATAGCACTTGTCCATACGGGGTTATAAAAGGCAGCCAATAAGAGGCCAACCACAGCGGCGTTTACTCCCAGCATTGCGCGTTGAATAACAAAATGGTTACGTAAGACTTCCCAGAAAGGCAAGGTCCCTGTGATTAGCAAAAAGGAAGGTAAAAATATGGCGATTAGAGCAATAATAGCACCTATCCAGCCTGCCGGTGTTTGGGTGGATAGAGCCCCTAGGTAGGCAGCGAAAGCAAAGAGAGGACCTGGTACGGCCTGAGCTATTCCGTAACCAGCAAGAAATTGATTGTTTGTTACCCAACCTGAAGGAACTACCAATGTTTGTAGTAGGGGTAAAACTACATGCCCGCCACCAAACACAAGGGCTCCGGCACGATAGAATCCAGCAAATAACGTTGTCGCATAATTCTTAGTTTCTAAGGCAAGCACGGGTAATAGAAAAAGCAAAAGAAAGAAGAGAGTCAAACATACCAAACCACGCTTTTTATTGATGGGGACTGCCAGCGAACGATGAGGTAGCTGGGTTGGTGGCGTGAGTAGCCACCAGCCTAATAGACCGCCTCCCAAAATAACAATGATTTGTCCTAAAATGCCAACGATTAACGAGGTAATTATTGCAGCGACAAGGGCAATACTTACACGAATCCCATCAGGCGTTAAGATTTTTGCCATTCCCCACAATGCTTGGGCAACAATTGCAACAGCAACTACCTTCAAACCATGCAGCCAATTATTATTCGCAGTTTGCAGGTGAGTCATCGCTATGGCAAATACTAGCATTATGATAGCTGATGGTAAGGTAAAACCTAGCCAGGCTGCTATTGCACCTTTAAGTCCGGCACGTGATAAACCCAGAGCAATACCCACTTGACTACTGGCTGGACCCGGTAAAAATTGACATAAGGCAACCAAATCGGCGTAGGATTGCTCGGTTAACCATTTTTGGCGTAGAACAAACTCATCTCTGAAATAGCCGAGATGAGCAATAGGGCCACCAAAACAAGTGCAGCCTAATTTGAGGAAAAGTAAAAATATACCGAAGACGGTTGGTGTTTTTGAAGGTAGGCTTCGGGTTGTTTTCTTCATGAATCAATCCAGGTTGCCGTTAAGAATGCGCTATAAACACCAACCGTAACCCCATTGGTTTATGGAGCAATATAAGCAATAATGCTTTATTTCTGCAAGACATATCTGCCGGGAGCAGCAGGAAGGGAGTCAGGCAGTTTTGGGGGGGAGACCCGTGTTGTGCTAGAGTGTTGAACCAACCAATGGTGTAAGGCAAGCCACCATGAGCCGTGTTTGATTGTTGCAATTTCGAGCCAGTTAGTTGGATCAATATAGGTTGTATCTTTCTTGTGCCTATGGATGCGGTAAGTTCTATTCTTACGTCCTGGCTCACTAACTATTCCGGCATTATGCCCTCCCTCGGTTAATACAAAAGTAATATCATCATTGATCATCAAATGAATTTTATAGACCGAACGCCAGGGGGCGACGTGATCTTTTTCTGTGCTAACAATAAAGGCGGGCAAATGAATATTTGCAGCGACTACAGGCATGCCTTCAACTTTAAAGCGCCCGGCAGAAAAATCATTATCGAGAAAAAGCTTTTCCAAATATTCACTATGCATTTTATAGGGCATGCGCGTGGCATCGGCATTCCACGCTAACAGATCAATTAGACCGCGTTGAGTACCCGCCATGTAATCATGCACCATTTTTGACCAGATTAAGTCATAGCTGCGGAGCATCTGGAAAGAGCCAGCCATTTGTTTAGTATCGAGATAACCCTGTCCCCACATCATATTTTTCAGAAAAGAGACTTGGCTTTCCGTGATAAAGAGCATCAGTTCTCCTGCTTCACTGAAATCGCCTTGTGCTGCTAATAATACGAGGCTGTTAAGGCGCTCATCACCATTTCTGGCCATTGCTGCCGCAGTAATCATCGCTAAGGTACCACCGAGACAGTAGCCCATAAGATTAATTTTGGTTTTTGGTTGAATGGTGGAAACGGCATCAATTGCTGCCATAGCCCCTAAGCGATAATAATCATCCAGGCCTAAATTACGGTCCTTGCTATCTGGGTTGCGCCAGGAAACGATATAGACCGTATGTCCTTTGCTAACAAACCAATTCACCATGGAGTTTTTCGGCGAGAGGTCGAGAATATAATATTTCATAATCCACGCGGGCAATATTAAGAGAGGCTCTCTAAAAACGGTTTGGGTCTGTGGTTTATACTGGATGAGCTCAATCAAATGATTACGAAAGACGATTTTTCCAGGTGTAATAGCCACCGTTTTGCCAGGGATAAAGTGTTCAATGCCAGCTGGCGGCGAACCGATTAATCTTTCCAGGGTGTCTTGTAGGGCGAGTTTAGTTCCGTGAATTAAATTAAGGCCATTTGAGCGAATTGTCTCATAAAAGAGATTAGGGTTAGTCAATACAAAATTGGAAGGTGATAAAGCATCCATGATTTGTCGAATGCAAAAGGCAACCGTTCGTTCGACATGTTCGGGTAACCCCGGAATATCGGTGGTCGCACGCCGCCACCAATCTTCAATTTGGAGAAAGCCCTCAGCCCAAAAACGCCAAGGAAGGGATTCCCAATTTTCGGTATGAAATCTTACATCACGGCCGTTACCTGGTCTGGTTTCGCATAGAATTTTGTTGCCGCAATCTTCGGTATGGAGAAGTGGATAAAGCGCCAGTTCTGTTAAGCGGCCTGGGCAGAGCGCTAACTGGGCTAGCCAGGAAAAATAAGCCGTGCTGAGGGCTGCGGGACTTATTCCGGCAGATATTTTAGCAAGATTTGCCTGAAAAAATTGATCAAAGAGATTAAAAAAAACAACTAACTCACTGGCCTCTTTAAAGGAAGACGCTCGCTCAGGATAACCAGGAATTATGGTTGTCGGGCGTGATTTTGATAATCGTCGTACTTTTGAAGTTTTATTTTTTGATCCAGCCATTGCCCTTCCTTGGGGTTGTATAATTTTCAGACTTCTAATTACAAAGTAGCACTAAAACAGTCGTTTAGCGAAGCATTTGGTGCAAAACAAAGAGGAAATTCTTGTTTCAACAGTCAAAAGGGAATAGTAAAGGCAATTGAATTTATCATCGCGGCAGATCTATTCATGATTTGTCGCTCATAATTCGCCTGTTAAAGTAAAATCAAGTTATTAAGCGAAGGAACGCAGGTATTTATTTTTTTGAGAATGTAAAATACGTCGGCTTAGGATCCTATTGATTAAGAGACAAGATGTATCATGCAATTTGTTAGATTTGATATCACTAACGAGTGATCTTGGGCCTTCTCTTCGGTTAGTTGTATACTGGTGTATGCGACGCTTGCAGGCATGATTCCTGCTTGTATAAATTTTCAACTTCTTGCTGTGAGCTAAATACAGTGCTAATTGGTCAAAAAGAAGCGTTCTTATTGATTTGGTAGTAGCAAGAATAACAATAAGGGGAATGGTCATGAAAAAATGGGGACGTCGTGCGGCAACTTTAGGCCTATTGATGCTATCACAGTGGCTTATGGCTGCCCAACAGAATTGGAATAGCTGGGTTGCTGAAGTCAGGCAACAGGCGCTGGAGCAAGGTATTTCTTCTACGGTTTTTGATCAAGCCTTTGCGGATATTCGTGAGCCAAGCCGCCAGGTAAAAGGCCTGGCGCGTTCGCAACCTGAGCATCGATTAACATTTAGTAAATATCTGCATTCTCGTGCCGATAATTACCGAATTATGATGGGGCGTAAGCAATACAACAAGAATAAAGAATTATTAGATGAAATTGGCCAGCATTTCGGTGTTGATCCCTGCTTTATTGTGTCCTTCTGGGGAATGGAAAGTAGCTATGGCACCTACATGGGTAATTTTCCAGTCATTAAGTCGTTAGCAACCCTGGCTTATGATTCCAATCGACGGGATTTTTTCCGTAAACAATTATTCCTGGCACTCCATATTTTGAATGATGGTCATGTAACCTTACAGCATTTCAAAGGAGAATGGGCTGGCGCCTCAGGTCAACCACAGTTTTTACCTTCCAGTTGGTTAGAATTTGCTGTCGATTATGATGGTGATGGTCGTAAAGACATTTGGGAAAGCAAAGCAGACGTCTTCGCATCAATTGCAAATTACATGAAAAAGAATGGTTGGCAAACTGGTCAGCCTTGGGCTATCCAAGTGAAACTCCCTCCGAAATTTGATATGAAATTAGAGGGGAAAGCGGTTGTCAAGCCAGTCAGTGAGTGGAATGCGCTAGGTGTGCGTACAGAAAATGGCCAACCTTTACCTCACCAGGAGCTAGAGGCCAGCATCGTACAACCGAATGGCGGGCCAGTTTTCCTCGCTTATCCTAACTATAAGATGATTTTGCGCTACAATAATTCTATCTACTATGCTGGTGCAATCGGGTATATGGCCGATAAAATTTGTAATCGTGTTAAGTAGATTACAAGAGGATTTTAACAGGCGGAATTTGTCTTCCGCCTTTGACGGCTAAAGGCTCGATTTCTGTTTAAGAGGTGGATCTGTGAGCAATTATCTTGATAAGACAGCCAGTTTAACTCCTGCTGCCAAACGTATCATTTGTAACAAAGCAACTGAATATCCCAATACAGGTGAATATACTGACCATTTGGTAAAAAGCGGAACGTATCTTTGCCGCCGTTGCGGCCTGGCTCTTTTCCGTGCCCAAAGCCAATTTCATTCTGGCTGTGGCTGGCCCAGTTTTGATGATGATATTGTTCAGGCGGTCAAACAAATCCCGGACAAGGATGGCCAACGGACGGAAATACTTTGTGCCCGCTGTGATGGGCATTTAGGGCACGTCTTCACTGGCGAGTATTTTACCCACAAAAATCTTCGCCATTGCGTGAATTCGGCGTCCCTTGATTTTGTGGCTGATGATCAGGTTTTGGATACGGAAGAGGCGATTGTTGCGGGTGGTTGTTTTTGGGGGGTTGATCATTTTTTACGCCTTGTTCCAGGGGTACTTAAGGTTGAGGTAGGTTATTCCGGTGGTTCAGTTATCAATCCGAGTTATGAACAGGTTTGTCGCGGCGATACAGGGCATTATGAAGTGGCAAGAGTGGTTTATGATGTGGCGAAAACAGATTATTACACGGTTCTAAAACGTTTCTTTGAAATCCATGATCCTACGCAACGCACAGGACAAGGTCCTGATATCGGTCCCCAATATAAAAGTGCGGTTTTTTATTACAATGAAGAACAACGGGAAGACGCACAGATATTGATTAAATTACTACAAGAACGTGGTTACAATGTAATTACCCGCTTATTGGAAGTACAGCCTTTCTGGCCTGCTGAAGGTTATCACCAGGACTACTACAGCAAACACAGCAAAGCACCTTACTGTCACCGGCCAGAACCACGATTTGGTTAGGTAGAGCTGGCCGAGCGAGCAATTAAAGAGTGAAGTTCGTTTCTTCTCTTGGTAACAGCTTTTTGCCATATTCCTGAATTGCTTCCGGGCAATAATCCAAAGACTCACAGACGATTTTGCTCAATTCCTTGTCTTTAAACAGCGCTTCTAATTCTTCCTCACTGAATACAACAGATTCCTCTTTGTAGTCAGCTCCGGCCGTGTTGATGCTTAGAAAAATTTTCCGGGCAATCGCAACTAAAGGACTAGATCTAACTTGCTGTAAATAGGTGAGTGTGTTTAATTTAAGATTTCTTATACCTTCTACTAAATCCAATGAAGCCTCCACGCAAGTGCGCTCGTCTAAACTTTTGTAATAAGTCCTTTGTAACAGTAACTTATAACCAGGAAGTTTATCCATTAAGGCTTCAATAAGAGGTATATAGGCTCCGAATTCCGGTTGGAAATGACCGCTCGCTAAATTAAAGATGGCATCATTGTGGCCAAGTGATATGGCACCGGCACTAAGAACAGCATTTCCGTTGGACCCGCCAGAGAGTAATTGTGCCTGGCGAGCCAAGCCTCCGTGGGTTAATTTAGTTAGGCCGTTAAATTGAGGTGCAAACCAGACTTCGCCTTCTAAAGTAACAACGTATAGATAGTTCTTATTTGGCGTTAGCATGGCGGGATCATTAGTGACCATAACGCCTTTATAATCGAGATCTTCGGAGGCAATTACTTGAGATTTAGTATATTGAGGGTGAAGAGGGTATTGTCTGTAAGATTGCAGTAACAAGCCTGAACTATCGGTTGTCATTGTAGTTGTTTGTATACTGTTACTCACCAGGCCTAATGCTGGGGCTTCAAGTAATTCTAAAACTAACTTCTTATCTTTCTTAACGATTTGATAGGGAATGTTTGCCATGGCACAAATAAATACCAAACGTTTTAGCAAAGAGCTATCTTCAGAATAATCTTGAACCTGGCTATTAATTGAATCAACAAGCATGGTTACTGAAGTAAGATCAGGATTAGTTAATATCTCATCGACAGCTTTTATATTCTTTGCAGAGCGATTTTTACCCATACGTTGAAGGGGACCTTTAGGGGCCCATTGAAGCCAATCTCTCGAACAGTAGTTGCTCAAAACGGCTTTGGCATTATCGAAAGGATTGTTAAAAGGAGAGCAAAATTTCGAATAATTAGCAGCATAAGGAAGGGCTGTTAAGACAATATTGCTTTCTGTGGATTCGACTTCTTGTTTGGAAAACATGATATCTCGATATTAAATAATTAATCTATATGAGCATTATTTTAACATTCGATGCTTAAGAGAACTTTAACAGGATGATGAGTAGTCGCTGGTTTTGCAGGTATAAAAAAATGGCACTGAACAAATCGTGCTCGTGTCTGGTTCTCAAGTGTTATTGCGTACCGTTTTTTGCGTGATTCAATGCGCTCTTGCAGTGAGGTAGAGGTTTCTTTGCCCCTGAAAAGTCGGGCATAGATACGCTCAGGGGCACGATTTGTTATTAGAGAGGGAGTCGAGAGACTGACTGGCTTCAGGCTAATAATTGGCTTCGCAGGTATTGGAGGGATTTAAATCAGGAGGGTTTATCTTCTTGCTGATAAGCAGCATCTGCTTTTTCTGCTTTGCGTGTATTTTCTTTGAGTTGCTGTTCGCTTAATTGGTTTTGCCAAAAAGTAGTCACTTGCTCTTTTAACCGGTTTAAATGACGGGCAAGTTTGCCTAGATGTTCTGCAAGCATGGGTAATTTGCTCGGGCCAAAAACCACAATGGCCACTAAGAAAGTAAGTAGTAATTCTCCGCTACTCATGATTTTTTATCATCATCCTCATTCATAGCACGGCGAAAATTTTTGATTGCAGTGCCTAAATCAGAGCCGATGTTTTTTAATTTGTTGGTACCAAACAAGGCTACAACAATGAGTAATATTAATAGTAATGATAAAGGACTGATCCCGCTTAATCCCATGTTAACTCCTGCTAGTACGGTTAATGAAGGCGACAAATCCGCCGCCAATTGCAATGGTTATCGCTATAGCTGACAATTTATCATGGTTTAACAATTTAAAATAACTGAGCGCACCAACTGTCGCCATAGTAATAAAAATACCTAAACCGAGCCCTTTGTACCAAGCATTTCTTGTCATGTAAGCATTCTGCTGGTTGTTGACCGGCATCAATGCACGGATTTTTTGCTCTTTAGTTAATTCCAATACGTCGTGTAATAGCCGTGGCATATGAGGTAATTGCTCCGTAAGGAAGGGCAGATTCTCGCGTAATTGGCGAATGAAGGCTTTAGGCCCCATTTGTTCTTTCAGCCATTTTTCCAAAAAGGGTTTAGCGGTGACCCAGAGATCAAGCTCGGGATAAAGTTGGCGCCCCAAGCCCTCTATTGCCAATAAGGTTTTTTGCAAGAGTACTAATTGGGGTTGTACTTCCATATGGAAGCGCCTTGCCACTTGAAAAAGGCGTAAGACTACCTGGGCGAAGGAAATATCTTTTAAAGGTTTTTCGAAGATAGGTTCACAGACGGTACGAATAGCACTTTCAAATTCTTCAATACGCGTGTCTCTTGCAACCCAACCCGATTCAACATGCAATTGCGCAACGCGTCGGTAATCGCGGTTAAAAAAGGCATATAGATTTTCTGCGAGATAACGCTTATCGCTGTCATTTAAGGTGCCTATAATGCCAAAATCAATGCAAATATATTGCGGATCATGAGGGTGGAGGGGGGATACAAAAATATTGCCCGGATGCATATCAGCATGGAAGAAGCAATCTCTAAATACCTGGGTGAAGAAAATTTCTACGCCCCGTTCTGCCAGTTTTTTTATGTTGACGCCTCTTTCCTGCAAGGTAGCAATATCCGAGACAGGAATTCCATAGATGCGCTCCATAACCATGACATTTTCACGCGTATAGTCCCAAAAGACTTCTGGAATGTAGAGAAGGGGTGAATTATGGAAATTTCGTCGTAACTGACCTGCATTGGCAGCTTCCCGTTGCAAGTCGAGTTCATCAAATAAATTATGTTCGAATTCCTGGACAATTTCTTTGGGTTTTAGACGCTTGCTTTCAGCCCAATAACGGTCAGCGAAGTTGGCTATGGTGTACATAATACTTAAATCTTTCTCAATAATTTTGCGCATATTGGGGCGCAAAATTTTCACCACGACCTCTTCCCCTGTTTTTAAGGTGGCGGCATGCACCTGTGCCATCGATGCAGAAGCAAGAGGAATGGGATCAAACTGGGCAAAGACTTGAAAGGCTGATTGACCAAAGGCTGCTTCAACAATGGCTAAAGCCTTTTCACTGGCAAAGGGCGGGACTTTATCCTGTAATTTACATAATTCCAATGCGATATCGGGGGGCAGGATGTCAGGACGAGTTGATAAGGCCTGGCCGAATTTAATAAAAATGGGACCTAACTCTTCCAGGGTTTTTCTTAAGGCTTCTCCACGGGTTAATTTTTCTTTGCGTACCCAGTTCCAGGGGTTTAGATAAACTATAAAACGAAAAGGTGAAAAAAGCCGAATGGAAACAATGACCTGGTCGAGGCCATTTTTGGCCAATATCAGATTAATATGCAGCAGTCTTAATAATTGTTTAATTGAATTCATGGCTTGCCATCAATTGGTTAATATGGGCTTGCAAACGCTCCACATCAAGTGCCAGCTTATCGATATCGTTAAAAAAATCATCGATTTCTTCACGCGGCGGGACAGCAGCCAGTTCTTCTTGCAGATAATCAGTCAAATTATGGCGCAGCGATTCCCCTAGCTGTTTTTTAAATGCCAAACCATGACGGACGAGGGAGCCCAGCTGATGGGCTACGACATCACCGGTAAAATGGGCCAGATGGCCCTCCCAATCAATGTCCAGCTCATCGAACAACTTTTTGACCTGTTGACCAAGCTCCACATCACCTGATAACCGGATTTTATCGTTAAATAGAGAGCGTGCTTTGGAAGCCGGTAAAAAACTTAAACGAATTAAACCAAGTGGACTGCTATGAATAATCGTATCAGGGCGTCCTTCATAGTCGGCGAGTAATTCCAATTGTTGATGATCAAAATGAATGAAAAAATTAACACCCAAGGGGGCGATGATAATTTCGAGCACCTTACCCTGCAAGGCTGCGATTTTGGCTGGCATGGAGTCGTCCAGTGCCAGGGCGTGATTAATAGCCTTTTGCAGCGCTTTCAATGAATATTTTTTAATCATATTACTCTCAATATTTATGGGCGATGTGCAAGGCAACGATTCCACCACTTAAATTATGATAATGACAATCTTCAAATCCTGCTCTTTCAATCATTACCTTTAAGCCTTCCTGGGTGGGATGCATGCGAATTGACTCAGCAAGATATTGATAGCTGTCAGCATCTTGCGCGAACAATTGCCCAATTTTAGGTAATACATTAAAAGAATACCAATCGTAAATCGGTTTTAGTCCCGGAAGTGTCGGCGTGGAAAATTCCAGAACCATCAATTTACCACCTGGTTTACAAACACGATACATAGAACGTAACGCTTCTTCTTTATCTGTGACATTGCGCAAACCAAAGCCTATCGTAATACAATCAAAACTATTGTCAGCAAAAGGCAGGCTTTGGGCATTAGCTTGTACGAAATTGATATTGTTATACAAGCCTTCATTCAACAGGCGGTCCCGTCCTACAGCTAACATGGCAGCATTGATATCCGCCAAAATTACTTGTCCTTGATCGCCTACTTTCTTACTCAGTAAACGGGTTAAATCGCCACTGCCACCCGCTAAATCGAGCACTTGATGTCCGGCATGTACCTGACTTAGGGCAATCGTGAATCGCTTCCAGAGGCGGTGAATGCCTAGAGACATTAAGTCATTCATTAAATCATAGTTCTTGGCAACCGAGTGAAAGACGGCGCCAACTTTCTTTTCTTTTTCATCCCAGGCCACAGATTCAAAGCCAAAATGGGTATTTTTTTCTTTTTTGGTCATTGGTTGTTTGTATAGGGAGCAGGTTGCTTATCTTAACCGATTCCAGGGCTATAAAACAAAAATGTTGATGAGTCTTGTTAAGTCTGACTTATTTTTAGTCTCCTGTTTGGATAATTACACGAAGGTGGATGCAGTGCAGGCAATAGTTTGTTATGCTCATTCTGTATCTTTTTCTGCCTACTCTAATCTCTAACGAGTGTATCACCATGCCAGTTGTTATGATTGAGATTTTTGTGCCCCTATTGAGTTTATTTATTTTTATCCTCGGAACGGGTTTTTTCTCCACGCTGTTAGCCTTGAATATGACCTTAAGTCAAGCGTCGCCACTGGCAATTGGTGCCATGACAGGTGTCTTTTATGCCGGACTGGTAGTGGGCTCATTTCGCATGGATCGCTTCATTAACCGGGTTGGTCATATCCGTGCCTATGTGGTTTTTTCTGCTACGCAGGCAATTATCTGTTTATTGCATGGTATTTTTTATCAGGTTGGGCTGTGGCTATTTTTACGTGGTTTAGCCGGCTTTGCCTCAGCGGGTTTGTTTGTCGTGATTGAGAGCTGGCTGCTTGGTAAAAGTACGGCAATGAATCGAGGACGAGTGCTGTCTTTATACATGATTAGCTACTATGCAGCACAGAGTTTAGGCCAGTTTTTTTTAAATCTTGCGGAGCCAGACACTCTGTCATTATTTGCTCTGACTTCCATACTCTGCTCGTTGTCTATTATTCCCTTGGCCATGTCGCGTGTAAATCCACCGAAGTACGAAGAGGCATCAACGCTCAGTTTACAGAAATTACTTGATAAATCGATGGCGGGTTTTGTCGGTTGCTTAAGCTCAGGATTGATTATGGGAGGTATCTACGGTTTGATGCCGACACTGCTGAGTGATTTATTTCATGATAATTCTAAAGTGGCTAACTATATGTTTGCCATTATTTTTGGCGGGATGTTATTACAGTATCCATTAGGGAGGCTGTCTGATCTGGTTGCACGCCGTTTAGTGCTGATTCTCATTGCAGTGGCTACCAGTATTGTTTCTTTCATTTTAATGACAACTCACATTAATCCCTGGTGCTTTTTTATATTGATGTTGCTCTTTGGTGGTTTGACCTTCACTCTTTACCCAATTAGCATTAGCCATGCTTGCGATACTTTAGAAACACGCGATATTGTTGCAGGGACACAAAGCTTATTATTGGCTTACAGCCTTGGTGCCATGGCAGGGCCCTTACTGGCTCCCTGGTTTATGCACGTTTTTGGGATGGGGGGACTTTTTATCTATTTCATAACGGTTTGTTCACTCATGACGCCGTTCTTTCTTTTACGCAAAAGCGCTGAAGTGGGTGAACCGCAGGAAGAATCTTTCCTAGCCAACCCCTAATAGGCGATTTAAGGCATCAAGATAGTCTTTTTCATTAGGAAATGTTTGACTGCGCTGGGCGCGCCAAAGAGATTCTGCCAGACAATCCATCATTAGGTGTTCGACTACTAATCGGTCGCTGTATTTTTGCAGTAATTGACGATAAAGCGAGTCAATGCCGCCAGGTCGGTCAGTACTAATTTGCTCGCGAATTGCTATATGTAAGCCCATATGCAAGAAAGGATTGGTTTGTCCCAGCTCAGGAAAATAGGGCTGACTGTCGTGAGGGGAAGCGGTTTCCAGGAGCCTATGGTATTCAGGATGAACCAGAATAACGTCGACAATTTGTTGTTCCAGAGGCAGCAAAGGTTGCTTTTGGAGGTATTTCTGCCAGCTGGAAAAAAACAGTTGTCTCGTATCTTGCACATTGTCGCCGTAAAACATGATAGACCCGCTATGAACTGAACTTGGGGGCAGTCTAGCGTATGAACAAAGGAACAACAAATAAAGTTCTGTCGAAACTCTACTGCATTGGCGCATAGCGTCGTCGATCCGGTGCTCGAATCCTCATGTACTGGTATGTACATTGCGGTTCTGCGCGCCGTTTTCCTCGTATTACTCTCACTGTAGCCAGTTTCGAAAGAAGTTTCATGTAAAAGGGTTCTTGTGTATTGACAATGCTGACTGGGCTGTGCGATATTCGCCACGCGAGGTTGGACTTGCTATGTGTCATTCCACTGGGTCAATTGGCGACACACTGATTGACCCTTTCTATTTTTAGTTCTTTATTAATTCTCTATCTCAAGTTTCTTGCTATCTTTTTTTTATTGCGATAAAAATATTCCAAATGATAAGCAATGGAGCTGCCTAATGTTTGGATTTTTTGAAGAGCCGGCTTTAATCCCGCGAGTAGAACTGGGGGATGGGAATTTTAATTACCAATCGGCGAAGCATCTCGATATCATCGGCAAACGCTGTTTGCGTTTCCAACAAGCACAAAAACATTTACATCGAATCGATAATAATATTGTAAGAGGAGCGGTAATTGGTAGTGCTTCCTGGGTAGGGAGCTATGTTTTCCCTTTAGTTACTGTGTCTATAGCGGCGTTCTGTTTTGCTACCTATCACTATGCACATCATGCAGAAGCATTTAAACAATATCAGGAGGCCTTAAATGATTTGATTGCCGCCTATAATTGGTCAATGGGACGAAATACGGGCGACCATTGGTATAAATTGGGTGTGCTATCTCTGCAGGATCTTGTATTGACGTTAGGTCCCTGGGTAAAAAGTGAAACGATTTGCACTTGGAATATGGGTGATCTTGAGCCGGCTTCTATCTTATCACGTGCCAAAAGGGACAATGAGCCAACCACTCTTTTTAAAGCAAAATTAACGCAGTTTGCAGCGGGTGAGCAAACCAAAGAGTGGCGATTCAAAATTTATGGTGAGGGGGGCACAGATGATTTGTGGTCTGTCTTTTTACAAGCCAATGGTAAAGATTTAGCTAACGAAGCGGTTAGAAGGACTGTACTTTCTTCTACGGGATAAAGACTATTAAAATTGACTACAAGCCAGTTTTAAGCCTAAAAATAGCATCAGTATTCCACTGGAAAATTCGATGCGCTTCCAGACCTTAGCCCGAGACAAAACATGCGCAAAATAATGGGTTGTGAATGTCAGTGAGCTGAACCACAGGAGACTGGAGGTCAGCACACCGAGTAAGAAGGCTTGTTGATGCTCGGGAAATTGACTGCTGCCTCCTCCTATGATGACCAGACTGTCAATAATTGCATGCGGATTTAGTAAACTAAAGCCAAGGGCAAGCATGACAATCTGTAAACGATTAGGTGTTCGCTCGTCGCTAGCAACCATCTGCATTTCTTTGCTCAAAGCTTGCTTTAATGTCTTGTAGCCATAGTACAGTAAAAAGGCGACGCCAAACCAGGTTACCCATCCCTGCAACGTAGGATGCAGCTTAAGTACCTCGTGCAAACCGGCAACGCTGGCACAAACCAGAATAATATCGCAGAAAAAACAAACGAGGGCTGAAAGGGCGGCGTGGTTACGTAGTGCACCCTGGCGAATCAGAAAGACATTCTGCGGACCCAGAGCCGTTATTAGCGATAAGCCGAGCATTAAACCATTTAGATATACCGTCATGGTGGATTATCCCTTGAAATCAAATGTGGCAATTATTGCGCATTTTTAATTATAATTAAAATTAATAATTATAATCATTGATAAATTTTACTTATGAGAATAGAGCAAAGAGGCTTACAGGCTTTAGATGCAGTCATTCAAACCCAGAGTTTTGCGGCAGCAGCCAAGCAGTTATTTATTACGCAGCCGGCGGTAAGTTTGCGTATCAAACAATTGGAAACCCAATTCGGGCAACCGTTACTTATTCGTTCACTGCCTTATCAAGCGACTCCTTTGGGAGAAAAATTACTTAGTTTGCTACGTCGTACCCGTTTGCTAGAAGAGCATTTATTACAAGAAATTCAACAAGATACGCCAGCTCGCCTTTCTGTTGCTTTGAATCGCGATAGTTTGGAAACCTGGTTTGTCCGTTTGTTGGAAGAATTAAAGCTGTTGGAAAAAATCAATATTGATATCATCACTGATGATCAGGAAGTAACCATTGATTATTTCCGTAAAGGTTCAGTATCGGCTTGTGTTACCAGCTACGATCGGCCTTTACCAGGCTGTGAATGTGTCTTGTTGGGGCATATGGATTATTTATTAGTAGCCTCGCCCCATTTTATTGCCCGTCATTTTAAGGCCAAAAAATCGGTGCTCGATAATTTGTTAGCTGCACCGGTGATTATTTTTGATAGTCGCGACCGCCTACCGGACCATTATTTTAAACATTTCTTTGCGCATTCATTTACCAGGTATCGTTATCATATGGTGCCTTCCGTGCAAGGATATAAGCAATTCGCTTTAAACGGCTATGGTTACGGCTGGATCCCACGCCTGGATATTCGTGACGAGCTAGCACAGGGTCTGTTAGTAGAGCTTTGCCCTGATAAACGTTGGTTGATGCCATTATACTTGCATTACTGGCAGTTACCTGCCAGGCAATACAAGCTTTTTATAGATAAGATTGCAGAAGGAGCAAAGCGGTTTCTAATTTAAATCTAACTATAAAATTAGGATCCAGTGCGTTTAAACGACATCAACTTCGACTTTACCTTGATCAATTCGAGTAGGGTAAATTTTCAAGTTCTTAGGTTTGACAACTTTTCCTAAGAGATTGCCTACAGCAGGTGGCCAGGGTGACCAGCATTTTACATCGCCTGTGGCTAAATCAAATTCACTTTTGTGAAAAGGACAGACAATAGCGCAGTTATCCGTAATTTTACCTTTAGCGAGGGGAAGCTTGAAATGTGGACATTGTGCCTGTACCGCGTGTACTTGCTCGTTATGCCAGATAAAGAGGATTTTGTGACCGTCAATAAGCAACGTTTCTCTTTCCGTTTGTTGTAATTGGGCTAAATCAACTGCCGCTTTCCACACCATAAGAATTCCTTGGTTGTCCATGAAGGATGGAATCATAACAACGCTTGTCGGAGATGTCAGCCGAATTATTTCACTTCTTTCGAAACGCTACTGCATTGGCGCATTATGTCGTCGATCCAGTACTCGAATCCTACAGGACTTACGAAAAACTCCGATCTCTTCGTTAAAATTTGATTTTAATTCGGTCATTTAGTGAAGCTAAACTCCCTCATTAAAATCAAATTTTGCCTCGACCTCGAAGTTTTTCGTAAGTCCTTCCTCGTGTACTGATGTGAACATTGCGGTTCTGCGCGCCGTTTCTCCTTGCTCTGCTCTCATTGCAGCGAGCTTCGGAAGAAGTCTATTGTCGTTTTTCGTTAAATCTAGTACCAACAACATTGCAAGTTGCGTGAGTAGGGGTATAAAATGCCAGATTATTTTTCCTGTCTGTAGATTACCAAGGGTAATAAGTTTAAGGAGGGAGCGTGGGCTCTTTGTTGAAAAAAAACGCAATCATTGTGTCTTTTTTAGCGTTGGTGATGGCTTTTTCAGGGGCTTTATGGGCTGCTGAAGAAAATTCCAGCGAACCGATGGATCCTTTGATCGAAGGGTATTACCCTAGTTACCCTCCGACTACTCCTGCGAGTGGTGCCCAGGCAGAATTAATTAAGCGCGGTGAATATTTGGCCCGTATGGGGGACTGCATTGCCTGCCATACCGATGTTAAAGGGAAAACACCTGCTTTTGCAGGAGGTTTGCCGATCAATACTCCTTTTGGTACGTTTTACAGCCCCAATATTACACCTGATAAAGAAACAGGGATTGGGAATTGGACAGAGCAGGATTTTATTCGTGCTTTGAAAGAAGGGCGGGATCCTCAGGGTAGGAATTATTTCCCTGTTTTTCCTTATGTTTATTTCTCCAAAATTTCGGATGATGATGCGCGGGCACTATACGCCTATTTCATGAATATTCCTGCGGTCAAGCAAAAGAATAAGGATTTGCCTTTCCCCTTCGGTGTGCCCGGTGCCCGCTTTTCTTTATGGGGATGGAATTTATTGTTTTTCTTCCCGGAAGATAATGCTATTACTTATGAATCTGACAAATCACCAGCATGGAATCGGGGCAAATATATCGTTGATGGTTTAGGCCATTGCAGTATGTGCCATACGCCGCTCAATATTTTTGGAGCGCCTAAGAATCGCTTCTACCTCACAGGCGGTTTTATTGATGGTTATTGGGCACCTAATATCACGAAATATGGGTTACACTCAGCAAGCCATTATGAAGTGGCAGATGTATTTGCTCAGGGCCAACTGATTAATAAGGCAGGTCCGGTTGCGGGGCCTATGGCAGAAGTTAACCATAATAGTTTAACTTACTTGACTGAAGAAGATAGATTGGCAATTGCTACCTATTTAAAAACAGTTGTAAGCGAGGAGCCTTTGGGTGTTTCTCCATCAGAAAGCCAGCCAACACTGAAACGAGGCAAGCAGGTTTATGTTAATTCTTGCATTATCTGTCACCAAAAAGGGGAGATGGGTGCGCCATTAATTGGCAATGGAGCCAACTGGTATATGCGCTTAAAGAACAGTGGTTTAACAGGGCTTTACCGCCATGCTATCCACGGCTACAACAGCATGCCTGTAAAAGGAGCTTGTGTGACTTGCTCTGATAACGATATTTTAGCTGCAGTTGATTATATTCTTAACAAATCGCTATCCCGATCACAGTGGAGTGATTTGGCAGCAGGTGGATCAAAAAAATACCCTTCAAATGGAAAAGAAATTTATAACGAAAATTGCAGCATGTGCCACGACTCAGGCAAGCAAGGGGCACCTAAAATTGGTGATAAAGCGATCTGGGAGCCATTAATTGCTAAAAATATGGATGTCTTAATTGAAAATACGATTAAGGGTGAAGCACATCCGAAAAATGGTGGGTGTAAACATTGCACAACCGGTGAGGTTATTGAGGCAATTAAATATATGGTGAGTCAATCAAAAACGGAAGGGAACTTTTCCCTCTGGTAATTGAAGCATTGCTTATGGTTTGATTATAAATTTATTTAATTATTGGCCAGCGAATAATACCTGGCTATTTAAAGAGGTGAGGACGGGGATGCTAAACAGGTTTAAGGTAAGCAAGGTGCTTGCCGCCTTGACAGGGCTGGTGATAAGCCAGTCCGCAATGGCTGCAGCGGATAAATGGCAGCTAAATATGTATAAAGGTGTAACGCCTATAAGTAAGGACATGTATGACTTGCACATGATTGCTATGGTGATTTGTGCGATCATCGGTATCGTGGTGTTTGGGGTGATGATTTATTCACTAATACACCATCGTAAATCGAAAGGTTACACACCGGCTACTTTCCATGACAATACTCGCCTGGAGATTGTTTGGTCGATAATTCCTTTTCTGATTCTTGTTGGCCTCGCCATTCCTGCTACCAAAGTTTTGATGCGGATGGATGATACAGCGGAGTCTGATGTCACCATTAAGGTTGTTGGCTATCAATGGAAATGGCAATACCAATATCTCGATCAAGGTATTAGCTATTTTAGTAATTTATCGACTCCTTATGAACAAATACAGAATAAGCAGAAGAAAGGACAGTGGTATTTGTTGGAAGTGGATAAACCGCTGGTCTTACCTGTTAATAAAAAAATTCGTTTCTTGGTTACTTCTAATGATGTGATTCACTCCTGGTGGGTTCCCGAGATTGGTATAAAACGGGATGCCATGCCAGGATTCATGCATGAAGCCTGGGCCAGAATAGAAAAGCCTGGGGTTTACCGTGGCCAGTGTGCTGAATTATGTGGTATTAACCATGGCTTTATGCCCATTGTTGTAAAAGCAGTCAGTGATGAAGAGTTCAATAAATGGGTTGCTGAGCAGGTTAAGGTCAAGGATGAATATGATGCCAGTGCAGCTCAGCCAACAGAACAGCCGAAAATGACTCGTGCTGAACTGATGAGTATGGGTAAGCAAAAATACGATCTTATTTGTGCAGCCTGCCACAAGGCTGATGGTAAGGGGTTGCCGCCTATGTACCCTGCTCTTAAAGGAAGTTCAGTTGCAGTAGGAAAACCGATTTCACGTCATATTGAATTGGTTCTGCATGGCATACCTGGCTCTGCTATGCAAGCTTATAAAGACCAATTAAGCGATGCTGAAATTGCCGCAATTGTTACCTATGAGCGTAATGCCTGGGAAAATAATACTAACGATGAAGTTCAGCCTGCCGATGTTGCAAAAGTACGTCAGGGTGATAATCAACAACCTAAAATGGTGAATAAAGCTCAAGCTGGAGGTTTGCGATGAGTGATATATTAACGCATGATATTGATCACGACGAACATCATGGCCCAGAACAGGGGAAAGGAATAAGCGGTTTTGTAAAACGATGGTTGTTTACGACAAACCACAAAGACATTGGTTCTCTTTATCTCTGGTTGGCTTTGATCAGTTTTTTTATTGCCGGCTCCATGGCGTTAATTATTCGCGCTGAACTTTTTCAGCCTGGCCAGCGATTTGTCGACCCCAACTTTTTTAATCAAATGACCACTCTTCATGGTTTGATTATGCTCTTCGGGGTAGTTATGCCTGCATTTACAGGGATGGCTAACTGGCAAATTCCTATGATGATAGGTGCGCCGGACATGGCCCTGCCACGTTTGAATAACTGGAGTTTCTGGATATTGCCTTTTGCCTTTGTACTCCTGGGATCAACAATGTTTCATAGTGGTGGTGGACCGAATTTCGGTTGGACTATGTATGCACCTTTGTCGACCAAATATGCGCCGCCCAGCACTGATTTTATGATTTTCTCTATTCATATGATGGGACTTTCATCCATCATGGGTTCAATCAATATTATCGCTACAATTCTGAATATGCGCGCTCCAGGCATGAGCTTGATGAAAATGCCTATGTTTGTCTGGACATGGTTGATTACGGCTTTCTTGCTAATCGCTATTATGCCGGTATTAGCCGGGGCTGTAACAATGATGCTTGCCGATAGGCATTTTGGCACCAGCTTTTTCGAAGCGGCTGGCGGCGGTGATCCCATTTTGTTCCAACATGTATTCTGGTTTTTCGGTCATCCGGAAGTATACGTTCTTGTTCTGCCTGCCTTCGGTGTAGTGTCAGAAATTATTCCTACATTTAGCCGCAAACCACTATTTGGTTACCATTTCATGGTTTATGCGACCGCAAGTATCGCGATACTATCTTTCGTTGTTTGGGTACATCATATGTTTACTACGGGTGTTCCTTTAGGCGCAGAATTGTTCTTTATGTATACAACGATGTTGATCGCGGTTCCAACTGGTATTAAGGTTTTCAACTGGGTAAGCACGATGTTCAAAGGCTCAATGACTTTTGAAACCCCGATGCTTTTCGCCATTGCCTTTGTTTTCCTCTTTACTATTGGTGGTTTTACCGGCTTGATGTTGGCCTTGGTACCAGCGGATTTCCAATACCAGGATACCTACTTTGTGGTTGGCCACTTCCACTATGTTTTGGTACCAGGCGTTATATTCGCCCTGCTAGGGGCAACCTACTACTGGTTACCAAAATGGACCGGACATATGTATAACGAGCGTTTAGGAAAATGGCATTTCTGGTTGTCTACCATTTCAGTAAACATCGCATTCTTTCCCATGCATTTCTTGGGTTTGGCTGGAATGCCAAGGCGAATTCCGGATTACGCATTGCAATTTACTAATTTCAATATGATTTCTTCAATTGGTGCGTTTATTTTTGGGTTCTCACAGTTATTATTTTTATACAATGTGATAAGAACAGTGCGTGGCGGTAAGAAAGTAGATGCTCGAGTTTGGGAAGGTGCACACGGCCTGGAATGGACTCTACCCTCACCCCCACCTTATCATAGCTTTACTACGCCGCCTGAAATTTGATGGTAAATAAGTAGTTAATAATCGGTAGGGTGGTGAAGTGAATGGCTGAAAAAGGTCATACAAAATTGGTGATTAGTCTTGCAGTGGTTGTTATCGGCATGTTTGCTTTTGGTTTTGCCTTGGTACCCATCTACAATAGCTTATGTCGAGTGCTGGGGGTCAACGGCAAAACGAATACCGAAGCAATCGCTTATGATGAAAAGCAGGCAAAAATCGAGCATGAAAGAGAAGTTGTCGTGGAGTTCGTCGCCACAAATAATAGCTCTGTCCCTTGGGCATTTTATCCCAAGGTTCAGAAGTTAAGAGTGCATCCAGGCGAAATTGCTAAACTTGCTTTTTATGCAGAAAATAAGACAAATCATCGCATGACTGTGCAAGCAATCCCCAGTGTTACACCAGGAATTGCAGCTAAATACCTAAAAAAGACGGAATGTTTTTGTTTTACACAACAGACTTTGAATGGGCATGAAGCGATGGATATGCCTTTATTATTCCATCTGGATACAGATTTACCGGCAAATGTTAAGACAGTTACGCTGTCCTACACTTTGTTTGATGTCACTAATAAAGTGATTAACTAGTTGATATAGAAGCAGGCGCTGTTTTTATATCGCTAGGCGAACATTATCCTGTAAAATGCGCAGCATTTGTGTGGGAGCCAGTATCTATGTCCCAGTTCGTTTAATAGCGGACTCACGTTAACTAAGCATCGCAGTGCAGTTGCGCTAGCGATATAGATAGAACAGGAGAAAAATATACAATGGGAGCACATGGCACATATTACGTACCTAAACCCAGTCACTGGCCATTAGTGGGCTCAATTGGTTTGACGACAACTCTGGTTGGCGCTGCCTCTTGGTTACATCACGATTGGTATGGTCCTTATATTTTTACTCTTGGTTTAGCCATTTTAGTGTTTATGATGTTTGGCTGGTTTGGTCAAGTAATTTACGAGAATGAAAAGGGCTTATACGATTTACAGGTTGATCGCTCATTTCGTTGGGGCATGAGCTGGTTTATTTTTTCTGAAGTTTGCTTCTTTGGTGCTTTCTTTGGCGCTCTCTTTTTCGCGCGTTTTTGGTCAGTCCCTCTTCTTGGCGGTGATATCCATCCCATAACCCATATCACACTTTGGTCTGATTTTCAGGCGACCTGGCCCTTGCTGACAAACCCGGACAATCAAGTGTTTGTCGGTGCTGACAAGGCGATGGGAGCGTGGGGTTTGGCTGCTGTAAACACACTTATTTTGTTGACATCGGGAGCGACGATAACTTGGGCACATTGGGCTTTGAAACTGAATAAACGTAAACAACTCATCGCAGGGATGAGCTGTACTATTGCGCTGGGTATACTTTTCCTGATGCTGCAATCTTATGAGTACCATGAAGCCTATACCGAAATGAATCTAACACTCGATGCCGGAATTTATGGCACGACGTTCTTTATGCTGACTGGATTTCACGGTTTGCATGTTACCATCGGGACAATCATGCTGATTGTGATTCTGATGCGTTGCATTCGTGGTCATTTTACGCCAGAGCGCCATTTTGCCTTTGAAGCGGCCGCTTGGTATTGGCATTTTGTAGATGTGGTTTGGCTATTTTTGTTTATTTTTGTTTACTGGCTCTAAACCAGATTAGTCTGTCTGAGCGATATTGTTCAATGAGCTAGCAGGGTCTTAATCTACCCTGTTAGCTGCGGATGGATTTCTTAAATATTGTTGCGCTATTCTGCTACTAAGGAACGATGGAAAATCGATTATTCAAATTTTGGTTAAGTAATTTTCTTCTGCCACAACTAGGAAGTGGTCATATTGGTGATAATGTATAATGCTGCATTTCACAACTCTCAAAATACATTAGAGCTTGTTAAGGACGCTGGTTGTGAGGTTATCATTGACAATAGCCCCATCCCCTTCAAAAATTGAGACTATCAACATATCTTCCCTCAGAAGAGGACGGCAAGAGTAAACAATGCTGTTTCGCTTTAGTATGTTCAATATTTAAACTATTTTTATAATAGGGGTTTCCTTTTTTAATAGGATATAAGTATGCCTGCTTCAAAATTATCTTCCAGCCAGCTTGCTGAGCTAATCATAAGTAGTTACAAGAAGTTACCCCTTGTCACTGGCGGATTCAAAGATGAATTGGTTGATCTAATTGAGCAAGGCAAGGTTGAAAATCTTGCCTATTGGTTGCAATTCCATTCGTTTGTCAGGTATCAATTAAGAAAAACTCTGATGCAAAGGGGGGACGTAAATGTCCACGCTCCCAGCGTAGAGATTGCGAAACAAGTTAACGAAGTGTTAGAACGCTACCTCGAACAGCAAAAAATAAAGCAAACCTTGCCCAAGTACATTACCGAAGATTTCACAACAACGGATTATCTGCCATTAAGTGGTGAGCTAGAACGAACGTTACTAAGACTTAGAGATGGACAAAAAATTACACGACAAGAGATAGCTCCATTTATCAAGGCTAAAAATCGCCGTAATGAATTTCTGGCCCGCTCACTGGATATTGTTCCCATTAGCTGTGCTGAATATGCTTCTGACTCCACTCTCAGAAAGCTTGTGAAAGGCATTGCTGGACTTGGCAAAGGAGAGCGTAAGCAATTTTTCTATTATCATTTAAACGAAGAGCACGCCATAGGCTTTGATGTTGAACGAGATGAGGATGGTAAACTTAAAATTTTTTGCTTCGAGTCAGCAAGTGATCCGAGACACCTGGAGACAGTTGACTTACTCTACAAAAAGCTGTCTAGCATGGGGTTGGATTTTGAGTTTAAATCCTGTGTCTCCGATATACAGAAAGATAGTTATAATTGTGCAATTTATACTCTTGCAGCTCTGAATGAATTTGGCAAATATGCACACGCTTTTGATTATCTGCCTGAACAGTACGAAGAAGATAAAGACATTGGCAAGACCCGAGCAGTTAAGATACCTCAAGGTGGTGCAATGATGATGAAAGCACGGCATGTCCAACTTGACGTATTAGACAAAATAAGTTGGGTGAGAATCAGCGATATGCCCACTAAAATTATCGCCATGAGTCAGTCTCATCAAGCCATGGAAAAAGCGTTAAAAGAGTCCAAAGATTTCGATCTCGATCCGGCTACTTTCGTAACAATGCATAAACAAAAATACCACTATGAAGAAAGCAAGCGTGAGTCAACCAAGTACATCAATCGGCGGCGAGAAAATATCAGAGAGCATGCAGCAGCCGCAGGTAAAGTGATATTGGAGAAGGCTTATTCGAAATACGTACAAGATTTGCCATTATTAGCCAAGATAGATAAAGGTGAAGAAGTGAACTTTCACCAAGAAATTAGTAAAAATGATTCACTAACCTGGGATGAAAAAGTTCAGTATATCGAAAAATTATTTATCTCAATTACTAAAAGGGCAGGAATTTCCAAGTATCTATGGAACGATCCTCTGGATAAGATTTCCTTAATGCAATTTAAGTCGCTTTTATTACTGAGGAATGAATACCTTTATCTTCTTTCCCAGAAATCATTTGAGGAGATCCAAGAATACTTTGATGATAGAAATGAAAGCTCACCGTTGCATTATAGGTTGGAGCTATGGGCAAATAGAAGAACTGATTTGAATGTCGAGCCTTTGCAAAGGGTATTTGTAAGGTGCTTTAAAATGGATGATGTCGTTCGTTTTTATAAGAAAGCCCATTATTATAATGTTTCCGATTTAGAAATAAAAAACCCTCTTGTTGCACTCTTCCATAATTCTAAAAACGTTGATGCGAATGATGTTATACGCAAATTGGAAGGATTAGAGAATCAGTATCGAGGCACATCAGGGGAATCACTTTACGATGGCAGCAAAAAACTTGCATTAATCGACGAACAACTAAAAAGTTTGGAAGTCAGTGAAAAACGAGTAAGTTTCATTTTAGCGGCTTCATCATTGGATAATGAAACGCTCCTAAAATCTGTTCATGCTGACGAAGCCTATGTACTCTTAGACAATGGAAAAGCACTTTATTACATTAATAAGAAAAATGAAAAATCTCCTATAGTTCCGATTCCCTTTACTGAAAGTGCTTTTAAAAAACTGCAAGAAGCAGACTGGGGTGAATTTGAGTCGAGAGAGCAAGATGAGGAGGAGCCTCATAAGCGTTTCTCTTTGTCTGAGGGCGAAAACAGTAAACCCATTACCGAGATCATGTCTTTTAAGCAGCTAAATTTTCTAACGTCACTGGTGAATCACACCCCCTATACTTCCGAAGAACAACAGAAACTCCAAGCTCAGTCTGTCTTAAAAGAGGCATATGTTATTTTATTAGCGGAGCTTTTTGCGGTAGATAAATGGAAGGCTTTAAGCATTATCAATCACCATCCCCGTTTATTTAGCGATGAATTAGAGGTTGTCGCTAGAAATTTAAAAGCAATGAACCAGATCATTGCGAAGTCCTGGTCTGAGGACATGTTATTTGCCGTACACTTAGTGTGCCGTGAATGCCCCTCTAGCATCCCCAACCCTTTTAGTAAAAGAATTGATCGGCAGGAATCACTTTCAGCGCAAGAGATACTGAGCAGGTTAAGTGACACTGAAAAAAATTATACTGGCGAGGAAGAAACGGCAGTCACTACCAATAATAAAATTAAATTCTTGCTGTCATTGAGTGATTATGTCGTGTCAGCTAATTTAGCAAATAAAAAGTTAGAAGTTGCTTATCTTCAGCAGATATCGATGGCATACATAGAGCTGTTAAATTCAGACAATTGTGGTTACCAGAGCATTGAAGAAGACCATATTCCTGCGCAGTATGTTCTATATCCTTTACTGGGTAGCAAGAAACAGGAGTCAATGACGATTGAGAACATTCTGAAAAAGCTCAATAAATGTGGCAATCTTTTCATGAAACTAAAACTCTTGGATGTCGCTTTCGCTACTGTTATTAATGCACAAGAGCTATACACGGATAAGATGGGTAAACATTACAGTCCTCAGCAATTATCTGACCTAAGGATATTGCAAACTGCTTATTTGGACTTAATCAAAACAGAACCTTATGACGACAAGGATAGTGATTTTAACAATAAGCTTAAATCGAAGGTAAGTGACTCTGTCTACAGCGGCTTCTTGGGTGAAAATAAAACACTTCAGGGATTACTTATAGGTAAAGGCCGACCTTCCTCTCTTAAGACAAAGTCTTCAGTAACAAATAAAACGATGGTAGAGACTCCTCAAAGCCCTGTTAGCCAGGGTGGGGTTAGTTATACTTTTTTTAGAATAGTCGGCAAGGCTTTCGATTTATTTAATACACAATCCTCTGAACAAACGAAAATCGTTGAGCAAAAGGCAGATACGCTTGAACAAGTAGTGGTCGATTATTATCGAAATCCTCCTCGTGATCGAAATTATACCTCTTTACGACGTTATCATACAGTGGAATACCAAGATTTTAATTTTAGACTAGAAAGGTTTCATTTTAGTGATTCTTTCGCGGAACTCACTCAGTGGATCGCTTATGAGCGTTGCAAGCCAGTAGTCCCACAAATCGATGAGTTTGATTGGAAACTTAACTTGGCTATTCATAAGGAGGATCTCGAGAGGGCATTTCCAATCATTGCCACTTTTGCCAACAAATTCAATCTAGGTACATTCAAAATGATGTCGCAAACGCAAGCAGAACACTTACATAAGAGTCAAGACAAAAAGATGGTCGGTAGGGAAGTGGTGATTTATTGTAATGCTAATCCGGAGTATGATGAAGTAAAATGGGTTGCCATGATCTCCGAACTGGAAGAAGCATTAAAAAAAGCAGGAATTAGAACATCGGAGGATGCTTGTCCCGAGACGAAAGCCTGTCCGGTTTCAAATCGGAGGCTTGGCAAGTATACCAGTTACACCCACGGGGCGTGGACTGTAAAGAGGATGGATGTTCCTTTTGATGAGGGTATAAAGGAAACCGCATTAGTCGACGAGGATCTATTCGCCCACTATGAATATGATGCTAGTCATGAATGTCCAGCGCCAAAGGTGGCGGTTGTCACCAGTGCTAACTTAACTTAACTTTTGATGATGGCTCTTAAGCAAACATGCCTGTATGCGCAAGAAGTTCATTACAGCTTTGTGTTGATCAGTAAGCCAGGTTGAAATTGGATAAAATTAATTGTTAACGTGTAAGTAAAACGGTAGCGATGAAAGCTGATATTAGTAATGATCGCTTCACCACGAAAAAAATCGGCGTTAAAAACGACAGGACTTTCTTTATCAAGGTAATCAGTACTAGTCAATTGCATTTCACTTTCCCCGAGCTCAATCAACCAACAAGATGCCTGGGCGTGCCCGCATTTTAACTTGACGGCAACTGGTTGCACAGGTTGGATTTGCATAGTACTTCTCCGCCATATGACTTAATATCGGCAGATAAGATAAAAACTTGAGTACCTAATTGATTAATTGCTTAATAACAGTTTGCAAATTTTGTAAGGTATCGTAATGGATGATTATGGTTCCTTTACCCGCTTTGCCTGGTTTGATTTTAACTTGAGTTTTCAATTGCTGGGTAAGTGTCTCAATCTGCTCCTGGATTAGCGGGGTAATTTCTCCTTTCACGCCAGTTTCAGGTTTACCATTTTTGACCCGCGCGACTAGTTTTTCTGTTTCCCTCACTGACAAATTTTTAGCAACTATTAATTGTGCAACCTGACTTTGTTGCTCATCACTGAGCATAAGTAAGGCTCGCGCATGCCCCATATCCAAATCACCATGCTCCAAAAATTGTTTTACTTCCGTGTTCAAACCCAATAAGCGCAGGTAGTTACTAACCGCCGTACGCGATTTGCCTAATAGGTCGGCAACTTGCTGATGGGTTAAATCAAATTCATCAGTAAGGCGATGCATGGCGCGAGCTTGATCCATGGCGTTGAGATCTTCGCGCTGCAAATTTTCCACTAAAGCGATAGCCATAGCAGTTTCGTCATCAACCTGGCGCAAGACGACAGGAACTTCAGTAAAACCGATTAATTGGCAGGCACGCCAACGCCGTTCACCGGCTATGATTTCATAACGTCCATTGGCAATTTCTCGAACTACCAATGGCTGTAGCAAGCCTTGTTGCTTGATTGATGCAGCCAGTTCAGCCAGAGGTGCCTCCTCGATTTCTGCTCGAGGTTGATATTTACCGGGTTGCAAGCTATCTATGGCCAGGTTTAATCGCTCAGTTGTTGCTTTTTCATTAAGCACATTTACCGCAGAATTACCTAGTAATGCAGATAAATTACGTCCTAAACCACTGCGTTTTGTTGTCATAATTACCTCGATTAACCGGCTACGGGTTGCTTACTAATGACTTCAGCAGCTAATACCATATAAGCGGCTGCGCCCGGTGATGATTTGTCGTAGTGTAGCGCTGGCAAACCATGACTGGGTGCTTCAGCAAGACGTACGTTCCGTGGAACTACCGTTCGGTATACTTTATTATGAAAATGTTCCAATAGCTGTTTTGAGACGTCAGAGCACAAGCGATTGCGTGCATCGTACATAGTGCGTAGAACACCTTCAATGTGCAGGCGGGGGTTTACCGAGGCCTTAATTTGCTCAATAGTTGACACCAGGGCAGCTAAACCTTCTAGCGCATAATATTCACATTGCATCGGAATTAACACTGAATCGGCGGCCACTAATGCGTTGATAGTGAGCGTATTTAATGCAGGAGGGCAGTCGATTAGGATAAAGTCATAGGCGCTTTGTATGGATTGTAATGCCTTAAACAGGAAGGTTTCACGATGGTTTCTTTCCATCAAACTAACTTCAGCAACAGTCAAATCGCCATTAGCCGGTATTAAATCAAAACCACAGGCTGTGGTTAAACAAGCCTGCTCGGCGAGACAATCACGCAGTAAAACATCATTCGCAGTATGCACCAGAGTGCTTTTATCAACGCCTGACCCCATCGTTGCATTACCTTGGGGATCTAAATCAACGAGTAAAACCTGTTGACGATTCGCAGCGATAGACGTTGCTAGATTAATTGCTGTCGTGGTTTTGCCCACGCCCCCTTTCTGATTGGCAATGGCTATGACTTTTGCCATGGTTATTCCTTGATTGCATTTTCAATAATGACGCAGCAACGCTTACCATCCAGGCCGGGTACTGTATAGGACTGGACTTGATAGGGTAGGTTGATGCTCGCCAGTTCGGTTTCAGGATAGCGTCCTTTCATGGCAAGCCAGATACCATCTGTCTCAACAAGATGGTTAGTCCATTTTAACATTTGCGCCAGATCACTGAAGGCCCGACTTGTTACTGTATCAAAACCGAGTGATGGGTGGTAGTTTTCTACACGAGTTTGCACGATTTCAATATTGTCTATTGTCAGAGCGCGCTTTACTTCTTGCAGGAAGCGTATTTTTTTGCCATTACTGTCTAGTAAAACCACGTGTAAGGCAGGTTGTATAAGTGCCAGCGGTATACCAGGTAAACCGGCTCCGGTACCAACATCAAGTAAACGCTTGCCACGAATCCATGGTGCGATAGCCAAGCTGTCAAGCAGGTGACGGGTAACCATGACATCCATATCTCTAATCGCAGTTAAATTATAACTACGATTCCATTTGTTTAGTAATGATAAATAGTGCAACAGTGGTTCAGCTTCTGTTGTTATGCCAAGTTCTTTCAGACCCTTATTGAGAGTTAAAGCCAGCTCAGGTGAGATACTCATGCCGGTTCTCGATGCTTTTTGAGATAAATTAACAACAAGGATAAGGCTGCCGGTGTCACACCTGAAATGCGTCCTGCCTGGGCCATCGTTCTTGGTTTGATACGGCTTAATTTCTGGATGACTTCGGTCGATAAACCAGGAACAGCCGTATAGTCCAGGTTTTCCGGTAGCTGCGTGTTCTCATGCTTGCGTAAACGCTCAATATCCAGGAGCTGCCGCTCTATATAACCTGCGTATTTACTTTGAATTTCTACTTGTTCAGCAATATCAGTCGCTAACTCTGGTAAACCCAAATGAGTAACTGCTTGCAAATCCTTATAGTTGATTTCCGGTCGTTTAAGGAGATCTGCCGCACGGCAATCCTGTTGCAGCGGGTTTTCAATTATTGCAGCGAAATCTTCATTATGTGCAACCCGGATCCAGGTGTCTTTCAGTTGGGTTTGTGCCTGCTCTATCGCTTCCCGTTTCTTACAAAAGGCTTGCCAGCGTTCATCGCCTACTAATCCCAGTTCGCGGCCTTTTTCTGTGAGGCGAAGGTCGGCATTATCCTCACGTAAAAGCAGGCGATATTCTGCTCTGGAGGTAAACATCCGGTAGGGTTCCTGGGTCCCGCAGGTAATCAAATCATCAATGAGGACCCCTATGTAGGCTTCATCGCGGCGAGGGCACCATAAGGTCTTTTCCTGCGTTTGTAAGGCTGCATTCATGCCGGCAATCAAACCTTGCGCTGCCGCCTCTTCATAGCCAGTAGTACCATTGATTTGACCAGCAAAAAACAGATTGGAAAGCGGTTTGGTCTGTAGGTAAGGTGTTAGACCACGTGGATCAAAATAATCGTATTCAATGGCATAACCAGGGCGAGTAATATGAGCATTTTCAAAGCCCTTGATAGTGCGAACAAATTGAACTTGTACTTCGAAAGGTAAACTGGTTGAGATGCCATTGGGGTATATTTCGTCTGTGGTTAATCCCTCGGGCTCAACAAAAATCTGGTGGGATGTTTTATCGGCAAAGCGAACTACTTTGTCTTCAATTGAAGGACAATAGCGAGGACCAATACCCTCAATGACACCAGCATACATAGGTGATTGATGCAGATTGGCTTGAATAATTTCATGAGTAGCAGCAGTTGTGTGTGTTATGTAGCAGGGCAGTTGCTGTGGATGTAGTGCCGTAGTCCCGAGATAGGAGAATACTGGTACAGGCGTATCACCAGGTTGAACCGACATTTGCGCATAATCAAGCGAGCGCCCATCAATACGGGGGGGGGTTCCGGTTTTCAAGCGGCCGACAGGCAATTCTAATTCACGTAAGCGTTTTGCCAGGGCAATAGCAGGTGGATCACCAGCGCGCCCACCAGCATATTGACTCATTCCCACATGGATTTTGCCGCCCAAAAAAGTACCAACAGTTAAAACGACAGCATGGGCTCGCAAAACTAAACCCATCTGGGTGACGACGCCTTTGACATGTTCCCCTTCAACCAGCAAATCATCAACGGCCTGTTGAAACAACGTTAAATTAACTTGATTTTGTAATTGTTGACGAATTGCTTGCCGATAAAGCACACGATCTGCTTGTGCTCGAGTGGCTCGCACGGCCGGCCCTTTAGACGCATTGAGGATACGGAACTGGATACCTGCCTTATCGGCAGCTAAAGCCATGGCACCATCAAGTGCATCAATTTCTTTTACCAGATGGCCTTTACCAATACCGCCGATAGCAGGATTGCAAGACATTTGCCCAAGCATATCCATGTTATGAGTAAGTAGCAGCGTTTGAGCACCTAGACGGGCTGCTGCAAGTGCTGCTTCAGTACCGGCATGGCCACCGCCGACAACAATAACGTCGTAATGTTTTTCAAGATTCATTTAAGGAAACTATTGCGCAACAAATCAGCAATTATACATTTTTTTATTAGCATACCCAACCTCTAAGTAGCATGAATAAAAAAGTTGATTCTTGAAGCGTCCTTGCAAGGAACAAATTATTAATGTCTATGCTTGTTTGTTAACCTATCAAACGGTAAATGCCCGGGGTCTCTGGTGCTGAGTTATTCTCTGCCATACTTTCTTTATGAGCATTATCTATTTGGTAAAATAGATAAGCGGCAGTCATTAAAAGAGCTAATGGCCAGGAAACCGCTGCTGCAGTGATAAAGAATGCCGGTCCGGTTGTATTGTAGAATAACCCTTTCCAAAAATTGGAATAGGCGTCACTGCTTTCCTTCTTTAATTGGATAAGTAATTCCTGATGTATTGTATCATCGGCCAGTTTACCATTGACCAATTCGCGCTGAACGGCTATGGTCGATTGTTTATAGGTCTTGTAGTCATCTGCGGACACATACATGGCAGTTCCCAGCATGCTTAAAGCAGCTAGATAAGCCAGAGAAAGCCCTCCGGTAAAAATCAAGGTTGCCCCAAAGCCAGCGACGACAGCGCTTGCTGCTGCGACGTTAAAAGCATAATAAGACGTTTGAGCTGCCCATTCGTCATTTAAGATATCAATCTGCCGGTTAATAACGGCTAATTGTTGTTCTGATTTAGGCAACTCAGTAGTTTGCTTCTCTAATTCTGCAATACGATGATTATATTTGGCTTTTTCAAACAGCCAGCTTGCCATGATGAGGGCTACATCGAAAACTAAAAAGGCTACGGTTATTTTATCCGCTGCGGCGACCGAAATATGGAAAAGCTTATTGTAATTGGTTAGCAAGTTGACCGTGCCCCAAACGCTATCATTGAGCATGGAAAAGCCAGATTTTTCCAGTTCTTGTTTTAAAACTTTTTTGCCTGATAACACATTTCCTGATTCGGCATCCATAACGCGTTTTGTTACTGTGACCAGGTTAATTATAAAGCGAAATGCATAAATACCGACACTCAACACGTATAAGACCTGCTGTGGCTTATCGAGCGCTTTGACAAAGTCATCCATACTGTAATGGTGTCCCAATGTTGCGTTTACTCTTTTTAAGTAAGCAGGGATACCACTTTTTTGCAAAAGAACAATGGCGTTGTTGATCATGCCATGACAGTAAATCCAATAAATACGATTGTTATTTAAATTAGAGATGTTATCACGGAACTTGGCTGAATCAGTTAAGCTCGCTTTATAATCAGACACAGTATCAGATACTTTATTTCTGATAAAAGAAGAAAGCGGAACTGCTTTTTTACCGTCTTTAGATTTGGAAGAGACACTTGGTGTTTTAAAAGCAACTATCTCTGCTTTCTTCTTCTGCAGATCATTAAGCGTAGCCTCATCATAGTTGCATTGATAATAGACGATCATTAAATCACAAAGCGCTTCCATACAGCTTACTATCTCGTTATTCCGCTCATTTTCCCAGCGCTTTTTATTAGAAATGAATAACTGATATAAAGATGAAAATTCTGCATCCAGCTGATTTAGGTTAAAATCAGCAGCCTTAAAGTCAAAGGCTTCTGGTACTTTAGGTTTTTTATTAAAAAAGCTGTCTTTAAGCTGATTTAGATGAGATGGAGGCATAAATAATTTCCTGGTTTCAAAGCAATAATTTAAAAATTTACTTAGAGAGTGCTCATTTGCTGTAATCAGCAATGGCGGGAAAAAGCTCGCTATGAAGAGCGAGCACGCATACTACGTGTGATTATTCTTTTTATAAGCGAGGGAATGAGCAGTAAATTATTTAAAATAATATGTCCGCGGTCCTTAAGCGAAAGCAAGGCTATTTTTACAAAAGGAACGCTTGTAGGCATAATATCACCTCAACAGTAAAAAGTTAGTGCACAAGGAACACCACTGAAATAGTGCAACATGTTCTTTTTTTATAACATAATCTCTGTTTATGGAACAAGCATGCAAGGAATAAATTTACACAATTGATAAATTAATTATGAAATCAGCTGCGATTTTGTTAAAAAAAAGAAACCAGAGACGTAATTGTAACCAAAATAATTATAATTGTCACTAAAAACAGGGGTGGTTGGCAGTCAAATAACCAGAGTGTAAAATTATTCCTTTCATAAAATGAGTGAAAAATGAAAAAAGCAGTTGTTCTATTATCAGGAGGCCTTGACTCTACGACCTGTTTGGCGATGGCGAAAGCGCAAGGATTTGCCTGTTATGCACTTAGCTTTGCATACGGCCAAAGGCATTCCGTGGAATTATCGGCAGCACGGCGCGTTGCTGCTCATTTCTCAGTAGTAGAACACCGTGTCGTGACACTCGATCTGGGTCAATTCGGCGGTTCGGCCTTAACCGATGAAACACTGTCTGTACCTGATTATAAAGGAGATGGACTGATTCCAGTCACTTATGTCCCTGCACGTAATACGGTATTTTTATCCATTGCACTCGGTTTTGCGGAAGTAATTGGTGCGCGTGACATTTTTATTGGTGTCAGTGCGGTTGATTATTCTGGCTATCCAGATTGCCGTCCGGAGTATATTGCAGCTTTTGAGCACATGGCTAATTTGGCAACCAAGGCTGGCTTGGAAGGTGAAGGGGTTAAATTACATACGCCTTTACAACATTTGAGTAAGGCAGAAACCATTTTAGCGGGCAAGCATTTAGGCGTGGATTATGCATTGACCGTATCTTGTTATCAAGCAACTGAGAGTGGCCATGCTTGCGGGCGCTGTGATAGCTGTACCTACCGCCGACAAGGCTTCGAGGCTGCTGGAGTTGCCGATCCAACATTGTATCTTTAAAGTATTCCCCAGCGTGTTCGATATTAAAAATAATTTCTCATATGGAACCAGGATATGGATTCCGTGTAGAGGTTGGGCATTCTATGAAATAGGTTCGTTTTAGAGCCATTTGCTTTACGTTATGACAACGGTTGTACATTTCCAGTTCGTTTTTAGTTAACCGCCTGTTATGATTCGCCTCGGTTACTAAAACAAGGAGAAAGACATGACTGTTTTGGAGTTTTCAAGGATGCATTGGGCTGCGGCATCAGCTCTTTTTATTGCAACATCGCTTGCACTTGCGACGGGAACAATAATTTTTCTTCATCCCGGAATTATACTAGCAGTCGCAGGGTTCACCATATCGGATGCTATGCCCTTGGCCTTTATTGGGTTAATGCCACTTCCTGCCGCCATTACTACTTTGTCCGCTCTTGTTTTTAGCATCAATCTGATTCTTAGTACGTTCTTTAATATAGTGGTTGCGATATACAACGCGATGGACCATTTTTTTCGCCCTGACGATATTAATTTAGGCGACGGTTATAGCAGTGAAAAGAATAGAGATTTACGGAAATTACTCAGTGAACATTGGGCGATGACTTTCGCCCTTCTGATTGCAACGGCATTTGCTATAGCAATTGCTACGGTTAGCTTTCTTTATCCACCATTCATTCTGGCAATTGCCGGGTTTACTTTATTTGATACCACGCCTTTAGCATTTATAGGACCTATGCCTCTCCCAGCGGCTGTTCTTACGATAACGGCCCTTGTGTTCAGCATGAATGTGGTTGCCAGTATTCTCTTTAATACAGTCGTTACTATTTATAATGGTTTGGATCATTTGTTGCAGCCCGAACTGTCGGAGCATTTAATAACCAGTAGCCATCGTAATATGCAGGAGGGGGGGTTGGAAAAGAGACAATCAGGCAATGGTGAGATGGCTCCTACTACTGGCGGTGAAACTTATGGTGACGATACTCATCATTTTTCGCCCATTGATTCGACGACCCGAGGCATAAAGGTTCATGGCCATCTTTCTCCTTCTACAGAGACAGGTTCTCCCCGAAAAAATAATTGTTTTTAATTAGGGAGGCAAGAACGGCTCTAGTAACAGTTTTTTATTGTAGGTTGCTAGCGATTATTCTTGCCAACGTTTTACCAAGCCACTATCGATATCGAACAAATCCAAAATTCTGCCGACGGTATGATTAATCAAATCATCGATCGTTTGTGGCTGAGTATAAAAGGCGGGGACAGGTGGGCAAATAATCCCTCCCATTTGTGTAATGGTGACCATGTTTTGCAGATGTCCCAGATGCAAGGGCGTTTCTCTCGGCATTAAAACCAAACGGCGGCGCTCTTTAAGAACGACATCGGCTGCGCGGGTAAGCAAAGTCCCTGTAATACCATGAGCTATTTCGCCGAGTGTTTTCATGGAGCAGGGGGCGATAATCATGCCTTTTGTTTTATAGGATCCACTCGCGATAGAAGCACTGATATCATTAGCAGGATGATAAATATCAGCCAAATTTTTAAGCTCTTCCATTGTTAAACTGGTTTCGCAAGCACGGGTTAGTTGAGCGGCTTTACTCACTATCAGGTGGGTTTCAATAGGAAAATTTTTTAAGACTTGCAGTAAGCGAATACCGTAAATAATACCGGATGAGCCACTAATACCAATAATAAGACGTGGGTTACTCATGAGGATTATTATCCTTTTTCATCGTGCAACTATAATATTAGTCTCTATTGTAACGTATAAATCGAGCATTCCAGCGGCGTATGCGTTATAATTTGCCATTTTTATTGTTGCGAGTAATCACTTTATGACAACAGTCCGCAAAATGCTGGTGACCAGCGCACTCCCTTATGCGAATGGGCACCTACACTTGGGGCATTTGGTCGAACATATCCAGACTGATATTTGGGTGCGTACTCATAAAATGCTAGGTCATCAATGTATCAGCGTTTGTGGTGATGATGCCCATGGTACGCCAATTATGCTGAAAGCCGAACAATTAGGGATAACTCCGGAAGAATTGACTACTCAGATGAGGCAGAGTCATGAGCAGGATTTTAAAGCATTTGCGATTGCTTATGATTCTTACCATACAACTCATTCCGAGGAAAATCGGTTATTGTCTGCTCAAATTTATGAGCAATTACAAGCGGCGGGTGCTATTGTTAAAAAAACCATTCGCCAAGCCTATGACCCAGTGAAGGCAATGTTTTTGCCCGATCGCTATGTGAAAGGAACTTGTCCCAAATGTGGTACTGCCGATCAATACGGTGATAACTGCGAATCTTGCGGCGCAACTTATGCACCTACCGAACTCATTGATCCCGTTTCCGCTATTTCCGGCGCAAAGCCTATTGAAAAAGAGTCTGAGCATTATTTCTTTGATTTGCCACGTTATGAACAATTATTAAAGGAATGGACGCGCAATGGCCATTTGCAAACAGAAGTAGCTAACAAATTGGACGAATGGTTTGCGGCTGGCTTAAAACAGTGGGACATTTCCCGTGATGCGCCTTATTTTGGTTTTCAAATTCCTAATGTAAATGATAAATATTTCTATGTTTGGTTAGATGCACCGATTGGTTACATGGCTAGTTTTAAGAAATACTGTGATGAAAGTGGTTTGTCCTTTGCCGAGTTTTGGAATAAAGACTCTACAACAGAGTTGTACCATTTCGTTGGCAAGGACATTGTTTATTTCCATGCGTTGTTTTGGCCGGCTTTATTAGCAGCCAGTGGATATCGATTACCCACAGCCATTTTTACACATGGGTTTCTAACCGTGAATGGCCAGAAAATGTCAAAATCACGAGGTACATTTGTTGAGGCACGTACTTACCTCGCTCATTTGCATCCAGAGTATTTACGTTATTATTTTGCTGCAAAACTAAATAGTCGTGTTGATGATCTGGATTTGAATTTTGATGATTTTATTAACCGGGTGAACGCAGATTTAGTCGGTAAAGTGGTTAATATTGCTAGTCGCTGTGCTGGTTTTATTAATAAGCGTTTTGATAATCAATTGGCAACGGAGTTGGCTGAGCCTGCTCTTTACCAGCAGCTGCTGGCTCAAAAGACAGAGATTATTGATGCTTTTGTCCAGCGGGATTATGCGCGTGCTATCAGACAAATCATGGAATGTGCTGATCGGGTTAATCAGTATATCGATACGAACAAGCCTTGGGTACTTGCCAAGGATAATGAGCGCTTGGCTGATGTTCAGGCAATTTGTACTATGGGTTTGAATCTGTTTCGTTTGTTGATGACTTATTTAAAACCAGTATTACCGATGATGGCTGAAACTTGCGAACAATTTCTAAATTGCGAAGCGTTTGGCTGGGATAATATCGATAAACCGTTACTTGGCCACACGATTAATACGTTTAAACCTCTCATGGTGAGAGTAGAAAAAGAGAAAATTGATGCCATGCTATTACAAACCAAGGAGTCTTTGGTGAATGCAACTGATGTTCAAAAAAACCAGGCTAAGGCCATAGAGAATACAATCAGTATTGAGGATTTTACCAAGGTTGATTTACGGGTAGCTCGAATTATGTCTGCTGAAGCTGTTGAAGGAGCGGATAAGTTATTGCGTCTGCAATTGGATTTGGGCGATGGGCAGCGACAAGTATTTGCCGGAATTAAAAGCGCTTATGCGCCCGATGATCTCATCGGTCGTTTGACTGTGGTAGTAGCCAATTTGGCACCACGAACCATGCGTTTTGGGATATCTGAAGGCATGGTCTTGGCAGCGGGTGATGGAAAAGATATTTTTCTTTTACAGCCGGATGCAGGGGCACAGCCTGGTATGAAGATAAAATAATGGTTTCTGTTAAGGCAATTGACGAGTTATTACCACAAACGCAATGTGGTGAGTGTGGCTATTCAGGCTGTTTACCTTATGCCGAAGCATTGGCGCAAGGTACGGCGCCTATTGATCGCTGTCCACCTGGCGGGGTGACGACAATGCGCGCTCTTGGTGAGTTGTTAGGCGTTAATACAGAGTCTTACCTGGCGACGGTCGAAGCAAATACCCGTCCGCCTTCTTTAGCTGTTATTCGTGAAACAGAGTGCATCGGTTGTACCAAATGCATTCAAGCTTGTCCTGTCGATGCGATTATTGGTAGTGCCAAGTTGATGCATGCTGTTATTGCTCATGAATGTACCGGCTGCGGGCTTTGTGTGGCGCCTTGTCCGGTAGATTGTATTGAACTGGTGGATTTGCCGGAGCCTGGCTACGATAAAGCAGTTGCTCGCCAACGGTTTCATGCCAAACAGGCGCGTCTGTTAAGGGAAGAACAGGAGAAACAGCAAATTTATCGTGAAAAGCGCCAATTGGCTGTTAAAACCAGTGATGTCAGGCAGGATGTACAAGCCAAGCAGGACTATATCAGGCAAGCACTCATGAGAGTGCAGGCAAAGAAGAAATGAACAAAGCAAATCGTCGTGCTATTTTTGAACGTTTTCGCGCTCAAAATCCCCATCCTACAACAGAATTGAATTATAGTTCGCCGTTTGAATTGCTCATCGCTGTCATGCTTTCCGCACAGGCAACTGATGTCAGTGTTAATAAGGCAACGGCTAAACTTTTTCCTGTTGCCAATACACCCCAAGCGATATTGGCTCTGGGTGAAGAGCAATTAAAAACTTATATAAAAACAATTGGCTTGTTTAATAGTAAAGCGCAAAATGTGATAAAGACCTGCCAATGCCTGATTGAAAAACATGCAGGTCAAGTACCAGACAGTCGTGAAGCCTTGGAAGCGTTGCCGGGTGTAGGGCGTAAAACAGCCAATGTGGTGCTCAATACAGCGTTTGGTCAGCCAACGATGGCAGTAGACACCCATATTTTTCGGGTTGCCAATCGAACTGGTATAGCCGCAGGAAAAACACCACTGGCTGTTGAATTGGCTTTACTTAAGCAGGTGGATAAAGAATTCATACATGATGCTCACCATTGGCTTATTTTACATGGCCGTTATGTCTGTGTTGCTCGTAAACCGCGTTGCCCCGATTGCCTTATTCGCGATCTCTGCGAATATGAACATAAAACCAAATAATCAGATTACGCAGTCCCTAATCTACTCTGGTAATTTTTTAAGGTTGCTCCTAGAATAAAATTTTGACCATTGCTGGAGAGCAATATGGGGTTTTGGGATGCATGGAGCACAGTCAAGGAGTGGGGTAATTCCCTGTGGAATAACGAGTATATTAAGAAAACAGCAGTCGATCGATTTCGTTCTTCCTATTCTGTTTTAGAGCATTTAGCTAAAGAAATCGATGCTGCGCCAAAGGTCCTTTATTCAGCGGTTGTTGATCCCCAAACCCATAAGGTTGCTGGTCATGTAGCTCGTATTCTGGTTGAAGATTTACCCCTTATCATGGCACCTTCGTATGCTAATACGTTGATCCAACAAAGTGGCCAAAGCTATCTAAATAATGAATCAGATGTCCCTTGGCTAAGTATAGATACCAGCATAATCATGGCATTAGGACTTTTAGATTGGAGTGTTTGGGCCTATACCAATAGGCACCGGTTGCAAATGACGATGCGTATGCTGGTAGTGCTCCTGGAGGCAGGCGATGACTTAACTTTGAATAAACCGAAGATGACTATTTGTAGTGAAGAGGCCTGTACAGACGCACGTTTTTTAAAAGGGGTCATTCGCAGTACTATTAAGTATTCCACCACAAAACAATTGGTAAAGCTAATTGGGTATATACCTGTTGTAGGTGAGCCACTGACCTCTCTGGCATTGGCCTATAATGAGGGGAGTTATATTGTGTCAACGATAATTCCCGAGGTTTGTGATCGCCACCAGGAAGAATATTTTAATGAATATGCAGGGCTTATTTTGGCTCTGGGGATTGGACATGCTCTTACGGCCAAGGGGGCTGCCTTTTTAATAGAATATTTGACTTCGAAGTACCTGATTGCCCTTCCTAAATTTTATTACGAAGAGGCTTTCAGTAGTGCCCTGCTCGTTCTTTTTTTCAGTATCGCCGCCCATATGAAGTTACCCCCACCCGTACCTCAGTCAACCTATGCTATTCGTGATCCGATAATAGCCGCCAGACGTGCGATCGGGGTGGTTTTTGAAATTGTGTTCGCAGGCTCAAGAATCGTATTACCCCGTATGGTGAACAAGGAGCGCTTGCCTACTATTTCTTTAGCCCAGGTCGGAAAAATTTGGAAGTTGGGAGAGGCCATTTGGCTTCACCGCTGGGCTGACAGGGTGAGATTTATTTTGTTACCACACTCACTACAAAGCATGCAGTATTTCATTGATGATCCAGTCATTTCCCCTAACTGGAATGGTGTACGTAATAAGTTGGTAAAGGAGATTAAAACCTTTACAGAAAAGCGGGAAAGCTGGTTAATCTTCTTCGCAGGGCAACTGCCTGGCGCTTCCTCTACTGCAGCCAAGGCATTTTTTGGTGTTCCTGAGCCTCTTACAGCGTTTTTATTAAGACTTATGGGCAATGAAGACTTTATGCTGGCTTTGGGGACCTATGGTGAAAAATTGGAGGGTCTGCATGTTGGTCCCCCACCACCAATACCGGTTGAGGAGGATTCACCCTCTCTACGAGGTCATGAGAAGCAAGTCGGACAGAAATTACCGGTCCAAAACCCGGAATCTACCGCCAGTAAACCGCATAAAATTGCTCCGGAAACCGTTATCAGACACGAAAAATCTACCAAATTGGATGCTGAGAATGTTATTCGAAAACGTTCCAATCACCCAAAAATAAGCGCAAGTGCGGTAATTGGAAGAGGGGGCTCCCGTTTTTTTAAGACAGATCCCACAAGCGTTATTATGACTGGAAGTTCAGGGGATAGTACGGAGCAGGTATATATAGGAGAGCCGTCCGGTAATCAATATACTTAAATACTTAAAGGGGCGTCAGGGAAAGAGTCCTGCAGCTCGGTAGAATGGATTAATCAACGTATTAATATCGAACAGCGCTAGTGTATATAGGCTATCCCCAGGGATTATGTTCGTTTAGCGCTATAAAAAGCAGGAACCTGCTTTTTATAGCGAATTGACGCTGGCTTGAATCAAAGAAGTTTTTTTCTTTTAAAATAGTAAAGCATGAGAATAGTTAGCAATAGCATTAACCCCAGAGTAAATGGATAAGAATAACGCCATTTTAACTCCGGCATGTTGACGAAATTCATGCCATAGATACCTGCTATAAAAGTCAAGGGAATAAAGAGGCTGGCAAATACGGTAAGGACCTTCATGGTCTCATTCATGCGATTATTAATAGTTGATAAATAAATTTCTAGAATGGAGTTGCTCATTTCTCTTTGTAAATCAATCGATTGCAAAAGACGCACGCAGTGATCATGTAAATCGCGATAATAAAGGCGACACTTCACATCGATAAAACGCTTACGTTCTGACAATAACAAATCGACAATATCCTGCAGCGGGGTGATCGCTTTTCGCAGAGTCATTGTATGTCTTTTAATGGTATACAAACTGGAGAGATCGATAGCTTGAGGATCTTTGAGGAGCAGATCTTCCATGTTGCTCAAATTTTTTTCAACCTCTTCAACGAAATTGAAATAATTATCGACTATATTGTCCATTAGGAGATGTGTCAGGTATTCGCTGCCATGTTCCCTTACCAAAGAATGTTGTGCGCTTAGATACTTATAAATGGGATGCAAATCATAGTTATCGGATTCACGAAAAGTCACTAATAGATTTTTTTTTACCAGCATGCTGAGCTGTTCTACATTATAGCTTAGACGACGAGTAGCGCTATGCAGCAACTTAAAAACAATAAAGAAACCACCATCGATTTCATCTAATTTGGCACGTTGATGGGTATTTAAGATATCTTCAACAAATAAAGGGTGAATGGCAAATTCAGCGCAGAGCTCACTAATCTGTGGGCTATTTTCAAGTCCCGAGACGTCTACCCAGACAGACTGATTCGCATTCAAAGCATCCTGAATGGCAGGCAAGGATAAGCCTTCAATTCTTTTATAGTGATGACAATCGTAAATGTGGATGAAAATCCTGGTTTTAACCGGTGGGTTTTCACCAACATAGATAGCTGAACCCGGGAGCATCCCTTTTTTTGCTGATGATGTTTTCTTATGTGAATCCATAAGTTATTCCTTAGGCTGTATCACTACTATTCTGATTTCGTAAAAAGATTCAGTCAACATTGATTCTGACATAATAATTTATTTAGGAAAGGAAATATCGTTTTATTTCTCTAGTTTTTGACGGAGAGAATTTGCCAAAAGAAAGATAACAATGGTATATTACTGCACAATTCGAAGTACTATCTGGGTAAGAATTAGTCTCAGATGTGTAATATGAGTCCGGGCTGAATGATGACGATTTTTTCAACTGCGCTGCAGAAACGCAGTTATCACCCTCTTACTGTGGGTATGATGACTTGTCTTATTTTGTTGATCAATGTCTCGTTTAAGATCATTATGATCCAGGGTTTAATCTTTACTGCGAGTGCAGTGCTTTGCCCTTTGATAGCCTTTATTTATTTATTGGTTTTAAAAGAATGCAATGTTGTCCAGCAACGCCATATACTTAATCAATCGCTCCTTGCCTTGTATTTGTTTTCTATAGGGATTTATTTGCTGGTAAATTTGCCAGCAGCAGAAACAATGTATGATAACCCAGCCTATCAGATTGTTTTCGAGGACATTCCTAAAAAATTCTTTGCATCAACGCTGGCTTTTGGCTTGAGTTTTTATTTGCCGCACATGATTTGCTGCGCAAGAAACAGTAAACTGTTTGCCTCACCTAGAAAATGCCTTTTAATGGCGCTTTTGGGAGGTTTTTCTTTTTTTAGTTTGGATTTCGTTTTACTTTTTTCTGATCCGCATATTCATAGCTTTAATCAAATTTATCTTGACTCTTCAATGCTTGCATTGACTCTTCTATTGTTAATAGGAATTGTCTATCTGGTTTGTCTATTACTCTCCAACAGGCCAAATCAAACAAAACAGCCTGCAGACTTACCCCAGTATTTGTCATTCCCCTTATACCATTATTTGGTTAGTTTTTCGGTTGCTATCTTGTTGATCTGTTTGGCTTGTGAATATCGACTGGTTTCTTTTCCCAATGGTTGGGCTTTAACAGCCAGTGGATTGTTATTTCCCCTTACAATGATGGCTAGTAGTCTTATTGGCGAACTTTATGGTTATAAAGCAAATCTTCGTTTAATCATCGTGCTGTTAATCACACAATTAGTCTTCGATTTCTTGCTAATGGGGGCAGTTGCGTTGCCATCACCTGATTTTTTTAATCTGAATCCTTTCTATTCTTTAGTGATGCCGCGACAGATACCCGCAGCATCCCTGGCTTTATTTGTTAATTTTGTTACCAATGCTTCTTTATTGGAGTATTTGAAGAAAGCCCAGCTTGTCACGAGTCGTTATTCGCGGATTCTCATTGCTAATATTTGTGCCACTACGTTGATTTGCATCGTTAATTACAGTTTGTTGTATGCCGGTATTTATCCTCATGAGCAAATTTTTACTCTGGCAATTACCTACTGGCTCTATAAACTAATAGCGACTTTGATTGGTTTGCCGTTGATTTTATGGTTATGCAATCAATTTCACAAGCAGATGGAAAACTCGACTGGTTTACTGGCCAGCTAACGCAAGCATTCACAGGGATGCTGTAAAAGCTAAGCCTGGCTGAATACAGGCAAATTTTAATTAAGATTTTTTGACAGGCCTTTTCCAGCCAGTGATTGTTTTTTGTTTACTCTCAGTCAAGGTCAATTCATTAGCAGGTACATTTTTGCGAATAGTACTACCGGCGCCAATAGTAGCATTTGCTCCTACTGTCACGGGAGCAACTAATTGGGTGTCAGAGCCGACAAAAACGCCATCTTCGATGATTGTCTGATGTTTATTAGCACCATCGTAGTTGCAGGTAATAGTACCCGCACCAATATTAACCTCCTTGCCAAGGGTTACATCACCTAAATAGCTCAGATGGCTGGCTTTACTTCCCTCACCAAAAACCGCTTTCTTGGTTTCAACAAAATTGCCGATTTTGCAATCATTAGCTAATTGCGTACCTGGTCTTAAACGTGCGAAGGGACCAATGTGACAAGACTCACCAAGGTGACAGTCTTCAAGGACAGAGTTAGCGAGAATTTCACAGTTAGCACCTAAAGTAACATTATGCAGAATGCAATTGGGGCCTATAGAACAGCCATTACCCAGCACTACTTTGCCGCTAAACACATTATTAACGTCAATAAATACATCCTGGCCACAATGAAGTTCACCCCGTACATCGAAGCGGTTAGCATCAGCCAGGGAAACACCAGAAAGCATGAGTTGTTTAGCAAGGCGCTGTTGCCAAATACGCTCCAACTGCTGTAATTGTAAACGATCATTCACTCCCTGAATTTCCATAAGGTTTGGTGTCTGCAGGGAGGTAATCACTTGCTGTTCATTGACTGCCATGGCAATGATTTCTGTCAAATAATATTCGCCTTGGGCATTATTGCAGCCTAACTGTGGTAACCAACGAGCAAGGTCAGCTGCTTGAACACAACAAATGCCGCTGTATATTTCCTGGATTTGTTTTTGCTCGGCGGTGGCATCTTTTTCTTCGACGATGGCCGAAATATCGCCTTGGGCATTGCGGACAATGCGGCCAAGTCCAGTTGGGTTATCAAGTTTTGCCAGCAATAAACTTAAGGAATTGGCTTGTGCAGGAGCAGCGTGGTGTGTATCAATCAGGTTTTGCAGCGTTTTCGCCTCAATTAAAGGAACATCTGCTGAAAGAATGAGCACTTGTGAATCTAACGGAATATGAGGAAGGGCCTGCATCACCGCATGTCCGGTGCCAAGTTGATCTTTTTGTAATACCCAGTTGACAGGCAGGTCGGGAAGCGCTGCTTTTATTTGTTCACCACCATGACCATAAACGACGTAAACAGCCTCTGGATTGAGTTGTTGTGCTGTTTCTACCACACGTACGAGCATCGGCTTTCCAGCAATCTTGTGCAATACTTTTGGGGTACTGGAATACATGCGTTTACCCTGACCGGCGGCAAGAATAATAATTTGTAGTGTCATAGGATTACGATTTCCTTTTTTGGAACAACATTACTCAGGGTGGCTACTGAATTAAGCAATCTGTCTGTATGTTGCGAATAGAATAATTAATGGATATGATAAAAAAAATATGAGCAAAGGAGTAGTGCCATGTCCAATTTTCTTCAGGTTGCAAAAATTATTCTCGCTAGAAGAATTAAACAAATTAGGAATGATTCTGTTAGTGCGGATACAGGGTTGACTAACCTCGCAATTACTTTTTTTAGCCTCGGTTTTTTGGGCCGTGATAAAGCACTATCTGCTACCAAGCAAGATCTTGACGATGATTTGTTATCTGAACTTAACGATGTCCAGGATGGCGAGAATGATGAGGCTACATTGGAAACGCTGAAAACGTTGATTAGCAAATATAAAAATTCAGCGAAGATAGCAAGTAGCAAAAAAGGGTATGATGAAGGAACTTCGGGCCCTGCGTTGCAAGCGTTAATTACGTTACTGGATGATATATACAAAAAACTTAAAGACGTAGAAAAAGAGAGCAAAGACGTAGAAAAAGAGAGCGAAGAGGGCGTCAAACTTCTTGATACCCCCGATGATGGTACGCCGTTGAATGTTTATCGTTATCAGACAATAAGATATCTGGCCCAGAAAGTCGAAGACGCGGGCAACCAGTCACTCATCAACAAGTTATTACAGAATCCGAAAATTTCCTCTTGCCACGAATTGGCAGAAGAGAAGGAAAAAATTCTTATCGCCAATTTAAAACAATGTGAAGAAAATATAAGGGAGCTTAATGAGTTTGAAGAAATTGCTCGTCGTGAGGCTGAAAGAGCAAGGAAGGCTCTGGAAGAAGCAAAGAAGGTTATAAAGGATGAGGATATCGAGGATGCAGAAATCCCCAAGCCAAGTAAAATTCTTGTTGAAAAAAAGCCTGTCGATTATCCGGCATTGAGAAAGAAGAGTGTTTTGTCCTCTTTAAAGGCTTTAAAAGAAGAGAATGAAACTTTATGTGAGCGCTTTGGCCCGAAAATTAGTCTCCCCGTTAGCGTGATATTTTTTACTTCACTTAGTATTGCCCTACCGACTTTCAAGCCAGGTCCAGGTTATTTGCAAGAGTGTGCTGAAGCGGCAGTATCGGAGATTAATCCGCCTGAAGTAACCCAGATCTCTATTTGCTCTCTGTAGGATACACCGTCAGTAAGTAGGGATATAAAATATGCACTTTAAGGGGTTAGTTCGCCGCATAAATTCGTTTCCATCAACGTTTTGACTTCTTGATTACTCAAGTTTTTACTGAATAGATAGAGCAATTTGCAGTGGGCGGCTTCTGGTGTCATATCATGGCCGCTGATAAGTCCAGCCTGTTTTAAAGTATGCCCGGTGGCATATTGGCTCATTTCCACCCGTCCATGCTGGCATTGACTGCAATTGACGATGACAATGCCCCGTTCACAAGCATTCTTTAAAAGAGCCAAAAATTGCGGATCATTGTTTTGCGCATTCCCCGCGCCATAGGTTTCCAAGACCAGACCTTTTAGTGGCTGCTGCAAAATAAATTCCAATACTTTTGTGGCAAAACCCGGGAATAAACGAAAGTTAGCAATAAATTGGGGGCTTATTGTTTGTAAACAAAAAGGCCTGATCGGTGGCGGTAGTAGACGTTCTTGATGCAATTGGATGCTGATTCCAATCGTTGCTAAATGAGGGGCATTGGGTGAATCAAAGGCATTAAAACGTTGCGCGCTGATTTTTTGAGCCCGGTTACCACGCAATAAATGTTGATTAAAGTAAATACATACTTCATTAATGGGTTGATGCGCACATAGCCACAGGGAGGTAATTACATTGTCCAGTGCGTCATTACGAACCTCAGATAAAGGAATTTGCGAGCCAGTAACAATGACCGGTTTTCCCAGATTTTCCAGCATGAATGATAAAGCAGACGCTGTGTATGCCATGGTGTCCGTGCCATGAAAAATTACAAAGCCGTCAAACTTCGCATATTCATTAGCAATATCGGTCGCAATGCGATTCCAATCCATTACTGTCATGTTGGATGAGTCAAGCAGCGGCTGATACTCCTTAATAGCATAATCAGGCATTTCAGCATGATTTAATGCGGGGATTTTAGCCAGGGCTGATTGGACGTATCCCATGGCTGGTTCATAACCATGATTAGTTTTTACAGAACTAATTGTTCCACCGGTATTAAGGATCAAAATGCGTTTTTTCATGGGCGCGCCTGCTGAGAGAGTTGTTGAAATTATACCTGTCATCCCAAGCATTGTGGAATGCTTCATTGTTTTGACTGCAATCTTGACAAGCTGACGACTGCCTTGTAGAAATTAAATCCACAAGGATTGAATGGGAGCGGTTATGGGAGGCAATCTCTTAGAAACACTGCAGGAAGAATACGATAAAGCGTATAAGCCTATCCATGCTCGTTGTGAATATTTTAGTAATACAGCAAGCCAAATAAGACAGCTCTTGTTAACTCATTTTTCTAATGAAACAACAAAGGCAATGTTGGTTGAAGAAGCCCAGACCGAGTTAGAGGACGGCGTGCAGCGGTGTCTGGTCAAGGAGGAAGTGCTTATTGCTACGGCAGAGCAATTTAATGCGGCATCAGGAAGGACTCTGCCTAGTTTGGTACATGCTTTAGATGAACATATTGTAACCAGTGGTTTACCTGTCATTGTGTTGAATAATCAATACCAGCTAAAGCTGGAAAAGCCTTATCCCGCCAAAGTACAGGATTTCATGCAGCAATTTGTAGATAGTTTAACTGCTTACCGAATAAGTTTGGGTATTTGCGATATTTATTTCGCAATGATCAGGTATTCTTATTTAGATCTCACTGCTCATAAAGAGTGCCTCTGTCTAGCCCAGCAATTGCAAGATCTATTGCCAGAGTCTGGGGAAAAAGTAGATTTACAAAACAGGTTACGGCAGGCAAAAGCGAACAAGAAAAAGATTAATGCATTGCTTGTTAACGTCTATGAGGGGGCTCAAACCTTTGACGAGGAATTGCCATTTAAAGTACAGCAACTTGTAGAGCAATTTGAACGAGGGCGGCTTTATTTGCAAGACTGTTACAAAAAATTCCCTAACAATACTAAATTGGCTTGGCTTTTTTTTGATGGAGCATGGCAAGCATTGTTGAAGAATATTGCTAATAATCTCTATGCTGCTCAGTGTACTTATTCCAGTTTATACGGCAGCCTGACTATCTCGCCTGATTTCATTGCTGAAATAAACAGGGAAATCGTCCAGTTTCGTGATGCGGCTTTAGAGAGGCTCCCTGAGCTTAAAACCGAATTGCTAATGACTGCCTATCAAAAGACAAATCAGGTTATAGTCAGTGTTAAAAAAATTGCTGCGATAAAACGTATTTCCTTAGATGAGGCGCCGCCTATGCTATTTGCAACGGGTGAAAAATCGATTTGGGGACTCATGGCGGCTTACTATCAACCACTGTCTGAACAACCAGTTGCTTCCACCTGGGCAAATCCTGTGGTGTCTTCGTCTACGAATGATGACCTTGGAAATGAATCGCCAGTCCTTTAAGTACAGATTTATTTGCCAAGCTCTTGTACTTTGTGGAAAAATCAAGGTATTAATGGTTTAGTGTAAGCAGTGGCGACATGGTGATTGATCGAGCCGGGTACCGGCTGAACGTTGGGATCATTCTGGTCAACGGATCTGGCCGGGTGTTTTGGGGTAGGCGCTATGGTCATGATGCCTGGCAATTTCCGCAAGGGGGGCTTGCTACAGGCGAAACCTCATTAGAGGCCATGTATCGCGAATTGCGAGAAGAAATAGGCTTGGATAGAGAGGATATCGAAGTTTTAGGTTCGACCAAGCGCTGGCTCAAATACCGTCTGCCTAAGCAATATCTTCGCCATGGCAAAGAGCCTCTGGTGATTGGTCAAAAGCAAAAATGGTATTTATTAAAATTAGTTGCTTCTGAGCAGAAAGTTCGACTGGATTTAAGTGATTCGCCGGAGTTTGATAGCTGGCGCTGGATTGATTATCACGAGCCGCAAGAGCAGGTTATTTTTTTCAAAAGACAAGTCTATGCTCAGGCCATGAAAGAATTAGAGTACTTGTTAAAGAAACGTCGCACTCCATTTGGTGCACGCCGCAAGCGAGGTAATCATAGTCGATAAATGCTAAAAATATTAAAACGAATTGTACAGGATGTAACCACAGCCACTCAATTAACCGATGCATTGACAATCCTGGTGCAACGAGTGCGCAAAGCAGTGAATGCTGATGCCGTTTCCGTTTTCCTTATTGATAACAAGCACGCCGAATATGTATTGATCGCCACAGAGGGCTTAAACAGGCAAGCAGAATCAAGAGTGCGTGTTGGATTAGACAGTGGTTTGATTGGTTTAGTGGGGCGTCGCGAAGAACCGATTAATATTGAAAATGCACCCTCGCATCCCGATTTTTACCAACATAGCCTGCTGGGTGAAGAGCATCTGAATGCTTTTCTAGGTGTACCGATCATTCAACATCGTAAATTGTATGGTGTACTAACCGTACAACAAAAAGAACAACGTTGTTTTGATGATGCTGAAGAAGCCTTTTTAATTACCTTGGCGGCGCAGCTTGGTGGTATTATTGCTCATGCTGAAGCAACAGGCGAATTAGCACAATTAACCCAGCCAAAACCCTTGGGAACGGACAAGGTTGATTCGGCCCCCATGGCATTGACTGGTGTCGGTAGCGTGCCTGGTGTTGGTATTGGTACAGCCGTTGTTGTTTATCCTCCTGCTGACATTGATGCAGTCCCCCGCCGTACTGTCGAAGATCTTGATGCCGAGCTGGCTGCTTTCTTTCATGCCTTACAAATGGCACGTGAAGATATGCAACGCTTAAGCAAGCGTATGAAAGCTACCGTTGATGAAGATGAGCATGCTTTATTCGATGTGTATTTGCGTATCCTGGATAAGGATAGTCTAGGTGCTGAAGTTGAACATGTTATCCGGGAAGAACATCTTAGTGCCCAGGCCGCTTTGGCGGTTGTTATCAAAAAACATGTACAACTATTTGAAAGTATGGAGGATGACTATCTACGTGAACGAGCCTCTGATTTTCGTGATTTAGGTCGACGCGTACTTGCTGAGCTGCAATGGTCTCAACGGGAAGAAATAATCTACCCCCGACGAACTATCCTGATTGGTGAAGAAATCACTGCTGCAGCATTAGCTGAAGTACCGGAGGGGTATTTGGTTGGGGTTGTATCTGCAAAAGGAGCAAATAACTCTCATGTTGCTATTTTAGCGCGTGCTTTGGGTGTGCCTACGGTCATGGGGGTTCGTGGACTTAAAATTGAACATTTATCGCGTCGTGCTGTTGTCGTTGATGGGTATTACGGCCACGTTTATGTGTCGCCCTCGAAAACTGTTCTGGCAGAATTTAAAAAGGTGGCGCAAGAAGAGCAAGAATTAAATCAAAGCCTGGTGAGTTTACGAGATAAGCCTGCGGAAACACTGGATAACTACCGGGTCTCTTTACAAGTGAATACTGGACTGGCAATGGATGCGGGCTTATCGATGAGTGTTGGGGCAGAAGGGGTAGGGCTTTACCGCTCGGAAGTGCCGTTTATGAGCCGTGATCGGTTCCCCTCTGAAGATGAACAACATATTATCTATCGTCAGATTCTTAAAGCGTTTGCACCACGATTTGTAACAATGCGGACGTTGGATATTGGCGGGGATAAAATACTTCCTTATTTTCCAGTAGAAGAAGATAACCCTTACTTGGGTTGGCGGGGCATCCGTGTCACGCTCGATCATCCCGATGTTTTCTTGATGCAGGTGCGCGCAATGATGCGTGCCAGTGAAGAGCTGAATAATCTACGTATCATGTTACCCATGGTGACTACTTTAAGTGAGGTAGAAGAGGCTGCCTATCTGGTGGGGCAGGCTTATGAAGAATTGTTAGAAGAGGGGTATCGCATTGAAAGACCTAAACTGGGTGTTATGGTTGAAGTACCAGCAGCAGTTTATCTTGCGCGTGAATTAGCAAAGCGTGTTGATTTCCTATCTGTAGGTAGTAACGACTTAACGCAATATTTGCTGGCAGTTGACCGCAATAACGCACGTGTAGCAGGACTTTATGATGGGTTTCATCCAGCGATGCTACGGACCTTAATGAAAGTGGTAGAAGGTGGTCATGCTGCGGGTATTGAAGTAAGTATTTGCGGCGAGATGGCCAGTGATCCTCTCGCTGTGATCCTATTGCTGGCAATGGGTTTTGATACTTTGAGTATGAACTCAACAAGCTTGCCGCGAGTTAAGTGGGTGATTCGTAATATTTCTCTCGCACAGGCGCGCAAAGTGTTGGCGGATGTGTTAGAACTTGAACATCCGGCTGAGATCAGACTGTATTTACAAAAAGCATTGGAGGACGAGGGCCTGGGTGGCTTAATCAGGGCAGGGAGATCGTGATTTTATCGGAAATAGCTGTGAATGGCGGCATTTATGCCTTGGCGGGTGCTTTTGCTGGCCTTATGTCAGGCCTTATGGGGATAGGAGGCGGTATCGTTGTGGTACCTGCATTGCTTTTTATTTTTCAACATAATCCGGCTTTCCCTTCCAATTTGACGATGCATTTTGCTGCTGGAACTTCCCTGGCCGTTATGTTGTTCACCTCGCAGTCATCCATCCGCGCCCATTATCGCCAGAGTGGTATTCAGTGGGGTGTTTATAATCGTTTATGGCCTGGTATTATAATCGGTGCGATAACTGGCGGGGTGCTTGCCGATCAATTGCCAACGCGTTGGTTGGAGATACTATTTGGACTATTTTTGTTGTTTGTTGCTTTCAAGATGTTATCTGGCATGCAAATCACTCGCCCACAGCAATTTCCTCGCCCCTGGATTAACAATTTGATAAGTTTCTTAATCGGTTGTAAATCGGGGTTATTAGGGGTTGGCGGTGGAACAGTCATTATTCCCTATCTTAGCTATTGTGGTATGGAAATGCCGAAAATTGCGCCAGTATCGGCCTTATGTACAATGACGGTTGCAATTATTGGCACCATAACATTTATAATGACCGGTCTAAATGAGGTTGGCTTGCCAGCTTACACAACCGGCTATATTTATTGGCCAGCAGTATTGTGTATAGCTATTCCAAGCAGTATTTTTGCTCCTGTCGGGGCGAAATTGACGTATGTTTTGCCCATTAAGCATTTGAAATATGGGTTTGTTGTTATCCTGGTTTTCACTGCCATCAACTTATTAATTTAAAGGATTTTTTTAGAGGTAATTGTATGCTGCCCTTCCCGGCTATTGATCCTGTTGCATTCTCTCTAGGTCCTATCAAGGTGCATTGGTATGGTCTGATGTATTTGGCTGGCTTTTTTATCGCTTGGCTTTTAGCCCACTTGCGGGTGAAGCTTTACCATCTGGATTGGACTTCTGAGCAAATTAGCGATTTAATTTTTTATTCTGCTCTGGGCGTCATTATTGGCGGCCGGCTAGGTTATATGTTGTTTTACAATACACAGCATTTATTTACCAGGCCTTGGGATTTATTGAAGTTATGGGAGGGTGGTATGTCCTTTCATGGCGGTTTGCTTGGGGTCGCTGTAGCAATGTTCCTGTTTGCCCGTAAAGTTAAAAAACCCTTTGTAGAGATCACAGATTTTCTTGCTCCCTTAGTACCTTTGGGGCTTGCTGCAGGTCGTATCGGTAATTTTATTAATGGAGAGTTGTGGGGGCGCGTTACCGACGTGCCCTGGGCTATAGTCTTTCCCCATTCCGATGGACAACCCCGCCATCCTTCCCAATTATATGAATTTGGCTTGGAAGGTCTTGCTTTATTTATCTTTCTGTGGTGGTATGCTGCCAAACCGAGGCCTAAGGGTGCTATATCAGCAATGTTCTTAATTGGTTATGCCATTTGCCGTTTAATTGCTGAGTGTTTTCGCCAGCCTGATGCGCAGTTAGGTTATATTGCCTTTGATTGGTTAACAATGGGACAATTATTATCTATCCCGATGTTAGTGGCAGGTTTATGTTTATTCCGGTGGGCTAAACGATGAAGACATATTTGCAATTTCTCCAACACATTTTAGAGCATGGGACAAAAAAATCAGATAGAACAGGCACCGGGACCCTATCTGTTTTTGGCTATCAGATGCGTTTTAATCTGGCGGATGGCTTTCCTTTGCTTACCACTAAAAAATTACACACGCGCAGCATTATTCATGAATTGCTCTGGTTTCTGCGGGGTGAAACCAATATTGCTTATCTGAATGAGAATGGCGTAACTATTTGGGACGAATGGGCAGATAGTAAGGGGGATTTAGGTCCTGTCTATGGCCGCCAATGGCGTTCCTGGCCTACACCGGATGGCCGCTCTATCGATCAATTGATGGAAGTCGTTACCCAAATCAAGACAAATCCCGACTCTCGTCGTCTCCTTGTAAGCGCCTGGAATGTTGGTGAACTGGACAAGATGGCTTTAATGCCTTGTCATGCCTTATTTCAATTTTATGTTGCAGATAATCGTCTTTCTTGCCAATTGTACCAGCGTTCGGCGGATGTTTTTTTAGGTGTGCCTTTTAATATCGCTTCCTATTCCTTACTTACTCACATGATGGCAGAGCAATGCAATCTGGACGTGGGGGAATTCATTTGGACTGGTGGCGATTGCCATTTGTATTTAAATCATCTTGAGCAAGCACGTACTCAGTTGGAGCGCACCCCTTTACCGTTACCTCAACTTGTTATTAAACAAAAAGCACCTTCACTTTTTGATTATCAGTTTGCTGATTTTGAATTTCGGAATTATCAATCCCATCCGGCTATCAAAGCCCCTATTGCTGTTTAAAGGGGCTGCTACAAGGTATGCTGCAGTGCCTATGTTTACTGATTGATATCTAGATAAATTTTATTGGCCGGGCAGCCATTTCTTGCAGAGAAGGCACCAGTAATTTTGTTATTCGCCCATAATATGGTTTAATATTGTCCTTCTTGCTTTTTATTGGGTCTGTAATTGTGAAGAAACTAATAGTCATTCTGAGTGCTGTATTGTGCCTAACGCTGGGGCATGCCAGTAAGTTGAGTAAATATTTAAACAAAATGGAAGCCAACGATAAAGCACGTCAAGCCCAGGAATGGCAGCAAGATATGAATTTTGGCGATTTTGCTTTCCGATTGGATAAACGTTATGTTGACGATCGTGGCCAGCATTGCCGTGATTATGTTTTTAGATCACGCAGTAATCCTTATCGCCATGGCTATTATAGCGTTTGTGACGAGCGTTAATTTTTTACCATTAAGCGGTGATTTTTCTACCGCTTAATGGGGAGTACCGAGTATGCCAAGCTAGTTTTTATAAGCGATAACAGTTGGGAACAGTTTTGCTTTGTCATAAAAAAACTTAATATCGGTGTACCCCAGGCTCGTCAGTTGTTTTTTAGTTAACGCAGTAGAGCGGTAACATTGGAATTTTGCGGCCATGAGGTCGGCAAAAAGAATTTTCTGCAATAACAAATCCTTTTGGTTAATCACAGAGAAATCCCATTCGCAGTGTTCGGTAAGGGTTGGCGGAGGTGTGAGAAAACTGGTGACTAATTTCCCGCCTGATTTCAAAGCTTGGTAAAAAAGGCGAAATAACTCCATCACTTTTTCATCCTCAGGCTCATAAATGGTTAGACCATTACTCGAAATTAAATCGAATTCATTGTGGAAATCCAATTCCCAAGCATCTTGCTGATAAAATTTCACTAGATGGTTTAAGCCACGTTGTTCTGCCAACTGAGTGGCATCCTTTAAAGTAGCTGAGTCATAATCAAACCCGATGAGTTCAATATCATGGACCGATTCTAGATTAAGGTATAAAAGTTCCCCCATTAAGCCGCAGGGAATACAGGCAAGTTTGGCGCCGTTGAGTACTTTTTCCTGATTTTCTTGCAAGAAAATTTGACAGCGTTCTTGTGTTGCAAGAATTATAGGAGAGCGGTCGAGAATAAACGCTTCCAACTCCGTAAAGGGTTGGCCGCGGTTGTTTTTGCCAGTTTTACGCCCAGTTTGAGGGTGATAGAGCATGTAATGAGTCCAGTAACCATTAATCCCCTGGTTTTGTAATAAAAAACGGCCGAAATCAAATTCCGCTAATTGGTTAAGCAAATCAAGTTGTCCTGCTACGGTAATATAAGGTTTATCACCTTCCTGTTTAATTCGGGCTGCAATTTTATCAACAACGACAGCTAGTGTTTCCTCTGCGATGTTGTGGGAGATTAGATGCGGTTGCTCTATATTGGCCATGAAGAGTCCTAAATAAAAGGTGAATAAATAGTCTGCTGCTTTGCAGGTTATAAAAATAAGCGCTTAATCTTAAAATGGCTAAAATAAATTTCGTATTGAATCGGGTATAGGGACAGATTGATTGGCGCGATAATCCACCCAGACTATTTTACTTGTTCCTTGGGTCATCAAGGTTTCGCCTTGGTATAAATCATGATCCATCGTAATACTGGAACGACCGAGAGTGTGAACGCTGCTCTTTATTGTCAAGGTTGCCGGATAAACGATTGGTTTTAGAAAAGTGCAAGCGACATGAATGACGACAGGACCGACTTGTTGTTTCATATCCAAATTTAGGCTTTCCAACCACTCAATACGAGCCTGCTGGAAGTAATCAAAGTAGCGGCCATTATTCACATGGCCCAATGCATCCATATCACCCCATTCAATGGCAAACGTTTTTTGGTGTACAGTTATCTTCGTGTCAGTCATGATAAATCCATAGGGTCAATATCCACATTCCAGCGGATATTATTGCTTAATTTATTTATTGTTAACCACTCTCTCAACGCCGTCAATGTGGCTTGCAAAAGGGTACGTGAGGGCGATTTAATAAGTAATTGCATACGATGTTGCTCGGCTTTACGAGCTAAGGGAGCAGGTGCCGGGCCTAAGATTTTAAGTTTTTGATGAAATAATTGTGCTTTGATTGCATGCAGAAATTCCAACACTTTACTTGTCTGTTTATCTTGGGCTCGGATCACTGCCAGAAAATGATAGGGCGGTAGTTCAGCTTCGCGACGCTCTGCTAATAAGGCGGTGGCAAACGACTCATAACCTTCCTGAATGAGGCGATTGAGCAAAGGATGTTGTGGTATATGCGTTTGGATAATGACCTGGCCGGCATATTGAGCGCGGCCGGCGCGGCCGGCGACCTGGACTAGCAGCTGGCCAAGGCGCTCAATGGCACGAAAATCCTGATTATAAAATCCGGCATCGGCATCCAGGACGACCACCAGGGTCAAGCGAGGGAAATGATGGCCTTTAGCGAGCATTTGTGTTCCCACAATTAATTGGGCCTCGCCGTTGTGAATGCTTGTAAGATGCTTATTCAAAGCATCTTTTTTTTGAATCTCATCGCGATCGATACGCAGAAGCTTGGTCTGAGGAAATTGTTCGGCCAAATACTCATGAATTCGTTGAGTACCGGCTCCGATGGGTAGTAATTCTTTACCATGGCAATGCAGACAATGGTGCGGAATCGCTTTTGTTGCTCCGCAATGGTGGCATATAAGGCGTCCCGATTGGCGGTGCAGAGTTAGATGACTATCACAAGCAGAGCAATCAGCCATCCAGCCACATTGGTGGCATAATAGAACAGGAGAAAAGCCCCGCCGATTAATAAAAACCAGTACCTGATTACCTTGCTTGAGATGTTCAGCAATTGTATTGATGGTATTGGCAGCCAGTCCGTGTTGCAATGGTTTGTTGCGAATGTCGATTAGCTGATAATGGAGTGGTGAACTGTCGAGTGCCTTGTGATTTAAACGCAAAAGAGAGTATTTTTTTTGTGTGCAATTATGCATACTTTCCAGACTTGGTGTGGCAGAGCCTAGAATAATAGGAATATTGGCTAAATGAGCACGCATTAGGCCGGTGTCGCGAGCGGAGTAACGGACTCCCTCCATTTGCTTTAGGGAGCTATCATGTTCCTCATCGACAATAATTAAGCCTAAAGCAGGCATTGGGGTAAAAATAGCAGTTCGTGTACCTATTACCAGCTTTACTAAATTATCTTTCGCCAGCTGCCAAGCGAATTGCCTTTCGCTTTCATTTAAATTCGAATGAAGGACTGCCATAGGCTCTTTGAATCGTGCTTGAAACCTTGCCAATAGCTGGGGTGTTAATCCGATTTCAGGCACTAAAACCAGGACCTGCCGATTTTCGGCCAATACCTTGGCAATGGTTTGCAGGTAGACTTCCGTTTTACCACTACCAGTTACGCCATGTAACAAGAAACAATGATAGGCATGTAATTGCTGAGTAATGGCTTGCACAGCAATGGCTTGCTCATTATTTAAGGCGAGAGGTTTATCAGTGGTTTCTTGCCCAGAGCAAGGTAAGTTAATTTTTTGCACCAGGGTAATTGCTTTAACTGCCAGAAGCGCATCAATTTGTGTGGAATTGAATCCTTCCTGCACTAATAATTTTTTGCTTAAAGGGATAGTTTGATTATTTAAAAAATCAATCAGTGCATGCTGCTTATGTGCCCGGTTCGCTATTAATGTATGTGCTTCCTCTGCAGCTAAGGCCAATTGATAATAATCAGCAAGTGGTAATTGGCTGTTTTGCCCCAAACGATATTTTTTGGGCAAGGCCAGTGGAATAACCTCTGATAGCGGTGCCTGATAGTAATTAGCTACCCATTGACATAAGGTGAGCATTGTTTCATTTAAGAGTGGTTGCTCATCAATGACTGCTGATATGGATTTAATAGAATCATAAGTTTTTGCAGAGGAGCCTTGGCCAACGACCACTCCCAGGCGTGTTTTTTGACGAAAAGGAACCCATACCCGAGCCCCAATACAAGGTGAAAAGTCAGTCGCTAGATAATCGAAATAATCCCGACTGGTATGCGGGATACAAACCCTGTAGATTGTTGCTGCCATCTAGCTGCGCTGCCACTCATGACTCGCTGATTGTCCGGGAGCTGAAAAAACTTTAACAACGATTTTTTCTATGCGATGGCGATCCAATTCGGTCTTGTCTTTAATTAATTCCTCAACGAACCAACGTGATAGCTCTTCAACTGTAATATTGGTCAGTGGCATAAGAGTAACATCTTCTTTTAAAAACGGTATTCGCTTGTGGTTAAAAGTAAAATAGTAATGCTCGTTATCTTCTGAGAATTGCAAGAAAGGCGAAAATTGTGGCATTAGGAAGGTTTGATTTAAATGATTACATAATTTATAAATGCGCTCTTTATAATAGCGGTAGTCAAACGTCATCCCATTTTCTTCGACCCAAGTGGTCAGAGCGAGATAAACCGTATACATATGACCATGCAGTGGTTCACGCTCAGTTGCGGAAAAAATGGTGGTATGTCCTGCTGAGAATTTCATTGATTCTTTTTGTAGCTCAACAGTGGTTAAATATTTTTTCATGATCATAAACTCGCTCGTTTATCGTGCAATTGAAAACCGGTTAAAGCCAATTCAATGTTTTTAGTCAAGGCAATGACTTTGAATAGTTCGCCCATTTCACTGGGTTGAAGTAACTGTTTAACAGCTTGTTGAGCCTTTATCCGATTACGGTCTTCAGCCAGTTCATTCAGTAAGCTTAACAAACCGTTGGCGAGCAAAAAAGAGGCTTGATTCGTATAACCAGCAATGTGAAAGCCCGCTGTATGACCGGCTTCAGCAATATGAGTAAAATCGACATGGGCAGTGATATCTTGCTCACCGACATGAATCAATGGGTTGCTGTGCGCGTGATGGCGATAATGGCACATTAATGTGCCACTGTTACGCTCAGGATGATAATATTCATGGCGTGGGAAGCCATAATCCAACAGAAAAACAGCTCCCTGAGTCAGCATGGCGTAACATTGTTGTATCCAATCATCAATGAATAAATTTGCTTCTGACTGATAGGGTATATTTTCGGGGGGTAAACTAGTCGCTACATGGGCAAGCAATCGCTTATTTGTGCAGGGCTTGAAAATTTCTGTTAGTTCCTGTTGCGCATTCAGAGTGATAAAACTTTCCAATACCCCCTCATCTGTTTTTAAAAAACGATGAACAGGCATTGCATCAAGTACTTCATTAGCAATGACTACGCCATTGAAAGCTTGTTCAGGCCAGCGATTGAGCCATTTTACTCTTTCAAGTAAATGAGGGATTTCCTGTCGAATTAATTCCTCTTGTCTTTGGCGTAAATGACTACTGACTTCCATAATATGGTAAGCCCGGGGCAAACATTGATCACGTTCAAGTTGTTTTAAGAGATCAACACAGAGACGGCCAGAGCCAGCACCAAATTCAAAAAGAAGAGGGTCAGCCATTATTGACAAGAGTTGCTTACATTGTTTGGCCAATGTTTGGCCAAACAAGGGTGTTAATTCAGGTGCAGTAACGAAGTCGCCATGAGCCCCAAATTTTTGCAATCCCGCGCTATAATAGCCAAAATCAGGTGCGTATAGCGCTTGCTGCATAAATTCAACAAAGGGCATATCCCCTTGTTGTATAATCTGACTGCGAATGGATGTAAGTAGGCTCATAATTGCTTAAAAATTATAAAAGTGGGGAACATACCTTGAATCAAGCCAACAAACAAGCCGCCAAAGTGGCTTTGGTAACTGGTGCGGCACGGCGAATAGGTGCTGCAATTGTCAGAGAACTGCATCAGGCCGGTTTTAAGGTTGTTATCCATTGTAATCGTTCGTTGACTGCCGCGGAAGCGTTGGCATACGATTTAAATCAGCAACGCGCTGGTAGTGCTTATGTTTTACAAAAAGAATTGACAGATGCCAATGCAACAAACGAGTTGATGGCTTCCGTGTTTGCCTGGGCCGGGCGTGTCGATTTATTGGTAAATAATGCCTCATTATTTATACGTAGTGATTGTACTATCTTCGATGAAACGGTGTGGGATAGTTTGTTTACTGTTAATGTCAAAGTCCCTTTCTTGTTATCTCTTGCTGCTCGACCTCATCTTGCAGATCAAGAAGGATGCATCGTGAATATTACAGATATCCACGCAGATAAACCGCTTAAAGGGTATGCTATTTATTGCCAAAGTAAAGCTGCATTACTAATGCAGACCAAAGCCTTGGCTCGCGAGTTTGCTCCTCAAGTACGCGTCAACGCAATTGCACCTGGTGCCATAGCCTGGCCTGAAGATAACAACATGTTAAGTATGGAAACACAGCAACAAATTATCGCTAAAACCCCTTTAAAGCGCCATGGAGCTCCTGAATATATCGCGCAAATGGTGCTGGCTCTTACTAGTAATTCTTTTATTACAGGGCAAATCGTTAATGTGGATGGTGGACGCAGCATTTCCTAGAGCGGCAGTTTTTTTAATTCCCTTTCGATATCATCAAGGTGTTCAAGTTTGTAAAAAATTTGCAATTCTGTTGGACTAAGTTGTGCTCTGAAGTAATAGCGTAATAAAGATCGGCTTTGTAACACCGCTTTATAGTCATTTTCCAATTTTGCCAGGTTATGCAAGTGTTGTATAAAAAGAGCTTTTATAGTGTCAGTATCAGGATGACTCTCTATCTTATTAAGGAGATTTTGGTAAAGCCAAGGCTTACCAGTTCCCGCGCGTGCTATCATATAGGCGTCACAACCGCTATTAATCAATGCCTTTGTTAGGCTCGCCTTATCACTGATATCGCCATTAGCGATGACGGGGATAGAAACAGCCCGTTTAATTGCGGCAATTTGGGCAAAATTACAGTCAACATTATAGTCATCATTCCAACGTCTGCCGTGGACAATGAGCGCATCAGCCCCGGCCTGCTCTATCGCCCTGGCCAGGTCAACATCATTATCATTCCCCTGGATGCGAAGTTTGACTGTGAGGGGAAGGTTAATCATTTTACGAACGCTATTAACTATCTTGAGCAATTGCTGCGGTTCACTGAGTAAGGCGCTACCGGCTCCCTTTTTGCGAATTTTGGTTTTCGGACAACCACAATTAATATCGATTAAATTAGCACCAATGCTCGCGAGGTAAGCGCTTGCTGTGGCCATCGTTTCTGGATCATTACCTGCTATCTGGTAGCTGAGCGTTTTTTCTAGCGATGAGCGGTAAAGATAGCGTGAGTTCAATGGATGCTTATAAAGGGCATCATGTGCAGAAATCATTTCAGTTGTACAGTAGGCAGGAGGCGTAAATTGATAAAACAATTCACGGAAAGGAGCACAACTGAAACCAGCTAAAGGTCCTTGAATTAAACGATTAGGCAAGTGAATGGAGCCAATGCTAAAAGGGCTATTGAGAAAAGAGTGCATCATAATTAAGGAGAAAATATATTAAGGACTACTCACAGTCCGCTACAATTGCTTGTATTATACACAGCCCATATAGCCAGAAAAATAATTATACAACCAGAGAACCAACGAGATAGGTCATGCAAGCGATCTATTGTGCAGCTATCGCAAAATTAGAAGATGCGAATTGGTAAAGAGCCGGTTATAATCCTCTAATTTTTAGGTGTTTTATGGATAAACGATTTTTTTCGCCTTTAGAGTTAATGAGGATTGCTACTGAGCATGCTTACTGTGCTGAGTATTTATTACCCGGTAATGCCAAAGTGACTATGTATGGAGACTCCAATTGCGATACGTTAGCGGCAATTACAACACTCATGTATGCAGCTTTTGAATTAACATTTAAAGCATACCTTCTCCATGAACATAAAAAAAATAACCAGCACAAAAATTTAATGGAATTACTTGAATCAGGTCTTGAACTGGAATTATCTCATGAAGATAGGAAACTGTTGAAATATTTGGCACGTCACCAGGCTTTTCGTAAAGGGGTCGATTATGAGCTCTGGGAAGATAGACAGGATTTGCATGGTTTCTGCGTTGAAATTATTGAGCTTTATGAACGGATACAACAGTTAATGCCCATAGAGTTACAAAGTGAATACCAATCGGTTTAGGAGAAGGGATAAAAATTCTCACAAGCTATACCGTAAGATTTTTTATTGCCCATAATGAAAAGTTCTGCCTAAGAGTCGCTTAGGTCTATTAGGGAAATTAAAGCATGATAAGTGCAAAGCCGATGGAGCAATTATTGGCAGAAGATCAAGCTCTTTTAAGACTTAATAAAATTACCAGAATAATTTGTGAAACGACTAATCCGGACGCTTGTAATATCCAATGGAATGAAGCGGAGAAAGATCTTAGGTTTAATTTTGTCCTGCATATGAACGAGTATTCACCTGCTACGGTTCACCATAGGCAATTTTCCCTTATTCCTTTCATCCTTGGATTTCCCACCCCCCCTAAAGCGGTTGAAGGTAAAAACAATTTTACTGTGAAGTTAGACACAGCAAATACAGTAGCTGGGTTTTTAAATCGATTGATGCAATATGAAGTTGAGGCAGTATTAGTCGGTGAGCAAAATTTCTCTTATTCTACTAAATATGGGTTGCCACATCCGAAAACTGGTCGTGGGGCGATGGAAAGGGTTCTATCGAAGGCTAAATGTCTGTTCCATGAACGCACAATGCGGCCCTACGGTATAAAGCTTACTATCAAGGAAAATAATCAGGTAGAAATAATAGTTGATGCTCCTGGCGACCCAATGATGATTGCAAAGACTCTTTGTTCTATTTGGAGATTTCCTGTCAATGATGTAGTCGTAAAAGATCGGTCGCTAGTATTTTCTTCTGTTGATGCGATTTTAGACAGCATGGCAGGGAATCGTATCAATTACCATTCGGTGCTCGTTTTAAATAAGCAGGGTGAGCTTGCTGTTACAGAATGTACTAATTCTCAGGGTGAGATACTTGATACAAAAGAGCATTGCCTGGAGCCTTATTATCCGCAGCTTGATGCACTGGGGCCTGGATTAAGGAAAATGTTTGGTTTAGAGCTAAGAGATCCGCGCCGTTTAGAAGAATATCGTACAATAATAGCTCAAGAAAGTAATTGGGTTTTATTTCTGGTTGAAGCTAATGTTTGGGTGACAGCCCCTGTCCCAACGCTGGTTAAATCGCCTATACCTGAAGCAGAGCGATTTGTTTCCTTAAGCAGGATAAAAGGAAAAGGGATTTTCTGGCAGAGTGTTCCACTGATCCAACATTATCTTTATTTTGAAGCGAATCGTATTGAGAAAGCATTGCAGGAAAATGAAGGGTTGGAAGGGACAATGGTTACCATTGATAGTAGCTTTCAACCCAATCCAGACAACAAGAAGACAAGCCAAGCAGGAGAGCATTTTGGCAAAATTTACATAAAAAATAGTGACGGAAGGATTAACCTTATTCATGAAGCGCTTAAACTCAGCCTTCCCCCAACAAGTTACCCAAACTGTCAAATAGAACTAGTGGTAGCTGATAATACAGTTGTTCTGAGTAATATTAATCCAGCATTGGTATTTCATATCTTTAAAATCCAGACAAGAATGCATTTTTGTTTCAAACAGATTGAGGACGCCCTGCCTGCAACGTGGATTGCAGACCATATTAATACACTTATGAGTGCTCTCGATAAAGAGCCTATTACAATAAGACTCTCAATCATTGATAAAACACAAGCAATTTTAACGATCTTTCAAGAAGTTATTACACAATTACACAATTTTTCTGGTACCGAGAGACAGCAATTCCTTAAATGCTTTATTGCCGAAGTGCAAGCCTATGAACAAAGTATCCTTGCATTGTCTCCGACACAAAAAACCTTGCTGGTTGCTTTTACTTTAGTGGGAACTCTCTTAGGGGTTTCCTTAGGTAGTATGTTTGGTTTATTAGGCGGTTTTTGTCTCAGTTCAGGAGCAAATAGCGCTATTCCGGGACTTGGTATGGTGGCCGCCAATTATACGGGTGGAGGTATTGGCGCTGCATTAGCGACTCTTAAAGGTGCGGGTTTAACGGTAATGATAAGTACTGCAGCGAGCAGTTTTTTAGTGGGGATTGCTAGTGGTACCGGCGCTTTTCTGGTAGGACGCTTAGGCTTCTTTAGTCCGTCGCAATCCCAATTACTGGTTAAAACCTTTTCACAAAAATTACAGGATGACATTAAAAAAGATAAGCTTTTGCAAGATAGCAGTGGATGTGAGGTGGGGTCAATTCCACCTGATGCAGTCAAAATGGGGGGCAGCGCAGTGCCTTAGGTTACCAATTGGATATCTATTGCCAAACTTGGCACAACGCTGGTTTCACGCTAGGATTATGTTTTTTTACCCAAGGTGGGATAAATGACACAGCCAGAGGTTACTACAGCACTGACAGTGCAAGAACAACTGTTACAATTGAGTGCCCATCTTAACGGGCGCATCCTTGGTCAAAAAGATTTGATATCGCGATTATTAATCGCTCTACTGGCCGATGGCCATTTATTGGTTGAGGGAGCGCCTGGCTTAGCAAAAACACGGGCTGTTAAGGAGTTGTCGTCAGTTGTCGAAGGAGACTTTCATCGTATCCAGTTTACTCCGGATTTATTGCCTGGCGATCTGACAGGAACCGATGTCTATCATCCCGAGAACGGTTCCTTTGTTTTTCAACCTGGTCCTATTTTTCATCATTTGATTCTTGCTGATGAAATTAATCGTGCTCCTGCCAAGGTACAATCTGCTCTACTGGAGGCTATGGCAGAGCGGCAAGTTACGATAGGGGGCAAAACCTATCCCTTGCCAGAATTATTTTTGGTTATGGCAACCCAAAATCCCATTGAACAGGAAGGAACTTATCCGTTGCCAGAAGCACAGCTTGATCGTTTTTTAATGTACGTGAAAATTGGTTATCCCGATGTCCAGGTCGAGCGTGATATTCTTATACTGGCTCGCCGTGAAGCAGAAGAAATGGGTAGCTTAAAGGTAACCCCTGCTCCTGTCAGTCCTCTAAGTCAGGTCACTTTATTTGCTGCCAGGCGTGAAGTTTTACGAGTGCATACCAGCGAAGCACTAGAAAATTATTTAGTGCAATTGGTTGTTGCTACACGTAATCCAGCCATTTATAGCGACGAACTCGCACGCTGGTTACGCTTTGGAGCAAGCCCCCGTGCCACTATTGCGCTGGATCGTTGTGCAAAAGCACATGCCTGGCTTGCTGGGCGGGATTATGTGACACCGGAGGATATTCATGTTATTGCTCATGACGTGCTTCGCCATCGTATCTTGTTAAGCTTTGAAGCAGAGGCAGAAGGAGTGAGCAGCGATGATTTTATTAATTCTTTATTACGCCTGATTGCAGTTCCTTGAGGTTTATCATGGGTGACGGGGTAATTGTTGAACTTAGCGAATTAATTGCATTAAAGCGTTATGCTCAAAGAGTTAACTATAAGCCTGAAGGTAATGCTTTACGTGCTGGCAATCACCTTTCTAAATTACGTGGTCGAGGGATGGACTTTGCTGAGGTTCGTAATTACCAGGCTGGTGATGAAATTCGTCATATGGAATGGCGTGTGACAGCGCGTACTGGCAAACCCTATGTTAAACTTTACCAGGAAGAGCGCGAGCGACCCATTGTTCTGATTGTTGATTTTAACGCGTCGATGTTCTTTGGTACACGGTTAGCATTTAAATCAGTGGTAGCTGCTCGTTTAGCTGCGATGATTGCGTGGACATCTATTAAGCAAGGGGATCGAATCGGTGGTTTATTGTATTCATCCTCCCGACATGATGAATTTACACCACGTAGCCGCGACGTTGGCGTTCTACCGCTTTTGGCTGCATTAAGTAAATATAGTAAGGAAAATCTTGAGGAAACTTCGCCTCGCTTATTAAGTGATGTTCTGGTCCGTTTGCGTCGTGTGGCGCGGCCAGGTAGTGTCATAGTCCTTCTTAGCGATTTTTATCAGATGGATAGAGAGAGTGAGCAACATTTGGCCCGACTGGGAGCGCATAATGATATTCTTGCCTACCATATTTGTGATCCTTTAGAACTCTTGCCACCAAAGCCTAACCACTATGCCATGACCAATGGTAAGCAGGAGATTCTTGTCGATACAACAATTGAAGAAATAAGCCAGGCTTACCAGTCTTATTGCGAATTACGGCTAGCCAATTTGCAGTCGCAGTTTAAAAGGTTGCAAATTCAGTATGTTCAAGTTCTCGCTGAAACTGATTTACCAAGATTAGTACGGCAGACTTTTCCACGGAGGTCACGTGACTGAATCACCAGCGCTAGCAAAATTGCGCGATATTCAATTGCCAGACCCTATCAGCTGGTGGCCAATGGCTCCTGGCTGGTATTTTTTAATCGCACTCGTAGTTCTGGGTGTTATTTTTTTAGTTTACATGCTTCGCCGTAGTTATGTCTGTGGCCGTGCTAAGCGCGAAGCCCTTCAATTGTTGAACCATTATCAGCAAGCCTATGAGCATGTTGGCAATAGTCAGCGCAGTAGCATGGAAATTTCAGAATTACTGCGTCGCGTAGCCTTGGTGTATTTTCCCAGGGAGATGGTAGCTGGTTTACAAGGGGAGGCCTGGTTGGCTTTTTTAAATAAAACCGCAAAGGGCGTTGATTTTAACTCAGTACGTACTTGTTTGTTGGAAGCACCCTACCAAACAGGAAAAAACATGGACCTAAATCCTTTGTTTATTTGTGCAGAAAAATGGATAAAGCAACGGAGAAAACCATGTTCGAATTAGCTGAACCAAGAATTCTACTCTTTTTGCCACTGCCTTTTTTAATTTGGTTTTTAATTCCACGCGCAACGTTACAATTACCCGCTGCTTTGAAAGTTCCTTTTTATCACGCCATGTTGACTATCGTAAGTAACCAAAAGCGCACCTTTGCCGGTCAGGCACAGCTAGGGTTGTTTTTGTTAATCTGGTCGCTATTACTGCTTGCGGCGGCTGGCCCACGTTGGGTAGGAGAGCCTAAGCCTTTAGCAAGAGAAGGTCGAAATATCATGTTGGTGCTTGATTTATCAGGCAGTATGGCATTGGATGACATGATATGGCGTGGTCGTCCAGCTACTCGTTTAGCTATTGTTAAACGTACTGCAGAACAATTTGTGCGTGAGCGGATAGGTGACCGAATTGGTTTGATTCTCTTTGGTAGCCGTGCTTATTTACAAACACCACTCACCTATGATCGCCATACCGTATTGCTTCGACTTGAAGATGCCAGTGTTGGCCTGGCAGGACAAACTACTTCCATAGGCGATGCACTTGGTTTGGCAGTGAAGCGTTTACAAAATGTCCCATCTAAAGGACGCATGATTATTTTGCTCACTGATGGAGCCAATAATTCAGGGGTATTGGCCCCATCAAAAGCTGCCGAATTGGCAAAATTAGATGAGATTAAAGTTTATACGATTGGTTTAGGTGCAGAGGGGGATCCTCGCGCATTCAATGGCGCTTTTTTTAACATGAATGCTTCCCCGGATCTCGATGAAAAAACGTTGCAAGAGATAGCAAAAGTAACAGGGGGGCGTTATTTTAGAGCAACTGATGTCCAGTCTTTACAAACTATTTATAAAACAATCAACCAATTAGAGACTGTAACCCAGGAAGACGCAACGATTCGCCCACAGCATGATTATTATTCTTGGCCATTGGCGCTAGCGCTCTTTTTATTGTTGTATTGGCTCATTAAAAAGATCGCTTTATGGACCAGTTTGAAATTAATTTCTGGTGGCCGGGAGTTTTCATCATGATGGCAGATTTCCATTTCCTTCGTCCCTGGTGGTTACTAACCTGTTTACCCTTACTTGGTTTTATTGGGTGTTTATGGCGACAAAGTCCGCGTATGGGAGCATGGGCAGCTGTTTGTGATAGTCATTTACTTAACTACTTGGTGCAGTCTAAAAAGCAGGGAAAACGGCATGGTGCCTTGTTGTTTTTATTACTTAGTGGCCTATGCATGATCCTCAGTTTGGCTGGCCCTGCCTGGATTCGCTTGCCGGTGCCAGCTTATCTGCAAATACAACCAAGAGTATTAGTATTGGATATGTCAAATGCTATGTTGGCAAACGATTTGGTACCCGATCGTTTAAATCGCGCTAAATTTAAATTGCATGATTTGTTTAAACGTCGAGATGCTGGCCAATTAGGTTTGGTGGTTTATACCGGTGAGCCCTTTGTTGTTTCTCCATTGACTGAAGATGCACAGACGATCGATGCCCTGTTGGACTCCTTAACCCCAGATATTATGCCGGTGGAAGGACAACGTTTAGATAGTGCACTTGAAGAGGCTGGAGAGTTGATAACCCAGGCAGGATTTGATCATGGTCAAATATTGGTATTGACTGCAGAGACTCCCAGTCTTGCCGCTGTAGAAGTGGCTAGCAAGCTGGCAAACAAACAGATTTTTACTTCAGTGATGCCCATTCTTGCCAATAAAACACTTAACCCTCTTTTCGAGCGTTTGGCGATGGCGGGGAAAGGACAACTAGTGTCTTTTACCAACACATCGGCTGATTTAGAGAATTGGCTAAAAAATACCGTAACTGAACAACAATATAGTCGAAGTCAACACAATGATATTCCTATGTGGCGCGATGAAGGGCGTTGGTTTTTACTCCCGGCTCTTGGTTTTCTATTACCGGTATTCCGGCGGGGATGGTTACAGAGGATCGCTACATGAGAGTACTATGGAGCATTTTCTTATGGAGCCTTGCCAATTCTGGTTATACTTTTAGCTGGTCTGAGCTATGGGTGACGAAAGATCAGCAAGCACAAACGCTTATGCAGCAAAAGCAGTTTGATCAAGCAGAAAAGACTTTTCAGCAGGGAGATTGGCGTGCCACTGCAGCTTATCGCGCAGGACATTATGAACAGGCAGCAAAAGAATTTCAATCACTTCAAAATGAACAAGGTTTTTACAATCAGGGGAACGCATTGGCCCATTTAGGGCAATATGGGGAAGCAATTAAAGCCTATGAGAAGGCCTTGGCACTAAACCCCCGCAATCAAGATGCCATTTATAATCGCAATTTGCTGCAAGAGCTACTAAAAAAAGAAAAGCAGCAACAAGGCAATAATCAGCGAGGCCAAGACCAGCAAGGTAAGGACCAGCGAGGCAAAGACCAGCAAGGTAAGGACCAGCGAGGCAAAGACCAGCAAGGTAAGGACCAGCAAGGCAAAGACCAGCAAGGCAAAGACCAGCAAGGTAAGGACCAGCAAGGTAAGGATCAGCAAGGTAAAGACCAGCAAGGTAAAGACCAGCAAGGTAAGGACCAGCAAGGTAAGGACCAGCAAGGTAAAGACCAGCAAGGTAAGGATCAGCAAGGTAAGGACCAGCAGGGTAAGGACCAGCAAGGTAAGGACCAGCAAGGTAAAGACCAGCAAGGTAAAGACCAGCAAGGTAAGGATGAGCAGGGCCAAGATCAGCAAGGTAAGGACGAGCAGGACAAAGCCCAGCAGAGTAAAGATCAAGAGAGCAAAACGCAGCAGAGTGAAAAGAAGAGGGATAAGGCAGCCATAACAAAAGAACAAGCTGCAATAGAGCATGAAAAACAACAGGCAAAAGAGCAATGGTTGCGCTTAATTCCCGATGATCCTGGTGGTTTGATGCGGGAGAAATTTTTACGTGATCACATGCGTAGACAAAGTGGGTGGTATGAATGAAGCGAATTTTAATAAGTTTATTTCTTTGTTGTTGTCTAACGGTGGTTTTTGCAGATGTTACCGTACAACTTGACGTAACACAGGTACAGTTAGGCCAGCCATTTAGATTAACTTTAACAATGGATAGTGCTGTTGATAGCGTTCCTGATTTAACACCATTACAAAAAAACTTTACCATACTTGGTACGGAACGCAGTATGAATTACAGTATTATTAATGGACAAGCACATTCTGTTAGTCAATGGATAATAACGTTAACGGCTAATCGCAATGGGGTTTTATCTATCCCATCGCTGCAAATAGGTCAAGAATACACGAAGGCAAGCAGTATAGAAGTGACTTCGGAAGAAACACCAACAACGAATGGTCAGCAGCAAACTCCTCAGCAGGATGTTTTTTTAGAGACTGAGGTTAGTGTGAACACCCCCTTTGTAAATCAACAGGTTATTTTTACTACCCGATTATACTATAGCAGCAGGTTGCTCGATGCATCTTATCAACCACCTCAGGTGGAAGATGCTTTAATGATTCCTCTTGGGCAAGGACGTCATTACCAGATTTCAAGTAACAGCAAGATCTATGCTGTTGAAGAACAGCAATATGCTATTTTTCCACAAAAAAGCGGGGATTTGAAAATTAACCCACCCGCTTTCAACGCCTTGATTTATAGTATGACTCCAAAACGGGTTCATCTCCAAGCCAAGCCGACTGTCCTTCATGTTAAACCAAGACTTGCAGGCTATAAATACTGGCTGGCTGCGAAACAGGTTTCTCTCGCTGAGACCTATGATAAAAACACAATGACTTTCATGCAGGGTGACACGTTAGTACGTACTGTCACCTTGAGTGCAGTGGCTGTGCCCGCACAATTGTTACCAACCATGGATTTTGGGAGTTCGGATCAATTTAGTGTTTATCCCGAAAAACCTCAGGAAAAAACTAGTTTTAAACATCCGAATTTAGTCAGCTCTACGACTGTGAAGGCGACTTATTTACTTAACAAAGCGGGTCAAATAACAATCCCTGCTATTAAAGTAACCTGGTTTAATACAACAACTGGTAAAAAAGAAATAAGCTCTTTACCCGCACTTACTTTGAATGTAGTGGCTTCTGCTGCTGAAACAAAGCAGTCTGCATCACCTGCTGTTGCCAATTCAGAGCCGGTAGCGCATACAACAGAGGCAGACGCCAGGAAAGAACAGCAAAGTATTAAGCCGTCATTACGCCCAGAAACCAATTTTGCTTGGTGGCTAGCCAGTGCTTTTGCTCTAGCCTGGTTACTTACACTCGGACTATGGTATAGACAACGGCGACAACAAGCAGAAAGGCAAACAGCAGGTCAAGCTATGAAGCAATTGGCTAAAGCCTGTTTGGATAATCATGCTACTGAAGCGCGGGATGCCTTGCTTAAATGGGCCCGCTTTCAATGGCCTGAAGCGAATTTGTTGAATTTAACTGATGTGGAGAAAATGGTGGCAGACACCAGGCTCAAGAAAGAGATTAATCAATTAGCCCAGGCTCTTTACCAGGATGTGAGTCCACAAAAAACTTGGCAGGGAACGGCTTTATGGGCTGCTATTACTTCTTTCAAAGGGGCAAAACTAAGGCCGGAGAATAGCAAAACTACTCCGCTGCCTCCTATTCATCGACTCTAGGGGGGGGTATGCAGCTTGCTGAGTACTGTAAGGAAGATGTGCGAGGTTTGGCAAAACTTATCAAGGAAAGAGAAGTCAGTCCTGAAGAAGTCTTGGCTTGTGCTATTCAGCGTATGTATGAAGTCAATCCACAACTGAATGCAATAATTACTGATTGCAGTGATTGGGCACTTCTGCAATCGAAGAAGATGCGTGGTGATGAACCCTTTTATGGTGTGCCGGTATTAGTGAAAGACTTAGGTTTTTCGATGCAGGGAGTGCGTTATACAGCTGGCTCAACTTTTTTGACGACATCTGTTTCGTCGTTAAATAGTGATTTTATTGATCGTCTATTAGCCTTGGGAATGTTGCCTTTCGCAAAAACCAATGTGCCTGAGTTTGGCCTTTCTTATGTGACAGAGTCAACTTTACTTGGCCCTTGCCGTAATCCATATGATTTAAGTCGTACTTCAGGTGGATCTTCCGGTGGTTCAGCTGCCGCCGTGGCCGCAGGGGTTGCGCCCGTTGCTACGGCGAGTGATGGCGGGGGATCTATTCGCATACCTGCGGCTTGTTGTGGATTATTTGGGTTTAAGCCTACCCCTGGTTTAATGCCTGTCGGCCCTTGGGCTGGTGAGTCCTGGTCAGGTTTGTCAACCAATTTCGTATTAACTCGTAGTGTAGATGACTCCGCCCTTTTATTTGATTTACTCGCTACAAATACTTTACCTGAACCTAAACCAAGCGTAGTCGATCTTCAGCACAATGAGCAGAGCTTTCAACCTTTAAAAATTGCATGTCTTGAGGGGGCTTTTGCAGTTGTGCCTGTTGCTAAACCTTGTTTGGAAGCCTTCGAACAAGCGATAAATATATTAACAAGCTCCGGGCATCAGGTGAGTTCCTATAAATTGGCTCTCGATTTAGAGGAAATTGCCGCCTCCGCTTTGTGTCTCATTGCAGCCAATACCTGTGCTGAAATTGAAAATCAACAACGGTTGCTTGGACGTAAGGTGCAAAAAAAGGAATTAGAGCCATTTACTTGGGAATTAATGGGACAAGGAAAAAAATTATCTGCATCCCAATTGATTGCTGCAAAAAACAAGATCTACCAACTCTTACGGCCTCTCCATGAACTATTCACCCAGGTTGATTTAGTGTTAACTCCTGCCTTGGCGCAATTGCCTCTTCCTGTCGGCAGCTTACCAACCAACGGTGATTTTACTCATTATTTGCAAAAAAATCTTGCTTTTACACCCTTTACTGCATTGTTTAATCAAGCGGGGTTGCCTGCCATGACGATCCCTGTGATGCGCCATAATCATTTCCCACTCTCCGTACAATTTGCTGCTGCGAAAGGGCGAGACAGATTTTTGTTACATTTTGCTCAGCAATTAAAAACCTTGCTTCCTGATTTTACATCACCAGTGATGGCTCTGGGAAAAATAAACTAGGGGGGATGCTCCGTTATTAAAGGAGGCCATAAATTTTTATTGTTGATTCTCGCTATTTTATAAACACTAGAGTATAATAGAGCCACTTGTAGTTTATATTTCTTGGCTGAAACATTGTTCTTCGTGAAAATCCCTCCTTTTGTAGTTCAAAGTAGCGAATTTATCGCGTTGCTTCCCTATGATGATTCTGGCTTGGATTGTTTAACGCAAGTGTGTGTTTAATTTAATTTGGAAAGTAGAAATGTCTGTGAAAGAAACTGGCCACGTCAAGTGGTTTAATGATGATAAGGGTTACGGTTTTATCAGTCGTGATAATGGTCAAGACGATGTATTCGTTCATTTTCGTTCGATCAATAGCGCAGCTGGTCGTAAAACTTTGGTTGAAGGTCAACGCGTCGAGTTCATGGTGACCAAAGGACCTAAAGGTCTACAAGCGGAAGACGTAACCGCTGTATAATAATCCTGCTGTTTCTCCAATCTTCTCCCCTCTAGTAATGGACTTTGTGCGCTATTAGAGGGGAGCGAGCTTTTCATTTTTATGAGAAATTCAGACGTAATCATAATTGGTGCTGGTGCTGCTGGCTTGATGTGTGCCATAGAAGCAGGAAAACGAGGGCGGCGAGTACTAGTTCTTGATCATGCTAACAAGGTTGGCAAGAAGATTCTGATGTCTGGTGGTGGGCGATGTAATTTTACCAATTACGAGGTAGAGGCCCGCCATTATTTATCTGCAAATCCTCATTTTTGTAAATCTGCCCTTAAACGTTATACATCTTTTGATTTCATCAATCTGGTGAAAAAACATCGGATTCCCTTCCATGAGAAATCACATGGCCAATTATTTTGTGATAATAAGGCTTCTGATATTGTTGCCATGCTCTTGAGCTGCTGCGAGCAGGCAAAAGTTGAAATACGTTTAAATACAGCTGTCAGTCACATAGAGAAGAAAGATAATGGCTATGCTCTAAGGTTAACAAAGGGAGAGCAGTTATTTTGCCAATCCCTGGTTGTTGCAACAGGAGGATTATCCATTCCAACTATGGGTGCATCTCCCTACGGTTACCAATTGGCTACCCAGTTTGGTTTGCCAGTATTGCCTACGCGGGCCGGATTGGTACCCTTTACTTTGCAACCCGAAGAAAAAGAGCGTTTGGCTGTGTTATCAGGAATCTCCTTGCCGTGCGAAGTGTCTTGTAATAATCAACGCTTTTCCCTGGATATGCTGTTTACCCATCGTGGTTTGAGCGGGCCAGCAATGTTGCAAATTTCATCTTATTGGCAACCCGGCGGGATCTTGGAGATTGATTTAGATCCCAATAATGAATGGGCTTCTCACTTGCCGCAACGTAAGCGGTTGGCTCCACAGAGTCGTTTAAAGCATTGTTTGGAACAAGTTTTGCCCAAGCGAGTGGTTGCTACTTTGGTAGCGGAATCTTTATTAGAACGCGAGTTACAAACGTTATCTGACAAAATTTTGCAAGAAATAGGACAAAGTTTACGGCAATGGCGTATTAAGCCGAATGGTACGGAAGGATACAGGACTGCTGAAGTGACCTTAGGTGGTGTGGATACGCGAGTACTGTCATCGCAAACGATGGAAGTTAACCATTTGCCCGGTCTTTATTTTGTGGGCGAAGTGCTGGATGTGAGTGGCTGGCTAGGTGGTTATAACTTTCAATGGGCCTGGTCGTCAGGTTGGGTCGCTGGTCAATATGCGTAAAATTTACATACATTGATGTTCTTGTATACTTGTTCGGTGATTTCTTCTCTTGGTTAGTGAACCCTGACTTTATTGACTGGTTGCACAAATTAACTGATTGCTTTTGGGCAACTTTCCTTCACAGGACTAAGAGCCGTCACAGCAAATTTAGATAGCAGTTAACGGCTAATCTTGCGCATTGTACTAACTTCCTCTAATGTAAGGGAATTCGTGTAAATGGAATGTGGGCCATGTTGATGCGGTTTTTCTCTTTATTTTTTATCGTATTATTAGCGTCGAGTTGTGCGAAAGCACCGGCTCATCTGCCTCCAGTTGCAATTAAAGCAGTGCAAAACAGGCAAGTACCCTCTTTCAATCAGGTCCTTGTTGAGGGCAGGATCAATGTTAATTTGCATACTGGCTATGCACGTCCACAGGTCATCTTATATGGAAATCCCAGTGATTTAATCCATGTATCTACACGAGTAGTCAATGGTATGCTGATTATTAACCTGGGTAGTGGTTATCCTCGCTGCGGAGCTGTTCGAGCCGAAATTCGTGGTCGTTATTTAAACTCCTTCACTTATCGTGGAGCAGGCACTATTACGGGTACCAATTTGCGTTCGGGACTTCTTGATCTTGCAATTGATAATCCGGGTAGAACAACATTGGGCGGCTCCATTGTATTGCGTAAAGTGAAGATAAGTGGTGGTGGGAATGTTCAACTTAGCGGCGTTAACGGTAAATATTTGCAATTGACATTGCTTGGTAAAACAAGATTGCAATTAGCCGGTATGTTGAATTTAGCTAAGCTCGATTTGGCGGGTCAAAGTTGGGTTAGCATGTATTGGATAAAATCTGATACGCTGACCATACGAGCTCGTGGTAAGACTTTTATCCAGTTGGCAGGTATAGTTAATAAACTGGACGTAGAGTTGTGGGATACCGCTCATTTCAATGGTCGATATTTACGCTCAAAACGGACTTTTGCAAAAACACATAATAAGTCTGTTGCAGATATTATCGCAGTCAAACATCAGCATACCTTTGCTACTGACGCCAGTGATATTTATTTTTATAATATTCCTGATACCAAGGCAGATTTTATGGTTTTTGATGGTTCTGTCCTCGATATGCGAGATTGGGATCAGTATGCTTTGCGTGAATATGATCGCTACAATAAATAGCAGTATTACTTGAATCCCTAGCTATTAGTCATATTGTTCTGTTTGATACAGTTTAGGACGCTATCCTTATCGCCATCCAGAGGAATGATATGCGCTGAATTGGCGAGCCAGTGAATAGTCACATTTTCCATATTGGCAAAGCGAGCTGCGACCTGCCAAGAGGCGACGACTTTATCATGGCAGCCAAGAAATAAATCGGTAGGACAGTTAGGAGGTGAAAACTGAAATTGGCTAATAGAGGTTAATACTTCGATAATAACTGCGAGTGGTATCTTGCGGTAAGAAATTTCACAATGCTCATCGGTATATAAATTCCCAGCTACACTTCGTACCTGACTAAAGCCCAAATAGTTTAATAGTTTTGCCAGACCCAATGTTCTATTAATCTTGAGACGTAAATCCAGTGCTGGTGCCAATAAATAAAGATGATGGAGCGGGAAACGATTGCTTAGGTGACAGGCTAACAATCCTCCAAGAGATAATCCCATGACATCAACCTGAGTAAATTCGTTAACTAATAATTCACAAGTTTGTTCAGCCAGCACAAACCAGTCACTTGCCTTGCTTTGCGCGAAACTATCAAGATTGGCTGCATGTCCTGGCAGCACAGGGCAAATTACAGCATCATAGTAAGCAAGGGAGGGTAGTAAATCGCGAAAAACAGCTGGGGAAGATGAAAACCCGTGTAGCAATAATAAAGCCCGCTGCTTTTTCCCATTACGCTGCTCAATGGGAGCCATCAATGAAAAATCATCTTGAGTTAAAGAAAAAAGCTGTACGCCCCGCCGCATACAACGAAAAGCATCAATATTCATTCAGATCCTTATGATAAAAAAATTTGCAAAATAATTGTAAATAAGGCTTTTATCAGCCCCTCTACAGCTGTTACTTTGATATTATTGTGAATATAACGTGCTTTACTGTTAAAAACAGTAGCAGATTTAATAACAATAGCAGAAGAAAGGCAATTCTTTATAAAATTGGTAAATCCAGAATAAAATAAGCCAGGAAGGCTAATAAACTAGTCCATTAATTTGAACTATAGTTTATCGCGTAAGCTTATCGTAAGTTTTGATATGCTATCTTTAAATTAATAGAGTTAAGCAATTTAGGGTGAATACTATGGGCGATCCGGTCAATGATACAACAACACCAACTACTCCTAAACCTAAGGGGGGAACTAGTACTGGTGGTCCAAGCCAAACGCAACCAACGCAGCCTCAGCCAACAGGCAAGAAACCTGATGCGAAAAAGGCAGCGCCCAAGACACCTGCGCCTCAACAACCTAAAACTCCAAAGGCCGACGATGAGGGTGAGGAAAAGAAAAAGAAAAAAAAGGAACATGAAGAGCCTTTAATTCAGTTAATGCAAGACATTCTTGATATTGTGAGAGAAATCCATAAGCCGCTTACAGATGCAGTGGAAGGGAAAATAAAAGGGCTTGCGAGTGCTGCTGCAAATAAGGTCAAAGAAGGGATGGTAGCCGGTGCAGGTATGGTGAAAGACGGTATCGTAGCCGGCGCAACAATGGCGAAAGACGGTATCGTAGCTGGAGCAAGTGCTCTTGTAGATAAGATAAAGGACAAATTTTCTTCCAAGGATGAGCCAAAGACTGGACCTGAAGAAATTGAAATGCAGGATATGAAGCCGAAAGACGATGAGGAAATGGATGAAGAAGTCGATGAACAAATGGATGAAGAAGTCGATGAGCAAATGGATGAAGAAGTCGATGAGCAAATGGACGAAGAAGTCGATGAGCAAATGGACGAAGAAGTCGATGAGCAAATGGATGAACAAGAGGTAGATGAAGCTTATACAGCAATGGTAGATGAATCACCTCAGGACCCCAGTCCATCTAGCCTGACCAAGATGTCTTGTGACACCCAATCCACCTCAGTACCTGATATGGATGAAAACAATGAGTATGATGGGATGGCACAAATGTTTAATGGCACTAATGATGCCCCAGAACAGGAGGCACCAAATCTCGACTCATCCACATCGTTATCACAATAATTGAGTTGGCGCGATTTATCGCGCCAAGCCTACGCGATTTAACCTTCCATTAATTTGTGTGGCAAGCTTTCCAAACGACCAGCCTGAGTGACAACAACATAATTAAGTTTACGCTGTAATTCACTGATTGTATCAGCACCCGCATAGGTTAATCCTGAACGTAAACCACCCACTATATCGGCAATAATGGCATCCTGGTTATTGCGATAAGGGACTTCCGTTGCTACACCTTCGGCTGTTTTCCATTCATGCATTTGGCCTAAAAAATCTTCCTGTGCTTCACGTGAAGCCATACCACGATAGCGCTTTACTTGCTTGCCGTCTTCTTTACTAATTACTGCACCCGGTGTGGGCTCAGTACCTGCAAGCATACCACCAATCATCACAAAATCGGCACCAAAAGCCAGGGCTTTAACGATATCGCCAGAAGTTCGGATACCGCCGTCGGCAACAATTGAACGATCGCTACGGGCACAATCCTGAATACAGGTCAGCATAGGAATTCCAAAGCCGGTTTTAATTCGAGTACTGCAGACAGAGCCGCCACCAATCCCTGCTTTAATGATGTCAGCTCCGCATGAGGCCAGGTAATCTGCGCCAGCATAAGTGGCTACATTGCCTGCCATGATGCAGCGGCTTCCAAGCAATTGTCTCAGACTCTTCAGTGTTTTACCCACGTATTTGGCGTGCGCATGGGCTACATCTACGCAGAAGAAATCAGCTCCGGCGTCCCGCAGCGCTTCGGCTCGTTGCAATTCGCTGTCAGTACAACCGACAGAAACAAAGACCTTACCATGGCAGAGCTTAAATTCCTTGATGTTGTCTTCAATGCTTAAGAAACGATGCAGCGCGCCAATACCTCCTTTGCTGTGCATGAAATTGGCCATCTTGCTTTCAGTGATAGTGTCCATGTTGGAACTTATCACTGGCAATTCCAGAGTTAATTTAGCCAACCGGTCAGTTACGCTGGTATTGACCACTCGCCTTGATTCATGATGGTTATAGGCAGGAACCAATAGGACGTCATCAAAGGTGATGGCTTGAGTGTTCATTATTTATCCTCTGTAAAAACACGTACTATAAATGTTCTGCCGCATAATAAGCAAGCCTTGATCGCTCCCCACGTGTTAACGTCATGTGAGCACTATGTTGCCAATGTTTAAAGCGATCGACAGCAAATGTTAAGCCAGAGGTTGTTTCAGTTAAATAGGGAGTATCAATTTGCTTGATATCGCCAAGGCAAATAATTTTGCTTCCTGGTCCTGCCCGCGTTACCAAAGTCTTAATTTGTTTGGAAGTTAAGTTCTGTGCTTCATCGATAATGATAAAACGGTTTAAAAAAGTACGGCCGCGCATAAAATTGAGTGAACGAATCTTAATTTTATTCTGGAGTAAATCCTGCGTAGCGCCTCGGCCAAAACTGCCACCCTCTTGAGAACTGTGCAGTACTTCGAGGTTATCCATCAAGGCCCCCATCCAAGGAGTCATTTTTTCTTCTTCTGTTCCTGGGAGAAAACCGATGTCTTCACCAACAGGAATCGTTACTCGCGTCATTAAAATTTCATTATAACGATTTTGATCCAAGACCTGGGTTAAGCCTGCGGCAATCGTCAATAATGTTTTTCCGGTCCCTGCTGAGCCTTGCAGCGTAACAAAGTCAATGTCTGGATCCAGTAATAAATTCAAGGCAAAATTTTGCTCGCGGTTACGGGCATTGATTCCCCATACTGAATGTTTGGTTTGGGTAAAATCGCGGGCCAATTGTACCACTGTACTGCCCTCAGCAATTTCCTTTACGATTGCCTGAAATTGATTATCATGAGTACTGATACAATCATTGTAATTCCATTGATTGGTCAGCGGGCCGCTGATGCGATAAAAGGTTTTACCATTTTCTTGCCAGGCCTCGATATTTTTTGCATGGGTATCCCAGAAATCATTGTCGAGAATGTGGATACCGCTATGCAATAAATTGACATCATCAAGTACTTTATCGTTGTAATAATCCTCAGCGGGAATACCCAGAATTCCTGCTTTAATGCGTAAATTGATATCTTTAGAAATAATAATGACTTGCCGCTCAGGGTATTTTTTCTGCAAACCTAGGGCAGTTGCAAGAATTGTATTATCGGCTTTGTGTCCAGGTAGTGACGGCGGGCGGATCTGTTCAAATTCATCGGTCTGAAAAAATAAGCGCCCGCTGCTTTTTACTTTATCAGAAGTGATAAAACTGGGAATGGGTAAGCCGGCAACAATCTCTTTATGATTGGCGTTACTCATCAACTCGACTAACATGCGGTTAGTCTGTCTCACGTTGCGAGCGACTTCAGAGATCCCTGTTTTGTGGCTGTCTAATTCTTCTAAAACAACCATGGGTAAATAGATGTCATGTTCTTCAAAACGGTAGATGGCCGTAGGATCATGCATCATGATATTCGTATCAAGTACGAACAGTTTTGTGTCTTTATTCCCCATATCCATGATTTCATCCTATCAGCTAAAATATTCATTGTGCTGAGGGCTTGGGACTCAGTCAAGCCTTATTAGACTCAATATCCTTGTTTAGTAAGGGTTTTCAACGTTTTGTTCAGTACAAAAATAATATGGATAGAAAGAATACGTAGTTGCTGGCTTATCCTTGTAGTTTTGTTAAGGTTTGCAGGACTTCAGCTACGTGCCCTTTAACACTTACCTTGCGCCATTCATGGCGTAAAATACCCTGTGGATCGATAAGGAAAGTACTCCGCTCAATGCCTCGCACCTGTTTTCCATACATTGATTTCATCTTGATCACATCAAATAGTTGGCACAAGGTTTCATCGGCATCGCTAATTAATTCAAAGGGAAATTGTTGTTTGCATTTAAAATTTTCATGTGATTTTAAGCTGTCACGGGAGATACCCAATATTTCCGTATTGAGTCTTTGGAAATCTGCATAAGCGTCCCGAAAATCTTGCCCTTCTGTGGTGCAGCCTGGCGTTGCGTCTTTTGGATAAAAATATAAAACTATCCATTTGCCTTGATACATTTTCAGATTACCCTGCAAGCCATTTGTTGCGGTAAAGCTGGAAGATGTTATCTGATCACCCAGTTTCATAATGAGTCCTTTGGTTGTCTAAAGAAGCTGTTATATCCTAGAGGAAAGAAGTGTATTTCGACAATAGCAGTGTTTTATTTTAGTTTATACGCCGTTAATAAGGCTTTTCTGCTGCCCATTAGTCGTACATAAACTGCGCTGCTCGATCACTTTTGCCTCGTCTAAACAAAAATAAACGCTACTGCGGTATGTGGGATACATGTATAATTATTTTTTTAGTTAAAATATTCGAGCTTCATGACTACCAACAAACAGCAAAGTGCTACTATCGCTGTTAATAAAAAAGCACATTTTGATTATTTTATCGAAGATCAATACGAGGCTGGCTTAATTCTTGAAGGATGGGAAGTAAAGAGCCTGCGTGCGGGCAAAATTAATCTTTCAGATGCGCATGTAATAATAAAATATGGTGAGGCTTTTCTATTAGGTGCCCAGATTCAACCTTTACCAACGGCGTCCACTCACCTTGCCCCTGATGCGATACGAACACGCAAGTTATTGCTTAACCGCAAAGAACTGAATCAATTAATCGGCAGTGTTGAGCGTCAAGGTTATACCTTGGTTCCGTTATCGCTCTATTGGAAGCACAATCGGGTCAAGATGAAAATCGCATTGGCTAAAGGTAAAAAAACGCATGATAAACGCGATACAATTAAAGATCGGGATTGGCAGCGAGACAAGGCTCGGCTCATGAAGAAAAAATAGTTAATACGAGTTCGATATAAAGCAGGTATTTGTTTTTATCTATCACTTTATCCCGTCAATGCGCAGCAGCATTTATATAGGGCTAATACAACAGTCCAGCTCGATACGATTAATAGTTAATTCCTATTCATTAGTCTCGCTTACAGTTGATTGGGAAGGCTATTGTCCAGTTTCAATTGAATGGCAGCAAGCACTTGTTGTGGAGTCAATGTTTGGGGGTTGCTGTGTTCATGAGCTAACTCATTAATGACACCTTGCACGAATCCCGGTTCTTGTTTGTGAACCTTTATTAAATAGAGCGCTAACGTTCGATAAGAACATCCATTTTCGAGGAAGGCCAATAACCCCTTATCTTCAGCAGTTAATTTTTCTCCCAGTAATGCGCTGCATTCCTCCTCGTTGTAATAGTTATATACGAAATTTTCTCGTCTAAAAGGTGTTTCATCGTTGTTTTTCTTGATTGTGTGTACAAACAGAGTCGATTTAATTTTAGGCGAAGCTTGAGAAGAGAGTGCCTGTTTGGAGGGGGCTGAGGATGTGGGCTCGTCAGTTTTTGCAATAATTTTAAATGATGGTTGAGTAGAATAGCCGGTGTATTTATTGAGCTCTCGCAGTCTAACGTCATCAAAGCTTTCACCAGGATACCCGTATAAAACTGCGGCGAATTCTAAAGTAAAATAGAGTTGTTTTTCATTAATTTTTTCAATTAAACCTGTTTCCAGATAGTCTTGATCCCCTTTGCCAATTTCTTGAAGAAAGGTTTTTGCCGCTGCTGTGGTTGGGAAAGTAACAACCGCACCAAAATTTTCTCCAGCTTCAAACTTCGCACCGGTCTTTTTTAAGCTTGGATAGTGTAGAGCCATGATGTGCCTCAGTCCTTTTTATGGGCGACATGTTACTTTTTAAGACAAAAAATGCGCTTCGTCAAGTTCGAGCAAAAAAATTCACTCGTGAAACTGCAGCTAATAATTCATTTTTTAATACCTTTATTTACTTCATAAGAAAGGCAATTGCTTTGCAACTTCACTTTAAACATTTAGTTTTAAACGCCAAATGTGGCATACTTGACCAATTTTGGAGATGCCTCTTCTGTATTTTTACCGTTTTTATTACGGAAGAGTTTAATAACTAAGGAGTTTCCTTATGTGTGGGATCATGGGCGCTATATCTCAGCGTGATATTAGTAAAGTGCTGTTGGAAGGATTACGACGTCTAGAATACCGTGGTTATGATTCAGCAGGTATTGCAGTGATTGATGGCACCGGGCGTTTGAAACGTGTAAGAATTCAAGGGAAGGTACAAGCTTTAGCAGACGCTATGCAAGAAACAGCGATTGCCGGCAATGCTGGTATTGCGCATACCCGCTGGGCGACGCATGGAAAGCCTTGTGAACAGAACGCACATCCACACATGTCACATGATGAAATTGCTTTGGTACATAATGGTATTATTGAAAATCACGATGCCTTGCGCCAACGTTTAAAACAAGCCGGGTATCAATTTACCTCTGAAACGGACACGGAAGTAGCAGCACATTTAATTCATTATCATTATCAACAACATGAAGAACTATTGCGTGCTGTGCAAGATGCTGCTCAAGAGATGCATGGTGCTTTTGCCTTGGGAGTTATTCATCAGAAACGCCCGCAAGAATTAGTTGCTATTCGCAAAGGTAGCCCATTGGTAGTAGGCTTGGGAATCGATGAGCAATTTATTGCTTCCGATGCGCTAGCTTTGCGCTCTTTTGCTCAATCAGTCATTTATCTTGAAGAAGGTGATAGTGCGTTACTCAGTGATGGCCAAGTTTATTTGTTTGATGCCAATCGACAGAAAGTAAAACGTCAGACGCATCCTCTCAATGGCGATAATCAGGCTGTTAGCAAGGGGCCTTATCGTCATTTTATGTTGAAGGAAATTTATGAGCAGACCAAAGTCTTGGCGGATACGCTGGAAGGACGAATAAGCAGTCAAGATGTTTTGAAAGCAAACTTTGGGGAACGTGCTTCTGCTATTTTTTCTCAGGTCAGGCAAATTCATATAGTCGCTTGTGGTACTAGCTATCATGCAGGATTAATTGCCCGTTATTGGCTAGAGTCTTTGACTGGTTTACCGACTCAGGTAGAAATTGCCAGTGAGTATCGTTACCGGGATGTCGTTGTAAATGAGGGTACTTTGTTTATCGCTGTATCTCAATCGGGGGAAACAGCGGATACTTTGGCAGCTTTATACAAGGCCAAAACAATGAATTATCTGGCCAGCCTGGCTATTTGTAATGTTGCTACCAGTACTTTGGTACGCGAAGCAGATTGTGTTTTCCTAACACGAGCGGGTATTGAGATAGGGGTTGCCTCAACCAAAGCATTTACTACTCAACTTGCTGCTTTTCTAATGTTAGCCGCCGCACTGTGCAAGGATGATCGTATTCATACTATTTTAGCCCAATTGCAGGAGTTGCCTGCCAATTGTGAGCGTGCATTAAAGATGAATAGCGAAATTGAGGCACTGGCTTCCATTTTTGTGAATAAAGCTCATGCTCTCTTCTTAGGGCGTGGGGTGCAGTACCCTGTTGCTTTAGAAGGTGCATTGAAATTAAAGGAAATCTCATACATTCATGCAGAAGCTTATCCAGCTGGTGAGCTTAAACATGGTCCTTTAGCTTTGGTTGATAAAGAAATGCCGGTTATTGCTGTGGCGCCAAATGATGAATTACTGGACAAATTAAAGTCAAATTTGCATGAGGTCAGTGCCCGTGGAGGTCAATTGGTAGTGTTTGTTGATGATTCACAAGCCTGGCAACCTAATGGGGCACGTTTAATTCGTGTACCAGCATGCGGTCAATGGGTTGCTCCGATTGTTTACACAATTCCCCTGCAGTTGTTGGCTTATCACGTGGCTGTTGCTAAGGGTACGGATGTGGATCAGCCAAGGAATCTTGCTAAATCGGTGACAGTAGAGTGAATGCAGGTTCGCAATTCTGGTTAAATTTATGGAGATAAGGAAAAACTATTTTCCACCGTACAGAAGTAAATCCTGATTTAAGTGCTAGATGGGCAAGCTTGCAATTGCCTCCAGATGCAACTGTTTTGGTTCCTTTATGTGGTAAAAGTCTTGATATGCTTTGGTTAATGGAGCAGGGCTTTCGAGTAATCGGTATAGAGCTTAGTGAGCAGGCGGTACTGCAATTTAGCGAAGAAAATCAGTTAACGCTGGTGAAAAAAATATATCCGCAGGCTATAAGTTATAGGACTAAGTCATTAACTATTTGGGTCGCTAACATTTTTTCTTTAGATCAGGCTTTAATTGTTCCTGCCGATGCGATTTACGATAGAGCAGCATTGATCGCTTTGCCCGCTAATTTGCGTCCCCATTATGTACGTTGCTGCCTGCAATGGTTGAAGGCACGAGGGAAAATTTTATTAAAGACAATGTACTACGATGATTCAGAAATGGAGGGCCCGCCGTTTAGTGTTGCGGATGAAGAAATAAGGCAGCTATATAGTCATTGCCCAATCATACAAAACATAGGCGAAACAAGTCGCCAGGTAGGCGAACAAGACCCCTTGTATGCTCGTGGTTTACGCCAGGTGACCGATAAGGTCTGGTCTTTGCAGGTGCAGTAATTTTAGAATTACTGCGGATTTTGGCAGTTAAGAGGCAGACTAAGGCAAACGGTCTAAAGTTCGCAAAATGACGGTTAATCAGTATATACTATTCGCGTTTTTTTTATCATGTTTTACGGGGATGTGAATGACTCAAGAGATGTTGGCTTCAGCGACGATTATTGCACAAGAACTGAAAGTAAAAGTTTCTCAGGTAGAAACAGCGATTCGTTTGTTAGACGAAGGCGCGACAGTTCCCTTCATCGCTCGTTACCGTAAAGAGGCAACGGATGGGCTTGATGATACCCAACTACGGCAACTGGCTGAGCGTTTGTATTATATCCGTGAACTAGATGAGCGTCGTACAGTCATTTTGCAATCTATTCGTGAGCAAGAAAAATTAACTCCAGAGCTAGAAAAAGCAATTTTAGCGGCTGATAGTAAGACCCGCCTGGAAGATTTGTATTTACCTTATAGGCCTAAACGTCGCACAAAAGCACAGATTGCCAAGGAAGCTGGACTCGAGCCGCTTGCTTTAAGTTTATGGCAGAATCCTAATCTCGAGCCAGAGTCAGAAGCGGGGCAATATCTGAATACTGAGTTCGGTGTTGACGATAGTAAGATTGCCCTGGAAGGTGCGCGCCAGATTCTTATGGAGAAATTTGCTGAAGACGCAGAGCTAATTAATGAATTACGTGAATATTTGTGGCAGCATGCTGTATTAAAATCGGAAGGCAGCGGTGATAAGAAAACTGCTGGCAATAAATTTGCTGATTATTTTGATTATGCAGAACCAATTAAAAAGATTCCATCACACCGTGCTTTGGCCTTATTTCGTGGGCGGCGAGAAAGCGTTCTGCAGTTAACATTGGTATTGCCACAGGATGTGGATTATGTTGAAAAGCGTGTTGCATCCTATTTCAATATTGCCAATGAAAAACGAGCAGCTGATGAATGGTTACTAGATACAGTACGTTTGACTTGGAAAGTAAAACTATTCACCAAGTTAGAGTTAGAATTACTGACCCGGTTGCGCGAAATAGCGGATGAAGAGGCGATTCATGTTTTTGCCCGTAATCTGCGCGATTTACTACTCGCTGCTCCTGCTGGTCCACAAATTACAATAGGACTTGATCCAGGTATTCGTACTGGTGTCAAAGTCGTCGTGGTTGACATTACTGGTAAGTTACTTGATTACACTACTATTTTTCCTTTTGCACCGCAGAATGAGTGGCATCAATCTATAGCTGAATTGGCCAAATTGGCAGCGAAATATCAAGTCAATTTATTGAGTATAGGGAATGGTACTGGGTCGCGTGACACAGAACGCTTGGTCGCCGATATGATGAAAATGTATCCGGATTTGAAGCTGACTAAAATTATGGTTAGTGAAGCGGGAGCCTCTGTTTATTCAGCTTCGGAATTAGCTGCAAAAGAATTTCCAGATCTGGATGTGAGTTTACGAGGGGCGGTTTCTATCGCCCGGCGCTTGCAAGACCCCCTTGCTGAATTAGTGAAAATTGAACCGAAGGCGATTGGTGTCGGGCAATATCAGCATGATGTGAATCAGACTCGTTTGGCACGCAGTCTTGATGGGGTAGTGGAAGATTGTGTAAATGCTGTTGGAGTTGATGTCAATACGGCCTCTGTCGCATTATTAACTCGTGTGTCAGGCCTGAATGAAACCTTGGCAAAAAATTTAGTGCAATATCGGGATGAAAACGGTGCTTTTGTAAATCGGGAACAATTAAAAAACGTAGCTCGCATGGGCGAGAAAACTTTCCAGCAAGCAGCCGGGTTTTTACGTATCATGAACGGTGATAATCCTCTTGACGCCTCCTGTGTACACCCTGAAGCTTATCCTTTGGTTGAAAGGATCCTTGCCGAGCAAAAAGTGAATATCCGCCAAACGATTGGTAATCGTGATTTGTTACGAACTATTAATGCAGAACACTATATCGATGAAAATTATGGTCTCCCAACTATCCGGGATATTTTGCGTGAATTGGAAAAGCCGGGACGTGACCCAAGACCTGAATTTAAAACGGCCAGTTTCAAGGAAGGCGTGGAAGATATCAGCCACCTAAAAGAGGGCATGATTTTGGAAGGTGTTGTCTCTAATGTGACTAATTTTGGCGCTTTTGTTGATATTGGTGTTCATCAGGATGGTTTGGTACATATTTCTGCGATGACACATCGCTTTATCAGTGATCCCCACGCTGTAGTGAAGGCAGGTGATATTGTGACTGTTAAAGTAGTAGAAATAGACAAAGAGCGGCGGCGTATAGGATTAAGTATGAAGTTAGAGGAAGAGAAAGCGCCTCATGTACAAAAAAAGGCAGAGAAGCCCCCGTTGAAAAAGCCACAATCAGCTCGAAAACAGGAAGTGAAGAAAAAACCTGAGCAAGAAAGGAAGCAAGAAGCCAAGAAAACAATATTTAATACGGCAATGGCTGATGCGTTGGCTAAATTAAAGCGTGGTTCTTAATATGACGACCCCTCGCGGCGAGATAACTATCCAAACACTGGCAATGCCGGCTGATACGAATGCGAATGGTGATATTTTTGGTGGGTGGTTAGTATCACAAATGGATTTGGCCGCCGGTGTTCTGGCAAAAAAAATATCACGAGGCCGTGCGGCCACAGTTGCTATTCACAGCATGACTTTTCTGAAACCTGTTCATGTTGGGGATGTTGTGAGTTGTCATGTTGAATTAATTAAGCAAGGTACGACTTCTTTGACCATTGCTGTTGAAGTATGGGCCGAACCCGCTTGGGGTTCAGGAAAATACCGCGTGACGGAAGGAACGTTCGTTTTTGTAGCCATCGATGATGAGGGAAAGCCAAGACAGGTGCTCAGCAAAAATGGCCGTTGATCATGATGATTTGAAACAATGGATTGCAGCCATAGCCACTGTAATCGCGGAAAACACTGATCCGGAACCGCGCCTTTACACGCCTTTCTTGCACGAGCCAGAATTAGCTTTGCCCTTGATCGACCTTATTGATGATTTGGAAGAAGAGAATGTGGATGAAGAACGCTCTTACTATTCTGCCTGTGTTTTTGCTTTAGATATCTGTGTTGCACAATTGCAATCTGCTCAGGAAAACGAAAATAAACTAGCTGGGAAGTCACTTAATCAATTGATGCTTAAAATTGCGGATGCAATTAATAGTAATAAACATAGCCTAAGCTTTTGGTTACCTATTTTAAATGCCTTTTATGATGTTCATGTTGAACTATTGCCCGAATTAAAAAACGCTTATCTGGAATTAGCGGGACAAGAAGATGAATGGTCACCCGATGAAGAAATTGATCATTTGAATGCTATTCGTGACATGATTGAAGAACTATCTGATTTATCTGTCTTTGATATAGCGGAAAACTTTTTTGCCCAGAGTTATGCTATGCCTGCGGATTTTTTTGCAGATTTAATTCTTGACCTCTATAGCATAGAAGAGGGTCAGGATATTGCACTATTGACTTTACTTCATCCCAAGCAAGAGGTCCGCAATATCGTTGTGGCAACCTTTGAGCATTTAATAGATAAAATTACCTTAAGCTCAGTTTCACTTTCCCGGTTACAAGCTATTAAAAATTGGTATCCAGTCAGTTACCATGAGCAATTTAATCGTTGGCTGAAAATACAGCGCAAAAAAGGCGTTGTATTTCACTATGAAGAGTCACCCACACTGGTGCGGATAAAAGCCAGTGAAGTGGATGGTAGTGGTGCCCAGGGGCTTTTTATTCATGTAAAAAAGAATCGCAAACATCGCTTATGCGGTTTGCTTTTTAAACAAGAGCTTGGTATTAAAGACGCTTGGATTACGCCAGAAATACCTGCTGAAAATGTAGCTAAATATTATGATGAAGCCTTCGATGACAGTGTGACTTTGCGAACTGTAGACAGTGCTTATTTATTGATGATGACGGGGCATTTTTTGGCTTTAACAATGCAACAGGGCGGTATGCCTGATTTGCACTTGCTAGAAATGCAGGAATTACTGGGTTTGCACTTTCTGCCTAATCCGATTGATATTGCTCTCTTTATTGAGCAATTAAGTGTACAAATAACACCATTCACACCCGAAGCAATGCAATCATCGTTTATCCGTTCCAAATCATGGCCGTATAGTAAACGCTTTACGGAGTCTTGGTATATTGAGAATGCTCATATCGATAAATTAGTTAATCGCTGCTGCAGTTTTGTTGAAGGGGTGAAAGTTTGTGCTATGGATGAAGCGATTGCGACTGTCTTCGCGAAGGAGCTAGAGGCACACCGTGATAAGTGGTTATTTCATTTCTTGTGGGTCGCTTTGTGGTCAAAAGCAAAAAGCCGCAAAAATGAAAAGATATGGCAGGATAGCTTTTTTATTGCTTATGCCATTCATACTGGAAGGCTGTTAGATACCATTCCAATTATGCATGAGATTTGTCGCCAGACGGTTATCAATAGCATTGAAACGATGAATGAGCGTCGTACCTATTTAAACAAAGAATAAGCAGCTTTCATTTCGTTTAATGTGTTGTGGATAACTTTGTTCATAAAGATAAAATGCGTCGAAAAAAAGAGCAAAAAAATAATTAACACATTGATTTTTAGTCATATTTCATTGAGATGTGATTTATGCTTTAATTCACACAATCTGTGGGTAAGTTTGTGGGTTGTTGTGTGAATACCTGAAAAAACCTAAAGTTAGATTACTGTACTGATTTGTATCAACAGTGCCATGGCCGATCTATCCAAGACATAATGAAGATTGCTTTATTAGTCATTTTCTTATATGATGATTGCCTAAAATATACGCATTTTTTGCGCTTTCACGGTTTAAAAGTAACCATCATGCTTGATACGCTTGCCCGTACACTACTCGCTTTCAGTAATGGCTCAGTAGTTATTCCTCTAATTATTCTTGGTTTTATTTGGCTGGATCGTAATGTTTTTTATCATGCAGCCTGCCTGGTTCTACTAGGTATTGTGGTCAATGTTGCATTGAAGGTAACTTTCCAAATTCCTCTTCCCCCTGCTTTGGGTAAAGACTGGTTTGCTTTTCCAAGCGGCCATATGCAATTATCGACAGTCTTGTACGTTTGGTTAGCATACAATGTCGCGAAACCTGTATTCCGATTAGCGACGGTTGCTTTATTAGTTGGCATTGGTGCAAGCCTTATCCATTTTGATTACCACAATTTGTTTGATGTGTTAGCTGGAAGCTTTTTTGCTCTCCTTTTAATAGTTGCTTATTATTTGCCATCTAAAAAATGGCCGCAAAAAATGCCTCTCATTGTTGTTCTTATTGGTTCTCTGCTGGTGTTTTATATTAATTGGCGTTATACGCGTATACCGGTCCATGCATGGATGGCCTATTACGCTTTATCCGGATTTATTATTTCTGATAAGTTGTGTGGAAGAAATACGGCTCTTTTATTATCCCATAAAGTATTAGCAACTTTCCTGTGTGTTTTGGCGCTTGTTACTGTTCATCTGGTTTTTCACCATCTGTTACCTAACAATCCCCCAGCGCATATTTATCAATTGGAATGGCTGGTTATTGGTTTGACAGTTCCGGCGATGGTCTATATGGGCAGGTCGATTGAGAAACAATGGTCTTCCAGGTGGAAGATAGCTACCTAAACAGGTGGACGCAATATCAGCATCATAAAAGGTAAGTGTTCACAGGCAAGGCTCGCAGTGACAAAACTTACCTACTCCGTGAGCGCTTACATAACATAACAATCAGAAAGGCTCGATTAACGGCTGATTTAAAAAAAGGCGCATAAATGCGCCTTTTATTTAAGCGTTTTGCGCAGCTTTTTTTAAGGCTTTTTGATACTGTTTCCAGTCTTTATCTTTTGCAAAGATAAAGTGTGCAGCTTCTTCAATAAAGAAACCCACATCATCAATATTTGCCCATTGGCAATATTGCTGAATAGTTATAAAGGTTTCATTGTTGATCTCTGCCTTAATTTTTTCTTTTTTTATGTTGCGATTACCATTAATAATTGCCATTGTTAATTTCCTTTTTAGTCAATCAAGACGCATCATAACATAAGAAAAATACTAGATGGTAGGAGACACAGCCGCTGTAGGCTCTGGTGCCTTGCTACCAGGTACAACTTGTAACACTCTTCCCGATATTTTCGTTGTCAGGGCGAGTTTGGCTCGTGCGTGGACTGCTTGAGTGTTTTGCAGCAACCGGCTTATTTCTGCGTCCTCTGTCTCATCAGTGTCACACAGTTCATTCAGCAATTCTGTTGCCTCAGCAGTCCCCGAGAAGGCGGTATTAATTTTTGATTGCATGGATTCACATTGGTTTGATTGTGTTTGAGCAATTTGTGCTTGCTCTTTAAGGGTTGCTGTTAGCTGTACCAAATCAGTCTCACAACGGCTTAAATCAGCTCTAACAGCAGTTAATGTCGTGCTACTATCTGGTTTACTAATAAGTTCTCCAGTGACACTGCGAATCGTTGCCGTACAATGAAGAACATCGTTACCCAATTCATCGAGTTTGAGACTAAATTGCTCTCCAGAACTCTGTACAAGTGCTTGGCTTGCATCAAGTACTTCTTTTACTCCAGCTAACCCTGTGATTGCTTGTTGTAAAGATAGAATTTGTTTATTTAATGCTTCTAATTTTTTATCCAAATCAGCTGCATAAGAAGCCAGGGCTTCATTTTTTTGGAAAATTGCATCAAATACTTCGACGAGTCGGGTTTCTACTGCATTGAAGGATTCAATAGACTCGGCTAAATTTTTTTCCATTTTAACAATATTTTCGCAGATATCCTTTTCGCGTTTGTAATCCCTCGCGTTATGGTTATTAAATAGAAAAACCAAACCTATATAACTACTTATGATAGCTAGTAAGGCTATGGTATTAAATAAGAGGCTGGCTACTAATGCGATTCCAATTACTTCGGCAGTTAAAATTATTTTTTGCCATATAGTCTTTTGGCCATACCATTGGGCAGCTGTATCAATGAGACTTTGCCTCAGGTAATAGCGCTTTCTAAGCAAATCCAAATCAGATTTGAATAGCTCAAATCGCTTTTGATGTTCATTTAATCGAGCAAGTTTTTCATGGGCAACAATTTTTAATGAATTAAGAGAGGCATCGGATGCTAATGGTGTATTGGTTTGATTTGATCTAGACATAATTGTAATTTCCTTATATTAATAGATTGATTAATAATTAAGCAAAAAATCCCGGATTAGTTCCTGAGACGGCTCTTACAGGGATCTGTCTTTGGGCTCCTTCTATTTGGCTAGTAAGCTCGATAACTAATTTTTCAGAGGCTTGCAATTCTGTTAATAAAGCCTTTCTGGTTTTTACTAAATCCTGAATTTTTAGAGACGCTCGAGTCAGACTTTCTTTACTTGCAGAATGTTGTTCAGCCATCTTTTCCACATCTTTTTCCAAAGAGGCTATTTTTTTACTTTTTTCAGCATTTTCATTCCGTACCATATCGAGACTTTCTGCAAGTTGCGTGATGCTTTTTTTTGCCGTTTCCAATTGCTCCTGGGCCATTGCAATCTCATTTTCTCTTTCAAGTAAGGTTGCTTTTGCAAGTTCAAGAGCTTGTGAGGCTTTTTCCAGTAAGATTATCTTGGCTTTTAATTCCTCCATGACACCTTGCATTTTTTGGTTATTTGCTTCATTGGTTGAGAGCAAACTGGTATTGGTTGCCATTAATTTGTCCTTTTCACTACCAATGACAGCTACATCGCTGTCTAAGCGCTGTAGATTTAAAGCAATTTTTTGGGTATGTACACTAGTCTCAGTTTCCAGGCGCAGGGTTTGTTGAACGGCAGAATCCACAATATGATCAAGATGTTCCATTCTGCGTTCATTTCTTTCCCGGCCAGTATCCTCGATTTGTTGTAATGCGGCTTCCTCTGCTTGATTTCTTGCGTCATTCATTTTTTGAACAAACACAGTGGCTCCTACACCCGCAGAAGCTGCTGCAAATGTTGTGAAATAAAGAACGACTTTAGAAATGACAATAGTACTTGCTGTGATAGTTAATATCATAAAATAGTCCTTATTTAAGTGGTTATTGACTTTGAATGGATATTCTCGACGGTAGTCAGAGGTTTTCTAAACAGGGCCAGATAGAGCTGTATGAGAAACTGCTGCAGTTACATTAAAAGAATTAACACTGGTGTATATTGGGCATGGAGCGCTTCCCTGTCTAAAAAGGATGTCACCTTTAATATCCATACATTGGTGAACAAAGTCATCATAACATAAGCAAAAAAGTCAGTCATTAAGATCTATGATGGTACAAATAGAGCACTTAGTTGTTAAAAATATCAAGGTCAACGATAAATTGACTGACTAAATCATTAAAGGCGTCCGGTTGTTCGAGTATCACCGCGTGGCCTGCATTAGAGATAAAATGAATTTTCTGTTGCCAAAGATTCTTAAAATCTAGCCCCTTCACATAATGATAATTAATAGCAATATCCTGTTCGCCGGCAATCACTGCAATTGGTTTTTCCCAAGTTGCTACAATTTTTTTTTGATTTAGGCCAATTTCTTCTGTGATTGATTGAGGATAAAGAAAACGTACATCGTTATCGGTGTGTAAGATAGCATCTACTAAAAACTGTTTTTCCTGGCTGTAATCATAACCAGAGACTTGTGCTAACAATTGTGCTTCTTTTAAAGTTAAGTCTTTCTTGCCAAAACATTGTAAGATTTCAGGAGCAAGGGCTTTAAATCCTTCCGTTAAACCTATACCAGATACTTCGATTGGTGGCGTGCCAGTAATAACAAGACCTAGGTTCAATCACCATTTAATTATGCCCAAATAGCAATGGCAGCGAGAGCAATGGACGAGATAAAAATGGAGTCACAACGGTCATATCG
>NZ_LNYB01000013.1 GCF_001467625.1 Legionella feeleii
CCATCTAAATTTACCAAATCTTTCGTCGACTGTTGGCTAAAAAATAGTTGGACAATGCTTGGTTTATATTTAGTCATGAAAAGACCCTGGCACAGTAGGGGCTTATTGGTCTGGTTTCCATAGTGTACGAAAATTATTAGTCATTGTGGTTCTTGGCCTGATAGTTTCCTGTCTTTATTGTTTTATAAAAAAAACACATCGAGATCTTGATGGGAAACAATCGCTTTGGTTTTTGTTTTATCTTCTAGGGCTGGGAATCTTTTCTTATTGCGGCAATTATGGTGGAAAACATGTCATACCCCAATATTGGGATTTATTGTATTTATTATTATTTAGCCTGATTATTTTTGGCTTCGCTGTCTTATCCAGGAAACCGGCTAGTTATACTCAGGCATTGGTTTCAAAAACGCTTTAGGAATCAAAAAAAATACATCGTTTTTGATCCTTAGTAGATTTTATAGATAATCCATTTTGACTACGCCAGATTATCACCATACTGAACCATTCACTGCTAATAATAAAGGAACCCTTGTTACTGCGCTATTCTCAACCTCTATGAAATTTTATAAGAAAAGCACACTCAATATATAGTTCAATTATCCATACAAATTGCAGAGTCAAGACTGTTTTTTTAATATTTATTTGTTTATCATAGCCAAGCAGTAGTCCTATTGCTTCTTCTAAAATCCTGTGGATAACTCTTTAGTCTTACCGTCGATTTTTTATAAAAAAAAACGCTTACTGCAATGAGAAACCTTGTATTAAAAGGGCTGAATGATTTTTTCAATTAATGATTGATTTTTATCTTATCCACAAAATCTGTGGATAAGAATGTGCATAGAGTGTCAAAACTCAATAAACTAATGCAGTTAATCGAATGCTCAACAACTTGTCATGATTTCTGTGAGATAGAGGCAAAGCGAAGTGGTCATGATAAATTCCAAACTAATTCAAAATTCAAGCCTGACCCCATTGGTGTAGCCTCCTCTTTATTAGACCTGTCTGAATCTTTTGTAGTCGAAAGGGAAGATTATTTCTTTTACAAACTTAAAAAAACACTACCTGAAAAGGAAGTCATGAACGCTGTATTCATAGGTTTTATCGGAAAGAGGGGGGAGTGGCTTCCTTATTGGAAAAGGGGCTCTCATGTAGATCCAGGAAATAAAAATTTCTGTAGTGCCTGCTAAAAAAGCTAAAAAAATTCATTTGCAAGGCACCACAGAATCAAATACTATAAATCTGCGTTTGATGTGTTTAAATGCAATAAGCGCTGACAGAGAGGCATCTCACCTCCTCCCCGCCAGCTAACCACAATCTATCTACGAGGATAAATTATGGCTAAACGAATCTTAGTCTATTTCAGTTTTGTATTTCAATGGCATGTCCGTAAGAAGCCGCCAAAATTTCCCATTATTTACACCGGTTGAACATTAAGAGCGTGGTTTATAGCATGCTTTAATTCGTTATTAACCAAAAATCTTAATCATTTCAGCGACTAGAGATACAGGGATTATTTTTTCAATAATTCCTGTGCTAAGTCACACCTTTAAAAAAATAAAGGAAGAATAATGGTGAAAACAAAGCAAGAAACCTTGAGGAAAACGAGTTTAATCGATAGTCCCTTTTTTAAAGTGTTTGCAAAGAACTATCTGGACTATTTAGGCAATAGTAACCCAACCCCTAAGCAACTGGCCGAAATCCAGGCCTTACTTTCCAACACCTGGATAAGGCAACCGATTTGTTTCGACCTGCGACTAAGCGAGCAGGAAAAGCAGTGCCTGTATCTATCTGCACAAGGTAAAGAGGTGAAGGAAATCGCAGCCTTTTTAAAAGTATCCACCCGAAGAGTGACTCAGCATCGGCAATCCATCTTTCAAAAACTGGATTGTAAAAATATAACGAGCGCGATAATTGTTGGATTGCGGTTTGGGGTAATCAAGACAGATGATTTACCGGAGACAGGTAGATTGGTTTGGTAAGTGACAATAACTAGTGCCTGTATTGTTTTGAGTTAATCAAAAGTGGTGGAATTTACGTGTTATTCGAAAGTTAGTTTATAGAGATGAAATTATCGATTGATTAGGCTATAATGATTAAATCGAACGAAATAACCGAGATTTTATTATGGAATCATTATCAGCGAATGAAGCCAAAACACATTTTGGAGATTTGCTTCTCAAAGTACAACGTGAACCAGTTCAAATTAACCGAAATGGCAAGGCTGTGGCTGTTGTTTTGTCTGTTGATGACTACCAAAATTTAGAATCCCTCAAAATCCAGTATTTGAAAACTCGCGTAGAACAGGCAAAAGAAGATATTGCTAATGGTCGACTTATTGAAGGGAATGCTTTTTTTGATGAATTATTAAATGGAAAATTTGACTAATAATGACCCGGTATCAGTTTACAGCACAGGCACGACAGGATCTTATTCAAATTCGTCGCTTTACATTAGAACATTGGGGATCAAAACAGTCCATAAGTTATCTGGAAGAATTAAAAAGGACAGTCGAACTGCTATCCGATATGCCGTTGATGGGAAAAAATTGCTCTGATGATTTAGGTAAAGATATTTATCGTTTTTTATATGGAAGTCATGCCATTTATAACTTCACAATGCCTGACTCAATAATTATTATTGCTATTCTTCATCAGAGTATGGTGCCAGAAAATCATCTTACAAATCGATTATAAAAATCTCATTATCAATGAAACAAAAATCCAATGATATTGTTCTATCTAAATTAAAAATTAGACTTTAATGATAGGCCTTTGCAAAGCAGAACCTTAATTATCATAAGGGTGTACTCTAATGATATTTCTGGTCTACACAACTAAGTTAATAGAAACTAAAATTATAATTTCATTTTAAAGCAAGCGTCTAATTAACCATGAATCAGATTAATTGATTGATTGAAACGTAACGATTTTGGCTTTCCCAGATTGCTTGGCCTTATAAAGAGCATTATCTACGGAGGAAATTATACGATCATAGTTGGCCTTACTATCAACTGGGATGGGAAGAATGCCAATACTCAAAGTAATAAAACTGCCATCCATATGATTGGATGGATAAATTTTAACTAACTCTTGGCAAAGGCTAATGATTTCCTGTACCGATTGATTGTTAAGAACAATACAGAATTCATCCCCGCCTAAGCGAAAAAGTCTATCGTGTTCTCGTCGGAAAGCTTTCTTAAGCTGTTGGACTGTTTCTATCAAAACCCTATCACCATGGGGATGTCCAAACTTATCATTAATCTCTTTAAAATTATCTACATCAACGAGTATTAATGTTAACAGAGACTGGTTTGTCCTTTTTTTGGAGAGCTCCTGTTCTAAGATGGACTGAAAATGACGGCGGTTGTATGCTCCTGTTAAAGGATCTGTAATTGACAGAAGATGTAGCTTATCAATAAGTTTTTCTTTTTCATTTGATAGCAGTAATGACTGGTTCAGAAGGCGGTGGTTCAGGATGGCTGAAATTATAAGCATAATTATAAAGAGTAAAAACATGAGAGCAAGGATGGCTCGGTCAGGATTCATGATGTAAAAATTATAAGCAATGACGGGGAGGAACATTGGTATAATATAGGCATAATAGGCGGGAAGATAAGCAGAGAGGGAGGCTATAGAACCGGCACTCATTCCCCCAAGGACTAAAATCACAATAAATTCATTTGGCTGGCTTAGATAAGGCAACGTTAGCCAGTAAGATGCTCCCCAAACCGTACCCATCAGTAAAGTGAGGCTGACGAAGGTAATCAACAAGGATGATTTGTGTAAAAGTCCTTTCCTGATTACATAAAAACAAAAAAACCATCGGATTAGACTAACTAATACGATAGAGAACAACCAAAAACCAACAAGAGCCACTGGCGTATCATGGTAAAGAAGAATCGCTGCCAGGAGAGACGACAATACAATATTAAACGGTATAGCTCTCAGCGAACCTTCAAGAAGAAGCAGACTCTTTTCTTCTTTTTGCTTTACCATCAAACACTCCCTGTTGCGTGATCCCATTACTTCGCAGGCTTTTGACACATTGCCAAGTTCTTTGGCAAGATTAAGTAATCCAACTTTTGTTTTGATTTTAAGGTCGCACTTCAGTCAAAACCGGAAACCCCCATCTTTTCAAGTGATGTGACAGATTAAATCGGAACTAATACACCTGATATCAGTTTGAGGCCTGTTATTTACTGAATTGAGCACTTACCACCTGTGTTTTCATGTTCTTCTTTAGCTTCATTGATTGCCTCGTCGAGATTTAGCTTATATACTGACGATGTTGACATTCCTAAATAGATATCGGTTAATGTCTGTTGTAAATTTTTCTTTCTTAATGAATTGATTTCTTTTATATCTAAAGTTGCATCATTTATATTATCTGCCGTTAAATTATTAATGGCTTTAAACCTCTCGCCGTGTCTCTTAATTTGAATACCAGGTGTTCCACTACCTTTGTTAATTGCGAGCGTATCATTATCAATTTTATATATTCTATAGCCAGAAAAAACAAGGTTAACTACTTTTGGTTCAATAGTATTAAACCAATTGATGAAATACTCTGTTGGTTTTTCTATGTCAACATTCGTACCTTCATGTTCAGAGAAATCTATCTTATCTTTATTAATAGAAAAAGGACGTATCTTTTCAAAGGTTTTTTTAGCCCTATCTATCTCGCTCATCATCAACTTTGCAGCTTCAATTTCATTCATTTCTGGTGATAATTGCGAAGCTAAACTACCTAAGGAGTCATTTGGCAAATTTGCAAAAAAACCTAAATCTGGATTAGTTCTACGTTCTTGATTAACTAACAGGGCCACATTACTTATGTCCAAGGAATGTGAAAGCCTATTTATTTTATCTTCTAATTTGTTAATCAAATTTAATAAGGATTCATCGTTATTATTTACTTTATAGGCTAAAACACCTTTTTTAAGATTTTTTAATTCTTCTTGGCTCAAGTTCTCGATATTACCAGTTGCTTTTATAAGAGAAGAGGCGTTGATGATAGTCATAGAAATATCATATGGAATAGAAAAACATATCTCTGTAGGTTTTTTATGAAAAGCCACGCCTTGAATATACCCAAACCCCGCGCCTATCGCTTCTTGGGAAATTTCAGGATAATAGTTTGGTGCGTAGAAATCCTGTTTCGCTTCTTCTATATTATTTTCAATTCCTTTTGCAATGAAGGTTAATAATTTTTGATGATTTGGTGTAAGTAAATCAGACGTTATAGGAAATCCAAAATGATAATAAGTTTCCTTTGTCTTACAGCAAATAGATGAGTTTACACACTCTTTTAATACACCGGCATACTCAAGTATCATGTACTCTAAAACATCAGACTTAGCTGTATCAAGCTGCAATTTTTCCAACAAATAATTCTTTAAATTTTCATACTTCATAATATAACTCAAGATAATATTTAATCATATTACGAAGTATGACGAGTTATGCTCGAATCTGGTGTATGTGAAAAATAAATTAGGTGGCGTATCCTGTTGATTGTTCGCCAAGAACATAATCAACAAAAGGA
>NZ_LNYB01000014.1 GCF_001467625.1 Legionella feeleii
CTACTGCATTGGGGCATCGCTTCGTCGAGCCGGTGCTCGAATCCTCATGTACTGGCGTGTACACTGCGGTTCTGCGCGCCGTCTCTCCTCGCGCTGCCCGCACTGCAGCGAGTTTCGCAAGAAGTCTATTTTTATACGCTACTGCATTGGGGCATCGCTTCGTTGATCCGGTGCTCGAATCCTCATGTACTGGCGTGTACACTGCGGTTCTGCGCGCCGTTTCTCCTTGCGCTGCCCGCACTGCAGCGAGTTTCGCAAGAAGTCTACTCTGGATTTACTCTTGCCAGAATAAGTAAATATAGATAGGCTGCCCTTTTTAATTAATGAAATCCTGCATGCTTGACGTTCAATCCCTCACTTTTGACTATCAGGATAAGCCTTTGTTACAGAAGGTTCAATTTTCTGTAGCTGCAGGACAATTGCTGCATTTGCGTGGCAATAATGGCGCTGGCAAAACAACATTGCTCAAATTATTGACAGGTTTGCTTCAGCCCCAGGAGGGGGAAATTCGTTATGATGGACAAGCAATCATGACGGATCTTGCTGCTTACCAACAAAAGCTTTGTTATGTTGGGCATAAAGGAGGGATTAATCCTTTACTTACGATCAAAGAAAATTGTTTCTTTGATATGCATTGGGGTAGACGTACCCTCAGTTTTGACCATCTATTAGCAGGCTTTGGTTTGCAAGGGTTTGGTGATGAAATGGTCTATCATCTCTCAGCGGGGCAAAGAAGGCGAGTTGGATTATTACGCATAGCAATGACTGATGCGAAATTATGGTTGCTGGATGAGCCTTTGGTCGCTTTAGATAAAGAAGCCATTGCTACCTTGATGACTTGCCTTGAAAGCCATCTTGCTCGAGGTGGACAGGTTATTTTGACTTCACACCAGAATTTGCCATTAAACCGGACGAGTTATCAGGAGTATTCCTTGTCATGATGAGTCTGTTAACCCTCTTTCGCCGCCAATTCCGACGCGAAACGCTCATCCATCTTCGCCAACCACGACTTTTGTTTCAGGCGGCCTTATTTTTTTTAATGGTTGCTGTTTTTTTTCCACTAACAATGCCACCCGACATTATTCTTTTGCGCACCGTTGCACCAGGATTAGTATGGATAGCCATGTTACTTGCTATGTTGTTAGCTTCTGTAGGGCTTTTTCAACAGGATTATGAAGACGGTGTTGTGGAACAATGGTTGATTTCTGGTTACCCCCTTAGCGTCATTGTAGGAGCAAAAATTTTAGTGCATTGGTTACTTAACCTGATACCCATGCTGATTTTTTGTCCCTTGCTGGCTTTATTGTTTAATTTGACTGCTTATGAAACAACAATTTTACTTTGCAGTTTGATTGCTGGTACACCGGCCATTCTTTTTCTATGTGCCCTGGCTGCAGCATTTAGTGCGGGCATGCAGCAAAAAGGGGTATTAATGGCTTTGATCTTATTGCCTCTTACTATCCCGGTCATGGTTTTTGGCAGTGGCAGTTTAACCGCAGTGATGCAAGGATTGCCTGTGCTAGGCTATTTAGCACTCTTGCTGGCTTTATCCATTCTTGCGGTTGGTTTTTTACCTTTTGCTATTGCAGCGGTGATTCGTATTAGCCTTGCCGAGTAATGCATGGTAAAATTTCTGTTTTTTTCTGATTCAATTATTCCCTATGTGGAAATTTTTATACCAACTGGCATCGCCAAAGGCATTTTATGAGCTGACACGATCATGGCTGCGTTGTCTGGGTGCAGGTGCTTTGCTTTTTCTTATACTTGGTATGATCTGGGGTTTGGTTTTTGCACCACCGGATTATCAGCAAGGTGATGCTTTTCGTATTATCTATGTGCATGTTCCGACAGCTTTTTTATCGATGGCAATTTATGGTTGGATGGGATTTTTGGCCGTGCTTTTGCTAGTCTGGCGCATTAAAATGGCTGGTTTAATGCTGGGAATTGCTGCCCAAACAGGGGCCGTTATGGCTTTTCTGGCGCTACTGACGGGTAGTATCTGGGGCAAGCCCATGTGGGGAACATGGTGGATTTGGGATGCACGGTTAACCTCCGAACTTATTTTATTGCTTTTATATCTGGCGATTTTAGCGACTGGAACGGCTTTTCAGAATAAAGAGCAGGGCGATAAAATCGTCGCTATTTTGACTTTGGTTGGTTTGGTAGATTTGCCAATCATTCATTATTCTGTTTATTGGTGGAATACCTTGCATCAAGGCGCAACCTTATCTGTTTTTGCCAAACCAAAAATCGCAAGTACTATGCTTTATCCTTTATTATTGACTCTGGCTGGTTTTTCTTTTTATTGTCTGTGGGTTATGTTACACAAGGCTCGTAATGAGCTAGTTCTGCGTGAACGCCGGCAGCAGTGGGTAAAGAACCTGGTGGAGAGGGAAGAATTATGACTCAGTTTATGCAATGGCTTGCCATGGGAGGCTATTCTTCCTACATATGGTCTGCATATGGTCTGGTAGTTGTCGTTTTGGCAATAAATACAGTTGGCCTACGATTACAACGCGCCCGTGCCCGCAAATTATTACAACAATGGTTTAAGAGACAGTCTTCATGAATGCTGTACGTAAGCGTAAAATGCTACTGCTTTTATTTATCATTTCTATTCTCGCGCTGGTCACGGGTTTAGTGCTCTATGCATTGCGCCAGAACATCAGTTTATTTTATACCCCGACTCAGATTGTCAATGGAGAGGCTTCCAGTAAACATACAATTCGTTTAGGTGGTATGGTGGTAAAAGGCAGTATTGTACGGGCAAGCAAGGGGTTGGCAGTTCAATTTAAGCTAACTGATTTCAAGCAAACAGTGACTGTCAATTATGCAGGTATCTTACCCGATCTGTTCCGTGAAGAGCAGGGAATTGTGGCGCTTGGTGAGCTCAGCACAGATGGGCAATTCAAAGCCCAGGAAGTATTAGCGAAACACGATGCCAATTATATGCCTCCGGAGGTTAAGGATGCCTTGGCTAAAGCGGCTCAACAAGGAGAAAAGAAAAGCGCATGATTGCTGAAATTGGTTTATTTTCTCTAATACTGGCTTTGCTATTTGCTTTTTTGCTGGCGATTATTCCTGCCTGGGGGCTTGTACGAAACAAAACAGATTGGGTTTCCGCAGCGCCGCTTTATGCATGTGGGCAATTTGTTTTTATAGCCTTGGCCTATTGCTGCCTCACGGCTTGTTTTCTGAGTGATGATTTTTCTGTGGCTTATGTACTCACCAATTCCAGCATTTCACTCCCCTGGTTTTATAAGTTATGCGCGGTCTGGGGGGGGCATGAAGGTTCGATGCTGCTGTGGGTTGCCATATTAAGTGTATGGATGCTGGCAGTTAGTTTCTTTAGTTCCGCGTTGGATTCGGCAATGCGTGCCCGGGTTTTAGTGGTGCTAGGCTGGCTTAGTGTTGGATTCATTCTTTTTCTGCTTTCAACCTCCAATCCCTTCATACGGCAATTTCAATTATTAGAGACAGAAGGGCGTGATCTGAATCCTTTGTTGCAAGACCCAGGATTTTTATTTCATCCACCAATGCTTTATATGGGGTATGTTGGGTTTTCGGTTGCGTTTGCTTTTGCGATTGCCGCACTTTGGGTGGGGCGGGTTGAGGCGTCCTGGGCAAAATGGACCAGACCATGGACTTTAGCTGCCTGGTGCTGTCTTACTGCAGGAATCACTCTGGGTAGTTGGTGGGCTTATCGTGAATTAGGTTGGGGCGGCTGGTGGTTTTGGGATCCTGTTGAAAATGCATCTTTTATGCCCTGGCTCGTTGGTACCGCTTTATTGCATTCACTCGCAGTCAGTGAACAACGACAGCAATTTAAGGCTTGGACTTTATTACTGGCTATCACTGCTTTTTCACTTAGCCTGGTAGGCACTTTTTTAGTCCGTTCAGGAGTATTAACGTCGGTCCATGCTTTTGCTGTTGATCCTCAGAGAGGTCTTTATATTCTATGCTTCTTATTAGTCGTGATTGGTGGCTCGTTAACCTTATTTGCATTGCGGGCACAGACTTTACAGCGCCGTGATAATCCTTCACCGCTTTCGCGTGAGAGTGCCTTACTGCTGAATAATGTCTTTCTGGCAGTGATGATGCTGACTGTATTAATGGGGACCGTGTATCCGTTACTCATTGACGGGCTCGGTTTGGGCAAGCTGTCTGTTGGGGCGCCTTATTTTAATTCAGTGTTTGTTCCACTGATGATTCCTTTAGTGATCCTCATGGGAATTGGCGTTCATTTAAATTGGCAGCGAGACAGTTGGCAAAAACTGGGGACTAAATTGCGACTTGTTTTTTTTGCCAGTCTTCTCTTACCTCTGGGTTTAGAGTTTGCTTTAACCGGACGCATTGATGGTTATGCACTCTTGGGGTTAATACTTGCTTTCTGGGTGGTATTGAGCACAGTAAAACTGATTCATATTCGTAGCAAGCAGCGAGGCTTAAGAAATCTGGGTCAGGCTTTTTGGGGAATGGTTGTTGCTCATTGTGGGGTCGCCGCAACTATCATTGGTATTGCGATATCGAATTGTTATGGCATTCAAGATGATGTAAAAATGGCACCAGGTGAGTCTGTATCACTGGCAGGTTATACCATAAAATTTTTGCGGGAAATTCCTTTAGAAGGCGCAAATTATCACGGCACACAAGCGTACTTTGCGATTGGGCACAAGGATAAAAGCACTGTTATCTATCCTGAAAAACGTATTTACAATGTTGGGCAAATGGCAATGACTGAGGCAGCGATTGACGTCAATCCCTTTCGTGATATTTATGTTGCTTTGGGTGAGCCTCTTGATGATGAAGCCTGGTCGGTGCGTTTGTATTACAAACCGTTCGTGCGGTGGATCTGGGGGGGCGGTTTTATGATTTTAGCAGGAGGTTTACTTGCCTTAGCGGATCGCCGTTATTACCAGAAACGTCAGAAGCTCGCTAATCAGATACAAGAGGTTGCGGTATGAAAGCACTGTATTGGCGGTTAATTCCCTTAGTAGTTTTTAGTCTTTTGGTCGTTTTTCTCTGGCGTGGTTTAAGTTTGGAACCACAGACTCTTCCTTCCGTACAGATAGGGAAAACTTTACCTGAATTTCAATTATCAACCTTGGCTAAAGATCAATTATTCACCCCACAATTGATGCACGGACGAATTGCTTTATTAAATGTGTGGGCGAGCTGGTGTGCTGCTTGTACGGACGAACAGGTCTTTTTGTTGCGGCTCGCTCGTGAAGGGGTACCGATATATGGCTTAAATTACAAGGATAGTAGTGAAAATGCCAAACGCTGGCTTGCAGAATGGGGTAATCCTTATCAAGTGATTGGCGAAGACAAAACAGGGAAAGTGGCTATGGATCTCGGTGTTTATGGGACTCCTGAGACATTCCTTATTGATAAGAAGGGTATTATTCGTTACCGCCATGTTGGTATTCTGGACGAAAAAACCTGGCAAGCCGATTTCTTACCGCTTATGAAAACGTTGCAGGGTGAAGCATGATGAGATTGACGGCTTGTTTAAGCCTGCTCCTGGTTTCTTTGTTTTTATCTACAGGGCATGCGAATACACTTTATCCTTTGGAAACGCCGAAACAGGAAGCGCAATTTTTACATCTATTAAAAGAGCTGCGTTGTCTGGTTTGTCAAAATCAGGATTTGGCTGACTCCCATGCAAGTCTCGCCAAAGATTTGCGTATGCAAGTGTATGAGTTGGTTAAAGAGGGAAAAAGTGACAGTGAAATTATTAGTTATTTAACTGCCCGCTATGGTGATTTTATTTTATTTAAGCCACCAGTTAAGCTCTTGACGGTATTATTATGGTTTGGTCCTGCTTTTTTTCTTTTGCTGGGATTATTAATTTTTTGGCGTACTTGTTTGAAGCGAACGACAAATGAATGAATGGTGGCTTCCGCTGTGTTTTATTACCCTGGTTCTGCTGGCGTTGTCAGTGGCCTTATACCCATTGCGTAAAACGACGTGGTTTGCGGCTGTTTTGGCGCCAATAGTAATTATTGGGGTAGCTGCTGCCTATTGGCGCTGGGGTGCGTGGTCTACCTGGCAACATTATAGGCAGGAAACAGAACGGCAGCGTCGAGTTGAAGCAGTTCTTCAAACTATTAAAAGTCCGACGGAATTAGTTGATCGATTAAAGGCGCGTTTACAAGCTAATCCTGACAGTGCACGGGGATGGTATTTATTGGGCAGGCTTTATGTCAGCGAAGGACAATGGCAAATAGCTTCTGAAGCATTTGCCAAGGCACATCAACTCGATCCCAACGATATAGCAACCACCGTCAATTATGGACAAAGCCTTTGGCAGTTAAATCAACAGCGTTTTGATGAGCAGATTAGAACTTTATTTACTAATTTGTTGCAGCAAGATCCTGACCAACCAGATGCCTTAGCCATGTTAGCCATGGATTCATTCATGAATCATAATTATCAGCAAGCAATTAACTATTGGCAGCATTTATTGAAATTGGCTCCTGAACAATCAGAAGAAGCGCAAATGATCCGCAAAGCCATTGCCAAAGCCCAGCAACAGCTTCAATAATGATTGAAGACTTTTCTTTACAGTCGTTTTTCGTCTACACTCAAATTCAGGATCAATGTATTGCCAATGATTTCAAGGAGAGAAAATGAACAGTCGAGTTTATCAAATTGTTGAACTGGTAGGCACATCGGAAGAGGGCATTGAAGAAGCAATTAATAATGCTGTGGCTCAAGCAGCAAAAATGCATGGTAAACTGGATTGGTATGAAGTCGTGGAAACACGTGGCTTTATTGAAGGAAGTAAAGCCAAATATTACCAGGTTCATTTGAAAATAGGTTGCCACGCACACTAGGGTTTTTTGTTTCATTGAGGTGATCAAATAGCATTTTATCTCCACCCAATATCAGGATGAAAAGTCCGTTTCATTGTTGGGTCAAAATGACCCAACCTACTTTGCTAAACAAGTGTAGCCTTGATGCAGCGTAGCGAAATCAAGGTTTATTTATCTCAATGTTTGTATCATAAGCGTGGGCATATTCACTGTTTAATTTTGGAGAGTGAATACCTTGATTACGCTACGCTGCATCAAGGCTACTAGACGGTATGACAAAAATATAGCGAAGCGCTCACATGTCACACTAATTCGACATAGTCGCGCAGGGCTTTTAGAAAGTGCATGCCATAATGGTTGAGTTTATGTTGGCCTACCCCGGAAATATTCAATAAATCTTCCATCGTTTGCGGTTTCTCACGCACCATTTCATGCAAGGTTGTATCGCTAAAAATCATGAAAGGTGGTTTATTTTCTTCATCGGCTAATTGGCGGCGCAGAGCGCGTAATGTTTCAAACAGTGGATGATGAGTGGCAGTGAGAAGATTGCGTGCTTTTGTTTTAGCTGTTTTATTTTTCGCATCCACATTAACGAGAGCAAGAGAAACTTTTTCTTGTCCTTTTAATAGGGCGATAGCCTTTTTAGACAGGCGCAACACATTGAACTGATTCAGATCCTGATAACAATAATCCCGATGAATCAATTGCCATGCTAATTGCTTCCAGTAAGCAATTGATTTGTCCTTGCCAATGCCATAGGTGCTTAAAAGATGATGTCCTGATTTTTCGATTTTTTCGGAATTCTGCCCGCGCAATACTTCAATAGTATAGGTTAAACCATAACTTTGGCGTAATCTGTAAATACAGGAAAGCAATTTTTGCGCATCTTCAGTTGCATCGACGGTTTGGGGCGGATTATCGCAGACATCGCAATTGCCGCAGGCTTGATCACTCGTTTCAGCGAAATAACGCAATAGAATTTGCCGGCGACAATGAGTTGCTTCGGCAAAGGCCAACATATGGTTCAATTTAGACGTTTCTACCCGTCGCTGGGCTTCGTTATTGCCTGTAGCAATCCAGCCGCGTAATCTGGCACTATCTGCAGGATCATAGAGAAGCAGGGCTTGTGCAGCCAAGCCGTCGCGGCCAGCCCTGCCAGTTTCCTGATAGTAGCTTTCTATATTTTTCGGCAAATCGTAGTGCACGACAAAACGCACATTGGACTTATCAATACCCATACCAAAAGCAAGTGTTGCGACAACAATCTCAACGCGATCGTGGCGAAATAAAGATTGCACTTCGCGTCGTTCACTATGAGACAAACCAGCGTGATAGGCTTTAGCACTGTAGCCAGCTTCCTGCAATTTTGTTGTAAGGCGTTCCACCCCGTTGCGAGTACCGCAGTAGATAATGCCTGACTGTTGTTTTTGTGTTTGTAGAAATTGGTTTAACTGTTTTAGGGGATTATTTTTGGCAAGCACAAGATAGTGGATATTAGGGCGATCGAAAGAAGCAATAAATTGTTTGGGATTGTAATTAAGTTTAACAATAATATCCTGCCGTGTTTGTTGATCAGCGGTTGCTGTCAGCGCAATGACAGGCACTTCAGGGAAATGCTGTTTCAATAAACCCAACGCGGCATATTCAGGACGAAAATCGTGCCCCCATTGAGAGATACAATGGGCCTCATCGATAGCAAACAAAGCGACAGTGCACTCTTGTAACCGTTCAAGAAAAGCCTGGCTTACCAGGCGTTCAGGGGCAACATAGAGTAAATCAAGTTCGTTATTATGTAATTGGGCCAGTACTTGTCTTGCCTCATCGCTGGTTAATGATGAATTATAATAAGCGGCGCGAATTCCCTGTAATTTCAGCGCAGCCACCTGATCTTCCATGAGTGCAATGAGGGGGGATACCACAATCCCTATTCCCTCGCGTACCAAAGCGGGAACCTGATAGCATAGTGATTTACCGCCACCAGTGGGCATAAGTACCAAAAGGTCATTACCAGCAATTAATTCATTGATAATTTCTTCTTGAGGATGGCGAAAAGCGTCAAAACCAAAATAGTTTTTTAAGACATGAGCAGCTTTTGCCTGTTTAATATCAAAATTTGTGGTGGTCTCCATGTGATTTTTCTTGTTTTTTATTTCACGGACGGCAAAAATTGGCAATAATAACATCTTTATCAAACTGTCATAAGGTTGTTTGGTCTTTGAATTGAATTCACGTTTAACTAAGGATGGGGTATGGATTTTAAACTCAGTGAAGAGCATCTCGCTTTTCGTGATATGGCTGCAGAATTTGCGCGTAATAAATTAGCGCCCAATGCAGCGAATTGGGATGAACATGGTTTTTTCCCGGTTGAAACCTTGCGAGAAGCGGCAAGCCTCGGTATGGCAGGAATTGTCTCTGCTGACGATATTGGGGGCTCTAATCTCAAACGGCTTGATGCTGCTCTTATTTTTGAACAATTAGCGACTGGTTGTATCACGACCAGTGCGTATCTTTCCATCCATAATATGGTGACCTCTTTAGTTGATCGTTATGCCGATGAGCCTTTACGCAGGGCCTGGGGGCCACGTCTGACTTCCATGGCCGCGTTAGCCAGTTATTGTTTGACAGAACCTGAGTCTGGTTCTGATGCTGCTTCATTAAAAAGCCGTGCAATTTTAGACGGTGATCATTATGTTTTAAATGGCGCTAAAGCGTTTATTTCAGGCGGTAGTGTCAGCGATGTCTATTTATGTATGGTAAGAACAGGTGATGAATCCCATCATGGGATCTCCTGTTTATTAATTGAAAAAAATACACCTGGGTTGAGCTTCGGTAAATTGGAAAGGAAAATGGGATGGTGCAGTCAGCCTACCTGTATGGTGTATTTTGAGGATTGCCGTGTCCCTGTGGCTAATCGGGTTGGTGCTGAGGGGATGGGGTTTAAAATTGCGTTATCAGCACTAAATGGAGGCAGGGTGAATATTGCTTCCTGTTCTTTGGGAGGGGCGATTGCCTGTTTGCGTTTAACTCAAAACTATTTAAATGAGCGGAAGCAATTTGGTAAATCTTTAAACCAGATGCAAGCCTTGCGTTTTTATTTTGCTGATATGTTAACGGATTTTGAGGCTGCTCGTTTAATGGTATACCGCGCTGCTGATGCTCTGGATAAAGAAGATCCTCATGCTCCCATGTATTGTGCGATGGCTAAGCGTTTAGCGACTGATATTGCTTTTCGTATCAGTGACAAAGCAATGCAGTTGCATGGAGGTTATGGTTACTTACACGATTATCAGATTGAGCGCATTTTCCGTGACCTCAGGGTGCATCAGATCCTCGAGGGCACTAATGAAATCATGCGGGAAATTATTGCTAAAGCGAGTTTGGATGAAGCGTATTTTATTGATTAACAGGAGTTTCTAAATGAATTTAATTGCCCAAGAATTGGATAGCAACGGGATCTTGACCCTTACTTTAAATCGACCAGAAAAATTGAATGCTCTAAGCAGCGACGTTTTGCATGCTTTGGCGGAAATTTTCGCCTCGGCAAAAGAAAACAAAAAAGTCAAAGCATTGCTTTTAACCGGAACAGGTAAAGCCTTTTGTGCTGGTGCGGATATCTCCCGCCTGGCAGAGTGTAATGCACAAAGCGGCTATCAATTTGCTTGTGAAGGGCAACATGTCTTTAGACAATTAGAAACCCTGGGCAAACCTTCCCTGGCCGCAATCAACGGTTTTGCATTTGGTGGGGGTTGTGAATTGGCAATCGCAGCCACGATGCGGGTTGCAGCGACTACAGCACAGTTTGGTCAGCCGGAAGTAAAGTTGGGGGTTATCCCCGGGTATGGCGGGACACAGCGTTTGGCAAGGCTCATAGGTAAAGGGCGTGCGATGGATCTGTGTTTAACGGGCCGTTTTATCAATGCAGAAACAGCGCTCAATTGGGGATTGGTCAGTGAAGTCTTTGCACCCGACGTATTGGTAGAGGAAAGTAAACGAATTCTAAATGGCATTTTAGCAATGGCTCCATTAGCTATTGCGAGTGTCATGGAAGTGATTGATCATGGCTATGATTTGTCTTTGACTGATGCACTGCATTTGGAAGCGGTTCATTTTGCCAAGGTTTGTGCCAGTGAGGACAAACAAGAGGGTGTGGCTGCTTTTTTGGCAAAACGACAGGCAAAATTCAAAGGAGTCTAGTATGACAGCGGATATTGCTTTTGCTCGTGAGCGGCATATTGGTTTAGTGACCTTAAATCGCCCTAAAGCTTTAAATGCGTTAACTCTGGAGATGCTCAAGGCCTTACAGCAGCAGCTAGAACTGTGGCAGAGTGACGATGATATTCATGCGGTGATTGTTCAGGCTGAAGGTGAAAAAGCATTTTGTGCTGGAGGTGATGTACGTTGGCTTTATGACGCAGGGCTTAACAAAGATCCCGTGCAAATGCAGTTTTTTTGGCATGAATATCGGTTAAATCACTATATTCACAGCTATAGCAAGCCCTATATTTCCTTGATGAATGGGATCACCATGGGAGGGGGGGTTGGTATTTCCTTGCACGGTTCCTATCCTATTGCCAGTGAACGGTTTGTTTTTGCTATGCCTGAAACGGGGATAGGTTTTTTTCCTGATATCGCTGCCAGTTATTTACTGGCTCGTTGCCCAGGAAATTTCGGAGTTTATCTGGGTTTAACAGGCGATCGTTTAAATGCCCAGGAGGCTCTTGCCTTGGGTTTGGTGAAGCAAGTAATTAGCTCAGATAAATTGCAAGATGTCCTAATGAGTCTTATTGCTGCTGATTTATCACACAATGCTTCTCAAGCGGTTGTTAATTGCCTGCAGCAATTTGCCATACCTGCTGAGCAAGCTGTGTTTGAGAAGAAGCAAGCCATAATTGATCACTGTTTCGCGCAAGACAGTGTAGAAAAAATCTTTGCTTCATTGCAGCTAAGTGGAGATGACTGGGCTCTTCAGACTTTAGAGCATTTACAGCAAAAAGCACCTTTAAGTCTTAAGGTGACTCTGGCTCAAATTCACAAAGCAAAGAACCTGTCGATGGCTGAATGCATTAAGATGGATTATTGCCTGGTTGGCCAATTTATGCGTGATCCGGATTTTTACGAAGGGGTAAGAGCTTTATTGGTTGATAAAGATAAAGCACCACGCTGGCAACCCGAAACTCTGGCTCTGGCTAGTGCTGCCAAAGTGAATGATTACTTTGTCTGTAAAGGGGAAGCGCTTTCATTAATCAATGAATAACTAGTCAGGATAAGTTCTGGATGCGACGCATAACGATGAATACTGCCGCCTTATTTTTATCTCTATGCACAAGCATCCAGAACCACACATTTTTTCATGTTATTCCCTCTGCGGCTAATAAAGAAAAAATGCTTTCCTACTTTTTATAAGAAATGACTTTATTTCTGCCTTGTTTTTTGGCTTGATAAAGCGCGCGATCAGCGAATTCGATCAATTCACTTTGAGTTTCGGCATGCTCAGGCATCATTGCAATGCCAAAAGAAGCCGTGATTTTTTCAAGTAATTTTCCCTGAAAGGAAATTTCCAGTTTACTAATCTCCTGACGCAGTTGATCAATCCGTTCATAAACTTCTTCTGCACTGTTAACCTCAATTAACAAAATTAAGATTTCTTCACCACCATAGCGGCAAACAATATCGGTTTCTCTAATATTGCGTGTTAATAAATTTGCTACTTCTATTAAGACAACATCACCTGCTTCATGCCCATACGTGTCATTGACCTTTTTAAAGTGATCAAGATCCATAATGACGGATGCTAACTTGCTATTTTGCCGTTTTGCACGTTGCAATTCTCTGGCAAAAAATTCTTCCAGATAGGAACGATTATACAAATTGGTGAGCGGATCTCTGATCGAGCGCATTTTGATACTGGCATGTAATTTAATATTTGACAGAGAGAGTGCTATCGATTCCGCAATACTAATAATAAGTTGCTCGTATTGGGTCTCTAGTAGTTGCTGAAATTCTTTTTCACCAAGATGCTGGCTATTTAAAAATTCCAGGTACAGGAGACCTATGTTTTCATTCTGGGCTTGAAGAGGTATACAGACATAACAGGGTATGGGTTTGACAGCTTTGACATGCTGGCATGGAATACTTTGCTCCGAGTTGTAATAATGATAAATTTGCCCGCGTCTGATAGACCAGCATTGCTCGGTACCGATTATTTGTTCTTCTACAGCAGGCTTTCCCCAGCCTGTCACACAGTCCATATAATTTTTAGACGGGTGAGCCAAATATAAACTTCCTGCGGTGTTGGGTAGGAGTTTTTGTCCGTAAATTGCGATAGGTTCCAGGGCTTCCTCAACAGTTAAGCACATTTGCAATGTACTGCTTAATTGATTAAGCAGATACACAGCATGATTCCTTTGCTTGGTTTCTTCTATGTTTTTTGTTAGTTGGGCATTGGCTCTCTCCATCTCTTTTTCTATTTTTAAACGCTCCGTTACATTTCTTGCAATTTGTGAGGCGCCAATGAGTATATTGTCTGCATTATGAATGGGGCTATAAGTAATTTCATAACTGTTACGTGTCAGTTTTGAATCACCTAATTCTTCAATAATGGAAAATTTTTTATTGCTGAGAGCTTTTTCCCATAGATTAATCTGGTTGGTTTGCTCACTAGGCAGATGTTGTAAAAGATCGTTTAAATTGTCACCCAGGGAAATGGATTTACCAAAAAGTTGCAGAAAATCCTGGGCGTAGGAAGGATTAAAAGCGATCAAATTATAATTTTTATCAATGGCGGCAATGGAATCATTTGTCCCACTAATGATGCCTTTTAGTTGATCTTCTGCTTGTTTTCTTCTCTGAATAAGTTTAACGGTGCGCGAAAATTGTATATTAAATATTCCAAGGAACAAAAAAAACAGAACAAACGTCAGGGTATTGGTCATTTTGATGTAGCTAAGCGCTGTATCGCTGGTTTTTTGCAGCTCATCATCTCTTGCGTTTAGCAGGGATTTTTCTGTATTAATCATAGAAACGATGATTGTTTGAAGCTCGTGCAGTAAAGTACCTCTATGTTTGGTTAATAGGTCTTCAGCCGCTTCTTCCCCCTTTTTCTGATAAATTGCAATAACGGAATTACTGAAATGAATGCGCTCTTTTAACAGAGTGCTTAAATGGTTCAAGCGTTCAAGTTGTTTCGGATTATCTTTAATGAGTTGTTTAAGACTCTGTACTTTTGTTGAAGCGGTAGCGCTGGCATGATTCAATGCTTGTACAGAGTTGGCATCACCTGTAATGACATAGCCTCTCGTATACACGCTGATTTCTAGAATATTACCCCATAAGTCATTAATCGCGCTAATAAGCTCCTGTGTACGTAATACCCATTGCTTGGCATTCAGCAGGTGCTGAATCTGTACATAAGACGAAACATTCACGCCTATTTGCAAGAAGAATAGAATGAATAAAAAAAGATTTAATAAAACCCTTTGATTAAAATTTTTCATGGCATTTAGGTTCAGGTTCTTACTACAGTTTAGTCTCATTAGAAATAAACCATCAATAGAAATTAAAAAAACGATTTATTCAGTATGTTTTCTATTGGTAGTTACTAAAAAAAGAGCAAGGCATAAAGATAAATGCCCGTATTTGAGGATTACGGTTTAAATTTTTTTAATCAGGTAGCAGCCTATGCAATTATTGGCATGCCCGGGACGTTCATATTCAACTGTAAAACCCAGTGTCTGGTACCAGGCATAAGCTGGCCAATCCTTGAGGGTAAAAACAGTGACCGCTTTGCATCCTTTGCTTTTAGCCCATTCTTCTGCCTTGGTAACCAATGCCTTACCATAACCCTGATTGCGGAACCGCTTATCAACCCACAGCCCCCCAATTTCTGCGGGGCCAAAATTATCGAAGCCGGAAATAGCAGCGATAATTTTGTTGTCGTTATCATAGGCTGCAAAAAAATACCCACCTGTACCCGCCATACCTTGCTGGGCCGCGTAATGGTTGATCCCATGATAAATGGCTCCATGATCTTCTTCGCTGGGATTCTCAATAAATACGATGGATTCAATAGACATTTTATACTCTTAAAATTCCAGGACTATTTTCATTGCGCTTTTAAGCTTCTTCAAAAAGTCGAGATAAACTAAACTAGATAATATCTTTATAGCGAATAAAAGCGAAGGTAGATGATGCCTCAGGAACCGCTCAAACACAAAATTGTTATTGTAGGTGGTGGTGCAGGAGGACTGGAGTTAGCTACCCGGCTTGGTAAAAAATTGGGTAAAAAGCATAAAGCGGATATTACTCTGGTTGATGAAACATCCACTCACGTATGGAAACCTTTATTACACGAAGTGGCTGCAGGTTCTCTTGATTCTAATATTGACCAAATTAATTACTATGCCCATGCCTCTAACCATGATTATCATTTCCAGCCAGGAAAAATGATAGATTTGGATCGAGAACGTAAAATGATCATGATTGCCCCCTTACTCGATGAGCAGGGTGAAGAGATTATTCCAGCAAGGACACTGCATTATGATTCGCTGATTTTTGCTGTAGGCGGCCGCTCGAATAATTTTGGTGTGCCCGGAGTGAGTGAGTTTTGCCTGACAATCGATGATCTTGAACAGGCAAATGTGTTTCAAAAAAAATATCTCAATAAAATTTTATCGATTAATTATTTCCCCAATTCCCCACCAAAACCTCTTAATATTGTCATTGTAGGGGCAGGTGCTACAGGGGTAGAGCTTGCAGCAGAATTACATCACTCACTCACACAAGTTCAAGCCTATGAACTGGATAACTCCGCAATAAAATTGGCTCAAATTACCCTGATTGAATCCTCCAATCGTATCCTGTCAGGACTGCCAGAAGGAGTGACTGACTCTGTCTGTAAGAAGATGCAGTCGCTCGGGATGAATGTTTATACCAATACGAAAGTGATTCAAGTGCAGGCAAATGGACTTCACACCGAAAAAGGCCAATTTATCCCGGCTGATCTCTGTGTCTGGGCAGCGGGTATAAAAGCCCCCGATTTTTTAAATAAAATAGCAGGTCTGGAAACGGATCCTATTAATCGCCTCATAATTAAACCAACACTGCAAACGACGCGGGATGAGAGTATTTTTGCTCTAGGTGATTGTGCGCATTTAATTGATCCCCATACAGGTTTTCCGATGCCTGCGAGAGCGCAAACAGCTCATCAGCAAGCCAGTTTTCTAGCCGATAGATTCAACGCTGAATTTTCCGGCCATAAACCAGAGAAAGTATTTCAATATCGCGATCGAGGTTCTATTGTTGCCCTGGCCTGTTATGGCGCTTATGGCCATTTGACCAGTTTTGCCAAAATCCAGCATTTTATCAGTGGTAAGGTTGCACTTTACACTTATCGGAGTTTGTATTTTTATCATTTGGCAACTTTATATGGTTTTTGGCCTGCCTTATGGCTGAAACGTGCCCGTAAGCAATTATTAAAAGTAAGGCCCCGGTTAAAGTTACACTTTAGTAAATATTAATTTGCAAATAAATAGAAGCCAATATTCCGTAATTGAATGTGGTAAAATTGTCTGTTTTTGTTATTTCACTTAGAATGCGCATATCGAATGCGCAGCAGGTTTTCTTTATGTCTGATTTTTACCAGGATTTTACCAAAAGGCGGACTTTCGCCATTATTTCTCACCCGGATGCCGGTAAAACAACCGTTACCGAAAAACTGTTGTTATTCGGAGGTGCAATTCAGCTGGCCGGAACTGTAAAAGGGCGCAAAGCAGATAGGCATGCGACCTCTGACTGGATGGAGATGGAAAAAGAAAGGGGTATTTCCATTACCACGTCCGTCATGCAATTTGTCCACAACCATCATGTGATGAATTTGCTGGATACACCAGGCCACGAAGATTTTTCCGAAGATACCTACCGTACACTGACTGCAGTTGATTCCGCACTGATGGTTATCGATGTGGCAAAAGGGGTAGAGGAAAGAACCGTTAAACTAATGGAGGTTTGCCGTTTGCGCGATACCCCCATTATGACCTTTATCAATAAATTGGACCGTGAAGGGCGAGAGCCGATCAGTCTGCTTGATGAAGTAGAAACTGTTTTGGGCATTCAATGCGCTCCAGTAACCTGGCCGGTGGGAATGGGTAAACGCTTTAAAGGGATCTACCATCTTTATCAGGATACGGTCTATCTCTATGAACCCGGTAAAAATACACAAAAGCAAGATGCGGTGCAGATTAAAGGGTTAGATAACCCGCAGCTGGATCAACTCCTGGGGCAAACGGCACAAGAATTACGTGATGAAATTGAACTGGTCAAAGGGGCTTCTCACGAATTTAATCTGGCTGATTATTTGGCTGGAAAAATGACACCGGTCTATTTTGGTTCGGCAATTAATAATTTTGGTATTAAAGAATTATTGGATGATTTTGCCCAATATGCCCCAGGCCCTATGCCGCGGCAGACCGTTGAGCGGATAGTTGAGCCGCAAGAAGAGGCTTTCACAGGCTTTGTATTTAAAATTCAGGCCAATATGGATCCTAAACACCGTGACCGCATTGCCTTCTTACGCATTTGCTCTGGCACCTTTAGGAAGGGAATGAAGTTAAGCCATTTACGCCTGGGCAAAGAAGTGCAAATTGCCAATGCGTTGACCTTCATGGCTGGCGACCGCAGCCACGCGGAATTGGCGATGGCAGGTGATATTATCGGCTTGCATAACCATGGCACAATTCGTATTGGCGATACCTTTAGTCAAGGAGAACTGTTGAAATTTACAGGTATCCCTAATTTTGCCCCTGAACTGTTTCGCTTGGTACGTCTGAAAGATCCTTTAAAAAGTAAGGCATTGCTCAAGGGTTTGATTGAATTGTCTGAAGAGGGGGCGACCCAGATATTTCGACCACTCAACTCTAACCAATTAATTCTGGGTGCTGTTGGGGTTCTTCAATTTGATGTGGTGGCGCATCGTTTAAAACACGAATACAAGGTAGATTGCGTCTATGAGGCAGTGAATGTAAGTTGTGCTCGTTGGGTTTATAGCGAAGATGACAAGGCAATGACTGAATTTCGTACTAAGGCTCACGACTATCTGGCACTGGATGGCAGTGATTCCCTCATGTATCTCGCCCCTACCAGAGTGAACCTGACCATGGCCCAGGAGCGTTATCCGAAAATTCATTTTTCAGCAACGCGTGAACATTAATTGATCATGTGCTATTCTAGCGCGGCTAATTTGGACTTTTATTAACGGAATATGAATTTTACGGGCTTGCCTTAATAATCCCTTAAGGTTTCCTAACTAGTATTAACAGCATTGCTTTAGACGTTTTCAGGTGTAAAACATGGCCAAGATTAAATTTAGAGAAACTCCCTTTATCAGAAACATCTTAGATATTTATGATCAAGAGCGTGCTATGGCTAGCATGAGCTCAAGCATTATCATCAATGACGCTCCCCAAGGATGGCTTTACACCTTTGGAATAACGAATAAAGAGTGTTTTATTGATGGACTGGAACAGCCTAAAGCCGGCGGCCTGTCTGATGTTTATCGACGTATTTCAGAGACTAATCCTGAAAAGGGAGTAAAAAGAAACTGCGAATTCTTTAATTTTGTTTACAATACTTGCTACCAATACATCACTGATAACCAAACACGTTATTTTGGCCGTGCTGATTTGACCGATATTTCCCATGGCAAAGTGTTTGCCATGATATTGATTGCCCATCTTTGTCAAAAAGCAATGACCCTTCCTGAGGAAGAACAGGATAAATACCGTTTAAGAATTTATAATTTCACCGTTCAGCTCATGAAAAACAGCGATATCAGCCGCTCCTCCAGTGTAGATGGTGAGATGCTTAGTTGTATTACTGCGCTTGATAACATTTGTATTGCGCATCGGAAACAGCCGGCACAGGAAGAAGATGCCATTGAAAAGCTGTTTTTAGAGGTCGGAAAGACAATTGGCACTATGGAGGAGATACTTCTTCGGGTTGATCAATATACATTGCCGCTCATTACTGGCCAGGAAGGAATTACTGGGGATCAACTGCGCAGTTATTATGCCAGAGCAGAAGATATTACCCTTACTCTTAAGCAACAAGGCGTTTTAAGTAATCCTTTGGTTGTTGAGTTGTACCGCAAGCCACATGACAAATATACAGACGAAGGTGGTTATAAAGACCTCTATGATGGCTTGGCTTATGATTTAAGTGCAGCGGAGGATAATTCCTTTCTGTTAAAGCACTTTGATCAAGGTCAGAGGGAAAATTTTATTCGCCTGTTGCAACTACGCGATCGATTGCAGGTTTTAAAGTCCGAGCTGGACAAGCTTTACAAATTTACGAAGACCAATCAAATCACTTATTTAAATGATTTTCTTTACCTTGTTGATCCCTATCTTAAAGAAATGCACCGCGTTAGAGGCGAGTTGCAAGCTTGTGCAGAACGTTTTGATGCCGATTGCAGCAGAGTTTATCGTGCTCGCCAGGAAGACAAAAGTTGGTTTCAAGAGGCTAGAAGACAATGGGAAAAAATCTATTATAACAAAGATTTTCTTGATGGTTTAAGAAGTGGTATTGTCGCATTAGCGCATAATATTGCCTCTACCTTCGCAAGGATTCCTTTCGATCGCTTTAATGCTTTGGAGGAACGAAGTGTTGAAGCGGGAGAAGTTGTTGCTCGTGGTGAAGTTCTATTTGGTGCTGATTTTAGTAAGGCAAAAAGTAATTTTCAGAAAGCAATAGCGACTGCACAACAATCTGAATTGAATAGACAGGCTGAGTTAATTTTAATTAAGCAGCAGGATATTTCTGAAGAATATGATCATCTGATAAAAAAGGCTCAAGCCTCTTCTGATCCGCATAGAGACAGATTAATTGAATTACTGAAGCACCGCAAAAAAATCATCGACGACATGATCGAGGCAATGTTGCAGCAAGCCCGCGATGTAGAAGAAAGCGGGATTGTTGACGAAGATGATTTTGTGGTCATTGAGCACAGTGGCGTTACTCTTGGGATGATGGAAATTGAGCATCAGTCAGGGGGGTTTTTCCAACTCATTCGTAACTATTTGGCCTCTCCATCTACCGCTGCTTTTGAAAAATTAAAACTGGAGCTTGAGCAAAGCAAAGCCCGACTGGCGGAAGTGGAAGAAACTGTTAGGGAAAAAGATGAGCTTATTAGTGCCAGAGATATCGAAATTGCAGCATTGAGAAGCGATTTAGACGAGCGTGATAAAAAAGTTTCTGCGTTTGAAGAGCGCTTTCAAGTTCTGAACGGAGTTACGGCTACCTTGTTGGGTTTAAAAAGCCCGGAGTTGGTAGAGATATTATTAACCGATAATGTAAGAAGCATAGATGGCCTTGCTCTTCCTGAGGCTAAAAAACTGCACAACGTATTGGCTAATTTTTCGAACATCATTAAGCAAGGATTCAATTACGAAAAAGCTTATGCTGATAATGCGAGTCGATACGAAATTACCCGGTTTTTCTCTCACAATGAGAACGGTAAAAAACATGCGAAATTGGTCATGGCAGATTGGCAGGCTCATTTAATAGCCCTTTTAAAGCACCATGTAGAGCAGGCTCTCAAAACAAACAACAATATAGTTGATGAAGCGTTTATTACAGACTTATCTACCAGGCTTTCCGAAGCCATCGGATCGTCAATTGATCACTTAGTGATTGACGAGAGGTACAGCAGTTATAAACAACACTCTTACCGTAATTATTTATATCATTTCCATCAGCAAATAGTTGACGCACACCATACAAAGATCGACTTGGTTCAAGAGCCTGCAGCGATTTTAAGTGTGGATGAGGTTGAACAGGCTGTTGATGCAACTTTTGATGAAAAAACCTTGCGTGACTTTAGTAAGAGTCTTTATCCTCAACAAAAAGTTGAAGACCAGCAACCAACCAGCTCCTGGATCCCCAGGATATTCTAAAGTATCGTAAATAAATAAAAGGGGAGTTTGATACTCCCCTTTTTTTATGTTTACTTAGTTTGACCGGATCTCCACAAAATGTCGTTTTTTGTGGAATAACTCACAGTCTTTTAAGTAGAGCAATGGGCTTTGACCAGATACGAACCCTGGTTAATTAGTTTTACTTTCGCGCCAGAGTCGGCACTAATCGTTATTTTTTCCCCATGATGAATAACCATGGATTCCCTGGATCCTTTTTCAAAAAGTTTGCCATTAATTTTTGCTTTTTTATTAATCATTTCTGCATACAGTTCAGTATGAGAGCCTTCAATGTGGGTCGTGCAAATAGCTGTAATTGTCCAAAACCAAGAGTTTGCGAAGATTACGGATTCATTGGGAGCTAGTCGGTATTCGATACTGACACCTGGTGAAGTAGTATGAATATAATTCATTGCTAGGGTTTTTGCGCTAAATAGTGCACCGGCACATAGTAAACTACAACCGATTTTTCGCAGCATAAAAATTGTCTCCTAAATGACACACACAAATACCATAACGTTATTTTCTCAGCATGGCAATTTAAGCCATGCCCCTATAAAGGCTTATATCAAGAGTCGCAGAGGTATACAACTATTGAAATAGGTGATCGAATAAAAGTTTTACAGGATTGATAATTGGCAGTCTGTTTAATGCTTAAGACTGCCTTTCCGGTTAAATTTCAGCCAAGGCTTTGGCAATTGACTCCGTCATGGTCTTTGCATCTCCAAAGAGCATGTAGGTGTTGTCGCGGAAAAATAAATCATTTTCCACACCGGCGTACCCGGGTGAAAGACTGCGTTTTACAAATAAAACAGTTTTAGCCTTTTCAACTTCCAAAACAGGCATGCCATAAATGGGTGAGTTGGGATCAGTTTTGGCAGCTGGATTAGTGATGTCATTAGCACCGATAACAAAGGCAACATCACAGGTAGCGAAGTCGCGATTAATTTCACTTTGCTCAAAGACTCTATCGTAAGGGATATTGGCTTCTGCCAGGAGCACATTCATGTGCCCAGGCATACGGCCAGCTACTGGATGAATGGCAAAGCGAACTCGAATTGAATGGGCTTCAAGTGCGCTGACCAGCTCTTTTACGGCATGCTGAGCATGGGCAACCGCCATCCCATAGCCGGGAACAATAATCACATCTCTAGCATTGCTTAACAAGAAGGCTGCGTCTTCGCCATTGGCTTGTCTAACTTGCTGTGATTCATGGTGGGCTGAGCCACTGCTGACCGTGCCCGCATTTTTTAAACCACCAAAAATGACGTTAATAATTGAGCGGTTCATACCGACACACATGATATAACTCAAAATGGCCCCGCTCGCACCGACCAAAGCACCCGTGATGACCAATAGATGGTTGCTCAGCGTAAAACCGATACCGGCTGCTGCCCACCCAGAATAGGAGTTCAGCATGGAAATAACTACCGGCATATCAGCACCACCAATCGGGATGATTAACAAAAAGCCAATCAAGAAAGACAAGAGTGCAAGTAAGCAAAATGTATGGAAGGGTTGCGCGACAATAAAATAGATAAACAAGCCAAGAATGGCTAAACCCATGAAGATGTTAAGCGCTTTCTGTCCTGGAAAACGAACGGGTTGCCCTGACATCCAGCCTTGTAGTTTCAAAAAGGCGATAATCGAACCGGAAAAAGTGATGGCACCGATAATTAAACCCAGACTCATTTCTACCAGACTTGCTTTTTCAATGTTTCCTGGGGTACCGATATTAAATGAGTGAGGCGATAAAAAGGCACAGAATGCTACAAGGACGGCAGCCAAACCCACTAAAGAGTGGAAACCAGCCACTAATTGGGGGATAGCGGTCATATGGATTTTTAGTGCGATAAAAGTACCGACCGCACCGCCAGCCAGGATTAATACGATAAGCAACCAATGATGATTCATGGAAGGCATCATCATGGTTGCAATAATGGCGAGAGCCATCCCAAAAATTCCCAGCAGGTTACCTCGCCTTGCAGAAGACGGGCTTGCCAAACCTTTAAGAGCCAAAATAAAGCATACTGCTGCAATCAGATAAAAAAAAGGAAACAATGAAGTCATATTATCATCCCTAATAAGGCATTATTTTTTTGAGCTTTTATACATCAGCAACATGCGTTGAGTAACCACAAAACCACCAAAAATATTAATGGCAGTGATAAAAATCCCAATACCGCCAAGCCAGGTAATCGTACCCGTTAATTGGCTGCCCGCAGCAATCAAAGCACCAAGAATAATGATACTGGAGATTGCATTGGTCACAGACATCAACGGCGTATGCAGGGCAGGGGTTACCTTCCAAACCACGTAGTAACCGACAAAACAAGCCAGGATAAAAATAGTCAGAATAGCGATATAGGGATTACTGAGCGTATTAATACCAGTCATATTAGTTCTCCTTAACCGTGTGGAAGGGGAGGTAGTTACCCTCATGGCAGAGCAGGGCTTGTTTAACAATTTCATCCTCCCTGCTAAAGGTAAGCACAGGTGGTGTAGATGGCAGCAAAAGGCGAATCAAATTAACCAGATTGGTAGCATATAACTCGCTGGCTGTTGCCGGGACAAGACCAGCTAGATTGCTGTAACCCACCAAAGTCACTTCACCATGTTTAATGACTTTGTCACGTTGGCTAAGCTCACAGTTACCACCCCGAGCTGTTGCCAGATCAACAATAATAGAACCTGGTTTCATCCCTTCCACCGTTTTTTTAGTCAGCAAAACAGGCGCCTTGCGGCCGGGAATTAACGCTGTAGAAACAACGATATCAGACTGCCTGGCATATTGATCAATAAGTTCAGCTTGCCGGCGTTTATATTCTTCACTGGTTTCTCCAGCATAGCCGCCACTGGTCTCGCTGTCTTCTTCACTGACTTCAATGAATTCGGCACCTAAACTTTCTACCTGTTCTTTCGCTGCCCGGCGGACGTCAAAGGCATAAACGACAGCACCCAAACGCTTGGCAGTAGCGATAGCTTGCAAGCCTGCAACCCCTGCACCCAGGATTAGGATCTTGGCTGGATGAATCATTCCAGCAGCAGTCATCATCATGGGGATAGCGCGATTAAAATGGTTGACCCCTTCAAGTACTGCACGATAACCAGCCAGATTCGCCTGGGAAGATAAACTATCCATACTTTGTGCACGGCTGATGCGTGGAATGAGGTTCATTGAAAAAGCACTCACTTTTTCTTTACAGCACCAGGTCAATAGCTCGCCTTCCTGTTCATTATCAAGAGGGCCAATCAGTAAAGAACCTGCAGGTAAGCCTTGCAAATCTTTAGGAGAGGGTTCATTGACAGTGACAAGGATCTTGGTCTTTTTCAGGAGGTCTTTTTTATCAGCGACAATGCTGGCGCCCGCTTCTTCATAGTCAGCATCACGAAAGCCAGATGCTTTGCCAGCATCTGCTTCACAAGCGACTTCAAGGCCCAGTTTCAAATAGTGTTTGACTGCATTAGGTGTAATGGCCACCCGGGTATCATTTTTACTTTCGTTTAAAGCTGCGATAATCATCTAAACATCCCTTTACCTTAGATGCCATCTATCCTATTGGAATCTGTTTGATATTGCTAGCATTTCAATCGCTGTTCTTGCGGAATTTGCTGATGGCTGCATTATCCTGTGTTTTGCCAGAAAAAGTGCCCTCTAAGGTAGTATTTAGATCGCCGGCCATGATTGAGAAGTAGTTCTATTTCCTCTAAAGTAGGCACTATTGGAGCAAGCCAATCGATGGAATATGGAAATTCTCGCCTTTTTTGCCGGGATAGCCTTTGCTTATACAAAGTCTATCTATCCCCTGTTATTAATTGTTGCTGCCTTGTTTTTGAGAGCACATTGGTCGCTTGTCATTTGGTTTTTAACCGCTATTCTTTGGGTGCTTTTTCATCAATTCTGGATTGCTGATCGGGGAATGCCTGAGCAATTGGTTATTGCCAAGGCGATACTGCAGGGCAGGGTAACCTCTATTCCTGCCACTAGTCCGGGAAAGGCACAATTTCAATTTGCTGCAACCAGTTTGGATAACAAGCCTGTCCAAGTTACTTTGTTGTTATCCTGTTACCAGCGCTGCCCCATTTTTAAACTTGGACAAGTTTGGCAATTGCAGGCCAAATTGAGGAAACCAGCCAATTTAGGTAATCCCGGCAGCTTTGATTATGTGAGTTCTCTCGATGCACGCCATATCCACTGGACAGGTTATATCAAACTTAAACCATTGCCACCTGAGCTTCTAGAGCAAAGAACTCACCCGGAGCGTTTACTTACTCTACGTAATAATTTAGCGGATTCAATGGCGCAATTAATGCCTAAAGGCCATGTCTTGGGTATTTTACAAGCACTAACGTTGGGAATAACGTTTAATGTGGATAAGCAGCAATGGGATTTATTTCGCCGTACTGGAACGACGCATTTAATGGTTATTTCCGGTTCCCACATTGGTTTGGTGGCCGGTTTAACCTATTGGTTAATAAAATGGTTGTGGTCCCGAGCAAGCCGCCTTTGTCTTTATTGGCCGGCGATTCAGGTTGCGTCTATTGTTGCTTTTTGTATGGCGCTTGCTTACGCCTTGCTGGCAGGTTTTGCTGCGCCGACACAGCGTGCGCTGGTGGCCTGTTTTTTTCTTTTTTTACGTCATTTCCTAAGCCAACGTTTTACCGTCTGGCAAGCCTGGCGTTATGCCTTGCTTGCCGTGTTGTTATTTGAACCCCATGCTGTCTTAATGCCGGGATTTTATTTGTCATTTATAGCGGTGGCAATCTTAATTCTCGTTACCCAGCGTTTTCCCTTTAAGGGAGTCAAACAAGTTTTTTGTTTGCAATTAGCCTGTTTATTAGGTTTGATGCCGCTCACTTTGTATTGGTTTTCCTACGGCGCAGTCAACGGAATGGCAGCCAATTTATTAGCGATTCCCTGGATAGAGTTTGTTATTGTACCGCTTGCTTTGGTGACGATGCTCGTGACGCAATGGCTTGCTTTACCGGTCTTGGTGATGCCTGTTTATTGGGCAACAGAAGGATTGCTTTATTATTTACGATGGATTGATTCCTTTGCCTGGCTCAATCTGGATTTTTCTTTTACGCAATTGCTTTCGCCTTTGGCATTAATGGCAGCAATGGGCCTGTTACTGTTATTACCCCTTAGAACTATTCTTCCTGCTGCGCTTGTCCTCGGACTTGCGGGTCTTTTTCCTGCTTATCCGCGTGTGAAGGAAGGCGATGCATGGATTGATGTTTTGGATGTAGGCCAGGGTTTGGCTGTTGTAGTGAATACTGCCAGGCATACCCTTGTTTATGATACGGGTGTGAAATTTTATAAAGGGGGTGATATGGGAAAACTGGCGATTATTCCCTATCTCAATACTTTGGGAATCACCAAACTTGATAAAGTCATCATTAGCCACCCTGATTTAGATCATCGCGGTGGCTTGCCCTCTTTGCAGGCAAACTACCCAATCGGAGAACTGGTAGTGGACCAGGTCGCTTTTTATAAACAGGGGACTACTTGCCATCATTATCCAGCCTGGCAATGGGATGGGGTTTTCTTTCGTTTTTTTACAGTTGTGAAGGCTTTTAAAGACAAAAATAATACGTCCTGTGTTCTTCAGGTAAGCAATAAGAAGGGGAATGTTTTATTGACTGGCGATATTGAAAAAGCAGGCGAAGAGGATCTGCTTGGCACTTATGGCAAACAATTGCGCTCGACTGTTTTAGTCGTGCCGCATCATGGCAGTAAAACCTCTTCCTCAGCTGCTTTTATTCAACAGGTGTCCCCACAATACGCAATCATCTCAGCCGGTTTTGATAATCGCTACCATTTTCCCCATCAACAAACGATTAATACGTTACAGAAAAATAAGGTGAAAATTTATAATACGGCCGATTGTGGTATGGTAACGATCAAGCTAGATCAAGAGAGTAGTGGTATCAAGTTTTCCTGTTACAACAGAGGAGAACGTCAGTAAATGCCCTGTATTTATCCAATACTCGTTGACAACAAAATATACATACTATAGCATCATCCCAATTAATTTTATTCTTGGATTTTTACTCATGGTGCGCATAGCTATTTTTTTATTTTGTATTTTTTCTACGCTTGTAGTTAATGCGAGTACCACCTGTAAGTTCCATGAATGTGTAGCCGTCGTTGATGCAGGAAGTACCGGTTCACGTTTACATATTTATGCCTATGATGTTGATCAAACGAACTCTCCGATTAATATCAAGGAGTTATGGTCAAAAAAAATTAAGCCCGGTATTGCTACCATCGAGGCTAACCAGGCAACCATGGATGCTTATCTTACCACCTTGTTTAGTGGTGCTCCGGAAGAAAATTTAGAGGTTTATTTTTATGCCACGGCGGGTATGCGTCTACTGCCGCAACCCAAGCAACATCAAATGTACGTTTTGTTGAGACAATGGTTTAGTACACACCATGAATGGCAACTACGTAATTCCAGAACAATTACTGGCAGTGAAGAGGGGATCTTTGGCTGGCTGGCGGTGAACTACCAGTTGGGTGTGCTTAGCAATGCCGCTAAGGAAAAAGCAGTGGGTGTGATGGATATGGGTGGTGCTTCCGTGCAAATTATTTTCCCGGTGAAAACTGAGGAAGGGCTAAGCAAAAAAGATGTGCGTGAATTTAACCTTTATGGCCGTCATTTGATTTTATTTGTCCACAGCTTTCTAGGTTTGGGTCAAACTGAAGTGGCTCATCAATATCTCGATACGGCCTCTTGTTTTGCCGAGGATTATGAGTTGCCAAAAGGGATGCCTGCCGCTGGCGATGCCTACTCCTGCAAAGAAGCAGTGTCGCCTCTAATCACGGGGGTGCACCATGTTGACAGTATTGTACAGCCCACTATGCAGGCTAATCCAGTAGACCAGTGGTTTGTACTGGGTGGAACAGCCGAGCTTGCACAAAGTAAGCCCTTTACTTTTAAAAGGCAGCAATTCACTAACCAATCGTTGCTGAGTCAAGCGGATGCTGAGATTTGTCACCAGCGCTGGGGGAGTTTAAGCAATCAATACCCGGGAAATGATTTTCTCTATGGTTATTGTTTATTCCCTGCTTACTACTATGCGTTGATGGTAGACGGTTATGGGCTCCATCCACAAGAACCAGTCAATTTCCTGTCTGCCAATCAGAGCGGTGACTGGACGTTGGGTGTGGTTTTACACGAGCATAGTGCCTAATCCGTTTCTCCACAGGGTCTGTTGCCATTTCTATTCGTTAGGCCGAAAAGCTAGCGAATGGCAGTAGACCCCTGCCGTATATGGAAGCAGGAGAGACTAAAGACCATCTTGCTTCGCTAACTTCAGCAAGTATATACTTTCGCATGATTGCCGTTGTAGCTCAGTCGGTAGAGCACTTGATTCGTAATCAATAGGTCCGCGGTTCGATTCCGCGCAACGGCATTAGGTTTATCGAAAAAATAAAGCTCTGCGGGGCAATTATGGGGCAATTGGAATAAAAGATTGGATGTTACATTAAAACGCTTCTTACAAGCTGAAAAGTAAAAATTAAAATTACGGCTAGGGCCCAAGAAAATAATCCTATGTATTGAAAAAAATCCCAACTTATATTTGTTCGTAAAAACTTTATCGTGATAAAAAAATAATATTTAATGATGTTCATTTTTACAGTATAACCAGGAGGTCTAAAATTACCTTCATAATAGTTATTTCCAGTTTTAAGTATAAAAACACCATCAATATAGTATAAATCCTTGGAAGGATTAATTTCAGTATATAATTCCTTCAGATTTTCGTTGTGACTGCCTTTTCGTTCCATGTAGAGTCTTAAATTACGATGAAATGATAATTTAATCTTATTAAAAATTTTATTAGATTGAAAATCCTCTTTTAACCAAAAAATACAAAGAAAAATCCCTAGTACAAGCCCTATTTTAAAGCTTAAATCTATCTTGGAGGGGATTACAAAGCTTACTCCATAAACTCTTAGGGGAATATTAGTGCTTAGGAGAAGAATCGAGCTACTGAGAAGGAGAAGAGTTACCATAAATTTTTTCATGTAAATTTTTCCTTAACTAGTGATTCCGATCGAAAGAAAGAATGTATATTTATTTAGCACTTAACTTATTCCGAAATTAAGAGTAGTGGGTTACAGAGCCTACTTGCTAAAGAAAGTATTGCTGATTTCTTCTTCAGATGAACATTTAGGTTCCTCTGAGATTTTCCTGATGAAAAAAGAGAATTTGAATTTTAGTATTTTTAATTCATATCCTTTATTTTATCCTTAGATATCCTCTTTGCTTCAAGTAATATTGCTTCAACAGAGGTGCGATCATCGTAAAAATCTTCTAATATTCTTTGACAATAATTTCTTGTTAGTTCTACATCTTCTCTAAATATTTCTTTCCATTCATCATGCAGGATATCATTTCCCAGAACTCTGATCTCTTCATGAGCACGCTTTTTTCTAGACTCTGTGATAATGCCGTCTTGCGCAGCATCATTAATTTGCTCTTTCAAATTTTTCTTACCTATTTTATAACCATTATCTCTAAGAGTTTTATCTAAAACTGAGCGAAAAAGTCCTGCTGCAGCTCTATAGCAGCCATTCCCTAAACATTTTTCAGCTTCTCTAAATTCTGATTTGATGCCATCAGGGGTGCTTGGAGGTAATGCTAATAATTCATAGGTAATTGGGTAAAAACTAATTAAACTGCCTGAATTTCCGGGATATTTCTCACCTGAAAAACGAACGACACCTAATGCTCCTCGGTTGCAGCCAGCACATTTAAATAAACGATATGACATTGTCCAGCGATTATGATAGCTATCTTCAAATTTATTTTCGATAGCTCCAAATTCTTTATTTTCTGATTTCCATTCAAAAGTACTACTTCTACTCCCGCAGCCTGGACAACTTGCAATAATTGAGCCTTGTGATTTATTTAAAGTCTCCACTATATTCTCCGGGAGTAATTTAAAAACACTTATTTCTAATAAAATGATAGACCATCCATAACTATGGGTTTTTAGCACTTCTCTGAATATTTAATCGATTGCTTTTTCCTAAAAAGCCCCCTAAATGCCCCTTTTGACATATTAATTTTTAATTATAATTTAAAAATCATTTAGTTAATTTATAATTGCATGAGATTAATTATCAAGCGTAGCAAATGTTTTATCAAAGAGCTTGCTTAGCCAAGCATATAACGAAATTCAATTTCAGATTTGTCGCAGGGGTGGGAGGGGATAGCCGGGGTTTTAGGGACTGTAGAGTCATCCGGTAGTGCACAACTCTCTGAGTTTTTCTTTAGGTAGCTATCCAAGTAATCGCTTTGATGAGATCGCTATCTTTAAAATGTGTTAGAAAAATTAATGACAAGAAACTAACAATTTCAAGCTCAACCATACATCTTATCTCCAACAAGAACATTATTTTAACAGTGCCAATCGGTATTTTCCAATTTGGTGAAAACCAAGGGCTTGGTATGCGCATATAGCGGCATTATCATTGGTGAACAAAATGGCTCTTTTGACTTGTCGGTTAGCAGCTTGTTTTAGACAAAGATACACAGCAATTCTGGCAAAACCTTTATTTCTTAATGAAGGCGGGGTATAAACGGGGCCGATCTGTACAATATCAGGTAGATTGGCATTAAATCCACATAGGGAAACAGGCGTGTTATTTACAAATAAAACCCATCGATTTTGGCTAAGCTGCGTATCTTGAATTTCATCAATAATGGATTGTTCAAGTGTGGGATTACCAGCATCATCCCCGAGTGCTTCAATATGATAAGCGATAAGCCATTCTTTGATGATATCCATGTCGCAATCTTGTACTGGTTTGAGTGTGCAGCTATATGAATGAATTGCTTGAGGTATAATCATTTTCCCGAGATTAAGTAAGAATAATTTTTCCTGATAATTAATGGCAAATAGGGACAGGTCTAGGTTTAGCTTATCAATGACAAAACCGGCTTGGGTGTCTTCGCCAAGTATTCCGGCAATTGGTCTTGTTCTTTTGAGCTCAAATTTTTCTACTAACGCTGATAATGCAGAAAAATTTTCTGTTTGCATCATCACATTACCATTCCAATAATGAGCTAGAACACCATTAATTTTATTGTTTTCAAAGGAGCCGTAATATTCTCCGTGAAAGGGTGCATCTTGGTAGGAAATTCCCGAGTGGTATAAGTTGTTCCTAATGAACATAGTCGTTTCTTGGTAATGATTGAGATAGGATGACAATTCATTTCTATGCAATTCGTCCAGCTTTTTTATCACAATCATTTTTTACCTCGATATGAAGAGTGCTTTTAATGCATTTTTAGATATATGTTAAGATAGCAAGCGTAGCAAGCGTAGGTTGGGTCGAGACCCAACATTAGATCTAAAAGAGCAATGCCTAGGGTCAGATCTTGCTTTTTGCCAACTTCTAGTCAAAAGACAAATGTCAGGTTATTAGCCTTATTTAAAATTAAGCAGTGATTAATAAAACCATACTTTATTAATCACTATTGTGCTATATTTTGATTAATAAAATAGGAGGTTATTCATCATGAAATGGAATTGGCAGCTTGAGGATTGGCCTAATTTTACTTGGGACTCAGATAAATTAGTTGTGTATGAACGGTCTTTTACTGAGAGTGCTGGGATTATTATTGGTTCCTCACAACATATTTCTCAAGAAGGTAAGCAAAATTTATTTATCGATTTAATGTGTACTGATGCTTTAGATAGCTCTGAAATTGAAGGTGAGCATTTAAACAGAGATAACGTTCAATCCTCCATAAAAAAAGAGTTAGGGGTGTCTACAGAAGCTACTAGAGCTAGCATGGCAGAGCGTGGGATCGCTAAAATGATGGTTAATTTATATCAAACGATTCCTAGTCCGCTAACGCATCAGGTTCTATTTGAATGGCATCAATTTTTAATGGGTAATAGCCATCATTTAGAAAATATTGGTCAATATCGTAAGCATGAAGAAGCAATACAAATTGTTTCTGGGCCGGATTATGAGCGAAAAATACATTTTGAAGCGCCTCCCTCATCATCTGTTCCGGCCGAAATGGAGCAGTTTATTGATTGGTTTGAACGGAGTTCTCTCACTGGCTCAGCCTCTTTACCCACATTAACACGAGCAGGAATAGCCCATTTATGGTTTGAGAGTATCCATCCTTTTGAAGATGGAAATGGAAGAATAGGGCGAGCTATAGCAGAAAAAGCCTTATCGCAAGGATTTTCAAAACCAGTAATGACAGTATTGGCAAAAATATTATTAAAAAAGAGAAAGGAGTATTATCAGCAATTAGGTTTAGCAAGTAAAACGTTAGACTTAACATCCTGGTTAATATGGTTTGCTAACATCGCCTTAGAAGCGCAACAAAACACTTATTTGTATATTGATTTTATTATTAAGAAATCTGTAATTTTAAGGGAAGTGGCAGGGAAAATTAATTCAAGGCAGGAAAAGGTTTTATTAAGATTATTTCATGCTGGGCCTGAAGGATTTGCAGGTGGTTTAAGTGCTAAAAATTATATGAGCATAACAGGCGCGCCCATCGCGACAACAACCAGGGATCTAAATGACTTGGTTAAAAAAAATATTCTCAAACGAACTGGAGAACTTAAAGCGACTCGTTATTTTTTAAATCTCGAGAAGGCTTAAATGGAGTTCGACAGCGTTTTTATTGATAAATTTTTCAACGAAAAATGCTTTTTCTCCTCCAGAGGTAACACGAATCGTTGTAGCTATCCTTTTGTGAGTTGTCTGCCACACCAAGCAGGGCAGACTGTTGGTTTTGATAATCAGGAAACATCCTTACTTCAATCAGCCACCTAATCGGTTATATGATAAGTGAGTAGAGGTTTGTCAGTGAAGGTGGATTCTTGCCCTGTAGGTAATCTGATTAGGAAGTAAATTTTTTCTTTTCCAACGCATACCAAAATGCTCTGATTGCCTCTTCTACTTGATTATATGTGTTGGCGAGTTGCTGACTGTCCTGCGGTTTTAATTTTACTGCTTCATGAAAACGTGCCAGTGCCCTATTGAGTTGGGGTAGGGTAAGGTAATTGATGCCGCCTCGAACACGATGCAATTCTTTGCGAAGGGTTTCATCATCATGACTCGCATAAGCTTTTGCCAAGGTATCCAGACTCATTCTGAGATCAATCTCCAGCATTGATAATAATTCACGAAGAAGACTCTCATCCCCATTCATTTGATCAAGGCTTGCTTGCCAGTCGATTACGGCTGCTTTTTCCTCCTCACTGATTTGGATTTCATTCCCTAGGGAGGCGGACTCTGATTGTCTCTTTTTAAACACGTACTGTTGTAAAAGGCTTTCTAACTTCGATTGCTGTAATGGCTTGCTGCAAACTTCTTGCATACCGGCCTCCAATGATTCATTCACCTTTTGAGCATCATCGGCGTGTCCTGTGATTGCTACAATGGGTACTTGTAATGCGTTTTGATTATTCAATGCACGGATCTGTTTCGTAACTTCAATACCGTCAACGTCAGGTAATCCTATATCCATCAGAATTAAATCATAGTCGTTATTTTGAACCATTGAGAGTGCTTCCATGCCATTTTCTGCATGATCATGAGCGCACTGAAAGCGATTTAAGTAAGCTTGCAGGCTTTTAGCGGCAAGGGGATTATCTTCTACTACCAGGACAGAGGCCACAGCATCGACTTTTGTTATCTCCGCTGGCTTTACGGTACGGTCAAATGGCAAGGCTTGTACGGTAGAGATTGGTGGCTGACGAACCGGTATTTTTTCTCGATCAGAATGATCAGAGACAACCAGTGGAAGAGTAATAATAAAACAAGTTCCTTTACCTACTTCACTTTGGATATTAATTGTGGCATTCATCGCTTCGATGTAACGCTTCACGGTATATAGACCTAAACCTGCACCTTTGTATAATCCTTGATAAGCAGGAGTCAGGCGAGAAAAATGTTCAAATATTGTTTCAAATTTATCTTCTGGAATACCAATGCCACTGTCCTCTACCAATAGTTGTAAGGTCATCTTATCGCCCAAGCGATAAGATGAGGTCCTTTCATCAAGCGATTTCACGTTGATTTTGACAAAACCGTTGTTGGTAAATTTTAAAGCGTTAGATAAAAGATTAAGCAGGGTGCGGTCAAGGTAATTCCGTAATCCACTAAAATAGGTAGGGATAGATTCCTCTATATCAAAGGACAATTGTAATTTTTTATGAAAAGCGACCGGTTGTAAAAGATCAATGTTGTGTTTAACTAAATCACGAAGATTAAAGGACTCTACTTCTTCTGGCCGATGTCCTGATTCCAGGCGCATGGTTTCCAGAATTTCATTACAAAGTTCTAATAGTTGATCGGTTGCTCCTATTAGAAGCTGGGTATCCTCCTGTACGGTTTCAGTAATCTCTTTTAATAAAGAAAAAAAGGTTTTGGGGGTAGCTAAATTTTCCTCTTCTGGCGTTTGTTGTAAAAAGGAACGGGCATTGTCCGCTATATTAAACATCTCTTGTGACATCCCAATAATCCCACTTAACGGGGTGCGAATATCATGGCTCATATTGGCAATGAAATCAGATTTTGCCTGGTTGGCTGCTTCAGCTGCCCTTTTAGCTTGAAGTAAGTCTTCTTCCATTTTCTTACGTTCGGTAATATCAACGGAGATGCCAACCATCCCTACAATTTCACCCTTCGTATTATGCAAAGGGACTTTATTGGATAAATAAATTTCTTTAGTTCCATCAGGATAATGCAAAGGTTCTTCTGCAGTTAATGATACTCCTTTATCCATAACCGCTCTGTCTGCTTTCCTATAGTGGGATGCTGATTTATCATCATAAAGATCAGCATAAGTTTTCCCAACGATCTCGTGTCTTGATTTTAGATCTAACAATTTAGCCATATTGTTGTTACATCCAAGGTATACGCAATCCCTGTTGATCCAATAAACACTGACTGGCATCTCGGCAATAATATTTTCCATGTAATTATAAATATTTCTCACTTGCTCTAATGTGCTTTTGCTCTCATCAATTAAATGGCTAGACAAAAGTAGGTTTAGATTACTGATTTCTTGATGAGTAGAGTCCTCAAATTCTTTTTGAATGTTTAAAAGAGACTCGTTCTTTTGATCCTGGACGGTCCCAACCAGGATGAATTCATCCATCTCTGGAGGGTTCGCTAAACGCCACAGAACGGTTTTATCTCTGGTGTGGGAAACTAAATGTTGAGACTGTAGGGTGGTGTTTGGATCAAGATTGGGGCATAAAACTGAAAAGGGTTTACCTATCGTGGTGGCTTTTTTTATTTTTAATACCGTTTTTGCTTTAACATTGAGATCTAAAATAATGAGTTCCGATGATAGCAAGATGATGGGCTGGTCAACCAGGTTTATAAACGTCGATAATATCTCTGTGGTTTTAGGCATGAAATCAACCCGGTTTAATGTTCAACCAAGTAAATGGTAGGCCAGGGAAAAAATAAAAACAAATAAGCCTGAATCATTATGCCCGCGAGTTAATTCAAATATCTATTAAAATTCTAATAAATCACCTCCAATGACTTCATTTAATAGGGAAGGTTCAATATTTTTCTCACTTAAACTCTTGTTGAGTTTGCTGGCTAAGGTTTGGATGTTAGGCTCGTAAAACATACTTTCGTGATCTCCTGGAACGATGTGGAGTTCGATGGGCCGTTTCGAATAATTTTCCCACCAATTTAAAGGGGCATCATATTGAAACATCTCGGTCAGCTTTTCGGCTTTAAACAAGATTAATTGGCTATTAATAATAGGCAATTTGTATTGCGTTAACATTTTTTCCCTATGCCACTGCAGGTCTAGCAAAAATTTAGAATTATAGACATTATTTTCTACATACTTTTTTAAGAGTCTCGAATTTTGTTCCTTCATGATGTCTTGGAAATAAAGCTCATTACTTTGAAGTGTGGGATAAAATGCCCAGCCATCGAGTGAGATAATGGCACTAACAGTTTCCCCTTTCTCCTCTAACTGTCTCGCCATTTCAATCGCGACAGTACTGCCAAATGATGAGCCGCCAAGCAAATAAGGGCCATAAGGATAAATAGCCTGAAGTGAATCGATGTAGGCGCTAGCCATCTCTTCCAGGGTATCAAAAATGAATTCGTTTTTATCAATGCCTGGGTCTTGTATCCCGTATAAGGGCCTTTCTTTGTCTAAATATTTAGCAAGAAGTTTGTACCAAAATACACTGCCGCCAATAGGGTGAACTAAAATGAGAGGTGTTTTATCCCCGGTTTCTTTGAGGGCAATAAAATTTTCAGATGGATTATAGAGAGTTAATCGTTCATCCGCTGTACGAGTCTCCATTTCAATTTCTTTCGCCAAAGAGTGTATCGTTGAGAACTCAAAAAAATTTCTAAGGCTTAAACACACTGAAAATTGCTCCTGAATTAGCGAAATGATATTCATAGCGGAAAGTGAGTTACCTCCCAGCTCAAAAAAATCATCATGAATTCCAAGATGGTCAATTTTTAACACAGAGCACCAGATTTTTTTTAATTGCAATTCAATATCATTATTTGGCTCTGCGTAATCATTGCTGGAAGTCAATTGTTTACAGGGTGCGGGTAAATTCTTTCTATCTACTTTTCCGCTTGGGGTTATTAAAAATTTGTCTACAACAAAGAATCGGGAAGGGATCATGTAGTCAGGAATCATTGCTTTCAGGGTGGAGCGAATATCTGTAGCAGATAGTTGAGCGTTTTGATCCAGTACAACGTAGGCTGATAACGATATTGAATTATCAGAGCCAGGTTCTGGTATGACAATGCATTGACGAATGGAAGGAATTTTTTCCAAATGGGATTCAATTTCATTCACTTCTATCCTAAATCCGCGAATTTTGACCTGACTATCACGTCGACCAATATATTCTATAATTCCGTCAGATTGCCATTTGACTAGATCACCGGTTTTATACAACCTGTCATTCTTTTTGTTGCTGAACGGATTAGCTATGAATTTTTGCTGTGTAAATTCTTGATTATTTAAATACCCGCGCGCTAAACCCTCCCCGGCGATGTAGAGCTCACCTGTCATTCCAATTGGCACAGGCTGCAGTTTGTCATCCAAAATATAGGCTTTTGTATTAGAGATGGGTTTACCGATTCGACTTGCATCGCTTTCTGCATCCCCTGGGGTACAGGTCAGTGTTATTGCGTCAATAGTCGTTTCAGTTGGGCCATAGAGATTATGCAGTTTTGCTCCAGAGGCGTTATTTTTAAAAAAAGCACCGATTGTTTCTGGCAAAAGCGCTTCACCACCACAAAAGACCTGTTTAAGTGAATGACAGCTATCAAAACCTGGTGTAGACACTAATTCTTTCAACATGGAAGGGACAAGCTGTAAAACACTCACCTGATTGTCTTTGACTAAATTAGTCATTTGGATGGGACTGGCATGAGCATCTGCTGGCGCTATTACGAGTTTACCTCCTATGAAGAGAGGCATAAAAAATTCCCAAACGGAGGCGTCAAATGAGAAGGGAGTCTTCTGTAGAAAGACATCCGTATTGCTAAAGGAATATTCTTTTTGCATCCAAACCATGTGATTACAAATAGCACGATGGGAAATCGCTACGCCTTTTGGTTTACCAGTTGTTCCTGATGTGTAAATAACATAAGCTAAATTTGAAAACTTGCTGACATGTTGTAGATTTTCATCCGGTAAATTTTTTAAATCCAGGACGGAATTTATGTTAATAATTTGGCCTGTGTATCGATGAGGTCTTTTCTTTATTGATTGTTGATCCACGATTAATAGGTTTGCTTTACTATCATTCAGCATATAGGAAATGCGTTCATCAGGATAATTGGGGTCTAAGGGAAGGTATGCCCCTCCTGATTTTAAGATTCCCAAAATACCAACAACCATTTCTATGCTGCGATCTAAACAAATCCCTATCAAATGATCCTTCCGCACGCCCTGGCTTCTCAAGTAGCAAGCTAATTGATTCGCTTTTTGATTGAGCTCGAGATAACTAATTTCTGTACCTTGAAAAACAGCAGCGATTGAATCGGGCGTTTTAGTAACTTGTTCTTCAAAGTACTGATGTAGCAGTTTTTTATAGTTATATTTAAACCCTGTATTATTCCAGGCATGCAGCACATTATTTCTTTCTTTTTTACCCATTATTGAAAGAAGGAAAATAGTTTTATCAGGATTATCAACTAAATCTTCCAGTAGTGTTAAAAAATGTCCATTCATATTTTCAAATAATGCATAAGAGCCAGGCGGTGAGTTGTCATTGACATTGCTATGAAAATGGAACCAGTCGTGATTTGCTGAGATAAAAATAGTTAATTTTTTATTCGTCTTGCAGGGGGGGGGATTGTTTGCATCGATGAACCTGATACTGGCGTCAATTTGACTGGAAGACTTTTTTAATTGTGGGTAGCGAATAAAAATATCTTTGGTGTAGGTGCTCTTTTGCAACAGCTTTGTTTTTTCGATTGAGACCAATGTTAATACGTCCTTGAATGCCATAGTACTATCAAACCTGGTTGACAATGGGAGATGGTCTGATAAAAAATTATTCAGGAATAAAGGTTTCGATTGTAATTCCAGTGGGCTCAATTCTACGGATAAATTTCTATAATTGTTTAGCCGGTATAAATAAATTAAGGTAGCTGTTAACAAGATGTTCTCTAAAGAATGACCATCACTCGATAGTTTCTTTAGTTTCTTTAGCAAGGTATTGGGAATTCTGGTTTTCATCTCGCCAAATACGGCAACTGATTCCCTGGGGCTCGGTAGTTTAGACAAAAATGAAATCTCTTCATGGGCGCATTTTAAAAACTCATTAACCCAGAATTTTTCTACTTTAGGGTTTTGGGCAGGGCACGTTGATAATTTTTTGAGCAATCCGGCATCAATTGGGTCAAGCTTTGTATGGATAGTGATATTCAATAAATGAACCAATGTTGGAATATCGTAATTTTCTCCATCAAGATCAGTAAGCTCTAAAATGGCAATATCGAAGGTTGCGGTAGCTACTTGAATGTAACTCTTTGAAAGATTAACAATTGTTCCTGGCTCCATGCCTGAGATTGCATTTAATTTTTTTAACGCTTTTACGACAAAAATTTTTCCATTCATTATAATTTTGGGAACGACTAATTGATTTAAATAGTTTCCCATGGAGAGAGCCCTACACAATCGATCGATATCATCAGCGGATTTTTCCCAAGCGATAAACCCCAAATTAGCGGGCTTATCTTTCAGGCCGTAGTAGGAGCGGCATGATAAATTTTGTTTGACTGGTTTAGTGGTGTTAGTAGCAAGCTCATCAACAAGTTCACGAAATGAGTGGATAGCCTTTTCGTAACATTTTAGATTTAAACTAAGTGCTGTATCAAAATCATCTATGGGAATGACGGGTTGTTTCAGGATATTACCGGCATCAATCCTTTCATCCATAATGTGCCAACTAATCGCATGTTGCGTTTCGCCATTAAGAATCGCCCAGGTGGTTGCATACAAACCAGCATATTTGGGTAATGGAGAATTGTGATAATTTATAGCGTAATAACGCGGAAGCGCCAGAATTTCTTTGGAAAGGATTTCCCCATTGACTATGCTAAAGAGGAAATCAAATTTCCCACCCAGGTGTTTTTTTTCAAATTGCCTAACGCTCTCGATATAAGGAATAAAATTAGCAGTACACCATTTTTCGATTTTTTCTGACGGAGATATCAAACCAAGCAATTCATGGCCGCTAGCCAAGATAATATTTGCACATTCTAATGTCATATTATCGTCACCAATAATGTAACAGCTAAAGGTTTTTTTTGCGCTCATACATATGCTCAATAGATAATTTGAAAATTAATATGCAAATCAAAACTCAAGTGGAAAACCAATTCATCTGAATGAAAAGCTACTCACCAGAACTAGTCGAGTGCGACGGTGATATGATGGCTCAGATGAGCTACATTAGCAGGTAGTATTTTATCATAAAATTGTTGTTAAACTAATCAATGACAATAAATTTGATTCAAAGTAGCTGGGATATGTTTTTGAAATCAATACGCTACGAAAATTTTTTAATGCTAGAGAGGGTAGGACTAAATTTTCCTTAACACGTCCTAAAGCCATCTCCGAAAATTTAAAAATCGTCGAGTCAAGACTGTTTTTTTATTATTTATTTGTTTATGATGCCCCACCGAGGGCTTATTTTTTACGTCCTTACCTATTTGTGGATAATTCTTTACTCGCCTCGTCCATTTTTTATAATAAAACATCTAATTCTCATACGCCCCCCTTATTTTAAAAGGTTTTTGCCATTTTTTCTTTCATTATTGATTTTTACGTTATCCACAAAAACTGTGGATAAAAATGTGTATAGAGTGGTAAATCTCAATGAACTAAAGCAGTTGAGTAGGTGCTCAACAACTTAACATGGTTGATCATCCGCGAAACGCATAGATAGTTACGTACAGTGGCTACTGATGCTTATTGCTCCTGATTTGCGCTTTAAAATTAAGGCGGGCATACAGGAATTTTATTTTTTAACAGGAATTTAAACAAATCTTTAGAGAAGGAACTTAAAATGAACAATAGAAGGCTACTGGCATTGGGTTTAAGTATGTCGCTTGCAACCCAGGCTTGCCCTTTAATCTATGCCAAGCAGATTTATCCGGCAGAAGTTTTGGGAAGAGATCTGAACTTACCTGGACTTGGTTGGATAGGTCATGTTGGTATTTCAACAACGTATAGGATGTCTCCTGAAGGTATGGGAAAAAATGCCGACCAGGTAATAGAGGTACTCAATGAAAATCCAGTAGGGCAAATTAATTCAATAAGCAATTTTAAAGCCCGCTCAAAATATTGGGGAAGTAAATTTGGACTTGCTGATAGAGGTATGATTGGTTATCGAGTGCTTGTCGAAGCAAATCATCAACGTTGGTGGTGCCCTAAATATACCTCTGATACCTACTATCATATTGGCTCAGGGGTTCCAACGACTGGTCAAGTCATAGAGTGTGGTACTTGGCGCTGTGATACTTATGCCTGGTGGGCATTTTATAGCCAAGGCATCGATACAATGCCGGGACGCGTTTGGTTACCAATAAAGGTGTTTCATGCATTTCCTTATTATAATGACGAACGGAAAATAGACCTTCCTCTAAATAATTTAGATAATAATGTAAATAAAACCTTAGAGAATGTCACATCCGAAGAACTTAATGCAATGCCATATGAGGAATTCCAAATGATCATGGATGCACCATCAGTACACTATGTAACGTCACCCTCCACCATTCAAATGCAATTTGCTTACGATTCAAACCTAAATGACGTTAAACGCGGAATTATGATAGATAGGCTCATTGCTGAAGATACCGAGCCCGATTTGGTCAAAAAATTGTTAAAATTATACAGTGAGTCAGACAGCATCGAAGTAAAAAACAAAATTGTTCAAGGTTTAATGCTTTATAATCAGAGGCATCGAAATGTTAAATCCTATATCAATAATGAGCAGCCCCTGCTAAAAGTTTTTTTTACTGAGCTTTTAAATTCCAAATCGTTAACCCCTAAGATGGCTGATGATGGTGTTAGAGGTTTTATCGATACCCATTCCCCTGATGAAGTAATGGCTAATCTTGATAAAATTAATAAATGGCTGCGCGAGGTGGATCATTATTCGTCGATTATGCTGAAGTATACTTTGGTTCATAAGTCCAAATCATTACAACGAATCTATATGAAATCGATAGTGAAAGAGCTTCGTGAGGCGAATAACTCGGATTTAGACAGTTATTTATTTGGTCCATTATCGATTGGGTATAAAGGCACCGGAAAAAACCTGCTTGAACCAGAATCCAAGCAAATGGTCATAGACTATTTGCACGAGGTTCGTCATAAGTACAGTCCCCAAGGCATTCAGGCTAACCCAAACGATTCTCATCGTATAACCACCGCACCGTATTATTTTGAGTTAAAGAAGAACATGGGAATTTAACCCCCGAGGCGCCAGACAATACTCTGGCACTCCAGTTCGGTCAAAAATTACGTACGTGGCTAATAGAGCTTGCCAACAAGCGTAGCCTGGTTGCTTGCAACCAGGATTGCTGGGAAAATTATGATTGTACAACTATTTGACGGGATCGTTCAGGCCCTGACCCCCATAGTTCCAAGGTACAACTTTAGGTTTTTCTCGTTAAAATCCCCTCGCTGCTAACCCTGTTTCTTCCTCGGTTTTGCCCTTAACCAAAGTAATAGCCGAACGAGTTAGCAGAGTTAATGTATCAAAAATAGAACTTAAAAGAAGAAAAGTTGGTAAAGCTAAACTTGTTTTTAACAATTGACCCGAGCACTCCAAGGAATCAGCTGAACAGTCCGATTTAGACATTGAAAGTTCAACGACAGATTTGACCGCATAAATTGCAGACAATGCAGCAAATCCAGTGAAAACCATAGCGGAAATAGCTAAATTAAGTATGAAAACATTATCAGAAACAAATCCTTATCTACAGGATAAGGAACAAGCTAAGCGCTTAAATGCTCGTTCTACAAGAACTTCTTGTGGGGTGGAAGGCATTAAAGCGAAAGATAAAGGTTTGACTCTGAAAATCGACCATTCTCGTTCAAGTGCTGTTTTAGAAGAAATGAAAAAAAGGCTGCATAAAAGCTAACTAGCTCTTAGTATCTCCACGAACACTTCTTTAATTGGTTCGTAATTTCCCATTACCCCATAATGTATTGCTTGAATATATTTGTTATAGCCCTCTGTATTAGTGGTTTTATCAATGGGCTCAAAATTCAATTGTGGTAATCCAGCCTGCATTGCCATTATATTCGCCAGTAACCTTGAAACTCTTCCATTTCCATCTCTAAACGGGTGGATAATAATTAATTCAACATGAACAACACCCAACGCGTTAGCAAGTTCATCATACATTTTAAAAAATAATCGGTAATCATTTGCATGGCATATGGGATCAGGACTTGACCCTGACTTCCATTACGTTTTTTCGACTCATACTCCCAAGACAACATCGCGCAGCGAAGGCATCATAGGGTTGTTAAAAAAAGTAATAGCGTGATAAATTGAATTTTTCTAATAACAGGGAAGGTCAAGGATGAGATATCTGCACGTTGGATTAGGTATTTTAACGGCGGCAACAGGGATGGCGCATGCTTCGCTGCAATCCACTATGGCCCAACCCACAACCTGTATTACTTCTCAATTCAGTGCTACTGGGAGTCAATACTGGAAGTCAATTGTTTTAAAGTTGACGAATAATTGCAATCAGGCCGTCGATTTTCAAAATACAACGATATCGTTTCAGACAACCGACGCATTAAATACGTCCTTTTGGGGTGATTTTTCACCGTTGTCTTACCCTGACAATGCATTAAATATTACTTCACAACAACAGCCTGACAATCGGTTTTTAGCAACCTTTAACCTGCATTTCCCGAGTTTCTCTGGTGCCAATAGCCTCTTACCCATCGGCAGCTCTATTTCAATTAAATATGGGGCAACTACCGATAGCCATATAGAAGGGACTACCAAAGTTTATCTTAGCACGGGAGTAGAAACAGGCAGTATTCAAGTCACTAATTCCTCAGCAAAGCCAACGAATGTTTCGCAAAATTATGCAATGGTTCATTTGACAATGAATGGTCAATCGGTCGGCGATATCCAGTTACCTTGGCAAAGTTCAAAAACGTTATCGGGTCTTGCTGCCGGTAATTATAAAATTTCAGCCGATACAGTCACCGACAGCGCTGGCAATAATTATGTCGGCCAGGCCAATCCCAGCAGTGTTAATTTAGTTGCCAATCAGACAGTGAGCTCAATCATTAGTTATGCACAGCGGCAGCAACAGGGGAAATTACGCATCAATTTGCAAAATTTGCCTAATGAGATAGCCGGTTACAGTGGCAATCCATCTGTCTTAATTACCCAGGGCACCTCAGGGAACTCGCAAACCCAATCATTAACCTGGGGCAATGCGACAACCGTCTCTCAACTGGCTGAGGGTTCAACTTACCAATTCGCCACATCGACCATTAATTACAATGGTTACAACTGTTTGCCAACCTTTACTCCGACCTCTTTAGAGGCCAACGCGACCAACGTCCCGGTTACTAATTTAACCTATCAATGTATTCAGGTAGCACAAGATTCTGTGCGATTAGAGGTTAATGGCGCACCGACTTCTTTATCTGCGTTAAAAATTACTTTAACACCCAATAACGGTTCACAATCTGTCGAACAAATTGTCGATTTAACGAATGGCAGTGGCTCAGCGTCTGTCTCTTTAACCGATGGCGTTATCTATACTGTTTCAAGTGATACGGTATCTGGTTACGCGGTACGATTTTCCCCTCAGCCTTTAACAGCCACTCCAGATGCCGTTGAAATAATTACCTTAACTCAAGAAGTTGCTTCGGGTGGACGTATTATTGGTTATATCCCTGGCTGGAAAACCCCGCCTACCGCTCAGGCATTAGCCAATGCGGGATATACCCATGTCATGATTGCCTTTGGAGTATTCAGTACAAGTACACCTGGAGTCATCACGCCGGCTTTCGATACCGTTACGGAAGACTATATCCAGTCGCTTCATGGCGTTGGAATTAAAGTTCTTCTTTCTTTAGGCGGTGCTTTAACAAGCCTCCCTAATACAAGTGTTGATTTTCATCAAGTATTAACTGCCGCTGCTTCACCAGAAGGCTTTAAACAAACCTTTATTAATTCGTTAAATGGCTTAATCACGCAATATCATTTTGATGGTTTTGACATCGATATTGAGCACGGCATTAATGGTGGTGGGACTTTTTCTCAACCACAAGGGGATATTGCTGTACTCGCTAGTATTATCAATACGATGCACAATCAAAATCCTTCGCTCCTGATTACCTTAACACCGCAGGTTGCTAATGTCGCAGCCACAAGGGGGTTTGATCAGACCTGGGGCAATTATGCTTCGTTAGTGATGCAAACTCATGCCTCGCTGGCCTGGGTTGGGATTCAGCTTTACAATACAGGCTGTGCATTTGGTATAGATCTCATATGCTACGGTCCCACGCCTACCAATACCCCTGATTTCTCTGTCGCGATGGCTACTGATTTACTGGCAAATTGGCCTGCTAGGGTGAATGGACAAAATACAGGCTTTCAGCCTTACATTAGCCACTTACAACCGTCACAAGTTGTCATTGGTTATCCTTCTTCTAACGCAAGTGGACAAAGTGACGGCTCGCCTGTAATGCCGACCGCCACGATTAAGCGTGCAATTCAATGCCTTAAAACAGCGGTTGCTGGTAATACAAGCTGCGGCAGTTATATTCCACCGCAAGCCTATGGCAATATTGGCGGTGTCTTTAATTGGGAAGTCACTTATGATCAAAATAACAGTTTCAAATTTGCGACGGAACTAAAAAACTGTGTCATTAATGGGGTTTGCAATTAATCCCGGGTTGCGCGCCGTTTGAAAGAGGGGCGTGTAAACGAAGTCAGGGCTTGAATTTTGTATTCAACAATCAAAATTCAAGCCCTGATCCCATAGGTACTCCATAGTAAGAAAATTCAGAGAATAGCACTCAGAGTAATGGCAGGAATAGAAACGCAGTTGTTAATTGAAACGCTTTGTAGAGGAGCTAATTTGCTCCTTTAGTGTCTGCTGAATTCTAAAAATTCATTGCAAGACACTAAAGAATCAAATAGTATAAAAAGCGCGTTTGAAGTATTAAATGCAACAAGCGCTGACAGAGAGGAATTCGAGCGCCTCCCCGCCAGCTGACCAAATTTATCACAGGAGATAAAGATGGCTAAAGGAATCTTAGTCTATTTCAGTTTTATATTTCAATGGCATGTCCGTAAGAAGCCACCAAAATTTCCCATTATTTACATCGGTTGAACATTAAGGGCATGGTTTACAGCGTGCTTTTAATTCGCTTTTAGCCAGAAATCTTAATTATTTCAGCGACTAGAGACACAGGAATTATTTTTTTCAGTAATTCCTGTGCTAAGTCACACCTTTTAAAAAATAACGGAAGAATAATGGTGAAAACAAAGCAAGAAACCTTGAGGAAAACGAATTTAATCGACAGTCCCTTTTTTAAAGTGTTTGCAAAGAATTACCTGGACTACTTAGGGAATAGCAATCCTACCCATAAACAGCTAGCTGAAATCCAGGCCTTACTGTCCAATACCTGGATACGACTTCCGATTTGTTTCGACCTACGTTTAAGTGAGCAGGAAAAACAGTGCCTGTATCTATCCGCACAAGGTAAAGAGGTGAAAGAAATAGCTGCGTTTTTAAAGGTATCCACCCGAAGAGTGACTCAGCATCGGCAATCCATCTTTCAAAAATTGAATTGTAAAAATATAACCAGTGCAATTATTGTCGGGCTGCGGTTTGGGTAATCAAAGCTGAACATCTATTAGACGAAAAGTAGATTGCTTGGGTAGATGGCAAATTCCAGATGGGGGAGATGTAAGATGTGAATCTTGATATAAATTTTGTTGTACAACTATTTAAAATAAGTAGGACATTTGGCGTATTGGGACAATAAAACGATGCTTTATTAAGCATAATCCTGCTATATTCTGATTAATAAAAAGTAAGATTATTAATCATGAAATGGAATTGGCAGCTTGAGAATTGGCCTGATTATACTTGAATCAAAAATAATTGTTGTTGCGGACAGCAGACGCAATGCCATCTCATCGACCCTATCCACTGCCATTAGGGATCAATGTAGCACTAGACGAAATTCAAACGTTTAAAGGCGTGTTATTCGATTCTGATGGAGTCAATGCTGGTCAAAAATGATTTCTCGAAAAACCGATCTTTAAGGTGAAATTAAAGTTGGATATTCTTTTGGATTAGGAGCACTGGATTTATGTCCGATAAAATTGATGAAAAGGAGTTACCATTTAAATCGGTTCTTGATCAGACTGATGATGTCGTTATCATCACTGAAGTTGAACCTCTCAATGAGCCATTTGGTCCAAAAATTCTTTATGTTAACAATGCATTTACAACACTTACTGGGTATACCCAGGAGGAAGTTCTAGGTAAAACACCCCGTATTTTACAAGGAGATAAAACCGATAAAAACACGCTAAAACGAATCAGGACAGCGTTGGAAAAAAAAGAAGCTATCCATGTTGAATTATTAAACTATGCCAAAGATCAAACAGAATATTGGCTCGATTTTACTATTATCCCTATTAAAGATAGTAAGGGGAGGATTCAGTATTTTGCTGCGATTGAACATGATATTACTGAGCGAAAAAAACTGGAAGATGCAAAGGCTATGCTTTCTGCTCTTGTTGAGTTTTCAGGGGAAGCAATCATAGGAAAAAACCTGGAAGGGATCATACAAAGCTGGAATAAAGCAGCCAGGAATCTTTACGGTTACACTGAAAAGGAAGCCATAGATGCTAATATAAAAATGCTATTTCCTAAGGAGAGGCAAGGAGAGCTTCAAGATATCATGGACAAAATTGTTAGGGATGAACACATCAAAGGCTTTGAAACAGTCAGAATGCATAAAGATGGTCATATTATTCCAGTTTCTCTTACGATAGCGCCAATAAAAAATGCGCGAGGAAAGATAATAGGGGCATCAACAACCGCTCGCGATATTACCCAACAAAAAATAAACGAAGAAAAATTAAAACACCTCGCGGAGCATGATGTTTTGACAGGATTGATTAATCGACCACTCTTTGAAGATCGCATGGTTCAAGCACTTGCTATTGCAAAAAGAACAAATTGTAATATGGCAGTTTGTTTTTTAGACATCGATGGGTTTAAAAATATTAATGATACTTACGGTCACAATATAGGGGATTTGGTATTGTGCACTGCAGCTAAATGCATGCAAAAATGTATACGGGACATTGATACCTTGGCACGGTTTGGTGGCGACGAATTTGCATTAATATTGTCCTACCTCAATGAAGAAAAGGATGTTATTAAAATAGTGAAGAAGTTAATTCATTTATTCTCAAAAGGATTTTTGATTGAAAATTATAAACTGAAAGTTACTTTGAGTATTGGTATTTCATTGTACCCTAGAGATGGCATGAATGATCTTCTTAAGAAAGCGGATGCTGCGATGTATTACGTGAAAAAACACGGCAAGAATAATTTTATTTTTTTCAATGCAATTGATAAGGACTAATTCAGGTTGGTATTATTTGTCCTGAAATTATGGATAAACACTCTAGTGGCATTTTCTGTGAATAGACAAAATAAAGGGATTACAATAAGCTTCAATGTTTAAAGAGGAGCTTCTCATATGAGTCTTACAATCTCCTATCTTAAAAATCATCCTCACGTAATTCCTGCTCTTGCAAAGATTTGGCATTCTGTTTTGGGACGTGTTTGGGTGCCAGACATTCCCATCGAACGTGTCGAGCAGCGTTTTCGTGATCATTTAAACGATGTCTTATTGCCAATGACCTTTGTTGCTTTTGATGGAAATAAACTCGTAGGTAGTGTTTCTTTACGTGAAAATGATGGAATACATCCGCATTTGACGCCCTGGCTTGGTTCTCTTGTGGTCGATACAGCCTATCAAAAATGTGGTATTGGAAAAATGCTAATTGATGTCACCAAGCAAAAGGCCATTGAATTAGATTTTAAGCAATTGTACCTGTTTACTTTCGATCCAACACTTCCTGCTTATTATGTGCGACAGGGATTTAATAAAATTGGTATGGATGAATTTAGAGGCCATCCTGTCACTGTGATGGAAACAGGGCTGTGAGCCGTTATTGGCTAAAGTCAATTGCTTTCTTTTGAAGCAGGGGCTCCTATCCCGGAAATCCGCAGCAAACTCTCTTGCAAATCTCCGCATTCTTCTTACAGGAGTATAGAGTTCTTTGAGCTGAATGATTAAATCTTATGCTATCATTTACTATGTCTTATTGATTATATCTCTTGAGGCCAAGGATCGGTAATGAGCGGACATGAAAAACAAAGACATTCAACATTTCAAAGAAGACGCTAAAGCCATTTTGGAAGCAGTTCCGGATTTGTATCTTATTTTATGCCCCAAATTGAATATTGTTGGTGCAAGCGATGCTTATCTTAAAGCCACGATGCGGAAACGAGAGGAAATACTGGGACAACCTATCTTCGATATTTTTCCTGACAATCCTGATGATCTGTCGGCAACGGGTGTCACTAATTTGCGTTACTCTTTAAATCGGGTATTAGAAGACAAAGTTTGTGATGCGATGGCTATACAAAAATACGATATTCGACGTCCTGCTGCTTTAGGCGGAGGGTTTGAGGAAAGATACTGGAGTCCTATTAATTGCCCCATTCTGGATCAAGATAACCGCGTAAAATACATTATTCACCGAGTCGTGGATGTAACAACATTTATTCATCAGCAAGCTCATGACGCCCAATCAAAAACGATGGAAATATTGCAAAGTCATGAGGGGCAGGTTGGTTTGGAAATCATGGAGAGAGCTAATAATATTCAAGAAGTTAATAAAACTTTGCAAGAAAAAGAGGGGTATAATTCGGCTTTTTTATCTGCTATTCCTGATGCAATGATTTTAGTGAATCGAGATGGAAAAATTGAATTTAGTAATAATCAGGCAGAAGTCATGTTTGGCTACACCAAAAAGGAATTATTAGGACAAGCAGTCGAGTTATTAATGCCTGAAAATGCGGCTAAAATACATCCTCAGCATCGTGAGGATTATTTTAATGCACCACGTGTACGTCCCATGGGGCTTGGCATGGAGCTTCAAGGAAAGCGAAAAAATGGGGAAATATTTATCATTGAAATTAGTTTAAGTCCGTTGCAAACCCCTCAAGGAGGGAGTGCTATCGCGATTATCCGCGATGTAACTCTGCGAGTTGAACAAAACAGATTATTACAACAAAAAGAAAAGTCTCTCAGAGAATTGTATGAAACGGTTGAGAAAGAAAAATCGCAACTTAAATCGATAAATCAAAAGATGTTTACCATTACACAATTAAGTGAAACTTTTCTTGCATGCAACACAATTGATGAAATACTGGAGTCCTTCTCATCGTTTGCTAATAAAATTCTGGGTTTCTCCAAGGGTGCTTTATATCTAATGCATAATTCACGCAACTATCTGGAGAAAAAAATTACATGGGATGATGTAAATCACTATCCAGTGATTTTTTCTTCGAATGAATGTTGGGCTTTGAGACGAGGCTGTATCCATGAAATCAGTGAGGTGCAACCGGGGGTTATATGTCGGCATATCAAAGAGATGAAACAAGAACAGCAAGCATCCTTGTGCATACCCTTAATGGCTCAAAATGAAATACTGGGTCTGTTATTTATTAACAGGGATTCCGACGAACAGAATACGTTAATTCCAGTGGTTGCAGAAACAGTTTCACTAGCCATTGCAAATATCAGATTAAAAGAATTACTTCACTCCCAGTCCATTCGTGATCCACTGACCGGCTTATTAAATCGTCGCTTTCTTGACGAATTTATGATCAAGCAAATAGGGCAAGCAAAACGTACCAAGACATCGTTGGTATTTATTATGGTTGATATTGATAATTTTAAAGCAATCAATGATAGTTTTGGCCATGAAATAGGGGACTATGTATTATCTCGCCTGGGTAATTTACTTCCGTCTTTAGTTCGAGAAGGTGATTTGGCGTGTCGCTACGGTGGTGAAGAGTTTTTAATTGTTATACCGAACTGCGATCCTCAGAATGCAAAACTCTTTGCTGAAAAAATTCGAAATAAAGTGGGCAGCATGCGGATTGTGATTGAAGAAAGGGTTTCTAATATTGCTATATCACTAGGGGTTGCAATCTATCCAAGCGACGGTTCTTCATTGAAAGAGTTAGTCGATGCAGCCGACCAGGCATTATATGCAGCTAAAAGACAAGGTAAAAATAAGACAATTATATTCACTGAAATTAATAAATAATAAGTCAGATGGTTATTTTGATAGGGTGTGCAAGTTAAGTAGTTAACCACTTGATTGCCTATCTAAATTTAAAAATTGTAGAGTCAAGACTGTTTTTTTAATATTTATTTGTTTATCATCGTCCACGGATAATTCTTTTTTTATTTTCTTATAAAGCCTGTGGATAATTCTTTAGTATTCCCGCCTATTTTTTAGGAAAAAATCCTTTTTAATAATTAAAAAGCCTTATTTTAAAAGGGCTTAACAAAACTCTGTATGGATTGTTGTTCATTTACCTTATCCACAATATCTGTGGATAAGGTTGTGTATAGAATGCTAAATCCTAATGGACTAATACAGTTACTCATGTGCTCAATTACTTAACACGATTCCCTTCGTTAAGAACGCGATGAGGTAGCTGGAAACCCCTAACCCAATTTGCTAGTACTCCCATGGTGGTTTAGGGGTAGTTGGGTAAGCGGTGGGTGTTTGTGTTTTTTCAACCTTCTCGGTTGTTTGATCGCCTGGTTGCTCTTCATTCTGCATGGCAGACCTTGTCTTGTAGGCCCTTTCCTTTAATTCCGGGTTTAAAATTTTGGGATTTAATCCGTGAAAATCAGTGCCGTCTAATTCTTCGACGTTCCGAGCAAAGCCATAGGTTGGGAAAAAGTAATTAAGTGCGGGCTCTAACGTAGAAGGTAAGACGTGTTCGGCAAGGATATGACCATTGTGCGAATTGGAGAAATAAACAGTCGTTGCTATACAACGTTGAGTGTGCGGATTTATTTCGGCACCAAAACCAGCCCTTGCTTTATTCATGTCGCCGGTGTGGTAAGCGCCTATGATTTGGCCCTGGCCATTTTTGACTAACCCTATGCCTAGACCCCAAGTCACCTGTTCTCTATCGCTTTCAGAAACCCTCACTTTTTCAACCAGCTTATCTTCTGAATAGGGGAAGAAATCGTTGATCATCGAATAAATGGGTTCAATAGGCCTGAAGGCATAATTTAATTGGTCGTCATTGATCCAGGCGGTTATGAATTTGGCATAGTCTTCCGCTGTTGTTCTCAGACTGTTGGCTGCGACAGGTTTCGGGCCATAGCTACTGTTTGGCATATTTAAAGCCCGCGGCCCAAATACGTACTCTTGAGCTAATGTTTCCAGATCCACACCGGTCAGCTCTTTAATTGCTCCTTGCAAGCAGTCAATACCAGGTCCTGAATAGGCATAATATTTACCCGGTGGAAACTGGAATTTAAACGGCTCTTCATCCGTGATATGTAAACCAGTTCTATGGGATAGTACCATTTCAGCGCTCAAGCATTTTGCCTGATCGTTCTGGTTAGGGAGAAATCGCTTGAGGAAGGGGTTTTCGTCATCTGAAATGATTTGTCCTTCCGTATCCCGAAACAGAGTATACAAAGGCGTTTTTAAATCAAATTCAGTCTTAAATTTCCCCAGGAATTCAGGTCGCTCTCTGTTGATTTTATTCATTTCGATTAATTTCAAGACCAAATAAGCAAAGACGGGTTTACTCAGCGAAGCAGCCTCAAAAATTGTTCCGGGCTTAACAGGAGTAGGGGAGGACGCTTCTGTGCCAAGCGTTTCTCCTATGGGCATCGTAAAAATGCCCCCATTTTTACAAGCAGCAACAGCTGCTCCCATGATCTTGCTTGATCTCATTAAATGCTGAGTCGACTCGCGGGTAATTCCATTAACCTCTTCTACTTCCTGAATTTGAATGGTGTCTTCAGGTTCAAATTTTTCGGTAGACATTGTTTAGCTCAAGATTAAGTGTTTATTTATTATACTCTATCTTCTCTGGATCCCGGTAACGTATCCATAACGCCAGTGTGATTGATGATATTTTTATAATAATTAGTTGATATTAAAAAGAGATATGGCAAACTTCGCTTTTTTAACGAGGATGTCTTAACATGAAAAAAAATTTTGTAGCAGCTTGCCTGATTATGTTGGTTCCAGTGATTTCTTTTGCGGGCATTAACTATAAGAATACCTACTGTGGTAATGAAAAATATTTAGGAAACCCCAAGACAAAGCGGCCACATCTGCACTGCGGCAAGGGTTTTATGTCTTATAAAAAAGCGAGCGGTGACCATACGGTTATAACTGGGATGGGTGATTGCAAACGAACAGATACTGTTTTTGATGATATAAAAGCGAATCAAACTGCATTTGCAAATTATACTGCGATTTATAATGCCCTTGTAGCCTACCACCAAAGTGGTTGCCCAAATCAATAATTACCGGTTAAAAAATCAAGGGAGTCAGTGTTACTCCCTTGATGGTTGTTAGAAAAGTGATTGCAAGTGGGAACGGGCTGCATCTGTCACTTCATGTACTTCTTTTGGGACAGGCATGGGTGCTTTGGGTTTAAATAGACCATCGCAGGCAACGCCAGCACTAATAACACTCGGGAAAGCGGTAGTAGCTGCCAGTGCAGGCAAGGCTGTCTCTGCTGTTCCCAGAAAAGGTGCAATAAAGAGAGCGGGATAACAGGAGCACAGTGTTAAGCCAACTCCATATCCTATTGCCCCTGCAAATAAAGTGATAATTGCCACAGCGGCAACTTTTAAAACAATATTGAGAAACGGATGCGCTTCTTCTGCAAGAATAAGCTGAGTATGAGCAATAAAGTCAGTAATGGATTTTTCTTTATCTAATCCATTGATAATCGATTCCTCAAGTTGCTCCAGGGCAGCTTGCAATTTCTGCTTTTTATCCGGGGATAAATTGCCCATTTCTTTGGCATACTTTATTTTTGCCTCGCTCCACAAGGAAAGACGTTGCTTATTAGCTAACTGTTGTTGCTTTACAACCTCTTCGACTTGTTGGCATAAATCTGAATTCATATCGTGATGGGCTACAACGACGTGTTTGCTAATTCCTTGAAGTGGCAATTGAGAAAGTTTTTGCATCGCTGGGAATTTGCTCGTGCAGTATTGAACTGTTCCAAGCATCATTAATGGTGTAGCAGGATTTTCTTGGAGAAAAGCATTGATAGCTGACTGGATTTTCTCTATTTCTATGGGTTGGTTTAAATCAATGCAGCAAAACCCTATTTTGCCCTCGTCATGCTCGACAGTGATGATACTTCCTTGCAATTGGTAATGTTCTAAAATCCAGGTGCTTAACAGTTTGTTCTCAAGGTCTTGAAACGCTGTTTTTGTTGGCGTTCCGCTACCAGTGGTTAACCGTTTAAAAAAAGAAATTTGTTCTTTACCCATGTTGATTCCTGGCAAATTTTGCCTAGTGTATTGTAGTTACATTAACGGAGTCTTAAATAGGATTTTTCCAGGTAACTAATTCTTTATACGGCACGAAATGGCCTGGACAAAAGGTGCCTCAGCGTTCTCATGTCCGATTTTGAGGCAAGAAAAGAACAGTGTTATAACAAGAGCTTATTATATATTTATCACCCATATTCAATGTGTTTACCTTTGGTAATTTCATAAATAACTGACTTCACCTTGAAACGCCGTTCAGCGCTTAAACTGTTTGCCAAGGTCATATAAAGTGAATCATCCATTGAAAATACGTGGGAGCTAATGCCACCAAAAGTGGGTATTGTTTGAATGACGGCAAATTGTCCTTCTTTCCATTGATACAAGGGAGATTGCAAGGCGGGGTTTGGATTATTGTGATTACCCGTAATAAAATTAATTCGGAAAAGGTAGTGCTCGTCCCTTAGAGTGAAATAACTAAAATGTCGTCCTCCTTCGCCTTGCAAAAGTTGATATGGATTAAATTTTTTCCTATCCCACTGATAAAGTATCGAATCTGTTTTAATATTGGCGTAGGCGAGATAAAATTTATTATCCAGCATAAAAAATTCAAAGCCTCGCCCGCCATCACCTTTAAACTGTTGATACAGATTAAATTGAGAGCCATCCCACAAATAAAGGGACGATTGCTTCAAGTCATCCGCAAAGGCCAGGAATAGTTTGTTATTGATAGAGAAGGCTTTAAACGAATAACCCCTGAGTGATGGAATGGTTTGAAAAGGAATAAATTTTTTACCATTCCACTCATAAATCATGGAATTAGTTTCTGGACTATTGCCTTTATTTTCTGGAGTAAACCCGCCATTTGCAACAGCTAAAAAGTGTCGTTGGCCAATATTAAAAGAGTACCATTGCTGCGCACCGTAAGTTAAAAATTCTTGTACCGGATAAAAATAACGTCCATCCCATTGATAGAGCATGGAATAAGTATGCAAATTAAAAGGAGGATGAGGACCTGAGTGGGCACTGGCAATCGCTAAAAAAGAATTTTTGCCAATGGAAAAAAAAGTAGCTGATTCGTTACCATGGCCGGGGATACGTTGGTATTCACGGAATTGACTACCTGCTTTCTTGAAAATTATTACATCAACGTCGGCGTTACCTCCGTCTATATTAGCAGGGGTGTCAGGGATGTCTTCAGCTAACTGCGCTACTGCAATGTAGTACTCATCCTCCAGAGTAAATGGTGTTAATTGCCGAGCGCCAGTAGTGTCGAGGTATTGGATAGGAATCAATAGTTGTTCTGCAAAAACCGAAGTGGAAAAAGAAATCAGTAAATATGTCATTAACCATTTGATTATTCTCATAATATCCTAATTATTTTCTGTTACTGAAAATATCAATGCTGAACTGGTATAGCCAAGATGGGTGAATAATTCATTGCGAAACATTAAAAAAATTTTTTCAATTAAATAGTTCTATCACAGCAAACTCTCCGCATCAATTAGCAGAATTCAATTATTGCCAATTCGGTTCCATAATATTCACCTAAGAAATACGTAATATTGCGATAATAAATTAGTCATACAATTTATGTATAGCAACGCACTTTGTTGTGGTGTTCAATGCATGTATTTTCAGCAATGCAAGAGCCTTATACCAAGGTTAAGGCTACAGTAGATAAGTTTAAGACTTTAGGGTTATCTAAGAAGTGCAATGAAATTCGCCATACCCTGACGATGTTGTTAACTAATCCTGAGATTATGTCTGAGCAACTTGCTGAAAAATTATTACCTTCAGCAAAAGGGGTACCATACCACATCAATTCCTCTGATCCTGAACAAGTCGTTGTGCTCAAAAAATTAATCAATATGTTGTTCAATATTGAAAAAATGCTACAAGATCTCGAACGAATCAATCTGAGTGAAACAGCAAGCCTTACAGAGTTAATCGCACTTGCTCCAAAAATTGCAAGAAGTCTTTATTGCGTGGTTAATCAAGTGTATGAGGCTATCCAATTAATTAATCACTCAAACGCTTCTGTTCAAGCAATTTTTGGCCCTTACTTTAATCAGCTTAAACAAAAAATGGCTCCCTTATTGGAGCAGCTAAGACAATTTACACCAAGTGGCACTATCCTGGATCAAAATTGGGGTGAGGTGTTTGGTAAAGCGGTTGAGTTTTTACCCAAAGAACACATAACACCAGACGAGGTAAGTTTCAATGCTCTGGGGCAAGCTGTTTTTAATATTCCAGACTATTTTAAGCAATTACAAACCATGCTTGAAAGCGGCTCCTTATTCCCTGAGCCAGACTTATCTATAGATCCCTCTAATCCTGCACTTTTAAAACAAAAGGAAAAAAGAGAAAAAGAAGCGAATGCCTTTGTTGCCAATTTGGATAGTATGGCCGTTAAAACCTGGTCCCAAGGACTCGGTATTGAATATGTTGCTGCGATTGGGCGGTTGGCAGGTTTCTTAAAAGATCATACGAAGGCCTTAGTCCAGACTGCCATACCAACCTCTAAAGCAGCCTACTTAAGACTCGAAGAAGCTTTACTTGATTTTAAACGCAAAGTACTGCCAGCTATCATAGATGAGTTGGAAGTTCTTGAGATAACTTTGGGTTTAAAGCCTGGTCTTTTAGTTGAGCCAGCTTTAAATGCCGCGACTACTTATTACAATAAATTAATTGAAACACTTAATACTAAAATTGAAGAAGCGAGAGTTAAAGCGGATAACGTAGGTGTAAAGGCTTTCTTATATGTCACTGAAAAGGATGAAGATAAATTAGAGTTAGGCACTAAATTCGAAGTAGGAGAGAAAGTCGCTCACTTAATTGATGAGACCTTCGTAGCACAAAGGATAAGTCGGCAAAATGCGAGACTCGATGCAGCAAGGGAAAAGATGTATGAGGTACAAGATATTGCCAAGGCTGCTGAATCATTTTTTGCAAAAATTAGTACGCGACCTGAAAAGTTAACTATCGAGGAGAGACAAGAATTAGCCTTCCTTTATCAGCAATTCCAACCGTATATGGTGGCTAGAGATCCCCGATTGGATGCGGAAATTGTAGGTTATCTGAATTTAACAGAGCAAGAAAAAGAGCGCTTATCTCAGGGAGCAGCAAGCGTATCACCAATTCCTGAGGGACAATCCTTTCTCAGGAGTGTAAGTGAATATGGTTTTCGACTGGTTGGAAATACCTTATTTGACAGGATTTTAAAGCAAGACACGGGAGTTATGAGTGCGATAAATAGAGAAATAGCTACCGTAGCAACTCAAATAGATTTAATTAAATCCAGTCAGGCTCAAGTGAAAGCGTCCTCCTATGAGAGAGTGGGTAAAAAAACTGCCCTTGAAGTGATTTCTGATAGCAATTGGTTAAAACCAGACACCGCTGCCGAAAACTTATCGTCTGGACAACTCAACAAAAAAATTGCTGAGTTGGGTGATCAATTAGATGAATTGGCACAAGCAAAAAATGCATTTTCAACGTTTATTGATTCGCTCAATGAAGTTGCAAAAGGAAATAAACCACTCAGTGGGGTGGATGAAGAGACCAAAGAGCAATTGCGGAAACAATATGCTCAATTCCAAAAATACATGTTCCTTGAAGAGAACGAGTTTCTCCACCAATGGGATAAACAAATAGTACAAGCCTTGATGCAGGATAAACCTCAAGTCGAAGACGTGCGTCCAGTGACTACTGCAGAAGTATTGGAGCTTGAAAAGGTAATCGCTGGTAACATGGCCGCTATTCAAAAGCGTTTTGAACAAGGTAAAGAACTCTATTTACAACAGCTACAAGAAAAATTAAAGGAAAGACCAGTATCTCCCATCATTTTAAAGCCTTCACGGGACTTATCCAAAGGCACTCTCCTTGCGCAAGCTAATGCAGCAAAACTGTCAGGAGAATTTGATAAGTCCATACAAAAAGCAATCGAATTTTTGCAAAAAAACCTGGCTGCCGAGGTGGCTTCAGGCCTCCGTCAGGTGCCAGGCCTTCCCTATCAAATAGCGGCTAATGATGCTTCTGTAACTGTTTTTTATAAAACGGTATTTAATTACTTTTATAGTTTAATTGATAACACGATACAAAAAGCAGTTGGTTTTTTGAGAGACAATCTTTCTACTGGATTAGTAGCAGAACTGGGCCTTAGCGATACTGGGGGAGTAAAACCCTATCAACTAAAGGAAACTGATTCAAGTCAAGTCTCCTTGTACAAAAATGTAATTAACTCGCTTTGCTACTTAAGAGACGCTGTCGTTGCAGTTGAGAAGCAGGCAGGGCATCAATACACCGAGAGCACCTTATCAAGAGCTCTCTTTTTAGGCCAGACAGGTTTAGGGGTTGCTTCACCAGCTAAAAATATGGCAGGGGCTCTTGCTAATGTCGCCAATAATCCGCAATTTGAAGCGCTTGTCAAAATTTTACCTAAGGAGTTAGCTGAGTTTTTTGAAAAAGCGAAGTTAACGACTACTCAACAGATGAGTGAGGCGGCCGCCAAAGCCAAGGTTGATCCACGATTTGCCGTTATGTTGCAGGATATACCTAAAGAGGTCACAGAGTATTTGCAGCATACCGATGATCCATGCCTCATACCAAAAGTGATTGATTGGTTAGAGCATAGGATCCTCAATTTTTTCGAGAATACGCCTGTTGAACAACTTGAAGCCCGTTTTAACGAATTTGAACAAGAGTTCATTCGCTTTATCCAAGACCTGGAGGCCAAGGGTTTAACCAAAACTCCCGTGACCGAGGATGGCGTTTTAGTCGATAAAATTTTAGTTGCTTTGCATAAAGTCAAAGTGCAAATAAAAGTAGAATTGGGTGAGATCGACAATCTGCTTGGTGACCAATGGAGTGCTCCTAAAGGAGAGGAAGCTGAAGAACAAGTTGCTGGTTCTTTACAAAAACTGGATGCCTGTTTCGCTAAATACGCCAAACCAGGTATACCATTGACTCATCCAGATCAAGAAACTATCAAAGAATGCTATGAGGAATTAAAACCTTACCTGGCCCAGGTAGATAAAAATTACTATACAAAAGATTTATTAAACGATTCTCCGAATTACGAGCAAGTTTTACGGAAAATTTTAATCCAGGATAGAACAAAACTTATTGCAGCAATTAAAGAAAATAGAATGAACAGGATTTTTCATTATGTTCTTTCCGAGGGTACACCAGCACTCAAAGAAGTAATGGGCGCACTGACTGCAAACATTATTGCCCAATCTGAGCCAGTAGAAATGACTGTGGAAAAATCAGATGCAATGAAGCGTGAGGAGGCTCTACAAGAAATCATTAAAGGTGTTAGGAGCTTCCCCACTCCTGCAAATGATAGTCCCGAGGCTCGCCAAATTGCGCAGGATAAGGAAGTATTAATCTCCGCGCTACAAGGTATGGCTCCGTTTCTAGTGAAAGTAACTCCAACACCGAAAGACGTACAAAATCTTCTAAATGCGGTAAAAGAAGTTTATGCGGCATTATTCAATGTTGGCGTTGGAAGTCACGAGTTATTTCTGGAAAAAATGCAGGACTTCCGTGTTGCTTGGGAATCCGTTGTTTTGCTCGCTGATGAGGCTGAATTTTCACTGGGCTTAAAACCAGGTGTTCTATCGTCTGCTGTTAATGACCCGGTTGAGAAATTCTATCGAGGGTTTATTACGAGCGTCAAAACAAAATATTCCGATCAGGATGTTTTAAAATTACTGGGTGATCTGAATCCTATTTCAATACGGATTGCTAATGAGGAACGGCGATTAAAACATCTCGAAGAAACTGCTGGTTCTGAAATAACTGCAACTAGAAAAATGGAAATCAGTATCTCACGAGAAAGATTAGCTTATTTAGCAGAATTAAAATTAGAAAAAGAAGCAGACAAGAGCAAACGATTCGAGCAATTTAAGGAAGTTAACTATGAAAAGATCATCAACGAAGAGATTCTCCCTTTAGTGAATCAAAAAATGGGCGTTTATGCCGATCAATTCTTTCATGATGTGCGCCTGTTGTATGATGAACGTAGAGAATCAATGTTGCAAGATATCGATCTGGGCACATCCGTTGAAGCAGCTATTAGAGAAAAAATAAATAGTGTATTCGGAGAATTGATGACTCCCAGCCCAGAACAATCACCAGGCAATCCCCTTCAAACAATTAGAAAAACCTATGCACAACTTAATGCCGATTATCAGGCGATTCAAGAAATAAGAAAGCAATTTGCAAGCGCAAAAAATAATCCTCTGATGAAGGAGATACTTGCCAAATTTGATGCTTTTGAAGAAGAAGTAAAAAATTTTGCCAATAAGGAATTTCCAAGGGGTAATGAATCTGAACAAGCCGTTTATAGGGCACAGCTGCAAGAGCACGCCCTTTTCGTAAGATCATTTAGAGATAGATTGGGCAATTATCAGTTACTAGTTAATAAAGAAAACATGCACAACTATGAGGAATTGCAAGGCGAGAAACAAAATTTACTTGATAAATCGCCAAGAGAGAGAAATGCAGGTATGCAACAAAAGCTCGACTACCTGAATACTTATGAAAAACGTCTGGTAGAAAAATGTGAGCAGGGTAGTCGGCATGAGGTTGCTGGGGACATTAACGCTTTTGTTAAAGCCCTTAATCTTTATGATGCCTTAGTTGAGGTTTCTGGAAATAACAGAAAGTTAATGGCCCAGTTACAGGAAGAGATACCTAAATTAACTAAGCCAGCTGATATAAAGAAATTGGAAATGAAAAAACAGCAATTGGCTATTGCGCAAGATATTGAAAATATTATTAGGCACCCAGAGATGCCAATAGAGCAAAAAATTAAGGTCTTAAAGCAATTCATGGTTAATGACAGTAAGGACAATAAAGCAGTTTATACGGGAGATTTTGGTAAAATAATTGAAGAAAATTTATCTGTTGTAAATAAGTTCAGTGCCGTAGAAGAACGTAAATTTTCTTTTTTCTCAAGTCACAGCTCAGGAAGCTATGTGAGCAATATAACTCCAGAAAGCTTGCTACCCAAAATAGAGAAAAAAATAGCCGAGTTTGAAGGTAAAAATGATAAATCGAGTATTCATAAAAGAGAGGTACTTAAAGCCGCTCAGCAAATGTTACGTGATGGAAGTGGAAGCAGGGAAGAACTGGCTCAAGTGATACGTAGATACCCTGAATACGATTCAGGAATTGGACCAAGTGACACAAAGAAACTTGCCCAACAGGCCATGAGTTGTTTAGATACACAGGTAAAACAGGCTGGATTAGGCTCCTGAAGCAAAAATAGGTCAATATTCTTCTCTGTGCGGAAGTAGGCGTATTGTGCGCTATTTCTGTGTTCGTTACTAAGTATTTAGCCAAGTATTGAAGGGCTCTTGTTTATCAGATAAATATAACCGCCAGTCCATGTGATAGGAACCCCACTGATAGTCACGACAGGTTCTACAGGAATACCAACCAAATTTAATCCTGGTGAAGAATATAGAAAAGAATCAACGTAGGTTGAGTCAGCGCATTTATTAAATAATTGCGGGAGGCCGGGGTATAGTTGTTGTAATTGGGCATAGCTGTTAGAACAGATAGACGTAATGGCATTGCGTATTGAAAGGGGGTTGAAATTATTGGAGATGCCTAGAAACGTTGCATTGAAGTAAATCGCTGCAATGCCATAATAGCTTTGGCTTGCAAAACCTGGCACGGAAGTTAACTGCGATAACATTGAAAAATTGGTAAGGACCTCGCCATAATTTGCCAAACACCTGCTGTATAAAAAATTACCGGTAATGGGCCCTTGATTATAGCCAACGGGGTAACAATTATCAGGGTCGAGAGGTGGTTGTACTGCATCCATCGATTGCCTTGCCAGGTCTTGCCCTAACCCCAGGAAACTAATACTGAAAAGATCATACACCACACCATTGATGGTCAATTTGATGACATTAGGATTCGATGGAGTATTGGCAACAAAGGCGACTTGTGCTGAAGCGCCGCCAATTTCAATAATACCCCTGGTAAGGTAGGTACCAAGGCTGCTGTTTAAATAATTGACTTCTAGCCATTGATATAGACCTTCTTGCTGCCCACTAATGGTTTTTGTTTCTCCCAAACCATAGTTATTGCTTACTATCGTATTGGCGACTGATTGATAAATGGCCGCTTGCTGTGCTTCTGTCAGCACTCTCATTCCCGCAGTTCCCAAAACGCTGGCAATGGCCTGAGATGGCGTGATTTGATAGGTTTGCAATACATTGGTCGCTTCTGTTAACAGAGGCTGGATGGCATTGCCTGCTGCTGCAGGGTTATTCGCAAAACTGGCTAGAGGAATATTGTTATTATCAGTGAATAAAGTAACGATGAGAGGATTAAGGGGGGCAATAGTTTGATAGATAAACATCCGTGTGCCACTGCTGCCAGCATCAAAAACAACATTGTATCGTGCATTGGCCGGGGTAATGGTGGCGGGGGATACATTATTTGCTGAAAATAAACAGTAGCCATTTGCAATGGGGGTACAACCCAATAAAGGATAATAACCTGGTCTATTAACCTTGATACCTACGGAGGGATAGACACGATTGGGTACGGTGGTAGTGATGCTTAGATTTAATGAAGCGACATTATAGTTTTGGCAGGTAAGGGGGCCTTTTCCATTCAGGCACAGAGTTATGCTTATTGTTTCTGAGGACAGACCTGTTGACGATACTTTGAAAAAGGCTGCCGCAAAGGCTAGTTGGCTTGTTAATAATAAACCAAACAACACACCAAACCTGCTTAAACTCCGTTTCATTCACAATCCTTATCGTTAAATCACAACTGAGCAAATCAAGGCATTAGCATAGCTCGGACCTGTGCTCAGGTTATTAAGTAATTGATTTGTCTGCATTTTAAATTTGCCTTGTCCTAAATAAAAAAAACGATAGCCGCATTCGAGTGGTGCATGACCAAAAACGTCATTCATTTTTACTCCGAAGCCTGCCATTGCAGAAAAAGTGACTTGACTATGCCCCGAAAAAGCATGATCGGGAAGGGTCATACCGTCGAGAGACTCTTCATGAAAACTGCTGGTTGTCAGAATATTGACTCCAATTCCGCTATCAAAAGTAATTCCATAATGATTGGCAGGATTATCGATGGATGCCTTGGCAGCAGCGTAGACAGGAACATGGCTAAGGCCATATTTGTAGCCCAGATTTTCAAATAAATCTTCCTGGATAACCTGCCCCTTGACATGCGTTTTTGTTAAATAAAAGACATTAATGCCATAGGATAACTGAATGGCTTTTTTTACGGGATGATTTAAAAGGTACCCTAATCCGACTAATAGATTTCCATCATGGTGTTTACTTACCGTGAAGCGGTCACCAATCAAGTCTTCAATTCCGATAAACTGGGTTTTACCTGAGTGATTCAGATAACCGCCTAATTGCAGGATTTTCTGTCCTTTTGTTAAATCAAGGGCAAAAGAGGGGGGAACAATGGCTAATAAGGTAGCCAAGGTTATAACTTTGGGCAGGGAGCGTTGAATGTTTAATGGCAACATGGTTTTTTCATTGAAAAGTAAAATCTTAAACTGAATTGCTGAAAATATATATAGGTTATTGATAGTTTGAAAAAAAATCTGCACGTCTTCTGGTATAAAAAAGACCTAATTTTTCCTTAATGTATATAGGATAAAATCTACCCATTAGTGGTAAAAAAGAAGTAATTGTCATGTCTAAAACCAAACCATGTGATCAAGGTAATAATAACGTCACAAGAATAGAAGGCGACCGTGTTTTTAAATCGACCAAAGGACTTGGCCTTGAGAGAAGTTATTCTGTGCAGGTAAAACAATGGAATGAGTTTTACAAAGATACTGAGTATGCAACTGCCTGTGTTACAGAAAAAGGAGAGCTTTCTTTACCTTATATTAGTGGGAGTTATCCAACCGATCGCCAGCGACTTGCCTGTCTTAAGGATATGCTTGAGCAAGGTTATGTCATGACCGATTGCCGGGATAAAAGAAATTTTATTACGCATAACGGTAAAACATATCCTGTTGATTTTGGTCAAATTTATCACTCAAGTGATCAATTTTATAGTATAAATAAAGGTTTTCATGAAAGAGTAATCACGACACTTACCTCCAAGATTAAAGCTGCATCAGAAAAATATGGATCTGCAGAAAAATATAAATCTCTGGAAGCACATATCGAAGAATTAAGGATATACAAAGCGAAAAAATTAACTGCTACGGATCCCCTAACCGAGGATAAGTCTAAGAAAATCGATGGCTTTATTGTCGATACTGAAAAGCGCGTAGCAGCATTTAAAGATGGCCAGGAAGACGCATTTGATGATTATATAGAGACGAATAGAGACGCTATTAAAGTCCTTAATGAGAATAGAGTGACAGGGGCAATTTGGAAATCAATCCTTCTTGTTTTATGCACGGGTATCGTTCCTGGTCTTCTTGGCGGAGCGGTTCAAGCCATAGCAACCCAGGGTAATTCATTTTTATTCTTTAATAACCAGACAAGATCAGGGCGAATGGCTGCCAATATTCAGGCAGATGTAGCGGGTCTTACGGCGTAATCCATAAAAATTAAATAAATATTAGTTGTTCACTTATTTTGTCCTTTTTGATTTTTTTTATCGATATGTTTTTGGGTTTCGTGATGTGATTTGATAATGACCATTATTGAAAGGGCATAACAGAAGGACCTGACATCGCTGATTAATACTTATTTGAATTAGAGTTCTTTAGCTATTACACTTAGCATCTAACGAGGCGGGTGTAGTTCAATGGTAGAACTTCAGCTTCCCAAGCTGATAGCGTGGGTTCGATTCCCATCACCCGCTCCAATTCCGGGATTCCCCAACATTGTTTTGCCGAAAAATCTTGCAATGGCACTATCCTCTGTTGTCACACAAATAAATAAACGTAATCACTGAATTGGCTATTCAGGAGAGCCGTGGAAAGTCGGCAAGTAAAATATCCTATAAATTGATAGTGATTATCAGGGCTTACGCGGTATTCATTGGCTAATGAGCACAGAAAACGTTTCGAAGAAGGGAACTATCTTCTGGGTACCGCGCATAAGCACGGTACGGAAAGGGAGAAAAGGGGATTCAATATTTCTTGCCGTTACCCAGCAACTAGAGTCTATCTAGCGACAAAATCCTGGACTTGATGAGGCGCTACTTCATCATTTTCTTGATTTGGAAGTGTCATCTCTTTAAAAAAGGAAAGATTTGCTTTCGTGGCTGTAAGCTTGGTAGCTGAATCGGGCTCTCTTACCACCGCTGGTAGATTTGCACCCAAATAATTCAACATCGTTATCAATCGATTTACCAGATCATTGAAAATTTTTCCAAAACCACGGAGATCTATGAGGGTAGTTTGCTGTGCTGCCTCTATTAATGTTATACCTTCAGTGAAAAAGCCGCTAAGACTGATGTCTCCGGTTTTAAGTAAGGTTTGTTTGCCTTCCAGATCGGTAGCCAGTTGACGCGCAATCCCGGCTTCTGCTTTGTAACCTCTTTTTTCCAAATCCTCTGCTTTGCTTGAGAATTGTTTAAATTGCACACCGATTTCTTTGGTGACCTCATAAATTTCATCTAAATCAACACCGTCCCAAATATGGTCTCTAACGTCATTTTCTTTTTTGAGAACATCTTTATACGTGACGCCATCTAGTCGTCCTTCTTTTTTCTTTTGATCCAGAATATTAAGAAGAACTTGTGTAAAGAGCACAAAATGGTTTTCTTCCATAATCTCACCCTGCTCATAGGGAGAGAATTTTAGGCCAACAAAGAATCCCTTACTTTTCGCTAATATTCCTGAGGTCTTTGGATTGTTTAACGCATGATTGAGGGTGTCATAAAGACTTTGTGTTGGAGTGGCTACTTGTGCTTCGCTGATTATAGCTCGTACTAAATGCCCTCTGAGTTCATTATTGGCTACTGCGCGATTGGAAACTGCCATGACAGCACCGGACTCTTTATTTCTAATCAGAAATTTTTCAGGGTCGTTTATATTCTCAAAGCTAATTTCTGACAGTGCTGTGTTTTTTAAAAAATCAATCTCTTCAGGAGCAAGTTGCTTTTTATCGAATGTAACCTCAGCACAATCTTCAATGGTGGCGAGTAGAACTTGTGCAACGACAGCCTTTGCTGTTGCGATAACCGACTCTTTAAGTTTGGGCATTCTATTCCTTGGCACAACAAGCGAGAAATTTGCTCTCATTGTACCATTATGGTTATGAATAAACCATCTGCCAGTTGTTCATAAAGGATGGGCGCGAACGGCTTGTAGAGTCTGCTGATTTTCAGATTTTTACAACATTCGATGTTACCACACTGCGACATAGCGTCGTATAGCAATTAATGGTACTATGCAATTTTTTAATCATATAGGTAATAGGATGTACGGGAAGAAAGAAAGTGTATTTAAAAGAGCATATGCTATTAAAGATTATGCACATAAAGAAAGCGGTGTCAGAATAAACACTGGGGCTAGCTTCTTCCGGCCATTCAACTCTCTTGCAGATGTGAGAACGCAGTTAAGATCACCGGTTGTCGCCCCAATAATTGATTTGACCTTGGCGGTACAATCTTGCCTTCATGCCTGTCGCAACGTTCTGGAAACAGCGATCAATATCATTTTTCTCGACGTAGGTAATATAGAGAAAAGTGTGCCGGAATTTTTTACTAATGTCTTACAGGCTGCCTACTTTGCAGGGTCTGCTCTCACCGATACCTTATGGGATTTGACCGCATTAGCTACGCGTACCTTGTCGACAGTTGTTGATACTGCTGCAGCGATAGCGGGAGCAATTGCCGATGTCGGTTATGCCATTGTTGATGCGTGTACTCCTAAAAGCGTACGTTTGTAGATCTCTCCATATCGTAAAAAACCAGCATGGTCCGTAATGCTTCAAAGACAAGAAGCGCTGCGGACTATCTCAAAGGTTTGCTGCCTATTATCATGCAGTAACTTGTTTACCTCCTATTTGACTGTAGTAATAATTACGCCAAAAATGCAATGACGTCGATTTTGCTGGTTTAGCCGAGTTATTCCAAAACTATTTTAAGAGAGACGTAGAATCTAAGTCGAATTAGTGATAAATAGCAGTTTCTTTTCTTATTCGTTTTTTGTTATGAGTAAAAATTCAACGCCAGTTATTAGGTTTGCTGTTTTCGAAGATGCTGAAGCGATTGCTATTAACCATATCCGTTCCTGGCAGGAAATGTACAAAGAGTTTATTCCTGAGTCTATCTTACAGAATTTATCCGTCCAAGAGCGTACTCAGCAATGGCAAGACCTTATAAAACAAGGTGTAAAAATATTAGTTCTTGAAATTGATCATAAAATGGTTGGGTTTGCGAGTATCTGTGAATTTCGTGATCTAAAACCAGACGTATTAAAAGGCGAGATCAGCGCTATTTATTTGCATCCAGATTATTGGCGTCAGGGATTAGGCACTCAATTATGTACGATAGCATTGTCTGAGTTATCAAAATTAGGTTTTAAATCAGTCTACCTTTGGGTTTTATCTGACAACTCCCAAGCGCGACGCTTTTATGAGTCGCTGGGATTTGTCGTGACCGATTACACGAGAATAGAAGAGTTCTATGAAGGTGGTGCGCTGCTGGAAGAAATTCTTTATAAAAAAACACTTGAGTAACATGTCGCCGCGGTGAAATTGAAAGGTCATGGGAAGGCTGTTTGGCAGCGTTTCGGACCCTGCATAAATGATAAAATATATATCTATATGTTATAATAAATTACAAAACGCCCCTGGATGCATAATATGAAATTAACTCATGCCATCAAAGCCGCTTTCGAGAGAGTTTTAGGCCAACAACCCATTGAGATGAAAGACAATGAAGAGAGCCCGGTTTTTGAGATAGCGTTTAAAGACGACATCGATAAACAGGCTCTGGAAAAAGAATTTAAAGCGCTAAAAGAAAATTACACGATTAAGCACAACGTCTTATCTATCAATAAAAACGCCGTAGAGCAATTCAATGCAATCATTGCTCAAGAGAATGCAAATAGGATTAAGGAATTAACCCATAAGAAATATGAACTGGTATTAAGTCATTATTTCGGCAAAGTTTCGGGAATAACGGAGAAGGACTCATTACTTCATATCACGTTTGAAAATTCTGTTGATAAAGAAAAGGTACGGAGTTTATTCACTACTGATGATCAAAGTAATCAAAATCATTTGGTTATTGGTCCAGGTGATCTTAACGATTTTAATCGTCAAATTGATGAATTACTCCTGATGCTTGCTGAAAACCATGTGAATGCGTTGGATGAGGCGAAGCACCATAATTATTCTCCCAGTATGTTTCGGTAAATGAGAGGGTAATTATCGTCTGACAGCGTCGACGAGTTTCATCATCTCCTCATCACTAAAAAAATCTGCCAGGGGGAGAGGGAATTTATTTTTTAGAATGTCGCTAAAGATCAGGAAATGCTTTTCGAAGAAAATAGACTCCAGGTAGTTAACGATTCTATTTTTGAAAAGATTATTGGGATATTTATTCTTTTTAAATTTTTTGAGATCGACAATTTTTTCATTTTTGCTATCGTCTTGCTCTATGGTATTGGTTTGTTTAGTGAGTAAATGGTTATAGAGTGCCTCTACTTTTTTACTGGCGACGGTATCCATCTTTAAATATTGGGTGACGGTTTTAAGAAAAAACAACTCTTTATACTCAGGCGTCTGTTTGCAAATGTACTCCTGGGACCATTGAACGTTGAGTGCAGACGCTGCTGCTTCTAATAGAAATCCTCCACACCATTCCGGCACATCGCGTTTGGTTTGATTCTCTTTGCGCCAGATTAACTCCAGACTTTTAGCCAGGGCAAACGTGAGATCATTAACCAGGGTTTCGGTATTGGCTTGAAATGAATAGTCAGGATACCGTTGTTTGGCATGCGATACCCAGCGATTAAACAAAAAGGGAGCAGCCCTTTTTATTTTAAAGACCATTGCTGATTCAATAACCGCTTTAAAATAAATGGAATTTTTGTCTATTTCTAAATCCTCTTTTCACTTCTATCCAGCGAATGGAGTGCCCTGTGTTACCACAAGCTTGTGATTCTAGCTGAATTCTCTAGCCATGATTGCAAAGGCAATCGGGGTTATGATTATAACCCAGGCGACGATTCCTCGATAAATGTTTATTTCACCATGAGTAATAGTAAATTTTTCCGTTTTATCCCAGCTTGTGATTCTATTTTTGCTTAAGCCACTATGGGCTGAAATGAGCGTAAACAGGTTAATAAAGGGAATACCCATAGCTAAGCCAAAAAACCAAACTTTTATACTTCTTTTAAAGGCATGGGGCAAAGTGGGTTTTTGTCCGTCATTGGCTGTGATTTGAATCCTTAACAGCCATTTCCCGAAAGTGGTACCCAGGGTAATTAATAAGAGAGTTTCTACGAAAATCCAGGCAACTAAGGATAAAAAACCAAAAATTGTTCCATTGATTGCCTCCATGAATGTGGGCGCAAGGAATACTAAAATCCAGCCGAAAAGGATAGTGAATAGAGTATTGTCGATGATTCTTGCCATAAAACGTGTCCATGGCCTTACCGCGCTATACTCCGTCTCTTCTTTAGATCCTGATGATTGGTCCCAATCAACGTAGACATCATGAAGCTGTCCTTCACCCTTAGGCATTTTAATGATCCTTATTCAAATTATTCAGAAGGCTTACTTCATTATGTTAAATCATAAGTAAAAGACGGGGCTACCCTGTGTATCATTTATTCCATAAACTTGAGATAAAATCCGGATTGAGGGACTTCGATGACCAGTTTAAATGAACCAATAATCCTGCGGGACGATTACTGCACCTTAAGGCCGTTATGCCATGAGTATCACGATGATTTAGTAGAGGCAGTTAACGATGGAGAGTTATGGAAACTCTGGTTTACCTTTGTGCCGGAGCCCCGGAAAATGCGGGAAAATATTGATTTGCGGTTAAAAATGCAGGCTGACGGGACGATGTTGCCCTTTGCTGTTATCAATAATCAAACCCAAAAAGCAATTGGAATGACAACTTACTTAAATATTGATCATGGTAATAATCGTTTGGAAATAGGGGGAACCTGGTATAGTAAAACGGTGCAACGTACAGGTCTTAATACTGAGTGCAAACTGTTAATGCTAAACCATGCGTTTGAATCCCTAAATTGCATTGCTGTGGAGTTTCGTACCCATGCTCTTAACCGCCAAAGTCAACGGGGTATCGAACGTCTGGGAGCCAAGTTGGATGGTATTTTGCGCAATCACATGGTGATGCCTAATGGTACTTTACGAGATACCTATGTTTACAGCATTATTGCAAGCGAATGGCCTGCTGTGAAAGCGCAGTTGGCGTTTTTAAAATATCAACGTTACCTGATGGATTAAAGGACTCATTTTGACATTTAAGCACGATCAAAAGAACGATAACACGCTTGAAGCGCTGCATGAGCCAACGTTAAAGCAATTATCCTCAATTAAACATGCCTTTTTTACGCGACGCGGCGGAGTGAGCGAAGGGAGATATTCTTCTCTAAACTGTGCTTATGGCAGTGATGATGAACCTGGAAGAGTGGAGGAAAATAGGAGAAGAATTACTACATTTTTAGGATATCCTCTCACCTCATTGGTAACCGTAAAAAATGTTCATGGTAATAAGGCAGTGATTGTTAATGAGCATTGGCCAGAGAATGAGACAATCGAAGCAGATGCAATGGTAACAAAGCAGAAAAATATCCTTTTGGGTTCAGATAGTGCGGATTGCCCTATTGTTTTATTCGCTGATGAGCAAGCAGGTGTAATTGGGCTCGCCCATGCCGGATGGCGAGGCGCCAAAGCGGGCGTGTTACAATCAACCATCCATAAAATGGAAGAGCTGGGTGCAAGCCCCAAGAGGGTTGTGGCTGCTATCAGTCCGTGTATTGCCCAGGCTTCCTATGAAGTCAGTCACGATTTTTATGAGGCATTTATTCAGGACAACCAGGACAATTTACGTTATTTCAAAAGCGCTGAGAAATTAAATCATTTCCTCTTTGATTTACCGGGGTTTGTCGAAAGATGCTTGGTCAACTTGCATTTAAAATCGATTGGACAGATGGGCATCGATACCTATACTGATAAAAGATTTTTTAGCTGCAGGCGTGCCTATCATGCAGGAGAGGATGATTTTGGAGGGAATTTTTCCTGCATCTTATTGAAATAAAAGCGGGTTTGAACTGAATATCATTGCGTTCAGAAACTGGCTTTTATTGAGTGTAACCCTGGTAAGGAGAAAGGCGGTTTTACATATCCTGTGGCTGTGGCCCCCGTGGCCCTGCTCTCAGTATCTCGATTTTGTTATCAATTAATTCATCAACGCCAATTTTGTTTTGTGTTTGAAATTTATAATCCACGGATGGATTTTGGAAAAACTGAGGCTTCTTTTTATCCTGAACGCCTAAATCTGGTGTGAGCAAGTCTCTAATCTCATTAGCCGACTTAAAATTAGAAATATGTACATAGAGATCACAATCAGACACTGTTTGTCCTGTAGAGTTTCTGTAGTCAATGTTTCTTTTACATAAAGCATTCTCTAAATAGTCTTTATCTCTCGCTTGTTCTTCAGGTGTGCCTGTCAGAGTGAATTGCACCCAATCATTTAAAAGGTTGATACGGATCATAAGGGTTCCAAGTAGAGCATTGTTTGATTAATTATAGAGCACGGTGTTCTTTTGTGCGCATAAGTGGTAGCAGGACAGTTTTTATCGGTATTGACCTGGTTATTCAGTTTGGCAAGGGTTGTTTGCAAAGGTGAGGTCAATGAGCCAGGTTTGTTTCCACTGTTCTGCCTCTACTCCCACGTCTAGTTGCATGCCAGTTGCCGGAGACGTCATCATCCAATCATCATGAGTTGGATATGTTCTAATTTTGAGTATCAAGTGAGATGAACTAGCGTTTTGAAGTTGGCAGACTCTGGTTTTTCCGGGTTTTTTTTAAGTAATAGAATAAGGGAAGAAACAGGGGGATAAGTAATAAACCCATAGTAACCTTTGCAGGATTCAGAGAGTATTTCCATTGATAATAACTTAGGTTTGGTGCTGATTGAGGATTATAGGCTTCGTATGTCAACATGGCGAGCAAGGTCGTAAATTGGCTATGAATATAGTTCCAGTTGTTCCACAGGATTGCAGTTGCAATACAGATTAATCCTCCAATCAGGATAAAGATAATATTGGTTTTTCCCTGGCTGCTCTCAGGGCTAAGATTATTGAAAGCATAATAAAAACCACCGAGCATGATCATGAGGCTTAAACAGAATAATACATGGATGATTGGATTTTGCAGCAAACCAAGATAGCCAATTTGATTCGGATCGATTTGACTGAGTGTTGCTTGAGACGGCGTTGTAAATAGTAAAGCAATACGGAAAAAGCCAAGAAACAGAACGACCGCTAGTACAGTAAATGTCCTCTTTTCCATGAAGGTAGCTCGTATAGGCCAATAAATTAAAGTATATGCAAAAAGCATAGGCACGGAGAAGGCCTTATCCGCTTTATATTAAGGTCCTAAAAAGCCGTCGCTTTTCTACTGCCTCGCTTCGTGCTGCTTTATGAGTAGTAACAAATCGAGGGTAGGCTTCAATTGTAGTAGCGTGGTTTTTAAAAGGGCGCTTTAATTCCCCGATCTCTTTTGCGGCACCGCTAAAAAATAAACTATAAGGATTGCCGTCGTAATAAAGAGGACTTTCCGAGCTTCTTGTGGCAGAACAAGGGAAAGATTTTTCTGTCTCTTTGGGCTTATCATGGGGGATGGCTGAATCTTGCCAACCTGGGGATGAGAGTATGCCTGTAGTATCGGGTGTTGATGAGCGACTTGCTCGATGCACTGAACTACCCGTTAATCCTGCACTCAACCAAAGTTCGGCGTCATCGAAATCTGAACCAGAGTCATCGGTTATACTAGATGTGGACGGATCATCGGTAGCGGATGCTGTAGAATCATTCAAGCTTGTTGATTCATGGAGCAGTGCCGCTACCCAATGTTCGGCATTACCTGGATCTATCGTTGTAGAATCATCTGTTGTATCTGATGTTGATACATTATCCCTGTTAGCGGGTATTGTAGAATCTTCCACGCCCGCTGCTTCATCCGGCAGATCAGTCAGTAGTATCTCTACCCAATGTTCGGCATCACTTAGCTCCAGCGTAGTGGAGTCCTCTGTTGTACTTGATGTTGATGCCCCGTCCTGTGTGGCTGGTTCATCCAGCAGATCAGTCAGTAGTGCCTCTACCCAATGTTCGGCATCACTTAGATCTTGCGTAGCAGAATCCTCTGTTGATGTTGAAGCAGAGCTATCGATACTTGGTATGGTAGAAGCACCGGCAATGGCTGTTTCATTCAACCGGTTAGATAAAGAAAAAAGGAAGCTATCTACCCGGGTTTGATATTGTTGCTGCATTTCTTGACTCATCGTTATTCCCAGAGCTGCAAGCGATCGGATTCGTTTCTGGAAAAACAGAGTTATGGGAGGGTGTGCGATTGTCTCTTCCAAAATAGTCTGTCCAGGTATCGTTGTACTAAGATAGCGTAATACACGTTTTCTATAAGGTATTTCCAGATAGGTTGGTGGGAAGATTGTGAGGTCAATACAATCGCCAAATGGGGAAACGATGTGAAGCGTTTCATTAGGAAACAATCTATCCACACCTTTATAGTTTGTATCTGCTTGGGTCAATGAAGCAAAAATATTTTTTCTAATAGGGGCAATGGTATGAGAAGTGATTACCTGACTCATATAAAGTGGAATCTTTACACCCCGTAGTTGTAATTGCGCTAGCAAACCCATTAAATTTTTTTCAGCAATTCTTTCCTTATGATCCAGGCAAATATCTATAAGAGTGATAAAGGATTCGCCTTCAGCAGTTATTATCTTTAATGCACTCTCAAATTGATGAATATCCATCGTGCCTACTTCTGTATCCCTTAAAACGATTGTGGGACAGAAACTGGATCCGTATTCATCCCCACGTAAAGGCAAGGAATCCCCAGCTTTGTTGACATAATGGAAATCAACGGCAGAGTAATTTTTTTTGGCGAAATGGTTGATAATCGGTCTTTCAGTCGCTGATCTTGCTGATTGAACGTATAAGGCACAATTATGGACACTGGTATCGGGCCAATAAACAGGGATGGTTGCTAATAAAAGATGGATATTGGGTGGTAGTTTAGAAGCAATGCCATGGATTCTTTTAATAAGTAATTTATATTCATCCAGGCTTAAAGGAGTATCTTTGGTATAGAGGCTAAATTCATTCATGCTTAAGCGAGTTATTAAAACATCGGCTGTTGTATTTTTTAGTTTTCCATGTGCTGTATTTGCTTGAGCCGCAAGATTTTCTATATGAGCGGCCATACGAGTTACCCTATCGTCAGTACTCGAATTGGTGTCTCTAATATACCAGGCCGTACCTCTCAATTCTTTTGCCTTTGATTGTAGGATTTCCCCGTTATTGTTTATTGCAATTATTTCTTGAATTTGAATAGGTTTACCCATCAAAGCGCCCTAACCGCACAATTAAATTGTGCCATTTTAAATCAATTTTATTAAGAAAAGATTAAATTGAATAAAATTGAATGAATTATATGGATAAAAGAAGGTGGAATTACAACATGTCACAATTTATTCAATTTGCTCGCTGTACGGAATAAGGAAAAGAATATTTAAATTCTGAGAAGGTATAAAATTTTTTTTCTTTATTTGTAATTGAGTCGCTGAAATTTGTTTTGCTTCTTTTTTTCCACAAAAGCTGAGTAGATTTTTCTTGTCACCTTTATCAATTGTTAGTGTAAAACTCTGAATCGGTCCTGCCCAGTTGGCGCCGGTTTTGAGAATATAAGCCAGCCGTCCTTCAGTGTAAGGCGGTGTACTGTCTTTGGTTTTGGGGGTCAGACTTTTCTGTAAATGTTCACTGATGCAGTATATTGCAACAAATTCTTTATACCATTTTTCATGGATTGCATACGAAGTGCCTATACTGGTGCCTGCTGATGAGCCAACCACAGGTTGGTATTCATGTTCAATAATAATTGCTTGCCTGGGAGGAAAAATTTGCTCCCAAGTATAAGTGGTTTTCAAGTCCCATGAAGGTTGCGGTTCCTTTCTCATTCCCTTGCCATCGTCGAATTCCTCAAGCCAAATGAGGCCCAGTGATTCTAATGCGGGCCATTGCTGTTTGGGAATAGCCAATAATGCTTTTCTGGTTTGACTGTATTCAGGTGATAAAGGAAGTTTGTATTTTTTGAGTATAGCGGTTTGGTCTTTATTTTTAACCAGGGCTTTTTGGTGGATGGACATTTTAATCGGTTGGTTATTGACGCGAGTGACGAAACCTACTGGATTGGCTGGATCATCGACTGGTAAAACTGCAAATAGCCTATCATAGCGGTAGCTTTTAATTAAGGGTAAAGGAAAGGCTACCAAGGCCTTAATAGGTTTATCCGATTTATTAAAAAAAATATAACGAATGCGTACTTTCTTTAAGGATAAAAAAAGTTCTTCTGATTGTAATTCAATGGACGCGTTTTTAGTGAAAACCAAACCTCCTGAAGCTAATTCAGCGGTGGAATCGTTTGCACAGGCCATCCCGGAGAGGAGTAGAATTGGGATTAAAAAAATGTTCCTTATCTTCATCGTGTATCCTCATAACCAAAGTGCTAAAGCAATTGAGTATAAGTATGAGCAGTACAAGTCATATAATCCAGTGTAATATTTTTTCAGTTATGCTTGTTCATGAATGACATCAAGACTGGTAATGAGAAGCTGTCTGAGGAATAGTTCGAATGCGTCTATACAGAGTCCACCTTGATGGACTATATTCATGGTAATTAGTTAGCAAGGGACTATTATGAGAAGATTTGTTGCAGTATCCGGCCCACTATTTCTCAGTGTAATTAGTATCAGTTATGCAGCCAGTTATGATTGCCAAAAGGCAGGTAGTGCTATAGAGAAAATGATTTGCAACGAGCAGGAACTCAGTATAAAAGATAGTTATTTGAGTCTTTTATATAACCAGATTGCTAATACAGTCTCAAGTAGCCAATTAACAAAAAGCCAAAAGCAATGGCTAAAAGAACGAAATCTTTGTCAATCACCATCCTGTCTTGCTAAAGCTTATGATCAACGGATCAATGCGCTACATGCCATGCTGCCAGCTTCGCAACCTATCCAGAAGCAGATTGCCACCGGGACTTGGCTTGCTGACTATAGCAATCAGTATGGGCAGTCCGTTTTGGAAATTACTGCCGTTGACTCAAAGGGGTTCAGTTATAACATTATGGCAAATAACGGTGGTAATACTGGTGAACTGGACAATAAAGCGTTCTTTATTGGTAGTGATGCTCTAACCATTGATAAAAATGAAGAAGGCGGTAACCCACCTTGCCAACTGTTATTTCAATTTGTAAATAATAAGCTTGTTGTCACCCAAAATGCGGGTTGTACTTATTACGCAGGAAATGGGGTTTTCTTCAGCGGTAATTATGTCAAAAATGGTAAAAAGAAATCCCTTAACCTTGTAGAGCTTGGCTTGCTGGATTCAAAACAACAGGAAGACCGTTTTAAGAAACTGGTAGGTAATGATTACTCTCAGTTTATATCAGGATGTGGGGGGGCAGGAGATAGTGAGCAAAGTAACGACCCTAAAGCCTCTGTCCGTTCAGGATTTATACGAGGCATAGGCCCTGGGAACTGTATCATAATGACCAGTGATGAGCTGATTTGGGCTGCTGTTTTAAACTCGGATGAGAGAAAAGTGTGTTACTTCACGAATGATCCTAATCGTCGTGGTGAATTACCATCAGCCATTCAAGAGTGGATTACCGCAAGAGAAAAAGAAGAGGGTAAGAATATAGAAATTATTTTTAAATCGCTCTGACGAGGCGTTTATCTTTTTACGGGTAATCTCTCTTTAATAATAAGAGTCATCTTGCGGTGATTCTTATTTGCTAGTAGTTTCCGGGCCCCAGGCCCTCTCCCCCTAACCAGGAGTTCTTTCTTAAGTTGTGAAGAGAAGCACGCTCTGGAGAAATGCTAAATGGTCTATAATTAATCATACCTTAGCAAAAGGAGAGAATGATGAGCAAGGAAGAATCCCTACGATTGCAACAACAAACCCAGGATAAGCTTTTAGGAAAAAATTTACTTAATTCTGTTCAGCCTATGCGAGAATTACTCGAGCTTAATCTTAAAACGCTGCAAAATTTTTCTTATATGAAACCCGAGCAATTAAAAACTCTTAATCGTCCTGAAGAAATTTTGGATAGAAATGTCTCACTATTGTTTGATAATGGACATAAGGCAATCGATTACTTTGAAGAAGCCTTCCATATCTTGGAAAAGCATCTATTTACTCTGAAAGAAGAGGCAGTCAAGCAAACAAAAAAAGAGATTAAACGAACCACACGGGTTTTGCATAAAGGACTGAAAAAACGCGCACACTAAGGGATTAGGGAACGCTTATGAATGAGAAAAAGGACGTTCAATTTCTCAAGCAAGCTTGTGTGCCTGATACTCATTTCAAAGAAGCTGAACAGCCGTTGCTTAGAGAGATCAAAACATTCAGCGAGGAACTGTATGAAAAGGGGAAAAATACATTCGCGGAGATTGAGGACGAGATGCAAGCGTCTAAAGAAATAATCATGCAAGCGGCAAAGGAAAATCCCCTTAAAACCCTATTAATTGCAGCGGGTATAGGACTTTTATTGCTACGCGGGATATTTGGCAGGCGCTCATAACATGAACGCTTGCAGCCCTTATTTTTAAACAAGCCGGTTTTGTTAAATTTTCATCCATTTTTTATAAAGTCTTCGCCAGGCCTCAGGGGGGATCGGGAGTATTCCAATCATCACCAATCAATTTGCCAATTAGAATACCCTGGATTAAATCCAAGGTTCTTAGGTAATTGGTAATCAGTATTCCTTAAATTAAGAAAGGAATGATTTTATAAGGAACAAGCGCACAATAATGATTCCAATCCTGGCCGTATTTTTCAGCGCACCGCTTATCATCACGAAAAGCACGGTCGATGAGGAGAATTGTCAGGAAACAAACATAAAAGTAAGGGGCGAAGTGGGTAAAAAGGGCAGGAACTGACCAAAAAAAGGCGCTGGTAAGTTCTGGGACATAATGAAAATGCCTTGCAAGACCCCACCATCCTGAGGCCAGCAGTAAGGTCTTCTTCGTATTTCCTTCGCTAGTTTTATAATGGGCAGGCAAAATCAAGGGTTTTTTGCCCCATATTTTGCAATTGCCTGCTGACTCTCTTGCTCGGATTCGTTGTTTGTCAGCAAGATAATTGATAATGATGCTCGCTGCCCCCAGGCTTAAAATAAGTACAACCCATACAAAATTTAAATGAATGGGGTGAAGCACAAGATACATGCTTGGCGAAGTGTAAATACAAGGGACCCAGACCAGGCAACCCCAGCAAATATAAAAACCAGCTCGATCATGCATAATGTCCAATGAGCGTAAATAGCCTGTTTCCCAAAGAAAGAATTTTGCTATATACAAGAATTGTAATGAGACAGAGATGAGCGTTGAATTCGCTAGCCCACTCAATTCTGCTTGTTTGGCACAATAAGAGATAAGGAATAATCCCCAACTCATCATGCCAAAACGGCAAGTGATAAATTTTTTAATATGCCAACCAAAAATTTGTGGGTATAGCTCTGTTCCCCAATAGTAATCAAACAAAATATTATTGCTGATACTTGCATCGGTTGATGAAGGATAAAAGCGCCCCTTAATATACAACAGGACGCAGAAAAGAAGGCTAAAAAGGTTAAGGGCGCCTAAGATACTACCCAGATTGTCATACAGGATGGTTGCAGGAAATAAATTCAGGCCAAACGTGGCCACACAAAACGTTACAATCGTGGTAACAAAGGCTAAAACGCCATTCGCTTTATAGGTCGGGGTATTTCCCTTCGGCGTAAGAGGCCCATGAAAAGGTTTTCCGGGCAGAAAACGCATTAAAACGGCTTCAAAGACGATAAAGCAGCCAATGATTACCCAGGCGGTATCTGAACCCCAAAAATAGGGTCGCCATATGTCATAAATGGTTTGTACCAATCCTTTCTGGGTTATTATATTCCATAGCGTTGCCAAGGAACCTGCTAACTCAGTATTGGTATACCACATCAGCATAACAAAGGGAGGGCATAGCAGAACCAGCAGAAGAGGTCCCAAGGAATTCCTAAGATTAAGCCACACTATTTATATCCTTATATCAGGTACTAATCTTTGAGTCTGAGAGTAACATTAATAACATAATTCCTGAATTTATTTAACTCAAAGTAACTGGGAGGAATAAAAATACTCGATGGATACCCTTAGTGATTCATATTGAACAAGTAATAAATAGGTTCCCGTCTTTGCGAGAACGACCAATAAAACTTGAACGATATCTTGGGGTTGGAGGTTGTTAGGCTTGCTTCGGTGTTAATTTAAGTTCATACAGTGGCTTATAGGATTAAAACGAGCCATAGTGAGCAACCAGGTTTTAAAGCGTTAGATAGGAGAATGTTATGCTGGGATGGCTTGTACGTATACTTTTGGTAGTGGCAGGTTTTATTACTAGTTGGTTTGTTGCGCGCGATGCGCTTAATTTTGATATCGTGCAAATGGTGGTGGCGATCTTTCTGTTTACTATTGTAGTGGCAATAGCGGCCTTTTGGGACCTATTGGTTAGTTGGTTCAGGCATAGAGACAAGAAGCCTAAGTAGGCTATGGTTTACTTTATTTAATCTGGTAGCCATTTCTATGATAAGCTCGGCCCCATACTAAAAGATGAGTAAAAAAATGATTAGAGTAGGGCAGTTTAACAAATTAAAAGTAATTAAAGAGGTCGCGTTTGGCGTTTACCTGGATGGTGGTAACTGGGGTGAAATTTTGTTGCCTAATAAAGTCGTGCCTCAAGGTACCAGGGTGAATGATGTCGTTGATGCGTTTATCTATTTCGATTCGGAAGATAAAATTATTGCCACAACCTTGCCGCCCCGTGCCAAGGTAGGCAGTTTTGCTTTTTTAAAAGTAGTTGATGTTAATCGCATAGGTGCTTTTCTTGATTGGGGATTGGAGAAGGATTTATTAGTTCCCCGACCTGAACAACGTCGTCCGATGGAAAAAGATAAATCCTATCTCGTTTATGTGAAACAGGATAATGAAGGGCGTATTATTGCCAGTTCCAAAATCGATCACTTTCTGGATAAATTACCAGCTCCCTACAAGCCGGGTGAGGAAGTCAATCTATTGATTGCCGAAAACACCCCTTTAGGTACTAAGGTCATCATTAATGATAGCCACTGGGGGCTAATACACTCAGGGGACATCTTTCAGATTTTGAGTTATGGAAAAAGAATACGAGGCTATATAAAAGCAATAAGAGAAGATGGAAAGATTGATATAGCCTTAAGAAAAACCGGGCAGGATAGCATCCAGGAGTTGGCGCAGCGTATCGTGGCGCAATTACAAAAAAAGGGTGGTTTTTTACCACTGCATGATAAAAGTTCACCACTTGAGATCCAACGTGCATTCAATGAGAGTAAAAAAAGCTTCAAGAGCGCAATAGGTCAACTCTATAAACAAGGTGTCATTAGCATCGAGTCAAATGGTATTCGCCTGCAGGATAAAGAGAAGCGTCAATAACCTCAGGGTTTAGGGTAATAAATCTGGAAAGGCCTGGTTTGTCTATTCACTACAGCAAAGTCTGTTAGTTTATGCGGTTGGATTGAGCGTTTACTAATAATGTCGAACACCTTGATGTTTCTTATGATTTCTGCATCGGCAATCAGCGAGCGATGGCAGCGCCAGGGTACGGCTTCAGCACACATGATGGCCACTGCGGTGTTATTTTTGATTAGCTCATGCAATTCTTTAAGTCCTTCGTAAAAGGGTTTGGTTTGCATGTAATCGGCATAGCTACGAAAACTGGCATTCCGCCAGCCCGTGTTGATTGAAGTAGGGGAGCCCTTCCGTAAGCCTCCTAATTTGGATAAATGAGTATAACGAATCGCTTCCTTAGCCAGAGAGACGGAAAACTCGTCCTTATTAAACCAGGGGACATGGCGAGACTTTGGTACTGTACGAACATCAACCAGGTGACTAATATGGTAGACATCGAGAATCGCCATGAATTCTTGCAAGGAATGGGTTGAATGTCCTATGGTATAAAGTCGAGGCATACAATTTTCCAGGTTAAGGATTTAACTTACAGGACTTACTTAAAACCTCGATCTCTTCGTTAAAATTTTATTTTAATTCGGTCACTTAGTTTGGTTAAACTCGCTCATTAAAATAAAATTTTGCCTCGACCTCGACGTTTTACCTAAGTCCTGACTTAATAATGGTTGAAAATTTTTATTATTCAAGGATAAGTCTTGAATTTTAAATTGATCATTGCTCCGATACCGAAGTAAACTTGTTCTATCTGCACAAGACGTCAATAAATTATGTTATCGATTAAAGACCATCTCCTTGTACATCGATACTCCTATGAGTTTTTTAAACTGTCACTGAATTTTAGAAAAAATTATGAAACCTCTTTGTTTTTTGGTGAAAACAAGTCCTTGCGAATGTTCGTCAATGGTGCACTGGTTAGCCCCAACCTGTTCAATCTTTATTATTTAATTACCCTGGTTCGCCAAGGATTAATTCTTACGGCTCATACTGATAAAAAATTAGAGGATTATGTTTCTTTTACGCGCGCTAATTTTAGTCCCCTCATTAAATCCTGGTGTGATTGGTGCTCGATTGTGAATGGATATGGTTCCTTTCTGATTGAGGTTATTAATGATTACCTGGCACACGATCCGGACGCCAGCACAATGTCGAAATTGAAACTCTTTAAATACAAGGCATTAATTCATTTTGATTATTTAAAAATCATGTTGCCGAAAGAGAGTTATTTTTCAAATCAGCCGCCACGTGAGCCCGCTGATTTATTTCCTGCTTTTGAGCAAACCAATTCGCGGTTGCTTAAAAAGCTCCTGAAAACCCTTACTCGTTCCTATAATACATTCCAGGCAGTAGAACATCGATGGTGTCCATTTCTCCATATAAAGCGTATTGCATTAGCTCCCACCGCATCGGATCGATATAGTTTTTATTTAAACTGTTTGGGATATGCTGATCTAATGCGAGCAGGGGAAATACTTGCTCATTTCAAACACCTCAAATGCAATCAGTGTGCAGAGCAAATTAATCATTTTTTAGGAAATAATTCAAATGCAGTTGAAAAAGATAAACTTGCGCTGCATACGGAAGAGTTTTTTGCTCTTATATGTAAACTTTCGCGCGCAAAGCCGCGTTAATGCTGATCATGCAGTTTAATTTTCCGCTAATAATTTTTTGATAGGATTTAGCGCTCCAATCAACTAATAAGGGTTTAAAGATGACTTTTGTTTATAAAATCTTAACCGTTGAGGAGTGGAACGCTTTCGAGAAAAGCGGTCGTTTCGACGGCTCTGCAAACGATAAGAAAGATGGATTCATCCATTTAACGTTCGAAAATCAGTATCCCGCAATTCTTGAAAAATTCTTCAAGGGAATTGATAAGGTCGTTTTAGTAGAGATTGACAGTAGACTATTGGAAAAAGAGACTTTGAAAGTGGAAGCTAATAAACCTGGTGGCGAGCAATATCCCCATCTGTATAGCAGCATGCCCATGAAAGCAGTTACCTCTCATACGGATCTGGAACTTCCCTATGAACCGAGAGCTATTTTTCAGATCTAACGATTGCTATTCTCAGTCCGCTGCCCGAGGGAATTCCGATTTTTGACTTGGAAGCCTCCGGACTATATGCTAACTATTTATTGCCCTTTCCATAAAATTTTAAGCATGCCTAATGAATATATTTCCCTGGCGGAAGCCTATCTCGAGGCGTTTCGAAGGCAGCAATATGATGATTCTTTAGCCGTAAGAATCGATAAACTAATAGCTGAACCCATAGCGGGAGTAAGTTTAATTGAAGCGTTGTTAGCCCAGGCAACTAATCTTGCAGAATTGGCTTATATCGCAGCAGGTCCTTTGGAAGATTTTTTCATAAAAAATTATGAGGTTCTTGAGGAGCCTTTCGATAAATTACTACGAACGAACAGCAAGATGAGGCAGGCGCTAACAGGTGTTTGGATAAGTCAAAATACGAAAGCCAGAATTGTCCTGGATAAATTGCTGGATAAATATCATTTAAATTATGGTTCATTATAAGTTGGTATTTTTATTAAATTAATAGAATAGATCAAAGGGTTGGTATTAAGCGTTTTACAATTCAGTTTGGTTTCTTATCTGACTGTAAACACAAGGATGCGTAAATCGACATGAAAAAGAATCTGAGTGCGCTGAGCTTATTATGGATTGCAATGACCAGCATGATTGGTTCAGGTTGGTTATTTGGTTCTTTATATTCTGCCCATTTTGCTGGCCCAGCGGCAATTGTCGCTTGGCCTCTCGCTGGTTTTTTACTGCTATTTGTTGCTTTGGCTTATGCTGAAATAGGAACCATGTTTCCTCGCGCTGATACCCTGGCTTGTTTACCTTTCTATACTCATGGCCGTTTAACAGGGGTGATGGTAAGTAGCTTAGCCTGGTTTTCCCTGGCCATTTTACCGGTGATTGAGACTCAGGGTGTTATTCAGTATGCCAGTAATTATATTCCTGGATTAATAATTCATCAGGGTATGCACTATACCAATACACCGCTGGGTTATTTACTGGCGTTGGTATTGCTCATGAGTTTTGTTTTATTTAATTATTTCGGGATTGGTTTATTCGCACGAATTAATGCCGCTTTTACTATCTGGAAAATAATAATCCCAAGCCTTACAGTCATTAGCTTGTTAACCATGAGTTACCACACGAAAAATTTTTCCCAATACGGCGGTTTTATGCCCTATGGCTGGCAGGGGGTTATGGCTGCTATGTCGAGTGGGGGAGTCCTTTTTTCATTATTGGGATTTCGGCAAGTCATTATTATGATGGGCGAAATTGAAAAGCCGGGGAAATATGTTCCCCTCATTTTAGTGAGCTCGTTATTGGTGACGACCTTGCTTTATACCAGCTTGCAATGGTCGTTTATTGGCAGCGTTAGTGCGCATGACTTAAGCAATGGATGGGCTAAGTTGTCTTTTACAGGGGATGCTGGCCCTTTTGCTGCATTGGCTGCGCTGGCCGGGATGATAGGGCTTAGTGTTTTACTATACGCTGATGCCTTTGTATCGCCGTATTCAACAGGTTTGGTTTATTCAACCACGGCAGCCCATATGTTGGCGAGCATGGATTCGATAGTTTATATCCCGAAAGTCTTTGCTAAAAAAAATAAATATCAGGTGCCCTGGGTGTGTTTAGGCGTGAATTTCTTATTGGCGGCTATCATGTCGATAGTGTTGCATGGCTGGCAAGAAATGTCGGCTTTTTTAGTAGCAATATTAATGGTTAGTTATGCTGTCGGTCCCATTTGCCTTAGCTGCTTGCGTAAACAATTGCCTGACTATAAAAGACCCTTTCGTTTGCGTTCTAGTGGCTTTATTGCATGGATTGGATTCTATGTCTGCACAGTAGGCAGGGTCTTTTCATGACTATAAATTAGTCAGATATTCAGTATAATTGGGTAGTTAATTGCACTCACGAAAGAGACAGATGAGCGAAGTAT
>NZ_LNYB01000015.1 GCF_001467625.1 Legionella feeleii
TCCTTTTGTTGATTATGTTCTTGGCGAACAATCAACAGGATACGCCACCTAATTTATTTTTCACATACACCAGATTCGAGCATAACTCACACAAAGGAAGGACTACCTATATTTATTTCGGCCCTACACAACCCACTCCGGAAGAGATTAATTTTTTGAAGCAGACGATGCCTGGCGAGATTGTTACTGGAGATACCTGGTTTTGAGGGGCTTAGTCTGCCTTCCACAATGGCAATCACTATAATTAATAGTAACGGCTGAAAATATACCTAGAGATAAATAAAATGGATAAAAGACAATCTCTTTTAGAAGAAATTGGCAAAACTAATGATATTAATTTACCTAATTTAATCGCTGAAATTTATGAAATGTATACTAAAGAAACTAATAATTTTCTAAAAAAATGGCAGAAAGGGTGCATAATTAATGCTATAACAGCATATTATGCTGGCTTAAATAGCCCACCTTTTTTTAGATTATGCAGAACTAATTTAGAGTTAGCACTAGAATTAGAAGAAAATATTAGTAAAGATCCTAAATATTTACCCTTGTTAAATAAATACGATGGTATTAGTGAAGACATATTGAACGACACAATACAGCAACTGGGTAGCCAGTAGCCTTGATGGAGAGAAGCGTAATCAGGGTTACCCTTCTCTAGCATTAAACTGCTTAATTGGTTTAAGCATGAGCCCGATTTTAGATAATAGCCCAATAAACTGATGGATTAAGATAAAAGCACCACAGGGTCAGGGCTTGAGTTTTGATTGTTGAATACAAAATTTAAAACCAGGTCTTAAAGACTTTATTCGTCGTCACAATGTGTTTTACGTTATTTTTTAAAAAAATCCTTAAATATAGATTTAAATTTTTCTTGGTAATAAAAAAAATTTTTTCGTATTTTTTGGTTAATATATTTTTCAATAAGCTCGTTCTTCAGAAAAAGACTTGCTTCGACAAGACTACTCTGATAGTCATTCTCTCGTTTGCGAAATTCAGATTCAGCTACTGAATTATTTACAATAATTTCTGATAAAAAAACGTATTGTGTAATTATGATTCTATTTAGATTTAAAAAAGCTGGGTTTAGATCATAAAAATTTTCTATTATTAGAATTTCTAATTTTGCTAAATTTTCTAAGACGGACTCTTTTGGTAAGTTAGTGTAGGAATAATTTTTATCGTTGACTAATTTGCCGCATAACACACGCATTTCAGCGAGTGTAAAGTTTCGAGAATCAGCTAAGGAGTAAGCTTCAATAGCTTTTTGTTTCAAACTAGTTTTTAAATGCTTTCTGTTTTCTAAATGATCTTTTAAAAAAATAGCGCCTAGTGCTGCTATTAAAGTAAAGAACCCGGTAATAAAATTATCCATATATTCCTCTTAATAATTTTAATAAATGATTAGCTAGTAGTCTTGAGGTAGCGCAGCACAAGTAAGGTTATCACTTCTAATACAAAACTGTTCAATTGATTTAAACATCAAGTTAACCCCATTTTTAGATAAGCGTCGACTAAACTCATAATAAAGACAGGGTTCAGACAAATAAATCTTGATTACGCTTCGCAACATCAATGCTATGCCGGCTTCGTACAAGATAACTTTTCGGGCCAGCGCCCAATCTACATTTACTATATAATCCACATCTAGTTAGAAATTTGACTTGACAATGCAATTGCATTACACTTAGTCATAAGTGAATCGTTGAGAAGACTAAGATGAGCAATTCAATCATTGAAATCAAATCATCATTAACCGATCGTTATCAAACGACTATCCCAGAAACAGTACGAAAAGCTCTCCATTTAAAAAAGAGAGATAAACTTCATTATACTATTCAAGGGGATGGAAGCGTTGTTATTACTCGTGTTGAAAATGAGGAAAATGATCCTGTGATAGAAGAGTTTCTGTCTTTTCTTGCAAAAGATATTCAAAAGCATCCTCAAAACGTTATGCCTCTTAATAGCAAATTGCATCAACGAATCCAATCGTTGGTATCAGGAGTTGAGATCGATCTGGATGAGTCTCTTTTAGATGAGGATGAGTAATTGTCAAAATTAGAAGGATTGACTATCAATGGTTGGAGCTTATTTATTCATCCAGTTTTTCTAGAGCAACTAGAGTTTTTACTAAAAGAAGTTAAAAAACTACGCCAGAAAGATCCTTTGACTTATAAAAAAAAGAATAGTACGAAACGATTGGCAGCCATTGCAAAATTAATTTTTGAAGTTATTCCTAATGATCCTACATTAGCCGCCTATAGACAGGGCAGCACTCTCGGTCATAATTATTCACATTGGCATAGGGTAAAATTTTTTCAACAATATAGATTATTTTTTCGATACCATTTGGGAAGTAAGGTGATTATCTACGCATGGGTTAACGATGAGGATACTAAAAGAGCGTATGACAAGAAAAATGATGCTTACCGTGTATTCTCAAAAATGTTACAAGGTGGACGCCCACCCGATGATTGGTCTCAGTTATTAACAGAATCCCAAAATATCGAAGCAATTACAGCAGCAACGAAAGACCTCTTAAGGCAATTAAAGAGTGCACCTTTGTAGTAAGCGTAGGTAGCGCCTGGCCTGAGGGAGCCTCTCGGTTTTAATGGGGAGCATAAACCGGGGTAAGGGTTTGAGTTTTGATTGTTGAATACAAAATTCAAGCCTTGACCCGGTGTGCTGCAAAAACACGTTGTTAATTGTCAATTTATAGATTCATTCCACTCTTGTTATTGTTTGTTTCTTCCTCATTGAGAAGTCCATAGCCTTCATCGTACTTTTCCCGATGGTCCAACCCATCAGCCCCAACGTGACAGAAATATCCTACCACCCGTTCATAATTCATTTTATGTTGCTTCATGGTATTCATTACTTTTTCCAACGTTGTATTATTATTGATTACTAAAATATCCCACACATCAACATCCATATCATTGTAATTTTGTTGCAAGATCTCCTCTCTAACCCTATTTATCTCGGGATTTTCTTTTTTATTTTTCTCATCTTTTTCATAGGGTGTTAAAATTTTATTATCAATTACGGTATTGGCGGGTGCGAGTTTTCCACGCCCAGCATCTCCAGGTAAATTTGTTGTCTTTGTTCCTAAAGCGATATCTTTGCACTCTGACATGATGGTGAGATAGCCTATGTCATACACCGATGAATTATCAGGCCCATAGCGGAAAAAATCATAAGGTGTTTCAAATGTTGTGTTGGGACCTTTGTGGAAAAATGAGGGAGCCGAATTTTGGGGGACTTTAATACCATGAGCAGAAATAATTAAATTGCCTGTGCGTTCGTTATCTCGTTGCTTAGTTATAATAGAGAAATCACCATAATTGATAACATGAGCAGAGTCTTTTGATGAACTATTGAAATATTCAGATAATTTAGCGAACATGATAATCTCCTTAACTATTTGTTTATTTAATAGCCATATTCAGATTATCAAGAGCCTCCCTCTGTATAATTTTTTTTCAAAAAACATAGGGGTTTTAAGCGAAAATCCCCACCGGATAGTGAGCTTCGATGTATTTCATCAGGGAATAACAACTGTGGTTTAGTAGTCCTTGGGGAGCCTTGTAATCTTAGTAACTGAATGACTTAAATCAGGTAAAAAATCTTTGTAGGGCGTAAACACCTGAAATTAAATTTACAAGCATATAGAAAGATGCCAGAATGACTCCTAAGTGACCATTTGACTTTGTTGAAGTTACTCTATGAAAATCGTATTTGTTGTTAGTAGTGTCGGTGATACCAATCTAGCTTTAAGAACCATTGATGCTCTAAGTCCTGCAGGACAAGAAATTACTCTTATTTCATTGACCAAAGCAGCCCAACAACAGGTTAGCAGCATCAAAACTCCACTCTCGGTAAAAACAATAGCTCTTCCTGAGCTTCTCCAATCGGATAACTTTGTTGAAGGGTTATTAACTCAAGAACAGCTCAAGATGGTTGTAAGCCACCTGGAAAAACAAAAGGTCGACTATGCCTATATAGGGGTACCCTCTGTCGATAATGAAATACCCTTTCAATTGGCGGAATCAGTCAGTATGCCCGTACTCATGGCTTATGAATTTATGTTTAAACCGGATAACCACTGTTTATGGAAACATGTTCCCACTTTAAGTACCCGATCGAATGTTAAATGGGCTGTCCCTTTGTCCATTGCTAAAGACGATTTTCAGGTTCCAAGCAATCAATTGTTTGTTACCGGGCATTTAAGCATTGATAATGCCTATGCCACATCAAACACTTCTAGTAACAAAACTCCACAAGAAATCAGAGAAACTTTAGAGGTATCGAAAGAACAATCGTTAGCTTTTATCAGCAGTACTACCCAGCCGGTAGCAACCGATGCAGATTTTTTGATTGTTTATTGAAAGAGTTAAAAAACCATCCAACTATGCAAGTTCGTCTTGGCCTTCATCCGGGTATACAAGATTTGGACGCTTATTTGCAAAAAATCCTGGCAATCTATAAAAAACATCCTGAGATAGCAGCTCAATTTAAAATTATTTTACCTGATAATATTGCGAGTCGAATTAAAGTTCCCAACTTGACCATTGGGAATCCTGAATACCAAGCAGCATTTCTAAGAGTTAACGTGACAGGATCAGAAGCTGCATCAGCCGCAGGACGCATCGCGCAAGCGGTGCCTGGAGCACTACTAAATCAGGCTGTCCTTGAGGGTAAACCAACCTATTCGCATTTAGGAAAGCCCTATTTACCACAAAAATATTTCTCAAATTCCATCGCTTCCTTTTTTACAGCAGAAGTCCAGCCTCCTCGTTTAAAGAAGGATCTTGGATTAGATGAAAAAACAGCGCCTGAAATATATGCCGATATCATTATGCAAAGATAGTTAAAAGGATCGCTGGCTCGAGCCACCTGATTGGTATTTCCCTTGTTAAAAAGCTATTGGGAATAGGCTTATTTAATCTCAAAGAGACAGTTGCAACGCATGAGCAGGATTTAAAGCAGTATCCCAGAGTATTGTATGATTTTGGCTAAAACGTTAGGACAATTAGGAAAGGCAAAGAAGCGGCTCAGGTACAACGGAAATTTAATGAAGCATGGATAGGCTGACATCCCAGCACCTGTAAATTTTTGACTGCTCGTAAATTACTCATTGTGCTATGTTTAATTCGACCATTTAATTGCTGATATGCTATAGTTCGCTCCAATTTGGGTTGATGGTATTAATCGCTTTTTATGATAAGCACTTGGAATGCGCCTTTTATTTATTTAAAAGAACCATCTACCTCCTTTTTTTCTATGCAGGAGGTGTCGAGTTACCTATGGAGTTCCGTAGAATCCGGGGTTATCCGAGACGCCAGCCTTAACTTTCTTAAAGCTGTACAGCAAGGATGGCTTTATAACAATCCCTATGAAAAAAACATTGCCGACATACTCGCCCACTCGAATAATGCGGCAGAGCAAAGACAGACCAACTTTTTTTGGCGCAGTAAAAAAGCGCATCTTTCTTTAGAAACTTTTGCAGAGCTGGATGGTATTGGCAACTGGGATGAGCAGGCTCGTCTTATTAGCATTCTCCTCGACGTAATTTATAAAAACGTTCTAAATGGCCTAACTCTTGGCATCGACTTTCGTGAAGTATTTCTTGTTGCTGAAGGTGAAACACCACCGTCTCACTTTCGTCCGGGTATCGATGTTTGTGTGACAAGCGTTGCTGAATATAAAAAAAAGACTGAACGACTTCCTTACCAAATAGCAAAAGCTATTTTTGATAAGTTTAAACCACTCCCTGCCAACAGAGGGCAAACACACGACCACTTAAATCAAACCATTGTTGACCATTATTCAAGTAGTTTTCATTCCCCTAACAAGAAACAAGGATACATTAATTACACTACCCCTTTAAAAGATTATCGTTATTTCAATTCAGCGCTAACCGGTTACATTCATTTTACCCTTCAGAGTGGTTATGATGATGTCCCTCCAGTTATAGCGCTTGCCAACCCTGCTGATGCCAATGAGTTACTGCCTTTCTTGAAGCACTGCGCAACCTACAATATTCGCGAAGTAACCATCGTACTTAAGGGAGACCAATATAAAGACCAGGCCGAGCGTCAAAAGGTTTTTGAAAAAACTTTAGAAGCGGTGAAAGAAAGTAAATGTCAGACCCTGGTACAAGTCGTTCTAATTACTAAAGATAATATTGATGGGAATCTGCTTGCCCTAAGGCCCATTACACAAGACAAAACAGCGCTCTTTCAATCTTTACCTCAAGAAGCAGGCTATTATTTATCGTCTGTCCATATTGCATCGGCGACTTATAGAAACATACAGGCCTCAAGCACGGAGCCTGGCAAATGGTTTAAAGAGCTTAATGATTATAAGAAAAGGTACGAAGATTCGAAAAAGCAGGTTCAACCTGGGGCCTATATCCTTGCCCGCGAAGCAAGCCCAGATACACGCAAGTCCAAGACGCTGAGCCGAGAACAACTCAAATCCAGGGTACGTTTATCCCTGACACATCAAGAATCCGTCGCTCACACGCAAGCCGTGAATGAGCAGGTACAGGAAACCCACTCACAAGCCGTCAATGAACAGGTGCAAGAAACCCACTCACAAGACGTGCATCAAGAATTAAATGAATCTGTGACTTTCTCATCAACATTGAATTCTTCTTGGGATTTAAAGGTTAATTTAGATGGTTTCTGTAAGCGGCTGGCATCTTTTGCAAAAAGCACTCTACCTCGTGTAATAGAGAAAGAGCAGTCACTTAAGCAAGCGGGCTACCTTACTGAGTTTTATCTTAAACACCATAGTCGCCGTCATTTTTATGAACAACTCGCCAACGATGATAACTTTCGTTTACGCATAGCCGCAAAATTTTTTGGTACCGCATTGATAGAGTCTGACAGCAAATCTGACGACATCCATAGAATTAAATTACCTCACTATGCTATAGATAATATGGAAGAATACGTCGCTTCAGCATTGCTATATCATGCTGAAGCGACTCTTGATGGGTACCTCGCAACAGATTGTCAAGTTAAGGAAAGTTATTTTTTTGGCCGCACGATTTACGCGATTAAACTATATACAAATGACAAACACCTTCCTACAAACCCACCGCTGGTTTTTCCCAAATTATTGTATAATACCCAGCCACATTCGGGTACCGCCGATGAACCTTTATTAGCATCCTATTCAGCCTTGCTAGCTGAAGATGAAATGGCCTCTCTCAGGGATGAGCAGAAGTGCGAACTCATCGGTTGTGCAGAACGCTTGCTGAAGATTTTTCAACCCCATCCTCCCTTGAGTGTAGAAGAGATCCAGGCTCTGGAAGAGCAATTGCTCGTTTTAACACGTTTTTATTTCCCGGATCATAAGGAAGAAATTGAACGTTTAGAGCAATTTATTGCGAGCTTTACAGTACACAATGAAGACAACCTGAAAATCCTTCTACAGGTTCTTATTCGCAGGCATAAGCAAGGCTTGGCATGTTTTTTTAAATTATTGTCATTTTTGGAAGAACGCTCCTTATTAACCTATTTTTATAAAGTCCATTTTCAATATGCAACAGACATTTCATCAGTCGAACAACTTCTTGCAAACGGCTCTTATGCTATTTTTCTAAAATTGGCCGCAGAAATTCCTGTAGGAGAATCACCAAAAAATTGGCCCGCTTTTCAAACTCTCGGCCTTCATCTACTCCTATATACGGCACAAAATAATATTAGCTTTGAGCGGCTGAAACTGCATAAGTTAGAAAGTTTGTGGAAACGTCTTTATATAAAATTTATGGCCTACACTGGAAATGAAGAGGAGGCCCAACAACTATTAACCCATCTTGCAAAACAGTTAATCAGTGAAAACGGTTTATCCATTGCTCCTTTCACAACTATTCAAACCTTTTTCATCGGCTTAGAGAATTTACTTGACCACGCAATGGCCAAGCACGTTTTAAAAGAACAGATTGACGAAATCCAGGGAGTTTCCCTATTACCCATGGATGCTCCTTACGCCTGTACCGGGAACGGTTTTCAAGTGATTTCCGCTGAAATGAATATTCATTCTGCGGCGATTCATCCAATAACAAAAACTTACGCTGTTTCGAAAACTGAATTATTTGACGCTATTGCGAGTCACCAACCCGGTGAGGAGTACCTTAAAGTAGTAGTGTTTCGCTACCTCGGAACCCAACCCTTACGAGAAGACCTTGCTTTTTATCGCAACTTGTATCAAGTAATGACCCAAAATGCGGTAGACGATAATACTGTTTATATTAGCGAGCTATTATGTGCCTACTATGTTGCAACAACCACAGGAGGTCATTATCGCTGCAATATTGAACCAGCCAAGTTCTCTGCAAACTTTATAGATTTTCTGCGAGACAAGGGTTTTGATAAAATAGTACCGTCAATACAGGTTGCTGCCTGCATTCATGAATTTTCCTTATATTTAAGTGAAGCACAATCGAATGAGATAAATGGTGTTCAGAGTTTATGGAGTATTTGGCGAGGCGATCAGCTGTCTGCATTTAGGATAGCTAATACGCCAATCCCGGAAATCTTTTTAAGAAAATTTCCTGCAAAAAAACTAGGTTATTTTTTATTAACCCAGAAAGAGAGTCTGGAAAAATCCCTAGGTGCGCTGGAGGATTCCAGCCGCATTGTACATTCCCTCCTCCATGCCTGGCTCAGCGAGTTGAATATTTCTGAAACATACCGCGCCTTGATTGGGTCTTGCCTAAAAGCATTATATCCAAAAATGGATATGAAAACTTTGCTACGTGATATCAATAAAATTACAAGCCTTTTACATGCTCTAAGTGCCCTTGCAAATCATAATCCTAACCATTTAATTTTTCTTGCTTTTGATCAATTTCTGGAAATAAATTCCAATGTGGATGCGTTCTTAGCATTGGCTGAAATTACTGCTGTCGAACTGGCAAAGCACCAAGGACAACTAGCTAAAAGCAGGCTAACGACGAATTTTTTACTCGCCATTAGGAAAAAACCGCTGCTTTATGGCGCATTACCCCAGGCTAAGAACTTAGTAAGTCTTCTTCTGGAGACTTGTTTAAGTGTTGATGCCAAAGTAAATCCAGCATCCTTCTTCAATCTTATCGAAACCTTGTTGCCGCTTGGCTTGGAAGAAGCGCAGCAAATATTCACTGCCCTTATTCCCTTGGTTGGTAATGAGGAAGGCCTGGATTTTCTAAATGCTCACCTGGATCTGAGCGCTAACCAATTAAAAGATATCACCCAGTTTCTCAAAAAGGTTAAACCGGCTTCGTTAGCCCTGAAAGTACTCGATGGACTTTATCAACAAAATCCTGCCCATGAGCTTACTGAACTAATAAAATTCCTGGAAAAGAAACCTGAAGACGAAATTCACTCCTTACTGATACTTGGCCATGCTATTTCCCAGCAAACAAAACAACCTTTGCTTACTGAATTGCAAAAACTGGCCGAACAACATCCGCGCGGCTTAAAATATCTAGCGCGGCTGCATAAATCACAATTAGTGAATGCTGACGAAATGTTGGAATTATTGGCCGAGCCTTCCTTGGAACAAGCCATCGCGGTATTTCACCGCGCGAAATATAAAGAGAACCTGCAAAGATATCAGTATGATCCCGTCGCTGTAAGAGCAAAGATTGCGCAAATAAAACTCAAGTCTCATGAAACTGATGAGCCGCTGCCGTTAAGCGACGAACAACAGGAACTGCTGTGGCGTGACTACCAGCTCGTTATGTCGTATATGGCAGAAAAGCCGCTTAAGTTAAATATTAATGGGGTTCTTAAAGAGCTTACCATTAATGACTTGAATGACTCTGAGTTTCAACATTTATTCAAAGCATTACAAGATCAAATCAGCAAGGGAATAAACGTTCATCGTAATCAGTTACTGTTGGTTGCCTTGAGTGCCGAAGCGATTTATCGCACCACCTACAAATTTCCACGCGATACTCAAATCTTAACCTTGCTGCAACGCATACATTCTCCCAATAATATTATTCATGAAGTTAAAACGGGAGAAGGTAAAAGTATTATTGCTGCCATGCATGCTGTTTTATTGGTGGGGTTAGGTAAAACAGTCGATGTTGTCACTGAAAATAATGAATTGGCAAAAAATGCGCTGGAAAAATTTTCATCCTGTTATCACTATTTAGGGATCCCTCATGGGGAAACTATTATCACCGCACAAAGTGCGCATGCTAAATACACTGCTAACGGGATTAATTATTCTACCGCATCGAATCTTTCTTTATTCCGCATGCGGATGGCATTGGCAAAGAAACTACTGCCCAATAATCCCGCGTTAGTTGCTGATGAGATCGATGCTGCTTTAACCTCTACAGTACTATTTCGCCTGGCTGCGTCGTTAGATCCTTTACTCAATGATACGGAATCCTGGGCTCAACTTTATAAATTGCTACTTGAATTTGTCAAAGAAAAAGAGATCTACCTTAATAATCCCTGCGCCGAAACAGATGATATTGTTAATTTAAGAAATTATTTTATTGCCAAAAATCCTCGTAATGCCTTTGTCAATTTTACCCAAAAAATTTCCGATGAGTTATTAGGCGCCTTAATTGAATCCGCTACGATAACTCATGAACTAGAAGAAAAAGAAGACTTCTTTACAGTAAAAATAAAAGAGAAAAGTGACGTACATTCTTATGCAGCGCCTATTGTTAGTAGCAGGCCTGATCCCCATGTTAGCTATTCAGATTATATACAACAGCTTTTGCATACCCTGCTTAATAATAAAACTCCGCCACCAGCCCATCCATTTATCATAGAGCCGAGTATAGAAACAATTATTGTTAATGCAGCCAAAATTTTCTTTGATTATTATCGTTTACGCGGCGGCCCTATCGTCGGCTTAACAGCAACTTCCGGTCCTCGTGTCGATCGCACTGAATTTTATGAGCAGCAGGGGTTAGTGGCTTACCGTTATCCAACCTTTTACCCCGATCAGTCAGAAGACCTGGGATTAATCACTGCGTTTGGAGCAGAAGATCATCTCAATAAAACGTTTGAATGGCTTACACAGCGTAAACAAAAAAACCCGGCGCAACCGATTTTATTAATTACGCGTTCCCCCCAAGCGACCGAGCAGTTCCGTGATTTCATAGCAAGGAATACTGACTGGAAAGTACAAAGCTATCATGGTTATGAAGAAACAGGGAAATCAGAAGAAAATGTAATCTATACAGCGGGGCTGGATTATTTCCTGACTGCAGCGAACCAAAGTCTGGCTCGTGGCGCCGATGTGGATCCAGAGAACGAAGATGGCATATTGGTCGTTAATGCTTGTACCGATTTGACGCCAAGTGAATTAGAACAAATTCAAGGCAGAGCAGCCCGTAATGGAAAAAAGGGACAGTTCATTTCCATTATTGATGCGCAAGGCATAGGCCAAGCTTCCGACTCTCCAGAGACATTGGCGGCCGCTTTTAAGAATCATCAACTGCAGATTAGTCTTCAGCAACATCAAGAACGCGCAAAAATACGTTTATTAGAAGAAGCACGCTATTTAATGGTTGATCAACTTCTCCAATTTCGCGCAAACGCCGATAAAATTTTGGCACCTCAATTTGGGGAAGAGCATTCTATCGTTGACTATCAACAATTACTGCGCGCATTGAGTACTTTGAACCGCAACGCTGAAAAGCATTATGCAGAACTCTTGGAACACCATCACGTAATAGACGGCGATGTGGCTAATGAATTTTTAGAAGCCAGAGCCAGAGATTATCAGCAGGTGCTGGAGTCCTGGCTGCCGGAAAATAGAGTTATTGATATAGAGTTCGTAGAACCCTCAATCCCTCTCAACACATTGCCAACCTTAGTGCAGCAATTACCGGGGGCAACGGTCGATCAACTACGAATTTTTGCTGATCTTTTTCACTGCAAATGGAAACAGGACGGCCATCAGGTAACCCAACAAAATTTCGATACCTTGGATCAAGTCGTTAAGATTTTCGATCCTTATTTTAAAAAGGAACTCAGTCTCAAAGAAACGATTGGCTCTGCTTTAGATGAAAAAGGCCTTCTCAGTGAGCAGCAAATTGAGGCCCAAATAATTCTTATTAAAACCAGCCTTGATGAAATGTTAGAGTTTGCTCAAACGATTCCCGTTATTGGCCGCTTTGTGCCTGTCGACCGGATAAAAACCTTTGTTGCCGACTATCTTGATAAAACTAAAATCCAACTTCGCGAGAAAAGATGGAATGAAGTAAATCTGCCAACCATTGATCTTTCTACTGTAACGAGCTGGTTTTCAGGCATCAGCAGCACACTCACGGCCGGTTCTTTATTTATGAATGTTATAGGCGGACCAATACCCTTTATTGTTAATCGTCTTATTCTACCAACGGTTTTTGCATGGATAAAAAATGCTCTTAAACGACGATTTGCCGATTCAGAATGGCTTGTTGCACAAATACTTGTTGGGCTTGATGACATTAGCAAGGACGTATCGGAAACGGTTAATGCGTTTGTTTCCCTGGCCAATGAAGAAGATATTAAAGTAGGCCAACTCATCGATAAAATTGGGCCTCTAACAAAAAATAAAGCACTCCTATTGGCCTTATCAAAATATTTAGAGCTAACTGGCAAGCCAGAATACATTCCATGGGTACAAGCAATCCCAGGCATATGGCCGGTACTGGAAAACTATCGTGACTCTAAAGTTGATGCGTTACTCAACGCAAATACCTTAATGGTAATCTTGCAACATGCTTCCCATTCAGAACTCGTTTTGAACGCGTTAGAAGATAGTCCTTATAAGTCAGGCCTGCAAAAGATAACTCAATTAAACCCCAACTTCATAAGCCAACTTGGCACCTTAGCCCTTCCTGATTTGATTAATTTGCTGAAATTAAGTGCTTATCCTAATTTCTTTGCTTTGTTGGAGAAACTCCCCGTAGAAACCACCTTAGTGCAATTACAGCAATGGCTTGAAGCAACGCCAGAAAAACCTCCTGTAGAAACGGAGGAAGCGCTTAACGAGTTACGACACTATCAAACAAACCATGAACGGCTTGCTGAAGAAAATAAACATAACCTGCTTAAGTTACGTCACAACTATCGCTTAACGCTAGAAAAATTTAAACATGGCTTAGAAAAATTAAAACCAAGATTTAAAACAGAGTCTCCTACGCCCGTGCAGGAAATTAAGGTCGACCCGCCAACCCTCTATGCGACTCTCTTTCTTGGATTTAGATATGCGGTCGTATCAGCAATTGCAGCAACCGCAATTATTTACAGTGCTTTATATCTATCTGCCCTGGCTACCTTTGGCTGTTTTACTCTTGCCGGGTGGCTAATATTTCCTCACCTTAGCGCGTTCTTTTCCTGGCCAGAAGAATTGGAAAACCCCGCTACCGAAACAAGCCCGTTGGATGAAGTGATCTTCGTTACATTTAAAGAAAATCCCTTGGTAGAAAATACCTCGACTCCATTAGCCGTCCTGGTTTCTAATGAATTGCCGAAGAGAGGAGAGCGTGTCCCCCCCGGCGATACTTTGGCCAGTGTTGCCACTTCAAGGGGGGCCCAACCTCTTGTAGAAACAGTAAAATTACCAACAGCGCTTTCTCTTGCAACCCCGTCAGCAGAGGTCTCTACGGCACATACTGAATTGCCTCCTCGAGAAATACCCCAGAAAGAAGAGCCAGTCTTGTCCAGTGAGCGACTTCCTCGTATTGGGGATTTAAAGTGCGGCTTTTTTATGACGCATGCTTTAGAAGACCCGGGAACTAATTCAGCAAGCAGTAAAAACCTGCTGCCCCCACCACCTGTCTCACTGGTCGTACCAGGATAAATCCAAGTTTTAATCGAGCTACACTTGTGCTTTATGCTCTCTCGGAGCTAACATATTCAGCTTGGTAACTCACGAGAAATCCCACATGAACAAAATAGCTTCTTTAGTAGTCAGCTTCCTGTTAATAGTAAGCCAGATGTCAGCACACGCAGAAACAGCGATTATTAAAACATCGGAAGGTACTATTACTTGTGAATTATTTACAACAAAGGCACCAAACACCGTAGCAAATTTTGTAGGATTAGCAACGGGAACAAAGGAATTTAAGGATGCAAAGACAGGTGAGATGGTTAAACGCCCCTTTTACAATGGATTAACTTTTCACCGCGTCATTAGTGGCTTTATGATTCAAGGTGGTGATCCTCTTGGCAATGGCACCGGCGGACCCGGTTATCAATTTGATAATGAAAATACAGACGCTAGTTTTGACAAGCCTGGTGTACTTGCGATGGCTAACGCAGGGCCCAATACGAACGGCAGCCAATTTTTTATTACCGTTGCACCAACACCTGACCTAAAAGGCAATTACAATGTTTTTGGTCAAGTCATTTCGGGACAAGACGTTGCGGATAAGATTAGCAAGGTACCTACCGATTATCAAAATAAACCTGTAACACCCGTGGTTATTGAAAGTATTAGTATTCAAAAATAATAAAAAATCAAAAGAACCGCTGCATTGATCCAGAGATGAAACCAATTCAATTTTTTGCCTTATTCTATAAATCAATGGAGTCAGACTCCATTGATTTATACCGCTCTTTCTCTCCGGTTATGAATCAAGAAATTTTTCAACCATGGCAATAATTTCATCAAGAGAAAGATGCTGGATGCTTTTCTCTATGGCAATAAAGTTATGCTGCGATATAGACAACATGTCGCTGAAATCTTTATCACTGGTACAATCTATTGGTACCAGGTAGTAACTATTTTTTAATTCGCTGTTTAAAAGATTATTCAGGTGCCCTGCCCCCACAATCATTATATTAGCCTTCTTAAGTGCTGTAACATCCCTAATCCAGCTTGCTTCACGAGCTTCAATACCAAATTCCTGCTCTGGGATTTCATGATAAGGATAAGGAGATAATTGGTTTTTATAGTGTAAGTTACCCTCAAGATCTTGCACATGCATGGCAAGATTCTCCTGAGCAAAAACCATGAGCCGTTTTATTTCATTAACTTGAGCATCCCAACCGTATTTTTCATGGTAGATGTTAATCGTTTCAACGAATAAATGTTTAATCCCCATATTGGAGGCAATTAGCAGTATGATAATATGCAATAAAAAAGACTCCTTCGAACCGTGTATTTCAGACAATAGTATCAGTAATGGTTTATTGACCTGTACTGCTTGTCGCTCACCCTCCTCAATCACTGGTCTAATTTCCTGGTAGATGCTCTGCAAGGTTGTTACATCTAAGGGTGGCAGGAATAATTTTAGATAATCCTTTTTGACTGCCTGATAGAGGCTATCGTCAATTTCGTCATCAGCTAATTTTTTTTTCATAAAACCGGGAATCTCTTCCGCCGGGATTTTTAGATAAGAACCGTCGTTATTCAATACCGTTAATTCTGGTAAAGCATATTTAAGAGTAAATACTGAGTTGATAAGTTTTCTTATTTCAGAATGGTTTAAATATCTATAAGCCGTCCAGGTTTGATTTTCTTCGAATTTAAAAGGATCATATAACCCTTCATGAAAACAGGTTTTACGATCATGTAACGTGTAGATTTCCCCATTTAAGCGCTTGTCTTGGTTGCCAACCACCTCATATTTTCCCCTTAAATCAAGACGAAACTTTGTATTCTCAGGGTTATTACTCACAAACTCTTCAGCCACAAGATCAGTAATTTTAATTATTTTTGCAGCATTTACGAAATTATTGAACTCCTCAGAATTTATACCACCACAAGGTTGAAAATAGCTTTGTATATCTTTAGAAAGCAGTAATTTTTTAACGAGTATTTCTTTAATGTCATACCAAATATTGTTAATTAAAACTTGATCATTTCTGTAAAGCTCTTTCTTTCTTCTTAAAAATTCCAGTGCAACATTCTTGGTAAGAAAGAATAAAATCATAAGGCATTTTGCAGTTTTGTTCGCAGTTATTTCCTTGATCTCGTCTTCATTTAACTCATGCACGCCTGCAGATCTTTTATTCGCCGCTTTTACAAAAATTTCAATCACGGCGATAGTTTCATTAGTACACTTCGCATCCTGAGCAAGCCCGGTGAGCTGCTCCAAATCTGTAATCCTAAGTCTATTCATACTCGACATCCTTATAGTCTGGATCAACGAAGATCGGACTTGATTGATTCATCAAGAGTGATGGAATTTTATAGATTTTCAATAAATTAAGTGGGTTTTAATTCATTCTCAATTTGATTTTGATCTAGATGAGATTGCAACACCACTTCCGTGAATGGATCTTTCGCATTTGCCAAATTATAGGCACGCAATTGCGGATCTTTATGCTTGTACAGCTCCACATACCCTTGTGCTTTAGTATCAGAGATATATCTACCACTAAGGTCAGCATCATTGCGATAGGAAAAATACTCGCTGTTTGGTATTTGTTTATTAGCTGTTGGGGTAACAGCTTTCGCTATTCCATGCTCTCGTAGTTCATTTTCAATTCTCTGCATGATATCGATCCATTCATCAGTAGTAATATGCTTATGTTGAAATTGATAAATTGTAAATTGTTTACCCGATACCTTCTCGATAGGTTTGCTCTTTAAAACATTAGGAGCAAGAATTTTGGCGGACATTTTATTTTCCATCAGGATGGGATAAATAATTGCCCACGCGGCGGAAATTTGGCCAGGATCAACAGAAATATGTAATTTCCATCCCGTTTCTAGCTTTTGTCCAGCAAATATGGAGCGCCTCGCAGCTATTGCCAGTCTGTTATTTCCACTATTATGGTCAGGGCTACATTTAAAATAAATGTAACTCTCCAAGGAGTAAAAAAGATAGTTATCGATCTTTTTTCCAATATTGTCTTTCAGATTTTCGTAAAGAAACGGATCTTGGTGAGTAGTTTGTTCTTCAGGGAAAAATGCTGGAGTAGAGGTAGACGCTTCAACTTTAACTGAACCGGTACTGGAGCTTGCCAGCTCTTTTAAATTTTTAACAGCCTTTGTTTTGCTCAATAAAGGCTTATTGCCAGAGATGACCTTGGTCGTTCCCATACTGACTATCTTCTTAATAACATATTCACCAAGTATAAATAATGATCAGCTTGCATTCAATCTTTGTTCACCACAACGCATAGAATTAAAGGAAATCGCTCTGATATTGTTTTGATTGAAAGCCTTATGGCTTGAGCATTCTCAAATGCTGCTGAGCTTATCTCCACCTATCACACCCACAGTCAGACCAAGGATAAATCAATATGCGCCTGATTAAAGCATTGCGAACAAAAATCAAATTGACTATAATATGAGCTATTTTTGCATTTATTGGACTTTTTATTCCTGTGGCCAGAGAAAAAATACCAGGTTTCTTTCATGCAGCGTCGAAGCAACCGACTCTTATTTTAAGTAATTACATTCATTATGATGGTATAGGGGATTTTAGCCATCTGTTAGATATCATGGAAGCATTGATGCCTTTAGCTGCAAGGTTAGGCATTAAAATCGTACCACTGGTGATATGCCTGAACGAGAGGAAGCAAACGGTAATTGATAAAATTGCAGAGCGCTGTCCTGGTTTAAAGCCCTTTATCTTTACTGCGGCAGACACTATAAATCGCCCTCAATTGCCAGCCCTGTTCGCGGAATTTGTAGGTAATAATATAAAACTTCAAAACAAGCTTCGCCGGGCATTAAGTATTTTTCAAATTGCTACCTCGACCACCAAAGAACAAAAAGATTTGCTATTAAAATTTTGCAGCCCAGGCATTCCTGTTGTGAATATCAGCGAACAATGTGGATTACGGACTAGTGCCGAGTTTAGCCCCATGAGCTCGATTGATGAGAGGGATCGCGCTAATCCCAATTTAAAAAATATTAATGACCGATGGATGGGTTTGGAGAAACAAACTTACTGCTACGGAGTGAAAATCAAAGCACCACTTTCCATGAGCAAAGCAGACGCTATCCAGACTTTAGAAAATACCGATTTTAAACGGGCCTTGTTGGGGCATGAGGATTCGGAAGCCCCTTCTGAAGAAGCTATCACAGAATTTCTACGTAGTAATCAGCTAATACCAGCTTATTTACAATCCAAAATAAGTATCATTAAATTTCTATTTTTCTGTCTTGAACAACCCACGCTAACTGGCCAGGGCGATGTCACTTTCTATGTTAATAATTATGAAAATTTGTTTACACCCCGGGGTAGGCCATGGCAGTCTCAAGAAGCAAGTACCCTTATAGACATGCAAGACGAAGGTGCAAGGCTCCCAAGCTTTGAATCGTTTTTAATCACAGCCCCTTATATTCCCAGATTCAAGAATTTATGTTTTTCAAACTTAAAAGATTTAGGTTTTACAAGTATTGAGATAAATTTGAATGGCAATAGGCGGACCATTGTTTTAAATTCAGACGAGCTGGCACCGAGAAGAACCATTAGAATTTTGACCGATTTTAAATTAAACGATCATGACTATGATCATTTATTCCATATTGCCAATTCGGTAGTGGGCGTCTCTGGCGATAATACTCTTGAAAAAGCACTTTCCCATGAGAAATTGCCCGTCCTGCAATCAGAAAATAAATATCCATTCGAAGTGGGTATGCGGATCCTGGGACAACTGGCTCACGATTATCTCCCTGATGTTTCAGCAGCGGTTCAAGAGGATTTGGAGCGATTTTTTGGCAGAAAAAATATGAGATTGGACCAAACGTCCCATTGGTCGGAACTCCTGGCAGTGGATATCCCTACTTTATTGGCCTGTTGGCAAAGGGTTACTCCCGAATTACGGCTTAAAAATAATATCTATACTCATTTGGATCATATCTTCTACGAAGCCCTTTTGCATCTGTCTGCAACGACAGGCGACATCGCCCTGCTGCATGGAATTTATGAGCAGTTCCCTGACATTGATTTTACTATCCCTAATAAACACGGTAAGACAGTCGAGATCATAGCAAGAGAAAATGGTCATGAGGGTTATCTGCAGGAACTAGTGCAACTAGCTGGTGTACAGAGCGGAAAACTCATGGAAATGAAGTAAGAGAAAGTAGAAGTATGGACTGAGGAGATGGGTTAACGTCTCGTATTCATTAAATATAATCTGACTGCGATTTTATTGATTTCGGGCTAACATTAGTCATATCCGGGATTTTTTTAAGTAGAAAACATGAAAAAGGGAATTAAAAAACTTACCAGTATGTTTCTTCTCATCGCACCCAGTTTTTTATTTGCTAATGATTGTCCTTGTTGTGAAGACGAAATCAGTCAATGTAATTCAGCCCCGAAAAAAGCGGCAGGCATCCATATTGAAATAAGGTTTCAGCCAACTTCAACAACAACCCGATTATTTGCAATTGAAATGTGTGGAAAACCGTCCGAAATTTCGGGAAATAATCCAACAATTGCTGGAAAGATAACAACAGGAAAATTGAAGCTAATTCTCTGTGATGGTACTAAATTGGCTTCAATGTTTGTGTTGGATATTGAAAATAATTACAAGACCCATTGCATCGTTACAGACGCAATTTATTGCCAGGATAAACCTACTCCACCTGCCTATCGATCTTTGTACGACAATGTATTTAAAAAATTAACATCCTTTTAACCTATTTTTGAGTCTTTTTTAGAATTCCTTTGATGATTCAACAAGCTCAATGACGAGCTAGTTATTCTTTGATTGCACCACCAAATGCATCTATATTTAACTAACAAACATTTTTTCATCACAAAACATAATTTATTAACATGAGTTATGCTCGAATCTGGTGTATGTGAAAAATAAATTAGGTGGCGTATCCTGTTGATTGTTCGCCAAGAACATAATCAACAAAAGGA
>NZ_LNYB01000016.1:0-81264 GCF_001467625.1 Legionella feeleii
CATTTGACTACTATTCCCTTGAAATTGTGAAAAATAACAGTTTACGGATTTTTTTATTGTATTCAATTTAAATGGTGATTGAGCCTAATCCAATATTCAATAGGATATAAGAATTTACAATAAAATTGATAATAAGGTGAGGCAATAATCGAGTTTGTGTTACCGCTTTTGTGACGGCCAAGTAGAGATTTAATAATGGGTAGAAAAGCCCTTACCAGGAATGGTGTACAGTCTACTTTTTCAATATTGCAGCCACTGGCTTTAACCATCTTTTTAGCAGAACCAAAGGTGAAAAAGCGTATATGGGTGCGATCCATGACGCCTGTCATTTCGTAATTAAAGAGGCCAAAAACAAGACGTAAGCGATTCAGCCAATTTGCTACATTGGGGAGTGAGATCAGGATTTTCCCATCTTGTTGGAGAAACTCCTGATAATCTCGCAAAATTTGTAAGGGATCATAAACATGTTCCAGCACATCAGAGAAAACAAGGTAATTAAATTTTTTACCTTGCAACACATCGCGCACGGTTGCTACTTCATGCAGATCGGCACAGATAACTTGATGAACTCTCTTTTTTGCTTCTTCAGCAATGAAAACATTTGATTCCAGGGCAAACACTTCATAGCCAAGCTGGGCTAAAGCGGCACCCAAGAGGCCTCTACCTGCACCGACGTCTAAAATAGTTGCTGATCCTTTGGCAGGTGGTATTTGCTTTACGATACCTTCATTGATTTCTTCCAGATAGGGATAATCTTTATTTTTTTGAAAATCCAAAATGAAATTTACATCTGGCATAAAGCAGATCCGGTTAGTTTAGTTAGGGCATTTTTTAAATAAAGTAATTTCGTTTGGTGGCAATCCGCCTTATCACCATTTAATGTTGCTGCGAGCTTAATGGCCCTGTCGACTGCCATATCAACATTGATATATTCAAAATAACTAAAGCGGCCTAACAAATGGATTCCCAGGGAGGCAAACCAGGACCTTACTTTAGCAATATTTTCTTCATAACCGACGTCATAGACAACATAAGAATGCTCTATACGGTCAATTTTCTCAAAAACAATTTCGTCGTCAGGAGGCAATAGTTTTCGCTTTTGTAAACCTAGTTTAGTGTGCATTAATATTTCCGTATCTGACCTGTTCCAGGTTGCGGAGTTTTTAGCGCAAGTGATTTCAGCTTGTAAACTCCAATGTCCTTCTGGCCCATTCGCTGCAGAAAAGGTACACGGATAGCTGATTCGATTGACCAGGAATTCTGCTTCTGGAAAATAAACTGCGGTATATTGATTGTTGTCAACGCCACGTATACCAAAAGAAACAACAAACATGGGGTTAACAATTAATTGTTCGACAGCCAATCTAATGTCATCAGGTATTGCGATATCTAACTTGGTAATGAGGTTGTGAACAGGCATTGTACTGATAACTTGATCAAATTCTTTCATGCTGCCGTCCAGATCAAACAATCTGATTTTGCCGTTAATGAACTGCACCTTATCAACGGTAAATTGATAGGTAATGGGACTCGTTTTCTTCCAGGCTTCACTGATCGCTTGATAACCACCGGCTTGCGGGTAGAAATAATAGAGTTGATGCAGATAACCTTCAGTCGTATACCCCAAGGAAGATTTGAGAATGTCTTCCGGGGGAGGGTTAGGGATACGATCAGCCATGGACATTGAAAGTTGTTCTACCGGAATATTCCATACTTTTTCATTGTAGGGAAATAAATAGCGTGAACAAATCCCTTCGCCAAAGGTTTTTAAAAACCACTCTTTCATATTGGCTGGGTTTGCGTATTTTTCTTTATAAGGATTAAAAATAAAATGACGGATACAGTCATAATTATCTTCCAGGGATAGCGCTTTTAAGTCATTCTCAAAAGGGTATTTAAGCAACCGGTCTTTATAGGAGATTTTATTGTTACGTCGACACCGGGCAACATTCTCACCCAAGGTAGCAACAATAAAATCTAAAATGTCTTTATCACGAGAAAATAAAATGTGCGGGCCATAATCAAAAGTAAAGCCATTGGCGAGGAACGATGACGCATGTCCGCCAACATGATTTTTACTTTCCAGGATCTCCGGTGTATCCTTCAGAAAAAGGCTCACAGCCAGACCTGATGGTCCTGCGCCAATTACTGCAAGATGAGACGATGTATTGTTTTTTTGCTTATTTATCATCTGTTAATGGCCTATCCAAAAATCGATACTCCCATGAGATGGGAATTTTATTGATATCATTATATCTAGTTGTCTGCAAATATTATCAGAGCGCTAGTCACTCAATTGACCTGAATAAGGGAGGACGTCTTACATGAGTTTACCAGTTGCCCTATTAGCCGGCGGGCTCGCGACCCGTTTACTTCCTGTTACTGAGGAAATTCCTAAATCATTGGTAAAAGTGGCAGGCGAATTTTTTATCAATCATCAACTCCGTTATTTACGCAAGCAAGGAATAAGAGAGGTAGTTCTTTGTGTGGGGCATTTGGGTGAGCAGATTGAAGCTATTGTAAGGGATGGTTCTGCCTACGATTTACAAATACGTTATTCTTGGGATGGCCCTCGTCTTCTCGGGACGGGGGGGGCGTTAAGACAAGCATTAGCGCTTTTAGGTGATGCTTTTTTTATTCTTTATGGGGACTCTTATCTCCCTATTGATTTCAACGCTGTAGAGCGAAGTTTTCATGAAAGTGGCAAGCCTGCCTTAATGACAGTATTTAAAAATGAAAATCAGGGGGACATCAGTAATGTTCTATTTACTGACAATAAAATTATTGAATATAACAAACAGAACCCCTCTTCTAACATGCAATATATTGATTATGGATTAAGTATTTTGTCTGCATCTCTCTTGGAGCATTTTCCTAAGGGAGAACCGTTTGACTTGGCTGAACTCTTCCATGATTTATCGCTTCGGGGAGAATTGTATGGTTATGAAGTATTTGAACGCTTTTATGAAATAGGTTCTCCGGCTGGATTAAAAGAGGCCATTAATAAGTTACAGGCACAGTAGTCAACGGAATAACGCGATTATCGATGTCCTCGAGCCAGGTCAGAGTCCTTCCTGTTTGCTACATAGGTGTCTGCCATTTCTTCATCGGTTATATCAACCGGCATATTCACAACGTTGCTTTTTGCAAAAAATGAGTGTTCAAGACTCCAGCTTTTTTTTGTAAATGCTTTCTTGATATGGCGAAATAATTCATCAACCCCATCACCAGTGAGCGCGCTTGTTTGAACATAGGCAATAATATTATTAGCTTCTGCTTGTAATTTTATTGTTAGTGCCTCAATTTCATCGTGACTGATTTCTCGTTGTTTATGAAGATCCGACTTATTGCCTACCAGGATAATAAACCGGTTTTTCAGGACAAATCTTTTGGCGTCATTGACATAATGTTCGACGTGGCAAAAGCTTGCTCTATTGGTCAAATCAAAAACAACTACAATGCCTTGAGCATTGTGGTAATAAAAAGGATGAATGTTCTTATAGCGTGGGTGTCCGCTCATATCCCAACAGGCACTTAACCAATCGGATTTAAGGCGAAATACGTATTCTGCACCAATGGTTGGTGTGGGTTCATAATGATCGCTGCAGTGATAGTGTATGAGTTGAGTTTTACCTGTATTGGTATCGCCAATAATAACTAATTGATTCTTCATAGAAGTTTAGGATAGATATTTACTTAATCAGGGGACTATGTCATGTATTTAAAATAATTACCAGTTCCATCGAATAGCCTATACTCTGGAATAAGATGGTATCTGCTTCATCACAATGTGCGTGGTGAAAATAGTGATTACTTAGAGGAGTAATGATGGAATTTAATGCCTTATATGAAGAATTAGGCCTTAATTCAAAGCAGAGTGATGAAGAGAGAGTCCAGATTTTAGCGCAATGGTGTTATGAAAAAGTATCCAGAGATATCCGCTTTACTGATAAGCCAGAAGAAAACTATGACAACTATGAGGAACTGGCAACAGACTACCTCGAAGAATTTCTAATCAATATTCCTCAGGATCTCGGGAAGGAGGTAGACGCGTTTGAGGGCAGGAATACTATCCAGGCAGCCGCCTTCTTGGGGCTCGATCAAGTAATCACTTCCTTAAATCCACAAAGGGATTTATTAAATAAACCCGATGCTCAGGGAAATACACCTTTGCATATCGCTGCTTTGGCAGGGCATTTTTATACTGTTTCGGTTTTGCTTGATCTTGGTGCTGCTTTTGACAACGCCAATAAACAGTCGCAACTACCTATTTTTAGTGCTTTAGTAATGCCTATGCTTTATGAGGATGACTTAAAAGAAAAGAAAATAAGAATTTTTAGACTATTAAGGGAGAAGTCACCAAAAACCCTGGGGCATCAGGATATTGGTGGGGATACAGTACTCCAATTGATGGCAATTCACGATTTTTCTACTTTATTGGCCGAGGTTCTGAAAACAAATCCTGAGCTGGCCTTGATTAAAAATAATTATTTCTGTTATCCAATTCATACCGCTATTTTAAATAATAAAACCGATTGTGTCCGTATTCTGATAGCGATGAAGCAAGCCGCAACCTTGGCAGATAGCAAGGGACGATTAGCGCTCCATTATGCTGCTCGTTATAGCAATAAAGATATTACTATTCTTTGCTGTGAGGCCAGCAAAGATCTTAATGTTCTTGATGGAAGAGGACGTACCGCTATCATGTTAGCAGCACAGGCAGGAAATAATGCCGCTCTGAACGTGCTTGTTGATAAAGGGGCGGATGTACATGCTATTGATAGTGAAGGCTATTCAGCACTTCACTACGCTGTACTTGCAGGGCATTTAGAAACAGTACGTTGGTTATTAGCAAATACAACTATTGATATCAATGCGCCTGATAGTAAACAACAAACGCCGCTTGCTCTGTGTAATACCCCTGAGAAAATTCAAATTAAGAACTTGCTTCTAGAGAGAGGGGCAATTTAACTTCCTCTTTAACAAGGATATTAAGCATATAGACTGGACGGTGTTACTGTACCCATTTTTTCTGGTACTACCTCTTCATCGTCCTGGAGAGCCAAAAGGCCACTACTTGTTTGGGAGCGGATTAACAAATTAATGGGAGACGTTTCCGAAATAGTTAGTGTACTGGTAAGCAAGACACAGGAGGCATCAGTAAATGCACGATGAATTAGGTTCCATAACCCTGGTTCTGTGGCTGTAACCTCACACACTTGCCGAACAAACTCATCAACGTCTCCAGGCCAGCCATTTTTTTCTAAACAAGTAAGGTTGGAGTTTAGAAGCGCTTGCAGGGATGGCTTATCATAGGCATAAAAAAAACCTTTGCTCTCATTAATATAAGTCGTAATCCCCTTTTGTCTGAAAGCGCTTTTTAATTCTTCAATATTGTAGCCGCCTTCAACAATTTCCTGTGTAGTGAGATAACCAAGCGTTTTCTTGATACCTACCAAATTAAGGTCGCTGGTAATTTTATCCGAAAAAAATTCACTTATTTCTTTAGAAATATAACGTTGATCTCGATGACGCTTGGGGACAATAAGATATAAAAGATTTGTCTCTTTGCTATCGAATAATTGTCCCAAACTAACATGATTATTTAGTAGGGCTTTCCTATTAAAAAGCACTCGCAGATCATTAATATCTTCAACAGTACATTGATCTGTAAATTTTTTCTTATAATAATCTACTATTTGCGATTTTAAATCGAGAATAGTAGATTTGTCATCAAGAGATAATTCAAATTCACTATCATCAATGCTCTTTATAAGAAACTTCATTTTCCCACCTGACTAAAAGAGAATTTGCTATTCTATCCTAGTTAAATTAAATAAATATTAAGGAAATATTAGGAGTTATTTTCGATCAAAAACTGTTGTTTTTATTTTTAAACTACCATTGTTAGCAAGGGGCGGCTATGCAACGAATTATTTTTATATTTTTTTTAGCAGCGGGATTGGTGGGCAGCCTCTCTGCATCAACGATAAACGATTGGCAATTATCGCCAGAGGGCTTTGGACCCATCCAAATTGGTATGACCTTAAAACAGGCAGAGCAGGTCGCTGGGATGAAATTTGGCTCTACCAAACCGGAGGTAGATCAAGCGGAAGATGAAAGTTGTTTTTATGTTAGCCTAAAAGGAACTCAGGGTTTATCCTTCATGATTTCCGGCGATAAAATTGTACGTATTAATATCACTTCCTCGTCTTTTTCTACCTCAAAAGGGGCAAGAATTGGTGATTCGGAAGCACAAGTACAAGCTTTGTATGCTGGCAAGCTAGAAGTTGAACCCCATCACTATGATCAAAACGGTCATTATCTTACCCTTATTGAAACATTGAAGGATCGTGCCATTCGCTTTGAAACGGATGCTAAGGTAATCACGCAAATTTACAGTGGTAGAAATCAGGAAACACATTATGTTGAAGGTTGTTTGTAATGGAGCCCTAATTTTAATGCTGTCCTATAATTAATCATAATTTGCTCTTAATCCTACACAGTAAAGTACCTCTCTTAGACTAGGGAGTTGATGATGAGCAACCAAAATCATGAAACTCGGTAACGGTATGTTAGGATATGGTCAAGTAGTTGCACGTGTTTATGATCTGTTAGCAATTGCTGGTGGATGTTCGATCACTATGAATTGGCCGCATGAAATTTTTCAATAAAGGATAATCATGCTCAAAAAATTATGGCGGGGAGAGTACCCATTATGGCTAACATTTTGGGTTGTTGCTGTAGGGGGTACACTTTTACTTCAGGGTTTTGTTTATCTCATTCAGTTTTTTTACAGCTCTAACTCGATACAGAGCGTTTCTTTTATTTATCTAATACTGGCGGTTGCGCCGCTATATACCGTATTTTTATGGATTGTAACAGGACGCAGTTCAGTGAACTATAAAGGGAGACGACTGTGGCCAATTATGGCAAAAATAGTTATTGCATTAATTCTTTTTAAATCATTAACCGATATTTATCTTATCTACGAATATGAAACGATAAAAGATGATTTTCGCGAGCAACTTGTCAAAAAAATACAGGCTAAAAATAAGGAGCTGCCCGTAAAATGGGGAGAAACATTGGAGTGGTACAAGGTCGCTGTTGAAGGCAACAACATGGTTTTCTATTATCGATTTGTCAATTTGAATCCACTCCAACAGGCCTCTCTGCAAATTAGCCCGGTGCTTGTCCAGAAGCGGTTGAATGAGATATTTAGTGGGGAAGCAGTTTGTAAAAGCAAAGATGCCACCTTATTTTTTCAACATAACATGGGACTTATCTATCGTGTGGATAGAAATGGACAGCAACCTTATCTTGTTTATGTAACGGCAGAGCAATGTAAAGAAAAAACAGATTGAGCTTGGCAATTATTCCTGGAGATTGGGATTAGAAAATAAGAAAATCAAAGGCGCCGGGACAATAAAGTCCCCGGCTAATGTTGCTTGTAGAACACGACGTCATTTACCAATAAGAATAAAAATGGCAGCGACCAGGGCGACAATTGCCACTACGATACTTGGAATGGAAATACCTGGTGCTAGAGTACTAAGAGCAACCAGGATTAAATAGACTGCTAGAAAAATAAAACCGATATTTTTTATAAATGTCATAATTATTCCTTTAAATAATTCACTCGACTTCTTCGGAAGAAGTCCATAGAGGGTCCAACGCAATGTAGTTCCACAAGGAACCAGAACTAGTATGACTGAACACGATTCTTGGGTCTAGAGCCAAGGAGAAAGACAAAGAAGCGAAGCTCTGTAGGTCCCATTTTTAACAGCTTGCAACGAGCTGACCGCCTGATAAGCCGCCATCAATGACGAGTTCGCTGGCTGTCATAAAGCGAGATTCGTCAGAAGCAAGATAGACAATGGCATAGGCAATATCCTCTGGTTGACCTATATGGCCAATGGGTTGAATTGTATTGTGCCGGGCAATAAATTCTTCATAACCTAGCGCGGATTTACGTGCTACTTCTTCCAGTAGGGGAGTCCAAATGTAACCGGGATGAATAGAGTTAACACGAATTTTGTCTTTCGCATAAAGCATCGCATCTGTTTTAGTCATTAAGCGAATTGCTGCTTTAGCGGCGTGGTTAGCTGGGTAATCAGGTGTACCAATTAAACCATGTAAAGAAGACATGTTGATAATACTACCGCCACCGGCTTCTTTCAGATGAGGAATAGCATGTTTGGTGCAGAAGAGAACACTTTTGACATTAATGTTCATTACCTTATCCCATTCTGCTTCGGTGAGTTCATGGGTCGGTTTATTATCGCCAATAATACCTACATTATTGACTAATACATTGATTCGGCCCCAGGTTTCACTAATCTGAGAAAACGTGGTTTGCACTTCTTTCTCAAGAACGGCATTCATTGGCCAAAATTTAGCCTTCCCGCCCTGGTAATTGATTTCGGCAACAATTTTTTCTCCCTTTTCTCTATTGATATCGAGTAAGGCAACCTGCGCTCCCTCTTTGGCGAGTAAACGGCAAGCAGCTTCACCAATACCCGAAGCACCTCCGGTAACCAGGATGATTTTGTTGTTTAATCTGTTCATCAACTTTATCCTTAAACCAAATGGGTCAAGTCTAACGTACCAATTAGGTTTAAACTACCTTGGAAAGATATCCAATAGCTTATGCTTAATAGTTTGGGGAGATAAAATGATGATTACCATTGAACAGCTTTCTCCTAAAATTGCGCAAAATTTATGTCGCAAGATTACAGCAGATCTGCCTGAGTATTTTGGTTTGCCTGCCTGTAATGAACACTATGCAAGGGGTGTCTTAGATAGAATTAATTTTGCAGCAAAGCTTGGTAATGATTATGTAGGACTTTTATCTTTGGATTTTCCTTATCCAACAACGGCCAATATTTATTGGATGGGAGTCATGCGCGAGAATCATCGTCAAGGGGTAGGTTCTCTTCTGATTTTGTCGGCAATGAATTATGCGCATCGATTAAATGCTTCTACTTTAACAGTGGAAACATTAGCGCCAATGGAAGCGGATAAAAATTATCTAAAGACTTATCAATTTTACCAAGCACAAGGCTTTTCTCCATTATTTAATTTAAAACCAGAAAACTATGATTTTCTGATGGTCTATATGGCAAAAAATATATCTGATACTGTCATTAAAAATGAGAATAAGATTAGTCTCAGATTGTTAATGCAAACTGATATTCAGCCCATTGTAGAAAAATTTAGCGGACATGATTGGGTAAAACCTGCGTCAACGTTTATGACTTATTTAGCGGAACAAAACAGAGGTGAGCGTATTATCTGGCTTGCTTTTTCCCAAGATGATTTTGCCGGTTATGTTACTCTAAAATGGCTATCGTCCTACCAATCATTTCGAGATCAAAACATTCCGGAAATTATGGATCTGAATGTATTGCCACCTTATCGTAATAAGGGGATTGGCTCCTGTTTGCTCGATCGGGCTGAACAGGAGAGTGTTAAAAAAAGTACTCGATGTGGATTGGGAGTTGGGCTTTATGGCGATTACGGACAGGCGCAAAGACTCTATATAAAAAGAGGATATCTACCTGATGGTCTGGGGATAACGTCTCACTACAATTATGTTGTCCCTGGTGGTCGTTATGCCGTGGATGATGATTTAGTCCTTTGGTTAACTAAAAAATTAGTTTAGTATGAATTAAAGATTGAATGTAGCGGATTAGAAATCCGAATAAGCGCGAGATAATTAGGTTTACCCAGGTGAGTCGACGCTAAGAATATTATGAATACATTACAATGGCTTTCGCATCTTATTGGTTTTAACACCATTTCCAGTAATTCGAATATACAATTAATTGAGGCAATTGAGGCCTGGTTTAAACGGTATGATATTCCATATCGTCTTATTTACAACAAGAAAAAATCTAAAGCAAATTTATTGGCAACTATCCCTGCAATCAGTGGTGAAACACAGGGAGGTATTATATTCTCTGGCCATACCGATGTAGTTCCTGTCGCTGGACAGCCTTGGGATACAGATCCTTTTATCGCCACCGAAAAAGATGGCAAAATTTATGGTCGTGGGGCCTGCGATATGAAAGGATTTGTTGCTGTTTTACTTGCTCTTGTACCCGCATTTAAAACATTAAATCTTTTAAAACCTATCCATTTTGCTTTTACCTATGATGAAGAAGTTGGCTGTATAGGAGCGGACGTTTTAACCAGGTATTTACGGAAAATAGGTCTGCAGCCAGAAGCTTGCATCATTGGTGAGCCTTCTAATATGCGGCCAATAGTTGGAGAGAAATCCAGGCAAGTTTATCACTGTCAGGTCAAGGGTTTGGCAGCGCACTCATCACTTCCCATGCGTGGTTGTAATGCAATTGAATATGCAAGTCGTTTGATTGCTTACGTAAGCAATATTGCTAGCTACCTGAGGCAAAACGGTCCTTTTGATGAGGATTTCGATGTTCCTTTCACAACGATTTCTACGAATATTATCAGTGGTGGAATTGCTGCGAATGTTACCCCAGGTAATTGTGAATTTATTTTTGATGTGCGATATATCCCACAATTTCTACGTGAAAATTTCCGTAGTCAAATTGAAAATTATATTCGTGATGAATTATTACCTGAAATGAAAATAATACACCCGGATGCTGCGATTTACCTCGATCAAATATCTGACTCCACTGGTTTTAACGCGGCGGAAGATGCTCTCATTACGCGATTAGTGCGTATGGTTACCGGTGTAAAAGAGCGGCTGAAAGTTTCTTATTCAACGGAAGCGGGCATTTTTCAAGATGCACATATTCCTACGATTGTTTGTGGTCCGGGTGACATTGAGCAGGCACATCGACCTAATGAGTTTGTCAGTATCGAACAACTCAAAATTTGTGAAAAAGTTCTAAGTAATATTGTTAATTTATTTTGTCTGAATCTAGAAGCTGGCGGCAGTTCTTAATTTCATGTTATTGATTTTTAATACGGTAAAAACGACATTCCATATCCAAATAATAATCATCCTTATAGTATTCCATACCACAATTTTTCATTACGCGAAACGAGCCTTTATTTTTCTTATCGGCATAAGCAATAATATAGTCTGCTTGAATATAAGTTTTTGCCCAATCCAGCAGCGCGCTTAGTACTTCTGTGCCATAACCTTTATTCCAGTATTTCTGATGAAAAAGATAACCCACTTTGGTTTCGCCGCTATCAAGGTGATCAAAATAAGCTTCACCAACAAAATCATTGGTTTGAAGTTTAAAAATAACAAAGCAGGGTAGGCCTTTGGTTTTGCAGTTCACCATACAGTCATTCATATAGGCTTTAATTTCATTATCAGTCAGAGTACCCTCGGGAAAGAATTCTTTAACAACTGGATCCTTATCCAGGCTTCTGAGATGTTCAATGTCTTCCCTTCGCATAAAACGCAAACCCAGGCGTTTTGTTTCGATTAGATAGTTTTGCATCCTATTTCATACCATTGTTGATTTCATTAAACTCATCCCTGTTATTAAGCATGGCTGAAAAATAGGATGCTTTCCAGTTGTCATGGTGAGCACCGGCATGACGGATAGTCATTTATACCTTTTTTACAAACTGCGATTTCAATTGCATAGGACCAATGCCGTCAATTTTACAATCGATGTCGTGATCACCCTCAATTAATCTTATATTTTTAACTTTAGTACCTACTTTTACGACCAATGAAGAGCCTTTCACTTTTAAATCCTTGATCACAGTCACCGTATCACCATCTTGTAGGATATTTCCGTTCGCGTCTTTAATGACAGTTTCTTTATCAGTGCTCTTTTCTGAGATATCTTTCGGCCATTCATGGGTACATTCCGGGCAAATAAAAAGCAGGCCGTCTTCATAAGTGTATTCAGAGTTGCATTCGGGGCATCTTGGCGGGTTATTCATGTTAAATCCTATTGTTGATTGGCTTTCAATTCGAAACAGTACTGTTATTTTTGGGCAGTAACCATTTTTTTCCTTCGACTAAACGGGCAATCATCATACTACTTACGCTATTACCTGTCACATTTAACATGGTCGCGAGAGGATCGATAAGAATGCTAATCGCTGCTATAACTATCAGTACTGAAGGTGGAAATCCATAGATAGTCAGGATTAATAATTCACCGAGCATACCACCACTTGGAATGGCTCCCATGACTGTCCCAACCAGTAAGGAAACACCCAGCGCGGTGAGTAACACGGTTGCTCCAGAAAAATCCAGATGAAAAATACCAAACAAAAAGGCAATTTTAAAAACACCACCTATCACAGAGCCATCTTTATGAATGATGGTTCCAAGCGGGATGGCTGTTTCATAAATTTCTGGGGTAACATTCATTTTCTTTGTGGCAATCAAATTGGCAGGAATGCTGGCAGCGCTGCTACAGGTTGCGATGGCTGTAGTCGCAGGAAGCCATACATTCTTCCAAAATGTTCTTATCCCAGCTGTTTTACCGGCGAGGTAGGCGTAAAAAGTATAAGCAGCGATGAAATAAACCAGTGACGAAACATAATAAATGACAGTAATGCGAACATAGCTTTCCATTAATTTAGGACCCAGTTCACTCACTAAAACAGCAAAATAAGCAAAAAAACCAATGGGGGCGTAATACATAATGAACGAAAAAACGCGCATGAAAATTTCTTCACCTGATTGCAAAAAGGCGTTGAATAATTTGCCTTTTTCGCCGGTAGTGGCAACAGCCAGCCCCACTAAAACTGAAAAGACAATTAAGGCAAGCATATTTTCGTGGGAGAGGAGTTTGGAAAAATCCGGAACAGTGAAGATAGCGGCAATTTGACTGGAAAAACTGATCGTGGCTACTTTCTCAGGGGTTGCCAACTGTAAGTAAACATCTTGTGCGGGCGGGAATAACTTTACAATAAAAATGGTATAGACAGCTGCTACCATTCCAGTAAACAGAAAAACAATAGCCATATAGAAAATAATTTTTCCCAGTTTTCCCAAAGAGCCTGCACGTGCAATAGCCGAAGATACACTGAAAAAAATGAGTGGTACAATTGCTGTAAAAATTAAATTGAGAAAAATATCGCCCAAAGGTTTTAAATAACGGGCACTGGAGCCAAAGAAATGGCCAGCCAAGCCTCCCAGCAAAATGGAAGTAATTAAAATAATGGGAAAAGCATATGAGTTAAGTGTTTTGTGTGGAGTTGTCACAACCAAAAATGTCCTATTACTTCTTCAGCCAATGAACTTAGATAACAGAATTCATAAAAAAAGTCACTTCACTCGCTAATTTTGCGTTATTTTATCAATGAAAATCTCTTAATATTTTTTTAAGAAACGCTTAATACTTTCTTAAGATTTCCTTAATGTACGAGGACTATACTTATAAAAGCTTTTTCTCTAAGGATGTACCTCATGCCTACCGTAAGTATTGAACCAAATACCAATAAACAGATCAGAACCAATTATGCCCGCACTCTAAAGCAAATTAAACATGATTACAAAGAGTTAATGGAAAGATTTTCTAGCCTTGGTCGAGCTGTATCCGCATCAGAAGCTTTTATGATGGAATTGGGGAAAAAAGTTATTAATCCATTGATTTTAATAGAAGATGATGCAAAAAAATTAGGTAGAGATACGCATGTTTTACCCAGTTTTATCAAAAGATCAGAGCTTTGGGCTTTGTGTAAAGATTCAAAATCTCTTCTTCTTAAGTTGTGCGAAAGAGATGCATGGCTACGCCGATTAACGGGTGCGGATAGTAAGCACGGCAGAGAAGAAGATCGTGAAGCGTTTCAGAAACGAGTGAATAAGTTCAAGAAGACATTACAAGAGTTAATGAAAGATACGAATGAATATGATCTATGCCTTCCTTTTATAGAAAAATTTGAACAAGGAACCCTCGGTGTGTTTAATGACTATCGCAAACAACTGAGTTTCGCAGAAAGAGTGACTCCCCACTTACTTAAGAAGTTTTGTGAGCAAGATCATAAAGGCTCTTTGCAAGTGCAACAGGCAAGTATCTTAAATCAGGTTTTCAGAAAGTTGAACGCCATCTCTGATAATGGGATTACTCAGGAAGAACTCAAATTTAAACAAACCAATGCTTACAAAGAAGCTGCTTCCCCAATGGAGAAACGAATCCTATTGAAGAAGCATATGGATGCCTTTAGAGAAAGTTTACCTCTGCAGGAAAAACTGGAATTCCTGGATCGCGTCCTGGAGAGTCAACAACCCTTTAAAAAAAGAACGCTCACCAAAGAAGAAAAGAAAACGTTAACTAAAGAAGAAAAGGCGACAATAGCCCTGGAAGAAAAAGAAAAAGCGCTTCAGCACAAGGCAGATAAAAAGGAATTTGCACCTTTATTTAAACGTAATACCAAGGCAGAGCAGCAAGGAAACGCTATTCATATTATTCAACATTTGAAGGACCTTCGAGCAGCTTTAGCAGTAGCAGAAGAAGCCAGAGTTGGATATCTTCAAGCTGTGCAGGCATCACAACCAGAGGCGCGTAAACGAAAAACAGATTCTGCCAGGCCTTCTGCCCCAGGGGAAAAAACGGGGATCCATAAAAAGCAAAAAACGGAATCAGGGAGCTATGCAAGAAAAATGCGTCTTTTCCATGAAGCAGAGCAACAATCAGAGCAAACAGCAGAAGAAACTGATGATATGGATCTTGAAACAACAGAAGCACTTCAGATTGTACCCATGTACTCAAAATAAGAATTGAAAAATTCCTGCGTCTTATAAGGGGCATCGTATTGTGAGTTTCAAACAATGCGATCGTCCTCATTATTTAATACTTCCTTGTGCTTATTATTCGTTTGATGTTTCCCAAATTTTTACGCAATTTCTTCCAGCAGCCTTTGCGGTGCTCATAGCCTGCATGCTGTGATCTATACATTGCTCAATAGGCATGTGGGGATCAAGTAAGGCTAAACCGGTGGAAACTGTAATGCGAATAGTTTCCTGCTGGCCTGCATCGATGGTTATAGTGGCAAGACCTCTTCGTAAGCGCTCAACCACTTTTTGGCTTGGGGCTAGTCCAGTGAAAGGAATACATAACAGGAATTCCTCACCACCATAGCGAAATACTCTGTCATAAGGCCTGAGATTATCAATGAGGTAATGTGCGACAGCTGCTAATACCTTATCGCCTATGTAGCGTCCGTGTTGCTCGTTAATCTCACTAAAATGGTCCAGATCAACCATGGCAATACAACAATTTTGATCCTGGCGCTTGGCTAATTCCTGTTGTTCTCGCAAGATGGGTAAGATGCCTAATTGTGAAATAGCCCCAGTCAACGCATCGCGATTATATAATAAGGACTCTAGTTCACCTTTTAATGCAGTAATTTCCAGCTGTAAATAGGCCAGTGCGCTGCTAAAAAGATCATAGCTAACAGGGCTGATATTTCCTGTTGCTGTTTCTTTCACTAGCTGTAAAGCGAGAAGATGTATTTTTTTGTGTGCTTCATCGATAGTAAGAAATCCAGGATAGTCATTGAGTTCTTTAGGGGCTGATGTGCATAGCCATTGACCAAAGATACATTTATGGTGCCCATCGGCTTGTAGATTATTATTATCAATGGGTAAATGGCAAACAAGGGCGCGAAGGAGCGTGCTATACCATTGTAAATGTTCACTAAGTGCCTGTTCAAGCTGGATGATGATCTGTTGGAGCTCATGGCGTGGAATCATGTTGGCTGATAACATTATACATCCTTATAGTTATCCAAAACCACAGTCACTCTAAGTATATTAGGTCGCTATTACAAAAACAACCTGCTAGATTTTTAGCAGGCTATAAGACTTTAAGCGAGTTTGCCAGGCCGTTCTCTTTCCCAATATTTTAAAGGTGATAAAGAAGGATTTGCCATGGCGTCTACAGGCAGATAAAAAGTTTGTTCCAACAAAAATTGCCCCCCTAAGGCAGCATGGGAAACTTGATCAGTAAAGACTATCCACGTGCTATTGGCAGGAAAATCAAATCGTTGTTTATTGACGGTTTGTTGATATTCATCATCAAGCTTCATCGTATCATGTAAATTGAGCTGATAGTGATCATAGGCTGAGCGCAGCGTTTTAGTTGCTTTTACCCAATGTAAAAATTTAGCGCGGATTGGACTATAGTTTGGAATCCCTGCGGCAAAGCGGTTAAGCACTTTGGCAAACGGCTCACCCAGATGCCAGACTCTTGGTGCTCCATGCGGGTTAATATTGCAAAAGACGCGTAATATACGTTGCCCGTTAACTGGGCTGGCTGGAAAAGAGTCAACATGCAGACGAGTATCATCCTTGCGCTTTGAGCTGACTCTTCCTTCAATCTCGGCAGGGCGATAACTCGTTCTTCCCCATAGCAGAGCCTCTTGATATTGGGGAATTAAGGTATCTACCAATTGCTTCGCAAATTCTGCATAGCGCTGCATAAATGCCTTTAATGGGGCAGATAGGGCATTTTCATCGCGCTGCTGGCGATAACCACCTAAGCGTTGGCGGCTATAATCAAAACTGACATTTTTATGTTTACCATCCAGGATTGTTTCCGTGAGTAATTGCTCGGTTTCTGCTGTCTGAAGAGAAAAAGCATAATTAGGAAAGTAAATGACTTTGCCAGCCTCCAGGGATTGCAAAGCGAGTTCTTTATTGTCCCCTCTAATAGACTCTAAATCACTCGTGTTCAGAATATGCAATTGGTCGTTCATATTGCCTCAGACTTTATTAATTAGACGGCATAATTCTAGCAAATTATTCCCTCTGTTTGCTGAAATTGATGAATTATCTTATTTTGCAGCCTATTATTGAAGGGTACATGGATATTTTCTTATATATCCTGGGAAGGTTTAACGATAAACAATATCAATCGTTATGATTTAACTAATTGATTTTAAAATATCTTCTTTTTACGCTATCTTTAATACATAAGAAATAACAAGGAGTTTCATATGAGCGATGTCGTCAAAAAACTATCAATTATCATGGCAGATACTTATGCATTGTATTTAAAAACCCAAAATTATCATTGGCATGTTACCGGTCCCCAATTTAAGGCGTTGCATGAGTTATTTGAAATGCAATATCTGCAATTGGCTGAGGCAGCTGATCAAGTCGCTGAACGTCTCCGCATTATGGGGCATAAAGCGCCAGCGACGTTTAAGGAATTTGAGCAATTAAAGAAGATAAAAGATGGTGATTCCAGCCTTGATGCTAACCAGATGGTGATCGAACTTGCTAAGGATCATGATACGTTGGTGAAAGATCTAAACCAGGCAATGACCTTAGCACAAGAAAATAATGATGAAGGTACTGCCAATTTACTTTCTAATCGTATTGAAGAGCATGAGAAATCACGTTGGATGTTAAATGCATCACGGGCCAAATAATCTGTAAACAGCGCTAAAGAAAGCAGCAGGACTTAGTTCCTGCTGCTGATTTCGATCTTGATCCTGACTTAACCTTTGCTTGAGAGTTTCCCACACACAGCCAACGCCCCGCGCTTTATAACCGGAACCCAGCATGATCTAAAATAATTGTAGAATTTCTATCACTTCACTGGATTCCGTGCATAAAGCCCGGGACGCAGCTCCTAAGAAAGCATGGAGTCATATAATTTAAGTTTTATTATATTTTTGTGTCTATCTCTACGGCATAAAACGCGGTTCGTAGAGGGGAAAAATTTTGTGGGAAGCCCTCAGGACTCATTCGCGGGAGCCAGAAGTTCAGGTTAGCCCCCGCGCAAGGTCGACGACTCGAACTAAGGAAAAAAAATCTTCCTTAGTTTTAAGATATCAGCCACAATCCTCGCTGATTGGAATTCGAATGCAATATCTGGGTGCTTAACTCAGGTGGTGCAGAAATAGGATAGATAAGTGATACAACTTCTTTTTGCCACCAGTCTGTTTTTAAGTGCGGCCTTATTATTTGTTATCCAGCCTATGGTAGCCAAGGCGATGTTGCCTCTCTATGGTGGTACACCGGCCGTTTGGACAGTCTGTATGTTGTTCTTCCAGGCACTATTATTGTTAGCCTACGGTTATGCCTGGTTGCTTAGTCGTTTTGCTAATTGGTGGTGTGGAAGAATACTGCATGTTGTGGTCGCTTTACTAAGTCTGATTTTTTTATTACAGCCCTTTGTTCCTTCTGAGAGTGGTTCAATACCTGAGTTTTCTATTTTAAAAGATTTAATCATTCAGCTAGGATTACCCCTGGTAGTCATTGGTGCTTCCGCACCGTTGTTACAATTTGCTTATAGTCAAACGCGGGATAAATATGCCAATGATCCGTATTTTTTGTACGTGGCCTCCAATATAGGTAGTTTGTTAGCCTTAATAAGTTATCCCTGGATAATTGAATATGCACTCGGTTTAGGACAGCAATTTCGTTACTGGCAATTTGTTTTTGTTATTTACCTGCTATTTTTGGGATTTCTATTTTTTGCTCTCCCTTATCAGCATTTAGAGTTAACACAGAAGAAAAGCAAGCTCGACTGGCAATCTATTTTTTGTTGGGTAAGCTATAGTTTTATCCCTTGTAGTTTAATGTTGGGGGTGACTTTTTATATATCGACTGATATTGCAGCTACGCCCTTACTTTGGGTATTTCCTTTAGCACTTTATTTATTGTCTTTTGTCCTGACCTTTGCCAGAAAACCACTTATTTCTCATGCCTGGGTGGTACGCTCCACCTTATTATGTGCCATTTTCCCTGTGCTTGTATTTATCTTTGGCGCTAGTTTGCTGCAAGGCTGGCAGTTAATTATTTTTCATTTAGTCAGTTTTTTTATGTTTGCTTTATTATGCCATGGTGAATTAGTAAGGATGCGGCCGCCAGCCAGTCAGTTGACAAGTTTTTATTTTTGCCTTGCTTTGGGTGGCGTATTAGCTGGTTTGTTTAATGGCTTGTTAGCACCAAGAATTTTTAATGATGCCTATGAGTATCCTTTGGTTTTCCTGCTGGCACTCCTGTGTTTGCCTCTATCTAAATCTATCCGTTTAGGTTGGATGCCCTTTGTTGTTCTTGTCCTATTAATGCTTAATTATTGTTTGCCGAATCAACCGTGGGTTTTATGGCTTAAGAAATATCACCTGGCTGAGATTCTAGCCTTAGCTTGTATTATTATTTGGCCAAAAAATAGAATCACTCTGTTTGTGGGTATGAGTATTTTATTCGTTTTTTTATTTTCCCCCTGGTTCAAACAAACAAAAATTTTAAGCCAACAACGCAATTTTTATGGTGTAAAACAAGTTGTTTCCCAGTTTGGAGCACATGTGTTAATGAGTCAGAATACGGTGCATGGTTTTCAACTGGAAGGAGCCCAAGGGCCTGGGAATGGGGCTATGGCTTATTACGGTCCCATGTTACCCGTAGTGCGACATTTACAAGAAACCTATCAGCCGTTGCGGGCTACTATCTTAGGTTTGGGAACCGGGATGATGGCTTGCCAGTTTCACAAAGGGGATCAGGTTGAGATCATTGATATTGATAAGCAAGTACTTGATATAGCAAAAAACAGCCTTTTTTTTACCTATTTACGGGATTGTCCGCCGAGGGTTTCCTTAGTAGAAGGGGATGGCCGTTTGATATTGCAGAGTAAAGATAAACTTGCAGAGCTAGTCGTTGTTGATGCTTTTTCTTCTGATGCCATTCCGACCCATTTACTAACCATAGAAGCATTCAAGCTTTACCAGCAAAAAATTACCACTGATGGGGTTATTTTGGTGAATATCAGTAATCGCCATCTGAATCTGCTGCCTGTACTGACCGCAGCCGGGCGTGCACTTGAATTGCTGGTATTGCATAAAGGGCATGCTGGCAATAATAGGTTAGGCCAATTTCAATCAGAATGGGTCTTGCTTACAGCCAACCAACCTTTGTCAATTTATTTAATGCGGAGTGACGGGTGGCGTTTTGTTGCGAAAAGAGAGAGTCAATTGTGGACCGATGATTACTCTAATTTAATCCCCTTACTAAAATGGTAACGCTGGAAGTAACTGAGAGGAATGGCATTAGAAGAAATTCTTAAGCAAGGTGTTAGTGCTTGCTTAAGAATTCATCGACTACGTATTTTGGAGGCTAATCGAGTATAAGGAAAGATGCTATAAAAATTAACCGTGAAACCTGGTTATACTTCAGCCAGGTTTCCTTTGGTTTCCAGCCAGGCTTTACGGTCGGAAGCCCGCTTTTTGGCCAGCATCATATCCATCATGGCTACGGTTGTCTCTTCATCTTCAAGCGTGAGCTGTACCAGACGTCTGGTATTGGGATCCATAGTGGTTTCACGCAATTGCATAGGGTTCATTTCACCCAAGCCTTTGAAGCGCTGAACGTTAATTTTCGCTTTCGTGGTTTGAGACAGTTGCGTGATAATGGCTTGTTTTTCCTCGTCATCCAACGCGTAATGCACTATTTTACCTGCGTCAATTCGATACAAAGGAGGCATGGCAACAAAGACATGGCCTGCCTGAACCAGTGGTTTGAAGTGGCGTAAGAAGAGTGCACAGAGGAGTGTAGCAATATGTGCCCCGTCTGAATCAGCGTCAGCAAGAATACAAAGCTTCCCATAACGCAGGCCGGCCAAATCAGTGGAACCCGGATCAACGCCAATAGCAACGGAAATATCATGAATTTCTTGTGAAGCTAATACTTCATTTGACTCTACTTCCCAGGAGTTCAGGATTTTTCCTCGTAGAGGCAGAATAGCCTGAAAATCTTTGTTACGGGCTTGTTTAGCTGAACCACCTGCTGAATCACCTTCAACCAGGAATAATTCCGCCTGGCTTAAATCTTGTTGCAGACAATCGGCTAGTTTTCCTGGTAAGGCAGGGCCCTGGTTGACGCGCTTGCGGGCAACTTGCTTGGCTTGACGTAGACGTTTTTGAGCGCGCTCAATTGCAAAAGCCGCAATCATTTCTCCCTGACTACGATGCTGGTTAAGCCACAGAGAAAAAGCATCTTTTACCACGTTACTGACAAAGGCCGCTGTTTGTCTGGAACTTAAACGTTCCTTTGTTTGACCGGCGAACTGCGGTTCTTTCATTTTCACTGATAGTACATATTGGCAGGGTTCCCAGAGATCGTCTGCGGTTAATTTCACCCCGCGTGGCAACAAATTACGTAATTCACAAAATGCAGCCAGGGCATCATACAGGCCTGCTCGAAGGCCATTAACGTGGGTACCACCTTGTGCGGTAGGAATAAGATTCACATAACTTTCATTTAAATTACTGTTGCCAGATGTGGCTGACCAGACCAAAGCCCAATCCACGGTTGCTTCTTCACTGGCAAATTCACCGGTAAAGGGCTCGTCGGGGAAGTAATCATTGTTTAAGGATTGTAATAGATAATCTGCCAGGCCTTTCTCATAACACCAATGAGTTTGTTCATTCGTGGCCATATTATTGAAGGTCATGGACAAGCCTGGGCAAAGAACCGCTTTGGCACGCAGAACATGAGTAAGTTGTTTAACAGAGATTTTTGTTGTATCAAAATAGTGAGCATTGGGCCAGAAACGGATAATCGTTCCCGTATCTCGTTTTTTGGTTACGCCAAGTTCATTAAGTTCTTCTAACTTGTCGCCATTGGCAAAGCACATACCATAAATAATGCCGTTGCGCTTAATGATAACTTCCACCCGCTCAGATAGGGCATTAACTACAGAGACCCCTACACCATGTAATCCACCAGAAAAGCTGTAATTTTTATCGGAAAATTTACCACCAGCATGCAGACGAGTCATAATGACTTCGACACCACTTAAGCCTAATTGCGGGTGTAAATCAACTGGCATACCACGTCCATTATCTTCCACTTCGATCGAGCCATCTTCATGCAACGTGACGATGATTTGATTGGCAAAGCCAGCAATTACTTCATCGACGCTATTGTCGATCACTTCTTGTGCTAAATGATTGGGTCTGGTTGTGTCAGTGTACATGCCAGGTCGGCGTTGTACCGGTTCAAGGCCGCTTAACACCTCTATTGCTTCAGCTGTGTAATTTTCAGACATGGGTAATCACTTATTTGTAAAAAATACCTTTAGTTTAACACGAAAAACGGTGTTTCGTTTAAGTATATATTAAATTCAATTTGGTTTTTTATTGCTCAACTATGATGGGGGGAAATTTATCAGCATAATTTAAGGGTTTTTTAGCTATAGTAGCCGCTGTTTGTAGGGCTGTTTTGATAAAAGCGTTTGCTAATTCATCATCACCTTGAGCAGCAATAGGGAGACCTTCATCGCATTGACTACGAATACGACTGTCGAGAGGCAGCTGCCCTAATAACGTTGTTTGGAAGTTTTCACTCAGTTTTTGTCCACCACCCGTCCCAAAAATGGCTTCCTGATGACCACATTGACTGCAGATATGTAAAGACATATTTTCCACCAGGCCAAGAACGTCAATGCCGGTTTTAGCAAACATTTTTATGGCTTTTTGTGCGTCGAGAGTAGCCACATTCTGTGGGGTTGTTACTACAACTGCGCCGGTTAAAGGTATTTTTTGCACCAAACTTAATTGAATATCGCCGGTTCCGGGAGGTAAATCGATAAATAAATAATCCAATTCGTCCCAGAGAGTAATATCCAGCATTTGTAACAGTGATTTTGCCAGCATTGGACCACGCCAGATCAGGGCCTGCTCATTATCGGTGAGATAGCCAATGGACATAGCCTGTATACCGTGTGCAGATGCCGGTAAATAATGGTCGCCACTGATTTCTACGGGTTTGGCTTTCCCCAGCATTAAGGGAATACTGGGCCCATAAATATCAGCATCAAGAACACCGACTCTCGCTCCGGCGCGAGCCAAAGCAACTGCCAGATTGACGGTGACTGTTGATTTTCCTACACCACCTTTGCCTGAGGCAACAGCAATGGTGTTCTTAACCCCACGTAATCCTTTACCCGCTAATTGAGTACGATGAGCTCTAACAAAGAAATCCATTGCGATCCGAATTTGATAATTTGGCAAGGCTTGTTGCAAGAGTTCGCTAAGGTGAGGTATGAGGCTGCTTTCTAACAATTTGGTTGGGAAACCTGCTTCCAAGGTTAAATCAATTCGATTATTTTCTATAGCCAGCTTGGGTTGTATACCTAATTGAGGTATTGTCAAACCAAGGGTCTTGTCAGAGGTAGTTGCCAGGATATCAACTATGATTTTTTCTACATTCATCGCCGTTTAACCCACTTTTTATGGAGTTGGCATGATAGCCTACGATTTCAAGTTCGGGAAGCTCATTAGTCAATAGACATTGTCTATAATTCCTTAAGTATTCATATCGATGGTAATACTTGTAGATGGCATGTTCTCAAGATCGTTCATTAAGGTTTTTAATAAATTTTGAGTCGTTGTATCTAATCCAAAGAGGCGGGTAGTCAACCCTCTGCTGCTTTTAAATGTTCTCAGGTTCGTTTGAATCAGCTCAATGCCTTCCTGTGGGGATTTTGCTTTTAGATCTTGCAATAATTTTTCCAGACTTTCTGCTTTCTTTGTTGTTGCGTCTTTATGAAATACACTTTTATGAGCTTCTGTGTATAATTTATCCGCATACTCATACACTGTTTTGTAAGTGTTCAAGTTAGCTATTTCAGATTGATATTTTTTCGTAAGAACCCATCCATCTATAATGTCTTGGCGTAATTCTTCGCTTGCAAAAAAATCAAAGCGATTAGGGTTCCATAACATCGTGGGTTTAAAACCATTCCTAATTAATTCTCTATTTAGAACAAGCATCACCAAAGTTCGACAATTGCCGTCAATAAAAGGATGTAGCCGTTCTATTTTTTGAACTAATTCAATAATGACATCCAATTTGTTTTGATCACTGGACACATGCCTTAGTTTTTTTTCGTATTGAAGAAGATAGCATGTAATTTTCTCCTCAATGACTTTATGAGTCATGCCGGGCGAAACGAACTTACATTTTGTATTTTTTATTTTATCTTCTAGAAAATCTAAAATCTCTTCCAGAGCTTGTTTCTTATCCAGTTTTTTTTCATATTGTGATAGGGCTTCCTTTAGTACATCGACGCTGTTATTACTCAAGATCTCAAATCTGTTCTCATTGCCATTGGCAAGTACTTCTTGTAAAAATTCTCGCAACCCCTCTCTTGAAACATTCGCTTCGTCGCCATCAGTGGTATTTAGTTTTAACCAAAAACCACTCAAGTCATTCGATCGAAAACGATCAAAGCGATCGAATTCTTCTAAGTTTGTTTTGCTTACGCCTTCTAAAGCAGCTCGATATAATTGCAAGATGAGTTGGGGGGTGAGCTTCTTGTGCAAGGTGTCATTCAGTAACTGATGTGCCTTAAGCATGGCAGCCATATAACCTGGTTCTTCCACATCAAATAACAGAGACCCTTTTTGTTTGCCATCTTTGGTAACTTGCCGATAATAGTCAATATAAAATCGCCATATTTCATCAGCGAATATTTTAGCGTATTCATAATTCGCACTTGCTCTAGGCATTTTACAACCTCAGCTTCATGGTTCTCCTTATTATAGTTCATCGCGTTTATTGCTCTAATTGCTAGCAATGACAGGTGATTTTAAACGGATTACTCAGCAAGGTACTGTATCCGGAGAGCAGGTCTTGTCCTATGCAAACAAGCAAATCTAGCATTCAATTTGATCCAATAGCTCAATCTGTTCATTAAGATTTATAATCTGATTCTGCCAATACACAGGCGTATTAAACCATGGAAAACTTAAAGGGAATGCCGGATCAGCCCAGCGTTTTGCGAGCCATCCTGGATAATGCAGCATGCGTAATGTGCGTAATACTTCGATTAGATGACGTTCACGCGGGTTAAAATCATGAAACTCACAATAACCCTGTAAAATCTTTGTCAGTTGCATATCCATTTGCTGTGGCTCACCTGAAAGCAACATCCAAATATCCTGTATAGCAGGACCCATGAGGCAATCGTCAAAGTCCACAATATGAGGCCCAGATTCGCTCCATAATACATTTCCTGCATGGCAATCACCATGCAAGCGTATTTGATCAACTTGACCTATGTTTTTAAATATCTGATTGATTTTCTGTAGGGCTGTTTCGACTGTGTTACAAAAATTAGGTTTTAAATAATCCGGAATAAAGTCTTGTTCAATGAGAAATTCATAGGGATCATGGCCGTAACTTTGAAGAGTTAATTGGATGCGATGCCGAAATCTTTGACACGCCCCGACTCGATGTAATCGCCCTAAAAAGCGCCCCATCCATTCTAATTGCTCGCTATTATCCAATTCTAGTGCGCGACCGCCACGTTTGGGAAAGAGTGCAAATTTGAAATCATCATAATGGTGTAAGGTGTGATTATTTATAATTAAGGGAGCAACGATGGGAATTTCATGTTCTGCTAATTCAAGTGCAAACTGGTGCTCCTCTAAAATAGCTGCCGAACTCCAGCGATGAGGTCTATAAAACTTGGCGATGAGAGGTTCAGCATCTTCTATCCCTATTTGATAAACGCGGTTTTCGTAGCTATTGAGTGCGAGTAGGCTGCCCGTGCAAATAAAACCCAGGGTTTCTATTGCATCTAAAATGACATTGGGATCAAGTCGCTCATAAGGTGTTTGATTCTCGTGATTCAAATGGGGATCCTGAGGGTAAGTAGGTGAGTGCATTATACCGATTGTTTGTAGCAAGCGTAGGTTAATATTATAGAAGAGCAAAAATCGCATGGTGGGCTGACCCGATTGGTGGAGGATGGTCCGTCAATATTGCTCAAAACCAGAGGCATAAAATCCCCTAAAATCCAAATAGAGACTGTTTATTTATTGTCGATAAAAAAGCACTCATGCCATTGAAATATGCAATAGAGATGAAACTGTTAGGGAAGATCCGATTGCTAATTGAATGGCTTTATTAATAAACTCTAACTTCGAATTATCCATTTCATTGCTCCAGGAAGATAAGCATATGCGTAAAATAACAACACTCCTGTTTTGCCTCTTATATTCGTTTTCTCTTTATGCTTCTTGGGAGCCTCGTATTGAACAAGTAAAGCACAATTTTGTTCCTGAATTGAGTAACCAGGTATTTCGTGATCAAATTATTAAATTGATTCGGGCATCAGCAATCGCGCAAAACACTGCACAATCTAAACTGAATGATTTGGATGCTACATGGAGTAACCCTTACCAAAAAATGGATTGGAGTGTAAAAATCACTGTCTACCATCAAGGAAAACCGGTGGGTAAGGGGTGTGCCAATGGAGCGCGGTTAACGGATACTTTAAAAAAAGCGACGGCTTTGGCGCTGGATCTCCACGCTGCTGATCAATTAACACCAGAACAGCTTAAGCAATACCGTTTTAAAGTTGATTTTGATTATTATCCAGCGAAAATTTATTCCTTTATCGAATACAATGAGCAGGGACTCGAGTTGGTTGGCAGCCGTGTTGCAGTTAGAAGGGTAGATACCAAAGCAGTTGCGCAGCAAATAAAAAACAGTGAACATTATTTGTTAGAAACGATGCATCCGCAATTGCATGGGTTCTTTAAGTTTTATGATGCACGTGACGACAAACAAGAAAGTTTATTACGAACTATTTATTCCTCATCCAGTTTATATACGCTATTGAAACTTTATGCTTTAAACAGAAATCCACAGCTACAGCAGAAATTTAAATCCATCGCCGATTTTATTCTATCAAATCAGGTAACGGAGGGGCCTAATGCTGGTGGTTTTTATTATGGTTTTGATCCCAATACAAATCAGAAAACCTGTGTAGTTGTAGTGGGAACGACTTCGAAAACCATTTTTACTTTGTTAGAACTTGCCCGGCTCTACAAGGATGACCCGAAGTATTTACAGTCAGCCAGAAAAGCAGGGGATTGGTTGTTGACGATGGTAGAGCAGGATGGCAGGGTAAAACCTATTGCTCGCTGTGATCACGGAGGTTGGCAATATAATGAAAAGCAATCATTTCTGTATTCTGGGCAAGTCTTATCTGCGTTATCGAGACTTTACGCAGTGACACAAGATAAACGTTACTATGAGGGAGCAGCCAGGATTGCCAATCGTTTTGTCGATTTGGTGAATACACAAGGCCCTTTAGTCGGTGATAATTATCGCCCGGCAAATTCTATCTCTACAAGTTGGGTGATGATGTCTTTGATTGATTTTGCCAAGATAGATAATGCCCCTGTTTACCGGGATACGATCCAACGTGTTGGCAGCAAAATTCTATCTCGCCAGATTATTAATAGGGATGATCTCTATAATAACGGCCGCTATCTCGATGCTATGTCGGCGAGTGGTAATGGCTGGATTAATGAAGTCATGGGTGTGTTTTACGAATTTTGTAACGCAAACCATTTGGCGAATTGCCAACAGTATAAACAGGCTATTATTTTATCAAGTCGTTGGTTATTGCAAAATGCGTACACCAAGGAAAACACTTACAATGTCAAAAATCCTGCCCGAGCGATAGGAGGCTTTATTACCAACTTTAGAACACAAACAGTTCGTACTGATGCGGTTTGTCACGGGGTTAATAGCCTAATCAGCTTATTGGCAATTGTAGGGCCGCAAGAGCAGGTTTTACTGGAATTGCCTGAGCGGCCGTTGTCGGAAGTGTTGCCTTTATTGCGTAATGGCAATGGATTTATGTAACTACGGAATTATTGATCCGGTGGCGCGAGTCAGTATTCACGCGGTATGTTAGGATAAAAACGGAGGCCGCTTTAATAAAGCGGCTCCTGCTGTAAAAATTCATTGACATTGTGTTTGACGACTTCCTTAAAGCAATTAGTCTGTGCAAACACGTTTCTTTGCCGTTCAGAACTGGTGCCACGAGTTAAAATGGTTTGCAAGGTTGAAAAATAATGCTGGTAATTAAGTTGTTTAATATAAGGTTGTAGTTTTTCAACCCATTCTTCCAAGTCATTTCTCATTAACTTTATTTTGCCATCGGTGTTCATGACCAACTCGGCATCCAAACCATATCGAATAGCTCGCCATTTATTTTCCCGTGATAGCCAGTAGGGTGGATAGGCCACTGATTCAAGCCAACTGCCATTATCACTAAACCAGTGAGCGAGAGTATGGATAAAGGCAACAATTGCAAGCGTTTCAGACAGCGTGGCTGCGCCATCGCAAACTCGAATTTCCAGTGTGCCAAAACCAGGACTTGGTCGCAGATCCCACCATAAATCTTTCAGTGATTTTATCGATCCACAGGATTTTAGTGTCTTGTAAAGATGTTCGAAATCTTGCCATTTTCGCACCTGATAAGGTTGTCCAGCCGTTGGTAATGATTCATAAGTAGTCGGTCGGCAAGATGATAATCCGGTATCAATCCCTTGCCAAAAAGGGGAGCTTGAAGATAGTGCCAGCAAATGAGGTAAAAAATACATAAAAAAATTATTAAAACGAATGCAATCTTCGCCACTGGACATACCCAAATGGACGTGTAAACCAAAAACACTCATGCGGCGGGTAAGCCACTGGTTGCGATCGATTAACTCTTGATAGCGAGCAGTCGGAGAAATTATCCAGTCGGAATATTTGGAAAAAGGATGGGAGCCTGTGGTTGCAAGCAACAGGTTTAGTTCTTTTGTGACAGTTTGTAAGTCAGTTAATGTTTGGTAGAGATCCTCTTCAACGTGCTGTACGGAATGGCATTTATCCGTGTTAATTTCGATGGTGCTTAGATAAAATTCCGGTTTCACTTTTTCTAGAGGTGTAGTGGCTTCTAATAGCTCTTCTGCACGTGAGCATAAATTATAATCAGTGGCGTCAATGAGTTGTAATTCAACTTCTACTCCTAAAGTAAGAATACCATTGCTGCGAAAATAAATTTCGTTTTCTTCCGACGAGGCTAATGTGGTTGGTGAAGCAGGAATTTCGAATTCGGGAAATGTTAATAAGGATTCATAGCGTTGATTTTTCATCAGTTAATCCTTCTTTTTATTATTATTAATTATTTTGATTTAAAACAACCAGGTATCATGAATTTTTCAATTCAGATTTGTTAGGGACAACTAGTCTGTCCTTACTATATTTACAAAGGCTCCTACAGTTGTATGGAATAGTTGAGTACAATAGATGTTCTATTAAAAATCTATAACTGTTGAAATAATTGGTACACAAACTATTTTTTCATACTAATAGTTTAGGCGACTCATTTCAACCCTGGGCGAGTTAGAAGACTTATTCATGAACAATTTTGATAATAATGCATTAGAAAAAATTCAGGTCGATGCACAATCTGAGCAGCGATCAAAAATGATCATGCTTGCCTTGCGTAAAGTGATGCAACAGATGGATCATCACTCCAGACGTTTAAATAAATGTTATGGGCTTACTGTACCTCAAATTATATGTTTGTATGAGATTTATGAAACAGGCATCATGACGCTTTCAGTTCTGTCAAAGCGAGTTTATTTATCTACCAGTACTTTGGTGGGTGTTATCGATCGCCTGGAAGAAAAGGGTTTTGTTAATCGCACCAGAGATTCGAAGGATCGCCGTATTATTTTTATCGACATCACCAATAAAGGAAAAGAATTTGTTTGTTCTTCCCCCTATCTTCTCCATAATCGCTTGAATGAAAATTTACAGACTTTAGCCAAGGAGGAGCAAATAGCACTGGCTAATTCTGTGGATTTATTAGTTAATATATTGAAAGAATAATAAGTATGGACTTAGGCTAGGGTAATCAAAATCCATCTCATCTCTTTACTGAATAAACAGCATTGGTTAACTTAAAGAAGCGATGTAAACTAATGACTCAAATTGATTTGCAGATAATGGTTCACTAAATAGAAATCCTTGTCCATAATGACATCCATTGTCTATAAGGAATTTTAATTGACTCTCTGTGGTGATTCCTTCAGCGATGATTTTTTTTTGTAGTTTTTTTGCCAGCTGGATAATTACTTCAATAATGATTGCAGAATTACTTTCATTCTCAATATTCATAACAAATGATTTATCAATCTTTAAGGTGCTAATCGGTAAGTTTTTCAAACGGGTTAACGAGGAATGCCCTGTGCCAAAATCATCAAGAGCCAAGTTGAGGCCATTTTTCTCTAAAGCGATTATATTTTTTTCAACACCCACTCGATTTTCTAATAAAGCAGTTTCGGTCAATTCCAAAGTGAGTATATTTGGATTAATGTGATGTTTTCTTAAAGTAGACTTTATTTGCCGTATAAAATTGGAATTGGACAATTGAGCCGGAGATAAGTTGATCGAAAATTGCAGGGGCTTTTGATATTTATCATTCCAAATTTCAATTTGCTTACAAGCATTTTCTAATACCCAGTTACCTAGAGGAATCATCATTCCCAATTTTTCTGCAATACTAATAAAGTCTTGAGGGATAATTTTTCCCAAGAGCTTATTTTTCCAACGCAAAAGCACTTCACCACCAATGACTTGCCTGGTCAGTAAATGATAGATAGGTTGATAGCTTAGATAGAATTCATTTTTCTTAAGGGCAGCGCGTAACTGAGTTGCTATATCCAACTCATGTGAATATATTTTTGATAAATTTTTTGTATAGAATGTATAGGTATTTTTACCTGATGTTTTAGCGCGATACATCGCAGTATCAGCATTTTTTAATAAATCATGATACGTAGTGCCATCTGATGGATAGATAGCAATACCAATACTGGCTCCAGTATAAAGTAGTTTGCCCTTAATACGGAATGGTTTATTCAAGATAGTAATTAATTTGTGTGCTACCAGATTAGCATCATTTTGTGAATTAATTTCTGTAAGGATGATCCCAAATTCGTCGCCACCTAATCGGGCACAATAATCACTCATTCGTATGGATTTTTTTAAGCGCATGGAAACTGCTTTAATTAACGCATCTCCCACATCATGTCCTATCGAATCATTAACGGATTTAAAGTTGTCTAAGTCTAAATATAAAAGAGTAAATTTATGATTATAGCGTTTAGCATTTTCTATCATTTTATTGGTGGTTTCTTCAAACGCCCGCCTATTCAGTAAAAAAGTGAGAGGATCGTAGGTGGATAGCTGTTCAAATTTCTCTTTCTGTTGTTGTAATTCTTTTTGACTTTCAAGCGCGAAATCATAACTAGAAAGATAACTTAATATCAATGCGAAAAAGGGGATTAAATAGATTAATAATTGTATTAATAGCGCACTAAGATAAACGGTATCATAAATATGCGTTGAACCAAAGATCATATAGCAAGATATAACAATTTGAGCGACCGCAATATAAAAAATAGAATGAGTTAATATGGAGAATTTTTTCTTAATTAGCCGGGGATAAATAGCGAATATCAAATACACGTATAGACATAAATTGATTATACCAAATGGGTGTATAATGGTGTTTTCTGAATAGACAATTTGAGGCAGTTTTTCTACTTTTTTAAGCCAATGCATACAGTAATAATTACTGGCAAGAATAAATAGGCTTGTTAAAATTAATAAACTTAATACTAAATACCGTTGCTTTAATTTTTTTAGTAAGCAACCGCTTAAGCCAACTATTAACAGTATTCCCGCGAAAATAGTTGACAGAACCCAAACATAGGCATGTAAATTTTCAACGCTTTTACTTAATGGGGATGCCCATTCGTTAGCCAGGGTAAATGCAGTATTGAAGTAGGCTGCAAATAAATAAGCGAAGCCTAGACTGAGCGCTACATTATCTTTTGTTAATTTATAATGGGTGAATGCAAGTAAGGTGATTATGGTCGCAATAATTGAAATAGACCAATAATAGAGAGCATGATAAATAATGATTGATTTACTCGACCAGTCAGGAACTGCTAATTTAAAGCCAAATAGTATCCCCAATGTCGGTAATATAATCACCATTACAATAAAGATTACAAACAGTTTAGGCATTGTTATTAATATGCCATTGCTATATGAATTCTTAGTCATCCAATAACTCGAATATATCCATACCTACGTGTTTATCAAATTATTAAAATGATATTTAAATATAGATAATACTGCTATCTAAAACAACGCCTATTACACCGGCAATCATTTTTTAGTCAGATATGTATAATATTTGATTAGTCGGGGGCTATCCTTTCCCTTTCTCGTATTCATAGATTTTCCAGATGCTAATTTGATGTGGAAGCACGGCTTACTCAGTAGATGACAGGGCTAAGTGGCCAGTATAGTCCCATTGTACCCAATGACCGCTAGCCAGGTAATAGAGCCCACATTTAATCGGTTCGCTTCTTAGTGCGGCCAAAAGACGAGCATACTCATTCACTTGTTGTTGGTGATTTTTTTGGGCTTCTATTTGTTCACTGCCAGTTTTGAAATCAATGATCCAACGACATCCTTGAGCGATAAAGGTTCTGTCAATAATTCTGGTGCTAACCGTTCCTTGCTCGCTAACCAGTAATTCGTATTCATTTTTTTCTTCTGCATGAGGTTGTATTAACCATTGGCCAATTGGATCTTTAAACAAATGGGCTATTTGTTGTTGTAGCATTGCATAAACGCTGTCTTGTTCTGTCTTATCCAAACCTAGACTTTTAAGTTGATTCATGACAAGTGGCCAAGGTAGATTTTCACTGGTGCCGGGGTGGTGATCACAAATCCATTGCAACAATTCATGCGCCACTATTCCCAGTTGGCGTGCATTACTATCTGCTGGCAAAAGAGTCGTTGCCGGTGTTTTGGAGAAAGACATCGACGGTAAGTCCGCATAGAAGGATAAAGGCAGTCGATAAAGTTCGGGTAATTTTTCGGAAGGCATAATCGCTTGCAATCTTTCTTCCTGAGTAAGAAATTCTTCGTGTTTTAAAAAGCTGCGAAAAGTTCCCTGGCTTTCTTTTTCACTACTATCAAAGAGGAAAAGTCTTTTTTTAGCACGTGTCACCGCAACATAAAGTAAACGCTGTAATTCATAACTATTTTTTTCGCTATCCAGTTTACCGAGATAATCATAAAGTAAGCACTGTTCTCGATGCGCCGCTTTTACAGGAGAAACAAGCAATAGTTCGCCATGTTTTTTACTGGGTAATTTTAACCAGCGTAATAAAGGGTTATCTTGGTTTCTTGCTTTAGAGCTTAAGCCGGGCAAAATAACGCAATCAAATTCCAGTCCTTTGGATTTATGAATCGTCATCACATGTAAACGGGAAGGACTGGTACGTTGTGAATACAAGCGATTAAATTCGTTGTTAAAATAATCCCACTCAGGTAATTGACCGTTGGGAGTACATCGATCAATCAAGAGCCAGAATTGCTCCAGGTCGGCTTGCTCGGTGGCAGTTAAAATTTTATCACCATGGAGTTGTCGGAAAGACTGTGCTATCCAGCCAGAGAATGATTGTTGATGGCGACAAGCTAAGGCCTCTTGCAACACGGTATAAACAAAACGAGCCCGTGTACGTCCTTCTTCACTAAGGCTAACGATGTTGTCTAACTGCGACAACGCATGATAAATGGATTTTTTCTTATCAAAATTGGCTAGCAAATGAAGATCAGCCAAAGATAATCCAGCACAGGGACTTCTCAGTAATGCCAGCCAGGCTAGCCGATTCGCTGGTCTGAGCAAGGCTTGGGTTAATGACCAAAGGTCGCGGAGATGTGGAAGCCTGGCTAATAGTTCAATCTCTACACCCTGAAAGCTAATTTGTTGTTCGCGCAATAGCTGCATGATATCAGTGAGTTGGTTACGTGAGCGCACCAGAATGGCAATGTCACTGTTGGGATTGGCCTCCAATTCTGCAACAACGCATTTAATTAAAGCTTGGGCTTCTTGCTGGCGATCGGGAAATTGTTGGGCTATGACGTAGCTGTTTCCATCAGCAGGCAGAACATTTGTTGATGGATGGAAGGAAACAGCACCCGACTCCATATCATCGAGTTGGGGAAAAATAGTACGGAATTGGTGATTGACCCAATCTACCAGGGTTGCGGTAGAGCGAAAATTACAACACAATTCCAAGGGTGTTAATTGGACAGGGCCTATTCCCTGTTGTTTTGCTTTAAGAAAAAGTCCCACTTCTGCTTGGCGAAAACGGTAAATGGATTGCATGGGATCACCCACCACAAAGAGAGTTTTACCATCATCAGGCTGCCAACCGCAGACTAATTTCGTCAGCAATTGAAACTGCTGAATTGAAGTATCCTGAAATTCATCTACTAACAAATGGTGAATAGCGTTATCAAGAAAAAGTGTTAAATCTGTAGGATGTTCCTCATCACCGAGCGCAAGCAGGGCCTGCTGCGAAATGGCAGCAAAATCGACCTCATTTTGCTCACTGAAGATCAAATGTAAATGCCCGACTAATAAAGGAAGTAAAGTAAATAGCGCTTGCAAGACCTCCCATTGTTCAGGGTCATAGTGAGGGGCGGGTAAGTGTTGTACTCGTAGTAAGGCGTCAAGAAAATCAGGGGCATCTTCTAGTTGGCTGAGTATTGCCTTACTATTTTCTTTTAGATGATTATAGAGGTCATCCTCGCAAATCCCGCGTTTTAGCCCGACATGGTGATCAAAACTTTTTCTTAAATGACCTTGAGAGGTTAAAATCAATGCAGCCAGATTGGCCACCAGGGTTCTATCTAATTGCGCGAAGCTATGCCAGTTACGAAGGGAGTAGCGGGGGGAGTCCGGGTTTGTTTCAAGACTGGCGAATTGACGAACAAGCTGGCATAAATCGTCCTGGCAATGGACAGGAGTGCTTTGTTTAAAACGAGTTAACTCGTGCTGTTCAATAAAGAGAAGCATTTGCTCATAGTTTGTTCGACTCTGAGCACGGGCAGAATATAAAGGGGTTAACCATTGATCTCGGTTAGCCAATAATTCACTCAATAATTCTAAAAATTTGTCTTGACGATTATCCAAATGCTGTAACAAACATTTTAAGGGTTGGTGTAAATTGATATCACTAAGTGCATGCGCGAAGCAGGCTCTTGCCGCAGCTTGATAATGGCGCTCCGGGTATTCACTGATTTGTGCATAGGGAACTTGTTTTTCTTGCAGAGGGATTGCCTGACAGAGAGTCTGGCATAATGAATCAATAGTAATAATTCGTAAACGCCCTGGCTGTTGTAGAAGTTGCCAGCCTCGTTCTGCACAGCGATTGAGTGCTTCAGCAGCATAACTGTAGGTTTGTTGTTGGTGTGCAGAGGCAGGACAAAGACCGGAAGCAGCTTGCTGTAAAGCCAATATAATACGCTCTCGCATTTCACTGGCTGCTTTGCGCGTAAAGGTCAGAGCAACTATTTGTTCAGGCTCGTTGACGTGCCCCAATAATCTTAAATAACGTTGAGTCAGTATTTCAGTTTTACCAGAACCTGCCGGTGCTTGTACAATAAAAGACCGGCGAGGATCGGTAGCTTGTAGACGTTGTTGGCTATCCTTAAGCATGTGAGTATTAGTCCCAAATAATTTCTTGCGCTGGTGCTCTGAGATTATAGTTGGAACTCATACAATGACCATAGGCACCGGCATTGGCAATGAGTATCACATCATTTTCCCGAGTCTCTGGTAGCAATCGATCATAACCTAAGGTATCGCCTGATTCGCAGATAGGGCCAACGATATGTGCAAAACCAGTTTTTTCCTGGTGCAGGGAACTCAAATTGACAATTTCATGATAGGCACCATAAAGTGAAGGTCGCATCAGTGAATTCATACCTGTCTCAATGCCAATAAATCGGACTTTACCCTTTTCTTTGCACTGTGTTACTTTCGCGAGGAGAACGCCACTTTCAGCGACAAAGAAGCGCCCAGGTTCCAACCAAAATTTCAAATGAGCAAAACGGGTTTTCACTGCCATTAGGGAAGCATCCACGGCGGCCAAGTCTAAAGGCTGTTGTCCAGGCTTCTCAACAATGCCTAGGCCGCCCCCCAGATTAATGACAGATAAGTCTGGGAACTTCTCGGCCAATGCTGTAAGCATCAGTGCGGTCTGCTGCCAAAGTTCGGGAGTTAAAATACCGCTGCCGGAGTGAGCATGTAACCCCATGACTTTAACATGGTGTTGGGCAACCAATTCAATAACGTGAGTGAGATCATGCTGTGGTATGCCAAATTTGGATTCATTGCCGCCTGTACAAACATATTTATGATGTCCGGCTCCGCAGCCTGGATCTATACGTAATAAAATGCGTTTCTCAACGAAGAGTTCCGGCCAATTTTCCAAAGGATATAGATTATCAACGGTGACGTGACAACCTAGTGAAAGCGCGTATTCATACTCTGCTTTTGCAGCAAAATTGGGCGTAAAGAGTAGTCTTTCTTTATCGATTTGAGGAAATAATTTCAAGACATGTTTCAACTCATCTATAGAGACGCATTCAAAGCCAACTCCCTTGTTATAAAGTGTCTGCAAGATAGCGGGATGTGGGTTTGCCTTAATCGCGTAATAGAGTTGATCAATCGATTTTAAGCTTAATAATTCATCGGCTTTATTGGCCTGGGTTGGACCATGATAGACATAACAAGGCGAATTGTTTGCTGCGATTGTCAGCAATTTTTGGCGTTCCTTTTCCCACCAGGGTGTTTTTTTCAATTCGGGTTTGCCGAATTCTTCTTGCCAACTTTTTGAATAATAAAAACTTTGAGGGTTATTTTCAATCAGCAGGCTATGCAGTTTCTGGCATAATTTGTCAGCCTGTGACTCATCAACCACAAAGGTTAAATTCAAATCATTCGAAGCCAAGGACATGAGGTAAACTTGTTGCGCATCGAATACTTCAAGGGTTGGCCCCAATTGGGGTAGGACGGTACGTATATGATGGCCAACAAGACTAACCGCGCTACAGGGTTCAATCAATTTAGCGCGGCCGAAGCGATTCAAATCAGCGAGCAAAGCATCCAATGCCCGACGGTCACGTAATTTGGCATTACTATCTAACGAAAGCGTGACGTTAAATTCTGATGAAGAGAGTAGATCCACTGAAAAACCATGCGTTTTAAATGCTGCAAAGACATCAGCCAAGAAACCAACTTGTTGCCACATATTAAGCGTATCAATGGAAATTAGGATAACACTATGCTTGACCTGAATAGATTTTATGGGGGGAGCATTATCATCACTTTCTTTAGAAATCCGCGTGCCTGAATGTTCTGGCATGCGCGTGAATTTGACCACCATAGGGATTCCTGCCCGGCGTACCGGAGGTAAACAATTGGGATGCAAAACTTTTGCGCCCATCGAGGCAATTTCCTGTGCTTCATCATAATTCAATTGCTTTAATAGGCGTGCATGCGGCAATTGATGAGGATTGGCTGTATAAATCCCGGGAACATCAGTCCATATTTCACAAGCACTGGCTTGCAGGATAGCGGCCAATAAAGCGGCTGAGGTATCGGAGCCTCCACGACCAAGTAACACCGTTTCTCCTTGTGGATTCGCTGCAAAAAATCCTTGTGTAATAACAGCCGCTGCGCCACTGGCAAGCAGTTTTTTACTGAGCGCTGGATTAGCTTCGCTATTACATCTTGCCGCAAGGTAATTGACAGCATCGCCGCCGGGAATTGCTGTAGAAATTAATGCTTCACGGACATCGAACCACAGGCAATTGATTTCTCTTTGTTGCAGAAATGCATGCCCTAAACGAGTCATCATTAACTCACCCAAACTTAAAATTTGTGCCCGGGTTTTTGCCGGAGCTTCTTTAAGAAGGGCAATACCAGTCAACCATTGATGCAATTGTTCCAGCTCAGTAGTAACCAGTTCAGGAGAAACTTGCAAGGCTTGAGCTAATTCCATATGGCCGTTGCGAATCTCCGCTTCAATCGTTTGGTGCTGGTTTAATAAAGCAGCATTGATGGCTTGCTCTAGTTTATTTGAAATTTGCGTGAGGGCTGAACATACAATAACCGGCTGTACGCCATTGGCAATATGTTGTTTAGTAATGGCTGCTATATTTTCCCAGGTTTGAAGAGAAGAAACACTGGTACCGCCAAATTTCGTAACGACTTGTTGCATGATTATGTCCGTGCAAAAAAAGAACACATTAACATGGACTGATGAATAGATACAAGCAAAAGGCTGTAACAAGATGGCAATTAATTTCCAATGTGAATTTAATAATTACACCTTGGATTTATCGTGACTATTTTAATGATTTTATTAGGAAATTTTTTTCTCTAATCGTTTGAAAACAGTTTCAATTCATTTATCATCAGTCTTTTGCAAACATCTCGGGATGCATTTTAACGTTAAGGAGTGTGGAGTGAAGAGCATGCAAAAACCCATGAGAACAATCGTCAGCGCAGCTGTCGTTGCGATGATGGCAAGTAGTATTGCCAACGCGGGGAGCTTTTCCCTGTACACAGAAAGTACTGCTTCAGCCGTAGGGAATTACGCTGCGGGTGTGGCAGCAGAAGCGGCTGATGCGTCAACTGGCTGGTACAACCCAGCAGGTTTGGCACTCATTAGGCAGCAACAAGTGGTTGTCGGTGCTGTAGGCGTATTTCCATCATCTGAATTAACTGGTACAAGTACTTTCAGAACGGTAGGTCTTCCTCCTTTTGTCCAAACGTTTAGTGGAATACAGGGAGCTAAAGATGCCGTAGTTCCTTCCTTTCATTACGCTCTGCCTTTAGGTGAAAATGCAACCTTTGGTTTAAGTATCGTTTCCCCGTTTGGTTTGGTTACTGACTGGGATAAAACCAGCCAGGTTCGTTATGGTGCCACGATCAGCGAATTGATTACTACCAATGTGTCTCCTGAAATTGGTGGCAAATTGACTGAGAACCTTGCTCTGGGTGGTGGTATCGATTTCCAATATGCGCGTGTTAAATTTAATCGCATCCTCGGTGAGCCCGCCTTAATGCAGGCGTTTGGTTTCCCACCAAGTTTTGTGGACTCAATGAGTTACAACAAGGGTGACTCGTTTGGTATCGGTTTCCACGCTGGTGTGTTAACCATGTTTAATGATAACCACACTCGCATTGGTTTAAATTACCAGTCACAGATGAAGCATAAATTTAATGGATACAGCCGGTTGGGCGGTCGTTATGCGTCACCTGGGTTTAACGTTATAAACCCGTTTTCAGTAGCAACGGCGACTCCAAATAACACGATATGGAGCAATAATCTATCCAGTAATGACATCGATCTTCCGGAAATTGTTACCTTAAGTGCTTATCAAGATGTTAATGAGAAATTAGCTCTCTTAGGGTCAGTGGTTTATACGGGCTGGCATTCTCTAAGAACTATTCAGCTAAATAACGCACTTACTTCCGCGCCAGTACTGGGTGTGGTCAAGGTTATTTCTGCTTCTATTGAAGATTATGACAATGCTTGGCGTTTTGCACTCGGGGCTAACTACCATGTGAATGAGCAGTTAATGTTACGTGTTGGCGGTGGTTATGATCAGACTCCAACCACTAATCTGCATCGTAGCATCCGTATCCCCGATTCTGATCGATGGGCATTATCTATTGGTGCGCATTATCAATTAAAGCCAGAAATCGGTCTTGATGTAGGGTATACACACCTCTTTGCTACCGGTGATCGCCGAATCAACAGAACTGATCCTGTTAGTTCCTTCAGTACTTACAATATTAATTCTGATATTGATGCACACGCAGATTTGGTTGGTATTCAAGCTGTCTGGACTATTGATAAGCCAGTTCCGGTTGCTACGAAGTAATAGTATAAAGCTAAAAAAAGCCACGCATTGCGTGGCTTTTTTATTTTAATCTTTGGTAATAGTCGCTTCGCCCGGGCCATTCACTTTTATGGTATAACCATTAGCGCGAATTTCTGAGGGTGTGATAACACCTGACTCGATGTTCAAATTTAACCAGCCTAGGTTTACTGGGTTTGGAGTATTCGTTGCCATTTTAATTAATGCGCCGCAGTTTCCTCCTGTAATGTGTCCGAAGCAAATCATTCTGACTACTGCCCAATGAACTTTACCATCACTATTCGCTTTAGTAGGTTGATGAGAGTCAATAGTGCCATCAATATAGGCGTTTGACTCTACATTCGTTCTGTTATGGATAATCAAATAAGTTGGACTTGCAAAAACTGCGCTAGTAGCGAGACTTAAAGCTGCAACAGACAAACCTTTGAACAATCGATTCATATCTTTACTCCGTAATTAAAAATTGGTTTTTTTTCAAGCGGTCAGGAGGAAATAGGCCGCTCTTTTTTTATTATTACCATCGTTTACAACGAATTCTGTGCGGGTTTACTATAGGGTAATGCTTGGTTAGTGACAACCCTTTATCAGACTTCTTTTGAAACTCTACTGCATTGGGACATCGCTTCGTCGATCCGGTGCTCGAATCCTCATGTACTGACGTGTACATTGCAGTTCTGCGTGCCGTTTCTCCTTGCGCTGTCCGCACTGCAGCGAGTTTCACAAGAAGTCTATTTTTATACGCTACTGCATTGGGGCATCGCTTCGTCGATCCGGTGCTCGCATCCTCATGTACGGACATGTACATTGCGGTTCTGCGCGCCGTTTCTCCTTGCGCTGCCCGCACTGCAGCGAGTTTCGCAAGAAGTCTATTTTTTGTTTAATATGCGAGCAATATCTTTGGCAAAATAGGAAATAATTAAATCTGCCCCAGCACGTTTAATAGCAAGCAAACTCTCTATCATGGCTTGTTCTTCATTAATTAAACCTTGAGCTGCTGCATTTTTTAGCATGGAATATTCACCACTGACTTGATAGGCGGCCAAAGGAATTTCAGGATAATGTTGTTTGAGCCGAAAAATGACATCGAGATAGTTCATTGCTGGTTTAACCATCAATAAATCAGCCCCTTCCTCCAAATCAAGAGCGGCTTCTCGTAAGGCTTCATGGCCATTAGCCGGATTCATTTGATAGGTTTTTCTATCGCCAAACTGAGGTGCTCCTTGCGCTGCCTCGCGGAATGGACCATAGAAACTTGAGCTGTATTTAACTGCATAACTTAGGATTGCTGTATTAAGATGGCCAGCCTCATCCAAAGCCTGGCGAATCGCTGTTACCATGCCATCTGTCATGCTGCTTGGGGCTACCCAGTCGGCGCCGGCATCGGCATGGCTGACTGCCTGCTGGCTTAATGAGGTCAAGGTTGCATCGTTATCTATCTGCTCACCATGTAAAATACCGCAATGACCATGACTGGTGTACTCACAAAAACAGACATCGGTAATAATCAAAATCTCCTTATTGACATTGCGGATAGTCCGTATGGCTTGTTGAATGATGCCGTCTGCCATGAGAGAAGCACTGCCTTCGGCATCTTTATGTGCTGGAATACCAAAGAGTAATACTGCAGGAACGCCCAGGGCTGAGAGCTCTTCAATTTCTTGTGGTAAGCAATTGAGTGTTAATTGAAATTGCCCAGGCATTGATTTAATTTCCTTTTTCTCAGTGATAGTCTCACTGATGAATAAAGGAGCGATGAATTGTTGAGGGTGTAAATGCGTTTCCTGTAGCATGGCACGCACAGCCGGGTTGCGGCGCATTCGCTTTAAACGTAGGGGAAGTTGATAATTGGTCATCCTATTATTCCTTGCGACGTGTGTATAAGATATCAATCCCGCTTGCAGTAAGACTGGCATTGACTTGGATACTAAAAAATTTATTGAGCAAATAGGTTAGTGTGAGGACGTTACTATCTGATTGTGCCAAACCAAAGTTATAACTTAGATATAAACGTTTGGACAATGATTTTCCTACAATGACCGATTTTTTCTCGATAGTTTGCTTGGTGTCGTAATTATACTTCGAATTCGTTTCGTAATTGAAATCTAATCCCAAGGTTTGTTTTACCTGGTCAATCATTTGTAATCCTCCTGTCCCTGAATCAAGATTCATAGAGGATATTGCTGCAAGTAATAATTGACCTCCACTCTTATTAGCACGATCAATTGGTTTTCCTAGAATGAGTAGAGACAAAATATCTGCTTGCTGCAACGTAGGGGGGTTAGAAAATAGTGCTACTTTAGGTGCATTCAATCGTCCAGTGACCTCAATTCCTACGGTTGTTTTACTACCGAAATCCACCGTCTTTACATTGGTTGCATTAAAATCGAGTAATTCATTTGAACCTGCAAACGCGCTATTTGCGTTGGTGAATTGGCGGACGGCTCGTACATGAATGCCAGGATTATCAATTAAACCACCCGTGAACAGTAGTTGACCTTGTTTAATTGTCAAATCTTGTCCATAAGCTTTGTACTGACCATCACGAATATTTAATTCACCGCTGGCAGTCAAAGGGCCTTGCGGGAGTTGGCGCAGACGAATAGCACCCGTAAGAAAACCACGTAAGCCTTGTACACCAATAGCAACGTCGCTCCCCATTTCAACACGGACATCGGTATCAAGATGTAAAGGATTGAGAGGCGGTTGTTCTTCACCTACAAAAACCGCATCCCCAGTTAAGCTAACTGAATTACTAAAGGATTGGGGTTTAATCTGGGCCTGAGGGATGAGGAGGGTACCTTTCATAGCCAGTGATGTCGGAGTAAATTCGAAGTTTAGGTTAGGGGAGACATTAATTTGATATTCCGGTGTATTAATTATGGGGAAACTGTCCCCCCTAAGGGTTATTGTACCTCTAACAGCGGGTGAAAAAACACCGTTACCTTTTAAGGTTAATGGTCTGCCATTTGAAACAACAGAGCCTTGTGTCTCCCAGCGTTGTGCCTGACTTTGAACTTTAATTTGTACGGGATTGAGCTCAAGGCCTTGTTTGGGTAACGAAAACCTGGCTTTTTCCATTTGGATAAGTCCATCAATAACCGGTTTAGCAATTGTGCCTTTCGCATTTAGAATGGCATGGAGTTGTCCTTCTGCTTTACTAATCTCTTTATTTAAATTGCTAAGAAAAGCCAGTGAATTAACGTCTAGACGGAGAGAGCCCCGCAGGCTTTGGTCATTTGCCAAACCTTTGTGCAACTGAAATTGTGGTAATTCAAGATTAAGAACTACTTGCTTGTGTGGATCAATCGTTAATTTGCCGTTGAGAAGTAAATGTTGCGGATTTAAACGTACACGAAATTCGCCACCGGTAAATGGCAGGCTCGATAGCAAGCTGTCATCTGGTAATTGATAGCTGCCTGGGCGAACACTGATTAGGGCTTCTCCCTTTGTTGCACTGCTTAACGAAGCTTTTGCAGTAATTGAGGTTTTTAAGCCAGCTAAATCAGGATGTAGTTGTTGCAGTTGAGGGAGGCTGGCAGTTGCCTGTAATTGATAAGGCGCTTTTCCCGATAGTCGTAATTGATTAGCACCCAAGGTAATTTTGCCCTTTAACTGTTGATTTTGATAATGGAGGGCTGCTTTCAATAAATTGTCGCGGTAGCGGGCAGTTAAGTCGCTCTTGAGGGATAAATGGTCAAGGGAATCGCCGGCAAACGCTGTGCTAAATTTCAATTGCCGTAACGAGGATAGCGGATTTACCTCAGGATCGAAGGATTGCGCTGTCATGTGGCCCTGAATTTTGGGGCTATTCAGCACATTATAAACGCAGTTAAAATCAATACGGCCTTGTGCTGATTTCATCGTACTCACCGCATTAATGCTGTGTGGAGTAATTTTGCCATTTACTTCCCATTCTGCAGGTAACGGGGAATTAAGAGTCGATTTGAGGCTCAGTGTTAAGTCCCCTAGCGAACCATCGACATGAATTTCCCCTTTGCTGCTCTCCAGACTATATTCTTTATGAAGCGGCCACAAGAGCTCATGCCATTGCGCAGTGGTGTGTATTTCGTAACCATTTCTTAGTGTGCCATTGAGTGTAAGTTGGGCGGGATTAGTGAGCTCACCATGCCAATGATAAAGAAAAAAATCACCACCTAAATCAAGTTTGCCCTCCAAGGGAAATGTTTTATTGGCAGACTTAAATTGCAATGCGGCTGACGCGGTAAAGGGCGGTTGTGGTTGCAGTTGGGCTTCAGCAATAATAGCAATTTGATTTAGGTTCATTGCCAGTTTTTTAAGTTTCCATTGCTTGCTTGTTAGCCTGGCTTGCAAATTGATCGCATCGATTTGATGGATCATGCCGGCTTGGGTAATCTTTGTTTGCTTGATAAAAGCGTTTTTGACAGACAGGGCAAATGGTAATTGTGGTAATTGAGTGTTAGCATTCTCAGCGCCATCCTTCCGGGGAGATAAATCAACCGTTAAACTATCGGCGTTTAGATGTTCGATAGTAATTTGATGGTGAAACAGGGCGCTTACTTGCCATTTTAACTTGAAATTGCTGAGTTCCACTGCAAATTGTTGATGCTGATAGCGCAAATGTTTAAACGAAAGATGATCAATTAAACGTCCTTGTAATTGCTCAAAATGAAGTTGGCCGGGCAAAAAGATAGTTGCCAGTTTGGCAGTGACGTAGAGTCCTGGGGTAGTTGTTACAAGGAAAATGAACAGACTAATCACCAGGATAAGAAGCAAAAACAAGCTATAGAATGTGGATCGCAGTGCAGTAATAAGGAAACGCATTTATAAATCAGGCCCCATGCTTACGACAAACCTTGGTTTCCATCCTTTAATCCGATTAAAATGGTTATCCACCGCTTGTGCGAAACCTATTTTAATTGGTCCAACGGGTGATACCCACATTAAACCAATCCCTACATCATTTTGTAAACGTTTCAAACTTGGCATATAGACATCACCACTGTCTAAAAAACCTGTAAGATACCATTTGTCCACGGTTTCTTTCTGAATTTCAATGCCGCCATAACTGAGAATTTTCCCAGGACCAAGCGAGTTATAGCTATAGGCTTTCAGGTTATCGGCTCCCCCAAGTAGCAGTGCCAGGGATAAAGGTAATTCATTGATGTTTGAAATTTGGGTTATCCCTTGAATAGTATGAAAATAAAAGCGTGTGCGTAGGGCCGGCAAGGTGAGCGCAGCCTTGGCGTTAATTGATGCCTGCGCAAAGCTGACTTCCGATAAGATAGCTCTACTAGCTGCCAAACCATTGATTGTCACATTATAACCACTGGGGGAAAAAAGTTTGTCAGTCGTTTTAGACCAGGTGAACGTTGCACGTGGATATACACTGAGTTTTTCAATTTTAGGTGCACTGGTATAGTGGAAGCGTTCATACAAACCATTAATAGACAATATTCGTTGAAAATCAGATAAAGTATGTTGTTGCGCGATTGAGGTTAGTACGGAATCACTATAACCGGCGTTATAGTTCATGTTCGCTAAATTGGTACTGATATTGTATTGATCAGTTACTGGATTTTGTCCTGGAATAATATACTGTGCTTGCAGCGAGCTTTCATTATAAGCACCTATACCTACGACATTAAATTTATGACCGGCCCGGTTTACGGGGACAACGTGAAAGCCCGCACGGCCTCGTATGCCCGTATCAGTACCGTAGCCAAGGCCTAATGAATAATTAATGCGATCTGCGCGTTGCAGATGAACATCAACAGGAATATAGCGCTGACCATTCACTTGCGGTTTGATTGTCACATTGCTGAAATAACCGCTATCAACCAAATAGTTATTTAACGTCAATAGTTGTTCTGTTGTATAGGGTTGGCCATAGTGAAAGGGGAGATAGCGGTTGAGCAATTCCGGCGAGATGTAAGTGGGATCAAATTTTACCTGCCCAAAATAATACTGTGGACCTGTATTAAATAACAAAATAATCTGGGCATTATACCGATTTAGATCGATTAGAATTTCAGCTTTTTCGAATGATGAGTGTAGATAACCCTGATTTTCCGCAGCACCAACGAGACGTTGTTTGGCATCTTCATACTGGGCGCTATCCAAGGGCTTACCTTCCTTGAAAGGGAAGTCTTGTATTAGCTTGGTTAACTCCGAATTATGTGCCCCCTCCCCTCGAATTGACACCTGCACCTTGGTAACAAGCATCTGTGGCCCGGGTATAATTGCAATGTGTAAAGGTTGTCTGCTTATGTGAATTTGTGGTTTAAAATACCCATAGGGCTGCATCGCTTTGGCAATGTGCAAACGAAGTTCTGCATCCGTTTCCTGGCTCAGTGAAATGGTTTCATTCAGTTCACTTAAGCGTAATTGGATGTTACTTAATAATTTCCCTTTCACACCACGAATATTAAATGGATTCTTATTACTGCTGGCCCCAAGGAGCAAGGGCAATCCTGTCAGAAGCAATAGAATGAGACCTATTTTTTTATTCATAAAGCGATAACATATTACCTCAGTAGACTTCTTTCGATGCCAGTATTTTCAGTATTCGAGTCCCGTAGTTACAAGGCAGGTTCTAAATTTTGAAAAAAATCTAATCTGTGATTTCGTTTACCTCCAATGCTTTTAGACGATAGACCAATTCGAGTGCTTCACGAGCTGAAAGATTATCGGCATCAATTTTCGCTAACTCACTCAGTACAGGTGGCAAGGGTTTCACTGTAATTGCAGGGGCTGGTTGTTGAGGGGACTGTTGTTGAACCAGATCCAAATGAGTAGTAGCAAGATGCAAAACTTCGGCGGGAATGCCGGCAAGTTGCGCTACTTCGAGGCCATAGCTGCGATTGGCAGGGCCTTCTTCTACCCGATATAAAAAAACAATACGGCCTGTTGCCAATGTGGCTTGTAAATGAATATTTCTGATGCGATCCATTTGTTCAGGTAACTGGGTTAATTCAAAATAATGAGTAGAAAACAAACTGTAGGCCTTGACAGTGCCAGCCAGATAGATACAGGTTGCGTAGGCCAAGGCCATCCCATCATAAGTACTGGTTCCCCGGCCTATTTCATCAATAAGGACAAGGCTTTTAGACGTTGCCTGGCGAAGGATATGGGCTGTTTCAGTCATCTCGACCATGAAGGTAGAGCGTCCTGAGGCCAGATCATCACTAGCTCCAATGCGTGTGAAAATCTTATCGATAGGACCTATTTGTACCTGCCTGGCCGGCACATAACTCCCTAGATGTGCGAGCAAGACAATTAAAGCATTTTGGCGCATGTAGGTCGATTTACCTCCCATATTAGGGCCGGTAATCAAGAGCATATTTTGTTTATCATCCAGCTCTAAATCATTGGCAATGAATTGCTGTTGCAGAACTTGTTCAACCACCGGATGGCGTCCGGCATGAATGTGAATGCCGGGTTTGCTAACTAATTCTGGGCAGCACCATTTCAGGCTTTGTGCTCGTTCAGCAAAATTATTGAGTACATCAAGTTGGGCAATTGCCTGTGCCAATTGAGAGAGTGAAGTAATGTATTGTTGTATTTCTTCGAGTAAATTTTCATACAGCCATTTTTCTCTTGCCAGGGCTTTGACTTCTGCGGATAAGACTTTTTCTTCAAATAACTTTAATTCCGGCGTGATATAGCGCTCAACATTTTTCAACGTCTGTTTACGTTGATAATTAGCCGGGGCTTTGTCTGCCTGATTGCGTGATAACTCAATGTAATAGCCTTGCACGCGATTATAGCCAAATTTGAGCGACGAGAGCCCGGAACGGTTTTTCTCGTCATTTTCCAAGGCAATAAGTTTTTCCGCAGCATGGTTGTTTAAGGTTCTTAATTCATCGAGTTCTTCATCAAAACCCGTAGCAATCACTCCACCATCACGAATTAACATGGGTGGATTATCGACAAGCGCCGCAGTTAAGAGGTTGAGTAATACTGGCTGCGTAACTAATTGTCCTGCCAGTGTTTGTGTTAAGGAAGCCTTGCTTTGGGCAACTATTGCATGCAATTCGGGTAAGAGAGCCAAAGTCTGCCGCAATTGCACCAGATCACGAGGTCTGGCTGATTTGAGCGCAATACGGGAGACAATTCTTTCTACATCACAGAGTTGTCGTAAGAGTGGGTGTAATAGAGTATCTTGTTTTTTCTCAATCAGTTCTTTTACTGCTTGCTGACGTTGCTGGATTGCACCATGTTGACTCAGGGGCCTGCCAAGCCAGCGCTTTAGTAAACGACTACCCATCGCGCAGGCTGTGTAATCAAGAACGGCGAGCAAGCTATTTTCTCGTCCTCCTTGATAATTTTCAAATAATTCTAAATGCTTTTGTGTGGAAGCATCTAATTGCAAATAATCACTATTTTGTTCCAGCGTTATACTGGTTAAATGCGGTAAAGCCTGGCGTTGCGTCGCTTCTAGATAAGCCAATAAACAGCCTGCCGCGGGGAAGGCATTGCCATATTCTTTTTCGCCAAAAGCACTCAAATCGCTAACTGCAAATTGCTCACATAGACGTTGACGGGCTCGTTCGGGGGCAAAATCCCATGCCGGGCGAATTTTTACCCGCTCATTATTACGTAGGCAATTGATAGCAGTGGCATCTTGCAGCAGAATTTCTACTGGTTGCAGACGATTGATTTCAGCAATAAGTTGTTCTTCATCGGCTACTTGTAACAAGTGAAAACGGCCGCCACTTAAATCGACCCAAGCCAGGCCATATTGTTTAGCCTGAGGGTGAATGGCAAGTAATATATTGTCTCGTCGCGCATCGAGAAGCGCCTCATCCGTTACTGTTCCTGGTGTGATAATACGGGTGACCTGGCGCTCAACAGGGCCTTTGCTCGTAGCTGGATCCCCAATTTGCTCACAAATGGCGACAGATTCGCCTTTTTTTAATAAGCGTGCCAGATAATTTTCAACTGCGTGATAAGGAACACCAGCCATTGGTATTGGTTTATCGGCCGATTGCCCTCGATGAGTTAAGGTGAGATCGAGCAGTTGCGCTGCGCGTTTGGCATCATCATAAAAAAGCTCATAAAAATCACCCATGCGATAAAGGAGAAGCATATCAGGGTAATCGGCTTTGATGCGTAAATATTGCTGCATCATGGGAGTATGGCTAACAGACATGACACTCTGGGGGCGATAAGTTTGTGGAGATTCTAGCAAAAGCCCTCACACAAGTCAGTAAACTTGGCGTTTTATCCAGACTAAGAGCATCTTGCGAATGGATATTCCAATTTTGGACTTGATTGGGTTTTAATTTGTACTATACTATAGCAAGCGGGAGGTATTATGCGTGCGACCCAATTAATAAATAATCTGAAAGATCCAATTAAAGAAATTAAGATAATAAGAGAGGGTGTTTCACCAGAACTTATTGAGCATTTTCTTAATGAATGGTCTTTTTTTGTGAAAGATATCCTTAATAGTTTGCAAATTCCCAAATCAACTTATTTTGCAAAAAAAAGAACCCATGCTCTTCTGGACCCATCTACAACTGAAAAGTTTTTAAGATTAATTTCTGTAGCGCAACTAGCAAAAGAAGTTATAGGCAAAAATGAAGCAAAGAATTGGCTTTATAGACCAATTCCATCATTAGGAGATCAGGCTCCTATGGATTTGTTAGATACTGAAGTCGGTCATCGGCTCGTTGAGCAAACATTAATGCAAATTAAATATGGAATATATGGTTAATGACATTATGGTATCGTGCTACACAGAGTGAGAGTGTTGGGCAGGTATTCTCCGGAGAAGGCGGGATATATGTTTCAGGGCGATGGAGCTATAAGGGTAGAAAGGTAATCTATTGTTCTCAGTCTATTTCGTTATGTACGTTAGAATGGTTGGCTCACCACGGTTTAACTGTTTCGGGGTATAGCTATTATAGATTTTCTATAGAAATTCCTGAAAAATTAACCTTCTATGCAGATATTTCAGATTTACCTAAAGAGTGGAATTTATGTCCTGCATCAGATGAAACAAGAGAATTTGCTGAAATTCATTTGTTTAATCAAGAAAAATATCTGGCCCTTGCAGTTCCTTCAGTAATGGTTCATGAAGAAAAAAATCTGATCATTAATCCAATGCATCCAAATTTTCTTCAAGCTGTAAAAAGTGTCAGGTCACTAGGTAAATTTGTTGCTCCCGCCAGAAATAATTAAGTAAATGTCTTGTTAGGAAACGATCAAACTGAAATTAGTACAATGATTTGCTAATTAAGGTAAAATTGGCCATTATGCTAGGCGAACTTTTATATGACATTTTTTCAGCAATGGAGAGCCTGGCCTATGAAATTTGATGCCCTTGTGCTTGGCGGCGGAATTGTTGGTGTATCGGTTGCCACGCATTTACAAATGCGCGGACGTTCTGTTGCCTTGGTGGATCTGAAATTTCCAGGAAGTGAAACGTCGTTTGGCAATGCCGGACTAATTCAGCGTGAAGGTGTGTATCCTTATGCTTTCCCAAGGGATATTGGTTCCCTGATTAAATATGCTTTGAACCGCTCACCGGAGGCCAGATATCACCTAACTTCCTTACTAAAACTGGCACCTTTCCTATGGAAATACTGGTTTCACTCTCACCCATCCCGCCACGCCGAGATTGCTCGCTCTTATGCTACGTTAATCCAATATAGTTTATCGGAACATCATTCGCTGGCTGAGGCAGCAGGTGCTAAACATTTGTTTCGATCCGGGGGATGGCTTAAGGTTTTTCGTAGTGCAAAAAAGCAGGATGTTGAAACAAGGTTTGCTGAAAAATGCCTGGCCGAGCATGGTGCCAAATTTGAGGAATTGAATGCCGAGACTTTACGCCAAATTGAACCTGATCTTGACCAGTCTTTGTTAGGCGCCCTTCGTTATACGCAGTCTGAGGCGGTCAGTGACCCTGGTGCGTTGGTTGCTGCTTATGCAAAGCACTTTGAGCGTATTGGCGGGCGCTTTTTCTTTGGCGATGCCTGCAAGCTATCTGATCAGTGGACACTCAAGACAGAGCAGGGCGAGATTAAAGCAGATTCTGCTGTGATTAGCTTAGGACCGTGGTCGGATATATTGAGTGCTCGATTTGGCTATCGGTTCCCACTAGCTGTTAAGCGTGGATACCATATGCATTATGATATGAAACCGGATGCATGCCTCAATCACCCGGTTTTGGATGTGGAAAATGGCTATGTTATGGCTCCGATGACACGCGGAATCCGGCTAACGACGGGCGCTGAATTTGCGCCTCGTGACTCGCGAAAGACGCCAGTACAACTTAATTGTGTAGAGCCTATTGCACGTACGCTTTTCCCTATTACCAAACGACTTGAAGAAAAACCGTGGATGGGCTGCCGCCCATGTACCCCGGATATGCTTCCCATTATTGGCCAGGCTCCTCGCCATAAAGGACTATGGTTTGCTTTTGGGCATGCCCATCATGGGCTAACGTTGGGTCCTGTGACTGGGCGTCTGGTTGCCGAGATGATGACGGGTTCCGATTTGATAACGAATCCCTTACCATTTAGTGCTAATCGTTTTGGCTAATGATTTTTGGATGTTTGTAGAATTTCGGAAAATTTATACATTCCTAAATTCACACTATAGTATTTATAAGCGAACTAATGTTAGATAATTATGAAACGTAATTGGGATATGATTAGAAATATTCTCTTCAAAGTGGAAGAGCTTTCACCTAATGCACTGTTGACATTAGACAGTTTTCCTATGGATGAACACAACGAAATTTCCTACCATTTGGAAATACTGGAAGAAGCGGGATTAATCAAAGGCAAAATCCATAAAACGCCTGGTGGTTCTCCGCATGGGTTCCATTTAATTCGCCTTAGCTGGCTTGGGCATGATTTTTTGGAGTGTATTCGTTCCGATGCGGTATGGAAACAAATAAACGATCAGCTTGGTTCCAAAAAAGTAGGAATGAGTATTGAAAACATTATGATGATATCTCAAGGTATTTCAAAAAGATTGTTATCTTAATAATCATTTTCCCCTCGGATTAATCACCTTATAGCCATGCAGCATTAAAAGGCCAGTTTTAATTGCTGCCAATAAAGGTTGTAGAGTGCCAAAGTCTCTTCACCAACATCGCGTTGAAAGTGGCCGCGCTTAAGTGTTTCGGCTGAGGGGTAGACAACCTTATTTTCACTCACTGATTTAGGTAATAATTCGCGTCCTTTCGCATTGGTAATCGCATGCCCTTCGGCGAGTGCAATTTTCGCACTGGTTTCAGCCTGGAGCATGAAATTAATAAATTGATAGGCTTCATCAGGATGCGGCGGGCTAAGAGGCATTGCCAAACAATCAACCCAAATTACAAAGCCCTCCTTTGGATAAACAAAGTCAATTTTGTTATTTTCTGCATGAGCTTTAAAAGCATCACCATTCCAGGCAGAGCCGGCTATGGCATCTTCATCGATCATAATTGCCTGAATACTGTCACTGGCAAATAATTTGATATTAGGAACCAGCGCCAGCAGGCGTTGATAGGCCGCCTCAATGTGTTTGGGATCGCTATCATTAGGATTAAATCCGAGGCTCATCAAGGCAATAGCAAACACTTCTCGCGAGTCATCGAGCAACATCAATTGTCGGCGCCAACGACTTTGCCAGAGGGTATTCCAGCTACGCGGTGTCATTTTGACGAAGTCTCGATTGAAAAAGATGCCCGTAGCCCCCCAAATTAAAGGTACGCTATAACGGTTGCCTGGATCATAGTTATTATTGGTAAAGCGTTCATCCAAATTGGCAAGATTAGGTAAACGAGCTTGATCAAGTGGTGTGAGCATACCTTGTCTTTGCATGCGCTCAACATAATAAGCAGAGGGAAGGATGACATCATAAATACTTTTGCCACTTGCTTTTAATTTGGCATACATCGTTTCATTACTGTCATAGGTAGAAAAATTAACCCTAATCCCTGTTTGTTGTTCAAATTGTTGTATTACCTTTTTGGGAATTTCTCCTCCCCAGACATAGACATTGACCACTTTATTGGCATGGGCAGAAAAAGAAGCCGATATCATTAGAAGAAAAAAGCGTAGAATTTTTTTCATACTGATTTACCCGATAAGCGATGTGAAATGATAACTAATACCATCGATATCAGCAGAGTAATTGTACATAAGGCATTCAGCTCCGGGGTTACCCCTGCTCTAACCAAGGAATAAATGGTGAGAGGTAAGATATTAAAATCAGGGCCAGCAACAAAATAGCTGATAATGACATCATCGAACGATAGAGTGAAACAAAGCAAAAAGGCACTTAAAACGCCTGGCCATAATAAGGGCAGCAGAATTTTAGTTAAGGCAATCCAACGGCTGGCCCCTAAATCCAGAGCACTGAAATAGATATTGGGATCAAGGGTATGAATGCGGCTGTTGATGGTTAACACCACAAAAGGAATGCAGAACGTGATATGTGCAATTAATAAGCTTGAAAAACCTAAAGGAATATTGCTGGCATTAAAAAATAAAAGCAAGGCGACACCAAGAACCAAATCCGGAATAATAATCAACAATAATAATAAGGCATATAGGAAATGGCTGTGCTTACTGCGAAAGAGAAACAAATGGACACAGGTTAGTACACCTATCGTAGTGGCTGCAATGGATGCGCCGAGTCCTAATATAATGGAATGTAGAAAAGAAGACCATAAACCGCGATCATGAAAAAGTTCTATATACCAGCGTAAGGAGAAGCCATGCCATTGCAGGGAAAACTTGGTGTTATTGATTGAATAAACGATCAAAACCAGGATAGGAAAATAAAGTATGAGATAAACAAGACTCAAAAATGTTTTTTGCGCCAAGGCCTTCAATGCAATACCTCCTTACTCTGGCGACGATAAATAATTAATAAAATCAGTAAAAGGACTGTTAATACCACCGAGGTTGCTGAGCCCTGCGGCCAATTCTCTAACACCAGAAACTGATCTTGAATTAAATTACCTAACAAAATAGAGCGAGCCCCTCCCAGTACGTTAGGGATGTAAAACAAAGTCATTGCGGGTAATAGCACCAATAAGCAGCCTGCAATAATACCGCTGGCGGTATTGGGTAAGAACACGCGAAAAAAGATAGCCCATTTATTGGCTCCTAAATCTTTCGCTGCTTCAATCAGTTTGAAATCAAAACGCTCCATGTTGGTAAAAATAGGTAAGACCATAAAAGGAAATAAGTTATAAACCAGCCCACTGATAACTGCAAAATTAGAGTATAGTAACGCGAGTGGGGTATCGATCAAATGTAATTGCAACAGAATGGCGTTGATAATTCCTTTGGACTTGAGTATGGCAATTAGGGAGTAAGTACGTACAAGTGAGCTCGTCCAAAAGGGAATAATAATCAATAATAACAATAATGATTGATGTTTTGATTTAACCAGTAAATAGCTAAAAGGGTAGGCAATAAGTAAGCAGCATCCCGTGGTAACTAAAGCAATCAATAAGGAACGAAAAAAAATCTTGGCAAAGACAGGGGTTAGTAGGGCTGTGTAATTGTTTAATGTAAAGGGTAAGTTCACCAGATGGCTGCTATCTCGCGATAAAAAACTGGCTATCAAGACCAAACCTAAGGGAATAAAGCTAAAAATGAATAGCCAGGTATAAGTCAAGTAAAGAGAAGGTGATTTAACTTTCATCTTAATCCTCAGCACCAAGATTATTGATGTTCATAAGGTAATAGAACTTCCCAGCCGGGTAACCACTCGACCCAAACCGTTTCATTTGCCACATATTCCAGCTTATCATCGTCCTCATCAAAAAATTCCGATGCGTTGATGATTTTGCCAGAGGGTAGTTCTACTTTGAGATCAACGGTAGACCCTTTATAGACAATATCGACAATCCTTCCTGGCAGCATTTCTTGCGTATCTTCTACTTCATTAAGACTCCACACCCGAATATCCTCAGGTCGAATGATGAGGTGTGCTCTATCACCTGGTTGAAATCGGGCTGTGTTTTTACAACGTAGTGTGACCGATTCAATTTTGGTGAGTAAGTCTTGCTCTTCCAACGCATCAACAGTGATATCGAAAATATTGGCTTCACCAATAAACATTGCCACATGAAGATTGCTTGGGGTTTCATACACTTCTCTTGGTGTACCGATTTGTTCAATATGGCCGTGGTTAAAGATAACAATTCTATCCGACATGGACAGGGCTTCTTCCTGATCATGGGTGACAAAAATAAAGGTCATCTTTAACGCTTTTTGCAATTGCTTAAGTTCATATTGCATGTCTTTGCGTAAGCGATAATCCAGCGAGCTTAATGGTTCATCAAGCAGTAACACTTGCGGTCGATTGATCACTGCGCGAGCAATTGCGACACGTTGTTGCTGACCGCCACTTAATTGTTTGATGTTACGTTCAGCAAAGGCTTCTAGCTGCACCAGACGCAGGGTTTCTGTAACTCGCTGCGCAATTTCACTTTCCTTAACCCGTTTACAACGCAAGGCAAAGGCGACATTTTCATAAACGGTTAAATGGGGAAATAAAGCATAACTTTGAAAAACGGTATGAACATCACGCTTTTGTGGTGGTAACAAATTAACGCATTGGCCATTAATATAAATAGCGCCAGCTGTAGGCTGCTCAAAGCCTGAGATCAAACGCAGCAGGGTAGTTTTTCCACAGCCGGAGGGACCAAGCAGGGTCAGGAATTCGCCGTTATATACTGATAAAGAAATATTATTCAGTATCTTAGCACCACCATAGACTTTATCGATCTGCTTAATTTCTATAAGAGGGGTGTTGTTCATGCTTGCGCCGCACTAAATAGAAGAATTATGCGGTTTGCAGGATAGCTTGTCCAGTCTATTGGCTCTTTTACATGCAGGTGAGAATCGGGTGATTCCCATCTGCGCGAGTCAGGCAATGTAGTTTTGGATGCCGTGCATAAAGCACGACAGGTTGACAGATTATTGCCAGCTTGAAATAGGTTGATAGGGTGGTTCCCCACTACAAGTTTGGGAGATACCTCCGTTATTGCAAATAACGAGTCCCGTTTCATCTGTGGAGAAAACCCCGCCTTGCCATAAACAGCAACCTTGCAATTTTTGTAAATCCATCACCGCATGTCGAGTACAATAGCAGGATGAGAAATAGCCATTGTTACACACATAGCGGCCTGCTGAAGAATCGCAGTAATTAATACCACCCATATCACCACAGCATACAGTTTTGGCACAGCTTGGTATGTAAGGTTGGTCGTATCTACATCGAGGATCATTGGGGGAAATAATCTCGGCGTTTACAGAGAAAGTAAGGAAAAAAAAGGTGATGGCAAGCAGACAACACTTTAGGCGCATGAGGGATCCCATCAATTAATATTTTTCTAGCATACCATAGGTACGGAATTAAAAAGAAGTTATCTTCTTGATCTAACAATGACATTATTTTTGAGGACTCATTGAATTGTAAGGTTGGGGAACAAGAAGAATGATTCATTGAAAGCCTGGTTGCATGCAACCAGGCATTATATTTCAATGCAATGGAAGGTAATGCCCTATCAGCCAATTCTTCATCCGTGGAAGAAATAACTGCCATCCTGGGTGAGGAAAGCTGTGCTCCTTGAAGCAATCTATGAGAAGCTAGTCTTCTACCGAATCAAGCATCGGGATCGTTTTTTCTAATTCTTGCATGTCCAATTCCACCGATTCAATTTTTTGAAAACGTTGGGTAATTTTTTTTGCCGAAGTACTGACTTCACTGACATCCTGATGAGCAAGATCAATATGTTTGGATAATTTGTCCATCCGTTTGTCAAAACGTTGGAAATCATCGGCCAAGGCATGCAAATGTTTCTGGATAATATGGATTTGTTTACGGGTAGCATCGTCTTTTAAAACAGCCCTTGCTGTCGTTAAGACAGCCATTAAGGTGTTGGGTGAAACAAGCCAGACTTTCAAGCGTTGGGCGAGGGCAATCACTTCTGGGTAGTTGGCGTGAATTTCAGCAAAAATGGCTTCGGCAGGAATAAACATGACTGCGCCATCGGTGGTTTCATTAGGGATAATGTATTTTTCAGCGATGTCTTTGATATGTTTTTGCAAATCTTGACGAAATTGTTGCTGCAATGATTTTCGCTCTACGGAGGTCGCATCCGTAATCATCAGCTTTTGGAAAGTTTCCAATGGAAATTTGGCATCGATGACAACATTGCCTGTCGGCTCAGGCAGGAACAAAATACAATCCGCTCTTTTTTGATTGCTCAGCGTGTGTTGCATTCGATAGTGGGTGCTGGGAATCATATTGGCAATCAACGTTGATAATTGGACTTCACCAAAAGCACCGCGTGCCCGTTTGTCTACCAGGACATCTTGTAAACTGACCACATGGCTAGATAACTCCGTAATTTTTTTCTGTGCTTCATCAATAATGGTCAAGCGCTTAACGACATCAGTGAACGTTGAGGATGTTTTCTCAAAGCCTTCGGTTAATTTATGGTTCACTTGCTGGGTGAGGCTATGAAGATGATTGCGTATTTCTTCTGTCAACGTTTGCAGATGAGAGGAAAGCGAACTGGCATGCTGTTTAAAGCTATGGCTCATTTGTTCCCTGACATCGGTCATTTGTCGTTGTACAATGTCACTGATTAATTGCTGGCTCGTTAACTGGCCCTGCATAATTTTTTCGCTAATACTATGCTGACTCGCTTGATAACCTTGCTGCAATTCAAGATGCAACTGATGCAATTGGTTAGTGAACAGTTGCTGCGTTTTATCGAGCTGGGTTTCAATGTTTTGACGCTGTTGGTATTGACGACGGATAAGCCACAATAAAAGACAGAATTGGAGGGCAATCGCTATGGCGATGCCCTCAAGCAATGGAAAGTCAGCAAAATAAGCCATTATTCCCCTAGTTTAGTGAGTGCGATTGGCGTATTGAATTCAAAAACCTGTTTTAATTGCCCCAAATCGGTTAAATGAACATAGCCAAGATAATAGGGAGCTTTATAATTGCTTTTTAGCTCGGAATCAAATGAAAAATCCAAATCATGCAGGCCGGCAGTTAGCCAAGCGGCAGTTTGGGCTGTTTGCATGGGGTGTATTTTTCCTGCTTTATCACTGCCATAAAGAACGACTTGCAAGGCATAGCGGCTATCAGTAGCTGCTTCAACGCGCGCAGAAAAAGCTAGCGGGGCAGTTCCTGCTTTTTTGATTTCCCGAATTGCTGCAGAGGGAATGATATAAGAAAATGCAGAGTGGCCTTGTCGCTTAACGGTTTGCGCGTTAAGTGTTGCAGTCGTTTTGACTTCCACATACCAATTTCCTCCCTGGCTATCTTTATCGCATAGGAGGGTTGCATGTCCTTCGTAGTTTTCATCTTCTATTTTTTCCAGATTTAAAGGAATGGTATCCCCATTGGCATTGACTAAAGAGGCATCAATGGCATCGATACGATAGTGTTGCTCTTCATCTTGAAAAGAAATGGTAGCCACTAATTCATCCCCATATTGATAGTGGGCTTTGTCAGTCTTGACGTGTAAATAGGTTTTTGCATCCTTATCAAAAACATGGATAAGGTAGCCTTCATTATCTTTTAACGTGGGTGTAGAACTACTTAAGACAAATTCCCCGGCCCCTAATTCCGGTTTTAATTGTAAGAGAATTAGATCGCGGCCATTAAAGATAGTATTTTGTAGCGCTTCTTCTTTGGAAAACAAGGCAGAGGCTTCAATCAGGGTCAAATCAACCCCCTTACTATTTTTAATGCGAAAGTCAGGTTTGGCAGGTAATTTTCGATTTAGAGGCGTAATACGAATGATGGCGCCAGGCGCCTGTGTGTTGATAACAACCCCTTTTTTTAATTCTCCAAAGGTTGTTTTTATCTTGTATTTACGACTTTTTTGTTGATGCTTTGTTTTATGCCCTAAAGGATTATTGTTGGTTGGCCAACTTGTACTGAGAGTCTCTCGCGGGAGACTTTCACAACGCTGGCAATCATAGGGTTTGAGTGCTTGTTGCGGGAAGGTCATTGCCTGCGCCTGTAGTGCTCCCAATAGTGTTAAAATAAATAGCTGACCTCTCATTGAATTGCTCCTTGTGCAAATAGTGCTTTCCGTAGAATATCGTCCAAACCAAAGCATGAATGGCGACTTTGATTATGGCTCAAGGGGGTTTGTTGTTTCGTTTTTTGCCAATCATAAAACCAGAAAAGACCGGCGGTCATTTGTGAATCACAATCCAAGAAACCATCTGAGCAGTCATCCAGATAATGTTGGGTGATTTTTAATGCCGCATTCAATAAATATTGATTGCAATAGCTTTCCTTGTCTAACGGTGAGGCATTAACATCGGAGCCGACAATAACATGAAAAGGAATTGGTAAAGAGGGCCGTCCTTTACTACCAAATAACATTTCATCATTAAAGAGCGCCATATCACCAACGCGCTGTTGCTTCACGGAATCATTGCGGTAACCGAGTAGCCAGGCTACTTCGTCCTCAAAGCCGTTGCCATCGATTGCTTCGTCAGCTAATGGTGTACCGCCACTGGATGGTGCAATAGCAATGACATGATGGATTTTTTTAGACAAAAGCATGAAACGCGGATCATAGGTGGGATTGGAAAGGATCCAGCGCATGACATTTGCACCATTGGAATGGGTATAAACCGTCAAATGTTTAATTTGTTTTTCATGAACAAATTCGAGTAATTGGCTAGCCAGGCATCCTGCCGCTTCTTCATGCCACATGTAATGGCTAAAATCGCAATGAACAATGTAGTGGTTTGCTGGATTGGGAAGCGCTGAAGCCAGTGAATTGATAAAACTCCTTTTCCAATAACCACCATCTGCATCTTCGCGATGGTCATTGGTGCCATGTACAAAAGCAATACCCATATTCCTATCTGGCGTTTCCGAGCAAGCTCCAAAAGAAACCAGAAAAAGAAAAAAACAGACAAAAAAACGCGGGAAGTCCATTTCATCATCCTTGTTTAAAAGTCAATCACACCCATCTATAACACACTCATCTGCCTTACAGCAAGATTAAAAAATAACAATAAAATTTAACACGTTAAATGTCGAATTATTGGCTTTTTACGTCGTAATTGTCATTCCATTGGCAAGAAAAAATAAGGATGTCTCCAGGGATTGAGAACTGTGCGTAAATTAGGGTGGTCTTCCTTGATTATATTATTTTTCAAATGTTACCTAACATAGGGCAGTACCCCTGCAGATGTAATGGTTACCGCAAAAGCAAAGTGCCTGCGATGCTTACAACCAGGGTTTGAGATTGGTTGCAAGCAGGGTTTGAGATTGGTTGCAAGCAGGACAGGTTGGCATTTAACCCCGATTCACTGCAAAATAAGTTTCTATCCCGGGGGGCGCCTATATGGTTTTCTTTTAGGGATGAGAGGGCGATCTTTAACGCCTCCAGAAACATTTTTTAAATCATCGGGTTTAATTTTGCTGGGTTTTTTTGACTCTTCAATCTGCTTTTTGGTTATCTTGGACATCAGAATCTCCTGAAAAGTAGGTATTTCTATTATAGCAACTGCAGGTTGAATGCCTTGCCCAACAGGGTATTGCGCTCAGAAAATTTTTGATTTCAGTGCTTTTTAGCAGAACACGAGCAAGACATAACTTTTGTTACTGGTGCAGTGAGTATTGGAAACGCCAGTGGTCTTTAAGCGATTTATTTGCGTAAAAAGCTAACAAAACCGAATGGTCACGTAGTCAGCATAGGGAAAATATGCCGTTTCATACGAGGGAAACGTTGAAAAAAGGAATACAAATGAAATACCATGAGGTCAGCCATCATTGTCTCCTTCGAAGATGATTGTGGTTAGCTGGTAGTTGGGACTACCATCCCTTTGTTTTCATAGCACTCCCTGTGGAAAACCGCCGCTAGTTAATCTTAAAAGGATAGTTCATGAATGAATGAGGATATTCTCAATCAAATCAAAACGTTAAGAACTCGTATCAGAGATTATGATTATCACTATTACGTACTCGACGACCCCTTGGTTCCTGACATTGAATACGACCGCTGTTTTAAGGAATTACAGAAACTGGAAGCAGAATATCCGCAATATGTCAGTGCGGATTCACCAACACAACGGATCGGTGGTAAACCTGCCGGTGCTTTTGAGCCGGTTTTGCACCTGCAACCGATGCGTTCGTTGGGAAATGTTTTTTCTACAGACGAGTTGCAAGCCTTTATGAAACGGGTGAGTGATCGTCTGGAGATGGATGAGAAAGCGTTGCTCTTTACTTGTGAGCCTAAATTGGATGGCTTGGCTGTCAGTCTCACCTATAAAAATGGGGTATTAGATTGTGCGGCTACACGGGGTGATGGGGCTGTCGGTGAAAACATCACCAATAATATTCGAACGATTGCAGCTGTTCCGTTAAAATTATTGACCGATGATCCCCCTGAGTTGATTGAGATTCGTGGCGAAGTGTATATGCCGAAGGCCGGTTTTGAAGCTTATAACAAAAAAGCACGTGCTCATGGTGAGAAAACTTTTGCTAATCCAAGAAATGCGGCAGCAGGCAGTTTACGCCAATTAAATCCTGCAATTACCGCAAGTAGGCCTTTGGCGATTTACTGTTATGGTATTGGTGGTTATGAGCCCAAAAATAGGTCATTGCCAAATAGCCATTTTGAGCGCTTGCAATGGTTGCAGAGCTTGGGTTTTCGGGTTTCTGGTGAAACTAGAACGGTGCACGGTTTTGCAGGTTGTCTTGCATTCTATGAATCGATGTTAGAGAGACGAGAGTCGTTACCCTATGAAATCGATGGCGTGGTTTACAAGGTCGACGATATCGAGTTGCAGGAGGAGTTAGGCTATGTGGCTCGTGCACCGCGTTTTGCCTGCGCACACAAGTTTCCTGCCAGTGAGGAAATGACTCAGATTCATGCTGTTGATTTCCAGGTCGGACGGACTGGGGCATTAACGCCCGTTGCACGATTGAATCCTGTGAGTGTAGCCGGAGTTACTGTAAGTAACGCGACCTTACACAACATGGATGAAATCAAACGCAAAGATATTCGTATTGGCGATACGGTGGTTGTCCGCCGTGCGGGTGATGTGATTCCGGAAGTTGTTTCCGTTGTATTGGAAAAACGGCCAGATCATACCCAATTGATCCAGATGCCGGCTCATTGCCCGGTTTGTGGTGCAGGCGTTTTCAGAGAAGAAGGGGAGGCAGTCGCCCGTTGCACTGGCGGATTATTCTGTAAGGCGCAACTCCAACAAATGTTATGGCATTTTGCTTCGAGACGAGCAATGGCGATCGATGGCTTGGGTGAAGTTCTTATTGAGCAATTGATCGACCAGGAGATTGTCCGTGATGTCGCTGATTTATACACCCTGGATCTGGATACGTTAGCTAACCTCGAGCGGATGGGGAAAAAATCGGCGGAGAATTTATTGGCTGCCATTGAGAAAAGTAAACAAACAACCTTTGCCCGTTTTCTCTATGCGTTAGGTATCCGGGAAGTGGGAGAAGTCAGTGCCCGCGTATTGGCGACTGAATTTTCTGACATTGACGCGTTAAAAAGTGCCACGGCAGAGCAGCTCATGGCATTGCGGGACATTGGGCCTATTGGTGCCTATCACGTGGTGCATTTCTTTGCCCAGTCACATAATTGCGAGGTGATTGATAAGCTATTGGCTTTAGGTGTCCATTGGCCAAAAGAAGAGCGTAAGCAATTGGATGTTAATCATCCTTTCCATGGTAAGACCATGGTACTCACGGGAACGTTGACTAGTATGGGGCGCGAAGATGCAAAAGCGCGTCTATTAGCGGTTGGTGCCAAGGTTGCTGGCAGTGTATCGGCCAAGACCGATTTTGTCGTTGCAGGGAGTGAAGCGGGTTCGAAACTTGATAAAGCCCAGGCACTTGGTGTTAAGGTGCTTGATGAGGATGAATTTCTTCGCCAGCTTTAATCACACCCTACTTGACTAAAACCTTGGTGACTCACATCATAAGACCTTTGTATTATCGTATATCAGGATTTGTACTTTGACAGTATTCTCCAGACAAGGGATCGTATTCTTAATACTGTTTAGTACGTTACTTCCCTCCTATGCCGGGTGGGTATTAAACAATCCTTATCCAGAAAACGAGCGGTTGCAGAAAATTTTTTATTCGTCTTTCAACGAGCAACCCAAAACACTCGATCCAGCAAAATCTTATTCCAGCAACGAATACCAGTTCACATCGCAAATTTATGAGCCGGTAGTGGAATACGATTATTTGCTGCGCCCTTACCAACTGGTGCCCCTGAATGCCACCAGCATGCCAAAAGTCCGGTATTTCGATCGTTCAAATCAAGAACTTTCCAATCCCGATGAAGGCGAGGTCGCTTATTCAACCTACACCATTCATATCAAGCCAGGTATTTTCTTCCAACCGCATCCGGCTTTCGCGAAGGATGAAAAGGGTAATTACCGCTATCTTCAATTACCGGCTGATTATCTTGATGAGAACGATATCAGCAGTTTATCTGATTTCGAATATACGGGAACGCGAGAGCTTCTTGCCGATGATTATATTTATGAGATCAAACGTTTGGCCAATCCATCGGTTAACTCACCGATCTATGGCTTAATGAGTGAACACATCATTGGTTTTAGGGAGTTTGCCAGTGTCTTGCCAATGGTGATTAATCCGAACGATTTTGTCGATTTAAGAAAATATGGCATGGCTGGTTTGCGCAAAATTGATGATTACACGTTTGAGATTACCCTTAAGGGGCAGTATCCGCAATTTTTGTTTTGGCTGGCTATGCCTTTTTTTGCTCCAGTTCCTTGGGAAGCGGATCGTTTCTATTCACAACCTGGAATGGATGATAATAATTTAGGGTTTGATTGGTATCCCGTTGGAACAGGTCCCTTCATGCTGAGTGAAAATAATCCGAACAAGCAGATGGTGCTCAGTAAAAATCCTAATTTTCGTGAGGACTATTTTCCTTCTCATGGTGGACAAGAAGATATTGATGCGGGTTATTTATCGCATGCCGGTGAGCGCCTGCCTTTAATTGAGCAAGCTGTTTTTACCTTGGAAAAGGAATCGATACCGAGATGGAATAAGTTCATGCAAGGTTATTATGATACGTCGGGAGTGAGTGAGGATAGTTTTGATCAGGCGATTCAGATCAGTGCGACGGGCGAACCGAGGCTAACACCCTCTATGGTCGAAAAGAAAATGAGTTTGACCCAAACCACTGATCCAGCGCTTTATTATTTGGGCTTTAACATGCTGGATAGTGTGGTCGGGGGCACTAGCGAGCGAGCGCGCAAATTACGGTTAGCGATTTCGATTGCCGTCAATTTTGATGAGAATATTGCCATTTTTTATAACGGTCGTGGTAATCCTGCACAAGGTCCAATCCCACCGGGTATTTTTGGTTATAAAGAAGGGAAAGAAGGCATTAATCCTTATGTGTATCGTTGGGAGGCAGGCAGAGCCAAACGGCGTAATATTGCTGATGCCAAGGCTTTAATGCGTGAAGCAGGGTATCCAGGTGGACGCAATCCCAAGACCGGTGGAGCGTTAATTTTGCATTATGATGTACCCATCACTGGCGGGCCGGATGATAAAGCGCAACTCGATTGGATGCGCAAGCAATTGGCTAAAATTGGCATTGATCTGAATGTGCGGGCGACGCAGTATAATCGTTTTCAGGACAAGATGCGGAGTGGAAACGCGCAAATTTTTAGTTGGGGTTGGAACGCGGATTATCCTGATCCGGAAAATTTTCTATTCATGCTTTATACGGCAAATGGTAAGGTGAAACATGGCGGTGAAAACGCTGCTAATTACTCCAATCGTCGTTATGATCGTTTATTTGAATTAATGAAAAATCATCCGAATGATCGGCAGCGGCAATTACTCATTGATAAGATGGTTGAGATTGTCAGGCATGACGCACCCTGGGTGTGGGGAATCAATTCGGAAACGTTAATTTTAAGTCAACAATGGGTGTCAGCCACTAAGCCAAGCACCTTTAGTCGTAATACCCTGAAGTACCTTGCTGTTGATGTGGATTTGCGTAATGAATTACGGGAACGTTGGAATAAGCCGGTGTTTTGGCCCTTGGCGTTGTTATTGATATTATTTGTTTTAACTTTACTGCCCTTGTTGATTGCTTATCGCCGCAAAGAGAAGCAGAGCGCTGTGAGAATCAAATGATGACCTATTATTTATTGCGCCGTATTGTTTATGCCATTCCTATTTTGCTGGGTATTAACGTGATCACTTTCGCCTTATTCTTTATGGTGAACTCACCGGATGACATGGCGCGCATGCAGTTAGGGCAAAAATATGTGAAGCCAGCAGCGATTATGCAGTGGAAAGTGCAGCGAGGTTATGATTTGCCTCTTTTTTATAATGCTGAAAAACCAGGAATCAAACAATTTACCGAGACGCTTTTCTTCCAAAAATCACTGCGCTTGTTTGCCTTTGATTTTGGCATTTCTGATGGCGGCAGAGACATCAGCTATGATATTTCCCATCGCATGTGGCCTAGTTTGGCGATTGCGATTCCCATCTTACTGTTTGGGATGCTGGCTGATATTATTTTTGCGATGTTGATGGCCTTTTTTCGCACCACCTACCTGGATTTAAGTGGCGTTGTTATTTGTATTATCCTCATGTCCATTTCCAGTCTTTTTTATATTATCGGCGGCCAATATATTTTCGGTAAGGTACTGCGGTTAGTTCCTATCTCTGGTTATGATGATGGTTTAGACAGTATTAAATTTATTGTTTTGCCAGTACTCGTTGCAGTCTTGGCGGGGGTAGGCGCCGGCTCGCGATGGTACCGCACTTTATTTTTGGAAGAAATGAATAAGGATTATGTGAAAACAGCACGTGCCAAAGGATTATCAGAATCAATCGTCTTGTTTCGTCATGTGTTAAAGAATGCACTTTTACCTATTCTAACCGGTGTTGTTGTGATTATTCCGTCCTTATTTATGGGAAGTTTAGTGCTGGAATCATTTTTTGGCGTACCAGGGTTAGGCAGCTATATTATTGATGCGATTCAGCAACAGGACTTTGCTATTGTCAGGGCCATGGTGTTTTTAGGATCGATTCTCTACATTGTCGGCTTAATCTTGACTGATATTTCTTACACGCTAGTTGATCCACGCGTGAGGTTGAACTGAGATGGAACTGTTATGGACCGATCAATGTTTTCTTGGCGTGTTAATAATTAGTTTAATAGTCACGCTTGTCAGTTTGCGTAAAGTGCATACCAGACAGGCTTTTAAGCGCATTTTTAGGAGGCCTCTGGCTGTAAGTGCCGGTATTGTCCTGTGTTTTTTTCTCGCTATTGGTGTTATCGACTCCATTCATTTGCACCAAAACGACTCGTTGCTGGATCGAGTAATGGCACCGTTAGGAGCCAGTTTTGAAAAAACCTATTCAGCCCCCTTGGCATTAAATTTATACAGTGTAGAAACAGTCTGGGTTGGTGATAAAGTAGAGCAGGTCTACCCTCGTTTAAAATACCCACCTGCCCAGATAAAGAATGAGACCGATAAATTCTGGCGAATTAAACAACTATTCGGGAAGGCATTGGCATGGAGTGTTAGTCTCACTCTAGTGCTCTGGTTGCTTATGATTGCAGGTAAGAGGTTTACCAAAAAGCGCTGGCACATTAGCCCTGAAAAAGCGGGCGTGGCTGCTCTGGTGACCTTTTTTTTATGTGTTATGTTTTTACTCTTCAGTTATTGGCTGTCGCGGGAATTGCATCTTTTAGGTACGGGAAAAATCGGGCAGGATATTTTTTATTACACGGTAAAAAGTATTCGTACCGGTCTTATTATAGGTATTCTGACAACCTTGTTCATGTTGCCTTTGGCTTTAATACTCGGCATAGCAGCAGGTTACTTTGGTGGCATCATTGACGATCTAATTCAATATCTCTATACCACGCTTAGCTCAATTCCTGGGGTATTGCTGATTACAGCGTCGGTATTATCGATGCAGACCTACATTGCCAACCACCCGCAACAATTTTCCACCCTGAGTAAAAATGCCGATGCGCGTTTATTTGCGTTGTGCCTGATTTTGGGAGTAACCAGTTGGACTAGTTTATGCCGCTTGCTTCGTGCTGAAGCCTTAAAGCTTAGAGAAGTGGATTACGTGATGGCTGCCCGTGCTTTGGGAAGTAGTTCTTTGACTATACTTCGTAAACATTTACTGCCCAACGTTATGCACATTGTATTAATTACCTTGGTGTTGGATTTTAGTTTTTTGGTGCTTGCTGAAGCGGTACTTTCTTATGTCGGTGTCGGGGTTTCACCAATGACTATCAGCTGGGGAAACATGATCAACGGCGCCCGGTTAGAACTGGCAAGAGAACCAATTGTCTGGTGGCCAATGATCTCAGCTTTCGCTTTTATGTTTACCCTCGTTTTAGCCTCTAATCTTTTTGCTGATGCGCTACGAGATGCCTTTGATCCGCATCAAGCAAGAACTTAGAGTTTCCATATTGACCTATCAAAATCGTTTTATTCGTAGTTATACAACAGGGTGAATTTTGGAGTACTACTTTAATTTGATCGGACAGTGGCCGGTTTTTAGAAATGCCTTTCCGGTTTTGTTTAAAGTTCGTACTTGCATCAAAACCGGAAACTCCCGCAAGCTATACCGAGTTTATCGGCAAGTTGTTATATTGCTTTTTAAACTCGGCAGGGCCTTTCTTCCAATCACAAAAATTAATGTTTTTTCTTCTTGGCATCATTGTCACCCAATAGCCACTCCACACTGACTGCCAGTTCATCAGCAATGGTTTGAATAGATTTGGATTCAAAAATGACGCCATGCAAGAGTGCTTCAATTTTAAATTTGGGTAATTTAAATAGTTTGGAGCATGCTTGAACTCGCTCAGTCATTAAACTGGGAACGCCAATTGCATCTAATTCACCCATCAAACGCTCAGATAACAGTTTGTTAGACATGATAGTCTCCTCTTGATTTGCTTTTAGTGTAAAACACTTAAGCTTAAGAATTAATTAAGTTAAAATTTGGGGGAGTCAGCTATTATTAGCTTATAAGGGATGTATGTTTTTATAAGCTCATTGAGATGAGAGTTAAGAATGGATAATGGAGTTTCCCCAAAAATAAAAGTTGGCTACCTGAGATGGACTAATATTTTTATTAGCGTATTGTTTTTTACTTGGTTATCCAGTTTTGCTTATGCAGATATTCGTGTGGGAACTGTTAAATTTGATCCGCCCTATGTTCTTTCCCTTGATCAGGGTTTTGAAATTCAATTAATAAAACTCATTTGTCAACGAATGAATCAGCAATGCACTTTGATACAAATGCCTTATTACCAACTGTTCGAGGAGTTACTGAAGGGATCCATAGACATAGGTATTGACAGTATCCCTTTTTACCTCTCCTCCCCAGACGGTGATCCATACATTTACTCTTATCCTTATTTACTTAGTAAGGGGCAATTTGTCGTTTTAAGAAGTAGCAAAATTAACGCTATCAAGGATATACCGCAGGGATCCACAGTTGGATTAGTTAAAGAGAGTGGGGAACCTGGTCGCGGATTATTTTATCGCTTTTTCGTTGCAAAATACGGCAATACATTTCAAGTTAAACTTTTTGACGATATAGAATCACTCATCAGTGATTTGTCTAGCGGAAATATTACTGCTGTATTTTTGGATAATAATGAAGCGAATTATTGGGAACTTAATGGCGGGGATCAGTTTGATGCCCTTGAAACCCCTATGAAAGTTGCTGATGGAATTGGCATCGTTGCTTTACCTCACAACCAGGCTTTAATAAACAGTATTAACCAACAATTAATCAGCATAGAAAGTGGAAGTGCTTACATTAATTTGTATAACACCTATTTTCATATGGGGAACTAGAGTCTGTTGGACTTTCTGCTATCTTGGTCGAAAAGCGCTGATTTACTGCGCGTCGCTGCTCATTTACTCTCCTGTAGGTTGTGATGCGATGCTCGTTAATCAACGCTTTTCGATTCAAGCTAGCGAAATGGCAACAGACCCTGGTAAGTGATAACCAACTATAGTTGAGCAAAATGTTTTTTATTACAGCATAATCTCTTTTTGTTCCAAAGATGGGCAAGCCTATGAGAAGGTGAGCTACCATTTTTTGGTGTTTTCATGCTTGCTCTACCTGGTTGTCTTCGGTAGAGTGCAGTCATAATTTTGGGGATAGGTCTTTTTTATGCAACCGCGATTCGTTCATTTACGCGTCCATACAGAGTTTTCGATGGTTGATGGTTTAGTCCGCATTAAGCCATTAATGAAAACGCTTGTTGAAAAGGGGATGAATGCAGTTGCTGTTACCGATTTTTGTAATCTCTTTGCTGCCGTTAAAGTATTTAAAGCAGCGATTGATCGGGGAGTAAAGCCTATCATTGGTGGCGATTTGCCTTGTCATGATCCGGAAAACCCTGAGCAACTGTCGTCTCTCGTTCTCTTGTGCCAAAATGAAACGGGTTACCGCAATCTAACGCGTTTGGTGTCGAAAGCCTATCAGGAAGGGCAATACCAGGGACAACCACGCGTTCACCACGATTGGATAGCAACCCATTCCGACGGGTTGATTGCACTCTCAGGTGGCCGTAAGGGCTCGATCGGTAAAGCTTTGTTGGCAGGTGATGAGCCAGGTGCTTATGATCTAGCCAAATCGTTTGCAGCTATCTTTCCCAATCGTTTTTATTTAGAAATACAGCGGACAGATCGCCCTGATGAGTCAGAGTATAATGAACGTATTGTTGCTTTGGCCGAGGAGCTGCATTTACCCCTGGTTGCTACAAATGATGTGTGTTTTATCGCAAAAGATGATTTTGAAGCGCATGAGGCTCGTGTTTGTATCCACGATGGATTGAGTCTCGCTGATCCCAGGCGTAATCATCAATATAGTGCAGCACAATATTTACGCTCAGCAGACGAAATGGTTGAGTTGTTTAAAGATTTACCGCAAGCTATAGAAAATACTGTCGAAATCAGTAAACGTTGTACCTTAAAACTTGATTTAGGTAACAATTATTTACCTAATTTCCCCATTCCTGACGGCTCAACGGTTGAAGCGTATTTATCCCAATTATCAAAACAAGGTTTGGAAGAACGGTTTGCCCTGATTTTTCGTAATCAACCACCGGAGTTCATTCAAAGCGCACGGTTGCCCTATGACAGACGTTTGCAAATCGAGCTTGATGTAATCAATGCGATGGGTTTCCCCGGATATTTCTTGATTGTGGCTGACTTTATCCAGTGGGCAAAACAAAATGGCGTGCCTGTCGGGCCAGGCAGGGGCTCGGGCGCTGGTTCCTTAGTGGCTTATGCGCTAAAAATTACCGATCTCGATCCCTTGCAGTATGAACTACTCTTTGAGCGTTTTCTTAATCCAGAGCGGGTATCGATGCCAGATTTCGATATTGATTTTTGCATGGAAGGGCGCGATAGGGTTATTGATTATGTTGCTGAGAAATATGGTCGGCAAAGTGTGTCACAAATCATTACCTTCGGCACAATGGCCGCCAAGGCAGTTGTGCGTGATGTGGGGCGTGTACTGGGTCATCCCTACGGCTTTGTCGATAAACTCGCCAAATTAATTCCCTTTGAAATTGGTATGACTTTAAGTAAGGCTCTCGAGGATGAAGAGGAGTTACGGCGCCGTTATCAGGATGAGGAAGAGGTCAAAGAGTTGTTTGACTTGGCCCTAAAACTGGAGGGTATTACTCGTAACGCCGGTAAACATGCTGGAGGCGTGGTAATCGCGCCGTCGAAGCTAACCGACTTTACCGCTATCTATTGTGAACAAAATTCCACCCAGATAGTCAGTCAATTTGACAAAGATGACGTAGAAGCAGCCGGGCTGGTAAAATTCGACTTTTTGGGTTTACGAACCCTGACCATCATTGATTGGGCCCTTGCCATCGTTAATAAGCAGAAGCGCGAGCAAGGAGAATCACCTGTCGATATCAGTATGATTCCAACCGATGATCAGAAGACCTTTGAGCTTTTGAAAGCCTGTCAAACCACAGCCGTATTCCAGCTGGAATCCCGCGGTATGAAAGAATTGATCCATCGCCTGCAGCCAGACTGTTTTGAAGATATTATTGCGTTGGTCGCACTTTTTCGCCCTGGGCCCTTACAGTCAGGGATGGTGGATGATTTTATTGATCGAAAACATGGCAGGGCAAAAGTCGAGTACCCACATCCTGATCTGGAACCTATTTTAAAGCCCACTTATGGTGTCATTCTTTATCAGGAACAGGTTATGCAAATTGCCCAGGTATTAGCCAATTATACCCTGGGTGCTGCAGATTTACTCCGTCGCGCGATGGGCAAGAAAAAACCAGAGGAAATGGCACAACAACGAACCATTTTTACTGAAGGAGCTACAGCCCGTGGTGTTAGCGAGCAAACCGCTACCTATATTTTTGACTTAATGGAAAAATTTGCCGGTTATGGTTTTAACAAATCACATTCAGCCGCCTATGCATTGGTTGCTTACCAAACTGCCTGGCTGAAAGCACATTATCCCGCTGCCTTTATGGCTGCGGTTATGTCATCTGACATGGATAATACCGACAAGGTAGTGACCTTTATTGATGAATGTGGACAAATGAAGCTGAAGGTTTTGCCTCCTGCTGTTAATACATCAAGCTATCAATTTACTGTCGCTGATAATCAGACAATTCTGTATGGACTCGGTGCTATCAAAGGCGTTGGGGAAGCGGCAATTAATTGTATTGTTGACGAACGAAAAGCGGCTGGCCGTTATCCTGGATTATTTAGTTTTTGCCAACGGTTGGATTTACGCAAAGTCAACCGCCGTGTTCTGGAAGCCCTGATTAAAGGCGGGGCCATGGATGAGTGGAATGTTGATCGTGCAGTTCTCTTTGCGTCCCTTGAAAAAGCGTTAAAGGTAGCGGATAAGACACATCAAAACCAAAGCAGTGGTCAGACTGATTTATTCTCTTTATTAGAAGATGTAAGCAATCAAGAAGATTATGTTGCCTGTAAACCCTGGCCTGAGATGCAGCGCTTAAATGGCGAAAAAGAAACACTGGGGCTTTATTTATCGGGGCATCCAGCACAGCAATATTGCCAGGAATTTAAAGGGTTTATCAGCTTGATCGCACGACTTAATCCGGCAGCAAGCAAAAAAGCAATGCTATGTGGATTGGTCACTGGAATCAGACGAGTGATGACCAAGCGCGGAAAAAAGCTAACGATTATTGGTTTGGAGGATTCTACTGCCAAATTGGACGTTGTTGTTTTTTCCGAAGTGTATGAAGCATTACAAACGGATGTCCAAACTGGACAGATGATCGTTGTTGAGGGTGAAATCGCTACTGATGACTATAGTGGTGGGGTCAAAATGACAGCGAATCAACTATATACGATAGAAGAAGCCCGGACGCGTTTTGCAAAATGCCTCCTATTATCCATGACAGCTGCCGACGGAGATGTACTTCCAGCCTTGCAATCCATTTTAAAAGCTAACCAGGGAAATTGTGTGGTACAAATCCGTTATTCTAACACCAATGCCAGCGCTACCTTGACTATGGGTACGAAATGGTGCGTTAAACCAAGTGATGAACTGGTACTTCAACTCGCTGATTTATTGGGGCAAGATAAAGTACAAGTAACTTACTAGGGAAGCATAGGTTGAACCCTTCGCCCAATAGTGGGGTCATAGGGGGCGCCTAATCAAATTTTTCTTCTTTGAGTAAATGAAGAAATTCGGTAACTGTTTCCTGGTTGGCTTTTTGGTAGATGCCGCGCCGGCTGATAAATCCTCCGGTTAATTCTTTGAGTTTGAGGGTCATCTCCGTCGCTTTGACACAAACAGCTATGCCATTGATTACAATTGCACCATCAATAGTTAAGTTTTTTTGCCGAGCGAGTAACAACATCGGTAAGCCGCCTGCCAAGAGAACTACTTCTACCCCTTTTGCAATCATCGGTCTAATTTGTTCGGTAAACGAATGAAGCAGTTTTTGATAAGCAGACGAATTGGTAAAGGCGTGTTCAAAATCTTGAACTTGTGCCTCGACAGCGCTAACAGCAGTAATTCGTTGTTGCAATCCATAATAGTTAATTTGGTTTTCATGCCAGGGAATGAAAACAGGATTGATGGTGACAAGGCCTATTTTATGTCCCAAGCTGCAGGCATGAAGCATATTGGATTCACCTAGGCCAATCACGGGAATATCTATACAGGCTTTTATCTCGTTAATGCCTGGTTCTTGAAAATGACCAATAACAAAAGCATCGTAACCTTGTTTTTCAGCTTGCAGGGCATTACGAATAATTTGCATGGCACAGCGAAACTCGGTAAGTGGATGCAGGTTTTTATCTGCCGGGGTTAATCCATGCACTTCAAACTGAAATTCTTTGTCCGCATACTGATTCAATTGATCTTGTAGATGCTTTAAATAATTGGCTTGCTCAGTGGGAGCAACAAAGCTTTGATACCAAATCCGTTTACGAGTGGTCAAGATAAGATCCTCCAGGAACCGATAGGGTAGGCAAATAGTTTAGGCCTTTATTGGAGAGCATACGTCACGATTCCACCAACCGCCACCTAGTGCCTGAAATAAAGCCGCAGTATCTATAAAACGATTTGCCTGATTTTGTGCAAGAGTAATCAGAGCTTGTTGATAATTCTGTTGGGCATTTAGTACAAACAGATGATCAACTGCTCCAGCTTCCCATTGTTGCTGGGCGATGGCAAGACTCCTCCGAGCTGCCTGGGTTGCATTGGCTGCTGTTTTTAGACTGATTGCATCAAATTGAATCGCCTTGAGGGTATCGGCAACGTCTTGAAAAGAGGCAAGTACGACACTGCGGTATTGCTCGACAGCTTGTTGATAAGCGGCAATCGCTGCGCGTTTTTTATGTAACAAAGCGCCCGCATCAAAGACCGGCTGGGTCAAATTGAGGCCGATGTCCCAAAATTTGGTTAATGAGCTAAATAAGGTTCCCAATTCAATCGCAGAGCTACCAGCATCAGCAGTTATTACAATATTAGGCAGCTGATTGGCAATGGCAACACCAATTTGTGCACTTGCGGCGTGTATTTGCGCTTCTGCGGCGCGGATATCAGGGCGTTGTTCAATCAGACGTGCCGGTATTCCAAGGGGAAGTTTTTCTGGGAGAGTCAGTGAGCTTAGCTCAAATTTCTGCGCAAATTCTTCACTGGGAAAATGACCACAAAGAACAGAAAGTAAATGACGTTGCTGGGCAAGTTGTTTTTGCAATGGGGGTAAAACGGTTTGTGCCTGGGCAAGTGCTGCTTGTTGTGCAGCAACTGCAACGGCACCAATTTGGCCAACGCTTTGTTGCTTCAGCATCATGTCCAGTTGTTTTTGTGCGATAGCTATACTTCGTTGGGTTGCTTTGATTTGTTCCCTGATAGACGCTTCCTGGATAACTGCCATAACCACATTGGAAGTCAGGGTCAGATAGATAGCTTCCTGCTGAAAAAGTGCCGTCTCGGCCTGCGCCTGCAAGGATTCAACTTGCCGCATATTGCCACCAAAGACGTCAGGAACATAAGACACTGTAAGTTGAGGGGTTGTTAAACTGTAAACATAGGCATTTGATGCAACGATACTGGAGAGGGTATGTGCAGTTAGATGACGAGTCGGATTTAAATTGGCAGAAACGTAGGGCAATAAAGTAGCACGTTGAGCCATTGCATTTTCTTGTGCTACACGCAAGGCAGCTGCTGCTGCTTTTAGATCGGGGTTAGTCTGCAAGGCGGATGCTATCAAGTCGTTGAGCGGCTTGGAGTGAAATAGTTTCCACCATTGTGCTGGTATGTCCAGGTTATTGACCAGGTATTGCTTATTGCCTCCTGTAGTTTTTGCAGAAATGGTGGAAGCGGGTAATGGTTGAGCAGTGTACTGTTTTATTTTTGGCGGGAGGGGGCGATGAAAGTCAGGGCCCATAACACAACTGTTTAACATAATAGCTGCTATAACTGTCGAGAGGAGGTGACAGCCTGCGTGGCGATAGTTTATTCCCCATGCATTTCTCATGGTTCTTTCCTGTTTGTACGAATTTCTTTTTTAATTTTGCCTGCTATCATGCGTTCTTCAATAAAATAATACAGTGCGGGTAAAAGAAGGAGTGTGAGTGCTGTTGCGGATACCAACCCACCAACAATGACTGTTGCTAAAGGACGTTGTACATCAGAGCCTAAGCCATGTGTCGTAGCGGCGGGGATCATTCCAATTGCCGCAACGGTAGCGGTCATTAAAACAGGTCGTAATCGCTCCTTGGCACCGTGGATAACTGCTTCTTTCAAGCTGCCCTTATGTTCTTTTTGCCAGCGATTGAGATTGGAAATCATAATGATGGCATTGAGTACGGCTACTCCAAACAGGGCTATGAAGCCCACAGCACTGGATACGTTCAAAGTCATGCCGCGTAGAATGAGGGCAACTAAACCACCAAACATTGCCAGAGGAACTGCGAGAAGGATTAGACCTGGTTGGCGTAAATTACCAAATTGAGAAAATAATAAAACCAACATTAACCCCATCAGCATAGGAATAATGACAGCAAGCCTTGCTTGCGCTCGCTGTTGGTTTTCTAATTGCCCACCCCAGGTAATTTCATAGTCAGTATGATCATAGTGAATATTATGAGCAAGCAGCTTTTTTGCTTCATTGGTAAAGGATACCAAGTCACGACCCCGCAGGTTTAAACGTACGGTTAGTTGGCGTCGACCCATTTCGCGCGTAATAGTGGTTTGACCTTCTACAAATCTAATTTTAGCGAGCTGTCCTAATGCAACTTGTGCCCCATTGGCCGTCGTCAGCAACATATTGCCAATCGCTTGCGGATTATTGCGGGCGGTTTCATTGAATCTTACTGCGACATCATAACTGCGATCTTCAATGTAAACTCGAGTAACTGGACTCCCGCCAATACCGGTTTGAATAAGTGCCATGATATCAGCGATGTCGATCCCTAAACGGGCAATCGCAGCTCTGTCAACATCAATGCGAAGCTCTGTCATCGGCGGTTCTTGATCAATAATGACATCTTGGGCGCCAGGAACCGTTTTTAAAAGCTGTACAATTGATGTAGCAAGATGTCGGACGCCACGAAAATTATTACCATATACTTTGACAACCAAGTCACTATGAGCACCTGCTACCTTATCTAATACGCCGTCAATCATTGGTTGTGAAAAGGCAACCTGAATTCCGGCTAGTTGTGCATACCTGTTTTGGAGATGTTTAATCAACTCTTGTTTGCTCCATCCTGATTTCCAGGTATTGTAAGGATGCAGGGTAATTGCGCATTCTATATGCGAAGGTGTAAACGGATCGGTACCTTCATCGTTACGTCCGACTTGAGTAACAATATGATCCACTTCTTTGAATTCCATAGTAGCCGCCCGTAATTCGGCTGCCATCTGTGCTGCTTTATCCAGCGAAATACCGGGAGGAAGAGTGACTTGTAACCAGATAGAACCCTCATCAAGATAAGGCAGAAAATCTCTTCCAATAGACATTCCTAGAAGGGTAACCACCAGGAAAGTAGAGAGAAATAACCCCATAACTAGTTTATTCTTGCCAATCAAACGCGCTAATAACGATTCATAGCGCGGCATGATCCATAAAAGAAAGCGATTTTTATAGATGCGAATAGGATTGTGATAGGACCAATAAGCAAGACCGGGGATTAGTGTTAAGGCTACTAATAACGCGCCAATCAAGGCAAAGCCTACTGCAAAGGCCATCGGTGAAAATAATTTATATTCAATTTGCTGGAAGGCAAAGAGAACGGAATACGCAGTGATGATAACGAGAATACCAAAGAAAATTGGTTGGGTGACTTGCAAGGTTGATTGCAGAATATCGTCTTCGGTTAATATTGCTTTTTCATCTTCTTCACGGCGGCGCAAAATATTTTCCATTACTACGATCCCGCCATCCACAATGATCCCGAAGTCGATTGCCCCCAGTGATAATAAATTGGCAGGAATATCGAAATTATACATACAGATAAAAGCGATTAATAATGAGAGTGGGATGGTTAAAGCTACAATCGCAGCTGCTCGCACGCTTCCCAGAAAAAACAGTAGAACAAGGGCAACCATTGCCATGCCGTCAAATAAGGTTTTACCAACAGTATGAACAGTAGCATGGACCAAATCGCTGCGATCGATATAGGGAACAATTTTCACTCCCTTGGGTAAGATGTGTTTATTGAGAGCATCGACGGTCTTATGTACACCGTCCATAACTTGTGAGGGGTTCTCTTTTTTAAGCATTTGTGTTATCCCTTCGATAACATCACCTTGCTCATCCTTGCCAACAATGCCGTGGCGCTCCTTACTACCAAGCTTGATTTCGCCAATATCTTTAATAAACACTGGAACATTGTTGTATTGAGTTATTTGAATATTCGCAAAATCGTTAAGGTTGTGAATTAAACCCACACCACGGACAACAATACCTTGCTCCCCGCGTTTCATAATACTGCCGCCAGCGCTGGCATTGTTTGCATTAATCGCCTGTGTAATTTGTCCTAGTGAAAGTTTATATTTGGCCAATTTTATCGGATCAAATTCCAGTAAAAATTGAGTGGTCAGGCCACCAAAATTAGCCACCTCAACAACACCCGGAACTTGTTTAAGCTTGGGAATGACTTTCCAGAACTGTAGTTCGGATAATTCAGCCAGGGTATGTGTCTGTGATTGCAGGGTGTAGCGATAGATTTCACCAATAGGGGAGGTTAAGGCATCTAAACCTGGTTGGGCACCATAAGGCAAGGCGACATCGTTAATTCGTTCGAGCAGGCGCTGCCGGGACCAATAATTTGGTGCACCATCACGAAAGATGACTGTAATCAACGATAAACCGAAGGTACTGCGCGAGCGCATCACACTCATACCGGGTGTGCCGATAATTTCGCGCTCCAGTGGAATAGTTATTTGTTGCTCAACTTCTTCGGCAGCAAGTCCATTCACCTGAGTAATAACCTGAGAGGTGGTGGGGGCTATATCAGGGTATGCCTCCAAAGGGATTTGCTTCCAGCAATAAAAACCATAGAAAGCGACAAAGATAAAAACAAGAACAACAATTCCGCGGCGTTTAAAGCACTGAGTGACTAAATTTTCAATCATTCAATATGATTCCCCCAGTTACCACCACTCGCTCATTGACGTGCAAACCCGAAACAATCTCGATGTGTTCGTCAAGCTGCGCACCGGTTTTGACGATTCTTGTCTCAAATTGCCAGGGTGCGGTTTCAATAAAAACAATACTGTCAAATCCTCGTTGAATGACTGCCGTCAATGGTAAGACGATACTTTCATGGGGATTACCGTAGAAGATTGCTTTGGCAAACATATTTGGTTTTAGTCGTCCATCTTTATTGTCGTGAATCATTTGAATATTGACAGTACGAGTATTGGGGTTCACGACGGCGCCAATGTGATGAACGACGCACTGTATAGGCTGTCGATAAGCATCCAATACTATTTTGACTTTTTGACCAGGGTAAATGTTGCCGATATCTTTTTCCTGAGCATTCGCGGTAATATATACCTTTGATAAATCAGCCACGGTCATGATTGGCTGCGTTGTATCATTCCAGTAGCCACCTATCGCAGCATTTAATTCGATAACATGCCCCGAAAGAGGGGAGCGAACTACCAGGACATGCTTGTCGTCATTGCCGGTATCTTCTACACGTAATTCAATTAATCGAGCTTTAGCTCGTGCAAGCTCACTGACTGCTTGCTCATAATTATTCTGCGCTTCTTCTGTATCATGGCGAGCGGCGATATTGGAGACAGTAAGTTTTTGCTGGCGTTTGAGATTCTGGGTTGCAAATACTAATGCAGCCTTTGCTTTATCTACATCACTCAATGCTTGAGCCAGCTCAGCAGAATCAATGGTAAACAGGATTTCACCTGTTTTGACTGAATCACCAAGGCGTTTATTAAGCGTACTGATTCGCCCTAAAAGTGGTGGTAGCACCTTAATCAATGTTGCTGGATCGGCCTCAACCATCGCAGGAATAGTAAAAGGATCTTCTATAGTTTGTTTGGTAGTAGTTTGAATAGTAATTAATTTTCGTAGCGGTGATTTTTCAGGAATAATCAGGCGGCGTCCCTGGTGCAGTAAAGGAATAACGACCTCAGGCGGCTTGGAGAAGTGTTTTGCACAACTCACAATCAGCCAGGGAATAAGTATCATAATAGTTAAACCTGTCATGACCAAAAAAAAGCGTTTGGAGACAAGTAATTTCCAATTCAAAGCAATTATCCTTTTACTTTGATACTGGATTAAGAATCCAGCACGGTTTGATTACAGACAATATTAAAACGTCTTCATTTATAAATGATTTTTATCTATACATTACTCGTTTCTTTTGAGGTGAGCAAACTAATTTCTTAAAGAAATTCTATTTATGAATATAATTTTCATTTGTAGAGAGATGGTAGGGTGATGAGGTTATTACAAATAATACGCATCGCATTTTTTATAGCAAGATCGATTCATTAAAACACAGTATTAATGGATTAGTTTTATCCCCTCTTTTTTTGCTGACGGGCATAGGCTAACATGGGAGATAAGTTACTAAAGGATTGTTATAATGATTGTTTTTTACCGATATCTCATAATTTGTGTATTGGCGATAGTGATGTTGCCTAATACCTATGCAGGGATGAGTAAAGATAATTTTTATCGCAGTTTTTGGCTTCCTACTTATCATGGGGAGCGTTTGAATTATTGTATGCTCGGTGGCAAGATTTGTGGTATGCAAGTAGCCACTCGTTATTGCCGGATAATGGGTTATGCCTATGCTAATCAACAAATTATTGATTATAACGTAGGTTTAACCAATTACATGTCTACTTCTCCAGCATGTAGGGCACAGTGCAAGGGTTGGCGTTGCAATGGTTTTAAAACTATTCGCTGCGTTGCCAATATGAGCCACAAACCACCAAAATCCTACCACTATCGTTTAAGACGCTTTGTGTACCCCCGTTATAATAATTACCGTGTTGATTGGTGTTATGACGGACAAAAAGGGTGCGGAGAGCGAGCGGCTTATTCATTTTGTCGCCGCTTAGGTTATTTGTCCGCGCGTCGATATGCCAAGCAAGATAAAGTGGCTGCCACTAAGGCTATTGGTAATCAAAAACTATGTTTTGGTAATGCATGTAATGGATTTGCTTACATCAATTGCTATCGATAGAAAAAACAAGGAAAGACACCGTGTTAACTATTTATGACACTAATAAAAAATATAGTCATTTATTTGACAGTCTGTTGGTTGTTAACCAATACTCAACATTAGATAACCAGGATATAGGGATGCGGTTATGAGCAACAATGAAGCAATTTATATCATTGATGACAACGAAGAACGTTGTCACAAGCTCAGTACTATCTTGAGTTTTGTGGGTGAAACCTGTTTTCATGCAAATTATAGTAATTGGCAATCCCAATCTTACGAGAATGCTCAGGCCATTGTAGCCGGCGTCCGTTCCTCTTATAACGACACCATTGAATTTTTGGATGAACTTGGTACTAATGCACCCAAATTACCCGTTATATTGGTTGATTCCCCTATACCCGAGAGTCGTTACTATACTAAAAACGTCTTGGCTAACCTTTGTTTCCCATTTAGTTATGCACAGATGCTGGAGGCTTTGCATAAATGTCAAATTGCTCAGGAAATTGCTTCCGCTCAAGCCAGTCATGAAAAGCGAACGTCTTTGTTTCGTAGTCTCGTAGGTAATAGTGATTCAATTAGGCAAGTACGCCGGCTGATTGAGCAGGTTGCCAATACTGAGGCAAGTGTATTACTACTGGGGGAGTCTGGTACAGGTAAAGAAGTTGTAGCACGAAATATACATGCCCTATCGTCACGCCACAGCAAACCTTTTATTCCTATTAATTGTGGTGCTATTCCTGCTGAATTGTTGGAAAGTGAATTGTTTGGCCATGAAAAAGGTGCTTTTACAGGGGCAATTACCTCGAGACAAGGGCGTTTCGAATTGGCAAATGGTGGCACATTATTCCTTGATGAAATTGGGGATATGCCTTTGGCCATGCAGGTTAAGCTGTTAAGGGTCTTGCAAGAGAGATGCTTTGAGCGCGTAGGCTCTAATAGAAGTGTCGAGGTCAATGTCAGAATTATTGCTGCAACGCACAGAAATCTTGAGCAGGCTATTGAGGAAGGTAAATTTCGCGAAGATCTTTTTTATCGTTTAAATGTATTTCCCATTGATATGCCTCCGTTGCGAGCCAGGCGTGAAGATTTACCGCTGTTAGTGAATGAGTTAATTGCAAGGATTGAAGGTGAAAATAGGCCAAGTGTACGTATTATGCCTGGGGCTTTGGAGGCTTTAAGCCGTTATCAGTGGCCTGGTAATGTGCGTGAGCTCGCTAATCTTGTGGAGCGGCTGTCTATTTTATTCCCAAACGGGATCGTTGATATTGATGATTTACCAAGGCGATTTAAGACGGATAATAATTTTCCTATAACGAATACCGCAGTAAGTGGCAATGAACGCGAGAGCCTGCTTGAAATGGTTAGTCAGGAGCAGGCTTTTTCGGGAGATGGTATTGACCTTAAGGAGCATTTGGTAAAAACGGAGTTAGCGCTTATTAGTCGTATTCGTTCGGGCAAATACGGGTTGCATTGAAAGAGAAAATTAATTTAGAGGGTTTAGGTTAAAGGGCAAGAGAGCCCTATAGTCTT
>NZ_LNYB01000016.1:81274-114713 GCF_001467625.1 Legionella feeleii
AGTTAGTGAACGTGGATTAAAAATAAAGGTATTACTAGCAAGAACAAGTAATTTTGGCATACCACTATCAGCCGTATCTATACGAGCAGGATAACCAAATGCCGCTGTACTACTATAGAGGAGAAAAGAACCAGTAAAAATAAGAAGCCAGTATTTGCGAGGACTGAGCTCATCCATGATATTTCCTACAACTAGAGATAACCCTGGCATTAAATATAGTTCAAAAAATAACCATTCGCAAAATTTTATTCAACATCCCAAAGGTTATTATTTGATTTTTTGACTAAAAACTGGATAAATTCCTGATGTCGTTGTAATTCATCTGCGTCAGCAACAATCACAGGTGAATTGCTAACCAGGTGCTCTATCTGCTGCAAGACAGCTCCAGGCTGATTAACATGCTCCATACGCTCTTCAAACAAGCTTGTCTGTCCACCTGTCATGGCCAAATAAACTGATGCTAGAATCTCTGCATCCAGTAAGGCGCCATGCAGAGTTCGATTGGAGTTATCGATCTCGTAGCGCTTGCACAAGGCATCCAAACTATTACGCTGGCCTGGGTGCTTTTCTCTTGCAAGAACTAACGTGTCGCAAACAGTACAACACTCATTAAGCAGCACAGGCCAGTTAAGCAAGGCTAATTCTGCGTTAAGAAAACCCATATCAAAGGGAGCATTATGAATAATTAACTCTGCACCTTGAACGAAGTGCATAAATTCGTCAGCAATATCCTTGAATAAGGGCTTATCTTGTAAAAACTCGGTACTTATACCATGAACACGGAAGGCACCCTCATCGACTTCACGCTGCGGATTAAGATAAACATGAAAATGCTTACCTGTCAGTTTTCTGTCTTGTAGTTCAACACAACCTATTTCAATAATCCGGTGGCCTAATTCATGACCAATACCGGTTGTTTCGGTATCTAAAACAACTTGACGCATATCTTTATCCGTTTAAGTATTAAGGAGCTCTTCAATTGCCTGGTTTGCCAAAGCATCAGCTAGTTCATTCTCAGGATGTCCTGCATGCCCTTTTACCCAATGCCACCTAATTTTATGTTGCATAGCTAAGGCATCTAATTGTTGCCAAAGGTCAACATTTTTAACTGGTTCTTTTCTTGAATTACGCCAGCCATTCTTCTTCCACTGAACTAACCACTCCATCATTCCTTGCCGCAGGTACTGCGAATCGGTATAGAGATGCACTTCACAAGGTCTTTTTAATGCTTCCAAGGCCTTAATAGCAGCGGTCAATTCCATGCGATTATTAGTTGTCAGTGTTTCCCCGCCGTATAAAGTTTTTTCACGGCCATTATAACGAAGCAAAGCTCCCCAGCCACCTGGCCCAGGGTTTCCTTTGCATGCTCCATCGGTATAAATTTTAATGGTCATAAAAATAAATCTTGATAAGGTTCGATAGCAGGGTCGATAGCATACACAGAAAAATCATGAATACCAGCGTTTGTTAGCACTTCTTCATCAATAAAAAAATGGCCGCTCAAGAATTTGGCAGGCTGCGTTAAGATCCAATAGGCAGCATCGGCAACAATTTCAGGTGTTCTACTTGCTTTGAATATAGCCTCAGGGAAATGAGCGCGAATGGCATCCGTAGCAATTGTTGTTCTTGGCCATAAAGAATTAACAGCAATCCCGTAGGATTTTAATTCTTCAGCCAAACCCAAGGTACACATACTCATGCCAAATTTACTTATTGTATAAGCAAGATGGGGTGCAAACCATTTTTTATCCATGGATAGCGGCGGAGATAGTGTTAAAATATGTGGATTATCAGATTTCCTTAAATGAGGAATTGCAGCCTGAGAGCATGCAAAAGTTGCCCGTGTGTTGACCGCCTGCATCAGATCGTAGCGTTTCATCGGTGTTGCTAAAGTATCACTAAGACTGATTGCACTAGCATTATTAACCAGAATATCCAGCCTGCCAAAAGCCCCTACAGTCTCTGCTATTGCATGCTGAATTTGTTCTTCATCACGTACATCAACAACGAGAGGTAGAGCCCGTCCACCTAATTGTTCTACCTCGTTGGCAACCGTATGAATTGTACCTTCCAGTTTCGGATGAGGAGTATCCGTTTTGGCAGCAAGAGCTATCCATGCTTTTTCGCGCGCAAAGCGGCGTGCAATAGCTCTGCCTATCCCCCGACTTGCGCCCGTTATAAATAACACCCTCGTCATTTCTTCTCCCTAAGATCCATTCCTGCTACCCAGGTTAAAAAGTAGCGTATCAATTTACCATAAGGCGGATAAAACCAGGTAATAGCTGCAAAACGTCGTTGTGAAAACACCGGCTTTAATTTTGAAAAGCGATCAAACCCCTCTTGCCCATGATAATGGCCAATTCCACTTTCCCCTATTCCACCAAAAGGCAGCGCATCAATGGCAATATGGGTTAAGGTATCATTGATAGTCAAAGCACCAGACAGTGTTTTTATTTGCAGGGCTTTCCTTTCCCGTTTATCTTCACCAAAATAATAGATGGCCAAAGGTTTGGGGCGCTCATTGATAAAATCAACTGCCTCATCGAAGGTCTCATAGCTGATAACTGGAAGAATTGGGCCAAAAATTTCTTCCTGCATAAGCAGCATCGATTTTTTTACATTCAATACCAGATAAAATGGCATTTTTTGCTTTTGGTTCTCAAATTTGCCAATTTGAATAATATGCGCATTTTGGTCTTTGGCATCATCGATATAGGCCTGTAACCTTTCCTTATGTTGAGCGGAAATAAGGCAAGAATAATCTGGATTGCTTTCTAAATCGGGGAAATGCTTGGCCATAAACTCTTTACAAAAGGTCTCAATTCGAGGTTCCCATCCCTTAGGTACCAGCAAATAATCTGGTGCAATACAAGTCTGGCCAGCATTATAAAGTTTTCCCATAAAAAGCCGGGAAAAATAATTTGGATTAACAGAAGAAGAAATAATTACAGGTGACTTCCCCCCTAACTCGAGCGTAACTGGAGTTAAGCTCTTGGCTGCTGTTGCCATTATTTCTCTACCTACTGCAGTTGAACCTGTAAAAAGAAGGTGATTAAAAGGCAAATTAGCAAATTTTTTAGCAATCCCTAAATCGCCATTAACAATAATAACTAGATTAGTCTCTATTCCCTCTTGGTCAAACAATCGAGCTAATGTCTCTCCCGTTTTTGGCGTCTTCTCTGAAATTTTAATCATTACACGATTCCCTGCAGCTAAAGCATAAACTAAAGGTACCAATGCAAGATAGAGTGGGTAATTCCAGGGAACCATTACACCAATCACTCCCAATGATTGTGGAAAAACATAGGCAGAGGCAGGTTTAAAAAGCCACAAAACTGGCTTTTTTCGAATTTTCATCCACTTTTTTAAATTTTTTAAGCAATAATCAATTGCATTAATACACGGATAAATCTCTAAAAGAAGTGTCTCCTGATAAGCACGATGAGAAAAATCTTCATTCACTGCCTGGGCGAGTTCAATTGAATTTTTTTGCAGGAGATGTTTTAACTGTCGCAAGGTCTGTTGCCGTTCTTCTAAGGATAAATAAGGGTTTACACGGGTTTCTTGTGCAAGACGTTTAAATAGCGTTTTCAATTCCATTTTTATCGTCCTTATTTATTTCCTCAACTAATAATCTTCATAGCAAAAATCACCCTGCAAGATTTTTTGCTTAATAATTGCAAGATCCGGAGCAAAATAACGATCCTGATTATATGGAGCAACTACCGCTCTTATTTTTGCGTAAACCTGACTTAATTTAGGTGAGGTGGTTAGAGGTTTATGGAACTCAAGGCCTTGGCAAGCAGCTAATAATTCGATACCCAGGATAGTCGCTGTATTATCAATCATTTCATATAAGCGCCTCGCTGCATTAGTAGCCATTGAAACGTGATCTTCTTGATTAGCAGAGGTCGAGATGCTATCTACAGAATGAGGATGAGCCAAGGCTTTATTATCACTGGCACAAGCTGCCGCTGTAACGTGTGCAATCATAAAACCAGAGTTTAAACCGCCCTCTTTAACTAAGTAAGCCGGTAATCCACTGAAATGTTTATCAATTAGTAACGCAATACGACGCTCCGCATTAGCGCCAATTTCGGCAATTGCTAACGCTAAATTATCAGCAGCCATGGCAATAATTTCCCCGTGAAAATTACCTCCCGATAAAATATCCCCTTGCTCAGCAAAGACGATGGGATTATCTGAAATAGCGTTGGCCTCGATCCCTAAGGTTTCACTAACAAAGCGCATTTGATGTAAAACAGCGCCCATGATTTGTGGTTGACAACGCAACGAGTATGGATCTTGTACCCGGGAGCAACTACGATGAGATTCACGAATCAAACTTCCAGCTAAAAGATCTCTATATTTTGCTGCAACGTCACATTGGGCCGAATAACCACGGACCTGGTGGATGCGCATATCAAAAGGAACGTCACTGCCAGAAGCAGCATCTACCGATAAACTTCCCGCTATAACAGCTGTTTCAAAGAGCAATTCTGTTTTGAATAAGGCTTGCATTGCTAAAGCTGTAGATACTTGTAAGCCATTAAGCAACGCCAAACCTTCCTTAGGGGCTAATTCCAACGGTTTTAATCCAGCGATTTTAAGGCCTTCCACGGCACTAATTATTTGGCCTTCAAAACGTACTTGCCCTTCCCCTATTAAAGGTAAAGCAAGATGGGCTAGTGGCGCTAAATCACCAGATGCGCCTACGGAGCCTTTCCCAGGGATGCAGGGATAAACACCTTTGTTGTATAGAATGCATAAAGCATCGATAAGTTCTTTTCTGACTCCAGAATAACCCTGTGCTAGATTATTAATTTTAAGAATTAAAGCTAACGCTACAATTTCATCAGCCAGTAATTCACCCGTTCCACAAGCATGAGATAAGACAATATTACGTTGTAATTGTTTTAAAAGCTCAGTAGAAATAGTTTGATTGGCTAGAGAACCAAAACCCGTATTGATGCCATACACAGTTCTTTTGTCATTTATTACCTGTTGCACAGTTGCACAAGATTTCTCAATTAGAGGTAAAAAAGCTTCGTCCAAAACCAAGGATTTTTGTTGAGAAAGAATGGATTTGATAGATTGAAGACTTAAGTGGCCTGGAACAAGGGTAAAGAACTCAGCCATGACGCGCTCCACCAATTGATTCCATGGGTAACCATAAATGATTTTCTTTAGCACATTGCTTTGCCAAGCTATAACCAGCATCAGCATGACGCATAACGCCGGTTGCGGGGTCATTATGCAACACACGCGCGAGACGAATTGCTGCTTCATCAGTACCATCGGCCACAATAACCACTCCGGCATGTTGGGAAAATCCCATACCTACGCCACCACCATGGTGAATGCTGACCCAGGTTGCGCCGCTGGCGCAATTCAATAAAGCATTTAATAATGGCCAATCCGATACAGCATCACTCCCATCCAACATCGCCTCGGTTTCTCGATTTGGGCTTGCTACTGAACCAGAATCAAGATGATCGCGACCAATGACAATCGGGGCATTAACTTCTTTATTTTTTACCATTTCATTAAAGGCAAGTGCCAACCGGGCTCGATCTTTAAGGCCTACCCAACAGATTCTGGCTGGCAAACCTTGAAATGCAATTTTTTCTCGGGCCATATCCAACCAACGGTGCAACTGTTTGTCATCTGGAATAAGACTTTTAACTTTTTCATCTGTAGCATAGATATCCTCGGGATCTCCTGATAAAGCAACCCAGCGAAAAGGGCCAACACCTTCACAAAATAGAGGACGAATATAGGCAGGTACAAATCCAGGAATCATGAAGGCGTCAGCAACTCCTTCTTCATACGCCATTTGACGAATATTGTTACCATAATCAAATACTGGAATGCCTTTCTTTTGGAAAGCTAGCATTGCCCTCACTTGTTCAGCCATCGATTTTTTAGCTGCAGTAACAACCTCTTGCGGAGCAGTTCGCCTGAGTTCAGCTGCTTTTTCTAAGGACCAACCACGTGGTAAATAACCATTTAATGGATCATGAGCGCTGGTTTGATCTGTCACCAGCGATGGTAAAAAACCTCGTCGTAATAATTCCGGGTAAACTTCAGCTGCATTTCCCAAAAGCCCTACCGATAGGGGTAGTCTATTGCGGCAGGATTCTTCTATCCATTCCACGGCTTGCTCAAAATTTTCTGTAGATCTGTCTAAGTAGCGGGTTTTTAACCGTTTTTCCAATCGGCGGGGATCGCATTCAATTGCCAGCATACTAGCCCCTGCCATTGTTGCTGCCAAAGGCTGTGCTCCTCCCATACCGCCAAGGCCAGCTGTCAATATCCACTGACCTGATAAATTACCACTGTAATGTTGCTTGGCGCAGGCACTGAAAGTCTCATAAGTCCCTTGCACTATGCCTTGTGAACCAATATAAATCCAACTTCCTGCAGTCATTTGCCCGTACATCATGAGCCCTTTCTTATCAAGCTCATTAAAATGATCCCAGGTAGCCCAATGCGGTACCAAGTTCGAGTTAGCAATTAAAACTCGTGGCGCATCCTTATGGGTAGTAAAAACCCCTACAGGTTTACCCGATTGAATTAATAAAGTTTGATTTTCATTCAGCTCTTTGAGAACTTCCACAATCTTGTTATAAGAAGGCCAATCACGTGCTGCGCGGCCAAGACCTCCATAAACCACTAATGAAGCGGGTGCTTCCGCTACTTCAGGATCCAGATTATTACGAAGCATTCGTAAAGCAGCTTCTGTAAGCCAATTTTTGGCTTCCAATTGTGTACCGCGTTGAGCGCTGATGTTGAGTAGCGCGTGGTTTTGCACAGCCATTTTTTCTCCATCCTGGAATTCTCCAGGTTATCATACACGACGTAATAAAGGACGTGAATGGCTATTACATTTGAAGCATTCATACAGGTTGTAAAAATAACAATCAGCATGATAGACTGCAAAGTCGCTTTTTAAAAATGAAGAGTTATCGTGCATACACCTCAATCAAAACATCCTCCTTCATTGCGGGTTTTTTTCGCCACAGAAATGTGGGAAAGATATGGGTTTTATGTTGTACAATCTTTATTAGCCCTGTATTTAGCTCGTCATTTCAAATGGCCCGATAAAGATGTTTATGCGCTGGTTGGCTCCTTTACCGCTTTAACATACTTATCTCCAGTAATCGGGGGCTGGATTGCTGATCATTTACTTGGACAGAAAAGGGCCATTTTGGCTGGAGCCTGTTTTTTATTTCTTAGTTACCTCTCCTTATCCCTTCTCAACTCAGATCAAGGTTTGACTGTTTCTCTGGCGGGGATTGCAGTAGGCACAGGTTTGTTAAAACCTAATATTTCCTCTTTGTTAGGCAACGAATATCCTATCGATTCCCCAAAACGAGAAAGTGGTTTTACGATTTTTTATATGGGGATAACAACAGGTATTATTTTAGGGACAACCTTACCCAGTTTACTTCATAGTCACTTTGGATGGCCGGTTGCTTTTGCCAGTGCGGCTTTGGGAATGGTTATCGCTTTTGCAGTCTTTGTTTTTGGAGTTTATATTTACCATATAGCCGATTATCATCCCTTTGAATTCCGTATAGATAAATTAATAAAATCGATTTTGATGATGATATTTTTATGGCTGCTTTCTTTTTCGATTCTTGAATACCCTATCTTTGCTGATTCAGCCTTTGGTGGTGTTGTTCTCTTGTCCTTGGGTTATTTAATTTACTGTGCAAAACGTGAAACAGCCCAGCAAGCAAGGCAAACGGTTGTTATTGGGTTATTATGTATCATTTCAGTGATGTTTTGGGCTTTTTATTTTCAAATGTTTATGTCTCTTACTCTATTTATTTCAAGAGTTGTTGAGCCCAAGCTTTTTGGTATTCAATTCCCACCACCTTACTATGTTGGGATACAAAGTGTTGGCATGATTATTTTTGGCTACTTCCTTGCTCGGGGAAAGAAGGAGCTCAATATAGTACAAAGTGGAATACGTACGAGTAATAAATTTATTTTAGCAATGATTTTTATGACTATTGCCTATACCCTTATTGCACTGGTAAGCCACAACAGCCTGGGGGCTAGTTTATTATCACCACTGTATTTTATTCCTGCCTATTTGATGATTTCAATCGCCGAGCTTTTGCTATCTCCAGTAGGCCTCTCTGCAATTACTGTGCTGGCCAGTCGTAAAAAAGTGAGCACAATGATGGGGATCTTCTTTGTCTCACTCGGTATTGGTGGTTTTTTATCAGGTAAATTAGCCAATTTAACCTCGATTAAATCAGACGAATTAACAATTACCAAGTTAAAAATTCATTATGCAAGCACCTTTACCGAATTATTGTATATTTTATTGGCTGCCACGTTGGTTTGCTTTATTTTAGGCTACTTTATAAAATCGCTATTGCTACGCAATCAGAATGACGTAAACAAGAGTGCAGGTTAATAAAAGCATAATACTTGGGCTGCGCGCCGAAAATCCCTTATAATGCCATTTGACGCTACACTGCAGACATGGCATTATTCCTAGCCTTGGAAGGCCATTCTTGTTACCTTCTACCTCATATTTAGGCTTATCATGCATCACAAAAAATCATTATCATCAATATTACCTTTGTTTTTGGTTCTATTTATCGACGGCATGGGTTTGGGCTTACTATTCCCTATTTTAAACACCATCATTATTGAACCTCAAACTGGCTTTTTACCGGCTGAAACAAGCTTGGGTTTACGTGATTTCTATTATGGCTTAACAATCGGCATTTTTATGATTTGCTGGTTTTTTGGGGCTGCAATATTAGGTGATTTATCCGACAGCGTAGGCCGAAAAAAATCATTGATGATCTGTTTACTGGGTTCTTTCCTGGGTTACTTTCTTTCTGCAATTGCGATTGTTTTGCAAAATTTCTGGCTACTCATCCTCGGACGTATCATCGCCGGCTTTACTTCTGGTAGCCAACCAATTGCACAAGCAGCCATTGTTGATGTCAGTTCTGAGGAGCACAAAGCACGCAACATTGGATTTATTCTGTTAGCCGTATCACTTGGCTTTGTTTTTGGTCCAATTTTCGGTGGTCTGCTATCAGATAATCGCCTGGTATCCTGGTTTGGCTTCGAAACCCCCATGTATTTTGCTGCTGCTTTATCTTTATTAAATGCTGTTTTGTTGCATCGGTCATTCAACGAAACCTTTACTGAAGCCGGTAATAAGATAAAAATTCAGTGGCACTATGCAGTCAATATTTTTATTTCAGCTTTTAAGCATCCCTCTATCTGTAAATATTCTGTTGTATTGCTTATTATGATCTTTGGTTGGTCCAATTATTTTTCCTTTATTTCTTTATATTTATTGCAAACTTATCATTACTCAGCCATGGAAAATTCCTTTTTTCTCGCGGTAATGGGTCTGGGTTTCAGTATCGGTTGTGGTTATATTGTTGATTTTTGCACCAAACGTTACTCTTTTGATTGGGTTGTTATCACTGGCCTACTCTTAACAGCGACGCATGTATTACTCACGTTGCTATTTAAACAACAATGGGTCGCCTGGGTGGCAGCTCTTTTGATTGGTATGAGTCTATCTGTTGCCTATTCAGTATTGTTGACTATTTTTTCCAATCAGGTAAATGAGGATGAGCAAGGTTGGGTTATGGGGGTGACGGGTTCTATTATGGCTCTTTGCTTTGGTTTGACATCGATTTTTACCGGACTAATTGCCCAAATAGGTGCGGTATTACCAATGACCCTGGCCACTCTTGGTTTAGCAGTGAGTGGTCTCCTCCTCGCTGCATTTCAAACCAAGACGGCAGTCCCCTCGCATTCACCGTCTTAGACAGGAGCAATTTTGGATAAAAAAAATTCTTATTTACCCGTTGGCTACCAGACACTCACAGCTTATTTAATTGTTAAAAATGCTGCAAAAGCTATTGAATTTTATAAGAAAGTGTTCAATGCGGTGGAAATAATGCTTATGGAAAACCCTGGCAAAAAGATAGGCCACGCAGAATTATCCATCGGTGATGTTAAATTTATGTTGGCTGATGAACATCCTGAAATGAATGCTTACGCGCCAGATAAATATAAGGGTTCACCGGTTGGTATGCATCTTTATGTTAAAGATGTTGATGCAACTGTAGCACTAGCGGTTAAGCATGGCGCTAAACTGGTTAGAAAAGTGGAAAATCAATTTTACGGTGATCGCAGCGGTACCCTCGAAGACCCTTTCGGTCATACTTGGTATATCGCTACACACATTGAAGATGTTTCCGAAGAAGAAATGAAAAAGCGCGTAGCCGATTTATTTGCTATAAAATAAGGCTCTTGATTCTGTATGAGTCAGTGAGTCTTATTGCAAAACTCGCTACTTTCCTAAATACCTTATCACTCAGGAAGAGATTATGCCCACCTTGATACGTTTGATAATATTATTATATGTAATGTTTTTTTTATTAACTGCTCAGGCTGAAATTGATCCAAGCAAACTTATTAAGGTGACTAACGATAATAATCCTAATTGCGTTGAATATTACAATTATAAAGGTGAGATCTATTGCAGTATTACGGCTCAAGATGTTGCGCCAATGAATCCACAAATAAAAAATTATGAAACACAGAAAATAACCTTTGATAATCGTCCCTGGAAAGTTGTTTTTGGGAAAAAAACAGAAGAAATAACCGTTGTTGAATATGTGCCCGCTGATGACAATATCGAACATTGGCAAGAATTGGTTACCAGTCAATTTATCCCTGGCTTACAAACCAGAATCACCATGAAACAATATATTGATTCCATAATAAACAATTTAAAAGAATCTGGATTTAAGCCAATTGTTACTATTATCGAGGAAACACCTGATCAGGCTTTATTTGAGTTTCGTATTGATAACCCAAGTAACATGCAACAGGATGAATTACAATTTGTTACCAAAGGTAACGATGGGTTTTATATTTTGCATTATGTGATTAGAAAGGCCGACATGGGTAAGCCCAACAGGAATAAATGGATAGGGTTGCTAAAGAAAACAAAGCCTAAATAAGACTGAAACTTTGAGTTGCTTAATGGTCTTAATTTGAACGAAATGGAGTAATGATCAGTGCTTTCCCAGGAATGGACGTTCAAATCGTCCATTTAGCAACAATACTGTAGACAGTTACAAACTCGGTTGGCAAGTACAGCAGTTAATAACTGCTTCACCACCTCTGATAACACCTTTAGCTGTTGCAGCAACACCAGCTACTAAAGTAGAGACTGTACGCAAGGCTAATGATACGAGCGACCACAGCGTGTCAAACAAAAGGCTTCCTACAAAACAACAGCTGGTTTCTATTCCAGCAAGAAACATATTATTACTCTCTGCAGCATGATTTAGATCCAGAATAGCTAAATTTGCTGCTGTTTCAGCAAGTTTGCCTATAGAAAAAACTGCTGAGCCTACAGCCATTGTTAAGTTTACTATTGGTATTAACAGCGTAGATCTTGTCTCTTGCTGCATATCCGACAATGAAGTAAAAGGCGCGAAAAAACCAGAAAAAGTATTTAAGCGAATCTCTCTTTTTTGATATTGCTCATTTTTTTTGATTTGGTATTGCTTCTCTTTTTTTGGGGTGTCCTGTTTCTTCATAAGTAACCTAAATGACAACTTGAAGGCCACATTATAGCAATCCACCCTCTTTTTGTCAAAATTAATTCACTTTGAACACCCAAATGCCTTTGGATGTTATTATAAAATGTCAGGCAAATCCTCTTTAACTGAATAAGAATGGGCCCCCATTCCTACTAATCTGCCATGATCAACTATAAGGTAGTCATTACGAATAGGTTGCTTAGCTAACCAACACTCCAGTATTTCACGCGTACCTGCAGCATATCGTGCCTGCGCAGATAAAGATGTCCCGGAGATATGTGGTGTCATACCATGGTGAGCCATTGTCCGCCAAGGATGGTTTTGTGCAGCCGGCTGAGGAAACCAAACATCACCAGCATAACCTGCTAGTTGCCCATGTTCTAGAGCGTTAACAATTGCATCACGCTCACAAATTTTGCCTCGTGCTGTATTAATAAGATAAGTTCCACGCTTCATCGTACTTATTAACTGCTCATTAAAAAGATGTTCTGTTTCAGAATGGAGAGGAACGTTAATGGTTACAACATCACAATGCGGTAGCATGGATTGCAGCTCGGAATGATAAATAAGCCCTAATTCCTGCTCGACGCTTTCTGGCAAACGATGACGGTCGGTATAGTGTAGCTTGACTTCAAAAGGTTTTAATCGTCGCATTACAGCTAGACCAATACGCCCAGCGCCTAAAGAACCAACAACCATTCCTTCAAGATCGTAAGAACGCTCTACACAATCAGCAATATTCCATCCCCCTCGGATAACCCATTGATAGGAAGGAATATAGTTACGTACTAAAGACAAAATCATCATAACAACATGTTCTGCAACACTGATACTATTAGAATAAGTAACCTCAGCTATCGTGATGCCTTTTTTAATCGCTGCAGCCAAATCTACATGATCGGAGCCAATACCCGCTGTAATAGCTAATTTTAATTTTTTTGCCTTGGCAAGCCGCTCTGCGGTTAAATAGGCTGGCCAAAAAGGTTGTGAGATAACCACATCTGCATCGGGTAATTCCTGTTCAAAAACCGAGTTATCCCCCTCCTTATCTGATGTTACGACTAACTCATGTCCTTGACGCTCAAGAAATTTACGCAAACCCAACTCGCCAGAAACGGAGCCTAAAAGCTCGCCAGGTATAAAATCCATCCCCTCTGGTGTTGGCAGGGTCTGTCCGCCAGGATAAATTTTTATTTGAGGAATTTCATCTCGCGCATAACGTTTAGGATAACCATTCACCGGATCCGGATAAAGAACACAAAGAACCTTCGCCATAACCATTTCTCCCTGAAATGCATTTTAAAAGTAATAGTTGAACTGCATAAATAATGGTATTGGAAATAGACAAAATTAACTAGAGTGTTGATTGTTTCTGAAACTAAGTAGCACTAACTCATTGTATTCATTGTATTATAAATTAATATCTTGTGAGACGATTTTAATTTCTCCCTGCTCGTGGCGAGCTACAACAAGCGTGTATTCAGGGACTTCAAGCCATGTCGTGGTATCTTCAGTTAACGGCTCAGAAGCAATAATAATACTAGATTTTATACTGCCCCCTTTCATTTTATATTCATTGTCATAGAAGCCATAACTCTCGCCATAGGTATACCATAGAGAGTGGTAGACACCAGAATGGGCAGAAGGCAAAGCGTCTTCTGGTTGCCAACCATAGTCCAATACAAACCGGGTTGCAGCAATAAATTCACCGTTCGTTATAAAAAGATTCACTGGCGAATTGACTTTTATATTTTTCTTAGAGCGAACACGCTGCAGTATTTTTAAGGTTTCAATAATGGCTTTTATTATTTCTTCTGTCTTATAGTGGCCATCTAAGGTTGATAATTGTGATAAAAAGATGGCATAAATCCATTCACTATCCGTAGTGCCATTAATATCTTTTTTATATTCCGGACTAATGTACTCTAACAAATCATAACGCATCGTATTAAAATTACTAAGTGCCCCATTATGCGCCAATGCTACATTTGAGCCAGCGTACACAAAGGGATGTACATTTTGATTAGACACAACCTGTTTTTCATGATAAGAAACCCCCCTTAGATGAGCTAGAAGACAATGAGGTGAAATTTTCGCTGCCAGGTTACGCAGGTTTTCATCATAGAAAGGCAGTTGCGGAGTTTTATAGAGATAGGGTTGTGTCGGATTGTGCGACATGCCATCCCATGCAGCCATCCCAAAACCAGCTAGATTCAACAAATGAGACATGTACTTAGGATGATAACTTTGCTTAATAAACGAGTTATCAGGCTTATAAAGCAATTCTTCAACAACAATTGGTTTGCCAAGATAAGATAATATTCTACACATATTTTTTACCTGTTATATGTTTCAATATGCAATCTCACATCCAATTTATTAATGGATTTTTCCAACGCGGCCAGAGATAGGCAAATCAAATCAAATAATTTATACCAAAGTCGCGGATTATTGTTGCGTATTGCATCCAATTCGGATTCTGATATTTTGAGCAAGATTGCCTGTTCACAAGTAACAAAAGTTATCGTAAAAGAAGAGTCATTATCGATACAGGCTATGCTGGCAAATAAGGCTCCTGGGCCAATAACCGATAGTTTGGCCAGTTTATTATCTTGCATAATACTTGATTGGACCGCTCCCTGTATGACTATATAGCAGGAAGCGTTTTTTTCCCCTACATGAATCAATTTGCAATTTTTTGCTGCTTCCAGGAGAATTGCATGTTGAAATAATTCATGCAATTCATCTTTATTAAATGATTTAAACAAGGATTTTTTTTGTAAGCGTTCCAACATGGATTCGTTGATTGAGGCAACTTGCTTTGGTTGATTAAATGAATCAACTACACGTCCCAAAAAAGATAAACCAGGTATTTCAGATTGCGTAATAAGCGTTGTAACTTTGCCATGCATTGCTTTTAAACGAGAACAGATTTGTTTCGTAATTGCATACAATATTTTGTATTTTGTTTCCGGGAAATAGAGAGATAACATCTCAAAATGGACAGAATTGATAAATAAACACTGCACATTATTACTTGCGACATAAGAAGTAGGACAAGGTCCTTTCTCAATAAAACTTATCTCATTCAAAAAATTACCTGGTTTTAGTACTTCTATATTAGTAATTCCCTGCCCCATTAAGCGCGCAGAAACCACTACATTACCGCTAATAATAATGTAAATTCCTTCTGCTTTTTTTCCTTGTTGCAGGATTATATCACCTGTAGAAAAACTGTGGATTTGACCATTATTTAATAAAATTTCCAACTCTTGACGATCCAGGTAATTGGCTAAGTTGGTCTCTTCTAACTCTGGAAGTTTGGCCATCGTTTCTGGATTATCAATGAGCTTAAACATCCTATCCTCCGATGATCCTTAAATAGTTATCTCAATTTATTCAGCCCACATAAGGCATTGCGCTGCTACAACCTTAGGTAAAGAGCCTTCTTGCTTAAAAACCTGTCTTAATAAGGCCGCATCATTGATGTTCTTCTCTGCATCATTTACCAACAGAGCAACATAGTCTGAATTTCCTAACTGCAAGGTATAGTTCTCAATTTTTTTAACTGTTTCAATTAAATCATCAATAATCAAACTATGTTGCATGGTATAAGGATTAATAAAATCACCTTCAAAACCATAGCGACTAGCCTGAAAACGGTTATGATTATAGAGATAGTATAAATCATGGCTAACTTGTATGGGTCTTTCCTCCAGGAGATAAAGACTCAGAGCTTGAATATAAGCAATGATTAAAACTGCTTTTCGAATAGTCAACGGTGTATCACAAACACGAATTTCCACTGTGCCAAACTCAGGTTTAGGCCTAATATCCCAATAAAAATCTTTCATACTGGCTATAATTCCCAATTTACGCATTTTATAGTAGTAGTCGGAAAATTCACGCCAATTTATCAGGTAGGGAATGACGCCACTGAGCGGAAAAGCATTAAAAATTGTCGAGCGTGATGAACAGTAGCCTGTATCAATGCCTTGATAAAAGGGCGAAGAAGCACAAATAGCAATAAACTGCGGAACATATCTTGCTAAAGCATGAGTAAGATACAAAGCATCTTCCGCTTGGGTACAACCGATATGAATATGCTGACCAAAAACCGTTGACCGTTTGGATAAGTAGCGATATTTTCTCGATAATTTCCTATATCTTATAGTTGGAAATATTTTTTGCATAGTCCATCTTTGGAAAGGATGCGTTCCACCACCACAAATAGCAATATGCATCTCAGCAGCCTGATCCAGGAGAAATTGTTGTAAGTGGGTTAACTCCTCTAACATCGCTTGTGGTGAATGATGAATTGAGGAGTTAATTTCAATCATGCTTTGGGTAATTTCTGGTGTTATTCTGGGGCGATGAGGGCTTTCTCTTAAATTTCTGATTAAATCTTTTGCACGTGAAACCAAGCTATAGGCGTGCGGTGCAACAATCTGAAATTCAAGTTCTACACCAATTGATACAGCAGAGGATTTCTTGAAGGGTAATAATCTCATAAGGACCCTCATCATCCATGTCATTTATCTATAGTATAAACGGATATCATTGACAGTGCAGGAAAAGGTGACTGATTACATAAGAATTTTTTTCGACAACAACTATTCTTTGAGAGTTTTTTGAATTACTGCTATCATTCTCCCCTTTTTGAAAGAGATTTCAGCTTTTATGTCTGAGCAACAATTGTTTTTAAAGCAACTGCTTAAATCCTTGGATGATATCCAAGCAATCGATGTGGTAGTTATTGATGTAAAAAACCAGACTTCAGTGACTGACTATATGATCATATGCAGCGGCCGTTCTTCCCGGCACGTTAAAGCGATCGCCGAGCTTGTCATAGAACAGATGAAAGCTGCCGGATTACCTTCCTTGAGTCAAAATGGCCTTGAATCTGGTGAATGGGCCTTGATCGATTTTGGTGATTTTGTTTTACATGTCATGCAGCCTGATAGCCGTGCATTCTATAATCTTGAAGGGCTTTGGCAAACTACTCCTCCTAGCAAATAACGCATGTTCAAAATTACCCTCATTGCCTGTGGTAATAAGATGCCGTCCTGGGTTAACACGGCCGTCGCTGAATTCTCAAAGCGACTGCAAGATTATGTTAGCTTTAATTTGGTTGAAATTCCGCTGGCAAAACGGGGTAAGTCTACTGATTTGACACGCATTTTAGAAAAGGAGGCGGCCCTGATTAGTGCTGCAATTCCCTCTAATGCACGTATTATTGCATTAGAAATCAATGGAAACAGCTTCACCAGTGAAAAGCTTGCTTTAAAACTTGAACAATTACAGCAAATTACTAGCCATCTCTGCTTTCTTATTGGTGGGCCTGAGGGATTAATTCCATCTGTCATTGCTCGGAGTAATGAGCGTTGGTCTTTATCACAATTGACGCTTCCTCATCCTCTTGTACGTATCGTTCTATTAGAGGCACTTTATCGAGCCTGGTCAATAATTCATAACCACCCTTACCACAAATGAGGTTTTAAGATAAGATGTCCTGTGTTCTTGCCACCTTATTAGCAATAGAAAAACATGCGTTTAAATAGAGCTGTAAAAAATGACCGTGTGGAGTCACACATCCATCGATCCCGATTGAATTTACTTGTCGCGTTGATCATTACCTTGTCATTTATATTGATTTTACGCCTGGCTTATTTGCAAATATCAGAATTTAAACGATATGAGACTTTATCCCTGAAAAATCAGATGGGTATCATTCCTATCGCACCTCCGCGGGGAATTATTCTCGATAAAAATGGAGTTGTTCTTGCTGAAAATATCCCTGTCTACGTTTTGGAGGTCATTCCAGAACGCGTTAAAGATTTAAATATAACCATTGAAAAATTAAGAATGCTTCTTCCATCAATTACGGATGATGATATTGATAATTTTAAACGGGCTCGTAAGCAAAATCGTTCTTTCGTCCCCATTCCTCTTAAACTTAAACTAACACAAGAAGAAGTTGCTCTTTTTGCTACGAATCAATATCAGTTTCCCGGAGTAAGTATTAAAGCAAGATTAATGCGTTTTTATCCACAAGGGGAAATAACGGCACATCTTCTTGGCTATGTAGGACGTATCAATGTACAGGAATTACGTCAAGTTGATCCAACCAATTATCGCGCCACAAATTTCATTGGAAAAGCAGGGATTGAAAAATTTTATGAAAATATCCTTCATGGTGAAGTGGGCTATCAGCAGGTAGAAACAGATGTTAGTGGCAGGACTCTACGAATTGTTAATAAGCAAAACCCTGTTTCTGGTGAAAAACTCTATTTAACAATTGACTCGCGTTTGCAGAAAGTTGCCTATGAAGCAATGAAAGATAAACGCGGTGCTGTAGTTGCTATGAGTACACACGGCGGCGATATTTTAACAATGGTTAGTGCTCCAAGTTTTGATCCTAACGCTTTTGTTAACGGAATTAATGCTAGCGACTATCAAAAATTGTCTAATGCACGTGATAGACCTCTTTATAATCGTGCTGTTCGAGGACTATATCCGCCAGCCTCTACTATCAAGCCTTTTATGGGGCTTGCCGGCTTGGAAAAAGGTGTTGTTGATACACATTACAGTATTTATGATCCAGGCTGGTTTAGATTGCCCGGTGTCAGCCATGCTTATCGAGATTGGAAAAAGACTGGTCACGGTGTCATCAATTTAAAGCGCGCAATTACTGTTTCTTGCGATACTTATTTTTATCAATTAGGTCATAAAATGGGTATTGCAGCCATGGAAGATATATTAAGTCAGTTTGGTTTTGGTCAATTGACTCATATTGATCTTCATGAGGAAGCCCCCGGACTCTTACCTAACAAACACTGGAAAAGGCAAACTAAAGGTGTTCCCTGGTACCCAGGTGATACGGTTATTACCTCTATTGGACAAGGCTTTATGTTAGTTTCTCCCGTTCAGTTGGCTAATGCAACAGCTTCTTTAAGCCAAAAAGGTAAACGCTATAGACCCCACCTTTTGCAAAGATCCGTTCAAAGTGATCGTGGTGAAACGCATGAATATCAGGTATTGGAAGAGTACCCAATGCGCCTGAAAGATGATAGCTACTGGACTGTGATTGCTGATGCAATGCAGTCTGTCATCGTTAGTAACGAAGGAACTGGTTACCGTTTTGGTAGAAATGCTCCTTACTCTGTTGCAGCAAAAACAGGCACAGCACAAGTATTTGGTGGGCGGCACTATGAAAAAGCGCGAGAAGGGGGAGAAATTCCCGAGTTTCTAAGAGATCATTCGCTCTTCATTGCCTTTTCCCCTGTTGAAGATCCTGAAATAGCAATTGCAGTTATGGTAGAAAATGATGTTGCTGCCTCTAACGTGGCTCGCAAGGTCTTGGATGCTTATTTTGAACTCAAAAAAAGTGATGCAAAATCATGAAATCAAGTCATGTACGGCCTGTCTATCGATTAACAGCTAAATCATTACACATTGATTTACCTTTACTTGGCCTGCTTTTAGCTTTAATTGCCTTTGGCATGCTTATTCTTTATAGCGCTTCTAACCAAAATTTAAGTATGGTGCTCCGCCAATCACTCCGACTGGTTTTTGCTTTGGCAATTATGATGCTTTTTGCTGTCATACCCCCACATAAATATAAAATCTGGACCCCTTGGATTTTTGGTGTTGGCTTAGGACTTTTGATAGCAGTGATGCTAATAGGAAAAATTGGTAAAGGAGCCCAGCGTTGGCTGGATTTAGGCTTATTTCGTTTTCAACCTTCAGAAATCATGAAGCTGGCGATTCCTATGATGACAGCCTGGTACTTTGACCGCAAAGCAATCCCTATTGATATCAAATCACTGATAATAGCTGCTCTCATAATTTTTATCCCTACCCTATTAATTGCTAAACAACCTGATTTAGGCACTGCGATTATGGTTGCAGCAGCTGGCCTAAGCGTTGTCTTTTTAGCAGGAATCAGTATGCATGTCCTTCTGGCACTCACTACCTTGATAGGGCTTGCTACCCCTTTACTTTGGCATTTCATGCATGATTACCAAAAACAACGAATTTTTACTCTTCTTAATCCGGAGCAAGATCCCTTAGGATCTGGCTACCACATTATCCAGTCAAAAATTGCGATTGGCTCAGGAGGCGCATTCGGTAAAGGCTGGCTTGAAGGGAGCCAGTCACATCTTAATTTTTTACCCGAACATGCGACTGATTTTATTTTTGCTGTTAGTGGTGAAGAGTTTGGTTTTGTAGGCAGTAGTATTCTTATTATTCTGTTTATTCTTATCTCTTTGCGGGGTCTTTATATAGCAAAACAAGCGCAAACAAGCTTTACACGTTTATTAGCAGCCTCTTTGGCAATGACCTTTTTCTTATCTGCCTTTGTAAATATTGGCATGGTTATGGGTATTTTGCCCGTTGTTGGTATTCCCCTGCCCTTAGTAAGCTATGGTGGTACTGCGATGGTTACCTTCCTCACAAGCTTTGGTATATTAATGTCCATTAGTTCACATCGTATTTTGTTTAATAGCATGTAGGGACCCTTTATACTTCTACTCTCTTTGACGCTTATGGCTTGATTTCCAGCGTTTCATTGCTCACATGCTAAGGCGTATGCCCTGCTGCAATGATCGAAATTAATCCATAATTAATCAAACCAGCGCAATGTTTCACAGCCCCTAGTCTGTTTTGGCAGCGTTAACCCGGATAAATGCCAGGGTTGGCTATTAGGCGGAGAGCAATTTTGAGGAAACTGGCGCATAACTTTTACGGTGGATAGCGCAGGGGCCCTTTTCCTGAAGAAGCTTGCGGTGCATCTCCGTTGCATACCCTTTATGGATAGCAAAACCATAGCCGGGATAAACCAGCTCCATTTTTTCCATTTCTTCATCACGCAGTACTTTGGCTAAAATGGAAGCCGCCCCAATAGCCTGAATCAAACTGTCTCCTTTGACAATGGCCTGACAAGGAATAGTAACAGAAGGAATGTATAAGCCATCCACCAAAATCTCATCAGGTTTTATTGTTAACGCCTCTATGGCGCGTTTCATAGCAAGTAAAGTAGCATGATGGATATTTAATTGATCAATTTCTTCCACTTCAGCACGGCCGTAGGCAAAACATCGCGCCTCATTCTTTATTCTCTCTGCCAATTGCTTACGTTTTGCTGCACTTAACTTTTTAGAATCAGTCACTCCTTCGATCGGCCGGTGTAAAATCACAGCAGCAGTAACAACTGCGCCGGCTAAAGGACCACGACCGACTTCATCAACACCGGCAATGCATTTCTCCATAACGCCCTTATCCTGAGGTTCAATAAAAAGCGATAGTTTAGCGAGATCTCATATAAAAGCTATGCATTCGTGTAAAAACTCCTTTAAAAATCCCATTATTTCTTTTTATATCAAGCTCCAACCATTTAAAATTGATTTATCCGCCAGGAAATGCGATCATGCGCGCAAATTATTGGCAATTGTTGTCTTATGGCTAAGTTAAAATGTGCTGTTATTGGAGTTGGTTATTTAGGGCGTTTTCATGCTCAAAAATACCTCATGCTGCCAAATGCAGAATTGGTAGCTGTTTGTGATGCGAATAAAACAACCAGCGAAGCGGTTGCTCAGGAGCTACAAGTACCCGCTTACCAGGATTATCGAGATTTATTTGATAAAGTAGACGCTGTCAGCATTGCAGCAACCACTAATCAACATTATGAAATCGCTAAACATTGCCTGGAACAAGGTATTCATGTACTTATTGAAAAGCCAATCACTGAAACTGTTGAGCAAGCCAGTGAATTAATTAGCCTGGCGAAAAAACATCAGGCCAAATTGCAGGTTGGCCATTTAGAGCGTTTCAACTCTGCCCGCTTAGCCTTGGACGAGCATCTAGAACACCCTCTTTTTATTGAGTCTCATCGTTTAGCCCCATTTAATCCACGGGGTACTGATGTTAATGTTATTCTTGATTTAATGATTCATGATATCGATATTATTCAGACTATTGTGGATAGTCCTATAGTGAATATTGATGCACAGGGAGCCCCCGTTCTCTCCAAGTCTATTGATATCGCGAATGCAAGAATTACCTTTGAAAATCATTGTGTCGCCAATGTCACTGCCAGTCGTGTCAGTTTTAAGACTGAACGCAAAACAAGGATCTTTCAACCAAATTCTTATATTTCGATTGATTACCATAATAAGCAATTTGCCGTCTTTCAAAAAGGAGAGGGTGAAATGTTTCCTGGTATCCCAGAAATTACCCGTCATCAATCAGTATTTGAGAAAGGTGATGCATTATTAGAAGAGATAAAGGCTTTTATAAATTGTATTGAAAAAGATACAGCACCGCTTGTTACGGGCGAAGAAGGCCGTGCAGCTCTTGCGACAGCAGAAAAAATTACTTCTTTGATTAATAAGCACTTAGTTGCAAGACATGTCGTCAGCTAAGCATATTGTCATTATTGCCGGTGAGGAATCAGGCGATATGCACGCGGCCGTCCTGACACAACAGTTACGCGCTTGGGACAATAATCTTACTATCAGTGGTATTGGTGGTAGGCATATGCAGGAAGCCGGTGTCCAACTGATCAGTGATCTGGCGCGTTTTGGTGTTACCGGTCTTTCTGAAGTTATTCGTCATCTTCGTGTTATTAACAAAGCATTCAAAGCAATCAAAGCGCATTTACAAACCGTAAAACCCGATTTGTTAATTCTCGTCGATTACCCGGGCTTTAATTTGCGTTTAGCAAAATTTGCCAAAAAAAAGCTTGGTACTCGCATCTTATATTACATTAGTCCCCAAATTTGGGCATGGAAAGCTAATCGGATTGAAACTATTCGTGCTTGTGTTGATCATATGGCTGTTATCTTGCCCTTTGAAAAAACACTTTATCAGCAAGCGGGAGTCCCTGTTTCTTTCGTGGGTCATCCACTTGTCGATAAAATGCTCCCTTACACTGATATTAAAAATATCCGCGAAAATTTAAATTTACCAGCTGAAAAACGCTTAATTGCCATGCTACCTGGGAGCAGGAATAATGAAATAGAAAGGCATATGCCCGTACTTCTTGCCACCGCTGAAATGCTCAGCCAACAGCAGGATAATATCCATTTTGTTATTCCTATTGCAGGGTCACTGAACCCTGCTCTTGTAAAAGATTATTTTGCAAAAAGCAAGGTTGGGGTTTCTTTCATCCATGGGCATGCCAGAGAAGTCATTGCTTGCAGCGATTGCGCCGTGGTAGCTTCGGGAACAGCCTCTCTTGAGTGTGCACTGTTGGAAAAACCCATGTGCATTATCTATAAAAGCTCCATGATTAGTTATATAGCAGCAATGAAATTAATCAAAGTAAAATACCTGGGCTTATGTAACCTGTTGCAAAATGAGATGGTAGTTCCTGAATTATTACAATACGATTGCAATGCAACAGAATTAACTCGTACTTTGAGTGAACTTTTAATTGATACTGAAGTAAAAGAACGTATGTTAAGGCGTCTTAAACGCTTAAAAATCTCCATTTCCTCTGAGCAAGCGGATTGTTCGCTCATAACGCTGGTAAAAGCCGAAATAAATCACTCTGCATAAAATATAGTAAGAATAGTCAGTATATTAACGTATATTTAGCCCGGTATGCCTGATAATCAACCAATTATTAAGGGAACCTTAAGATTTATGTAGATTATCAATTAACCTTCATGTACAATTAATCTTGCTTCCACCTGATGGTGTAAGTATTGGGATAGAATGATTTAACCAAAATAAGGAAGTTACGATGAATGTCATTGATACACAAACATCTTCTCAAACTACAAAACAAGAGCAAGGTCTTCAAGACTTGGTTTATGGTTTAGTAACTCGCTTTCTTGCTGAAAATAAAGGCAAGTCCATTGATGATCTCTATGACATGATTCTTTCTGAAGTAGAGCCACCTCTTCTTCAGGCTGTTATGGAGAAACGTCGTGGTAACCAACTGCAAGCAGCAAAAATGCTTGGAATCAGCCGTGGCACTATCAGAAAAAAATTACAGCGTTATTTCGGCACAAAATATTTTCGTCTTACAGACGAGTGATACCGTTAGCTAAACTGCAATTAGACTCTGAAAAAAGGCCCGTATTAACGAGCCTTTTTTTGTTTGGATTGTCTAAATCTTATGAAATTAAATTAAAACCAGTGTCGTTCACTTCCGCTTCCTGGTCAATTAAAGGCAAGGGTTTTTCCGGCTTGGCTGAAAATATACTTAATGGCCACGCAATTGAACCACTATTCGGGATTCTTCGTGGTAAAGGTATCATTGCACCAGCATTTTCTTTGCTCGCCAAGCTCAGTACAACTGGTAGGTGTAGAGCCGCACCAGGAAGAATAGCAGGTCCAGTTAGCAATGTTGCCAATAGCGCTTCCCTGTCTTGGGAATCTAAGGGTATAACGGCGTGATTACTGGAGTGTTCGCGAGCATCTTTAGCTGAATTCGTAGGTATTACATACTCGCTTATATAGGCACTATGACACTTGGCTTGCACCGGCGCAACAAATTCCACGGTACCTATTGGATTTCCGGCTGTTTTTCGAAATGAGAGCGCTGTGATTTCAGGCTGAGAAAAATCGAAGCGTAATTCTTTTTTGCCTGCAATTCCTGCTATTTCTTCTGTTACTTCACTCTTGGCTGTTTCAACAACTAAATTTCGACCATCAGCAAAATTCAGCTTTTTTTCAACATCCTGTGCTTCCAAAAAACCGCCTGGAACAGAATATAAACCAAGTTGGACTCGCTGCATTAATACCGTTTTACCATTACTGGTTACTAAAGGAGCAAGAACTCCTGTCTTAAAAAAACTCTGTTTATAAAGCTCACTCTGCTCCGGAAATTTCTTGCTTGATAAAGCGACAATAAAAGAATAAGGAACTCTTTTAGCTTCCATATAAACTGTATTCGTGACTTCATCATAGACCACCCCAGTAATAACCATTTGTTGGCCATCGTAAAACTTGGAGTTTTTCTTTTTTTGCTCTTCTACCACCAATAAACGTGCTGTCTCTTCCTCATCCGTCAGAGTGACTGCTGGCAAATCATCATATAAATTAGCAGGTGCTAAAGTTTTCACACTTTTTACAAAAACAACGTTTGGTGATTTTTTAAATTGGAAACTTGACTGTGTTGTATTTGTATCAAAATTAATTGCTCCTGGTTTAGTGTCAAGAGCATAACTACGTGTAACAGGCTGAGGTACAGGCGCGCTTTCTACAGAAGTATTTTTCCAAAGTTGAATAAGATCGAACATACCTACTCCCAAAATTGGGAATTATAGTTTTTTTTCAATTATTAATCAATGTGTTCAATAAAATCAGGTTCACCGGACATCAAACTCAAAGAAAAAAACAATAACTAAGGGTGAAGTAGAGAATTCAAGAGATTCAAAGAACTAAGCCTAGCTGACTGTGAATCTATTAGATAGGAAAAAGCCCGTCTTGAACGGGCCTTTAACCTTGCCATTAAACTTCCAGCAAAAGTTTATTCACTCGACTAACAAAATCAGCAGGGTTTTCAAGCTGGCCGCCTTCTGCAAGGACTGCTTGCTCGAATAACATCACTACCCACTCAGCGAATAACCCATCATCCGTTATGCCATGTAAGCGTTTGATCAAAGCATGTTCCGGATTTATTTCAAAAATGGGTTTGCTCGCAGATACCTTTTGCCCTGCTGCTTGCAAAATGCGTTGCATTTCTAGACCCATGTCCTGTTCATCAGCCACAATACAAGCAGGTGAACTGGTCAAGCGGTTAGTGAATTGTACTTCTTTGACGCGCTCTCCAAGAACATCTTTAATTTGCCTGAGCATAGGCTCCAAAGCCTTTTCCTGTTCTTTTGCTTGTGGAGTATCACTCGTGTCATCACCGGCTGGAAGATCGACTTTGCCTTTACTGATCGATTGCAACTTCTTGCCATTAAACTCACTTAAATAACTAACTAACCACTCATCAATGCGATCACTTAAGAGCAAAACCTCAATACCTTTTTTATTGAAAATCTCAAGATGTGGGCTATTTTTGGCTGCATTATAGCTGGCTGCAGTAATGTAATAAATTTTATCCTGCCCCTCTTTCATGCGTGAAACATAGTCATCCAAAGTAACTGTCTGCTTTTCTGAGCTGGATGTAGAGCTGCTAAAACGCAATAATTTGGCGATTGCTTCCCGGTTAGCATAATCCTCTACCGGTCCTTCCTTAAGTGCCAGGCCAAATTGCTCCCAGAAAAGTTGATATTTTTCCGGATCATCTTTACTCAATTTATCCAGCATTGACAAAACACGCTTAGTACATGCGGCTCTGATAGACTCAACCTGCTTATTATCTTGTAGAATTTCACGCGAAACATTTAATGGCAAATCACTGGCATCCACAATTCCTTTAACAAATCGTAGATAGCGTGGCAAAAATTGGGTTGCATCATCCATAATAAAAACACGCTTCACATATAGCTTTAGGCCGTGTTTCATTTCCTGTTGCCATAAATCAAAGGGAGCATTTGCAGGTATATACAGTAAACTAATGTAATCGTGTTTACCTTCTACATGGTTATGGGACCAGATTAAAGGATCCTGGTAATCGTGAGCGATATGTTTATAGAGGGTTTTATAATCTTCATCACTGATTTCTGATTTTTGCAGCGTCCATAAAGCCGTTGCCTTATTAACCGCTTCAAAATCAGGGCTTTCACTTGCTTTCTCTTTTTTCTCTTTTTGCTCAACTTCATCCATTTTTTTCATCATAATTGGCCAGCAAATATGATCCGAATACTTATGGATAATGCTACGTAGACGCCAATCACTCAAAAATTCATCCTGATCTTCCTTCAAGTGCAAAATAATTTCTGTGCCCCGCTCCTTTCTCTTTTCCTGTCCAATAGTGAACTCACCTTCACCATTGGATTGCCAGACAATCCCTTCATCAGCGCTGAGGCCAGCACGCCGGCTTTTAACAGTAACCTTATCTGCCACAATAAACGCAGAATAAAAACCAACACCGAATTGGCCAATCAGATGAGAGTCTTTTGCTTGTTCACCCGTTAAGTGGCTCATAAATTCCTTGGTTCCTGACTTCGCAATAGTACCCAAGTTTTCAACCGCTTCATCCCAGCTTAGGCCAATACCATTATCTTTAATAGTGATTGTTTTTAACTTTTCATTGAATTCGACAGTGATACGCAGATCAGAGTCTTTTTCGTACAAAGAGGCATTGGCAAGAGCAAGGAAACGAAGTTTATCCAATGCATCTGATGCATTCGAGATTAATTCACGTAAAAAGATTTCCTTATTGGAGTAAAGTGAATGAACAACAAGATGTAGCATCTGTTTCACTTCAGTTTGGAACCCCATAGTTTGTTGCTTAGCCACCATTTATAAATCTCCCATGACTCATAAAAATTAAAAAATTATTACTGAATACTCACGAATATTGCTTCGAAGAGCATTGTTATTAGATTTACCCCTTTATTTTTTATTGCCTAGATGCTGCAGGGGACATTTCATTCCACTTATATGTGGACGTCAGCCAGCAATTTCAAGGTGAAGAATTGAGTTTTATTAACAATTTTAATGATTTTACCCTTTAATGAGTTAACAATTACACCTGGTAATATTAAAAAACTTGGAGGAACCCATAAGAATGGCATTGAACGGCTATCCTGCCTGTGCTGTCAATTCATTTATAAACCTGCATTTATAAAGAACTGACAGTCAGCAGAATGAAGATGATAATAATACCTTAGTACTGGCTTCTTAGAGACTATAATACAATTCAAACTCAATAGGATGGACAAGACTTCTAACTTGTGCAATCTCAGCTTCGCGGAGAGAAATATAACTCTTAATAAAATCGCGGCTAAAAACATCACCTTGCAACAGAAAGTCGTGATCCTCTAAGAGATATTGTACAGCTTGTTCGAGGGAACCGCATACCGTAGGTACATCCACCAATTCTTCAGGAGGAAGATCATAAAGATCTTTATCAATGGGCTGACCTGGATGAATTTTCTTTTGTATACCATCCAATCCTGCCATCATCATTGCAGAAAACGCAAGATAAGGGTTAGCCATTGGATCCGGGAAACGTACCTCAATACGACGACCTTTCGGATTATTAATATGAGGAATACGGATCGCTGCAGAACGGTTACGAGCTGAATAAGCCAGTAAAACAGGTGCCTCAAAACCAGGAACCAGGCGCTTATAACTGTTAGTAGCCGGGTTAGTAAAAGCATTCAGCGCCCTTGCATGCTTGATAATACCACCAATGTAATAGAGGGCTGTTTCTGATAGACCAGCATATTGATCACCAGTAAACAAGTTGACTCCATCTTTCATTAAAGATTGGTGACAATGCATACCATTACCATTATCCCCCACTAAAGGTTTAGGCATGAAAGTCGCTGTTTTACCATAATTATGAGCTACGTTATGGATAACATATTTTAAAATTTGCAGTTCGTCGGCTTTTTTAGTTAAGCTATTAAAACGCGTTGCTACCTCACATTGGTTCCCGGTAGCTACTTCATGATGATGCGCTTCAACAACCATGCCTAAAGACTCTAGTGTCAAACAGATTGCAGAGCGGATATCCTGTGATGAGTCGACTGGTGGAACGGGGAAATAACCACCTTTGACACCGGGCCGATGGCCAATATTGCCTCCTTCAAAATTTTTACCAGAATTCCAATGTGCCTCATCAGAATCCACTTTATAAAAAGACCCACTCATGTTTGTTTCCCAGCGCACATCGTCAAATAGGAAAAATTCGGGCTCTGGTCCAAAAAAAGCTTTATCTGCAATACCGGTCGATTGCAAATAAACCTCTGCTCGTTGTGCTATGGAGCGTGGATCACGGTCATAACCTAACATAGTTTGCGGATCAACTACGTTGCAACGAAGAATCAATGTATTATCCTGATAAAATGGATCAGGAAGGATTGTATCCATATCAGGCATAAGAGTTAGATCTGACTGATGAATTTTTTGCCAACCTTTGATAGATGATCCGTCAATCATTTTACCGTTTTCAAGGAAATCATCATCTACAGCCCCAACAGGAATAGTAATATGTTGCTCTTTTCCTCGTGTATCTGTAAATCGCAAATCAATAAATTTAGCATCGTGTGCTTTTATTTTGTCGTATATTACTTCTTTGTTCATTATCATCTCCAAGATTGACCACCACCAAGTCTACCCTAAGTGACTTACTAAACCCAATAGATTACACTGTTTCCTATTAAAACTAATAGTAGTGAATATGGGCGCCTATCATTATCAAGCGCTAAATAAAGCCGGTTCAACTGCAAAAGGTGTTATTGAAGCTGATTCAGAACGCCAGGCTCGTCAATTACTGCGTGAGCGCGGTTTAATTCCAACACAAATTCGTGCTTTGGTTAAGCAACATCAATCACGTAGAAAAGGCAAGCTATCTGCTCAAGATTTGTCCTTATTTACTCGCCAATTAGCAACCTTGCTTGCTGCCGGTATTCCTGTGGAAGAATCTTTGCGCGGTGTCAGTGAGCAAACCGAAAAAGATAAAGTCCGTGAATTAATTATCGGTGTACGCTCCAAAGTACTTGAAGGATATGCTTTGGCACAAGCAATGGGTGAATTCCCAGATGCGTTTCCAGAACTTTATCGAGCAACAGTGGGTGCAGGTGAACAAACAGGTCGTTTAGACCTCGTATTAGAAAAATTGGCGCAATATACTGAAAATCAACAAGAAACCAGACAGAAAATTCAGCAGGCGCTTATTTATCCCTCCGTGATGATTGTTGTATCAACTGCGATCATTAGTTTCTTGCTTGCTTTTGTCGTGCCAAAAATTATTGAAGTCTTTACCAATAGTGGCCAATCTTTGCCGAATATGACTAAAGTGCTTATTACCCTCAGCGGCTTCATTAAATCTTATGGATTAATTAGTCTGGGGATCATTATTATTCTCCTGGCGGGCTTTAAAAAGAGTCTTCATAATCTGAAAATACGTACCGCCTGGCATCAGGTGTTGTTAAAATTACCTATTGTCTCCTATTTGGTTAAATCCATTAATGTAGCACGCTATATTCACACGTTTAGTATTTTATTTGCTGCCGGGGTTAATGTCCTTGAAACCATGCGTGTTTCTGCAAGCCTGGTAACTAACCTGGTTATGCGTAATGCATTCGATCTCGCCACCATCAGGGTCAGAGAAGGAAGTGCTATCAGTCAAGCATTAAAAGAAACCAGTTATTTGAGTCCAATGGCAACTCATTTAATTGCTAGTGGTGAAAAAAGCGGCCAAATAGCTGTCATGATGGAACGTGCCGCTTCGCATCTTGATAGTGAAGTAAAACGCCTCATTGATACCGCATTAACCCTTCTTGAGCCCCTAGTCATTCTACTCATGGGAGCGGTTGTTTTATTTATCGTGTTGGCCACTCTCCTACCCATATTTTCTATGGAGCAGCTTGTTACTTAGTCAATATTACTTACGTACAGATAAGAATTAGCAGCGATCCTTTTTGTATCGTGCATCCTCACCTTATAGTAGAATCAGCCCAGGGGTTATTTACATTTCTACAACCTTGGTGCTTATACCTTGATTTACTGCGCTTTGCTGCGAGGCTCGGAGAATCAAGCCATGATCACTCAAGTTAATGTCAACAGCCTCTAACAAATTGATTGAGGAGTTTTTTATGAATAGACAAAGTGGCTTTTCTTTAATTGAGATCATGGTTGTAGTCGTGATCCTGGGTATTCTTGCTTCCATCGTAGTTCCTAAAATTATAAGTCGTCCGGATGAAGCTCGCGTTGTTAAAGCGAAACAAGATGTACTTGCAATTCAAAATGCGATGGATCTATATAAATTGGATAATGGCATTTATCCCAGTACTGATCAGGGTCTACATGCCTTAGTTGAAAAGCCTACTTCTAACCCTATTCCTCGCGATTGGAAACAATACCTAAAATCTATACCTAAAGATCCTTGGGGGCGTGAGTATTTGTATCTTAATCCTGGAGAGCATGGTGAAATCGATATTTTTACCTTAGGAGCTGATGGGCAGCAGGGAGGCAGCGGTATTAATGCAGAAATAGGTAATTGGGATGCGCAATAAGGGTGGCTTTACCCTCATTGAAATTTTAGTGGTGCTGTTTATTGTCAGCATCACCCTAAGCTTTGCCTTACTTGCTTTTGGCGATTTTGGCGCCAGCCGACGCGTTATCGTTGCAGCAGAACAGTTTTCTGCTTATCTTAAGCTAGTGCAACAACAATCCATTATCGAAGGAAAAAATTTAGGTATTGATATTAATAACCAAGGTTATAAAACCTATCGTTTACAACAGGGAAACACATGGCAGGCTATGCCAGAAAAAAGCATTTTTCATTGGCAACATTTTCCTAATAATCTTGTCATTGATTTACAAAGCCCACTCAAAAATAATACGCGGATGCCTGATATTATGATGAGCCCTTCCGGGAATTTAACTAGCTTTAAATTGCGTTTTGGTACAACTGATAAGCCTGCACTGGCTACTCTGATTGGTAAACGCAATGGGCAGCTTATTCTCCTAAAACCCCAAGCATCATGACCAAGCGCTCTTATCAATACAAAAGTCAGACAGGCTTTACTTTGATTGAGGTTCTTTTAGCCCTGGCGGTTATTAGCATAGCCTTGACCGCCTTGCTGAAATCATCTGCCCAAAATATAGTCAATACACAACGAATAAAAGAGAAAACGATAAGTCATTGGGTGGCTATGCAAGGAGTAGCTATAGTTCAACTAGGCTTATTACAAGTGAATACCAGCCAGGAAGTAACCCAAGTCACTACGATGCTTGGTCAACGATGGTATTGGCGTGTCCAGGCTAATTCTACACCCATCAAATCTATGCAACAACTTACCATCACTGTCAGTAAAAACCAGGCCGGTCCCTTTGGCTCTCCATTAGTCGCATTTCGGTATCAACAAAAATGATCAAACAACAGGGCTTTACCCTTCTTGAAATTTTAATTGCACTGGTTGTTTTTGCCATTCTGGCAAGCCTATGTTCTTCTGCGATGTACAATGCCTTTCATACTCAAAAGCAAGTAGCACATCAAGCGGAGCAATTGAATGCCTTGCAATTAGCAGTCACACTGATTGAGCGAGATACAAAACAAGCTGTAGAAAGATCTGTCCGCGGTAATGACATGCATATTTTTCCTGCTTTTGTAGGACAAGCACACTATCTGGAATTTACTCGCACTGGTGTTGCAAATCCCGAAGCCGCTGAAAAACGTAGTACTCTTCAACGCATCGCTTATTTATGTGATAAACATCAACTGATAAGAAGAAGTTGGGAAACACTTGATACAGTAGAGCGTAGTCACTATGAAGACCAATCACTACTTGATGGCCTGGAAGACTGTGAATTTGCCTATTTGAATCATAGCTTGCAAGTATTGCCTGAATGGTTTGCAAATGCCTTACAGCAAAACCAGCGTAAAGAACCTTTTCCAAAAGCAATTCAACTTTCCCTAACATTAAAAACCTGGGGAAAAATGAGTTTTCTTTTGATTATTCCGGAGGGTCTTTATAGTGCTTAATATTGCCAAAAATAAAGGAAGTGCGCTTATTTCCGCACTGTTTATCATGACTCTTGTTGCAATAGCAGCTACGGCAATGAGCACTCGCTTGCAGCTTGATATTTACCGTACTCGCTTGACAATAAACAGTGATAAGCTCTATCTAGCTTCGCAGGCGCTAAGTTTTTGGGCAATGGATAAACTCACCGCGAAGAAAACTTCTTTCCTGGTTGGTGATATCTATGGCAAAGTCAGTAATTTTCCTACCAAGTTGCAAAAACTCTATCCGGAAGCTCTAATTGAAGGTGGCTTATATGATTTGCAAGCCCGCTTTAATTTAAATAATTTAACCGATAAAAAATATCAGGCCCTCTTTCTACAATTACTAGAATCGATATCATCACAAATGACTCCAGATGAGCGTAAAGAACTTACTTTAGCGACAACCAATTGGGTGATGCCTTATCAGCCCGGAATTGGTAATGAATTTTTTTCTTATTATTTACGAAAAAAGCCTGGCTATTACCCTAGCCAGCAACCGATGCAGAGTGTCTCAGAGCTCAGATTAATTAAAGGTGTTAGTGCCAAACTCTATCAACGCTTGTTTCCTTATGTCATAGCTCTACCAGAATCAACTCCAATTAATGTAAATACAGCACCCAAACAACTTTTAATGACACTAGGTAACGGCCTCAATGAAGAGCAAGTCCATGAGTTATTAGCTGCACGCGGAAAAAAAGGTATTTCTGATCTTAAAGCGATCTACCCTATTTTAGAAAAATTGAATATCCGCAGTGACCAAATTACCATTGAAAGTCAATATTTTATGACTATTGCAACGGTCAGAATAGGTGACTTAAGTCTCGTTAACTATACCATCATGAAGCGTAATAAAGATAAACAGGGAAAAATGTCTGCTCTTATACTGGGTGAAAGCTTAAATACGCATGGATAAAGACTATTTTTCCTTGTTTTTCATTTGCTGGTATAGCACTTCACCGCGTTCTTTATCTTGAGAAGACATAGTAGGTTCAAGCCGGGCAAGCTCCTTTGATGCTTGCTGATTTTTATTAAGAGTAGCCAATTTCAACCACGCATAAGCCCTAGAAACATCTTTATTAACACCAAGTCCGGCCAAATACAGATAACCTAATTTCCCCTGAGCCATTGCATTGCCTTGATCTGCTGCTTTACCGTATTCGTTCGGGCAAATACGGGTTGCATTGAAAGAGAAAATTAATTTAGAGGGTTTAGGTTAAAGGGCAAGAGAGCCCTATAGTCT
>NZ_LNYB01000017.1 GCF_001467625.1 Legionella feeleii
TGAAGACGGAGTGCAGGTTGTTGAACAATCGGACTGGAAGGCCGCTTGATGATATTTTGCTCATACACCAGAATTGACAATAACTCTGGCTTTGTTGCAAGAAGATAAGACCAAGGCATTAAATTTTTATGAAGAAAATAAAGCTTTATTTAAAGATTGCGAGGAAATAAATCGCCAGGTAGCGAAGGAGTTGGCTGACATTAAACTTGCTGGGGCAGTCAAATCTGTCGAAACATATCTAGCGTTTTTTTCAGAGGAATTAGCTCAACAGAAAAATGCGCTGGGAATTAGCGAGTTATTTAAAACGGAATTGTATGACGTTGAAAAATTTGCAGCTTTATTATTGTGGCTGTTACAGCAGGGAGTTTCTTCAAGGGCAATTCTAAGAACGAATTTACTACATGATTTTCTAAGATATCATCTATTTACTCTCGATCAGGAAGAAAGTGCTATCCGTCAATTATATGTGCTTCTAGCCCAATTTCCTGAAGCAAAAAAATTGGTTGTTCAGGCAGGCAAGGTAAGTTGTGATGAGCGTGGATTTGAGTCTTATAGCTTAGATGGCGCCTTACATAGAGAAGAGGAACTTCTGTCGGTGCAAGTGTCGGCTGCCCCCTTGGATTTTACACCCACGGAAGAAAATTTTGCCGCACTTTCTAAGTTATTCGGTCAACCCTTCTTATTTGCTGCGGTAATAACGCCTACAGTACCTGAGAATGAAAATTGGCTGAATGCTTTAAAGCGTAGCCTGAATCATGAAAGTATGTTAACCAAAGAATTACCGGCTCTTATTAATCTTATTGCTGTAGGACAACCTGCATTTTTGAAAGAGCTGGCTCAATTAGTAGAGGAATCCACCGTTGAGCAGTTGATTGCATTAAATAGTGGTTCAATCCTGCATTTATTGCCTTATAAACCCGCCTTGTTTGAACAGATAAAATCAGTCAATGTTGAGAAGTATATTCAGCAAATTAATATTTCAGGCGCTTCAGGACCAGATGTAATTGCCCAACTACTGGCTATGCTTGCTGTCTTATTGAAGCATCATCATCCTTCTGTAGGTCAGGTATTTGATGCAGTTATTGAGAAGCTTTTCGATCACTCTCACTTGGCTGATGATATAGAGTTGATGCGACAATTAAAAAGATACCCTGGATGGGCTATTCACCTGGCTCGTCGTTCCGCAGAGTTACAGCAACAGCTTGAAGAATGCATTGGCAAAGCTACTGAACAGAGTTCACTGACTATTGAAAGTTATCAGTTAATTGAAGACACCTGGTTCGAGGTATCGCGGAAATTGCAGACTTTAACTTACCTCAATTCTCAGGCCAAATTTGATTTTTATGATAAATATACTTTGTATATTCGGATTGCCCAAGCTTGTTTTAAAAAGCAGGGCAGTGCTTTTGATATTAATGCCTTTATTGAATTATTGTCATTACAATCGCCAACACAACCATCGGAAGATATTAGTGAATATGAGCGTGTCTTACTTGAAATCCTGACGGCAATTGATGACGAATTAATTAGAAATACCATTATCGATAAGCTTGAGGCCGCTCCTATTCAACGTCACAATTGGAGGGTGAGAGAGTATGGTGGTGAGACAGCTTTCCTTAAAGCAGCCAGACAAGGCAATTTGGGACTTCTTACGAACATTGCAGAAATAAAACAACAAAGTAAGTCTGTGATGAATAAAGCGCTGTTGCTTGCAGCCGAGGGTGGTCATTGGCCTGTGGTCAATTACCTTTGTGCTGATACAATTAAATTATTCACACGAAGAACAATTTGTACTGTTTTAATTCAGGCTGCTGAGCAGGGGCAGCTCACGGCTGTACAAGTCTTTTGTAATGACGATAATCCCTTACCTCCTAAAAAAATTTTAGAAAAAGCACTTCAGGGTGCAATTACCAATAATCGTATTAGTGTGGTGCGCTATCTTTGCCAGTTGACAGGTAATTCTTTAAGTAAAGAAGTTATTGAAAGAGGATTTAGACTTGCAGCCAAGTTAGAGCATTGGGATTTAGCTGAATATTTTTGTTCCTTATCAGCCAACGCACCCTCGCAATTGCAAATTGAAAAAATGTTTGAGCATGCGGCGGAAACTAATTGTTTGGAGTTGGCTAAACGTCTTTACAGGTTAGAAAATAATGCACCTCGCCAAATAGTGATCGAACGAGTAATAAATAAAATGGCTCGGGTTGGAAATCTTGAGTTTATAAGCTATTTTTGCGGTTTAGAGGATAATCCCTTGAGCCGATCGGTTATTGAATCGGCCTTAATTGAGGCTGCGGCAAATGGTCATTTGCCTCTAGTAAAATATTTATCAAATTTAGAATTAAATAGACCAAGTCCACAAGTTCAGGGAAAAGCTTTACAAGCATCTATAAAAGCAGGGAAACAAGACGTTATAGCTTATTTTTGCAGTTTACCAACAAATCGCTTTTTACAGGGCGCAGTTGATTTTGGGATATTGTCAGCAGTTAAATCACAGCAGGCAACGGCTATGCAGTTTTTCTGTAATTTAAGCAATCCGCCCAGTCGCCAAGCGATTGAAAATGCTCTGCAGGTAGCCATTAAATTAGGTGATACACTAGCGGCATTGTATCTTTGTAATTTGCCCACCAATGCTCCTTCGCGACGTATAGTTGAACAAGGTTTATTATCTGCTGTAAAAGGCAAACAAATTGCTTTGGTGCAAGTTTTTTGTAGTTTATTATCAGATAATAAACCCCGAAAACCTGTACTAGAGTTAGCGCTTCGAAAAGCCAACACCACTGAGCAGATAGCGATAGTAGATTATTTGCGTGAAGTTTTGGGTAAACCAATAATAATACGTAGAGAAGTAGGAACAAGATTAGACGGTTCCTTAAATAGACAGTTAGATAGCTATGGTATATTCGGTCATAAGCAGCATAGGCAAGCTTACCGAAAATTGGCAAAAGGCAGTGAAGAGCTTGCCGTTAAAGATAGAGAGCATCAATTAACAGAATCACCTTCAATTGCTTAAGTAAATATAGGTTGGACTTTGCCAAACAGCTTGTTAGGCCTGGGTCCGACCTACGTGGTTCCCTGTTAAAACCCTAAGCTTTTAATTTAGTGCAATGTAAACAGCATTTTTTATAGAAAATAGTTATTCTATCGAGTTAAGTTAATATTAAAGAGCAAAGTTGGGGTTTTTAGAGTTCTGATACTAAAATAATAATTAAAAAGCGTTTAAGGCCAGGCTATGGCAAAAAAATTATTACAAAATTCGCTTAACCAACTTTTATTAGAAAACGAAAAAAAGCATGGTGAAAAAGTCTATTTAAGGCAACCTCGTAATGGAAGGTGGCATGAATTTACATGGCAGATGGTTATTCGCCAAGCCAGGCAAGTTGCCCGTTTTTTGCAGGATGCTGGTCTTAAAAAAGGTGACCATATTGCTATTTTTTCCAAAAATTGTGCCGAATGGTTTATTACTGATTTTGGTATTAGTTTGGCAGGTATGGCCAGCGTACCTTTATTTGCAAATCAGCACCATGACAGCATTGAATATGTTTTAAAGCACGCAGAAGTAAAACTGGTATTTATTGGAAAGTTAGATGATTGTGTGCGAGTTCGTAGCTATATTCCCGCCGATTTACCCACAGTAAATTTTGATTATCATCCTAAACTCAATACCAGTCACCATTGGGCAGATATTCTCGCCAAAGAGCCTTTAACAGATATTGTGGACTCATCTCCAGATGACCTATTCACGATTATTTATTCTTCAGGGACTTCTGGGCTGCCTAAAGGTGCGGTTTATACGCACGAAACAATTGCTAATTACCTAAAAATTTTTCCTGAAGATATTCAGCGTATTAATAAGGTGACTTACTATCATTTTATGTCTTATTTACCTCTAGCTCACGTGTATGAACGTTCAGCAATCCAATTAGGGAGTATCACGATACCCTGTGATGTGTCTTTCGTTGAAGGCCTGGATAAGTTTATTGAGAATTTGCGCGAAGCTGAACCCACCTTTTTTACTGCAGTTCCGCGGATTTGGGGGGTTTTTCAGCAAAAAATAGAGCAGAAACTATCTCCTGTGATTTTGAATTTTTTGCTTAAAACACCTGGCATTTCTTTTTTAATCAAAAAGAAAATTAAGCACCAGCTTGGCCTTGGCCGCTGCACTAATAGTTTTTCTGGCGCTTCACATTTGCCCTTATCAATTCTTAGTTTTTTTGACAAGCTAGATATCCATATTCAAGAGGGCTACGGACAAACCGAAAATCTGGCTTATGCTACTTTTTCTACTTTAGAACGACGCCGTCCTGGTTATGTGGGTACACCAAGAAAATACGTGGAGATTAAACTTGGTGATGATAACGAGTTACTTCTTAAGTCGCCTTGTTTGATGAAGGAATATTTTAAAGAGGAAGCTGCAACCAAAGCTGCTTTTACCAGCGATGGATGGCTGCATACCGGTGATATAGTTGAACTCGATGAGCACAACAATGTAAAAATACTAGGGCGTTTATCTGAGAATTTCAAAAATCAAAAAGGAGAATTCATTGCTCCGGCAGCTATTGAGAAACGATTTTCATCAAATCAATTCATAGAGCAGCTTTGTATGGTTGGCAAGGAGTTACCTCATAACGTTTTACTAATTACCTTAAGTGAATCAGGGAGGAGTCAGGATAAGGAACAAATAAAGAAGAGCCTGCAAGAAGATTTACATAAAATTAATAGTGAACTTGTCAGTTATGAAAAAATTTGCCATGTGATTATTTTGCAAGAGGCATGGACACCTGAGAATGGACTGCTTACGCCAACATTGAAGGTTAAGCGTCCTGTTGTGGAGTCAACCTATCAAGACTTAATACAGAAAGCAATTACAGATCATAACCTCATTATTTGGGCCTAGATTACTCACCAGATTTATTAGCCAGCTTCATTAATAAAGCTTGAATCTCATGAATACGTTCTTCTGGGGAGGTACTATCCAAAGTAAAACGCAAGCGGGTAGGACCTTCCATTTGGTAGCGTTTTGCTTGTAGTTGAATCAAGTTGATCAAAACGCCTGGATCAATTGCGGGTTTCTCACCAAATTCAATCTTGCCTGTCTGTTGGGCTGAATTAATTTTATTAATCGCTAATTGGGTTGCCAATAATTTTAATTCTGTAATTAGCAATAATTGCTTGGCTGGTTGGGGAAGTAAGCCAAAGCGATCAATCATTTCAATTTGCAACTCACGTAATTGCTGTTTGTCTTTCGCATTCGCTATCCGTTTGTACATAATGAGCCGGGTATGCACATCACTGATATAATCTTCGGGAATAATTGCGCTTAAACGTAGATCAATTTCTGGACCTTGCTGGATTGGTGCCGCTAATTCAGGAGTTTTTCCTGCTTTTAAATCACTGACGGCTCTGTCCAGCATTTCCATAAACAAACTGAAACCTACAGCATGGATATTACCACTTTGCTCTTCTCCTAATAATTCACCAGCCCCGCGAATTTCTAAATCATGAGTTGCTAAAGTGAAGCCTGCACCCAAATCCTCTAGAGAAACAATGGCCTCTAATCGTTTAACAGCATCAGCAGTTAATGATTTTTCATTGGGCGTGAGGAGATAGGCATAAGCTTGATGATGAGAACGGCCAACGCGGCCACGTAATTGATGTAATTGTGCTAAACCAAACTTATCTGCTCTATCGATAATGATGGTGTTGGCAGTCGGGATATCAATGCCTGTTTCTATAATGGTGGTACAAACTAGCACATTAAATCGATGATGATAAAAATCGGACATAATGCGTTCTAGTTCACGCTCACGCATCTGACCGTGAGCACTGCGAATTTTTGCCTCGGGAACAAGTTCTTGTAAATCCTGGCTTACGCGTTCGATCGTTTGGACATTGTTATGGAGAAAATAAACCTGGCCACCGCGCAAAATTTCGCGCAAGATGGCTTCACGAAGGATGGCGTTATTTTTTTCTTGCCAAAATGTTTTAATTGCCAACCGTTTGGCAGGCGGTGTTGCGATCAGGGAAATATCGCGTATACCGGCCATCGCCATGTTGAGTGTTCGCGGGATAGGTGTAGCAGTCATTGATAGAATATCAACGTGTGTGCGTAAGGAACGTATATGTTCTTTCTGCTTGACACCAAAGCGATGCTCTTCATCAATCACCAGTAAGCCTAAATTTTTAAACTGGATATCTTTGGAAAAAAGCTTATGAGTACCGATAACGATATCTACCTGACCATTTTTTAATGACTCAATTACTTTTTCGGCTTCTTTGCCGCTACGAAAACGAGATAACAATTCTATATTGATAGGGAATTGAGCAAAACGATCGCGGAAATTCTCAAAATGTTGCCCGGCGAGCAAAGTAGTTGGAACGAGAACACAAACTTGTTTACTGTTTTGTACTGCCAGGAAGGCAGCCCGCATAGCTACTTCAGTTTTACCAAAACCGACATCCCCGCAGATTAATCGATCCATAGGACGAGGTGACTGCATATCTTGGATAATTTGCTCAATAGCACGTAGTTGATCCGTTGTTTCCGCAAAGGGGAAGCCACTGGCAAAACGTTGATAATCACTAGCATCAAATTGATAAACATAACCTGGTTTAGCTTCGCGTTTGGCATAAATTTCTAATAATTCAATGGCTATATCATGAATTTTTTCAGCCGCTTTCTTCTTTTCTTTTTGCCATTGATCACTACCCAGCTTGTGCAGTGGAGCATGCTCACTATCCAGGCCTGTATAACGACTAATGAGATGAAGTGAGGTGACTGGGACATATATTTTATCATCACCAGCATAGGCCAGGATGAGAAACTCATTGGCAATGCCATTGCTTTCAATGGTTTTGAGTCCCTGGTAGCGGCCGACACCAAATTGTAAATGTACAACCGGAGTATCTATGCGTAGTTCAGCCAAATTACGAATGATTAAATCGGGATCAACTGCTTTTTGGGTGCTGCGTCGTTGAGGAGTCGCCTGTTCTCCAAAGAGTTGGGCTTCAACGATAACAGCAATTTGTTGTTCAATTAACTCTGTGCCATAAATCAAAGGGCCGGTAATGATGTTAATGGTTTCTTTGTCATTGATAAATGATTGCCAAGAGGGTTGTATTTTGGCGGTTATATCGCCTTGTCTAAGTAAATCCAGCAAAACCTCGCGTCGCCCAGCACTTTCAACGACTAATAAATAGCGTCTACTTTTATCTGCGAGGTAATTACTCAAATTAAGGAGTGGTTGGGTACTTTGACGCTCTAAAGCAAGAGACGGCGCTTTGTTAATGTTGAAATTTATAGCCCCCTTTTTTTCAACTGCTTTGTGGTAACAACGTATTTGCTGATATTGGTTAGCCAGAGTTAGTAATTCCGTAGGGGTCAAAAAACACGCATTAGGTTTTAAAATGGGACGGGAAATATCGTAGCTTCGTTGTTCATAACGGGTTGTTAATTCCTGCCAGAATTGCTCCGCCTGTTGCTGGATTTCTTCAATCAAAAAAACGCTGGCATCGGTTGGAAGATAATCGAAAAAGGTAGTTGTTTTATCGAAAAACAAAGGCAAGTAATACTCAATACCGGAAGGGTATTGTCCATCACTTACAGCTTCGTAGACTGGACACTGACTTGGATTTCCAGGAAATTGCTCCCTAAATGCGCGGCGGAATAGGGTTATGCTTTTTTCATTTAAAGGAAATTCACGTGCTGGTAAAACATGGATATCGGTAATTTTAGCTACAGTTCGTTGTGATTCAGTATCAAATTGTCGGAGACTATCAATGACATTATCGAATAGTTCTATTCGAAAGGGTATGTTGCTTCCCATAGGAAAGACATCAATAATAGCGCCACGAATGGCAAACTCACCATGTTCTAATACTTTATTGACGCAGTGGTAGCCGGCTTGTTGTAACTGATGTCGGAATTGCTCTAAATTCAGGGTCTGTCCTTCTTTTAAGAGGAGGGCATGGTGATGTAAAAATTGGGGTGGGCAAAGACGATGCATCAACGTACTGGCAGAACTAATCACGATTGCATTGGCGGTTTGTTGTAAACGACTTAGAGTTGATAAACGTTCAGAAATAATGTCCTGATGTGGGGAAAATTGATCATAAGGCAGGGTTTCCCAATCGGGGAAAAATAGTAATTCCTGCGTGGTGAAATCAGTAAGAAAAAAACGTAACTCGTTAAGTAGCTGGGCAGCTGTTAAATTATCAGGTGCAATTATCAGCTTGACGCCTGTTTCCTGACGGCAATACTCAGCCACTGCTAGAGGTAGACTGCAGCCGTATAACTGTCCCCAGGTCTGTTTTGTGTCAATTTTTGGATAACTAAGTAGTGTTGTCGCCATGAGGTGTACAAGCCGCCAGTATGTTTTAAGGGGCAAGAGTATACTATAAAAGCTCCAAAGCAGCGACTCTTATAACGTGTGGTTTGTGGGATGAGTATTATATCGGCATGCAGGCCAAGGCTTGTTTTTGATCCTTCTTTGGGTTTAAGAGATAAGGAAAGAATGAGGTAGATAGCTGGTTATTAAACCTGCTAGTAAACCGAATAAATGGCCTTCCCAGGAGACGCCTTTTTTCCCGGGAAATACACCTAGAAAAATACCAGCGAAATAATACAAACTTATTACACCGAGAATGATCGCGGTAAGAGTACCTTGCTGCAAAATGTCGGTGACAAGTAATCCCCAATAGCCGGTAATCAAACCACTGGCACCGACATGTATGCCGGATTTTGCAAAGCACCAGGTTAAAAAACCACTAATAATAGTAATAACCAGGGTAACCCATAAAAAATAAGTCAAGCCATTAATCAAAACAAAATTGCTTAATACTAACAGTGGAATTGAATTGAAAAAAAGATGATTAAAGTTAAGGTGCAGCAGCGGTGAAAATAATATACCGGGTAGACCAACCATGTGCCTGGGAATGATGCCCAAATAAAGTAAGCGCTTGCCAAGGAAGAAATTTATGAAGTAAACGAGCCATGGCAGAAAGAGGATAATAGCCAGGATCTTCAGATTTTGTTGTGTCTGACTAATAATCAAAGCCAGGCTGGTATTAAGTTGCTCGAGCATAGTATTAATTCGCTGGGTTTATGGGTGTTTTTACCTCGGCTGGTTTGGGTACAGCCGTTATGATACGGACGGGCACAAAAAGAAGGGGATCAACTAAGGTTTGATTCATTACCATTGACCAGTGTAAATGTGGTCCAGTTGCTCGGCCGGTTTGACCAACGATGCCGACTTGTTGTCCTTGGTTCAAAACATCTCCCTTTTTGACATCGATGCGCTTCAAATGTGCATAGAGAGAAAAAACGCCCATGCCGTGATCAACAATAACAGTATTACCTGTAAAAAAATAATCGTTGGTAGCTACTACTTCTCCTTTGGCGATCGTATGGACAGGCGTATTTTCTGGGGCTCCAATGTCTAAACCAGAGTGAGGTGGGCGCGGCTGATTATTGTATAGTCGTTTTAAGCCAAATAGACCGGTAATAGGACCATGCGCTGGAGCCTTAAAACCTTCGGCGAAAGGATTAGCAGGAGTAAATTTGGCAAAAAGAGTAGCCATTTCTCTCGTTTCATTATCTATTCGTTGTTTATCTTCTTCGTAGGGATCAACTTTGCGTTTGTTTGCAATCGTCAAATACTGGGTACTATAAAATTTATCAGTGACATGAAAAGGAATAGTGGCTTTGTAGGGTTTGGTGATAATAAGGTTTTGAATAGCGTCTTCTTTGTCCAAAGGGATTCCGACAATCAGTAGCCATTGATTGGATTGTGTACTTGGCATAACAGCAATTTTTTTGTTGTCGTAGTAGGCTTCAGGTTTTTGTTTAATGTCAATTGGAATAATGGTTAGACCGCCATTGACTGAATGATTTTCTGGGAGCTGATAGGGCAAAGCGGCGCATGTGGCGTTCATTAGGAAAAAAACAAACATCAAACCAATCGTTAAACGCTGAGAAAAATTTTTCATCCTTTAATCCTCATTATTAATGACTTCACACATGAGACGTCCTTTTGCCAATCTTAACTCAATACTATCGCCTTTTTTGACCTGGTTGCTATCGAAAAGAATGGTTTTATCATGAGTTGCGATAGCATAACCTCTTTCCAGTGTAGCTAGAGGGCTCACTGCATGCAATGTTGCCAAACGGGAAGAAAAAATTTGCTTTAATCCATTTACTTTGGCAAGTAGATTGTGGGTGAGTTGTTGTTCAAGATATTGTAATTTTGTTTTGGATTGCTGTAAAAGGATTGTCGGATTTTTTGCATGAAGATTAGTTATTAGTAAATGGAGATGATTCTTTTTCTGATTTACTAAATTTCGTAAGCCTTGATTGAGGTGTCGTTCGAGATAATCGAGCGTCTGGTAATGCTTATTAATTAACCGTTCTGGTGATAAGATTTTGGTAGTGCAATGAGAGAGTAACAATTGTTTATGTTGAATAAAGCGGGTTATTGCTCGTAACATTCGTTGCTCAAGAGAAATAAGCGTGTTTAATAAATCAAACTGGTTGGGTGTAACAGCCTCGGCTGCTGCTGTTGGTGTTGCAGCTCGCAAATCGGCAACAAAATCAGCAATAGTGAAATCAGTTTCGTGTCCAACTCCTGAGACAATTGGTATGATACTGCCCCTGATTGCCAAGGCTAATTGCTCGTCATTAAAAGCCCAGAGATCTTCTATACTACCACCTCCACGCGCTAAAATCAGAACATCGGAATTTTTGTCTTGATTAGCTTTTTTGATCGCTTTAACAAGCTGTTTGGCTGCATCCCTACCTTGAACTTCACTCGCATAAATTTTAACGGCCGCCAGAGGAAAGCGCCGTGCTAAAGTAATGAGGATATCGCGAAGAGCGGCTCCTGTTGCAGAGGTAATGATTCCAATGATAGTAGGGTAGCGTGGAATGCTCTTTTTTTTGTCTTGTGCAAATAAACCTTGTGCTTGAAGTTTTGCTTTCAACTCCTCAAATTGACGGTAGAGTGCACCCAAACCAGCTTCATTCAAGGAGTAGACGATCAGTTGGTAATCACCTCGCGCCTCATACAAGCTTAATTTACCTTGGGCAAGGACTTGCTGGCCATCCTGAAAATTTTTACTCATGCTATTGTGGTGGTTACGGAAATAAACACAACGTAACTGGGCAGTAGGATCTTTTAGGGTAAAATAAAAATGCCCGGAACCAGGTTTACTTAAATTAGATAATTCACCTGTAACCGTAACATTCCCCATTTCCAGCTCTAGCCAGGATCGGACTTGTTGGTTAAGTTGAGTGACAGTGAGAGCAGTTAAATCATTTTGCATTATGTTTTTATGAATTGGGCAAGAGAAGTTATCTAATGATAACAGACTAAAATTTATAGGAAAAATAAGTTGATGTTAGGGGGGGATGCATTAGCTTATTGGGATAAATGAAGGCATTTAGGAAGAAGAGGATGGATGAATGAGGTATTGCTTACTGGTATTGGCTATTGTTGCAACCTCTCCATTAAGAGCGGATACATTAAATGAAGCAGTGCAACACGGGATGATTTCTAACCCTGATGTTCTGTATAACACGGCGAAGCAGCTATCAGCGCGTCAAGGGATAGATAAGGCTCGGGGAGGCTGGTGGCCGACTATCGATGCAAATGCGGGCTTTGGTCGAGAAAGGAGTGATAACCCGACGACAGAAGCGATTGATGGCCCTGGTATCAGGATATTAAATCGTACGGAATCCTACATTGAGTTAAAGCAAAATCTGTTTGCTGGCGGCGGTATAGTTAATGAAGTCAAACGGACGAAGAGTTTGTATCAAGCGCAGGAATTAAAAACGCAAGGCGTGGCGGAAGATTTGGCGCTAGAAATCATAAATCGCTATTTGCTGGTGATTCTCCACGAAAAATTATATGGGTATGCGATCACCAACTATCATGCGCATCGTGCAGTTTTTGGCATGATAAAAGAGCGGAGTGAAGCAGGGGTATCCCGCGAGGCAGAGGTAGATCAAGCTGATGCGCGCCTGGCCTTGGCGGAATCGAATAAAATCAGTGCAGAGGCGAACTTGCAGGAAGCACGGATTAATTATGCGAAGGTTGTAGGGAAGTGGCCCGGGAAATTGGTGTGGCCGCGTGTACCGACACATCAAGATTTGCCTCGTTCATTAGGTGAGGCGATAGAGCGAGGGTTAGATAACCATCCAACTGTTCGTTCGACCTATGCGGATGTGAAAGAAGCGAAATCGCAATATGATGTTGCGCGCGCAGCTTATTATCCACGTGTTGACTTTGTATTGAGTGCATCCCAAAACCGTAACCTGGATGGATTGGTAGGGCCGAATAATGACCGGATGGCGATGATTCGGATGAACTATAATTTGTTTCGTGGCGGCTCAGATGATGCGAATGTACGTCAGACCGCCTATGAGGTTCAAGAAGCCTATGAATTGAAGAATAAGGCTTTGATCGATATGAAGGAGTCGGTGCGTTTGTCCTGGAATGCGTGGACAGCCTCCGGTTTGCGTTTAAATCCGCTACGTCGCCATGTTGTTGCATCAAGAGAGACTCGCAGTGCTTATCAAGAGCAGTTTAAGGTTGGCAAAAGAACACTTCTGGATTTGCTGGATTCTCAAAATGAGTACTATCAGTCACAAATAGAGCTGGCCCGTGGAATCAACGACGAAGTTTATAGTCGTTACCGGTTGCTCAATGGCATGGGTCGGTTGCTGTGTTATCTGAAGATGCGCTTACCGCAAAACGTGGTGAACAATGATGTTTTCAGTTCAGCCCAGACGCATATACTGTTGAACAAAGCGATGGATGAATTACCCTATCCGGATACAACGGACAGGTCTTTATATCTGGCGCAACCAGTAAAGAATATGGATACGACTCCCTTAACGAAAGCAATAATCGCAAAAAATACGACTCCACCGCCTGGTGTGACGCCAAGAATTTGGTATGTTTCTGCAGGGCGTCTAAAGTTAAAGGCAGATGCCATTGCATTGAAAAACCGTTTACGCAACCTTGGATTTGCAGCATGCATAGAGTCACTGAGCAAATGTACAGATTGCTTTAATGTGGTGGTGGGTCCTTATGAGTACCGTGGCCATGCAGGGAATGGTATGGAGAGGTTGAAGGAAATAGCGCATGTACAAGGAATACTGGTTACCTACAGGCAAGAACCAAAATGTAGCTAATACCTTGGCTGGGCTGTTGTTTTTACTCTTTTTTCTTGCACCTCAGAATAGTTTTTCTAAATACAGTCATTCGGTTGCCTCTCATAAAGAGATTGTGATGAGGCAACAAGACTCTAAAGATCCCGCCAAACGCCGTTTTACAGCATGGAAACAACTAATAATTAATTATCGTAGCCAGTCTTTAAATAATAAGCTGAAAGCGGTGAATGATTTTTTTAATCAATTTACCTTTGAACAAGATGAGAGTTATCAAGGAACTACTGATTATTGGAAAACTCCCGATGAATTTATTGCTGATGGCGGTGGGGATTGTGAGGATTTCTCTATTGCAAAATATTTTACACTACTTGCTTTAGGAGTTCCCATACAGACTTTACGTATTACCTATGTTAAATCTGTTGAGTTCAATCGAGCTCATATGGTTTTGGCTTATTATGCAAAGCCCGATTTGGAACCGTTAATACTTGATAATTTAACGGGAAAGATTTTACCCGCTTCAAAAAGGCCTGATTTAATCCCTGTTTATAGTTTTAACGGTGAAGGATTATGGTTGGCAAAACAACGCGGAAATGATAAGCCATTGGGTGATTCGGCTAGATTATCTAAATGGCGGGATCTGATAGAAAGAATGCAAAAAAAGGGTGATTAGCATGACATTAACCAAGAAGATGGCTTTGGGTGTGCTTAGTTTATTAATGTTAATTTTTATTGGCACCTATTTGATTACTTTAAATAATGAGCGTAATTATTTCATCCAACAGATGAATAGTAATGCACAAGATACTGCAACCTCTCTCGGTTTATCTTTATCACAAGCTTTAAATAGTAAAGATAAAGCACTGATGCTTTCGATGGTTGAAGCAGTCTTTGATCGAGGTTACTTTGCTTTGATTGAAGTTCGCGATCTAAATGGCGAGTTATTGGTATCCCGTTATTCCTCTCCAAAAGAGCAGGACGTTCCTTCATGGTTTATTCGTCTGATTAAATGGCCGGCTTCTGTCCAATCCTCTATTGTGATGCGAGGATGGAATCAGGTAGGGGAAATTTTTGTAGCAAGTGATTGTAATTATGCCTTTAACGCACTCTGGCATAATGCGGTGGAATTGGTTTATTGGTATCTTTTATTTGCACTGATTTCGCTGTTAATTGTTTATGTATTCATTCAATGGCTGCTGAAACCTTTAAAACGAGTGAGGGATCAGGCTAATGCCATTTGTGAAGGGGAATTTCCTATTGAAACTATTATCCCCAAAACACCGGAATTAAAAAAAGTTACTCTTGCAATGAATCAAATGGTGATGCGTATTAAGCGATTATTTCAAGAACAGATGCAACAATTGGAAATGTTACGCCATCAGTCTTTTCAAGACCCGTTAACTGATTTAGGTAATCGACGTTATTTTTTGCAACAAACAACGGCATTACTAAGTAATGAAGAAGAGTTTACACCAGGTTTTCTTGTAATCCTGGCCATTGATGGGTTAGAGCCATTAAATAAAAAACAAGGGTATCAGGCAGGAGATAAAATTATTCAGGATGTAGCAAAGGCCTGTGTAAATTTTTGGCCATCCGCAATGATTATCTGTATGGCAAGAATTAGTGGTAGTAACTTTGGTTTGCTTGTTAGAGAAAATGATCCGGATTTATTTATAAAGCGTTGTAATGAGTTTAATCTCAATGTTCGTAAATTATTTAATAATAGTGTATGCAACGTATTTATTGCAGCTTCTTCTTATTCTTTGCATCAGTCTGTTAGCACTTTGCTTACTGAAACTGATCTGGTACTAAAAAAAGCAAGGGAAGAAGCTAAAGGGATAGCGTTTGATGCTAACATAGCCATACCCTATAAAATAAATCTTGATAATAAGGGTATCATGGCTGCCATATCTGAAGGCAGAATATCTCTTTTTTCTCAATGGGTAACTTCTAGTAGAGAAAATTATCATCAGGAATTGTTTGTCCGCATTAACGAGCATGGACAGCAAGTATTTGCTGGATATTTCATACCCATCGCCGAAAAAGCTGGAATTGCTTATTTAATAGATCAGTTTGTTTTAACAAAAATTATTGCTGCCGATCTTTTAAGTCATACAAAAATTGCATTAAATTTGACTCAAGAGACAGTAACAAACGAAGATTATCGGACTGATTATATTAAAAAACTTGAAACGCTCTCAATTGAGTCACGTAGTAATCTCTTTATTGAATTTAATGAACAGTTCGTACTAGTACATTTTGAAAAAGTGATGTCTTTTGTAAAGCTGTTACAAAAATTACATATAAAAGTAGGTGTTGATCAAGCGGGAATTCATTTTTCGCCAATGCATTATCTGAGTGAGCTGCCTATTACTTACCTAAAATTGCATGGTAGTTTAACTTATGATCTGGCCGAAAACCAAAACAAACAGTTTTTACTGCACTATTTCAATGAAATGGCTTGTACCTTAGATATTCAAGTTATTGCAACCCAAATAGAAACAGAAACACAGTGGCAAGCAATAAACAACATACATCTAAAATGGGGCCAAGGATGTTATCTCAGTGATGTTGAACCTTTCTTAACCAAATAATTACAAATAAGTTTTAAATGGTTCAAAAATTGAACTAAAATTGAAGCTATACTTGTAAGATAAAGTAATTAGTACGGTACTTAATAGTAACTGGTTCATCACGACCCAGAAAAAATGTCCAGTTTTGGGGATGTCAGAGATGAGTAAAACGATACCTGGGATTGTTGATTCTCTTAACGGACTATTAATTAAAAGTAATGCGGGTGGCCAATTATCCATCGCAAAGAATGGCACGCATGTAATGAAAGGAGAGCAGCTGCTCTTATTGAGCGGTGATGCACTCCTCCATGCCGTTGAATTAGGGGATTTTAAACTAGCAATTAATACTCCTTTTAATTTAGATGGTATTTCTCCTTTACTGAAAAGTATTTCGCAGAGCTCTCAAGCTGATATTGCAAATTTAATCCAAAAAGCGGTTGATAATGGCATTGATCCAGTAGCTTTACTTGAAACTCTAGAGGAAACTGCAGCGGGGGAAGGACCTGTTTTAGGTAGCGGTGGCAGCACTTTTGTCTATGAGCCAACCTATGGAGTTGGAAGTGTGACAGCTGGATTTGATACTTTTAGCGCCAATATTCAAGAATTAAATGGAACAGAAATTCCAAATATTCTTTTACCACCAGGCCAAGAAGCTATTCTGGCTGAAGTAGATGCAGCTACAGCTGCGGGAAATATCCCTTCCATTACAGGGATCAATAGTGTAGCGCAGATCGGCGGTGTTGCGACTGCTGCAGTCACCGAAGATACGAATGTTGCCAACAATAATCTGGCCAGCAGCGGTAGGTTGACCATTGTCGATGTGGATGCCGGGCAATCCAGTTTTATTGCCCAGCCTTCTGTGGCAGGGACTTACGGTACCTTTACCCTGGCCGCCGATGGGGCCTGGACTTACACAGCGAACAATGCACAAACGGCCATCCAGCAGTTAGGGGCTGGCCAAACGCTGACCGAGTCATTCACTGCGACCTCAGCGGATGGCAGTGCCAGTCAGACGGTCACGGTGACGATTACCGGGACGAATGATGTTCCAGAGATCGGCGGTGTTGCGACTGCTGCAGTCACC
>NZ_LNYB01000018.1 GCF_001467625.1 Legionella feeleii
GGCATTTGACTACTATTCCCTTGAAATTGTGAAAAATAACAGTTTACGGATTTTTTTATTGTATTCAATTTAAATGGTGATTGAGCCTAACAGGTTTGCTAAAGCCCCATTAAACCGCGCTAATTCTTTCCGTGCGTTTTCCATTCCTTTGGCATCATCTTCATTAGCAAGATGAACATTCATATTCTCTTGGAATTTATTGAGCAACATAGTCAAATCTTTTAGAGCTTTATTATCAAGACCTTTCTGAGGATGACATCTTAAAATTTCAGTGACTGCACGTGCTGAATCAAGACCACGAGCGAAAATATCATTTACATCATTGTCGATGTTTTTATCGGAAGGAGGGAACACCCTGACTTTTTTGTTACGACCATCACCATTAACATCAAAATCAACCAGCACTGATCTCCGATTAAGGCTCGCCTTACGCCAACCTATCAGTTCATTCTGTAGGGCCGCATGAGGATCCTGAGCGCCAGACACTCGCCATTCATGGTGCCGCATAGCATTATCCCAAGCGTCCTTGGCTACATTAATACTCTCAGAAAGATCCACGCTTCCTCTTGCCTGATTAAGTCTTACTGCTTGTGCTTTAGTTAATGGCATGACTTTTCACCTAATTTTTTTCATCTTGTACAAATTATACCATCCGATTATTAACCTAATATTACGTGGAGTGTCTTGATATATCTGGATAAAACCAGGCGGGTAAAGAATTCTTTATCCGGGATGATCATGCAAGGGATTATTTTCCTATAACGCTTCCTTAGTTCTTACTAGTCAAGTTATGATTAAAGAAACAGGTGAAAAAATGGATCCCACCATAACATGCAACGTACTCTCTTCCTGATTTTGCTTTCTATTATGGCTCATTTTGCCAATGCCTTACCGGCTGGTTTTGTCTATTTGCATGATGTCGCCCCCGATATTATTGAAGACTTGCGCTATGCAGGGTCTGATAATTTTGTTGGCCATCCTATCCCCGGTTATCAAAATGCCCGTTGTATCTTGACCCAAGCTGCTGCAGAGCAGCTGGCAAAGGCTGAGAAGGCAGCTGTTGCGAAAGGCTACCGTTTCAAAGTCTATGACTGTTATCGGCCGCAAACCGCAGTCAATGCTTTTTACAAATGGAGCCAAAATACCCAGGATCTGCAAACAAAGATGGCTTTTTATCCGCGTGAGGAAAAGAAAACCTTGTTTGCTCGAGGTTACATTTCCTTGCAATCAGGCCATAGCCGTGGCAGCACGGTCGATCTGTCCCTGGTTAGAATTGGCGCCAAACAACCTCTGGAGCCTGCCAAACGTTCTCGTTGTTACAGCCAAACAACGGCCCACATTGATGACGACTCGATTAATACGGGCACCCGCTTTGATTGCCTGGATGTCAGCGCCAATCTCGCCTACCAAAAATTAAGTAAGGAACAAAAAGCAAATCGGCGCTTACTGCAAGATTTAATGCTAAGCCATGGTTTTGTGCCCTATGACAAAGAATGGTGGCATTTTACTCTGAAGAATGAACCCTACCCGCAAACTTATTTTGATTTTCCGGTACATTGATTCTGGCAACTTAAGAAGCCAATGTGTTCTTCTCCTTGATCCTCAACCTTGAATACCCTATTTTTAACAAGGGGAGAGGAAAATGAAAGAACCCATTTTATTGACGATTTACAAAAACGCCTTGTCGCTTACCAGCTATGCCTTGCCACAGCTCGCTGGTACAATTTCGGCTAAACGTTTTATGACCCCAACAAGGCATAAAAGGCCTCACTGGGAAAAAAATATTATTAGCAATGGCAAAGAAAGCCTATTGGCTTGCCAGATAAAAGCATGGCACTGGGGTGAGGGACCTAAAATTTTATTAATGCATGGCTGGGACGGTAGAGGCAGCCAACTAGGCCACTTTGTTGAACCACTGGTTAATGCCGGCTTTCAAGTGATTGCTATTGATGGTCCCGCGCACGGAGACTCGCCCGGCCAACGTACCAATTTAGTTGATTTTGCCCATAAAATGCTGGCTAGTCAGAATGAGTTAGGCAACTTTCATGCAGTCATTGCCCACTCCTTTGGGGGCGCAGCAACCCTATTAGCAACCAATGAAGGTTTGCAGGCAGACAAGCTTGTTTTGATTGCATCACCCTATGATTTACAAGCGATCTTTGATCGATTTACCGCTTTTATGCGTCTTTCACCACAAGCAAAGCAACATTTTCAATCCTATATAGAAACGGAAGCACAACTCACCGTAGAAGAAATACAGACGATTATTTCTCATGTAGGTGCGCCTGTTCTGCTCATCCATGATAAAAAGGATCACGAAATACCTTATAGTGATGCGTTGAAATTGAAAGAGAATTTGCAAGATGTTGATTTTTTAAGTACAGAAGGTTTAGGGCATCGATATATTTTAAAATCAGAACAAGTAATCAACAGGATCCTTGATTTTTTAATGACCACTCATTAGTGGTCTGTTGACGTTTCCCTAGCTTGAGGCGAAAAATATTGATTTACGAGTATTGCAGCACCGTTTACAGAAGAGTCAATGAGCAGCAAAACACAGGAAATCAATGATTTTCGGCCAAGGTAGCAGGAATGTCCCTGGTCATCAATAATTAAGCAGGAGTTTACTATGTGGGTTATCTACGCACTCTTTGCAGCCATTTTATGGGGTATCAACTATACCCTGGCTGAAAAGATACTTCGCAGCATTTCTACGTTCACGTTGTTGGCTCTGGAAATGTTATTAGGCGCAATCGTGTTTGCCGTCCTCTCTTATTCCACGTCAATGAAAAAAGACATCCTGGTCTTACAAACCGAGCCCAAAGTGTTATGGTTAACGTTAGCCGAAATTTCCGTTGTTCTCTTGGCCAGCTATTTTATTGCGACATCTATCCAGGTGAAGAATGCCACTGTCGCCGGAATTATTGAATTGATCTATCCCTTATTTACCATTCTGTTCACCTGGCTCTTTTTTGGTGAAAACCATGTCGATACCTCGGTTATTATTGGCGGTATTTTCATTTTCATAGGTGTACTAATGATTAGCATTCAATAAACTATATGCATTCGCTTTTAGGTTATGCTCCGCATCAAAGCGCTACCTTTAAAATCTGAAACGCAACCCTGTAAAAAATAACACCGTTGCGTTATTTCAGAGAGACCATTATAAATCAAAACTTGATCACAAAGATTGATTATTATACAATACGCTTTTTTTTAACTGACCCTCCTATGAAGCGTAAAGTATCCTCTGCAATGGCTCCAGGTTCATCCTCTGAAAAAAGATTAAAGGTAGAAGAGAGTACCCTCTCCTCTTATTATATTTTTGGCCGTACGGATAAACGAGAACGTGTTACGCTGGAGGGTTTAGTTAATCGAGAGTGCTTTAAGGTACTCCCAGCTGAACACCTTAATATACCCACTAAACCGGGAAAAGAATTAGAACGCCTTTTTGTAGACTCTGGCTATTTAAGTGCCTTTCCTATTAAAGAAAATGGTCATGTAATCGATACAATCCTGAGATATGTCGACTCAGGCAATGATTATCTTCATTTTATTTTTATCCCTAAACGCATCTGTGAAGAAATCAGGTTATCTGGAGGGACAGAAGAGCGTGGTGAAAACTGTCTATTTAAAAAAGAAGGAACTGTATGGCAGTTGCCTCATTACAATACTATCAATCCCCAAGTGTTTTATACCAGTGATCTTGTCATTGCATTAAGAGAAAAACAACGCACTGATGATGAAGTATTACTGGGAGGAAAAGGATTAATTTATGCACGCTTTGTTTCTATACCGAAAAAAGAGTTCAATAAAGATGGGGATATGATTAGCGAACTCTCTGAGTTATTGGACAAAAGCAGCTATCATTATTATGATCCCCAAACCCTTGATGTTGATTTAGCCGCAGCGACTCAGCAGCAAGAGGATTGGAAATGGTGGTCTAAATTAGATCTTGAAGATGAAGGACCGCAACAGTTATTAAAATTTGCTTTATCTGCCTTATCGGGTACGAATACCCCAATCAAAGCAGATAGTCCTTATTTGCGAGTCCTGCGCGAAATACATCAAAAGCTAGCCGACACGAATAAAAAGGGTGAACTTCTTGAGCAATATTTAGATATAACGCGAACAATCGATGAAACACTCATACGAGGAATAAAATACGGTTGTCCTCGCGAACAAGCCGACACACTCCGTAACCTTTTAAAAGAGGCTGTCCGTCATGTATTAAATAATGAGGTACTATTAACGGAGAGTCTTATAGCTGCACTAAGAGGCTATTCCACTTCGATTTCTAGAGAGATGAGTCACTATCAGAAAGATAAAAGCGCTGCGTTAATACTGCTACAACAGTTGGATATTGATTTTAATAATCCTGATACTTTCCCCAAAGTTGCAGCAATACAACCTAACAGGAATACGTTTTTTCCTACCCCCTTACCTACAAGGTCTACTGTGCCATTGGTAAGTCATACAGGCCATTTTGTAGGTAAGTGTTGAGCAATGTTTGTTTAAGCCGAATGATCCAAACACGCAGGACTTGCCTGTTTCTATTGTTTGCTGCACCCACAATAGCTTTGAGCGCCACAGGTGACATTTGTAAGACCAAACCAATAGAGCACGTCTTAATCGTTTTGAATTCCTGAGTAGACTCATTCTTAAAGGCTGGAAAAACGTTAGTCATAACGCAAGCCCATACGCTCCAACAGGCCAGCTAAGGTGTCATTGTCGAAAAATTTAATTTGTAACCAGCCCCCTTGCCCATTTTCACTGACAATCTGGACAGGACTGCCAATTTGTTCTGCGAGGGTGCTTTGCAGGCGCTCGATATCCCGATCTCTTTGAGGATCACGCAGGGGTAATTCTCCGGCTTTTAGCTCCCTTACTTTTTTTTCCAACTGCCGGACTGACCACCCTTTTTCTTCGATTTCAATGGCTAAATTCATTTGTTGTCTGGCTTGCAGGCCGACTAACATCCTTGCATGGCCAAGCGATAATTGCCCCGTCTTTATTTTCTCTTGTACCGGGTCACAAAGCGTTAACAGACGCAGCAGATTAGCAATATGACTGCGGGATTTTCCGATAAGTACTGCAATTTCATCTTGCTGAAAGTGAAACTCCTGCTGTAACCGTTGGTAGCCGCTAGCTTCTTCAATAAGATTTAAATCTTCGCGTTGAATGTTTTCTATTAGGGTAACGGCTGCTGCCTGTTGATCGCTATAATTGCCAATCAAGCAAGGTAACTCGTTTAAGCCAACCAGCATCGCTGCACGCCATCGCCGCTCACCGGCAATAATTTCATATTGGTTGGCAGTGATTTCTCTAACCACTAAAGGTTCAATCAAACCTTGAGTAAGGATGGAGTCGGCCAGTTCTTGTAATGCCGCTTCAGAAAAGTGCTTACGTGGCTGATAGCGCCCAGCTTGCAGCAAATCGATAGGAATTGTTTTGAATACCCTTTTCATAGACAACTAACGAGAAGCAGAGAGAATATCTATTGTTTCATAAGGGCTTGAAGAGATGCAATCTCTAACCACCCAACAAACGTGATCCAGAGAACCTGTCCATTACAAATCAGGGCTTTATACTGGCTTGAGACTGGGGTCGGCAATGAATCACTTCGTCAGCATCCTTGGCAAAAAAGCTGACGGCTGTTTTACCCACATTCGTTTTACCCATTTGCCGATTCACTTCAGCTTTTAACAAGCGGTTAGAATCCAGTAAAGCGGTTGCTTCATCTTTGATGTAACTATCATCTGAGCGTAAAATCTGCACCAGGTATTTTGCTGCCTGCTGAATCGCAGAAACAGCCTTGGTTTCCAGCAATGCCGTACTCAAAGCTAACATGGCATTGGTAAAACCTTGGCAAGCTGCAGCCTGCATCCATTCAAAATAAGGGGCTGAATGTTTAGGATATGCTTGTGCTAACCGATATTGCGCCATCATATCGCCACTAGTAGCCAGCGCTTTCATTTGCGCCATCAGACCCAAGGTCTCAGCCTTCTTGTTGTAATTATCCGGTGTTTGAGCTACTGCTTTGGTAAGATCCGCAAACTCACTGCTGAATTGCTTGAAACGGGACATTTAAACTATCGCTAATAAAGTTATCATTAGCTTTAGAGATTAAGGCCATCAACTTAACTGAATATTAAGACCCGTTTTTTTTACACAATCTTTACGTTCTATCATACAGATACCAGCCTAAATGGAAGATCATATGGGCAACGACCGTGGCAATAAAGCCATATTGCCAAAAAAGCCAGCCAAAAAGAATGGCTTGCCAACCATGCAGCAACAGCATGGCATAAATGAAACGACGACTTGCCTGACAACCAGCAGCAAGATAGGCAGGAATATGTCCTGCTGTTAACAGCAGACCACTCAGGAAAATTGCGCTCCACATCACAGCAGGACTTTTTTCTCCCGCAAAAAAGATGGCAAAAAAAGCGATGACATTCATTAATCCCCAACGACCAAGAATTTCCTCTACTACGCCGCCATATAAAATACAGCCATCCAGATGCAAGACTGCACGTATTCTTCTCATTATTTGTAAGCTGGCCTCATCCAAAAGACTACCTACCACACCGTAGTAAAGGATAAAGAACACCACCAGGCCTCCAATGGTGTATAAAAAAACAGGGAGAATACCCGCTATATCCCCGCTGATTGTCTTGCCTTGTAGCAAGGAATCTAAAAGAGTGGCATTAAGGCCTGTACGTACCGACAAGACTGCGCCGGCAAAACACATCAGGAAAACCATTAACAAGGTCTGCCCAACAGCCAATTTACTGAGTCGTTTTTTTAATTGTTCGCTATTTTCTGGTAATAACAAATAAATCAAACGCGGCACAGCAATCAAGACGCCGGGCAACGATAAACAAAATAATACAATGATTAACGGCCAATTAATTTGCATCATTTATCCCTTCCTAAGCACACTATAGAAAAACCCATCCCTGTTGTTTTCCCCCGGGAAGATTTGCCACCCATAGCCTGTCACTCGACCCCAGCTTTTTTGTCCAGTAACTACCTGGCAGTCCGGGTGCTTCGCCACAAATTGGGCAATTTGCAGTTCATTTTCCTCTTTGAGTATTGAACAAGTGGCATAAACCAGCAAACCCTGTGGCGCCAGTAAAGGCCACAAGCTTTCTAACAACGCACGCTGTAGGTGGGTAATTTCGGTCACCTCGGCCTCTGTGCGCAATAATTTGATATCAGAATGACGTCGGATAACGCCCGTTGCAGAACAAGGCGCATCAAGGAGAATCCGTTCAAAAAGCTGTCCATCCCACCACGACTCTGGTTTGAGTCCGTCACCCTGCAGCAGCGTTGCCTTCAGGTTTAAACGGGTCAGGTTCTCTCTCACCCGTTGCAAACGCTTTTCCTCAATATCAAGGGCAATACAAGCTTTCAATGCCGGCTCGGTTTCGAGAATGTGGCAGGTTTTACCACCGGGTGCACAACAGGCATCGAGCAAGCGCAATCCTGGTTGTAAGGATAGCAGTGAAACAGCGAATTGTGCTGCTTCATCCTGCACAGAGACATCACCGCAACTAAAACCGGGTAAGTCATCCACATTACAAGCATTTTCCAGGGTAATTCCCTGGATTGCATCCATTGTCGGGTAGGCTTTCATTCCTTTTTGATGTAAACGCTCCAGGTAAGCTGCCCTGTCACCCCGTTGTCGATTCACCCGCAAACTCATTGGGGGATGAGCGTCATTGGCCTGAAGAATGGTTTGCCAACCGTCAGGCCAATCCTTTTGCAAGCGCTCTACAAACCAGGCCGGGTGCCCATAAAGAAAATCAGGGTTAGTTTGCAGACGGGCCACCAAGGCATCCTGCTCGCGGCAATAGGTTCTTAAAACCGCATTCACTAATCCCTTTGCCCAGGACTTTTTAAGGGGATCAAGTAAAGCAACGGTTTCTTTGACGACGGCATAATCAGGCTTTTGCATAAAATGGAGCTGATAAAGACCAATCAGCAAAACCAGCCAGACCTCGACTGCTTTCGGGCGTTTATCAACCAGGCAATCCGCTATCGCCTGCAGGCGGAAATAATGGCGGCAAACACCAAAACAAATTTCTTTTGTTAATGGAGTCAACTCACTCTGTGCTTGAAACAGATGAGAAAGCGGCGTTCTCTCTTGCAGTAATTTCACTAAAATACGCAGCGCTTGTAAGCGCTCATTTTTTTTCATCGCAGGACCAAATGAATATAGTGTTGCGCTCGACCCGAATTCAACCAGGCAGATACAGGCATTACCCTGGAACCTGGAAATTGCAAATACTCAATCATGACAGCGTGATGAGCTGCAGCAACCAGAATCCCTTTTTTATCGATAGACAGGATTGTGCCAGGTTCCGCAGAGCTTGTATTTGCGACGACATGAGCCTGATGGATCCGTAAGAGCTCTTCACCAGCTTGTGTATAAGCAATTGGCCAGGGATTGAATGCACGCACCTGATTAACTATTTCGGTTGCCGGGCGCTGCCAATTAATTGCTGCATCTTCTTTTTTTATTTTTCCCGCATAAGTAGCCTGGCTATTATCCTGAGGAATTGGTTTTGCCTGCCCGCAGGCAAGCGCGTCAAGCGTGGATAACAGGGGCTCTACGGCCAATTGTGCGAGTCGGTCATGCAAACTGCCTGCCGTATCTTCAGGAAAAATGGGGCAGCTGATTTCGGCCAATTTAGCGCCGGTATCCATGCCAGCATCCATTTGCATGATGGTGACACCAGACTCGTCGTCACCATGTAACACAGCCTGCTGGATAGGCGATGCACCGCGCCAGCGTGGTAATAAAGACGCGTGCGAATTAATACAGCCCAGACGAGGTAAAGCCAGCACAACCTTGGGCAAAATTAACCCATAAGCGATCACGACGAGAATATCTGGTTTTAATTGCGCTAGCTCCGTAACCGCTTGTTCACTTTTAAAATTAAGGGGTTGATAAACGGGTATTTCATGAGACAAGGCCCAACTTTTAACTGCTGATGGCTGTAATTTACGTCCACGACCCGCAGGCCTGTCAGGCTGAGTGTATACTGCCAACAAACGATGGGAAGACTTGGCGAGAGCATCAAGTGACGGTATTGCAAATTCAGGTGTCCCCGCAAAAACGATATTTAAACTACTCATAACTTACGTACATTCATCCGTTTAAATTTATCCAGCTTTCTTCTTGCCATCGCCCGCTTAAGAGGGGAGAGCAGATCAACAAAAAGCTTGCCATTCAAGTGATCAATTTCATGTTGAAAACATTCGCCCAAAAGCCCCTCCGCAGTCATTTCAAAGGGTTTGCCAAAACGATCTTGGGCACGAATGGTCACTTTCCTGGCTCGGATCACCGTATCATAAGCCCCAGGGACAGAAAGGCATCCTTCTTGATATTCAGCCTCTCCTTCTTTGGCAATAATTTCGGGATTCACCAACACCAATTGCTGTTTTTTATCACCAATGACATCCACAACCGACAAACGAAGGCTGATACCTATCTGTGGTGCAGCAAGTCCAACCCCATTGGCGTGGTACATCGTCTCGAACATATCATCAATGAGTGTTTGTAAGGTATCATCAAACTGTTCAACAGGTTTTGCTTTCAGTCTTAACCGTTCGTCCGGTAAATAAATAATCTTGCGGATAGCCATAAAATATCTGTTTCCTACCTAATAATGCGTGCTATTATCGCCAATACCTCGTATGGCTGCAAGATGCATGCCCAGGCTCACGGACGACTGCCTCAATGTGACACTACTCGCTTGCTTCCTGCCTTCTTATCCTTTTGGCAAGAGCGCCTTATTCGCTGTTTCGGTGCCACGGGAAAATCAGCAGGATTCCTGACAGTAGAACAACACGTTGCAGCCTGTTTGCTCATGCTCGCCATGAAATTTGGAAAGGACTGCACCATTCAGCCATGAATAATAAACCTTATCTTATTGCCTTAAATAAAATAGAGCAGATTGGGCCCCGTACCCTGGTGAAATTATTGCAGCACTGGCCCGATCTGGAAGAACTGTTTCGCCTCTCCGAGCAACAATTACAGCAAGCAGGCTTACCCGCTAAAATGGCGCTGGCGATCAGCACCTTTAATTTTAAGGAACTGGAAGCCGATTTTCGCTGGCAGGAAAAGAGCAATCACCATTTGTTAACCTGGGAAGACAGCAATTACCCGACCTTATTAAAAGAAATTTATGACCCTCCGCCCATCTTGTATGCTATTGGCGAATTATCCTGCCTGCAACAACCAACTATCGCCATAGTGGGTAGTCGAAAGCCCTCCATAACAGGTAGCGAACTTGCCCGACGCTTTGCTTATGAGCTGACAAAGAATAATCTCACCGTCGTCAGTGGCCTGGCACAGGGTATTGATACCCAAGCCCATCGCGGCTGCCTGGATGCCCAGGGAAAAACAGTCGCGGTAATGGCTACCGGGATTGATTGTATTTATCCACGACAAAACGCTCAATTGGCTACAGAAATAAGTCAAAATGGCCTGCTTATTAGTGAATTTTCGCTAAAAACTGCACCAACAGCTGGACATTTTCCACGCAGAAATCGTATAATAAGCGGTTTATCATTAGCCACATTGGTCGTTGAGGCAGCAATTCGGAGCGGTTCATTGATCACCGCCCGTCTGGCGCTAGAGCAAAATCGTGATGTTTTTGCTGTGCCAGGATCTCTCCTCAATCCACAGGCCAGAGGCTGCCATCACCTGCTGCAGCAGGGAGCCAGATTGGTAACATCCAGTCAGGATGTATTCGATGAATTAGGCTTGGCTAATCAGCAAGCAAAAAAAAATGACCTGAGGCAATCCCTTGCCACGGATAATGAAAACCTAGTAAAGTGCATTGGTTTTGAAGTAACGACTGTTGATCAAATTATGGCTCGCAGTGGTTTAAATGTTGAAGAAGTAACCTGCAACCTGGTTACATTAGAATTACAGGGAATTGTCAAAGCTGTTCCCTGTGGTTACATGAGGTGTTAATTATGAAAGATAGCTTGTTTGAAATGTTAATGAATTTTTTTGAAAAAAGTTTATCCCAATTAAAGGAAAGTACCACCTCAGCGACACCTAATGAGAATGGACAAGACGACAGTGACGTTTACGAAACGTCAAGCATTGAAAGCCGGACCGTGGTTATAAAGGCCGCGCAAGACACTGCGATGCGCGTTTTTACAGCCGATGAAAAGATGCGGCTTACCAAAGCCAGCTACCAATTTATAACCCGCTTGATGTCGTGGGGAATCGTGGAATCAGAAACATTGGAAATAATTATCAATCAGTTGTTATTCTCCGAGTCCCGTTTTGTTACCCTGCAGGAAACAAAGTGGACTATTCGTAACACACTTGCTGAAAATCTTGATGCAGCTCAATTAGCTTTTCTTGATCTTGTGCTATATCAAAAAGAAGACGAATTACCGTTACATTGATTGTTACCACAAGGAAAGGTTAATTTAGCTATGAGCAAACACTTGGTTATCGTGGAATCGCCCGCGAAAGCTAAAACTATACAAAAATATTTAGGCAAAGATTACGATGTCTTGGCTTCCTATGGCCATGTGCGCGATTTACCACCCCGGAAAGGGTCGGTAAATCCTGATAAAAAATTCGCAATGACCTATAATCCGATCGAAAAAAATGCACGTCATATCGAATCGATTGCCAAAGCCTTAAAAAATTCTGACTCACTCTTGCTCGCCACTGACCCGGATCGCGAAGGGGAGGCCATTTCCTGGCATGTTTATGAGTTAATGAAAGAACGTAATTTGCTCAAAAACAAAGAAGTTCACCGTATTTTTTTTAATGAAATCACCAAATCAGCCATTCAAGACGCGATAAATAATCCGCGTGAGATATCAATGGATTTAGTTAATGCGCAACAAGCAAGACGCGCATTGGATTATCTGGTAGGTTTCAATCTGTCGCCCCTGCTATGGAAAAAAATTCGTCGTGGCCTTTCTGCCGGCCGCGTGCAAAGCCCGGCGTTACGACTCATTGTAGAACGCGAAGAAGAAATTGAGCGGTTTGTGGCGCAGGAATATTGGCGAATTATTGCCCAATGCCAGCATAGCAGTACCCCTTTTGAAGCAAGACTCACCCATTTTAACCGTGAAAAACTCCAACAATTTACGATTAATGGGGCAGATCAAGCACACAACATACAAAAAAACTTGCTTCAACAAGCACAGGGTAATCTGCTTGTTGAAAATGTTGAAAAGAAACAACGTAAACGCAATCCGGCAGCGCCTTTTATTACCTCCACACTACAACAGGAAGCTGCCCGCAAATTAGGGTTTACCGCACGTAAAACCATGATGATTGCCCAACAGCTCTATGAAGGGATCGATATTGGCTCAGGTACCGTGGGTTTGATTACCTACATGCGTACTGACTCCGTCAATTTGGCCAATGAAGCGATAGAGGAAATTAGAACTTACATTAGCGAGCGTTATGGCGATGATAATTGCCCCAAAACTGCCCGCGTTTTTAAAACCAAATCGAAAAATGCGCAAGAAGCCCATGAAGCAATTCGACCCACTTCGGTTAGACGCACGCCAGAAATGGTACAGCCCGCGCTGACCAGTGAGCAATTCAAGCTTTATAGCCTTATTTGGAAGCGAACCATTGCCTGTCAAATGGCTGAGGCCTTGGTAGATACCGTCGCAGTCGACTTAAGCTGTGGCGAAGGCAATCTATTTCGTGCTAATGGGTCCACCATCACCTTCCCTGGTTTTCTTACCGTCTATGAAGAAGGGCGAGATGATTCACCGGATGATGAACAAAATGCAATGTTACTTCCCGCATTAAAAGTAGGTGAAAAAGTTAGCCTGCAAGATATTCTTGCCAATCAGCATTTTACCGAACCGCCTCCACGTTACTCAGAGGCATCCCTCGTTAAAGCGCTGGAAGAATATGATATAGGACGACCATCCACCTATGCATCAATTATTCACACCTTGCAGCAACGTGAATATGTGGTGGTCGATAAGAAGCGTTTCTTCCCCACCGACGTTGGCAGGATAGTTAATCGTTTCCTGACAGGCCACTTTACGCGTTATGTCGACTACAAATTCACTGCGCAATTGGAAGATACTTTGGATGCTGTATCACGCGGTGAAAAAGATTGGATTCCTGTGTTGGAAGAGTTTTGGCAGCCTTTTATTCAACAGATTCATAGTACTGATGAACAGGTCCAGCGCAAAGATGTGACCACAGAAATACTCGATGATAAATGTCCAAAATGTGAGAAACCGCTGGCGATCCGCTTAGGAAAACGAGGCCGTTTCATCGGTTGTACCGGTTACCCTGAGTGTGATTATACCCAGGATCTCAGTGCGAATGGCGAAGGCGAAAAATCAGAGCCTGAAGTAGTCGAAGGGCGCAATTGCCCTGAATGTTCCGGTCCCCTGCATATTAAAACAGGTCGATATGGCCGTTTTATTGGTTGTGGAAATTATCCGCAATGTACCCATATAGAACCATTGGAAAAACCTGCTGATACAGGGGTTGAGTGTCCTAAATGCCATAGCGCCAAGATCCTCAAGCGTAAGTCGCGTAAAGGAAAAATATTTTTCTCTTGCGGCAGCTATCCTAAATGCGATTATGCATTATGGAATGAACCCATTGATAAACCTTGCCCCAAATGCGCCTGGCCCTTGTTGACTGTGAAGGAAACGAAACGTTCTGGTCGGCAAATTATGTGTCCCAATGAAGGCTGCGGTTATTCCTGCAGTGATGAGGAATAGCCTTTTCCTGCCTTATACAGACCATGCCCTTTTTATTTTGCAGCAGGCTTTCTGTGCCCTGGCGCAGGAGCCTGTTAAGTCAACGATTAATTTATTTGAAATACCTATTCAAGATATGTACGCCATTACGATTTTTATATATCCTCTGTAAAAATTTTCGATAAGAACAAAGGAGATACGTTAACGGATATACCCTGGATTTGCATTTTATCAACTTATTCGGATTAACATTTTGATTTACAGGAAGTACTCATGTTTAGCAAAAAACTACTATCGTTTACTATTTTCAGTATTTTAATGAACCCCTTCCAAACGGGGATGGCTGGTGAAATGGGCGTTAAGGAAGGAAGATTTGACGTCTATATTCCTAATTTGCCCGCATCCAATGAATTTTCTGCCGGTGCAATTTTTTTGCGTCCAGGCGGGAGCAATGATTACGCTGTATTAGTCGATCCGTTTAATTCGAACGTGTCTACGCCGATTCTTTCACCAAGTTGGCAGCCAGAAGGCATTGACCCTGATTTTAGTGCAGGTTTCTCACTTAATTTCCGCCACGTTTTTCCTGAATCTGGCAATGATATCAATTTCTATTGGGCCCATTTGCACACCACGGACAACGGAACCTTCCCGGTCAACAGAACAGCGCCTCCGGCACAGCAAATGGCGGGACCATTCTGGAACATTGGCCCTGATGCCGGCACAACCAGCGCCGCAAACGGTCAACTCCAATACCGCTATGACGTATTTAATACTGATCTTGCGAAACATATCTATTTTGATCCCAATCTCAAAAGCCGCATTTTTGCAGGGATCAGCGGCCTGTGGCTAGAGCAAAAGATAATAGCCAATTTTTCGGGTATCGACCCCATATTGGGCCCTTACACCTTTGGCATAACGACCAAATCGAAATATAACGCTGCCGGTATTCGTTTAGGTATCGATGGAGAATACCAGGGATTTTATAACATCAATGCTGTAGGGTTATTGGCAGGAAATCTTTATATTGGCAGCCAGCAACCCTCTACTGGCGCCGCAGGTACAGGGAGTGTATTGGCGGGCACAGGGATTCCTGTCAATCATCAATCGATATCGCATAAAAGCTTCGTACAAGTTGTCCCTGCGCTGGATGCCAAATTAGGTCTTAAATATTCCCGGCAATCCAACGATAAATTATTCAGCATAGAAGCAGGTTATATGGCGGCTATTTACGTGAATGCGATACAAAATTATGTCCCTTCTACCTATGTTCCGGGCTCGTTAGGAATAGTTTCAGGGGCTGTTTTCCTGCAAAGTCTATTAAAAACAACCGACAGCTTTTCCGTAGACGGACCCTATGTAACCGCTTCACTCAAAATGTAGAATCAACGTCGAAAAAGGCCTAAGGCCCTCACTTGTCAGGGCCTTGTTTAAATAGACTCATGAACTTCCGTTGCCGGGTCGACCTCTTGCCTCTGGCGTCTTCTTTTACTTTGCCGAAGGTACAGGATTGTCATGCTGATAACAGGAACCCCGAAAAAGAGGGCTGCAGGTAGTAAACCGAAAGTGTGAAGGAATCGTAGAAAACTGTCTGCCCCATAACTTTTATAGAGCAGCGTAATAATTGTCGTGGAAACAACAGAAATAAAGATAGGGCGGATTAACCGGGCGCCGTTCTTGATAGCAAAATAAACGCCTATCCTGCCGCCTATTAATTGCCCCATTGCCATACAGAGGGCAAGCGTATAATCAATGTTGCCGCCAAAAGCAAAACAGAGTGTAGCGATCAGGCTGCTCTTCAGATTAAAAACCTTGGTGTAGGCAGACGCCTTAACAAAGTTATAACCAAGAAAAAAAGTCAGTGAAAACACCCAGAGTGAACCAGTGCCAGGACCAAAAAAACCATCATAAAGTCCCAGGAAAAAACCAAAAAAAATATAAAACCAAAATTCATTTATTTTGGGCCCTCTATCCTCGGAGCCCAGTTTTGGTGAAAAGATGGTATAAATCAGAATGGCTAATAACAGGAGGGGGATGATTTTTCTTAAAATATCGCTATTCAGGACCTGACTCGCGACAGCGCCGAGTATGGTGCCAAAAATCCCCCACATTAATCCTTTATAGATTGTATTCAGTGAAAGCAGCCCTTGCCGATAGTAGCCGTAAGACGCTACGAAGGTACCTATCGCCCCCTGTAGCTTATTGGTTCCCAATGCAACCTGCGGCGGCACACCCACTCCTAGCAACATGGGCAGACTAATCAAGCCGCCGCCTCCGGCGATCGCATCCACCGTGCCAGCTACGAGACCCGTCAGGAATAAAAGCGGTAAAAGAAAATGATAGGGCAACTCAAATAACATTTTATGTTTCTTCCAATAAGGAAACTGCGAAAAATTAACTGACCTTGGATACCGCCTTGCAATAAAAAGACTTGATCTCTTGACCAACCAACGTCAAATCTTTTCTTGAAACATCAAGATGGGTAACCAATCTTACCCTGCCCTGTTTATTAGGCTGTTTAGGGAAGATTATTCCCCTTTCCTGCAAATAGGATTGTAATTCTTTATAATGATGTTTCACCCTTATAAATAAAATATTGGTTTGCAAGGCAGCCGTATCCACGTCGATTTCCTCAAGTTCAGCCAACCTGTTCGCTAAATACAAGGCGTTGTCATGATCGTCAGCCAAGCGCTTGACATGATGTTCCAACGCGTAAATCCCTGCCGCCGCTAAAATACCAGCCTGGCGCATACCGCCACCCAATACTTTACGCCAACGACGTGCTTTTTTTATTAATTCGCTACTGCCTGCCAAAACCGAGCCCACAGGGGCACCCAGGCTTTTGGAGAGGCAGATAGAAATCGAGTTAAAATGATGACTGATATCGTTAAGGGAACATTGCAATTTGACTGCTGCGTTAAAAACTCGTGCCCCATCCAGATGGCTTTGAAGACCCTGTTGCTGACAAAAAAGTTTCATTTCTTGTAAATAGGCCAGTGGTAAAACCCGCCCGTCAACCGTATTCTCAAGACAAAGTAATTTCGTACGCGCATAATGGTGATCCATTGGCTTAATCGCCGGCGCCACTTTTTCCAAGGCCAAAGTACCATCCGGCTCAAAATCAAGCGGCTGCGGTTGGACACTGCCTAAAACTGCTGCCCCGCCCCCTTCTAATAAATAACAGTGGGCTGTTTGCCCAACAATGTATTCATCCCCTCGTTCACAATGCGCCATAATCGCGATCAAATTGGATTGTGTTCCAGAAGGTAAGAAGACAGCTGCTTCCATACCGGCTTTATCGCTAATCAATTCTTCCAGCATCCTGACCGTCGGATCTTCACCAAAGACATCATCACCCACTTCAGCATTCATCATGGCAGCAAGCATTGCTTTACCTGGCCTGGTAACTGTATCACTGCGTAAATCAATTATTTTCATGATGGCTCGCTTGTTAATGGAAAGAGCGCTCTTGCACACAATTATTTTTTAAATGTCAGGTAAAGTCCGTCATAAAGCTGCTGCATGTTCTCCATGCTATCACCAATGAATTCAATAACCTTTATGGTTTGCCAGGCCTCTTTTTCCCAGCCCCGCTTCAAACAATACGTCAACCAAAGCAACCAACTGTGCAAAGTCTGCTGCCATAAAATAGCATCCATCGCGGGCAAGTGACCAGCACATTCCGCATAACCCAGCAAAGTCGCTTGAAACTGCTCTGTTGCGAAGACAGAATGAGCCATGCCTGCACAGTTTACAGCAAGCCCTATCAACTCAACAAAGGGATGGATGTAACCCGCACTTTCCCAATCAATGAAATGCGGTGTTTCACTATCGCGCCAAATAATATTATTAACGTGAATATCCCGGTGGCTAACCACCCGGTTTTGCGCGTCATAATCACGATAGCGATTACAGTGATTAATGAGTTCCCCTAGCCAAGGGATATGAGCCAATCCTTCTGGCGGGATAATAGCAGGAAAACGTTCCGCACCGTGGGCAGGAAAAGGGAGTAAATGCAGCTGTGCCAGTCTATTGCCCAGGATGTAAGCCTGTTTAGAATCCACTGCCTCTAGCACCTTCCCTTCACAGTAGGGGAGAATCAACGCAAAATGACCATCGACAGTCAGCAGGAAATCATTTGCCTCGGAGTGCCTGGCAGAAAAAGTCAAACCGAGCTGATTGGCTGCAATGGTTGCTACAGCCTGGGTGAATTCCAATCGTTGCCGGGTTGTTGCACCAAGCCAGGTCGGCGAGGAAAATTTCTTGCCAATCCATTTGCCTTGATCAGCCAGTTCAATTAAATCAACTTGATGCTGCAAGCCCCCGGTTAATGGCGTAATAGACAGGATCGGTTGGGTAAAATAAACACTGGACCAATGCTCGTTAGCCATGCATCAATTGTTCAATATAACGTCTGCAAGTTAAGGGTTTATGGAGATAGCTAATCATATGACGTGTACCGCCAGTCCCCGTTATCACGAGACAACCATACCCGAAAATACTCCCTAATACGGATTGGCGGATATCAATACTCTCAATTTTAGTTAGAGGAATATCAATCGTCTGCCTTACCAGCAGGCCTGTGCGCAGAATCACTTGCTTTTTCTTGATGGTCAGTGACGAGAAATGGTAATTGACCCAGGTTATTCCTCCCCAGGCCAGAGCAAAGACGAAAAGGAAAAGCGATAACTCTTTTAAAGTGGGAAAGCTTAAACCAAGATAGATGGCTAAACAGGCGAGAACTGCCGGCCAGAAAAACAGAAGCCAATGAAGTCTTGCAAAATACACCACATCGTTGTTGTCTGCCATCATTGGCCTGGTTAAATCAGTCACGTTATACTCGGTCCGTTCAACTATTATTTTCTATATCATATGGCAGATGCGACAAATTTGCTATGCTATCCCTTTGTTAATTCAGGTTTTGAACAATGCGCCCTATTAACCGCTGCCTAAATCCGCAATTGCTTGAAATCTGTCAGCGCGCCATTCAGCTCGACGAATTAAACAGTAAGCTCAAGCATTACTTAACTCCCCCGCTATCTGAGCATTGCCAGGTAGGGAGTTTTAACAAAGGTTGCCTGTTGCTCACCGTTTCCAATGCGGCCTGGGCAACAGAGTTACGCTATAGCCTGCCCGTCTTGCGCGATCAATTGAGGAAAGAAGCCGGATTATACCAGTTGACCTCGATCAAGATTCACATTGCTGAGATCTGCCAGCAAACAAGCCCAACAAAAAAAAATCACAACAAAGTACTGTCAACTACCGCCCGCCATTTCATTAAGGAAGCAGGAGAGCACTGCAACTATCCGCCATTACAAAAAGCCCTTTATAAGTTAGCTGAAAGCAAGGAGTAATCCCGGCATATAAAGCGCAGCGGATAACGAAGTACTTTTGTAGCCTGGGTGGAGGCGCAGCCGAAACCCGGGACTCAAAATAAACAGTACACCATACGTTCCCAGTTTAAATCCCGGATTACAGCCTTCGCTTTCATCCAAGGACGGCTCCTAATTGAGGGAAAGGTCAGTGGGGTGGTTCATTACATTCGAACCAACAAAAACTATTTTAGGCTAAAATTCATTTTTCCCCACGTTAAAAAAATTTTAAAATTCATAGGGATAAAACGATATCGGCTAAAATAGTAGATTGCTGGCCGAAGCCCCAACGTACAAATCATGCCCTGAGGGCATTAACTGATTTTTTAGTGCGTTAGCTAACCCTTCCGAGATAAACGCAAGATTTCGTGAGTTTGCTGTAACGATTACTGAACCTGAACGAGGACTTGAACCCTTGAACCATTTAGAATGTTCACTCATAAAATTTGCAATCGTCTTCTGAATATCAATTAATAAATGACTGCCTTCAGGAAAGTAAATATCAGACTCAAGACCGCTACATTGCGGTAAATCAATCTTAAAATCAGGATGTAAAAGTTTTTGCGCTAAATACTCGCTATGAATAAGAGTCACTAATTTCTTGATAACTTCTTGTTTAACGTTAGTGGCCATATGCAACTGTGTACTTAAAGCAACAAAGCGTTTGGGCTTTTCCTCTTCTGACATCTTAAGTTCTAATACTTGTCCAGGTTTCTTTAGATCTAATAGGAGTTCCGAAGTCTTCATATTGATCTCCCGTAAACCCATACCAACCTCAACTATAAGCTCAAACAATTGATCAAGGATTCCGTTATAAGTTTCAAGATCTATGTTGTCTTTCAGAAATGTCAGGGTATTAATGAGTAGACCTTTATAAGATTTGGCTTCGGGAAATCTCCAGGAGCGCAATTGGACCGATGCACGTTGCTCGAATTCTTTACGATAAAAAAAATCAGGCATGCTATCATCATAGACCAACGTATCTGGCATTAATGATAATTGGTCATGGTATAAAAATTTTCTTATAAAGGGAGGATACTCATCAAAGAGATCAGTACGCATCGCTGATTTGATAGCATTGCACAAAAATTTCTTCATTGCCTCAGCCTGAGGATCTTTTTCTTTTATTTGCTTAAGATAATTTTGAAATGCTCCGTGTAAAATTCTACATAGTGTCCTAATTAATTCGATTTGAAGAACTTGCCTCTGTTCAACTTTCTGGCGTAATTTGGCATCAAATAATGATTTTATGGAATTAGCAGTATGCCAAGGATATTCCTCTAATATTTCGATGAGATTATCACCTCTTTCTTTCAAACGCTCCCATGCAAGAATTTCCCTATATAAAATCGGATTTCTTTCTTCGTTTACCAAGTCTTCTAATAACAGTGAATGACGCTTTGGTGATGATAGACTATTGTCATCACTTTCAGTGAGTTCGTCCTCGAACGTGGTCAAGACTCCTTGGGTAACCTCATTGTTATCCTCAAAGACCTTGAGGGGAATTCGTTGTCCCTCAAGTATGACTTCAGTAGGTTCAGGTTCTTCTGTCGCTCTCGATGAGTCTTTATTTTTAAAAAAGCTGCTAAAGGATTTGGATACAGCCTGTCTAAACAAATTTCTCCTTCTTGACTCGGCCGGCGCCGCTTTAGGATAGGGATTACCAGAAGAACTCCCAACGTTACCATGCCAACTCGTTTGATTTATTTTGGGATCATAATTTTTTCTAGATAATTTAGAAGTTCCCAAACTATCTTCAGGTACGGGTAACTCCTTTTCTTTGCCCTTTAAACTGCTCGGACTAATGTCTCTAGCTGATAATGATTGTAAATCGTTATCGAGTGATTCATGATGCTGGTCATGAAAAATAATCTCAGGATTTTGATTTAATTGGCTATTTTTATATTTAGGATGTTTAGATTTTTCTTTACTGAACATTTCAGTCTATCCTTAGCTGCGAGGTATCCAGAAAGAGTATTATCGCCGACACAACCATCTTATGTCTAACTTAGAGATAGATTGTGGTTTTCTATTTGAGCACCAATTAATGACGCGGTCCACTAGATTTGACTACCCCAGTTAGGCCTGATGTTTTGCGTCGGGGCAATTTTCAGACAACATTAATTCCCATTTGCGCAAGGTAGATGTCATTACTGCAATGCAACTATTTTTTGCTGATTGGGCAAAATTATGTATTTTCAGCGCTTTCCTATTTTTGCGTCCCAATATTGTTGTAACTCAGATCATTATGGTTATCAATAACTCTTAAACCACTTCGTAATTAAGTTATAATCTCTTCTACTATCTGGGGAGGAGAGTACATTTTTTCAACGCCTAAGCACTGACGTAGCCAGGCATGAAGTAAAAGAAAAGCAATGAATTAAGCAAGAGGTCAAATGATGAGAAGTCAAGTTGAGGTCAAGCCAGCAGAAAAATCCAGTGTAAGCTTATGGATATCGAGAGATACGCAAGAGCCTATACTCGCTTTACAACGGCCAGATAAACTAATTCTAGTAACAGCCGTAAGACCGGTAGTCATCCCCACCGTGCAGTCTTTTTCCTACTCTTGTTTGTTCTTTTGTGGCTGTCCTGACCTACCCAAATTACCCACAACCCTCAATCCCTACGAATTACAGATCGAAACAATATATATGAGCTGCCCGGATATCCCTATAGAAAGCCTCCGAGATCCCGTGTTGAAAATGGGTGAAATTGATAACCAATGCGCTGATTTGCTTGAAAGCACTATCTTGGGAGCGGAAGCGCTCTTTGAAAAACATGATAATGCATGCACTTTGATTATTAAATTGATACGTCAATGTACTGACGAGAATATAAGGGTGGATTGGGCTAATGCCATATTGGGGATAAATGATGATTATAAGAGCGAGAGCATTTTAAGGCTTTAAGACCATTGAGGCTTGTTATCCCTGTAAGACAAAAGAAGCAAGCATAGATATTGTCTTTAAAAGCAAGTCCAATTTTCATTAAAAGGTTTGTTATTTTTAAGACAGTGTCTACGGCTCCTTTTTTATTTTACGCCAATAGCATATTAGGTCGATATTTATACAATTATGTTTATATCTTTAAATTTTTATAAATATTGGCAAGTCTAGATACTGCTCAGGTCTCATTGCCTAACTATTCACTCTCTATTTTTCTCCAATGAGAAGACTCATTAGCCATAGAAATTGTTCGATTATTAACAAGTGACTATTATGCTTATTTGTAAGACATTTCTTACAGCATTGACTTGGTATGTCTTAATGACGAGCATGAGCTATTAAGTCATAATGGCATTATTGGAAGTTGCAAATCTCAGGACATTGAAGTCCTTGAAAAGGGAGGCAACACAAGGATGTGTTGACCACAGGAAGTGGAATTTGCAACTTACCAAACCAATCTACTTTTCATCCAATAAATGTTCAGCTTCTATTATCCCGAAACGCAGGCCAACAATAATGGCGCTGGTTATATTCTTACACCCTAATTTTTGAAAGATGGATTGTCGGCAGTAATTAACTCGTCGTATGGATACTTTCAAAAGAGCAGAAATTTTTTTTAAGGCTTTTGCCTTGTGCAGATAAATAAATACATTTTTGTGTTCACTCAAGCAAACATCGACGGTCTATATTGCTGCCAGCAAACAAGTCCAACAAAAAATCAGAACAAAGTACAGTCAACTACCGCTCGCCATTTCATTAAGGAAGCAGAGAGCACTAAATTATCCAACATTACAAAAGGCACTGTAGAGTTAGCTGAAAATAAGGATTAGTTTTTCCTATTCGAAAACCGTTTTAAATTCATTGCACAATAAATCCTGTTCAGATTTCATGAAAAAACTTATAATGCCTCAAATCTCTTTTGAGATGCATAACATGATGGAAAGCAGGGAGCGTTTTGTATCATCTAGAACTAGAAAACCATGTATTCATGTTGTCGGTCTTGGGGGCACGATAGCCAGCCTATCTCACAATCAAACCGATGAATTTTATCAGCACCCGTCGATTCAAATAGATAAGTTAATTGCTTTGTTACCATTCAAAAAGAATGAGTTAACAATAAACAGCCAGCAAATACTGCAACAAATCAGCCATGACATGACACAAGAAGAGTTAATCTTCGTTGCAATGAAAATCAATGAATTAGCCAACAAAGATGAAATAGATGGAATTGTTGTTATACAAGGTACAAATTGTATCGAAGAAACTGCCTATTTTATAAATCTGGTTGTCAGAACAAAAAAACCGATTGTTTTTACTGGTTCGTTTAGACCAACGGGTGCGTTAGGTTATGATGGCAGTCGGAATTTATTCAATTCGATATTCATTGCAAGCCATAAAGAGATGTCAGAGGTTGGAGTTGTTCTTAGCTTTAATGATGGCATTGTGAGTGCTCGTGAAGCAACTAAAATCAATCCCTCTGTTGCAGGGGATTTTTCCGTGAATGGCTTAGGCTTACTGGGTTTTGTGCAAGGAACTCGCCTATGTATTCAACACTTACCAACTTACAGACACACTTATCAAAGTGAATTTACTATTGATAAAATTAATGAACTCCCTACAGTTTATATATTATATGGCCATTTGGGATTAGATAGTCATCTTGTCGAGGTGCTAGTAGCAAGTGGAGCAAAGGGAATAATTAGTGCCGGAATGGGGAAGGGCTATCAATCAAGCGCAGTTACCAACGCATTGCGTAATGCAAGTCATCAAGGCGTTTTCGTAGTTCGATGCTCCAGATCTGGCTATGGTTTTATAAATAGAGATAATAAAATAGATGATCAAAATGATTTTATTGCTGGGGGCTCGTTAAATCCACAGAAGGCAAGAATTTTGTTATCAGTTGCCATGCTCCACACAAAAGAAAAAAAGGAAATTCAACGTATCTTTGATCAATACTAGGGTAAAAGCATCATGGATTGGAATACACCCAAAAAAGTTACAGAATGGATAGGAGCTTTAGCCATTAAATATGGTGATGTATTAAAAGATTATAAAAATTATCGTTGTAAAATTATAAAAATAGAAACTAACCACGTTTCAAATGAGGTTATTTTATTAGTCTTGATAAATGGTTTTAAAAAACAAATCATTCCGTTCTTGCCTGAAGATCTCGTGATGGATGATTCCATGCTCAGCCAATTTTCTTCTCATGATGTCAGAGCAATTACATTTTTTGCCTTACAAAAAACTCACACCCCCCATCCACGCTTATCGACGCCATTCTATTCGATTGTAGGACAGGACTTTATAAATGGAAAAACTATTTTCATTATAAAGAAACTAAATGTATTCGGTGAGTTTAGAAAATCAGCCCATGAGCTCTACTGTGATAAAGAATTATTAAGCCAATTTAGCTATGATGATTTAAAAAATGTTATAAGCACAGCTGTACAAGAACAATATTTCGAAGATATACAGAGCCTAGAAGAAAATGTCCTCCGTTCTTGAAAAACTTGAAAATAAGATTTTACCCACAAATCAAATTTCTGAGTATAAAACTAATTTTAGATACATAAGAATTATTGCAATGATATATCTCACCTTTTTATTAGCAGCGACTGTCGTTGCTTATAAAATAGTGATAGTTGGTTATATTCCTGAACCAGGCTCAACATTAATTTATACATGCTCATTCTTTTTATCGAATGTGTATACAGAAGTTTATGGCGTTAAACTTTCAAAAAAATTAGTGTGGGAATCAATAGGTTGTGGGTATTTATTTGCCCTGTTACTAACGGGTATAAATCTATTACCCACGCCAGATTATTGGGATAATACAGACATATATAATGCATATAATACCGTATTAAGCCATGTGCTACGTTTTACCAACGCTGGCGTGATCGGTTACTTAATTAGTTCTTTTTTAAATGTGTATTTAATAGGCAGATGGAAGTACAAAATGAAGGGTAAGTTATTTTGGCTTCGCAGCTTATTAGCATCTAGTATCAGTGAAGGTGCTGCAACTTTCATTGCTGGATTAATAACGTTTGTAGGCTTAATGCCCACCAAAAAGATAGTACTACTTATGCTCAGCGCCTTAACATTTAAAATTGTTTATGGATTTATTGTAGTGTGGCCTGCAAGCCTTCTAGCTTATTTACTTAAGAAAAAAGAACAAATTTTATGGGAGTCTTACAATTGCAATTAAATATAATCTGTTCGAGATTGAATAAGTAATCCACAACACTTGAACTCATCGTTAAGAGAGGTAAGTTTGTAATTCTCAGAATTAGGATTTATGCTCTTTTGATAAAATTTATTGTTTTTTATAAAAACTTGCCTGAATACTATTTTATCATTTGGCAACATGAACAAAGCAAAGTCTCCATTGGCAGGTTTTTTGCTGGAATCAAATATTAACAATGTTCCCTTAGAAAACTTTGGTTCCATTGAGTCATCATACATTTTTATTGCAAATACCTTATTAGAGGCTTTCACATCAACCAATAATTTTTCCCCGCTAAGCATCATCAATTCATGTGCAGGAGCTTTGGCAAGCAGCTCATAATTAATTACTGGTATTTCCCTCCATCCATGATGGGCAGTACTGAGCATTGATTGATTGAACTCTTCTTCACCAATTAACTGACTTATAGACACCATAAAATAACTTGCCAGTGGATTTAAAGTTGCAATTTTTGGGTTTTTATTCTCACCAGATAAAATCCGATTAATAATTTGCTGTGAGACGCCTGTCCGTCGCGCAAGTTCATTTTCACTTATTTTGGCATTACACAATAAATTTTTAAGGTTTTTACTAAGTTTATTCATATGTTACGTTCGATCTTAAGTTTTACCACTGAGTAAATCTATGGAGAACAATAAGACAGCCATCTTGATTTTAACACTCTAGAGTGTTAATTTAATGTTGCTCTTCATGGTGATTATACTGTTATTTAGACTAATAGGAATTACAACATGGGATGTATCATAGAGTTCCCCCTATCATTTCTTAAATTTGAATTTTGTAGCCAAGGAAGTAAACAAAAAATTTTAGTTGATGTGTTATTAAAATACAGTGGTATGGATATTCAAGCGCTTAGTGCCGCACTCGAAATTCCTATACAAAAATTGGAGAATATCTGTAACAACGTTGATTTTCTTGTAGGTGAACAAGCCGATGATTTGGCTCAGTTGTTTTTGATATTTTTTGGTAGCACCTTCTTTCGCCAAACCTCTATACGTAGAAATTTTAATAATTAAATTGTACAAAAAATTATTTGTTCACGCTTACGCTTCTGCGGGCAAAAAATCTGCTGCGACTACGGGTTGGTAATTTTCTGCATCAAAATAGGTATATTCCCAGGCATCCTGGCGTACCATCAACTCGCGCAAGAGACGGTTATTCAAACCATGGCCAGATTTATAGCCTTCAAAAGCGCCAATCAAACCACAACCGAGGAGATATAAATCACCAATGGCGTCCAAGACTTTATGAGTTACAAATTCACCAGAAAAACGTAAGCCGTCTTCATTCAGTACGCGATAATCATCAACGACAATCGCATTATCCAAACTACCCCCTTTGGCCAAATCCGATTCGCGCAACTTCTCGTAATCAGACAGAAAACCAAAGGTTCTGGCGCGGCAAATCTCTCTTACGTAAGAAGTGCCTGACAGATCAAAGGTAACCGCTTGAGGTTTATCGTTAAATACAGGGTGATCAAAATCGATTGTAAACGATACTTTATAACCATCATAAGGCAAGAACTGGACATACTTTCCATTGTCCTCAACACGAATCGGTTTGAGTATGCGAATAAACCGCTTTGCAGCACTCTGCTCGCGTATCCCTGCAGATTGAATTAGAAACACGAAGGGCGCGGCACTACCATCCATAATAGGAATTTCAGGTGCATTGACATCAACATAAGCATTGTCGATTCCGAGACCAGCAAACGCGGAAAGCAGGTGTTCTACCGTAGCAACCTTCACCCCTTGATGCTGCAAGGAGGTGCACAACATTGTATCGCCAACGTAATTATATAAAGCGGGGATTTCTACCACGGATTCTAAATCAGTACGTCTGAAAACAATACCTGTATTGATGGGAGCCGGGCGCGCAGTCAGAAGAATTTTTTCTCCTGAATGCAAACCAACGCCCGTTGCTTGAATGACTTTCTTAATAGTTCTTTGTTGCATCATTCAGTGATCACCTTTTCGATATCCCATTTTTTTCGCACAATAAATTGCCAAATTATAACAGCAATTAATTGATTAGTCTAATTTTTTGTGTCGTTCATAAAAAACGGCCCTCAGGCCGTTTTTATATTATTCAACTTGCTCTTCTTGCCGACGTAAAAAGGCAGGAATATCCAGGTAATCAACATCCGGTACAGAGGCTTCATTGACGTTAGGCTTCGCTGCAACGGTCGCTTGTTTACGCATGACGGCAGGCCGGTCAAACTGTTGATAATCGAGAGAGCCGTCGCTGCGAACTGATTCGGCAATGCGCGATTTTACTGTTGTTTGTTGTTGCTGTGAATGGCGGGTTCGTGAATCGCCACCGAGGCCAGTAACAATGACAGTCACACGCATCTCATCCGTCATTTCAGGATCAATGACTGTCCCCACCACAACCGTTGCATCATCAGAAATAAATTCTTTAACCACATCGCCGACTTCTTCAAACTCACCAATCGACATGTCCAAACCAGCAGTAATATTGACCAAAATACCACGGGCACCAGAAAAATTAACATCTTCCAGTAAAGGAGAAGCAATCGCTGCTTCAGCTGCCTGACGGGCTCGTTGCTCACCAGTAGCACTGCCTGTACCCATCATCGCCATACCCATTTCTGACATCACTGTGCGTACATCCGCGAAGTCAACGTTAATGAGGCCGGGACGGGTAATCAAATCAGAAATACCTTTTACGGCACCTAATAAGACATTGTTTGCAGCTTTAAAGGCATTCAGCAAACTAATGTTTTTGCCTAAAACGCTAAGCAGCTTATTATTGGGGATAGTGATTAAAGAATCCACATGTTCACCCAGACGGCGAATTCCCTCTTCAGCAGCCAGGGCACGTTGTTTGCCTTCAAACGAAAATGGTTTGGTCACGACAGCAACAGTGAGAATACCCAATTCTTTAGCCACTTCGGCAAATACGGGAGCCGCCCCTGTACCAGTACCACCACCCATACCAGCAGTGATGAAAACCATATCCGCACCAGCCAGAACTTCTTTAATTCTGTCCCTGTCTTCTTCTGCTGCTTCACGACCAATTCTTGGATTCGCTCCAGCGCCTAAACCCTTCGTTAACTCATCACCCAACTGGATATGGATTTTTGCATTTGAATTTTTGAGTGCTTGAGCGTCAGTGTTGGCACATATAAATTCAACACCATCGATGTTTTCGGTCAGCATGTGCTCGACCGCGTTACCACCACCGCCGCCGACACCAACGACTTTAATTACGGCACTGTCTTGCTGACTTTCCGTTAATTCAAACATGTTAGACCTCTCCCCTCTAAATTCTGCCGATTAATTGAGGTTTTGCCCCTGATCCTTACTTATTTAGCCGGATAAGAGGCAGAAACTACTTAAAAATTACCATGAAACCATGCCTTCATGCGTGCCCACATTCCTTTGTCATTATCACCTAAGACAGGTACATTATAACCACCTTCATATTGTTGTTGGAACCCATGTAACAATAAACCTACACCTGTCGCCAGGGATGGATTTGCTGTCGCCTCGACTAAACCTGAAACCTGATGCGCACAACCGTGGCGCACTGGCATTTCAAAACACATTTCAGCCAATTCAATAGCTCCCTGTACACTAGAGCCTCCTCCCGTCATCACCATGCCTGCTGCGATGCGTTGCTCGAAACCACTACGTCGAAGCTCGTTACGGACCAATGTAAATAATTCTTCATAGCGTGCTGAAACCACATCAGCAAGAACCGTGGCGGAAATTTTGCGCCCCGGCCTTTCACTGACACCCAATACTTCAATCATTTCATTGGCATTGGCCAATTCAGGCATTGCGCAAGCATGCTTTAACTTAATGGCTTCCGCACTCTTGGTAGGTGTACGTAAAGCCATTGCGATATCATTGGTGACTTGATCACCGGCAATAGGAATCACTGCGGTGAACTGAATAGCGCCATCATAAAACACGGCAATATCAGTCGTGCCGCCACCAATATCAATCAAACAAACACCAAGCTCTTTTTCATCTTCAGTTAAAACGGCGTGACTGGCTGCCAGTTGCTCAAGAATAATATCACTGACTTCCAAACCACAGCGCCGCACACATTTGGCAATATTCTGGGCAGCACTGACAGCGCCAGTCACAATGTGGACACGCGCTTCTAAACGCACCCCGGCCATACCTACCGGCTCCCGGATACTGCCCTGGTGATCGATAATAAATTCCTGAGGTAAAACGTGAAGAATCTTTTGATCGGCTGGAATCGCAACCGCCTTGGCAGCATCAATGACGCCTGCAACATCAGCATGCGAAACTTCCTTATTGCGAATTGCCACAATACCGTGGGAATTCAAGCTACGAATGTGGCTACCTGCAATACCCGCATAGGCCGTGCGCACCTCACACCCTGCCATTAATTCTGCTTCCTGGACTGCGCGCTGGATTGAGTTTACCGTTGCTTCGATATCAACAACCACACCCCGTTTCAGGCCGCGGGAAGGGTGGCGTCCTATACCAATGATTTCTATCGCCCCATCTGCCGTCACTTCGCCAATGAGTGCCACCACTTTAGAAGTCCCAATATCCAAACCGGTGATGATATTTTTTTCTAATTTTTTAGCCATTATCTTCCCGTTTCTTTTTTCCATTGCACCGCCATACCTCGCGGATAACGTAAATCAACACTTGCTAATTGCCCTGATTTCTCTGCGAAAACTGCGGGATAGGCTTTACAGAACCGGATAATACGCGTTTCCAAATCCTGTTTTCCCAAACGCAACTGCACTCCATTGGCTAGAGTAAGTTCCCAAGCTTGATTATCACGCCATTCTAATGAAGCCGCATGCAAACCATAGATTGATAATATCTTACTCATTTTTTCGTAAACTTGTAAGACTTCCTTTTGCTGATTAGTTGGCCCACTGAGATGCGGCAACGAAGAATCAGTCAAGGTAGCACCACCTTTGTTAAATAACTCCCCATCTTCCGTGAGTAAGGCATTATTCCAGGTTGCTACGGGTATTTTTTCAACGAGCGTGATTTTGAGGGTATCAGGCCATAGTCTCTCTACTCGCACTTGATTTGCCCAATCCAGGGCAGCCAAGTCAGCATATAACCGTCTTACCGGTAAAGAAAAAAAACTGTTATTCAGGTAATTCGCCAAAACTGCTTCAAGTTGTTTACGCGTAATGTGCTGATAACTGGCTACTATTTTAACTGTATTAATAGGAAATCGTTGTGCATCTGCTACGAATAAATAAATTAAATGCGCAGCCAAAAAAATGGCGCACACAATAAGTATGGTTAAAAACCCCGCATAGCGTAATCGCCCAGTATTACCGCTCATCCACTTTAGTACCCTATTTTTATTACCCTATTATGGTTTTTTAATTCCCTACGCTACCCTAATCCACAATTATTGATAGCTGGTCACTAACTGCTGGCGACAACGGTGGTGGGTCATTGCCAAATTCACCAATTCGTCTAACAGCTGCGGATAAGCCAGACCACTGGCCTGCCATAATTTCGGATACATGCTAATGGAAGTAAACCCAGGTAATGTATTGATTTCATTAAAGAAAACATCCCCCGTTTGGTCGTTTACAAAAAAGTCGACACGGGCCATACCCTTGCATTTAAGGCGGGTGAAAATTTCACAGGAAATCGTTTGCAAGCGCTTGAGTATTTTCGGATCAAGTTTAGCAGGAACATGTAATTCTGTCTGGTTAGACTCCAAATACTTTGCACTGTAAGAATAAAAACCATCTGCGTGATGAACACGAATTTCACCCGCTATACTGACTCTTGGTACACCTGAAAGGGAAGCATTCTCAAGAACAGACAATTCAATTTCACGCCCAGGCAGAAACTCTTCCACTAAAATAGTTTCATCGTAACGTAAAGCATCTTCAATCGCAGCCGCTAATTCAGTGTGGTTTTTTACTTTATGAATTCCTACACTCGAACCTAAAGAGCATGGCTTAACGAACAAGGGCCAACTTAACTCAGCCGCTGTTTGCTGGCAAAACTGCTGTCTCTCCAACGCCGTGCTGTGCCAGGATAAAACACGGTAACGGGCAGAACGAATCTCATCATTACAGGCAAGGCGTCTAGCCATATCTTTGTCCATGCCTATGGCGGAAGATAACGCATCACAACCCACATAGGCAACACCGGCTAATTCGAGTAAACCCTGTAGACAGCCATCTTCATAAAGAGGTCCGTGAACAATAGGGAATACCACATCCGCATCCACTGCAAAATGTCCATCAATCAGTAAACTCGCCAAGGGACGTGAGCGCGAAGTACTTACAGGTAAACTTTCTTTAAAGGCAAGTAATTCCTGATAATCATTCTGATAACAACGCCCTTCTTTATCCATACCTATAGGAATAATGTTGTATTTACTCGCATCCAATTGTGCCAGAACAGACGCTGCAGAAATTAAGGAAATTTCATGCTCACCGGATTTACCGCCATAGAGCAATACTAGATTGATAGGTTTGGACATTAAAAGTCTCCAATAATGTGCACTTCACGAATTAAGTCAATATCAGTTTGCTTATGCACCGTGTCATGTACTAATTCAATTAACGATTCGATATCCCGTGCCGAGGCACTGCCATGCTGGTTAATGATAAAATTGGCATGTTTTAAAGAGACAACGGCACCGCCTAATTGCCTTCCTTTAAGACCACAAGATTCGATAAGACGAGCAGCGAAATTACCTGGCGGGTTTCTAAAAACGGAACCACAATTGTATTCGCTGGTCGGTTGAGTATCCGCGCGATGCGCTAATAACTCTTTAATAAGTTGTAAGGATTTTTCCTTCTCACCTGGAATTAACCGGCAGGTAGCCGCAACAAACCATTCATTGTCCTGCAAACCGGAAACATGGCGATAAGCGATTTCAAATTCTTCCGGCTTTCGTACATGTATCTCACCATCACGGGTCATGGTTTCAACTTCCACCACGAATTGCCAGGTTTCACCACCAAAACAACCGGCATTCATGCGCAAAGCACCTCCCATTGTCCCAGGGATACCCGCCCAGAACTCACCACCAGCAAGATTATTGCGCGCGCAGAATCTTGCCATACTTGCACAAGATACACCAGCCTCTACACGAACCAGATCCTCAGTGACTAAAGCCATTTCTTTCAAACAGCCTTGCGTTAAAATCACTGTACCAGCAAATCCCCCGTCCCGGATTAGAGAATTAGAGCCCAATCCTAACCAGAGCAGGGGCTCATCAGGAGGCAATTGCTTCAAAAATATCGCCAAATCAGCAATGCTGCTAGGCTTATATAATTGACGGGCAATGCCGCCAACTCGCCAGGTTGTATAATCAGCCAGAAGCTCATTCGTTAATAATTGACCTTGACGAGCTACCGCAGGATTTGTCATTGTTTCTGTTGAAATTTTCACACCGCCTCTCGCGCTGTTTGCGTTAGACTGATTGCCAGCTGACCAATACTACCGGCACCCTGCATCAAAATAACATCCCCATCAGTAATCACTTCGTTTAAGGCTTCTACCAGATTCTTATCATTAACCAGCCTTGCATTAGGATGCTTTTGCTGAATTTTGGCTAACAATGTTTCACTCGTTACACCAGGAATGACTGCTTCGCCGGCAGAATAAATATCCATTAATAATAATTCATCAGCCAGGCTTAACGCCTCGACAAACTGGTCAAAAAGGGATTGTGTACGGCTGTAACGATGCGGTTGGAAAACATGAATCAATCGTTTGTCAGGCCAAACACGACGAAAAGCATCAATCGTTGATTTGATTTCTTGCGGATGATGTCCGTAATCATCGACTACAAGGGCTGAGCCACGCTCAAACTGTCTCTCACCGAGCATTTGAAAGCGCCGGCCAACACCCTGGAATTTAATTAACCCATTGACAATGGATTCATCATCGACACCTAGTTCGGTCGCAATCGCAATAGCGGCCAAAGCATTCAATACGTTATGGCGTCCTGGTAATTGAAATTGTATATGCAAGGGCCGGTGCGGTGCAGGGCGCTGCACGGTAAACTCACTCAATAAGCCTTTTTGCGTCCAGTTAACTGCGCGGTAATGGGCGTCTTCACGAAAACCATAGGTTCGTATAGGTCGTTGGACAGAGGGTAAAATACGACATACTTCGTCATCTTCAATGCAAAGCACTGCCAGGCCATAGAAGGGAAGATGGTGCAAAAACTCAATAAAGGTACTGCGCAACTTATCAAAATTGTCGTCATAAGTGCCCATGTGATCCGCATCGATATTGGTGACCACTGACATCATTGGTTTCAGGAACAGAAATGACGCGTCACTTTCATCCGCTTCGGCCACAAAATAAGCTGATTTGCCTAACTGAGCATTTGAACCACAGCTATTGAGTTTACCGCCAATAACAAAACTGGGATCCAAGCCTCCCTCAGCCAGCAAGCTGCTGACCAAACTGGTGGTCGTTGTTTTTCCATGTGTGCCTGCAATGGCAATGCCATAGCGAAAACGCATCAGCTCTGCAAGCATGGCCGCGCGAGGAATAACCGGGATTGAGCGTTCTTTTGCCGCAAGGATTTCCGGATTTTCGGTCTCAACGGCTGTTGAACGCACAACCACATCGGCGCCAGCAATATTTTCAACGCGATGACCAATATGTACATTGATTCCCAAGGATTGCAGCCGCTGTACCGTACGGCTTTCACTCAGATCCGAACCGGTAATGCGGTACCCCAGGTTATGCAAAACCTCTGCAATGCCACACATCCCCACACCACCAATACCAACGAAATGAATTTGTTCTACTCGTCCCATCCTTGGCGATAAAAAGTGTCCTATGTTGTCCACAAAGTTCCCCTTTATTGTGAGGTTGGCGGCCTCAATCCCATTGACTGCCAACGATTTTCATGATCAATACGCAATAAAAGTGCGATGACCACACAATTAACTACCATACTGGCGCCACCATAACTTAACAGTGGTAACGTCAATCCTTTTGTAGGCAGTAACCCTGAATTAACGCCCATATTAATAGTGGCTTGTAATCCTAGCCAAAACGTTAAGCCATAGGCTGTAAAAGCAGCAAACAAACGCTCTTGCGAGTGAGCCGTAAAGCCAATCAATAACCCTCTGGTCACCAGTATACTATACAAAATTAATACTAAAAGAACGCCAAACAATCCTAACTCTTCTGCAAGTACAGCAAATAGAAAATCAGTGTGCGTCTCAGGCAAATAGAATAATTTTTGAACGCTATCACCAAGCCCTACACCAAGCCACCCACCTCGTCCAAACGCGATCAACGATTGAGTTAATTGGTAGCCACTATTAAATTGATCTGCCCAAGGATTGAGAAACGCGGTCAACCGCGCAACCCGGTAAGGAGAGGAAACAGCAAGCATGGCAAGGCAACAGAGAACTGCCAGTAATAAACCGGCATAATAACGCAATTTGACGCCGGCTAAAAATAACATCGCCATTACTGTGCCAGAAATAACCACGGTAGCACCAAAATCTGGCTCCATCAGCAACAGGACAGAAATTAGACCCAGAACAATCATTGGCTTAATAAAACCGAAAATATGTTGCTTCACGCTGATTTGCTGGCGAACCAGATAACCAGCCAAATAAAAAATCATGGTCATTTTAGCCAGCTCGGAAACCTGAATGCCTATGGGGCCCAAAGCCAACCACCGTCTACTGCCATTCACTGAGCGGCCAATGCCGGGAACCAGTACAACCAATAACATCAACAAGCAAATAAGTAACAAGGGCATGCTCATTCTTTCCCAGACGCTGCTATCTATCCTCATCACGCCAATTGCCACTATAAATCCGGCTATAAGATAACAAGCTTGTCGAAGCAAAAAATGGAAGGGTTGGTGATAGTACTTTGTCGAGATCATCACAGAACTGGATGCAACCATCATCAAACCTATAATCACCAAACCAAGCACTGCCCCCATCAGCCATTTATCATAAAGGGCAATGGGCTTATGAGTGGGTTTTCCACGTTGATTATAATGGCGCGGTTGCATGGTACTCACAACTTACTCACTAAATTTGCAAACACTTCGCCGCGATGATTAAAATCACGAAACATATCCAGGCTTGCGCAGGCAGGAGATAACAGGACGACATCGCCTGATGTGGCCTGGGTCCTTGCCATGGTCACCGCCTCATCCAGGGATGTGGCACGCAATACTGGCGTTATATCCGCTAAAGCTTGCTCTATTTTATCCGCATCCTCACCTATTAAAACAACAGAACGGACATGTTCGGCAACAGAGGGGCGTAATTCATTAAAATCAGCGCCTTTTCCTTGACCGCCGGCGATTAATACAATTTTCCCTTGCATCGCGCCGCCTATCCCAGAAATAGCCGAGATAGTTGCTCCGATATTTGTCCCCTTTGAATCATTAATCCAATCAATTTCATCAAGCGTCCTTACCCACTGACAGCGATGCGGCAAGCCAGTAAAAGTCTTTAACACCTTAATCATGTATTCAGGTTTTATACCGGCAGCCGCCGCCAAGCCACAGGCAGCCAAAGCATTTTGCCAGTTATGTTTGCCCTTAATGCGTAATTCCTCTGTGGACAGCAGGCATTCATTTCCATAACTCAGGTAATGAGTCCCATTTTTTTCAATCATGCCCCAATGCCCAGCCGCAGGTTGATCCAGACCAAAACTGGTCGCCATTGTTCTGTTGGCGGCGACTTGTGGTATTGTCTGCGCATCATCTCGATTTGATAGAATGGTTTGTGCCTGATGATAAACTCGCTGTTTGGCCGTAATATACGCTTCGAGGCTATGATGCCTATCAAGATGATCGGGAGAAACATTTAGAATAGTTGCTGCAATCGGACTCAGTGAATAGGTGAGGTCCAATTGGAAACTGGATAATTCCAAAACCCATAAGTCGTAGTGTTGATCATTATCAAGCAGGTCAAGAACCGGCAAACCAATATTCCCGGCAACAGCAACTGAAAGGCCAGACGCCTTCGCCATTTCACCGACTAATGTCGTAACGGTTGATTTACCATTAGTCCCAGTGATTGCAATAACCGGCGCATCGATTTCACGGGCCAGGCATTCAATATCACCAAAAACAGGAATCTTCCGACGAAACGCTTCCTGCAAAAAAGGTTCATCCAGTGCAACACCCGGACTGGTAATAATTCCAGCCAATTGCTGATAAATGGTGATTGGTAAATCACCTAAAAATACGTCGACACCCGGAAACTCCGTATTGAAGGCCGCCAAACCCTCAACTGACTGCCTGGTATCAAAAACTACGAAGGGTTTGTTACGCCGGCTTAAATAACCAGCAATTGAATGCCCCGTTTTCCCCAATCCTGCGACAAGATAAAATGGCTGATTCATAATTATGCCTAACGTAATTTTAGCGTTGCCAAACCACAGAGCACGAAGACCACTGTCATAATCCAAAAACGTACAATGACCTTGGGCTCAGACCATCCTTTCAGTTCAAAATGATGATGCAGCGGCGCCATACGAAACAAACGTTTTCCACCTGTGTATTTAAAATACCCTACCTGCAAAATGACGGATATGGTTTCAATGACAAACAGCCCCCCCATAATCAACAGCACTAATTCCTGTCTGACGACAATTGCCACAATGCCTAAGGCAGCGCCTAAAGCCAATGACCCTACATCGCCCATGAACACTTGGGCGGGATAACTGTTATACCAGAGAAAACCCAGGCCTGCGCCAACAATGGATGAACAAAAAATAGTTAACTCCCCAGTGTTTGGCACAAAAGGAATCGCCAGGTAATGAGCGTAGAGTGCATTCGAGCTTGCATAGGCAAAAATACCCAAAGCACCAGCAACCATCACAATAGGCATAATAGCCAAACCATCCAAACCATCTGTCAGGTTAACTGCGTTGCTACTTCCTACGATTACAAAATAGGCAAGCACGGGAAATAAAGGACCAAGGGTAATAAACCAATTTTTGAAAAAGGGAACCGATAATTGGGTGCTTACTGGAATATCAGCACTGCAATAAAGATAGAAAACGGCAGCAAGGGCAATCACGGATTGCCAAAAATATTTCCAACGACCTGGTAACCCCTTACTATTTTTACGGACCACCTTGCGATAATCATCAACCCAACCAACAATACCAAACCCCGTCGTTACTAACAGAGCCAACCATAAGGCTGGTTGTCGTAAATCACCCCATAATAAACAACTGACAAGAATGGCTAACAAAATCAGGACACCACCCATCGTAGGCGTTCCAGCTTTTGACAAATGAGTTTTAGGCCCGTCATCACGAACCATCTGACCAATTTGCAAACTTCTTAACCACCGAATCATCAAGGGACCACAAAAAAGCCCTACCAGTAAGGCTGTGAGTGCGGCTAAAATAGAACGGAATGTTAAATACTGAAACACTCTAAACGCATGATACTGTCCTTGTAATAGCTGCGTTAACCAGTAAAGCATATTATTTGTACCTCTCGTAAAGAAAAATTAAGCGCTATCAACAGGCAAAATAAATAGTGGGGGTTCGAATAATTCCACAATTCCATTGACCTGTGTATCAAGCAATATTGGGACCGCGCAAAAAGTTGCCAAGCATACCATAAACCAGCTAATTCAACCCACCAATTGGCGCACAATTTTTTCCATTGCTGAAGAGCGCGACCCTTTTACCAACACCGTTGTGTTCGCATCTAATTTAGTGAGCAAATCTTGCGCCAACTCTTCCTGATTGTTGTAATGTCTGGCTGTCGAACCAAACGCTTTGGCAGTATGTTCACTATGAACACCACAAGTCATCAGCAAATCGATACCTTGACGCTGGGCAACATGGCCAATCTCTTCATGATGTTTTTGAGTCCAGGCGCCCAATTCCCCCATATCACCCAAAACGAGAATGCGACGGCCTTGCCGTTTAGACAACACATCAACGGCGGTCAATACAGAACGCAAATTGGCATTGTAGGTATCATCAATAACCAGGGAGTCGTTCTTGCCGGATAAAAAAGTCATTCGTCCGGCAACGCCATTAAATTGACTTAATCCTTGAACAATGTCTGTTAAAGAAATGCCCGCAGCATAACAACAGGCAGCGGCAGCCAGGGCATTACGTACCGTATGTTCTCCGGGGATTTTTACGGTAAGTGGTGCTTGTCCGCTGGGAAGTACCAAAGTAAAGCTTGCACAACCCTGTTGATTAAAAGAGAGATCCCGTGCATAAACATCCACTGGTTTCGTTAAAGAAAACCGTAAAACTTTTTTATCGGTCAGAAGGTCATCCCAAAAATGGGCATAGTCATCATCCGCATTAATAACAGCCGTGCCGTTAACAGCAAGCCCCTGATAAATTTCCCCTTTAGTACGCGCAACACCATCAATGGAACCAAAGCCCTCAATATGAGCCGGCGCAATGTTATTGATTAAAGCAACCTGCGGTTTGACCATCGCCACTGTATGAGCAATCTCTCCAGGATGATTTGCCCCAAGCTCAAACACTGCATAGCGGTGCTCAGGTTTTAATTGCAGTAAGGTCAATGGCACGCCAATGTGATTATTTAGATTACCGGGAGTAGCATGGGCTGGTTTGGGTAAAACAGAGGCAATCATCTCTTTTACTGTCGTTTTGCCATTACTGCCTGTTAACGCAATGATTGGACAGGTAATCGATTGACGATGATAACTGGCGATTCTCGCTAAAGCCTCCAGGGTATCAGGCACTTCCAACTGTGGAACACTTATTTTGGGATTAGCTTGATTACAAAGTACAGCAACTGCACCTTTGGCAACAGCCTCCTCCATAAAATCGTGGCCATCAAAACGCTCTCCGCGCAAAGCAACGAATAAATTACCTGGCTTTACCTGACGACTATCAATGCATATACCCGTAAGTGGTGTCTGGTCAGTGGAAGGACTATCAAATAGTGCAGCAATAGTATTTAAGTTCATAGTATTTGTAGGTTGTTAAAAGCTTAGTTTACTGATTATTATTGCAGCCGGCCAGAGTGGATTTAGCTTCCGTGAAACATTCTGTAAAATCCGAATCAGGCTAGACGTTGGAATTATATCTCTTAATAGATGTATTGTCCTAAAACAAATCCATTAATGAAGGATTACGACAGTGAATCCAATAATTTCTGTATCGTTTTTTCCTGTCCATCTGCCTCTGTCTTAATGAGGAGTACCTTGAGTCGCGAAGTGGTCCCACGCAAAATAACGATCTGTTTTTGTTGCACCCGCAGCAATTTTGCCAAATACTGAATCAGCATCTTGTTGGCTTTGCCATCTTGCGCACTTGCTTGCAAACAAATTTGCAAGCCCCCTGCTGTATCCAGTTTTACGGCATTTTGCCTGCTACCTGGTTTGACATTGAGCTGCAAGCTAAACTGTCCCGCCTCCCTTTTAAGCCAAGGCGGGTAATTCATAAGGTTCTTTGATATTTAACAAACTCTGATAACGGGCAATACTGGCCTCCGTTAAAGGCTGTCGTTGCTCATCAAGCAAAAAGGTATCCAAACCGTCACTTAACTGTTTTGCTGTTTCGAGCATAATGGCAAAACGCTCGGCATCAATCGTAGGATTACCAGAAGATTGCATAAACAAACAAAGCCCGCGTACACTAAAGGCACCAATATTCTGTAAATCAAAAACACCACTGGCAGTGGCAGCCGCCAAACTACACAGTACAGGTCCTTGACCATTGGAATACTGATGACGATGAAAGAGCTGTCCTTCGCCAAAACGCAATCCGGCAGCAAGAACTGTTTGCAATAATTCATAACCAGCTAATTGGCGATTTTCTTTTGCCAATAAAAACATCATCACTGATTTACCGCCCTCATTGCTCGTTGTGGCTGGCTTTTCCTTATCAGTTTTCTCTGGATTGGCTGATTTTGTTTTGATAGCAATATCGTCAAGATCCTCATGCTCACTTTGCAAGGTACTAATCTTGCGTATCGCAATAATGTCGTCAAACGGTTTATTTTCTGCTACTCCCAATGAAGGATTATAACTGACTGGGGATAAACTTTGGCGTCTTGCTTTCATCAACCGTCCAATAGCAATCACAACTCCAATGAGTAACAGTACATTAAGGATAAGACTCCAATTTGCCTGCATGTTTTACTCCTACTCTGTTAAAAGAGCTCCTCCTGGTCTTTTAAGACGAAGATTCACTCATAGACAAGGCCTGCTCCACATCAACCGCAACTATACGTGAAACACCAGGTTCCCGCATAGTCACCCCAATCAAATGCTCTGCCAATTCCATGGTTACTTTATTGTGAGTAATAAAGAGGAATTGAACGAATTGTGACATTTCTTTTACTAAATCACAAAATCTACCGACATTTACATCGTCCAACGGTGCATCTACCTCATCCAGCATACAAAAGGGTGAGGGATTCAAACGGAAAATTGCAAAAACCAAAGCAACCGCCGTCATTGCCTTTTCCCCTCCGGACAATAAATGAATAGTACTATTACGTTTGCCAGGAGGTTGTGCCATTACTAAGATACCCGCTTCCAACAGATTATCACAAGTCAATTCCAACATGGCACGTCCACCGCCAAAAAGACGAGGAAAAAGAGCTTGAAATGAGGTATTTACTTCATCAAATGTGACTTTCAGCCTCTGTTGGGTTTCTTTATCCATTTTTTCAATCGCAGCATCAAGTGTTGCCAATGCCTCCATCAAATCCTGATATTGCCCATCCAAATGCTGTTTGCGTTGCAATTCACTATCATATTCTTCGATCGCAGCCAGATTAATTGCGCCTAACCGCTGGATTTTTTCGATAATATCTTGCAAAGCCTGCTCACGCATTTGCTGGGTAACACCCTCTGGAATGGCTGCAAGCAATAATTCGACTTGCCCCTCAAGCTCTGCCAAAGCATCCATGATTCCACTGGCACGAACAGCCAAAGCCTGCTCTTGCATTTGCTCTTGTTGAATTTTTTCCTGAATTGCCTTGGATAGTTTTTCTTCACTTCTAACCAATGCTTCGCTGGCCTCTAGCTCTTGCGTCAGGTTACTCAAATTCTCACGCCGCGTACCTAACGCTATTTCCAGCTCCTCATGCTGTTTAATTTTCTCACTGAGAGTCGTATTTAATGTTAGATCAGGGTTATCTAACTCAAGTAGCCGGTTTGCCAATAATTCCAATCGCTCATTCAAAATCTCTAACCGTGCTTCTTCGCGTTGGATATTCTCATTGAGTTGCTTAATTTTTAAAATTTCGCGTTCAGCCTGCAGCTGGCTAGCCTGTAACACGGAATTTCCTTCGTCCACTGCTTGCTTACTGGTTAACAGAGTAGATTCCCAAACTGCCTTTTCACTAGTTAACAAGCCCTGTTGCTGCTCGTATTGTTTACTGGTTTCAATACTGGCCTGTAATAATTGCGCAGCACTGTCTTGTTGGCCGGCTAGTTCTTCTAACTCCAAACCAAGCGCTTCACCCTCGGTTGTTAAAACATCCCTTCGTGTTTGGGCTTGTTCTAAAGCCCGCTCTTTATGACGGAGTTGGGCTTCACAATCTCTTAATGACTCACGGCTTAGCGATAGTGTTTGTCGGGTAGTCTCAAGCTGATACTCATTTTCTTTGATCTGCGTATGAACTTGATCTCGATTCGCCTTTAACGTATCCAAGTGGGTTTGCGCAGTTAAAAGATCCTTGTTAATAACAGTCAACTTTTCCTGGCGCAGCAATAATCCTTCTTCATCGACTGAAGAATCAGCTACTTTGGCCCAGCCTTTACCCAGCCAATATCCATCCAGAGTCACTATCGACTCGTCTTCTTGCAGTGTTGGCAGGCAGCTCAGTGCTTCTTCCAAGTCAGATACGGTATAAATTTTATCGAGTTGATGAATCCAGTTAGGGTGTATCCCTTGAATCTTATCGGATAAGCGCGGGTATGCCCCCGCTTTTTCGCAGCGTTGCGCCGGACTAACAAATAAAGAGGAGGTCCCTTGTAAATGCTTCATTTCAGGCCACAACGTGTCGAGTGAATCAAGTACAATGGCGTGTAATCCATCCCCCATAACCCATTCACAAATCGCTTGCCAATCCTTATCAACCACCATTGATTCCACAAGGCGAGGTTTGTTATCCCACTGTGCAGTAGCTGGATCAAGGCCTTTATGTTCTCGTCTCAAAGCAGACTGTTGCGCTGCAAGCAAGGCTGCCTGTTGCGTATTTAACCGATGAACGTCATCCTGGGCCTGATGAAGTGCTTGTTCAATAGCCATTAATTGTTGGCGCAAAGTAGAATTGGCAGCAGTGACTTGTTGATGCTGCTTGTCGTCTAACTCCAATTGCGCTTGCAACCTGGTTAAATCATCCTGTTGAATTTTTAATTCAGCAACAAAATCGTCTGTTGCTAATAACAGCTGTTCATCTTGAATCTTTTGTAACTGTAATAAAATCTGTTGTCGGCGCTGGTTAAGATGCTGCAGGCGAACCTCTTGTACTTGAATTTCGCCACGAACCTTGCTCAACGCCACTTGTACCTCTTGGGTTTCTGCAAGCCAATGCGTATATTGCTGTTGCTTTTCTTGAAAAACCTGCTGTTTAACTGCTAACTCCATCCGCACGCTTTGCAGTTTTTCTTGCAATTCTTGCAACGATTCTTCACAGGTACTTTGTATATGTTGATCTTGCTGTAACTGGCTGGTTGCCATTTGCCAATCAATCTGCAACTGTTGTTGATCGGCCTTTAAACGTTGTTTTTCCCGTTGCTGTTGTTGAATCGTTTCTTCCAGACGGGCAATCTCTGTCGCTAATTGATAAAAATTCGTTTGCACCTGTTGAAAAGCGTCATTGTCATCTTGCAGTTTTTCCCGCAGCACAACACTTTGTTTATAAGCTTCTGTGGCTTTGGCCTGATGCTGCTCATAATCCAGCGACAAGCGTTTTAATTCATTTTGCCTGGCTGTTTGTTCTGCGGTTAATGCCTGCCATTTCAAGGCCAGGATTTCCGATTTACACAGCCGTTCCTCTATCTTCAGTGCTTTATAACGTTCGGCAGCTTTTGCCTGACGCTCAAGACGTTGTAACTGTTTGTCCAGTTCATCGCGAATATCAGCCACACGTGCCAAATTCTCTCGTGTATGGGTGATACGTAACACAGTTTCCCGACGCCGCTCTTTATACTTGGACACCCCGGCAGCTTCTTCCAGATAAGCCCGCAACTCTTCAGGACGAGCTTCAACCAGGCGGGAAATAGTGCCTTGCCCAATGATTGAATAGCCACGAGCACCAGCGCCAGTCCCCAGAAAAATATCCGTAATATCTCGGCGACGACAACGACTGCCATTAAGGTAATAAAGCGATTCACCGTCGCGAGTAACCAGGCGTTTAACGGCAATTTCCTGGTACGAAGCATACTGGCCGCCAAGCCGCCCCATGCTGTTGTCAAAAACCAGTTCGACTGAGGCTTGCCCTACGGCTTTACGTTGTGAAGAACCATTAAAAATGACATCCGTCATCGATTCGCCACGCAGATTTTTTGCTGAGCTTTCGCCCATCACCCAACGGACGGCATCGATAATATTAGATTTTCCGCAGCCGTTAGGCCCTACAACAGCAACTAATTGACTGGGAAAAGGCACAACGGTTGGTTCCACAAAGGACTTAAACCCTGCCAGTTTTAACTGTTTCAGATGCATTCAAAACAAAAAAAAAGAAAATTGCCGGGATTGTAACTCAGAAACAACAGAAAGGAGAAGTGTACGCCCTCGATGTATCTCACTCCTGCTATAGCAAAAATCTGCCCATTCGCGGTGAAAATTTCCTAAAATTACAACGAAAAGCAATTCTTTTTCACAGAGAATCATCTATAGTTTATCTATAGATGCCCTACATGCTAAATTAATCTAAAACATGTGAAAATAGAAGCGCTTAGCCATTGCTATCAGGAGCTCGGATGACCCAGGACGCAGAACTTCATGACATTATGCAAACCATTGCTGCAAAAAGCCTGAATCTATTGGAAGGCTTTAAAAAGCAACCTGAGCAAATGCCAGGTCTTATCAAGCAATTTATGGATTTAACCAGTGATTACCAGGCGTTGGTCATTACTTTGTTAAAAAATCCTGAGCAAGTATGGCAGATGCAAATTGCTTACTGGCAAGATGCTATAGGCTTGGCACAAGACCAATTCAATCATTGGCTAGAAGGTAAACCCATGCCAATTAATGATCGCCGCTTTAGTGGCGATGAATGGCTCAATAATCCTTTCTTCAATTTACTCAGCCAACACTATCTGCTGGCCAGTGAACATATGAACTCGTTGCTTGAGCATCTTAACTATGGCGATAAACAGCTCGCCAGAAGAGTTCAATTTTTTACCAGACAATACCTGGATGCTTTATCCCCGGCTAATTTCCTGCACACTAACCCGCAATTAATGGCTGAAACTCTACAAAGTCACGGTAAAAATTTATTACGCGGCCTGCAAAACCTATTGACCGATATGGAAGCGGGTTCGTCACGGTTATTGATTAAAATGACCGATACCGATGCATTTAAAATAGGTGTTAATATTGCGACAACCCCCGGTAAAGTCGTTTATCGCAATGACATGATGGAATTGATCCAGTACACGGCCAAAACCGATAAAGTCCAGGCTGTACCACTACTTTTAGTCCCACCGTGGATTAATAAATACTATATTTTGGATCTAAGTAAGCACAATTCATTGATCGGTTGGCTAGTCGAACAAGGCATTACTGTCTTTGTTATTTCCTGGGTTAATCCCGATGCGAGCTATGCTCAAAAGGGTATCTATGACTATCTCAAAGATGGTCCTATGACGGCTATTGAAATCATCCAGGAACAATTGCAGGTAAAGCAAGTGAACATACTTGGCTTTTGCATTGGGGGAACCTTAAATGCCTGCATGTTAGCCTATCTTAAAGCACATGGTGAAGACTCGGTCCGCAGCGCTACTTTCCTGGCATCAATGATTGATTTTAGTGATCCCGGTGATATCTCCGTTTTTATTGATGAACAGCAAATTGTCCGTATTGAAGAAGAAATGCACTCCAAAGGGTTTCTCGACGGGCGCTTTATGGCCAGCACGTTTAACTCTCTACGTGCAAATGACCTTGTATGGTCGTTTTTTATAAAAAATTATCTCCAGGGTAAAAATCCTGTTCCCTTTGATATTTTATATTGGAATGCGGATGCGACTAATATGCCGGCCAAAATGCACTCACAATATTTACGCTGGATGTACCTCCATAATGATCTGGTAAAACCGGGGAAAATACATCTTAATCATACTCCATTAGATGTAACTAAAATTGATGTACCTACTTTTTTCCTCTCCACACACAAAGATCATATCGCCCCCTGGCAAACCACCTATAAAGGCTTTCAACTCATGCGTGGAAAAAAACGTTTCTTGCTAGGCGGCTCAGGCCACATAGCCGGTATCATTAATCCGCCAAGCAGTGAAAAATATGGTTTCTATCGCAATAACAGCACAACACAAACAGCAGAAGAATGGTTAGCCAATGCGACGCATAAACCAGGTTCCTGGTGGCCAGAGTGGCTAGAGTGGTTGAGGAAGGAGTCTGGCCCCCTGGTTTCCCCGCCAAAGTTTACCGACTTGCCCTTCAAGGGCTTGGTGGATGCACCCGGAACTTATGTTTACAAGACTTATAAATTAGAACCTGCTAAAGAGCAAAATTAAGGATTGTTTGCATAGACTTCTTTCGAACCTGATGAATCAAAAAAAAGAGATTACTGTATGAAGTAATCTCTTAAAAATTTGAAGCGATAAAAAGGGATTTATTTCTTTTCCCCAGCTTTATTTTTTACTTCCTGAACCAGAGAAAGCATTGCTTTTTCAAAAATTTGAAATGACTTTTGCATGTAATCCAATGCCTTATGGCCATTTTCAACTGCCAAATTGATTTGCTTTTCCAATAACTCTTCTGGTTTCTTGAGGTTTGCCAGTTCCTCTGGTTTTAAATAAGTTAATCCTTGTAAGGTTTTAACATTAAGCTCAGCGATTGCTTGAAAAGGTTCTTGTGCCTTTTTAGCCATTTCACTCCATTTTTCAAAAGAAGCTTGATTCATGATTTTCTCCATTATGTTGCACTGCACAATATTAGATTAGTACTTATGAAATATGATTGTCAAGAGATTTTCCTCTTTTTTTTGCAGTGCAGCATAAATTCCTTCTATGGCTTGAAAAATCCTTGCCATTGTTTAAATAATTGCTGCATCTGCTGTGACACAGCATCCGTCGATTGCTGATAGTCTTTGAGGTAGGGATTCGTTTGCAGGGATTTTTCCAGACTAGAAAACATCTGTTCTAACATCCCTCTAAACGCTTGATTCATTGGGTGGTGGGCTAACACAATCAGTTGCCGTAACATATCGACTGAAAGAAATTGACTGGAACCACTTTCCATCTCCACAAAAATCTGTAGAAGAGTAATATTAGTTATATCTTTGCCATTCGTTGAATCTTCGACTCGAAAGGGAATACCATCCACAACATAACGTTGTAATTCTTCAACGGTAATATATTGGCTTTTCTCTGTGTCATAAAGCCTGCGATTCTTATATTTTTTAATCAATCTCATTGCCATTTTACTCTCTTTACCGACTTCAAGCTTACAGATCAAGCCTGTAAGCTTAGGTTTTAATACATATGCAAGCCGCCATTAACACTTAAGTTGGCACCGGTGATATAACGACTTTTATCACTGATTAGAAACTCTACAACCCACGCAATTTCCTCAGGCTCCGCTAACCGTTTAGCAGGAATCAGAGCAATGATTGATTCCAGAATATCGGGCCTGATACCTTTCATCAATCGCGTATTCACATATCCAGGTGATAAGCTATTAACCGTAATATTTTTTGCCATTAACTCCTGCGCCAAGCTTTTGGTAAAGCCATAAACCCCTGCCTTGGATGCTGCATAATTTGCTTGCGAGAACTGGCCTTTTTGAGCGTTGACAGAGGAAACATTAACAATTCGTCCACTTTCCTGCTCACGCATATATTCAACCACATGCCGGGTTACATTAAACATACCATCCAGGTTTACAGTCAGCACTTCATCCCATTGCTGTTTCGTCATTTTATTAAAAACAGCGTCGCGTGTAATGCCGGCATTGTTAATCAATACATCCACACGGCCAAATTCTTTGACAATATCATCAACCACTACTTTACATTGATCAAAATCAGTGACATCCATATGTCTGTAGAAAGCGTTTTGATAACCTTCCTCATGAAGCTCAGCCTGCCATAAATAACCTTTATTCTCAGGAAGGACATCTAAGGCAATTATTTTCCCATAGAGCGAGTTTAAGTGTTTGGCAATGGCAGTTCCAATATCACCTGTGCCGCCAGTAACTAATACAACCTTTTCTTTTTGCATAGGATTACCTTGGTTGACGAGCACGAGGCTACATGTATTGACCACCATTAATGTCGAGATTTGCACCCGTAATAAACCCTGACTCTGGTGAAGCAAGGAAAGCAACAGCATGGGCAACCTCTTGTGCCGTACCTAAACGCCCAACCGGAATGTTGGCAATAATCGATTTCAATACCTCTTCTCTGACGCCAGCTAGCATAGGTGTTTCAATGTAGCCAGGTGAAATGGTATTTGCGGTAATCCCTTTGGAAGCTACTTCCAAAGCTAAACTCTTGGTAAACCCAAAAAGAGCTGCTTTACTGGCTGCATAATTGCATTGACCAAACTGCCCTTTTCGGCCATTGATAGAAGAAATATTAATTATGCGGCCATAATTTTTTTCCAGCATGGAGGGTAAGACATTCCGTGTTACATTAAATACGCTCGTCAAATTTGCATCAATGACTTGTTGCCATTGTTGGGGAGACATTTTTTTCAAGCTGGCATCGACTGTGATTCCAGCATTATTGACCAGAACATCAATCTGACCATAGCGCTCTAAAATTAAAGCAGCCAGTTTTTCGCAATCATCAAATTTGGCAATATCAGCATAAAAAATATCGATATCATAGCCAGCCTCTTTCTGGGCAGATTGCCACTGTTTCGCTTCCTCATGCCTGCCATCTTTAAAATAGCAAGCGATTACTCGATAATCAGCAGCCAGGCGTTGGCAAATGGCTGAACCTATTCCGCCAGTGCCTCCAGTAACTACGGCCGTCCTTCGTTCCATAAATAACTCCTTTCTATAATGTAGCTGGTAACTATTACTTCAAAGTAAAACTATAGCAATGTCAATGCCAACACTGTGGAAGTACTCTAATTATTTAACATTCAATGGATGCTTAAATAAAGCAAAGCGGAAAGTCGACTAAAAATAAATAATTTTTAAAATGAAGCGTTATTAGCGGGGAGAACAAGTTCGTCATCATCAATTTCACTCATTAACGATGACGAACCTGATACAGGGTCATGACTTAAAAGATGAGCACCTATTGGTCTCAGTTTGATAAGCAATTGCCTAAACTTTTACTTGTTTTGGAACATAGCCTTTGATTTGTTGGGCGAATTGACGCAACACTTCCAGACCCGACTCTTCAGCCTGCTTACACCAATTTTGTAAGGCCTCCACTAACTCTTTTTGCGAAGTGGCTGTCTTCAACCAGATATTTTGCAATGATTGACGATAGCTATATACCACCTGCAGTTGTTCGTGGCTGGCTAGCAAGGCTTGCAAACGTGACTTTGCTCGTGGTGACAACAAGCTGTCTTGCAAGCGTAACAAACGACCGGCGCGCTGGAAAAGGTGTTTCTCTCCCTTATTCTCACTAATGCGCTTCTCATCTTTAAGAATAGGGCGCATAACACGCTTGTAATAATGGGACATAATCTGGAAATGATTACTCACTACTGCTTTAACTGTGTCAAGATCAACTTGTAATTTACCAGCATCCATCGCCAATTTGGGCGGCAATTTTTTGACTTTTGCCAAACCCAGGAAAGCTAAACAGCGGATATATAACCAACCGATATCAAACTCCCACCATTTCACCGAAAATTTGGCTGAAGAGGCAAAGGTATGATGATTGTTATGTAACTCTTCCCCACCGATCCAAAAACCCCAGGGAATAAGATTCGTTGATGTATCGGCACATTCAAAATTTCTATAACCCCAGTGATGACCTACGCCGTTTACCACACCGGCAGCATGAAGTGGAATCCACATCATTTGAATTGCCCAAATAGTAATACCGGGAAGACCAAACAGTACCAGGTCGAGAATAAACATTAACATGATGCCTTTGGCAGAAAAACGCGAGTAAACATTGCGCTCCATCCAGTCATCTGGCGTACCATGTGAGTATTTGGCAACCATTTCTTTATCTTTGGCCGCTGATTTATACAACTCGGCGCCCTGCCAGAATACCTTTTTCAAGCCCATAACTTTGGGACTGTGCGGATCGCCTTCAACATCAGTAGTAGCATGATGTTTGCGATGGATAGCGACCCATTCTGCGGTCACCATACCGGTCGTTAACCATAACCAAAAGCGGAAAAAATGACTAATAATCGGATGTAATGTCAACGCGCGATGGGTTTGGTGGCGATGCAAATAAATCGTAACGGCTGCGATTGTGATTTGAGTTAGCACAATGGTGGCTATTACATAACCCCAGAACGACAAATTTAAAACACCGTAAATCATCGGTTACTCCCCATAGGTAAATAATGTGCGCATTGAGACAACAATTTTTCAATGCACTTTCTATATAATACCACAAATTGCACAATTCGCATTGCATCGTATCCACTTGTGGACGATAATTTTCACATAAGGGTATGAGATATGGCTCATTTCCTTCACAGTAGGACTATTTCAATGAATGAAAAATTACAACGTCTTTTAGAAAATATCGTTCCCTTCCTCATGCTCGGGATAGCGATTGCATTAGTCATCGGGTTATTCATTATGTTTTCCTATGTACTGATATGGGGCTTATTAATAGGTGGTATCCTTTGGGCAATATCTTTTGTGAAAAGCTATTTTTTCCCCAGTAGTAATACACCTGCAAAAACCGAAGGGCGCGTTATTGAACATAACGACAAAGACTAATGCCTGAATTACCGGAAATAGAAACGACCAGGCGTGGTCTAAGCCCGTTTTTACTGAATCAGACTATTATAGGCATTACGATAAGACAGCCACAACTGCGCTTGCCGGTCACCCCTGCATTAAATCAGCACTGCACCGGCCAGGTAGTGAAGGCCATTTACCGACGTGCCAAATATTTGTTGTTACAACTATCCGAAGGTTATTTGCTTATTCATTTGGGAATGTCCGGTCATTTACGTATTACGGAGAAAACATCTGTTGCAGCCAAACATGATCACATCGATATGCTTCTGCAGAACGGGTTAATCCTTCGTTACAATGATCCTCGCCGCTTTGGATTGTGGCTTTATTTAAAGGAAAACCCTTATCAGCACCGCCTTTTAGCTCATTTAGGCCCGGAACCCCTGGATGATTCGTTTACTGGCAGTTACCTAAGTCAAAGGGCCCGCCATAAAAAGCAAAGTATTAAATCCTTTATTATGAGTAATGACATCGTCGTTGGCGTAGGTAATATCTATGCCACTGAAAGCTTGTTTTTAGCGGGTATTCACCCGTTGATACCCGCAGGCTCTCTTAAATTGGCTCAGTACGACCGACTGGCTAGCCATATTAAGCAGGTCTTGGAACAAGCCATCAAGGCTGGAGGCACAACGCTGCGTGATTTTTATGCCATCGATGGAAAACCTGGCTATTTTACCAATGATTTACAAGTGTATGGTCGCAAAAATCTCCCTTGTTTTCATTGTCAGACCTTGATTGATGCAACAGTAATAGGTGGAAGAAATTCTGCTTTTTGTCCTCGCTGCCAACCCCTGACTTCCCGCACGATGCAGATTGAAAAAGCGCTACCTTAATATAATGTGACTTTTAGCGCTTCGTGCCTAGGGGATGCATTTTGCATTGTCAGGACTGACGAGAAACGTCAAGTCCGACGCAAAATTGATTCTAGTGAGGGAGTTAGCCTAACTAACTGACTGATTTGAAATCAAATCTTAATAAAGAGATCGGATTTTGCGTAGAATAAGGACTTACGAAAAACTTCGAGGTCGCGGCAAAAGTTGATTTTAATGAGGGAGTTTATCCTAACTAACTAACTGATTTAAAATCAAATTTTAACGAAGAGAGCGGATTTTGCGTAGAATAAGGACTTACGAAAAACGTCGAGGTCGAGGCAAAAGTTGATTTTAATGAGGGAGTTTAGCCTAACTAACTGACTGATTTAAAATTAAATTTTAACGGAGAGATCGGATTTTGCGTAGAATAAGGACTTACGAAAAACGTCGAGGTCGAGGCAAAATTTGATTTTAATGAGGGAGTTTAGCCTAACTAACTGACTGATTTAAAATTAAATTTTAACGGAGAGAGCGGATTTTGCGTAGAATAAGGACTTACGAAAAACTTCGAGGTCGAGGCAAAATTTGATTTTAATGAGGGAGTTTAGCCCAAACTAAATGACTGATTTAAAATTAAATTTTAACGGAGAGAGCGGATTTTGCGTAGAATAAGGACTTACGAAAAACTTCGAGGTCGAGGCAAAAGTTGATTTTAATGAGGGAGTTTAGCCCAAACTAAATGACTGAATTAAAATCAACTTTTAACGAAGAGATCGGAGTTTTGCGTAAGTCCTGATTGTGCAGTATTCAGCACATGCAGTATTATCAAGCCTCTCTAACGATAATGATTAACTATGAAGATTAGTAAACTACGCACCCAGTGGATAATGTTTCTTTCCATACTCAGTACAGCCGATGCCTGTTTGCGTTCCATTCTTAAACGCATATCTGGCAAGCAAAGTCGCGCATGGTCTGATGCAGTGATTCACCGATGGGTAAACCGCCTGCTCAATTTAGTTGGTGTAACCTGTAAAGTGGTTAATCCTTATCAAGTCGAACCTCAGGCAGGGAAAGCAACCATTATTATGTGTAATCACAGCAGCCTTTATGATATCCCCATCAGTTTTCAAGCCTTTCCGCATCATTCAATCCGCATGTTAGCTAAAAAGGAATTATCAAAGATTCCTATTATGGGGAAAGGAATGGCAGCAGCAGAATTTCCTTTTGTTGATCGTAAAAATAGACACCAGGCGATAAAGGATTTGGCTGAAGTACGTAAATTGCTGGAAAGTGGAATTGTTATGTGGATAGCACCGGAAGGCACTCGTTCAAAAGATGGTAAATTAGCGCCTTTTAAAAAAGGGGCATTTATTACTGCTATTGAAACGAAGGCAACCATTATTCCGATTGGTATTCGGGGCGCTTATGACATTTTACCTGCACGCACAACTCAATTTAATCTTAATCAAATTGCTGAAATTCATGTTGGCAAGCCAATTGATGCTTCGCAATATACCATTAAGGATAAAGATGAACTGGTGCACGAGGTCTATCAGTCTATTAAGGCGCTGGTAGGAGAAACAGCGCCCGAATAATTTAGTGGGTAACACCATAGCCATCCTGGTTTACTCCAATGGTGGCTGACAAGCCGATGTGCCTTGGATCTGACGTTGCCGTGATGAAATTCTTTTCTTTATCCCAGGTAATTGCCTGCATATCCCCATAATATTGATTCAAAGCCATTAGTTTATAACCCATCGCTTTTAATTCAGCCTGCAAAGCCGGAGAAAATGTTTCCGGTTCAAACTGCAGCCAATCGGGTAAGTATTGGTGATGGAAACGCATTGCCGAAACCATAGAGATTGCTCCAGAGTAATCATAAAAACCCAGTGCGGCAAGAAATACCATTGTCGGGATGCGGCTCCCACCCGGCGTACCCACAATCGCGATTCGGCCGGGCATTTCAAGAAAACTTGGCGTCATACTTGATAAAGGTCTCTTGCCAGGGGCAATACTATTTTTTTCAGTACCAACAATACCAAATACATTTCTCTCACCAGGTTTACTCGAGAAATCATCCATTTCATCATTTAGTAATACGCCTGTTCCTTCAGCAACAACACTGGAGCCAAAAATAAAATTCACTGTCATGGTTGCTGACACCCGATTTCCTTCGTTATCGATGATAGAAACATGTGTTGTATTCCCACTGCCATCTTTGCTGGCATGGCCTTGTAAAACATCACTTTGTAACGCTTTGTTTGGAGGAATCAGGGAGCGAAGCTGCTTTGCATTATCCGCTGACAGTAATTTGTCCAGCGGGATTTGTTCAAAATCGGGATCCGCCAGGAACCTCGTACGTTGCCAAAAAGCGAGCCGCATCGCTTCAGTCAAATAATGAATCCATTGGCTTTTACTAAACGTTGATAAAGGATACGCAGACACTATATTTAACATGGTTAATAAAGTCACTCCACCTGCAGATGGAGGTGGTGCAGTAATAATTAGCATGTTATGGTAAGCACCTTGTAAAGGTTCACGCACTTTGATTTGGTATGCAGCCAAATCTTTCAGTGACCAAATACCACCTGCTGCATTCACTCCCTTTACTAAACGCTCTGCCACCTCACCACGATAAAATCCATCGTGTCCCTTCTCGGCAAGTAATCTTAGCGTTTTTGCCAGATCAGGTTGTTTAAGACGTTCTCCAATTTGATAAGGTTTTCCATCATGCAAAAAAACTGCTGCTGTAGCAGGGAAACGCTGCAACATTTGTAGCCGGTCATCCATTACTGAAAAGTAATTAAATTGATGATCAACAATAAAACCTTCCTCAGCAAGACGAATGGCAGGCGCTAATGATTTGGCTAAGGGCAAACGGCCATAATGCTCGGCAATATAAACCAATGCTGCCGGCTCACCAGGAATAGCAGCAGCCAGCCCCCCATTTAACGATAATCCGGGTACAGGATTACCATCGGTTCCCAAAAACATCGTTTTTGAAGCGGCCAGAGGCGCTGTCTCACGGCCATCAATAAAAATATTTTTCTTTTCTTTCGCTTGATGCAGCAACCAAAATCCACCACCACCCAGACCGGAATGGTAGGGCTCAACAACGGCAAGTACAGCAGCAACAGCTACTGCTGCGTCGAAGGCATTACCTCCAGCAGCAAGAATGTCCAAACCCGCATTCGTTGCCAGGGGATGCGCGGAAGCCACTGCATAGCCGGAAGGCTTTTCCGCATACTCTTTCGCACTGACGGGATTAAGAATTAAAAATAGGATAACCGTCAATAAGAACTTTGTTCCTCTCATAGCCCTTGTTTCTTCCTGTCCTGTAAGGCGCCAACAACAGCTGCTGGCACAAATTGTGATACATCGCCGTCAAGTTGGGCAATTTCCCGCACCAAAGTTGATGAAATAAACAACAGATGTTCAGAAGGTGTTAAAAACAGCGTTTCAATGTCTTGACATAATTTACGATTCATACCTGCCAGTTGAAACTCATATTCAAAATCGTTTACTGCACGCAAACCACGCAAAATAATGCCTGCTTTTTGTTCACGCGCAAAATCTATTAATAAGTTATCAAAGCCAATCACCGAGACGCCCGGCAAATGCCCTACAGCCGTTTTTATTAACTCAATACGAGTCTGTAATGTTAGATAAGGACGTTTAGCTTGATTACTGGCGACAGCAACAACTATTTCAGGAAATAACTGGGATGCGCGCGCGATAATGTCAACGTGACCATTCGTTATCGGATCAAAAGTACCAGGATAAATCGCTTTATTTTTCATAATGCCACATCACAATTGCAAGTTTAAGCAGTCTAGCGTATTGTGGATAGAAAAACTATTGGCAACCATCAAGGACTCGTTAACTCACCCCATCGCAACCCAGCGTTTACCTGATGTGAGTTAGCAACCTCTTTACAATATGGATTGGAGAAATGTAATGATTCCTAGTAAACATCTTTTTCTAGCCGCTGTTGTTTTGTTGACTGCCTGTGCGCCCCACCCCACGATTGAAACAAATCCTAATGTTGACTCCACCTCCTCAACAACAAAAAGCGGGACTCAGTCTGCAGCAGGAACTTCAACAGCAACTGGTAAAACGACTGTTGCAGGCGCTAACACGGGAACTACCGATAAAGCTAATCGTACTGCTGATACTACATCACGAGTTGCCGGCACCTCTCCCACCGCTGTTTCTTCCTGGGAAATTTCCGGTGCAATGGCAGCACGAAATAAGAGCAAAGGCTGGAGTGCCTCTCTTAACTGGGTACAAAGCGGTCCTGGCCAATACCAGATTCGCTTATCCGGACCTCTTGGCAGCGGCACCGTTCTTGTCAATAAAAAAGGGGGGGTAGTTACTTTGCGTGACGGCCCAAAAACAGCGTCCTCATCCAATGCTGATGAACTGCTAAAGCAACAAACCGGGGTTCGCCTACCCGTTAATAATCTCTATTACTGGGTAAGAGGTTTACCTGCACCTGGCGCTGTCCAATCAGCCAAAAAGGATCAAGCTAACCGTTTAACCCTTCTACGACAATCTGGCTACACCATTGAATACCCTCAATACACGACGGTTGGTAAATATGTACTACCAAGCCAGATAAGGTTACAAGGCAATGGTGTCTTCATTAAAGTGGTTATTAGACGTTGGCGGGTCTAGGAATAGGGTATCGGGGAACCATTTGCACTCTGCAAGTCGTTCCCTCTCCCTTGCGTAGTGAACCCTAGAGAATAATTTTTTCTTTTCAACGTTGACAAGCTTTTAAATTCTCTGCAAAATACGCAGCACATTGCAGCAATGCACACAATGATTATTCACGGATGAAATAATAGAATCTACAACTTATTGGGGTGTCGCCAAGCGGTAAGGCACAGGGTTTTGATCCCTGCATACCTAGGTTCGAATCCTAGCACCCCAGCCACAATCTTGTTGATTCAAGTAAACAGACGGCAGAAGATAACCGGGAAGGATGCGTTCACCGGATCGCTCAAATAATAACTATATCTTTCTGGCTGTCTTCTGCTATGTGTTTAAGTCACCTGATTAAAACTCGAATCTAAGGTTTTTTGCACATGTCGACAATGATGATCTTTACCGGCAATGCTAATCCAGAGCTGGCACTTAAAATAGCTTCTCACCTGCAAATTCCTATTGGTCAGGCTACAGTAGGTACTTTCAGCGATGGCGAGACTATGGTTGAAATACTCGAAAACGTACGTGGTAGGGACGTCTTTGTTGTCCAATCCACTTGTGCACCAGCTAATGACAATTTAATGGAATTATTAAGTATGGCAGATGCCATGCGCCGTTCATCAGCAGGACGAATTACCGCTGTCGTGCCTTATTTTGGTTACGCCCGCCAAGACCGGCGAGTGCGTTCCGCAAGAGTACCTATTACTGCAAAAGTAGTTGCTGATATGATGGCTTCTGTGGGCATTTGTCGCGTTCTTACCGTCGATTTACACGCTGATCAGATTCAAGGTTTTTTCTACATGCCTGTAGATAACGTGTATTCCACTCCTGTTCTGCTGGAAGATATCAGAGAGAAAAATCTAACTGATCTGATGGTTGTCTCCCCTGATGTAGGTGGAGTAGTGCGTGCCAGGGCAATGGCCAAACTTCTTAATGACACTGAATTATCTATTATTGATAAACGACGTAGTGGACCCAATAAGTCTGAAGTCATGCACATTATCGGTGAACCAGCTGGTAGACACTGCCTCATTGTTGATGACATTGTTGATACTGCAGGTACCTTATGTTCTGCGGCGCATCAACTTAAGCAAAATGGTGCTATTAGCGTGCGGGCTTACGTTACTCATCCAGTGCTGTCTGGTCCTGCTGTCAATAATATAGTTAACTCTTCTTTAGATGAAATTGTTGTTACTGACACGATTCCCCTGTCAGAAGCAGCCAAGCAATGTAAGAAGATCCGAGTTGTCAGTTTGGCAGATATGTTAGCGCAAGCGATAAAGCGTGTTAATGTTGAGGAATCTGTAAGCTCAATGTTTGCCGAGTAAGCAGACAAAAATCTCTGGACAGTTTGATCTCTATGCCTTGGTGGAGCAGTTTTGCAAAACCAGGGCTGTCTGATGCAGCTCTTTCGTTGTTCTGTAAATAGTATTTACTCTTTCTTATCCCCTGCCAAATGTGGCTTGAAAGCCTTTGTCACTAAGCGCCCCGGGATCCGGAAACAATAATGGATTTAACGCCCAAAAATGAAAAAGGGGAAATAAGTTCCCCTTTTTTGATTTAATGATTAACGCAGAAAGCAGGCGCTTAATCTCGTGTACCTACGTACTTGTCATCAAAGTAACGACGCAGCTTAGTTCTTAATGTACCTCTACTAATTCCAAGCATAATGGCAGCACGTGACTGGTTATATTTGCAATGCTCCATCACAGCACGAAATAGCGGTGTCTCAATTTCTTCAAGAACAAATTGGTACAGATCAACAGGATCAGTTCCCTTCAGCTCGGTGAAATATTTCTGCACTGATTGAGTAACACTCGCAGCCAACGACGAAGTAGTATCTCCGGCCTCATTACCGATTGTTGTCATTCTTATTAACTCCTCCTTTTAAAAGCAGCATCTTACCCAATTGAGCAATTCCTGACAAGTCTAGACCTAGCAAATTTGACTTAAAAATCAGGAATCACTGAATGGGCTTAAAATATCTAAGCCCACTCAAATTAGCCAATTTTGCCTATTAAAATTTCAACATAGCTGGATTGAAAGGTTTGCCATTAACTGCCAATTGACCTTGGTTAAGACTCACTTCAATCACGTAATCACTTCCTTGTACTGTCAGGACGCCATTCTGTACCAGGGTAGACAATTGCTTGGTAGCCATTGTGGTAGCCTGCTCATTGACATCGGCAGAGCTTGTAGCAGCTTGCGTAGTAGTATCAGTACTGGCTTGTGGCTGTACTTGATCAACAGCACCTTGCTGACTTGAACTAGGCTGTGGTGACATCATCTTTTGCTTAATTGATTCTGTCATTAGCTGTTGTACAACCGCAGCAGGGATCTTCAACTTACCGTTGCCTTGAATTTTTTGCATGAGCTCAAAAGGATTACCAAATTCACCTTTCGGCAAGGAAACCATTAAGTTGCCCTCGAGTGTTCCCTGAGGCATGACAAAATTCATTTCTGAAATTTCAAACTCAGCGCCCTTGCTAAACAACCTTGGTAACTCAGGCAGCATGGCTAACACGGCTTGTTGACGTTGAGCATCTGTACCTTGTTGCAGCTGATTTAATTGGTCATTCAATTTAGCTAATACATCTGCATCGAGATTTCTGATAGCTACTTCTAAATTACCTGGACCATAAGTTTTGCCGTTAGCGACTATTTTTTCTAATGACGTTTTAAACTGCGAACTAAATAAGCCATCGTCAATATCGCTATTAGAACGCATGTCGAATTGGCCTAACTCAAGCAGCTTAGCGTCCTTATTCATGACTACGAGTGATGGGAAAGATAAACTGGCATCACCCAAGAACAAACCTGTTGGCGTCTTGTGTAAATTATATTCGCTAGTAATAGCCGACATCGTTGTATCGATTTGGTCTTTCGTAAAATGCAAACCATCAATGGTGATATTACCATCCACTTCACTCATACTAGAGGAAACACTGGTTGATGTTGACATGCCCAACCAATTAAATTGCGCATTTCCTTCTTTAGCAAACAACTTGAAGGCAGGCAAAGAGGTATCAATACTCGTATTACCTAAATAATTTACAAAAAAGCTCATATCTAACTTTGGTTGAGTAGATTGGCTTGAGAATAAGTTATTAAATTTATCAGTATATTGTGCTGGTAAAGTTAATACAGTATGAGCAAAGCCTAAACCGAATTTTATGCCGCGATCTGAGAATATGACGGGACCATGGTAAATAGTAATCGGCATTTGTATTTGGTAATCTTCAGCAGGAACTGTCTGGGATGTACCATCTTTCTGCACTACACGCTCAGGAACATGTAAACGCCAGTCCAATGAAGCCTCAGAAGTAAACCAACCACGCTTGTACTGCACAATTTCAGCAGCAACACCATTGGATTGATTGACTATATTAAGGCTTTCTCTCACCTTACGCTCAGTGAGATAACCCATACCATAATAAGAGCCGAGGACTAGAGCGGCTAAAAGAACCACTAATCCTGTGAATTTTTTCATTATTATCTCCGTGTTAGTGTTCGTCCTGTGCAGAGGAAGAAAGCAATTCCACCACCGCAGAGGGTTACCGCCATAATTAAAACACGAGATTCACTAACTAGCAAAGAAATATGCGAATAAAAACAGGGTAAGAGCCTACAAATGGACTTAAATATAATAGATTGTCTAGCTGAGATACTTCAGGCGTAGAACCGGGACACGCCATTGGAAGGGCCTGGCGTATTTTCTGCGAAATCCGGATTGCCCATTGGAAAAAACTCGGCCAATTGCCGTGTATCAGCACGGCAATTGGTTATAAAGAGAATTCAAGAGGTACTACATCTTACGAATAGGCTTGCAGTAAGTTTCTTTCACTGTAAATGCCAGGATCAAAGCAACAAGCGAACAAAGCGGCAATATTTTCAAACCGGCCTGAAAATCGGAAAGCAATAAAGACTCCACATTGTATGCTCGAGGACCTGCTACCAAATCAACCAAACGGCCTACCAACGGCTGCATTAGTGCACCAACAAAAATAGAAATCATATTGGTAAACGCAATTGAAGTACCTACCACGTTGCTTTCATGAATCTCAGTCGATACCGCATAGGCAATAGCGACACCAGTATTGGTCAAGCCAAACAAAAAGAAAATAAGGTAAGCCGACGTTTTATCCAGGGAGGGGTAAAAGACAAACAATGAACTTAAAACAATACCGCACAAGGCAGAAAAAATCATTAATGGCTTGCGACGCCCCATTCTATCTGACAACCAACCTGACAGTGGACCGCTAATTCCCCAGCCAATAAAGATCAGGCCTGTTGCAAAAGCTGCAGTATGGGCAGTTAAACCACGGCCATATTGTAAATAAGCCGGACCGATGGCTTCACCGATAACAGCAGTAGGTCCAAATAGAAAGCCCGCATAGAGTGCATTTAGCCAAGTTTGTCGATGCGACAAAATAATACGCAAACTTTCTACAATACTCAGTCTTGCTTCATACTTGATTTCACGTCGCTTCGTACCAGGTTTGTCCTGGACAAACTGATATAAAAGACCAGCTAGTGCAATAAATAAAAAGGCAATAATTAACATACTATGCCGCCAACCAACATTGGCAACTAAAAAGGAAACGGGAGCTTCGCCAGCTGCGGCCCCTAACATACCAAGTGCTTGCGTTAAACCTGCTAATAAGCCCAGCATGGCTGGAGGAAACCAGGATGTCGCTAAACGTAAGGAGCTAACAAAGGCAAACGCGGCGCTAAAACCAATCAACATACGCCCTACTGAAGCCATCATTAAGCCATCAGCCAAGCCAAAAACACCACAGCCCAGAGCAGTGATTAAAGACATGACGGTTAAAATTGCACGGATACTCAGACGATCTACTGTAAGTCCAACGGGAATTTGCATCAGAATATAAGGGAAATAAAACGAAGCGGTCAGGATACCAAACCCGGCCTCATTGATTCCGAAATCAATTTGCAGGCTTCGGTGCATAACTCCGGGAGCTACGCGCGCCAGATAGTCAGAGAAGTAAAATGCAGCTGCTAATCCCCAAACAATCCATGCAAAACCTAATTGATTTATACGACTTGCTTTATCACTTTCAGACATTACCATCATATTCATAATTCAGTACTCAGCTAGTATTTTCGTCCTGATTGAAATAAAAATCAATCGATTAGTTGTAGAGTAAAACCAGGATTTTGTCTAATAAAAACACAGAGTCAACCCTGGATTATACTGTTACCGACAATTATTTCAACACAATGAGCATTCTAGAACTTAGCATTTTTCTAACAGACTGTATATATGAATAACGTTTTTTTAATTGCAACTAAGCAGTAACTGGAGCGAAAATTAGATATAATTCCGCTTTTAGCAGGTATAAAGCGAATGAATGATCTTGAATTAGCAATAAAACATGCATTGGATTCGGCCGGCAACTCTAAGGAAGCAAACAAAGCTTATTTAGAGTTCATCAAAGCGAATTTTATTATTCCAATTGACAAAAACTCAGCCGCTGATCAACCAGAGGTATTATATATAGAAAACAACGGTGAATTTCTTCTACCCGTATTTACTAATATGGACTATTTTGATCATTGGGCAGATGAGATTAGTGATGCGATTCAGCTTCTTAAATTGTCAGGTGTTGATCTACTGAAAGGTATTGGTGAGCAAGTCACCGTTTGTCTTAATATTGGCAGCCCAATTTATAAAGAATTTAATCCAGCAGAATTGGCTAGAATGCGCTCCATGGTCTTAAAATTGTTTAAATAACGCACCAGGGTCTGTTCCATTCTACGCGCTTGAGTCGAAAAGCATTCCTTTTCAGCCAAGATAGTAGACATGTTCAGCAGACCCTGATTCGACCTGGGGAAACAACTCTAATTTCCCAGATCAAATAGAATGAGCCTTGGTCTTATTGCTCTTAGGCAACCAGATCCAACACCTGGTAACCGACCACAGCTGTTGCAGCTATTGCACCCGTAATTTTGAGTACATTCGCGAAGAAACTACTACTTACCAGGCTATGTGGGCGCTGATAAGACTGATCATTTGCTGCGGCAGGTTCCTCATTTATCGGAGCATCTGCTGTGAGCTCAAACAATGGTTTCTCACCATAAAATCCAGCCCACCAGCCTTCAAGCCATTGATAGTATTCCTGACTACCTTCACTGAAAGGATTTTCATCTTCCTGAATATCAGCCAGGGCACACTCGTAACCATCCGTATAACACTCTTCAAAACTTGGGTGTTCAATATTAAAACGTAATTTAATATGTGGTAAAAGCTCTGTTGTGTCACTCATGTTGGTACCCTCTCTTAGTCCTTCAAAATAACCAGTAATTTTTAGCTTCCTGCTAAATTAAATGCATTCTTAATGCCATGATTTTGTATATCACTTAACATTCATTCTACGACTGGAGACTGACCTTGTGTTGGAGTATGCACCTTTTTTACACTTTCTTGACAAAATAAAGAGCACAACAATAAATTAAAAATCAACTCGTTGATTTTATTCAAGATTAGGGGGCTAAACGGCAATGAATCCACTGTCCCTTGCTTTTGTAATAAAAAATTCGGTCATGTAACCGGTTATCCCGTCCTTGCCAAAACTCAATTTCATCAGGAATTACGATATATCCTCCCCAATGCCTTGGTCGAACGATTGGTTCTTGGCCATGTTGTGCTATTAGCTCATTAAGAGATCGCTCCAGGCTTTCTCTATCGGAAATTTTCTGGCTCTGTGGCGAAGCAATTGCGCTTAATTGGCTGGTTACAGGCCTTGAGGCAAAATAAGTATCCGACTGCTTTTTTGTCGTGCGCTTTACTCGGCCACGAATTCGAACCTGCCGAGCCATTTGAGGCCAATAGAAATTAAGTGCTGCATAAGGAATACGGCCTAATTGCACCGACTTGCTACTTCCGTAGTTCGTATAAAAAATAAAGGTTCCCTCATCTAAACCCTTAAGCAAGACCACTCGGGAATCCGGATACCCTTTTTCATCTACCGTTGATAAAACCATGGCTGTTGGGTCACTTTTCTCAGACAACAATACTTCTTCAAACCAATGTTTAAACTGGGTAATAGGACATTCTTCAACGCTCTCTTCATTAAGGTTCAAATCACCATATTCACGACGGATTTCCGCCAAAGTTCGCCAATGACTCATACTCTTCCCAAAATTAGATACGTCATCAAATTATAAAACTAAATACCAGAAGGTTATATAGCCATAAAATACTAAAGCAGGGGACTGTATAGATTTCCCTTTTTTCTGTAAATTAATTGTTTCATCATTAACGTATTTCTTATGTATCAATTTTTTTTACTTCTGGCAGGAATTATCATGACTTCACATAACGGATATGCGCTTGAAATTGTCACTGTCGAAGAAGTAGCCCATAGTCAAGTTTTGCGAAAGCCGGCTAAACCGATTTCTTTTCCGCTAAGCGCTACTGATTTACAGCTCATTGCTGCGATGAAAGGAAAATTATATGAACTGGGTGGTGTTGGTCTGGCAGCTCCCCAGGTAAATCGTGCTAAACAAATTATTGCCATCTATATTCCTGAAGAAGCCGCTTTATTAAGAAATAACGTCCGTACTTATCCGATGCATATTATGATTAACCCAAGCTATCAAGGAATTGAGGAAAAGGGATTTATTCATGATTTTGAAGGTTGTTACTCCGTGTCTAGTAAAGCAGGCAAGGTCCCCCGCTACAGTCAAATAAGCCTTCACTACCAGGATGAAAATGGGCAAGCTCACACGAGTACTGAAAGTGGATTTTATGCCAGAGTTTTGCAACATGAAATAGACCATCTTAATGGCACATTGATTATCGATAGATTAACACCGGGTTGCGTGCAAGGTAGTGTCCAGGAAATGATGGCTTTACGCCGTAAGGAATTATCTGATGAGCAAAAAGCAGCCTTCGATTTGGTCATCAGTAAAAAGTTTAAAAAATAACAGATTGGTGTCAGGACTCAAACTTAGTAAGCAAAATGAAAAATAAGTGCGTAGTCTGTGTTGCTTGCAACCAAGATTTACCATAAGGTAAGTCTGAAGGTATTGCTACCGAGGAAGACACGTTTAATCCTGGTTGCAAGCAACGCAGGCTACATGATTGGTTATCAAAATGAATATTAAGAACATTATTTTTGACGTGGGCAATGTGATTGTCAGATGGTCCCCCGCTGAGATTATTAGAAATACTTTTCCAAATTATGAACCGCATCAACAGGAATATTTAGTTGAAAAAATATTTAGAAGCAGTATTTGGATCAATTTGAATTTAGGCAAAATTTCTGAAGAGGAGGTAAAACAGCACTATCTCTCCGAGCTTAAAGATATCGATGCCCAACATCTCACTGCCCTTTTCAATTATGTAAAGTCTACGCAAGTGCTAATTCCTGGAACCACAGACCTCATCAAGTCATTACATAAGAATGGCTATCATTTGTTTGCGCTGACTGACAATATAAAGGAAATTATCCTTTATTTAAAAAATAAGTATGATTTCTGGGATTATTTTACTCACTCTACTGTTTCGGCAGATATTGGTTTTATGAAGCCTAGTCAAGAAATTTTTAATTATGCATTACAAAGAAATCATTTAATTGCCCGTGAGACACTATTTATTGACGATCACGAACCAAACACTCAAGCAGCGAGCTTGCTAGGCCTTCATACGATCTTATTTTCTGATTCAATCTCTTGTTTTCAAAGACTTAAAAATTTAGGTGTAGCTATTGAAGACTGGAAGGACGTCTAATTAAATTAATTCTACATAGAGAGAGGAAATCAGGCTCTTTTCCTTGAAAAAGAACCTGACTTTTTTTTATTACCAACCAGTCACTTCGGCGATAGCATCACCCAAATCAGCTGGCGAATGAACTGTTCTTACACCTGCAGCTTCCAATGCGGCAAATTTTTCCGCAGCAGTACCTTTACCACCCGAAATAATTGCCCCCGCGTGCCCCATGCGCTTGCCTGCAGGTGCAGTAACACCAGCGATGTAGGAGACGACTGGCTTGCTAACATTTGATTTAATGTATTCAGCGGCTTCTTCTTCTGCTGAACCACCAATTTCACCGACCATAATGATCGCTTGTGTCTGGCTGTCCTTTTCAAAAAGAGCCAAGGCATCGATAAAAGTAGTTCCTGGAATAGGATCGCCACCAATTCCTATGCAAGTACTTTGACCAAAACCTTTGTCGGTAGTTTGTTTTACCGCTTCATAAGTTAATGTACCAGAGCGAGAAACAATACCAACTTTCCCAGGTAAATGAATGGAACCAGGCATGATACCAATTTTACATTCACCAGGAGTAATGATACCTGGACAATTAGGACCAATAAGTCTCGCTTGTGTATTATTCTCTAAATACACTTTAACTTGCAGCATATCCAGTACTGGAACACCTTCAGTGATACAAACAATTAATTTAATACCAGCATCAGCTGCTTCCAAGATGGAATCTTTGCAGAATGGCGCCGGCACATAGATCACGCTGGCATCTGCACCTGTTTCCTCAACGGCTTCACGCACCGTGTTAAAGACAGGCAAGCCTAGATGAGTCTGACCACCTTTACCTGGGGTTACTCCGCCAACCATGCGCGTACCATATTCAATCGCTTGCTCTGTATGCAAGGTACCTTGTTTGCCAGTAAAACCCTGGCAGATCACTTTAGTTTGTTTATTTACTAATACACTCATTGCTTAACCTCAAATTTAGTTCCGGCTCTTCCCATTTACTCACCTGGGTTGTAGCCAAGTGGATAATTAGGCGACAGCCGCCACGATCTTTTTCGCTGCATCAGTTAAGCTGTTTGCGGCGATTACATTTAAATCACTCTTATTTAAAATTTCAGCACCCAGTTTTGCATTATTTCCTTCAAGACGCACAACGACAGGTACTTTAACGTCCACTTCTTTAACAGCCGCAATAATGCCTTCTGCAATTAAATCACAACGAACAATACCACCGAAAATATTAACCAAAATACCTTTGACATTTTCGTCAGAAAGGATAATTTTGAAGGCTTCACTGACGCGTTCTTTCGTGGCACCACCTCCCACGTCGAGGAAATTTGCCGGCTCACCGCCATGCAGCTTGATTACATCCATGGTTGCCATAGCCAAACCAGCGCCGTTCACCATACAGCCGATTGAACCATCCAATGGAATGTAGTTCAATTCCCAATCCGTTGCACGATTTTCACGCTCATCTTCCTGAGTAGTATCACGCATGCTTTTTAATTTGGGTTGTCGGTATAGGGCATTTCCATCAATATTAATTTTGCCGTCCAGACAAAGAAGTTGGCCTGTTTTGGTAACCACGAGCGGGTTAATTTCCAGCAAGCTGAGGTCACACTCAACAAACATTTTACCAAGGGCCAGCATTAAGTGAGTAAATTGCTTGATTTGCTCATCGTTCAAACCGAGCTTGAAACCCACTTCACGGCATTGGTAAGGCATCACTCCGACTAGAGGATCAACCACCACCTTGAAAATTTTCTCAGGTGTTTCATGGGCTACTTTTTCAATCTCCACGCCACCCTCTGTGGATGCCATGATAACTACTCGTCGCGTAGCCCTATCAACAACGGCACCAAGATAGAGTTCTCGCGCAATATCGCAAGTTTCCTCGACCAGAACAGCATTTACCGGTTGTCCTTTCGCATCAGTCTGATAAGTGACTAAACGTGTACCCAACAATGACTTGGCAACTGCAGCTAATTCATCTTTAGTAGAAACCAGTTTAACGCCGCCTGCTTTACCCCGGCCACCTGCATGCACCTGAGCTTTGACAACCCATCTTGGTGTTGTTAACTGAGAAGCGACTTGCAAAGCATCTTCCACATTATAAGCTACCTGACCGCGGGGAGTTGGTAAGCCATAGCTGGCAAATAATTGCTTGGCCTGATATTCATGTAAATTCATCGTTAGCACCCTTAAAAAAGCAAAACCCGTCAACGCGGGTCTTGCGGTTAAATTTTATTATCAAACATTCAGTAATAAACGCGATGGATCTTCGAGCAGCTCTTTCACACTCACCAGGAACTGCACTGATTCTTTACCATCAATTAAACGGTGGTCATAGGAAAGTGCCACATACATCATTGGACGAATAACGATCTGGCCTTTTTCAACAATGGGTCTATCTTCGATTTTATGCATACCCAAAATACCGGTTTGCGGAGGATTGATGATAGGTGTTGCTAATAAAGATCCAAATACGCCACCATTGGTAATGGTAAAAGTCCCGCCCTGCATTTCTTCCATGCTTAACTTACCTTGTCTGGCACGCGTTGCTGAATCATTAATAGCCTTTTCTATATCAGCCATACTCATTTGATCAGCATCCCTTACCACTGGAACAACCAGACCACGTTCAGTTGACACAGCAATACCAACATCATAATAGCCGTGGTAGACAATGTCCTGTCCGTCAATAGAGGCATTTACTGCCGGGAAACGCTTCAAAGACTCAACCACAGCCTTGGTGAAGAAAGACATAAAACCGAGTTTTACACCATGCTTTTTCTCAAAGCCATCTTTATATTGAGCACGCAAATCCATGACTGCTTTCAAATTAACTTCGTTAAAAGTTGTCAACATGGCGGCATTATGTTGTGCTTGTACCAAGCGTTCCGCAATTTTTGCCCTTAGTCTCGACATCGGTACGCGACGCTCTTCACGTGCTCCCATCGGGAGTTGAGCAACTGGCTCAGCCTTTGCAGTTGCGGGTGTGGATGATTTTTCGCGACCTGATTCAATAAACGCAATCACATCTTCCTTCGTAATACGACCATCTTTACCTGAACCAGGAATCTGGCCGGACTGCAAATCATTCTCTGCCAGCAAGCGCCTTACGGCTGGACTTGCTGCTTTATCCTCACTAGCAAGATTAGCCTCTTTAGCAGGCTGCTTTTCTTCTTTAGCTACAGGTTGTTCAGCAGCAGCACCTGCTTCTATGCGTGCTAACAGTTGACCAGATTGAACCGTATCGCCCTCTTTAAAGAGGAGCTCTTTCAATACGCCATCGGCAGGAGCTGGTACTTCAAGTACCACCTTATCTGTTTCCAAATCAATGAGGTTCTCATCGCGGGTAACTCTGTCACCAACTTTCTTATGCAACGCAGCTATAGTGGCATCTGCTACCGATTCAGGTAAAGCAGGGACTTTAACTTCAATAGACATGGTTATACCTTCTTATATTATCTAGGGGCTACTGACAATTCGCTAGCTTGACTCAAAAGTCTCAATTTTCGAGCACCGTATCAAAACATACCTAATAGTAGGTTGAGCAACGGAGCTCAGACAATTGAGACTTTCAGGCCAAGATAGTCGAATTATCAAAGGCCTAATCGATTAATCCAATAGCGCCTGTTCAACCAATGCTTGCTGCTGTTGCGCGTGCAGTATGGCACTACCCACTGCTGGAGCTGCCGCAAACTCTCTGCCAGCATAATGCAAGGATTGATCATCTCGCAAACAATCTATGATATTGTGTTGAGAAGAAAACCATACGCCTTGATTCTGTGGCTCTTCCTGGCACCAAACGATCTTTCTTGCTTGCGGAAATTTTTCCAATTCCTGAGTTAACATTTTTTTCGGGAATGGATAAAGTTGCTCCACACGCACGATGGCTACATGATTCAATTTATCATCGCGTCTTTTTTGCAACAGATCATAGTAAACTTTGCCACAACATAACACTACTTTCGTGACTTTTGCTGCATTTATGTCATCTATTTCTGGAATGACCGTATGGAACTTACCCTTCATTAAATCAGATAAAGGTGAAACAGCCAGTTTGTGGCGTAACAAACTCTTTGGTGTCATGACAATTAAAGGCTTGCGGAATTTACGTAACATTTGACGACGCAACATATGGAACATTTGCGCGGGTGTTGTTGGCGTACATACCTGAATATTATGCTGCGCACAAAGCTGCATAAAACGCTCCAGGCGGGCAGAAGAATGCTCTGGTCCCTGTCCTTCGTAACCGTGTGGTAACAACATTACCAAACCGCACAACCGTCCCCATTTTTGTTCACCAGAACTGATGAATTGATCGATAACGACTTGAGCGCCATTAGCAAAATCGCCAAACTGGGCTTCCCATAACACGAGAGACGTCGGCTCAGAAGAGGCATATCCGTATTCAAAAGCAAGTACCGCTTCCTCTGACAGGACAGAATCAATAACCGTGAAAAATTTGTGGGGATCAGTCACTGTTTTTTCAAGCGGGACGTAGGTTTCCCCATTTACTACATCATGTAATACCGCATGTCGGTGAGCGAAGGTTCCACGACCGCAATCCTGTCCTGATAAGCGCACACCATAGCCTTCATGCAATAAGCTTGCGTAAGCCATTGTTTCTGCATAGCCCCAATTCATTGGGATTTCTTCAGCAGTCATTTTTTCCCGCTCGGCAAGAAGACGCTTGACAACGGGATGCAATTCAAAGCCATCTGGTAACGTGTGTAGCTGTTTGGAGAGCAATTGCAACGTGCTTTTGCTAATCGTGGTATCGGCTTTATCCGTCCATTTCGCATTAATATAGGGAGTCCAGTCAACAGAGACTCGTCCTTCATAATCACCACGGACCAATTCAACAACCGCCTGCCCTTTATCGAGCCTCTCGCGATAATCCTCTACCAACTTATCCACTTCTTTGCTGCTAATAAGGTTCTGGGTTATTAATTCCTCAGCGTAGATTTCCCGTAACGTAGGCATTGATTTGATTTTTTTATACATGCCAGGCTGTGTAACCGCAGGTTCATCGGCCTCATTATGGCCATGGCGGCGATAGCAAACCAGATCAACTACCACGTCGCGTTTAAATTTCATTCTAAAATCAAAAGCAATTTGCGTCGCAAAAACAACAGCCTCTGGATCGTCACCATTAACGTGAATAACAGGTGCCTGCACCATTTTTGCCACATCAGTGCAATATAGGGTAGATCGTGCATCCAAAGGATTTGAGGTGGTGAAACCAATTTGGTTATTAATCACAATATGAATTGTTCCACCGGTTGAGTAACCACGGGCTTGAGAAAAATTAAACGTTTCCATGACTACGCCCTGGCCTGCAAACGCTGCATCACCATGAACAACAACAGGAACAACCTTATCTTTCTTATCCAAATCATGTTGACGTCGCAGACGGGAGCGAGCAGAGCCTTCAACCACTGGACCAATGATTTCTAAATGTGAGGGGTTAAATGCCAAAGCCAGATGCACAATTTCCCCTGTTTCCGTACGTATGTCTGAAGAAAAGCCCATGTGGTACTTCACATCGCCAGTACGCTCATATTTAACCTTTCCTTCAAATTCCTGGAACAGTTGGTCAGGCTCTTTACCCAATACATTGACCAAAACGTTTAAACGGCCGCGATGCGCCATGCCAATAACGATTTCCTTAACGCCTTCACTACCACCTCTGCGAATAAGCTCTTTCATCATAGGAATAAAAGCATCCCCGCCTTCAAGTGAGAATCGCTTTTGACCTACATAACGTGTTCCCAAATAGCGCTCTAGACCATCAGCCGCGATTAGTTCGCTAAGAATATTAAGTTTTTTCTGCTTATCAAAACTGGGCCGACCTCGGGCAGATTCCATCTTTTGCTGCAGCCACTCTGTTTCTGCGTTGTCAGAAATATGCATATACTCTATGCCAATACTTCCGCAATAGGTATCACGTAATGCCTGGTATATCTCATGGAGCGGCATCTCAGAACCATTGAAATATTTACCGGCAAAAAATGAGCGATTCATATCTGCTTCTGAGAGTTGGTGATAACTCAACTCAAGGCTTGGTACATTGACCCGTTCAGCCATTTCCAAAGGATCAAGCTTAGCAGCATGGTGGCCATGGGAACGGTAAGCATTCATTAAGTGAGCCACCTGGTACTGTTTACTATCCTCAGAAGTAACAACCTGTGTCCGTTTCTTATCGCTGGCTTGCAGAAAATAATCGCGGATATCGCGATGGGAAATCTCGTTTGTCGCACCATTGACCTTTGGCAAGGCATCAAAAGCTGCCCGCCAGTCTGCAGGGACTGAATCCGGATCAGTCAGGTAGTCTTCATATAGACCATCGACATAAGCCATACTTCCACCTGACAAGTAGGAAGAAGCCCATTGAGTTTGCAGATCACTACTGCTCATAGTTGTTCTCTCCAAAGGGGTATGCCCCGAATTTTATCGGGGCAACAACAAAATCGCTATCAAGTTTCCTGAGTCAGCATTTGCTTACGAATATTAGCAATTGCTTCCGTCGGATTGAGTCCCTTCGGACAGACATTCGCGCAATTCATGATTGAACGGCAGCGAAAAACACTGAAAGGATCTTGTAATTTATCCAAACGGTGTTGCTTGGCTGTATCGCGACTATCTGCCAAAAAACGTCGCGCCTGCAAAAGTCCGGCAGGACCGACAAATTTATCTGGATTCCACCAGAAAGATGGGCATGAACTTGTACAACATGCACATAATATACATTCATATAAACCATCGAGCTGTGCCCGCTCTTCAGGCGACTGTAACCGCTCACGGGCAGGAGCAACACTGTCATTTTGCAGGTAAGGCTCGATACGCTCGTATTGTTGATAAAATTGCGTCAGATCAACTGCCAGATCACGTATTACAGGAAATCCTGGTAAAGGCCGCAAAACAATTTTGTCTGTTTTCAACTGCGAAACTATCGTAATACACGCCAGGCCATTAGTACCATTGATATTCATACCATCAGAGCCACAAACTCCTTCACGGCAAGAGCGACGATACGTAATGGTTGGATCCTGTTCTGCTTTTAACCGTTCAAGCAAAGTAAGCAGCATCGGATCGCTTTTAACTGGAACCTGTATTTCATAATCCTGCATATAAGGCTTGGTATCCTTCTCAGGATTGTAACGATAAATCGACAGGGTTAAATTTCTAGTGTCAGCCACGGCATATCCTCTCTAGTAAACACGTTCTTTCGGCTCAAATGGCGCGATATATTTAGGCGATACATTCACTGGGCGAAAATCAATAACATCACCCTCCGCAAAATATAACGTGTGTTTAATCCAATTTTTATCATCACGCTCAGGATAGTCTTCCCGGCTATGCGCACCACGACTTTCCGTTCGTGTAAGCGCTGATTGAGCCGTAGCACAGGCTGTTGCCATGAGATTATCTAATTCTAACGCTTCAATGCGTGCAGTATTGAATATTTTGTTCTTGTCATCCAAATAGGCATTAGCCAAGCGCTTACGTAAAGCCTCCAATCGATGCAAGCCTGAAGTCATTACTTCACCTGTGCGGAAAACACCGAAATCTTCTTGCATGACCCGTTGCATTTCATCACGAATAACAGCAACGCTCTCACCTTCTTTTGAATTTTCCCAACGATTATAACGCTCTAAAGACGCAGCGATATCATCCTCAGAAATATAAGGCATTTCCGGCATTTGATTCGATTGCCACATCTCTTCTACGTGAATACCTGCAGCACGACCAAAAACAACGAGATCCAGGAGAGAGTTTCCACCCAGACGGTTAGCGCCATGTACTGAAACGCAAGCACATTCACCGACAGCATAAAGTCCTTCAACAAGAGACTCCTTGCCATTTTTTCGGGTTAACACCTGACCATGCATATTGGTAGGGATTCCACCCATGCTATAGTGGCATGTGGGAACGACAGGTATTGGTTCAACGATAGGATCAACACCAGCGAATTTCATTGATAACTCGCGAATGCCGGGTAGGCGTGACATAATCAAATCAGCGCCCAAATGATCAAGTTTCAGTTTAACGTGATCAACCCCTTTAGGATCAAAACCTTTCCCCGCGCGAATTTCCAACGCCATTGAACGGGCAACCACATCGCGTGATGCCAAATCTTTTACTCGTGGCGCATAACGCTCCATAAAGCGCTCGCCATCTTTATTGACGAGGTAACCACCCTCACCACGACACCCTTCAGTGACTAATACACCTGCTCCGGCAATCCCGGTAGGATGGAATTGCCACATTTCCATATCCTGTAAAGGCAGACCTGCGCGTAAAGCCATACCAAAACCGTCACCTGTATTAATCAGGGCGTTGGTAGTTGATTGATAAATACGACCGGCACCACCTGTGGCAAGAATACATACGCGGGTTTGGTAAAAAACCACTTCACCCGTTTCGATACACATTGCCGTAACACCTGCGATACGACCATGGGCATCTTTGACAAAATCAAGCGCATACCATTCACTGAACACATGGGTTTTAGCTTTTAAATTTTGCTGGTAAAGCGTATGCAATAAAGCATGCCCGGTTCTATCAGCCGCTGCACAAGTACGTGCGGCTTGCTCACCACCAAAATTCTTGGATTGGCCGCCGAATTGACGTTGATAAATTTTGCCATTGTCCATACGTGAAAAGGGTAAGCCCATATGCTCAAGCTCATAAACGGCTTCTGGTCCTGTTTTGCAAAGATACTCGATGCAATCCTGATCACCGATATAGTCAGCACCTTTCACCGTATCATACATGTGCCAACGCCAATCATCTTCATCAGCATTACCAAGCGCAGCAGTAATTCCTCCCTGTGCAGACACCGTATGTGAACGGGTAGGAAACACCTTTGATAACAAAGCAACCTTTAACCCTGAATTGGCCAATTGTAGAGCAGCACGCATTCCGGCACCGCCCGCACCAATAATTACTGCATCAAATTTGTTACGTGCAAATGCCATGCTTATCGCCCCCACACAATCATTAAGCCCCAAATAAACTGACCTAGCAGCCACATGACAACCAGCATCTGAATTGTAAGCCTCAGAGCGGTACACTTCATATAATCAGTGGTTACAGTCCAGATGCCTATCCAAGCATGCAAACTCAGTGCAAACAAAGCAAGGATGCTAGCGATCTGAAACCAGATACAATGAAACAGAGTAGCCCATTGGTCATAACTCAGTTGTGGATGCAAAAGTAAATAACCTAATAAAAACAAAGAATAAGCGGCAAAATAAACTGCGGTTACCCGCTGAATTAACCAATCCTTTAAACCATTACCAGTTAAGCTTGTTACATTGGTTACCATATCCAGATTCCTAGAAAAATTGTCAGAATTACAGCCAAAACAATAACAAAGATAGCGCTATGACGACCTGCACTAACATCCTCACCCAAGCCTAAATCCATAAGCAAATGGCGGATACCTGCAAGCAAATGGTAAACTAATGCGGCACCAAAAGCCCATAATAGAAGCTTATTAAAAGGACTGGCAAGTAGCTTATGCAACTCGGAGAAAGTTTCAGCACTGTTAAGCGACATGCTAAGAAAATAGAGCATGAACGGCAACAAGAGAAACAATACCAACCCGGATATACGATGTAAAATCGAGGCAATTGCCATTGCTGGAAATTTCATCGTCGCCAAATCAAGATTTACTGGTCTTTTTTGGTTCACTGTAAAAATCTTCCTTAAGAGAAAAACGTTTATAAATATAGCATAAATAAGCCGATAATCAGCCCTTGGGCAAAATCACCCAGCCCACTCAAAATTGAAAACGTGCGCAGTATACCACTCTGTTTTTTTAGCGCAAAGTTCAAGCTCACGAAGGTGAATTAAATGACTATTATAAGTATCAATAAGCTTATTTTTACACATATTGCTTGATAGTCAACAGTCAAAGAAGGGCAAGCCCTGTATAAAAAAAATACTCCACCCCCATACGCAGCATGCCGTTGTTCTGTAAACAGTTTTTCGCTATGCGGCTATACTCATACTATGCTTCTATTACACGGCTTATAGGGACCATAGCCATGCTCATCAAGCGCCCCATTTATAATCAGCAATTAAAATGTGTGGCTGTGGATATTATCGCTAATCAGCAAGCAAAGGAACATGAAAATTTATTCGAGCATTTTACAACCATACTCGCAAATACAGAGAAAGATCTACTCGTTTTTATCCCCTATACGCTTAAATTTTTAATTGAGCAGGCGAAGGCACCCATTGCTAATCCCATTATTTTAAAACTGGCGGCTATCGATATTGATACCATTTGTCCACGGGCAGAACTAGAAACATCCAAATCCACATTTGCCCTGGTGATTGATAAGCCTGAACAGCTGGCCTGGCTGAATTTTGCCGAATACATTGCCCTCAGTGAACATTTGATGCAAACAGCTAACCTGACTAAAGTAGTCAAATTCAGTCAAGATCGGCAACGTAAAGTGATTGCCTATGGACTTAGTGAATATACGAATTTTGAACACTGTAAGACCATGGCAATGGACTACTATTGCGGCAATTTTCTTTTCCAAACCCAAAAAACGGAAAATACAGAAATTGCAGCGAATAAATTTAATCTCCTGGAGTTAATCAGTAAATTACAGCAGGCAGAGACTGACATGGAAACGATCGTGGAGTTAATTCAAACCGATCCGGTGTTAAGCTATCAACTGTTAAAAGTAGTTAACTCCGCTGCCTTTTCTGGTTTCCAGGCTATTGAATCGATTGAACAAGCCGTTGTACGGCTAGGCATTGCAAATTTAAAAAACTGGGTGATGGTTATATCAATGACCAATATTTCCCAAAAACCACTGGAGCTTGTTGAATCAGGGTTAATCCGGGCACAAATGGCACAAAAACTGGCTGAAACACAGTCTAATCTTTGCCCACAAAGTGCCTATACTACCGGTTTACTTTCTGTATTAGATAGCTTAATGGATAGCCCTATGAGTAATCTTGTCGATAAAATTACCCTGACCGACGAAATCAAATTAGCACTGACTGCCCATAAAGGCCCTCTGGGAGAATTGCTTGCAACAGTCGTTGCTTATGAAGAGGGACATTGGGATACTCTTAAAAAAAACCCTTATTCGGGTCTGGATCTAAGTCAAATTTATGTTGACTGCCTGGAGCAAGTAGCCCTTGGCAAAAAGGCCATGAGTGAACCATCTTAAAGGAAACATCATGTTGTTATTTAAATATTTAGCGTCCCAGCTCTATGATGGATTTATTCTACTCGCTTTGTTTTTTGCCTTTACCGCTGTTTGCCTTTGTATCAACCATGGTGTAGCCATTCCGCCTGCCTCACGCTGGTATCAATTCAGCCTCCTGGCAATTTTTTTAATTTATTATTTACTGTCCATTTGTTGTGGGGGAAAAACGATTGGAATGCGTGCCTGGCGTTTAGCGATTATTACCGAGCAAGGCAATCCCCGCTTATTACAAGCTATCATGCGCCTCATTCTATTAATACCCGCAATGCTAGGCGCGCTGCTATTGTGGCAAAACCCACAAACATTCGTTTTACGATGGACAAAAACTGAATTAATCTCAGCCGATAAATTGGGATAAATCCCAAAACCGCTCTTTGAGTTTAACGAGGGGTCACTCGAGCTGAGCCATGAGACTGGCGGAAACTCGCGCGCGGAGCCTCTGTGGGATAACCATAGCCTTTATCAGCGAGTCGTTTTACTATTTGCAGATAACGCTCGCCCCAAAGTCCGGGATCAAAATTGGTGACTACAACATTAAAATTCAAATTAATTACCGACTCAAAGGCCTTACGCTGTGCAAGCTCGTGGCCAGCAAAAGCAACCTGCACCTCTGTTTCAGCATCAATACCGCCAGTCTTTAATCGCTCAACCAGCAAATAAATCATTTTTTCGATAGTGTAAAATAATTTACACATCGACATACCGGCAGAATACATCTCCTGCGCTTTGGAAGTGACTAACTTAAAACCATGATCATAAATTGGATAGACAAATTCCAGCTCACTGGAATCAGGTAAAGGCTCGGGATTAAGAATGACAGGCGGAGATATTGGCTCAATCGTCGGCGTAATAACCGCTAATTCAAAATCAGCCCAATGCCACCATAACTGGTAAACATCCTCCACACTCCCCAGTGGATTATCCTCATAATCACTTATAACTCTACTTTGGACTTCCGCGCCAAGTTCTGAAAAATCAATTTCAGAATTTTGTTCATTATCAGGCATTCTTAGTACCGGTTATCAATTTTTATAACTCTATCTTAGCCCAAAATGAGGAATGGGGCACGGCCAAAACGCTCAAGAAAATGTAAAATAAGTGACAAAAAAGCGTTTATTCGAACTATTCAAGACATTGATAATAGATCGGCGGTTGAATTTTGCATTTAAAACAACTGCTTTGGCAAGCTGATTTTTCCTGGCAGCAGGCAATAGCCCCTTTTCTTAGCCAGAGCTCCAGCATGGGTTGCAACGCTTGAATATCAAGCCCAAACTCCCGCGCTATTTGTTGATTACTGGCAACGCGCATACGGCGTATATATTCACGAATTTGAAGCAACATGCGCCTCTCCAGAAGCCGATTTTTTGTAAAATAAAAATCCCACAGCAAGCCCAACACAAACCAACATCAGTAAAATCCAGATGATTGATTGTTGCGGGTGAACCGAAAACGTTGCGAACTGATAAAACATAACCGCCATCGTATAAGCAATAATAAAGGACCAGATAATGGAGAACCACATCAATGAGCGACTGGCCTCCTGGCGAATCACCGCCATTGTTGAAACACAGGGAATATAAAGCAAAATAAACAGCAAATAAGCATAAGCCCCCGCTTGCCCATCAAAGCGTTGAGCCATCATTCCATAAACAGACTGCGACATTTCACCATCTGGCGCACTGGCAACAATGGGATTTAACAAGGCATGTCCCAAATCCGCCAAATTTTGCGGAATCGACCAGACTGCCATTTGTAAAGAAGCCCAAAAATCAAAATTAGAGACACTGGCCTGGCCAATATGCCCAAGTTGAGCATAAAGCGAATTCAAGGAACCAACAACGACTTCTTTCGCCAGCATACCAGTTAATAAACCCACCGTAGCAGGCCAATTATCCTGTTGCAGGCCCATTGGCGCGAAAAAGGGAGTTAACCATTGACCTAGCAAAGACAACACAGACTGGGCACTCGCTTCACCTGTGCTAATACCACCATGTATAGTCAATGCATTCAAACCACCTAAAACCACACAGACAGGAACAATTAAGCGACCTGCGCGGATAACAAAGTACCGTAAGCGCAGAGAGGTCTCTCTCAACAAACGCTTTAAGGACGGTTTATGATAAGCAGGCAATTCCAGAATCAATGGCGATGCTTTGCCGCCCAAGGTGGTTTGACGCAGTACAAAGCCTGTGAGCACTGCCATCAAGATACCAATCAAATAGAGAGAAAACACCACATTTTGCCCCCCAGTGGGGAAAAAGGCTGCAACAAAAACGGCATAAATAGCCAGACGGGCACTGCAGGACATGAAAGGGCTCATTAGAACGGTCAATAAGCGCTCCCTTTCCGAATCCAGTGTTCGTGCAGCCATGATGGCTGGGACATTACAGCCAAAGCCCACGATCATAGGCACAAATGATTTCCCAGGCAAACCCAAAGCTCGCATTGCCTTATCGACAACAAAAGCGGCTCGAGCCATATAGCCGGAAGCTTCTAACAAGGATAAAAAGAAAAACATCGCTGCAATAACCGGGATAAAGGTCAATGTCGTATTAATGCCCTTACCAACTCCGTCGGCAATTAAAGCCGTAAGCCAATCTGGCGCATGCATTTGTGCTAACAGCCAGGCGCTCCCTTGAACAAAGATAGTATCCGTTGTGATATCAAAAAAATCCTGGAATGCGCCCCCCACATTAATCGCAAAGAGAAACATGAGGTACATCATTGCGAAAAATATAGGCAAAGCAAAATAACGATGTAAAACGATGCGATCAAGCTTTGCTGTGAAATGCTCGCTACTATCACTGCCCTTTTTCTGTACACGAGCAACTATCTGATGTATTTTTTGATAACGTGCATCAGCGAACACAATATCAAGTTCATCCTCCTTAGGTATCATCAACGTATTGACCAAATCATCCGATAAAAGCGTATTATCACCCTCCAAAACCCTGTGGGCATAATAGCTGGCCAGGCGGGAATCAAAGCCCTGTGCTATTAATTTCTGTTCCAGAACAGTTAATGACTCTTGCACTATCGGCGGTAAATCTAATGATAATTCCTGGCTATCAGGAGGAATTTTATCAATGGCCTGATTCAACCCATCCAGGCCTATTTTTTTATGGGCCTGAATAGGAATTACAGGGCAACCTAACTGCTGGGCTAATGCTTTTGTATCGATACTAATGCCTTGTTGCTTGGCAATATCCATCATATTAAGGACAACAATGACCGGTTTACCCAACTCAAGGATTTGGCTGGTGAGATAGAGATGGCGTTCTAAATGGCAAGCATCCACCACATTAATAATGAGATCCGTATCAAGATTAGCGATTGCTTTTGCTGCAATTTGTTCGTCTTGACTAGAGCCACTTGCAGAGGAAGTTAACGAGTACACCCCAGGCAAATCGGTAATTTGAATCGTTTGATTCGATAAAATATAGGAGCCTGTTTTTTTTTCAACCGTGACACCAGGCCAATTTCCTACCCGTTGATTAGCCCCGGTCAAGGCATTAAATAAAGTCGTTTTACCACAATTAGGGTTACCGGCTAACAAAATATGAGTCATAAACGCTCCCATATTAACTCACCAGCTTCTTCCTTTCGCAGGGTTAACGAGGTACCACGTACTTCGACTTGAATTGGACAACCCAAAGGGGCTACTCTTATTACTGCCAGCTCTACACCGCGAGTAATGCCCAGAGATAACAATTTACGTCTATAAACGGCGTCGGTCTGGCCAAAATCAACCAAACGAACATGATCACCCTTTACCAATTCAGTAATTCGCATCATTCCAATTCAAAAACAGATAGAAGTACAAGTTTAACACAAATGATATCGAGAATCATTCTCATTTTAGAAAAAAAATAACCATTACGCTCGTCAATGATCTTCCCTTTTGCAAGCTGGGATCGAAAAACACTGATTAACGAGCATCGCGGCACACCGTTTATAGGAGCGTCATGAGCAGCGAAGCACAGGCAATCAATGCTTTTCGGGCCTGGATAGTAGAAAGATCAACAGCCCTTAATTATTTAGTCGCTTTTTTTAGCTTTCTTACCTTGACCAGCGGTCTCCTGTTCCTGAGTAAAGGGCGAGCTACCCAGTAAATTTTGCACCTGGCGCCGGGGATGGCGTCTGACATAATCGACTGATTGCATTTCCTGTAAACGGCTTAAAGTACGTTTAAACGAATCCTTCATTTCACCTTGCACATAAAGTTGCGGCAAAGGCACTGCTGCAGAAATAACTAGCCGGATGCCGCGGTCATACATCACATCAACAAAATGAACCAGCAGAATCGCATACACGGTATCATTGGTTGTTAAAACCGGAATATCGCTAACAAAAACCGTATCGAAACGATCAGCAATTTCCAAATAATCCAACTGGCTGCGCGGCAAATTACAAATCACTTTAAAATCAAACCATATTGCCCGCTCACCACATTTAACAAAAGGAATATCCCGCGTTTGTACCGTCAGATTGCCCTGCGATACACTATTTTGCTCAATTGCAGTAAATTGCTCGTTTAAAATCTTATCGGTAGCGGCGCCAAGTGGATAAAGATAGGCTTCCTGCAAAGGATCTCGCCCCAAGCGATAATCCTTTTTATCACCCAGGCTAATTACCTCGCAACGTGATTTAATTAAGGCAATTGCCGGTAAAAACCGTGCGCGCTGAACCCCATTCAAATATAACTCGTCGGGACAGGTGTTTGAGGTTGCCACCAGGATTATTCCCTGCGCAAAAAAAGCCTGGAGTAATTCAGCAAGAATCATGGCATACGCCACATCATGGACTAGAAACTCATCAAAACACAGTAACCGCGTTCTTTTGGCAAAATCAGCCGCTATACGACGTAAAGGATCTTTTTGTCCTTGCAAACGTCTTAATTGAGCATCAATTTGTTGCATAAAATGGTGAAAATGAAAGCGTGCTTTCTTACGCTCACCAATTTGTTGATAAAACAAATCCATCAAGTAACTCTTGCCCACACCGACTGGTCCATGAATATATAACCCTTTAATATCGTGTTTCTGTCGGCGACGAAACCAGGTCCGCTTCGGAGGTTGTAATTCCTCTGCAAGCCGTTGCATCGCCAGCAAGACTTTACGCTGCATCAAGTCATCCTGGATATCGCCACTGGCAATAGCCGCTTCATATTCGCTAATTACAGTCATAATTTAAGTCCTGCATGACTGATCCCTTTAATTAGCTGATCTTTAAACTCAAGCAACTTACCATGAAAGAAATGGCTTGTTTCTGCAAACCGGGTAACCGATAAAGGTGGTGTTGATTGTGCCGCAAAATCAAGTACCAATGACAAGGGCACCACTTCATCCTCATCACCTTGCATAATTAACCAGGGCTCAGGTGACGGAGTAAATTCGCGGTAATCATAATGGTGTACAGGTGGGGCAACCGTAATAAGCAACTCATGTTCACTTTGTGCCGCCGCCCGATAGGCAACATAGGAGCCAAAAGAAAATCCGGCTAACACAAAACGAGCCGTTGGTTTTTCTTGCTGCCAAAGGCGCATCAATGCCAGCATATCGTTACTTTCACCAATACCAGCATCATAACTTCCTTCTGATTGACCTACGCCACGAAAATTAAAGCGAAGGCTGGGAATGCCTATTTCCTTAAATGCACGTGCCATGGTTGTCACCACTTTATTATTCATGGTTCCCCCCTGCAAGGAGTGCGGGTGGCCCAACAACGCCACATAAGATTCGTGCCTGTTAGGAGGTACTGTTAATACCGCCTCCAATTGGCCAGCCAGTCCGGAAAAAATAAAAGGATGTTCTCCAATCGTATTTAATTTGTTCACTAAAGTCATAAAAAAACCCGAATTACTAAAAAGTAAATCATAGCGCATCTTGTAATTTCATGCGCGTTCTTTAAAATCAAGCTCCTGTAAGCATCGACTTAGTCATTTTGATAAGCGGTGACCCTTTTACAGGATTGCCGACATTTTGCCAGCTTGAGTGCTTATGCCTTGATTTTCAAGTATCGCAGCGAGACGAGCACAGAAAATCAAGGCATAAGTACCAAGATAAAATGTTAACAACCTTTAACATAATCAATGGAGGACTTGATCCATGCGACAGGTACCAGTGTTATTTCTAGTTTATTCTATTTTTTCTGCGCCTACCTTCAACCGAGGGGGTACCGTATGAAAATTCAAGATTTCAAAGCAAAAAAGCAACAAAAAAGAAAGATCAGTGTAATCACTTGTTATGATTATCCTTCGGCCTGCACTGTGAATGAATCCGATGTTGATTGTGTGTTAGTCGGTGATTCAGTCGCTATGGCTGTGCACGGCTACGAAACAACGATCATGGCAACGATAGAAATGATGGTCATGCATACACAAGCTGTTGCACGCGGCCTGAAGAGACAATTTTTAATTGCCGATCTGCCTTTCTTAAGCCATCGTCTCTCCCGAGCAGAAACGATTAGCAATGTCAGGCAACTTATGCAAGCAGGTGCCCATGCCATCAAAATTGAGGGCGGCGACCAGGATACCTGTCAAACAATTGCTTATTTAGTTGATGCCGGTATTCCTGTTGTAGGTCATATTGGCTTAACGCCACAATCCATACACCAACTTGGCGGCTATAAAGTACAAGGCAAAGAAACAAAGCAAGCCGCTGATCTGCTACAACAGGCTGCAGAGCTGGAAAAAGCAGGTTGTTTTGCGCTTGTCATTGAATGCGTTCCCCAACAAGTAGCCCAAGCGATTACCCAATCACTCACCATTCCTACAATCGGGATAGGAGCCGGCGTCCATACCGATGGCCAAGTCTTGGTTTGGCATGATTTGCTTGGCCTGCAAACGGAATTTAGACCTAAATTCCTAAAGCAGTATGCGCAAATTAAAAAGGTGATGTTGACTGCGATTAACGCCTACGTCCAGGAAGTGCAGCAGGCTCAATTTCCAGCCGTCGAACATGCTTTTTAACAAGAGAGCCCCCACTACGTGGTAACGTGGGGGGCCACGCAAGAATAAGCATTAACAAATCTGATACCTCATTGTTTTTAGGAGTATTTCATGCAGATTTTTAACCATCTTGATGAATGGCTAGCCATTCGTCGTTCCCTTCCGACGACTCATTCAATTGGCTTTGCTCCCACTATGGGAAATTTACACGCTGGCCATGCCTCTTTATTTGCCGCTAGTAAACAAGAAAATAATTATACTGTCGCCAGTTTGTTTGTTAATCCTACGCAATTTAATCGTCCCGATGATTTCATACATTATCCCCGCACTCTGGAAGCCGATCTTGATTTATTAGAAGAAGCGGGGGTTGATTATTGTTTAATACCTTCCGAACAAGAGATATATGCTGATAATTATCGCTATCAATTGCAGGAAACCACGCTTTGCCAATTGATGGAAGGAAAACATCGGCCAGGGCATTTTAATGGTGTATTGACTGTAGTAATGAAATTACTCAATCTGGTTAAACCCCAGCGTGCTTATTTTGGCGAGAAAGACTATCAGCAATACCTGTTAATCCGTAATATGGCCAAGGCTTTTTTTATGGATGTAGCGATCAAAGCCTGCCCTACTATTCGTGAAGCAAGTGGTTTAGCTTACAGTTCACGCAATAATCGTCTCAATCAAACACAGCGTCAGGAAGCCGAAAAATTTGCGCGAATTTTTCATCAACAGAAATCTCGTGACGCTCTCCTGGCAGAACTGGCCAGCAACAACATCCTGGTTGAATACCTTGAGGATTACCAAAATAGACGCTTTGTCGCTGTACTAATCGGGGATATCCGTTTAATCGATAATTATTCACTTGAAAGCGTTCAAGACTAGAAAAGCCTATCTTGTATAAAAAATAGAAGCTTGCAGCTACAGACTATATCGCATGGGAGCCGGGTCAACATCCTAATCCGGACTCCAATGCTATTTTTAACCCTGCATTTTTGTTGAATTACTTCTTCTATAAGCGCTAATTTTGATTGTAAGTGGCAATAGCTGCTGCAATCACCGCTGCCTTGTGTTGCGGTAGGGATTTATTAGAATAACGTAACCACTCCGGATGCCTGTCAATGAGTGTAGTCGTCAGCAAACCCCGTTGAAACTCTTCTGACTTAAGCATCTCCAAATAGTACGGGATAGTAGTTTTCACACCAAACAAACGCATCTCCTCCAATGCTCTGGCTGCTCGACGCAAAACCGAAGGCCAATCAAGACTCCACACAGTGAGCTTCGCGCATAATGAGTCATAATCCGGCGGAATAGTATAACCGGTGTAAATAGCACTGTCGGTACGAACGCCTGGCCCACCGGGCGCGTAATAACGAGTAATTCGCCCAAAACTGGGTAGAAAATCATTTTGCGGATCTTCAGCATTAATGCGGAATTCAATCGCAAAACCGCGACGCGTAATTTGTTCCTGCGTCATCGGTAATTTTTCTCCGGCAGCAATCAGAATTTGCTGCTGTACCAAGTCAATACCGGTTATTTGCTCTGTTACAGGATGTTCCACTTGCAAGCGGGTGTTCATTTCTAAAAAATACATTTGATCGTCTTCACCCAGAATGAATTCTACTGTACCTGCATTGGTATATCCTACGGCTGTCGCTGCCCTGACAGCATACTCGTAAAGAATTTCTCGCGTTTTATCATCCAATAAGGGGGAAGGGGCAACTTCCACCAATTTCTGATGGCGACGCTGGATGGAACAGTCTCGTTCAAACAAGTGCAGGACTTTGCCGTAGTTATCGGCAAGAATTTGTACCTCAATATGACGTGGATTAGAGATAAATTTTTCCATAAAAAGATGAGTATCACCAAACGCTTTTCCAGCCTCTGACTGAACCCTGGCGTATTGGTTGCGAACTTGATTGGCATCATGACATAGACGAATACCACGACCGCCCCCCCCAAAAGTAGCTTTAAGCATGACCGGATACCCCAATTGTTCAGCACAGGCTATCGCCTCATCAATTGACGCTAAATTATCCTCACTTCCCGGAATGACAGGAATATTCGCTTGGATCATTGCCTTTCTGGCAGCTACTTTTGAGCCCATCGTTGCAATAACAGCCGCTGAAGGTCCAATAAAAACAATCCCTGCTTGCTCACAAGCTGCGGCAAAGTCAGCATTTTCTGATAAAAACCCATAACCGGGATGAATCGCATCACACCCAGCCGCCTTGGCACATTCTATAATGCGATGACCATTCAAATACGCTTCTAAAGGCTTGGTACTTAAACAATGCGACTGGGAAGCACGCTTGACATATAAGGCATACCGATCTGCCTCACTGTGAATGGTAACAGCTGAAATTTTCATTTCCTTGCAAGCCCGCACAATACGAAGGGCGATTTCGCCTCGATTACTTACAAGAATTTTTTTAAACATTTTCATTCCTTGAACAAAAGCGGCCTGTTAACTCATCATAGCAAAGCTTGCCGCAGCTATACTATCTCGGAGGAAAGAATAGACCGCTGTATGTTTTCCTTTATCTCATTTTTTAATCGTGTATAAAAAATGCCATCACGCCCCCCAGTTCACGATTTGATTAACTTCTTTCCAATTGCCGTGAATTAAGGTAAGATAGAGTGGTAATTTTTATAACAAACTAACTCGGCCTTGTTCTGAATAATTCGCTTGGCTTAGATGAACCCCTACTACTAACGGCTTAAGTCGTTTTCTAAGTTAAGCAAGTGTACACCTAACTGAAGGAATGAAATGGCTTCAAACTCACCCTTATCAGTATTTTTTAGTAGTGCTCTTCCGCAATTGATAAAGAATTATCTTGAGCAAGCCCGGCATGCAGCATTGACTGCTCATCCTGCCTCAGCGCCTCAACCATTGATTTGCCCGATCAGCCTGCAATTAATGACCGAGCCGGTGTATACCCCAAGTGGCTTTGTTTATGACAAAAAAAATATTTTAAAAGCATTAGCAACGAATCCAACAGATCCACAGAATAGAGAGCCCTTAAAGCCATCCAACTTGAAGCCACTCCCTGAATTGTTGGACCATATAAGACTCTTTACTGAAAGACAAACAAGTTATTCAGAAACAAAGAAACAATTGATCAGACAGGCAAGTGATTTGGCTTATGCAAACCCGCTCAGTGCAAATCCGGCTCTCTTTTTATGTCCTATTAGTAAAAAACGAATCAAAGAACCGGTCATTACTGCTGCGGGAAAAATTTATGACAAGCAAGCACTGAAACAGTATTTGCAAGAAACGGGAAATCTCGATGAGGCAGGATGTAGGCTAACTATGGCAGACGTCGTTGATTTTCCGGAATTCCAAGAAAAAATGAACCGACATGCGTTTTATTTAACGCAAGCGTCAGAGACTGCCATAGATGCGAGCGAGGTGATCAGTGTTAACCACACTAACTGCGTCTATGGATTTTTTAATACTTTGATAAATAATATTTTTTCGGGTACAAAACATGAAGATAACAGCAAAGGGTTAGTCTTCTAATGCTTCTACAGCATAAGATAACCTTAATCTAAATGATTTATACTCGCGTGATAAACTATTTCCATAAAGTGACTGGATTGAAAAATGCCTCTAAAAACTGAAAAGCAACCAACGACTCAAAAAACTCCTGGAACATTGGAAACCTATCTTGGCTATGCCGGTACAACCTATGAGTGGACAGCGCGAAGAAAACACGAATGGTTAATTCTATGGCTCAGGGAAGATTTGAAAATAGCAGACACCTGCGAAATGGTGCGTACAAATATTGAGACGCTGATCCATAATGAAGATTATTTTTCGCCAGAATTAAGAGCCTATTTTAATAAAGATGAAAAAGGGGATTACAAGCTCTCTCCAACTGATCCCTCTCAAGTAGCTGTCCTGAAGAAATTAATCAATGCCCTGGCACATGCTGAAGTCGGTTTACGCGCTATTGAACAGATTGATCTTCATAAAGATCGCTATCAACTTGGTATTGATATCGAACTGGTTCGAGCAACCCGAACAACTGTTAACGAAATCTACACTACTTTGCAATTAATTAATCATACCAGCCCTGATGTGCAAAATATCGTCGGGCCACAAATAAGTGCCTTATTACCACGAGTAGCCCTGGTCGCTGACAAATTAAAAGAATTTACCGTTAAAAAAGTGGAAGAGTTTGTTCCTGAAAATGCAAGAAAAATGCTGTCGTCTTCAGCAAATTCGCAAACCAGGGGAGCCGTTTTAGCAACCGCTGTAGAAATGCTACCTGCCAATCCCCGCTCGGATAAAGAAAGTATAGAGAGCTTATCTAGCCTGATTTATGCCCTGCCCAATTATTTTGAACGCTTGCAAAGTAAACTACTACCCGATACCCAGCTTAAAGCGGTTACCAGCACAGAGGCTTATCAAGCTTTCATGATAGAGCGCGCTAATGCTGCAAAAAGAGATCTTGAAAGTCTTGCCAATAACAGTGGTGTTCTCTCTTTACTTCCAAGCTATCTTTCTATAGCAAAGAAATTAATTGCCTACAGTTCAGATTTACTAAATACCGGCGCACCTCTCACAAAGACAGCCTATGAAGAAGCCGTAAAAAAATTGCATGAAATCAAGCATGAAATTTTTCCAGCATTAATCGCTGAATTAGAGCAAGCTGAAGAGAATTTGGGATTAAAAACTGGCGTATTAACTGAGCCGGCAATCAAACAAATGAATGAGTACTACACTCAACTGGCTACTCAAGTTGAGAGTATTGCTGCTGCAGCAGGCATTATTGATACAACTGCTTCTCATCTAGACGCCTGGTATGGACGATTTGTGCGAAACGCAATTGGCGATACCAACACCTTGGCCGTCGGTCAAAAACTTGAACCAATCCTCCATCTAACGGTTATGATGGACGATACCTTTATTGCGGCGAGAGAAGCACACCAGCTCACACGATTAAACCAAGCGAGTGTTGAGGAAGAATCCTCTAGAATGCAATTAGCTGCTGCACGTGCCTTTTTTGAGAAAATTGGAAGCTACTCTACTTGGCTTAACTCCGATTTGGGAAAAATTAGCCCTGTTGAGAAGAAAATACTAGCGGCGGAATACAAGAAATTTCAATCTCATTTCGCAGCCCATTACCCAGAGATGGATCAACTAATCATCCACGCACTTAACAATAGCTCTTCCCGAAGCATGCTAAGTAGTGCCTACCAGGGACTTTGGCCTTCTACCAATCATTTTAGCAGTATTATGGCGTGCAAAGAGGCTGTTATAAATAATATTCAACAGGCAATCGGGCAAGCTGCTTTCAAAAAATCTTTCGTTGAAAAAACAATCAGTCACGCGGATACCACGACTTATACCGCTCAGGCAAAACAAACTCAGTTAAATGTTAATATTGAGCCTTTTGAGGTAGCGGTAGTCCCTGTGAACGATCCCGTTCCCACTGAAAGAGGCAGGCGCCTGGAGGATGAGGCATTAGTAGCTTTCCAGAATGGCTCTCCCCATAAGAAAACCACGCACTTGGCTAATCAAATTAGTCAGCTTCAGGCAGCCCAAAAAGCATTAACTGATTTTTTCACATTGATTGAAACTCAAATAGAGCCAACTATCGCCTTTCACGAATTAGACGATACTCAAAAAGAAAAATTGCATAAAGCTTATAAACAAATCCAGCCCTATGTACTGGCTGCCGCTGCTAGCCATCCCGAGTATAACTTTGCTGAGTTGAATGCTCGTTTAGTTACCAGTTTAACCAGTAGTGAAGTACCAGAAGAGCCACTGCAAGCCAACGATGAAGGTTTTGCGCCCATGAAACGTGATATTAGCGCTACCTTGATACGTTTAGAAAATGAGGCCCTTGAAGCTTTCCCGCCAACCTACTATCGTGAACAAGCTATACGTTTTGCGGATCAAACGAGTCAGCTTGAGATAGCACAAAAAGCGTTAAACGACTTCTTCGATGAAGTTGCTAATAAAATTGCCCCAACCAGCAATTTTCATGAGTTAAGCGATACTCAAAAAGAAACATTGCGTAAAGCTTATAAACAAATCCAGCCCCATGTGCTCGCAGCAGCTGCCAGTCATCCTGAGTATAACTTTGCCGAGTTAAATGCCCGCCTGGTCACGAGCTTAACCAGCCGTGAAGTGCCACAAACACCACTTAAAGCCAATGATGAAAGTCTGGCTTTTATGAAACGCAACATCGGCACCACCTTGGTAGATTTAATTAAAAACTCACAAAGAGATAAAAAATATTATTTAGACAAGGAAGCAGCATATACACAGGAACAACCCCTGGTTGCCAAAGGTAAGGAAGCAGAGAAAAGCTCTTTGTTTGGTCAATTGGCTGAATTAAAATTATCGAAAGATGTTGATAAATTTTTAAACGAAAAACTGGTACCCTACCTGAAAGAAAATCTTTCACCTGAAATTTGGCATCAACTATCTTTCGACGGGAAAACCATCAATAGCCGCCAACTGCCGTTCAAGGGTTTCCATCAGGATAGCCAGGAAGTAATCCTGTACAAGAAATTAATAAACGCTGTCTACCATTTAAAAAGCAGTTTGGCAGGATTGGAAAATTTACAGGGCGCACCAAATTCTTTTCGGCAGCGCGCTTACTTTGTGTACAACGCATTTAATGCGTTAGTCATGGATGTAGTTGGCCTTAAGAGCAATCTGTCAGCTGTAGCTGGTAATCCTCAGTTACACGCATTGGTTCAAGAAAATCTTGCTCTTTTACAACCACTGTATGCACTACCAATTATTGGTGATAGTTTAAGAAGAACAACCGGTGAATCAAGCCCAACTACTGAGCAAATCCCTGTGGATATTGTTGCTTTGTGGGAAAACGAGCAAGATTTGGTTGCTGCTAATATCGATCCATTAAGCAGGGCAAAAACACCAGCCTACCTCAAACTTTTTGGTGCTGAAGAAAAATTATATTTGATTGACAATCTTTATGAAGCGCTGGAAGAAGCAATTAACGATCAGCCCTCTCTATTAGCCGTAAAAACGGATATAGAAGACATATATCAGGCCCTTTATCCTCACCTGGCAAGCACAAAGCTGGCTTCAGAATTTGCTATGGACTACATAAGCAAACTCACTACTGAGGAGACTTTAACTGCAGCCGTAGAAAGGTTGCGTGAGGTCCAGCAACTCGTCGACCATCATTATGTGTATGGCGATTTTGGTATGTTAAACAGAAATGAAGATGAGGACGTCGACTTTTTTAAACAGACCGATAATAGGGAGCAATTTGCTTTTTATTATAAACGAGTTCAGCCTTATCTGGCCAAAATTGATACCCGTTATACGCCATCCTTTATTGATGGTTTAAAAACTGCGAACGACTATGCCACTGCATGCAAAGCCATTGTTGCTCTGCAAGACAAACTCGAAAGAATAGCTAATGCTGAACGTCAACCTGGGCCTCTAGCGAGAGAAAGCGAGTCGTCACGTGCAGCAGCTAAGGCGCAACAAAGGTTAATTGTAGCTACTCTCGCAGCGCAAGATGAGACTTATCAAGCACTTACAGGCCATGTCATACCCAATAAAGACTTTGAGCTTGCTTATAAACAATTTCAACAAGTCATTGCTGACGCTTATAAAGAGCGGAATATGAGGGTCAATACAATAGGCCCTCGTCCGCAAGATGCGTTAGTTGCTGCAAAATACGATTTGGAAGCCGCCTATAAAAAAATGCTCCCTTATCTGAAAGCAAGCAGCTTAGCCGGGGAATTCCCTGAAGATTTTAGCGAGCTAGATTCTGCGGAAGAGTTAAGTACGCTGGTAGCAAAGGTACATGCCGCTGCAAGTATTGTTAATTACCGCTCCTCATTAGTTTATGAAGCGCTTGGTGCAATGGCGCTAGAAATGCAAAAGTATCCTGATGAAGAGGATTATTTCACCCCTCTTGTCAATCGACCGCTTTTTACTAGCCAATATACCAAGATTCAACCTTTCCTGGCTCAAATCGATGCGAAGTATACTGTCAATTTTGCTGAGTCACTGGAATCACCAGAGGATTATGTCGCAGCTTTCCATGAAATTCTCGCATTGAAAGATCAAGTGGAGTCTTTGCTGCATGAAGAGGCAGAACGCGTTCTAAATGAGAAAGTGGAGTCTTTACTGGCAGGACCAGCTATCCCTCCTGTTGCGCAAAAACCAGTTCAACAGCATTTTCATTTAGCTATCAACCCTGAGGATACAGCACTGCTCAGGAGTAAATTGGAAAAAATTTCTGAGATATTAGGTCAGAAAAAAGCACCTGAAACTGCACAGACTACAAAACAGTTAGAGGAACAAAGAAATGCTAAAGAGCAAGAACTCGCTGCAGTACAAATAAAAATTAAGGCTTTTGTTGATTCGCTTAATCAACCAAACGCTGCAAGTGTTGATAGCACTGTGCTTCAGGGATTGCTGGATACACGCAGACAACTAACCACAGAACTTGCAACCATTGCAGAAAGACAAAAAGCAATACCTGGTAATGCAACAAAAGAAGTCGATACCAAAGCAAAAGCTTTCCTGGAAGCATTAAGCAGCCTACCTCTTTCCCGAGATTCATTGATTGTGCTGACAGCAACCATTGCCGTCATAGAAGCACAAATGGCAAGAGTTGGTGTAGATGACCGTGACCAGGTCATGGCTTCTCTAGAAAAAGTACGTAAAGATTTTACTGCTGACTTAAAGACCGCTGTTGCGGAATTGGAAACAACACAAGGCCTGACAGCAGGTAGCCTGAGTGACTCCTTTACAGCAATAAACGTACAATTTAGTGGGTATTATGATGCTGTAGTTACGAGTGTCTACCCCACCTCCTATTTGCAATTGGTATCAGAACGGCTCTATGAAATTTCCGATCACCTGCAAAAATACAAAAATCCCGCCCATGCGGCCCAAACACCAGAAGAACGGCAGGCAAAAGCCAAAGTTTTCGCCAGGCAGCTAGACGGTTTGGCCTACTATGACCCTCGCACCGCAAAGAAAGCGTTGCAAATTATTAATGAGTTGCAAGCCGAAATAGCCGGTATCGGTAAAACCAGCCGTACAATAATCATGGCCAAACTCAATACAATTCGCTCTGAATTAGGCGCTGATTTGCTTGCTGCTGCCGATAATGCTGAATTCCGTTTGGGCCTAAAACCCAATACACTGGCTAAATCCATTAGCGATAAGTTCGAAGCATTTTACGAGGGCTTTATTACCAGTTTCGCCGAGGTAAGTGATCAGGCCGGTTTATCCTTATTAACTGATACCTCAGGAACAGCTAAACGCCTGGCCAGAGAAGAACAGCGGTTGAACGCCATAAAGGCCGACACGCAAGGTGCAGCTCAAGTTCAGGCAGCTATTTTTGGCATGCCCCATAGGGATGCGGACCGGATTAACTACCTTTTTGCAACACTTGCTAATGACGTCCTCAAGGCTCAAGCGACTGATTCAGAAACCCCCTTGTTGGATATCAAGGCCAGATTGCTGGAACATTACCAAAAACTGCGCCCCTATCTGCTTGAAAACAGTGAATTAGCTGAGGAATTTGGTGAGTCATACCTTTCTTCTCTAACTACTGAAGAAGAGTTAACTGAAGCCATTGAAAATTTACAAGGTACACAAGGTCTCGTTAATTCTCACCCAGGCACCTATGACAAGCTTGAACAAATGTATTGGGATATCGATTGGGAAGAGGACACCATTTTTGAAGATAATGAGGCAGGGAAGAAAAACCGTGAAAAATTCCTGCGCCTTTTCGCAGAATTACAGCCTTATCTTGTGCAAATTTCCAGTACCTATTGGCCCTCTTCGTTCGTAAGAGAGTTGCGCACGGGTAAAGATTTTCAGGCAGCCTTAGATGGGATTGTTGGTAGGAAAGGCCAGGATGGGGTTGTTGGTATGAAAGGCCAACTGGAAGAGTTGGTGGAAGGTTTGAAAAATGCGCATGCCTTGAAACAGGGAATCGCTGAAGAGCGCGTCAAACACTTTACTGCCAAGTTAGCTGAAGAGAAAAAGGCTGCTGCAGAGAAAGTTGAAAAATTCAAGAGCGATACCTTTGACAATTACCTCCATGCTGAAGTACTCAGTCAATTTGAAGAGTTAGGCCCTTATGCCAGCTTATTTTTAAAGCTCATTGAGCCTGACTTTGAGAAGGAAAAAGCCAAGCTTCTCGAAGACATTACAATGGACAAGGACATACCGAAAGCCATTGCTGAAAAGATTGAAGCCCTCTTACCTGAGATTGTACTTCTGCATACTGCGGGCAAAGAGGCCTATGCTGCCCTGCATAACTCCCTGCAGCAACTCAATGGCCTCATCGCTAAGGAAAACGCTTATCCTAAGCCGATCGAGAATCCCCTCCGAGCAGAAAAACTGGCTTGGATGGAAGCATTTCAATCAGAATTGATGAAGACAGAGCAATATGGAACTGTTGAAGCGGTAACTGGCATTCAGAATGAGCTTCAAGAATTCCTGGATGAGTGCAATGATTACGATATAGCAATCAAAACTTATGAAACACTCATGCAGATGAACGCTTATATCGAGCATCAGGAAGACGATAAAACACCTGACACCCAGGCAAAAATTGATGAAATTGGACGTATGCAACACATGTTGTCTAACGACGATCTTGCTCACCTTACTCCAGCAAGACGCCTGACAGAAGTGAAAGCGCATTTGAAAAACAGTAATTGTGAAACGGTCTTGACCAAAAACTCTGACGGGATTCTGATGCAACTCGTTAATACGCTACGTGCCTTCTTGTTTGGCTGGAAGAGTCCCGAGCAAACGATGTTTGACTCCTTTACAGCGACACTGTCCACCATGAAAGAAACGCATCCAAGGCCTGCTTTTTCTGTGGAAGCCAGTGTTGTAGTTAATGAGGAATCTTCTTCTCTACCAGAGGAAAACACGCTGGTAGTCGTTGGAGGTGAACCAGCAGTCGGGCTGCTTGAAGATGACGTCGAGGATCAGCATGGGCACCCCGTACCAATAATTACGTTCTGAAAATAACCCGCCCGTTTTTCTTGCTGTTCCCCCTTTGCAGGGAACAGCAAGAAACCATTCTATGTGACGCTGTTAAAAACTTATTACTATTAGATTTCCTGCCTCCAGCTAAACCATCCCCTTAAACGCTATCTACTGCAAAAGGCTTTATACATTGCAAATCCCCCCCTGAATCCCTATTTATCAATTGATTAATACTATAATTAGCTATATACGATTGGTATCAAGAAGCAGAAACATCGGTCAAACAGATAAAATTTGACGATTGGAGGCTGGTTGATTGATGGAACTAAAGGACTCAAAAAAACAGGATCTGAATGATCAGGAAAAGGATCAGCCGGAGCCATTAGCCCATCGCATTCACAGTGATCAGATTCGTCTTCTCTATCAGCAAAATCCATTTGGCATAGCAGCCCAAAGTTTTGCTGCCGTTTTCCTTACTATTGCCTTGTGGAAAGTAGTTCCCAGATCCTCCTTGATTAGCTGGCTCTTTTACATGCTTTTGCTCTCAACGTTATGGCTGATTACCGCTATTTATTATCACTTGAAAGAAACTCGGTTGTCGCAAGATACCTGGTTAATCCTTTTTGCTGTTTTTACCTTTCTCTCAGGTTGTGGCTGGGGAATTGCCGGCTCTTTATTAATGCCTGCTGAAAGCCTTGTCCATCAAACCTTTGTAGTGATCCTCATTTTTGGTATGACCGCCGGTTCAATTTCTTTTTTTTCCCCTGTTACGAGCATCTATAGCCTGTTTCTTTTGCCTACGTTCATCCCTTTTAACATTTGGCTCTTTCTCCAGGGGGGGATCTATATTATTTTAGGTTTTAGCGGCCTTATTTATATGCCTATTATTTTTGCCAGTTGTTATTATTCGAACAAATTTCTACTCACATCGCTCTCCCTGGCCTACAAAAATGTAAACCTTGATTTACTTAATCAATTATTAGAAAAAAGGGTAGCCCACCGCACAAGTGAACTGGAAAAAAGCCTGGCACTGACACAATCAACGCTGGAATCGACAGCAGAAGGCTTATTAGTAGTTGATCGCCATGGAAATATTGAATATTACAATCAAAAATTTATAGATATGTGGCAAATGCCCGCAAAATTCACTCAAGAACCTGATTGGCAATTTTTCATTAATGAGATTTTCAAAAAACTGAAGCATCCACAAATATTCCTGACAAACATTGATGAATTACAGGCAAACCCAAAACAGGAGCGCTTTGACGAAATAATTTCTATTAACAATAACGTGTTTGAGTGGCATGCCAAACCACACAAGATGCATGATAAGATTGTAGGTCGCGTGTGGAGCTTCCGTGATATCACCATGCGCAAACAAATGGAGCAGCAACTTGCTTACCAGGCAAATCATGATTTGTTGACAGGCCTACCTAATCGTACCTTACTTTATGATCGCATCAATCAGGGAATTGCCCATGCAAGGCGCGACCAAACCAGACTGATCATCATGTTTCTCGACATTGATAACTTTAAGCTCATTAACGACAACCTTGGCCATAATGCAGGCGATATGCTGCTACAAGAAATTGCACAACGCCTTCTTCTCTGTACTCGCGAAAGTGATACCGTTGCTCGTTTTGGTGGTGATGAGTTTGTGATCTTATTGGTAGCCAATACTCATAAAGAGATACGTCTTGTATCACAGCGTATTCTCACCAGGGTGGCACAATCTATCGAACTGGCAAGCCATGAAATCGTTGTGACTGCCAGTATTGGTATCAGCATTTATCCCCATGACGGGAATGATGCTGCTACACTCCTTAAGAATGCTGATATGGCAATGTATATGGCCAAAAATCAGGGACGCAATACCGTCAAGCTTTATCACGAATCCATTAAAAACCATAGCAAAAAGAGTTTGGAAATGCAGATTGAGTTGCGTAATGCCTTATTACGTAATGAGTTTTATTTGCTCTACCAACCAACGATTGATTTAAAAACCGGACAGATTAGTGGTGTTGAGGCACTGGTTCGATGGCGACATCCAAAGAGAGGGATCATCTTTCCTCAGCACTTTATACCAATTGCAGAAGAGTCACGAATCATTATCCCTTTGGGTGAATGGATCTTGCAGAATGCTTGCTTGCAAAATAAGGATTGGCAATCCCAAGGATTGAGGCCCGTGCGGATGGCAATCAATGTTTCTGGCGTTCAAATCATGCGTGAAAACTTTGCTGATATAGTCGAACAATCATTAGCGAGTGCCCAACTATCTCCACAGTATATAGAAATTGAACTCACTGAAAGTACCATCATGAATGAAACAGTTCAAAATCTCTATACCTTAAAACGACTCAAGGAAATTGGTATCAATCTGACTATTGATGATTTCGGCACGGGCTATTCCAGTTTAAACTATCTAAAGCAATTTCCAGTGAACAAATTGAAAATTGATCAATCTTTTGTTAGCGATTGTATTAGCGAGCAAAATGATGCATCCATCGTTGAAGCAATTATTGCTATGGGACATAGCCTAAAACTCAAAGTCCTTGCAGAAGGCATAGAGACCGAAGAACAACTGCAGTTTTTACAGCAGTGTCAATGTGATGAGGGGCAGGGATTTTTTTACGGCCAACCAATGAGTGCTGAAGCCTTCGCCAAATTGCTGAGTGAGGATCTGGATTACAGTAGCGAGTGATTCTACTGATTTGCTTAGGTCATGTACAAAAGGTTACCTCTTTTTGATAACCTTCACCTGGCAGCATTCTTGTGTTTAGATCAACATCAATTTGTAGCACGTGCAAAGGTTTCTTTTGCGAGAGTTAAACGTTTTTCTACCTCACCCAATTCTGCTTGCAAGTTTAATAAAGCGTTCGGATCAGCATGAGATTGCCGCATGAGTTGCTGAGATTTAACCATTGCCTGTTGTTGTGCTGATAAAAGCTCAATATCACTTTGCAGAGATTGCAACCATTGCTGTCGAGTACTGATTAAATTGACGCCAAAACTGATGTTTGCTCTTGCTTTTGGCTTTTTATCCTGCAGATTGCATAAGGTCACCAAAACATTAATTTTTTGATTAATTCGTTGGGCAAGATAATAAGCACAAGACTGATTTTTCTGTGCCGCCAAATTTTGAATATCGGCTTTAATTTCATTAATGAAAGCAGAGGCACTTGCATCCCCATGGGAATGAAATAAACCTCTGGGTAACGACTTGGTGGGAAAATGCGCGCTCACCAATGAACTAATTTTCCATTCCAATTCTGGTAGTCGCGCTTCCAAAGCAAGCAAGAGTTGTTCAATAGTCATACCAGCCTGTTACAAGACTAAATCTGTTCCCAATTGTTGAACACGAATAGCACGTGACTGAAACCAGGAACTGACAAAAGGAGGCAAACACATCAAACACAAGCCTGTAACCAAGGTCAGCTCATAACGGCTAACACCCCCAACATTAATGCCTTCTGGCGGCATGAAACTCACTACCAAGGTTGTTAGCCCACCTATAATACCAATCCCGGCCACCAGGAGCATACCCGCCATACCACCTGGAATGCGGAAGGCACGCGGGTGATTCGGCGCACTTATACGCAATTTAATAGCAGCAACAAACATTAGCAAATACATCAACATATAAAGTTGCGCAGCCAAAGCGGTTAATAACCAATAAGAACCGTTGACACTTGGCATAAATAAGAACAATGCAGATAAAATGGTGACTATTACGGCTTGACTGATTAACATGACAACAGGCGCACCATGTGCGTTTGTACGTCGAAACACCTCAGGCAAATTGCCATCTTCAGCTGCAACCAGCAAACCCTTAGTCGGTGCTATGATCCAGTTGCTCACACCACCAAGCCCACCCATAACCAACATCAATGCAATGAAAGGCATAAACCAAACCAAATGATACTTAGAGAAAAAAGCATCAAAGGCCTGCATAATACCAGCTACCAGATTAATGTCTTGCTGTGGTAAAACAACTGCAATCGCCAGTGAACCTAAAATCAATGTACTCAAAATGATAAATACTGAATAAGTTAATGCGCGCGGAAAAGCACGTTGCGGATTATCAACATCATTAGCATGCACAGTAGCAATTTCAATACCGCAAAAAGACATCATAATTGCTGTTAGCGAAACCCACATGGACCTGTCCTGCCAATGCGGACTGATACTTGCCGAATCAAATTGCACCTGCAAAGGGTTACCACCAACAATCCAGGCAGCGCCTAAGCCAATAATTAAAGCCATAGGCAATAATAAACCGGAGAGCGCACAAATATTGCTAAACAAGGCAGAGGAACGCATACCACGCAGATTGACTAAAGTCGCCCCCCAGAAAGCACTGACAATGACTATCCAGAGGAAATAAGGATTAGATGCCATAGAAGGGTTAATTAAATAACCAATAGTTCCAGCCACAAAAGATAGAATGGTCGGATACCAAATTACGTTTTCAATCCATTGCAACCAAATTGCTAAAAACCCTGTTTTTTTACCAAAAGCTTCTTTTACCCAGATATAAATCCCGCCTTGTTTTGCCCATCCAGAGGCAAGCTCTGCCGATACCAATGCCGTGGGAATTAAAAAAAACAATGCACCTAAAATAAAGAAGGAAATCAACTGACTACCAAAAAGGGCTGTAGCTGGCAAATTGCGAATACTGTCTACAGAACCGACCGTAATCATTGTGAGACTAAAAATGGACAACGTGTGTTTACTACTCATTGCATTCCTTTTCTATTGTTCCAACGCTTACAAAAAGATTATTGTACCGAGGCAAGCTTAAGATAACCTTAATAATCGTGTAAAAAATAAACAAAAACCGCATTCACTTTACGCCACTCTGACCATTTTGTAAATTAGTGTACAAGAGGAATTTAAGAATAATAATCCTATTTGGTCCTACCAGGATATCTCAGCAATTTTTTAACAAATGAAACTGCGCTTTACAGGGCCAAATTCAAAGAATAACTCAACTTTTTATCAATCAATTACTGTGAAAACGTGAAAATCTTTGCCAGTTCTTAATAACTTACGCTAGGATTATGATAATGCCTTACACTAGGATGTGAATGATGCAACATATGCGTAAAATCGTTGTCGCGGGGCTTGCCTGGTTAACCTATTCCTGTTTTGTATTCGCTGAAGTTGCCAAGGATACTCTTTGTCAAAATGCAAGCACTCTCTTTATAAACGCCAATTTTATCACCTTAAATCCCAATCAACCGCACGCGACTGCTGTTGCAGTCACTAATCACCGTATCGTAGCCGTTGGAGAACAACAAACATTGTTGGCTAACTGCCGTGGTAAAAATACCCAGGTGGTTGATTTGCAAGGTGCAGTCGTCACACCGGGCTTTATCGATACTCACTCGCAATTCCTGCTCTATGGCTGGTTAACCGACCACGCTATTGATTTATCAACTACGAATGCCCTCGAGCAACCTGATTGGCAACCAATCAAAACAACCTCCGCATTTTTAGCCGCAATAAAAAATAAACTGAACACGAATGACGAATGGCTCATTATTAATGGCTACGATCAAATGCGCATGCAAGGGGAGCCTCTTGTCCAGGCGATGTTGGATAAAATTAGTACCACGAAACCCATCATAGTCTTCTTTTCTTCAGGTCATCAGGCATTGCTTAATCAGGCTGCAATAAAAAAAATACCCTCCCTGGCCGATAAAATTAATCAGGACGGCGTCATTCGCAATGAACCCTTATACAATTTATTGGCAATTCTAATTAAAGAAGAGCAAGTAACAGCAGGGATTCAGACTGCAGCCAAGCGTTATTCACAACGAGGTTATACTACAGTCACTGAAGCACGAGCCCAACCTGAGTGGCTCAGTAGTTATGGGCAATTAGCCCAACAGGATGATTTTCCGGTAGATATTATTGTCAATCCCGCGAGTGTTCCTGAAAAACAACGAATGGATCTGGTCTATCAGGACAAGCCGCGTCTCTACTCAGGGCCCGTCACAATCCAGGTTGATGGGGCAGCCAATGAATACAGGGCCTTCCTCAACCAATCTTATTTAAACGTTAATTTGGAATGGAAGGGGCCTCTGAATTACTCGCCCAGAGAACTGGAAGCAATCATGATGGCTGCAGGCCGTGCAAAAACACCGGTGGCACTGGAGTGCGATGGTGATGCGGCAATTGATTTGTCCTTAAATCTTACCGCGAAAGTACAACGTTTTTATCCTGATACGCTGTTTCATCCAATCATTGTGAATGCCCAATTTGTTCGCCAGGATCAGTTAGAGCGTATGCGTCAATTAGGAGTGACTGTCAATTGGTTTGTACCCCATTTGTATTATTGGGGTGAGGCTTTATGCCAAAGAATACCTAACCCCAACGGATTCTTTAAAGATACGCCGTTAGCCAGCGCCAAAAGAACCTTTGGAACAATCAGTGCTCATGCACACTCACCAACCACAGCCCCTAACCCCTTACAAATGATGCAGTTCATGAACACCCGTGAAATACAAAACTGGGACTCCCCCCCAACAAAGGCGTGTATCGACAAATTTGCCGCCAATGAGCAGGTGGAGCTCAATGATGCACTCAAAGCACTTACAATCGATGCAGCCTTACTCTATGGTTTAGAACAAGACAAAGGGAGTCTCGAACCAGGCAAACTGGCTGACATGACTATCTTGAGCGCCGACCCGTTACAAAGTAAAAATCTGCCAACTATCCAGATTTTAGGTACGATAGTACGCGGGGTGATGCATTTACAATCCTCGACTCCCCCTGTGAAGGGGGTTTCCGAAGCAACCTCGCCTTAATCAACACGGATTGCAATCAGGCACTGGCTTTATGGGAACTACTTCCATTTTCGCTGGATTGCGTGATTGCTTTCCTTAGAAGCTAGAAAGCCCCTGATCAACAGCAAAACATCGCTCATAGGGAACAAACCAAAGAAGCCATTCTTAACAACCCAGCCCTTAATGAAGCCTTGACAGTTAGTTATCAAAGCCATTTGGAAAATGGTTTGACTGCAGCAATATCACCTTCCTGCGCAGGCTATCTATTCTGGGATCATGTTCATCCAACGACTGCAACACACCAGCTAATAGCCCACTATGCACGTACAGCAATTGATGAAGCAGGGTTTCAAGCCATTAATCAATAGTTGACGAGCTAAAATAACCTGCAAAACATCAGCTAATGCCCATATTGTGCATAAAATACAACAATGGATATAATGCGACATTTCGGACTGTCTTAAGGATAGCTTAATACTCGATCTGTATTATTAAGGTCCATTTTGCTGTGAATGAGAAGAGAGATGCCTAGAGTTAAAGGTAAAGGCCCCATTTTAAAAGCCAATTTTGTTGGTAAAGGAAAATCCAAAAAGAATTTTTCTGATCTCAGCAGCACAACTAATTTGATGCTTCTTAGTATAGTAGGCAACGAATATTGCGCAGGGGAGTATCTGGAGGCAGCACTCAAGTATTCATTGCAACACCATCGCTCCACCACGCTTCTCATCGCAGATGAGGTTTATTGGCATAATTTAAAACCTCGAAGTTCCGAGGAAGCACCACTTTCCCAAGACAAAATCAATGAACTTAAACAGAAAGCGCTTACGCTAGGTGCTGAATATTTTGAAAGTAATTTACAACATTTCCTGGCTCCTCTTGGCATATCAGCCGAAAATTTTAACAAGGACCATGGTGATAAAAGCACTAAAGAAAAAATTACCCTTATCAACAACCTTGCTCGCCGTGCCGGCCTGAATTTTCAAATAGTAGGATGGCAGGATTGGATTAACTCGCCTGATTTCCAAAAAAATAAAGTTGATATTATGCAACTCTATGAAACAACGGAACACTTAAAAAAGAGCGTTGAACATACCGCGCATGAGTTTGCCAAGCGCCATGAGCAAGAAGGCGGTTTTGACCTTTGGTACCAGCGCTCCATAGATTATTTAACTGAAGAAAGTCCAGCCGTAATGTGGCTAGGGGCAGCCCTGGGTTATAATTTTGTGACCTATCCAGGAGATATGATTGATACTTTTCAAGCGACAAAAGATTATTTTGTAGTTCCTCCCACCTTGCCTCTACATGAAAGGCCCTCTTTTGCTATTCTTTCAGAGCAGCCTCATTTACTCGTTAATTGGATGCAGACTTATTTTAAAAGAGAAAGCCCTAAACCAGAAAAAACTGTGACAGCAAGTCATCCGCTTCAATTTTTTACCCCAAATCCGGATCAAACCGTCAGTACTGTTGTAGGAAGTGCAATCACTGGGGCGATGCTGAAAAGCATAACCTTAGCCTCAGAACCCCAAAAACAAAAATTTGACCATGCAGTTCATGAATTCAGCAATCTGCTTTTTTCACTGAAAAGCAAGGATAGAAAAGAGCTGCTTGATTTAATGATGAGGCTTTCCCTGGTAGCCGATATTATTCAAGATTACCAGGGGCAACAAGGGACCTCACTAGAAGCGCGCGAACAACTACTAATCGAACACAACCAATAGTCTCTTCGCGGGCTCCAGCACAACAAGTAGTCGCCTCGCAGTCAACTGCAATATTGCAGGGAGAAAGGTCAGATTCCCTGCCTGCTTTAGAAAAAGCAATGTCAGAGGTTACTCTAGATAATCCTCCGCGAAAAGATAGAGTGGCGTTTTTCTCCTCTCTCAAGGAGATACCAAAGACCACCGCCCACAGAGAAAATTTGGAAACCCCCAAAGACGAGAGCGGCCTGGCACACGCATTCATTTAATCTCCCCGGGCAATTGCAAGGTAGAGAAAAACAAACCATTAGTTGTCTTGTCGAGTTCAGGTATACTCTGAGAGTTCCCCCAACAAAAACAAGACACGAATGAATAATGATTTTCTTTTTAATGTTTTTACATTCCTTGCAGCAGCCTGTGTTATTGTGCCTATCGCCAGCCGTTTTAAATTAGGCTCCGTGCTCGGCTATCTCATTGTTGGTGTCCTCATTGGCCCTTTTGGCTTCAAATTTATTGGTAATGCACAACAAATTATGCATTTTGCTGAATTTGGTGTGATCATGATGCTCTTCCTTATCGGTCTGGAATTGGAGCCAGAAACTTTATGGCGTTTAAGAAAAGCGATTGTCGGCCTGGGAGGGTTACAGGTTACGCTCACCACAATGGCCCTTACTATTTGCGGCATCCTTCTCGGTTTCGACTGGCATGTTTCCCTGGCAATTAGTATGGCGCTTGCCTTATCGTCCACCGCGTTAGTTTTGCAAATGCTGCAGGAAAGAAACTTAATGCGCACAGCGACAGGAGAAACCTGCTTTGCCGTATTATTGTTTCAGGATATCGCAGTAATCCCAATCCTCATTATTATACCCTTATTGACGCTGTCAGCTCAGTCGAATACAGCCATTCATCCCACAAGTATCCTGAACTCACTTTCAGGATGGACTCATGCGGGAGTAATTGCTGCTGTTATCACAGCGGTTATTGTCGCAGGGCATTATCTATCGCGTCATTTCTTCTTCATCATTGCCCAGACTAATTTACGTGAAGTGTTCACAGCTACTTCATTAGCTCTGGTTGTGGGTATTACTCTATTAATGCAGGCTATTGGTGTTTCGCCTGGCCTGGGTGCGTTTGTAGCTGGCGTAGTCCTGGCCAACTCTGAATATAAACGTACTTTAGAGACCGATATTGAACCATTCAAAGGCTTACTGCTTGGCTTATTTTTCATTTCAGTTGGTATGGGAATGAATTTTAGCTTGCTATCAACACAACCACTGCAACTGTTGGGTACGGTAGTCTGTTTTATCGCTATCAAAGCCCTCATCCTTCTCATTCTCGGGCAAAGCTTTGGTTTAACCAGGTTACAAACTGTCGGCTTTGCCCTGGCGCTTTCCCAGGGAAGTGAGTTTGCGTTTGTATTATTCAAATTTGCCAGCTCAGTCAATGTAATTTCATTGGCAGAAGCCAACTTCTACACACTTGCCGTTGCCCTTTCAATGGCAACAACCCCCTTTTTGATGCTCTTTTATCAACGTTTCATTGTCCCTTCCTTTATGAGTGCAATTCCTCAACGGCAATTTGATGCTATCGATAAGCAGCAACCCATTATTCTTGCTGGTTATGGTCGTTTCGGACAAATCATCGGCCGCTTTCTCACAGCCCAGGGCATCGAACTTACGGTATTGGAAAAAGATCCCGAACAAATAGAATTACTGCGAAAATTCGGTTTTAAAGGTTATTTTGGTGATGCGTCGCGCCTTGATTTATTGAAAAATGCTGGCGCAGAGCAAGCCAAACTTTTGATTGTAGCGGTCGATGACCCTGATACCAGCCTTGAAATAGTTAAATTATGCAAGGAAGAGTTCCCCCATATGGCTATCTATTCCAGAGCCCGCAACCGCCGTCATGCTTATGAGTTGCATAAAGCCGGCGTCGATTATTTTAAACGCGAAATTTTTGATTCTTCATTAACGATGGCCCAGGAAATTATGAAATTTTTGGGCTACAGTGCTGACAGCATGCGCAGAAAGGCGCAGGCCTTCGCTCAGCACGATGAAAGCTCTCTCCAGAAATCATTTGCTTTCTTTGAAAAAGAACACGAATTAATCAGTTTTTCTCGCCAAGCTTCCGGCGAATTGGAGCAGATATTACAAGAAGATAAGACAAGCAGTACAACGGAACATAAAAATTAGCCAAAAAGCCCATACAACCAGCAAGGCAGAAGAGCTCTTCTGCCTTTGCGAAAACATCTTTTACTGATCTTGTTCAAAACGAGCAACGCTTGCAATAATCTCATCACGAGCAGCTTCTGGTCCCTGCCAGCCATCTACCTTTACCCATTTGCCTTCTTCCAAATCTTTATAATGCTGGAAAAAGTGCTCAATCGATAACAACAAGGGATGAGGTAAATCTTTATACGTTTTCACGTGCTCATACATTTTACTCAATTTACTGGTAGGGACAGCCAATACTTTGGTATCTACACCTGCTTCATCGGTCATTTTAAGCATGCCAACCACACGGCAAGGAATCACGGCACCACTGATTAAGGGCACAGGGGTTACCACCAAGACATCAACCGGATCCCCATCTTCAGACAAGGTCTTTGGAACATAGCCATAATTGGTAGGATAAAACATCGCTGTTGTCATAAATCGATCAACAAACAAAGCGCCTGTTTCCTTATTAACCTCATATTTTACTGGTTCCCCATGCATAGGAATTTCGATAATTACATTAATTTCATTGGGTACGTCACGACCGCTTTTGATATCCATTAACCCCATTTTTTCACCCACTGAATAATTTAGACGCGCTATTATGCGCAAAATGACGCTAAAAGGCAAAACTGTCATACTTAAGGTCGATAATGAGAACAGGTTAATGAAGACAGGTTGACCTTTAAATTGAGAGCCAGAGCCCTTTCAGTCTGGCGTGAACAGGTTGAACATCAAGGAAAGACCATTTTAAGATTTATCCTGAAAGAATGACTATCACATTGAGGATTAATCGAAGATAACTACTGGCCACCGCCACCCGGTGTGGGCAAGGCTGCACTAAAATCGCTATTCTTCTCCAAAGTGAGGAAGGAATCCCTGATTGCAGATACCTTGCACTGTCTCTCTGTTTGCATAAAAAAACCACTACCAGTAATAAATAATTTACCCAGCACAAAGGGCAGGCCTATCACTGTGGCAGCCATGCCAATATTGAGAATAATCGCGCCTACCAATTCGGAGCGTGTCCTCATGTCTTTATAGCCTTGACAAAGCTTCATGCAAAATTGCTTTTGCGCGGCCGCAATTGCTGGGGCATCATGCCCTTTCTTTGCGGTGATAAATTGATTCAGTGAAAACATTAAACTGTCTGCCAACTCAGTCGTCTGTTTGCCAACACCCTTAGCCTCGGATAGCTGCATACCACAATGTTTTAATTGTTTTATATGATCATAAAGGACTAACATTTGCTGCATCAGCTTGGCAGGATTATTCGCCGTATTAAAGGGCGGTAACCATCGTGTTTTACCACGGCCTACTTCTCCCATCCAGCCTGCCGCTTCAGGAAACGACTCCAATATCGCTGCAAGACTCAAAAAATTTGAGCTCGCTTCCAGTCTGTCCAGAATATTGCTACCACTTGGGCCTCGCTCCAGAAGTAAGGGGAGTCGAGCCCGCTCAGGTAAATATCGGAGGATAACTCGCAGAGTATCGGGATTATCTTGCGCCCAATTCAAAAGGTTGTGTCCTACCAGCTTTGCTTGGACTGCCTGCACCCGCCCAGCTTCCGGTAATGCTTGTAAAAGCAATTCCAACACGTCAGTATTTTTAACAGCGATGTGCCACATCGTTGGTTCCGTGTCGCCGTTGGTTTCATTCTTAGGATTTAAACTCCAAATAGCATGAGCATGGGAGTCCAACATGGATTTTAACGTCTTGGGATAAGACAGGATCGATTGCAAAACACTGGAACGACCTTTATTGGTCTGCTGCAGAGCCATTAACTGTTTCTCAGGAGGGTAAATGGCCAAAATCTTTTGGAAGGATTCAACATAGGGAACGGCTAGATGCAACGTTGTGTCGTCATAGGCTGTTTTTGCCTGGACAACTTCTTGTAATTCCTCCGGCGAATATAAGTCTAAAATGATGTCCAGGGACTCAGGATTTACAACAGCTGCATGCAAGACGGTTTTCAGCTCCTGATCTTTTTCTTGCACTGCCTCTTTGCGCCTCTCCCTGGGATAGGCTGCTAAAACCATTTTTAAGGATGCCGGATAGAGTGCAGACGCATGTAAAAGCGTCCTTCCACGATGTTTTTCATTCAACAAGGCAAGGCGTTGGGATTCCTCTAGGGCTGCCAATTTTTCTAAATGAACTTGTAAAATCTCGGGAGAAGGGACTGACGAGTGCAAAAGACTGGACGTAAATTTCTCAAGAGTTACACTCGGATGTAAAAGAAACCGCCGATCTCTTTCCTGAATCATTGCCAACATTGCTGCCCGACTCGTAGCCATTCAAGTTCCCTATATCTTGCATTAAAAATAAATCTTTGTGATCTTAAAATGATCACAAAATTTATTATTGTACATACAATGGCGATCTTTGACCAACAAAATTCTTGCTCACAGGCAATACGGATATTTATGGTGTGGGGTGCGAGGGGCAACATACAATCGCACTATTACAAGCGCTCATGGAGTACTCAAAATAAATACACATAAAGTTCCATTATTTTATTTTGTCCACAATCCCTTTCTTTTATTCATTCGGGGGCGTAATGGATAATTCCTGGCTATTGGTAAGAGGGGGGGCTTGATAATTCACGCACTGCCTTAGCTCAATTGTTCTTCCAGCATAGAGCGCGCATTTTGTTGTGTAACCAGCGTGATTATACAATATCAATTCTAAATCACCGGGAATATCGCCGGACAGATGGGCCTGAAAATAGATGAGGTTTGGATTTTGTCTTATCCGTTCATTCATACAGATAGCGACTTCAGACTCTGTTTTATGTTCTACCTCATAACATTGCCGTAAAGCCTGAATGGTGATCTCCAAAGCAACCGAATTAGGTTCGGCCAGAGCAGCACCAGGAAAGAAAGGAAAAATACTCATACCAACCAAAATTGATTTACGTAGAAGCATAATCTTTTCACTAGTGGAATATTTAAATTAATTATAGAACCTAATTATAAAAATAAATAATTGAGGATTATCCTAATCGTCCTGCTCTATGGCTATGCCCTTATATGGCCGTCACCAAAAATAACCCATTTATAACTGGATAGTGCGTCTAATGCCATGGGCCCCCGAGCATGCAATTTTTGCGTGCTAATGCCAATTTCAGCCCCCATCCCAAATTGCCCGCCATCTGTAAACGCAGTAGACGCATTAACATAGACAGCAGCCGCATCGACCTGATTTACAAAATAGTTAGCGGCAGATTTATCTTCTGTAATAATCGCTTCGCTATGACCCGAGGTATAATCATGAATATGTTTAACAGCGTCTTCTTTTGAAGAAACTGTTTTTATCGACATCTTATAAGATAAATACTCATGGCCAAAATCATCAGGGCCGGCTTGATGGAGCAATGTTTTAGGGTAAGACTGTTCGAGCCTTCTATAACTTAACTCATCGGCAAAGAGTTCAACATTCTTTTCAGCAAGCAATTCAACTAAATAGGATAAATCATCCAGGCGTTTTTCATGGATGATCAAGGTATCCAGGGCATTGCAAACGCTTACTCGCCTGGTTTTGGCATTGTTAATAATCAGGCGACCTTTTTCCTTATCACCACTGGCATCAAAATAGGTATGAACAATACCAGCACCCGTTTCTATCACAGGGATTCTGGCGTGCTCACGCACGTAATTAATTAAAGCCTGGCCTCCTCTTGGAATGCAAACATCGACCCACTCATTTGCTGTCAAAAGAACATTCATTGCCTCGCGCTCTGGCGGCAATAAATAGACCACATCAGGATTAATATTGTGGCGACTTAAGGTCTTATTGATAAGGGATACTAAACATTGATTACTATAGTAAGCTTCTTTACCGCCTTTAAGTACAGAAGCATTGCCTGTTTTAAAACACAAAGCAAAAACATCAATGGTCACATTTGGTCTGGATTCATAAATCACAGCCACGACTCCCAGGGGGACGGAAATTTTTTGTATTCGCAAACCATTAGGCAACTGTTTTTCATCAAGTATGCGGGCTTGTGGGTGTTTCAAAGAAGCAACTAATGCAATATCAGAAGCGATCGCATGAATTCTCTCTTCCGACAAAAGAAGCCTATCGTATTTGGGATCATTCTGATCCATCGCGGCCAAATCTTTCTTGTTTTCAGCAATAATTTGTTGCGTTTCTTCGCCTAGGGTCTTGGCAAGATCCAGGAGTACTTCGTTGCGCTGGGCTTCACTTAATGAAATTAAGCTTTGGCTGGCTTCTTTTACCGCTTTGAGTGCCTTCATTACTTTCTCTTTCACTTAAATCTCCTGAAAAATATGCAAATGATCATAATGAATAAAGATAGGCTTATCTTTTTGCCCTAAATAGTCAGCTAACTTATTAGCATCATATTTAGCCAAACCAATTCCAATTTTCTCCCCTTCCAGGGTCCGAATCTCTATCAGATCACCACGCTTGAAATCGCCGTCGTATTTCTCTATCCCAACTGGCAATATACTTAGAACACGTTTATTTTCTTTTAAAAGTTGATATAAGCGTGGATTAATCGAAATTGACCCTGCTCTTTTTTCACTGTTAAACGCAATCCATCTTTTTATATTTGATTTTCTCTTGGCAGGCAAAATAACAGTGCCAATTTGTTCTTCTGCAATAATGCGCATAATCACGGAAGGTTGATTGATGCTTGCTATATGGGTAGTAATACCCAGAGCGGACATTTTGCGGGCAGTGCCAAGCTTGCTAATCATGCCGCCGCGTCCATGCGTACTTTTTACCGCAGATACTGCAGGCCAGCCTTTTTCAGGTCCAATAACAGGAATAAATTCCGAATCAGCAAAATCCGGGTGTCCTGTATACACTCCTTCCACATTACTTAAGATAATTAATTTATCCGCATTCATTTGCGCCGCAATAAGACCTGCTAACTCGTCGTTATCGGTAAACATCAGTTCTTCAATAGAAACGCTGTCATTTTCGTTAATAATAGGAATAATATTCTTTTGCTCTACTATTTCCCGCAGTAATCTGGCTATATTTAAATAGTGTTGCCGGGTTCGAAAATCCTGTTTGGTCAGTAAAATTTGCGCAGCAAGGATTTTATGCGCTCGAAACATCGCAGCATAAATATGAACGAGTTCAGGTTGCCCCAGAGATGCCAATACTTGTTTTTCGGCGATCGAACTTCCATATTGCCGTCCCAGCAGCTGTTGCGCTACCTTACGTCCTGAAGCAACTGCACCAGAACTAACCAGAACAATATGATGCCCGGCTTTCTGTAAAGCTACGATTTGCTCCACCAAATGCTGCATGATTGGTTCAAAGGGTGTTCCATCATGCGACAAGATGCTTTGTGTACCCACCTTAATAACAATTTTCATAATAGCAATTCACTTTAAATTTTTTTAAATGTGCGCGATTGATTTGGGTTCAAATACCAAATAGCCCACTCACTTGAATCTAATTGACCCTAACAAGGATTGTAAAGAGGTGACGTAGCAATAATTGTTGATAACCATTTGCAGTAGACGGTTACAAGAAAGTAATAGCGAACAAACCCAGCCATAAAGTGGCTATCCATTGACTGGTTATGCCTGCAAAGGCATTACCATACCCTCTTTATTAGGCCACGAAACCTTGCCAACTTTCTGAGTGAAGGCCATGACGTATCGTCCTCCTGATTCTTCACAATCTTTATTGATCACAATTTAATCATCGAGTATAATTTATAAACTTTTAGACTTGGCATACGTTGTTAACGGCTTTTTGAATCCATTCATAGTTTTTGTTTTAGCAGCAAATCAACCTCTGCGTTTAAACAAAATCTCTCTCCGTTACATCAAGACTTAGGCCGTTTGGAGATATGATGCGAGCAATTTCCCAACCAGAATTCGAAAAACTGTTAGGTTCAATCACCATTTAATTATGCCCAAATAGCAATGGCAGCGAGAGCAATGGACGAGATAAAAATGGAGTCACAACGGTCATATCG
>NZ_LNYB01000019.1 GCF_001467625.1 Legionella feeleii
GGGTTGATTATTCACATAATACATACGAATACACTAAAATAATCCAATCAGTAGTTTCACTCATCCTTATTTGTTTTTCATTGTAATTATTCGCATAATACGCCACAGCATAAATGGTAATTTGCTTACCTAAACCCCTACCTAACAAGCAGTGTTATTGGTTCAACGTATGCCTCGTTTTCCACGTGGTTATTACTCATCGCAAAAGCAATAGTTGTACCTGAGCGGACAATCAGAGATAACAAACTAACAAAGGGATTTACTACAGTGGAAAGAGAATCTAGCAAAGTGGAATAAAGAGCCACTTTAAGGCTAAGGCAACTCCGACTCATATTCTCGTTAAGATTGCTGCCCTCTACCGGAAGCTTATCATGCCATGAGGACCAAAAGAACAAAGATATAAATAAGAAATCTATTGCTGAGACTGATATACAAAGATAAACAAAAAGTTTTAAAGAGCTTTTTCCTACATTTTTAAGATCCGAGAGAACATCATTTTTTGAAGTATAAGGTGTGAAAAAAGTTGAATATTTAGAGTGTGATAGATTAACCAAAGACTTAAAATTTTCTTTTGAAAAAATGTGACCATTCAGTACGTTTGTGTTAATTGAAACCCATTCAGGGGAAGTTCGTCCTTCAGCATGTGTTAGCCCAAAAGGCAGAGGACGTAATCTCAAAGGCGGGAATAGGCTTGAAATAGGTTGTAGAACCTCTGGAGCCTGTAAAATTTCTTGCGGAGCTTTAAACGGTTTTGCTTCGATATTTCGAGGGTCAAGGTCAAAGAAAGAAACTACTTCGTCGTGGGACAAAGGCGCCCCTCTTAACTCACCCTCCGGAAACAGATTTGCAACTTTGTCAGGGGAAGTTAATGGCAGATTAATCGGCCAATAGGTTTTTTGTCTACTTAACATATCGCAAGATATATTTTGTAGAACCCCAGCCGGTAAAAGACGTAAAAAGTAAGTGCCGTCATCATTCGCAACAATAAAAGCTTCTGTTGTTTCATCGACGCTAAGGTTTTCCAAGGTCGTATGGTCATAATAAGTTGGCATAAGGAATTACTCAATTTTCAAAGGAAACATATGATAATGGAAAAAAATTAACGAAACATTAAGCGGAGGCTGGGTCAAGGCCAGGCGTAGCCTGCCCGCAGGGTTCAGCCTTGACGCAGGCGCAGCGACCCACGCTCCCCTAAGGGGCTGGGTTTAAACCCAGCCCCGCGAGCCCCATGGCGGCGAATGGCTTCCCCACAGGGGAACG
>NZ_LNYB01000020.1 GCF_001467625.1 Legionella feeleii
GCATTTGACTACTATTCCCTTGAAATTGTGAAAAATAACAGTTTACGGATTTTTTTATTGTATTCAATTTAAATGGTGATTGAGCCTAGCTTATCTTTGAAAATAATCCAGGTATGGTCATGTAAATTCTCGATAGTATCACTTAATTCAAATGGACAAATTTGTTGTTGGGACCATATTGGTTTGTAGAAGGTGGGTTTACCGTCAAATGATGTCTGTTTTGTATCAGAATCTATCCAATATTTTTGCTTTTGAAAAGCATAAGTTGGAAGGGGAAGATGTTTAGGTTGTACATCTTCATACATTGCAGGCCATGTGATTTGAAAACCATGTTGCCATGCCATACCGATCACGGTGAGTAATTGCTTGAGATCATTTTTTTGCGTGTGACTATTAGTTAAAACATTAATGCTGCTTACTTTCTTTTTATGATGATTGACGATCTCTTTAAGGAATACGTTTAAACTTTGACCAGGACCCACCTCTATAAAAAAAAGATGCTGGTCTTCCAACACAGTTTCAATTCCTTTACAGAATTGTACAGTTTGACGCAAATGTTTATACCAGTAATTCGGATCGGTTGCTTCCTGCGCTGAAAGCCATGTTCCAGTAACATTAGAGATAATAGGGATTTGAGGAGCAGACAGTGTAATATTTGAAAATAAACTTATAAATGGCTTCTGAATTTCTTCCATACTACTACTATGAAACGCATGGCTAACTTTCAACTTTCGAAATAATTTTCCATCCTTCAAAAGAGTTTGTTCTAACTGATGAATGTCAGATGCCTTTCCAGATACTACACAATGATTTATTGAATTATGTAAAGCCAATTCAGCTTGATTCAGATAAGCAGGTAATTCCGATTTCGAACATTCGATTGCTAACATCTCACCAGTTGAAGCACTAGTCATGAGAAGTCCTCTTTGGCATACGACTGCAATAGCATCTTCAAAAGTGAAAATACCTGATAAACAGGCTGCAACGTATTCACCAATACTATGCCCAATGACTGCATCTGGCTTTAAGCCGTAATATATTAACAAATTGGCTAATGCATATTCTATAATAAAGAGGGCGGGTTGAGCATATTGTGTTTGATTTAATCTTTGATCGGATGGATTATTAATAATCTCAAGTAAATCCACCCCCAGATGTGATGAAGCTAACTCAATGCCATGACGTACTAATGAGGCAAAAAAAGGAATTTCATCCATTAACTGAGCCGCCATCTGATGATATTGCATTCCCTGTCCTGGGAACATGAAAACAACATTGTGATGAATATTCTCATCCCAGAAATTCATTTTATTCCGTGAAAATTCCTTTACTATTTCATCCACAGTATTTCCAACACTAAAACATCTCCACTGGAAGGGTTCCCGCCCAGTTTGGAGGGTATATGCAATATCTGCAAAACCAAGTGAATCACCATGTTTAGAATGCTCTAAAAAGTCAGTAAATTTTTCTACATTTTGCTGAAGTGCTGCTTCAGTTTTTGCAGAAAGCACCATTAAGTATTCACTTGCTGTCTCTGCAGTTGGAGGAGCTTGAACATGCTCACTTAAAACCATATGCACATTGGTTCCACCAACCCCAAATGAACTGGTAGCAGCATATCGTTTACTTGTTCCTATCTTCCAATCGACCAATTGTGGGTTAATAAAAAAAGGACTTTCCGCAAAATTAATATTGGGGTTCGGTTTTTCAAAATTTGGCATGGAAGGGATTTTCTTATGGAAGAGACATAGGATTGTTTTAATCAGGCCAGCCATTCCTGCCGCAACATCATTATGTCCAATATTTCCTTTTACAGAACCCAAAGCACAGTATTGTTTATTGTTTGTCTGCTCACGGTATACCGCCGAAAGTGCTTCTATCTCAACAACATCACCTAAAGCCGTAGCTGTACCATGTGCCTCCACATAACCAATTTCATCTGCTTTTACATTAGCTCTAGTTAGTGCTTCACGTATACAGGTCATCTGACCATGCACGCTGGGAGCCGTATATCCTAATTTATCTGAGCCATCATTATTAACGCCAACCCCTTTTATTACTGCATAAACTGTATCGTTATCAGCGAGTGCATCTTCCAGTCTTTTGAGAATAACCACTCCTGCGCCATTAGCAAAGACAGTTCCATTAGCACGACTTTCAAAAGGACGGCACTGTCCATCAGGGGATTCAATACCACCAGGTTGATAAACATAACCATCTATTTGCGGAACCGTAATTGAAACGGCGCCCGCTAATGCAACATCACTGGTTCCCATCATCAACTCTTGACAGGCCTGTGCAACTGCAACTAATCCAGTAGAGCAAGCTGTATTAATATTGATGCTACGTCCTTTCAAATTTAAACGATAAGATACTTGGGTACTTAACATACCCAAGCTACTTGCAATACGTTGCTGGAAACGATCTATCTCTTGACAAAACCAGCTGTTTTTTAACAAATTTTCGTGTAGGTAAGTACTGTCTGCCATACCCGCAAAAACGCTAATTGTTTTGGTTCCCATTTGGCTTGGTACAACACCAGCCTGCTCGATTGCTTCCCATGCACATTCTAGAAAAACACGTTGTTGTGGATCGGCCAAACTAGCATCTATTGGATTGAATCCGAAAAAATTTGCATCAAATTGTTCAACATCAGCCAATATACCTCTAACCGGAACAAAGTGTTTATGCTGTGATTTGTTTGTTCTATGTACTAATTCTTCCTCTGTAAAATGATCCAAACTAACCTTGCTCTGACAAAGATTTTCCCAAAATTCTTGTGGTGAATTTGCATTTGGAAAACGACAACTCATGCCAATAATGGCAATGTCTGAGGAACGCATTGCATGCTGTTCTCTCACAGTCGGTACATCGAGATCACCTTCGAGAAAACGACTCAAGCGATGGATTGTCGGATAAGTTAATAAATCCGATATCTTTAATTCAGCATGAAGTTCATCGTTTATTCTTGCACAGGCTTCTGTCATTAGTAGGGAGTTGGCACCTAATTCGAATAGATTCCTATTAGTTTCAATATTTGAACGATTTAGTAAGTGTTTCCAAATTTTTTTAATAGTTTCTTCGATAGCGCTGGCTGACGAGGTATCGACATGAAATGACAAATCAGTATGGGGTAGTTTATCGAGATTTTTTTTATCAACTTTTCCAACCAATGTCAAAGGCAACTCATCCACAACCACGTATTTTGCGGGTAGCATGTAAGGTGGTAAGTTCAGGCTTAAGAACGCACGAATATCATCGGCATGGTCCACTGATTTTTGGGATGCAAACACAATATAGGCAGTAAGCATCTTATGAAGTCCACCACCAATTTCGACTACAACAGCAGCTAAACTGATCGCCTCGTGCTTCATCAATTCATTTTCAATTTCATTTAAATGTATCCTAAAACCACCTATTTTTACTTGATCATCCAGGCGGCCGAGACATAACAATTTTCCAGAGGGCAGTAATTTAACTCTGTCACCTGTTTTATAAATTCGCTCGTAGGGTTTAATACTTTCGAAAGGATTGGATGTAAATTTTTCTTGATTTTGATTTTCACTATTGTGATAACCAAGTGCTAAATTAACACCACTAATATAGAGTTCGCCTTCAGGGACTTGATTTTTATTTTCATCGAGAATGTAAGTTTTGACGTGTGCTATGGTGTTTCCAATGCTCATGAATTCTTCATCATCAAATTCACTCTTTTCCGTCATAATATGCCGACATGTGAATGTTGTTGCTTCTGTCGGTCCATATCCATTAATAAGCGTTACAGAAAGGTTATTTATTTTTCGATAACTGAGAAATTTTTTTATTAAGACATGATTCACTTGTTCACCACCAAAAATAATCTTCTTGACGGAGTTGAGTGTCTTAGGGAAAGATTTGATTAATTGATGGAAATAGCCTGTAGGTAAAAATAAACAATCAATTTTATGGTTTTGAAGATAAATTTTCAGATCGTTGTAATTTGTTCTTATAGGTGCAGGTATAATTGAAAGAATGGCTCCATTAAGAAAAGCGCTCCAAATTTCAAAGGTACATGCATCAAAAGCAAGGTTACTAAACTGAGCAACTGTAGTGCCTTCGCCGATATCGGCATAATTATCTACTTTAACTAGATTCACTACAGCCTCGTGCGGTATGAGTATGCCTTTAGGTTTTCCTGTAGAGCCAGATGTATACATTAGATAAAGTGGTAAATTTGGATCAATAGTTATTCTGAGATTAGCTTTGGAGTAACTGGTTGATTCCATATGCATATGCTTTATAAGGGCAATGGTGGTGCCTGTTTTATTTAATCGAGTTTTATATTCTTCACTGGTTATTATAAGTTTTGGTTTTGCATCATTGGTTATTTCTTTTAATCTTTTTTGAGGCGCCATTGTATCTAAAGGGACATAAATTGCACCGAGCTTGATGATTGAAAGTATGCAAATCATAAATTCAGCGTTGGGTTCTAAAAGGATAGCTACAAAATCGCCTTGATTAACGCCATTTTTTACCAACCAATGGGCAAATTGATTAGCTTTTTCATTCAATTGCATATAAGAATAATCAACATGCTTATGGTGCAGGGCAATTAGTTGTGGTGTTTTCTCAACTTGCTTTTCAAATAACTCCGTGACACTTTTTTCATATGGATGATTTAACCCATTCACGATAATGCCCCTATCATTTTCAGATATCTAACCGTTGATTATATAAATCTGCGTTTTAACATAAACTAGACGCCATTCAAAAGCATGCCCAGTAAATATTTCATAGTTTAAACTCCTTCTTTGGCCTCGAGTAGAAGATGCTTATCAAGTAATTATTTTTCAGTATCTAATGTATCAACTGCAAGAACTTGCTTATTGGCTTTATTAGCAGAGGATATAACGAATCGTTCAGGCAGGAATTGGGCAAGAATAGACTTTAATACCTCCGACTTTATTGGTTTGGAGAGTACATGGTTCATTCCTGCTTGCTTAGACTCACTTTCTGCTTCGAACAAACCGCGTGCTGTCAAGCCAATTATAGGCTTCGGGGATTTATTTAAACTTTTTTCCCAGACACGAATTTGTCTACCCGATAACCGAGGTAAGCCAATATCGGTAATAATCAAATCAAAATCTTTGGATTTTGCTATTTCGAGCGCATCCTCGCCGTTGGTAACAGAAGTACAATGACATCCTGGTTTTTCTGCATATAGTTCAATCATTTGTAAAGCGATTGAGTTGTCTTCGACAAGCAAAAGGGTGGTGCAAGAAATCTTATTTTTAAGAAGCTCAAGGATACTTGCTTTGCCTGGCACACTTTATCTCCTTTAGTACCAATAACGTACAAAATGGCAGCAAAAATCATTCATTTAACAAATTTTTGGCCAAGTACCAATGGCTGCGTAATATACCACAACAGTTGCCTAAGGAGCCTCCAATATTTTCAATATGGTAACAAAAAATATCTTTCCTTATCTTTTCACCAACCAAGGACAAGCATTTAGGATAAACAAAGTTTGAAAGACTGTTTGTTGGTTTTGTCTTATCGGCTCAGTACAATGCTAAAAAATGCATATAATTCAATAATATCAGTGTGTGCTTATTAAATCAGCACCACCCATTAAGTCTGATTATCTATATTAAAGGATCTTTTACATTATGGTATTTAAAGTATTCAATGATATATCTGTTAATGGAATATGAAGTCTTGCTATACTTTTTTAATCTCAATTAAATGGAATTAATTATGCCAGTTTCTCTGAGTAGATTAAATGCATTAAAGAGCTCAGGTTATAAATATCACTTTACAAACGATATATATATCAATAAGACAGATAAAGTAATTATTAGTAAAGAAGCTATTGAAGATCATGATGATAATTGGCTGAATGAGCGACTAGAAGCTTGTGATGGAAATAGCTGGCTTTTTATTTTTACTAATGGAAGCCCAAGGGACGCAGTAAAAAATAAGATTCTAAAAGATTTAGGATTAATGTAGGTATTTTAATATGGTTAATATGGACGTTGAAAGTCGATTACAATTGGAATATCTAAAGGTAGCTAGTGCGCTTTATAAAGCTAAAGAATATATTGAGATAGAAATTAAGCATACTATCAAAACCCAGCTTTTAGAGGCAGTGCACGCTAATAAAATATTAATCTCATCAAGGGTAAAGGATTGCAACAGTGCGATAACCGCTTTAAAAAAGAAAGAAGAGGGTAGAGTATTCCGTGATGGTAGACAATATTCAATTACTCAATTAAATGATCTCATTGGGCTCAGAATTTCAGTTTTTCCTTTAACACTTTTAGAACTAGTTCAATCACCACTTTTAAGTTATTTGGAAAATAATTTTGAACAGCCGTTCCAAACTGACCATACTACTATAGAAAATTATGATATTTATAAATACAGAGGAATTCATAATCAATTTTCTGAATTTAACTGTGAAATTCAATTAATTCCGATGCTTATCAGTAAATTTTGGGATACTGAGCATGATGTTTTTTACAAACCTGCCAGCCCACACGATGCTCCACCTATGAAGGAAGCATATGATGCTGTTATAAAATCCTTATATAGTTTTGAAAAAACTTATGAGGAAAGCCAATATAAAGCTACTTAAATGTTTATTCTTCTTGTTTGTAGATAGCAGCATAGGCAACTTCCAGTTGTTGCTTTAATTCAGATATTTGCTGTCTTAAATATTTATTTTGGTTAGTAAGAATATCAATTTCTTTATTTTTAAGTCCTAATTGAATTGCCTGATCTTGCATTAGAAGATTATTTTTTGCATCTCTAGCTTTATGGATTAAATCCTTCACTTTAGCCTGTTTATAAAGCCAGGCCTTAGTAACACCAGTAAAATTGGAAACGGAATTAAAATTAATTGAGATGGATTGCTCCTCCATAATTTTCAGCGCCTCAAGAACTTTACTTAACGTTTCTTCACTTTTCTTTCTAGCAGCATCCTTAATACCAGTAGTATCTGGATATTTATTACTCATGCGTATTTTCCAATGTAAAAATAATTGATTTTAGATTACAAGCCACTTCATTATTCATTTCTTCGATGCGTTGCCAGCCATTTTGTTTTGCATTTTCAATAACCTTTGTTGTTTCTTCAAGTTGGGTTTTATGCCTTTCAAGATATTGCTTCGACGTTCTAAAATGTGTGCAAGTGAGACAAGCATTAGCATGGGGACAGCGATTTTGTGTTAAGGGTAGGGAACACATGCCATTAGGTAAAGCCTGGCTCATTATATTCCTTTTAAGCCATTTGGCATGAATTATTTCATCGCCTAGTTTTATCTTGCCTTTTATATCTACTATTTTCTCTTGATACTCAGTAAATGCCTTTTTCATAGTTTCATTATGTATGTGAGCATATCGAGCTGTCATTTCTGGTGATTCATGGCCTAAGTATTGTTGAACCATTACTTGAGGTACTCCAGAGTTAATCATCTGTGTTCCAATAGTATGTCGGAATTGATGCGAGCTAAATTGCCAGATAATGCCATTACTGTCTTTAATATTATGATCTATCGCGAGCTGATTTAATGAGCGGTTTATATGTGGGGCTGAAACAGTAGGGGACTTAGATAAACGTTGGCTGGGGAAAAGATATTTTGATGCCTCGTTTGCTAAAACTAAGTTTTGCTGTGCCTTGATAGCTTCAATACACTCTTTTGATATAGGAATTAAGCGAATACGCTTTAGTTTCTGTTCTTTTACTCGAAGTAATAAATCACCATCTCCATCATGCTCAAGGCAATCGAAACTTAGCGAGCATACCTCACTTATACGTCTTCCTGTTTCCATTAAAACGGTAATAAAATTCTGCATCCATTGAGGGAAGTTATGTAGATGCGCTTTTAGTTGATTAATTACGTGATTACTAATGAACTTAGGTAATTTATTAATATCTCGTGGTAAATCGCTATTATAGATAATGGGTTTTTCTGGCCAATCTAGCCAACCCTCAAGTAGACCAATCTGATGAAATACACGCAAATTAATGAGAATAATTCCCCTTGTCATTGGCTTTAAATTTTTCTGAGTTAAATACTGCATTAAGCCGACAACATGAGAGCGATTTATATTATTTGCAGTAAATGAGCCTTCAATAGTTTTTAAATAATCATCAAAATGATTCAAGCTTCTTATATAACCTCGACACGTAGCAAAACTCTTCGTGGCGGCTTGGAATCTGACGAATTTTTTAGCGGCTTTCTTTAGCCATGGCGTTGTTATTTTTGTAAATTTTATTAAGTAAATTGAATGCGTTACGTCAGGCAAAAGTCCAATATCGGATGCTAACCATTCGTCTTTATCGAATAAAGTATCATGATTTTCTAATGAGCTTTGATTAAGAGTATGTGCTTTCATCAATTTTTCTCCTTGTTGGAGAGAAATTGTTTAAACGCTTGTTTCATCTGTTTGGTATCTATATGCGTATAAATATCTATAGTAGTTTGAACACTTGCATGGCCTAAACGTTTCTGAATAAGAGACATTTCCCAGCCTGATTTGAGTAAATCAGAGGCATGGGAATGGCGCAACATATGAGGACGAACGTATAAATTACATTTTCGGCTTAGCGTAACAAATAACTTTTTAACTACGGAATAATGCAGCGCTTCATATGTTGTAAGATTTATAAACACATATTCGGTGAGTTTATTTTGATCCAAGGTACTGACGTAGCCACTATATAATCCCATGAGCTCATCAGATACTTGTATTATATTAGGAGTAGTTGTTTTATTCCTAACGCCATTTAAATTATTAGAACGATATCTAATATGAATCTCATTATTCCAACAAATTATATCCTCATGTCTTAAAGCTAAGGCTTGTCCTATGCGAATGCCTGTTTCATATAATAAGCACACTAAAAACTGATCTCGGTAATTAGTGCAGGCATTTCTTAATTGAACGAACTGATCTTTAGTAATAGTTTTAGGCGGTTGTATTACCTGTTTTACACTCACAATTCGTCTTTGTGATGGTTTGTTCTTATATATATGATGCAAAAGTGCTTTATATCGATTATTGGGCAAGTTTACTGTTTCAGTAACTTTAACGTCTGTGTTACCAAGTTGGTTATGAAACCGATAAAAGCTAGATAAGCAACCCAGGATAACGTTTATAGTGGCAGGTTTCCTAGCGACTTGGATTTCATGTAAATCGATTATTTGAGCTGTTTCTTTTGATTGTCTTAACCAGCCTACAAATCCAGACAAGCTCGCAAGATTAATAGCTTTCCAATCAAGTTGTTTATCAACTAAGTAATCCCAAAATAATTTCAAGCAATACGCATAGCTTTTCACCGTGCACGGCGATTTGTCTACGTTATTTAGATAGCGAACAAACGAGTTATGCTCGAATCTGGTGTATGTGAAAAATAAATTAGGTGGCGTATCCTGTTGATTGTTCGCCAAGAACATAATCAACAAAAGG
>NZ_LNYB01000021.1 GCF_001467625.1 Legionella feeleii
TCCTTTTGTTGATTATGTTCTTGGCGAACAATCAACAGGATACGCCACCTAATTTATTTTTCACATACACCAGATTCGAGCATAACTCCTTTAAATCCTTTGGCTTCAAAAAATGGTTTTGCTGTGATGCTTACTTCAGAAACACCCTCTTTAGGTTCAAGTCATTTGCCTTCTTAAAGATTTCATTCGAGCTATTAAACACCTTCTTAGTTTTAATATCATATATTTTTGCTGTGCCATCCAAGCTTAAATAAAAACGATGGGTTGATGTAGGTTTTATGATAACTGCACGAAATATAATTCCTGGATAGACAAGTGATATCGAATATCCATCAAAGATGTTGGCAAATCACTGAAAACAGTAAGAGTAAAATTACTCTTTACTTTAAGCTCAGCTTTGATTAGTATTTTGATAAATGAACACTTATCAAAAAGGAAATTAATATGCCACGAGGCGGTAAGCGAGAAGGCTCTGGACGACCAAAGGGTAGTAACACCTACGGCGAGAGCACGCATCCATTGCGGATACCGGCCTCACGGTTAGAAGATGTAAAAGCCTTTCTGGCAACTGGCGTTACCAATTATGCGATGCCCTTGTTTTCAAGCACAGTACGAGCAGGTTCACCAACTTCTGCCGATGATTATATAGAAGATTATATCGATTTAAACACTCATTTTAGCAAACAACCAGGGAGTACATTTTTAGTGACTGCCTCTGGTGATTCCATGGTCAATGCCAATATTCAAGATGGCGACATGCTAGTTGTGAATAAAGATATAAAACCCACGCACGGTAAAATTGTAATCGCTTCTGTGGCCGGTGAGCTGACTGTTAAGCGATTGGCAATCCTACCAGGAAGGATTCATTTAGTTGCAGAAAATCCCAATTATTTACCCATTGTTGTTAATGATGAAACGAGTTTAGTCATTTTAGGTGTTGTTACTCATATTATTCATTCCGCCACTTAATTGTAAAACCAGGAGAAAATGTATGCTTACTCTATTAAAGAAAATTTTAAATGCTCCTGATCCAAAAAGGGAATTAAAAAACCGAACAAAGCGCGTAGTTAATTTAGACAGAATTCGAACTATTGATGAATAATTAAATTCAAGAATGTTGGAAGTAGGGACGTTAGTAGTAAATAGCCAAGGAGGGCATGATTTATAGATATCTTCCGTTAGACCAGCATTGCCGATCATGGATAACTACATCTTATACACAGAGTAGCTCCCCATCTTATTCATCACTCTTAATCGTTAGCTATTAAAACAACAGTCAGTCAATAACTGGCTTAGGAATTTATTTATTCAAAATTCTGATGTACGGGATAAGGTGGGCAAAATGTCACAATCAATGAAACAGATTTTACTTGTGGAGGATGAACTTGAAACGCGCTTAATCATTCATCTCATGTTACATCTACGGCAATTCGAGGTGGATTTTGCTGAAGATGGCCAAGCAGCAGTGAAAATGGCTAACAATAAAAAATATGATTATATTTTGATGGATATTGGGTTGCCTAAACTAAGTGGAATTGATGCTTGTATTGCTATAAGAAATAATGAAGCACAAAAAATGCAGCTAAAAGTAACACCCATAATTGCTATTTCTGAGCGTGTTCAACTTCCTGAGATTGAACAATGCCTTGAAGTAGGTATGAACGCTATTCTCCTCAAGCCAATACAACCCCAATGTTTTGAACGATTAATAACTTCTTTAGAGAAAGAATCTTCTTATTGAGAGGAGAGAGTAATTAGACTTTAGATTCAACTGAATAGTGCAACTTTAGACCGAGAAAAACATTAGGTTTTAAAACACCAACGATGTTATTTTTGTCCCATACAAATGATGAGAAAAGAGCGGTTGCATTAAAGAGTTGAATCCGCGCCTCCACAAGCTTCGATAAGTCTGATAAATATATTTAATCAGGCCAAAAGAAGTGGTAAGTCAACGTATAAATTATTTTAATATTAAAAGAGAAGACGATTTAACAGTGAAATCTGAGTACATCATAATAATCAACTCCGACAAAAGATATTAACTTAACACAATTATGGTACTTTAGTTGGATACTGAAAGTGAGATCTTATTAAAGCATTCCACTCAAGGAGAGAATCACATGAAACGTGTATTATTTGTCGGACAGAAACCGGAAACAGTGGATTTTTCCGACCCCGCTTTACCACCAGGCCTCAATGCAGAGAAAATCCATATTGGGATTGCAATTGGGATTAACAAATTGGAAGAACGCGGATGGCAAGCGGATGAATGTATGATCACACCCGACGAAAGGGGTTGCTCAACATTAGAGAGCCAGCTTACATCGACAAACTATGATTGCGTGGTCATTGGTGCTGGCATGCGACTACCATCTAAAGGATTAGTGATGTTTGAAAAGGTGATCAACCTTGTACATAAGGCTGCGCCCACTGCGGCGATTGCTTTCAATACGAGACCGGAGGACACCGCAGATGCGGCTGCAAGGTGGTTACAAGCAAATTGAGTATGTCATGAAACACGGATTGGTAAAAGAAGTTATCGATTGGCCTTACTCAAGTTTCCATCGGTATGTCAGTGAAGGTTTGTTACCGAAAAACTGGAGTAGAGAGTTCTCATGGTGTGATTTTGGTGAATGAGGGATAGGGAATTAAATTGAAATCCTGGTTGCACGCAACCAGGCTACGCTTGATCCCACTTTTACAGATAAATGCGGGCCGGTGAATTATAAAAGCGGGCCGCAACAATTATTGTTTGACTTTTCAACAAAAACCGCTAATTGATCCCCTATCATCCTTGTTCCATGCCTCTTTTATAAAAAACGCATTAATAGCAAAAGTTATGGGTCACTAACAGGTTTATTGAGCGCTTAGCCCCCACTGACTTTTGGAGATGTATCTGCAACGCAATCTTTGCTTGTGGGTTGAGATAAACTCATTTTTTTGAAAAACAGTATTCGATGGGGGGCAATTGACTTAAGATATTTAATTGCTATTTTCTCATTATTTTCAGCTTGGGCAGATAAAGGGTCTGGCTGATTGACCTGAATAGACTCTTGATTTTCTTTATCCTGCTCTGCTGCTTCTTGCTCTGCTGCTTCCTGGGGTGCAAAGCCTGCTTCTGCCGTGGGTAAATCGGGTTCTTTCTCACCAATCATCGTTGCCCATTGAGAATCCTGCATCCAGTCCTCCGGGATATTATTTTGGTCGAAGGGCTCGAAATATCCTGGAAGTTGGCCGTATGCATCTGTCATACGTGAATCAGCCTCTTCCTCAAAGTAGGCACTGTCTTCATCATCGGAATGTTCAAAAATAGCTGGGGGTTTAATCTTTTGTTTGACGTCTTTACTAAACAAAATGCAAGAGATGCGGTGCCACAATTGCTTTACCTCTTCGGGAACCTCAATATCGGTATTACAATGCATGTACTTATCAAAATCAAATAAAAATACATCACCTTCTTCCAAGTCCACATAAAAACCTTCATGGCAAGAATTAGAACTGTTGTTAGTACAAACAAGAACCCCTGGAAAGAAAGTATAGCCGCCTTTATAGGATTTAGTTGCTGGCCCCTCTTGAGCCGGGTTAGATGGGTAGATAACAAATAATGGATTTAACCCCTTTATTCGTTTTTGGTTTTTATCCGTATGAGTTGTAGTTTGCTTGTCGAAATTAGCTTCCATGGTCAACAGATGGCGTGAACCACTCAGGGTAAATGCTTTGGCATATCCCAGATCTTCACAACGCTGTTGGTACTGATTTGGTGCCCATTGCTGGTACAGTGAATCTGCAATTTCTACAATCGGCTTCATCTCAGTTTCGATATCAGGCCTGAATTCAGAAAATAGCGTGGGCCTTACTCGTGCCAAACTTGCGCCTACAATTCCAAAAGGCGCTGATCGGATGAACCGTTTTTGTTTCACATTGCTTTTTTCAACCTTGGATGACGCTCCAATTCTATTTAATGTGGTTTGAGTGATATCGGAAAGATCATTCCTAAGTTTATTGCTTATTAATTCGGGGGGGATAATGCCTCGACGATAAATACCAACTAATGTTCCTTTTTCGTCATAGAAGTTAGTGTCTTTATCAATTTTGAGTGAGTTAGGGAATGGGCTATTAATAGTTTCACCGGGCTTTATCGGTTTTTCTTTATTTTCAATTAAGGTGACTAAAGCAATATCAGTACCTTCCAAACCTTTCAAAGAATCATCGCTCTCACTGCTAACGTTCACCTGAGGCATAATGCGAAGCTTTTCAAATACCGTTTTTCTGGCGAGTTGATCGTAACTTGAGTTAAAGGCTGATTTTAATGATTTTGTAGTATTTTTATCAAAATTAAATCCCTGGAGAGACAAACTTTGTAAAATAACATCCCCTAATTGACTTCCTGTATGCATTCGCAAATAGATGTTACACAATAGGTGGTGTTGATATAAGTACATTAAATTTTGTACTGCAAGTGCCGGATTTGTTTTAGCCACTGGCATGACTTGCGACTCGATATAATTGCGCCTTTTAACAGGATCTTTGTAGAGTTCGCTTCTAGGTAAGCTATCCGCCATTTTTTTAACCGTAAATGGATAAGTAATATGGTGAGAGTAGGTGAACTTTCGTTTCAGTTCTTCTGGAAAGCCCCGTTTAATTTCTTTATGGGTATCGGCTCTTTTACCTATAGACGACACATGCTCCATGGAAAGGCGGCTGTAGTATCTCGCATTTTTTGCCAATATGATCTTTTGTTGCTCTTCCATTTCTGCGCTATTCGCCTTCTTCAACTCAATAAATTCAATTAAGTCAGGTGAAATGATTTTTCTTACTGTCGCGACCTTCTTAGTTTTTCCCTTGGTTTTTTCACTACTTTCTGCACAAACCGTTGGCGCAGAATCTGCATCAGTTGCCTTTTCCTTGCTTTTCTCTGAATCTGCAAGAGGCTTATTGTCCGTCTTTATTCTTTTAGCACGTCTTTTTGAATGGGCAGGGGTACTGGTAGTCGTGGCAGTCGAACTATCAGAAGGCTCTTTACGTTTGTTGGAGTTTTGCTGATCTGAGCGTGGTGCAAATACGTAAGCAGCAGGCGTGGGCGCGTAAGACGCAGGAATCGGGTTATTTTCAGGAGCCAATATTTGACGGCATTCGTCAAGACATGTATTGATAAAAGCGGGGTTACCCGTTCTTTTGATACTTCCCAACACAGAATACAATTTAATTTGCAGGTTTATAAACTCTTCGCTGAGAGGAATACTATCTGACAAGTATTCAGGTTGAACAGGATTAGGCCGGCTGGCAGGGGACTCATGCTTACTTTGCATTTTTAATTTACTCAAATGTCAATTTATATGTTTTTTATAAAATAAAGTAACAATAATACATGAAAGAAGGCACTCAGAAAATCATACAACCATTAAGATTATAAATTGGCCATTGTTTTTCATCCAGGATAAATGAATCTACGCTGCCAAGCTTCTTTCGACAGCTCCCATACTTCATGCTCTTTAAATCCAGGATCTACAAATTTAGCTGGTTCGGTATATAGCAGTCGAGCGCCCATTTTATCTTTAATTCGATGAGATCGGTTATTACCGACGGCATTGGTGAAAATCATTTTTTCAAACCCTAGAACGTCAAATGCGTAGTTTGTAATAGGAATTAAAGCTTCTGTCATAATACCTAGCCCCCAATATTTCTTGCCTAACCAAATCCACGGTTATCTGGATTAGCTATACGCCTCAGTTCAATAGCACCTATCAATTCGCCAGGGGATTTTTGGAGAAATAGACCCCATAGCCATCTTTCTTTACCTAAATAAGGAACGATTTCTTGGTTTAAATAATCCCGAACACCTTCAGCAGGGTATGGCCATGGCACAGAGGCAGTTAAATATCTTATGACCTCATAATCGATGAAATATTTTTCATAGTTTGCTAAATCAGCCTCAGTAACTTCACGAAGAATCAAGCGCTCAGTTTTAAAAGTTGGGATCATGTTGCTTTCCAATTAATGATGAGGATAAATTACGATAGAAAGTAGGCTTGGAATTTTTAAAACCTAACAACGTCTTCGATTGACCGCTAAACGCCAACAGCCAAAACGTCGCCAAGAGGAGCACTTGAGTATCTATAAGGATTCTCAAAGGCTACTATTTCCTCTTTTAGAAACATACATTTCAGAGTCAGCAAGAGCCATCATATCTCCAAGTGTTCGATGCTGTTTTGGATCATATTGGATAACACCCACACTGAATTGGATTGTATAATCTTTTGTTTTTGCAGATTTTAATGAATCTTTTAAGCGTTGAATAATACCAGAGACATCTTTTTGGTTTAGTCCGGAACAAAATACACAAAACTCGTCACCGCCTAAACGTGCAATTACATCATTATAGCGAAAATTTTGGAGAAGGCAGTTTGCGAAAATTTTTAATACCATGTCACCTTCTGCATGGCCGAATTGATCATTGATGGACTTAAATTGATCTAAATCAAAAAATAATAACGTGAAAAGCTGATTTCCACGTTGGCACTTTTGAAACAAATAGGACGCCAGCTTTAAAAATCCCCTACGGTTAGATAATCCGGTTAATTCATCAGTGATAGAGACTTGCAATTGCTCCAAATCCATTTCAACCATTTGAGCAAGATCGTAAATCACATTATGGTCGATTTCATTTCTTGCTCTGGGCTTATTATCAATTAAGCAAATCACACCTACATTGTATCCTTTGATTTTTAAAGGACAGCCTAAATAAAATCTGAAATGGGGTTTTCCCAGGACAAAAGGATTGTCATGAAATCGCTTATCTTTGGTTGCATCTTCAACTACCATGATTTCATCCGAAAGAATCACATGGCCACAGAATGACGTCTTTCTCTCGGCTTCTTTTATGTCAAACCCTTGGGTAGATTTCATCCATTGGCGCTCTGCTTCTAGAAATGAGATAACAGAAATGGGAACTTCAAAAAGCTTGCATGCAATACGTGTTATTCTATCGAAGCGTTCCTCTTGCTCAGTATCAAGTATTTTTAATTTATAGAGCGTAGCCAAGCGCCCGGCTTCATTTTCGGGTATGTCTGGAGGAATCATATTGTCTCGACAAATAAATGCAAAATATCCATATAAAACATTATAGTTGCACTTTCGGGTAGCGACAGAAAATGGGACAAAAATTTTATTAACAACTGGAAGATAAATGGGGCAGGCTTGAATCTTGTATTCAACGCTCAAAACTCAAGCACTGACCCTGACTTATCCCGTCAAATTTTGAAAAAAAAAAGATGTCAGTGGGATTCCACCATCATTGCATATCACGGGGAGCTACAACAATCCGAATAATTCCAGCAGGAGGACTATTTTTACCTCCCGCCGAGGCCCTGCCCCCATAGACTCTCTTAAGGGATCCCGTTTTGAGTTATTTCACCGACTGCTCTCCAGCTTCTGGCAGGAGTAGCATTAAAGCCCAGTGTCATTGGTTTTATTGATCAAAATGTTTAATTATGAAATAATATGAGTTTTTTATGATCTATTTGGTGTTTTAATTTCTGTTTTTTGCCACCTAACTAAGGTTACACCTTTTGGAGCAATTTTGTTAACAAAATTTAAATACGTAATCCTATGCAGTAGGCAATTGAAATTTTAGTCATAAGTGGAGAAAGCATGCAATTAAGTCGTGACGGCCAAACTCTTATTAGAGTTAGTGAGAGTGATATTGTCGATGGTTCTTGTCAAATTCCTGCCAGCATTACAGCCATTGGTAGTGCGGCATTTTATAGGTTTGTCAACCTGAAAACTCTAAGCCTTCCTGCTGGAATCACTGCTATTCATGCTGCAGCATTTCTCGAGTGTATCCACTTAAAAACGATAACCCTTCCTGTTGGGGTCACCGCAATTAGTGCTACAGCATTTGGGGAATGTAGGAGTTTGGAAGCGATAACACTTCCTGCTGGGGTTACGGCCATTGGTAGTGCGGCATTTTCCGGGTGTGTCAATTTAAAAACGCTAACACTTCCAGCTAGCGTCAAAAGCATTGGTGATATTGCATTTCTTCGATGCAACAGCTTGGCCCTAATTATCATCGCGAGCGATGATGAGACAGAGATAGCGCGAATAACTCACTTACTACCTCAAGAATTAAGAAGCAAAGTTATCTCCAAACGTTTATTTGATGAGGTTACTCACTTTCAGGAGCGGCAATTAGCCAGGCTTCTGTCCACACCCCAAACCAATCGTCTTTATCGTTTCTTTCATGATAATAACCTGTTTATGTCTAAACTTGTGGAAAAAAATGAAGCGGGACAAGCAATAAAGAAAGCGTGTATTAAGTTGCCAGACGATATATTTTGGCATATCAATGAGCAGGGAGGTGTTGCTAATCCTTATTACCAACAGGCACAAGTTGCTATTAAGCGCGAACCCCTACCTAAAACAACACAGGAGTTTGAGCGCTATAAAGAGCGCCTAGACGAGCTGGTCACGCAATACATTGTAAAGGCCATGGAACAGGCACAGCGTTTCAGTATGCCTAAAACGCCTAGAGTCGCTAACGAAGAGGTTACTGTGAGCGCTCCTGCCGTTTGATTAAGTTATGGGGGACGCGTGAAAGATTAGCATTACCTTAAACAAGGGTCTGGCCTACTGCAAAAGGTGGTTTAAATTTGGCGCTCGCACAAATGGGGGCAGGGCTTGAATCGTATATTCAACAATCAAAATTTAAGCCCTGCCCCCTATGACACATGCTTGTACAACGAATTTTTTATGTTTTTTTAGTTGTATCTGCTGGCCTTAAACAATAGGGTGGAGGGTTTGGATTAGTTGTTGAACAATTCCCTCCGGCCACTTTATTTAATTCCTCAGTGGATAGTTTTTTACCTTGTTTGAGAGGTTTTTTTGACTTGAGTAATTTTCTATTCATAGCAAACTCCGCACGGCAGATCAAAGACAATTTTCAGTTGGTACTGTATAATTTTAGTACATATAGGTGTCTTTCACATTCTTGGCTTGGCATAACGCATGCGACCAGGCCAGATTTATCTTCATCGAGGGAAGTAGTTTGAGGGAAAACTCTATATACAACAGGGGCTTGGCTTGAATCTTGTATTTAACCACCACCACTCAACCCAAATGGGCTAAACTGGAAAAACGCTCATGGGGAAGTGTAACTTATTCTTTGATCTGGCCTATTTGGCAGAAAACTTGATCTTAATGGCATTCTTTGTATGCCCATTAGAGGGCTGGCTTTAGATCTTTTCTAAGATAAATTCTATCATGGCCTAATAAATAATTGTCCAGACGTCCTATGACAAGGAATCCCTGCTTAATATAAAAGTCCTCTGCTTGAAATTCATAGGTATCAACAAATATTTTCAGAATATTTTTGCTCAAGGCTTGCTCGATAACCTTGTTAATTAAATGAGAACCTATACGGTTTTTACGATATTTTTCATCTACCCATAAGATATCAATATACAACGCATCACTGTGCTCCCATACAGTGGCACCTCCTATCATATCCCCTTGTTTGTTTTTAGCTAAAATACTAAATTGGCTAGCCTGTTCATTGAGGATTCTGGAATTAAATTCCAGTATTTTCTCTCTTAAAAGGGAGTTATCCCTAGCGTTAGGACTGTTATCAACGATGTAATTAATACTATTCATTATAATGCTCGTTTATATGAGATCCTGATATCCTATGAATGGGTCAAGGCCGGAATTTTGATTTTCTAATTGATGTAAAACTGGGGCAGGGTTGGAATCTTCGCTCAATATTCTGCTATAAAAATTCAATGTCGCTTCGCCAGTTTGAATGGAGTGGCTCATCAAATGTGCTCTTTCTACATCCCTAAAGAGGTTTCATATTATCGAATAATAAGAAATACTCAAGCTTGCAGAAAGTCACTGATAAACAGGGTATTCACTTAGCCCGGGACTTAAGTGGAAATGTGTCCATGAAAAAAATTTTTCGTTATGCCAAACTCAGTCAGGGCGGCCATAGAAAGTCTTAAACCATTGATTAGCTAACTGGGGAAGTAAGATGAGATTTATATGTAATATAGATAAAACAGATCGCATAAACCGGGCAATAATTGGTTTAGCACTGTGTATTGCGGCACTGTTTGGAATGGGAAAGTATTTTTATATTGCATTAGGACTGGTATTGATCATAGAGGGCGTTGTTGGTTGGTGCTCTATCCCCTATGTGCTGGCTAAGGTCAAGCGACTGTTCTAAAGACAATTAAAAGAACGATCTCTTGCTGGTCTTGAGGCTGCTCGGGGTCGGCAAGGCGGTAGATCAGAAAAATTTACTGATGAGCAGAAGAGGCTAGTCAAAAACCTCGTAGTCTCGCAGTTAATAAAAAACATTCCATGCAATTGCTGTGTGCTTGGAAAAATGATCAAATTGATATTTCTAACTTAGAGCTTGTATTTCTACCATAGACGAACTTGTGATTCCCAGGCGACTAGCAGCAGCATAAGAAAGATCTATAAGTCGCGTACTGTAAAAGGGGCCGCGATCATTAATACGAACTACGACTGTTCGTCCATTTTTTAGATTCCTGACTCGTAGTCGGGTATTAAATGGAAGCGTAGGATGTGCTGCTGTCATAGAATACATATTGTATCGCTCTCCATTAGATGTCTTACGATGATGGAAGCGTTTACCATAAAACGTAGCGAGTCCTCGTGCTTTATACCCTTTTGCAGATCTAAGAGGTGTATATACTTTACCCCTAACTTTATAAGAAGCTGGTTCATGTGCTTGATGCTTTGTTTTCATACAGGCGGTTAAACTGAGTAGCAATCCTGTAATGACAAAACAGTGCATAGTTTTAATGGCTATTCTCATGTTTATTCCTAAATACCAAATGAGCTTTGAAAAATAACATATTGATTAAAATCTGGCGACCTATTCATTCAATCCGGCCTAGTGTAATGAAAAAAGAGTGCCTATACAAACAACCACAGCGCGCAATTCCCTGCGTTTTTCAAAAGCAAAAAATCAAAATAAGCGGCCAATGAACTGGATAGTTAACGACCATTAAAATTATAACCAGTGTTAATGATCGGTATTTGGTAATTCATCAAATCGTTTTAAATCAGCTAACCCATCTTCCCAAGCGGAACGACTGGCAAAATAAATATGGGCTGTTGGCTCCAGGGAACTATCGCTATCCAGTGTTCCTGCAGGTAAAACCACATGAGAGTTCTCTTCCTGTCGAGGAAGTGGGCTTCCACAAATAGTGCAAAATGCACGTTGCTTTCTTGTTCCCTTCAACGCGAAATAAGTAATATTATTCTGACCCCTTTCCCATGCTAATAGAGCATTGCTAAAGAAAACATTGGCCCCATGGATGGTACCAGTTTCTTTTCTACATCGACTACAGTGACATAAAAACATCGCGGTTGGTTTCTCTCCGGTAATGACGTACCGACAAGAGCCACATAAACATTCACCTGAATATTGATTCATTATAGAAACTCCTAAATTCCTAAATTCTCAAGCACGAAATTCCATTGAGTATACTTCTCTAAAAGTTAAAAAATATAGAAACGTGAGCGCATTATGCGTTTCATATTAAATGAGAAGATGGATTTTTCTGATTATTATTTTTTCAACTGAAGAAAAATTGATCTATTATTAAAAAGTACCTTCTTTGCTATAGGACAAAATCATGAAAGAGTCTCCAAGAAAACCCTCTAAAAATAAGAAAATCGTTAAAAATGAGGATTTAAAAAATATTTCTGGAGGTGGTTTAAAAGATGCATTCAATCCACCGAGAAACAACGATGATTTGCCCGATCCCGCTGAGGAGATTCGTCGTATACTTAATGAGAAACTTAACCGTTAGTCGCATGAATTATTTTAAATGGGCAACAGCAAATTCCGACCATCACAGCATCATGGTCAAGGTTTGATTTTTGTATTTAACCATCAAAATTCACACCTTGACCCTCATAGTACTCTAAATCATGATAACTTATGCCGTTTACAATACCACCGCACATATAGCAAAATGAGAACTCCATAAAGGTGACGGCATTTGAAATCGATTGGATTTTAGATATTTACTGCCCTATAAAAGATGAGCATTATAGCCTAATCTTTATTTTTGCAACGCAGCCCGAAATAATACCGGGGAAATGGATTTTATCAATGCGAAAACTCGTTAAAATAACCATTGCATTAGTTATTTTGTTTTTTTTAAACAATGCTTATACAGGTATCCCATTATGGACTGTTATACCTGATCCCAATTACCCGACCAGTCTCTATCTTACTCCTATGGGTAAGGCAAATGTCGTATATACCGTCACCAACAAATCACACAAAACACATACTTTGGCGATGCAACCCATTCGAGGGGTAACTCAAATTACCTCAGGGGATAATTGTTCGAGTGTATTTACTTTAGCGTATCAAAAATCTTGTACACTGAGCTTATCAATTAATGGCAATCTTTTGACAGGCGATATACACGGCGGACCTGTTGTTTGTGAGCAGGGAGGTACATTTGAGTGCTATCAACCAAGTTTTCCCAATATCTTGAATATTATCTTTATCCCTATTGCACGATATCTAATTACGCCTATAGCAGGTGTAAATGGGGCAATTAATCCTGATAATCCGCAGACAGTACTCGCTGGAAGTAGCTTAACGTTTACTGCCAGGCCAAACTCCGGATATCAGGTTGATCAATGGTTGGTAGATGGTGGTATAGCTCAAAAGGGAGGAAGTACTTTTACCCTGGCGCAGATTGATACCAATCATACCGTAGAAGCTACCTTTACCCGAAGCGGCACAATCTTTGTTGGCACAGCAGGTGGAGAAGTTTATTTTTCAATAAATAATGGCTTAAATTGGAATACGACAACAACGCCTTCACCTGGATTTTCAGTGAATAGTGTCTTTGCAACACCGACTACACTTTATGCAGGTAGTGCAGATGGTAAAGTCTACTACTCAACTAATAATGGCGTTACGTGGAATGCAACTGCAGCCGTTCCAGGTGGAACAGAGGTAAACAGTGTTTTTATTACGTCCATCGGCAATGTCTTAACTATTTATACCGGAACCCAAGACGGGCATGTTTATTATTCTATTGATGGAATAACCTGGAATGCAACAACAAATCCGGGGGCTGGCGCAGTCAATAGCCTTTTTATTACACCTGCAAATACGCTCTATGCAGGAAGTAATGACGGTAATGCTTATTATTCTACCGATAACGGTACTAATTGGATTCAAATTATAGGGCCTGAATCCAACTTGGCTGTCCCCATCCAAAATATTTTTGCGGTCAATAACCAGCTGTATGTCAATATTCGCAAAATTTCATCCAACAGTACCTTACCAGCCGGAACGGTTGATTTTGAATACACCTACACCAGTAATAGTTTGACGAATACCAACCCTACATGGAATTTATTATCGCAAATAACGTACACCTTATTTGTCAATGCAGATGCCAGTGCAATTTATGCTGGCACGCAAGATGGCTATATATTCTCATTAACCACAGGCGATGAGCTGGGATTTATTACCTATAGCCCTATCTCCAGCTTATTTTTTATAAGTTAATCCAGGGAACTCTTTCATGACAAAACTTAAATTTTTGTTGCCATTGGGGTTTATTGTTATGACTTCCTTTGCGGCTCAAACAACGACTTTAGTCAGTTTACCTAACCCTGGGGCACAGTTACTTAATCAAGCCCGCTTAATTAAGGAGGCCGCAGCAGACACTCAATTCTCATTTAATGTCTGGTTAAAATTACGTAACAAACAAGACCTGGATCAATTGGTTCAGGATGTTTATGATCCTAAGAGTCCACGTTACCAGCAGTTTTTAACGCGCGCTCTTTTTGAAGAAAAATTTGCACCCGACCAAGAAGCAGAAGAAAAGGTATCTCATTTTTTTCTGAATCATGGGATGCAGGCCAACATAGTGAATCACAGTATTCGTGTCACTGGTTCTGCGGCACAAATTGAACAGGCCTTGCATGTGCAAATGAACTACTATCGCTATAAAAATAAAGTTTTTCACGCCAATGCAGGTACCCCGAGACTAATGCCTGAGATTGCTCAATATGTGGCTGAAATTACAGGACTAAATACCATACCCGAATTTCAGGAAAACATCGGTCATGCTAAAGCGGAAACTCAAAGTACAACTCATGATTTAAATTTCCTCGAGAATAATTTCATCCCTACCGCACTCCCTACTACTATTTCCTTACAGGGATTTTCTGGTGCCAATCTACGAAAAACGTATAACTTAAGTAATATTCCTAAAATTAATGGAGTACGTTTAAATGGCTTGGGACAAACCTTAGTCATTGTCGATAAATGTGGTACCAATGGGCCCGCACAAATCTTAAGTGATGCGAATCAGTATTTTAAGATGAATGGCATCGCCCCTTTTATTATTTCAGGTCCTGCAAAAAATTTTGCAATCGTGAACCCTGATGGAAGTCCCTTTACAAATTGTCCAAATGCATCATCTTTCAGTAGAGAGATTGTTCTCGATATTGAAGCGTCACATACCATCGCCTCAGGAGATAATACCGTTTTGGTTTTAGGTACTGACCAGCGAACTACGTTAATGGATGTCATTAATACGTTAATACAGAATAATTATACTATTGCCGGTTTTACCAATGCGTATGTGATATCGAATAGTTGGAGCAGCCCTGAAAGCTTTGATGCGGCACTTGAATCAAGTTTACAGCTTGCTGCCGCTGCGGGAATTAGTATTAACTTTTCTTCAGGTGACTGTGGTGATAATACCTATACCAACGCAGGAAAATGCAATGGCTCGCCGCCTTTAGTAACTGTCAATTATCCGTCAAGTTCAGCCTATGTTACAGCAGTTGGCGCAACAGCCTTGTTTGTCGACAATAATTACAATTATGCGTTTGAAACCGTTTGGGGAACTGTGGAATCAGTCGGTGGGGTATTATCATACACTGGAGGAACAGGTGGCGGAATTAGTCAATTTTATGGGCCAGTTCCCTGGCAAAGTTCGATTAGCAGTTTTACCGCAGGAGGTTATGGCATTATAAATAATTTTGGTAACCGCCGTGCTTTGCCAGATGTTGCCATGCTAGGTGATCCTCGTACAGGCTTATTGATTATTGCTAATGGGACACAAGTACAAGATGGCGGTACCAGTCTGGCTTGTCCCTTATTCTCGGCAACGCTGGTATTAGTGAATCAGGCACGCAGCCTTCTCAATAAGGCCACACCAATTGGCCAGGCAGCACCTTACTTATATCAGCAAAATAATCTTTTATTAGCCAATAGGGCAATTAATCTTATTATTCCACCGAGCATAATGATTAATGGAGCCACCCAACCCCCTTCAACATTAATAGATAATACGCCCGCTCCCGCTTCGTCATTTACAATCGGTAATGTGACCTTTGGTTGGGATTCGTCTCTAACACTTGAGCCAGAAAATCAATTTTGGAATGATGGCGTAGGAGTGGGCTCGCCGAATATCCCTAATTTTGTAATGGCAATGGCCAATATGTAATGGATTGATAATGTAGGGAGGGCTTGAATTTTGTATTAACCATCAAAACCAAAGTCCTGTCCCCATCGTTTTGAAAAGCATGCAGCAACCTTCCAAATGTGAAGTATATATAACGATAAAATTACCGATGTGATACGGTGTTCCGGGCTTGGGAGTAACAAAATAGGTTGGGTGATAAGGTCGGGCACAGGACCCGACCGATACTGCATCAAGCAAGAATGGCCGTTTGCAGAGTTGGGCCTTCGTCTACGCTGCTTTTTTCTTTCATTACTGGCGCATACAGTAATGAGTAACGGCAGCGCAAAAATCGAGTAGTACGAGAGCCTGGGTTCTCTAACTCAGTATGGGTAAGTTCTTCCTCTTGTGAAGGATTTGATAAGTCCTTAAACACCCTTACTTCCTCATTAAACGCATTTAAAAACTTTAAAAAATTAGCAGAAAATTGACAGCCATCTGACAATTGACTAATTTTTTCCAGTTCCGCCATGATGAGGCTAATTTGCTCAGGATCACCATTCTTGTCATTGAATCTTGCTGCACAAGCAAATTCAACTTTGAGTTTATATAGTCTTGCATAAAGCTTGCTTTCCAAATGCTGCATTTTAATGTGCTTGAAATCCAGGGCTTCAAGTTTTTCAATCAGCACATTGGCACGCTTTAACAAGGAGGTATTTTTTTCGTTGTTCGAAAACCCTTTCAATGTATCAACCAATGCCTCTTTTTCTCGCTCTAATTTTTCAAGCTCGCGGTTCTCCTTTTCCCAATCAATGACATAATTCTCGTCCATTTCAAACGCTTCCTGATTTCTATCCTTTAGAAAACCTGAAACATTATTGAGCACGGAGTCAGTAAGGGCTTTAATGGTATCTTGCAGTAGTTGCTGACGCATGTTGGGTTGATTAGTGGCGCTTGCACTATTAAGCACTTTGCCAAATTTAACGGGTTTTGCCGGTTTTAATTCGTTATTGACAGGCTCTAACAATTGACTTCTTTCATAACCGTCGTCGGAATCATAAGGGGCAACGGGCGTTTTCAACCTTTCTCTTAACAAGTCATTAAGTGGCGCGTCAATTTCTTCTGATAGGCGGAAAGTGCTGCGATCATCTTGCAATCGCTTGAAAATGTGCATTATTTTCCGTCCGCCGCCTGTCCTCCTGGTCATTTCTTCGCGCTTCTCATCTTTGCTTTTTAAATCAGATACGGTTTTATTACCATCTTCCAGGAACGTGACATCGCGCTGTATTAGAGGCATGGCAGGAATGACTGCTTGTTGGGCATTGAATATTGGTTTTAAGGCCTGACTGACAAGTAACTCGTTAGACATTTTGTCCAGGGCGTCCTGACATTCCGGTGATAAACTGGCAAACGTTTTCTTTAAACGGCCAATTTCGCTGCGTGAAAAAACGGATAAAATAGCATGGCAACCGGAGTAATCTTTGAGCTCGTCAAATAGATAATGAGCGACCCAAATCCAGCGCTCTATGATAATGGCTCTTTCTTCAATTGAATTGGCATCCAAAATAAGCCTTCCCACATAATCAGCCAAATTATTGTACTGGGCAGTATTGGCCATAATGCTGGGAGAACTCTTGAAAGCCCAGGGAGAAAATAATTCCGACGCTCGAATGTTTAAAAACAATTCTTGATCAATCCTTGCGATGGTTTGCGCGTAACGTATGATAATTTGCTTATTTAAATTTCCGACTTTGGCTGCAAAAATAGGGTTTGTTCTGATTTTGCTTTTCACTGCGGGATTCATAAGAAAGTCATTAAACGCTTGAAGGTCTAAGTTATTTGCCTTGAATCGGCTGATTAACTTTTTAAGGAGCTCAGCGGGATTTTGTTCGGCCTTGATTTGTTTCCTCTTGGTGCCTATTTGATCAAATAGAGGCTTGCAATCTGGCGGTGCGACCTGGAAGGTCCCAACAAAACCCTTATTAAATTTTTCAAAACTTTCCTTGCCCTTTGGGGTGTACTTGGCTTGCTTTAATGTATTGTAGGTTTCAGCCATTTCTTTATACATGGCCTCGAGTGCTATCTGTTCTTTTTTAACTCGTTTTTGCAGACTATCTAAATCGTCCAGGCCAGAAATTTCGGGAAGTTTTTTGCTGAGGTATGCGGTTAGACTCTCGTATTTTTCCAGGTACTTTGCCTGGTATTCAGAAAGTGCATTAATAAATCGTTTCATTTGCGTTTTCTTCATCGGCTACCTCTTATTTTTGTAGTTAAAACTTAATGTATAGTTGTATAGTAAGGTATGGCATGCTCCCTTGCAAAAAATCAGGTTGAATTATACTTGATTAATTTATAAAGGGTATCTGTCCATGCGAGAATAAAATATTATTTTGGTTTTCTAAATTTCTTTTCCTAAAACTGGGCAAAGGGAATAGCGCGACTTGCAGCAAAAATCTTTCGAAATTAGAGACTTATCAGGTGACAATTGAGAGCAAATGCGAGCAGGGTTTAGGCTATTCATACCTTTAAATCGCTTTAAAAAGCTGGATCTGGAATCATAAGGAATTGAAATAAAAGCAATAAATTTTATTCGCCAAATAATGCTTGGGGTAAAATAAATGAAATTTGGTTGAGGATAGATAATATTTTCAACTTATCTTGTCCACTTATCTGCAGTTCTTCCACATAACCTATGTGATTATTATGCAATTTCTGGTACTTTTTAATTTCTGTTATCCATGTCAATATGGAAAACTATTAACTACTTTATGAGTTATTTAAGGGATGAAGAAATTGATAAATAGTAAATATGGACTTCTCTTGGCTTTCGGATTAACTTCAATTGTAGTCCAATGCAGTACTGCTGCTGTGGCTGCATCAACAGTAAAAAAACAGACTGTATGGAAAGATCAAGTGGAAAAAACGGAAAGCAGGGTCTGGAAGCCGCTTATCGCTTTTTCTGCTGGAGCAGCGTTTAGTGACAAGATAGGTCGTTCACAATTTATTCCTATTAGAGATCCTATTGAGGATCAATTTTTTAGTTACGCTGCAGATCATTCCACGCAAAGTAAATTTATCTATGGTGCTTCTTTGGGAATAGAATTCCTATTAAATCCCAAATGGTTTTTGCAAACTAATGTGAGTTATTATCAACCAATGAAGTTTCATGCGCATGGAATAGTGACGCAGGGGGCGGATGCACTATCAGCTGATTCATTTTCTTATGCGTATGATATACAGGTGCGCCAGGTATTATTTGAAAGTAAATTATTATATAACTGGCTCTATCGCTCAATGTCTTTTTATCCCTATGTTTCAGCAGGTATCGGGGTAGGGTTGAATTCAGCCAGAAATTACAATGTCAATATTGTTCCTCCATTTACTACCTTTAGTAATCAATTCACCAATGAGACAAATACTTCTTTTTCTTACAAAGTAGGTCTGGGTGTTGACTACGAGGTGGCTAATCATGTTCGAGTAGGTGTTGGTTATCGGTTTGCGGATTTTGGCAGAGTTAAACTTGGAAATGCTTCAATTAATCAAATTCCGACATTAAATAATTTATCACAGTCTCATTTATATACTAATGAAATACTGGGACAAATAACCGTGGTAATTTAAACAAATCTGGAAATTTTATTTTAAAGAAAACGTCTTCTATTTGAAGGAAGATGGAAGTTTGGTTAGTCATTAAATTGAAGAAATTTATTTAATGATGGCAGGCCTATTTAGAGATAGGCTAGGTCCTGAAATAACGAAATCTCTGTTTCATTTGATAAAATAACTAACTCAAAGGATGAGTAATGAAATACAACGCTTGTTTTTATTCTATTGGCTTGGCAGGATTTTTGGTGTCGATGACGAGCTATGCCCTACCTTTCACTATTATTCCTCAAGGGAATTTACCTACATCTGTTAGCCGGGGAGGAAGTGTTGATGCAGCCTATATTGTGACGAATAATACGTTAACAACTCGTGCTAATAATTTTGTGAAATGGTTTCCTCCGAATGTGACTCAAGTGCTTGATCCGACCGATCCCACAGTGTGTACGAGACAGTTTACTTTAGGGCCACATTATGCGGCTAATCAAAGTTGCACCTTAAAGTTAACTATATCGGGTGTGGTAAATGCTAATGATCCTGATCCTGCGCATCATTTATTTGTTTGCTTTCCTGGAGGAAAAACCTGTGCGGGCCCAGCACCTGCCAATTCATTAAATGTGAGTGAAGCGAGTAATGGCCAAAGTCCCACCAGGCTTTCTACGGCTGTAGGGGGATATCAAGTTGGCGCGGATAGTCTTCCTCTCGCTTATACAAGTAGTGACAACGGAGCGACTTGGACTGCCTCAGTGCCTCCTACTACGGGTCTTCTGGGAGTGGCTTTCTATTTTGGTGTAGGGTGTAATGGAACGTTTTGTTCAGCAGTTGGTTTTTATGTGGATGGTTCTGGAGCCCAACTTCCGGTTTCTTCTTCAAGTTCAGATAGCGGCGTTACCTGGAGTGATCCTTATTTTCTTTCAGTAAATGGTCTTCCTCCTGCTGCGCCAGGTAGTCAAACCTATACGCCAGCTATTAGTTGCTCTGGCAGTAAATGCTCTGCTGTGGGCTTCTATGAAGAGCCAGGAGGTTCTCATAAGCCACTTACTTATTCCAGCTCTGATAACGGTGTTACCTGGTCACAACCCTATACTCCTTCAACAGCCGGTTTGCCAGCGTTACCAAACCACTTTTTGGGTACTGTAAGCTGTACTGGCACTAATTGCACCGCTGCTGGTTTCTACAATACGTTAGCAAATCAACGCCAGCCTTTAGTTTATCGCAGCACTGATAATGGGGTGAGTTGGTCTGCACCAATTATTCCCTCTGTAGCAAGCTTGCCTGTTGGTAATAGCAATCCTAAAATACTTGGGATAAGTTGCTCTGGAAATAATTGTACGACTATAGGGCAATTTGATGATCCTGCTAACTCCATTCCATTCACTTATCTAAGCTCAGATGGAGGTGTTAGCTGGTCTGCTGCACATATACTGTCTATAGCAGCTCTTCCCGTGGGAAATCAGGGGGCAATACTTAATTCGATCAGTTGTGTAGGAAATAATTGTGTTGCAGTAGGATATTATATCGATAATGCCTCTAACAGACACTCGGTTTATTATACGAGTGCCGATCGGGGGGTGACCTGGTCTCAAGCCTTATTTCCACCCGAAACAGATATTCCTCTTAACGCCACAGATACAGCGTTATACAGTACTTCATGCATTAATAATACCTGCTCTGCCGTAGGATCTTATAATATTGGCGCTACAACATTTCCTTTAACGTATTATAGCGTCAATAACGGCGTAACATGGACCATTTTTTTACCAACCTTACCTTCCACCCCTGGTACTATTTCCGGTGGTCTTTTTGGTGTAGGTGGTTCACAAAGTGGTGTTTTACTCACCTAGTGATTATCCATTAGCCGGTTTTCTTCGGTGAGGTCAGGGCTTGAAGGTTGTATCCATGATCAAAGTCCAAGCCCTGATCCCATTGCACTGGAAATCCAATTCCCAAATAAGTTGCCCTGTCCGGTCGATGGCCTGTTGCCCCGCAACTAATAAGTTAAAGCCAGCCTTTTTTCCTGGGGCATATCTTCAACGAAATTGATAGTATTTTTCAGGGTGTTGAATACGTAAACCGCAGTGGGGATGACCATTGAGCATATAAGGGTTGTTGCAATTGGAGTTCCCAGCATGGCTGCTGCTACGGTTAACGAGCTTAATTCGATTAAAAAACTTGATGTATCTTTCAAAAAAGATCTAATTCTTGGGTTTTCTTCTAAAAAAGAACTATCCTCAATGAAATCCTGCGTTATAACCTGAGGAAAAGCGCTCAAGAAATAGGCCAGGGCACCTATCCCGGCGAATGTGGCGAAAGTACCCGCTGTGCTTGCCATGGCAGGGCTAAAAAAAGAAAGGCTATATTTTCCTATAATTCCGCTAGTACCATTGGCTAGAGCTCCAATTGGTGCGGAAATAGCTGCTGCAACACCAATGTCTACTAAATCAATCCGAACTGAAAAAAAATCCGGCTTAATAGCTCTGATTTGCTTGGATATCTTTTTTCTCACAGTTTCAGAAGAGTTTGATAATACCTCACGAATATCAGTAATTTCTTCTTTTGACAAATCCCCATCTCTAATTAACGGAAGAAGAAGTAAATAATAATCATTTAATTCTTGAAACAATTCTTTCTCACCGTCCTTATCAGGGTGATACCTTAAAACCGCTTTTTTATACTGTTTTTTCAAATTTTTTAAATCAAAATTTTCAGAACCAAAAAGTTCAATTATTCTTTCAAATTGCTTTGGCATATTGAGTTTATCGCTATCATTATGAATAGCACATTATAACCTACAAAAATGATTAGCACAGGCGTAACTAGAGGCCAGGACATGAACTATCCCGTCAAAGAGTTGCATGATCATAATTTGCCCAGTCCATAAACTGTATTGAATTGTAGTTGATAGGGCCACTTGTCCGGCTAACCGTAGCGCAACCATAGAATTGACCCCATGGTACTGGTTACTGAGCCGACTCCTCTCCGAAATTCTTAATTTTTCCTTAATGATGCCCAGATATAGTGTGCCCTAAAGTAGGGTATCAGGCGAAGTAATTAGTGAAATCATCTAAAGGCATTAAAAGGTTAATAAAGCTCGATAAAGACTATAAAGACGAGAAAAAAGCAGAGCGAATAATTTCAAGTTTTTGGCAAGAAGTGGATAACACCGATTTAAAGGATCAATCTTATTTTCAAAATCAAATTAACGCCTTAAAACAATATTATTTTTCACCTGTAAAGCAATCGAATTGCATCATAACAATTAACCAGGAAGGAAAATTTGTTAATAAGAAAGGCGAGTTACTTGATGGCCGATATATTTTTATAGTTAATAAGGATAAGCAAATCATTGGATTGCCAGCCAATCCAAGGTTACATCATTCGTTTCTAGCTAATGGCAAAAGGGTAAGGGGTTCGGGATACATGGTTTTTGAGAATGGAAGTTTAAAGAGCATTGATAATGATAGCGGGCACTATAAACCTTCAATTAAACAAATGTATGAGCTTTTATCTTATCTTGCGAAGAGAGTTCTTAATAACGTTACGTTTACAGATTACAGCCACCAAGAGGATAATTTTCTTTATCAATTTAACTTAAAACAGATGGTCAGTTTTATCAAAAAAGAAGGATATGAATTTGAACTGCTGAAGGAGAGTGCTGTAAAAATTAGACCGGATGTAATACGGTTACCCAGAACGGATAAAATGAGTGAGCGCCTTGCGTACGTAGAAAAAAATATCGCTCAATTAAGGTATAATTTAAATGCACGGCTGTGTGAGAATGAAAGTTTCGACGAACCTGTTTATCACTATGTGAGTCTAGCCGAAGACGGTGATACCCAAACGAGTGATAAAGAAAATTCTGATATTGAAGGTTTGATGGCTACAAATAGTTGGGTAAGGGGCGTTAATGGCCCTGCCTAATCAGGAATTGACTCTTCGAATAATGCCCGCAGCAGTATATCGGCCGAGCCAGCGAAGCTGTGTTGGAGCATTGCGCAATCACGGGTTATTTATCTACTTTCCGTATCATTAGACCTATAAAGTATCTTTAAATGTTTCTTTCATGCAAAAAACAACCAGCAACATGACCAGGCCTGAAAACATCAGATAAAAACTAGGTGCTATTATTGTCCCTGTTATTTTGATGAGATAGGTTGCAACCAGGGGTGCGGTGCCGCCAAAAATAGCATTCGATAAATTATAGGGCAAGGACATGGCGGTATAGCGTATTTTTGTTGAAAACATTTCAACCAAGGCGGCAGGAACAGCTCCGTAACACAGTGAAATTAATATCGCAAACGCCATTTGAGTCAGCAGGGCAGAATAAAAGGTCCCGCGCATCATGAGTAAAAATAAGGGGTAAGAGAACAGGCAAATGGAAATAGCACCAATTGCCAAAATAGGTCTTCTTCCGAATTTATCTGATAAATGTCCGACCCAAGGTATAACAAATAATATAATAACCATACTAATTGAATTAATAATTAATGCGGTATGAAGGGAAAGCTTCATATAAATTGTGAGGTAAGTGGACAAATATACAAAACATAAATAGAAACCCATCGCAGGCAAGAACACAAGTAAGGTAGCTTTTAAGAGATTTAATGGATGTTCGCGAAAAGAGTCTAGCAGAGGGTGCTTGGCTGTATTGCCCGCTTCTTGAAGCTTTATAAAATCAGGTGTTTCAGGCATTCGTAAACGAAGGTATAAACCAACAGCACCTAATACAACGCTAAACAAAAACGGAAATCGCCATGCTATTTCTGCGTAGGCTGTTTGTTCGGACAAAATACCCGTCAATGCTGCAACGGTCGATCCTAAAAGTAATCCTGCAAAGGCGCTAAACATGAGCAAGCTGCCATACATTCCACGTTGCTTTAAAGGGGCGTGTTCCAGAATATAAACAATAGAACCAGAAAACTCTCCACCTACCGCTAATCCTTGTAACAGGCGGCAAGCGCATAAAAGAATGCCAGCCCAAATGCCAATTTGGGCATGAGTGGGCAACAGTCCCATAATGACTGTTGATACGGCCATTAAAATAACCGAGGTTGCCAAGGTTTTTTTTCGTCCATACCGATCCCCAAAATGGCCAAAAATAATAGCCCCTATAGGACGCATTAAAAATCCAACTGCAAAAACTCCGAATGTTTTAATAAAGGCTGTTGTTTGATTATCTGTTGGAAAAAACAGAGTAGATATCACTGAGGCAAAATAACCATACAAAGAAAAATCATACCATTCAAGAAGATTACCAATCATCCCTGGAATAAGGACTTTATTATTTTTAGATGGCAAATCACCCATATTATTTCCCTGGAGATAAGATAAAATGCAAATCTTTTGAGAGAGTATTCATTTGAAAATAGATGAAAAATAGGAAGGACTCAAGCCTACATCTGTTGCTGCCGTTCAACTGCTTTTTCAATAAGATGCGCAATCACCTTGCTGCGCCGTCGTTTTGGCATTGTTCCATTCGGGACGCTATTTGATCAGGAATAGAAATTTGAACTTTATTTATCGTTAATCTCCATTTATATCAATGCTATTCATGTCCTGGGTGAGGTTGTCTTGAATTTTATATTCCGTATCCAATTCAAGCCCAGCCTCAAAAACCAAGATTTTTCAAAAAATTTTAATTCAAAGTCAATCCCTGCAGTTCCTTAGCCACAGTATTGAGTTCTTGCTCCTCTGCCGTTATCTCACGTGAGAAGAAGCCGAAGTTGCCTACTAACCGGCTGATAGTATTACAGAGTCGAGTAACAGAGGTGATGTTGGAAAATATTTCTGACCAGCCGGAATTCTCTGTTAATAAAGGTTTTTCCCCTTCACAAGCCCTATGGCACTTCTGTTTAAATTGCTCCCCGTCTATTATCTTGGCAATAAAAAAATCATGACCTGCTGACAACAAAGCGTCATGCAGTTTGATAGCTCGATCTCTGGTTTCCTTGCCAGTGGACATATCAATGAGTCTCGTGTTAATTCTAAATAAAACGTCTTTAAATTTTTCTTCTGCAAGTGCTAAAGGAGCAATTTCCTGCACAGGGGGTTCACTCTCATTCCCAAGCTCGTCAGGCAACGCCTCCTGAGTTACTTGATTCCCAAGCTCAGCAGCCAATTCCTGAATTACCTCCTCTTCATTGACAGTGGTATTCTCAGCTACATATTTTTTTATACCTTGGATAACCTTCGCATGAGTTTCATAGCATGGTGTCAGAATTAATTTCTCGCCTCTTTGATCTTCAGAGAGTACTTGGATTACAGGAAGACTCCTCAAAGATAATTCATCGAGCTCATACGCATAGCTAAACATTCCATCTTCTGGCCAACATAGTAATTTTTGGCTGGCCAAACGACATCTCAAATTGTAATCGACTTGCTGAGTATCAACCACAACATTGATATGAGTAAGGGGTTGTTTAAAGCTATTTAGCTTATCGACAATTTTTTCAAAACGTTTTAAATCATGGGCTAATGTATGTTCCGTATCTACAAGTTCGATATAGGAAACCCTTTTTTCAGCCCTAACCAGCCTGGATTGATTATTCGCTGCGATAGCATCCAGAAGAATTTCAAAGTCAGGATGATTGATAACGTCAGAATTTAATCGTAATCGCCTTATACCAACGTTTTTCTCAAGAATACGGGCTAAAGTCGTGAAAAACATTTCTGTAGCTTCTAACTGAGATAAATCCAGGCAAGTGATACTCTTATTATTTTGTAAAGAGACTTCCAATAAAGCCAAATTGCATGGCGGTAAAGAAAGTGTTTGCAACTTGCAATCCTCAATCGCCAAGACTTCTGATAATCGCTTTATTTGTTCATCGGTTAGTGCCGAATTAACATCAAAATTTCTCAGATAAGCAGTAGGCGCTGATTGGGTTGAAACGCTACTCTTTTTAGCTTTAGCATCGGAGCGGATTTTCTCCAGCGTACTATCAAATAATGCCTCCAAATATAATCTTATAATTTCATCCCTTATGCTAAACAGATCAATTACCTTGGCATTCAGTGGTATTTTACCAATCAATTTTTGTTGAATTTCAACAGGAAGTTCCTCTGGACTAATTAGAAATTGACAACCTCGGGCAGCGGCTTGCTCATCCTCTACCAAACGATAAAGTTGTCCTAATGTAAAATGTTCCAGGAGCAAGTGAGTATTTCTTGCATCAATTAAAAGAATGGTTCCATTTCTAAGAATGCTTAAAATGGCTTCAAATACTTTATCATCTTTTTTTTTAAATAATGGGATAGCTCGAATAATTAGGGCTTCAAGATCTGCCTTTGAAGCAATGGCGAGCAGGATATCATGGGGCAGATTGGTTTTTGCCTGTGTTCTTCGGCGATGTAAAGGCATAGGTGCTCGTCTCAGTGTAGGTTTTCCCTCTGAAACGATATTTATCAATTCGTTATTGTTTGATAGGTTTAATGTCCTGATAGAGTGGGCTGATTTGATTAACGGCAGTAACGATTTAACCGGAAGGTCAATTCCACTTAAATCCAGATCTTCCCAGACCGGATTACCAGATAGTAGCTTTGTCATCCACTCTGCAAATTTAGTAGTATTTTGCGGGGAAGTCACTGCGTAATTGATTTTTAATTTTTTGAACTGTCTTATTTGATGCTGAATAGATGGTTCATCTTTTTCTAGATCGCTATCTACAATGGTTATCCAACAAAGGCCATCTTTATCTGCCTTTTCCAGGGTTTCAAGGTTTAAGGGCATTACTTTTCTCTTATTATTGACAACTAATCGTAAGGTGGACTCACTAATGACTTTTTTCAATTTTCACAAAGTGAGCAATTAAAGAAATTTTAATCCACTGTTGACTGTATTAAAACATGATTCTATGCGCAAAAATAGTATTTTCCAGGCAATAAAGAGGCTGAAATTAATTTTTATCGTTGCCCAAAAATTCAAGCCTTGACCCATAGTTCAATCATCGTCATTCAAAGCTAACTCTCATCCAGTTCATCCAACAGTTTTGCAAACTCAGGATTCAAATCAATAGAGAAATCTGACCATTCTTTTGGTTCCGGATATCGTTTTAAATAAGCAGTTTTTTGCTCTTCAGTCAGTGCATGCCAAAAAGGGCGCCAAACATAGTCCATCCAGGGCTGACCAGCCTCTCGCCAAAAAAAATCAAGGGGGCCAAATTCTGGATAGAGAATCCAGGGTGGTTCAATCATTTCAGTTTCTTTCAAATCAATGGTGGGGTATCGAATTGTAACTGATCATGGTGATGAAATGGACTTCCCTTCTCACAGGGGGGATAATATTAGTGCCAAGAGGCGTCTATTTCATTACACCAGCCCTTATAAAGACATCAGGGGGAGGAAGTTTTCGCCTCTCAGGGGATATGAAGGATTGAATCAAATAGCAATATAAATTTGAAATTTTGTTTTTCTAAAATCCCTTATCTCCATCTATACTGAAAAAAACGATAAAATTAACATGGTACTGTTATGCCTCCAAATACAAAAGTTAAAGAGTTTGCCGGGTCGAATACAAATTTTCAGCGCGTATTGGCAGGGAAAGTGACTGTCCAGGATTTCTTTACCAAGCCGGAATTTGCTGAAGACAAAGAAAAATTCATGAGTATCTATAAAGAAGCGATAGGAGAACGTTCGCCGGATAGCCTTTTTAATGATGAAAGTGTAGCTGCAGCCTGGATTGCCAAGCTTAGATTTAATCAGCAGATGACTGATGAGCAGTTTACAAAACTCATTAATCGCTCTGAAGAAATTTTTAAAGGCAATTTTGATGATTTAAACTTAACTTCGACGACCCCTGAAGAAAATGATAACTGCGCGATTATGTGGGGCATTGAGGCGTTAAACGGGACTCAAGCCTTTGACTCCGGCGCAACCCGTGTCCGTTTACCAACGGGTGTCGCTCCTAAAATAGTCAAAGCTTTAGAAGATGGCGGTGCATTTGCCAGGGATAGTACCCATGCTACTGGCACAAAACTAGTCGATAAAGGCTTAGGTAAAGATATCGCTCAAGAATCTATGAGGGCCTTCACGCCGAGGGGAATGGGCGCTCTATTAGTTGTCCCTACTTCCCCCGATGGAAGTGGTACGATGGTCAAAACCCCCGACGCTCGTCTTAGCCCACATATAAAAAAGGGGGACTATGATTTGCTTTTAAAACGGGAAGACTATGGTTTTAACGATTCCATCACTCATAGCCTTGTCCATTCAAAAGTTGGTTTTTTAAATCATCTAAGAGAAATCAGAAGCCAATATCAAGAAGGAATAGCCCTGATTAGAAACAAATCAGATCTTGCTAGAGATGCCGAAGCAATCCATGGAAAAGGCCCTCAAATTCATAGAAAAGAACATTTAAGTGAACTTAAGGGACAGTCCAAGACCTTAATCGATATCCTTGAGGCAGGAAAAGAACAGGGATTATTTAGTGATTTTACAACGAAGTGGACTATCCGCATAAAATGGCCTCCTTTTGAGAAAAAAATCGTCTCAGCTGATCCGGACAGCCGGAAAGGGGTAGGGGATTTTTTACATCAAATAGCCGAAGCTGAAAAACAAAATCCCGAATTTGCAGAAAAAAATAAGAAAAACCTGAGCAAAGTTAGAGGATTATTACAACAAGCGGAAGAATTGCGTTCTGGTCCTTTTGAACGCTGCCGTGAAGGCAACGAAGTATTGGTAAACTGCGAGTCACATAAGGCTGTATTAGCTGATCCGATTGCCAAAAGTACCGATAACAAACCTGTTAATAGAGAAGAACTGGTTGAAGTCGGGATGGTATCGGAAACCGATCCCGAACTTAGTAAGGTAAATCAACAAACTCTGAAAGATTCTTTGCGGGATTTTAAAGAAGAGCAGGAGAATGTTTCTCAAGATACGCCTAAAAGCCATTTTTAGGACTACGCATACTAAATGCGGGGCAGGGCTTGAAGCTTGCGATAGTAAAAATTCAAGCCCTAATCCAGGTATTCTGAGCTTTAAATTGATCATTCAATATGAGTTTTGTAGCTTTTGCATTTTGCAATGCAGCCAAATTTAATACCAATTACGCCTCATGTCTGTTAGGAGTATTATTGCTTGATTAAGACTCCTTCATGGATCAAAGAGCTTGGATACAGGATTACTTCATCGCCTGACTCTAAACCACTCTCTATTACTGCCTGATCCGGATTAGGGTGTTTAATAATTATTCTCTTCTTATAAGCTCTGTGTCCTTTCACAACATAAACTGCCCAGTTTTCTTCGTCTCTAAATAAAGCACTCATAGGCACCACAAGAGAATGAGCCGACTCAAAAAGGACAATTTCTACATCTACCCTATAACCATCTCCAAGATTCTTCCATAATTCGTAGGGTGTTGTTATATCAATAATGACATTGACCCGCTGCTCTTCTATTCCAAGCGCTGATATCTTCGTATAACCACTTGGTTCAACAACTCGTACACGACCTTCCAAAGGATAAGCCCCTCCCCACCGTCTTATCACTACTTTTGCATGGGGAGGAATTTGTGCTGCATCCTCGCTTAATATATCGGCTACGATTTCAAGACCTACAACATCAGCAATGTCCATAATTTTTGTACCAGGCTCAATTGTGGTTGCGCTTTTTTCGATGACTCTCAAAATTGACCCGGTTACAGGAGAATGAATCTCGATCTTATCCTGGTGATTCTTTGTCTTGATATCTGTGCCCGAAAGGGATGCTTTAACTTTTAAAATGTAATGTTCTGTTGCATGTAACTTACGTAATACGGCATTATATTCTTTCTGTCTTAATTGATATTCCAATTGAGTATGTTCTAATTCTGTTTCCGAAACGAAGCCCTTTTTAGCCAGTGGTTCCTTTCTTTTTAAATCCGATTCGGCAGTCTTAAGTGCTGCTTCAGCACGAATCGACTCTGCTTTTGCCTGTTCATATAACGCTTCAGCGGTACCTAACTCCTCCTCTAACTCTTGTCTGGCTCGAATATCAAGCAAAACTGGGATTTTTGGCTTTATAGTAGCAATTACTTCATCTTTTTTTACTTTATCGCCTTCAAGCCAATTAATGCGTATTAGTTCACCTGAAACTGGAGAAACAATAGTGTATATTTTTATAGCGCGTGTTTTTGCATCATCTTCAATATACTGAATAAAGTGATCGTACTTTACTTTGGCTGTTTCAACCGGGATACCTTTATGAGAAAAGATCCAGAGGATAACACCAAAAAGGACAATGATTGCAAGTGAATATCCGATTAGTTTTTTTAAATTCAGGTTCATTATCTTCATTAGTCTGTTACCTTTAAGACAGAGGTCAAATTCAGATGGCTTGCTTTACGCTGAATAATATAAAAACTAATTAAACTGGCAAAAAATATAACCATAATTGCGATAATATAGGTTTTAAGCTCTATAACAAATGGAATCTTAAACCAATCGGTTTGCATTAGTTGCAGTATAGACCAGGACAACAGGTACCCAGTGATTAATCCTAAAGGGATAGCAAGTACAATTTCAAACAGGTGATTTAAAATAAGTAACGTTGATACTTCCCCCTGAGTAAATCCTAAAACTTGTAATGTAGTTAACTCTCGTGCTCTTTCTGCTAAGGTAATACTCGCATTATTATAAACTACGCTAACCGCAATAATAATGGCAAAACCTGCAAGAATAGTTGTAAATACAAGGATATGTTTCGCAAAGGTTTCTTCAAATGTCTTAATGATCGATGTTTTAAAAGTAATAGTACCTATCTTGGGTATTTCTTTTACCTTTTTATATAAATTTTTGACATATTTTGTGTCTACAGTAATGGCTGCTGAGTTGATTAACCGATCCTCATTTAATAAATGATTGAGTGCTTCAATTTTCATATAAGCAAACATTCCTACATAGTCATTTATAATTCCTTGGACTTCCAATTGAGTTTTTGCTTTGTTCCCTTCGAGTAGTTCAATCCCAAGCTTATCACCAATAGCCAAATGCAGTCGTTCTGCTAACCCTTCGCTGATTAACAAGGCATGTTTGGGAATATTCATTGGATTAAGATTTTTGTCTAATAATAGTTTCAGTTTGTTATTTTCAGGGATACCAAACACCGAGGACAAGTCACTGCGATGTTGGTAGGTTAGTCGAGCAGGTACAACACGATAACCTTCGCTATTGGTGACCCCCACAATTTTATTCAATTCCATTAAAGCTATTTTATTAACGGGATTAATAAAGCTAACGGCAGCATGTTCACGTTGCGCCATTATAAATTGAGTATTTATGAGATAACGTATAGCATCTTGCCAAAATAATCCCAGTATTACGATAGCCATTGCCAATGCAATACCTACGCATGTCAATATTGTGCGTAAAAAATGGCGGAAAATGTACCGGTACACCATTTTTACACTACTGGGAAGTCGGGAAAAAAGGTTAATTTTTTCAATCATGGTTGCTCGATACATCATAGGGGTTGGCGGTTTCATCGCGACAGCAGGCATAAGATTTATTACCTGATGAATTGCTCGCAATGCCCCCAAAATAGCAGCTAAAAAACAAATTAAGACGCCAATGATGGCTGCAAGATAGGAAAAAATATAGGGGAATTTAGGGAATCTAAAATATTCGGTATATAGCTGGGTCATCAAGTTACCAAACCATGCTCCTAATGACACCCCTCCAAGTGCTCCAATAAAAATAATAATCAGGATTATTTTAATATAATGATAGGCAATAGCTAAATCACGGTAACCTAAAGCCTTTAACGTTGCTATTTGCTCGCGCTCCTTACTTATTAAACGTCCTGTAACTAAATTTAATAAAAATGCTGCCACTATTAAAAAAACAGGGGGGATATAAGTTGCAATAATTTTTTGCTGTTTTATTTCATTCGTTATAAAGCGATCGGATATTTGATCTTTGCGTGTATAGCTAATAGTTAAACCATAAGAATGAAAAATTCTTTCTAATTGAGTTATTACAAATTGTTCTGAGGCATTTGGTGCCAGTTTAATACTAATGTCATTAAAAGCATCCTGCATTCCAAATGCGGCACTTAACGCCTTTCGATTCATCCAGAAAACACCGAAATGCCGATTGTCTGGAAGCAAATCTTCCCCGCGGATGGCATATACATACTCGGGTGATAAAACAATACCAACAATTTTTAGCTTTTCTCTATACTCATTTAATAATGCAATAATACTATCACCAGGTTTTAAATGATGACTCTTCGCAAAACTTTCATTGACTAATATCTCATCGTGGCGATTCTCGGCGGGCAGCCTTCCCTGGTGCAAAAATAATTGATTAAGAGCAGAGGTTTTATCAGATATTGATATAAAACGACCCACAGCAGGCTCGGGCATCCAAGGCAAGTCAAGTACGACATCTTCGACAATCCGGGTTTCCACTTGGGAGACCCCCGAAATTTCTGTTATACGCTTTTCCAAATAGTTCGGTGCTCTTTCCAATGAGGCAAATACATCCGCAAAATGATAATTTGAATAAAAATCCTGTTGCGCATTTTTCAAAGATACATAGGTATTAACTGATGCGAGTAAGACACTAACCCCACTGCAAACCACCAGGGCGATAGTAATAATTTGACTTTTTAGTTTGATAACATCACGCCATAATTTTTTGTTTAATACCGTTACCATTCTAATTCTTCTGGCTTGCGCTTGGATTTATTTTTTAATATTTTACTGATTGAACCATCGGCTATATAAATTACTCGATCAGCCATCTCACTGATCACGATATTATGGGTAATAATGACGACTGTGGTATTCAACTTCTTATTAGCTAATGCAAGGGTTCCTAAAACAATTTTACCGGTTTCACAATCAAGTGCTCCTGTAGGCTCATCACATAGAAGAACATCTGGATTCTTGGCTATAGCTCGAGCTATTGCAACGCGCTGTTGTTCCCCTCCAGATAATTGCGAAGGGAAATGGTTCATGCGATTTTCCAAACCAAGCAATTTAATTGCATCTTGAGGAGGCATTGGATTATCTGCAATTTCGGTAACAATAGAAACATTCTCTAAAGCAGTAAGGTTGGAAATCAGATTATAAAATTGAAAAACAAATCCTATATGCTCGCGTCGATATCGGGTTAAATCATGTTGGCTCGATGAAGTGATAGTATGATCTTTGTAAATTACTTCGCCAGACGAAGGAACATCCAAGCCACCTATAATGTTTAAGAGCGTAGACTTACCACTGCCAGAGGGCCCTAAAAATACGACTAGCTCTCCTTGATATAAGTCAAGGCTAACGCATCGCAATGCATGGATAACTACCTCACCCATTAAATAGGTTTTAGTTAAATTTCGAATAATAAATGCTGGAATTTGTGCCATTAAAAATCCATTGATCAGTTAATATTGTCTTTAGGATTCCCCACTGATTGTAATCATTTGTATCAAGTTGTTTTTTGTTAATTGCATTTAATTATTATCTGAATAGAGTTTTGCCAAAATTCGGCAATTATTCAAGGTGAAATGACCACACCTACGACTATATAGAATATACTGCTACGAGTTCAATCCAGTCTATTTGCAGATAGCAAGAGGCGGCGTGGTCTTATTTCAATCCCCTTATGATCAGACCTATTTATTTCAAAATGGGGTGCTTGGTGATTGATTATCGACAAATGCGGCTTAAACCATAGCAGTTTGGTTTTGGAGCACGAATACACGGATTACGCTATGTGCCATCAAGGCTTTGGTGGCTGATAGCCCAAAAATAACCCCCCTTTTTGAAAACTAACAGCTATCCATCTTTTCTTTTTTTTTACAAAGTTTACAAATCAGTTGCATTCATTACGTAATCATTCCTGGTTATTATGTAAAGGATTTTTACTAAATAGGAGTTGATAATGGGTCTGTTGAAAACTGCAAAAGAAGGTTTAAACAGTTTATTAGGCGGTGCTAAAGTTACGCTCGACGAAACTTCAAGCGGCCTAAAAAGTTCCGTTGAAAGTTTTATTGGTGATATCGTAATTAGAAGCACTTTCAATCGCGCAAAAACTGGTATTTTAAGTATCTTGAGTGAAGACAGTCCTTCTCCTGCAAGGCTTGCGAAAAAATCAGAACCTACTGCTGACGCTCTTCCCACGGTCCCTGCTGTAACAAGCAGTAATGATTTAATGGCCAGGTTAATGGGTAATTTCTCTGAGCCCTTAGCACAAGCTGCCAAAAAAATGGCTGTGCAATTTGATGACACGCTTACCAATGTAGGTGATGAGATCACCAGGGGGTTAAAGCGTACCATTAAATCAAAGGTTGAAAGCATTCAAGCGGATGATGTAGTGAATGGTCTTTCCCAATTCCTTAACGGCTCTTTACAAAAATTGAGCGGGGAAGAAGGGCTTCAAGATAAAAAAGAAGGTGAAAATTCAACGTTCAATCTCAATGGAACTATCCAAATGTTTGGATGGGTCTTGATGTCTGTCGGAACGTTGTTGCTGGCTGGCGGCTTAAATCAGGGAATTTTAAACCCCACACCTGTTCAACCTGAACCCGTTCAAGAAGAGGCGCCAAGATTCTCCTGCTAATTCCACAGGGTCAAGTCCCCCATAAAATGGATTTTAGGTGAAAATAAAAATTATTATTGATTTGACCCTAATTTTTCGAATGAACACTCAGACCAGTTCACTTGAGGTTGTCAAGCAAATGCATGTACTCAGTTAATCAATGTTCTGCATACTGGTTCAAATTGATTTGGATTTGCTACAGGTTGTCCCAGCCCTCCGGAACTTGCTCTTTTCACTGCTATAAATCGTTAACTCCAATCACCTCTCTTTCATTCCTTCCTATTCTTTTTATGCTCATCGAAGAAACGTATAATATCATCTGGATCAATTTTAAGGTCTGGAAACCCCTGTCTGCCTCCGGAAATATTCTTTAAATCCTCTTTTTTTACAGTTTCTTTATTTCTATTTTTTGAAGGTTGTTTTGAAGACTTTTTCATGATGTTGTCCTATAAAAAGAAAGGTATTTTTTAATCATAGTCTATATTTTCAACAAAGGCTGAGGCACTGGCCGCAATCGAGGTGCACCTCTAGCAAGTTTTTGAGGCATTCATCGTTTAAAATAATTCAAAACTCGGGAAGCGAATTTTATAACTTTAAATTCGCGGGCTTTAAATACGGGGTCAATAGGCGTTTGGAAGAGATGATTGGTGTAATTGGATAAGGTTTTTGCAGCGATAGCCAGTACAAGGTCAAGAATTTGTTTTTCCTGATACCCGGCATGAATAAATTCTTCCACGCTTTTTGGCGAAGGGTTTCCGCGTGACCATAACATTTCGCGCGTAAACTCAATCAGTGTTTGCATTTTTTGATCAGGCACAGGGTTATCATTTCGTATAGCATCGACTGTGTCCTGGGGAACTTTTGCTTGAAATTCGGCAGCAGTGGAGTGGGCAGCGACACAATAATCACAGCCATTTTCATAACTGATGACCAAAAAAATAATTTGTTGTTCAGCGGCTGAAAAACCCGAATGCCTGGCGAAATTATTATAAGCATCCAAATAGGTTTGTAAAATTTCAGGGGCATTGGCCATCGCCCTGAATAAATTGGGAATCATTTTTGCCTCAGTTTGAGAGCGCTCAAAAAGCTCCTTAACCCAATCGGAAGAGGCTTTGTCAACGAGGGTTGCTTTCATGGTGTATTTTTCTGTCATATCCATTCCCTTATTTAAGACACAAAAACCTGAAATTTATTAGCAAGGAAGGCAGATTAGTCTATTATCATGCCTGAAAGGGGTGATAATATTATCACCTCCCACACTCTCTATATTTAATGATAGCGTATCCTAACTGAGAGATAATGACATGGATGACAAAATTGTTCTAACCGGGTTGATTGGTTTGGTTGCGGCTGTTTTGGTTGGTACTGGAGAATTCTTACTTCACTTTACCAATCAGGGCTATGATTCAAAAATTCCTTATCATTTTATGCTGGATATTTCTCGCAATCGCTTAACGGTCGGCCATTTTATTGCTGTATTAGCGGCGCCGTTGTATTTGGTTGGATTTTGGCATCTTTATAAAATGTTGGAGCCTGCGGGCGGTAGTTTGCCTTTAATTACGACGATGGTTATTGGCTATGGCTTTATAATGGGCATAATCTGGATAGGTTCACGGGCAATGATTGGCTCTATCATTCAATCTAAAATCGGCCCCTCCGATTTAGCTGCCCTTATTCAATCCTATCAACTCTATGATGAATCGTTACTGCAAATTATTCGTTTTACCACATTACTGGGTTCAGCCGGCTTTATTTACCTGGTATTTAATGGCAACACCGCTTATCCGAGCTGGATGTGGGTTTTTAATCCCATCTTCTTATTGGTATCGGTCTTTTTAATTTATTTGATTATACCTGCGGTTGGAAAGTACATCATGCCTATTGCAATGAATGTGACCTATACCATTTTTTTCGCACTTTCAACCTACTTTGCGTTTAGACTCAGATAACGAAACCGAATGGATTCTGAACCAGATGATTCAGAATCCATTACCTATATCAGACAAAAGGATGTGAAAACTATTACATGGGAGACTCAGCCATCTCAAACTTAATCGTGCTGTTTATTGCAGGTGCTGAAATAATTTTTTCCTTGCCATTCATGTAATGTACCGTTAACGACTCAACCTGTTGTTCTTTACCCAAACCAAAGAAAATTTGGTTTCCCTGATAAGCGCATAAGCCTTGGGTAGGCACAAAAAACCGTGTTAATGTTTTGCCGTTTGTTAGTTTTAATTTTAAAACTGCCCCAAGTGCTTCCGGTGCATTAGGCATAATAACCTTGAGATAATTATTATCTCCCCCCTGGTTAATAAATGCTTTTAAGGGACCAGCTAAATTGGTATAAACCAGATCAGCATAGCCGTTTCCACTGAAATCAGTGCTTAATGGTGAAATGGCATAGTAAGGATCTTCAGCGTTTGCCTGTTTTTCAATCGATGCATAGGTGTTATTGGGTAATTCCTTTAAAACGCGTCCGGGTAAGCGGAAAATCCAGTGTAGAGGAAACTGGACATAATTTTGGGCAATTACCAAATCCTGTTTGCCGTCGTTGGCAAAATCCTGAAAGAGAACGCCCCAGCCAAATTCATAATCGGCCGTTTTAGTTTGTTTGGCCACGTCTTCAAATTGAAAATTGCCGCGATTCGCCAGAAAAATATTGTCCCTTAATAAGTACTGATTTTTGTCCAAATCGCCGCGTACAATGAAATTGGGAGGTGTTGAGCCGATATTCCACCAATAAAACGGACCTATGTTACTAAAGAATAAATCGGGAAGCCCATTGTTCTCATAATCGCCCACCGCAATACCCATGGGATAGGAATAGACAGCCGAAGTGGGGTTGGGCATATTCTTAAATGTTAAATTACCCATATTTTTATAAGTCCTGACTTGGCCGGTGTCGTGCGCAACCACGAGGTCAAGTTCATTATCCCCATCTAAATCTACAAATACGCCCTGAAAAGTATTATGGATATAATCAAGTCCGGCTGCATCAGTTATATCGGTAAAAGTATTGTCGCCATTGTTTTTTAAAAGCAGGCTTTTAGCGCCGTAGTTTTTCTTATTAAAGATAGTTTGACCTTCTACATAAGCCGGTTTCAGGTACATTGCAATGTAAAGGTCAACCGTTCCTTTTTTCTGTAAGTCTGCATGCGCAATAGAGATAGGAGCGAATCGTTCATCAATCGGGATATCAAGCTTCTTAACAGTAAAGACGCCTTGATTATTTTCATAAAAATAAATACCGCTGTCTCTGGCTACAAAGAGGTCGGGTAATTGATTCCCCGTTGCATCTACGGCTACGACAGCGTAGGTGGTGTCATTGGCTGGTTTGGTTAATCCAGCTTCGTTCGATACATCTATAAACTGGTTATTTCGATAAACAAACAATTTATCGGGCTGATTATAGCCGCCACCTACAAACAAATATTGTTCTCCCTTGCCAAGTAGATCGAAAATAGCTGCTCCCATAAATGGAAGGGAGTGATTCTTATCATATTGGTGAGTAAAACCAACATCAACTTCCTTAAAGTGGGGAATTGATTCGGTATAGGTTTGCTCCGGGTAGGGGTTCGTAGGCCAAGTAATTTTACGGAAGGTAATGGCGAGGACAAGAACGATTAGGAGAGTGAAAATAATTTTCAAGATCATTTTTAAAGATCCTTCTACTTAGATCTGATTATCTAAATCTTAGTATTTAATTGAAAGAAATCAAATAAATAATCTGTGGCAATCTGGAGAATTACTTTCGAGGAAGGCTTGAATTTTCCGCCCGGATTTAAGCCTCGTCTCCCTGGTTTGTTTGATTAGGGATTAGGTACTTTCATAATGAGGTTCTCGTAATACGCTCTATCAGAATTCTTATGATTGCCACTCATTAGCCCCTTCCAAACTACTATCAAAACGACTCCCCAGAAAACCATATTTAAAATCCCGGCTTCCCCCGCCATATAAATGTAATAAGGGTTTTTTACATTGAATTGATAGGAACAGATTTGCCACGTGGCATTAGAGGCCGAGTGGAATAGGACGCATGGCCATAGGCTTTGGCTTTTCAAGCGGATCCAGCCTATTGCAAAGGACATTAGTACTATTGTGGCGGTAAACAGTAAGGTGTTTATCAATAAATTACCTTCCTCGTAATAGGTGCCGGCAAAGATGAAGATAAAATGCCAAACAGCCCAGGTGATTCCCGTAAGAAATATGCCTTGTCGTAAGCCAAATAAGTTGATGAGCTTTGGTTGTAAAAATCCTCTCCACCCTATCTCTTCAGTCATTGCCCAAAGCAGCGGCCACATGAACATAAATAAAAAGGTGCGATAAATGACAGTATACGCGGGTAGTTTTAAGTCCAATGAGAAATACCCTAGAAGGGTTGCTAGTAGATAACTGGTTATAATCGCGGCAGCGGGTAAACAAATAGCGAGGAAGTACCATTGCACTTTACCCAGCTTAAAAAGACCTAACTCCATAAATCCCGCCATTTTCTGTCTGGACAAGAGAATCAGGCCTACCACTACGACGGCAGGGGCGGCTTGTGAAAGCGCATTCGCTAAAATTGAGTTTGAAATGGTTAATAAAAAAGTTAATGCGAAGGTCGTTATTGTGAAAGCGCTTATAATTTTTAGTTTATTCATGAATTCTCCGGAATCACATTCGATTAATTCAAGCTAAGAGAGCAAGGATTAACGCTCTGTAGTGACTCCTGAAAACATCAGGGAATCACCGCAGAGTAAAATAAGATTGTTGAGCATTTTTGGGGTTTTTAAATGCACTTTATAAGTGCTGATAGAAGGCGGCAATCAACTACCAGCTGACTACAATGAAACTGAGCTCATACTAGACGATTTCGCGTCTATTTTTCAATGGCTTGTTCGCAAGAAAACTTTTATTTCCTCTGAGCTATCCCCATGCTTGCAGTCTGGTAGTAAGATTGAGCCCAGGAAGATAACAACACCGAGCGTAATAACTGGACCCATGTTCCAACAATCACAATTTTGTATTGAGTGTATAGAAGAATCCATCTTTTATCGCCACTCAATAACTCATATTTTACCTACTGGCATTATATAAAGAGGGGTTTCTTCTTTAGGAAGTGCGAGGATTGCTCTAAAAGCTGGCTCATCCAAAGCCCCAATGCTAACGGTTCCAAGCCCTAGAGAAGTGGCTTGTAAGCACACGTTTTGTGCCGCATGTCCAATTTCCATATGTACATATTGTTTGCCGCGATTGCCATATTTCTTTGTAGTTCTGGCATACATAGCAGTCATTACTAGATTAACTGGTGCAAATTTTATTGAATTTTGCTGCAGGGCTGCTGCTGTTAACGCGGTTCGCTTATCGCCTTTGACCATGAGTTGTAGCGCATTTTCTGCTGGTAAATAATGATATACACCCGTCGGTAAATCACGAACGTTGCCACTAACCAGGTAAATTTCCAAGGGGTACAATGCACCTGCTGAAGGTGCTGTACGAAATCCCTCTGGCGAAGTGATGCCCTGTGCCGCCCAGAGTAATTGTGATACTTGCTGCAAAGTAATGGCATCCTCTTTATATTGTCTTATCGACCGGCGCTGTTTTAGTGCTTTTTCAAGGGAGGTTGTACTGTCATAAAGTGGAGCGGGCAATTTAATTTTGGTCTCAACTCGCACTCGTGATGAAGGGCTTGGTTTATTAATCCCTTGTATAACCAGACTTAAAATGATCACTCCCACAATGACAAGGAATAGTATCCAACGCTTTTTCGTTGAACTATTAGTCCAGTGCATATCTATTTCCCTTAGATTATGTTGTCAGCAAAATCTGAAATATTATTGACTTGACTTATTTGACAGACGACTGAGTAATTATTACAGCACTAACCCCATGTAAAACACACCATAGTGTTCACAAACTAACATGGTTTTCTTGCGCTAACCATTCTTTGATTGCCCTCTGAGAATCGTTAATCACCTGAATTAATTGATGATATAATTGTTCTAGCTTGTCACTGTGGCCAGCTTTATGATAACGCTCTAAATACTGACACGCATATTTAAGTCGAGTGGTTCCACAATAAACTGCGCCGCTTTTAAGCTTATGGGCCAAGTCTTCAACCTTATCCCAGTTTTGCTCATTATAGGCGCTTTGAATTTTTAGTGAATCTCCAGGAAGTTCCTGATTTAACATCAATGAAAGCAACTCTCGAAGTACATCTTCATTACCGAGATTGGTTATACCTGTTTCCAGATCAAATAGTGGATAATGATCTAGAAGAAAGAGCTCGTTTTCTGTTTCAGGCAAATCGACGCCTAACGTTTTAGTTTTTTGTATATTGCATGATTTAATAAATTGAGTGATTACCGTTTGTAATGTTGCCAGTTGAATTGGTTTACTTATGACCATATTCATGCCTGCCTGTAAGGATTCTGGCTTTGCAGCTGTGAGGCCATGTGCGGTTAAGCCGACAATAGGAATAGACGGTAGATTATTGTCAGTTTCCCACTTGCGGATGGCTCGAGCTAACTCGTTACCTGACATGCCAGGTAAGCCAATATCCGTAAGAATTAAATCAAAATGTTGAGAAGTAGCTAGTTCAAAGGCTTTTTCACCATCCGTTGCTGAAACAAAGCGACAACCCGTTTGTTGCGTAATGGTTTCTACAATTTTCAAAGCAATTAAATTGTCTTCTACCAATAAGAGGTATGGCGAGTCGCTATCAGCTGGCAGTTCTAAAATAGAATTTGAGGATTGAATGTTGATAGGTTCTTTTGAAGAAGGGATATTGGTCGGTTGAATAGGCTCAGAAATAACGGCATCTTCTTTTTTTCCGATAGCCATCGATAAGGTGAAATAAAAGGTAGTTCCCTTTCCTTCCTCGCTTTCTAATTCAATTTTGCCGCCTAGAAGGGAAACGTACTTTTCAACAAAGTGTAATCCCACGCCATGACCATGGTATTCTCCTTTATAAGAAGGGGAGATGCGATAAAATCGTTCAAAAACCTTGGATTGTAATTCTTTAGGAATACCAGTGCCTGTATCCGTGATTTTAAAATCAAGCTCTACGCGTTCATTACTCTTTGAACCTTGGGAAATGTCTATTAGAACGCTCCCATTTTCTGTAAATTTTATTGCGTTACCTACTAGGTTAAGTAGAATCCGGTGTAATTTAAACCGATCGGAGACAAGAAACTGAGGGATTTGTTGATCAATTTTCACCTCTAAATTTAAGTTTTTCTGGTATATCATAGGTTGTTCCAGCCGAACAATACCTTCAATACTTTGGCGAAGATCAAACGTTTCCTCATGGATATCTTCTTCACTTACTTGTTCAGCAGAAACGACATCTAAAACACCATTCAGTAATTTTAATAATTGCTCACCGCTTTCATTAACCCACCGTGCATACTGTTTTTCTTGAGAATTCCCGGCACCGTCTTCCAGGAACTTGGACATCCCGATAATACCACTTAAGGGTGTACGGATATCATGACTCATGTTTGCTATAAATTCTGTCTTTGCCTGGTTAGCTGTTTCGGCTAATTGACGTGCTTCTTTTAAAGCCGTGATATCGACCGAAATTCCTGCAACCCCCACTACTTTACCTGTATTATCTCGCAGTGGGACGCGACTTGTTAAAAGGTTTAACACGCTATTGTTAATATGAGGAATAGGAGGATCTTCAATACCAAAAATTGGCTGACCCGTAGTCATAACGTGTAGATCATCATTTTTTAATTTTTCAGCAAGACCTTTAGGCCAATTGCATAGCTCTGAAAGCTCCTCATAGGATTTTCCTTTGAACTGCTCACGGGTCATGTTTAGCATAGATAATACATTTTGGTTGCAGCCTAGCATCAAGCAATCTTTATCCATCCAGTAAACATTGCAGGGCATATTCTCAATAAGGGTTTCCAAGCGAAATATTTCGTTATGCTGTTTTTTAATCTCGTAGTTTGTTGTTTGCAAAATCAGGAAATTGGTATCATTAATTTTGATGCGCTCAATAAGCCATGCCAGGCTGATTTCCTCTCCTGCATTGGCGGGAATGGTGTGAATTAAATTCGCGCCAAAAAAACGCTGCCAGTCCTGCTTGGAAAAACAATTTTTGGTCGATTGAAGACAGAATTCATTAAACGATTTACCAAGCGCTTCAGCTGCTGGGCAATCAAATAATTTTTCAGCTATGGGATTATAAATCACAATCCTCGATTCATTGTCTAAAAGAATAATGGCTTCCTGACTATGCGTCACGAGAAATTGCGCAAGTTGATTATGAATAATAAAGTCGGTGTGATCGATTTTCACGCTAGTATGTTATCCTTATGCCATTTTGGTAAGTAATAAGTACTCGGAGTTTTCCTGGTTAATCAATTTATTTTATTTCTTTTGAATTATATACCATTGAGGATCCTAATATGGAGATAACCACCTGCCTTATTGGAGAGGATAGTTTAGTTATTCAGTGTGGTGATCAACTTTTATCTCGCAATCATCGCATACACTTAGTTATTTCGCCACTAAACAGTGTTCAAGAGTGGGCTGAAGAACATGGAATTTCTTGGATTGCCAGTATTGATAAGCTTGCAAATATCGAGCCTTTCCAGGTTGATTACTTGTTCAGTATTGTGAATAGTCGCATTTTATCAAAATCAATTCGAAATTTGGCCCGATGTTATGCCATTAACTATCATGATTCACTTTTACCTAAATTTGCAGGTCTGAATTCTACCTCCTGGGCACTTGTTCACAATGAAAAAGAGCATGGCGTCACCTGGCATATTATGAATGACAAGATTGATGAGGGGGAGATTGTTTATCAACAATCCTTGCCAATCTATCCTAATGATACGGTGCTTACATTAAATTTGCGTTGTTATGAAAATGCGATTTCATCATTTACACAGATGATTAAACTTATCGAAGCAGGTTTGCTTGCACCCAGAAAACAAGTGCTTGATAAGCGCAGTTATTTTGCTGCAAATCATCATTTACCTTGTTTTGGATTTATTGATTGGCGGCTTTTTTCCGCCAAAACGATTGAGCGCATAACCCGAGCTTTATCCATTCAAAAATATAGTAATCATGTTGGCACCTTAAAATTATTGGCAGACAGGGACTATGCTATTGTTTCCCAGGTTGAGTTGGGATGTGCTCCCAACACCGCTGAGAATAAATTAGGTACAATCCTGGATATTGATGAAAACGGCCTCGTCGTTAGTACAGTAGGTCAACCCATTAAATTTGTTGAATTACTCTCCTTGGCGGGTGAGCCAATTTCAATTAAAGATTGGGTAAATAGTCATGGCCTGCAAGTTGGGCAAGTCTTACCTTACTACCGGGTAAAAGATATAGAGGCGCAAAGGAAATACCACAGTTCTGCATTAGCTAACGAGCGATATTGGATTAGTAAAATAAAAGCGATATCTGAGCATAATACTTTTAATCTACAGCGGCTCAAACAATCGATGGAATTTGAACGTTTGGAAACATCCATTTGCTTAAATGACATTTTCCCCAGCAAGCAATTTGATAACAAGGTAGAACTGCTATTAACAGCCATATTAGTCTATTTGTATCGCTTAAATAACCAGGAGCAGCTATCAGTTTCGATTGTTCAGCCTGAGTATAATCATCTTCAAGAGCAATTCGGCCCTTTATTTTCAGGGTTTTTACCGTTGCTTTTCCATAAAGAAAATGATTTTTCATTTCAAGAGGCACTTGAGTCGGTAACCAAATCATTGGTCGAACTCGATAAGCGTTCTGTATTTCTGAGTGATATTGCTGCAAGACACCCTGAGTTGAAAGGAAGTCAAATGGAATCAGGGATTGTTATTAATCTTTCAGGGGCTAATAAGGATTATCCCTGCCAAACGGAAACTGTGCTTTATTTTAATTTGGATCCGGATAGAGGTAAAATTGAGATTCTGCATCGTATGGAGTTGAACAGAGATGATTCTTTACTGAAAGAACTCATGTCGCATTGTACCCAGCATCTCGTTAATATCCTTATCCAGTTAATTAATTACCCTTTTGTAAGTGCAAGAAAGTTTTGTTTTTTGACACAAGCCGAACGTTACAACTTATTGCAGGTATGGGGAAAAGGAAAGACGAGATATCTGCCTGAAAAATCACTGGCAATGCTTTTTGAAACCCAAGTGGCAAGCAATCCTGATAAGGTAGCTGTTTATTTCAATCATTTGTCAGTAACTTATTTGGAGTTGAATGAACTCGCTGAGCGGGTTGCTAATCGAATACGGCAGCAACAAATTCCTCCACAACATTTTATCGGATTGTACCTTCAGCGAAGTATAGAGATGCTTGCTGTGATACTAGGTATTTTAAAGGCAAATTGTGCCTATGTCCCTCTGGATACCAAATATCCTTTACTGAAAATAGAACAAATTGTTGAAGATGCTAATCTTTCTTGCCTTTTTATCCAGCAAAAATCAGTGGAACAATTTAACGATTTTTTCAAGCAAAAAGAAAAAAAGGTTGAGCTGTTAACCATCGAGGCCATTTTATCGACCCCGCAAAAAGCCTGCGAACAGGTACCAAACGGTTTAACCATAACCAACAAGATTGCTTATATTATGTTTACTTCGGGTACAACAGGAAGGCCAAAGGGAGTTGTTGTCACCCATAGAAACATTATTAATTATTGCAAGTGGTTCACGGAGACAACCCATTTTGATGAAAAATGTACTATTGATTTCTCCTCATCCATTGCCTTTGATCTCTCTGTACCTTGTACCCTCGCGCCTTTATTAGTGGGGGGGGCCATTGCTATAGCCACTGATGTTCAAAAAACAAACCCACAACTTTATCTGACCCATCTTAAAAAGCACCAGGTCACCCATGCGGAGTTAACCCCTGGTTATCTTGAAATGTTGCTGAATTATCCAGAAGAAGTGATTGATTTGGTTCATTTGCGTTATTTGTTACTTGGGGCTGATGTCGTTTTAAGTACTGATGTGAAACGATGGTTATCGCTATGCCCTCACCATCAGGTCATCAATGAGTATGGTCCTACGGAAACTACGGTGTCAGTAACTTCTTATTTTGTGAATAAGGATGAATTGGATAAAGGAACCTCTGTCCCGATTGGCCAACCGGCTTTTAATTCGACTGGTTATGTTCTCGATCAATACAAAAATCTCTGTCCTTTTGGTGTAAAAGGAGAGCTGTATATTGGCGGAGCTCAAGTGACCAAAGGTTATCTGAATCGGCCTGACCTGACACAAGAGAAATTTATCCATGTGGATTTCACAAAGCCTGATGAAGTGCTTTATCGTACGGGCGATATGGTGTGTTGGTTGCCAGGTGGAAGTTTGCAATTTTTTGGAAGAAACGATCACCAAGTCAAAATTCAGGGGTACCGTATCGAATTACCGGCTATTGAATCCATTTTGGTTAAATTTCCTGGCATTCATCAAGCAGTGGTTGTCGTGATGCGAGGAAAATCAAAAGAAGCCTATTTGCGAGCCTATTTGGTGACGGATAAAAAGCCAAAAACCAGCAACGAATTAAGGGAGTATTTGGCTGGCTATCTGCCTGGCTATATGATACCGCGCGAATTTTGTGTCATAAAATCAATTCCTTTAAAAGAGAATGAAAAAATAGATTTTACTTCATTAGAACGACAAGGATTTCAGCTTTTACGATTTAATGAACAAGATACAATTGATGCATTAACTCCCCACGAAAAGGAAATCAAAGGAATTTGGGAGCAAATTTTTCATAGGAAGGTTCATTCTACCCAGGAGGATTTTTTTGCCATGGGGGGCGATTCATTAACGGCTTTGCAACTCATATCCACTTTAAAAACGCATTACAATTTAAATTTTCCCCTGCAATTAGTGTTTGAGTATCCAACTATTTCAAGCCTAGCGACCAAAATTGAAGAGTTTTTAGCGAGTAAACGTTCAGAGAAGCATTTTTCTATCAAAGCAAATCCTTTAATTAAACTGGCAACCGGTAAAGATGAGTCACCTTTGTTTTTAGTGCACCCGGTGGGTGGCTCAGTATTTTGGTATAAGCAATTAGCTTCTTATTTGCATGGTAAATACACTGTTTATGGCATTCAGGATCCTAATCTGGATGGAATGCTTCTTCGCTTTAACGCTTTGGAGGATATGGCCAGCTTTTATTTGCAGGAAATAAAAAAAGTGTATTCAGGTGATCAATACTGCCTCGGAGGAGCCTCATTCGGCGCTACAGTTGCGTTTGAAATGGCAAAACAACTCGTCCATGAAAAAAAATCCATTCGATTTCTAGGGTTGTTCGATGGATGGGCTCATTATCCTCATGACTTAATGCAGGAGGATTCATCCACATTCCTAAGCCGGACAGAAGCTAATCAAGCCACTATCAATAACAAGACGAAAGAGTCTTTATATGAATTGGAACAATATCGAAAGACGTTATTACTCAATTATAAACTCTCTTCCTTGAGGGCGGATGTGACCTTATTTAAGGCAAGTGAATTATGGCCTTCATTTAAACTCATTGATGATTTTAATAATGGTTGGCGTCCTTATGTTGAAGGTGAAATTAGGCAGTATGCAATATCCGGGAATCATGAAACCATGTTTTTTGAGCCCTATGTCCAGAGATTAGTAGAATGTCTTTCCATGAAAATATAACAGGTTACCTAACAAATGGGGATTAACTAAATCTCAGGGGAGAGGCCTCTCTTTTTTTTCAAGCCACTTGAAAATAAACGTCGATGGTGTGTTGCCTTAAAGCGGGTCATGGCAAATTCTTGGATAGGTATAACCGCCAAAATTAATTCAGGGGTTCCATGATTCTCAGGATGAACGCATCAGCGGTTTTCCAGCTGTTTTTTATAGTCGCGCCACTGTGGCATAAATCGGGTCATCAACGCATGGAAACGCTTATTGTGGCTGGCTTCCAATATATGAACCATTTCATGAACTAAAACATATTCCAGGCAAGCCAGGGGTTTTTTGATCAGATTAAGATTCAGCCATATTCGTTGGGCACGGACGTTACAGGAGCCCCAGCGGGTTTTCATTAATTTGATTCCCCAGCTGTTCACTTTTACCCCGATGATTGGTTCCCATTTTTGTAGGAGTTGGGGTAAAACTGCTTTCATTTGCTCTCTGTACCAGCTTTGCAACAGGACTTGTCTAGTGGTTGCCGTCGAGTCAGCTTTGGTAAAACAGTGGATGAAGCTGTCATCCATAACGATTTTTGCCTGTTTACTATTCTCGTGAATAACGAATTCCAATGATTTACCTAAGAAATAATGAGGTTCGCCTGTTTCAAAACGAGGGCAGGGTTGGGGGGGATTTTGAGTTAAACGGGCTCGCTGGGCATGAATCCAGGCGCTTTTGGCCTCCAACTGGCGGTGAATCAGAGCCATAGAAAATCTTAAAGGTACGCTGACCCTAACTTCTCCATGAGGGGGATAGATGCGAAGATGCATGTTTTTTATTGGTTTTCTTATGATGTTTATAACAATCCCATCAATTTCAAGTTGATTGTGCGGCATAGAAGCAAGTAATAAAAAACAAGGAGGTGTAGTTATAAATTGGTGAGGGTAGATAGTCAATTGATTACTTGGATTATAGTCTTTAGCTTGAGAATTCGAAGCAATGAATCAGGGCTTACAAAAGACTTCGAGGTCGAGACAAAATTTGCTTTTAATTCGCTCATTTAGGTAGGCTAAACTCGCTCATTAAAAGCAAATTTTAACGAAGAGATTGGAGTTTTCGTAAGTCTTGTGAATCTATCAGAAGCGTTCATCAGGGACACAAGGGCTATCGACATATTCACCATTTATTTTCAATACCATATTCACGCTGGCGCGATGGTAGCGAACTAGTTGTTCGTATTGGGCGGGGGTAAGATAGCCGTAACTGTTACCACAATAAACCAGTGAATGAGCGGCGCGCGAAGATTTAACTTGTATGGGGATATCACAATCCCAACGAAAGCGTGTCAAATCACAGTTAGCAAAGGCTGTGCTCAATGGTAGTATAAACAGAAGCGAAGCTAGATTGATTGTTTTCATAGACTAACACTCCGTTGATCTATTCTAATATTAGCGGATATTACGCAGAACGCTGTGAATGAAGCATGCTTGAACTATGCCAAGTTAGTAAACGATTCCTTCATGGCGTAGTAGATCGGTTTTGTAATGCTGAGCGGTAGTTTGCCCCATATAGCCGCCGCAGCTGGTTTTGCCAACTACACGATGGCAAGGAATAAACAAGGCTAAAGGATTACTTTTACAAGCCTGGCCAATAGCGCGGGGACTTGATTGCAATGTCTTTGCCAATTCACCATAGGTAAAGGTGCGGCCTACGGGAATAACCAGTAAAGCATTCCAAACTCGCTGCTGATAGAGAGTACCTTGTGGTTTTAGTGCCAATTGAAAACGATGGTGAGGATTTTGGAAATAATGATCGATTTCTATCGAAATGGTGTTGGTCAGTTGATTAACCAGCTGGCTGGAAGTGGGCGATTCAGTAAAATTCGCACGGTGGATATAATGCTCATCGTACTCGACTTCAAGCCAGCCTACTGGTGTATTGAATGCGGTGACGATGAGCATTTTGGTCAGCAATTAACTTTCTTTTTTGCCAGTCAATTTTTCTTTGATACGTGCTGCACGGCCAGCTAAATCACGCAGATAATAGAGCTTGGCACGACGAACATCACCACGACGCTTAACAGTAATGCTGTCTACAACAGGACTGTAAGTTTGGAATACGCGCTCAACACCAACACTGTGAGAAATTTTTCGAACAGTGAACGCAGAGTTTAAACCGCGGTTGCGTTTGGCAATAACGATACCTTCGAAGGCCTGTAAACGCTCGCGTGTACCTTCTTTTACTTTTACTTGTACTAAGACGGTATCACCTGGACTGAAATCAGGAATATTTTTGCCTTGCATTTGTTCGGCATTTAGTTGGTCAATAATGTTCGTCATGGTCACTCCTCAAATTGGTATTCCTTTTAATCAGGAACCACCGTGTTCGCGTTTAAACTCGACAAGCAATTGCTTGTCCGTATCACTTAACTGTATTTTCTCTAATAAATCCGGACGTTTCAGCCAGGTTTTACCCAGCATTTGTTTTCTACGCCAGCGCTCAATATCTCGATGATGGCCACCTAATAAAACGGGCGGAACATCTAAACCGTTAATAGTAGCTGGTCTAGTGTAATGTGGGCAATCCAGCAAACCATTCATAAATGAATCTTGTTCTGCAGAGCCTAAATGGCCAAGACTGCCAGGCAGAAGGCGTATAATCGCATCGATAAACACCATGGCTGCCAATTCACCGCCACTTAAAACAAAGTCTCCCAGCGACCATTCCTCATCAATATCATGCGTAATGATCCGCTCATCAATTCCTTCATAGCGTCCTGCTATAAAAAGCAGGGGCTGTTTGCATGCTGCCACTTGATTCAAATCAAACTGGCGAACTACTTTCCCTTGTGGACTCAAATAGATGGTCTTACAAGAGGTCGGTAACTGGGTCTTTGCATGCTTGATTGCTGCATGCAAGGGCTCATACATCATGACCATACCCGGACCACCGCCATAGGGTTTATCATCCACCTGGCGATAGGGCCTTGTCGCCCACTCACGGGGATTCCAACAATCCACCTTCGCTAAACCTTGCTCAAGAGCCCGTCCGACTACACCGTGGTGCAAGCCATCAAACATCTCAGGCATCAGGGTTATCACGCCTAAATGCAGCATTATCTAAAAATCCGCATCCCAGTCAACTCTTATAAGATTTTGGCTAGGATTGATGTCCATAATAAACTGATCTGGTAAGTAGGGAATCAAATATCGCTTTGTTCCTTCTACAACCAAAACATCATTGGCTCCAGTCGGCATGATCTCTTTTACCTTGCCAAAGGAGATTCCTTGCAGATTAACAACCTCCATCCCAACAAGTTCATGCCAGTAATACTCGCCTGGCTTAAGTGAGGGAAGTTGAGTGCGACTAATCGCAATATCACTATTAGTCAGGTTAGCTACTTGCTCTCGTTCGCTATAACCTTCGATCTGGGCAAGAATCAACTTATCGTTGACTTCTATGTGCAATACGTTAAGTGGTTGCCATTGTTTGCCAATACAGGCATGCCAATCTGTATAACGCAGTATATTATCGCGAGGCTCGGTGAATGAGTGAACAATAACGAGCCCTTTAATTCCATGCGCACGACCAAAACGACCAACAACAACCCAGTCAGTAACCTTATCCACGTTATTCAGCAGCAGCGCTCTTCTTGCTATATTCTTTGATCAAGGCACGAACGCGATCAGATAACTGAGCGCCAATATTTTGCCAATGAGTTAATTTATCCATTTCAATCTGCAGGCGAACTTCTTGACCACGCGCAACAGGATTAAAATAACCAATTCGCTCAATATAGTTACCATCACGACGTCTGCGACTGTCAGTGACAACCATATTGTAAAAAGGACGCTTCTTTGCGCCAGCTCTTGATAAACGTATAACGACCATTGTTTTCCTCTACTTAGAGTGGTTACGTAAAAATGCCGTGTATTGTACGAAAATTAATTCGGCATGGGAAGTGATTATAGGAATTATTTCATATCATCGGGAAACAGTCCTTTTAAACCAGTCATGCCGCCCATGCCGCGCATTATTTGTTTCATGCCGCCTGGCTTGGTGAATTTCTTCATCATTTTTTGCATTTGTTCAAATTGTTTCAAAAGACGGTTAACATCCTGAATTTGAGTACCTGAACCAGCTGCGATGCGTTTTTTTCGTGAGCCGACAATAATTTTAGGAATACGGCGCTCTTTGGGGGTCATGGAATTTATAATGGCGACAGTCTGTGCCATGGCCTTGTCATTGACTTGACTTATTGCTTGTTGGGGCAATTGACTCATGCCTGGCAATTTACTCATCATGCTGGCAATACCACCCATATTGTTCATTTGGAGTAGCTGCTGTTTAAAATCCTCCAAGTCAAACCCTTTGCCTTTTTTAAGTTTTTTGGCCAGCTTTTCGCTGGCTTGCTTATCTGCTTTGCGTTCGACTTCCTCAATCAGGGTAAGAATATCTCCCATCCCTAGAATACGTGAGGCTATTCGATCTGGATGAAAAGGTTCTAGCGGATCAATCTTTTCACCGCTACCCAAAAATTTAATGGGTTGGCCGGTAATGTGTTTAACTGAAAGTGCTGCTCCTCCGCGGGCATCACCATCTGTTTTGGTAAGAATTACACCGGTCAACGGCAAGGCTTCATGGAAGGCTTTGGCTGTATTCGCAGCATCCTGGCCAGTCATGCTATCTACAACGAATAACGTTTCTACCGGATTGACTGCTTTATGGAGTGCTTTGATCTCAGCCATCATCTCGGCATCAACATGTAAACGGCCTGCTGTATCAAAAATGACTACATCCATATATTGTTTTTTGGCGCTGTCTAAAGCTCTTTGGGCAATATCCAAAGGCTGTTGATGTGCTTCTGATGGAAAGAACGTCACATCAAGTTGAGCAGCTAAAACTTTAAGTTGTTCAATGGCAGCGGGTCGGTATACATCCAAACTCACTAACATGACTTTTTTATTTTCTGTTTCTTTTAGGTAGCGGGCTAATTTTGCAGTACTGGTTGTTTTACCAGAGCCTTGCAAGCCTGCCATCAGGAATACTGCAGGAGGTTGGGTTTTAAAATTGAGCTCAGCGCGAGTATCGCCTAAAATATGCACCAATTCATCATGAACAATTTTAACCAGCGCTTGATCGGGTTTTAAGCTCCCCACGACTTCCTGACCAAGTGCCTTTTGTTTTACCTGCTCAATAAACTCTTTAATGACAGGTAAGGCCACGTCTGCTTCAAGCAACGACATACGCACTTCGCGCAGAGCATGTTGCATGTTTTCTGGAGTAAAGCGACTTTGACCGCTAATCGTTTTAAAGGCTTGCGTTAAGCGTTCGGTTAAGTTCTCAAACATGGTAATTACCTAATGCAAAAATTCTAACTATAGCACAGTGGCCAGGTTGCCAAAACTTTTATTGGCCAGGAAAGACAGGATTGATTAATAAATTAGTCTCTTACTAATTTTTTTCCGTGCTTTTTAAGGTAATTGGCCATAGATCTTGTCTTTTTGATATGATGAACTAATTTTCTTTGCAATTACTTGGGGATATGTAGTGCATTTTTCTTTTTCTTTACCCACTCTTCTAATTGCGTTATTGCTGCTGGTTTTATTATCAGCTTTTTTTTCTGGTGCGGAAATTGGCATGATGTCTTTAAACCGTTACCGTTTGCGCCATTTAGTCAAAAAAAATGATAAACAGGCTATACGTGTTAACCAAATGCTGGCTCGCCCTGACAAACTACTTAGTGTCGTGTTAATTGGTAATACCTTGGCGAATATAATCGCCTCTACGCTAGCAACGCTTGTTGGCCAGCGTTTATATGGTGATGCTGGTGTAGCAATAGCGACTCTGATACTAACATTGGTCATTCTCGTGTTTTCTGAAATGACGCCCAAGACCTTGGCCGCTTTGCATCCACAACAGGTTGCTTTTACTTCCTCTTTTCCGTTGCAAATTTTGCAATTTATTCTTGCTCCTTTGATTCAAACAATCACATGGATAAGCAATGCTATCTTGCGTTTATTTGGTGTCACCCTCGATAAAGTGCAAAAAGAAGCTTTATCAGGAGAGGAATTACGTTCAGTAGTCCATGAGGCGGGGGGGCTCTTACCTGTTGAGCATAAAAGTATGTTAATCAGTTTGCTTGATTTGGAGCAAGCAACTGTTGAAGACATCATGATTCCGAAAGCGGATATTATTGGTCTTGATTTGGAGCAATCCTGGCATGACTTACTTGAGCAGTTAGAAACGGCACAGCATACCCGGCTCCCTCTTTATCGCGATACGATCGATAATCTAGTCGGTATGGTCCATGTACGTAGTGTACTGAATTTGGCTTTAGAAGAACGTCTTGATATGGATAATTTATTAAAAATTGCGGATGCACCTTATTTTATTCCAGAAGCAACCCCTCTTAATGTGCAGATTTTAAATTTCCAGAAAATGAAAAAACGCAGTTGTTTTGTGGTGGATGAATATGGCGAACTGTTGGGGTTGGTGACGATGGAGGATATTCTGGAGGAAGTTGTTGGTGAGTTTACAACTGATATTGCAGCCTTGAGCAAGGATATTACCCAGCAAGAGGATGGTTCTGTGATTGTTGATGCCAGCATTACTTTACGTCATTTAAAGCGCTTACTGAACTGGCAGTTACCTTCCTTGGGGCCACGCACATTGAGTGGTTTAATCATTGAGCATTTGGGCTATATCCCTCCACCGGATTGTTGTCTACAAATCGAGAGTTTTCAAATTGAAATACTCATGGTCAGCGATAACATGATTAAAACAGTGCGTATGCTTAAGGTGAATAAGAAGAGGAAATAATAGGGCAGTTTATATTTCTACTATCTTGGCGCTTATGGTGCGATTTTCTTCGCTTCGCTGCTCACATACCGGCGTGTATGCTCTACTGCGATGCTCGAATATCACATCATAAGTACTCAAACTGGCCAAATATAAACAGCCCTGGTGTTAGTTATTTTATTTCTTCGTTTTCTTTGATAGCTAATACCCGTGCTGTAAATAAATAACCGCCATTTCTAATGGTTTTAATCAGGGCGGGTTTTTTGGCGTTAGGTTCAATTTTTTGCCTTAAGCGGCTAATTTGGACATCAATGCGCCGATCAAAAGGGGTCAAATCGCTATTTTTTGTGAGTTGTAGTAAAAATTCACGACCTAAAACACGTTGTGGTTGCCGTACAAAAGCCAGCAACAACTCATATTCACCTACACTAAGTGGTAACTCTTGATTTTTATTATCAAAGAGTTGTCGTGAAGCGGGATAAAGTCGCCAGTTGGCAAAAAGGAAAACATTTTTTTCAGCCTCTGTTTCTTGCGTAGAGCGTTGTACCCGCCTACTAATGGCTGAAATACGAGCATGGAGTTCACGAGGATGAATGGGTTTAATCAAAAAATCATCGGCACCAGCCTCGAGCATGCGTACACAGATATTTTCGTTCGCTTGTTCGCTAATAATAATTAAAGGCACCTGAAAACGATGATACAAATCATCGATCTGAGCGGGATCTTCTTGAATAAGAGCCCAATTGATTAGCAATGCCTCAGGTTGCCTAATATTCCCACTAAGTAGCGAGAGATCAGTGTGTTGTTCAACTTGATAATCAAATTTAGCAAAATATTCTAAAAGACGCCCATCTGGTGGAGCATTGTCAATGATGAGCAGATATTTGCCATGCATGAATCACTCTCCGTCATGAATGCAAATCAATTCTATACTTGGCAGGATTATATACTGTTTATTATCAAATTTGTGATTTTTTAGTTGATTGCCTTTATTTTAATTGCAAGAATTTTTTTTCCTGGCTCTAACTATCGCACCTTCTGCTGTTTTCAACAGTCATTGCTAGTAATCGCTGTTTCTAATTTGTAGAATAGAGCGCGTTTGTATACAGCGAATACTCATTATCAAATTTATAGCTTGAGGGGAAAAAAGCATGAATAAAATTATTGGCTTGGGTGGTTTAATAGTCTCTTTATTGCTGAGCAGCTGCTCTAAGGATATCGCGCCTGGTGATTACGATGTCAGTGAGGTTGGACGGTTAAAAAAAGTTGCCTCTGGCACAATTATTTCAAAACGCGCTGTTAAGTTTCATAGCAGAGATACTGCGAATAAAAAAACGGAGAAAGCACCGGGTAGTGAATACATCGATGGCGGCCGTGGCTATGTTTACGTTATTAAATTAAATAGCGGCTCAATTGTTTCTGTCGCTCAGGCAGAAGATTTGAACCTAAAAGTAAAACAACATGTTCTGGTTGTTTATGGTAAGAATACACGCGTACTACCAGATAACGGCACTGATAATTAATTTCAGGCACTACAATTTGCCGAGAGGTATTTTAATGTACCTCTCGCTTACCAATTCTGGAATTATTTAAAGATAATTTTTTGTATTCGGGTGGCCGGGGTAATTTTACCGACTATATGAATAAATAACTTTGCCAACGTGGTTGGGTAATCATTAAACGCTTCGCGGTAATTCACGCTAATTCTCCAGCAAGGACATAGGCTCTACAAGAGCAAGGCTGGTTCCTGGCCAGACATGGGTGATGCACAATAGGCTGTATAGCCTAATAATACAATTTGCCGGGAAGACCAGTTATCCATATGGATTTGAGAAACAGCGTCAAAGTAAAAATCATCCGTTGCAGCCATCCTATTAAGACGTTTGGGAATTTTTCCGCCGATGGTGCTCAGGAATAGGCACAATTTATTTAATTGATATCCAACAGATTTGGTTTAAGTTTTGATTTTGGATAAGAGGCGAGCTCATTTTTATAAAATTGCAGGAGTTGTTTTAACATTTCTGGGGCAGGAGAAGTTTGGGCAAATGATGATTCCAGGCTATCAGTCCATTTATCATCGCTTAGACGTAAAATCACGGTAATATAATGGAAGTCATCGGGATATAAAGCAACAATCCAGTCATCGTCAAGAATTGCGTATAGCTTTAGTGCATCTAATATGGCCAGTTTATCTTTACGTATTTGCAATTGCCCATTTTCTGGATTAACTCTATACAATAATTTTCCTAATTTTCTGGCTTTTTCTCTTGAGACAATCTGATTAGGTAATTCACCGCTTTCCAGCATAAATACTCGGTTATCAGGAGGCGGTTCGTGGTGAGTAAGTGCATTGAGTAATGAAATGCCATCAAAATTTTTCTTTAAAGGCAAATTCAGGAAGGCATAGATTGTTGGGGCTATATCAATCAAAGCCACCCGCCTGTCTATTTTGCCGGGAACTGTTATTAACTGCCCCTGATTAAAAATTTTAAAACCCAGAAGACAAAAAAATTGTGCTGGGCTAAGTAAATCTGAACCGTGTCCTGCACTCATTTCTAAGGTTGTGGAGGTCTTGCGCTTGAAGTAATCGCTTAATTTGTTTTCTTGCTTACCTTGATAGTTTGCGAGAGTAAGAGGGCGTGATCCTGGTTCGTAGAGGGCTTCCCCATGATCGCTCAGAACAATGACCAAACTATTTTGTAACAGATCAGCCTGTTGCAATGCTGTCAAGAATTTACCAATTTGTTCATCTGCCTTATAAACGGCGTCTAGATATAACTGTCCTCGTTCTTGCACAGAGTATTCATTTTTTACTTGGGCAGGGGAAGAAGCTGCCCAGGCGTAGGGCCAGTGAGGCAGGGTAAAGTGCACTGCCATAAAAAGAGGTGTTTGTGGGTTATGCTGTTTTATGAATTGATGCAGGACTCTATCAAAAGTACTCGGGTAATAAGAAAAATGACTGGAACGGTTAAGATAATTATAAGGGAACAACCAGCGACTGATAGGAAGATTAATCAGTAAGTTACTTAAAGGAAAATCGTTAAAAGTGCCTAAGAGCACATCATTGACACCCAGTTTAGGCCCTATCACTTTTTCAAAACCAAAATCGTTACTGATACTGCTAAACCGTCTATCATCCGTGGCAAAAACGGTTTGATAACCCATGCTCTGCGCAGTCCAGACAATGCTTTCCTTGCTTTTTACAATGTCCGCTGGCATCAAATTATAACGGGCTTGGTGGTGCAGGGGATACATACCTGTCAGTATACTTGCCCAGGCCGAATAGGTACGCGCCAGAGGGCTAACAGTTTCTTTGAATACGATACTCTGTTGTATAAATTTATCGAGATTAGGTGTATTTTGAGCACTCACACGTTCAGGACTTAGTGAGTCAATACCAATCAGAAAGATATTCGGTGTGTTGGAAACAATCCTGTCATGCTTTATTTGATCTTTTTCATAACTAAGAAAAAATAGTGTGCTTAAGCAAACTAGAAAAATACAGCTGAAAACTACAGGACGACGATGCCAAGCTTGCCATAAAGTATTTAAAATCAACAGGCCCAGTATCAGCAACGATAGGTAAAAGGTAATTTTGAGTAAAAGTAGCGGTAACCCAGGTAAAAACAAACGACTGAAAGCGCTTAAAGGAAAGAAATAGCAATTAGCGGTCAGCAGGGCAGTTAGTGAGAGACAAAAAATAGTCATTTGCCAGCGTTCAAGCGCTTTTTTTGTGGGTAGATATTCTGCGATTCCCCAGAGCATGGCAGTTTGTATGAAAGTTAAGAGCACATAAAGCAGAATTTGAATGATAAGTGCTGTTGCCAGCTCGATATAAACAGTGATGGGCAAGGGAATTGCCTTTAGAAAACTGCCTCCCTGGGAAAGGATATAAGCGAATTGTAAAGCTAAAAAAACTAAATTGAATAAGGCGAAATTGGTACAGTAATCGCCTATACCCTCTCTTCTTTTCACGGCTGCGTGACTACGGTACTGTTTAGATGCCAATTATAAACGTAACCATTGATCGTATTGATATGCTTAAGTTGGCTCAGAAGTGGTTCTTTGGCAAATTGTTTAATATGATTGATCACATCACGTTTTGTGCCACCGAAGTCTTCATTAAACCAATCATAGATTTTAGATACAATTAGCTTACCTTCAATAACCTGTACGCCACGGAGTGAATTAATGTAGCCTCGGGCTGCGTCATTTAATTCTTGCTCTATTGTCGCACCATGATAGGCCTGTTTATTGAGATTGGCAGCGCCTATTGCAGCATTATTTATTGCATAGAGAGTTCTTGGATCATTCCAGATAGGGCGAATAATACGGTTTTGTATTTCATCAAGCGACAAAGGGGTATGATTGATCGTGATTAACTTGGCTCCCCAAGGACCGATACTAAATAAACCGGGGGAAATATTGATTTCTTCAATGCTTCCTACAGGATAGTAGTCAGCTACGATTTGGATAGTAAGGGCATTGTAGAGATTGAGCCAAAAAGCAAGTTGCTCATTCCGGTTATAGGCATCAATATCGATTTGAGCCATTTTTTCAATATAGGATTTTAGTAAATCGTAATCCGCTTCAGTGAGATTAGGATAATCAACCAGATTAATGCCTTCTTCGTTGGTAATAATTCGTTTACTCAAAAATGTTTGCCAATCGTCATGTGCAATTGTTTCTGTTGATAAAGGGTTATTGACTTCCCAAATTGGCCAAAGGTTTTTGTGGAAAGTTGCACTCATCCCGTTGTTCATCAAGAATAAGCAGACTAACAGGCTGAAAATTTGTGTAAACGACTTGATCTTAAACATTCACTCTGGCCCGATTTCTAAGTGCGCTACCAATGGTATTGCCGTCCAAAAACTCTAACTCGCCTCCAGAGGGGATCCCATGAGCTAATTGGCTCACCTGGACTGGGTGATCGCGCAGTAATTCGTGTATAAAATGAACGGTTGTCTGGCCTTCTATTGTGGGGCTTAAAGCAAGAATGACTTCTTTGATTTCTTCTTTAACAACCAATTCGCGCAATTTTGGTAACCCTATGTCATCTGGACCCATGCCATCAAGGGGAGAAATTCTTCCCATCAGTACATAGTAACTGCCAGTAAATGCATTGCTTTGTTCAACTGCGAGCACATCAGCAGGATTTTCTACTATGCAGAGTGTCTTCAGATCCCTTGCGGGGTTTTGACAGAGTTTACAAAAATCCTGTTCGGTATAATTATTACAACGCTTGCAATGATGAATAGTATGCATTGCTTGTTCTAAGCAGGAAGCAAGGTGCAAGCCGCGCTGGCGTTGATGTTGCAATAAATGAAACACCATGCGCTGCGCGGATTTCGGTCCAACTCCGGGCAGACAACGCAAAGCGTCCACTAGGCGGCTTAGTGTGTCCATTATCCCTCTTATTCCTTATCTTCTTCCTTCAGGAAGTCAGTAGGAATATTGAGTCCTGCAGTTAATTGACTAATTTTTTCTTTTGATGCTTTTTCTACTTTTCGCACTGCATCATTAATAGCTGCTGCAACTAAATCTTCCATCATTTCAACCTCTTCGTCCATTAATGAAGGATTGATTTTGACTTCAGTAACATCGTGACGGCCATTCATTTTGACTTTGATCATGCCACCACCTGCTTCACCATCAACGAGCAACTGACTCAGTTGTTGTTGAGCTTCTTGCATGCGTTGCTGCATTTTTTGGGCTTCTTTCATCAAGTTGCCAAGATTTTGATTAATATCCATCTCTATTCTCTCGCTAGTTAAATGTAATAATTATAATCCATCTTTACTGGGTTCAATAGAATTTTGAACTAATTCGGCCGAAAATTCCTGTTTCAACTGGTGAAGGAATGGGTCATTTTGCAGGGCTATTTCTGCTTCTTGTTGACGCAAGCCTTGAGCAATCTGTTTTTTCTGGGCCGGGGATGATTGTACAGCTTCACCAGTACTTAGTACAATTTTAATCGATTCCTTATAATAGGTACCTAAAGCCTGTTCTATACGACTTGTGACTGCAGGAGTAAATAAGGATTGGTGACCTCTAGCAACCCGAAGTGTTATTTCACGTCCAGATTTTGCTATTAGTTCAGCATTTTCAGCTGCATTGAGCGTTAGACCTGTCAACTTCAGTTGAGTTACTATCACACTCCAGTCGTCAGATATCGTTGAGATAGATTCTTGCACGGCAGGCTGCTGCAAGGGTGTAGGTGGTTCTGGTTCTATTGTGCTTGTATTGTTTGCTTCAATAATGACCGGCTCTGCCTGTTTATCTGGTTTAGTCAACGGCAGACTGGAATTTTCCTCCAGGACCAGGGGTTTTTTAGCGGCTACTTCATAGGCTAGTGGTGGTGTATCTGCTTTTCCCGCTGGCCGGAATGTCAGCATACGCAGCATGATCATTTCAAAACCAACGGCCAAGGTCGGCGCCAGATACATTTCTTCAGAGCCTTTAAGACCAATGTGATAAAATAGTTGGACATCTTCTGGGCTAAAATGCTTGGCTAATGCTTTGACTTCCAACTGGGTAGCAATGAGTGGATTTCCATCCGGCAAATTCTGTGTGACAGTGATTTGGTGGAGGTAATCCAATAAGGAGTCGAGCACATAGCGGAAATGTCCTCCTTCAACCGCAATTTGTCTGCTGATCTGAATAAGTTGTTGAGCGTCAAGTGCTGCCAGAGCATTTAAAAGTTGAATAGCATAGTCTTGTTGCGTATAGCCCAGGATTGATTTTACTACCTGTGTTTGTAAGCAATCATCACTACTGGCAATTGCTTGATCCAGTAGACTCAAGGCATCGCGCATGCTTCCTTTAGCGACCTTGGCTAAAAGCTCTATAGCTTCTATTTCAAATGATAGCTGTTCTTCATTGAGAATATGTTGCAAATGCTGACTAATCAATTCTGAGGGTAAATGCTTGAGACTAAACTGCAGGCAGCGCGAAAGTACTGTAACAGGTAATTTCTGTGGATCAGTAGTGGCTAATAGGAATTTTACATGGGCTGGTGGTTCTTCCAGCGTTTTTAACAACGCATTGAAACTATGTTGAGAGAGCATATGTACTTCATCAATCAAGTAGATTTTGAAGCGACCGCTAGTTGGCGAGTACTGGACATTTTCCAATAGTTCGCGCGTATCTTCCACCCGTGTTCTGGAGGCGCCGTCAATTTCGATTAAATCGATGAAACGACCTTGTTCAATTGCCAAGCAAGCATCACAGCGCAGACAGGGCTCAGCGCTAAGGCCTTGTTCGCAGTTGAGTGCTTTAGCTAAAAGGCGGGCAACACTGGTTTTACCAACACCGCGTGTACCAGTAAAAAGGTAAGCATGATGCAAACGCTGTTGATTAAGCGAATTGATCAAAGCCTTGTTAATATGTTCCTGGCCAACCAGTTGAGAAAAGGTTCGTGGTCGCCATTTACGCGCTAGTGCCAGATAGCTCATACGGGGTTTTCATTAGTTGGGCGGCGGCTCTAAGAGCCACACCCCGGCGCCCGCATCAATTGCTACCGCTGCTCCCTTCCGGGCCTGACGGGTTTCACAATCTATCGTCGCGAGGGGACCAATAGAGCCACCATCGTTGAATTGCGAAGATTAACAAAAAATAATAGGGATAGCCAGAGATACCATATACAAATCTTGGGAAATACTATTATGAATGTTAGTGATGAATGATTAAAGTATATATAATGACCACTCCATTAAAATGAAAGCCAAAAAAATATGCAGAAACCTACTCTTTTACCTTGGCTCAACTGGGGGACTACAACCAGTTTTGTGTTGTTTCAATTTTTTCTTCAAACAGCCTCTGGCCTAATGGCGGCCGGATGGCAGGGGGATTTTCAATTAACCACCACTGAAGTAGGTTCTTTATCAGCTGCCTTTTTTATTTCTTATGTAATTATGCAGATTCCGGTGGGATTTGCTTATGACCGCTTCGGGGCTCGTAAAATCTTAATTACCGCATCTATTCTATTATGTTCAGGAACGTTTGCTTTGGCCTTTAGCCAGGTCTATTGGCAAGCATTTGTTGCGCGAATGATCATGGGCATTGGTAGTGCTTTCGGGTTTGTCGGCATGCTCTACGTGACGGCCTCCTGGTTTTCAGGACGGCACTTTGCCTTGCTTGTGGGTATTTCAGAGACGTTAGCAATGATGGGAGTTGCTTTGGGCGAAGTGGGTATGGCATGGATTATTAGCCATTACGGCTGGCGTTTTACTATGATGATTGGTGGATGGTGCGCTCTTGGCGTTGCTCTCTTTGTTATTATTTTCGTCCGCGATCATGCAAGTCAATTGACTAAAGAGAATAAAGAAAGCGAGCAGAGCTTGTCGTTTGTTGCTGCCATTAAAGAAGTAATGGGTAACAAACAAATTTGGTTAGCCGGTTTTTATGGTTTTTCCATGTTCTCAATTATTAATGTTGTTGTAACGCTCTGGGGTGTTCCCTTTTTTCTTCATCAGCATCATCCCATTTCATTACATACTGCCGGGATAATGATGTCGATGGTGTTTATTGGTATCGGAATCGGTGGCCCTTTTAATGCGTGGCTTGTCCAACGTTGGAAAAAAAGACAGGTACTCATGAGCCTGTTTGCTCTTATGACGACTATTCTCTTTGGCATGATCTTGTATATGCCAGGTTTGCCTTTATGGAGTTTATCCATTCTATTAGGATTATTAGGGTTCTTCTCATCAACCTATATTCAAGTTTTTGCAGTGGTAAAAGATGCTGTCTCCGTGGGAGTGAGAGCAACAGCATTATCGACAACCAATATGCTATTGATGGCAAGCGCACCTCTCTTGCAACCTTTAGTTGGTAAGTTACTAGAACTAAATTGTAGTTTCCCGCAAGCTTTATCGGTGATTTTTCTCTTGCTTGTACTCACCGTTTTATTATCTTTTGGCCTGGATAAAAAATCTTAATCCGGATTAAAAAATAATTTTAGCAAAAAATGAAAAAAGTGTTTGACAAGGAAGTCTGGATGAGTAGAATACGCATCACGCCTTCGGGGCGGGTTCATTAAGAAGTGGAAGACAAACTGTGTGGGCGCTTCGAAGAATTGGAGTGCT
>NZ_LNYB01000022.1 GCF_001467625.1 Legionella feeleii
TCCTTTTGTTGATTATGTTCTTGGCGAACAATCAACAGGATACGCCACCTAATTTATTTTTCACATACACCAGATTCGAGCATAACTCCTAACTTGGAAGGCAATCAATGAAAATGGTTCTGTTATAAGATCCGGGAGAGCGTCAGGTGGAAGGGGATATTGTCCTGATATTCGGCGCTCTTGCAGAACCCCTTCCGGGACTTATCGAATTATTAGTAAAGGAAGTGCTAGTTGTCGTTCAAGTCGCTATCCATTGGGAGGTGGCGGGGCCAAGATGCCTTATTGCATGTTTTTCAGTAAATATTATGCCATCCACGGCTCATACGATGTGCCCAACTATAACGCAAGCCACGGCTGTATTCGCGTTACGCCAGGTGATGCCTATTGGTTACACCGTAATTTTATCAGAATTGGTACCAAAGTGATTGTAAAATCCTACTAAGCGGTAGACTTCCTGTCTTGCGAAAATCTACTGCATTGGAACATCGCTTCGTCAAACGGTGCTCAAATCCTCATCTACTTATAACTGGGCTCTGAGCGCCGCTTACCTGCAGCGAGTTTCGCAAGAAATCCAGTAAATTATTCGTCATCGTCATCCATACTAAACGACGAACCGCAGCCGCAAGTTGTTTTAGCATTGGGATTACGAATAACAAATTGAGAGCCCTGAATATTTTCGACATAATCAATTTCAGCTTCACTAAGATATTGGTAACTCATTGAGTCAACTAATAACTTTACTGACGATTGACCATCAGAACAGTGTTGTACAATGACTGTATCATCGTCCTGAATTGTTTCATCAAAAGTAAAACCATATTGAAAGCCCGAACAACCACCACCTGTAACAAAAACTCGCAAATTCAATCCAGGATTCTCTTCTTCAACAATTAAAGACGCTACTTTGTCTGCTGCGCTGACAGAGAAATAAATACCTGCCGTTTCAGCAGGAGAAGCATTAATTGCGGACATGTTGACTCCAGATTATTGATACCAATATTAAAGGAAAATTGAATATTATTATAATTGTACAATATTAACGAATAATTTGTTCTATTGTAGCACCGCCCAGACACTGATTCTTCTCATAAAAGACAATATATTGTCCTGGTGTTATCGCTCGTTGCAAACTCGAAAACATCACATAGTGCTGTTTATTGCTCTCTGGAGAAACAACACACGCTTGCTCTGGTTGGCGATAACGTGTTTTTGCATAGCAGGTTAAAGGCAATTGCACCGCATCCTCAACTAACCAATGAATTGGGCCGCAAATAAGACCTTGTGAATAGAGCATTGGATGATGATTGCCTTGGGCAACTATTAAGGTATTGGTTTTAGTATCCTTATCGACTACATACCAAGGTTCTTCATTGGCAGTTTGCCGACCTCCAATACCTAAACCCTGACGTTGGCCGAGTGTATAGAACATTAAACCATCATGTCGTCCCAATTGCTCGCCACTGCTACTTTTAATATCACCTGGCTTGGCCAAAATGAATTCATTAAGAAAGGTTTTAAAGCGCTTTTCACCAATAAAACAAATTCCTGTCGAATCTTTTTTGTCATGGGTGACCAATCCCAATTGTTTAGCAAACTCTCTTACTTCCCCTTTATGATAATCTCCTATAGGAAATAGTGTCTTTGCCAGTGCAGCAGGTTCCACGGCATGTAAAAAATAAGTTTGGTCTTTTTCCCTGTCCTTAGCTTTTAAGAGTTCACCAATGTTGTTATTTATCCGTACTTTAGCGTAGTGGCCGGTAGCAATATAATCTGCCCCCAAGGTAAGCGCGTGCTGCAAAAACGCATTAAATTTTATCTCCTTATTGCACAGTACATCGGGATTGGGAGTTCTCCCGTGCTCATATTCATTAAGAAAATGCGCAAAGACACGCTCCCAATATTCTTTAGAAAAATTAACACTGTGCAATGGAATGCGCAGTTGGTTGCATACGGCTTGCGCATCTTCTAAATCCTTTGCTGCAGCACAATAACCATCGGAATCGTCCTGCTCCCAATTTTTCATAAAAAGACCTTCCACCTGGTATCCTTGCTCTTGCAATAACCAAGCTGCAACAGAAGAGTCAACCCCTCCCGACATGCCGACAATAACTTTGGCTTTCATAGACTATCTATATCAGTATGTATAAAAAAAATCCTATTTTACGTTATAATAACTGATTTTAAAATTGTATTTGCAGTTGTTTTTGATGAGAGACTAATTTAAGAAACAAGAATAAGGTATAATTAAGAGTTCTATAAATGATCTTGCGCTATTAAATCCACCAAGATCCTTTTTTTAAAAGTGAAGCTATGTTAATTAATTTGAAAAGTGAAGCCGCTAAAGCAGAGCCTCAAAACGTTAAAATCGAATTACAGGAAAGACTGCCAGCTTATGTTGCTGCCCCTTGTGTACTTGATTGCCAATTCAAAGTCAGTGCCGAAAAAAATTATTATTTAATAACAATGGATGTGGATTCCATTGTATCGGTGATTTGTCAACGTTGTTTAGGTGAGTTTCATCATCACTATACTAATCAGACAACCTTAGCCGTTTGCAATTCTGATGAGATAGCCGAAAAATTGATGGAGCTTTATGAGTGTGTTGTTTCTACTAATGGTCAGCTTGAGTTAGAAGAATTATTAACTGATGAATTGCATCTTTATGTCCCGGAGTCGCACTTGGATATTGAGAATTGCGACCAAGAAATCAACCGCTTTATTCAGGTAGATAGCATAATAAAATCATAAAATATCTAAGTAAGACTTGGATTACCGCGAAAAAATCGGTAATATTCCGCCCCAGCGAATGCAAATTGTTTAGGAGTAATACAATGGCCGTACAACAAAATAAGAAATCACGTTCCAGACGTGATATGCGTCGTTCACATGACGCTTTAACGCAACCCACGCTATCAGTTGATCCAACTACTGGAGAAACTCATTTGCGTCATCACGTTACCCCCGATGGCTACTATCGTGGCAGGAAGGTTTTGGATACAGCTGATAGCGCATACGAAGAACAAGAGTAACTCGCTTGAAAAACATCACCATTGCTGTAGATGCGATGGGCGGGGATCATGGCTTAAAAGTTGTGATTCCTGCTTGTGTTCGTGCTGCACGAAATAACCCTGATCTAAAATTGTTGCTGGTTGGCGAACAGAATCAGGTAAATACGCATCTTAAAAAATTCGGTATCACCAATAACAGCCAATTTTCGGTCGTTCATGCGTCTGAAATTGTCGAAATGGATGAGTTGCCTTCTCATGCAATGCGTAATAAGAAAGACTCTTCCATGCGGGTGGCAATCAATCTGGTGAAAGAAGGGCGTGCCCAAGCCTGTGTGAGCGCTGGAAATACCGGTGCTTTGATGGCTACGGCTCGTTTTGTTCTGAAAACTCTGCCAGGCATAGACAGACCAGCAATCATTGCCGAACTGCCAACAATGCATGGTAAGACTCGAGTTATTGATTTGGGCGCTAATGTAGATTCCTGTGCCGAGCATCTTTTCCAATTTGCAGTGATGGGTTCGGCTTTAATTCAAGCCGTAGATAAAAAAGCAATGCCAAAAATTGCCTTGCTAAACATTGGTGTAGAAGAAATTAAAGGCAATGATCAGGTTAAACGCACAGCCCATATGTTGGCAGAGTGTAATTTAATGAATTACGTTGGCTACGTTGAAGGTGACCAATTCTATTCTGGTGACGTCGATTTGGTGGTTTGTGACGGGTTTGTGGGTAACGTAGCATTAAAAGCGAGCGAGGGCTTAGCAAAACTTATGCTGGCGGTACTCAAAGAGTCGTTTACGAAAAACTGGTTGAGTAAGTTGGCTGGTTTGGTTGCTTTGCCTGCTTTAGGCCATTTGAAAAAGCGTATGGATCCGGCGCGGTATAATGGTGCCAGCTTGCTTGGCTTGAATGGTATCGTCGTAAAAAGCCATGGCGGAGCCAGTGACCTTGCTTTTCAATACGCTATTGAAGAAGCCAAGCTACAAGTAAAAAATAATGTGGTTGATTTGGTACGTGACCAAATTACCGATTTTATCAATCAGGGTTTGTTACTATGAAAAATGCCATTATCAATGGAACAGGCAGTTACTTACCTGAACGCATACTTACTAATCAAGAATTGGAATCCAAGCTGGATACCAGCCATGAATGGATTCTGTCAAGAACAGGAATAGCCAGCAGGCATATTGCAGCGGAGCATGAAACAACCTCTTTTATGGCTTGTAGAGCTGCAGAAAAAGCAATAGCTGCTTCTGATATTGATGCTAATGAAATTGATTTAATCCTGGTAGCAACTTGTACTCCTAATCATTTCTTTCCCAGCATGGCTTGCCACGTTCAGAAAGCACTTAAGATTTCACGCCCTATACCAGCCTTTGATATCAGCGCTGCTTGTAGTGGTTTTGTGTACACAATGGACGTAGCCAAACAATATATCAGTACTGGTGCTGCAAAACATGTTTTGGTGATTGGTAGTGAAAGTATGTCACGAGCCCTTGATTGGAATGATCGTGCGACCTGTGTTCTGTTTGGTGATGGTGCCGGCGCTGTCGTATTAAGTGCTAGTGATAAACCTGGAGTCTTGGGAAGCACATTGCATGCCCTACATGATGAAGATGGATTGCTGACATATCCTAATTATGCCACTGAAGATTATAAAGCGATCATTGGTATGCGAGGGAATGAAGTTTTCAAGTTAGCTGTTAATATTATGGGTGATGTTGTGGATGAAGTACTTCAGGCTTGCCATCTACAGAAATCAGATATTAATTGGCTTATCCCGCATCAAGCCAATATTCGTATTATTCAGGGTATTGCTAAAAAATTAAATTTACCAATGTCGCAAGTAATAGTAACTATTGAGAATCAGGGCAACACCTCTGCTGCATCCATTCCTTTAGCTTTGGATTACTCTATCCGGGAACAGCGTATAAGACGTGGTGACTTACTATTATTAGAATCCTTTGGTGGCGGGATGACCTGGGGTGCGATGGTTATACGTTATTAATTAACGTTGTTTCGGAGTTCATTATTCATGATTAATTCTGCATATGTCTTTCCTGGTCAAGGCTCGCAATCTGTGGGCATGTTAGCAGACTTGGCCGGCAAGTACTCTTTGATTAAAGATCTTTTTGCTTTGGTCTCTGACAGAATGGGTTATGATTTGTGGCAATTGGTACAAGAAGGGCCGGAGTCACAATTAAACCAGACTGAACATACTCAGGTTGCGATGCTAACTGCTGATGTTGCTGTATACAGACTTTTAGAAAAGCTTGGGACTGGGCAGGCTCAAATGATGGCTGGCCATAGCTTGGGAGAATACGCTGCCTTAGTTTGCGCTGATGCTATCAACCTGCCAGATGCAGCTCAATTAGTTGCCAAACGTGGGCAACTCATGCAAGAAACTATTCCCTTAGGACAAGGGGCTATGGCCGCAATTGTAGGATTGACCGACGAACAGGTCGAAGCGCTTTGTACTCAAGTAAGCACGCAGCAGCAACTGGTAACACCTGCTAATTATAATGCTGTTGGCCAGGTAGTTATTGCCGGACATACAGCAGCCGTTGAGGAGGCGGTAAAGCTGGCTGAGGCCGTTGGAGCACGAATGGCAAAGATTATTCCAGTCAGTGTACCTTGCCACTGTCCGTTACTAAACGATGCAGCTGATGCTTTTGCTGACTATCTTGCTAATGTTAATTTCAAAACACCCGCTATTCCCGTTATTTCTAACGTTGATCTGAGCATTTATAAATCCCCTGAGCAGATTTGTACCCTATTGAAAGAGCAATTATATCGTCCTGTAAGATGGGTTGAAACCATTCAATTGATGAAAAGCAAAGGCATTGAATGTGTTATAGAATGCGGGCCAGGGAAAGTATTAAGCGGATTAATAAAACGCATTGAAAGGACACTGCCAGCAGTTAGTGTGAATGATAATGCAAGTTTGGAGCAATTTCTTAGCCAACTAACTGCGGATGAGAAATCTTATTAACGAGGATGTCGTCATGTCGAATTTACAAGGTAAAATAGCTCTGGTTACAGGAGCAAGTAGAGGGATCGGTAAGGCGATTGCCCTAACTTTGGCTAAAAAAGGAGCTTACGTTATTGGCACGGCCACTACAAGTCAGGGTGCTGCTGCTATTAGCGACATGTTTGTGCAAGAAGGGGTCAAAGGTGAGGGGGTTAGTCTTGATGTGACAAGTAGAGAGGGAGTTGATAATCTAATGACAGAACTCTCAGATCAAGATAAATTACCATCTATTTTGGTTAATAATGCCGGTATTACCTGTGATAATTTATTGCTAAGAATGGATGATGAAGAGTGGTACAAGGTTATAGAAACGAATTTAAGTGCTATATTTCGTCTGAGTAAGGCCTGTATTAAGCCGATGTTTCGCGCGAGATGGGGTCGTATTATAAGTATTGGTTCAGTAGTTGGCTCTAGTGGTAATTCCGGGCAAACTAATTATACTGCTGCTAAATCTGGTGTGGTAGGATTTACCAAATCCCTGGCACAAGAGATTGCCAGTCGTGGTATTACAGTAAATGTTGTTGCTCCAGGTTTTATTGATACTGATATGACCAGCACTTTACCGGATATGGTTAAAGAAGAAATGCTTAAGCGTATTCCAATGAAACGATTGGGTAAGGCCGAAGATATTGCTGAAGTAGTTGCCTTTTTGGCTTCTGACAGCGCAAATTATATAACTGGTGAAACCATTCATGTGAATGGTGGCATGTATATGGATTAAATGGGCTTGCGTTCTTTGAATAATTGAATAAACTAGCCTGCAGGAATTTTTTAAACTAAGAGGAAATACAAGTTATGAGTACAGTTGAAGAACGAGTTCGTAAAATTGTTGTTGATCAATTGGGCGTTAAACCTGAAGAGCTAAAAAACGACGCATCCTTTGTTGATGACTTAGGTGCTGACTCACTTGATACTGTTGAACTGGTGATGGCTTTGGAAGAAGAATTTGAAACTGAAATTCCAGATGAAAAAGCTGAAAAAATCACTACGATTCAGGAAGCAATTGATTATATTGAATCAAACCTTAATAAAGAAGAAGCTTGATCTAGATACTTCGAGGAGTTTTCATTGGCTAAGCGGCGTGTTGTTGTTACTGGCATGGGTATGGTTAGTCCTGTCGGTTTAAATGTAGAGCAATCCTGGCAAAATATTTTGGCTGGTAAAAGTGGTGTTGGTATGGTTGAAGGTTTTGATACCACTGAATACTCAACTAAAATTTGGGCCAAAGTTAAGGATTTCAATATTGAAAACCATGTGCCGCTCAAAGAAGCTCGCAAGATGGATCTGTTTACCCAATACGGAGTTGCAGCGGCTGATGAGGCTTTAGCTGACTCCGGCTTGGTTATTGATGAACAACTTTCTTACCGTGCTGGTGTCGCCGTTGGTGCTGGAATTGGCGGTATAGAAACGATTACTAATAACCAAGAAAGACTTATGAGTGGTGGCCCGCGTAAAGTGTCGCCCTTTTTTATTCCTGCTGGAATCATTAATATGGTTGCAGGACAGATTTCTATTAAACACCATTTAAAAGGCCCTAACATTTCAATTGTGACTGCCTGCACAACAGGTACTCATAATATCGGTATTGCTGGTCGTATGATTGCCTATGGCGATGCTGACGTTATGGTATGCGGTGGTGCGGAAATGACAACAACGCCTTTGTGTCTTGCTGGTTTCTCAGCAGTACGCTCGTTGTCTAAACGCAATGATGAGCCTGAAAAAGCATCACGTCCCTGGGATAAAGATCGTGATGGTTTCGTTATGGGCGAGGGTGCTGGCGTTCTAGTGCTTGAGGAATATGAACATGCTAAAGCACGTGGAGCAGTGATCTATGCAGAGCTGGTTGGTTTTGGGATGTCAGGAGACGCTTACCACATTACAGCTCCTGACGAAGATGCAGATGGCGCAGCGCGTGCTATGACTGCAGCAGTCAGTGATGCCGGTCTTGATGTGACAAAAATTGACTATATCAATGCCCATGGCACATCAACCTATCTTAATGATATGAATGAAACTAAAGCTGTTAAACGGGTTTTCAAGAATCATGCTTATGAATTAGCAATGAGTTCTACCAAATCAATGACAGGCCATTTGTTGGGAGCCGCAGGAGCTGTTGAAGCTATTTTCAGTATCCTTGCGATCAAAAACCAAGTTGCTCCTCCGACTATTAACTTAGATAACCCTGATGAAGGCTGTGACTTAAACTATGTAGCTCATACCGCACAAGAAAGACGAATTGAGTATGCATTAAGTAATTCACTTGGCTTCGGAGGCACTAACGGAAGTTTATTGTTTAAGCAATTTAAATGAAAAAGCGTTGGTTTAAATCAACCCTTTTTGGTTGTTTAGCGATATTTATTGTTGTATCTACTGTAATTGGCTATGATATTTATAAGTTATTAGCCAAACCAATGGTGATTAGTGCAGATGCACCAATCACCATCACTATTGATAAAAATAGTTCTGCCTCCGGTTTTGTTCGGGCCCTTAAATCCAAACAATTAATACAGTCGGATCGTCTTTTTCTGCTGCTGATCCGGTTTCAGGGCTTGTCTCATCATATCAAAGCAGGTATTTATCAAATTAAGCCCGGCGAATCAGCCCAACAATTATTAAAGAGAGCTGTGGCTGGTGACGTATTGGTAGAGTCTTTTACAATTATTGAAGGCACTACCTTAAGTCAGGTGAAAACGAATCTCTCAAATGCACAGCATTTAAAATATAATGTGAATGATTGGCAACTGATTACTAACTCACATCCGAACCCAGAAGGGTTATTACTGGCCGATACTTATAATTACAATGCCGGTAGCGATGCAAAACATCTCCTGCAACTTGCTAACCAAAATTTAGTACAATACTTGAATACCTCTTGGCAGAATCGTGCTCCCGGACTGCCTTATAAATCACCATATGAATTATTGATTGCCGCTTCTATTTTAGAAAAAGAAGCCGCCCTAGCAAAAGAGAAGAGGATTATTTCTGGTGTTATTGTCAATCGCTTAAAAAAATTCATGCCCTTGCAGATGGATCCTACTGTTATTTATGCGCTGGGGGATAATTACAATGGTAAATTAGGCCATCATGATCTGGATATTGATTCGCCTTATAACACTTACCGTTACCGAGGTTTACCTCCTACGCCAATTGCGATGGTTGGCAAGGAAGCAATTGATGCTGCGGCACATCCACAGCCAACTAACTATCTCTATTTTGTCGCTAAAGGCGATGGTTCTCATTATTTTTCTGCTACTTATGAAGAACAAAAAGAAGCTATTGCGCGTTATCAAAGCAAGGGACGATCATGATTGAGCGCGGGCAATTTATTGTTGTTGAAGGTTTGGAAGGGGCTGGTAAATCAACTGCGCTGCAAACCATTAAACACTATCTGGAAAGTTTTGTTCCCGAGCTTATCCTTACGCGTGAACCCGGCGGAACAAGGGTCGGTGAGCATGTGCGGCAGTTGTTGAAGGAAAGGGTAGAGGGGGAAGCGCTTGAACCTCGTTGTGAACTACTTATGTTTTATGCAGCTCGCGTTCAACTGCTAGAACAGGTGATACGTCCTGCATTAAGCAAAGGAGCCTGGGTTTTAGCAGACAGATTTGAGTTATCCACTTTCGCTTATCAAGGTGGAGGGCGAAAGCTCGACAAACAGATGATTAAGCATTTATCAACATTCTGTTTACAGGGGTTTAAGCCCGATTTGATTCTTTTTTTAGATATTAATCCGGAACAAGGTCTGGGTAGAATCAAAGAGCGAGGGGAAACCGATCGAATCGAACAAGAATCCTTAGCCTTTTTTACGGATGTCTATAACGCTTACCATGAAATGATTCGTGGTATGGATAATGTTGTTTGTATCGATGCTGGACAAACCATGGAAACAGTACAAGAATCAATTTTATCGACACTTAAAACGTGCGTACCACATAATCCAAATGCCTCCTAAAACACTTGAATTATTGCCGGCTCATACTGAACAATGGGCCCAGTTACAAAAAAATCTTGCCAGGCAATGTTTGCATCATGCACTGCTGTTGGTTGCACCCCAACATGGAGCCGTATCTGATTTTGCCGATAGAATGGCTGCAGCAATACTTTGTCCTAATGCGAAACAGCCTTGTGGCGAATGTAAGTCTTGTCATTTGGTAACACTCGATGAACATCCTGATCTTTGTTATCTGCAGCCTGATAAAGCCGGCGGGGCAATCAAGATTGAACAAATTCGTGATATACAGGCGCTATTATACACGTCACCACAATTAGGCAATCATCGTGTAGTCCTTATTCATCCGGCTGAAAAAATGAATGTTGCCGCAGCAAATGCTTTGCTCAAACTTCTAGAAGAGCCACCTGATGGGGTGATTTTTATTTTGCTTGCAGAGCAAGTCAGTACTATTCTGCCCACGATATTAAGCCGTTGCCAACTCTGGCGCTTTCCATCAACTGAAATTTTGCATAGTGACTATTTAAGTCTCGGAGAAGGGTATACAACGGATAGCGAGAGAGGAAAACTTTTTTCCCAGCTACCTGTTATTCTTCAAGATTTACTTGCTCTTATGGGCAATAAGATTTCTGTATGCAGTCTGGCTGCCAAATGGCTTAGCTATGAAATCAATGATTTGCTGTGGCTTGTATATTTAATCAATGCCCAGATGATTAATTATCGCCTTAACAATTTTCAGTATGAAAAATCATGGACTTTGGCATTACACCAGTTAGCAAGCCATTTTCACCCGCTAGTCCTCTTTCGGCAATTAGATGAACTTAACCGGCTAAGCAAAAAGTTAAATCAAAATATCAGTATGAATCAGACACTGATTCTTGAAAATTTATTATTTGAATATAAAAAGAAATAGGTCACTAAAAATAGAGACCTGACCTGTGGCATGCTAAAATCAATACAAAATTACTATTACGATCTTCTAATATGTTAGTAGACTCCCATTGCCATCTTAATTTTATTGATTTAACTGATTTTGATAATGATCTCAACAAGGTTATCACTCAAGCTCAGGAAAATGACGTAGAACATTTTCTTTGTGTTTGTGTTGAACTGGATGATTATCCCGTTCTTTGCCAATTAGCAGAGCGCTACCCAACTATTAGTATTTCAGTTGGTTTGCATCCTAACAGTAATATAGCTCAGGAACCTGATGCAGCAAGGCTTTGTGAGCTTGCCAAACAGCATCCAGCCTGTATTGCTATTGGCGAGACAGGACTTGACTATTATCGAACGGAGACAATGGAGGCACAAGAAGAGCAACGTCAACGTTTTCGCGCTCATATCCAGGCGGCGCAGAGCACATCAAAACCTTTAATTATCCATACCCGCCAGGCAGCTGATGATACTTTATTAGTAATGCAAGAAGAAGAGGCCCGCGACATAGGCGGGGTAATGCATTGTTTTGCAGAAGATTGGGAGGTTGCACGTCGTGCTTTGGATATGAACTTTTATATTTCTTTATCAGGAATTGTCACTTTTAAAAATGCGACCGCTTTGCAAGAGGTGGCTAAAAAAGTACCGCTTGATCGCCTTTTAATTGAAACTGATTCGCCTTATCTTGCCCCTGTTCCTTATCGTGGCAAGCAAAATCATCCGGCGTTGGTAAAATACGTGGCAATGGCTTTAGGTGAGTTACGGCAAATAAGTTATGAGAAAATTGCAGAGCAGACAACAGAAAATTTTTATCGTTGTTTTAAGCTTGATAAGCATTCTTAACATGACAAGCCTCTTCTTTACAAAGAAAAGGCTTAGAAATTTAAGACTAAGGTGCTGGTGATGCTGCTGGTACGTGGTATTCCGCAGGGTTGAAGTCGCCTAAATCGGTACCGTAATCTTTGTTTGCCATAACTACTGTATCAGTTACTACAGCTTCAATAAGCGATTCAACAGATTTCCCCTTATTAGATTCCAGGGCTCTAATATAGCCAGCTAAGGTTGGATTGTTTTGGAATTTGGCCATACCAAGCGCAGAAGTTAATGACGTGAGGCTTTTTTCATGAGAATCTTTCATGCTGTTTTCTATAGCAGTCACTACATCATTGACTGTTTTCCCCTTCTTAATTACATTAGCACTAGCCTTAGCTAAATCTTTTATAGCCTGCTCGTAATGTTCTTTTTTGTGTAACATTAAATGTGACATCGCACTTGCCGCATAAGAAGTAACTGAAGTGCAATCTACTGTTTTTTCTCTTTTCTGGAACATAATAAATCCTAAACAATGAAAGATTAATTTTAAATCAAAATATAAAATTTTTACACAATAAGAGCTGATTTTATCACGCGATTACAAAATTGCCTGGCGATAAAGGAAAAATTTTATAACCATTTTTATGGGAGGAGTTTCCCTGTTATACAAGCTATTGTCAGCAATCAGACAAATTCGCCTTTATCCTTTAACTTTCGGTAATAAAGAAACTAGTAAGTAAGGAAATGAATGTACAAGCGAATAAACTTATGACCAGTAAAGAAGGGTAGTGACCAATAAATCCACCAACAAGTCCACCGATAATTGCAGAAATGGTTGTCCTTAACATATTAAGTACGGCAGTTGCTGTCCCAGCATGTTGTTGGTAATCAGTAAGCGCGATGGAAAAAGTTGGTGGGTTGGTCAGACTCACGCCTAAATTAATGAGTAGAGTCGGTGCGAGACTAATTAGACTCAACCCTTGGATATAAAAAAGAAAGCACATTGCTATGGAACCCAAAAGCATCAAAGCTGAACCTACCCGAATATTCCACAGCAATGATTTTTTTTCGCGCAAGCGAATGCCTAAATAATTCCCTGCAACAAGCATTACACCATTACTGGCAAATAATAAGGAAAAATTGAAAGGAGAAATGGCTAAGTTATCGATCACTAGAAAAGACGCATTAATGACTATAATCATCACACAAGAATAAGACGCTGTAATGATAAAAATAGCAAGCCATAAACGACGATGAGTAAAGATTTTTTTATAGGTAGCAAAGGAGGCTCTCAGTAAAAACGTGGTTTCGGCTTTTTGCCAATACACTGATTCATGTAAGACAGATTTGGCAAGCACCAAGAGAATTAAACCAATGAGACCCATCACTAAAAACGTTGTCTGCCAGTCATAGTGCATTAGAATAATAGAACCAATAATTGGGGCAAACAGAGGCGAAACTGCGACAATCATCGAGAGGTATGAAAGCATCCGGGCACGTTCGGTACTGTCTTCATAATCTCTTGAGGAAGAAAACGCAATTACATACACACAACAAATAGCAAATCCCTGTAAGGCTCTTGCCGCAATTAGCATTTCAATATTAACTGATGCAATACAAGCAATAGTAGCAATTAAAAAAATAACCAAACTGCCAGCCAAGGTTTTCCGCCTTCCATAATGATCAATTAAAGGCCCCCATATCAGTTGCGACAGGCCAAAAACAAAGAAAAATAGGCTTAAAGTTAACTGACCTAAGGCTGGACTTGTATTAAAATACTGCGTTATTGTCGGTAAAGCGGGTTGGTATAAATCATAGGTTAGCAAAGAGAAAGTTGACAAAATGCCTAAAAACCAAAAAGGGGTAGGTTTATTTTGAACAATCTCAGAGGACATATAAGACCATTTTATTTATAAAATCAGCTAAACAGAGAAGAAAACTAGTATGCCACAAACAATACGGATGGAATAATGAAATTATTTATTGGCCTAATGTCTGGCACCAGTATGGATGGTATTGATGCAGCACTTATCGATTTGTCTTCCCATTCTTTCATCGCTGGAATTACCTGTCCTTACAACCCGGAAATAAAGCAGCGATTGCTCGAAGTAAGCAATGGCGATCGTTATGGGTTAAAGCAGTTTAGCCAGTTAAATACACTTTTAGGTCGAGAGTTTGCCAAAGCAGCACTTGAACTTATGACCAAAGCCAAAGTAAGTGCTAAAAATATCCAGGCAATTGGCAGTCACGGGCAAACCCTCTGCCACGATGCTACCGCAGATATTCCTTATACAGTGCAATTAGGGTGTGCTCATACAATTGCCGAGCTGACTGGAGTTCCTGTAGTGGCTGACTTCAGAACGCGTGATTTAGTTGTTGGTGGGCAGGGAGCTCCTTTTGCCCCCTTATATCATCAAGCTTTATTTCAAGGTCAGGGGTACCCTTTGGCGATCATTAATATTGGTGGTATTGCCAATATGACTTATCTTGCCGACGAATATGATCTTCATGGTTATGATCTAGGTCCAGGAAATTGCCTGATGGATGCCTGGGTTAAAAAACATCTCGGTCATGATTATGATAAAAGTGGAGAATGGGCTGCGCAAGGGCGGGTGATAGAGCCTCTCCTGGATGCACTTTTAACTGATGCTTATTTTAAACGACAGCAACCCAAAAGTATTGGAAAAGAATATTTTTCACTGGATTGGTTAGCAACATATCTCCAACCAACTTATGACGCTGTTGATGTACAAGCGACCTTACTCGGCTTGACGGCCCGAGCAATTGTGCATGAGCTAAAGGCCGGTAATTTATCGCCAAAACGCCTCTTGCTTTGCGGTGGCGGTGCTCACAATACGGCACTTCTTAATACGCTTACTGATTTGTTACCTGAAATAAGCGTGGACAGTACAGCAGCCCTCAATATTAACCCGGATTTTATAGAGGCAGCAATGTTCGCTTGGCTGGCAGAAAAAACCCTAAACCATACTCCGGTTAATCTTTGTCAAGTTACTGGTTCTACTCGTTTAATAATATTGGGAGCAATCTATCCACCAGGCATTGACAAAGGAAATTCGCTTAGGGTGTAATGTGCTATTTTAATCAGATAAGACATTATCTTGGACACACATCAATTACACCATGCACAACCTAATAAATTAAGTGCTTACCTCGTTTTTTTACTGTCTGCCACTTTTTACTTGTATGAGTTTGTGCTGCAAGTTGCCCCCAGCGTTATGGCTGAGTCAATGATGAAAACCTTTCAGGTCAGTGCAGCGGGTTTTGGTATTATTTCTGCATTTTATTTTTATGCCTATGCACCTATGCAATTACCTGCAGGTTTACTCTTTGACCGTTATGGGCCACGAAAGCTAATGACGTCCGCCTTAACTTTATGCGCGATTGGCTCTTTCTTTTTTGCTTCAACCGATAGTTTGTTTACAGCTGCTTTAGGGCGTTTTCTTATTGGTATTGCCTCTGCGTTTTCGTTTATTGGTGTCCTGGTTTTGGTTTCACGTTGGTTCCCACCACAACAATTTGCTCTGTTGGCTGGTATCGCTCAATCAATGAGCTCAATCGGGGCTATGTTTGGAGAAATGCCTTTAGCTGCTTTAATTGAACAAGTAGGTTGGCGCAATGCCAGTTTTATTCTGGCTTTCATTGGGTTATGTTTAGCAGCTCTTATTTGGTTTGTTATAAGAGATTATCCTCACCAGCCCACTCAGCCTGCGCCAAAACGACAATTTCGAGATGAGTGGCGCCGTTTACTAGATGTTTGCAGCCGCTCTTATACTTGGATAATTGGTGCGTACTCCTTCGCTATATGGACTCCTATCGCAGTTTTCGCAGCTTTATGGGGAGTTCCTTATTTACAACAAAAATTTCAAATTTCAGTAATGGTGGCATCAGGCTTATGTAGCATGATTTGGCTGGGGATAGGCATAGGCAGTCCTTTTTTAGGATGGGTTAGTGATCGTTGCTATAGTCGGCGCCTGGCGCTGGCTATTAGTTCCATTTTTGGTCTTATTTCTACTTTAGTTTTGTTGTATTTCCCTAATGTACCTCTCAGTTGGATGTACGTAGTACTATTCTTTTTAGGATTCGGCGCAGGCGGACAGACTGTCAGTTTTGCTGTTGTGAAGGATAATAATCCTCCGGAGCTTGTCGGAACCGCCTCTGGCTTTAATAATCTTTCAGTTCTTTTAGGTGGTGCAATTTTCCAACCCCTCGTAGGAGTGATCCTGCATCATAGCGATAGTTGGTTAGTGAATGACGTACCTGTTTACAGTGTTGAAAGTTATAATCGAGCATTGTTGGTTATGCCTTGCTGTTTTCTTGCCAGTTTAATAATAGCGATCTTTATATTAAAAGAATCGCACCCTGGTAGATCTCATTCATGAAAGATGATTTTTCGGCAAAAGTAGTGACGCTTCATGAAATATACGAAAACAGTTGCGAACTGGCCAAGATTATTATGCAATCTCCCTACAAATTTGATGTTGTAGTCGCAATAGCCAGAGGTGGATTTCCTGCAGCACGATTTATTTGTGATTTCTTAAATATTCGTCAATTATGCTCGATGCAAATAGTTCATTATCGTGGTGGTGCGGTTAAAAAAGAAAAAACGGAAATCATCGCTCCCATCAATATCAGCGTTAAAGAAAAGAATATATTAATCGTTGATGATGTGAATGATACGGGTGAAACACTTAAGGCTGCTAATGACTATATTCAATCGTTAGATCCTGCCTTATTTAAAATCGCTGTTCTTCATGAAAAGTCAACGACTCTATTCAAAGCAGATTTTGTAGCTTCTCACCAGAAAAAATGGAAATGGCTGACGTATCAATCCGCTGTAACAGAAGATATTTTATCCTTTCTTAAAAAAGATAACATGCTGGGGGAAGATGAGGCGCTTGCTCGGGAGCACTTACATAGGAAATATAAGATTAAAATAAGTAAAAAAGCGCTTCAACAAATACTGGGTATGAAGGAAAACTATCTTTAAATTTAGGCTAGATCTGATTTGATACTGATTCATTAAACTATCTATCTTTGTAAAATAGAGTAGCGTACTCTGGCATAAGCAAAGCTATAGGAATCATAACTATTGATGACATGATCCATATTCTGAGTGAAAAACTCACTCAAATAGTATCTCTTGTCAAACTCCAGCAAAAAAGAGAAGCGAAAAAAAGAGCTTGAGCAGCGAATTTTCAATTTTCCTGGCTGTCTCATAAGGCCAATTCTTTCAATTTGAATGAAAAATTATGCTATGCTTTTTTTTATACTCCTAGCAATCATGGCTTATTATGAAAACAGCAAGAGGGTTAGCCGTTACAACTGATTCCACGCAAGCCATTGAAAATATTGATTATTTTCACCACCAAATAGTAAGCTCCGGGAAATCTGGCGATGCCGTATTGGAAGCAGCCAAAAACCATGTTGATAATTTACTGATTCAAACTTATGCAGCTGCTTTTTATTTATATGGGCAAGAGCATACCGCAACCAATAATGCGACAGCTTATTTGCTACAAGCTGAAAAATGCCTTCGAACTGCCGATTTACGTGAAAAACTGACTTATCAAGCGGTACGTGCCTGGCAGCGATTGGATTATGAATGTGCTATCAGCCTGTTTACCAGTATTGCCGCACTTTTCCCACGCGATACCCTGGCAATAAAATTTGCTGAATGGCTTTTTTATTGCAGTGGTCAAGCTTTTCAAGCAAAGCGTTTCTTAGCACTTTGCGAAAAAAGTGCCCCAGAAAATCAAGATGAATCTCATTTTTTAGCTATCCATTCATTTGCCCTTGAATTATGCGGCCAGTTTAGCCAGGCAAAAATGATGGCAGAGCAAGCGATTGATATGGATTTACTTACTCCGTGGGCGCATCATACTTTGGCACATATTTATCTCTTGCAGAATGACATTAACCACGGCATTAGCTGTTTACGAAAATTACAGCCCAGCTGGGATAAGATTTTGCCTTTACTTAAAGGACATAATAGTTGGCATCTTGCCTTATTTTATTTGGCGAATCGTAAAAAAACTGAAACAATTGATCTTTTTAATTCAAGTGTTTTTGGTATCTGGCCTGATACAGTATTGGAGCAGCTTGATGCCATTTCCTTGCTCTGGCGCCTGGATATGGCAGGGTTTCCACAGGATGATTTATTTAAGGATATTGCTAGCCACCTAAATCAACATCCTTATGAACAATATACAGGTTTTAATAACATTCACTTTATTTATTGTCTTGCAAGAATTGACGATGAAAAAGCTACTACTCGGGCCTTGGAAACAATGACAACCTATGCAAAAGCCCTCCAACCTGGTTATACACAGAATTTGTGGCACAATGTTACTCTGCCTTTTTGCAAAGCTATCTTGGCCTTCGTGCGAAAAGATTATCGTACTGCCTGTGATATGTTGGCTCCTATTATTGCTGATTGCTTCCAAGTGGGGGGAAGTGATGCTCAGGATGAGCTGTTCCTGCAAACTTATTTACTCAGCCTCTTGGGTTCTAAAAGGCATGCGGAAGCGGAGCAGTTTTTTGCCAAGTATCTATCTCACTACAAAAATACACCTTTGGCAGAGTATTGGTTTACTAATAAGCACTAATTCTTTAACGTTCTTATCATTAGGAAAGACCAAATTGGTGCAGCAAAAATCATGAAAATCATTAAAATTACTGCAATAGGAATACTATCTGTCGTTATCAAACCATAAATCAGTGCAATTACAGCTAGTATGTTTAGCCAAAAAATAACTAGGGTCCACTTTGTCCAGTGACTGTTAACAATGATTTTTGATTGTCCGCTTGCTTTATACACTAAATAAACACCCAAGCTTCCTATTAAAAACCCCCAGGCGATTAAAATTGCCGAATGGGATTGTATGACCAGAAAGGTACTCCAGAAGTTCTGGAGAATTTCTGGAGGAAGCTTAAATGTACCCATTAAAAACCAACAAGCCAGTAAGTTCAGATCAACCATGACGCCTGTAAAACCAGCGGCAAAAAAGCAAAAAACAGCAACATTGGTGTACAAATTGGTACCAAAAATGTAGCGAAAAGCCAAACCCAATAACATGACGGCCATATCAGCAATAGTAAAAATTATAAAGGACCCAGCGTAATATCCCCAGTAAGGCTGTAGTTTTTGCATAAAATGAGAGGCTATTTCGGGGGTATATATGACGGAGTGGGAAAAACTAATTGGCGACATCATGTGTGCACTAGTATAAAGTAATCCACCCACTAGCCAGGCCAAACCATAAACATAAAAAAGTGCTTTCACAAGTTTATTATTCATGTTTAACACAATTCCGTATTCAGGGTAGTTAGACTATTTATAAATCATAATTTCAATTGCTGCCAGTTACAGTGATGCAAATTACACATGGCATCGTCTATGCTTGAAATATGATGAGGGAACCTACATCATTAGTCTAGATGTACTATACTTCACTTGCGATTAGATGAAATTATGGAGAGCTAGTATGTCCCCGACCAAAAGAAAAGATATTGCCGAAGAACATAGCAATTTGCAGCAATATTACATGGACATCATCGCGTGCATGCCCAATATCGTATATATTTTAGATAACAACTGTGTCTTTACAGGTGGAAATAGTAATTTTCTTAAGTTACTGGGTCTTAAACGTACAGAAGAATTGGTTGGTAACACCTACAAACAAATAATAAAACTTGTTCCTTGGTCAGAAGAACGAATGCAATTATTCAAGCGTGATGATATTAATGTTTTACTTTCTGGTGAGGCAGTTTATAACGAAGAAGAAGCGCCCGTTTTTGATCAGCAACGAGGTATTATTTATTATCTTTCTACCCGGATCCCTTTGTTTGATAAAGATAAAAATGTAATTGGTTTGGTTGGCATTTTAGTCGATATTAGCGAACGTAAGAAAATGGAAGAGCAATTAAGTAAAATAAAAGAACAATTACAAAAGAATAATGCCAAACCACAAGAGGCCTTAGTCAATATGGATGATAAAAAGATCCCTAAGGTATTAATGATTGAGGACAATACTATTGCACAAAAAGCTGCTCAATCTTTGCTAATGCAGTTAGATTGCCAAGTAGACGTAGCCGAGTCTGGCGATAAAGCAGTCGAGTTATTTAAGCCCGGTAAATATGATTTGGTGTTTATGGATATCGGGTTAGAAGATACTTCGGGTTATGTTGTCGCAAAAAAAATCAGACAAATAGAGAAAGATACTGGACAACGCGTTCCTATCATCGCATTGACAGGTTATGAAGCTGATGTTGTTAAATATGACTGTGTTGATTATTTTATGGAAGGGGCGCTGACCAAACCACTAACCAGTGAACAAGCCAAACAGATCATTCAACACTATATTTATCATATCGATATACCTGTTCGCGGGCTTAAGAGTATTCAACAACCCTCAGAATGAAGTATAAATAAGGTCTATTTTCCGCGCTGTTATGCGCGGATTTAGCTCTCAAACTTTATCCAGATTGTTTATTAAGCTGTTTGCCGTAAATGATTAAGCTTTGGTATTGGCTCATCTGCACGATATCCACCTGCTAATTCTTGATACAGTTTAACTACCGTTATCAGTTGCTGCAATTTATCTTGGTTTAAATTGATATTTATCTTATCCAGGAGAACTTTACTCTTTAGGGTTTCTACATAATTCTGGATGCCACGCTGGTATAAACGATTATTTAAATCGTATGCCTTTGACACACGTTTTTGTGCCAAAACTGTCTGCCGAAATTTGTTAGTTAAACGCTCATTTTCGGCTAGAGCATTCGTAGTATCTCTCAAAGCCTTTTGCAGGGTATCAATATAGTTGAAATAAGAAACCTTATTTAAGCCACGTGCCCTGGAAATTTCCCCAAGAACCGACATGCGGATCAAAGGAATTTTTAATAATTGATCATTAAAATAAACATGCTCTCTTGGTACGTCATAACGGCTATCACCAGCAACCAGGCCATCAATCAAATCTAATTGGATAGTGGGTAAAAGATTAGAGGCTGCCAATCCTATGCCTTCGTTAGAAGCACGCAAGCGATTTGTAGCCATTTGCATGTCAGGCCTATTTTCAAGAACTGTTAACGGTAAGGAACCAGGTATTAAATGGCGGTTATTGAATTGTAAAAATTTTGCTGAAGTTTTTATTTCACCTGGATTTTGATTAATTAGATAGCGCAAGGCATTACGACTAATAACGATATTACGCTCGGCAACCTCTACTTCCCCCCTGATTATCTCCGCTTCGCTATACAATTCTTCCTGTTCAATTTCCGAACTCAAACCACCCTTATAGACCTTGTTAGCAACCTGTGCAAGATGAGTAAGATCGCCAGCCAAAACCTGCAAAAGTTGTTTACGTTCCTTTTCAGCTAGATAGGTAAAATAGCTTGCCGTAATTTGGGAGATAATGACTAATTTAAGAGCATCATCTTCGGCTTTGATTTGCGCCAATTTATATTTTGCTATTTTTTGTTCCTTAATTTGATGAAAGATATTCATCGTATAATTGGGAATGAGGACAGCCAGAATACCAGGAAATCCGGTTGCTGGATTTCTGGAATAACCTAGCATCATGTCTAGAGTTGGGATCCATTGATAACGAACCTTTTTAAGTTCTCCTTGTGCTGCCTCTATATGACCTCGTGACATATTAAGGCTGGTATTACACTGCAAACCTCTGGCAATAAACTGATTCAGTGTCGGATCTTTAAAACCACGCCACCAGGCAATATAAGGCATATTTTTTTCGTCTGTAGAGATAATATTTCTATCAGTTACAGACCATTGATTAGTAACTTCAACATTAGGTTTAGGGTAGGGATTATGATAAGCACATCCAGCTAAAATAAATGTTAATAAAAAAGCTTTAACCAGGTGTTGCATGCATTACTCCGTCGCTTAAATCCATCTTCTCTACACCAATAACAAAAGCTTTTAAACGCACTAAATCAGCCTGTACCTGTTGGAACAATTGAAAATAATCAAATTTATGATAACGTTTGGTATAATAGGCCATATATAGAGCTTTAAGGCCAATAAAAATACGATTAGTTAATTCAACAAACTGCTTAAACGTATCTCCCACGGCACCTTCCGACTTAATTATAAATTGGGCATTCCTTATTAACATATTCACCGCAAAGAGGCTTTCCGTCAATTTAATACACGCTCTAAACCATTCTGTTCGTTGAATTTTTCCCTGATTTAATAATTTAACTAACGTATAAAGATCGTTTATAACCTCTGATTGTGTCTGGCTAATAAAGCGTTCCATCAATTTATAGCGACGAAACCAAAAATATTCAAAAATTAAAATAATGCCAAAAGCAATCACGGTACAAAGCGTATAATCAATGATGTAGTACGTTACTGTCAGCGAGTTCTCTGCACTAAAATAGCCGGAGCCAATAACCGACGCATTCACAGTGAAGACCGTGGGAACACTATATTCACGCCCCACCAGAAAAAAAGCAAAAAACACAGTCATAGGGAGAATAATAATTAGGGTTCGATAGTCAACATGGCCTATAAACCATAGTATGTAGCCGCTAAATAGGCCTAAAAGCACTCCCAAGAAGCGCTGATAGGCACGAAATATAGTTGTTCCATTGTCAAAACCGGCATAAATCATCATTACTGCAAAGCCAGTCCAGCCAGCGCGCGGATAACGCAGCCATTCCTGCACAAAAAAAGTAAAGAAAAACACTGTACTAATTTGTATGCAACGCAATTCAAGGTAAGTAAATGTCTGGTTTCCTAGCCATCCGCGCATAAATAATTCCAGCTTAAAATTAATTGATATAAAAGTCGTAATTCATGCGTTTCGTCAAACGCAGGTAACTCTTGTTGGGTTAAAATAACAGGCTTCCTGTTTTTAGAAGCCTCGGCGAGACGTGCAATATAGGTATGTAAAACAGCGACGTATTCTAGGCGCAGTTGCTTTTGAAAAGATAATAAATAAGACATCGTCAAGATCAACTCAAAAGCCAGGAGAGTTATTTTTAATACACTGAAACATTTAATTTTTTTAGGCAGCATTTTGGCATAACGCTCCATGGTAATAATGCCTGGAAAAATAGCGATAGTATCAACTTCTCCTTTACAAAGTTTGCCAGAGAGTGTTTCTAGATTAGTAATGACCTCACGAAATGCACTGAACCAAATTTCAAAATAGTAACTTTTGGGAAAAATAGACAAGCCAGCAAAAATAACTACAGTAGCAGCAATAGTTTGTAAGGCATTATTGACAGCAATATAAAAATTACTATCTGCATCAAGCCCATAAATGAGGGAATAAGATGCCAGGCTTAACATTAAAGGAACAATAACGAGCATTCTTTTCAGGGTATGCAGCACAATAAAATAAAGTACTAAGGTGTAGAAAAAAACAAAAAAGATAAAAAAAACGTTATAAACAGAAAAGACGCCAAAGAGAAATACCGACAGCGCACTCCCAAGAAGAGTCCATAATAAAAACACATATTTTTCTTTTAGTGTAGTGCCCGCAGTTTCAGCTGTAAGGCAAGTGATGGGAACATAAAAAAAATAAAAATAAGGATTGTGCATAGAAGAAAAAAGGTTAAACAGAATCATGAGCTCCAAAACAAATAAGGCCTTTAACCCATTAGTACGATGTTCTTTATATTTATCGTAGGCAGCAATCTTATCTTTTAGTCGAGATATAAACATAAGCACTTGCGCCAGGGTTTAGAGGGTAGTTTGGATCAGGATCTAATATTTTGATTTGCAAAGGGAATCGTTGTGGCAGTAATAACCATTCATTCTGATTTGAAACAACCTGAAGCTGGCTTTTTTGAGCCGTCACCTGCCTTTCTGCTGGCCATAGGGAGTTAACTACCTCACCATGAAATAGTTTGTCAAAATAATACATACGTAAAATAATATAAGCCTTGTCACCCGGTCGTACATTACGCAAATCAGTTTCATTAAAATTAGCCTGAATGTAATAATTTGACGTGTCTATAAACGAAAAAACAGGTTTATGAATTTCAATCGGTGTATTAGGTGAGACATACATATTATCTATTACACCATCCCCCGGAGCTCTTACCACGGTCAAGTCAAGATTAATCTTGGCTTGATTTTTTTTAGCTTTAAGACTGGCAACTGTATGTTTTTGTTGCTCAATTTTAGCCTGCAATATTTCTACCTCTTGTAATAAGGAAGCACGCTTATTACTTAACGTAGTTACATCATAAGAAAGGTTTTTAATTTCCAGAATAGAAACTGCTTCAGCCACATTTTTATCTTTCTTTAAGCCGAGGGCATATTTAGCCTTATCTAATTCAGCATCAGTTGCCCTAATGAGAGCCATCGTTTTATCAATTTCCTTTTGAAATACCGTGATTTTCTTTAACCCCTCCTGGTAATCCGCACTAGCTTGTTGATAGGCTAATTGATAAGGGACTCTATACACTGTAAATATACGGTCATTTTTTTTGACGTGCTGACCGTTTTTTACATAAATGTCGGTAATAAAACCCGAGACATCAGCTGCTACGGGTGTGACATTGGTCACGACAAAAGCATTATCAGTAAAGGGAATTAAATAAGAAAAGAGATGGAAAATACCAATAAGAAGTGCCAAGCCGACAACAATAATTGGCAAATTAAGATGACTTTTGCATCGTTTAAAAAAAAGAGGCATTGTATGCGTAAAGAAATGATGTACCCATTTGCCCAATATTTCATACCATACCGTGGAATTATCGTTCACAATAACGCGCCTCTTTATAAAACAACGAGTACCTTAACTTAACTGATGTTAAATCGCCCCTTTTTTCCATTTTCGAATTAAACGAGAATGATTATTGGGTGATTCATACAAACGACTTTGTCCGTTTTCTGGTAAATACCCCCATTGAGATTCCTCAGCAAGTATGGTTTGGGCATCAAAATAACCAGCATCTATTCTTTTTTTAATAATAGACTGTCCAAAGTTATAATCCTTAGAGGCTGCTTTAACAATTCTAGCGCTATAAATTAAGTGGACGAGAGTACAATGATGTGGAGTGCCAATATCGAGTACATGTGCGTATTTTTTCCTTTGCTCGGCAGTCAAAATACGGCTTATTTCTAACATCGAATTGCGCATTCTTTGGCGTTGCAGATAGTTATAAATAGAACGTTGCGCGTGTGTACTATAGGAAATATCTTTCATTCGTTCCTCTATCTCGTTCATGGTTTCTGGCATGAATGATGGCCCTCCAAAGCAATCAATAAGAAAGCACAATGTATTATCTGGAGGAATGGCCTCTAAGATAACTTCCAGGGGCATATTTGAGTGTACACCACCATCCCAGTAAAATTCACCATTTATATTAATTGCAGGAAACCCGGGGGGCAGGGCAGCACTCGCCATAACATGCTCAACTTCAATTCGGTAATTGATATTATTGAAATAAATCAGATGGCCATTGGAAATTTGTACTGCACCAAGACTTAGACGGATGGGGCAGGAATTGAGAAGATCAAAATCTATCAATTCCAAGAGTGTTTCTCTAAGTGGCGTTGTATCGTAATAGCTAAGAGTGGTGGGATCTCCCCATATAGGAAAAGCGCCTGTGCACCAGCGAGGATAAAAAAAACCGGGCTGACCATACAACAAGGCAAAAGAGGCACTGATTTTATTATAAAGCTCAAGAGTTGAATCTAACTCCCCTAAATATTCAACTATATTATTAGGGGCAATTTTTTGCCAAAATTGCTCCAGCCTTTCAATGCGTTTTTCGGGTGGATTCCCAACTATAATTGCCGCTTGGATGGCTCCAATTGAAGTCGCTGCAATCCAATCAGGCTGATAACCTGCTTCTAATAATCCTTTAACCACACCAAATTGATAAGCACCCAAGGAACCACCACCTTGTAATACATACGCGACTCGTGGAAAGCGCCCTTTAGGTTTAGCGGGTAAATGATTAAAACGATTGGCCAAAGGATTATTACCAGTAGTTTTCGAGTCCATTTTTGCATTCATAAAAATCTCCCTTTATCGAGCATTGTTTTTACTGGCTCTTAAGCTCTCTACACAGTATACATGAAGATTATCTACAAAAATCAGTAACATTATCAAATTTGTTCCCATGTCCTCTCGAATAGAGCGAGAGATCTCCGGAATAGGCACTATACTATTTTTATATGTTTGAAATGATGTGGAACCAATCTAAAAAATCGGGAATCAAAGCAAAAATAGCCCCCCTGGCTTATAATTATATTGTTAACTCTAAGACGAGATTGATTCATATGGAAAAAATGATTAAATCTGTTGATGTGATTATCGTACGAATCTATATTCTTGAGTCATCGAATTTAATCAAAAAAATATTTGACCATTTGGAAAAAACGGTAAAAATTCGTGGTATAAGCTTATTTCGTGGGTTGAAGGGCTTTGGTGAAACAGGAGAGCATAGCAGTTCGGTGTTTGATGTTCGCTGGGACTTACCGATTATTATAGAATTTTTTGATAGTGAAGAAAAAGTGAAGATTGCTTTAGAGTATTTGAATACCTTTATTAAAGCGGAGCACATAGTTTTTTGGAAAGCTCAGACCAATACCGAACTCTAATCATTTTGAGCTAAAAGACTAAGTATTAAAAGCCAGATTGTCTTCCCTCATTAACTAATTCGACTAAAACTCCAACGTGAATAAAAACCTAGCAAAAACAGTTTCAAAAATTCTTTTATTTCAACAATTACCAGCAGATAGACCTTATTCTTTTACCTTGGGGTAGGCTGTCTTGTTTATATAGTTACATTGACACCTCATACCCACAATATATTCTTTTGTCAGACCATTGGTTTTTGTGTTGTTTGGATTTAATGTCCTTATTTTTTGTTATTACAGATGAGCGGCTTTAGAAATCGCCTTATTCAGACTATGTATATTGCCGCTCCAGCTACTATAGGTCTTGTATTGAGGAACAGCAATTTCTGGCCATTATAGAAGCCAATGCATTTTCTGATCTTGCCAAGTTCATACTAAGGCAGCGCATTTTTGCATTTTCTTTTCATGCTCAATCAACCATTTTTTTCTTGCGACCCCTCCACCATAACCACTGAGCTCGCCATTGCTACTAATAACTCGATGACAAGGGATAACGATTGCCAGTTGATTTGCTCCATTGGCTCTTGCTACAGCGCGCCACGCAGAGGGTCTATCAACAATTTTTGCAATATCAGCGTAGGAGCGTGTTTCGCCAGGGGGGATTTTGACTAAAGCATCCCAAACTTGTTTTTGAAAAGGTGAGCCAAGAAGGGTTAACGGTGTGTCAAATAGTTGTTGAGTGCCATTAAAATAAGCATCAAGCTCCTTTTGAATTGAAATAAGGGGGGCTGTTGAGCCAGGAATAATTGCTGACAGTGTTTTTTTTCGCAGACGTTCAACCTCACGCTCAAGCCCTTTACGATCAATGAATTCCAAGAGGTAAAGAGTAATTTCATCCGCAATGGCGAGCATTGGCCCCAGCTTAGTATCCAGCCAAGCTGCCTTTAAAATATTTTTATGCCCATGCTTGGCAGGAGCAGTACCCATAATTCGTGCAAACGCATCTCTAAAACCACTACCAGATTCATAACCTGCAGAAATTTGCGTACTGATAATTGACTCGCCATTTCGGATTTGTTTCACTGCCAAGCCTATTCGTCGAGCTCGCGCATATTCTACAAAGGTCATACCAAACCTTTTTTTAAATTGACGGCGAGCGGTCACTGCCTCAATTGACAGGGCTTGGAAATCTGCATTTTTCCATCGTTTTTCAGGGTTTTCTTCAATAGCATTTACTAATTTTTGTACTATTGTTGAGACTTGATTGGGATGAGAAAGAGGGAGACATCGTTTGCAAGGCCTAAATGAAGCTAGAAGGGCTTCTTGAGCTGTTTCATAAAATTCACAATGCTCAAACTTAGGTTTTCTTGCAGGACAAGTTGGGCGACAAAAAACACCGGTTGTGGTAACTGCAACGTAAAAAACACCTTCATATTCAGTATTTTTATTTAATAAAGCTTGATAATACTCCATTCTCTTCTCTTTCGTTAACATAGAAACCTCTAATGACCCTTACTTCCATTTTATTGTAGCGAATTTAAAAAAACGCGCCGCCGAAATTTGGACATTGATTTTATTTTATGGAAAGGGGGGTATTGGACTAATTTCTACATGAAAAGACAGTGGGCAGTCTACCGTATTAGCAGGTACCCACTGAATAAATGGAATAAGTAAGTCTGCTTAGGCAGCGCAGGCAGCACTATTAATAGAAAGATTGTCATCTAGAGATTGTCGGACAGGAGTTGCCCATGTAAAACTTGAACCTGCAGGGCCATTCTCATCATCATCCTTTTTAGGAAGAAGAGTCGGCATTCTGCAAGTAGACTGGAGCCCTAGTTGAGTTTTTGACGTTATGCTAATTGCACATAGTCCAGCAAGAGAAGGGGATACCCGAGGGACGAGAACACTTAGTTCCTCTAGTTCCTCTATTTCCTCTTCTTCATTTTCTATTGGTTCATTACTTCCAAAAAGCCAATTTCTCAGAGAACTAAATGGCTGAACCACACAGGCAACAAATTTTTTGATATTTTGAAAAAGTTGCATTGAAAAACCTTTTATTAGGACTACTATTAATACACTCAGAGGCATTATTATACTAAAAAGTTCAAAAAAAGCTATTTTTAATTTTTAAGAAAATGTATTGCGCTGTATAAAAACCACATAAGTATCGCATACAAGTTATTAATAATGGCTTGCTTTGTTTAAGCATCTCTAAAATGCAATTATGGTTTGCCTTGTGTTAGCAGCCATTGGCGAAGAGCATCGATTGTTTCTTGGTTGACTTTTAAAAGTTGATGATAAAGCTTTTCTAGTAATGCCCGGTGGCCTGCTTTGTAATAGCGTTCAAGATACTGGCAAGCTAATTCCAAGCGAGATGTTCCAAGATATACTGCGCCACCTTTTAATTTATGAGCAATCTTTTCAATTTCACTCCAATTTTTAGTGGTGTATGCTTTTTCTATCTGATAAATGTCTCCTTGTTTTCCTTCAGAGATAAATTCTCTTATAAGTTCTTGGAGCAGCGTGAGATTGCCATCAAAGTGTTTAAGGGCTTGTTTTTCGCAAAAAATTGGCAGACTTCCTAACTCAAATAACTCTCTTTCTGTCCCAGGTAACTCTTCCCCCAAACCTTGCGAAGAAATTGCCTTGGTGTTTTGTGTCTCCTCAGAATGTTTAATAATATACTTATTAACAATATTCTGAATCATATGCAACGTAATCGGTTTGGTAAAAACATCATTATACCAGCTTTTAAACACTCAGCTTGCATAACGCCAGTAGTATGTCCTGTCAAGCCGATAATAGGTATTGGTTTTTTAGCATGCGCTATCTCCCATTCGCGAATTTGGGCAACAAGTTCATTACCTGACATTCCCGGCAAACCAACATCGGTGATTATAAGATCAAAATGAATTGTTTTAGCCAATTCCAACGCTTCCTCTCCTGTAGAGGCGGATTTAAAGCGGTATCCGTTTTTAGAAACCATTGTTTCTAAAATTTTTGCGGCCAGCATGTTATCTTCTACTAATAAAAGACGAGCTGTGTTTTCATGTAGTGCCGATGAAAAATTAGAAGGGGAGAATGAAGCAGGGGAACCAGATGGACTCAATACTTCCAACGGCTTTTCTTTTACTTCTTCATCCATTCCTTTTCGACAAGGCAGGTCGAAATAAAATGTTGTCCCAACCCCTTCTTCGCTAGTGAGTCCAATTTGCCCACCCAGTAATTTGACATAGGAACGAGCAATATGGAGTCCGAGACCATAGCCCTTATAAAGTCCCTTGTAAGAGGGAGTAGCACGGAAAAAACGGTCGAATACTTTGTCTTGTATATCTTTAGAAATCCCAATTCCTGTATCAGTCACACTAAATTTCAGATGGATATCATTACCATTAGTTTGTAGGCAAGAAATTTGAATAGTTATATGCCCAGCTGAAGTAAATTTAATAGCGTTCCCTAGCAAATTCAGCATAATACGATGAATTTTTTTGCGGTCACTGATGATATATCTAGGAACCTCTTTCTCAATATCAACATATAAACCTAACTTTTTTAAGGTTGTAGTAGGGCGTTCGAGTTTTACTAAATCCTCCATGCACTGATACAAGTCAAATGTGTCAAGATTAATACTATCTGCATCCATTTTACCGGTATTCACATCGTTTAAAATGTCATTTAACATGCTTAATAATTCTTCACCGCTATCATAAAGCATATGGGCTTCTTCTTTTTGCACTGGATTATCCAGAGTGTTTTCCAATATTTGCGAGAGCCCAATAACACCAGTAAGTGGGGTACGAATATCGTGACTCATATTAGCGATAAATTCGCTTTTTGCATGGCTAGCTGCTTCAGCCGCTTCTTTAGCTAGCTTAAGATCCTCCTCCATTTTCTTTCGAGCAGTTATATCAGTCGCTATACCTAACACACCTACTACCTTATTATTGGAATCACGTAGAGGCACTTTGTTTGAGATTACAGTAGCTTGCTTACCGTTTTTTAGCTCTACTGTGTCCTCTATATTGAGCTTTGGCATTTCTGATTTGATGACTTCTTGGTCATCAAGAATATATTTTCTAGCTTGTTCGTACCAAGGGAAATCGTAATCCGACTTGCCAATAATATCTTCTCGATTTTGAAACCCCGCAATAATTGCAAGTTGATTATTTCCCCCTCTATAGATTGAATTTTTATCTTTCCAATAAATTATATCAGGAGCATATTTAATGATGTTATCTAGTCTTTCTAATTCCTCGGTTGTTATCCTTGTTTTGAGGAGTTCTTTTTCCATTATTTTTTGGGTAGTGATATCTGTTGAAATACCCAAAATCCCTACTATATCTCCATAATCATTACGAAGAGGAGTTTTACTTGTGATGAAAAATTTGTTTACACCTTTTGCAGGGATAACATCTTCCACAACACTGTTGATGCCTTCTTGAAGAATAGCATGGTCAACGATTTGTATACTTTTGATGCGTTCGGCACTCCAACCAAAATCAGAATCAGTTTTTCCAATAATTTCAGCTGGGCTGGCTAAATTTAAAAGCTCTGCAACTTGTTTATTACATCCTTGATATACGCGGTTTTTATCTTTCCAGTAAACTAATTCTGGCAAATTTTCAATGATACTATTTATATTAATAATATCGTTATTTGAAGTGGCTTGTCCTTGTAAAATTTTCAAGTTCTGAAAAAAATCTTCCTTGGTAGCGATTATTTGACCAATTAATAGAAAGCATTTTTCATTTTCAATTTGTGCAATAAATCTTTGCCATTTTTGAAAATAATTGTTTGTCAAGGTAAAACCAGGATTAGTAATTTTATCTTTCTCTTTTGGAAATAAAGGAATCTCTAATTCCTCAAGAAGTGAACTAATTGATATATCAATCAAAGGAGTGCTTTGTTTCAAATTAAGCATCTCTTTGGCGTATGTGTTTATATATTGAGTTATGCTCGAATCTGGTGTATGTGAAAAATAAATTAGGTGGCGTATCCTGTTGATTGTTCGCCAAGAACATAATCAACAAAAGG
>NZ_LNYB01000023.1 GCF_001467625.1 Legionella feeleii
TCCTTTTGTTGATTATGTTCTTGGCGAACAATCAACAGGATACGCCACCTAATTTATTTTTCACATACACCAGATTCGAGCATAACTCCAAACTTCAAGCAGAATACTAAAATTACATAAAAGCCTTTAATTTTTTTGACATTGCTTCTATCCAAACACGAACTTTGGGCTGAATAAATCTTGCTGGATGATAAAAAAGATAAACAGGAATAACAGGCATTTTATAGGTTGGAAAAAGCTCGACAAGCTCGCCATTTTCCAAAGCCCTCGCTACCTGATAATGGTGTAAAGCAACAATCCCTATACCACGGCAAGCACAATCACAAAGTGCTGCGGCATCATTTAAATAGAGCGAGGGCTCCAAAAAGACAGTTTCTCCTGAAGCAAAAGTCCAACTATTATTTGGCTGACGCATACTATGAGTTAAATAATGATGTTGTTGTAGTTGAATAGGTTTTTCAGGAGTGCCAAAATTTGCAAGATAAGCTGGTGATGCGCAAAACACATAACGGGTAGTGGTAATTTTTTTTTGTATTGAATTCGATGCGACCTGCATAGACATCCCAAATGCTATATCGAGTCCTTCCTCTAAAAGATGAGGTACCTGCTCCGCAATTTGTAAATCGAGAACAACCTGCGGATAGTGTATCTGAAACTCTGGCATGCGCGGTAAAATAATATTCTCAGCAAAAAAACGTGAACTTTTTACTCTTAGCAGGCCTTTGGGTTCTGCTTGTGAAGCGGCAATCACACTATTGGCTTGTTCCAAAGCTTGTAAAACTGCCTGTACTTCTTTGTAATACGATTCACCTATACTAGTTAGCGTTATCTTGCGTGTTGTTCGTTCCAATAAGGTGACACCTAACTCTGATTCCAGAAGGCTTATTTGCTTGCTCACTGCAGCAGCAGAAATATCCAACTGCTTGGCCGCTGCGGTAAAACCTTGACATTGCACCACCTTGCAAAAAGTTTGAATAAGCGCAATTGTGTTCATTCTCTCTCCACCCGGGTGCGAAGGAATTATTTTGTTTATAACTGGTGAAGTATATAATGACTCTCTTTTTAAAACTAATATGATCAGGAGCAGGCATGCGCGCGTCTCAATGGCTATCGGCTACCCTTAAAGAAACACCAAGTGATGCTGAAATTGTTTCACATCAACTTATGCTACGAGCTGGCATGATCCGCAAACTTGGCTCCGGTCTTTACACTTGGTTGCCGCTTGGTTTAAAAGTTTTACGTAAAGTTGAACAAATTGTACGTGAAGAGATGAACCGTGCTCATGCAATGGAAGTCTTAATGCCTGCCGTACAACCCGCTGAATTGTGGCAGGAAACAGGACGTTGGGATACCTTTGGCGGTCAGTTATTAACAATGCGTGATAGCAATGGAAGAGACTATTGCTTTGGACCAACTCATGAAGAAGTGATTACTGATTTAATGAGAAATGAATTGCAATCCTATAAACAATTGCCCATTAATCTCTACCAAATTCAAACTAAATTTCGCGATGAAATAAGACCACGTTTTGGTGTTATGCGTGCGCGTGAATTTATTATGAAAGATTCTTACTCCTTTCATTTAAGCCAGGCATGTCTACAACGTACTTATGATGCAATGTATCAGGCTTATTGTCGCATTTTTGATCGTCTCGGTCTTCGCTATCGTGCAGTCGAAGCGGATACCGGTGCAATTGGTGGCTCGGCATCACACGAATTTCAAGTATTAGCTGATTCTGGTGAAGATTTGATTTTTTACAGCGATGGTAGTAGCTACGCAGCTAATATTGAACAAGCAACCAGCCTGCTGCCCCCAAAGGCAACCGAATTGCCACAAGAAATTATTACGCTCGTTGATACACCGAAGCAAAAAACGATTACTGAAGTTGCCAATTTTTTACAGGTCGATACTGCTCAAACAGTAAAAACATTGATTGCTGAAGGTAAAGAACATCCCTTGGTTGCGCTGGTATTGCGCGGTGATGATGAATTAAATGAAGTAAAAGCCAGCAAACATCCTTTGCTGAAATCACCTCTACGATTTGCTGATGAACAAACCATAGAAAAAGCACTCAAAGCGCCAACCGGCTCTCTTGGTCCTGTTGGTCTTAATATCCCTGTTATTGCTGATCACCATGCCTTGGCATTAACGTCTTTCATCTGTGGCGCTAATCAAGCTGATAAGCACTATAAGCATGCTGCTTGGGGACGAGATGCCCAATATCAAGATGCCTTTGACCTACGTAATGTCAAAGAAGGTGATTCAAGCCCGGATGGTAAAGGTACGCTCCATTCTTGCCGTGGTATTGAAGTTGGTCATGTATTCCAACTCGGTGATAAATACGCGAAAGCCATGAACGCTGCAGTTATCAATGAAGAAGGCCAGTTACAAACCATGTTAATGGGATGTTATGGGTTAGGTATTACTCGTGTTGTTGCAGCTGCGATCGAACAACACCATGATGCTCATGGTATTGTCTGGCCACAAACTATTGCCCCGTTCCAGCTGGTTATAGTACCCATTAATGGCCATCGCTCAGCGCTTGTTAAAGAAAAAGCAGAATCCCTTTATCAACAACTCAGTGCACAAGGCCTTGATGTTTTGCTTGATGATCGTAATGAACGCCCGGGCGTTCTATTTGCTGATAATGATTTAATCGGTATCCCACACCGCCTCGTGGTAAGCGAACGCAATCTGGAACAGCAAGCTGTGGAGTATAAAGCACGCAATAAGGAAGAAGTGACTCGTATTGCCTTGTCAGACCTGGATCAATTTATTAGCAAGCTATTAAATAAATAGCCTACTTTTATGTAAGCAATCCCTTAGCAATGCTGTGGAAAAGGGATTGCTCCATTTAAACTGTTAGAACACTTGCTAATAATCGACGCGTATAGTCTTGTTGCGGTTGCTGTAAGATTTGTTCACAAAGACCTCTTTCAATCGCACGGCCATCACGCATGACTAACACATCATCAGCAATATAAGAAACAACTGCCATGTTGTGAGTAATAAATAAATAAGATAGGCCTCTCTCTTGCTGTAATTCCTTAAGCAAATTCAGGATTTGTGCCTGTACAGAAACATCCAGCGCACTAGTCGGCTCATCGCATATTAACAATTCAGGTTCGGTAGCCAAAGCCCGGGCAATACAAATACGCTGCCGTTGGCCGCCGGAAAATTGGTGAGGATAACGATGCAGACTGTTACGGGGTAAATTGACTTGTTCAAGCAAAGTTTGTTGCTTACGCTTGATAAGCGTCGAAGCTAAACCCTGGGCCAACATCCCTTCAGCTAAAATCTCACCCACCGTCATACGTGGATTCATTGAAGAAAAAGGATCCTGAAAAATAATCTGTACCTGTTTACGGTAATTTCGCAAGTGACGACCTTGCATAGTATTAATATTTTTATCACGATAGCTTATCTCACCAACAGTAATAGGTTGTAATCTTAGTACAGCACGACTTACTGTTGTTTTGCCGCATCCTGACTCACCTACCAAAGCCAGAGTTCTACCCTTGTGTAAATCAAAAGACAAGCCATCCACTGCTTTGATCACTTCTTTATTATGCCTCAATATACCCCGTTTAGTATAAAAATGGACACTTAAATCTCTGACACGCAGTAGAATTTCTTCTGTTCCTAGGTTAGGTTTAGGCAGCCAATTCCTTTCTTCAGTAGCTAAAGCAGGCGGCTTGTCAAGATCTGGGTATAAATGACAACGCACTACTCGATTTTGTATTGTTTGTAATTGTGGTTCCCGATGATCACATGGTGCAAAAGCATGTGCGCAACGCGGATGAAAACGGCAACCACTGGGAAGGCAATCCAAGGTTGGTACAGCTCCTGGTATAGTTTGTAAACGATAATGGCGTTTATCAAAAGCCGGCAAAGCAGCAAGTAATTGCTGTGAATAAGGGTGTTTCACTTGCGAGAAAAATTCTCTGACGGTTGCTTGCTCGACAACTTGCCCTGCGTACATAACACAGACTCTATCAGCCATTGCTTTAACCACACCAAGATCATGGGTGATTAAAAGCAGACTCGTCTGGTGTTGGCCTTGTAGTTTTTTTAATAACGCTAAAATTTGGGCCTGAATAGTCACATCAAGTGCGGTTGTTGGTTCATCTGCAATCAATATTTCCGGATTGTTCGCTATAGCCATAGCGATCACTACCCGTTGTTTTTGGCCGCCCGATAATTGGTGCGGATACTGATGTAGCCGCAAATGAGGCTTGGGCATTTCAACTTCGTCAAGAAGAGCGAGCAAACGCTCATTCATTTGTTCTTTAGGTATTTTCTGCTGTTTGGATATCGCCTCGGCCAATTGCTGTCCGATAGTTAACACAGGATTTAGTGCGGTCATTGGTTCCTGGAAGATCATAGCCAACCGTCGTCCGCGCAAACCTCTCATCACAGATTCTGGTAAATTCAGTAAATCCGTATTTTCAACATTAATTTCACTCGTTTTGCCATAAACACCATTGACTGGTAAAAGACGCATCAATGCGAGCGAGGTTAACGATTTACCACAACCCGACTCACCAAGCAGTGCGAGTGTTTCACCAGGATTAAGAGTAAAGCTTACTGCATCCACAGCAGTAATAACCTGCTCAGGCGTTTGGAATGCAACGCTTAATTTTTTGATTTCAGCAAGATTTTTTACCATAAAAAAACTTAATAATAAAAAGCGATTTCACCACTGCAATAGACCACCCATGAGCAATTGGTTGTGCAGTAGCGTAATTTCTTCTAATCGTGACATAAAAGAGAAGAGGTGTGTATAATCATGAGCGATAAACTGCACATTAAGAGTTTATAGCCCTAAAAAAGAAGAAGAAATTATGCTTAGACTATTTATTTTGATAATCACTATTTTATTTACCTGTGTTGGGCAAGCAAAAAACAACGCCTCGTTTTATCAGGTTGACCTGATTGTCTTTACCCATCAGAGTGCTTATTCTCTTCCTGCTGATCTATCCCTGGCAAGTAATATGACAGCAAATAGCTCTCACGCCATTCCGTTAAGTACGGAAGCCAAGAATTCCCTGACTCCGTATCATTTATTGCCCGCCTCCTCTTCACAACTGCGGCAGGAATATTGGGCTTTGCACCGTAAACCGCAATATAGAGTGCTTTTACATTACACCTGGTTACAGCCTTTAAATAACCAACGCCCGATCATGTTACCCAAAACTACAAAAGATGGCTGGCAAATAGAAGGTACGCTACGTATTCGCCGTTCCAATTATTATTTACTTGACACTGAACTTCTATTTTCAGCACCAAGCAGCCAAGCAGCGTTTGTTTTCTCCCAAAAACAACGCCTGAAAGGTGGAGCGATTTATTATCTGGATCATCCACAAGCTGGCATGCTGATTAAGGTTCATCAGCTCGCTTAGTTTTAAAGCTAGTCTCTGCTGCGTAAAAGCAGCAAAGACTAGAGCAATTATGGCCGCTTTTCTTTTAATAAATTCTGGATAGTGATACTAATTAATCGTGCCAAGGCTTCGAAGCAAGCAATTCTGGCAGTACCTGTGCGCCAATATAAGGCAATAGTACGAAACGGCGCAGGTTGGGTAAAAGGAATAATTTGTAAATCACTGCGCGGAACCTTATAAACAGATAAAGCAGGCAACAGAGTGACACCCCTCCCTGCTTGTACCATTAATCGTAAAGTTTCCAAACTTGTTGCAGTAAAATCAGCCTGCACGACCTCAGTCTTTGCTAATTGGCATACAGCCATTGCCTGTTCACGTAAACAATGCCCCTCTTCTAATAACATTACCGGTCGATCCGCCAAATCATCAACTCGCATTTCAGTTTTATCCGGAGATACAACATTAGCTGCACAAGCAAAATAGAAGGGCTCATTAAAAAGAATTTGCTTGCTAAACTCAGCCTCCACGGGTGTCGCCATTATAGCCGCATCCAATTGACCTGCAGCCAATTTAGCAATTAAGCGATCGGTTTTCTCTTCAAGTAACCAGACGCGTAAATTCGGTAAGCTTTCTTGAATCACTGGCATGACATGAGGTAATAAGTAAGGTCCTAAGGTAGGGATAACCCCCAAACGTAACTCACCGGTATAAGGATCAGAGGCTGCACGGGCCATTTCTTTCATTTCATCAATCTGAGTCAGGATATGTTGAGCTCGGCTAAGCAGCATACGTCCACTGTCTGTTAACATAACTTGCTTGTTAGTCCGCTCAAAAAGTGCTACTCCCAACTCTTCTTCCAGTTTTTTTAACTGCATACTCAAAGTAGGTTGACTTACATGGCAGCGCCTGGCAGCCTCACCGAAATGCATAACGTCAGCCAATACAACAAAATAATGCAAATCGCGTAAATTCATTTTATCCCCATTACAATCACTGTTATTGTATTAGTTCATCCAGCCATCACTACTCTAATTTATACCTCGGATGAAAACCACATTAAAAATAATACGACTTATATAACCTGGATTGATGCTGCCTATCCCGTGTTTGTTAAACACAGTGCCATTTAAATCTACACATTCCTACGACGATTGGGTATAGTCTCTTCTTTTTTACAGCCTAATGAATCAATGACTCTAATTAGTATTCCTGTTGCCAAAACAACACAGGGCTCTCTTATCTGGCTTGTTGGTGTGTCTTTTGTTCTGTTCCAATTTTTCTTGCAATTATCATCGGGAGTCATTATTGGTGCCATTATGTATGATATGCAATTGTCAGCGTGGCAGGCAGGACTTTTAAGTAGTTCTTTTTATTATGTTTATACCAGCATGCAAATTCCTGTGGGAATGCTTTTCGATCGTAAAAACACTCGGTTGTTACTCACACTCAATGCAGTCCTCTGTACCATTGGTTGTGTTTTTTTCGCTCAAAGCACCAGCCTACTTTGCCTAATTATTGGCCGTCTTCTGATAGGTGCTGGCTCAGCCTTTGCTTTTGTTGGCTTATCGCATTTATTAAGACAACATTTTCCACTCAAACAATTTGCTTTCATGATTGGGCTTTCCGAAACCTTGGGATTTCTGGTCACGATGTTTGGTTTGATAGGGTTAGGCGCTTTGATTAGCGAGTGGGGATGGCGAAGTTTCATTAACAGTGCAGCCCTTTTAGGCCTGATTATTTCTTGTCTGTGTTGGTTGTACATTCCAGTTGCTTCGCAAGAAACATTTTCTTTACCCAAATATAGCAAACAACTCTTAGGTATTTTAAGCAATGGGAAAGCGTGGATCAATGGATTATTTGTAGGTTTGAGTTTTACCGTTATCACAGTTTTTGGAGCAATGTGGGCTGTACCTTTTATTCAGGTAAAACTTGCCTGCAGTTTAAAACAAGCAAGTTTTATTGACGCCATGATTTTTTTAGGTGCTGGACTGAGCTGCCCTCTTTTTGGGAAGTTGGCCAGCCTTTTTAAGCGCCGCAAACCACTTATGGTAAGTTCATGTTTATCGACAGCGCTTTTGATAGGCGCCGTACTTTATCTGCCCTTCGATAACGCTGTGGCTCTCGGCTGGCTAATGTTTCTAATCGGCTTGTGTTGTGGGGCTTATATGCTGGCATTTTCTATCGCTAACGAGCTGGCTCCTGCTGACTCCCTCTCTACCTGTGCGGGCTTCACAAATACACTGGCTATGCTTAGCGCACCTCTTATGCAACCATTAGTTGGATATATACTCGACACTGTCAATCATACAAGCAAGACCTATACCCTTGCTAATTACCAAACGGCTCTTCTTATTATCCCAGTTAGCTTAGTCCTTTCTAGCTGCCTCGTTTTATTTTTACCAGAAAAAACAACAAATTATTAAGGATAAGTAGGTGATAAACTTTGGCTGGTCAATGGCTGCACTTGCTTCTGAATACCAGCATCAAAAAAATTTAATCCGGCCGTTACCCTTTTGGCTATGGTTTGGTTGGGTGCAATATGGTCAGCAGGTTTTGTACCGACAGCTTTTATATTCATCCGTTGAAAATCAGCTATTTTTTTATCTATAACTTCCTTTGCGAAAGGCAAGGTTATTTCAAACGATTGGTGCGCCATTTCAGTAAAATTAAAGCTTCTATAAAACGGTTTACCATAGTCTGACGAGATTAACGAGATAGAATTAATCTCTAACTCACAAGCGATATCATGCACAACAAGCATTAAGGCAGAGCCAAGCTTTTTATTACGGTATTCCTTGTCCACCCCTAATGAATGCACTGTCATATATTTATCATCCCCCCCAACACAACTAACCGTTATACTGCCGATGACAACGCCACCCTTCAAGCAAATAATGGAAAGTACATTATTCAAATAACTTAATAATTGACTGGGTTTATAATCATCGACTTCTCTTGGTGGAAAAATCTCTTCCATTAAAAGATCAGCCTCTGCCACTTCAATGTCACCTTCCTCAAGTAGCCGCAGCTCAAAATCACTATTTGCCAATGCTTTCTCTAATGGTTTGGACAAAATATCGTTGAAATTTACTTCCCCACTCACAATGTCATTAAAACTCGGCATAATCGTCTCAAATCTCTAAAAGCAACCAATATAGGCTCAGATAAGCACCATACTCAAGTCTCAGACTGCCTTGGTTCTAGTTTTAGCCTCAGCCCAGAGCGTAAGCAGCAATTCGATTGGCTGCCCTTTGAGAGTTACTAATCCTCTTTCTCTTGCAATGGCTTTTAAAGCCTGCATACGCGCCGAAAATTTTTCTACTGTTTTTAATAACGTTTGCTCTGGCTCGAAGCCGGTAAAAAGACATAAAGACAGGGCGCCATGTAATAAATCACCTATTTCTTCTTGAATACGTTCTTTCGGTTCCTGTAGCTCAAATGCCTCCTTGATCTCGCCACATTCACTAATAATCTGTTCAATAATCATAGCTTGATTAGGCCAGTCAAAACCAAACAATCTTGCATTTTTCTCTAGCGCAACAAGATCATACAAAGGACTGCTTAATGGTTTTAGCATATAAACAATCTCCGCTTTAGAATAGCCGTTCAACAACGGTTGAAAACCCTGTTTTTGATAAAATTGATAAGTTTTTGAATAAAAATTATTTTCTTTTTCTGGAGGAACTGCGGCTACCGTCATTGTTTGAACCTGCTGCTGTTTTGCATACACATAAGCAGCGTGCATCAGTGACGTCCTGACACCCTGCCCTTGATAATCAGGCAAAACACCCAACCAACCAATATGAGCGTTTGCAGAATAAGGGAACTTAAGATTTAGAAGTCCAATTGGTTTCTCATTAACTCTCGCAGCAAGATAAACTTGCCGATCCGTTGCCTCTGTAACTAACTCGTCTAAGTCTATGACCTCATCGCGTTTGACCCAATCGGATCTAATAGTGGCAATTAATTCCAGGGCAGATGTAGCAGAAATGAACTCTATGTTATAAATCATTTAATCGTCCTAAACGTCGTCAGTCCAGTTGCCGAAACTCTACTGCATTGCAGCAAATATTATCAACCAGAAAGCAAAATTTAAAAAAGATACAAGAAGCTCCAAACCGGGGGGAGTTTACAAGAGATTTAAGCTGTATTACGCTGCGCTGTTGCTACATTAACGTACCCTGTTCTCAAGAAGCGAGAAAACACATGAAAGATCTTAGCCGGTTAGCTCGACTCGTTGAGCAGCCTAAAACGACTCACCGCCTTAAATCAATCTTTCGTGGTTCAATAGGTAATTTAATAGAATGGTATGATTGGTACGCCTACGCCGCATTTTCAATTTATTTCGCTAAATCTTTTTTTCCTCAAGGTGATTTAACAGCACAGCTAATGAATACAGCAGCCATTTTTGCAGTTGGCTTTTTTATGCGCCCCATAGGCGGATGGTTAATGGGAGTCTATGCTGATCGTTGTGGGCGTAAAAAAGCTCTGTTGGCTTCTGTATTACTAATGTGCGTTGGTTCACTTATTATTGCATTAACCCCTAGTTATGAAAGCATTGGACTGCTGGCACCTGTACTACTTGTTTTCGCCCGTTTGCTGCAGGGGATCTCGGTAGGTGGCGAATATGCCACTTCGGCTACTTACTTAAGCGAAATGGCCACGAAAGAAAGACGTGGTTTTTTCTCCAGTTTCCAATATGTGACACTTATTGCAGGCCAATTAATTGCTTTATCTTTATTGATAGTCCTGCAACAGTTTTTTCTTACCACAGAACAGTTAGAAAATTGGGGCTGGCGCATTCCTTTCCTGGTAGGCGCACTTCTAGCAATCGTAGCGCTGTATCTGCGTAAGGGGATGGAGGAAACCACCTCCTTTATTACTCAGAAGCAAACCACAAAAAAAGAAAATTTATTATTTGCCTTAATGCGTCATCCTAAAGAAATTCTTCTAGTCGTCGGTTTAACTATGGGTGGTACACTGGCTTTCTACACTTATAGCACCTACATGCAGAAATTTCTCACTAATAGCGTGGGAATGAGTAAAATTGAGGCGACACTTATTTCGGCAGCAAGTCTATTTGTTTTCATGTTACTACAGCCGGTTATAGGGGCATTATCGGACCGAGTTGGTCGAAGACCGATTTTAATCGCATTTGGTGTCCTGGGCACCCTTTTTACAGTCCCTATTCTTTCTCTACTCAGTACCATTGAAACCTGGTGGGGGGCATTGCTCTTGATTATGGCTGCCTTAACCATCGTCAGTGGTTATACGGCAATCAATGCCGTCGTCAAAGCTGAATTATTCCCTGTAGAAATTCGCACTCTTGGTGTCGGTTTACCTTATGCCATTACGGTTTCACTATTTGGTGGTACAGCTGAATATATCGCTTTATGGTTTAAATCCAAGGGGATAGAAAGCGGTTTTTATTGGTATGTTACGATTTGTATCGCTTGCTCCCTGCTAGTTTATCTTTTTATGAGAGATACCAAACAAGATTCACAACTGGACTATCAATAGACCTCTTGCATAATAAATAATTTGTGTTATAATCGCGCGGGTCAATAGGGAGTAGCTGCACCTCAACCAGAGGTGGCTTACATCAACATCCTTGGTTACAAACCATGGTGTAAGCAGCTTAGGCCTAGCAAGACTTTTGACTACCTATCTTCTTGAAGCTGGTGAGAAGATTAGTAGTCATTCGTCTATCACCAGCTGAGGCAAACCAAATGGAATCTTTACTTGTATCAACTGGTGCAATCGCCTTTGCGGAAATAGGTGATAAGACCCAATTACTCGCCATAATCTTAGCAGCACATTTTAAGCGACCTATGCCGCTTATTTTAGGTATTCTATTTGCTACCTTAATTAACCATAGCCTGGCAGCTGCTGCTGGTATCTGGTTAGCTTCCACTATCAATCATACGACATTACGTTGGATACTCGCCGGCTCTTTTATTGCAATGGCAATCTGGGCCTTTGTACCCGATAAACTAGAAGAAAACCAAACAATGATCAAAGGTAAAATGGGCGTTTTCTGGGTTACTTTCTTCACTTTTTTTCTGGTTGAAATGGGAGATAAAACACAGTTAGCCACGATCGCTTTCACTGCTCACTATGCCACGCCTCTCATGGTTGTCCTGGGAACAACGCTGGGGATGCTAATCGCTGACGTTCCAGCGATTATGCTTGTAAGCAAAACAACTAATAAGCTATCGCTGAAACTGGTACGTTCTATTACTGCTGTGTTTTTTATCTTTATGGGAATAGTTACCTTGCTCAATGTTAACCGATTTTTTTCCTAAAATAACAATAGATTAACTAACATGAGTTCAACATAAAGGCACATTTTATATCGTTAGACGAACATTAATTGGGAGTGCTCACGAAGTCTGCTACTTTTGAGAGCCAAACAGTCGCCATTGCGAACAAAGTGAAGCAATCCCGTTAATCTCAAATGGAGTATCGTTTTGGATTGCTTCGCCAAGGCTGGCAACGACGAAATATATAGACCCCGGCACACTTACCGTTAATTAACTACTTCTGCCCCAGGTTGCTGCTGACCAATTTTATCTTTACTTATTGTACAAAACCCGGGCATCATACCATCCGTCAACCCAGCAATAAGTTGATTTTTGTTATCATTCTGGGCTAATGCATTCTGCAAGGATAAACGCACTTTCGGTGAAGCAATACGAATATGCCAGAGACCCTCTTTCTCTTCTTGCAAAGTCACAAATTGTGACATAGAGACTGCTTTTCCTTCTATATTTCTCCAGCCCGCTACAGCACCTCTTAAAGCATCAGGTTCCTGTAAGTTCACTGAGTAAAAACCACTACCATCATTGAATTGGCATAAAATTCCAATGAAAGGATGGAGAGATGCCTGGGGTTTACTAACCCAGATTTGCCTAAACCAGGCCTTTTGTGCGGTAACAAATTGCTCTTTACTATCCTCCCCCGTTTGTAGATGTCCATTCAAACGGCCAGTTTGATTAACTAAAAGCTCTATTCCAGAACGCAAGTCTTGAATAGTGGGGGTATTTCCTGCTTGCTTTAACATATCAACCTTGAAATTGAATCCTTTTTTGGCCTTTGTTTTTACACCGAAAACCCAGCTGTTGTTAATGGGATTAAATTGGAGGAAAGCTCGTCCTACCTGCCAATTACTGACCGCAGGTTGCTCAATTGTTGTTATAGCCTCTTCAAAGAGCAATACTTTTTGATTTTGCCCATCAATAAGGGTCGCAATAGCGTGGAATTGAGTATTATCGCGTTGCATTTGGAAATAATAGTTGTAGCGTTCCCCACTTTCATTAGTCACTATCCCAGAAAATACCCAATCCGCTTGTAGCGCAGTGGAAAAAAGTGCTTGTTTAGTTTCTTCCGGTTTCACTTCTGTCTCGGTTATAGGTTGTGCGCCAACGTAACTGGTAGCCAATAAGGCAAAACAGACGAATAACTTGGATAATTGTGTGCGTTTCATCTCAAATATAACCTTGTAAGTGTTCATGGGACCATAGCGCCTCCCAAAATGAGTCGCTTAATTTAGCTTCTACAGGTAAGAAATACCAGGAATCATCGGCAAAAACCTGACATTTAACCGCGTCTTTTTCTGTCATTACTACTGCTTTTTCCGTGAATTGTAGTTCATTTTTCAAAAAATGATGATGATCTGGAAAAGGATATTTTTTAAAAGCAACACCAAGATTCTGCAAAGTAGCGAAAAACCGTTGTGGATGTCCAATAGCTGCAACAGCCGCCACAGGAAACTCCAGGGCGCCAATAGGAACATTTCGTCCGGTAGACAGATGAGTTAATTCACCTGGTTGCAAAACCATGGAATAAGCGCCTGGCCATTCTCCCCCATTCACTACAATGAAATCACTTTTCTGCAAGCGACTAACATTTTCACGCAATGGACCTGCAGGTAAACAAAGGCCATTTCCTAATCGACGCAGGCCATCAATCACAACAATTTCTACAGCACGCCCCATAGCATAATGTTGCAAGCCGTCGTCACTAATGATGATTTGACTCTGATGCTTATCTAACAGATATTGAACCGCTTGTACTCTCTTCGGAGCTATGACTACCGGACAACCTGTTTTCCTGGCCAGTAATAAAGGTTCATCACCAACTAAAATTGCCTGGTCGCTAGTAGAAACCTCGTGGGGAAATTGAGTAATCGTAGCACCATAACCACGACTAACGATACCAACCCGTAATCCTTTTGCCTGAAACTGCTTCGCCAACGCAATGACCAGGGGTGTTTTTCCCACTCCTCCTACTGTCAAATTGCCAACAATAATAATGGGAACAGAAAATTGTTGTTGCCAAAAACATTGCAAAAAGATTCGGCGTGTAGCAATAACCAGTTGGTAAAGCAGGGCAAATGGCCATAAAAACCAACGAAAAAAGTGCTTTTTATACCATAGCTTTTCGATAAATTGTGACATTAGCCAATAACTTCTTCTGCACTATCTATACCCAGTTGATACAATTGAGCATAGTGGCCTTCCAGGGCCAATAATTGCTGATGGGAGCCTTGTTCAACTACCCGCCCTTGATTCATAACGATAATTTTATTAGCTCGCTTAATGGTTGACAATCGATGCGCAATGACTAAGGTAGTCCTTGTTTTCATTACTTGTTCCAGTGCAGATTGAATATAACGCTCTGATTCACTATCCAAGGCCGAAGTTGCTTCATCGAGAATTAAAAGAGGGGCATCTTTTAGTATGGCACGTGCTATAGCTAAACGCTGGCGTTGGCCGCCTGAGAGTAGAACGCCATTCTCCCCTATTTTGGTATCATAGCCGCTGGGTAAACGAACAATAAACTCATGGGCAAAAGCCAGTTTGGCTGCATGAATAATTTGCTCGCGGCTCACATCAAAGCAACCATAAGCAATATTGTTAGCCATGGTATCATTAAACAAAGTTACATGTTGACTCACTAAAGCAATTTGCTCCCGCAAGCTTGCTAACGTTAACTCATGAATATTTTCGCCATCTAACAGAATCCGGCCCTGGTTAAGCTCATAAAAACGCGGAATTAAACTGGCAATCGTTGTTTTACCACTACCGGAATGACCTACCAAAGCGACTGTTTCGCCAGCAGCGACGCTAAAACTGACCTCATGCAATACCTGTTGTCCCCGTCGGTATGCGAAACTAACTTTATCAAACACAAGATCACCGCGCACTTTCTGGGCTATTTTTTTACCTTGATCAGGCTCAGTAGCCTTATCCAATAAATTAAAAACACTCTCTGCACCGGCCAATCCGCGTTGAATCGCGGCATTTAGTGTCGTGAGTGTTTTCATTGGTTTGATAAGCTGGAACATCGCTGCAATAATAGCCAGGAAGGCTCCAGCAGTAATCGTAATGACGGTTGCTAACTTAATAGCCGCCAGAATGATTAAAGCAATCCCCACAGCAATCACAAATTGTACCCCGGCAACATTCATTACCTTGGTTACAGCTACTTTCATATCATTTTTACGTGACGTTTCTGTCGCCTGATTAAATTTGGTCACTTCGTGGCTCTCGCCGCCAAAAATCCTTACAACCCGATAACCTTCAATCGCTTCCCCAGCAATTTCAGTCACCTCTCCCATCGATTTTTGCACTTTGTGGCTAATTCTTCGCACACGTTTATTAGTATAACTGACAATGAGCCCCACAAAAGGGACGGTCAACAGAAACATCAATGACAGTTGCCAGCAAATAACCATCATCACTGTTAATAGTCCTATCACTAAACAGGTATTTTGGACAAAGTCAGTCAACGCGTCAGCACTGACTTGGGCTACCTGCTCAACATCGTAGAGGATCTTGGATAATAGTTGTCCTGAAGTAGCCTCATCATAATAGTCAGCAGGCAGACGAATAATATGCGCAAAAACCCGCTGACGAAGCACTTTGACCACAGAGCGGGCAACCCAGGTCATACAGTAACTGCCAGCAGAACTTACCAAGCCACGGATTGTAATCCCGAGTAATATGATGAGAGGAATTTTCTTTACAAAGGTCATGTCGACATCAATAAAGCCTTTATCCAGAAAAGGGCGCATCATGTACGTAAGGCCAGCATCAATAGCCGAATACAAGATATTGGCAAAAATGCCAAGCAGAAGAATAGGCCAAAAAGGCTTAACATAAGACAGTAACCGCCGATAAAGCAGGCCTGTTTTACCAATTGTGTTTTTTTGCATGGGGTAAGCGCTAGGGTTGGCATTCAGGGGGCGAATTGTACCGTAATTAGAGGAAACTGCCAATTTATCGGGTCAAATTGCCTCAAAGTGGATGAGATCCAAGCAAGTGTCATCAATAACGTAAAAGCTACTCAAACTACAAGCAGTTTAAAGATGAATTTATAAGGGTTATTGTAAATTTCTCGCCAGGGTGTTAATCAAATCAGGCCCTTTATAAATCAGACCAGTATACACTTGCAATAAAGAAGCGCCAGCCTGTATTTTTTCACGGGCCACCTGACTATTATCAATACCCCCGACACCGATTAAGGTTACCTCATTACCCACTACCTGCTTTAGTAAACGCAAACACTGGGTTGAACGCTCAGCAAGGGGTTTGCCACTTAATCCACCTGTTTCATTTCCATGAGCCAAAGCACTGACAGTATCCCGTCTGCAAGTAGTATTAGTAGCGATAATGCCAGCTACCTGATATTTGAGGATCACGTCAGCCATTTGTTTTAATGTCTCATCGGATTCATCGGGTGATAATTTAATGACTAAAGGAACGAGGCGTTGTTGCTCATCGGCCAAACGTTTCTGCTCTTCGCACAATTGGCCAAGCAATACACGGAAAAGTTTATCTTGCTGCAATAAACGTAAATCCGGTGTGTTAGGTGAAGAAATATTGATAGTGATATAGGACGCGTATTGGTACACCTTCTGTAAACAATAAATATAATCGTCAACAGCGCTTGTCAGGGGAGTATCTTTATTTTTACCAATATTAATCCCCAGGATACCTTTGTAACGAGCTTTAGCCACATTAGCTATTAGGGCATCAACACCAAGATTGTTAAACCCCATCCGATTGATGATAGCTTCAGCCTGCGGCAGGCGAAAAAGACGAGGTTTAGGATTACCTGCCTGTGCACGAGGGGTCACTGTCCCCAATTCGATGAAGGAGAATCCGAGTTTGCTTAAAGCATCCAAATGCTCACCGTTTTTATCTAATCCTGCGGCTAAGCCAACTGCATGAGGAAACTCCAGGCCCATAGCCTTAATAACCGTTTTTTGCGGCTGTTTAAAGCAGTTTTTCGGTAAATAATGGAGGGTAGAAAGCACCAACTGATGCGCTTTCTCAGCATCTAGTTTAAAAAGCAATGGACGAAGAAGTGAATACATGGCGACTCCAAAAAAAGCAATCTTACAATAGGTTCATAAGTGGAGAAAGTGATTAAATCAGTTTATTTCAAAGATAACCATGCGTGTTATTTTGACCTATTAGATATCTGCTAAGAATTAAGAAATATATCCTGAACCACTAAATAACGATTTCATTCTTTGGGGCAGTTTCGGTAGTCAATAACCATTGTATCTGCTGGTTAAGATCAATTGAAATTGCCGACCATTCTTCAATCTGCTTATCTTCATAAGCATTCTGTGTGGGAAAAAGGGTTTTGTGCCGGGCAACGGCAGCATCTCGTGCTTGATACAGCCAGGTAATTTGCGGAGAAAATAAATGCAGCATACCTTCCACCCATTGATCGAGAATTTTCCAATAAGGATCAGTTAAGGTCATTTTGAATTGTTTAATAAAACGCGAGATGTGTTTGGCATCGTACCAAATTTCATATGAAATCCAGCGATTAACTGTAAATAAACGAATAGGTTGGCCAAAACGATTCATTGCAATAGCAACAAGATGCGTCATAGGATTATCGATATTTTTATCCCAATCTGGCAAATCAGTCGGTTTTATCTGTTTAGGAATATGTTTATAGCGTAAAAAACAATGGAAATGGCCGTGTTCATTACTTGCAAGATCTTCGCGATGGCAATGATAAAAATACTGCGCACCTGTATCATGATCGATACGATCCCCTTTAGGATAATGATTCATGCGCACATGGCGACGTTTCTTTTCCAACGTATAGTGGAGAATATTCTTACCTTTCTTAGTAGTCATTTGCTGCTGTGCTTCAAGCACTTGCATCGCATAACGCAGATATCGCTCTTTGCTACCTTTTGTCAGAGCAGGTAAATTAAATTCAGGAATTGTTAACATAGAATACACCGATAATAAAGAGGTAGTAATTTCATACTACCTCTTTATTTAATAGCGATTAACTACCAGAGCAACCACCGCAACCTTTGCAACCGTTGCAGCCTTTGCAACCGTTACAACCTTTGCAGCCCTTGCATCCATTGCAGCCTTTACAACCTTTACAGCCAGTACAGGCAATTTGAGAACCAGCAGCTTGATTGTCTGCAAAAGCAACAGGAACTACAGCAGCAGTTGAAAGTGCAGATAACAGAGCAGCAACAGCTAATGATGACTTTTTCATAATGGCCTTCCTTGCAAAATTAATAATTAAAACAAATTTAATACTAGCAAAACATTCTTACATCTTTTTACCAAATTAATAAAGACGTTATCTAAAATAATTTCTCACCTCCTGATTGATAGGTATCAACATGTTTTACAAAATATCAAATCGCTAATGACATTCTCAAATCATAGGGACGAGTTTGCTTTTCACCATATAGTCAACAATATAATTGGGAGTATAGATGAAGAAACGTTTTTTTTCACAAGCGGGATTTAGATAAATCCGGGGCACTAAACCTTAAACTCAGCACTATCCCAACAAATCCAGGATCTTTAAAGACAAGCGGTTTTCAGCTAAAGCTGGCATTGTTGTGCCCAGACTCGCAGCATCGCGTTCCCGCCGGGCTGCAAATGATAAGCGACTTCTCGCACCTCTACCCCTAAATTATCCTGTTGTAAGCCGAGGAGGACAGGGCCTAAAAAGGGAGAGGGGTGCCCATAACGATCAATCAGAGGAAAAATTCTCACTTCTTTGGCTACACGGGCTAGTTCTTTTATCACTTGCAGATGAAACTCCACATCCTGATCATCCAGATCGGCGAATAAATAATGAGAACTTAAAGCAAACTCAAAGGAAAAATCAGCAAACGGCAAGGCATAATTCCCTATTCCTATATAACGCTTAGCGAGCTTACCTTTTTCATAATCAGCAAAAAACTCAGCCATTCCTTCGCGTCTTTTTGCAAATAAGGCCTCAGGATTACCATAGCGACTAAAATCAAATTTCTCTTGATCCCTTACCACTCTGCTGACCATATCAGCAAAAACTAAAGTAACCTTGCTGTATAAAGTATCCTTATCCAGATTAAACAGTGGATCACAACTCACTATTTGCTGTGCATGGGTAGTTAATTCCGCGTTCACTGCACTTGGACCACAACCATATTCCAACAGGCGAGTTTCCATATCTGCTTTTGATAAATCAAACATTTCCTGGTATTCATCAGCATGATGGCCCCACAGCACAAGTTTACGCATATACATCCCCCTTCCTTTGTCGATTACCTATCTCAAAACAGGTGCTCTTCATTGACTTGGCTCAGTCCAAGACAAACGTTTGCAACAAATTCTCATTTAAATTGATGTTGCAACTTGAATTTGATTGGGTATAGTCTAGCCTATTTGCTTCAGTAACAGGAAGTCATCTATGCACGTCGGTATACAACATCAACTTGGCGAAACCTATGATCTTTTGCGAGATAGTGTTTATCAATTCGCCCAAAAAGAAATCGCTCCTCTGGCAGCTCAGATCGATGCAGATAATACTTTCCCCAATCATCTATGGCAAAAATTGGGCGAAATGGGTTTATTGGGCATCACTGTCAGTGAAGAATATGGTGGGGCGAACATGGGTTATCTTGCGCATGCCATCGCGATGGAAGAAATTTCACGCGCATCAGCCTCTGTTGGCCTAAGTTATGGGGCTCATTCCAATTTATGTGTGAACCAAATTTACCTCAATGGCACAACGGAGCAAAAGCACCGTTACTTGCCTAAACTCATAAGCGGAGAATATATTGGCGCGTTGGCAATGAGTGAGTCAAATTCTGGCTCCGATGTTGTAAGCATGCAACTTCAAGCGCAGGCTGTGGGCGACAAATTCATTCTCAATGGTACCAAGATGTGGATCACGAATGGTCCAGATGCGGATGTTTTGGTTGTTTATGCAAAAACCGATAAACAAGCAGCCAGCAAAGGCATCACCGCGTTCATCATTGAGAAAGGATTTAACGGTTTTCGAACGGCACAGAAACTTGATAAACTCGGTATGCGTGGTTCAAATACCTGTGAATTAGTATTTGACCATTGTGAAGTACCTGCGGAAAACGTGTTAGGAGAAGTGAATAAGGGTGTAAGAGTATTAATGAGTGGTCTTGACTATGAACGCACGGTATTAGCAGCAGGTCCTGTTGGAATCATGCAAGCCTGTCTGGATGTAGTCTTACCTTATGTTCATGAACGCAAGCAATTTGAACAAGCCATTGGCGAATTCCAATTTATTCAAGGTAAGTTAGCGGACATGTATACGGAATTAAGCGCGTCACGGGCTTATCTGTACACCGTTGCTCGGGCCTGTGATCAGGGCATGGTTAGCCGTAAAGACGCAGCAGGCGTTATTTTATATACAGCAGAAAGAGCTACACAAATGGCCCTGCAGGCCATTCAAACTTTAGGCGGGAATGGTTATATTAATGAGTACCCTACTGGGCGCTTGCTGCGCGATGCAAAACTCTACGAGATCGGTGCTGGTACGTCTGAAATCAGACGGATGTTGATTGGACGCGAACTTTTTAACGAAACTGCATAAGGAAAATGAATATGGAACCAAATGATATTGTTATTGTTGCAGCCAAAAGAACACCAATGGGTAACATGCTTGGCAGCTTATCTGCTTTATCAGCACCCGAGTTAGGCGCTGTTGCCCATCAAGCGGTTATTGAACAAGCTGGCATTTCCCCTGCAGACATTGATGAAGTGATCACCGGTTGTGTATTGCAAGCAGGCATAGGTCAAGCGCCAGGAAGACAAGCAGCGATCAAAGCCGGGATCCCCAATTCAGCTGGTGCGACTACGATCAATAAAATGTGTGGTTCGGGTATGAAAGCCGTCATGTTAGCCCATGATTTATTGAAAGTTGGTTCTGCTAACATCGTTCTTGCCAGCGGTATGGAAAGCATGAGTAATGCGCCCTATTTACTGAGCAAGGCACGAGCCGGTTATCGTTTAGGTCATGGTGAACTAAAAGATCATATGTTTCTTGACGGCCTTGAAGATGCATACGAGCGTGGCCAATTAATGGGCTGTTTTGCTGAAGCAACAGCAAGCCATTTTCAATTTACCCGCCAGCAACAAGATGACTATGCTATTCGCTCCTTGAATCGGGCACTACAGGCACAACAAAATAATTCTTTCGCTGAAGAAATAGCACCCGTCACTATTGCCGGACGTAAAGGCGATGCCGTTGTTTCCATGGATGAAGGTCCAGACACCAGTAAACTGGCTAAAATTCCGCAGCTGCGCCCAGCATTCAAGAGTGATGGTACTGTAACAGCTGCGAATTCTTCTTCAATCTCGGATGGTGCAGCCAGCCTGATTTTAATGACTGCAGCTAATGCAAAAAAACGTGGTTTAACGCCGTTAGCTCGAGTTATCGCTCATGCAACCCATGCACAGGCACCACAATGGTTTACTACCGCTCCCGTTGATGCAATTCGCAAAGTATTAAACAGGGCTGGCTGGCATCAAAGTGACGTTGATCTTTTTGAGATTAATGAAGCCTTTGCTGTAGTAGCTATGGCAGCAATTGCACAACTTGAACTCAATGATGAAAAAGTCAATGTTCATGGTGGAGCTTGTGCCCTGGGCCATCCTATTGGAGCATCTGGTGCACGCATTATTGTTACTTTAATGCATGCTCTAAAACAACAACGCAAAACACGTGGTGTAGCGGCCCTATGTATCGGTGGTGGAGAAGCAACTGCTGTTGCTATCGAAATGGTGTAACCCCAGGTATTATGAATTTACCTGGGTCTAGTAGAAATAAAGTCCGCATCACTCTTCAGTACCCAGAGTGATGCACTAACTGCTTAAGGATGTACATGCTTAGACAAAGTCTTATTTATTTAGCGTTAAGTATTCTGGTTGTAATTTTTGCTAAATATGCCCATATGCTCATTGTTTATATAGGGATGCTCTATGTTTTTATTAATGTCAAATTGACACCCATTTTTAGCCAAAGTGGTTTGGGATTAATGATCCGCAAAGTCATTCTTCTTGTATTTATCCCAGTTCTCATCGCTGCCGTTCCAGCGCTCACTTACCGGCTCATCAAAGGGAATGACATGCCCTATCTTATCGAATTCACCTGGTGCCTATGGCTGGTAATTGTGCTCAGTAATATCTTGATACATTAAGGATTATCGATGGCTAAAATCACTAGTCAGTTAAATCCCGCCAGCAAGGATTTCAAAGACAATGAAGCGGTTATGCAAAAATTACTTGTCGAACTGCAGAACACTATCCAGGAAATTGCTCGCGGTGGTGATGAAAAAGCGCGTCAAAGACATTTAAAACATGGCAAATTATTGCCCCGTGAGCGCTTACAGTACTTACTTGATCCAGGCAGTCCTTTTCTTGAACTATCACAGCTGGCCGCCTACCGGGTTTATGAAGATAAGGTTCCTGCTGCAGGAATTATTACCGGAATAGGATGGATTGCCGGTACTGAATGTATGATTGTGGTGAATGATGCCACAGTTAAGGGTGGAACATACTATCCGCTTACTGTTAAAAAACATTTGCGAGCCCAGGAGGTTGCTAAAGCCAATCACCTTCCCTGTGTCTATTTAGTTGATTCAGGAGGCGCTTTCCTACCCCGCCAAGATGAAGTTTTTCCGGATCGGGATCATTTCGGCCGTATTTTTTATAATCAAGCAATGTTATCAGCAAACAATATTCCCCAGATTGCGGTCGTGATGGGCTCTTGCACCGCAGGAGGCGCTTATGTACCGGCGATGGCTGATGAATCCATTATGGTACAAAATCAGGCTACTATCTTTTTAGCCGGCCCCCCTCTAGTAAAAGCAGCTACCGGTGAAATTATCAGTGCAGAAGAATTGGGTGGTGCTGATGTGCATTGCAGGCAATCTGGTGTAGCTGATCATTATGCCGAGAACGATGCCCATGCGTTACACTTGGCCCGTGTCGCGGTAAGTCATCTAAACCGTAAGAAACCTGATGGCCTTTGTCGTATTGCCAGCAGAGAGCCTCTCTATGATCCCAAAGAATTAAATGGCGTTGTACCAGCCGATCCGCGAAAACCTTTCGATATCCGGGAAGTAATTGCCCGCATTGTTGATGGTTCAGAGTTGGACGAATTTAAAGCACTTTATGGTACTACCCTGGTTTGTGGTTTTGCCCATTTGTTTGGTTATCCTATTGGCATAATTGCCAATAATGGTGTTTTATTTGCTGAAAGTGCTTTAAAAGGAGCGCATTTTATCGAGCTATGCGCTCAACGTCGTATCCCTTTATTATTTCTGCAAAATATCACTGGTTTTATGGTGGGTAGTAAATACGAAGCAGCGGGTATAGCCAAACACGGCGCCAAGATGGTGACAGCTGTTGCCAATGCTAACGTTCCTAAATTCACTGTAATAGTAGGCGGTAGTTTCGGTGCGGGTAATTATGCCATGTGTGGCCGCGCTTATGAGCCGCGTTTTTTATGGTCCTGGCCGAATGCCCGTATCTCGGTCATGGGAGGGGAGCAAGCCGCAAATGTTTTAGCGCAAGTTAACCGCGATAAACATTCGAAGCATGGAACAACCTGGTCTGTTGAGGAAGAAGAGAAATTTAAAGCTGATTTACGCAACCAGTATGAGACTCAAGGCAATCCCTATTACGCGAGTGCAAGACTCTGGGATGATGGTGTTATTGCCCCGGAAGATACTCGTAAAATCCTTGGCTTAAGCTTGTCTGCTGCCTTAAATGCGCCAATCGCTGCAACCAATTTTGGTGTATTTCGCATGTAAGAGAATCTAATGAAAAAATGCCAAAACAGTACGATAGGGACAAACAATGACTGATTTACTGAGTGAGTTGCATGATCGAGTTTTTATAATTACTTTAAATCGAGCAGGTAAACATAATGCTTTTGATGACAGCTTGCTGGCAGCATTACAACAGTTACTTGATGAAGCAATTAGTAATCCGCAAGCAAGAGTTATTTTACTAAAAGCGAATGGTAAACATTTTTCAGCAGGCGCGGACCTTGCCTGGATGCAACGCATGGCTCACTTTAGCGAAGAAGAAAACTTACAGGATGCCTTGGTACTTGCTCGTGTCATGCACACTCTATATATCAGCCCCAAACCCACTATAGCGATGGTACAAGGTGCCGCTTATGGTGGTGGTGCAGGTTTAGTAGCCGCTTGTGATCTGGCAATTGCCTCGCCAACTGCCCGCTTTTGTTTTTCAGAAGTAAAACTGGGTTTAGTCCCTGCTGTCATTAGTCCTTATGTCGTAAAAGCGATAGGTGAGCGAACTGCAAAATGGCTATTTATGACAGCAGAAACCTTTGATGCGGAAGAAGCCAAGAAATTACGATTAGTACAACACTGTGTAGCTGAAGAGGAATTGTTGCCATTTACGGTCAATTATGCTCAACAAATAGCCAGATTAGCTCCTGAAGCAGTGAAGGCCTGTAAAACGCTGGTTTCACAAGTTGCAGCTCGGCCTATTAATGAGGAATTGTTGCAGCAAACTGCAACGCTCATTGCCAAAAAACGGGTTTCTGCAGAAGGGCAACGGGGATTAAATGCATTTCTTAATAAAGAAACACCCATTTGGGATTAGGGGCTTTCATGTTTAACAAAATTCTTATCGCTAACCGAGGTGAAATTGCCTGTCGGGTTATTAAAACTGCACGACAAATGGGTATCCACACTGTTGCTATTTATTCAACCGCTGATAAAGACAGTCAACATGTGTCACAGGCCGATAGTGCATTCTGTGTAGGTGATGCAACAGCCAAAAACAGTTATCTCAATATTGAAGCGATTATTGCTGCGGCTAAAACCAGTGGTGCTCAAGCCATTCATCCTGGCTATGGTTTTTTATCTGAAAATCCCTTATTTGCCCAAGCTTGTGCCGATGCTGGAATCGTATTTGTTGGCCCCTCGATTGCAGCGATGGAGGCGATGGCTTCAAAACAGGTAGCCAAACAATTATTGGAAAAAACTGGCGTACCTCTTACTCCAGGCTATCATGGTAGCGATCAATCCGATGAGCGCTTATTACAAGAGGCACGGCAGATTGGTTTTCCAGTCTTGCTAAAAGCAGCCAGTGGCGGCGGTGGCAAAGGTATGCGTGCTGTTTATAAAGAAGCTGAATTTTCTCAAGCGTTAGCAGGTGCTCGCCGTGAAGCGATGGCCAGTTTTAGAGATGACACCATGCTCATTGAAAAATTAATCAGCAATCCCCGTCACGTAGAAGTGCAGATCATGGCGGATAATTATGATCAAATTGTCCATCTTTTCGAACGGGATTGCTCCATTCAGCGACGGCATCAAAAAATTATTGAAGAAGCACCCGCACCTAATTTAACCGCTACCATGCGACAGGGTTTGGCAGAAGCAGCCTGTGAAGTTGCTCGTTCGATCGCCTATCGTGGTGCTGGCACAGTTGAGTTTTTAGTAGATGGTGACAACCATTTTTATTTCATGGAAATGAATACCCGTTTACAAGTCGAACATCCCGTCACTGAAATGATAACAGGTTTTGACCTGGTAGCATGGCAATTGAAAATAGCAGCTAATGAACCACTACCCTGCCCCCAGGAAACGATTGCAGCTCATGGCCATGCACTTGAGTGCCGGATCTATGCTGAAGATCCGCAACAAGGCTTCCTGCCATCAATCGGCCAACTGCGTTTTTTGCACGAACCGACAGGGCCGGGTATCCGAATAGATAGTGGCGTATCACTTCATTCGCACATTACCATGCATTATGATCCAATGATTGCCAAATTAATTACCTGGGGGGAAACAAGGGAGCAAGCTTTACAACGCATGCGCTACGCGCTTGCAAACTATGCAGTAGGTGGTGTGAAAACTAACATTGCTTTTTTACAAGCTATTTGTAGACATCCCCGCTTCGCTAAAGCAGATTTAAGTACTGATTTTTTAACTCAAGAAGCGATTAATCTTCCTCTCCCTGACGAACGCCTGGCACTCCTGACAGTGGCTAGCTATGACTACCTGGTACTCAAAAACAATGAAACAGATCCGCTTCGTAACAGTAGTTTTGCCTGGCAAATGCATATGTCCAGTTATTGGTATTGGCGTTACTTCATTGACGGTCAACAACAAGAAATCAAGATTCTTCCTCTGACAAATACGTCCTTTAAAGTAAAAATCAGCGAAGAAGAATTCACTTTGTCGCCACGCTTGATTGCTGATAAATTATATCTCGATGACGGTCAGCAAATTAGAGAAATCCTCGTTGATAACCAGGGGCCCAAAATCACTCTATATCTGGCGCAAGGCCCCCTGGTAATTGAGCGTTTTAATTGGCAGAATTTTGATCCGCAAGTTGCCACAAAAAAAGGACAACTCACCGCCCCGATGCCAGCAACCGTAGTGGCTATCCTGAAAAATAAAGGTGATAAAGTTAAAGAAGGTGAGAGTTTAATCGTTTTGGAAGCAATGAAAATGGAACACACTATTCATGCTCCCAAAGACGGCATACTGGCTGAATTATTTTACGATGTGGGCTCGCAAGTGAGTGAAGGCGCTGAATTGTTAGCTTTAAAAGATTGACTAGGGACAAGCATGAACTATCCACAACAAGTCACGATAGTTGAAGTAGGCCCACGGGATGGGTTACAGAATGAATCATCCTTTGTTACTACTGAAAGCAAAGTAGAATTTATCAATTTACTGAGCCAAAGTGGTTTAAAACACATTGAAGTCACCAGCTTTGTTTCAGCAAAAGCGATTCCTCAACTTGCTGATAATGAAACGGTCTTTACCAGCATCACTAAACCGGCAGGCATTCATTATTCAGCATTAGTGCCCAACGAACGCGGCATGTTAAAAGCACTCGAAGCAGGCGTGAAAGAAATTGCAGTCTTTACAGCAGCGAGTGAAGCCTTTAATCAACGCAATATTAATTGTTCAATCAGCGAGAGTATTCATCGCTTTGAGCCCGTTATTGCTTTGGCGAAGGCAAACAAAATTCGCGTACGTGCTTACATTTCCTGTGTTCTCGGCTGTCCTTACGAAGGTGAAATTGCTCCACAACAGGTCGCTGAGGTTACACGTCAGTTGCTGGCTCTGGAGGTTGATGAAATTTGCCTGGGCGATACCATTGGTGTTGGCACCCCCAAACAAACCAACGCAGTTTTACAACAAGTCCTGGAATTTTTACCTTTGTCCAAGTTAGCCATGCATTTTCACGATACATACGGCCAGGCGATTGCCAATATTTATGCCTCTCTTGAATATGGTATCTATCGTTTTGACAGTTCTGTAGCTGGTCTTGGTGGCTGTCCATATGCCCGAGGAGCAAGCGGAAATGTTGCAACGGAGGATGTTTTATACTTGATGCATGGACTAGGTATTGAAACCGGTGTTGATATTTTCAAGATCGTCGCTGCTGGCGATAAAATATGTAAGTTGTTAGGAAAAAAGAACCAATCGAAAGTGGCGAATGCCTTGCTGGCAAATCAAAGCTAAATCAATAGACTTCTTCGGAAACTCTACTACAGAGTAGAATTGCTTCGTCGATACGGTGCTCGAATCCTCATGTACTGGCGCGTACACTGCGGTTCTGTGCTCCGTGCCTCCTCGCACTTCTCCTCTGTAGCGAGTTTCTGAAGAAGTCCACTGAAAATTCACGATTGTACTTACCAGGAAATCACTCTAAACTCCTTCGCGGGACTGGGTTTTACCAAGGTTGGAATCTTACCTAAAACTCGAAGTAAACTGTATACATAAAAACCAATTGGTTATATCATACAGCAACTTTTTATTCGAGATATCCAGCTAGTCCAGGAGTTGTTGATATTCTTTTTATAGATTAAACGTGAGGCTGAAGATGACGAGTAGTAAATTAAAAGTAGGCTTAGTACAGGAGAAGTGGTCTGAAAATCCACAAGAACATCAAGACCGTCTTGCCTCAGGCATTTTTGCCGCTGCTAAACAAGGGGCTCAACTCGTCTGCCTGCAAGAACTAACGTTGTCACCGTATTTTTGTACCCGGCATGATGTCGATGGTACAGCTTATCAAGAAGAGCTGCACACAGGCCCCACAGCACAATTTGTAAGTGCCATGGCAAAAGCAGCGAAAGTCACTATTACGTCCTCATTATTTGAAAAAGCAGGCTATAACACCGCCGTAGCCTTTAATGAATCAGGTGAATTGGTTGCTGTAACCCGCAAACAGCATATTCCCAGTGGCGAAAAATACCATGAAAATTATTACTTCAAACCAGGTGATTCCGATTATCCAGTCCACAACTTGGTTGGACATCAATTTGGTTTACCTACCTGTTATGATCAATGGTTCCCTGAGTTGTCGCGCATTTACGGTTTAAAAGGAGCAGAGGTTTTGGTTTATCCTACTGCCATTGGTGGAGAACCGACTGCACCAGGTTTTGATAGCCAACCCATGTGGCAAAAAGTGATGGTTGCACAAGGTATTATGGCAAACACCTTCGTCGTGGCTGTTAACCGTATTGGTTGTGAGGATGGGCTTGAATTTTACGGCTCTAGCTTTATCTCCAACCCAATGGGTGAAATTTTAGTGCAAGCGCCACGCAATGAGCCTGCTGTGCTCGTCGCTGAATTGGATTTCAGTCAACGCGCATTATGGGGGCGGCTGTTTCCTTTTGCAGATCAGCGAGAACCTGAAACGTATCATGAGCTCCTCAAAGCCCGTAAATCCGATGTGGGAAAACCCTAATGACTGACAACGCATTCCAAGATGAAAATCTATACAATATTAATAACTGGGGTGAAGGTTATTTCAATATAAACGCAGCAGGAAATATTGCTATCAGCAAAACGCCGGAAGAAAAAGGCGTTGAATTGCAAGCGATTGTAAATGCCGCTAATCGAGCAGGTTTACAATTACCGCTCTTGATTCGTTTTACCGATATTCTTCATGACAGAGTCGTAAAATTAAATGAAGCCTTTGCGCAAGCCATTGAAGAAAACGATTATCGAGGAAGCTATAAACTGGTCTACCCGATTAAAGTTAACCAGGAATATTGCGTAGTGAGGGAAATTTTAAAAGCACCCCGCTACCCAGTCGGTTTAGAAGCCGGTAGCAAACCTGAATTAATGGCAGTGATTGGGTTATTGGGCCAAACGCCTTCCACCATTGTCTGTAATGGCTATAAAGATAACAGTTATATTCGCACAGCTTTAATTGCACAACAAATGGGCCATGAAGTCTTCATTGTCATAGAAAAACGCTCGGAATTAGACATTATCCTGAAAGAATCTGCACGGCTAGATATCAAACCTAAAATTGGTGTGCGTATCCGTTTAGTCACCAAAGGCGCAGGTAAATGGGAAAATACCGGCGGGGCTAAATCCAAATTTGGTTTAAATGCAGAACAGGTTCTTGAGTTAGTCAATCACCTAAAGGCCCACAATTCGTTGGATTGCCTGCAATTAATGCATTGCCATTTGGGCTCACAAATTGCCAACATCCATGATATTCGCCACTGCATGCAGGAAGTTGCCCGCTATTATATTGAACTGCGTCGCCTGAACGCACCAATCAATACCGTTGATGTTGGTGGTGGTCTTGGGGTGGATTATGAGGGTACACATTCCAATACAGGTTGTTCAATGAACTATTCTGTAAAAGAATATGCTACTAATATCTTGCTGGCGCTTCGTCCTCTTTGTGAAGAAGCGGGTATGCCGGAACCCAATCTTATTTCTGAATCTGGGCGTGCACTCACAGCCCATCACGCGGTTCTAATTAGCAATATCACTGATGTGGAGCTAGTCAAAAAAACCAGAGAATTGCCCTTCATTGAGGCAGACGATTCTCACGTTATTCGTGATATTTGGGACACTTATCAATCTATTTCTGATAATTCTCCCAGCGAAATTTATAATTATGCCGCTCACTCACTGGATGAGGCTCATTCCATGTTTAAACATGGCGTCATTAGTTTGCAGGAAAAAGCTAAAGTAGAACAATTTTTTACTGCGATTTGCCTTGAAATTCAAGAACGCCTGGATGAAAACAATCCTGGTGATAATGAGCTTATCAAACATATTAATGAACGCTTGGCAGCAAAAATATTTTGTAATCTGTCATTTTTTCAATCATTACCCGATGCATGGGCAATAGGGCAGATTTTCCCAGTTGCACCGATTTCGCAGCTTACCGAAAAACCAACCATGCACAGTATTTTGCAAGATTTGACTTGTGATTCCGACGGTACTTTAAAGGAGTACACCGGTAGTTCCTGTATCAATACCACCTTAATGTTACCCCCGTTTAATGAACATGATCCCTATGCCATTGCTTTCTTTTTAGTAGGCGCCTATCAGGAAATACTTGGCAATTTGCACAATTTATTTGGTGATACGAATTCACTGGATGTGAAATTAACCGGCGAAGGACAATTTGAGATCAATGATTTAGTCAGCGGTGATACGGTAACCAATGTCTTGAATTTCGCTCATTTTGATACTAAAAAATTGTTGCTCTCCTATGAAAAACAATTGATAAGTAGTGAATTGCCCCATGAAAAAATTCAGAATTATCTCAATGAGTTACGCAGTATTTTTTCACAACAAACTTACCTCGACAGTAATAAAATAAAAGGATAAGCCATGACAACACCTAAACAAGCCGGCTTTCATATGCCCCCTGAATGGTATCCTCATGCTGGTTGCTGGATGGCCTGGCCTTGTCACCAGGACAGTTGGGCTGCCATCGGTTTGGAGCGTGCGGGCCTTGCTTACGCACGAGTTGCCCAAGCCATCGCACAATATGAACCTGTTACCATGCTGGTTAAGCCTGCCGATATGGCGCAGGCACAAAAATTATGTGGTGAGAAAATCCACTTGGTTCCTTTGGCACTCAATGATTCCTGGACTCGTGATACAGGTCCCACGTTTTTACTCAATGAACAAAAAGAGTTAGCCGGTGTTGATTGGATTCATAATGCCTGGGGTGGTAATTACGAGGATTGCGCCCTGGATAATCAAATTGCTGCGGCCATTATCAAACAAACAGGAGCCCGCCATTTTAAAGCACCTCTGGTTATGGAAGGCGGTTCCTTCCATGTCGATGGTGAAGGTACTATTTTAACCAGCCGTGAATGCCTGTTAAATCCCAACCGTAATCCTCACCTCTCTCAAGCCGAGATAGAAGACTACCTTTACAATTATCTCAATGCAGAAAAAATTATTTGGTTAAATAAAGGACTGCTTGGCGATGAGACCGACGGCCACATTGATGAAATTGCCTGTTTTATTGCACCGGGTAAAGTCCTGGCTTTAATTACCCATGATAAAGAGGATGCCAATTACCAAACCCTGCACGAAAACCTCGAGATCCTGAAATCAGTGACTGATGCCAAAGGAAGAAATCTGGAGGTTTTTACCGTAGAACAGCCACCGGCAACGTATATGGGTGAGGAACGTTTAACTCTTTCCTATATTAATTTCTATCTGGCTAACCAGGGAATCGTGATGCCCGCTTTTGGCCATGCCAAATACGACAAAGCCGCTTACGAACTGTTTTGCAAGTTGTTTCCAAACCATCATATTACACAAATTGATGCGTTGGATGTTTTTTCTGGCGGTGGTGGTATTCATTGTATTACGCAACAACAACCCATCTCCGGGAAATAGTTTAAGAACTTTCTACTCTGAAAAGCCAAATTCTACGGGTTTACAAATTCAAATATTACCCTCTCTAGCGGGTAATATTGAATTTACCCTCTCTAGCGGGTAATATTGAATTTACCCTCTCTAGCGGGTAAGCAATAGGCCTAAGGAAATTAAACCATGCTAATCCATTCACCCAGAGAATTAGCTTTTTTTGTTATTAGTCAGCGCAAAAAACTTAAATTAAGTCAGGCAAAGGTTGGTAAGCTGGTAGGATTAAAGCAGCAAACTATTTCAGAGTTTGAAATCAGGCCTGAGGGCACACAACTCGATACCTTATTTCGCATACTATCTGCGCTTAATTTAGACATTAAGATGTTATCAAAACACGAACCTTCTAACAATGAAACCCAGTGGACTGAAGAATGGTAACAGCAAAACGAAAAAATCGAATACTTAGTGTATTAATGAATGGGATTTTGATCGGAAAACTAGAGAAAACAACAACAGGTGGGTTAATTTTTATTTATGACCAGCAATGGCTGAATACCCCAGGTGCACGCCCCATTTCATTATCATTACCTTTGACCGAACAGCCTTTTTCTGGCGATATCGTTTATAATTTTTTTGATAATCTCCTGCCTGATAATCAACAAATTAGATCGCGAATTCAGGCTAAATTTCATGTAGCAATAAACCAACCTTTTGATCTATTGGCTAGTATCGGCAGAGATTGTGTGGGTGCTATTCAAATTATCGATGGAGAAATACCAGCCTTTAAAAAAGAGATAAAGGCTGAACCCTTAGATGAAAAAACAATAGCCGCTATTTTACGGGGCTATCAAAACAATCCACTTGGGATGACTGATCCTGCAAGGGAATTTCGAATTTCCATTGCTGGAGCACAAGAAAAATCTGCCTTCTTATACCATCAAAAAAAATGGTGCCGTCCCTTAGGAGAGACCCCAACCAGCCATATTTTTAAATTGCCTATTGGCTACATTCCACATCAAAATATGGATTTAAGAGATAGTTGTGAAAATGAATGGTTATGTTCACACCTTGCTGCAGCCTTTGGATTACCCGTCGCAAAGTGCGAAATTCTTCACTTTGAAGAAACTAAAGTGCTTGTGGTGGAGCGGTTTGATCGCAAAATGGCTAGCGACAACTCGTGGATCATGCGATTGCCGCAAGAAGATATATGCCAGGTTCTCGGCCTTTCCCCTAATTTAAAATATCAATCAGACGGAGGAGCAGGTATTAGCGAAATTATGCAATTATTACTGGGAGCTACCAATCCTATTGCTGATCGAGATATGTTTTATCGAGCACAAGTTTTATTTTGGCTATTAGCAGCAATTGATGGCCATGCAAAAAATTTTAGTGTGTTTATCGAGCCTGAAGGAAAATATCACCTAACACCGCTCTATGACATTATATCAGCCTATCCTTTGATAGAGAAAAAGCAATTACAAGCCCAAAAAATTAAAATGGCCATGGCTTTGAGAGGGAAAAATACCCATTATCACTGGCATAGTATGCAAAGAAGGCATTTTTTAGATACTGCAAAAGCGGTGAATTACTCCACCGAAAGAGCCGAAACCATCCTGGATGAGATGTTAGAAAAAAGCGATGCTGTCATCAATGAAGTAGCTGCCAAATTACCTGGAGATTTTCCAAATGAAATCGCCCAACCCATTTTTACGGGAATCCATTTGGCAACAAAGAAACTAAAGTAAGTTGGAAAGAAAAGGTAAGGGCGAAGGTTGTTGCTCTGAATAATACCATCCAATCCCCCCCTGTTATTCGGTCTTTTATCGCTACACAAAAAAAGGTAAAGCGTTCAGAAATAGAGACCCTAAACGCCAACTTTAAATTATGAATTTCATTAAAGAGCGGCAGCAAGCGACCTTACTCAATAGAAGAATTACCCTTTCAACCCACAAGTAGTCTCGTTTTCTGCGACTTTTTCAAGTAACAGTTCAAATTGACTATTATCTAAAAATGTCCCGTTGGAGTCTTTTAAATAACCTGTCTCAGACATCAGTACTTCCCCGCTTTCAAAGGCTCTTAATCCAGTATCGCTAAACAATTTGGGGTAGTAAGAAGGATGAAGATTGACTAATTGGCTCATGGATTGAATATAGTTATTTTCAAATAACTTTAAACCATTAGCAGATATGATAGGTGTCAGTGAGTCCTTGGTAAAATAGATGATTGCAAACCAACCTGAAATATAATTTTTTCTCATCATTTTTAAGCCAAGCGGTGACAAGAGTAGTCCGACTAGTGGTTCAAGTTTGGGGTTATCAGATAGTTTTGCGTCAATTTCCACGGCATTGGATGAGTCCAGTTTTCCATTATTAACCAGCTCAATTAGTCTGGGATTCTTTAACTTGGAGCGAGCATACTCTGCACTAAAAAACCAATTACTCCCAATAGGCTTAAATTGACAGAATTCTAATTTTTTGGCGACTATCGTCTCAGGGGGCAAGTACATGATACCGTGCATATAACATTGCAATGAGTCAGTCTCAGTTAACTTTTCACCAGAAGCCCTGGCCTTGGCAATTCTCTCGGCAAACTCATCATTCCATGCACTATATTCACCGTACTCTAACACCTGTTCAAAAGAAAGTGATGTTAAACCCTTTTTCCGGGCAGCTGCCTCTGCATCTTTTTTTAAGGTCTGGTAAAAAACATTTTCTTCTATTTCACGTTTTATAGCTGGTGATTTCGTAGCCTGATAGTCAGCAATTTTTTCCTGCAGCCACATAACCCCTGTTCCCTTTTTTCTTAGCCCCATCTGAAAATAGGCTGGCGGCGAATTCTTAATGGCATCCAGCTCTATACGGCCATCTTTACCCGCCTGGATACTCTTGTGAAAGGCATACTCCATCAAAAGAGAACCAACATGTTTAAATGGAGCCTTCGAGTTGATCGAACGATTATCCATACGATGGATATAAAGGCAATCCTTCTGGATAGAATACTGCATATAACCAATTTCGTTACCATTTACAAACACTTTCACGTCCGTGCGTGGGCCAACGAATGTTTCTCCTGAGCGCTTATGAATCTTGTAATTAACTGGCTGGTTAGTTGAAGTTTGGATTTTGGTAGTTAATCGCATTTTGTTTATCTCACTCGATGACTGATAGTAAATGCGCCGAATAATAGCAGGTTAAAGCCAAATCACAATGACGAATGATTAATCTTATGATTAAATTTTCCACTCTACAAAATATCAATGAGTCGCCTGCTACATAACAAAAAATAACCGACATAAGTTGTTGCTCAGAGTAATGCCGGTTATCATTTAGGCATGCAGTGGAATCGGCCAACTGAACACACTTCTCTACCCTTCTAGACAAAAAAAACTACAGTTAAAAGGAAGTCAATAATGAACACAGCGGTATGGCAACCCAAAGAGCCCCAAAAAAGCAGAATGTGGCAATTTATGCAATTCGTTGCCCAAAAACAGCAGCAACAGTTTGCTGATTATCAACAGTTGCATGCCTGGTCCGTGCAAGAACCGGCCCTCTTCTGGCAGGCTCTATGTGATTACTTTCACTTAACCTTTAATAGTTCAGCCAAACAGGCATTAAACACCTATGACCATATGTTAGATGCCCGCTGGTTCGAGGGAGCAACGTTTAATTTTGCTGAAAAATTATTAACTCGACGTGATGAACACCCAGCCTTGATCAGCGTTAATGAAGAGGGAGAACGCCAGGTTTTAAGTTATCAAGAACTGTATCAAGAAGTTGCTCGCTGTGCAGCTGGCTTAAAGCAGGTTGGTGTTGTCAAGGGTGATCGCGTTGCCGCCATCATGCCGAATGTCTCTTATACCATTATCGCCATGTTAGCAACAGCTTCAATCGGCGCTATCTGGTCTTCCTGTTCCCCTGATTTTGGTGCTCAGGCTGCTATAGATCGTTTAGGTCAAATAGAGCCCAAAGTTTTGTTCGTTTGTGATGGTCATCAATACCTGGGTAAAAAGCATGAAGCCACCAGCAAGATAATAGAGGTGAGTAAAGCGATTCCTTCACTGGTTAAAATAGTTGTTTGTCCCGTTATTCATACTAATGCTAACTTTGATTCCCTCAGCAAAGCGATCACTGTTGATAAGTTTGTTAAGCCGGTTAAAGATTGTGAGTTTGAGGCCCTACCCTTCGCTCATCCACTGTATATTCTCTTTTCATCAGGAACAACAGGTAAACCCAAATGCATCATGCATGGTGCCGGTGGAACCCTCTTGCAACATTTAAAAGAACTGGGCTTGCACACCGACATAAAAGCAGAGGACAACCTCTGTTTTTACACAACCTGTGGCTGGATGATGTGGAATTGGATGGTGTCGGTTTTAGCGCTTGGTGCCACACTGACGCTTTATGAAGGGGCTCCGACCTACCCAGATGCGAGTCGTCTGTTTCAATTAATTGAGAATGAAAAAATTACTGTCTTCGGTACTAGTGCCAAATTTATCTCAGCCGTAGAAAAAGCAGATACGAAGCCAAATCAACAATTTTCTTTAAAAACCCTGCGTACAATTCTCTCTACTGGCTCACCACTGTTGCCTAAAAACTACGACTTTGTCTATCAACATGTGAAATCCGATGTGCAATTGAGCTCCATATCAGGGGGAACTGATATCGTTTCCTGCTTTGCATTGGGTAATCCGATTGTGCCTGTTTATCGCGGCGAATTACAATGTTTGGGGCTTGGCATGGCTGTTAAGGTTTTCAATGAACAGGGGAAACCAGTCCTTGAAGAACGTGGAGAGTTAGTCTGCACTAAACCTTTTCCATCCATGCCAGTGGGTTTTTGGCAAGATCCAGATAAAAAAGCTTATAAACGCGCTTATTTTGATCGTTTTGACGGTGTCTGGGCCCATGGTGATTTTGCCGAAGTGACCAAGCACCAGGGGCTTGTTATTTATGGTCGTTCCGATGCTGTATTAAATCCAGGTGGTGTACGCATAGGAACCGCTGAAATTTATCGTCAGGTAGAAAAAATTCCTGAAGTGATCGATAGTGTAGTAATAGGTCAAGACTGGCAAGAAGATGTTCGTGTGGTGTTATTCGTTAAATTAAGAGAAGGCATACAGTTAAATGAAGAGTTAATTAATACCATTCGTCAAACCATACGCCATAATGCATCTCCCCGCCACGTCCCAGCCAAAATCCTGCAAGTGAACGATATACCACGCACGATGAGTGGTAAAACAGTGGAAGTCGCTGTACGGCAAACGGTCCATGGGCAGACGATTAACAATCTCCAATCCCTTGCCAACCCGGAAGCCTTAAACGATTTTAAGAATCGTCAGGAACTAGCTGACTAACCCTGGATGTCGGGATGATTAATTCGACAGGATCAAAAAGCAGCCCCTGGCTTATCAGGGGCACTACCGTTTAAGCAGACTCACAGCAACAATGACAAATTTAGTACGATTAAAGTAAAATATCGTCTCTAGAAAAAAATTTTACACATTATAGGCAATCTGATGTGGTATGAAGAACTCCTTATGTCCCTAACATCCAAGGTATTTCATCATAAGAGAAAAGCAGCCCGCTATTTTATTGAAAAATTATTTCTTTTTTTAGACACCCTCTATCAACCACTGCCTATTGAACTGCTATTAGGTGTTAATGAGAAAATGTACGCCAAATACGGTTTAAGACGCAATAACTCGGTTCATCTAGCAGCTTTTACACGAGATCTTTTAGGTCTTAGTATCCTTTACATCAAAATTACCGATGACCATCTTATTAAGAACACTCTCTTTATTGATTTTATTAACCAGGAAAGAATGTTTGCTGCCCTTAATTTTGGCAACGATAAACGATTCGCCAGAAAGGCGCCTCTAGCCAGGATTAATCTTATAGAACGCATTATTCTGAAAAAATTTACTGTCATAGACACCTCAAACCCCTTACATAAAAATTCATTAGAAGTTGATTTAGCCCATATTTTAATGATTGTTACTCAAAGAAAATCACTTCAACTGATCGAGGCAATGCTCAATTCCTTTCAGCCTTTCATACCAATTTGTTACCCCTATATAGAGAAGGATGATAAATTCGGTCATTTTGTCATAGAACTGTATCGGTTAAAAAATCAGCTTGAAATGGAAGCAATAACAAAGGGATATGAGGCTGATCGGGAGAGTTCATGCTCTTTTTTTGCTTTCGGTAATCCCTTCGAGAGAGTTCACTACATAGCGCCATCTGAATCTCCCTCCCCTGTCAAAGACTATGACCCCATGTTTTACGGCTGTCCGTCAACATTAGCAACAGGAGGAAGAGCCGCCTCTACAACAAGCCAGTTTTCCTTTTTTGCCATGGATGATGTTTTGAGTAAATCACAACAGAAAGAGGCAGTCGAAGATGATAGGGAGTTGCCAGACATTTCACCACCACCACCTTATCTCTCCCTGTTTGCGCCTTCTAAAGCCAAACCTCACTGTGCCGAGAAAATTCATACAACGAGAAACAAGGATGAAGAGGGCAACGACACCAGGCTAACCCCAAACCAAGAGTTATGATTTCAGGTATTGCAATAAGCACAGAAAACCAAGCCATCGGTATCTGGAAATAGTCTTAAGTGATTTGGCGCTCATTGCTAAACACTTGAAAACTCTTTCCTAATTGACAATTGATTTGATGGCGCTCTACAGGATGATAATCTTTGGCGCTCATCACATCCACTTGTACTTCAACGCGAGTATCTGCATGAATATTGTACTTCACGAACTCGATAGTAGGATTTCCAAGATTATCCAAAGTGAAATGCTTATCAGAGGCAGTAACTCGGTTATTAGCAATTAACATCAGCGCATGAGGCCTGAAGGATGCTTTAATATTAGGGGGTGGATTCTCTGATTCACAATCCTTGAAGGATACTACAAAACTTAGTTGTTTCCCTTGAACCACAGCATCTGCTACTTCAGCAAAAGTACTAAGCTCACTGGCATGTACTGAGAATGATAACAGCGCAAGAATTGACATTAATTGCTTTTTCACTAACACAGCTCCTTCATCCAATCAATAGTGAGAGTTGAGGTTGCCAATAAATTTAAGGCTTGTCAATTTAACCTCCAATCTTTGATTCTTCTCCTATTATGAAAATCGGATCTATAATAAACAGGACTTACGAAAAAACGTCGAGGTCGAGGCGAAATTTGATTTTAATTCGGTCATTTAGTGAGCGCTAAATTCCCTCATTAAAATTAAATTTTAACAAAGGAGATCGGAGTTCCAGGTAAGTCCTGATAATCAAGCTAACACGTAGCCATATCTGTTAAAAGGTAAAAAGAAATTTATAAGGAGATTTGGATGTGCGATCGTAAATGCTTTACCAATGGCGTGCTTTCGGGTGTAGTGGCTGGTATTGTCTTTGCCTTTTTTTTAATTCTAGGCGGTATGTCTGAAACCCTGGGCAGTATCATCGGCATGCCTAATAAATTAGGCGGGATGATAGTTCACTTTATAATCACTATTATCGCGGGACTTGTCTTCGCTTTTGTCTTCGGCTGGCTAATCCATTCCTGGTTTAGTGCGATTTTCTGGGGACTCCTCTTTGGTATAGGCATGTGGGTAACAGGCCCTATGACCTTGTTACCGACTTTATCTGCAGGTGACGCTCTATTTGTAAAATGGAATCTTGCTGGTCTGCAAAGCAATATACAACCGTTAGTTGGCCACTTGGTTTATGGTTTAGTTTTAGGTCTGGTTTATTGTTTTTTAAAGAAAGGAAAATTACACAAACTCAAAGTGCCCAGAAAACAAAAAAATTAAACCATCAAGAGTCAGAGACACGCTTTTAGTTTCTTTCACTAAAGAGATATTGTATGATACGCGCTTGCGCCGATTTGAAACTTCAGCTTGCGGGCGCTCAGTAATTTGGTCTAGGCTCATTTTATTGTAAATACGGCTAAAGCGGGTAATTTTCCCTCCTTGCCTCCGCATGCTGCAATACCCTTAGGTTGATGTAATGATAGAATTAAATGGATTAACCAAATCCTATGCAACGAACATTGCCTTGCGTGATATCAATTTATTCATTCAGGAAGGTGAGGTTTTTGGCATCATTGGCAAAAGTGGTGCTGGAAAATCCACTTTATTGCGCTCCATTAATTTACTGGAAAGACCGAGTAGTGGAGAAGTCATTGTTGATAATGAAAATATTACACACCTGTCTACTCAGGGTTTGCGTAAAGCCCGCCACAAAATGGCAATGATTTTCCAGCATTTTAATTTACTCAATTCCAAAACGGTTTATGACAATATTGCGTTGCCTATGCGTATCCAGGGAATAGCCGAATCGGTTATCCATGAAAAAATTCATGAATTACTCCCTCTTGTTGAGCTTGAGGAAAAAATACATCATTATCCAGGGCAGCTTAGCGGGGGACAAAAGCAGCGCGTTGCCATTGCACGGGCCCTCAGCTGCTCACCTAAAATTCTTCTCTGTGATGAAGCAACATCTGCCTTGGATCCGGAAACAACCAATGCCATTCTTGAATTACTAAAGAAGATTAATACCTTGTACGGTATTACTGTTGTGTTAATTACTCATGAAATGGAAGTAGTAAAACGAATCTGCCATCGCCTCGCTGTCATGGAGGCTGGTGAGATTGTTGAAATAACCTCCTTGGCGAACGTATTCAGTAATACAGCCAGTCAAGCGCGCAGCATGCTATATAATCAGTTAAGCCCGCAACTACCAGCTTGCTTACAGAGTTCACTATCCAGCGTAGCCAATAATAAACCCCTGTTACGCCTCTTTTTCCAGGGTGATAATGCCACTATCCCCTTTATTAGCAAAACCAGTCGTGAGCTGAATTTAGATATTAATATCCTCCTTGCTAATATTGACCGATTTGATGCAGTTACCTGCGGTGTGCTGATAGTCGAATTAGCTGCTAATCACGCATTGCTGCAAAAATTTATCAAACGTTGCGAAGAATCTAATTTAACTGTGGAGATTTTAGGTTATGTCACTGACGATGTTTTATGATTTACTTGTAGCCAGTGGTGAAACGCTCTACATGGTGATTGCCAGCACTGTATTTGCCGTCTTGCTAGGGTTACCTTTAGGTACTCTTCTTTTCACCTCTGCAAAAATAAAACCCCATCCAGGGTTGCATCGCTTCATTGCTGCAATCATCAACATGAGTCGCTCCATTCCTTTTATTATCCTGCTTGTTGCCTTGATTCCAATTACCCGTTTTATTGTGGGGACCTCGATTGGTTTACATGCCGCCATGGTTCCACTTACTCTTGGCGCCACTCCTTTTTTTGCTCGTTTAGTGGATAACATCTATCAAAGTTTACCCAATGGTCTTATCGAAACTGGTTTTTCCATGGGGGCAAATACCTGGCAAATGATTCGTCATCTCTTGTTTCCAGAAGCTTTCCCTGCGTTAATTCATGCAGTCACTATTACTGCGATTACCTTGGTGAATTACTCCGCCATGGCAGGTACAGTAGGCGGAGGCGGTTTAGGTGATTTGGCAATTCGTTACGGTTATCAACGTTTTAATGTGAGTGTCATGTTGGCAACCGTCTTTATTTTGGTATTAATTGTCCAATTACTCCAAATGGGTGGCGATCGATTGGCACGACGGTTTTCGCACAATTAGGTAGGACTGTTTACCTTCCTACTATCTAGGCGCTTATGGCTTGATTTTCTGCGCTTCGCTGCTCACATACTAGTGTATGCTCCGCTGCGATGCTCGAAAACCAAGCCATAAGCACTCAAGCTAGCGAAATGTAAGTAGTCCTGGAGTATTTGGTAGAAATTTAGGAGTCATCATGCGTTTTTTTAGTATCTTAGTTTTGTTAGTCAGCTTAGTAGCATGCCATAAACCCTCACCCAATACCCTAACCATCGGTACTATAGCAGGTCCTGAAACTGATTTGGTTGAAACAGCAAAAGAGGTAGCGGAGCAAAAATACGGCTTAACCATCAAAATTGTCGAATTTAACGACTATAATTTGCCCAATGAAGCCTTGCAAGATGGTAGCCTCGATGCCAATGTTTACCAACATTTACCTTATTTACAAGCCGCTAACAAAGCACATGGCTATGATCTCGAAGCAATAGGTAAAACCTTTGTTTACCCCACTGGAATTTACAGCAAAAAAATCAAAAAACTAAACCAGTTAGCCGATAAAGCCACCATTGCTATTCCTAATGATCCTAGCAACGAAGCGAGGGCTTTATTACTACTGCAAACAGCCGGTTTAATCACCTTGAAAAAAACAGACTTGGCTAGTGTGAGTGATATTACCAGCAATCCCAAACACCTCGCCATTAAAGAATTGGATGCTGCTCAATTACCACGTATTTTAGATGATGTGGATGCAGCCGTTATCAATACCACCTTTGCAATTCCAGCAGGTCTCAGTCCTTCCCGCGATGCAATCTATGTTGAAGGAAAAGATTCCCCCTATGCCAATTTAATTGTGATTCGTCGCGACAGTCCTAAAAAGGCTCAACTGGAAGAGTTTGTTAAAGCAATGAACTCCAAGGAAGTAAAGAATAAAGCGCAAGAGCTTTTTGGTGATGCAGCAATACCAGCCTGGTAACCTCCTGCATTCGCGGAAGCAGCTATGTACTGCGCTGGTTCCGCGAATCCAATCTTAACTATTAAAACAAAAATAAGATACTTTACCCCCCGATTATTCTGTATATGTTAAGAAAAAGTTAAGAAGAATCGCCTTAATCCTATTTTAATTATTTAGGTGTTATACTTTTCTTATCTGAATTACTACCTTTACAGAGATAGACATTATGGCTGACCCTACAAATATTAAGACCAGAGGGCAAAAAATCAAGAATGCATTCACCCTGGGAGCAATGAGCACAGAACAGCAGGCTGCCTATTGGGATGAACACAGAAAAAGCGTGGGTATTGAGGGAGGTATCACTGCTCGCACTACTATGGAAAATTACTCATCAAAAAAGCTTAAGGATCTGAGTGATTTCGATAAAATAGTAGATGCCGATAAAAAACCGCTTAAAACCACGACACCCGATGGTAAATCAATTACTGAAAAATTTGGATCGGATCCAGATCTTGTCAATGGTATAAAAGAAGTATTTGCCAAAACTCCAGCCACTGAGAAAGCGATTAGTGATTTTACTAAAGATGTCACTAACTTACATACGTTAGTGATGGCAAATCCTCCTCAATATAGTGCTGCCGGAATAGCCAATGTTTTACAAGAAAAGAAATCTGACGCATTGGCCACAATCAAGGCTCAACAAGCAAAAGAGCTTGAGAGGCTTAATGATAAGTTTGCCCCTGCTAATCCCCCTGCTCGTAATGAATTTCGCGAAAAAATAAAAGCCGCCATGGGACCAGGCACCACCGAAGAACAGGTGGACAAAGTTAAGGATGATATGCTTAAAGCGACGAAAGCATCCCATGCTTCACAAATAAAGCGAGCTGAAGCGGAGTTTAACCACAGTGTTAAAAAATTTTATTCTGCCATGCAAAAGGAATTCGATCGTATTGCATTCCTCGGTGATCGCTATGAGCGTGATAAGCAAATGAGGGCAGCAATCGATACGCTTGCTGCACAACGAGCAGCAAATGAACCACGTCGAAGTACCACTGTTTCAATCCAGGCGGATCAGTCAACCGCGATTTTGAGAGGAATTAAAGTTCAGGATTTAGACACAATCAATACTTTAACTGGCAGGTCTCTTACCAAGAATACGGATGGTTCCTATTCAATGAAACTATCCAAGGATTGGATTTTCTTTGATCGTAAAGCCCGTGATCTAACAAAGAGTGTTGAAAAGGATTTAGCCAGTCTCGCGCATACTGTCAAAGCGACCGGTGCCGAAACGATTACCATGGAACTCACTGCCGCAGATCCTGATAAAGCAAAAGAATTAGGTAAAAAAGCTTACGAAGCCGCTATTAAGGCGGGTTTTGAGCCAAGAGATATCAATATCGTAGTCAATGGTAAATCGCTTACCGAAAAATATGAAAAAGGAAAGCTCAAAGAAGAAGATAAATTGTTTGACGATGAACCCGGTCGGCTGCGAAAAGCTAAAAGTGAAGCCGCTAAAATTGCTCAGGAACGTGAAGGACGAGTCTTTAACTCACCGGGCGCTAAAACAGAAACAGTCAGCATCAAGCAAAAACTCCAGGAAATGCGGACGACTACGCCTCCACCAACACCAAGTACGACACCTAGTCTTGGCGGTACTATTTAGCCCCACACGCTCTGATTACCTCTTGCATGCCAATGTTTAAAAAATTCCACTGTCCCTGGCAGTGGAATTCTGTTATTTTTATTAGAAAATTCAGAGGATTATTACTGGATTTTTTACTCCTGATACTTGAGTAGATAAAACACTGAAGTCTGGAGCGCCTTGCCAAGATGCTAAAGATCCACAACCCAAAATGTTGTTATGGAATTCAATAGACCTCTTGCATAACTGTGTATTTTGTTTTTGCGCAAGGCATAAACGTTTCGAGAAGCAGAGTTTACAAGTACTGCAGAACGTTACAACGCTGTAATGGGAGCAAAGACACCGTTATGCAAGAGGTCTAATACAGCCCAGTAAAGGAGGACAACCATGAGTACTCAACGTTTTGATGATTTTGAGATAGGGCTTGAAGAAAATATTAACTCAACGGAAATGAGCACTGAAACTCATCTAAGTACCAAATTGGAACGACGTCGGCGTATTGAAGACATTTTTGAACAAAAACGTCTGCGCGAAGAGTTGGGCGAATTCGATCTGGCTTAAAGGCCCATTGAGACATAGTGCTAGCTTGGGTACCTAAGCGTTGCTTTTCGAATTATAGCGGAGCATATACGCTAATCTGTGAGGTACAGAAAATCAAAGTTTAAGTACTCAGATAGCAGAGTTGTCAACAGCCTTTAAGTTTTATTGTCAAAAGCAGAAGCATTTGCATAGATATCGAACCGAACTGTTTTGCCTGCAATACTGCTAGTCGGTGGCAAAAGGGCAGGCAAATGTTGCGGCCATTTAACGACTACTCTTTTAAGAGCCTTGGTTTTGGCTAACTCTAAAAGCGCTAATGCATCTTCATCAGTACCAATAAGCTGTTGTAAAGCTTGCATGTCTTTCTTGACCAGTGCCGCTTTTTGCCGTTGTGGATGCATGGGATCCATATAAATGACTTCTGGGTAAGCATTCACAGGCAAAGCTTGTAAATAATGAAGCGCATCACAGTGTTTTATTTTGAGTTTCAAGCGCTCTTTGGAATGCTCATCGCGGCGCATCAAAGCATCAGCGAGTAAGACAGCCATTACCGGCTGGCGCTCTATCATAAGCACTTCCGCACCGAAACTGGCGAGTACAGCAGCGTCTCTCCCCCACCCAGCCGTTACGTCAATAATTCGCGTCCCTGGACCCGGTTTGCAAGCACGTACCAATCCCTGTTGTTTCCCCGCATCACGGCGTTTTTGCCAGGTCGACGTGGTAAAATCAGCATACAAAGGGGAAAAAGCAGGAATTTTAAGAACCAATCTCTCGCTGGTCACTAACAATTGCTTGGTAGCTTGATTATTTATCTCGAGTCCCAATTGTATAGCAAGCTGCTGAGCTTCCTCCTGCAGCGCTTCATTTTCGTAGCCAATTGCCAACTGCTCATTCATGGTGCTAATAACTGCTCGACACATTGCGCAAGCGAATTAAAAACAGGGACATGGGAATAAGCTTGTAAAGCAATTCTATCGGTCATGGGTGAAAAAACCAGTAGTGGTTTTGCTCCTACAGCTTCTGCCGCCTGAATATCAGATACTCTGTCTCCAATAAATGGCGTATTAATCAAAGTACACTCTAATTTTCTAGCTAATGCATATAACATCCCAGGATTTGGCTTGCGACAAAAACAACCTTGATCAGGCATATGGATACAATATTCTATAGCTTCAATTTCGCCTCCTGCAGCACGTACATGTTGCAAGAGTTTTTCATGAATAGCTGCAAGGGCTTCCTCATTATAATAACCACGGGAAACACCCGATTGATTCGTAGCAACACCAATACGATAGCCAGCCTTGGTTAAAGCAGCGATCGCCTCAACACTACCAGGTAAAAAGATAAACTCATCAACTGATTTAATATAGTGAAGAGAATCCTGGTTAATTACGCCATCTCTGTCTAACAGAACTACTTTCGAAAGAAGTCTATTCATAGGTCAATTTGTAGGAGAGAAATATCTGCAACACCTTGTAACAGTGTTTGCAAACGAGCCAATAAACACAAGCGATTCATTTTGACGTCTTTATTATCAACCATCACCATGACCTGTTCAAAAAAAGCGTCTACTGGTTCACGCAAACTGGCAAGCTGGGTAAGAATATCCCCATAATCACCTGTTGCGTAAAGAGGCTGCACAATATTTTCCATTGCTTGTAAATGGGTATAAAGTGCCCTTTCAGCGCCTTCTTCCAACAACGCTTCATTAATGGCTGAAAAGCCACTTTGCTCCGCTTGCTGTAACAAATTATTTACACGCTTACAGGCTGCTGATAAAACAACTGCTTCCGGTTGTCTAGTAAAAATTGCCAGCGCTTTAATCCGTTTATCAAAGTCATACAACCAATCATCTTGACGGGCACGAACCGCGTGAACCAAATCGATAGCCAAATCGTGGCTCTGATAATAAGACTGCATCCGTTCCAATATGAATGGCTGCAGTTCTGCCAAAGATACGTTTGCTTCTGCCGGCAAGGTATCGGCATACATTGTAACTGCTTTTTCTATTAACTCAGACAAACAAAGTTTTACTGGCGTAGCAAGCAACAATCGTACAATGGCGAGCGCGTGACGACGTAACTTAAACGGATCTTTAACACCAGAAGGTTTTTGACCAATAGCAAAAATACCAACCAAAGTATCCAATCGTTCAACCAGGGATAAGGCAAGGCCTAAATCCGTTTTAGGTAATTCATCCGCTGCAAACCGAGGCATATATTGTTCATTCAAGGCAATTGCCACGCCCTCTGTTTCCTTGTCATGATGAGCATAATAATACCCCATCAAACCTTGTAACTCAGGAAATTCACCGACCATCCCGGTCAATAGATCACATTTACTTAATTCTGCTGCTCGCTGGGCTTCCTTTTCATTTAATCGAAGTGGCGAAGCCAAATAAGTCATTAAACCTTGCATACGTTTGGCTTTATCATACAGGCTACCTAAACGTGCCTGAAAAACAACTTTCTTAGTGGCCTCAATATGGTGGCTCAACGCCAGCTCTTTATCCTTGCGAAAGAAGAAAGCGGCATCACTTAACCTGGCACGCATCACCTTCTCATTACCGTTGATAACCTGCTTGGGGTTGGTACTGCGAATGTTACTAACCGTGATGAAATTTGCCAGCAATTTTCCACTGCTATTTTGTAAAGCAAAACATTTTTGATGTGACTGCATGGAGGCAATCAATGCTTCTGCTGGTACCTCCAGAAAATCCTGATCAAAACTGGCATTCAGTGCTTGCGGCCATTCAACAATTGAGGTGACTTCATCAAGCAAATCATCTGGCATGATTGCTTGCGCACCCTGTTCTTTGGCAAGTTGTTCTACTTGTTTAACAATCAATGCCCGACGCTCACTAAAATCAGCAATTACAAACGCCTCTTGTAATAATACTTCATAATCTTGTGGTTTTTTTATTTCTATTGCTTGCGGGTGATGAAAACGGTGGCCATAGCTATGACATCCAGTCTTTACCCCTAAAATATCACAGGCTATCACTTCATTTCCGAACAACATAACCGCCCAGTGGACTGGCCGCGCAAACTCAGCATCACCATTCCCCCAACGCATGGGTTTAGCAATGGGTAAAGTTGCTAGAACCTGGTTAATCATCGCAGGCAACAATTCACTTGTTTTTGCCCCTTTGACCGTAGATTCATGAACCAGCCACTCACCTTTATCCGTTTTGCTGGTGACTAAATCACGTACATCTACACCACAAGATTTAACGAAACCTAATAAGGCTGCTGTAGGTTTGCCCTCTGTATCATAAGCAGCGGTCAGAGCAGGACCACGTCGACATATAATTTGGCTAGGTTGTTCATCTTGCAGACCAGACACAAGAATAGCCAAACGTCTTGGTGTAGCGAAAGACTTTATCCCAGCATGATGAATCTTCGCTTTTTCCAACATAGCTAAAAAATTATTTGCCAAAGCATCAGCTAAAGGCAAAACAGCCGCAGAAGGAAGCTCTTCACAACCTAATTCAAATAAAAAATCATTTGCCATCACACACCTTTTGCATAGGGAATCCTAGCGCCTCGCGCGCCTCATAATAAGCTTGTGCCACCGATCGGGATAAATGGCGTACTCGTAAAATATAGCGCTGCCTTTCCGTTACAGAAATCGCTCGTCGTGCATCTAACAAGTTAAAGGCATGAGACGCTTTAATGACCATTTCATACGCCGGTAAAGGCAAATTCAAAGCAACCAGCTTTTCCGCCTCCCCTTCGTAGTAATCAAACTGTTTAAACAAAGCATCCACATTGGCGTGTTCGAAGTTGTAAGCTGACATTTCAACTTCGTTTTGATGAAACACATCACCATAGGTGACTACACCCTGTGCCGTTTCACACCAAGGCAAATCAAACATATTATCCACGCCTAACACGTACATGGCCAATCGTTCAAGACCATAGGTCAATTCACCGGTAATTGGTTTACATACTAAACCACCGACTTGTTGAAAATAGGTGAACTGCGATACTTCCATCCCATTTTGCCAAACTTCCCAGCCTAGTCCCCAGGCCCCCAAGGTGGGTGATTCCCAATTATCTTCGACAAAACGAATATCATCCGCCAACGGGTCAACACCCAAGGCACGTAGAGAATTCAAATACTTTTCTTGTATATCAAGGGGAGATGGTTTCAAAATTACCTGAAACTGATAATAATGCTGGCCCCGGTTGGGGTTCTCCCCGTAGCGCCCATCAGTTGGTCGTCGCGAAGGTTGCACATAGGCTACTGACCATGGTTCAGGGCCTATAGCTCGTAAAAAAGTAGCCGGGTGAAAAGTCCCAGCCCCTACTTCCATATCCAAAGGTTGTAATAGTACACAGCCTTCTGCAGCCCAAAATTGCTGCAGGGCTAATATAATATCCTGGAAAGTACTGGGTTTTGTCATGTTTATCTCAAAATAACGAGTAAAGCTCTTTATGAATGGCAAGATACTATCATTCTTTCCGTTCACACCAGAAGGAATAAGTAGACTTCTTCCGAAACTTGCTGCATTGAAGGCAGAAAAAGAAAACACGGAGCGCGGAACCATGATGTACAGGATTTGAGCGCCACATCGAATTCAGTCGTGTTTCGGAAGATAATCCAAGGACTAAGCCTATTACATATCCCATTATAACAGGCTTAGTCAGTATCTGCTTTAGCAGCAGTTTATTGCTAATTATCCTTAACGCAATGACTCTGTTTTACTAACCAGAGAATTCAACCGGTTTATTGATTAGAAGCTGCTTTCTTAATCAATTCTTGCAAGGCTTCTTCACTGGCAGCACCTGGAATAAATGATGGCGTACTGCCTTCTTTGAATTTACCGGCTGGCGTAGCAGCAACAATAAACGCTGGTGTTCCCATCAAACGCAGTTTTTCTGCAAGCTCACGATTAGCATTTAAAGCATCAGTCACTGCTTTGCTGTTCATATCTGTTTTAAGTTTTGCCATATTCAGGCCGAGTGATTTTGCGGTACTCAATATCAGTTGTTCATTCAAACGCTTTTCTTGCTTGAGTAAAGCATCATGCATCACTTGATATTTTCCTTGCATGCCAGCTGCCAAAGCTGCTCTGGATGCTAGTTCGGAACTTTTACCGAAAATAGGAAACTCTTTATAAACGATACGGACATTATTGTCTTTCTTGACTAAATCACTCAGTACAGAGGCCATTTTCTTGCAATGAATGCATTGGTAATCAAAAAATTCAACCAGGGTTACATTACCTTTGGGATTGCCGGCAACAGCCATACTATCATTAAACAACTGACTGGCATTATCTTTAATCGCTGCCTGTGCTTGCTGTTGCATGGTTTGCTGCTGCTTTTGCTGTAACGCTTGTGAAGCTTCTATTAAGACTTCAGGATTATTCACTAAATAATCATGGACTACTTTTTCAATCGCTTTCTTCTGCGAGTCAGTCATAGTATCAGTATCGGCAGCCATTACTACCGGCGAGTTCATTGCTGTGATCAATGCGCCCGCTGTTAATAAACTTGTAAGTTTCACACCTTTCCCCTTATTGATGATTAGATTGTCAGACCTACGTAGCTGAGCTTAGACCTCTTTCGAAACTCTACTGCAAAGAGCAATTGCTTCGTGGTACGATGCTCGAATCCTCATGTACTAGTATGTACGCTGCGGTTCTGCGCTTCGTGCCTCCTCGAAAGGAGTCTGTTAATATCGAACTCAGATTCGTTAGGACTATCCTTTATTTTGACAACAGAAACGTAGCACCAGCTTACGCTAAATTCAATAGACTTTTTTCGAAACTGGGCTGTAGCGGCCTATTGCTTCATCCCTACCCCTTGATCTTGTATAAGTACGATGCATTTTATGGGATAACGTTCAAACAGAAATCTGTTTTTATATCGAACCTACGTTACTTAAAAGGGCATGCAATCCTCAAGTATGGTCAAATTAGCATACGCTAAAACTAGCCATTTACTGCCTTCCTCTGCAAATTTGATTTGCACCCGTGTTTGAGCACCACTCCCTTCAACAGCAAGTACCACTCCCTGGCCAAATTTAGCATGGGTTACATTTTGGCCAAGCTTTAAGCCCGCTTCTTTTGCAACGGCAGAGGCTAAGTTTTTTGGCGATACGGGTGTTTGCATACGTGATTTGACACGTACTTCATCTAACAAACCTTCGGGTAATTCCCGTAAAAAACGTGAGGGTCGATGATACTCTTCGCGTCCATATTGACGGCGAACTTCGGCATATGACAGGACTAGTTTCTCCATCGCTCGCGTCATACCCACATAACACAAACGACGCTCCTCTTCTAAACGGCCAGGCTCTTCTACAGACTGTCTGCCTGGGAAAACACCTTCTTCCATACCAACCAAGAAAACCAATGGGAATTCCAAACCTTTGGCGGCATGCAAGGTCATCAGATGCACATAACGTTCATGCTCCTCAGCCTGCATCTCGCCTGCCTCCAAAGAAGCATGGGCCAGAAAGGCAACCAATAAAGGCAATTCTTCCTCAGCATCTTGTTCATAACGAAACTGTTTGGCGGCATTGATCAATTCTTGCAAGTTATCCAAACGTGATTCTGATTTATCACCTTTTATTTTTGCAAAGTGTGCATACAAACCACTGAGTTCGATGACGGCCTCGATTTGCCCGTCTAACTCCATATGGAGAGTATGGGTCTGCAGTTTTTCAATGAGTGCCATAAAATTAGCTAAAGCGGAGGCAGCACGTTGCGGCAAAAGCTCTTTTTGCAAGATAAGCTTGGCCGAGCGCCATAAAGAAATCTGTTCTGTTTTCGCTTGCTGACGCAACTCCTCCAGCGTTTTTTCGCCGATACCACGGGTAGGAAAATTCACAATGCGCTCAAACGCTGTGTCATCATCACAATTAGCCAGGAGACGCAGGTAAGCGAGTGTATCTTTTACCTCTGCCCGTTCAAAAAAACGTACACCACCATGAATACGGTAAGCAATACCGGCACGCAATAACGCTTCTTCTATAACACGTGATTGGGCATTGGAGCGATACAAAACTGCAATTTCATGTGCACCACGACCCTGATTAATTTCCATCGTAATGCGTTCACTGACAAAACGCGCTTCTTCCAATTCATTGAAAGCACTATAGACAACAATCTTTTCGCCAGCAGCACCAGCAGTCCACAAACTTTTGCCCATCCGTGAATTATTGTTGGTAATCAACGCATTTGCAGCATCCAGAATTGTCGCTGTTGAACGATAATTTTGTTCCAGTTTAATAATTTGGGTGCCTTTAAAATCATGCGAAAATTGCTCAATATTTTCTACTTTAGCACCACGCCAGCCATAGATAGATTGATCATCATCACCTACTGCCATTACCGCCGCATGTTCACCTGCAAGTAAGCGAATCCAAGCGTACTGTATTGTATTGGAATCTTGAAATTCATCCACCAAAATAGCTTGGAACCGTTGGCGGTAATGAGCCAAGAGATCAGCGTTATCGCGCAATAATTCATGGGTACGTAACAATAGCTCAGCAAAATCAATCACTCCGGCAGTCTGACATGCTTGTTCATAAGCCTTGTAAATCTGTATTAGCGTGCGAGTTGGGCCATAAGGCAGCGCATTAATATGCTGCGGCCTTAAACCTTCATCTTTTTTACTATTAATAAATGCCTGGGCTTGTTTTACCGGCCACTGCTCATCATCGAGATTCAAAGCAGCAATCACCCGCTTAATAATGCGCGCCTGATCTTCACTATCCAGAATGTGAAATTGTTCAGGTAATTTAGCCGCTTGGTAATGCCGACGCAGTAAGCGGTGGCATAAGCCATGAAAAGTACCAACCCAAAGCCCCAACAAGGGTGTTTTAAGCATGGCGTTTAGCCGTGCCTTCATCTCACCGGCTGCCTTATTGGTAAAAGTTACCGCCAGAATCGCATGCGGAGATAATTGCTGGTGCTCAATAAGCCAGGCAATACGACTAACCAGTACTTGTGTTTTACCACTTCCTGCACCAGCCAAAACAAGGATATTGCCTAAAGGCGCAGTCACCGCTTCACGCTGTTTCTCATTTAATCCATCAAGCAGTGCTTTCATTAATCCCCTCTTGTAGACGCATTAGATTTCAAAAAAAAGTATTATCTTAAATTTAGCAGTCAAAGACAAAGTTTTGCTATGCTAATTTTATCCGGTTCACAGGGGCAGGACTTACGAAAAACGCCAAATTTTAGAACAGATCGGATTTTTTCGTAAGTCCTGAGAGTATCTTTTCAATATCCCTGTGCAAGTATAAGATGATAGTAAAAATTAGCGAGCCTATTATGCATACTCTCTATCCTCCCATTAAGCCTTACAAATGCAGCGAATTACCGGTTAGTGAACCACATGTACTTTATGTGGAAGAAACCGGTAACCCAGCTGGTTTACCAGTGTTCGTGCTACATCCGGGGCCAGGAGCCGAGGGAGCCAACCATCTGCGTCGTTTTTTTGATCCGCAAATTTATCGCATCGTCTTATTTGATCAGCGTGGTTGCGGGCGCTCAACGCCCCATGCTGAACTTAAAAATAATAACACGCAAAATTTGCTTGATGACATCGATACCATTCGTGATTACTTAAACATCACCCGCTTTGTATTATTTGGTGGTGGCTGGGGTTCGCTGCTGGCTTTGCTCTATGCTCAATTATATCCCCAGCAGGTACACGCCTTATTGTTACATCATGTTTTCTTAGGCAGACAAAGGGATATAGACTGGTTTTATCGCCAGGGTGCAAATCTAATCTATCCGGATTATTGGCAAGAATTCATTAGCCTGGTTCCCGTGGAAGAGCAAAATCACATTACTGATTATTATGCCAGATGCCTACAAGGCGACAATGAAGTCGCTCGTATGGCCGCTGCCAAACACTGGGCATTGTGGCAAGCACGCTGCAGTAGTTTACAACCCCATGTGAATGTTATTGAGCACTATAGCGAACCCCATTTTGCTCTGGCACTTGCCACCCTGGAATCGCATTTTATTAATAATCACTTTTTTATTGAGGAAAATCAGGTTCTGGCTAATGTACATAAAATTAGACATCTGCCTACTTATCTCATTCACGGTCGTTACGATATGATATGTCCATTGGTTGGGGCTTGGGAATTACATCAGGCTCTGCCTGCTTCCAACTTAAGAATAGTGAGAGAAGCAGGTCATTCGGATCAAGAAACAGGGATTATTGATGCGCTTATTGCTGCCAGCAAAGAAATTTCTCGTCAAGGTTTGGATGTATGCTAGTTGTAGTTCAACGGGTTAGTGAAGCAAAAGTCGTTATTAATCAGCAGATTGCGGGTGAAATCGCTCAAGGCCTATTAATTCTCTGTGGTTTTGAAAGGGCGGATCAAGAATCTACACTGCTTCATATGCTGGAAAAATGCCTTAATTATCGCATTTTTAGTGATGAGCAAGGCAAAATGAATTTAAGCCTTAAGGAGATAGGAGGTGGTTTATTATTAGTACCTCAATTTACCTTAGTAGCGGACACAAAGAAAGGCTTACGCCCCAGCTTTTCCAAAGCAGCAACACCAGAAACAGGCCGATTACTATTTAATCAACTCCTGCATTTAGCTTTTAAAATGCATCCTAAGGTAGCCAGTGGCCAGTTTGGTGCTGATATGCAAGTTCATCTTTGTAACGATGGTCCAGTCACTTTTTTACTGCAATTCTAGGGTCTGTTGCATGGCGACTATCATGGCCGAAAAGCATTGCTTTCCTGCGCTTCGCTGCTCGTATGCAACCATGTAAACCGCGCTGCGATGCCCGTAAATCAATGCTTTTCGACTCATGCAAGCAGAATGTCAACAAACCCTGGAATTAATAGCAAGATGCGGTTATTCCTGTGATTTGTCTGCCAGGAATCGTTTTCAAGACACGGAAAGTGTTGTAACATCAACTCTCGCAATCAAAAATTAAAATAATCATGCGCTTAATTGGTATCTTCGCGACCTTGATCAGCTCGTTCATTTTATCTGCCTGTGTACACAAAGGTCCAAATCCTGACGATCCTTACGAGCCGCTTAACCGCGAAGTCCACAAATTTAATATGGCGTTTGATGCAACTTTTTTAAAACCCCCAGCAAAATTTTATAAAGCAGTGGTACCTCCACTGGTGCGACTGGGCGTCAATAATGCCTACAATAATATAGCAATGCTGCCGACCGTCGCGAATGATGTACTCCAGGCTGACTGGCGCTATACGATCAAGGACAGCTGGCGCTTTTTGATAAACTCCACCATCGGAGTAGTGGGTATTTTTGATGTAGCGGATAAACGCTTTAGTTTGCCGCCGCACTATAATGATTTAGGGTTAACTTTTGCCAAATGGGGCGATAAAAAATCCCCCTATATTGTTATACCTTTCTTGGGGCCCAGCACCATCCGTGATGGCATGGGTATGGTCTTCGATTATACAGTGTTTACTCCTTATCCCTATCTTTTCAGTGATGGGATTATTTATGCATTAGCTGGACTGAGGTATGTCGATCTACGCTCGCAATTACTTGAAAATGAGCGTTTAATGGAACAAGCCTTGGATAAATATGCCTTTATCCGTGATGCCTATTTGCAGCATCGTCAATTCCGCATCACTGGTGAACAAGATAATGGTTCTCTTTATGTTGATGAGAATGAGGAAGGCGGGGAAGACTATATTGATGACGAAGAAGAGCCAGCCCCGGCAGCATCTAAAAAAGAATCTAAAAAGAAATAGCCATGCTGCACATAGCACTCTACCAGCCTGAAATTCCACCCAATACAGGTAACATCATTCGTCTGTGCGCTAACAGCGGCGCACAGCTTCATCTCATTCATCCATTAGGATTTGAGTTGGATGACAAGCGCATGCGGCGTGCTGGTCTGGATTATCACGAATGGGCCAATGTAATCCACTATCCTGATGAGCAATGCTTTATAGAAAAAAATCAACAGCGTCGGATCTTCGCCTGCACAACTAAAAGTCAAAAAAATTATAGTACAGTCGACTATCAAGATGAGGATCTTTTACTTTTTGGACCTGAAACAAGAGGCTTACCGGCCGATTTAAGAGAGCGCTATACAGCCATCCGTATTCCAATGTGTGCGAACAGCCGAAGTTTAAATTTATCTAATTCTGTGGCGATTATTCTTTTTGAAGCATGGCGCCAATTGCAGTTTAAGGGTAGCGTTTAAGCTAGAAAAAAGAGGAGAAAACCATCTCCTCCAAGATAGCAACCTAAGAGGAAACTAGAGTAGCCAGGCAACGCATATAATCCCCTGCAATATCTAACCCGGTTTCCGCTTCTATTTCTTTAATACAGGTAGGGCTTGTAACATTAATTTCGGTTAAATAATCCCCTATCACATCTATTCCAACAAAATATAATCCCTTGGCTTTGAGCGTTGGCGCAATTTGCTGGCAAAGCCAACGATCTCTGTCTGTAATCGCTACAACCTTACCCTGAGCACCTGCAGCAAGATTACCACGTAACTCCCCTTTTGCAGGAATACGTGCCAGTGCATACGGCACAGGCTCACCGTTAATTAATAGGATGCGCTTATCACCAGAACTAATAATTTCCGGAATGTATTGCTGTGCCATCACACTAATCTGTTGCCCTTTAGTCAGCACCTCCAGTATTACCGATAAATTATGAGCTTTCTCATTAACATGAAAAACTGAACTCCCTCCCATTCCTTCAAGGGGTTTAAAAATAACATTGCGATGCTCATGCCAGAAAGCACGTAAGCGATTCATATCCCGACTAACTAAGGTAGGTGGACAGCACTGCGGAAAATTGAGTGTAAAAAATTTTTCATTGGCGTCACGTAAACTTTGCGGTTTATTGGCTACCAAAACCCCTTCATTCTCCGCTAAATCTAAGGCATAGGTTGCATAGATGTATTCCATATCAAATGGAGGATCTTTACGCATTAAGATAATGTCAAACTCTGCTAAAGCGCGTTCACCCAAAGAAGTGCTTTCCGCCCAATTCTCACTGGTTTCATCTCCCACTTTAATGGTAGACATTTGTCCATAGGCACGCCCCCCCTTACAATACAAATCGGCAAGAGTAAAATAGACACAAGACCACCCCAGAGCTTGTGCGCCCTTAAGCATAGCAATGGTTGAATCTTTATAGGGCTTTAATTTGTGCAAAGGATCCATCAGCACAGCAAGTTTCATGTCTACTCTCCTCCGACCGCTGCAATTTCCCTTGCTGCAGCAAGAGCAGCAAGACGCGCTATAACGCCATAAGCGTAAAAACGGTTAGGACAGTCAACTACCGCCAAATCATTACGTGGCATATTGCAAGCCTGAGCAAACGCCAATGGTTCAAAATGCATACCGGGTGCATTCAGATTTTCGTTCGTTCCTCGCCCTTGATGGACACGATAAAAACCGCCCACCACAAATTGGCCAATCATATACACAACAGGTTCTGCTACTGCGCCATCTGGCATGGTTTCAAAGGTGTATACGCCTTCCTGAATCATTACACGGTCTACCTTTCGACTTCCCTTACTGACAGCCATGCGGGTACGCTGCTTGCGATTAAGTTGGCGTAATTCCTCCGCATCATGCACCATCATCACACTCATTCCATAGGTACCATTATCTGCTTTGACAACCAGGAAAGGCTTCTCTGAAATTTCGTAAGTTGCGTATTTATCTTTGATTAAAGCGAGCAATTTATCAGCTTGTTCAGCTAAATTATCCACCCCTTCCTGAGCCATAAAATCAACACCATCCACCGCAGAAAAATAAGGATTGATAAACCAGGGATCAATATCCACTAATTGCGCAAACTCTGTAGCGACCTGATCAAAAAAATGGAAATGACTGGATTTCAATCTTGAAGACCAACCTAATTTTGCTGTTGGTCTTATCGCTTGCTTTAATCCTTGTAAAATTTCCGGTATTCCTGAGGATAAATCATTATTTAACAATAGCATGCAAGGATTAAAATCAGCTAACTCAACTCGATCGCCATGTCGCTGTATAGGTTCAATGAGCAAGCTTACACCCTCATCGGTACGCATTTCTGTAGGTGTTGTTAACTCCGGATCCAAACTGCCTATACGTACTATAAAACCTGCTTTCATAAAAATATCACGCAAGACAGCGAGGCTCTGTAAATAAAAACGATTACGCGTGTGGCTCTCCGGCAGTAACAAAATCTTTTTACAAGTGGGCAGGTAGTCATCCAGGACGGATTGGGCAGCCTGGACACACAAGGGCAGAAAATCACGATTCAGATTATTAAAACCCGCAGGAAATAAATTGGTATCTACCGGTGCTAATTTAAACCCTGCATGGCGCAAATCCACTGAAGAAGTCAGTGGCGGCGGCGTTTCCCGCCATTTTTGCCGGAACCATGTCTCGATTGTCGCTACCTGATTCAAGATAATTTTTTCTACATGATGTAAAGGACCGTAATGTGCTGTGGTCAAATGAGGTACAGGAACATCCTCAGCTTGCATGCTCTCTCCCGTGATAAATAATCAAAAGATGGTAACCCAGGTTAGAGACTGAATCAAAGCATGAAAACTATTCTTAATCCAGCAGAACAATCTAAACGCCCAGATATCACTCTGATTTTATCCGCGTTATAATTGTTCTTTGCTATAAGTCCAGAGCTTTTGAGGAACCTATCAAAGAGGTGGTAAGACTGTTTTCTTCCTCATTCCAGTCATCCGCTTATAGTTTGATAGTTTTCTAATTCTCAGTAGGATTAATGAGTGAGTATCAAGCGTGAGTAATTCTAAAACTTTATTGGCAATCATCCTGTTAATAATGTTGGGTTTTATCTGGGGCTCAGGTTATAGCCTGGCTAAATATGCAATGACTAACGGTGTGCCGCCCTTAGGTTATGCATTCTGGCAAGCATTGGGTCCAGCCCTGTTATTATTACTGACCAGTTTTATTACCCAAAATAACACTATACTCCAACCCCGAAATTGGCCCTTTTTCCTTATATGTGGTTTGGTAGGTATTGCGATACCCAATACTAATATGTATTTCATTGCGCCTCATATTCCAGCAGGCTTACTAGCAGTTTTGGTGAACACAGTGCCCCTGTTAGTTTATCCCCTGGCTTTGGCGGCTGGTCAGGAACGTTTTGATGTATGGCGCATCCTTGCTCTCGTGTTAGGTATGACAGGTATTTTGCTCATCATTGCCCCGGACAATGGACCTTTATTTTCAAGCTGGACTTTACTTGCTTTAATTAGCCCACTGTGTTTTGCACTTTGTTCGATTTATATTGCAGCCTATCAACCCCAGAAATTAAACGCCTTGCAAGCCGCCAGCGGCATGTTACTGGCTGCATCCCTGTTGTTGACACCCATAGTCATCCAACAACAGGCATTTTATCCTCTCAGCACACCTTTCACGACAGCCAAGCAAGTTGTTCTATTAGAAATTATACTATCCAGCCTCGGTTATATACTGTTTTTCCAACTCGTTCGCCTGGCTGGCCCTGTTTTCTATAGTTTGACTGGCGGCATGGTTGCCTTAACCGGGTTATTCTGGGGGTTTGTTGTGTTTAATGAAACACCAAACTACTTACAAAGCCTGGCTATCTTTTGCGTCATCAGCGCTCTTTTTCTGGTATCATGGCGACAATCAAAACAACCGCAGGGAGCTTCTGTAAATGTTAACTGAAATCATGCAGCAATATGAAAGCCAGATTCAAACCATGCATTATCTTCTCATGCTAATCACTGCCATCCTGCATGTTCTCTTTGCCGGGGCAGTAGCACGTGATGCAGGTCATTTATACAAGCTGGGACAACGCCCTGCGTTGGTATCTGCAGCAACCTGGGCTTTCGCTACGCTGATTGGCGGTGTTATTACAGCCGCTATATACTGGTTTATCCATCATTCAACGCTCACCAGACCTGCCCTAAGAGAGACACCATGACTGACCCTACTGTTACTATCATTGACGTTCATGAATTAAAAAAACGCCAAACGCTTGAGCCTCATTTATGTTTAATTGATGTTCGCGAACCCGATGAGTGGGAGGAAGCCCGCATTCCCGGGGCTCTACATATTCCCAAGGATACTCTGCCTGCCTGTATCGAGACAGAAGTTCCTGAGCGACATAAAGCTATTTATCTTTATTGCAAAGGCGGCGTGCGATCTCTATACGCAGGACAATACCTGATAGCTATGGGATATCAGGAAGTTTATTCCATAGATGGCGGTATTATTGAGTGGGCGATGTCTGGCTATCCAGTAGAGGTGTAAATAACAAAACAAACACCCTGCGTTTTGCAGGGTGCTGAATTGGCTATTGATATTGAATTGATACAGGCGGTTCTGTCTGTGCCTTGTGTTCCTCAGTAGCCTCGCTTCCAGTCCGTTTCTCAGATTCCGTAGTAGAGACTTGTGGGACTGGGGATGACCATAACCTAAATCCCCAGGACGTACTGGCACCTGATTTTTTACTTAACTCTTCGGCTTTACGTAACTCTTCAGCTTTACGTAATTCTTCAGCATGCTTTAATTCATTTCGGGTTATAATACGGTGCTCTGCTTCAGTACTAACCGTAGTACACATATGAAGATAAGCAGGAATACTTAATTCTTCAATCGTTGAAAACGCATGTTCTTGTTTAAAACCATTGAGAGAAGCCCCTTCAACATACACATGAGAAGCAATAAAATTTTTTGCTTTACCAATTAACAATCGGTAGTCTTCATAATCAAGCGGGTTTTCCGGTTTTAAACCTATATTAACAAGCAAACAACGGAAATAAGTACTCCCCTGATAAGATTTACTTTTCTCAGAAGGCTTGGTAGCTTTCAAATCCTTTGCAATAATATCGAAAATATTTTCGCCGTAGCTGTCAGCGATAATCGCTAACTCAAGCAGCATTAACCCTGTCATAATCCGTGCGTTTTCGGGTTGCGTTTTCCCTGCGGAATGTAAGAGCAATTTTGACTGATCGATAAATTGCACCTGATGGCGTCGTGGTTGTCTTAGCTTGTCTACCGATTCAGCACGATGCTCCCCTCTAAGGGTAGCTCTCGTATCCGTGAAGCCATCCTCATTCCTGGTACTGTCCTCCCTGGTAGTACCATCCATAATGTGTTGATATTCTCTTACCTTAAAAACCATTGTGTTTCTCCTTAAAAATCCATGAATGGTTAAGTGAAATCTATTTCACCATCGACCAGTGTAAACTAACTAAATTCATTCGTCATGGCTTTTCTTTAATCTAATTAATCAATTTATATTCCTATGATTAAATTTTAAAAGCGTCCTGCCTAACCGGCTTTTCTTCTAAAAATCAAAACGTTATTCACAAATTTGGGCAAATTTTCCAAATTATAAGCATCTCCTTCTATTTACCAACTGCTCAAACTCCTTTAGGATGCCGCTATTTAAATTTTATTAATGCTCGGGAGCAATAATGAAAAAAAGCATCAGCGTCTTACTCTTACTTTGTGTTAGCACGGTGTTTGCTGAAATAAAGCCCCCCAGACTTGTTGTCCAGCTTGTTGTCGATCAATTGCGTGGCGATTTAATTAACCAATATCATCGAAAATTTGGTAAAGACGGCTTCAATTATTTGTTGGCGCATGGTCTTGATTACAATAATGCCCATCATCCACATGCAAATACCGTCACCTGTGTAGGCCATGCCACTATTGCCACAGGCAGTTACCCAGCCTTGCATGGCATCGTCAACAATGATTGGTATGATAAACAGACACAGCAAAGTATTTATTGTGTTGAAGATAAGCAAAGTAAGATCTTACCTACGTCACGCACAAAAAAAGAACTGGTTGGGCGCTCACCCCGTAATTTGTTGGCCTCCACCTTAAGTGATGAGCTTGTATTGTCTCAAGCGGGTCGGGCGTTTGCTGTCTCCCTGAAAGATCGCGGCGCCATTACCCTGGCCGGCCACGCGGGGAAGGCATTTTGGTTTGACAAAGAAAACGGTGGTTTTGTGACCAGTCGTCACTATTACGAAGCCTATCCGCAATGGGTCAATCAATGGAATAAGGGTTATGAAGCGAAAAATGAAACCTGGGCTTTGAGCAATGAAGCGGTTAATTACCACTATGCGAATGCCCCTACCTTCAAAAATCGCTTCCCAGGTTTTGGCCGTGAATTCCCCCATCATTTGGGAGCCCCTGACTCACCAACCTATTATAAATTTTTATCCATGACTCCTATTGCCGATGAGTTAACCGCTGATTTTGCCATCCATCTCTTACGTGAAGAAAAATTAGGCGCCAGCAGTGATAAAACCGATTATTTAGCCATCAGCTTTTCTGCCGTTGATGCAATTGGACATCAATTCGGCCCCAATAGCCTTGAATCGGAAGATAATCTATTACGGCTCGATAAAACACTGGCAAAATTATTAGCCGCCATTGACAAGCAAGTTGGCCTTGAAAACGCCCTGATTGTATTAACCGCTGATCACGGTGTCAGTGATTCGCCGGTCTACCTTGCTGCCCATCAAATCAAGGAAAATAATTCCTTAAAATTGCCTGCATTACAAACATTAATCGAACAAACATTAGCGAAACGTTTTCAATTACCTCCTGAAAGTTTGCAAGCTATTTCACTACCTTACATCTACCTTAACCATCAACTGATTAACGAACACCAATTATCCGTTAATGAAATCAGCACTTACCTCGCCGAGGCTCTCCGGCAGCAAGCGGCGATTTTTCAAGCTTATCCAATGCCTCTTGCTAACACTGAGCATGATTGGTTAAGTGCCAAAGTAGATAAAATGGCTTTTCCCAATCGTTCCGGGGATCTGTATCTGGTTGCTCCGCCTTATCAAGCCCTGGCCGACAAAAGTGAACAGCGTGTAGCCCATGGAACCCCTTGGCAATACGATAGTTATGTTCCTTTATTATTTGTTAACCCAGCCTTCAAAGCGCAGCGAATTAGCAAAATAGTCAGCACCACCGATATAGCACCGACCCTTGCCGCTATCCTGGCGATAAAATACCCCTCTGCGGCTGTCGGACAACCGTTGCCGGAAGTCATGCAACTATTTGAAGCAAGGACTTGAAATTAACAATAGCTGCCACTACCTTTAATCTAAATTACGTCAGTTCGATATAAAAAGCAGAATCCAGTTTTTATATCGTTAAACGATCTTAAATACGGGTAGGGATTAGTCATGAATAATATGAAAACCTTCATTTTGTTGGCTGCCTTAACTGCCTTGTTGCTGGTCATTGGTAGTCTATTAGGTGGGCGTACAGGTTTATTAATAGCGCTTGGATTTACCGTTATTATGAATTTCGGTGCCTATTGGTACTCTGATCAATTGGTTTTACGCATGTACAATGCCCAACCATTGGATCCGAGCCATCCGGTCTATAGCATCGTGGCACAATTAGCCGCCAAAGCTCAAATTCCCATGCCGAAGGTTTACGCCATCGATAACCCCACACCAAATGCCTTTGCGACAGGCCGTAACCCTGAACATGCAAGTATTGCTGTAACCAGCGGTTTGTTAAGCCGTATGACCCAGGAAGAGTTAACGGGCGTCCTTGCTCATGAGATGTCGCATGTTATCCATCGCGATACATTAATTAGTGTCGTAGCTGCTACGCTTGCCGGAGCAATCAGCAGTGTTGCTAATTTGTTCATGTGGACCTCGATGTTCAGCCACTCCTCCGATGAGGAGCGCCCTAATGCGTTGGTAAGCATACTGATGATGGTGCTTGCCCCTCTGGCAGCTGGTTTGATTCAAATGGCTGTTTCGCGCTCGCGCGAGTATGAAGCCGATGCCGGTGGCGCTCAATTATGCGGGCATCCCTTATGGCTCGCCAGTGCTTTAGCTAAACTTGAAAATGCTAACCAACAGGGCCAATTTCAAGCGGCTGAAGAACATCCAACCACTGCTCATATGTTTATTGTTAATCCTTTAAGTGGGGAACAATTAGCAGCGCTGTTTAAAACGCATCCTGTAACCAGCGAACGGATAAGACGTTTACAAGAAATGGCAAGAGGTGCCCCTTTCGACTAAAGCATGTGGGGAAAACGCTCCCTACCAGAAAAACTCTCAAAACCGTGCAATTGATATCAGCCTGAATTCGATTTAGGAAAGAAGAATTCCTTTTCCAGGTCGAATTGGACTAATTTTGACGGAATCGCGTTCAAACGATGCTCTCTTTTGCAGGTTAACGACATAAAGAGTATGGGTATTTTTTATGTCTTCATGCTAATTAATAAGATGGGCCATGGATAACTTGCGTTATCACAATATTCTAAGGATAATTCGCCTATTTGCAGCCACTAGTTAGGTTAGGTATGGAACAGTTAGGTCAGTTTATTGTAAATCATTGGGGGCTCTGGCTTGCCTTAGTCATTGTTTTATTAATCATTTTTATTAATGAATTACAAACCCAGAAAAAGCGGGCCAAGGAACTTTCACCGCAAGCGGCTGTTAATCTGATCAACCATGAAAATGCTGTGGTGATTGATCTCCGCGAAGCGGAGGTTTTCCGGAATGGGCATATTCTTGACGCTATCCGTGCTACGGCTGATGACTTTAACGAACAGCGCATGGACAAATACAAAACAAAGCCGTTAATTATTGTGTGTGCACGTGGCTTGCAATCCTCTCAGCTCGCCACCAAATTACGTGAAAAAGGATTTACGCAACCAATGGCTTTAGCGGGTGGCATGGCCGCATGGCAAACCGCTGAATTGCCTGTAGTCAAGGGAAAATAAAATCATGGCTGAAGTAATCATGTATAGCACCGCCTACTGCCCTTATTGCATGCGTGCACGGCAGTTATTGGAAAGCAAGGGAGTCTCCTATACCGATATCCGTATCGATGATGAACCTGCTAAACGGGATGAAATGATAGCAAAAAGTGGTAGACGTACCGTGCCACAAATATTCATAAACGGCCAACCAATAGGTGGCTGTGATGATATGTACGCTCTGGAACACCAAGGGCGATTAGATGAACTTTTACGAGGATAAATAAACAATGTCAGAACAAACCAGTGATATGCAACAAGATACCGAAGCGCAATTTATGATTCAACGTATTTATACAAAAGATTTATCGTTTGAAACCCCTAATACACCTGCAGTTTTCCAACAACAGTGGGAACCTGAGTTAACACTGGATTTGAATACCCAGAACACACAATTAGAGCAAGGGGTTTATGAGGTTGTACTTTCTGTTACTGCAACCGTCAAAAATCAAAAGGCGGTCGCTTTTTTAGTAGAAGTGAAGCAAGCCGGTATTTTCACAATCCAGGGTGCCGCTGGCCAACAGCTCGATCATTTATTAGGTAGTTTCTGCCCAAGCATTCTTTTCCCTTATGCGCGTGAAGCCATTACTTCACAAGTTATTCGTGGCAGTTTCCCTCAATTGGTATTAGCACCGATTAATTTCGACGCGCTTTATATGCAGCAATTAGAAGAGAATCAAAAAGCAGCGGACAAAACTGAGACAACAAGCCATTAATTATGAAAAAATCAACGATTGCCATACTTGGCGCTGGTTCATGGGGCACTGCTGTTGCCATTCACCTAGCAAATTATGGTAATCAGATCATGCTGTGGGGCCATAACCCCCAGCATGTTCAAGATATGATTGAACAGCGTTGTAATAATCGTTATCTGCCTTCCGATAGGTTTCCAGACTCGCTGCAACCCATCGCCGACCTCACTCAATGCTTAAAGTTAGCCAAGGAAGTGATTATTGCTGTTCCCTCTCATGCCTTTGCTGGCTTATTGGAGCAATTACCAAAACCAGCCCATGGCTTGTCTTGGCTCACCAAAGGGATTGACCCGCTTAGTCACAAACTACCGAGCCAATTGGTTGCGGAAAAATGGGGAGAATCTTACCCCATAGCGATTATTTCAGGTCCTTCATTTGCATCGGAGGTAGCCAAATTATTACCTACCGCATTGACCCTGGCGAGTAATAATTTGCCTTATCAACACACTATCCAATCACTCTTGCACCACGATAATTTACGTGTTTACTTAAGCAACGATATTGTTGGCGTTCAAATCTGCGGTGCAATAAAGAATGTACTGGCTATCGCCTGCGGTATTAGTGATGGCTTGGGGTATGGAGCAAATGCCAAAGCTGCGCTCATCACCCGAGGGCTGGCTGAAATGAGTCGTTTAGGCATTCGTATGGGAGCTCGCGAAGAAACATTTATGGGTTTGGCTGGCGTTGGTGATCTGGTATTGACTTGTACGGATGATCAATCCCGTAATCGGCGTTTTGGTTTACAATTAGGCCGCAGCATTAACCTTGTGGAAGCAGAGAAGCAAATAGGCCAAGTCGTTGAAGGAAAGCATAACGCCGCACAAATTTGCATGCTTGCCAAGGAATTAGGAGTGGATATGCCGATCTGTACCCAGGTCAATGCGCTTTTAAAAGGGGAGATCACTCCACAACAAGCAGCCATCAATTTATTGAACCGCTCCCCACGCGAAGAATAAGCCAACACGCATTCAAGTAAGCAATCAGCTCAAATCTTCAATGCAGCGTCGCGTTCTGGATTGCTTTGGCGAGGCTCGTAACAGCAAGATAGACAGACCTGGTGATAGCGACTTCTTTCGAAAAATTGCTGCTATGGAGAGTTTCGAAAGAAGTCTACTCACCACATCCCCAAGGCGCTCCACACCCCAAATCAAACTGTTGTAACCCCAAATTTTCTTTAGCCTTGCCCTCTGCCGAGGACTGCGCTAATTGAGTAATAGGTTGCTGAAACATGGTTTGGTTAATTTGCTGTTCAAGCTTGTTCAACCGCTGCAAAGCGTGTGCATCCAGGCTCTTTAGCTCGTCAAGATTTGCATGAATGCAAGGGCTACATTCCAGACTTTGATGAGGTAAAAAGCGAAAGCCAGTGCGCTTAATTAAGGCACCCAATTCATCATCCCCTGTTTGCCAAAGAGGGTACCATAACGTTCTTCCTTGATATAAATCATCTTGTTGCTCAAACTCTTGCAAGTTGGCATAACGCCTTGAATCGAAGCGCCGCTTCCCAGAGACAATGTAAGCCTCACAGGCCGGGTCCAAATCATCTAAATGCGTAAGAATGGCCAAGCCTTTGAGAAAGCCGGCACACCATTGAAATTTTTGACTTGGGAATTGTTTACGGTCAATAACCATCTCGGCAAAAGTCGCCGGCGCAGATAAGACATGCACTACAACCCCTTGCTTGCGCGCATAGTCAGCACAAGCAGAAACCCTCGTTGCCCAGGAGGCAGCAGCCCACCCTGTTTCCACATAGACAAAGTGAATTCCTGCCAAGCCTTTCTCAATTAAGGCTTGCATTGCAGCTAATGAATGATTTCCGAAATTACCAATGATTATAGGTTGCATTCTGAGATGATGGATGGTGCCCAGGGCCGGAGTCGAACCTGATTTTAACCTATTGATTTTAAATAATATAAATAATTAGGACTCGAATCTTACCCAAGATCTTACCCAACTTTACGTATGATAGCAGATAAGAATCATTACGAAAAGATACGAACATAATATAAAGCATTTACAAGATTGGGTATAATTCTAGCCTAACTTTTAAGCACTCCTAAGTCTTTGCTAAGGATTCTCCTCAATGAAAAAAAATAAAAAATTAATACTCAGCTTACAAAGTATTCATTCCGAACTAGGATCGTTTTACGAAAGTGCATTACAAATTTTACAAAATAAAAATATACCAAATAAACTTCAGGCAGCAGCCTATTGCATTAGAGAGCTGTTAACTAGATTACCAAATCATTTTGATTCTTCTCTACTTAAAACAAATAAAAAAATATCCACTGAATTTCGACCTCTAATAGAATTATGGGAAAATCTGAATATTAAAAATTTTTTAAATATTGTTCCGCAGACTGATAATTGGGAGCCCGAGCAAATCTCATCAATTAAAATTTTTTTAGACAGATTCAATCAGCTTGTCATAAATGATAAGGACATAAAGGCAACACGAAGAGAACATGCATTTCAATTTATACAAAAGCAAAATGAACAATATAGCTCAGAGCATTTACCTGATAGTCATATAGATTATTTAGGAAAAGCTTTTTATGTATTCTCTGAATATTTTAATAAAGTATTACATTCCCCATGTTCAGATACAGACGAAGGTGCTTTTACAATAAAGCTAGGGGAATTAGAGCTTTATCTTACCGGCCTAATTGAGCCTAATGTAAAAGAAACATACGCCAAAATAGACAAAAGTATTTTAGAAGCGGGAGAAACTCCCAATATTGAGAATATAAAAAGCATTCTAAACCTCATTCACAATAAAGTAAGTTATGATTATTTTTTTGATTGCTTAAAATCTTCTTACTGGTTAAAGCCATTAAACGATGCTGGCGTTTTTAAAAGTCCCTCTAACGTTAGTCAGTATAATGAATTCATTCGAGTTCCTTCATGGGGTCCCAGTCGTTATTTGGTGAATATTGCAGAAGAATCTCCAAAAGAGGTCTCTCAAATTATTCTAACTATTCCAGATACAAATAACTTAAAAATACATCAAGATTATGTAAATGCTGCTTTAAAAATGCCCTTAGATTATGCAAAAACTATAGTAAAAAAAGCTATCCGCTTTTTAAATAACCCCTTTTGTTTTTATTTTGCAAATAACTTAGCTGAATTTGCAGTATTTTTTTTAAAAAATAACTGTTCTGAAAAAGCAATTGAAATTTGTTTTCGGCTATTTGATATAAAAGACTCTAGCAACGCTTATGGGCGATACAAGCATTTTTTTACTAATGACTGGGAGTATAATGAAAAACTAAATCTAATTTACTCTAATATGAAAACGTCTGAAGAAAAACTAAATCTCTTCCGTTTAATATGTCTTCAATTAAAAAAATGCCTAGAGCTCGATTGCTTTGATAAAAATAGTTTTGTGGATCATTCCTCAAGCTGGCGACAAGAAATTGATAAATCTAATGACCTCGATAATATTAAAGATACTTTGACTAACTGGCTAGTAAAATTATCAGAAGAATTATTATTAAGTCATGAAGAAGAAATAGTTGACCTACTAATATCAGAGCCTTTCCCTATCTTTGCTCGTGTAGCATTGTATTTACTGCAAGATAAACCAGAATCAAACGATTACACATTCGATTTGCTTCAAAAGGAAAAATACTATACTAGCTTAGATATGTGGCATGATTATGCTCTTCTTCTACAAAAAGCTTTCCCTTCTTGGGAACAAAAAAAGCAAGAATCTTTTTTATGTTTTGTTTCCAAGATACAAATTTATGAAAAAAAAGAACAGAACGAAGTAATTAAATATAGGATATATTATTTAATTAAAGATTATTTACAAGGAGAAATTAAAAGTGAGTTTGAACTTATGCGTCAAAAGTATGGCGATAGAAAGGAGCCCACATTCCTAATTTACCTTTCCTCAGAAGCTGTAAGTTTAGAAGATTTAATCCCCATCACTCAAGAAGAGTTCGATGAAAAAAATCTTGAGGAGCGTCTAAAATATCTTCTCAACTGGGAGCCTAAAGAAAAAAACACACTCTATGATGATAAAGCAGGCCTGTGCCATCTATTGAAAAATTCCATTAAATCATTACCTAATGAATATATTGAACATATAAATTTATTAAAAGTTGAGGATGAGCAATTTATCATAGCTGTAATTTATGGCTTTGAAGGCTCATTATTGGAAAATTTAACGAATTGGCAATCTTTAATAAATTATTTAAAGTGGGCAATAGATAATAATTCGGGCAAAAAAAATGTTAATTTGACTGAAATTAGAATGGCTGCATGCCGATTATTGGATAAAGGACTTTCTTCAAATAATATTAAAATTGATTTTTCTTTAAGGAACGAGCTTTGGTTGGTGATTAATAACTGCCTAAAAGACTCTGATCCATTATTTAGTTCGGAAAAAACGATACAAGCGGATGATTCTGATTTTTATCACAAGGCAATAAATAGCGTGAGAAGCAAAGCTTTGCAATGTTCTATATTGTATGGTCTTTGGTGTTTGAAAAATCTAGACATACCAAGAGGAGAAGGAAAAAAGGAATTATTGCCAGAGTTATTTCAAACTTTTGAATATTTCTTAAATTTAAAAAAAGAACAATCCTTAGCTGTGCACTCTATCTATGGCCGCTGGCTCCCTTGGTTATATCTTCTTGATCAACATTGGACTTGCCATAACCTTTCAAAAATATTACCTCATACAAAAAACAGCTTAAAACGCTATACCGCTGCTTGGCACACATATCTCCTTTATGTCCAACCATATGATGAAATGTTTAATTATATCGAAAAAGAATATGATTATGCTGTAAATCAATTATCTTCAGATAGTGCAGACAAAGCCTCCATACGATTAGTGAGTGAACTGATTGTTTTTTATCTAAGAGGAACAATTAAATCTCTAGAATCAGAGATTTTCAATAGCTTATATAAGAAAAATAATATTGAATTATTCAAAGAAATCATAAGTTTCACAGGTAGATTCTCTACAGAATATTGTGGAGAGAAAGCAATGTCTATATGGGAAAAAACTCTTCTTAAAAGCGAAGAGTTAGATCAATATGTCCCCTTAACTGAGTTCGGCTATTGGACTGCGCTAGATTTTCTTAATGATGAATGGATATTAGACCAAATAATCATTGTTTTGAGCAAAGCCAAATATATTCACCCAGAACATTTTGTTATTGACAGATTATGTAAAGCATGTAAAAAGCACTCTTCAAAAGTAACTGAAATTTTAAATTTAATAGTATCTAATAAGTTGATACATTCAGGGTTTAATATGTGGTCATCAGGATTTGAAGCGTTAATCCCTGAACTACTTAACACAGAGTCTATAAATGAAACTAAATCGCTTATCAATAAACTATTATTGTTAGGACTTAAACAATTCGAAAAATTTGTTCAATGAGGGTTATTTGTAAGCAAGATATGACCTATCAGCAAAGTGATGCTGGTTTCAATCTAATTTGACAGCTAACAATAAGAAGTAGTTAAGATTGAAAAATGATTATTGAAATTAATGACAATATCAAAATCTGGAAAGAATTTAATCCCATTGAATTATCTATGGATGAAAATTTATTCAATTCAACTGATTCTAATCGTAATTTAGCGAAATTAGGATTTAATAAAGAACGAATTGCAATTAAAAATCGCTGGTTTGATGTGTTAACCCCAAGTGAATTAATTCGAAAACGAAACGAAGCTGATGGTTATTACAGAGTTGTTTATATTCAAATAAATATGGAAAACGGCGAATATTATATCGGTAAAGCTAATCGCCCCAAATGGTCTGAATTAAAACGATATCAAGGGTCAGGGTTAAAATTTTTAAATAAATTCAATAAAAATTCAGATGAATTTGTACGTTTTTATATCGCATTATGCAAAACCGCGGAGGAAACTGAACTACTTGAATCAACACTAGTCAATTCGGAGCTTTTGTCTGATGAAAAATGTCTTAATCTTGTAGCAGGTGGAGGTGGGACAACTAAACATCATTCAATTGCTGAAACAAGAGAAAAAAAACGTGAGTATATGAAAAGCCATCCAGAACAATTTCAACCAATGCTTGAAGCATCCAAAAATGCTTTTCAATCAGGAGATACCCCTGCTCTTCGTGCTCGTAGTCAAAGGATTAAGAAAGCCATGAGTGACGAAAAATATCGCGAAATGACTAGTGAGCGAATAAAAAACTGGATGGCAAAAAATCCTGGAGAGTATGCTAAAGCAAGAAAAAATAATCATGAAGCAATTAAAACACCAGAATCCCAAGCCAAACGAAAAGCCAGTTTTGACAATTGGATTAAGAATAATCCAGAGGAATATCAAGCTTGGCAGCAAAAGCTAATTAGCTCACGTACAACTCCAGAAGCTAATGAAAAACGCAAAGCATCACTAAGAGAATGGGGCGAAAAAAATCCGCAAAAAGCTCATGAAAATGCAAAAATAAGAGCTAAAGCATCCGCAGAAAAATTAAGTAAAGCAGTTTGTATGATTGATATGCAATCTGGAGAAATTTTAAAAACATTCCCTAGCCAGCATGCAGCAGCCAAATGGCTAGTAGAAAATGGTAAAGCTAAAAATTTGAATTGTGTTTCCTCAATTAGTTCTGTTTGTTTACGAAAACCCTGCTCAACCGGTTATGGTTATCGTAAAAAGGCTTATGGATATGACTGGCGTTTTGCGTCGGAAATTCAGATCAAGGATTAGCATCTTTAGGCTGGCTTTGTAGCTTTTCTATTTAAACGCCCCATAACCCACCGACTAAGTTGAGCTTATATTTTTTATGCGCCAGCTCAATAAATTGTACGAGTGTCTCAGCATGTTCTTTTCTATTAAATTCAGAGTCGCCAACAATAAAGAGAAAGCCTACTTTTCCTGCTCGATAGTAAATACCAATACCGCGCACACCAGTATTAGACGATAGGTAAGTATAACCAAAATTGCCTTCTTCTGGTGAAATGCCCGATTCAATTGCCTGGAGATACTCTAACTCTCCTGATGGCTTCGCATCAACTACACGTGTTATACAACCACAAATTGCACCGACTGTTTTACTTTTTAATTGATGCGTGAAATCCTCCATTGCGTTTGAAAATTCATTAAAATCAATCTCACCCTTAGTCATTATAAGCGGCTCTTCTTGAAACGAACCATCAGGTTGCTGAATAAGAACAGTATTTGGTGGCTTATAAGGATGTCGAATTAGCTTTTTATATTCCTCAGAGTTTCCAATATACGCACGTGTGCAGTAGTTCCATTCATTTTCATTAATTTTTGCTAGTTTTTTTCCTGCATCCGTCATTTCTAAAATAAGGAATTCACAATCTGTGGATATTGCAGATTTATGATTTTTATATAATTGAAAGAGCTTTTCTGGTGCTTCAATATCCAATTGATTGCCGTCTATTATTACTTTTAACTCATTAATCAACTTCAAGGCTGGTTTAATATCTCCAGCAAATGCCACAGCAATTTTTCCATTTAAAATATGAATTTTTAATACATGATTTTTTTCATTAAATCTTACGTTATCTCCGGCATGATCTTTCTCAAAACTAACAAGAGTGTCACTAATTAAAAATCCAATATCATCATCGGCACCACCGTAAACTAATGTCATTTTACTTGCCATATAAAATTTAAATTTGCTCTATTAAGATTAGACTACACATTACAACTATCTAAAAAATGAAATCCTTTTTCAGTCAAACGATAGATGCAAAAGCAGCCTACAGTAGAAGCGTCTCTTTTATATCTGGAGGGCTTTGTTAATTATATGACTGGTCGCAGGATTCTGAGGCATCTTTTTTGGCACCACTAGGCAGTATCTTAATTTGATTGGCGGTAATTGAGTAAGCCCATTGACCTGCTTTTTCACCTTCTTTAATCTGTTTGTGATTAATTTCGCCCTTAATGTAAACTAGGTTTCCTACATGCGCGTATTTATTAACAATATCTGCCAGTTTGTCAAAGAAATTCACATTATGCCACACCGTTTGTTCTTGTTTTTCACCACTCTTGTCGATCCAATGCTTAGAAGTGGCCAAGTAAATAGTAGCCATGTCGGTACCATTCTTCAGGGGGCGGACATCTTTCTTACCAACACGTCCGATAAGCGTTGCTTCATTGATCATAAGCTATCCTATTGAATTTTTTTTTAAATACTTTTTTTTGATACTCATAGTCCGTGGCTATATAGTCATCAAGCCAATATTCTATATGAATGCGCAAAAAACATCCAGCATTAATCCAATTAGGTAATAATATTCGAGAGCTTCGTAAAACGAAAAATCTCTCTCAGGAAGCTTTTGCAGATCAAATTGGTCTTGATAGAACTTATGTTGGCGGCATAGAAAGGGGTGAGCGAAATATTGCCGCTCTGAATTTAATTCGAATTGCTCTAGCCTTAAATGTAGAAATTGGGGAATTATTCCCTCCACTTCATACATTTAAATTAATTAACTGGGAATAAACATCAAAATGCTAGTACTCTTTGCGATTTTTCTCATCCAATTTAGCCCGCATCTCCCTAATCTCACGCTCCATTTTTAGATCTAGTTTGTCATCTTCGGGGTTAGCACCATACACCTTTGGTACTAGCTTAGAAGCAAGCCACTTACGAGTATCAATTTTTAATCGAGCTCGTTGGATAGACTGACTATTAAAATAAACATGCCCTTCTTCATCAATCATTTGATCATGGGAACCGTCATCAGCAATATCCAAGAGCTCATCCACTATGCATTCAATTTGACACCGTTTTGCTCGCGCGTATTGGTCGGAAAAATCGTTATTATTTTTTAGCCAAGTAAAAATAGTATCTTTATTTGGCCAATGGGGATTATCGTGGCACAACACTTTTATTCCTTTGCTATTTGATGCAATTGCATTACATATTTCATTAGCTAGTGCTTGCGTAAAACCAGTTGGTCTACCCTTTTGTGATACCCTTTTCATAATATCTCCCTATTTGCCAAGTCCTTCCCTGAATAATGAGGCTTGCCGGCTTTTTTCCATACCTCTATATGAAGTCTTAATGATTCCATTGGTATTTGTCCGCTTATTATATCTTGTTCATCTTCTATGGACAGTAAACGATCAATAACTTCTTGAGCTTCAACATCCAAACCCAAACAGCATTGTTCTGTATATCTGAATACCAAATTATTCAGAGCGATTAAAATGCCTCCTTTATTGGATTGGATAGTTGACGCCCATTTTTCAATACAATCTTGTTTACCAACTATTTTGAGATTATCCCCAGAAGATAGTGTTATAAGTAAACCAGCCATCGATGCTTGCTGGACAATTTCTGCCCCGATCATATAACCATCTCCATTAGATCTCCTTCATCCCTCAATCTATCCGCAACAAGGCAACAATCGTTATTATCATTAAGCCCTAACGTTGCAGATGAGGGCGGTGTTGCAGCAACAGTATTATTTTCTGCAACGTTATAATTCTTATATTCATTGAATTGTTGCGTGTTTCGGCTATTTTCCAATGACTCCGTACTATGAGTTAAATATCGTGAAAAAGCTTCGTTGAATTGAGATTTCTCAAATCCTTTGGGGGTAGAATGTCCAATGCGTATCCCTTTGCTTTTAATGCCATATTTCTTTAAAAAAGAGGCTACTTGCTTAGGTGTTATAGGCCTCCCTCGATTATAAGCAGCCCATGGTTGCTCATCGTCAACGCATAATTCTTGAATAAGATCAACAGAACTAATTTTATCAATTTTTTTAGCTTCTATGATTTCTTTTATACTGAGCAAAAGCTCAGTGCTTATGCTAATAGGAGTTGTTTCAGAAATAGATAATTTAATAGCTGCCTTTATTGCGCGCCTAGGCCACTCATGACCAACAACGGAGGCTATTGCTAATAATGACTCCCAATTATCTTGTGCTCTATCATTCAGTTGCTCAGGTAACTGCGGCCTAGATTTCTTTACTATTTCTGCATAATCAATAGCAAAGCGTGCTAATTTTGCTTGAATATCAGTAAATATTAACCCTTCAATGTATCGTAATCTTTCTACTTTCTCATGTGGTAATTTACGTCGTAATTCCATGGTGATGGATCTATCCATAATTGTATCTGATAAATGTCCTATCCCAGCTATTGCTTTAGCACCCCAAACATTAAATCGGTATGGAGTGTGGTCGTTACCAATAGTTCTAATAACGTATGCAGAGTCCTTTGTATGTCCACAATTTATTACTCCTTTAAGTTCTTCGTTCTCTCTTAGAAAAGTATCTGCTTCATCAATGAGCAACGTGGGAGACCATGCCTCGATAGAGCGAAACATTGCAGCGGGAGTAATATTTGATGCAGATAAAGGGCGACGCACCAACCGTGCTAAGAAAAAAAGCAATTGTGATTTCCCACAACGCTTTTCTGGTGCCGTAATAACAGCTAATGGAGCAACCTGAATAACATCTATAAACCATGTCATAGCTATCCATAAAACTGTAGCTACAATTGTTTCTTCATTACAGACTATAACTCTGCGAAGTAGTTTTTCAATATCAATTAAGAGTTGGTTTGGGTCAATTTTATTTTGAAAAGGCTCAATATCCTCAATGCCGTTATTAGAGCTTCCTGAATCCCTTTTAATTTGATTTTTTTTGATTACTTTTGCTTAGCCAAGCTTTTGTTATATTCATCGACCGTATGCCCATTAGGAGCTCGAGTACGAAGTGCCGCTTGGATAATGGCATCTTTATCTGTAAGCCCTTCTTTGATACGCATTAAATCAAAAGCGTCATGCCAATAACCATCGTGAAAAGGATCGTTACTATGATGGCAAAAGAATTTATTATCCTTAACTGTAACTCCTGCGATACCAGATAAAGAGTCTGGTGATAGCCATCTTTCTCGATCTTTGGTCACTAAAACAAGCTTATAACCATATCCTGTTAAGAGATCCCTAAGAGCGTACTGCTCATTAAATACACGAATTGGAGAAATCTCGCCGAAATTCTCAGGTATTTCTCTTTTAATATCATTGTTTATTTCCATTATTGATTGCGGATTAATAACGTCAACAGCATTACCTTCAAGATACTCAATATAAAGTGAGTCACTTTGTGTAGAATTTTCTGGTTTGCGTGGATAATACCAAGCTTGCGACCAGACTCCATTTTCAGGGACATAAGCTAGTAAGTTACCACCTAGATTAGTATTAATTAAAGCAACGATAGATTCAGCGGTGGGAGCTAATTGCTCCTTTATGTAAGGGGACTTAGTTACTAACAAGATCCGATATCGAGTTATTCCAAGATAATAGGAATAAGAACCAAAAATGATATGTCCAATACCTAATTTTTTTAAACTTTCACTTACTTGGTATGGATCCGGTGCTCCATTTTGCTCGTCACGTTCATTTATAAGAGTTTTATCGCAATCAATAATTAACAAACTAGCCATGCTTTGGGTGTTATTATCGCTGCGAGCCATACAGTATTCAGTGTTATTTTCTTTTAAACCTGTTCTTAAAAAATGACTTCCATCTTTTTTGCCAATAGAGGCGTGTTTAAGTCTAGGTAGAATTTCCTTAGCTGGGGTATTCTGGAATTGATCTGTTGTTCGCACTCCTTTTTCTGTTGAAGCTACTACTACTGAACTTTCTAGAATTGTTATAAAATCTGACATGTTATATCCTTATAAGAGTTTGGGGTGGTTCAGAAAATGACTAAGTATGGGCATCCCAACCCAAGGTTTACTCTAGATTTTTGACCCACTTTTCCAGCTCCTCCCTTAAGTACATAGGTCTTTTACCCAATGGGGTTTTAGCTTTTGGAAAGTTTGATAGTTTAACTAGCTCATAAAATTTCGTTGCCCCTATACCCAAGAATTTTTGTGCTTGCTTGGGGTATAGTAGTAATGATTCTTGTTTCATTTATTTCTCCCAAAATAACTTTCACTCTTCACGAATCGTTCTCAAGGATCCGTAAAGAGCATTTTTAATTATTTTGAGGAGCGGCAATAACCCCTAGACGATGGCTGTTTTAAGCTAAGCGTCAGGGGCGATAGACAGGGCACGGGGTTTAATAGATAATTTTAGTAAGTAAGACTGAAATTCTTTCAAGATAATACTTAAACTAACATTTTGTTCTCGATAGCCTCTTAATAAACGATCTATTAAAGACTCACTTAGATTTAATTTAAATTGCTTATACTTGCTGAAGATTTTACTAATTCTTTTCCGCGTCGTCTCTTTATCCATATGAGAATCTGTCCACCCTGCTAAAATATCTAAAAATGTTAAAAGAGGGTTACCATCTTTATGATACTCTGATTCATGTAACCCCATTAACTCCCCTAAAAAGAACGCTGAAAAATAAGCTTGCTCTTGAATGTTGCTGATACTTAAGTCATATCCATTATCTTGTCGTAGTCGCTCTGCAAGAGCTTTGGATTCATTTAACTGATTTTGTGCATTCAGTAAGTTTTGTTCCTCCCCTCAATATCAATCCAAGGGAAACGATCAATGTCACGGACTTGATCAATTATTTCCTTACTTGATACAACGACTCCTTCAAGTTGAGTAATGCGGGCAGTCAGTATGGTTTTTAGCTCTTTTATTTTTTCTTTAGTATAGTTATCAGGACTGCGAAGATCTTCGACAAATACCATATAATGAAACCATGTTTCTGCAATTAAATAGACTTCTTCTTTTAATAGTTCTCTTTTAAATAAGGATTCTAATTGTAATTTCTTGGATTCATATGTTTTTTCGTCCCAAACCACTTTAGAGCGCCTAGAGATACTATTTTTTAAAAACGTTATTTGATTAAAATGGTGCATTTCTTCAATAACAATTCTTACTACTCGATTAATTGTATTTTTATCCATTTTTTGACTCATTTCAGACTGAAGCTCTTCTAATAGGAACGTATTACTACTCGCAATAGCTGTCACCTGGATTGAATCAAAGCATTGTAGTGAAGAATCTTGGTTTTGAGCATCCCAAATACATCGAATAACAAAAATACCGATTTGATCTATTTCTTTTACAGTTAATACAATCTTCAATTCCTTTTTAATCCTCGCTTTCACTTTTGTATAATCATCTATATAAGCTCTTCTTGGGAAGATACCTAACGAAGATTGCTTTAATGCAAGCGCAAGAGAATCAATTTTAGAATTCATATTAAATTACCTCCTGCTTTAATAAAGTTTCACTTAATAACCAGCTACTATACCAATTCATTAATTCTCTCCGTTCAGTTTTAAAGTCAGCCCGTAAATAGATACCTCTAACTCCTTGTATTTTGTGCGCTAACTGAGCTTCTATAGCATCACTTTTAAAATTCCCTTGTTCATGCAAAACACTCGAGGCAAGCGAACGAAACCCATGAGCTGTGTGTCTATTTTTATATCCAGCATTATGCAAAAGTTTACGTACGCTAGCTTCACTAATAGGTTGAGGTTTCTTTAATGCTGGGGAACTAAACAGGTAAGGAGTAAAACCTGTAATAAGCCTTAACTCCTTTAATAAATTTAAAACGTAAGGCGTTAAAGGAACCCAGTGTGCGATGCCCATTTTCATTCGATCTGCGGGTATATTCCATTCTGCCTTTTGTAAATCAAACTCACACCACTTTGCCTCTCGTAGCTCTGTGGGGCGTGTGAATAGATGCGCTAACAACTCCATATACAATTTAACAATTTTTGTAGAAGGAGCTTGTTTGATAATTTTCATCATCTCATGAGCTTCTTGTGAGCTAATAGCGGGTTGGTTTATCGCCTTCGGTCTAGGAGCCAAAGCTTTCTTTAAACCAATAAAGGGATAGTTCTCTGTAAAGGATGCTCCCACAGCAAATTCAAATATACTTTGCAACCGTGCATACAATCTGTGTGCTACATCGTGATGGCCTAAATTTTCATGTGGTGTAATAATACTTAATAAATCAGTTTTTGTTATTTCATCAATTGGTTTGCTGCCAATGAAGGGAAGAATGTCTCGTGAAAGGCTTTTAGAATGACGATTGCGTGCAAAATCTTGGCTCTCCCCCAAATGTAGGGGCACTTTAATCGGATTAAAGTAATCTAACTCTTTGATTCCGCAATCAAAAGAGGGTTAAAGTGCCAA
>NZ_LNYB01000024.1 GCF_001467625.1 Legionella feeleii
TATGACCGTTGTGACTCCATTTTTATCTCGTCCATTGCTCTCGCTGCCATTGCTATTTGGGCATAATTAAATGGTGATTGAACCTAGTCACTCTTTTACAATCAACATGCAGGAGATAAAATTCAGATGGGTTCAAATTGTTGATATTGAATTTGTTCAATAGTACATTCGGTCGCTATAGGCATAACGAAACTAGCAATAAAAGCCTGCCAGAAATCATAATACAAATATTTTTGTAAAGGGTGCTCATCATCGATAGGAAAGCAGGGCCCATGATTCGCTTCCAGAAGCCACAATCGCTGATCTTTATCAACCATAAAATCAAAACCAAAAATAGCCAATTCACGCCGTTTATCACAGACAAAGGCTTGTGGATAGAGCTGTTGAAGCCCCCTCATGATCTCAGCCAAAATTGATTTTATTAAAGGGTAAAATACAGTAAAAGTGGCAAACCGCTGCGCTGGAATCTGGACTACATTAGCCTCTTCGTGACTTAAATGTTCATTCGTCAAATGCGGGCGGAGATCAATAAAGTTTTTTGGTTCAAACGGATGCAAGGCAACATTAAAATAACCTTGCGGATAAAGATAAACTCCTGCGTAATTAGTAAGCACCACAAACATACGGATACTGTACTTATGTCTATCACGCAACAAATGGGGCTCTGTTAGATAACGCTGTAAGACCTGCTCTCCCCCCAGGCGCTTGTTAGAAAGAAAATGCCGCTCTAATTCGCTTAATTTCTGAAAAATTTTTATTTCTTTGCCATTGTTCAATAATGCCGGCTTTAAGATCCACACCAAATTATCGATTTGATCCAAGTATTGCCAACCATGGCGATAGTATTTATCAGCGATGTCTTGCAATACCGAGGGCCAATTTTGGTCGTTAATACAATAAGTCAGCGGCATCACCGCAGAACAAAATTTATGCACTAACTCGGCCAAACGATGTTTAAATTCAAGTTGTTCAGCTGCCTGTAGATTAAAGTGTAAATTTCCTTCCCCAAAATCAGCTTGCTCTTCCAAATGGCTCGAAGACCAACCTTGTTCCTGCAAATAACGACATAAGTTATATTGAGTCGGGGATTGAGTCTCAGTGAGAAAAAAATAATATTGGCGGTCATTGTCAGTTAAGCTACTCATAAAAATATAAACCGCCTTCATTTATTCACGTAAAGTCCTCAAGTCAGTTATTTCCTGTGAAGAGGAGACTTTATAATGAGTTAATAATACTAAGGATAGTACACCTGCTATTAACCCCCAAAAAGCTGCCCCAATTCCCCAAAGAGATATTCCCGAAGCAGAAACAAGAAAGGTAATTAAAGCTGATTCACGTTCTTTTTCCTCTTCTAATGCTGCTTTCAAACTATTTGCGATGGTACCGAATAAAGCGAATCCTGCTACCGCTAAAACTAATTCACGGGGGAAAGCAGATAATAAAGCAACTACTGTAGCCCCAAAAATTCCACAGATAAAATAGAAAAATCCTGCACAAACCGCTGCACGATAGCGTTGAGTTGGCTCTTTACCTGCCTCTTCACTCATGCATATTGCAGCCGTAAAAGCAGCTAAATTAAAAGCATATCCACCAAAAGGAGCTAAAAGGAAATTCGTAATCCCTGTCCAGCTAATTAGAGGAGAAATCGGCGGGTGGTAACCAGCATGATGAAGTGCAGCAACACCTGGAATATTTTGTGAGGTCATATTGACTAGAAAGAGCGGGATACCAATACTAAGTAATGCCGACCATGAAAAAACTGGCATCGTAAATACTGGTGAAGAAATGGCAAGATGTACATTTTGCCACTGCAATAGACCTTGACCTGCAGCACCTAATACCCCTACCAGCAAAACGATGGGAATGGTGTAGCGAGAAAAATAACGTCTAGCAAATAGATAGCTAATGAACATCGTGCAAATCAGCAAGAATTGCTCTTGCATAGTAATAAAAACATTCAAACCAAAGCGCAACAAAATGCCTGCCAACATTGCTGCTGTTAATGCGCGCGGTAAACGCATCAATACTCGTTCAAACCAACCCGTTACGCCAGCAACAATAATTAGCAAGGCTGAAAAGATGAACGCACCAATGGCTTCAGGCATGGAAACACCCGATAACCCAGTTGTTAACAAGGCTGCGCCGGGAGTTGACCAGGCAGTTAAGATAGGCATGCGGTAATAGAGCGAGAGCCCTATACAACTAATTCCTGTTCCAACCCCAAGGGCCAAAACCCAAGAACTAATCTCCGCCGAGGTTGCTCCCGCTGTTGTCGCAGCCTGAAAAATAAGCGCAGCAGAACTGCTAAATCCGACCAGTACTGCTATAAAACCGGCAGTGATATTGGAAAGAGAGATTTTTTTACTCATAATAAAAACCCAAGTCATCATTTTTCTAAGGATTCTTGTGAGTTTGCTGATGCTGCACACCGAGTTGCATGCGTTATAACGCACAAGGAATAATATGGTATCATTGTGCGCTATAACGCACAATGCATTTAGGAACTAAATTTGCAAAATATAGCTCAACATATTGCCCTGACCTTAAGAGACTTACGCCAACAGCGTGGTTGGAGTCTCGACAAAACTGCTCAGGAAACGGGGGTCAGTAAAGCCATGCTTGGTCAAATTGAACGCCAAGAATCCAGTCCTACCGTAGCCACTTTGTGGAAAATCGCCAATGGGTTCCATACCTCTTTTTCTTCTTTTTTAGAGGAATCCCCCACTGCTAAACAAGGCCTTATTTACCGGGCAGCGGATATGGAAAGCCTGGGGCATGATGATGAGAAAATTCGTATTACCCCGCTTTTTCCTTTTGATGAAGAGGTAAATTTTGAATTCTTTGTCATTGAACTTTTACCTGGCTGTGAACATATATCAACCCCACATGAAGCTGGTGTTATTGAACATGTTGTAGTCGTTAGTGGCAACATGGAAATCTTGTTAAACGGGATCTGGCAACCCTTACAGCAAGGTGAAGCACTGCGGTTTATGGCCAATCAATCTCACGGCTACCGTAACAAGAATAAGGACAGTGTTTTTTTTCATAACATTATTCATTATCCGACTACAAAAGGGTAACCTCATTGTGATAAAAATCTTTACAACCATCCGGAAGATCATCTGCACGGTTGCTTTAAGGTTGTGGAGAAGAGGCATGGACATAGTCCATAGCCATTTCAAAACGTCCTTCCATCAAACTTTGTAAGCCCTTGGTTCGATCCATACTGAGTTTCTTGAATGCCTCGCTATCCATCACATTACCATCACTGTCTTTTAGTACCAGTGTCTCTGCCTTTGGATCTTCCGGCTTGTAGCCATTTTGCTCAGCCCACCATAGCACACCGGCATCAAAATGCATTTTTTCCTTTTCTGAAAAGGCAACACCATCCTTGGTCGCTGAAGACGTTAGACGCCCATCATCATCTACATTCACGCTAAATTTTATAGCAGGTAGAGGTGTCCCCAAGCCTAATTTTCCCAGTGGTCCAGCACCAATTTTCTGCAGGGTCCAGCCTGCAACCCCCTCCCAAGCAACTTCACGAGTTTGTTTGAAAGGGACCATCTCATGAACAAACTCTCCGGCCATATTAAGCATCCCTAAAGCAGCATAGTCGCTATTCCCAATTGGATCGTAAGCCAGAGCAAGTGATACATCCATGAGCGTATTGACGATTGAATTCATTCCAGAAACCCAATCAGCATAATTTTCCATACCTTTCTTTTGCAATGCCTGCGCATTTTCAGCTACTTTTTGCCAATAGGATTTTGGTGCAGGATTACCTTGAGCGTCTTTCGCATGGAAATCTTTAGCGTTAGCTTCACGCCTTTCACTATTCAGTTTCGCCAATTCTGCTTTCATTTCCAGCTGTTTTATTCTTTCCGCATGGAGTATTTGCTTCCTCAAGGCACTGTCTTTCTCAATCGTTGTCATTCCTATTCCTCCTTATGGGACAAAACTTGCTCATTTTGCCATAGCAGGACGCAAGAAAGATCGGTTATTAATGCAAAACTTAGTTAAGAATTTGTAAAACCTCTCGTCTGTTTGCACTTGCCAACAAGCACAATCATGTGTATAAAGGATCTAGAGTGCGGTAAAATTGTGCATATTAAAGACGATTTATTTCATGATAAAATTATTGTTTACACCACAATCTGAATTATCACTTTTTCTGCCACAGGCAAGAAAAATAGATTTTTATCATGTTGTTATTCTAAACCTCCTTCTTTGCGTTGTCTTAGTCGTCAATGTGGCCCTCGCGGCCATTTAATTACCCTTTACACATTTATTCACTACCTAAACGAAAATAAAAATCGGGAACAGGCTATGCAACAATATAAATCCATCTTAGTTTATGGTTTCGCAATTTTTGCGATGTTTTTCGGCTCAGGCAATCTGGTCTTTCCACTTCAAATTGGTTACGCGGCTGGAGGTTCCTGGTTCATAGGTTTCACCGGCCTATTGATAACCGGCATTTTCTTACCACTTTTGGGTCTTTTTGTTATTAAACTATATCAGGGAAATTACCATGCTTTTTTTGGTGAAGCTGGCAAACTGGCCAGTCTGTTATTACCCCTGTTTATGCTTTCCCTTCTTGGTTCGTTTGGTGTTGTCCCCCGCTGTATTACTGTTGCTTATGGTAGCTTTAGTTATTTAATGCCGCAAATCACTCTGACCTCTTTTAGTCTTGTTTTTTGTCTTATCACTTTTTTCTTTTGTTTAAATGACAAAGTGATGATCAAGATCCTGGGTAAATGGATGAGTCCAATCTTGCTGACGACTCTCATTATCTTGATTGCCATCGCTATTGTGAAGGCACCAGATTCCAGGGATCAAGTAACCAGAGGAGTGGCTTTTATGAATGGATTTACCACCGGTTACCAAACGATGGATCTATTCGCAGCTTTCTTCTTTTCGGCGCTTATTTTTACTCAGATACAACAATCATTACCACAAGCCAAAACTCGTGACATTATCTTGTTTGCGGTTAAATCGTCTATTCTCGGAGCATCTCTTTTAGCCCTTATCTATCTGGGCTTGGTATTCCTTGGCTCCCATTATTCATTTCTGATTAAGAATGTAGCCCCTGAATTGATGTTGCCAAGTATTGCCCAACATGCGATGGGTAATAGTGCGACCTTGTTTATGGGTATTGCCATGTTCTTTTCCTGCCTGACTACTGCAGTTGCTTTGAATAATCTCTATGCTCGCTACCTTTGTTCACTATTTAAGCTGAGCAATAACAAATTTCCACTGCTCTTATTTATAACGACCGGCCTCTCATTTATCATCTCCCTGCTTGATTTTAAAGGTATTGCTGCCTTTTTAGCCCCTCTACTTGAGATGACTTACCCGGGTGTTATTGGCCTAACCATGATGGCTATTTTGATAAAAGGGCGGCGCGCATTAAAAACCAGCCTTTTTTATATTATGACCTTGCTGATGTGTCTGCCATTGGCAATGCATTAATCTACTTTTCCTGGCCTGCCATAAAGGCAGGCCTCTGCTCCCATTACTTCATGTTGAATGTCTTATACTTAAATTAACTCGCTGCAGACTCAAAGTGAACATTGTTAACCTTCTTACCACAAGTAAGAAGAGAGCTGATAGGATTTACATAGCAATCCATGTATAATGTCGAATCCATGAACAGATGCTCTGCTTTTGCTTCACTGCGTAAAAGTCATGTAGCCCCCCTTTATCGTCAAACATAGGTCATTTATGATTGAACAAATTCGCAATATCGCCATCATCGCTCACGTCGATCATGGCAAAACTACTTTGGTCGACAAACTGTTACAACAAACAGGGACTCTGAATGAGCGTGCTCCTAAAGTTGAGCGCCTGATGGACTCTAACGCCCTGGAAAAAGAACGTGGTATTACTATTTTAGCCAAGAATACCTGTGTACACTGGCGTGATCATCAAATTAATATCGTCGATACCCCAGGGCATGCCGATTTTGGCGGCGAGGTTGAGCGAATTCTATCGATGGTCGATAGTGTGTTGCTGTTAGTCGATGCTGTTGACGGTCCGATGCCTCAAACGCGTTTTGTGACACAAAAAGCGTTTGCCCGTGGTTTAAATCCTATTGTAGTCATCAATAAAATTGATCGCCCTGGCGCAAGGCCTCATTGGGTCATGGACCAGGTTTTTGATCTGTTTGATAATCTTGGCGCCACTGATGCCCAACTTGATTTCCCGGTTGTTTATGCCTCCGCTTTAAATGGCTACGCCAAGCTTGACCTGGATGAGGAAGCATCGGATATGAATGCATTACTGCAGACTATTATCGATAAAGTCGCCCCGCCAGATGTCGATGCTGACGGTCCTTTCCAGATGCAAATTAGCTCTCTGGATTATTCTTCCTATGTAGGCACCATTGGTATTGGCCGTATTACACGGGGTCAGATTAAAGCCAAATCGCCAGTTAAAATTATTGATAAAGACGGTAATATCCGCAGTGGCCGCTTATTGCAATTACTTGGTTTCAAAGGGCTTGATCGAGTTGAAGTGGAGCAGGCAAGAGCAGGCGATATTATCGCTGTGACCGGTATTGAACAACTTAATATCTCTGATACGCTTTGCGACCCCAACCACGTTGAAGCCTTACCAGCATTGACAGTTGATGAACCAACAATCAGTATGACCTTTCAGATTAACGATTCACCGTTCGCCGGGCAAGAAGGCAAATTTGTTACGAGTCGTAAAGTGCGTGAACGTTTACAAACTGAACTACTCCATAACGTGGCTTTACGTGTCGAAGATACTGAAGATCCAGATAAGTTCAGAGTTTCAGGTCGTGGAGAATTACATCTATCAATTCTCATTGAAAATATGAGGCGTGAAGGTTTTGAATTAGCTATCTGTAAACCAGAAGTCATTCTGCGCGAAGAAAACGGTGAACAACAAGAACCCTACGAACGCCTGACGGTTGATGTGGAAGAAAATCATCAGGGCAGTATTATGGAAAAACTGGGCGAACGCCGTGGCGAGTTGCAAAACATGGTTCCTGATGGTAAAGGGCGTGTACGGCTCGACTATCTTATTCCAACACGCGGCCTGATAGGTTTCCATACCGAATTTTTGTCCAGTACGTCAGGTACAGGATTAATGTATCATGTTTATGATCATTATGGCCCTGCCATTCGTGGACGAATTGGAAAACGTATTAATGGTGTTTTGATTGCCAATTGCCAAGGTACTGCGCGTGCCTTTGCCTTGTTCAATTTACAGGATCGTGGCCGTTTGTTTATCGAACCTCAAGCTGTTTGTTATGAAGGAATGATTGTCGGCATTCATGCCCGTGATAATGATCTGGTTGTGAATGTTACTAAAGAAAAACAACTTACCAATATCCGTGCCTCAGGTAGTGATGAAAATATTATCCTGACGCCAGCAATTAAACTTACCCTGGAGCAGGCTTTAGAATTCATCGATGATGACGAGCTGGTTGAAGTCACACCCCAATCGATTCGTCTACGGAAAAAAGCCTTGAAGGAACACGAACGCAAACGCGCTTCACGTGCTTCCAGTGAAGATTAATCCCCCTCCCCCGCTTGCCATAGGCAAGCGGGATTTCTCTTCTTATAAACAGCATTCATATATCCATTTTTTTGAATGGGAAAAAATGGTATTGTAAAAAGCATTCTACAATCCTCCACGCTATTACTAATCTAAGCAGCAGAACATGAAACAACGATTCAAACGAGTTATTTTGTATGCACGGCAACACCGGGCCAATCAAGGGGTTAATGAAAGTCTACACCGTTTGGTTGATTTTTTACAAAGCCAGCATGTGACTGCCTTTCTTGATATTGATACCGCATCGCATTTTGATATCAATTTACCGACCCTTGCCCGTGAAGCTATGGGCGAGAAAGAGGATCTAATCGTCGTCGTAGGTGGCGATGGCAGTCTGCTATCTGCCGCACGCATGGCAATTAAGGTCAATGTTCCGGTAATAGGTATTAATCGCGGCCGCCTGGGCTTTTTGACTGATATCTCACCTAATAACATTGAACACCATCTTAGTGCCGTATTGACCGGTAAATACGAGGAAGAACTACGCTTTTTATTGCATACCCGTATTCATGACGGTGAAAAGATTTATTTCCAGGGCGATGCCTTGAACGATGTCGTATTAGGTCGCGGTAATGAGACCCATCTGATTGAATTTGACGTGTTCATCAATCAACAATTCGTCAGTCGTTATCGCTCAGACGGTATGATTCTGGCTACACCGACTGGTTCAACCGCCTATGCTTTATCAGCTGGCGGTCCCATTATGCATCCTCAACTGAATGCCATTGTCCTGGTACCCATGTTTTCGCATAGCTTAAGTTCACGACCCGTCGTCGTTGATGGTCAGGTGAAAATTGATTTAAAAATCAGTGAACGTAATGAAAGCGATTTACGCATTAGCTGTGATGGCCATGAATCTCGACTAGTAAAACCCGGACAATTAGTTTCTATCGAAAAAAATGCTCAGCAACTGCGTTTATTACATCCTCGAGATTACCATTATTACGATACCTTACGAGTTAAACTAGGTTGGGAATCCAAACACCAGGATAAATCATGCTGACTACCTTACGCATTGAAAACTTTGCCATTGTTAAACAGTTAGAACTTGACTTTGCTAATGGCATGACCGCTTTTACCGGTGAAACAGGGGCTGGTAAATCCATCATGATTGACGCGCTTATGCTAGCTTTAGGTGGCCGTGCTGACGCATCCGTTATCCGTACTGGCGAAGAAAAATGCGATATAAGCGCCTGTTTCCATTTTGAAGCAGACTCTGAGCCTGCTCGTTGGCTTACCGAACAGGATGTCAGTTGCGATGAAGGGATTATCATGCTTCGCCGGGTTCTATATAGCGAAGGACGTTCTAAATCTTATATTAATGGCCAACCTTTTCCATTACAAAAGGTCAAAGAATTAAGTGAAATGCTTGTGCATATTCACGGACAACATCAACATCAAACGCTCATGCACCATCAAACCCATCGAGAACAGTTGGATCAGTATGCTGGTCACAGCGAGTTAGTCACAGAAGTCAATAAACTCTATAAGCAGTGTCAAAAAACAAAACAAGAACTAGACGCCTTGCAAAACCGGGAGCTGCAAAGTGATAAAATCAATTTGTTACAATTTCAAATTGAGGAGTTAACAGAACTCGCCTTGCATGAGAATGAAATGCAGACTTTGCATGAAGAGCATCAATTGTTACATCACGCTCAGGATTACTTGCAACATACACAGCAAATTTCCCATCTACTCAGCGCGGATAATGAACCCAATATCTGCCAGGGACTTAATCAAATCATGCAATTACTGCATGAATTACCGCAGGAAAAAGCCCCTATTAGGAATGCTTGTGAATTAATTAACAGCGCCCTGATTCAATGCGAAGAAGCATTCGATGAAATAAAGCATTTTTCAGAACAAGTACAATTAGACCCCGAACGGTTACAGGAAGTAGAAACAAGAATTAGCGCCTTACACCAAGCGGCACGTAAATATCATGTTGATGCCAATCAATTACCCGAGCATGCCCAAGCTTTACAAAAAGAATTAGAGCAATTACAAAATTCTGAAAACAGGGCTCATTATTTACAGCAACAGTATCAGCAACAAATCCAAGTCTTTGAATCCGCAGCTCAAACACTTAGAAAATCACGGCAGTTACACGCAGTAAAATTAGCCCAGGAAATAACCGCCTGTATCCAACAACTGGGCATGCCTAAAGGCTATATAGAAATTGAATTTACCGCTTTGGAAAAAATGCAGCCACATGGTTTAGATAAAGTTGAATACAAGGTTTGTACCAACCCTGGTATGGTACCAGATGCTTTGGCAAAAATAGCTTCTGGAGGTGAGCTTTCACGGATAAGCCTTGCCATTCAAATGATTACCGCACAACGTGGGTCGACTCCTACTCTTCTTTTCGATGAAGTCGATGTTGGAATAGGGGGTGCTACAGCTGCTTTGGTGGGACAATTATTACGCAAACTGGGTGAGCGCCTACAAGTGTTTTGTGTTACTCATCAAGCACAGGTTGCTTCTTGCGCCCATCATCATTTTGTTGTTGAAAAACACAGTGACAATAATCAAACATACTCACAGATAATCCCTCTGACTGTTGCAGAAAAAGTTGATGAAATAGCCCGTATGCTAGGTGGTTTGACCATTACCGAGCAGACACGTTCACATGCTAAGGAACTGTTAGTACAAAACCATTAGACTTCTTTATTTCTAAATACTGTGCACTCTGGTATGCCCTGTCTGGGTACTGTGGCGTCTATTAATAACCCAGTAAAGCTCGTATCCGATTGGTATAGTTACCAAGAGCGCTTTCTTTCACCATAAATTCTTTCAGTGGCGTTTCTATTTGAAAATAAAGAATATTTGCCAAAAATCCATAGCAGCAGGCATCAATAGTATGGAATTTCGAGCCAAAGAAAAAATCGTTATGAGCCAGTATTAAATCGATACTTTTTAAATTATCAATACCAGCTTGATAAATCTCTTCTTTTTTATAACGGCCAATGCCTTGATAATGATATTTTTCAATGTTGTAATTTCTTGTCTTTTCCAAAGAATTTTCCGCCAATTGCGGAAATTGGCGTAAAAATTCCGCTTTAAACAATGGCCAAAACTGTTCATCTTGCCAACGCGAGTAAGACATCACCCAATATAAGTGATTATCCAAAAGCCTTGTCACCAGAAATTGTAGATTTTTCTGAGTTGGACTTAAATTGCTATCGAAAGTGACCTTATATTTTTTAGTCAAATGCTGAATGATCCGATTGCTGTCTGTAATCATTTCACCATCATCAAGAATATAGGGTAATTGTCCTCGAGGTGCATCCTTGGTATCAAGAATATGTTCCAATTGATAATTAATTTTTGCCAGTCTTAGAAAGGTATCAACCTTGAGACCAAAAGGATTATTATCAGGTAGCCCAAATAATTCAGGATAGGAATAGAGAATTAACATAGGAAATCCTTTTTCTTCAGCCATATTAAACGGTATGACCATCAAATGGTTCGCTGCGATAAATCCTTAACGCCATAATAACCATGACAGCATTATAAACAATATTAATACCTACATAACAAATAATAGCCCCTTCTTTCTTCAATGACTGGGATTATTTAATTTTCTTAAAATTTTCACATTCTTTGCTTCTTTATGCCAAAATTTAACTATAAGTCAAAACACTGTCTATAGATTAATGGCCATACTTGAATTATGGCTGCCAGACACGCTAAGCGATACAGCTATATTAAAATTTAGGTACCACATTGCTGATAAGGAGTTAGTTAATGGTTGGTCTTATCCAAAAAATTTTAATACAAATGATTGCCGATCTCGCAGGAGAAGAAGGAATTCGCCAAGTAAAAGCCTTGGCGAAAGTACCCGATGACAGAGAGTTTCAAATGAATACGGTCTATTCTGATGAAGAATGGCAACGACTGTTTGCTGCTGCTCTGCAAATCTTAAAAATAACTCCGGAACAGGCCTATCAGACTTACGCGAATTATTTCGGTGAAGATGCTATTAAACGCTTCCCCACCTGGTTTCAAATGTCGAAAAACTCTTATGAATTTTTATCCATACAACCTACGATTCATAATTGCTTTGCTACAAGCATGGTGGATGTAGAGTCTCGTCAGGCTATCAATGATAAATTCAGAGTAGAACAACTCCCTAATCAACTTATCACTCATTATCGTTCTCCCAATAAACTTTGCGGCTTGTATAAGACCTTAGCCCTGTGGGTAATTAATTATTATCAAGATGAAACCACTATAACAGAGAAAAAATGTCTAAAATTAGGGGATGACGAATGTGAAATTCACATTCGGTGGACAAAGCTAGGAACTTGAGTCTATGGCCAAACAAACACTCTCCACATTGCAAAAGACCATTGAAGAAATAGCAGATCAACTTTGCCTGGCCGTAAAAGGAGACTTTGATTTTACGATTAAGATCGAAAGCCAGGACGAAAGCATTCAAAAACTAACTATGCTGGTTAATTTTCTTGTTGATACAGCACGCCGTGCCCTGATTGATGTACGTGATAAAAATTATAAATTAATGGAAGTAGACTATTTAAAATCTGAATTTATCACCAATATAAGCCATGAATTACGTACCCCTTTAACACTCATTTTAAGTCCACTTAAAACTATTCTGTTAAATGAAGCGAGCTCACTACCTGCTGAAGTAACAAAAAATTTATACCGTATGCAACGCAATGCTGCCCGACTTTACATATTGGTAAATAACTTGCTGGATTTTACCAAAATTGAGGCAAATAAATTTGAATTATACGAAGAATCGGTAGATTTAAATCAGTTTATTGCGCAATTAATTGACGATATCCAAGGCTTGGCTCAGGAGCGCAAGATTAACCTTCAATTCTTCCCCGCTCCGGCAATTAAACAAGTTTTATTAGACAAGAAAATAATTGAAAAAATTGTCTTCAACTTACTAAGTAATGCTCTCAAATTCACTTCCCCAGAAGGGGAAATTAAGGTAATCCTTCAACGAGGTAAAAAAACTATTGACCTTCTGGTTACTGATACCGGAACAGGCATTCCCCAAGATCAAATCCCATTTGTTTTTGAACGCTTCCATCAAGTAGACTCGTCAAGTACCAGAGCTTATGAAGGTAGTGGCATTGGTTTGACCTTGGTTAAACAATTTGTTGAGTTAATGCACGGCAATATCAGAGTTGAAAGTAGGCTGGGTAAAGGCTCTTCTTTTCATATTAGCCTGCCAGAACGTACTGCTCAAGCTCCACCCACATCCACTAAATCAGAAACACTAACCTCATCGACACCACATAACTTTAAGGTTGATTTTTCTCTTCTGGCAACTCCTGAGCAAGACATTGTTCCCTTACCCGCTAAAACGGCTCTAAAAAAGGAGCGTCCCTATATTGTCATTGCAGATGATAATCGCGATATCCGTCATTATATAACTTCTTTACTTGAGAATAATTTTGAGGTGATTGCAGTTGAGAACGGTAAATTGGCACTCGATGCGGTTCATCAATATAAACCGCATGTTATTCTTTCTGACATCATGATGCCGCTTATTGACGGCTACCAACTGACTAAACTTCTTAAAGAAGATCCCTCTACCACCCATATACCTATTATTTTAATTACGGCTAAAGCAGGAAATGAAGCGGTCGTTAGCAGCTTAGGTGTAGGAGCAGATGATTATTTATCAAAACCCTTTGAACCGGAAGAATTGATCGCCCGCACCACTGCCGCATGCAACCATTATCAGACTTATCTGCAAAGTTGTGATCTAAATTCACAATTAATTACTATGGCACGACAAGCGGGCATGACAGAACTCGCGACATCAATTCTACATAATATTGGCAATGTGCTTAATACCGTCAATGTTTCTATAGATCTCATTAAGGAAATGATCAATAAACCTTATGTACCCCATTTGACTGCTGTTTCTACCATGTTAAAAGAAAACATTACCAATCTTGCGTACTATCTGAGCGAAGATGAAAAAGGAAAAATCTTACCTGATTATTTGATAGCCCTTGTTACAAAAATCACCACTGAATACGATAAGATTGACAAAGAAATCACGTGCCTGGCTGAACAAGTCCATCATATCGGTGATATAGTCACAATGCAGGAGTCCATTAGCGGAGTTTCAGGCATTGCAGAAAAATTATTTCTTCCTGAGATTGTTAATACTGCCATTTCCATGTGCAAAAATGCTATTGATAAACAAGAGGTTACTATTCATCAAGAAGTGGAACATCACTGCGAACTAATCAGTGACAAAGCCAAACTATTACAAATCATTATCAATTTAATTCAAAATGCCAAAGATGCCTTAACCGATCCTAAACATAATGTACTGAATAAAACCATCAAAATTAAGATAAGACTTAATCCAATTACTAATCAGGCAGAGCTTATAATTAGTGATAATGGGATTGGTATCACAGCTGAAAATCTGGGCAAAATTTTTACCTTTGGTTTTACTACAAAATCTCATGGCCATGGCTTTGGCTTACATGCCAGTGCATTGGCAGCAAAAGAATTAGGAGGAACCTTGCTAGTGAAAAGTAAAGGGTTTGGGCAGGGAGCCGAATTTACTTTAGCGCTACCCTTAAAGCAGCCTTCCGGGAGATTTCTGAATGACGATAGCTACGAAGGATTTGAAAATTCTCATTATTGATGATAATCCGGCTATTCATTCGGATTTCATCAAAATATTGTCAACTAAAAATAGCGCAGAAAATGTAGAGGACGCTACATTAGACTCTTTCGAAAAACAAATGTTTGGTCTCAAAAAGAAACCTGAGTCCAGCTTGCCTAAATTCCGCATTGTAACCGCTACACAGGGGCAAGATGGTGTAGCAAAAATTGCCGAAGCGCTCCATGATAACGATCCATACGCACTGGCTTTTGTTGATATCAGAATGCCGCCTGGTTGGGATGGGATCGAGACAACAAAAAAAATTTGGCAGCTTGACCCTAATATTCAAATAGTCATCTGTACTGCATACTCAGACTATACTTGGGAAGAAACGATTCAACAGCTAGGACAACGTGAAAATTTACTTATCTTAAAAAAACCCTTCGATAGCATTGCAGTACGGCAATTATCCTGCGCCCTGACCAAGAAGTGGCAACTTCTGCAAGAATCACGTGATTATACTAAATTACTGGAAACCCAAGTTAAAGAACGTACTCAATCCCTGCAAGAATCGCTTTCTGTTACCAGAGGAACACTTGAAGCCTCTGCCGATGGCATTTTAGTAATGAATAATACCAACGGTCTTATTGATTATAATAAAAATCTGATGCATATGTTTCATATTCCCAAAACCATGATGGCAAAAAACGATGCCAATGCACTTTTACACCATATTGCTGGGCAAATGGAAAACCCCAATGATTTTTTAAAAATCACCCTGCGCTTGGCAAGCAAGAAAAATAACACGGCAACAAACACTCTCAGGTATAACAAGAATCAGGTTGTTGAAATCTATACCCAACCCTATAAAATTGCCGATAAAATAACAGGCCGTATTTGGTGTTTTCGTGATATTACTAAACGCGCCCTGCTAGAAGAACAGTTGCAATACCAAGCTACTCATGATGCTTTAACCCGCTTACCAAATCGTATTCTTTTAGCAGAACGACTAACCCAAACTATTTCCTTTGCCCGACGCAATAAAACAATGTTTTGTTTTCTTTTCTTCGATCTCGATCGCTTTAAATTAATCAATGACAGTTTTAGTCATATTGCAGGTGACAAATTATTACAAGAAGCAGCCAAACGCCTGCAAAAAGTGATGCGGAAAGAGGATATCTTAGCGCGTCTTGGTGGGGACGAATTTGTTGCCCTATTGGAGTCCTTAGCTAATGACACCCAAGCCGGGAAAATTGCCAACAAGCTCTTACAGGTTTTCAATAAACCCTTTATAGTAAATGGGCAGGAAATTATTGTAACACCAAGTATTGGTATTGCTGTCTTTCCGCAAGATGGTCAAACTTTTGAAGAGTTATTACGTAGTGCTGATATTGCAATGTATAACGCTAAAGAGCAAGGTGGAAATCAATTTCAATATTATTCTGCAAGTCTCGGTGAGAAAAGTACGGCACGTTTACAATTAGAATCGGACTTGCATCGCGCCATTGAGAATAAAGAATTCTTTTTATGCTATCAGCCACAACTCGATTTGGCTACGCAGAAACTCGTATCAGCTGAAGCACTTATTCGCTGGCGCCATCCGGAAAAAGGTACTCTTCTTCCCATTAATTTTATCCCTCTGGCAGAGGAAACCGGCTTAATTCTTCCCATTGGCGAATGGGTTCTAAGAGAAGCTTGCAAGCAAAATAAACGATGGCAAGAATTAGGATTCCCCAAAATCCGCGTAGCAGTCAATATAGCAACCAAACAACTAAAACAACTAAATTTGGCCCATATCATTAAAAAAATACTATTAGAAACCGGTTTAGAGCCACAATATCTCGAACTTGAAATCACAGAAAATGTAATTTTAACAGCAGGCGAAATAAACCATATTTTTGCTCAATTAAAGAAATTGGGCGTACATTTCGCTTTGGATGATTTCGGATCCGGTTACACTCTCTTAAATCATCTTAAAATATTCCCTATCGATCGGATAAAAATCGATCAATCCTATATTAATAATATCAATGTTAATCACGCAGATGAGGTCATCATACAGGCCATTATTACTCTGGCAAAAAATCTAAAGTTGGATGTGATTGCTGAAGGAGTAGAATCAAAAGAGCAACTTGAATTTTTACAGTCTCATCATTGCAATGAAATTCAAGGCCATTATTTTTGTGAGCCTTTGGCAGCACAAGATTTTGAGCAATTTCTCCAGTTCCCCGGACTCGTAAATGCCTCACAAAAACCAGCTAAACTTGACAATAAAAACTAATATTAAAACTGCATTATGAAATAATGATTCTGTAATAGTCTTTGCTGCTGAATTTGCATTAACCTTCAGTGCAACTGCCATGAAGGTTAATGCTCAATACGATAAAATTGTTCGCTCACTAGCCTATTTACTATCGGGCTTTTTTGATCCACTTTCAGAACCTAACATTCTATTTTCAGTAGTGCTTAATTTGCCGAATGTGGTATTCATTCTGTTTGCAGGTACAGAGCTTCTATTCTCTGGCATGGTGATTTTGCCAGTAGGCATAGCCAACTTCATATCAGACATAGGCTTGCTTGTGGACACTGTGCCTGAACTTAATGGTGGCCTATTCATTGGTGTTGACATCTTGCCAGTTGGCGCAGACATTCTACTGGCTGATGTTGATAACCCACTAGCTGGCGTTGACATTCTGCTGGTTGGCGTTGATACCTTTGGGGTTGGTTTCTTAGCCGCAGCCACCTTCTTGACTGTAGACGCTTTTTTCTTGGCTACAGGGCTCGCCTTCTTAACTACAGGAGCCGTTTTCTTGGCAGAAGCTACTTTTTTAGCCGCCGTAGAAGCTGCTTTCTTGAGGGTAGACGAAGCTTTCTTGGCAGAAGCAGTTTTCATGGCAGAAGCAGTTTTCTTGGTAGGAGCCGCTTTTTTAGCCGCAAGAACTGTTTTAGCAGCTGGGGATGCTTTCTTAGCTATAGACGTTTTCTTTTTAGCTGAAGATGCCGCTTTCTTCGCTGTTGTAGTAGCCGCCTTCTTAGCTAGAGAAGCTGTTTTCTTGGCGGCAGAAGAAGTGGCTTTCTTCGTAGCAGAAACTGCTTTCTTAGTAGTTGACAGCGTTTTTTTCATTATTGGAGTAACCTGCTTGATTGTGGACATGGTACTTTCAAAAGTTTTTCCAGTTGTTACTTTCGCTTCTTTGGAAATGGTTTGAAAAGCAGTCTCTAAAATCTGAAACGATTGTTTCATATAATCAAGCGCTTTATGACTATTCTCCATAACAAGTTTGACTTGCTTATCGAGTAGCGCTCCTGGTTTATGCATCTCTGAAAACTCTTCCGGTTTCAGATAAGTTAAATTTTGTAGCATTTTAACATTCAATTCCATCATAGCCTGAAACGGTTTTTGCATTTCATTTGCTATCGCAGCCCAACTCTTTAAATAGTCCTGATTCATAATTTTCTCCGTTTTTGTTGCGTTGCACTATAAGAGCCTAGTTGATTAATTGAATTTTTGCGAGTTATCTACAAAAACAAATAGATTTCTTACACTAAGAAAATCTATTTGCTTGTTTAAAAATACTACTTACTATACCTTTGGGCAACCCATACCATTGCATTTTCGCAATTTGGCTCTCCCTTATTATGGGTAACACCGCATCGCCCACGGTCAACGCGATGCTACATATCTATCCTTTCCATCTTAAATCTTTTACTATAAAAAATAGTGCTTCTTCTAAATAGAGCAACGATGCTGACTTTAACCTTGTGTCTTTTTATTGCCTGCCTATTGCCTTATCTTGCAAAGATTCCAGTCGTTATAATGATGAAAAGGCAACCTGGAGGTTATGACAACAAGCAGCCCCGAGCCCAACAAGCCGCACTTACTGGGATTGGTGCACGGGCGGTTGCTGCGCATCAAAATAGCTTTGAATCACTAATTATTTTCTCGACTGCCGCTCTGACGGCCATAGCCACTCATAATACATCTTGCCTGATACAGGGATTGGCCATCTTTCATTTAATATCCCGAGGTATCTATCATTTGTTTTATTTACTCAATTGGGCAACCTTACGTTCGACTCTATGGACCCTAGGCTGTCTTTCTTCACTAGGCATCCTTTGGCTTTGTATTCCCTAATTAATGATGAGTATTTAGAATACCCATTAATTGAATTGACTTGCTCATCAAGGGATACGATTGTGCCAATATCAAATAATGAGACCAGGTTACTAACCACCTCATTTGGTAAAGTTTCGCTTTCTCAAGCAAATGTAGCCAGTCCCATAACCTTGCTATTTCTTCATGGCCATTGCACAAATAAAACATTCTTTCATCAACAGATGAATGCGCCCATATTTACCGCCTACCGCCGCATTGCTCTTGACTTGCCTGGTTATGGCGAGAGCCCACCTCCTTTTAATATCCAACACAGTTATAATTTTCCTGGTTTCGCAGAAGTGGTGGCAGAAGTAGTGGAGCAGCTATCAATTAACCAATTAATCATCGTAGGCTGGTCTCTTGGCGGACATGTTGCCCTGGAATTAATACCAAGACTAGAACAGTTACTAGGCTCAATCACCATTTAAATTGAATACAATAAAAAAATCCGTAAACTGTTATTTTTCACAATTTCAAGGGAATAGTAGTCAAATG
>NZ_LNYB01000025.1 GCF_001467625.1 Legionella feeleii
TCCTTTTGTTGATTATGTTCTTGGCGAACAATCAACAGGATACGCCACCTAATTTATTTTTCACATACACCAGATTCGAGCATAACTCCATAGGAAACCGGGAACTGTAAAAACGAGAATCATAGCATAACTCGGAGTCATTAAAGTCAACTTCACCGGGCAACAGGATGATGCCTATAGTAAGAACAAGAAGCTTCAGAATTTCACCAGACCTACGGTAATTAGGTATTTAGCAAGCCTGAATACTGGCATAAAATTAGCTTGTAAAATTGTGTTTTATCTTTATAAAGGTAAATTTTACATTAATGAGATGTAAGTTCTTCACTTAAGGTAAATTTTTGTTAGACTAGACAGGGAAATATTCCTAACGATCAACAACGGAGAATGATTATGAAACGTTTAGCCCTTCTGGCAGTTACTGCATGTTTAGCAGTTTTACTGTCTGCTTGCGGTGATAAAGCAGAGAAAAAAGCAGAAGACAATGCTGCAACTACTGTAGAACAAACTCAGCCAGCCAGTACAACTGATACAACTGCACCTAGCGATGCTAACAAGCCTGCTGAACAACAAAATTAATAATAGTTTCTATATAGAATTCAAAACCCCGCTGTGACTTGCGGGGTTTTTTTTAAAGAAAATCGAGATCCAAAATGGATAACCTAGAGCATCTGCTTATTAATTTGACCGATATATTACGGGAAAGGAATTTAAGAATTGCCACGGCTGAATCCTGTACCGGTGGTTTACTTGCCGGTTTACTTACGGAGTTGCCGGGAAGCTCGGTTTGGTTTGATCGAGGATTTGTTACTTATAGCAATCAGGCCAAACAGGATATGTTAGGTGTTAAAGAATCCTTAATCCATTTCAATGGCGCCGTGAGTTTGCCTGTTGCTGAAGCGATGGCCTGTGGGGCTTTATCACGTAGTCGTGCTGATATTACCTTATCAGTAACTGGAGTTGCTGGCCCTGACGGGGGTAGTCCGGAAAAACCGGTAGGAACGGTTTGTTTTGCCTGGGCTATGGCAAATTTACCGGTACAAAGCCGACGTTGCCATTTTCAAAATGCATCGCGGCAAAAAATACGCCATCTTGCTTGTCAACGCGCATTACAAGGTGCAATTTCTTTGTTAAATCAAACAACAAAATAAGTTCTCATTGTTCATGCTAAGGTCTGCCATAGAGCCTTAGGAGAGGGGAGCACTCGCACTTAAATTTAGGCTAATTCTAAGTTTGCTGCGGACCCATATCTGTGTGATAATTTGCGCTTTGCATACTACTACGGTGGGTGACCTATGGAAGACAATAAACAAAAAGCATTAAGTGCCGCTCTTGCTCAGATTGAACGTCAATTTGGAAAGGGTTCAGTAATGCGTATGGGCGATAATAATGCTGTGCGTGATATTGAAGCCATTTCAACGGGTTCATTAGGGTTGGATATTGCTTTAGGTATAGGTGGTTTACCCAAAGGGCGAGTTGTTGAAATTTATGGTCCCGAATCCTCAGGTAAAACGACATTGACTCTGCAAGTTATTGCCGAGTGCCAGAAAAAGGGTGGTACTGCTGCCTTCGTTGATGCTGAACATGCGCTGGATCCCAGCTATGCGGCCAAACTCGGTGTGAATGTTGATGAGCTACTGGTTTCACAACCAGATACCGGTGAGCAGGCTTTAGAAATTACGGATATGCTGGTTCGTTCTGCTGCAGTGGATGTTATTATTGTCGACTCTGTCGCCGCATTGACTCCTAAAGCCGAAATTGAAGGGGAAATGGGTGATACTCATGTTGGTTTGCAGGCTAGATTGATGTCGCAGGCCTTGCGTAAATTGACTGCAAATATTAAACGCTCCAATACATTGGTGATCTTTATTAACCAGATTCGTATGAAAATTGGTGTCATGTTCGGTAATCCTGAAACGACTACAGGTGGAAACGCATTGAAATTCTATGCTTCTGTGCGTTTAGATATCCGACGCGTAGGTTCAATTAAGAAAGGTGAAGAAGTTTTAGGTAGCGAAACCCGAGTGAAAGTCGTTAAAAATAAAGTGGCACCACCTTTCAAAACGACTGACTTTGATATTCTCTATAATGAAGGAATTTCTCGTGAGAGTGAAATTATCAATCTTGGCTCACAGTTAGGGCTCATTGAAAAATCTGGAGCTTGGTACAGTTATAAAGGCGAAAAAATTGGTCAGGGTAAAGACAATGTTCGCTTGTATTTGAAAGAGAATCCACAAATTGCTGCGACCCTGGAGCAACAAATCAGAGCAGAATTGTTAACTAAAAAGCCGCCTGTAGAAGAATTTGAAGAAGTTAGTGAGTCTATGGATGACTAAAGCCTTGGACTGTGCAATGCGCCTGCTTGCCAGGCGCGAGCATGGTGCACGCGAATTGGCAGATAAATTGGCACAAAAAGGTTATAATCGGCAGGAAATTAATGAAGCAATTGCCGAATGTCAGCGCCTTGGTTTTCAGAGTGATCGTCGTTTTGTTGAGGCTGTATGTCATGCTCGTATCCGTCAAGGCTGTGGTCCTCTTAAAATTCATCAGGAGTTGCAAGCCAAGCACGTTGAGTCCGAATTGATTGATGAAATTTTGGTAAGGGAAGCAGATCATTGGCTGGATCATGCCTTAGCTGTATGGCATAAGAAATATAAAAAGCAGGATCAGGTTTCTTTTGCCGAGTTACAAAAACGGCAGCGTTTTTTATTGTACCGTGGATTTCCCACCGATGTTATCGCTAGAGTTATGAAAGAAATTTAGGAACTATTGATATTTCTACTATCTTGGCACTGATGCCTTGATTTTCTGTGCTTCGTTGCTCTCATACTATCATGTATGTTCCGCTGCAATGCTCGAAAATCAAGGCATAAACACTCAAGCTAGCGAAGTGTCAACAGCTCCTGGGAAAGGTAAGTGAATGGGTGAGGAGAGGGGTTTGGTTTGTCCAAGCCAACTCCAGATATTATATTGTAATAATAACCAGTAGATTCTAAGAGCATGAAAAGTTCAGAAATCAGACAAGCATTTTTAGATTATTTTGCTGCACGAGGCCATCAGATAGTTGAGTCGAGTCCACTTGTGCCTGGAAACGATCCAACTTTGTTATTTACAAATGCGGGGATGGTGCAGTTTAAAGACACCTTCCTGGGTTTGGAAAAACGTTCTTACAGCCGCGCGGCCAGTTCTCAACGATGCGTTCGGGCTGGTGGTAAGCATAATGATCTGGAAAATGTTGGTTATACGGCACGACATCATACTTTTTTTGAAATGCTGGGTAATTTTAGTTTTGGCGATTACTTCAAGCGTGAAGCGATTCAATTTGCCTGGGAGTTTCTGACCAAGGTGTTGAAATTACCGAGTGAACGGTTATGGGTTACTGTCTATGAAGATGATGATGAAGCAGCCGATATCTGGTTGAAGGAAATCGGGGTTTCCGCTGAGCGTTTTTCTCGTTGTGGTGAAAAAGATAATTTTTGGTCTATGGGTGATACTGGTCCCTGTGGCCCTTGTACAGAAATTTTTTATGATCATGGTCCTGAGATTGCCGGCGGACCTCCGGGAACGCCTGAAGCAGAGGGTGATCGTTACATCGAAATCTGGAATTTGGTTTTCATGCAGTTTAATCGCGATAAGGAGGGCCAGCTTCATCCTTTGCCTAAGCCTTCTGTGGATACTGGTATGGGACTTGAACGTATCGCGGCAGTGGTCCAGGGAGTACATAGTAATTATGATATCGATAGTTTCCAGTATTTAATTCATGCGATCTGCAAACTGGCTCCACCTACGATTAATCCGGAGCATCCTTCGTTAAAAGTGATTGCCGATCATATTCGTGCCTGTTCATTCTTGGTTGCTGATGGTGTAATGCCCGGGAATGAAGGTCGAGGTTATGTTTTACGCCGTATTATTCGCCGCGCAATTCGTCACGGCAATAAGCTGGGTTTACCTACCCCGTTTTTCTCTAAATTGGTTCCGGCTCTCATTACCGTCATGGGCGAGGCTTACCCTGAGTTAGTAAATAACCAAAAACAGATAGAACGTATTTTAGCGCAGGAAGAAAACCAATTTGCTCGGACACTTGAGCAAGGTTTACGTTTGCTGCAGGAGAAAATTCAAACTCTGAAAGGAAAAGCAATTCCGGGTGAAATGGCGTTTAGACTGTACGACACTTATGGTTTTCCCGTGGATTTAACAGCGGATATCGCCCGCGAATCAGGGCTTTCCATTGATATGGCTAGTTTTAATCAGGCCATGCAACAACAACGCGAGTTGTCGCAATCAGCAAGTCAGTTTACTACGGATTACTCAGTTTCAAGCCAATTGGATGAAGCATCAGTCTTTCATGGCTACGAAAAAGACAGTATGCAATCTACGGTTACCGCTATGCTTTGCGATAGCGTTAAAGTAGATAAATTAACGGCAGGCAGTAAAGCAGCTGTGGTTCTTGAAAACACGCCTTTTTATGCCGAAAGCGGCGGTCAGGTTGGTGATCGTGGTCAACTTCTGGGCGATAACCTTATTTTCCAGGTAGAGGATACCCAGCGAGTGGGGCAAGCAATTGTCCATTACGGCCAATTGTTGCAGGGGGAGCTGTCTATTGGGCAAACAATTAATGCCAAAGTTGACTCTGCGAGACGGAATGCAATCCGCTTAAATCATACGGCAACTCATTTATTACATGCAGCCTTAAAAGCTATTGTTGGTCCTCATGTTCAACAGAAAGGTTCACTGGTTGATGCTGAACGGGCACGTTTTGATTTCTCACATTTTGAAGCACTAACCTCCCAACAGTTACGCCAACTGGAAAATTTGGTGAATGATAGGATACGTGCCAACGATGAAGTTGAGACTCAGATTATGTCGCTTGATGAGGCAAAGCGCAGTGGGGCTGTAGCGTTATTTGGTGAAAAATACAGTGATGCTGTAAGGGTACTTTCTTTAGGGGATTTCTCCAAAGAGTTATGCGGCGGCACCCATGCGGCAAGAACAGGTGATATTGGCTTGTTCAAAATCACAGCAGAATACGGTGTGGCAAGTGGTGTAAGACGTATAGAAATGGTAACTGGTGCTTACGCTCAGGCTTGGATTAACGAGCAATTGGGGATTTTGGATGAAGTTGCGCAAAAACTTAAAACAACCCCAGCCAATGTCTCTGATAAATTGTCACAATTTTTGCATGATGCAAAACAGCAGGAAAAAGAATTAACACGCTTGCAGGCCAAGTTGGCGGCAAAATCCGGTACTGATCTGCTTTCTCAAGTTCAGGCCGTAAATGACGTTAACTTATTAGTGAAGCAATTGGATGGCATGGACAGTCAAGCGTTGAGGACAACTTTAGATCAATTGAAATCCAGTTTGGATCAGGCTGTCATTGTGTTGTTTGCTATTGAACAGGAGAAGATGAACGTTGTTGCCGGAGTGAGCAAGAATATTTTGGGCCGAGTGCCAACCGCCGCTATGCTGGTAAAACATTTATGTGGCAAGGGCGGGGGCCGTGATGATATGGCCCAGGGTGGAGGACGTGTTCCGGATGATCTGGAAGAAAAGATTGCCCAGATTAAGACCATGATTGTTGAGCACGTGGGTTAACATAAAAAAGACGGGGCGCTGAAATGGCATTATTAGTGCAAAAATTCGGGGGAACGTCGCTTGCTACGCTAGAACATATTAACCATGCAGCGGATTTAGTGGCAAAAGCAAAGCAAGCAGGCCACAGTGTGGTAGTCATTGTATCAGCAATGAGTGGGGAAACGGACAGACTCATTAATTTAGCGCATAGTATCAGTGAATACCCAGATGAAAGAGAGTATGCCGCACTTGTTGCTACTGGCGAGCAAGTGTCTATGGCTTTGATGGCGATGGCCTTAATTAATCGCGGCATTAGTGCTCGTTCTTATACGGGCGGACAGGCAAGAATTCATACCTGTAGCCAATTTAAAAAAGCACGTATTCAGGCAATCGATACCCAGCCGATCCTCAAAGATCTTGAGCAAGGTACCGTTGTGGTTATTGCTGGTTTTCAGGGCATTGATAAAGATGGCAATGTGACGACTTTAGGCCGTGGTGGTTCGGATACAACCGCAGTAGCTATTGCTGCTGCTTTAAAAGCAGATGAATGCCAGATTTATACTGATGTGGATGGTGTTTATACAACTGATCCCAGGGTTGTACCTGATGCTAAGCGTTTAGAGCAGATTACCTTTGAGGAAATGTTGGAGCTATCCAGCTTAGGGGCAAAAGTTTTGCAAATTCGTGCCGTTGAATTTGCCGGTAAATATAATATTCCTTTGCGTGTTCTATCTTCATCACAGGAAGGACCTGGAACCTTAATTACCTATCAGCAAAAGAGCAGTATGGAAGCGCCTCTGGTTACAGGCATTGCTTTTAGCCGTAATGAAGCCAAGGTTACTTTATCGGGGGTACCTGATGCGCCAGGTATTGCTTCTGGTATTTTATCCGAAATTAGTGCAATTGGTGTGAATGTCGATATGATCGTACAGCATTTATCGGCTAATAATAAAACCAATTTTACCTTTACTGTCCACCGTGATGAATACCAGGCGACCTTGAAACAACTGCGTAAAGTAGCTAAGGAATTAGGCGCCGGTGATGTGGTAGGTGTCAGTAATCTAGCTAAGTTGTCGCTTGTGGGCTCGGGCCTTAAGAGTCATCCAGAGGTAGCCTCAATCATGTTTAAAACCCTTGCTTCGAAGGGTATCAATATACAACTGATTGCGACTTCAGAAATTAAACTCTCAGTCCTCATTGATACCGCCATGCTTGATGAGGGTGTACGTGAGTTACATAGCGTTTTCCATCTTGAAGATGATAGTCGCGATGAATCACGAATCATGCCGGTGAATGTAGCACAGGAATGTTTGGTCGCTGCGAGTAAATTATAAAGCAGATCAAGATTGTGTGTTTTCCCATGCAATCTTGGTTTTGTCTCAAGCAAATGCTGCCATTGTGGATTGGCATTGTACTTTAAGAGAAAGCGGTAATTTGTAATTAAAGGAGTTAATTATGAGTTTTCTTAGTGAATTTAAACAATTCGCTATGCGCGGCAATGTGATGGATCTTGCTGTTGCCGTCGTAATTGGCGCTGCTTTCGGTAAAATTGTTTCTTCACTTGTCGATGGGATTATCATGCCCATTATCGGTCTCTTAATGGGTGGCATTAATATTACTGATAAAACCTTTAAAATTGGTGCAGCAGTAGTTAAATGGGGTGCCTTTTTACAGACCATCATTGATTTTACAATTATTGCCTTTGCGATCTTTGTTGCCATTAAATTCATTAACATACTGCAGAAAAAGCAGGAAGAGACTGAAGAAAAAATTGGTAAGGAAGAAGCGATCCTGATTGAAATTAGAGATCTGTTACGCGAAAAAACAAGTAAAAAATGAGCGAGCAGAGCTGCCGGGTGAATTTGTATATCGATACTATTCGCAGTCTCCCAATTTAAAGGCCCACTACTTAATCATCAAATAAATCCTGTGAATCTTTATGCCCCGGATGATTCGATAAAGATCTTGGGAATAATTAATCGATTGGTCAAATAAGGACACTTTCATTGTCGCTTTAAGTAATTAAAAATAATATAAATAGAATGTTGTCAATTTGTTTTTAAATTTATTGTAGTCCCATCGCAGTGAAGAGGGCTGCAAGAGCGCTATCGAAAGAAAAATTTTGATATTAAGTGCTTATTTTTAGACTAAAATAAGGAGTGAAGCTATTGATAGGGAAAATTCATGAGCGACTTACTTAATCTCTTTGCCATCATTATTGTGTTTGGCGTGATTTTATGGGCAGTCAATGTGTTTATACCCATGCCCGGTGCAATTAAAAGCTTGCTTAACCTTTTGGTTTTAATTGTACTAATTATTTATATCCTCCAGTTTTTCGGGCTTATTCATAATGTGTTGCCGACGATACGGCTATTTAAGTGACAAAGCTAAAAGGACATTCTCTTATAAAGAAAAGAGGGCAGGCAGCGAATGATGGCCATGATATAACGCCAAAAAAAAGGGTGATAAAACAGGCGTTTTCCATTTTTGGCGGCCTGCCAACAGGCTTCAGCACAAGCTTTGGGCGGTGAAGCATAAAAAATGCCTGCTATCCCATAAGTTTGCACTGTATCAATGAAACCTAGTCGGGCGATAGTAATTTTTGTATCGTTTTCTGCTGACTGTTGTAAACCTTCCAGATAAATTTCAATAGCGGCTTTGCTGGCACCATAAAGGCTATTCTTGGCTCGGCCTCGGCAGGCGGCTACTGAACTTAAGAAAATCAACTGATGAGTAGCCTGTTGTTTGCGCAAATAACAGTTAATCAATTGAACCGTGCTCAAAACATTAATTTTAATTAATTCTTCTATATTATGAGCATCCAAGGCATTGTTTTCTACAATATGGCTATAGGCGATAAATAGAGCTAACTCATTTGGGTGTTGACTTAAAATTTCTGTTAAATGCGTTAGGTCACCGGCAAAATCGGCAATCAGAAAATCACACTGAATATGATGGCGCAAGCGTATATCAGCACTAATAACCTCCAGCTGTGCTTGATTTCGAGCAATCAGCAATAGTGTATAACCGGCTTGAGCAGCGAGATGTGCAAATTCTTCAGCGATGATGGAGGTCGCGCCTAAGATGACCCAGGTTTTTATGGTCATGATGTGAGTCCTAAACGATGACTAAGATCAGAGTGCATAACACTTTTGTAATGGATTAATAATTTCTTAAATTGCTCATGATTGGGGTATTGTTGTTGGAATTGTTGTGGGGTCAAGAACATATCTTTCGCCAAATAAATTTTCCCCTGGATCTTGGTAATAAATTCATTCAGATTGCGAATGACTTCTTGTGCTGCTTGATTGTTAATAAAATCAATTGCCAAAGTAAACCCTGGTCGCACAAAGGACAATAAACCACTACCCGCTTGCGTCAAGTATTTCAGCACGGCTAGGGTTGGTGTTGCCTGACTGGTATGAATGATTGCGAGTAATTGATTTAAGGTGTTGTGGGCTGTGTTGCTGTCAAATATTGCTTGAAACTGTAATAGTCCCTGGTTGCCATAGAGACGGTTCCAATGTTGAATGGAATCGAGTGGGTTATTAAACTGGCGGAGGGATAGAATTTGCCGGTTTGTTTTCTTGCTCTTGAAATAATAGCGATTAAAATGTTTCATTACCCAGCGATTGACCAGGCGAACGGGTAATTTAGGTATACTAAAATGTGACAGTGACTCTGGGGCTTCCAATTCGGTATGGTTAGCAAGGGATAACACAGCGTGGGGTTCATTAAGTAAATCAAGCCAGGCTACTTGATAATCGTATTGGCAACCGCCTTGTTGCATGCGTTGGAGTAAGGTTTCGAACTCACTGTATTTTTCAGTTTCTACTGCTACAAAAGGGGATTTCTTAAGCATTTGCAGGGCAACACGTGTGATAATGCCTGTTAAGCCCAGGCCGGCTATGGTGGCATAAAATAAATCGCTATTTTCAGCAGGGCTGCAGCGTAAAGATTGCTTCCCTAATTGCAAATCCAACCAGTTCAAATGCTGGCCAAAACTACCCGCATGAGGGTTGTTTTTACCATGGACATCATTGGCAATACCGCCTGCTACCGTAGCACGCAAAGTACCTGGTATAACAGGAGGAATATAGTGTGGATGCACTAAAAAAAGCTCCGCAAATGTGACCCCTCCCTGGCAGACCAACTCGCCTGATAATTCATCAAAGGACAGGAAGTGATTCAACCGCCTTGTATCAACAATGCCTCCATCGTTGTTAAGACAACAATCACCATAGCTCGAACCATTACCGCGCGCGAGAAGGTTATCCCTGGCGGTCAATAGAGATTGAATTTGCTGTTCATTATCAGGGCGAAAACAATCCGATGTAGTTTGTATAGCGTGACTGAAATTGGAAAGCCGTTTGTTTTTGCTGAGCATGTCTGATCACTAAAGGCAATTGAAAGTTAAGTTTGGCACATTTTCTTAAGAAGTGTAATTATTGGATTAGCCCTAAAAAACAAATCGGAATAAAAGGAATTTGCCAGCGCCAGATCTTTAGTCACCGACCAAGACAGATTATGCCAAATAGTTGACAATGTTTTTTTTAGCTGCCAAATAAGCTAAAGATAATCTAATATCTTATTGATAATAAATAAATTTATTAACTGGCACGTACTTTGCTTAAGGAGTTAAAGCTATAAGTTTTAATGACTTATAGAGTTACTTTTAAGACAGGATGGCTATGGCTGAAAAAGACGTTTTATCGCAGGAAGAAATTGATGCACTGCTAAATTCAGTAGATAGTGAGGAAAATTCCGCAGCAGCTGCTGGCGCTAATGCTGCACCTGCAGCCATCGAAGACGAAGAGGACGAACCTACTGAGAGCCTGAGTCGGCCGACTGAGCATGTGCAAGTTCTTAATTTTGCTAATCAAGAACGAATTGTTCGTGGTGAATTGCCAGTTCTTGATAAAATTCATGACCGAGCTGCCAGATTTTTTACAAATGATATTTATCAATTGATGGCGAAGGATTTTGACATTAAACAAGAGCCTTTAGCTATTGTTAAACATCGAGAATTTATGGGTGGTTTACCCAACCCTACCTTAATGACCATACGTCGTTTCAAACCTTTGCGTGGTAAAGCGCTAATCCTGTTTGATAGCACGTTTGTCTATGATCTGGTGAATTATTATTTTGGTGGTAGTTCGCAATTTCTTGCGCAAAAAGATCGCACAGACTTTACTGCTACAGAGCTGCGAGTGATGGAAATTATTATTAGCAAATTGGTTCGTAATATTCAGCAGGCTTGGGCTCCGATTATTAAATTGGATGCATTAAAGGTCGGGGATGAGACTAACCCGCAATTGGTTCATATTGGTGAACCTAATGAGTTGTTATTAGTTAGTCGTTTCAATCTGGATTTTGGTAAAGAGTCGGGTTCTTTTTCTTTCGTTATTCCTTATTCCATGGTTGAACCAATCAAACAACAGTTAGAACTTGGGGCGGCCCGGCCGGATGATGAAATTGATCCAAACTGGATGATGTCTTTACGAGAAGAGTTGATGGAAGTTGAGTTAACAGTAAGTGCAGCGATGGCAGAAACCCATACTAGCCTCGGCCAAGTTATGAGTTGGCAGGCAGGCGAGTTCATTCCCTTGGAAATGAAAGAGATAGTGACTTTAGACATTGAAAATACACCTAGTTTTACCGCTACACAGGGCAGTGCTAATGATAAAAGAGCAGTAAAAATTATAAAGAAAATAAATTATTAGGGGAGTTGAATGAGCGATCAAACGGAAACAGAAGTAACTGCGAATGCCCAACAACCAAATGTCGCACCACAGGATGCTGATGCGGAAAAAATGGAGTTGGTTTTAGATATTCCTGTTGTAGTGACTGTTGAAATTGGACGTACCAAAATGACAATACGCAACTTGTTACAACTTAATCAAGGGGGAATTGTTGCTTTAGACCGCCTTGCTGGTGAGCCCTTGGATGTTTTAGTGAATGGTACGCTGGTTGCTCATGGAGAGGTAGTAGTAGTCAATGACAAATTCGGTGTGCGTCTGACTGATATTGTTAGTAAAACAGAACGAATCAAGCGTTTACGATGAGAATTTCTTTTTTTCTATTCCTCGCTAATTTATTACCCTTAACTGCTGAGGCTGCCACCTTATCTTCTAAGGCTGCAGCAATTAGTAGTGGGGAGTTAATGCGTGTAATTGGTGGATTATTACTGGTAGTCCTGGTGATTGTTTTTCTATCCTGGCTATTGCGGCGTTTAAATGGGGCAGGATTAGCGAATACAAGTGGATTTAAAATCATTGCCTATATGAACTTGGGGACAAGGGAAAAAATTATGTTGGTGAAGGTAGGAAATCGCATTTTACTGTTGGGCGTAGCTTCAGGAAGTATTAATACGTTGCATGATTTTGGAGAAGAACTACCTGCAGGTTTTGAAGCCGAATCCAAGGCATCCTTTACTGCGTTTCTCAAAACAGCGCTGGGTAAGTCTTAAGATGAAAAAAACGCTTCTCCTAACTTGTTTTCTGGGCCTGTTTTTAGGGCCTTGGCTGGCTCAGGCAGCGACTACCTCTTTGCCTGCTGTGACCGTTTCTCAAGCACCAGGCGGTGGCCAGACGTACAGCGTTAACTTACAAATATTAATTTTTATGACGTTGTTAAGCGTCTTGCCAGGTTTATTAATGGCAATGACCGCATTCACACGCATCATCATTGTTTTGTCCATTTTACGACAGGCTATTGGTATGGCCCAAACTCCAACAAACCAAATCTTGATAGGCATCGCTCTTTTCATGACGTTTTTTGTCATGTCGCCCGTTTTTAATCAAATTAATGAACAGGCCTTAAAACCTTATCTTGCTGATAAAATAGAGTTTCCACAAGCAATGGTAAAGGCTCAGGAACCCTTGCGCCTTTTTATGCTGAATCAGACACGTAAAAATGATTTGTCGCTTTTTCAAAAATTCAGTAATCAATCTTATGTTTCACCGACCGATGTACCTATGACTGTTTTGATTCCTGCCTTTGTTACCAGCGAATTAAAAACAGCTTTTCAGATTGGGTTTCTTTTATTTTTGCCGTTTCTAATCATTGATTTGGTCGTGGCTTCTGTGTTGATGGCAATGGGGATGATGATGTTATCGCCATTGATTATTTCTTTACCATTCAAAATTATGTTGTTTGTCATGGTAGATGGTTGGACACTCGTGTTGGGCTCACTGGCATCCAGTTTTGCCATAACGTAGGAGGGGCTCATGACGCCTGAAACAGTCGTATCGCTCTTTAGTGAAAGCGTATATGTAATGATTATCATGCTGACCGTCTTGATTATTCCAGGACTTATTGTTGGTTTATTGGTTGCCATGTTCCAGGCGGCGACTCAAATTAACGAGATGAGTTTAAGCTTTATTCCTAAGCTATTTATTACCTTTTTGGTATTGGTTTTTGCTGGACCGTGGTTATTAAAAACGATCATGAACTATACCGATAATTTGATTACTAACATTCCCTATTTGATAGGCTAATCATGAATCTAAACTATCAAACTGTGATTAGTCAGTTTAGCCAGGTGATTTGGCCTTTACTACGTATTAGTGGTTTATTTATGACTATGCCGCTGATTTCTTCCGTGCTTGTACCGATGAGAATCCGACTTGTTTTTGCCATGACTTTGGCTTTTTTATGTGCGCCAGCAATTTCAACAAGCCTTAGTTTTTTACATTTTAACAGTGCCTATGTAGCCTTTATTGTGCATGAACTATTACTCGGTTTGTTAATGGGATTTGTTTTGCAATTGGTTTTTCAAGTCTTTGTTCTTGGTGGGCAGGTGATTGCCATGCAAGCAGGATTAGGTTTTGCCACCATGGTGGATCCGGCAAGTAAAGCAAGTGTGCCTTTAGTCAGCCAGCTCTATTTAATGATGATGAGTTTGACGTTTTTATCACTGAATGGCCATCTTGCCGTGCTAGATGCGCTGTTAAGCAGCTTTCGTCAAATGCCCGTAGGTACAATAGGGGTTGGTTTGTCTGCAATAGGCTCAGTGCTGACTTTTTCTGGATGGATGTTTAAAGAAGCCGTATTAGTTTCCTTACCAGCTATCTTGTCGCTGCTGATTGTCAATCTGGCTTTTGGTGTAATGACTCGGGTGGCACCGCAATTAAATATTTTTTCTATGGGTTTTCCTATTACGTTGCTAATGGGAATAGTGATTATCCGTATCAGTTTACCAGGTGTTTCGGCACAAATTGCCGATAGTTTGGAGCAGGGAATGCAACTTATTATAGGATTATTGCACTGATGGCTGAAGACGAACAACAGGCACAGGAAAAAACCGAACAGCCCTCGCTTAAACGCTTAAAGGAAGCACGTGAAAAAGGCCAGGTTGCACGTTCAAAAGATTTTAATGCAACCGTGATTTTACTATTTTCTGGAGGGGGTTTTCTTATTTTTGGCCATTACTTATCTGAGCAATTCATGATGATGATGCGTCAATCTTTTGACTTTAACAGCTCCATTTTAACAACGCCAAATCTAACTTTGGAGAGACTTTATTTTTTGGTGACAGCAGGATTTTGGGCTGCTTTACCCATTCTGTTATTCATCCTTCTATTTTCTTTGAGTGCGCCGCTTTTAATGGGTGGTTGGGTTTTTAGCCTTGAATCCCTACAACCTCAACTATCGCGTTTAAGCCTGTTAAAAGGTTTAAAGCGAATGGTGTCACTGAAAGGTTTGGTGGAAATGGTTAAGTCATTGGCGAAATTTCTATTGCTCTCTATTATCGCTATTTTGGTGTTGCGATGGCAGATTCCTGCCTTACTTGCTCTGGCTGGCTTTCCTCTGGCTGGGGCAGTTGGCAGTGGTTTAATGATTGTCGCAATTTCTTTTCTGATGATTAGTGCCAGTCTTATTTTTATTGCCCTTGTGGATGTGCCTTTTCAATTACATGAACACAACAAGCAATTAAAAATGACTAAACAAGAACTTAAGGATGAATACAAGGAAACGGAGGGTAAGCCGGAGGTTAAGAGTCATATTCGGCGTACGCAGCAAGAAATGGCAAAACGGCGAATGATGAGTGATGTACCGAAGGCAGATGTAGTGCTTACTAACCCCTCACATTATGCAGTCGCATTAAGTTATAAACAAAATGGCAATCGGGCTCCGGTAGTAATAGCAAAAGGGAAGGATTTGATTGCGTTGCAAATTAGTCGAGTCGCTCTCGCCAATGACGTACCTTTATTAACATTACCACCTCTGGCACGTGCTATTTATTTTTCTACTGATTTAAACGCAGAAATTCCCAGGGGTCTTTATGTCGCTGTAGCACAAGTCCTGGCTTATATTTTTCAACTTAATGATAAGCGGAACTATGAAAGAGAGCCGGCTATCTTACAAGATTTGCTCATTCCTGATGAGCTAAAACGGAATGCTGAGGAGAATCTTTGATGAATGCGATTTTACAAACTATACGTCAATGGATGCAGCAAGGGTTGGGTACACCGTTGATGCTCATCATTATGTTGAGCATGATGATGTTGCCTCTGCCGGCATTTTTTCTCGACATTTTATTTACCTTTAATATTGCGTTGTCTTTAGTGGTATTACTAGCGGTGATTTATAGTGAAAGGCCGCTCGATTTTGCTGTTTTTCCTACAGTAATTCTTATTACAACTTTATTGCGTCTGGCCTTGAATGTGGCATCGACGCGTATTGTTTTACTGAATGGTCATACGGGCACAGATGCTGCGGGACAGGTTATCAAATCGTTCGGTGAAGTGGTTATTGGTGGGAATTATGCTGTGGGTTTGGTGGTATTTATTATCCTCGTAGTCATTAATTTTGTGGTTGTAACCAAAGGTGCTGGACGTGTTTCAGAGGTAAGTGCGCGCTTTACCCTTGATTCATTGCCCGGTAAACAAATGGCGATTGATGCTGATCTTAATGCTGGTTTAATTACTCAGGAGCAAGCCATTAATCGCCGTTTGGAAGTAGCGCAGGAAGCTGATTTTTATGGTTCCATGGATGGTGCCAGTAAGTTTGTACGCGGGGATGCTATAGCAGGTATTTTAATTTTACTGATTAATATTATTGGTGGTTTGATAATTGGTGTTTTACAGCATGATATGGGGTTCATGGATGCTTTGCATAATTATATTTTACTGACTATCGGTGATGGTCTGGTAGCGCAAGTTCCTTCTCTGGTTCTATCTACCGCGGCAGCTATTATGGTCACCCGTGTATCAACTGCACAAAATATGAGTAATGCAGTGATGATGCAAGTCTTTGGCAATCCTCGTTCCCTCATCATTGCTGCTGCGATTATAGGTCTTATTGGTTTAATTCCCGGTATGCCTCATATTGCTTTTTTACTATTAGCAGCAGGTTTGGGTGGGATTGCCTTCTTGCTGATTAAACAAAATAAACAAAAAGCCAAGGATGACAAGGCTGTTGAAAGCAATGCCAATGTAATCAATGAACCGCTTGCATCGGATTTGTCTTGGGACGATGTAAACCCTGTTGATGTGATTGGCCTGGAAGTAGGGTATCGTCTTATTCCCCTGGTTGACAGCTCACAAAGTGGTTTATTGTTAGCGCGAATTAAAGGGGTACGGAAAAAAATATCCCAAGAACTTGGTTTCCTTATTCCAACCGTTCATATACGTGATAATCTTGATCTTAAGCCCAATCATTATCGTATTAGTTTGGCGGGCGTCATTATGGGCGAAGCGGCTATTTTTAGTGAAAAATGGTTGGCTATTAATCCAGGACAGGTATTTGGCGAGTTAGATGGTCAACCAACCCGTGATCCAGCCTTTGGTTTGGAGGCAGTATGGATTAACGAGAATCAAAAAGAGGTGGCGCTTACCTACGGTTATACGGTTGTAGATGCATCCACCGTGGTTGCAACACACTTAAGTCAAATTCTTGAGCAAAATAGCCAACAGTTACTGGGTTATGAAGAAACCCAGCAATTATTGGATAAATTAGCAACTACCTCTCCAAAATTGGTAAAAGAATTAGTGCCGGATACTTTATCGCTTGGTGCGGTCTCTAAAGTTTTACAAGGTTTACTGATTGAACATATTCCTTTATCAGACATTCGCACGATTGTCGAAACATTGGCAGAAGCTGCGCCAAAATCCAAAGATCCTGATTACCTCATCAGTCAGGTCAGGGTTGCCTTATCGCGTCTGATAACGCAAAAAATTAGTGGTTTAAATGAAGAATTGCCAATTATCACCCTAAAACCCGAGTTGGAACAGTTATTGCAAAATACTATTCAGAACAGTAGTCATGGGGTGAGTTTCGAACCGGGAATGGCAGATAAAATACAACAATCCTTGATGCAGCTTGCCGCTCAGCAGCAGGCGAAACAAGAGTTGGCTGTACTGGTAGTACAACCTGGAATACGAACTGTTTTGGCACGTTTTGTGCGTAATATTTCCAATAATCTACATGTTTTATCGTATCAGGAAATACCTGATAACAAACAGATACGGATTATTGGTACTGTAGGCTAATAAGGTGGAGGCCTTATGAAATTAAAGCGTTTTGTTGCCAAGGATACACGTAGTGCAATGCAACAAATCAAAACGACCTTCGGTCCTGATGCAGTGATCTTATCCAGTAGTCGTGTTGAAGGTGGGGTTGAAATAGTTGCTGCCGTCGATTTTGATGAGTCAGTCATCACGGCAACTGCTGCGGTGGCGAGCATGGAGCCAGCTGGTCAAGCCGGAGGAAAAGATATTTCATCGCCTCTGGATGATATGCGGCAGGAAATTCAAACTTTGCGGGGTATGTTAGAGGCGCAATTACGAGGTTATACCGGGCATGGGGAACAGCCTTTGCATACCGTACTCATGCAAAAATTATTGCAGTTAGGGGTCAGTCAACATACCGCTTCTCTTCTAGTCAGCAAAGTTAATCCAAGTCTTAATCAACAGCGTGCCTGGCAACAATTGCTTGGCTATTTTTCAGATGCCTTGCCGATTCGTGATTCACGACGGATCGAGGAAGGCGGAATTTACGCCTTTGTTGGACCCACTGGTGTTGGAAAAACAACCACACTGGCAAAAATTGCCGCTCGCTTTGTTCTGCGTTTTGGTGCTGAAAATTTGGGGTTGGTAACCATGGATACTTACCGGATTGCTGCCCATGAGCAATTGATGGTTTACGGGAAAATTTTGGGTGTCCAGGTATGCGTGGCTCAAGATGATGTCTCTTTGAGTCGGGTTATCAGACAACTGAACGATAAAAAATTAATTCTCATTGATACCGCAGGAATGAATCCAGCCGATGAGCGTGTGGCGACTCAGATGAATCTATTGAGTTCCCGTTTGCATTCCATATCGACAGTGTTGGTTTTACCAGCTACGAGCCATTACCAGGTTTTAAATGAAGCCATTAGTTGCTATCAGCGCGATCGAATTGAGCAATGCATAATTACCAAGCTGGACGAATCCTTCGTTTTAGGTGGGGTATTAAGTGCAATCGCAGAAACAGGCATCGAAATAAGTTATTTAACGAATGGGCAGCGAGTACCTGAAGACATTAAAGTGGCTACCCGGCATCAATTGCTTGAGCAATTTATGGAACAGGAACGCAAAGTAAATCTGAGCAATAGCAACGAACTTAAGACTGATGTTGCAAGGGGGATTTATGTCGAAGGCTAAAAAGATATTGGATCAGGCAGCAGGACTTCGTAATTTATCCCGTTCTAAACCGGTTAAAGTGATTGCTGTGTCAGCAGGGAAGGGCGGTGTTGGCAAAAGTAATGTATCTGTCAATCTCGCAGTCGCTTTAGCCAAGAAAAATAAAAATGTCCTTCTACTGGATGCTGATTTAGGTTTGGCAAATATTGATATTATGCTGGGCCTGCACACCAAATATAATTTATCGCATGTGGTGCAGGGACTTTGTCATCTCAGTGACATTATGTTGCAAGATGCGAGTGGGATTCGTGTTATCCCGGCCGCATCAGGAACAGAGCACATGACACAATTAAGTCCCGCGGAGCATGCTGGCATCATAGATTCATTTAATGAACTGACTGATGATGTCGATTACATGATAATTGATACTGCGGCAGGAATTTCCGACACGGTCTTAAGTTTTGCCCGCTCATCGCAAGAAATCATTGTAGTGGTTTGTGATGAACCTACGTCACTTACAGATGCTTATGCGCTCATCAAAGTCATGTCCAAGCGTTATAACTGGAGTCATTTTCATGTACTGGCCAATATGGTGCGCTCTACCCGTGAAGGCCGGGAATTATTTAACAAACTCTACCGTGTTGCAGAACAGTTTTTAGATGTGCGCCTGGATTATTTGGGGGCTATCCCTTTTGATGAACGAGTCCATGAAGCAGTAAAAAAACAAAAACCAGTGCTTGTTGCTTATCCTGACTCGCATGCGGCAAAAGCACTGCTACAATTAGCTGAGACGGTTGAGGATTGGCCACTGAAGCAATCGCTGGGAGGTAATACCAGCTTTTTTCTTGAGCGTCTAGTGGCTGGCGAACACTGAAAAGGGTGATTTCAGATAGAAACACTAAGGAGAACGTCGTGGATGCTTTGGCAGCATACGGCAAGGTGAACCAACAAACCCAGGAAGCATTAGTTAAAACACATGCGTTAATGGTAAAGCGTATAGCACATCATTTACTGGGTCGGTTACCGCATTCTGTGCAGCTTGATGATCTCATTCAGGCGGGTATGTTAGGGCTGCTGGAGGCAGTCAGGCATTATGATTCAACCAAAGGCGCCTCTTTTGAGACGTATGCGGGAATCCGCATCCGGGGACATATGTTGGATGAAGTTCGCCGTAATGATTGGGTGCCACGCTCAGTGTATCGTAATGCGCGAATGATTTCCGAGGCAGTTAAAAACGTCGAAAACCGTTTAGGACGAGATGCTAAAGATCATGAAATAGCTGCCGAGCTCAAACTAGGCCTTGATGAATACCATGAGATGCTCAAAGATTCAGCGGGAAGCCAGCTGTATGGGTTCGATGATATTGGTGTAACAGATGATAGTTTAAAAGCTGAGACAGGCAATGCTTCAACAGAACCCCACATTAATGCCTTACATGATGATTTGATTAGCCACTTGGGTCAGGTTATTGAAGGATTACCGAAGAATGAGCGTTTAGTATTGTCCTTGTATTATGAACAAGATTTGAATTTAAAAGAAATTGGCGAAGTGTTGGGGGTAAGTGAATCCCGTGTCTCGCAAATTCATAGCCAGGCAACGCTTCGCATTCGGTCTCGCTTATCGGAGTGACAAAGAAATTATGGACGGGTTGACCTTACTTGGTTTAATTACAGCGTTTTTGGCGATTATCATAGGCCAGATGATTGAGGGTGGCGATATCCACTCCCTGATGAATTTGCCTGCTTTACTGATCGTCCTTGGCGGCACCCTGGGGGCTGTGATGATCCAAACACCCTTCCGGACGTTTATTCATGCATTCAGAATTCTGCCGTGGATTTTTCGGCCGCCACAACAACCTTTTGATAGGAGTCGTGAGCAGTTAATTGATTTGTCCCGGCGCGCAAGGCAATTTGGTTTACTCTCGTTGGAAGAACACATGGAAAGGGAGAAAAACCCCTTAATGCGTCAGGGTCTCGAGCTTTTAGTAATTGGCGTAGACAAACAAACAATAAGGCAAGTACTGGAAGCGGAAATGATACGCTGCGAAGAGCAAGACTTGCGTGCGGCCCATGTGTTTGAAAGTATGGGGGGCTATAGCCCGACAATTGGTATTTTGGGGGCTGTACTTGGTTTAATTCAGGTGATGCGTAATTTAGCTGAACCCAGTGAATTGGGGGCTGGTATTGCGGTGGCTTTCGTAGCAACTATTTATGGGGTCGGTTTGGCTAATTTAATGTTTCTACCTATCGCAAATAAAATCAAAAGTTGTATTGCAAATCAAATACATCACGATGAAATGATTGTTGAGGGTCTGGTTTCGATGGCAAGCGGTGAGAGTCCAAATATGCTAAACTTGAAGTTAAACAATTATGGACAACATCATCAGCATGCGCGGAAGAAAAAGTAAAGCTGTAGCTCATGAAGACACCCACCGTTGGATGGTATCCTATGCTGATTTCATTACTTTGCTCTTTGCTTTTTTTGTCGTTATGTACGCTATTTCCTCAGTGAATGTGTCCAAATACAAATCGTTAGCTGAGGGCATGCATTCTGCGTTTACCAAAAAGGGGCAGCATCAATCCGTGGCTGAAATTGCCTCACGAAAAGAAGCTAAAAGTGCATTAGAGAACCCTATTCAGGAAAAGGATCAATTTAATGAATTAATCAAAGCCTTGTCTGATTTACAAGATTCTGATTACCATATGAATCCACAAGATGGCTGGATTGAGCTGGATATTAAAGCAGGCGCTTTGTTTGACAGCGGTAGTGCGGACTTACGACCCATTGCTGTGGTGAAACTGATGCAATTAGCTGACGTTATACGCAAACTCCCTTATCCAATTGCTCTGGAAGGGTATACAGATAATGTCCCCATTAATACACCGCAATATCCTTCAAATTGGGAATTATCTTCAGCAAGAGCAGCTTCGGTGGCTCGTTGTTTGACAACTTTTGGGGTGGATCAGAGTCGTATTACAGTGACAGGTTTTGGGGAGCAGTATCCAGTAGCCGATAACGGTACAGAAGAGGGACGCGCCATGAACCGGCGTGTTAGCCTGATTATTGCCAAAGACAGGACAGTACCACGGCTATTCAATCCGGAAATGAGCTATAAGATTGACAAAGAGGCTGCTGATAACGAGCAAACACAGAGCAAAGAAGGCAATGTAGTTGGTAATAGCCAAACGGAAACACCTAATAAGGATAATAATAAGGAAAACCCATGATAATTTTCTGTACTGGAATAATAGTTGGCGTGCTTTTTTTGGGCTTTATTCTCCATTATCACAAGCACCTGGCTGATTTAAGGCAGCAGGTGGCTGCATTAAGTAAAGAGATAACGCAATATCAACATCACCACAGTTTGTTAGTGAATGCGGACTTAGTGTTTGCTAAACAGCTCAATGAAATAAATCGGCAATTTGTGAGTATGGATAATCAGTTACAGGCGCTAGAAAATAAGCGTGATAACGACGGTAGTTATCAACATGCTTTGCGTATATTAGAAATGGGCGGGGATAAAGAAGAGATAATTGGTAGTTGTCATCTTTCCAATGCTGAAGCGGAGTTACTCATGAATTTGAATGCCTATCGCACAGTAATCAAGAAAACGCCGCAAACTAACCTATAAAATACCAATCACTTTCTTTGCGCGGACAGGTTTTGTCAGAGTTCTGCGCAACGGAAATCCATCTAGCTAATTATTTTTTCACTGGTTTGTGAAATGCTTTCCCGCGGGAAAACCTTAGGCCTTGGCCAAACGTTCTGGGCTCTGTTTGAAAATCTCGAAGCTATACCTAAGGAATGTCGCCATGACTAGCCGGCCAATAGAAATTCTTGAAAATATTTTTACTAGCTTGTAAAAAGAGCTTCTAAACTGTCTGTTTTTCCTTCTTGTTTCTGTGTATCATCGGCGACAAAAGTGTACTTATTATTAACTAAAAAAGGGAAAGGATATGAAACTTGCTAATAATGCTTTGCGCACAAAAAACATGATTGCGTTACTTCAAGACATGGGTATTAAGGTAGGAAAGAAAGATGAGGGCAAGGCTGAAGTTAGCTGCAAGGATGAACTGGTTATTTTGAAGCCAGCCTCACAGGAAGAGGCTGAAAATTTTGCTGGAGAGATACAAGCACTGCTTCAAACAGGTAAAACAAAACCTGCCGTTCAACGCTTCACCCTGAATGATTTACTGAATGCTGAAATTGATGCGGCTACCTGCGTGAATGTTCAAATGACTGAAAAGAACAAACGATCATTACGGGCCTTGTTACCTATTTTAGAACTTGATTTTGCGCTCGATGCAGAGCAAGAATACCTGGACATCAAGCTTCCCTCCATAGCCTATGCGCCTCTGTTTGGCTCCTTGACTTATAAGTACTTAAAGCTTGACGGGGAAACTCTAAAGTTCAATGTTAAAGAATTTTTAAAAGATCATCGCGAGGAACTCGTTTTAATTGATGGGGAAGCCCCATTATTGTTATGTGATGCAGAGCAATTTGAAAAGAAAAAAGTATTTTATGCGCAAAAACGGTTAGATGAAAACGAAGTAGAGGTGACGCCGCATGTTTTTATTCCCTATGCGGCCAAGCCTCCTGCCTATACGTTTGTTCTAGATACTAGTGGGAGTATGGATGAAAAATATGGGACATATGGTACACGCCTCCAGCAGTTGCAAAAGAGCGTAATAAAATTTGCTGAAGCATTGTATGCGTTTCACCCTGATGCCACCATCAATATTAAACAATTTAACAATACGATAGGCCATGTCGGTTCCTATAAAAAGGGAGATCTGACGACTTTGCGTATGCAGGTTAACGGCTTAAAAGCAAAGGGAGGGACTAGGTTCAATCACCATTTAATTATGCCCAAATAGCAATGGCAGCGAGAGCAATGGACGAGATAAAAATGGAGTCACAACGGTCATAT
>NZ_LNYB01000026.1 GCF_001467625.1 Legionella feeleii
CCTTTTGTTGATTATGTTCTTGGCGAACAATCAACAGGATACGCCACCTAATTTATTTTTCACATACACCAGATTCGAGCATAACTCAATTGTGTTGAATTAAAGTTAGGATAGTCTCTTCAGATATTGGCATCAAACATTTTTCCAAAATTGCAATTATGATGCTCCATTCTTAATAACATATTATTTTAAACGACATGGGCACTAAATTACTTTAACGGTATTATCAACAAATAGATAAAAATAACACACTATTTACCTAATAATCTCTCAGCCATTTCCTCCACTGTTTTAATAGCTTCGTCCCAACTGGCTGGAGAGGGATGAAAAATTAAAGGGCCAATAAATCTTTCATATCTATCTTTATATTTATGATCGTTCAAAAGTATTTCCAGACCAAAGTTTAATTCCTCTTTGGGGCTCCTCTTAAATTCTATGTGTTGCGTTCCAAATTCTAAGATATCATTCTGAATAACTTTTTCTACGAGCTCAGTAATTTTATTTAAATTAGGATGGTGATTGATGATTAAATGAAGATCATAAACATGCCTTACTAGTGTTGCATCATCTTTTTGGGAAGGATTTCTTTCGAAAGCCGCAATTCTACGAAGTAGTGCAATAAATTTTTCGCTAGCAGTTAATTCTACTGAGGCGCAAAGAATACTTTTTATTTCAGGCTGTAATTTCATGGCCTCCGCATACATTGAGCTAACTGGTTTTTCAACTGCTTCATCAAAATTCCCAGACTCCGTGATTTCCAACTGCAATTCAGGGCGTAATGCATTTATTTCGGCAAATTCTTTTGGGTATTCGACTAAAAAATGCTGATATTTACCTTCATCTCTTTTTTTTATGCTTTTTATAAAAAATAAACTGGATGCATTCAACTTTTCGGAGATAGCTTCTTCTATCCCTTTGCGCAATTTCTTTTGCTTATTTCTTGATTCTTTTAAAATATCTAAGGAAGGAACTAACTTGATATCTATATCTTCTGACATGCGAAAGGTATTAAAATGAGCTTTCAAAAGGCTGGTACCACCTGCAAAAACTAAAGTATACCCACTTAAAGAAATTGTGCTTAATTCCTTTAATAACTGAACCGCATAATAATCTTTTTCGATTATCGTAGGGCTACTGATCCCCATAGAATCAGCAATATCTAAAAAATATGAGGTATCAATACTCACGTTTCTTTACTATTAATAGTCTATAGTTGCCTGTTCTTATATTACGACTAAATCTAGAAGGCACAACAAATTGGGCATTTACGGGTATTTGAGGGGAATTTTCTTGGTATTCAGAAAAAAGACGCCATTTAACACCAAGCCGTGTTAAAGCTTCTTTAGCTACTTGTACAAACCCACCTTTCGCTGCAAACATAGGTTTTCCAGTTAGCCTATTAGGGCGTGCTTTAGCGTAGAGACCATATCCTACTCGTATCAATTTTCCTTCTTTGGTAAGAATGAGTAATGCACGCCCTACCTGATCATATTTGCTATTATCAAAATCAGCTCGTAGAAATACCTGCTCTTTAGATAGAGCTATTTTATTTTCTATTTGTTCTTTCAGTGACTGACGTTTCATAATAGATAAAAGTAATGCACATGTTAAAAATTATAGCAAAAATACGACATTTAGAATACAAAAATACGACATTAACTACTTTTCCAATTAAACCCCATCCGAAATACACGTCTGAAACCAATGCCTAATATAAGTATTTAATTAATAGGGGATCACTTATTCAATGTCTCAAAAAACGACCGTTTTTTGAGACTCTAAATCATACAAAATATAACTATCAAAATTCCTTATAAATACTCATTTACTTCTCTTAAAAACCCATATCATAAACTAATTATCATAAATTCATTAAAAATGGTTATTTTTGAGAAAATCATGGGGAAAATGATTGGTTATGCCCGAGTAAGCACTGATGATCAAAATTTGGACTTACAAATAGACACTTTAGTTAAGGCTGGGTGTTCTAAAAAAGATATCTATAAAGATAAAGTCTCCGGTGCCAAAACAGAACGACCTGGATTGAATGAATGTATGGAGAACTTATCCTCTGGCGATGTTTTGGTTGTTTGGCGTTTAGATAGATTGGGTCGGTCAATGGTTCATTTAGTATCCCTCATCGAAACATTGAGAGAAAAAAACGTTGGCTTTAAATCATTATGTGATGGTGCAATTGACACAACCACCGCATCAGGTGAATTGGTTTTTAATATATTTTCTTCAATGGCTCAATTTGAACGACGATTAATCCAAGAACGTACCCATGCTGGTTTAGTTGCAGCCAGGGCTAGAGGAAGGATGGGAGGTCGGCCTAAAGTAGATCCATCCAAAATACAGGTGGCCAAACGAATGCATCAGGATAAGAGCTTATCTATTGAAGAAATTTGTAAGGTTTTAAAAATTTCCAAGCCTACACTCTATCGTTATTTGTCTTCATAATTAATTGGAAATCAAAAATGATCCCAATTTTTAAAACTGAGCGCTTAATTCTTCGTGAAATGACTGAGGCTGATTTGCCAAACTATGAAAAATATTTCATCGATTATGAGGTCATAAGATATTTAACTGCCTCTGTGCCATGGCCATACCCTGCTGAGGGGGTTCGAGATTATTTAAACCAAGAAATCATTCCTTATTTAGGTAAAGAAAGATGGCTATGGGGTATATTTCTACAAAAAGAACCTAATGAATTAATTGGTGCTGTTGAATTAAGACGTATAAGCTAATCCAGATAATCGAGGATTTTGGTTAGGAAAGAAATTTTGGGGGCTGGGTATTATGACAGAAGCTTTAGTTCCTATTACAAACTACGCATTTGATGTTCTAGGGTTTGAAAAAATGATTTTCACCAATGCCGTAGGTAATGACCCATCTCATCGAATTAAAGATAAAATGGGAGCTCGATTGTTATATACCGAACCCGCTAAATTTGTAGATTCTGGATTTAAAGAGCACGAAGTATGGGAGCTGTCGAAAGAAGCTTGGCAGCGTAGATTCATTAATCCTAGATGAAATGTTACTCCATAATAATCAGCCATTGTCATTTATGTTCTATGGCGTTCTGAATTTAAATCTTTAACTTTCATTGAAATTTCAAACCCACAAGCGTGAGCATAATTTTGTAACGTTTTCCAACTAGGATTCACTGCCCCCCTTTCTAATCTGGAAACATTACTCTTTTGTGTTCCCATTTTACTGGCAACTTCCTCCTGAGATAACCCTGATTTTTTACGCATCGTTAGTAACGTATCAATCAATGCAAATTCTTCATTAAGCTTTTCATATTCAGATTGCACTTCTGGATTTCTAAAAGCCCTGTCTTTTAATTTTTGGATACTCATTTTCTTTCAACCTCCGCCTTTCTTTTTCTAGCTAGATCAAGATCAGTCTTTGGCGTTTTTTGACTCTTCTTAATAAAAGCATGTAAAACAATAATGTGCCGACCTTTCATATAACAATATAAAGAACGAGCTATTCCTTCTTGAGCTTTTGCCCTTATTTCAAATAACCCATCTCCCATTGCTTCCGTGTGGGGAGAACCTAAATTTGCTCCGTGCTTTTCAATTAACTCAAGTAATTTAAGCATTCTAGCCTGAATCTTTGGAGGCATGCTGAGAATATCCTCTTCAACAGACTCACTATAAAAGTCGACCTTCCAATTCATGCTAATTTCTCTTTTTCGTTATCATATATGATAACAAAAATCCTAAAAAAAATCTATTTATAAAGTAATACCTGATTTTTAAATATAACGGTGCCTTACCTCAAATCTCTATATTCAAACCTTATTTATCTCAAATCCTATTTAGGTATTTATTAAAATAATCAGGATATTAAAGGTTAAATAAAATCTTATCTATCCCAAATTTTCGATTTTTGTCATTTTGAGATCCAATAAATTCAAGGCCTTCTCTATGGGTATTTTTGCCTTCTTAACTTATTTGGGATAGATAAGGTACGTTATCTACCTCAAATAATATAAGAACTGGAGAGTAACGTATTCATTCAATGTAGATTCAGGATAATTTATTGAGTAAGGCAAACCGGACGCTTTATTCTCTATTTTGTGAAATTCACATACTCAAGTTTCTCTATTGTATTTACTATCTGGCAAGTAATTAGATCTTGATTTTCACTATTAAATAGCTGCTTTGTTTTCTCCGCTTCACTTGCATTATCTGAATCTGTTGCAAAGATATCGCAAAAGGGTATGGCTGCGCATTGATTTATATCAAATAGATCATTTACCGACCATTTCTTATTTGTATCGTAATGTCTTATATGTTGCCTATACAACATGAAAGAAAAAGAAAGGAAATCTTGCTTATGGCTATTTTCAATTAGCTTAATATTATCAGCGTTTATGCAATTGGTAGGCAATAAATTTTCTATAAGTTTATTTATTCTTAATTTTTCAACATCGTTCAAATATTTATTTTTATTCACTCTACAATATGTTTTGTTGTCATCCACCCATTGATTTAAATTTTTTATTTCAAAGTCATTTAGTGACTCAAAAGCAGAACGATCTTCTAAACTCAGTTCAATAATTTTATCAATGGGATTCAATTTAAAAAACTGAAATAGATCTAAATCAATTTCTAATTCATTTGGATTAACTCCCAGAAATATACAATCAGAATAGTTATTGCTGAACCAATCCAAATTTGTTTTTCCACTTAGCAATATTGAGACATCACGTTTAAGAATTTGATCAAAACTTCTTAAGTATTTTATTTCGCAATTTTTTAAAAAAGATGCTGTCATTTGAATGGCTTTAGTATCTGTTCTTTGAGTTAATTCAATAAAATTACAAGAGGAGAATATTAAAGTCACCTCTTTAGTTTGCAATTTTTCTGACAAAATCAGATTAGGATTTTGAACCACTTTTTGTAAATGGCAATTATCTAAGTATATTATCATTCATCTGTACCTCTTTAAAATATCACCATATTGTGTATATTTTAAACAGAATAACAAATATAATCATTTGAAGGCAAATCAAAGAGTAAATGTTGGGGTTTAACTATTAGCGACCCTTGATGGAGAGTAGCGTAATTAGGGTATTCATTCTCCAAAGCCCAACAGCCCTATGATTTGACATCCAGTTGGCCGAATCTTTAGATAATCAGCCCGATGAACTTAAAATTGAAATGAGATTCTAATGATACAGCGATTGATAAAGAAACCTTGATCGCGAGGCTACGCTGACTGAGAGATTAATGGATGTAATTGCCATGTTTATGGCCTACTTGATACGGTAATTAAAGTTGAAGAAGAGAATATTATAAATTAGGCTAGCATAGCTTAATCAAGGCTTTGTATAGTCAAAAAAATAGCGGAAATGCGTGCCTATCAATTCCAATTAATCACCATACTTTTGCGCGTATTCCGGCATGAACTTTGTTCCGGTATAGAAAGGGTAACAAACAAAAAAAATAATAGTTTGATTATGTGTAATTTTTTAATATTTTTATATAAAAAGACTCTATACTAAAGCCAGGGATACAGTATCTCGCTTTACAAGTCTAAGAGTTTATGAGCGAAATGCAAACTTATAAAATAGTAGATATTGGAATTGGTTACTATGAATTCCAGATATCTTTATAAAAAGGAAGCATGTTAGCGAGATAATAAAATCAGTTTAAGCCAATGGGATTTTAATTGGCATATGGAAATATAAAAAAAATTTGGATGATTCATTAAATAAATCCTAAGGCTTGATTTATATAACCTATAGTAGGAGGCCATAATGGCTAATGATGATTCAATATTTGTTTTTGTAAAAGGTAATAAAGCAAAGTTTGCTTATGAAATAACAGACTCGCACTTTAATGAGTTACATCATTATATCAAGGCTAACCAATCGAATAATGGTAAGCCTACATCACCAATTGAATCAGATTTTTTGGCGATTGAAGATAGTTTATTCTACATTAAACAGAATCGAGGAAATGGGTTCATTCCTGCAAATCCTGTAGTTAAAGTTTTTACTAGTTATGAAAAGAATTATGAGATTTGCTCCACACTAAACAAGCCAGATAAATTTTCTCAAAAATTGAAATCAATTAATCAACTAAAAAACTCTCTTGCAAGATTTCAAGGGGATAGAGACCAGGTTAAATTTCACTGGCTTCCTAAAAAATTTAAAAATTGCATGGAAGACGTCGATAATTTTTTAAAAGACACTAAATAAACTATGGAGAAGACCAAGACCGGACAAGCGTAGTCTACACGCTAGGCTATGCTTGTCGCCTAGAAGGAGATTTGGCATGGTAGACATTTAAGAGGAGGTATATGAGAAAGTCAAATAAGGTAAATTATTTCGAGCACGTACTCCTTTCTCGATTCTCCTTTTATGAGTAGCGGTTAAGTATATATAATTAAAAGGTGGTGGTTTTATGATTAGTAGACATCAAATTTTTTGTATTAATAAAAGTCAGCGTGCGAATCCACACGAGCGAATTCTCTCCATTGGTGGCTTTAACTCCGATGGCAGTAGATGGAAATTATCACAACAGGAAGCAATTAAAGGTATAGAATCAGGTAAATGGGAGTTTTATGTATCCAATGGGGGAACAAGGGTAGATGTAATTATCGCAACGAGCATTTATGATAATAAATATATTAAAACTGTACCAGACGGTTTATATCCAGATAATCTTTTGAGCTTACCAGAGTGTCCTGATTAACTGTCATGTTCTTTTGAGGCACAATGAGAAAGGATCTAGGTCAGGCTTGAATCTTCTCTAGCCTGACCCGCTTGCCCTGGAGAAAAAATTGAAGACCATTTTAGATATCTATAACTCAAACAAACTGGTTCTTTTAATCTTTATTTGTAGTTTAATAGCTTATTTCTGCAAAAAAACATGTCCAACGATTGAAAACAGCAAATTTATTAATGAAATCCTTTTAGCACTAATTACTGGGGCTATATTTTATTTATTTACTAGTGGGTTCACTATAGCAAGGCAAAAAAAAGTTATTAAGAATTATGTTATAAAAAGATATTGCGATATTAAATTTGACCTCTTAAGTAACTGTCTACAATTACACGAAGATAAATCTCGGAAAAAAATAACCAAGGAAGATAGAGAGAGAATTAAAGAAAATATAAATAATTACAACATTATCCAAGAATATTTTACAGATGATGTTTTATGCAATATTAAGACCTACTATCCTGACAGTAATTTTTTAAAAGAAACAATGTTTTTACTAAATCAGTTAAAAGAATGTTTTATTGCTTTATCAGCGTATGAATTTATTCAAGTTAATTCAAGGCTTTACGAAAGATTATTACATTTTATTAGCTGGGTTCAAAATATTACTTTTTTAGCTAACATCGATGAAACAACCTCAACTGAACGCGGAACATTTGATACGGCCTTGGAATTGATTCTTGCAAACGTCTTAACTGGGTGGGATATGTGTTATGGTCAAAGAAAATCTGATGATTTATTTGAATTAATTCGAGACTGTTGATATCTCCCTTAAAACATTGATTTCCTTATTCGCTACGTAGTCAGAAATTATCCTAATTTCGTTAATTAATCTTAAATGAGTATATAACTGGATTAACTTAGATAAATTAACGTCATTAATTAACTAATAGAGAGCGATTCTATTTAGGTAATGTAGAAAATCAATAAGAGTTAACAAACCCCCCGTTTTATTAACCTGAAAATTTAAATCCCTCAGTCTCTTCCTTAATGATTCACGCCATAATCTAAAATCAAAGAGACTTCCGGTAATAGTACCAACGGTTTTTATAATGAGAGATCAATTCGATATTGACTCCCGCAGTGAGCCCCTGAAAACACTTACATTTTCCAGTTGCAACTCACTGCGGAATAAAATAAGATTGAAGCGCGTTTGTAGTTTTTAAATGCACTAAAAGCGCTGATAGGAGGGATTGCAGTCCCCCGCTACCAGCTAACCACAATCTACTTGCTAGGAGTAAATCATGGCTGACGTCATGTTATTTCATTTGTATTCCTTTTTTCAACGTTTCCTTCGTAAGAAACGGCCTTTTTTCCCCCTTTTTTCGACGTGACCCTTGGGTTTTGTTAGCTATTTGCGCAAGTAAATCGCTAAACGAACACTAATGTTTCCAATACTCACTGCACGGGTAGGAACAGTCACGTCTCTTGCCCGTGTTCTTTTTAATGTAGGTCGGGTATTGACCCGACGAGCTGTTGGGCGAGGCGCCCAACCTGCGTGGAGAAAAACATGGAACCTAAGAGGATTAACAAACAAGATTTTATTCATTACTATACAGCGAAACAAAACCAGTTTTTTAAAGCCTTTGCGAGAGATTACTTAAATTATTTGGGTAATCCCAATCCTACCAACAAGCAGCTTGCTGAAGTACAAACCTTGTTGTCACTGGCGTGGGTGCAGCGGCCGCTTTGTATCGATGGGCGTTTAACCAAACGTGAGCAGCAGTGTTTGTATTTATCGTCTCTGGGGAAAAGTATTAAAGAGATTGCCACCTTTTTTGCCTTGTCGGAACGGCAGGTGGTGTGGCATCGCAATAACATTTTTCAAAAACTGGCGTGTAAAAACATTGCGGAAGCGATAGCTAAAGGTATACGTTATGGGGAAATCGGATCGCCTGCTTAAGGCCGGTGGTAAACCAGTGGTTTGCCGCCTCGCGGAAAGGAGGCACGGGAGAATAAGAGGACGGCGTGAGGAAGCGCTGTAACCGGATTAAATGACCGCTTTTACAACAGATTATGAAAAGGACAATCATGACACAATTATTAATCATTGAAGACAATTTCATTTGCCAACAAATCTATCGTTCATTATTGAGCGACGACTATCAATTAACGTTGGCAGAAACAGCACAGCAAGCATTGGAAACACTGACCAACCAATTCTTTAATTGCATCCTTCTGGATTTGGGATTACCGGATCAGCGAGGGGAGGAAATCCTGCCATTGATTCGTGCGAATCCCTTGCATAAGGATACCACGATCATTGTCATTTCAGCCCATGTCGATGAATCCCTGGGGCAACAGTGTTTGGCTTTGGGAGCGAACCATATCTACATCAAGCCAATTTTGCCAACGATGCTGCGACAAGTCGTGGAAAATGCGATGGTTCATTAGAATTTGAAAATGGAAAACCCGGTTGCGCGCAACCGGGCTACAATAGATGTTAGATGTGATTGCGTAGCATTAACTCTTCAGGATAAGGCGACAAATAGCTCTGCATTTCCAGGTAGGGTTGTGGATGGTGGCTTAGATGGTGTTTTAATAACGTGATGGGCACAATTAACGGCAAAAGCCCGCGTTGATAATTGCTAATCGTGTTGAGTAATTCTTGTTTATCTTGTGCAATTAGGACCTTTTTGAAATACCCCAAACAGTGTTGCAGGACATTGGCATGCTTGGCGGGCGTTGCAATAAAACTTAAAATAGCCATTAAACCTTGCAGGTACTCAAGCATTAACGTCGAGCTATTCTCTTTATCCAGTGTACCGACCAGGCGCCCAAGTTCCCGGCTTTTATGAGGGTGATGAGCCATTAAGGCTAACTTATGGCGGGTGTGGAAGTTGACGAGTTCTTTCCCCGTAAAACCATGCTCCATGGTCACTTGCCAATCATGGTAGATAAAAAGCCTTTCGATAAAATTTTCCCGAATCTTCGCATCATTTAATCGCCCTTCTTCTTCAATGGGCAAACAGGGAAAGGCCTTTTTCAGTACACTGGCATATAACCCTTCGCCCAATAGCGGCGCTTGCTCTTTTCCCCGGTAAATTTTCACCCGCTTTAAACCGCAGGTTGGCGACTTGCTCTTTAAAATATAACCGCTAATTGGAGTGAGTGTCTTCATCGTCTCATTGGCAAAGTCCAGCATGGGTTGCGTGTAATCGCGCTGGTGATTTTTCACTTCGACCAGGCGCGGGGAACCAGAATCGCCAATTAAACGGATAGCCGGCCTGGGTATACCCATGCCGATAGCCACCTCAGGACAAATAGGTAGAAAATCAACATAATGGGACAGTAGATCACAGATATAATTATCACGCTTGTGTCCCCCATCAAAGCGAACTTTCTCACCAAGAAGACAAGAAGAAACCCCAAGCAGAATCCGCTTTTTCATATTCTTTCCTATTGCTTATCCCGTTTACAGTATTAACAACTGTGATAATCTGTAACGTTATAAAATAATGAAAAGGTTATCAATGTCTGTAGCAATTATTTGGTTTAGACAGGATTTACGTTGTCATGATAATCCCGCCTTTATCGCGGGTTGCAATAATCACCCTGTCGTCATCCCTCTTTATATTCTGGATGACCAAACCCTCCTCGGCAGCGCTCAAAAATGGTGGCTCCACCATAGTTTGCTGGCCCTGGAAGAAAGCCTGCAAAAACAGGGCTTACCATTATTGCTTCGTCGTGGCAAAGCAATGGACATACTTTCTCAGCTAAGCCAGGAATTTAAAGTCGATACGGTCTATTGGAACCGATGCTATGAACCTTCGGCAATCCAACGTGATAGCCTAATCAAGAAAACGCTCGGCGGGCAAGGCATTAACGTCCTAAGCTCTAATGGCAGCCTGCTCAATGAACCCTGGACCATTAAAAACAAAAGCGGAGGGTATTTCAAGGTATTTACGCCGTTCTGGCGGCATTGCCTTACAGAAATGAGTATTCCTGAGCCGATGGTTAAATATGGCCACCCCTCCGCGCCGCCTCTTTACAGCGAACCCTTGCAAGACTGGAATTTATTACCTGAAAAACCAAACTGGGCAGCAGCTTTTCATACCTATTGGCAACCGGGAGAGGATGGTGCGCAAAAACGCCTGGATCGTTTTATCAATAACGCCTTAAACGGTTACCACACATCACGTGATATTCCCGAGCTGGATAGCACTTCCAGGCTATCACCCCATCTTCATTTTGGTGAAATGAGCCCCTGGCATCTCTGGAGAACATTAAAACAAGCGCAATTTGCGAAGGATATCGATTCAGCGTCAATAGAACGTTTTTTAGCAGAACTGGGTTGGCGGGAATTTTCCTATCATTTGCTTTATCATTTTCCAGAACTTCCCCATAGCAATTTTAAATCCGAGTTTAACGCCTTTCCCTGGCGACAAGACGACAGTGGGCTACGTTGCTGGCAGCAAGGCATGACTGGATATCCCATTATTGATGCCGGAATGCGTGAACTATGGCAAACGGGCTATATGCATAATCGTGTCCGTATGATTGTTGCTTCCTTTCTGACGAAAGATTTAATGATTGACTGGCAACAGGGAGCCGCCTGGTTTTTCGATACCCTGTTGGACGCAGACCTGGCAAATAACTCTGCCAGTTGGCAATGGGTAGCGGGAAGCGGTGCTGATGCGGCGCCCTACTTCCGCATTTTTAATCCCATACTCCAAAGTAAAAAATTTGATCCCCAGGGAAACTATATCCGGCAATGGGTGCCAGAGCTTGCAAAAGTCCCAACCGAATGGATCCATCAACCCTGGTTAGCACCGCAACCCGTCTCGGGCTTAATTGGCAAGAATTACCCAAAACCAATCGTTGATCATGATCAAGCGAGAGAACAGGCACTCAGTCTTTATAAAATGCTCCCCAAAAAAGAAACGCAGGTGGGCAATGGATATAAGTAGGCGTGTATTTTTCAGCCAACATCGATTAAAATTTGCTACCCTCAACAGCCTGTAGATAACCGTTGATTATTACCGAACAACTGGAAGATGAGATCTGTACCCAGGGCTTCCATATTATTGATAATTTTCTTCCTCTCGAGGATTATCAAGCGCTGCGTGCAATTGCTGACGAGATGCACACGAAGGGTCAATTCAAAAGTGCGAAAATAGGCCGTCAATTGGGAGCTGGCCATCACAGCGCCATTCGTAACGACCAAATCTGCTGGTTAGACGAAGAGTCTGCCAATCAATCCATCAAGGCCTATTTCCATAAAATTAACCTGCTGGCAGACAGGCTGAACCAAACGTTATTTCTGGGCCTGGTCGATTTTGAAACCCATTTTGCTATTTACCAACCGGGGGCTTTCTATAAAAAACACGTTGATCAATTCGCGACAACCAAAGAGCGGCGAATTTCTTGTGTTTATTATCTTAATACTGACTGGCAAGAGTCCTTTGCGGGAGAATTAAAACTTTATGGGCTGGACGATCAACTCATCACGTCCGTTCTTCCTTGTGGGAACCGGTTTGTCTGTTTTAACAGTGAGCTCCCCCATGAGGTTTGCCCTACCAGACAAACCCGCTATAGCATAACCGGTTGGATGAAGACACGGTCCATGGCATTAGTCACTTAATGACTCCATGCCGGTACGGGACAAAATAGAAAATGCCGTCTTTGCAAGCGTTAGCGAAGCAATCCAGATCGCGCGTTAAACACAATCCGTAAGGAAATTACCCCCCTGATTATTCATAACCTACTTCTTGTGTATAATAGAGATTTGCTTGCCAAAGATTCTCATGTACGCCTTAGAAATTAACCAGCTGCGTAAAACGTATGCGAATGGTGTGGAAGCCTTAAAAGGCATTGATTTAAGAGTCAAGGCCGGTGATTTTTTTGCTTTGCTGGGTGCTAATGGTGCAGGAAAATCGACCACCATCGGTTTAATCACCACCTTACTGACAAAAACCTCCGGCAGTATCCATATCTATGGTCATGATCTGGATGAAAAACCCGAGTTGGCTAAATCCTGCCTGGGATTAGTCCCCCAGGAATTTAACCTGAATATTTTTGAAACCTGCGAGCAGATCTTAATCAGTCAAGCCGGCTACTATGGAATAACACGCGCAAAGGCGAAACCCCATGCCCAAACTTTATTGAAACAACTTGGACTATGGGATAAAAGAAACTCGATTGTGCGCCACTTATCCGGTGGAATGAAACGCCGGCTCATGATTGCCCGTGCCTTGATTCATCAGCCCAAGGTTTTAATTCTTGATGAGCCTACTGCAGGCGTGGATATAGAAATTCGTCGTAGTATGTGGGAATTTTTAACTCACACCAATAAACAGGGAACAACGATTATTCTCACGACTCATTATCTCGAAGAGGCCGAGCAACTTTGTAAACATATCGCCATTATTGACCAGGGCAGCATTGTTGAAAACACGTCGATGAATGCCCTCTTAAAAACGTTAAGGCATCAAACCTTTGTATTCAATACAGAAAACCCCATCGATGAGTTACCGGTGATAGAACCTTTCGTGACAACCCTGGTTGATAACTATACCTTTGAATTGCGTGTCGATAATAATTGGTCACTGAATGATGTTTTTTCGGTATTAACGCAAAACGGTCTTCGCATTCATAGTATGCGCAATAAAACCAACCGCTTGGAAGAGCTTTTTCTGGATCTTATTAACCATGGCCATTAAACAACAAACGATTGCTCTTTATACGCTGGTAAGGCGGGAACTGGTCAGGATGTTCCGTATCGCCTCGCAGGTATTTTTACCCCCGGTCATCACTACCGCGTTATATTTTATGATTTTCGGCAGTTTAATGGGTGAACGGATTGGTCCCATTCAAGGGGCCAGTTATCCTGAGTTTATTGCACCCGGTTTGATCATGATGTCCGTTATTACCAATGCATATAGTAACGTTTCTACCTCGCTCTTCAATGTGCGCTTTCAAAGGAGTATTGAAGAAATGTTAGTCAGCCCCATGCACAACGGTATTATTCTGCTGGGTTATATCCTGGGTGGCGTATTGCGGGGGCTAATTGTTGCGCTCCTGGTTTTTCTTGTTTCCTGTTTTTTTGTCGATCTGGATTTCCACAGTTTGCCGCTGACACTTTTTATTGTTCTTCTAGCCTCGGCCCTGTTTTCCCTGGCTGGATTTACCAATGCCATGATCGCCCGCAATTTCGATGATGTGATGCTCATCCCTACTTTCGTACTGACACCCTTGATTTATTTGGGTGGTGTTTTTTACGCGACCAGTATGCTTCCGCCTTTTTGGGAAAAGCTCTCTCACCTGAACCCGATCTTATACATCGTTAACGCCTTACGTTATGCAATGATTGGTCAGCAAGAAGTTAATATCTGGTTTGCAATCCTTATCATTTGTTTCATGGTAATCCTTCTAAGTGCACTCAATATGGTCTTGTTGAGGAAAGGGGTAGGGTTACGCGATTAGCCATGGCATGTTTTGGCAATGAATAAAGACGACTCTCTAAAAAGAGAACGCAGTCTCTATACCCTGCAGAAAGAAGTCTGGACTCACGAAAAACACCCTCCCCTTTACACTAATTTGCTCTAAAAATGCACTTGAAGTGCAATTTATGTTATATTTTACTCCTTTGATGGTTAAAAAAAGTCCAATTGATAGAGGTTCTTCTCGGCACAATAAATTGCTTATCAGCGCGTTATTAGCCCAATCGACCGATTAAATCCTATCCATTAACGTTGAGGAAAAAGAATGTTAGTCAAAAAACTGGTAGGCAGTTTATTCACGCTCTTACTTTCGGTTCAGTGCTACGCTTTTTACACCCAGAACGCGGTGATTTACGATAAGAATAACAAGCCGGTTAACATTGATGGCATTTCCTGGTCAGGTTTTCAAGATTCTAAAATTTTCCAGGGATTAGCGTCCCATCCCTTTTATGCAGTCGGTGATATCCCCACTTCTTATAATAAAACCTATGGGATGCTGGATGCTCTGGTACACCCGTGGGATTTTATTGATAGTGGTGTTGATCATTCCACTGGCGTTAATTTCAAAACTGTTCGTGTCCCCATTCAACCGGGTGTCCTCTACGATACCGGGTCGTCTGTTGATTTGAATAAGTCCATTAGCAACAAAGACCAGCCCACCAAAGGGAATGGTGTTTTTTGTAAAACCTGGGCAAGCACAGGCTCAACCTGTGTGGCAACCGTGTCACCCAAAGAGGCCTTTTGGATAAGCCTTGCCGAATTTAAAAAAAATAATGTCAAAGTACTCATTGATATTCATCATGGCTATGGTTATGGCGATAACTATCGGGACGGTACAGTTTATAACCTGAATCAATATGAAGCCGATTTAAAATTAATATTGGCGGAGATTAAAGCCCGTGATCTCAGCAATGTCATTGGCATCGATGTTTTCAATGAACCCTATGCACTACATTGGTATCGCAGTAATAATAGTCAGCCTGCCTGGATAAAGGTTATTGCTACAGCAGCTAAAGTCATTCAGCAAAATAATCCTGATTTACTCTTGTTTGTTGAAGGCCCTGGGCCAGGTTCAGGCGATCCTGATCAACCGGTTATCTGTGTGAAAAATGATGAACTGGTACCGGACGAAGCTTATGCAATCAGCAATGATCCAGCGAATTGCATCGCTAATACCAAACGCCTGGAATTCAAAGGCAATTGGGGCGAAGATTTCAAAACTCTATTGGCAAAGAATCAAGCCAAGCAAGGGGAAGCTCGTTTTGACAGAGCAGCCTTTATTCAACAGTTGAAAGCAACGGGTTTAAATGAGACAGCGATAGCCTGGTTAATGGGCGATGAAAATGCCAGCCATGCTCATCTGATTTTCTCCCCCCATGTTTACCCGCGTGAGGTTGCTACCTGGGAATCCGCCCCCGGCAAACCAAGCGAATTACGGTTTGACTGGAGTTGGGGATTCTTAAAAAAAGCGGGTTATCCCGTAGTCTTGGGTGAAGCTTCCTGGAAAAGCGCAGAAGGATTAGCCTTTTTTCAAAAGGCATTGATTCCTTATCTTGAAAAAAACAATCTGCAAAATAATCTGTTTTTTTGGGCCGTAGGCTATTTGGGCGATACGGTCAGCATGATCGATCCCAATTCTGCGAAACTTGATGTACAAGCCCAAAAAGTTTTACATCAGTTATTTAACCAGACAATAGATGAAGGAAAGTTGTCTATCACTTTCGCTGATCCTGGCTTCAACTTAACTGGTGCTGCAGAATTCAGGTTGCAGGAGACTGGACAGTCTTATACTTGCAGCTATGAAGGATGTTCATTCAATCTGGCGGGCGGGACCTACCAACTCTTGCTGGCAGACAGCTATCAATTGGATAATCAGGCTCATCAACGTTATCGGGTTAAATCAAGTACCTCCGCTATCGCTTTTCAGGTTGCTGAAGGTCAAAACAATGAGCTAACTATTTCCCTGGAAGGCGAGCAAACAGGACCTCAACCGGCTTCCACGATCGATTATAAAATTAATCTAGTGGATGAAAATGGCAAGCCAGTGAATAATCAAACTGTTGCTGCCACTATTCAATTTCATTCAGCATTCAATCATCGGGAGACTATCCATTGTGTAGTCGAGCATGGCCATTGCACCACGTTGATTTACAATCAAAATATCAATAGCAAAACAGGGAATTTTGACATCGAAAACTATCAAATTGAACTGCCCAATACAGTCCAATATCTTGGGAAAACATACACAGTAGTCACTGAGAAAACGGATAAAAAGCTGGTATTACCAGCCACTCCTTCCGCAATAGCGCTTCATGCGTCTTACCAGGCGGGAACTACTTCCAGCGATCAAGGCTGTACTGTCCATTTAGCCTTACAAAATCGCTGGGATGGTGGAGCGGTATTTCAAGGTACGATCACAAATACCCGTAAAGAGCCTATCCGCAATTTTAGTGTTAAATTGAGTTTTGACCCGAACGAAATTGCCAATCCAATGATTGTTAATCACTGGCTTGGTAATAATGCATCCCTGTTAGAGTCAGACGGAATTTTTACGTTAAGTGCACAGCCTGCTGACATGAGTAACGGCCTGCTGCCTGGTAAAGCGCAGTCAATAGGATTTCAACTATCTGGAACCCTTTTGCAGAAACCGGTGATTAGGGTGTTAAGCTGCGAAGCGGAGTAAGCGCTTTGCTGCCTGCGATGACTTGGTGGTAATAGAAGTCAAAGACGGGAGGGGCGTCATTTTTTGTAAGCTTCTCTCCTGTGAGCAATCTTAATAACAAGAATCGTGACTTCGCCATCTTCAATCTGACAAATAATTCGATAATCACCAACTCGATAACGCCAGAATTCTCCAAGTTCTCCTTTGAGGGAATGCCCACTAACTCTAGGATTATCTTTTTTTTCAATCTCTGCGAGAAAATCCAATATCCTAGTTTGAATTGTTTTATCTAACTTTGATAATTGTTTCTCTACTTTTTTCCCAATCTTAATCGTCCAACTCAAGATTTTTTCTCACCTCTGCAAGCGTTACATATTCAGTTTCTTCCTCAAGCGCAGCAACTGCTAAAAGATAGTCCTCTCTATCCTCCAAAAACTCTGTTATAGCTTTCTTCGCATAATAACTTTTGGTTCGCCCAGTTTTTTCGCATAATGCTTCTAAACGGGCTTCGGTTTCTTTATCTAGCCTTACACCTAACATGATAGCCCCCATTTGTTAAACATGTTAAACATAGTATAGTAAGAAAATCTTAAGTAAAGATTAAATAGAAATTTTTTTGCACCTTAGATATCACTATAAATTAACTAGTTTCAACTAATTGAATTTTTATTGCTTACCGATTATTTTATTCAACCAGGATAATTAAAGAGAAAGGATGCTGTGATGGTTAAAAAAATTGCCGTACTGGTAGGAAGTCTGCGTAAGGAATCATGGAATCGCAAGCTGGCTTTGACCTTAATCAAACTTGCCCCTTCTTCTCTTGCTTTGCAACTGATTGAAATCGGGCAGTTACCACTTTATAACCAGGATCCTGATGATCAAAATACCCCCTTGCCTGAATGGGTCGCTTTTCGTGAAAAAATCACCAAGGTAGATGGTCTTTTATTTGTTACCCCGGAATATAACCGCTCCATCCCTGCACCACTTAAAAATGCCATCGATGTAGGCTCCAGACCCTACGGGAAAAGTGTATGGGGTGGTAAACCAGGCGCTGTGATTAGCGCCTCCCCAGGGGCAATCGGCGGTTTTGGTGCCAACCAACACCTGCGTCAAACCTTCGTATTTTTAGATATCCTCTGTATGCAACAACCGGAAGCCTATATAGGCAGCGTTAATACACTTTTCGATAAAGATGGCAATTTAACCCAAGATAAAACAGAAGAGTTTCTACGTAACTATATGGAAAGCTTCGCTAAATGGGTCGCGAAATTTTAGGTTTTAGACACCGTTGACTCGCTAGGCACCAAGGGCAATAACCCCCTCAGTCAGTGCTGTTGAACTTTCTTCCTCAATATCCATGCCTACCTCATTATGCAATTTGTTGTGAAGTAGGTTAACCCCTATTGAATAAGCACTAATCTCTGTTTTATCAGACAAAACCTGGGTATTAACAGGCGTTTGAGAAATTAAATTTTCACCATCAACTATCCATACACCAGAACGCTTTAGTGTGTTATGTCCATCGGCCTGAATGAGTATGCCCTGCCCTGTTTTCGGGGTAACAATCTGTTGGGCGCCATTATCGGTATTAACAAGCGCACTACGTTTTTTAAACCCTTGTGATAAAGTCATTGAGCTGGAAGAAATGATTTGTACTGCAGGGCCAAACTCATCCTCACTAAACGAAGAAAATTGTTGGCGCAGATACTTTCCTATGACGCCTTCAGCAGCGTCGATGCATACGCTGCCAGCAAAGGTGATCCCCTTAAATTGTTTAAGGTAATCAAGTTTCATAACTCGTTTATCAGCAGTTGCATGGTAATAAGAGTTGCGCTCTGATTCGGCAGATAACCTTTCATCCTCAGGAATGTCAGCCGGCCCTTTATTGACTTTGTAATTGATATAAACGACTTCTCCATTTTTAATGCCAAATAGCATATTTGTTTTTTGTAGTCTGGCCCTGTGTTCAAGGGACTTCCCCAACTCATCAACCACCATATCTTTCGTAGTAGCCGTGATATTGACCATGATTAACAGTTCAGGAAACTCTTTACTGACCGCACAATACCCGGCAAGCAATTGCTGTTGCATATCATAAGGCATAAATAATCGGCTAGTCTCTGGACTCCTGCAATGACTATAAAATTCAGGTAACACGCAAATAGCAGGCTCGTCAGGAAGCAAGGCTCCTTGCTCAAGCATGAGTTTATAGGCTGAGCCCACATGCGTGGCAAATAAATCGACTTGTTCTTTAACCGTTCTTGGTGCAAGTTGAGTAAAGCCTCCCGTCGGTGTGGCCACCGTAGCGACTCTCATAATCCGCTGCTCAGTTAAATGATCTGGTCTCTTTGTCACAGAAGGGTTTTTCGCCGCAAGCATGAATTTACCGAGCTCAGTGCTCATGGGTTTTACATTGATTTTAGGAACGGTAATTCTTAAAAAATTGGGGGTGAATTCAAGACTCATTTTTTGGCGAATGTTTGCAGGAATTTGTAAGAGTAAAGCGCATTTTGCAAACTCTTTATAGGAGACATAAGCGACTGCATCAACCTGCAACTCCTCATCAGCCCAACCAAAAAAATCAAGTTGAGTAACATCACGCAAAAATCTTACAGCGGTGGTGTATGCTTTTCTTCCCATAAAAAATATGCACATAAAAAAAACACCATGCAATAAATATAATCTTTTTTTATTAATAAAATATTAACTGCTATTTCAATGAGCATTTATTCATGCTATGTTTTGGCTTGTTTAAGAACTCAGAACAGCTCACAGGAGTGGATAAAATGGTGCGATTAACTGCCTTAGTTTTGCTTTTGGCGAATCAATTTGTGTCCGCAGCAACCTCAACCTGCGAAACAAAACGTGAATTGTTAATAGAAAACAAATTGACCAAGGTCTGGAAAACCACGATTTGCCCTAAACAACAATTACCTTTCCATACTCATCAATTTGCTCGAATTGTTATACCGGACGAAAGTGGTACGCTTAAAGTGATTTATCAGTCAGGAAAGGAAGCCTTTATAAAATTACAAGCGAAAAAACCCATTTATCTGAGTGTTACCCAGGGTAAAGAAGCGCACCAGGATTTAAATATCGGCCAGGAAGCCTTGCATGTTACAGTCATTGAATTAAGACAAGGGTAAACTGGTCACCAATTTATGACGCAATCCAGGATCACAGGACAATCATTGCTTACACCGCTGGATAATCCCTTCTGGCAATTTTCCTTGCAGGTTTATCGCGACGAACAAGTTAAAGAGGCTTGCCTGGCTTTTCAGCAGCAGGAAGGCCTCAATGTTAATCTATTATTGCTTTGTTGTTGGCTGGCTTATGCCGTTGAAGAAATCTCACAATCGGAATTGGTCAATGCGTGCCATTACATTAATGACTGGCATGAAAAAATAACCCAGCCCCTGCGCTCAGCCCGTCTACAATTAAAACAAGAGAGTACCGACGAATGGGTCAATCCCTTTTATCAACAAGTATTGAGTGATGAACTTATCTCCGAAGCCTATCAACAACATCGTCTTTACCAATGTTTCGCAGCTCAACAGAAAACCACTGGCAGTAAAAATCAATCCCTGACAATTCGTTATTTACATTGGCTTTTTTCGAATAAACAATTAGCAATTGATCGTTCGCTTGCTTCCCGAATAGAACATTTTGCCACCCGAGTACTGGAAAAATTGCCCTAAAACGACAATTATTGTACAATCTGTGTATTTATTAATTTTAGTGGTCTTGTTGTATGAAATTTGTTATTGAAAAAGTCGAATTTATTGGGGGTCAAACCCCCACTGTGATGATTAGCTGGTCATCAGGCACCACCGATTTCTATCCTTGGCGCTCCTACCCGGCGCTACCGGATTTAACTGAGTTTAAACCTTGGCATTATCGCAATACACCAGGCCTCACCTTATTTAGAGCCCCTTCTACCACAGCCGTCGGCGAGATAAGAATGCATAATATCCGGCACTATCAACGTGACCCGGAGCAGGCTCCCATGCTTGACCTCGTATCCCGGCTGGAAAAAGCAGCTGATGAGATAGAAGAAGTATCTCAACAATATTGTCTCTATCCTAGAAAACTGAAAAGAGCGGTAAGTACTAAGGCTCCTTCAGCAATAGCAGAATCTGCAATGGCAGGAAGGATGTCATTTGCTGACCATCCAACTGAGGATGATCCAGAAACATCAACGCCAAGTTTGGCCGCCTCGACCTGATAGAAGGTCTTTCAAGCAATTTTCAGATAGGGGAACTCGGCCTGCAGGATTTGGATTACCTGATCCAAATCCGCTTTGCTTTTGACAATAAGAAGAACCGTATCATCTCCCGCGATAGTACCTAGAATCCCTGAGTTATTGGCTTGTTGCGGGTAAAAAGCGACATATTTTTTATCAATAAACAAAGCAAGGCTATTCGCATGGCCTGGCTGAGTATGTAAAACAACCAAACCATACTCTGATACCTGGGCATTCAAAACCAACGGTAAATTTGACGGATTAAAATCAACGACCCGATAAATTCCTGCCACTTTAGCAATTTTCAATTTTTTAAGTCGGCGAGACAACGTCGCTTGCGGAATATCATACCCCCTTTCTTTCAACGCCTGCTGCAAATCACTTTGCTCAGCAACCTCTTGTATTTGCACGATACTCAATATGTGGCCATCAAGCAGATTATCATGTGACATTTCTTGCTCCCGGAATGAATACACAATCATAAAAATAGAAATTATATTCATTAATGGTTGACATCACAAGGTAAAATCAAATATAGTCGAAAAATGGATATATTTTGGATATATAACTATTATGAGAAAACTGATACCTTGTCTGTTAAGCGCATCGATTCTTTTTATTTCTGGGTGCGGGAGCGAAAAAGATAAGAATGAAATCCATTTTGCCACCTCCGCAGAATATCCACCTTTTGAATATCTTGAGCAAGGTCAAATTAAGGGGTTCGATATTGATCTGGCAAAGCTTGTTGCTAAAGAATTAGGCAAAAAAGCCGTTTTTGACAATATGCAATTTAGCTCTATCTTACCCGCGCTGAGTGCAGGGCAAGCTGACATTGCTATCTCAACGATTACCATTACTGAAGATCGGAAAAAGAATTTTGATTTTAGTACACCCTACTATTTTGAAGGAATGGCAGCGGTATTCAATCAAACAACCCCCATTAATAACCCTTCGCAACTGGCAGGAAAAAAACTGGCTTGCCAACTTGGCAGCACCATGGAAATTTGGTTGAAAAACCATTTTCCACAAGGAGATATTGTGGCAATGGATAATAACAATCAGGCAATAGAAGCATTAAAAGCCGGCCATGTGGATGTCGTTCTTGTCGATGGTGCCCAGGGAGCCATCTTCAGCAAAAAAAATCCCGGCTTAAACTACACCATTATTGCTAAAGCAACCGATGGTTATGGCTTGGCCTTGAAAAAAAATTCATTACTGAAAGCGCAAGTTAATCGAGCACTCAATACGTTAAAAACCAACGGGGAAATCGCCAAGCTTCAAAAAATCTGGTTGGAGGGTGGCAAATGGACGAGTTAAAACAAAATCTCCTCTTTATCGGTCAAGGCACCGTGCTTACTTTGGAGCTACTGGCAGGCGGGATGCTCATAGGCATCCTGCTGGGGACAATTCTTGCCATTTTGCGTTATAACGGGATGGCCAAATTACTGATTAATCGTTTTGTTTCAATAATAAGAGGAACGCCATTAATTCTACAATTAAGCTTTATCTATTTTGCCGTCCCTGGTTTGCTCGGTTTGCGACCCGATATTCTGGTTGCTGGAATACTGACTTTCGGCCTTAACAGCTCTGCTTATATTGCTGAAATTCTGCGATCTGGGATAGATAGTTTGCCTAAAGGGCAATTCGAAGCAGCAAAAACACTACAAATTCCAACATTTTATTTATGGAAAGATATTATTTTACCGCAGGTCATAAAAAATATTTTGCCAGCACTCATTAATGAAATGATCGCACTTCTTAAAGAGACCGCTTTGATCTCTACTATTGGTGGTATGGACCTCATGCGCAAAGCACAATCCATTGCTGCCGAACAGTTTACCTATTTTTTACCGTTGTGTATTGCTGGTTGTTACTACTACGGTCTGGTTTTACTCATTGAATATTTAGGCAAAAAAATCGAACAAGGAGGGCATGATGCTGTACATCAATAATGCCTGCAAAAATTTTGGCTCTACCCCTGTATTAGCTCAGGTGAATCTTAGTATTGCTGCTCACCAGATTATTGGTTTGGCTGGTCCTTCTGGTGGAGGAAAATCGACACTGCTGCGTTGTATACAAAAATTGGAAGTACTTGATTCAGGGACTATCGACTTCTCAGGGAAAAGCGGATTTATGTTTCAAGATTTCCAGCTGTTTCCCCATATGACGGTGTTAGAAAATTTAACTTACGCACCCAAGCTGCAAAATAAGGCCAGCCATCACGACAAGGAAGCACTAGCCCTGTTAAGCACACTTGGCATAGCAGACAAAACAGCGTCTTATCCTCACCAACTCTCTGGGGGACAAAAACAACGGGTAGCGCTGGCTCGCAGTCTGATGATGCAACCGAACTTATTACTTTGTGATGAACCGACTTCCGGCCTGGATCTGGCAACCATTGAAGACGTTGTTAGCTTACTGCATTCCGTTAAATCCATGGGGGTTACCATGGTGATTGCCTCACATGATTTGGATTTTCTCACCAAAATGAGTGATCGCCTGGTCGTTCTCAAGGGCGGTCAATTAGTAGCTGATGTTAAACCCCAAGAATTAACCAATCCTGTTCACGACTTAAAGAAATACTATTAGGAGACACGAATGACCACAACCATTAAAAAAATTGCCTTAGCTTATTCAGGAGGCCTCGATACGTCTGTCATGATCCCCTGGCTTAAAGAAAATTACCAGGCTGAAGTGATTGCAGTCATTTGTGATCTTGGCCAACAAGAAGACCTGCAAGCCATTAAGCAGAAAGCCATTAACAGTGGCGCAACCAACGCTTATGTGGTCAATGTACAAGAGGAGTTTGTCACCAATTACCTTTGGCAATTGGTGAAGGCTGGCGCTTTGTATGAAGAGCAATATATTTTAGGAACTATCTCAAGACCTTTAATTGCACAAAAACTGGTTGAAATTGCTTTGCAAGAAAAGGCTGATGCGATTGCCCATGGAGCGACTGGCAAAGGCAATGATCAAGTTCGTTTCGAGTACACTGTGAAAGCACTGGCTCCTCAATTGCAAATTATTGCCCCTTGGCGATCCTGGGAAATTAAGTCACGCCAGGAAGCAATCGATTATGCCAAAGCACATGGTATTGATGTCCCTGTAACACCCAAGGCGCCTTATTCTCGCGATCATAATATTTGGTATATCTCACATGAAGGCGGTGTCTTGGAAGATCCAGGCCAGGGGCAGCCTGACGATTTATTGCTAATGACCGCAACGCTTGAACAGACACCTGATACGCCTGAACTGATTAGTATTCATTTCGAACAAGGTGTCCCTGTAGCTTTGAATAATAAAGCCATGGATCCAGTCGCTTTATTAACAGAGCTGAATCAGCGGGCAGGCGCTCATGGTATCGGTGTGGCTGATATCGTTGAAAATCGGCTGGTAGGGATGAAAATCAGGGGAGTCTATGAAGCACCGGCTGCCGCAGTGCTTTACAAAGCGCATAAGATGTTGGAAAGCCTATGCCTTGATCGAGCCACGCTCCACTTGAAGCAATCTCTACAACAAAGCTATGCCAATCTTGTTTATGAGGGACGATGGTTTTCTCAAGCGAAAGAAGCCCTGGACGCTTTGATTGCAGTAACTCAGAAACATATCACCGGGACAGTCAAGTTAAAACTGTTTAAAGGCAATCTCATTCCTTGCGGTATGCAATCTGAATACAGTTTACATAATCCTGCTCTCGCTACCTTTGAGGAGGATCATGTTTACAATCAAAAAGATGCGGAAGGGTTTATCAATCTTTTCTCTCTGTCAGCAAAAGTATACGGCATGGTTCATAAGGGGTGGCAAGTATGACCAATAAAACCTGGGGTGGCCGATTTAAAAAACCGCTTGATCCAAGTGTTGTGAAATTTAATGCGTCACTGGCTTTTGATCAGGTACTTTACCGTCATGATATTGCTGGCAGTCAGGCACATGCCAGCATGCTGGCACGGCAGGGTCTTTTAAGCCATGATGAAGCACAGTCTATTAATAAAGCACTCGCCGAAATTGAGTTGGAAATAACGAAAGGACAACATGCCCTTGATGAACGCTGTGAAGACATTCACATGTTTGTTGAACAGTTGCTAATTCAAAAAATAGGCGATATTGGTAAGAAATTACATACTGGCCGCAGCCGTAATGATCAGGTCGCTCTCGATCTGAGACTTTACACCAGGGAAGCAGGTGCGCAGATAAACAGCCTCTTGCAAACACTCAAAGAAGTTTTACAGGATTTAGCCACCCGGCATGCTGATACCAAGATGCCTGGATACACCCATCTGCAACAGGCTCAGCCTATTTATTTGGGTCACTATTTTGCGGCCTTTGATGCCATGTTCAGCCGTGACCTTAGCCGCATGCATGATTGGCATGAACGAATGAATTTTTCGCCTCTTGGTGCTGGTGCCCTGGCAGGTAGTAACCTCCCTTTGGATAGAAAATGGGTCGCCCAAACGCTGGGCTTTAAGGGTGTGATCAGTAATACGCTGGATGCAGTCAGCGATCGCGACTTTATCATTGAATTTTGCTCTATTGCTGCTCTTATCATGATGCATTTATCACGTTTGGCAGAAGATCTTATTCTTTGGGCAACCCAGGAATTCAATTTTATTACCCTTGATGATGCCTTTTCGACCGGATCTTCGTTAATGCCCAATAAGAAAAATCCTGACGTGCTAGAACTTATTCGGGGCAAAAGCGGACGGGTATTTGGTCATTTAACCGGGATTTTAACGGTGATGAAAGCCTTACCGCTTGCTTACAACAAAGACATGCAGGAAGACAAAGAAAGTTTATTTGATACCGTCAATACACTGACTGCTTGCCTGCAAATTATTTCCCCTTTTCTGCAAAGCCTCACCTTCAATACCGAGTTAATGCATAGAAAAGCAACCAGTGGTTATTTGGATGCAACAGCGATCCTGGAGTCCCTGGTTTTACAAGGGATGCCATTTAGAGATGCACACCATCAAGTCGGTCTTTGGGTAAGCGAAGCCGTGGAAAAAAATTGCTCGCTTTCCGAGCTTCTTAAGGAGACAAAAAATGGCTTTCCTCATCTTGGCTGATGGCACTCTCTTTCAAGGGAAAGCGATTGGTGCAAAAACCCACGCCGTGGGAGAGATGGTCTTTAATACTTCACAAACAGGCTATCAGGAAATTTTGACGGATCCGTCCTATTTTGGCCAAATTATCAATTTTACAACACCCCACCTCGGCAATGTCGGTGTGAATCAAGCCGATCATGAATCAGAAAAAATCCATGCCGCAGCGGCCGTGTTCAGAGACTATTCCCCTCATTTTAGTAACTGGCGCGCACAAGATAGTCTGGAGAATTTTCTTCTGAAACATCATATTGCTGCCTTGACGGAGATAGATACTCGCGCACTCACCCTGCATTTGCGTGAACAAGGCAGTCAAAATGGTTGTATCGTGACCGTCGATTCCATCACGCCTGACCAGGCGCTGTCGATGCTGCAAAGTGCGCCAACCATGCAAGGCAGTCATCTGGCAACCTTGGTTTCGACCAAAAAAGCGTATCTCTATGCTGATCCCATCGATGCGTTAGCGCATATTGTCGTTGTTGATTGTGGCGTTAAGACAGCCATTTTAAAAACCCTGGCAACCTACCCTATCAAAATTTCAGTAGTACCCGATACGATTAGTTTTAGCGAATTAACAAGCTTTTCTCCTGACGGGGTATTACTCTCTAATGGACCAGGCGATCCGGAAAGTTGTGAGTCAGTCATTCATTTGGCCTCTCAATTATTAGAGCAACAAATCCCTGTCTTTGGCATTTGCCTGGGCCATCAGATTTTAGCGCTGGCAGCCGGTGCAAAGACCAGGAAAATGAAATTTGGCCATCACGGTGCCAATCACCCCATTAAATGCTGTAAAACCGGTACTGTCTTTATTAGCAGCCAGAACCACGGTTTTGTCGTCGATGAACGCTCATTACCCGAGCATTTAATCACTACTCATATTTCCTTATTTGATGGAACAATTGCCGGACTTGCCCATCGCAATGCCCCCGCCTTTTCCTTTCAAGGACATCCAGAAGCGAATCCAGGACCTAACGAATTGATGATCCTGTTCAAGCAGTTTTTTCACGAGGTGCAGTATGCCAAAAAACACTAATATTAAGAGCATTTTGGTAATCGGCTCGGGTCCAATCAATATTGGCCAAGCCTGTGAATTTGATTACTCAGGGACACAAGCCTTAAAAGCCCTGCGTGAAGAAGGTTATCGAGTCATTCTCGTTAATTCGAATCCGGCTACTATTATGACCGACCCTGATTTAGCCGACGCGACCTATATTGAACCCATTACGACTGCTTCAGTTAGCGCAATTATTGCCAAAGAACGCCCTGATGCCCTTATTGCTACCCTGGGCGGGCAAACCTCTCTCAATTGCGCTTTGGCGCTGCATAAAGAAGGTATTTTAGCCCAACATCAGGTTGAATTAATTGGTGCCTCCATTAACGCAATCACTGTTGCCGAAGACAGAACTCTGTTTCATGAGAAAATGAAAGAGATTGGTTTAAATGTTCCTGAAAGTTACTCCGCTAACAGCCTGGATAGTGCCAAACAAATCATGCAGAATTTGGGCTTACCTCTCATTGTCCGCTCCTCCTTCACCTTAGGCGGCGCCGGGGCAGCCGTTGTACATAGCGAAGAAGAAGCCATAGCTGCATTCAAACAAGCTTTCTCCCAACCAGGTTGCGAGGAAATTTCCATCGATGAGGCGCTTATCGGTTGGAAAGAATTTGAACTAGAAGTTGTACGCGATAAAAAGGACAATTGCATTGTAGTCTGTGGTGTTGAAAATTTTGACCCTTTAGGAATTCACACGGGTGACTCGATCACCGTCGCCCCCATCCAGACACTCACCGATGATGAATATCAAGCCATGCGTGACGCAGCCTTTGCCGTACTGCGTGCGGTTGGTGTTGACACCGGTGGTTCAAATGTTCAATTCGCTCTTAATCCTAAAAATGGCAGGATGGTCGTGATCGAAATGAACCCTCGGGTCTCTCGCTCTTCCGCGCTGGTTTCAAAAGCAACCGGTTTTCCCATTGCCAAAATTGCTGCCAAGCTTGCGGTCGGTTATACCCTGGACGAATTACCCAACGAAATTACCGGCGGGATCTTACCTGCCTCTTTTGAACCAAGCATTGACTATACCGTAGTCAAAATTCCTCGCTTTCATGATGAGAAATTTAACGCGCAAGACTTGGCTCGCGGCCCACAAATGCGCTCAGTGGGAGAAGTGATGGCGATCGGTAGTACTTTCGCGGAAAGTTTACAACATGCCATCTTAAGTCTGGAAATTAATGCGTCCGGTTTCGATTCCTTAGATGAGTTAGATGATCATGCCTTAAAGGTGTTGCTCAAACGACATACCAGTACTCATCTCTGGTGTCTTGCGGAAAGTTTTCGTCGCGGTTTTAGCATTGAAGAAGTGCATGCTGCGTCGTTTATTGACCCTTGGTTTTTACACCAAATCAAAACGATCGTTACCATGGAACAAAACCTTAGCGGCCAATCATTGTATGATCTCGATCAAACCACCTTGTTAACGCTGAAAAAAAATGGTTTTTCTGATCAACGGCTCGCCAAGCTTATCCATAGCACAGAAGCAGAGGTGCGATCTTACCGGCAAGAACTGGGGATACAACCAGTCTATAAATGTGTCGATAGCTGTGCCGGTGAATTTCGAACAGCCACTGCCTATCTGTATAGCACCTATCAACAGTATTGCGAATCAACGCCCGGTACGAAAAGCAAGATTATGCTTATTGGCAGCGGTCCCAATCGTATCGGACAAGGCATCGAATTTGATTATGTCTGCGTCAAAGCCATGCAGGCATTTGCCAAAGCAGGCTTTGAAACCATTATGGTTAATTGCAATCCGGAAACCGTGTCTACTGATTATGATGTCGCTGACAAACTTTATTTCCTGCCACTAACCTATGAAAAAGTACGCGATCTGATTGAGCATGAAAAACCGACAGCCGTTGTTCTGCAATTTGGCGGACAAACACCGTTAAATCTGGTAGACAAGCTCCATCAAGATGGCGTTCCTTTGCTAGGGTTAACAGCTGAACTGGTCAACATCACCGAAGACAGGGACAAATTCCGTGATTTAATCGTCCAGTTAGGCTTAAAACAACCTAAAAATCAGGCGATTACCACTCTTGATGAACTCGATCAGGTTTTAGAAACCCTTGGTTTCCCTCTGATTATTCGACCCTCTTTTGTCCTGGGTGGCCGTGGTATGGAAATTGTAGCCAATAAAGAGAGCCTGGTTGCCAAACTTAAAACGCTCTTTAAAACGACATCACACGCTGTTTTACTGGAGGAGTTTCTTACGGGTGCGATTGAGGTCGATATTGACGCTGTATCGGATGGCGACGATATCTTTATTCCCACAGTCCTCGAACATATCGAAGCAGTGGGTGTTCATTCGGGTGATTCAGCCTGTATAACCCCCCCTTATAAACTGCCTTTGGCTATCACTAATCTTCTTCATAAACAAACGAAAATTCTGGCACGTGCCTTAAAACTGAAAGGTCTCATGAACGTACAATTTGCAGTAAAAGGTGCTGAGGTATTTTTGATTGAAGTCAATCCCAGAGCATCAAGAACCACTCCTTTTATCTGCAAAGCAACAGGGATTCCTTTAATAGAAATTGCAGTCAATTGCATGCTAGGCATTTCACTCAAAGAACAACGCTGTTTAACGCCCGTCACTTTACCTTATTATTGTGTGAAAGAAGCCGTCTTACCTTTCCGCAAGTTTTCAACGTCAACCCCAGTCCTTAGCCCGGAAATGAAGGGTACTGGCGAAGTCATGGGTATCGGTTTGACACCTCATGAAGCCTACTTAAAAGCACAGATTGCTGCAGGAAATCACTGCGATGAGCAAAACGCAAAGATTGTTTTTACTTCTGGTTTTGCTAAAAATGATCCATTGCTGATAACTCTGGCAAACGCAGGATTTACTCTTATCGACGAACTCCAGCCAGGCAAGAATCCTGATCTAATCCTGGTGGTTGACGCTCATCTGGATTTTTTATCGTTTGCTCTGCAACACCATATTCCCTACGCGTCCACTTATGAAGCATCTGCAATGATGGTACAAAGTCTTTGCCATAACCGTGCAGAAGAACCTTTTGTCAAACCGTTGCAAAAACTCTATCAGCAAATCAGGCATCCTTCGAAAACCAGGCATGTTTTAACAGGGATGGAACTCAACAAGCAGGATATCCTGACGATCCTGACGCTAGCCAAATTAGTGAAAGAGAAACCAGAAAATTATTCTGGTGCCTTGTTACATAAGAATCTGGCCATGATTTTTGAAAAACCCTCTTTCCGGACCCGCTTAAGTTTTTCTCTTGCCATGCAAAGCCTGGGAGGTACCGCTGTAGAAAGTGTCAGTACGACCCGAAAATCGGAAGAACCACGGGACCTGGTCCGAGTATTAAATGGTTATTGCGATTTCATTATGGTACGAACTCATGATGATCAGGGGTTGGAAGAAATGGCGACTTACGCCAACGTCCCTATTATCAATGGATTATCCGCCTTGTATCACCCTTGCCAGATCCTTGCTGATTTGCTGACCCTACAGGAATACTTCGGTACCTTGGCCGGTTTAACGTTGGCCTATATTGGCGATGGTAATAATATTCTTCATAGTCTGTTATTAATGGCACCCCAACTCGGCATAACAATAAACTATTGCTGTCCCGCAGCCAATCAACCTAATGAGGTGCTTCTTGCCAAGAGCTTGGAGGCGACGCCTGGAATGATTCACAGTCATTCAACACCGGAAACAGCTGTTCGTGACGCTCACGCAGTTTATACAGATGTGTGGACAAGCATGGGATTTGAGCAAGAAACCGACGAGACTTCATTTACTGAGTTTCAGGTGAATGAAAAACTCATGGCTCATGCCAAGCCAGAAGCTATTTTTATGCATTGTATGCCAATGGTTCGTGGTAAAGAAGTCTCTGTAACCCTGCCAGACGAACCTGCAGCCGCTTTGTTTACCCAAAGTGAAAATCGCTTGCATGTGCAAAAAGCCTTGCTGCTTTTTTTACATGCGTAATGCGCATAAGGATTTGTCTACATAGGATGCAGAATAATAAGTACAAACCAGTATCACAACACCGGGCTTAACTCGGTGTTGGATTTCTTTAAAAATGGCAATAGACGTTGTGCCTTACCTCAAAACAGACAAAACTTGCGCAAAAAGAATAAATAATATACACTCAAGCTACCTACCTAAACTAGAGGTTAACTATGAAAGGGATAGCATTGATACCGATAGTAGTCAGTCTAACTGGTTGTGGTTGTATGGATATGGCTGGAAGCGATTATACTGTTTCACCCGTTGTTGCCACCCCCTGTTGTGGAAATGTAAGAACTGCTGTTGTTGACAGTACTTGCTGTAAAACAGTCGTTGTTGCCAGACCTGTTGTTACCAAACGTTGTTGCCCAACCTGTTACGATGCTACTTGCTACTAATAGTTAAAGGTAATCCGGGTTAGGGCTCACCTGATCCGGACTCCAATACCCCAAATTAAGACTCTAATAAAGGCCTTTGACTCCAAACCATCTGGTTATATTCAATCCAGGTTTGAAAACTGCTTATCAGTACAAAGACTAATAAGCGTATCAATACCCAATTAACTTTTTCATTTAAAGAACATTTATATTTTTTAATGCGCAATTTGTTAATTTTTAAAACTATATATATACTATGTATGTCAACACCTATGCAAGGATGCTAATAAATGAAAACAATCATCTTTTTAGTAGCAATCGTTGGTTCTACAGCCCTGGTTTCAGGTTGTGGTCTCTTTTGCCCAGCATGCCCAGCCTACACTAGCACTAAATAATAAGGAAATGTCATGAAAACAATACTATTTTTGGTAGCAATCGTTGGCTCTACTGCCCTGGTTTCAGGTTGTGGTCTCTTTTGTCCATCATGCCCAGCCTACACTAGCACTAAATAATAAGGAAATGTCATGAAAACAATACTATTTTTAGTAGCAATCGTTGGCTCTACTGCCCTGGTTTCAGGTTGTGGTCTCTTTTGTCCATCATGCCCAGCCTACACTAGCACTAAATAACAAGGAAATGTCATGAAAACAATACTATTTTTAGTAGCAATTGTTGGCTCTACTGCCCTGGTTTCAGGTTGTGGTCTCTTTTGCCCATCATGCCCAGCCTACACCAGCACTAAATAAGTACTATGTAGCAACTGTTTTGAATTTTCATTTCAAGACAGTTGCTACACCTATCCAGTGTATTATCGTATCTTGTTCAAAATTGCATGCTTTACATTAGCAATTGCGCAACGAATTTTTTGTTCTGCGCGAGGTCTATAGAGGGGGTTTAGAAAAGAATTAATATTTAAGTAAGGTTCGCCTGCCGGTGATTGCTCGGAAAAAAAGTAATTGAATACACAACAGCGGGGGGCATCACATAAGACTTTATTAACAGAGTGCCAAGAAATGCGATTGGTTTCCATCACAACCAAACGATTAAAAAAGCAGGGAACAACAATGCGGTTTTTAAGTGATTGATCCCATAATTCGTAATTGCCACCATTTTCCTCCTTCCAATTCGGCGAAACATAGAGAAGTAAATTAACAGTGCGATAGAATTTTCTGTCGATATCATGCGAATTATCTAAATGAGGATTGATATAATATCCCTTGAGTAACATACTGATACCACCTGCAAATCGCGAGGGATCGGGTATTTGGTTTTTGATCCCTGTAATCGCTTCAATTTCAGCAACCACTCGCGGGCTTTGAATAGCCTTGTTTATATCCTGTATCAGACTGGATGTATCCTTTAGATGACTATATCTTAACTTTAATTCTCCACGATGACTTAATACATGCATGTCCTTGGGTTTAGGAAAGTTAGCATAGATTTCTTCTGCGATTTCCGAAGGAAGAAGATTATCCAGAGCGAAATGACGTGCAACTTTTACAGGATGCTCAAAGGAAAATTGTTTTTGCAAATCTTCCCTGGCCTCACTTAACCTTTTTACGATCAAGTCAGTTAGATGCTCCGGTAATTCAGTGTTCATATTGATAACCTTCTAAAATTTATGCTAGCCCAATGACCCTTTGTTCTAAGATAAAATCAATGCTATTGCTCTAATTATAACAATGCTTGGCTTTGAAAAAGCAAGGCTCGCGTAATTCGGTTTTTTAATCACCAGCGACCTTTCGACCATTCAAACACTCTCGGGTCATTCTCTCCAACTCGTTAAGCCTCATTCCTTTAACATAGCGATTTCAGAAAATATTTCGCTGTATTATCCTCACTTAAAATGCGAAAATAAAAAACAAAAGAACCATTTAAATTACAACATGCATAAATCAATGATTAATTGAGGAAAAATATGAGCAGTTTGCGTATATCTATTGACCAACAACCGGCAATTCACTTAAACGAGCCTATTCAAAACATTTCTAGAGAAACCACAGAACTTGATTTGAGTGATAACTCACTTGGAATCAAGAGTACAGAAGAAATTGAGCAAATCTTATCATCCATACCGGAATGGATAACTTCATTAAATTTATCGTCCAATCAACTTTCTAAAAAAAGCGTCGCGGAATTAGTAAAAATTTTAGCTAAAATTCCTGGCACTGTCAGACATCTTTATTTAGATTCAAACTCACTGGGTGAATTGGAACAGGGCGGTCTCCAACAGGTTTTTGCCGGAGTGCCACCAACGTTGGACTCACTCTCATTGGTTGGAAACACCTTTCATCAAGACGGAGAAGAATTAGCCCAAGCCTTTTCAAGCTTAGGCCCTAATCTTTCGACTCTCGATTTGTATTTCACCGAACTATCCGGATTATCATTAGAAACCTTAAAGCAACTAAATAATTCTTTACCTTACTTGAAAACCATCTATTTAGATTATGATGAGATGGTGGACATGGGTCCAGAAAAGGTGAGACTCTTGCATGACGCTTTTCCCAATATCGAAAATATCAACATTATCGGCAGCCCTGCTGATACCACCGATTTGTTTGTAAAAACCAATTTACTGAGAACTTTAGGATTTAATACTCCAACCCCTTCGCTCCTCAATGTAAGCGCTTTTTTTGTAAAACGCTCTTTTAACATGACTGACCTCGCCTGCCTTCCCCAGGAGTTACAGACAAGGGTTAATGCCATTAGGTAACGTGTTGCTTTCGCCCAGGGATGGGTAACGTCCTTTATCTATTCCTCATTGGAATCAAGCCAAGAAAATTATTCTCTGTATTATTTAAATTCCAAATGCAATAATTTAAACCAAAAAGAGCAGTTAATGCCTTTGTTGCATGAATATAGTCAGAGAGATTTAATAATGAGCGGTCTTCCAACTTTAAAACTAAACGATTCAAAAGTTAATTTGGCAAAATCAATAAAAACCCTTAGCACAGACACTACGCGACTTGATTTGAGCGAAAATTACCTGGGGCTCAAAAACATTGACAAAGTAACTCAGGTATTAAAAACCATTCCACCATGGGTAACTACACTTAGCTTGGCGAGCAACCATCTTAATTATCTCAATGGCGACCATTTAATCGAAATATTGTCATCCATTCCCAAAACGATAACTACCCTGTATTTAAGCTCCAATCTTCTGGATATACTACCAGGCAACGTTTTAAAAAGGGCTTTCGCGGCTATGCCAGACGGTCTAAGTGAGCTCATCCTGAGTCGACAAGCTTTTGGGCTAAGCGAAGCTGACGAACTGGCTGAAGCCTTCACCGGCCTTTCTCCCAACATAATAACGATGGATGTAACGGAAACCCTATTAGGTGGCTTATCTTTAAAAAGCTTACTTAAGTTAAAAAACTCCTTACCTCATTTGCGCAAAATTTATTTATCTTATGATGAAGTATCAACCATGTCAGAACAAAAATTGGCGGCCTTGTTTGATATTTTCCCGAACGTTGCCCGTGAAAATATTATTTTTATTAAGGATGGTGTTGCATTAAACGACAGCAACGATCTCAATTTGGACCTGGCTAACTTCCTTCGCAAACAAGAGATTAAATCCGTGGTACCTTCACTCCTGAATCAGTGCGCGTTCTTTATAAAGAGAGACGCTCTGAATCATGATACCTCTTCCCTTCCGGCAGAATTACAGGAAAAGGTTAATTCATTTTAATTCGTCTTATTTTGCAACTTTTTAAACCCATGAAAACAGCCTAAAGGAATGTCGAGCTGTTTTCTATTACTTGACAATAACCCCGCCTGTCATCCCAAGGTAGAAACAGTGCATTTATAGTTATAAGTGCCTGGCTAAGTAAAGGTATAGCTAAATTTTGCACCAGGAGGGATATGGCCTGAATTAAAGGCGCCATTTGAACTGTTCACCTTATGGTCTTTCTGACCCTTATTAACCCATGTTACATCGAAATGGCTCTATTCCAAACAAAAGCACCTTGATTGTGATCAATATTATTTTTTTTGTTCAATTTCAATAAGGAGAAAGACGGTAACCAAAGACGATGAAGAAATAAAAATTTGTGCCTAATAGAAAAGGAATGAATTAGCTCAAACCTTAATGAGCAAGCACTAAGGTTTCAAAATCACGGGTAATATAGTCTGCCTGCAGTAACTCTGCTTCCTGATAGGAAGTGAGTAGTGCAATGACAGGCATTCCAGCTTCTTTTGCGGCCATAATGCCGTGGGGTGAGTCTTCAATAACCAGACATTGATTAGGAAGGAGTCCCAATTTTTGCGCCGTGAGTAAATAGCCCTCAGGCGAGGGTTTTCCATAGCGCACGTGATCAGCTGTCACGATGGTATTGAAATGGGATGCCTGAATGTCAGGCTCTAGTTTTTTCAGTACGGTTAAAATTTCTTTTTGGGTTGCGCCACTGCAAATGGCAAGCTTTTTTGCTGCGTTAACAATTTGTTTGATGTATTGAGCCACGCCGTTAATAACCGGCAATGTCTTATTATCACGAATGAGAGACGTAAAATAATTCTGTTTTTTATCGATCATTTGATCGATTTTATCCAATGGTAGATTCAATCTTTTGCTGGCCAATAATTGTGGAAATAATGTTTTGTCAGCTAAACCCAAATAACTTTTTTTAAATTCCTGGTAATCAAGATTAAGGCCAAAGTCTTTTAATACATAATTACAAGCTTCATAGTGAATCGGCTCGCTATCCAAAATGACCCCATCAAAATCAAAAATAATTGCTTTAAATAGACGGTAATTTAGCTTCATGGGAGCAGAGCAATTTAAATTGTTACTTGGAGAATTCGATTATCCAGAAATTTTTAACCACCGACAAGACTTTCATTCCATTTAGGAATCAGGGGAAGATAATTTTTCGTTTTTTTAAATTTTTTGATTGTTATCAAATGATCCCTTTAATTCAAGGATCTATGAATGACTTTTCTTGGTTTTAGTATCTATGAGACAGAGGGAATTATCCTAATTAAACTGACCTCCATACAACTGGCAGACTCTGTACCTGTCGATGGGGCACCACGGGCTAAAACCTATTTTTTCAACGATGACTATATAGGCATGACCCTGAACTTTCATCCACACTTTCAGGACTTAAGCGATACTCTAAAAACGATTATTGGGGACAATAGAAAAGAATACAAATTCCATGCCTGTGTGGATGGAATCGATAGTGAATTTTCTATGGAGACTCGTTGTTGTGAATTACCCAAAGATCGACTCCTGGCTCTTGCCCTGTTGGATTTTATGAATACCTTTACCAAATTTACCAAAGATGATTTTAACTATCTTGCCAACTATGACTATTTTGCTGTCGACCATAAGAGGCTGGAGGACAACTTTGTTGTAGACAAAGGGACAGGACAAACCAGACTCCCAAGCCCCCTCCACGATTATTTTCATGGCCAGTTCACGAATAAGCGGGATGTATTTCAAGCCATACTTAAAGCGATCTTAACCTTCCGTAATACCGCAGATTATCGAGAGACTATGTCAATAGTAACTATGTTACTCAGGAATCCGGCTGATGAATTAGGGGAACCTCTAAGTAAAACCCTTTGCCTACTTAGCTTTATAAAAGAGCTCATTCAGAATGATCGACAAATAGAGCTGGCTAGAATTATTCCAATACTCAATGAAATAACCAAAGGGGATCTTATGGCAATTGGGGACGGGGCAATGATAAGAGGACGTGATTTTATGGAATCTGATGCACGTCTCTTCACTGAGCAATCAACCTTTTTCTTAAGAGGGGATGGCAAGATAGGACTCTTTGGAATCAGTACTAATCCTATTTATCAGGTACGGTATGCGCCGGGCAGGATGCAAGATAGATTTTTTGAACAAGATATGAGGGAGTTGGCAGCGATTTTAAGGTTAGACTACGACCCTGAGAGTGATTTCCAAAAGAAGATTATTTTTACAGAAGAAAGTTCTACACGTTTAAAACAGATGGGGCTACATTTAAATTTAAATTATGTTAAACAGCTTCTATTTCAGAAAAATCGTCTTCGTTTCTTTATGTCTGAAGTAGCGGATCTTGCACAACCCTGTTTACCTCCAGAACTAAGAAAACATATAGTCGAGCAAATTGACAAAGCGGAGTTGGTTCAGACAATAGGAGGAGCAGATCTCCTCACTGAGTTCAGAGAGGACAGCGCGGCTGCAATAGAACGTCTATCAGTAAGCATCTAATTCCAGTATTGAAGAATGGCAAGTTGGGTTTCGCAACCCAACTGTCTTTCAGCGAGAGAAATCTATTTAATCTCACAAGAAACAGGCCCATTATCGAGTTGCAGTTGGTTACCACCATAATCGGCCATAAATTGGCCGTCATAGCGTTGTTTTTTGGTATGGGCTTGCGCAGAAAGAAAGATCCTCATACGTGAAGCATCATCCTGATCGACTGCCACTAGAAGTAAATTCTTATCTCTCAGACTAAACAGTATCGTCTTGACTGCATAAGGAAAATCAATCTGAGGCAAATCACCTGCTTTGCTCGGTACTACAAATGAGATAGGATCTTTTAAACCCTGCAAAACGCAACTCACAGATTTTTGTGCTGCATTTGCCACGATCATTTGGCTAAAAAATAACAGTATAAATAAGAAAATTTTGTTCATCCGATTAGTCCTTTTCAATGAATTGATACGGTTTATACCCTTCCCATGCCGCTAAACAAATCGACTATGAATAAGTCCTATCCTCATTAATAAAAATTTCAGCCGTTGACTAGCTTGTCACTGCCAAATAGATTAACTTAATTTAACAGCATGAGAAATGAGAATCGGATGATTACAGCTTACCTGGATCACGGTGCCCTGCAACTTCATGAAATTACTGAAAATAATCTTCACTTACTGAAAGATGCCATTTGGCTTGATTTACTTCACCCCTCCAAGGAAGAAGAACGACTCATTGAAAAATTCTTAAACTTAAATATCCCCACTCGTGAAGAAATGCTTGAAATTGAACTATCCAGCCGACTCTATAAAACCAAAGAAGCCCTGTTTATGACCGCGTTAATGATTGCACGATCAACCTCCCCGGATCCCAAACATGACGCGGTAACTTTTGTGCTTACCAAGCAACAGCTGATTACTATACGTTATATTGAACCGCTGGCTTTTAAATTATTTACTGCAAAGGTACAAAAAATTGATATTAACTTCCATCAACCAGCCAACTTGCTCATTGAACTGGTTGAATCGGCAGTCGATAGACTGGCCGATATGCTGGAAACTGTTGGCCATCGTTTGGAAGAAGCCTCCAATACCATTTTTCGCCAACAGCAAACCCCAAACGCTGAAAAACCGGATTATCAACAAATCATTCAACTCATTGGTGCCAATGCGGATCTAAACACCAAAGCGCGAGAGTGTCTGGTTAATTTTAATCGCTTGATTACTTTCTTTGGGCAGTCAGCTGGTCCTCAAATTGATAGTGAAGGGCAAATCAGGCTAGGTACTTTAGCCAAGGATGTTGGTGCACTGAGCGACCACGCTAACTTTATTTCCAGTAAAGTCAATTTTCTTCTTGATGCAACGCTGGGAATGATTAATATCGAACAGAACGCCATCATTAAAATATTTTCCGTAGCGGCTGTTATTTTCCTGCCGCCCACCTTGATCGCCAGTATTTATGGTATGAATTTCCATTTCATGCCGGAATTAAACTTCAAATGGGGTTATCTCGTAGCGCTTGGTCTCATGATTTTATCAGCCCTGATACCTTTTAAGTATTTTAAACGCAAGAAATGGTTGTAAGCGCACAAAAAGTAAAATTTAAAACCCAAAAGGCCTAATTTAATACATACTTAATAATTCTTATTTAAAATGACGTAAACCATTTAGTCAAAGTAGACGTCATGCCAACAGATAGCCTTGCTACAAAAAATACAACTAATATCAGACTTCGCGGGATTGCATTAAAAGATAATTGTCGTCCCGAGAGAAAACGCCAAAGAAGATTGCAAGCCAACTATGAAGAATCTAGTTACCTTCCCGAGGTATTATTGAAATTTGCTGCAGAATTACACGCGAATGAGGGTATTTTTGCATTCTCTAATGGAAAAGTGCCTCATGGTAAATATCTTTATGTACGAACCTTGTCAGGAGCTCTCTTTGCTGCCAAAGAAGAGGATATTGCACATCATTCCTATCTAAGTAATGGCAAAAAAGTCACGAGTTATGCTCGAATCTGGTGTATGTGAAAAATAAATTAGGTGGCGTATCCTGTTGATTGTTCGCCAAGAACATAATCAACAAAAGGA
>NZ_LNYB01000027.1 GCF_001467625.1 Legionella feeleii
TTTGAAGACGGAGTGCAGGTTGTTGAACAATCGGACTGGAAGGCCGCTTGATGATATTTTGCTCATACACCAGAATTGACAATAACTCAAACCGCGATGGGCTCTTATAATTATTGTTATAGCCCAAACACCTAGAGCGATTTCCCCAGCATTTACTAACCACCAACATAAGTTAAGCTTCTTTTGATACCCCAGTGTGAATAATAAAGCGCTGGCTGTGAAAAGAAGAAGATTAATATTTAAGATATTAGATAAATAAATACTCGCCTGTTCAATATATAGATTAACGTCCAATGTCATATTCAATTTCCTATCCTAAAGAATATGTGGCTTATTTTGAAAAAAATTTTTTCGGATTGTAGGTAAATATGCCTAATAGTTTAGGTTTTAATAGGAGTATAGTAGTAACTGCCTAATTCATATAAATAATAGTACGACTCTACAATTTGCGATATAGATATAGCAGTTAATCCAGTATGCTATAAATAATGAACCAGAAAGTTAGACACAAATTTGGTCCTTATCTTGTAAAGTTAATTTACTTCGCCGTAGACTATTTTTAACTCTTCTTCCATTTCCTCTGTGATAGTGTTTTCAACATAGTCAAGGTAATTATATAGATTTGCTTCATCCTGGATAGAATATACATTAAATGGGTATAGCGATTGAGATTGCTTATGCCAACCCTTTAGATACTGAGCCATTTTTATTTCAGTTATCATTGCATCACAATAAGGAGCAAAAATTGCTGCATGTTCTATATCATAAAGGAACCCACGGATTTGTTTTCTGTGCTTGTCCAAATTAGTTGGGCATCGCCCATCTGATATCTCTTTTCTTTTTACTGCCCAAATACCCGATGAAATATGTACATAGGGGATATTTGCAAAATAGCTTGATTTTAGAAATGAAATAACTTGATTAAATTTGGAGCCAATATTCTGATTATCGGTATCAATTCTCATCAAGGTATTTATGATTTTAACTTCTTCGCTGTTCAGTATTATTTTTATATCATTGCTTTTAATTGCTTGCATATAGTCTTCGATTAAAAACCTGGCATGGTCAGTTATTTCACTAATAAAATTAGCTTGAACGTTACTAGCCATTTTATGAAATTTAGGTAAAGCTTCTATAAAATCTTCTGTAAAAAGCTTTTTTTCTTTCTTAATAATTGCGGGAGATATAAACTGACTGAGGCTAAAATTAGATTGTATTCTAAAAGACGTATCCCAGTCATGGATACCCGGCTCTATGGCATCACTTAACTTTAATTTATATTTATCAGAGTCATTATTTAAGAAAGCTATATATGCATTGATAATCTGTTGTTCCTTAATTTTATTTCTTAAATAAAATCGCTTCCCTCTACTCATGGTTTGAATCATAGAAAAGAGAGCTTTTCCATCATCAGTTTGTTGATGAGATTCGAGGTCGTGAACATCCGAAAAAGGACAGATTATTAGCTGTTTATTCGTAAGGTTTTCCAGTTTATCAATTAGCAATTTGAATCTGCTTTCTTTACCTTTACTAATTGCATATGCGTTAGAAAATATATTTTGGTCTAGATATATAATTTTCTTAATAATTTTAATTAGGGAAATTTCATACGTGTGTCTACAAGATTTGCAAATGCATTTTAAATAATTATGAGAGATTATTTTTTGAACCGTATTGTTCTTTTTGCATACTCCACAATTAACGCTCCCCCAAGTCATAAAGATACACCTATTTCTTAATCCACATTCAAATTTTTAATAGGCGGGAAAAGTTCACCTACCTCTACCTTCAGGCCTTTAGCTATACGAATGAGATTAATAGCAGCAATGTTTCTTTCTCCACGCTCAATACCCCCCATATAAGTTCGATCGAGATTTATTTCGTAAGCAAAAGTCTCCTGGGAGAAGCCTTTTTCTATTCGAAGTTCTCGGATTCGTTGACCTAACTTAATAAGCGCTGGACATTTTTTACTCATTCTCGTATGATACGAATGAGATACTTATCGTACCACGGACTATGAGTATCATATTTTGGTGTTTATCATTCACATCATAATAAGCAATAGTCCTCGTGTGTGTTTATATTAAAAATATGACATAAAGAAAATAGAATAAATTCAATTTATTCGTCCAGTATAGTTAACATAGAAAAGACGCATTAATGCCTTATTCTTTATAAAATAGGTTGTAAAATGAACGACATAGACTACTATAAAAAACGCCTCGAACATTACGAGAAGCAGCGTAAAGAAGAAAAGAAAAATAATGTTTGCATGGGTAAGTTATTAATGTTGGTTTTTGGTATTTTAGTTATATATGCTTTTTTTCCTTGGAGAGAAAAAGAATATACTGATGTACATTTTGGTCTTTCTGTTGCTGGATTTATATGGGGATTTGTAATGTGGCTTAAGGCAAAAGATTCACATAATTGATGATACAGTTAATTCAATGAGTCTAACTTGAAGGTCCGGCTCATTGAATAGAATGTAATGAATTGTTTTGCCTAGAATAGACTACCAATAATGTCCGATACTTGAATTCTGAATGGTGATCCGTTTATTTTTATCGATTTCAATTTCAAAGTCACCAAACATTGAACGAACTTCAAAATTAGGATAGTCTTTATAATGTTCGGGTATCTCCCCGTCAAATTCAAGCTTAATATCATAATCACCATCAACACAGAGCGTATCTTCCTCAATTTCATAGATAAGATTGCTTAAAGAAATCTTTGTTGCTGTGAAATAGGGGGCATACATTTCTATTTCTTTACCCTCATCAGCACGCAAATCGTCAAGTAAGAATGACTGAATGTCATTTTTCAATTTTGATTTTTCACAGAGTGAGCGCATAGCCTCTTGTGAATGTTGAAGTTGTTTGAGAATTTCTAATAAAACTTGAAAAGGTATTTCATGGTTTTGAATGAGTGAAATTGCAATATCCATTTTTTGGAGCATATCATTTTCTGAATATATTCTTTTTAAATAATCTTCTAGCGGTTGCTTGTTGTTATCGTTTAAAAGATTCCGATAGTTCTTATAATTGGAGAATCCAAATTGTCGTGCTGTTTCATCAAGAGCTTGGCTCTGACTCAGCGAGTTATCTCTTTTTAATTGTCTGGCTTTTTGCTTGAGATATGATGGTGATACAAGAGACTTCTTCATAATAAACCTCACATATTACTCATCTATACTTTGTCGCCTGCTCCAAAACATTTATGAGTCATGTTTAGTTTAATATGGTTTAGAGAACCCTAGTTCAATGGCAGTACTCGAGTGCAAGTTTTAGTGCGCAGGCGCAAGGTTTCTGCCTAACCCAACGAGGATTCTATTTATTGAAAATAAATATGTCAATGGCTTATTCTTTATTGTATACGTTCATAACTAACTGAATGCTTTTAATATATTTTTGTAATGTCGAAGTAATTGCCTTAATTCGGTTTTAAATGTTTTGGTTTCAGTTGTTGTTGCTCCATGTTTAAAAGCGTTCGCATTACCTATCCTGGCTCCTGAGCCTCTAGCTCCGCCATGTACACGACAACGAGCCCTTCTTCTAACTGCTGGGCAACGGCAGGGCTTTCCCTGATTACCTTTTGTTCTAGCACCACAGCGAGGAGCGGATTCAAATGCATAACGCTTTTTCTCGGTTCTTGAGGTCGTTTTCATGTTTTTTCCTTGTTACTCATAGGCCCCTGAATAGTTCCGACAATCGCTTGCCCGCCTTGATGAACATCAACACGTTCAACAATAATCTTTTGTCCTGCAATACCTTGTAGTTTTGCGAGTAAGTTAGCTTGCTGAACAAAACAATTTGCTAATTTTACAGCAGAATTTATGTAGTATTTTTTAATATCAGCATGGCTGCTTCCATGAGCAAAAGCTATTGTTCTTTGCTGGAGTTCATGAACTGATAGCATCTGGGCTACAAGCATAGATTGCAAACTCGTTGTGACATTTAAAGCTGTTAATGCCTCATGGCTTTCTTTTTTCGCCTCATTAATATTAAATGTGTCTGACATGACATTGCTTGTGGATATAGCATTTTTACGTATAACCCGATTTTTAAACCTTTGTTTTGCTCGTTTCTCAAGCTCAATACGATCAAGCTGGTTACTATCTTTTGCATCAACAGGTTGCATGCTAATCTCCATTATTTTTATAAAAATCCTTATCAATTGAAACCGACATAACTGACAAAAGCCCATCTGTCAGTTTTGTCAGTTCTCACTATGGGGTATTTCTTTCTTTTCATTCCAATGAAAAACAGTTTTTGGACGGCCATTGGTATCCGTGTAATCAATGTTTTCAATGTAACAATACCCATAGTCAATTAGCCAAGTTAACGCTTCATGGACGATTTCAGAGGAATCAAGACCAGACCAACCTTTGCGTTGTATATCTCGTGTAGAAAAAGTATTTGGCAATTGTTTTTTGCGTTTTAAAATAATTTTTGCAGCATCAAGACTGTTGTTATTTGCTATGCTATAAAGTCTTTTAGCATGGCTAAGCAAATATTCTGCCCATTTTAATGCTCTCTTGGTTGCCTCAATACCTACTGCCTCACGTCCCCCATCAATTATTTCAAAAAGTAATGCTAGGCCTGCAATAGTTTGAGGCATTTTGAGCATATGACTTTCGAGCACGGGATATGTCTCTGGATTTCTAGCAAGCTCTTGAATGTTATTCATCCATTGAATAAATAATGGTTGAGAGTCATTAGTAAACCTGAATTGGCGAGGCTTGTTATCTTCTGTTTTAAATCCCAGATGATGAAGGGTTTCAAAAACTTTATCATACTTTATCTTGGCTTGTAGATTGGGGGCTCTATCAATCCATTGCCAACGACCAAGGTCATTAGGCCATATTGCTAACTGAAAGCGTTGAATTAAACCATCATCAACAATTCCATGTGTGGCACTCCTTATTAATGTTGCAATACGACTAGGTTGAATACCACCGATAATAGAAAGCGTACAGTTTTCAATTTCTATTGTTCCTCGCCCAATGCGATCATAAATATAACGACCATTTCCGTCAAAACACTCTAGATAAAAAGCCCGATCAGATTGATGATCTTCACGATATAGACTAGCTAACCATCCGGCTAGTTCGTCTCTAACAAGTAATAAGCCATTAGGATTTTCATTTAATAGTTCACCTAATTTTTCTACTGTTGGATCGTTAACTGTTAGTCTTCGTCTAATTGGGGGATTACTTAAGGTTCTTGTTCTCAAAGCTTCCCTTGCGGCTTCTCTTCCATGATATTTAAATGCTTTTTTTGCATTTTCTTTTGCTGTACCACTCTCCAATTCAAGTAAGATACCTTCTTCTTGATAACTTTTTTGTTCTTCTTTGTATTGTAAGTTTGCCTCATCCTCCAATTTATACAGCGGACGAAGGGCCTCTTTCATGCTCGGACTTTTCATCGCAGAAGGGCGGCCAATAATGGCTCCCCATTGATTTGGAGTAACTGACCAATCGTCATGTTGTTTGGGACATATTAAAGCTTTACGGCCAAGTAAACTTGCTAGCCCAATTAAAGCTGTTACTGCGACAAAATCGGGTAGACTTTGCTGGCGTTCAGCCACATCGAAAATATAATCTCGAATTGAATCCGGTAGCATCTCTGAAGATAATTGTAAAACTTCTGGCCTTGATTCTGGTAAAATTTGATATATCTCATTTCTTGGTTGTAAATTCATCGAATCTACTGAACAGCTATTTGTTGTAGTAGTATGATTATTATCAAGTAAATTGATGTTTTTAATTTCCTCGTGTGTTGATGTGACTACATTCTTTTTTAATGTTGTTGTAAAATCATTCATGATAAATCTCTTCCAGTTAGCTTTGGGTTTGCGATTCTCCAAAGCTAACATCTGTTAAAGCGAATCCATTTATTCTTGAGGAAATTCAATAAGGTTATTAGCCCAATTCTCAATCTCTTTTCTCAGATACATGGGGCGTTTACCAAGAGGATTTCTTGGTTTTGGAAAGTCTGGCAATTTTACTAGTTCATAAAACTTGGTTGATTGGACACCCAACAGCTTGCGTGCTTCATTGGGATAAAGCAGTAGTGGTACTACATCATTCATAATTCATCTCCTAAAACACTTCAATTCGAATCATTCTCGTGATTCGTTGAGTTGAATTATGGGTAAATAAGGAAGGTGGGTATATTGCCGACACGATTGCTTTTTGATGCTGTGTCGACAATAGATCTTTAAATATTTATGGCGTATGGGTAAATAATTTATTTTTTTAAACTTAATCGTATAGCTCTTCTTCTTAATTTTATGGAATGTAGAATTTTTTGAGTGTTTTTATCTATTGGGTTAAATATAAATTTAGTAATAGGGGTTAAAACGTTTGAAAAATTGTTAAAGAAATTAATTTCTTCATGGATTTTATTATAAGTAAAATAGTCATCATTAATGGTAGATTGCTCTCGCGTAGTAATACGTTCAATATACTTATGTAGAGAAGTAGGGCTTCCATCTGCTTTTAAACCTATTTCTTTTCCCATATAAAACAAACTGTTGATTGCATATCGAATGAAATAATCTATGCTGTACGGTTGGCCATTTTGCTTATTTACTATTAATAGAGCATTTAAAATTTCTTTACACATGTCTAGATGGAAAAATATTTCATTACCCAAAAGAAGTTGCATAAGTGTGTTTATTTCACAGTAATTAGAATTGAATTCTCTCTCCATTCGTTCGATATTCTTTAAGTGGTGGTTTATTCTTTTTTTTAGTTTAGAAGGATCTATTTGCTCCCATAGCTCGGCAAGTTTGTTTGCTCTGTGCCATGGGCCAATAATTATATTAAGTTCTTCTTGTGAAAGCGTATCAATTTGAAGCTGTTTAGTTAGCTCATCTTGTTCTTTTTTACTCCAAGTAGGATTTTGAATGAGAGTCAATATTGGAGCGCGGAGATTCAAGTTTTTTGATTTTAATCTTTCATTAATGGATTGCTTTATATAATTATCGATCATTATTACTTCTCCATTGTATTTGTATTACGTATTGATAGTGGAATTTGTTGAGTTAGCCATTCGCTGTACCAATTCATGAGTTCTTTTCGTTCTTTTTTAAAATCAGCACGCAAGTAAACGCCTCTAACCCCTTGAACTTTATGAGCAAGCTGAGCTTCTATCGCATCAGTTCTAAAATGGCTTTGTTCATGGAGAACCGTAGAGGCCAAAGCGCGAAAGCCGTGTAACGTATGCCGATTTTTATATCCTGAATTGTGTAAGAGTTTGCGTGCACTTGTTTCACTTATTGGTTGTGGTTTGTTTGTTGTTGGTGAAGTAAAAAGATAGGGGGTAAAGCCTGTAATCAACCTTAAATGTTTCAAGAGTTTTATTGCATGAGGTGATAAGGGAACCCAATGAGGCACAGCCATCTTCATGCGTTCGGTAGGAATGTGCCATTCAGCTTGTTGTAAATTAAATTCGCTCCATTGAGCAAGTCGTAGCTCGGATGGTCTGGTAAACAGGTGAGCAAGCAACTCAATATAAATCTTGTTAACCAATGTTGCAGGACTTTTTCTGATGACCTCAAGCATTATGTGAGCCTCATCTGATCTTATGGCTGGTTGATTAGTGACTCGAGGTTTTGGTGCCAATGCTTTTTTTAATCCAATGAAAGGGTAGTTCTCAGTTAACGAAGCACCTACAGCAAATTCAAAGATACTCTGTAGCCTGTCGTGCAAACGATGTGCTATCTCATGATGTCCTTTTAATTCATGGGGGTGGATGATTTGTAAAAGATCGGTTTTAGTTATTTCGTCAATTGGTCTATTTGCAATGAAGGGATAAACGTCACGAACAAGGGTTTTATGATGGCGGTTAAGGGTCACTTCTTTCCAGCAATGTTGATTTTTATGGAGCCACTGTTCTGCAATCAATTGGAAGGTTGGTTTCAGTTCGATTTTTTCATTATCACTTTGTCTTGGATCAATTCCTTTATCGACTAACTCTCTGTAAGCCAATACTTGATTTCTTGCTTCGGCCAGACTCAGACTGAGTTATGCTCGAATCTGGTGTATGTGAAAAATAAATTAGGTGGCGTATCCTGTTGATTGTTCGCCAAGAACATAATCAACAAAAGGAA
>NZ_LNYB01000028.1 GCF_001467625.1 Legionella feeleii
TTTGAAGACGGAGTGCAGGTTGTTGAACAATCGGACTGGAAGGCCGCTTGATGATATTTTGCTCATACACCAGAATTGACAATAACTCCCTTTGTGTTCAGGCACTTCATCTTCAATATCTTCGATATAGACAACGTCCGGGTTATCGGGATCTTTATTAACCCAGTAACCGCGTATGCCAAATTGCTCGCCTGAGTGAACTTCAGTACCTTTCGCTGCGTTGGTATGCATCCTTTATCCTTAAAAGAAATATTACCGTTTAAAGATAGTATAGTTTTCGCATTAATTCCTGGGTTGATTGGTTTCTATTGTCTGATTTCATTAGCCCTCGACTGCCTGTCAAAGCAGCCTTTCCATTGCATCCTGCTCGATTTGGGTTTACCGGATAAACCAGGCGAGAGTTGCTTCCTTTGATTCGTAGTAATCCCTTAAATGGCAATACACCGGTGATTGTTATTTCCGCACATGTGGATGAGGCGTTAGGTCAGCAATGTTTGGCTTTAGGGGCGAACCCCATTTATGTAAAAGCAGTACTTCCTGCGATGTTGCGGCGAATGGTGGAGAGTGCCTTGTTGCATTAATGAAGTTGGGCGATACCGGGCGTGACTGCATCTGTTTTTTTGTTAATGAAGAGTGGTGTTCATTATCGTTTTCTATTCATAAAATAAACAATATTTTCAATGAAATTTTATGATGAATAAGGGTTGCTCTGCGTTAAATAACGCCAAAGCCACGGGTCGGGTCTTCAATTTAAGGTTGGATCGGACTTTGGTATGTATTATCGTTATCTACAGCAAATATGTCATTAATCCACTCTCTCTTTATACGCAGATCAGTACATTTACGTAATAAATTAACGACCAACGAACAGGCATTATCATATTTAGTAAATAGCGATGCTGCACCTAACATGTCACTCTCAAGTGAATCAGCACATAGATCATCTATCTCAGCCGTTTTTAATAGTTTACCTTTAGCGCTTTGTTTGGCGATATCCTCGCCGGTAAATATTTCAATGTATAATTGGTAAGGGTTGAGGTTTGGGACGGGTTGGGGTTTTTGAAAATAACTAAAAATGTTAAAAAAGGAATAATAAGACAATGGAGGTGCTGGTACTGGTGGCCTTGCCGCTGTTACCTGAATTATTTTATCGGATCTTTCCAATGCTAGCACGGGTTCCAGAGTGCTATCCGATGTTAATAAGCGGACGATAGATTTTCCTGGAGCCACACCACTATCACCATGAACTTCAACTACACTTCTCATGAATTTACCTCATTTTAAGTTATCGCTTTTTTCTTATAGCTTAAGGCTGATATCCCTAAAACACTTATTCACACACAATAAAATATTGATAAACGACCTATCTGAAGTACTGTGTTGGAAGACGGCTGTTTTGAATCCTGAATTGCGCCATTGCGCCACGATGCTTTTATAACATTGATTAGAAAAGAAGGGGAGTAGGACACAACAGAAAATCAAATTTGGCGGAGAGGCAGGGATTCGAACCCTGGGAAGGTCGCCCTTCAACGGTTTTCAAGACCGCCGCTTTCAACCGCTCAGCCACCTCTCCGACAGGGCAGAATAGTATCTTAACAGTCTGCGCTTTGCAAACGATTTTTAACCCATTTTCAATTTGTATGTCTTTTCCTTTTTACAGTTCGCAAAATCCTTATAGATGAGTATAATGTGCCACATTTGCAAGGTTGTTGTGATATGGTTTCTTTGATAATAAGTCAGGCGCTTATTAGGTAAGAGAGCTATGTCGTGATGGATTAGAGCACTCATAGTTGACAGGTGTTTTTTTATGAAACAGATTCGAGCGTTATTCCTGATAGGGCTTTTGCTTTCTTTGACTGCTTGTGCCAAGTGGTGGAATAAAGATGATGACGATAACAGTCCTTTCCAGGGCATGACTGCCAAACAGTTGTTTACCGAAGCTCAGCAGGCGATGGCTAAAGAACAATACGAGAGTGCGGCTAAGCGTTTGGAAGCCCTCGAATCCATGTATCCCTTTAGTGATTATGCTGAAAAAGCACAGATGGATTTGATCTATGCCTATTACAAGAAGCAGGATTATCCTTCTGCGGCAGCTACAGCAGAGCGTTTTATCCATCTTTACCCACGAGCCAAAAATGTGGATTACGCGTATTATATGAAAGCATTGGCGAACTTCCAGCAAACACGAGGTACCTTTGCTAACTTCCTGCCACTGGATGAATCCTGGCGCGATCCTGGCACACAAAGCCAGGCTTATGCCGATTTTGCCATTTTGATTCAAAAATTCCCGAATAGCCGTTATAAGGCAAATGCTTTGCAGCGCATGATTTATTTGCGCAATATGTTTGCCCAGCGTGAATTAAATACTTCACGTTATTATTACGATCGGAAAATGTACGTCGCTGCTGCGGAGCGTGCTAGCTATTTAGTGAAAAACTATCCACAAGCACCGAGTGTGCAACAAGCCTTGATTCTTATTTATTATTCCAATAAAGCGTTAGGTTTGAAAAAAGCGGCTGATGATGCGCTGGCTGTTTATCAGTCCACTTATCACAAACAAATGCCGGAAACTGTTGTATAGGTTTTTAACGTCGTGAGCAAATTAGGGTGTCGCTATTGTTTATTTTTTATACTTTATTTGCTCCTTCCTTCCGCCCATGCCTTAACGATAGAAGATGCTCGCTTATTGCAGAAGGAGTATCAGCAATATAAAGCTTGGGTATTGGGCCGTAATTATTTTTTTGGTACTACCGTCAAACAAGACCGCATCAAGGCCCTTGCCTGGCAATTGATCTATGTTGAGCAATTGCCTGCTTCCTATCCTGAAAAAGAAAAGCTGCTCAGTTTCTACAGCCAGGGATTATCCGTTGGGCAAAAAGAAGCAGCCAGCAAACTCTCCGCTTTGTTGCGGGCGCAACATAATTTACTGCCTCCTTTTAACGAAGACGAATTGTATCGTGTGTATATTCTCCATGAGGAAAAAATTTCCTGGCGTACCCTACAGCCTGTGTTGCCGCCTGCGAAGGTATGGAACAATTTTAATGCCTGGTTAGATTGGCTGGCAAAGACCAATAATCCTGCGTTAGCAGCAACGCTTGAGCAACGTATGCGCGATTTAATCGCTGCCAAACAATTCCCCATTGTCTATGGGCAGGTTATCGCAAAGGGGCCTGAACCCCTGACTCTGGTTGATTCAGAACTGGAAATTCTGCCGGGTGGTTTTTTCATTGGCCATCCCGACAATAAGACGATTTCTTTTGCTTTACCCGGTTATAAGTCGGCGAGTTTTGGCATCAATACCCGTTATGAAATACAGGCGATTCCACCCATTATTTTAGAACCGGAAGGGGGGACTAAACCAACCGGCGTCGTAGGGCGGGTTTTACCTTGGGGTGGTGTTGAACTGTCGAATATGTTATTACAAAGGGTAGTTGGAGAGGGTAAAGCGAGCAAGGATCCCTGGTTCAGGCCAGCGATACCTTTAACGGTAACAAATGGTGGTGAATTTTATACCACTGGTTTAAGCCCGGGACGCTACGAGCTTTTCATCAATACTGCTGGATTAAGTACTTCAAAGCAATTTAGCGTGCGTGATGGGGAAATCCGGGGCTTGTCCTTGATTGATTTACGCCAGAAAGTGGCCCATTAAGCTGGGCTACCTTCTAGTTCTACTGCGGGACTGGGCGTTGTTTTTGTTTGCTCGCTTGTTGCATTGAGTCCTGCCAGCAAATCATTAGTCAGATGACGTAATTCTCCACTGAGCAAGGTAAGGGCTGCATCACGCTGTAGGTATTCTTCTTCCAGTTCTTGGATTTCGTTAAACTCATCGATAAGGTAATCAAGGCTTTTGAGGCGTTTGAAGGTTAAATCCTGAGTCAGAGTAAATTGAATGCGCTCATTCCATACCAGGGAAATTTCAGCAACACCTAATCCTTGTGCCAAAAGTGTCAAAATTTCCTCTGCAGGTAATTCATAGCCTTTACAATTGACTCGTTTCTTTTCATTATCGAGGGAAAACAAGAGGCAATCAGAGGCTAATTGAAATGAAGGCGGAAGAAGCTCTGGATTACTAAGCCATTGAGCGAAGCGCAAGGCTAAATTTTCATTGAGGGGCAGGGGCTCAAGGTGAAGGCCGGGTAGTGATTTCCGTAATAGGGCAGTCAATTGTGAGGCTTGGTTGTTGCTGGAGGAATTAATAATCAACCGATTAGACACGGTATCCAACATGGCAAATAATCTTTTTTGGACGCAGAATGATTTCGGCAATAATTCAAACTCCAAATCTTCGGCAAGTTGCGCTTTCTCAGCTCTTTTTATAGTCCGGCCTTGCTGTGTTTCGATCGTTTGAATGCGCTCATCTAACATGCGCTTAATGACCCCTCGCGGTAAAATCCGCTCTTCTTTACCAAGGCAAATCAAGGAACAACCAGCCACTTCTTGCACCAGTTCATCAGCGTAAGCTGGTAGCCAGCCATAAATAAAGCGTGCATGGGGAGGACAGGGTTTAAGGATTTCCTCGGCCATAGAGGTCATTAAATCGGTCTGTTCTTTGAATTCGTAGTGATAAATAAGTGCGTTGTTAAACCACATGATACATCCTCGATTAGCAAAAAAGGGATGCTAACATGTTTCCAAATTGTCTGCGATTACTTAAGGCTTATAAAATGAAATTGCTTTGGATTTATGACCTGGGAGAGGGGGCGGAACTCGCAATCTGGCAGTATCGAAGTTTTTCCATTCCCCCCGCAGGGTGGGAAACCCTATAATGGCTAATAATCAGTTTGACTTGCTATTCACTAGGGCGAATTCGGGGAAGTTGGGGCAGGAGAGTATTCCTCTGGGGAATGTTGTATAGTTTCCTTCCGCTTTTGCGCCAACACGGCATTGACTTTCCTTAGTTCATTGGCGAGGGCAGTCACTTCTTGCTGGATCCTTTCTAATTTCTTTTCACTTGCCTTGATGGCGAGAGTGAATGTTGTAATTTGAGCACTTAGTTCTGGCGGGTTGTGGATTTCCTGGTGTGAACGCAGGGTAGTAATTTCCCGGCGATAGTCAGCAAGGTTTCTTTCTTCTTGTGCTTCCCGCACTCCCAGTTGCACAAACTCAGGTTCATAACTGCGATTTAATTCTTCAAGTTCTTCAAGAGTCATTTGGTATAAGGTTTTATAGAGTTGGAGAGGGGGTAGTTGTGAAAAAAAGCGCATGATGTTTTCTCTGTAGTCTTGATTGAGCGATTATATTTCAAACTGATTTTCATATAAAGGATGTGATTTTGGTATTCACAATAGGTATTGTCTTTTTACAACATGCCTGGCAGCCACTAGAGTAGGCTCACCGGGCAAGGATAGAAATACAGTATTAGTTACGCAAAGTAGGCGAACTGGAGGAGGAGAGTTCCAAATGATCTGTCTCGACTCTTTTGCGTTTTAGAGCGAGGACTGAGTTGACGATGATTAATTCATCCATAGACGCTTTTTTTTCTTCTATTAAGTCACTTAGCTGCGTTTCGTTGTTTTTAATTCGTTCTTTAATCTTTTTAATTTCAATTGATACCTTTCCTTGCTGGCTATCAGCAACAGAAAAAACACCAAAAAAACCCAGCTGTAAATAACGTTCAGCACCATTGCCGGGAAGACTGGCAAATGCTTCTTTTCTTTTTTCTGCCTCGGCTATACTTTGGCGTTCAAGTGCATCATAGCGTTCTTGCAAAGCAACCAGTTGCTCCTGATCGCCCCTGATATCTTGTTCTGTTCTCTCTATTTTGTCTTCCAGTGCTTCAAAGTGGGGGCCATAGCTGTGATTTAATGCGACAAGTTCGTGGAGGAGCATATCATTTAAGAATTCAAAGAGTTCGTCAGTTTTTTTGTCGGGGTAAAAAGGCATTAATTTCTCTTATAAAAGGTCAATGAGGGCGAAAATAATATAATTTGTTAATAACAACAGCAAGAAATTTTTACCAGTAAGCGTTAAATGCGAGCACATAGGATGTAAAATCAACAGTCTCGCGTCCAGCTACGGTAAACCATGGGCCGGCAATGATGCCTACATTGGAAGAAAAATTATATTCTATAGCGGGTGCCAGGGTGATTTTATCAACAGCCCCATGGCCTATCGTGCCAGGCTTTCCCATCGCATCATTGCCTATAATGCCTCTAAATCGAGTTTTTTGCCGATTGGCAATATAAGTTTCCATCACTGCAACCCAGTTTTGGGTTAAGGTTAATTCTGCTGCTGCATCCAAACTCACCAGATCGCCGGGTCGAATGTTGCCATCTGTGTCAGGAGTCCCGCCATAGCTACTTAAACCTTGAATGGATACAGGACTGGCATAAACGTAGGCCAGACTTAAACGCGAACGAAAATAATGAACGTCAGTCAGGTGAAAGAGATGTTGAAAATTAAGGGAAAAAACGGTTTGGTAACTGCCTAAACCGGTTGCATCAACACCATTACTGGTGGGATCCAGCTTTTTATAATTTCCTGTTGGAATAATTTCTTGCACCAAAAGGCGCAGATCTGGGCGCCAGAGTTTATCTTTTTGTTCTATTAACTGTAAGCCCAAGCCAGCAGAGGTATCACCGATGCCAGTCGAATTGGCGCCTAACAAACGGTTATAGACATAAGGCAGACCAAATTGCACATCCATTCGATCGGTTATGCCATGAGTAAATATCGGGTTTAAAACCTGACTTTGGCCGGTTGGTACATGAATTAATTTCCAATGACGACTAAAAATGCCATCATTGATAGTATCGAAACCGTAGATTTCAAGGTTAGTATGGCCATTAGGCACCGTATGCCCAGCGGGAGCTAATAAAGGGCCAGTAAACCAAGGTCCTGCAGCAGAAACTTGGGCATGGGAGAATAGAAGGGCAAGCGTGCATATTATGAAAAATCTGCGCATAAAGTCCTCTACCTTGCGATACCACAACACAGTAGTGTAGATTAGCCGACTTTTAGTGTTTCGGAAATAGCCATGAAACCTGCTGTATATCTTCATAAAACTAAACAAAATGCGTTGTTACGCGGCCATCCCTGGGTTTTTCCCAAGGCAATCAGTAAAACAACTGGCAGATTGGTGACGGGTGATTTAGTGGATGTCTTCAGTGAGGAAAAGGAATTCCTGGCAACGGGTGTTTATAATGAACATTCGCTCTATCGTGTACGTGTTCTTGCGCAAGCCAGAGAAATGAGTGATAGCAATTCATTGGCGGCGATTGTCTTACAGCGCTTAAAGCAAGCTTTAACCATTCGGCAAAGCCTTAATTTACCTAACGAAATGACAACAGCTTACCGCTTGTTTAATAGCGAGGCCGATGGTTTGTCCGGGTTAACCATCGATCGTTTTAATCAGGTTTGTGTCGTAGCCAGTTCAGCCTATTGGGTTGAGGCAAATAAGGAGATGATTAAAAAGGCTCTGGGTGAACTTTTACCCAATGATAACATTGTTTGGCTGGCACAAAAAAAACCCCTGGCCCAAGATGGTTGGAAAGAAAACACGGAAGAACCAGCCGCAGAGACTGCGCAAGTGCTTGAAGCCGGTGTTATTTATCAGGTTGATTTTTCTCAGGCACAAAAGACAGGCCTTTTTCTTGATCAGCGTGAAAATCATCAGCGTATTGCAGCGTTGGCGAAAGGCAAGAAAGTATTGGATCTATATTCCTACACAGGCGGGTTTGTCTTACATGCGGCGAAAGCGGGAGCTAGTAAAGTAACGGCTGTCGATAGTTCTGCACAAGCGATTCTCCAGGCGAAACAAAATGCAGTATTGAATAATCTTGATACGATCGAATTCATTGAAGCAGATGCGCGTGATTATTTAACCCATGCAGGTGACTATGATTTGGTCATCCTTGATCCACCAAAACTGGTTCCCTCGCAGCAACATTTACAGCGTGCTAAAAACTATTATCGCTTTTTGCACCGGGAAGTATTCAAAGCCATGCGCTCTGGCGCTTTGCTGATGACCTGTAACTGTTCATCGGCCTTATCTACCCAGGAATTTTCTGCCTTGGTGAGTAGTCAAGCTGCGGCAGTAGGAAAACAAGCTCGTATCCTTGGCATTTTTGGGCCATCGAGTTGTCATCCTACTTTGGCAGCTTTTCCAGAGGGAAATTATTTAACGGCTATTTTGCTGGCCGTAGTCTGATACCTTCAGGACTTACACAAAACGTCGATCTCTTCGTTGAAAAAAGTTTTTAATTCGGTCATTTAGTCGTGTCTAAACTCCCTCATTAAAAACTTTTTTCGCCTCGACCTCGACGTTTTTCGTAAGTCCTGTATGCCGAGTTTGTAAACATTGTAATACGTCATAAAAACTAAGTTCACAGGCTTGCAGCAGGACTAACAAGTGAAACAATAAATCCGCTGTTTCGTTCATCAGTTCGTCCCGATTATTACTCACTGCCGCAATCACGGTTTCAACCGCTTCTTCACCTACTTTTTGTGCACAGCGAGAAATGCCTGTTGCCAATAATTGGTAGGTATAACTGCTTGTTGCTTTCTTGTCTGCGCGGTCTTGAATCAGGTGAATCAAGTTAGCTAAAAAACTCAGCAGCGCTGGTGTGGCTGGTTGAAAACAGGTAACAAAACCTAAATGACAGGCAGGGCCTGCAGGGAGTACCTGCACCAATAAGCTGTCGCCATCACAATCCGTAGCAATGGATTGTAGGATCATGGTGTTTCCTGAGGTTTCACCTTTACGCCACAAGCGTTGTTTGCTGCGGCTATAAAAAGTGACTTGCTTGGTGTCCAGGGTGATTTGTAAGGCTTCCTGATTCATATAACCCAGCATGAGGACCTCAGCCGTTTGGCTATTTTGAATAACGGCCGGAATAAGGCCATTCATTTTTTGCCAATTCAGATCCCCGATTTGTAAATCGTTCATAATCTTACCTCAATGTGATTGGCAGCGAGTTGTTGCTTGACGTCAGTGATACTTAAAATGTTATCGTGAAAAACACTGGCAGCCAACGCTCCGGCAACCTCTGTGAGCAGAAAAACCTGCACGAAATCAGCTGCTTTTCCGGCACCACCTGAAGCAATCAATGGCACTTTGCATAACTGGCGAATTTGCGCTAATTGCTTCAGATCATAGCCTTCACGTACGCCATCGGCTTGCATGCAATTCAAGACAATTTCACCGGCACCACGGTCTTGGACTTCCTGAACCCAGTCGCGTGTTTTGCGTCTTGAATTTTTACTTTTACTTTCATCGCCAGTGTATTGATAGACATAAAAATCATCTTCTACCCATTGACTATCAATACCAATCACGACGCATTGACTGCCAAATTCACTGCTTAGCTGATTAATTAAGTCGGGATTTTCCAAGGCTGGACTGTTGATTGACAGTTTATCTGCCCCGGCATGCAAAATAGCTTTTGCTGTTTCCATGTTGCGGATTCCGCCTGCCACAGTAAAAGGAATATTGATTGTTGCTGCAATTTGGTTAACCCAGTTGGGACAAACACTACGCTGATCACTACTTGCTGTAATATCATAAAAAACCAGTTCATCAGCACCTTGTTTGGAGTAGCGGGTAGCCAGAGGTAAAATATCACCAATAACCCGATGATTACGGAATTTAACCCCCTTCACAACTTTATTATCATGAACATCGAGACAGGGAATAATACGTTTACTTAACATTTTTTTGCCTCGCTAAATAAGCTGCAAGTTCAAAATCACTTTCATAAAGCATGCGTCCCAGGATGGCTGCTGTTACGCCCAGGGAAGATAAAAGAGCGAGGTCATCCACGTGGCGAATGCCACCGGATGCTTGCCAGTGGAGGGTTGGAAAGCGGTTAATCGCCTCGGAATAGAGCATAAAATTCGGGCCATTCATCATTCCATCGCAAGCAATATCGGTACATAAGATTGTTTTAATGCCCAATTTTTGGTAGTGATTGACCACGTCCCACAAATTATCATCGGTGGTCGTTTGCCAGCCATGAATAGCTGGCTTTGGCATCCCTTTGTCGGTGTGGACATCTAAGGCCAAAACAATTTTATGCGCACCTAACTGGTTGATAATTTCTGCTGTAAGTTCGGGATTGGTGATCGCGATACTTCCTAAAACCAGCTTATTGATCCCTGCATTAATACAAGCGGTTGCACTTTCAAGGCTGCGAATTCCGCCACCAACCTGGACAGTTAAGGTCGGTGTTTGCATGCTTTTTATGAGTTTCAATTGCTGGATTTTTCCCGTTTTGGCACCGTCCAGATCAACGATATGCAAATGAGCCGCACCTTGCAGGGCATAGTGTTGTGCCAGCGAGACGGGAGAGTAGTCGTAAACCGATACGTCTTCAAATTGTCCTTGGCGTAAGCGTACACAACGACCTTGTTGTAAATCAATCGCAGGAATAATTAGCATGGTTCCTCCAACTGTAAAAAATTGTTGAGTAGTTTCAGTCCGGCGTCTGCTGATTTTTCCGGGTGAAATTGCATCCCGTAAATATTTTTATACTGCACAATGGCTGTAAAATCCCGGCTATATTGGCAACGAGCCAAGGCATGCTCATCACTCAGCAACGCATAACTATGGACAAAATAGACATAATCGTCAGCAGCCAAGCCTTTTGCCAGCGGAGTAGTTTTCATCCAGTGTAATTTGTTCCATCCCATGTGGGGGATAGGATGTTCCTTTGTTGGCGATAAACGTTTGATGGCACCAGGAAGCACGTTTAAACAGGGCACATCACCTTCTTCACTGTGGGCAAACAGGAGTTGCATGCCAAGGCAAATCCCTAATAAAGGCTGAGTTAGCTGCTGTAAGACTTCAATTAATTGATAGTCACGTAAGGCACGCATAGCACTTGCTGCAGCACCGACTCCAGGCAAAATAACGTGACTTGCCTGGATGAGATCTTCTGCCTGGTGTGTTAATTGATAGTTATAGCCCAAGTGTTTAATCGCATTCGTTAATGAGCTCAGGTTATTCCCGGTAATATCAATCACAGCAATCATAAAACCCCCTTGGTGGAAGGCAAGTTATTATCACATCGCATACAGGCCTGGCGTAGCGTCCGACCCAGTCCTTTGAAGCAGGCTTCTATCATGTGGTGATGGTTTTGTCCCGCCACTTTGATGTGCAAAGTAGCGCCCAAGCTGCTGGCCAGGGAGTGAAAAAAATGCGGCACCATTTCAGTGGCCATGCCCCCAACAAATTCACGTGTAAATTCACCTTCAAAAACACAATAACTACGGCCGCAAAGATCCAAAGCAACTGTAGCCAGTGCTTCATCCATAGGTAGGGTAAAGCCATAGCGGGCAATGCCCCATTTATCACCTAAAGCCTGTTTAAGCGCTTCGCCCAAGGCGATAGCGGTATCTTCAATTAAATGATGTTCATCAACTTCAATATCGCCTTCAGCGTGTACTTGCAGACCAAAACCACCGTGCTTGGCAATTTGTTCCAGCATATGACTGAAAAAACCAATCGGTGTGTGGATCTTGTTTTCTAGCTCGGCATCCAGATTGACTCGCAATTCAATCGCTGTTTCTTTGGTTTGGCGTTGAATGGCTGCTGTTCTTTCCTGTTGTAAAATGGTCTGTACAACAGCTTTCCAACCGTGGTTTATCTGAATTGGTAAAAAGTCAATCCCTAGATTTTGAGCTAACTCTTTATCGGTTTGGCGATCGCCAATGACCCAAGATTGCTTTCGATCGATCGCATTTTGTTGTAAGAAGGTATCCAGTAAGCCCGTTTTCGGTTTGCGGCAATTGCACTGATCACTGTCTCTGTGAGGGCAGATAAACACGTCGCTAAAATAAATACCTTGTGTAGCGAATAAGGAGAGAATGAAATCATGACAGCGTTGAAAAGATTGCTGCGGAAAACGGTCAGTTCCCAAGCCATCCTGATTACTAACCATTACCAGACGAAAGCCAGCCTGTTGTAAAGAGAGGAGGGCGAAGATAACATCAGCACACAAGCGAATCTTCTCTAAGGCATCCACCTGGAAATCGTCAGGCTCTTCAACCAGAGTACCATCTCGATCAATAAAGAGAATTTTTTGCATTGTTATTCTCCCTTAAACGTGTTCAATGCCATTAACAGGCGTTGATTCTGGGATTCATCGCCTACACTAATACGTAAGTAGTTTTGCAGCAGAGGAGAGCCAGCAAAATGACGGACCGCAATGTCCTGTTCAGCAAACCAGGTAACCAGCCGGGATGCGTAGGTGCTGCGTACCAATATGAAATTGGTACGGCTTGGGTAGACAATGTCTATCCAGGGTGATTGTTTCAGTTCAGCCATTAATTGGGTACGGGCATTAAGTATTTGCTGTACATTCTGAGCGAACCACTGTTGATCAGTTAACGCTTTGTTAGCCAAAGCAAGCACCACACTGGATAAGGTATAGGGGGGCATAATATTTTTCAGGGCCTGGATAACCTGGGGTTGGGCAATCACAGTCCCCAGGCGTAATCCTGCCAGGCCATAGGCTTTTGATAGTGTACGCAGCACGATCAAATTATCAAAAGAAGCAAGCAAACTTGCAGCACTGGGACATTGAGCGAAATCAATATAGGCTTCATCAACCACCACCACCGCTTTATCTTTGAAGTGTTTACAGAGGTGTGAGACAGCGTCTAAATCCAACAAATTCGCTGTTGGGTTATTGGGCTGGCAGAGCATAATAATTTTGCAATCGGGTTTCCAGTGGGATAATAGTTTTTTGAGATCCAGACTAAAGCTGTTCTCTGCATACAATGGGCAATTAATTATCTCAGCCTGCTGTAGACGGGCATAAAAAGCGTACATGGGGAAAGTGGGCGGGCATTGTAAAATACTGTCTATTCCGGCACGTAGGAATAAACGCATTACCAGCTCAATCCCATCATCGCTGCCACGAGTCAAGACCATTTGCTCACTACGGATTTGATAGTGTTCAGCGAGTTGTTCCAGCACCAATTGTTGCTGTCGAAAATCCGGGTAATGATTTACAGGAATATCCATAAACGGTATTGGTGATTCGGGTGATTCATTGGCATGTAAGCGGCAATTCAACTCATCACCATTGGGGACATAAGCTTTCATAGTGACCAGATCAGGACGAATTAAATTTAAGACTGACATATCAAGACTCCAAGGTGTTTAACCGTAATTCAATGGCTTTGGCATGGGCGTCCAAGCCTTCAATGTGAGCAAGCGTTTGTGCTGCTTCCCCCAAGGTCCTCAGTCCTTCGGCTGTAATGGACTGTACGCTTAGCGTTTTTAGGAAATCGAGAGTACAAAGGCCGCTGTGATTTCTGGCATAACCATTGGTCGGTAAAACATGGTTAGATCCGCTTAGGTAATCGCCCATCGTTTCTGCAGCCCACGGACCGAGAAAAATAGTCCCTGCAGCGCTAATCTCTGGTACCCAATTAACAGCATCAATACGATTAATAATTAAATGTTCGGGTGCATAGCGATTAATGATATCCAGTTGTTCGCTACGTTCTTCGCACACGAGAATAATGCTATGTTGTAAAGCCTGCTTAATGATGGCCTGTCTTGATAAGGCAGCGAGTTGCTGGCTAATTGATTGATTGACTTTAGCAGCAAAATCCTCACTTTCACAGAGTAAAATCACCTGTGAATCGATACCATGCTCGGCTTGTGCCAATAAATCGGCGGCGACGAAATCAGGATTAGCCTGATCATCGGCCGAGATCATCACCTCGGATGGACCAGCAGGCATATCGATTGCGGCCCCGTAGGGGTCGGCAGCCACTTGCGCTTTTGCTTCTGTTACATAGCTATTACCTGGACCAAACAGTTTATCCATTTTGGCAATTGATTCGGTGCCATAAGCCATGGCTGCAATCGCCTGGGCACCGCCAATTTGATAAATCGTGTCAATATCACAGAGACGCGCCGCCACTAAAAGATGGGGATCAATTTCTCCGCGTGCGTTGGGTGGAGTACACAAGATTTTGATTGGGCAACCTGCAATTTTGGCTGGAATTGCTTGCATAAGTAAGGAAGAAACCAGGGGTGTACTATTTCCACCAGGTACATATAAACCTACTTTATTGATGGGTCTGTGAGTACGGGCAATAGAAATCCCTTTTGCGGTTACTACTTGTCTTGCTTGTGGCATCACTGCCTGGTGGTAAGTGGTAATAGTCTGTATTGCGGCTGTTAGAGCTCGCAATGCCTGTGCGCTAATTTCTGCTTTCTTAATGGTGTCACTTGCAACTTGCAAGGTACTTAATTCGACTCGATCAAATTCCCGCGTAAAAGCAAATAAAGCGTCATCCCCTCGTTGTTGTACGGTAGCAATAATGTCTTCGACCTGTTTGCGGCAGTGATTATTGATTCGTGGTCTTGTTAGTTGTTGTTGCTTTTCTTCCAGGGATAAATTTGGCCAATAATTGATAGTTAACATCTGAGTCACTCCAGCATTTTTTCAATGGGTAGTACCAGGATTGAGCTGGCACCCAGGGATTGAATCGTTTCCAGGGTATTCCAGAAAATACCTTCACTGGAAACAACATGTACGGCTACTTTGTCAGGACTGGCTGGCAAAGGCATAATGGTCGGTGATTCCGCACCGGGAAGCTGTTCACAGATACGCTCCAGAGCCATTTTGGGTGCATGAAAAAGAATGTATTTTCGTTCACTGGCTTGTTGGACAGCCTGGATCCGCCTTTGCAACATGGCAAATAAATCGTGGAAAGAAGGATCCATAGAGTGCTCGGCTTGAATAAAAACAGCCTGGCTATGCAGCACAATTTCAACTTCAACTAATTTATTATCTTCCAGGGTTTGACCAGAGGAGACCAGGTCACAAATGACATCGGCCATTCCCATACGGGGAGCTACTTCAACTGAACCTGACAAAACAAGACTTTCGGCACAGATTTGTTCTTTCGCTAAATATTGCGCTAACAGCAGGGGATAACTGGTAGCAATACGTTTACCATCCAAGCTGCCTGGACCATGATAGTCAAACGTTTCGGGTACCGCAATGGATAATCGGCAACGGCAATTCCCTAAGGTTAAAATGGTTTGATAGGATTTATTCGTTGCACTTAGAGCGGCTTCCAACAAAACATTCTCGCCAACAATGCCGCCATCACAGAGGCCGTCAAAAACGAGGGTGGGGATATCATCGTCACGGACAAAAAGCAGATCAATGGGAAAGTTATCAACGTGGGCAAGGAGACCATTCTCTTTAATACGAAATTTTAAACCACACTTCTGCAACAAACTTAGGGATTCTTGCGCCAAGCGCCCTTTTTTCTGCAAGGCTATACGTAAACGTTTTTTCACGACTGCTCCAAGCGTTCAGCAATTAAGGAATAGCCGCCACTGCCAAAACTTAGGCAACGGGCGACACGAGTTATCGTTGTTACACTGACTCCTGTCTGCTCATGAATACTGCGGTAGGGAACTCCTTGCCGCAACATCGGAACAACTTCCCAGCGATCCACCATGGCCTCAAGTTCAGCGGGTGTGCATAAATCCGTAAAGAAGGCTAAAGCCTCATCCGCATTGTTTAGCAGACTAATCGCATGCATGAGTTGATGAGTAGCTTGTTGTTTGTTGCTATGATGTGCTTTCATAATAATGTATTAGCGTAATATAACATTGTTACAGTGTATTGATTTCATTCTCCGCTGTCAAATAAATTTGACAGCACTGTGGGTTTGCGTTGAGATGTTGTTTTTCTGAGGGAGAAAGGAATGCTGTTAGAGAAAGAAACGTCCTGTGTTGTATTGATTGATGTGCAAGAAAAATTAACCCCCTTTGTTCAGGAAGCAGATGCATTGGTAGCGAGATGCCAATGGGTTATACACCTGGCGAAAGAATTGGGAATCCCTTTGTTAGTGAGTGAGCAATACCCTAGTGGCTTGGGTGCCACTGTCGAGCCATTACATTCCCTGCTTGCTCAAGGTGAATGTTTTGAAAAAGTACACTTTTCCTGTTTTCGCCAACCCGTTTTTAAGCAAAGCCTAAAAGCGCTTAATAAAAAGCAACTTGTTTTAATCGGTATCGAAGCCCATGTTTGCGTTTTGCAATCAGCAATGGAAATGAAGGCGGCTGGTTACGAAGTCTATATCGTAGTCGATGCTGTAAGCAGCAGAAGTCAACTTGATTATAACTATGGCCTTAGACGTATGGAGCAAGCCGGTATTCATTTGGTGACTTCAGAAATGGTATTTTTTGAATGGGTTGGCCAAGCTGGCACACCGCAATTCAAAGCCCTAAGCAAAGCCTATTTACAACAAAAGGATAAACAATGAATTTAGATAATCAAATCGCTGTTATTACCGGTGGTGCTTCGGGAATGGGTAAAGCCTGTGCGCAAGCATTAACTGCACGTGGTGTAAGGGTTGTTATCTGGGATAAACAGATAGAGGCTAGTACTGCCAAAGAATTTGCTTTTGCCGTGACTTGTGATGTGAGTTCCGCCGAGGATATTGAGCAGGCACTGCAAAAAACGATCGCCCAAATTGGTGTGCCAAGAATTTGCATCAATTGTGCTGGGATAGCACCTGCTAAACGGATGGTAGGTAAGGAAGGTGCAATGCCTTTAGCTGCTTTTAAGCAGGTGATTGATATTAATCTGGTAGGAACTTTCAATGTAATGCGAGTAGCCGCTACTGCTATGGCTGGTTTGGAACTTGAACCTGGCTCACAGGAACGAGGGGTCATTATTAATACGGCGTCCATTGCTGCTTTTGAAGGGCAAATTGGCCAGACTGCTTATAGTGCTTCCAAAGGCGGAGTTGTCGCAATGACCTTGCCTGCGGCACGAGAACTGGCGCAACATGCCATTCGCGTAAATACAATAGCGCCGGGTTTAATTGCGACTCCAATGCTGCTAAACATGCCGCAGGAAGTACAAGACAGCTTGGCAGCTACGGTAACTTTCCCTAAACGGTTAGGCAAGCCAGAGGAATTTGCGGCACTTGTGCTACATATTATTGAAAATTGTTTTATCAACGGTGAAGTCATTCGCTTCGATGGTGCTCTACGGATGCAAGCGCGTTAAGAGAATAAGTTCGACAAACCCTTTTTGGAAGCTTAGGTTTCTAAAAGAGGCTTCGTAAATTTAGCAAAAGCTGAACTTGCGAAGCTCTGGCGAGATTTCTTCGGCGTCAGCTGCTATAAAAATTAAATTAAAATTTATTCTTATTTGCTGTTAACACGAAAGTACGCTGGTTCTTATGATGAAGTAATCTGTTTTTGCAAGAGCAAGCCAGTAAGCCTCTAAGAGGCTTACTGAAGTATAATTAGCCGCGTCCTTGCCCTTTGGCATTGCTGGTAAAGGAAGGGTCTCTTTGGGTTAGTCCATTTGCTGTATCGGTTTCCCTACCAACGCTTAGAAGCGGTGCAAACATATTATAGATAGTGTTTACGTTGCTAGTCCCTGACAATGTTTCTTCTTGTACTCCTTGATCGTTTACTTCCCTCTCATCTGTGTCAGGTTCAGAAGTAAAGTTGAAGTCACTCGGAACTAAAGAAGCTAGTTGGCGCAAAGATTTCAAAGATTCCGTAATTTTATTAAATTGGCTAGAAAGCGCAGTCAAATTTTGAAGATCAACATCCAATTTTTTTATTTCCTCTATGTCTTTTACGGCATATTTATTTTCCATTTCTGCTATTTCGTCCAGTAATAGTTTCTGTTCATTTAACATTCGCTTATAGCTGGAGGGAGCCTTGCCTGACTTGAGAGGAAAACCGCGAATCTTTTTTTGTAATTCAGCTAATTCCGATTGTTTTGCAATCAGTGCTAAAGAATGCTGAAGAAATTCCATTGTCAGTTGTTTCAATTCGTCAAAGTCGTCAAACTTAACTCCGAAATACTCCAGGGCTTTATCGACATTGCTTAAGTTTTGTGAACTTGCTTTGGCGAATGCCATGCGTTGTCTATAGTCCAACTTCTTGTGGAAGTCATTGGCTGCTTTTTGTACTTTTTTCTGTAAAGCGATTACTTCTTTATCTTGACGAATTCTTTCCATAACCTCTGTGTCATGTTTATCCGTAAAAGCATCCAATTGACTTTTTAACTTTCTCTCGCTGGAGTTAGTAGGAGGTTCTATCCGTTGGAGTCTTTCGATGTTGGTTTGGTAGTATTCGATTGCTTTTACAATAGAGGTGTCTGTGCTGGAAGAGGGTTGCTCTGCTAAATAGAGTTCAAGGGTTGATATTAATTGCTTATAGAAAGCAATGGAGTCTATCGTTTTGTCGCGATTGGCAGTGAGTGCTTTTTTAAGTGGGTGATTATGTGTTGATAAGAGAGTATGGGCAATTGGTAAACCACTCTCATCGCTTCCAAAAAGAGAAGCACCATGCCTTATCAATACAGATAAACAATCAGCCATTCGGTTTTCTCTGATATCAGAGCCTAGACAGCAATGTACGGCAGAAGGATAAACGCTCCCTTGGAGAGTAACTTCCTGGTTATTAATATTAATGTCGCCATGTTTCAAAATAAAATCTAATAACTGATGATTTCCGGTCTCTAAAGCCATATCCAGGTAATTATCTAAAAGATAATAAAAAGATGGCATTTGCTCTGCTACTTTAAATTCACCTTTTATCACGAGTCGCGTAAATAATTTTTCCCCTTCGTTCTGTACTTGTTGCTGTAAATTTTTTAATTTGGTTAATGAATCCAGAGAGACGAGGGTTTTGCTGTCCTCTAATGTTAAAGAGAGTTCATTGATTCTTGCCAATAAATCAGCAAGTTTGGTGGCGTAGATCTCATCACTCTCTTTAGCCAACTTGTTAAATTCTGCAGCTATCCGCTGAACTTTTTTATCAAATGGGGAGGGGGTAACGCTTATTTGTTCCTTTTTGGAGGGTCTTTTTTTCCTCGGAGCTAATGGTTTCACCTCGCCAGAATGGCTCACTGTTTCTTTGCTGGTTTTTTCACCCTCTACAAGAGGTGAAGAGGGCTTTTCTGTGGCGGTCTCTAAGGGTTTATATCGTTCTGTAACCACCGTAATCATGCGCTGTGTAAATCGATAGATACTTTGATAATGATCATGCCTGACTAAAAGTGCCAGGCGTTTTGCTATTTCAGCACATTCCCTTAGTGTAGCAAGATAATTTTCATGATTATGAGCTATCGATGTGGATAATAGAGATGCCTCTCTATCCCATTCACTATATTGTGTTTCTAACGCTTTAACCGTATCAGTCAGTTGCTTCCTAATATTTTTAATCAGTGGTTTAGCATAAACACGGGCCAAATTAACAAAGTCTTCATTTAACTGCTCGCTTTCTAAGGGAATGAAACTGTTGTCAGTTTCATTCTGGATAGAAAACACAGGTTTTACTGTCATTTCATTTTGATCATTATAATAGACATGTAATTGATATCTTGTTCCATCTGGCCCTTTGAAATAGGCAGTGTAGTGATATTGACTGAGGAAAGGGTTTGCCTGGTTTTCGGTTTGGTAAACACTAACATGGTGATCGAGTAAAATATACTCGTCATCTTGAAGTACAACCGGGTGAGTATGTTCTAACTCAAAGCGGTAGTACAGGCGCCCCTCCTTAGTGGAGTCCAACTTGACAGACTGGCAATTAGGGAGAGAGGCTTCTGAGGTAGCAAGATAAAGATCAACGAAGTTAAAAAGAACATTTTTTGCCATAATCAGTCTTTTCCATGATAAAAAAAGAACAAATTATATGTTTTAAGTTAAAAGTGATCAATTAAAGATGATTTTTAATAAATTATTGTTGCTGTGAATGAAATTTAGGCCTCTTGATGTCTGCTTGTCGCTGTAGTGATTTGTACATCTCCATTGGCTGTGTAAAGGTTGGTTGCATTGACCTGACTTTTTCCTGTTAAGGCACCAATGATTTCTTGCCTCGTGTTGAGATTACTTGTAATCACTTGCCCATTAACGGCATTCAATTCGCGGCAGGAAAGCAATTTTTCAGCAAGTTGATTATTTAATTGTTGAATTTGATTGGCTTCTTCGACTGTGCATGATCGCAAAAGTGCTTGTAAAGCTAATTTAGGTTGATTGTCATGCAGATTCATTGCGAGCAATTCAATACGTTGCTTGGCGCTTTGTTCAAGCTGCTCGGAAAGCGCTTGTTTTTGTTCCGATAATGACTCTAAGGCATCGAATTGACGCTGGATGAGGACGTTTTTTTCTTCAGATAACAGAGCAATCAGTGAATCAAGCCATGTCAGTTCTTGCTGGAGTAAATCAACTAATTGGGCGGCTTTGGATTGAGTCATTTTTACGTCCTTATAATTCATATTAGGCAAGATTTACATAGAAGGTTGTTGCCCACTATTCAATCAGGCGCAGTGTTGATCAATTTACTTCAAGATCAGCCATCATTTTTTGAGCAATATTGTCGCTGCGGATGTGGTATTGTCCTGCTGCAAGTTCTTCTTTAAAAAAGGCTACTCGCTCTTGATCGATCTCTTGGGCATCGCGAATAAATTCTTTGAGCGCATCTATTTGTTTTAAGGTATCACTTCGACTAACAAGATTAGTTTCTTCGGCATGACTTTCTTTAGCAGCAGGCTGTGTACGCTGCTGCGGACGAGAGTCTGCCTCTAATCGTTTGAAATTGCCTGACTCATTAATTGGGTTGACCATAACATTACTCTCAATTGCACTCATGATTGTTATCGGCTCCTGTAGTGAAATCTTTAGTAATTTTCGTTTAATTTTTAACCTATATCATATTTTTAAACAGAAGTCACTATGATTTTAATAACATTTTTAAATGGCAACCCTAACCTGTTTTTTAGCCTGGATCTGCGCCTCAATAATTCGTTTGGAAGACAGATTTTTCACTTTAATAATGTCCCCTAAACTACCATCATTCAGGGCTATTCCTTCCATACTTACACTAAGCATTTCACCCACTGCCTGGATACTCACTTGCTCGCCTTTATGAATGATTACCGCTGTTTGTAAAATTGCAGGATTAAAAGCACTGCCCTGAATTAGATTTTGTTTACAAACAAGACCAATAATATCTTCCATTTTAGTAAAATAGCCTTGTTTTAGCTGACTGACATCCACAGTAGCGATTTCAATGTCATCTTTACCAATTTGGGCTCCTTTAAGTAAAGGACGTTTAGCGACGAGGATGGTTTTTTGTACACTTATTTTTATTGGTACATAGAGTGTCCAGTGTTTGTCAGGTTCTTGACACCTAATTCCCATGGTGGTGGCATTTAATATTGACGTTTGATAGGGGTTAAAGACTTCAAGTTTATCGGTATCACAAGCACGCAATTTTAATCTTGCGTCGATTTTACCAGTTGAGATATGGACATCTTTATGATCGGAAGCGCTTAAGGCATTAAGTATATGCTGGGTGATGCGTTCTTCAATGATGGTTAATGATTGGATGGCTTCTGCTTGTAATAAAGGGCTTGCAAAAATTAGTAAAAAAACTAGGATACTGCGTTTTAGCATGAATTGTTCTCATTTAGACGAATTCTGCTTTTAAGCAAATTACGGGCCAACTTTCAGGGGGAATGGTGAGTTTGCATTATAAACTGATAATGATTGTATTGTGTGGATGGTTTACAACGACGTTTTCCTGTGCGGAAAGCCATCATCCGCAAGCCTTTCTAAACTCCATCAAAGGCAGTAAGAATGAAGGTGAGCAAATCGTGGAGCATTTTTGTAGCAATTGTCATGCAGTAAAGCCTTTGATCCCTCTTGGTGCTCCTGGAATGAAACAGAAAGCGGATTGGGAGGCTCGTATTAAAGGTGGGCTAAAGCAACTAGTAGAACATACCGAAAACGGATTTAATGCCATGCCTCCTCGGGGCGGCTGTTTTGAATGTACTGATAAACAACTTACTTTAGCTATCTTGGCAATGCTTCCAGATGAGTTTGCAAAAGAGCTTTTAATTGATCGGAAAGTTTATAAAAAAAACAAATAGTTAAATTTTTTTATAAAAAAGACTAAATTTATTCAAAATTCTCCCGATAACATAAAAAAAAGAGGGAGGGTTCACCAATGAAAAAACAACTAATCATTGGACCGTTGTGTGTGTTGACGGCCGCCTGTTCCACGATGGGGGGGCGTGATTCAATTGTGGATGATGCGGGTTATACGCATTACACCATAAGTTACCTGTCTGATTCAAAAGGATCAAACTATTTCCCGGAAAAACGACCAGCGACGGGTAGAAAAGTCTTTATTTTTGACCCGAAAGCCACCGCTTGGGCTGCCTATGACGCGCAAGGAAATCGCGTTAAAACAGGAAGTGCCTCTGGTGGTAAAGACTATTGTGAAGACGTTGGTCGAGGATGCCGTACAGTCACAGGTACTTTCAGGGTATATTCCAAGAAAGGAGAGGAGTGTACTTCGAGCATTTACCCAATTGAAACGGGCGGTGGTGCGAGAATGCCTTATTGTATGCATTTCAATGGCGGTTATTCTATTCATGCTGCTTATGAAGTGCCTAACTATAATGCCAGCCATGGTTGTATAAGGGTTTTACCAGGCGCTGCAAAATGGTTGAATCAGGAGTTTATGGATGTTGGTTCAACAGTGATTGTGAAGCCCTATTGATAAAAGAGGGACAACCCGCTCTTAAAAGCGGGTTGTCGTTTAGTTATCTTGCGACAGGTATGTTTTTAGCAAATGATTGATTTGCTCAGGACTAGCCTGGCCTTTGGTTTGTTTCATCACTTGACCAACAAAAAACGCCAGTAATTTTTCTTTGCCAGCACGGTAATCTGCTGCTTGTTGAGGATATTCCTGGACGATTGTCTGAACAAGTGCTTCAAGCTGGTTGTTACCAACTTGCTCGTAACCTTCTTTCTTGATGATGTCTTCAACACTGTCTTCCCCCGTCCATAATTTGGCAAAAATTTCCTTGGCTATTTTGCCTGATATTTTTTGCCCATGAAGATGATTGAGCAAAGAGGACAGGGCTTCTGCAGAAACTGGTGGATTATCGAAATCAAGATTTGCTTCATTAAGAGCAGCTGCATAATTACCTTTAAGCCAATTAATAATGGTTTTTTCATCTGCATGACAGAGTTGTTTTACTGTGTGGAAAAAATGGTAGGTGGCTGGCGTGGAGAGTAAAAAATAAATATCATCAGGATGCAGTGATTTATTTTGTCTTAGCGTTTGTTTAATTTGTTCAGGCAAAGGGGGCATGCTTTGCTTCATTTCCGCCAGATTTTTAGCTGTTATGTGAATTGGTAATAAATCTGGATCAGGGAAATAACGGTAATCATTTTCATTTTCTTTTGATCTTAAAACTTGTGTAGTCTCTGTAGTTGGACAATAGAGTCGTGTTTCTTGTTGAACTGCTTGCCCACTCTCGAGTAAATCCTGATGTCTGGCTTGCTCGTAGGCGATTGCTTTCTCGATGAAGCGGAAAGAATTAAGATTTTTTAGTTCTGTGCGGATACCAAGCTTGTTTGAACCAGCAGGCTTGAGAGAAATATTCACATCGCAGCGAAAAGAGCCTTCCTGCATATTGCCGTCACAAATTCCCAGAAAGCGAACTAATTGATGCAGGGTCTTAAGGTAATTCACTGCTTCTTCCGCAGAGAAAAGACAGGGAGTAGTTACAATCTCCAGCAGCGGGATCCCAGCGCGATTCAGATCTATCCCGGTATACTGCAGGTGAGCGTCGTGCAGTGATTTACCTGCATCTTCCTCCAGATGAGCTCTGACGATAGTCACTTTTTTCGTACTCCCGTCATTCATTTCGACCAGGAGAGAACCATTACTAACAATAGGTCGTTGGAATTGGCTTATTTGATAACCTTTGGGTAAATCCGGGTAAAAGTAATTTTTTCGCTCAAAATAGGAGTGATCATTGATTTCAGCATTAATAGCCAAGCCGAACTGAATGGCCATTTCCACTGCTTTCTGGTTCAGCACAGGTAAAATGCCAGGTAAACCAGCATCTATAAAACAGGTTTGTGAATTAGGTTGCGCGCCAAAACGGGTTGCTGCACCTGAAAAAAGTTTTGACTGCGTTTTTAATTGCGCATGAACCTCAAGGCCAATAACAGTATCCCATGTCATAAATATCACCCTTTATAGGTTGGTCTGGCTTGGTGCCAGTTGGTGTCTTGTTGATAAAAATAAGCAAGATTAAGTAATTGTGCCTCGCTAAAATGGTTGCCGATTAATTGCATACCAATAGGTAAACCTTGACTGAACCCTGCAGGAATAGAAAGGGCAGGGAGACCAGCCAAATTCACTGCGACCGTAAATACATCGGCCAGATAGTTTTGTATAGGATCTGTTTGTTCACCCAGCTTAAATGCGCAAGTGGGTGTAGTAGGACCAAGTATGACATCAACCTGGCGTAAAACGTCTTGTAATTCATTTTGAATTAGACGCCTGATTTTTAGAGCCTGCAGGTAATAATCGTCAAAATAGCCTGAGGATAAGACATGGGTACCAGTAAGGATACGACGTTTAACTTCCATACCAAATCCTTCGCTTCGAGAGTTCGTAATTAACTCTTTTAAGGTATTCCCTTTACTGCTACGGTAGCCAAAGCGTATGCCATCATAGCGTGACAGATTAGAGGATGCTTCTGCGCAGGCAATGACATAATAGCAAGGCACCCATAAAGGTTGTAGGGTTAAATCAATTTGCACAATTTCTGCGCCTGCATATTGCAAGAGTTTTATTGCATCATGTATGGCTTGTTGAATATCAGATGCAACTTCTTTCTGGAAAAAACAGGAGGGTAAACCTATACGTAAGCCTTTGATGGGTTGGTTTAAGGCTGCGGAAAAATCAGGAATGTTGCAGGAGACCGACGTGGAATCGTTAGCATCGAAACCTGCCATGGCTTGTAAAACCAAGGCTAATTCTTCCGCACTGCTAGCCATTGGCCCGGCCTGATCCAGGCTTGAGGCATAAGCTACCATACCGAATCGGGAGACTAGGCCGTAGGTCGGTTTAATACCTGAAATACCACAAAAAGCAGCAGGTTGCCTGATAGAGCCACCCGTATCAGAGCCGGTTGCAAAGGGGATAAGTCGTGCCGCAACCGCCGCTGCGGAACCACCCGAAGAGCCGCCAGGTACTCGTTCAAGATCCCAGGGATTTCTTACTGCACCAAAATAACTGTTTTCATTGGTAGACCCCATGGCAAACTCATCCATATTGGTTTTACCTAAAACAACAACACCTTCGGCTTCCAGTTTTGAAACAATGGTGGCCTGATAGGGGGCATGAAAATTGGCCAGCATCTTTGAACCGCAGGTGGTGGGCAATGATTGCGTACAGAAGATATCTTTATGCGCCATTGGAATGCCAGTCAGTAACTTGGCTTTCCCGGCTTGTAATTGTTTATCCGCTTTAGCTGCACTGACCAGAGCAGATTCTTCATTAATACTAATAAAGCTATTGAGTTCTTTGTGTTGTCGAATCCGATTCAAATAATGTTGGGTTAACTCAGTGCTGGAGAATTCACGTCGTTGTAAACCAAGAATTAATTCACGTAAAGAATGCTTGTGCATAAACTTATTGTCCTGAGTCGATTACTTTGGGAACGAGATACAAATCATCCTCAAACAGTGGTGCAATTTCTGCTAATTGCTTACGGCAATCTTCCTCACTGATTGCATCCTCTCTCAGCCACTGGTGTAAATCAAAAGGATGAAAAAGGGGGGCTATGCCTGTTGTTTCGACTTGGCGTAACTGTTCGACAAAATCCATAATCGCACCAACTTCTTCAGCGAGTTGTGCGTGATTATCAGCCTCTGGATCGAGGTAAGCAAGGTGTGCAACATTTTCTAAATCAGTTTCTTTAAACATCATTTTTCCCACAAGAGTGAAAAAAAATTATACCCTGCTGCTCGCAAGATACAATCCCCTTCCTACTGAGTTTTCCTATAAAAAAAACCTGGTACCCGCTTTCAGTGATAACAGCCAGTTTACTTGGTTAGATGTGTCCACTTTTATCCTTAACTATATGATGCCTTTTCTTTTGCAGCAGTGAAGTTGCCTGATGATTTGGATTCCTCGTTATTTCTTGCAGAGGCTGGGTTTTAAAGTAGAATGGATGGAACCTATTATTGTTTTTTAATTGAGTGTATTAGCGATGTTACAGCAGGTAAAAACCACGGGTGGAATTCATATCGAGTATGAAGAGCATACTTTAGCCTATGAAAATGCTATTGAGCCTCTTCTCGAGCGGCTTGATACGCATCGAGGGGCATTATTTGCCTCGAGTTTTGAATACCCCGGTCGTTATACCTGTTGGGATATCGGTTTTTATAATCCGCCCCTGGCAGTCACTTGTAAAGTAGATGAAATTTGTTTGGACGCTTTGAACAAGCGCGGTGAAATTTTATTAGCGATGATTTTGCCTTTATTACAAGCAAGCAAGGAATTAATAATTTCTGAACAGTCCCTGCAATGTTGCAAACTCAAAGTGCAAGGAACGCAACAAATTTTTAGTGAGGAAGAGCGTAGTCATCAGCCTTCCATATTCACAGTATTACGTCAGTTAATCGCTTTTTTTAAATCGGATGAACCTTATTTAGGTTTGTATGGTGCTTTTGGTTATGATTTGATTTTTCAATTTGAAAAATTGCAGCAGCATAAAGAACGTTCCCCCGAACAGCGGGAAATGGTTTTGTATCTTCCTGATGAAATTTATGTAGTTAATCATCGCAAGGAAATTGCTTTTATTCGACGTTATGATTTTCAATACCAGGGAAAGTCTACTCAGTCTCTGCCGCGAGAAGGCGAATTTAAGTCTTATGAGCCCAGGTTTAAGCCGGAAAAAGAGTGTGATCATGCCCCTGGTGAATACGCTAAACTGGTTGAGATCGCCAAGGAACGTTTTGCTCGTGGTGATCTTTTTGAAGTGGTTCCCAGTCAAACTTTTTATGCCCATTGCTCGGAACAACCTTCGGCGATTTTTACCCGTATGCGTCGCATCAATCCATCGCCTTATGGTTTTTTCCTTAATCTGGGTAAAGATGAATATTTAGTTGGTGCTTCCCCTGAAATGTATGTTCGAGTACAAGGCAGACGTGTCGAAACCTGTCCGATTTCAGGCACTATCAAGCGCGGGGCTGACGCGATAGAGGATGCTCAGAATATCCAGCTTTTGTTGGATTCAGAGAAAGAAGCATCCGAACTGACAATGTGCACTGATGTTGATAGAAATGATAAGTCAAGAATTTGCGAAGCAGGGAGCGTTCGTGTAGTAGGACGTCGTCAAATCGAAATGTATTCCCGTTTGATTCATACGGTTGACCATGTGGAAGGAATTTTGCGGCCGGATTTTGATGCTGTGGATGCTTTTTTAACGCATATGTGGGTGGTTACTGTGACTGGGGCTCCCAAGTTATGGGCAATGAATTTCATTGAGCAATATGAAAAGTCACCACGTAGATGGTATGCCGGTGCCGTAGGTTGGTTGGGTTTTAATGGGAATTTAAATACAGGACTTGTATTAAGAACGATGCGTATTCAACAGGGAATAGCTGAAATTCGGGTAGGAGCAACTTTACTTTATGATTCAGAACCAAAGGCTGAAGAACAGGAAACAAGATTAAAAGCCTCTGCGTTTTTGGATATTTTGCAAAAGCCGCATGCTAAAGCCGGGCTGACTAGTTCAATACCGCAAAATGGGGTTGGCAAACGCGTATTGCTGGTTGATCATCAAGATTCTTTTGTTCATACCTTGGCGAATTATGTTCGTCAGACTGGGGCAGAAGTTTTGACTGTTCGCAGCGAATATGCTCAGGATTATTTGCAACAACAAGATTTTGATCTGGTCCTTCTTTCACCTGGTCCTGGAAAGCCGGTAGATTTTAAATTAGAGCAGACTATTACAACAGTACTTGAACGACAGATTCCTTTGTTTGGCGTCTGTTTGGGTTTGCAAGGCATAGTCGAATATTTTGGTGGTAAACTGGGGGTTTTGACTTACCCGATGCATGGCAAGGCCTCTGAAATTGATGTTAAGGATGAAACCGGATTATTTGCAGGTTTAGGTACTTCTTTTACTGCAGGAAGATATCATTCACTTTACGCAATACTGGAGCAGGTACCGGAACAATTACGGGTAACAGCCTTGAGCCGTGATGGTATCGTTATGGCTGTTTCTCATAAAACACTACCAGTGCATGCTGTGCAATTTCATCCGGAAACCATTCTGTCTATGCCTAATCAAGCTGGATTACGCATTATAGGGAATTTAATGAACATGGTGGAGAGCAATGCGCGATAAAGTTTTAGTCATTTATGCAACCGCTATCTTATTAGGAATTCTAACAGGTCTGGTTGGTTCTTTCTTTCAAATAGTGATTTCTTATGGCAATCAGTTAATTGAGGCGTTCTTCCGTGTCACTGCGGCTCAAGGCGTGCCGGTTTGGTTAATTTCGGCACTGGTTTCCATGATGTTGGTCTTTGTTGCCTGGTTTTTAGTAAGAGGTTTTGCACCAGAAGCATCCGGCAGTGGTGTGCAGGAAATCGAAGGAACTTTATTGCATGAGCGTGAAATTTTTTGGCGCCGATTATTGCCGGTGAAATTCATTGGTGGAGTGATGGCCATTTGTGCAAAAATGGTTGTGGGTCGCGAAGGGCCAACTATCCAAATGGGAGGGAATCTTGGCGCTATGTTGGGAGATTACTTGCGCCTTTCACGTGAGCGTTGTGATACATTGATTGCAGCTGGTGCTGCAGCGGGTTTGGCAACAGCTTTTAATGCGCCCTTGGCTGGTGTGCTTTTTGTCCTGGAAGAAATGCGCAGTCAATTTAATTTTTCGTTTACCAATTTTAAAACAGTAGCGATTTGTTGTGTAATAGCCACTATAACCTTGCATTGTATTATTGGTTCGCAACCAGCAATCGCGATGGATATTTTTACCTTACCCAGCCTGCAATCATTATGGTTCTTTTTCATTTTTGGTATCGTTGTGGGCTTCGTCGGCTTACTATTTAATATAGTCTTGATGAAGACGTTGTCTTTAACAGATGGATTAACATTTCGCACACGGATTGTTTACGTGCTGTTCATAGGGCTGTTTGTCGGTTATCTTGCTTATTCTTACCCGCAAACAGTAGGTGGCGGCTACGATATTATCGAACGCTCTCTAACCTTATCACCACCGTTCTCAGCATTATTAATATTATTTGTGATTAGGTTTTTTACCACCATGCTTTGCTATTCATCGAGTGTGCCGGGAGGTATTTTTGCTCCTATGCTTGCATTGGGGACCTTACTTGGTGTTGCTGCATCGTACCTGTTTGAAGCATTCAGCCATGATGCAACTATCCATCCAGGGATGTTTGCTGTAGCTGGAATGGGTGCGTTATTTTCTGCAGCCGTCCGTGCACCGATTACCGGTATTATTCTCGTGGTAGAAATGACGCAAAATTATTTATTGATATTACCATTAATGGTTTGTTGTCTGACTTCAACAACGGTAGTGCAATTGGCTGGTAATGAACCTATTTATACGCAGTTGTTACACCGCACCTTAAAGATGCAACGTAAGGACGGTTAATATTTCTACTATCTTGGCACTTATGGCTCGATTTTCTGCGCTTCGCTGCTCGAAAATCAAGCTATAAACTGGTAGCCCGTTTGCTTGCAAACGGGATTGATTTCAATCAATACGCACAATGATCTTGCCAAAGTGGGCGCTATTTAACATACGGGCATGGGCCGCTTCAATGTCTTCAAACTTGAATTCAGAATCGATTACGGGAACGATATGCTTATTAAGTAGTGCTGTAGGCCATTGTTGCTGAACTGCTCTCCATAACATGGCCTTTTCATAAATGGATTGGGAACGTAAAACAAAACCATGAATCTCTAGCCTTTTTCTCATGAGAAGTGCCAGATCACATTCGGCCTTATGGCCATCCATGCAAGAAATCTGGATTAATTTTCCTTGTGGCTTCAAGAGCCTTAAGTGTTTGGGAAAATAGCTTCCGCCTATAAAATCAACAATAACATCCACTGACTCAGGGCCAAGGACTGCCTCGAAATCTTCTTGATTATAATTAATAAGGGTTGATGCTCCCAAGTGCAAGGCTTTGTCCATTTTTTCTTGGCTACTGATGGTACTAATGACCTTGGCACCCAAATGTCTGGCCATTTGAATAGCAGTTGAAGAAATACCGCTACCGGCTGCATGAATTAATAGGGTTTGTCCTTGCTTTAATTGTCCAATTAGAAAGATAGTGGCATGTGCTGTCATTAACGATTCGGGGAGGGCTGCTGCATAACTAAAATCCCAGGGCTGTGGAATAATTGCAGCAAGATTTTGATGCACACAACAATATTCAGCATAACCTCCACCTGCTACTAGACCATAAACGCGATCACCTGTTTTAAATTTTTTTACAGCAGAACCTACTTCAACCACTTCCCCCGCAACTTCCAGCCCGGGAATAGTTGATTCACCCGGTGGTGGAGGATATTTGCCACGACGTTGTAGTAAATCAGCACGATTTAAAGCAGTTGCTTTTACCTGTATTAAAATCTGTTCTTTGTCGCAGATTGGCTTTGCTTCTTCTTTGATAAGCAAGCGGCTTTCAGGGCCTGGATTCTCTATGGTTACGCAGCGCATAAGTGACTTTCTTATTCTTATTGGCTAGTAGAAACAGTACTATAAAGCTTCTCAAAAACAGATTCTAGGGTCTGTTGGCATTTCTACTCTCCAGGCCCAAAAGCATTGATTTACGAGCAGCGAAGCGCAGGAAATCAATGCTTTTCGACTCAAGCTAGCGAAATGTCAACAAACCCTGGTTACTTACAATTTCTTAACTTATTAAGACTCGCAAAATGAAAAGTCTTCGTTATATACTTGCGGATTAGCTAGAAATTTGGTGGTTGATGGCAAAATATACGCAGCATAAGAAAGTAGCGTTGATGTTTATACTACCTCAACTGCTTATTACTCTGTTATTTTTTATCTGGCCTGCCTGCAGCGCGCTGATTCAATCAGTTTTTTTTAGTGATGCTTTCGGCTTGCATAACCGTTTTGCTGGCCTCGCTAATTTTTTTGATTTATTCAAAGATCCTGGCTACGGCAAAGCAGTTCTGGTAACCATAGTCATCGCTTTCTTTGTAACGCTACTGACAATGAGTTCGGGTTTGTTATTAGCAGTCCTTGTACAGAGCCGAAAAAAGAGTCAACGTATCTATAAAACCTTATTTCTTTGGCCTTATGCTGTTGCTCCTGCGGTAGCGGCCATATTATGGCGTTTTTTGTGTCAGCCTACGATTGGCTGGTTGGCGCATGGTTTACAAGCGTTAGGGATTAATTTTAATTATTTGATTAACGCCAAACAGGCTTTACTCGTTGTGGTATTGACAGCAAGCTGGCAACAATTGAGTTATAATTTTCTTTTCTTCTTTGCAGCGCTTAAGGCAATTCCCCCTACTTTGATTGAAGCGGCTATCATTGATGGTGCTTCAACCTGGCGGCGATTTTGGCAAATTGTTTTTCCTTTATTATCGCCAACCACTTTTTTCCTGCTAGTCATGAATTTGATCTATGCCTTCTTTGACACCTTTGGCATTATTGATGTGATGACTAATGGCGGGCCGGGCAGCAGTACCACAACCTTAATTTATAAAGTCTACAAAGATGGTTTTGTCGGTATGGATCCAGGTAGTTCATCAGCTCAATCGGTGATGCTCATGTTAATGGTTGTCGCTCTCACTCTGATCCAATTCCGTTACCTTGAAAAAAAGGTGCATTACGAATGAAAACATTAAATCGCCTGCTTATTCATGGGTTATTGTGTTTAGCAATCGCTGTTTTATTCATACCTTTATATCTGGCTTTGGTAGCAGCTAGTCACGAAGGGACTGCTATGATGCAGGCGCCTTTGCCTATTTGGCCTGGTACTGCTTTTTTTCACAACCTCAAAGCGGTGCTTACTGAGGGATTGGTAGTGACAGGCGGTCAACCAGTTTGGCAAATGTTGCTTAATAGTTTGTTAATGGCAATTTTAATTGCTGGAGGAAAAATTATTTTGGCTCTCGGCTCAGCCTTCGCACTGGTTTATTTCGAATTCCCTTTAAAGAAGCTATGCTTCGCATTAATTTTCTCCACTATGATGCTGCCTGTCGAAGTAAGGATAGTGCCAACTTTTCAAGTCATTGCTTCTTTTGCCTGGTTGAATACCTTTACCGGCCTAACTTTACCGCTAATGGCTTCTGCTACAGCTACTTTTTTGTTTAGACAGTTTTTTAAAACGATTCCTAAAGAGCTTATTGATGCAGCTAAACTTGACGGCGCGGGGCCCTTGAGATTTTTTTTAGATATTCTTTTGCCTTTATCCAAGACACAGATTGCTGCTTTGTTTATTATTCTTTTTGTATATGGCTGGAACCAATATCTTTGGCCGTTGGTAATTACCACAGATACGAATATGGCAACGATAGTGATGGGTATCCGTTATTTAGCCGGAGTGGCAGATCAGATCCCTCAATGGCATTACATTATGATGGTTGCCTTGATTGCTTTGTTACCACCTTGCCTGGTAGTACTTACCATGCAACGTTGGTTTGAAAAGGGGTTAACGCATTAATGGCAACAGTAAATTTAGTGGATGTCAGCAAATTCTATGGTCAACAGCCTATTCTCAATAAGGTGAGTTTAAGTATCGAGAAAGGAGAGTTTGTCGCTGTTGTTGGGCCTTCTGGTTGCGGCAAATCAACCTTGCTGCGTCTTGTTGCAGGTTTGGATACCGTCAGTACTGGCAGTATTCTTATTAATAATCAATGTGTTAATAAAATTCCTGCTTCCAAGCGTGATATGGCAATGGTTTTTCAAAACTACGCGCTTTATCCGCATATGACTGTTTACGATAATATGGCCTATGGCTTGAAAATGCGTGGGATGAAGAAGAATCAGATCCAGCAAAGAGTACACGAGGTTGCTGCAATGCTGCAGCTCTCGGATTATTTACTGCGTAAACCCCAGGCACTTTCCGGAGGGCAACGCCAACGCGTAGCAATGGGACGTGCTATTGTTCGTTCACCAGCTGTGTTTTTATTTGATGAACCTCTTTCTAACCTGGATGCAAAATTGCGGGCAGAAATGCGCTATGAAATTAAAAAACTGCATCATCAACTGCGCACTACCTGTTTATACGTAACGCATGATCAGACTGAAGCAATGACAATGGCGTCAAGGGTATTGGTTTTAAATAAAGGGCAGGTTGAGCAGATCGGTTCTCCGCAGATGCTGTACCAACAGCCGGCTTCACTTTTTGTGGCTAGCTTCACTGGGCATTACCCAATTAATTTTTTACCTGCAAAAATCGATCTCACGAGACAGAAAGTAGTCACGGAAATGGGTATTGAGCTATGCTTACCTGTATTGAAGGAATCTCTGACCTGTGGGACGGAGGTGGTAGTAGGAATAAGGCCTGAGCACTTAAATCTTACTGTCAGGAATAAACCTGGGGTAATTCCAGTAAAAATAGAATTTATTGATGATATGGGTGCCGACAAACTGATGCAAGTGATGAGTTACTGTGGAAAAGCCCGCTTTTCAGTAAAAATTTCTGCTGATACTGAGATAGTTGAGGAGCAACTTGCCTTGGAAGTTCTTGTAAATAAAGCTAATCTATTTCATCAAAAAACCGGATTGCGATTGGGAGGCTGGCATGACTGAGCAAAAGAAGACATTACGCGAAATTGATACCCCTTTCTATAATTATTGGCAAGCGCTCTATCTTTCTTTTTTTAGTAGCCGTCTTTATGTCGACGTGGGGAAACGATGGAAGGGGTTTGGCCTTCTTTACCTTTTGCTGCTGATGTTTATTGTTTCTATTCCCTTTGCCATGCGGGTTACATCTGATTTTAATCGTTTTATTAACGAAGAGATGATTCAACCACTTGAGCAGTTGCCCTCAATTTACATTCAAAATGGCAAAGTGTCATTCGATAAGCCGATGCCTTATATGGTAAAAAATAAATCCGGCCAGGTTGTTTTGATTGTTGATACGACAGGTAAGGTACAAACTATTGATAAGACTTATCCCCATTTGACGACCCTCATTACAAAAAATAAATTTATGTACCGCTTTCCTTCCCCACAATTCTTTTTTTCCAAAGAGCCTGTTGATTCAGAGAGCAGCCTTTTTGTACAAACAATCAGTGAACAAGTTAATGAGGTTTTCGATGGTAAGCGTTGGGTGAAATCTTCCGGGATTGAACGAGTTAAATATCTTTCTGCTGCGATTATCTATCCTATGGTGGCATTGATTTTCTTTGCCATGTACCTTGTTTTTTTTCTGGCCTTTGCTCTCATGGGACAATTTGTAGCAAAACTCTTTCTTAAATTATCACTTGGCTATAAGCAAGCCAGTCGATTATTGATAGTCAGCTCAACACCTCAAATTGTATTGTTGTTGTTTATGTTAACAATGGGTTGGTTATTTAATTGGTTTGGTATAGTCTTGCTTATCGTTTTATCTATTTATTTTACTTATGCGATTATTTCATTGAAACGAGAAAGCCATAAACTGGTGGTTTCGTGAAGGAATTGATTCATTTTGCTCATGGTAACGGATTTCCTGCGCTTTGTTATAAGCAATTATTGGACAAGTTAAAAGAGCAATATGATTGTTGTTACATCGATAGGATTGGCCATAACCCTCAATTTCCTGTCACCGAAAATTGGCATTATCTGGTTGAAGAAGTGATTGCCAGCATCAAGAACCAGGCCAGTCAACCTGTGATTGGCCTTGGACATTCTCTTGGCGGTGTATTGAGTCTCTTGGCAGCGATTGAGCAGCCGCAGTTATTCAAAGCGGTTATTATGGTGGATTCACCGCTTCTGGGGCCTTTTAAATCAAGCATGGTACGTCTTGCTAAAGCACTCGGGGTAATTGACAGGATAACCCCGGCTGGTCGTACGCGTGGCAGAAGGGAATATTGGCAAAATAGAGAGCAATTGTTGGCTTATTTGAAGGGCCGGGAATTGTTTCAAACTTTTACTGACGCTTGTTTGCAAGACTATATTGATTATGGCTTACAACAAACAGACCGAGGATATGTACTACGTTTTGATCGCCACATTGAATATTTGATTTATCGTACGATCCCGCATATCTTGCCTGCTTACGCTGGAAAAGCGAAAGTTCCTGTCGCTTTGATTTATGGAAATAAAAGTACTGTGGTGGACAGACTCGATGTACGCTATATGAAAAAACATTACCATATTTTATGTTGTAAGGTAGAGGGGACACATATGTTACCCATGGAGTATCCAACGCAACTGGCAACGCAAATTTCCACCTTACTTGATGCTATACTGAAATGACAGCATTTATTACATAAATAGGGTATTGGCAAATATTGCCTTACTCTGTTTTTTGCTGCACATTAGCTTGTTGTTGAAATTTTAATTGAAGGATTGTTTACTGAAAGGAGAAAACAGTGTTGCATAGTCTGATTGTTCTGGCGGTGGTTAGTGGGGCTCTTTTATTACTAGCCAGGCAAGCTTCCCTTGCTGTATGGGCTATAAGTTATGCTTTGTTTGCGTTATTGCTTGCACGCTATGGTTCCCCCGGTCTTGTAGCACAGTTCTTTTTATGGGCTGTTTTGGCAATATTTGTTCTTTGCGCAATCAAACCATTACGGAGAACATTGTTATCTCGCCGCATATTTGCTGTCGTCAGTAAAGCAATGCCAGCTATGTCTTCCACTGAACGCGAGGCCTTGGAAGCTGGTACAGTAAGTTGGGAGGGAGATTTATTTAGCGGTTCACCTGATTTTGATGCCTTGCTTCGGGCACCCGTTGTTAAATTAACAGCGGAAGAACAGTCTTTTATTGATGGTCCGGTCAATGAATTGTGCCGTATGATTGATGATTGGGATATTACCCATGTAAGAACGGATATGCCTCCTGAGATGTGGCAATTCATTAAAGAAAAAGGCTTCCTGGGGATGATTATACCCAAAAACTTTGGTGGCCTTGATTTCTCTGCAACGGCACAGATGACCATTTTAGCCAGAATCTATGGCCGCTCAGTGACTGTTGGCAGTACTATTTCCGTACCAAACTCATTAGGTCCTGCAGAATTATTATTGAAATATGGTACTCAGGAGCAAAAAGAATTTTATTTGCCGCGGTTAGCAGACGGCCGGGAAATTCCCTGTTTTGCGTTAACAGGTCCTAATGCAGGTTCTGATGCTGCATCTATCCCCGACAAGGGTATTGTTTGCCTTCACGAAGTTAATGGCCAAGAGGTTTTAGGAGTACGTTTAACCTGGAGTAAACGGTACATAACGCTTTGTCCGGTAGCAACCGTGATTGGTTTGGCATTCCGTCTCTTTGACCCTGATAATTTACTGGGTAAAGGAACTGATGTTGGTATTACTTGTGCCTTAATTCCTGCCAGTACACCCGGCGTTATAAAAGGACGTCGTCATTTCCCATTAAACACCGGATTTTTGAATGGACCGACCCAGGGAAAAGATGTTTTTGTACCGATTGATTGCCTCATTGGCGGTGCCGAAATGGCTGGTGCTGGCTGGCGCATGTTAATGGAGTGTTTAAGTGCTGGCAGAGCGATTTCTTTGCCTTCAAGCGCTGCGGGCGGATCACAAGCAGGGGCCCTGGTAAGTGGTGCCTACGCTAGAGTGCGTAAGCAATTTAACCAGGCAATTGCTAATTTTGAGGGCATAGAAGAGCCGTTAGCCCGTATTGCTGCTAATACTTATCTTATTGATGCCGGGTTAACCATGACTGCAGCAGCGATAGATAATGGCGCCAAACCTTCCGTTGCTGGTGCTATCTTGAAATACAATACGACAGAGAGAGCGCGTCAATTAGTGATGGATGCCATGGATATTCATGGCGGAAAGGGGATCTGTCTTGGACCTAATAATTACCTCGGTCGTGGTTACCAAAATGCACCTATCAGTATTACCGTTGAAGGTGCCAATATTTTAACTCGTAGTCTCATTATCTTTGGACAGGGGGCTATTCGCTGTCATCCTTATGTATTTCGCGAATTGGAAAGTGTACGGGAACATAATCTTGCTGCTTTTGATAGTGCTTTTTGGGGGCATGCAGGATTTGTACTGGCTAATTTAACCAAATCGCTAATTTTTGCATTCACTGATGCGCGTTTTACTGCTACACCAAGAAGCTCAGTAGGGCGGTATTATCAACTAGTACATCGCTATAGTACTAATTTAGCTTTCCTTGCTGATTTTTCGATGGTAGTAATGGGCGGGGAATTAAAGCGTAAAGAAAAAATTTCAGCGCGATTAGGTGATGTGCTTAGCAATTTATATTTAATTTCTGCGGTATTAAAGCGCTTTCATGATGATGGGGAACCTGAGGCTGATATCCCTTTGGTGGAGTGGAGTTGTCAACAGTTATTTCATGAATGTGAATTGGCAATTCATGGGGTAATAGCGAATTTCCCTGCGCGATGGGCACGAATTGTGTTGAAATTGTTGCTGCAACCTTTGGGTAGTCAGCGACACAGGCCTTCTGACAAATTGGGGAAAAAGTTGGCACATTTACTCACTGAACCCAATGAAGCGCGAACACGGTTAACCCGATTTGTATTTGTTGAGCCGCTGGATAATTGTCCTTTAGGGCGTTTGGAAGAAACTTTCCATAAAATATGCGCTGTTGAGGAGCTTGAGAGAAAAGTTGGTAAGGCAGTGAAAGAAGGAACACTGACTTCATTAACATTACTTGAACAAATTGATGAAGCTGAGCATGTCGGTATTTTGGATGCCAAGCAGGCAGCGCAACTTAGAGAAGCTGAGCAGGCAAGACAGCAAATTATTGCTGTTGACGATTTCAGCGACGACGAATTGCGTCGACAGCCAATAGATAATCTGTTTAATCAATCCAAGAAAAAAATCCCCACTCAGGATGGTCTAGCGACTGAAGTAGTTTGATGATGTAGTCATTGACGTGCATCCCACCCGTTTTTGGGATGCCGCCTCCAGAATACTAGCGTATTTTATTTCAGGTCTTCCTCCTGCGAGGGGAAGCAACAAAGCCTAAAGAGTTACAATCTGTTCTCTAACGGCAAGTATTATACCGGTTAAAATTATAATACCTCCAATAAGTTGCGCGATTCCGGGGACTATCCCTAAGATCAAATAAGAAAAGAAAATTGATGAGACTGGGACGAAGGATCCGGCTATAACATCATCCACTACTTTAATTCTTTGCATTCCTAAATCATTAAAGAGCATTCCCAGTGCCACAATGACATTGCCATAAAGTAGCATCCACTTCCAGAGAAAGGGAGAGAAAAGATCAGCGAAATGGGACCACCCAAACATCATCACAGCAATAAAAAAGAAAAAAACAGCCCCTAGTCCCATCCTTAGCGTATTAAAAATTCCCCCTGGAAGTACTTTAATTGCATGAAAACTGATTAACGTGGAGAGGCTGCTTGAGACAACGCCGAGTATCACGTAAATTTCCCCAAGGTGAGGCGTGGATGAGAGGTATACTGGTTTTTTGATAGACAGCCATTGTTGAAGTAAAACAATAGCAGCACACCCGCTCATTGTAATTGCTGAAGCGATAACCAATCGAATGGTTGGTTTTTCGCGAAAACAAAGCCATCCAGCAAACAAGGTCAAGGGGGGTTGAAGGGTCGAAAGAAGGATAACATTAATTACGTTTGTATACATAATGCCAAAGAAGAAAAAGGTTGGCGTAAAAAAACCCATCAGAAGGGCGCTCACAAGAATCCATAGCCATTCTATGGTGGTTAATTTTCTGAAATTAAACGCTTTAAAATTTTTATACTGCAGGATGAAGAGCGTTATTGCACCAATTAAACTTCCTGCAAATAATAAATTACAAAATGAGATCGGGTTATGGCCATGTATTGTATGATTTTGGCCAAGCTGGATAAGTTTGGCAATTACTGCTTCATCCGCACTGAAGATTATATAGCTGATGGCTATATAAATTATTCCCTTAGTCCTGGCAGTAACAGCCATCCTTTTACTCAACTAAATATAATTTAAATAAATTAGAGAGTATCTGAAACTGCATGAATCTAGCAAGAATCCGTTGAAAGTAGAAAATTTTTCTGCTTTTGTAATGAATGGAAAGAAAAACCAACGCTCACCTTGGTCAAACAGTTGGCGCAATTTAATTATTCAGGGTTAGGAAGAGAGTTGGGAACTTTACGTGCCCCTTATTGATCAAAGGAGCAGGCCATGAACTTTGTCCCGGGAAAGGAGTAGAATAAGCAAGCAGTAAAGACTAGTCGAAGCGTTTTCTACGCCTCATCAGGCATAGTAACGTTTAATTCCAGCACGGAATTATCACCCATACGTTCTAAATTCACACTGACTTGATCCCTGTTGATACGAATATATTTGGCAATGACTGCCAGAATTTCTTCTTGCAGTTTAGGCAAATAATCGGGTGTACTTCGCTGAGAGCGCTCATGTGAAATGATAATTTGCAGGCGCTCTTTAGCGACTGAAGCAGTACTGTTACGTTTTCTCAGATAGTTAAATAGGCTCATGCTGGTACGTCCTCCTTGTTTTTACCGAACAAGCGTCGCAATAGGCCTTTGCGCTCACTTTGAACAAAACGCATAGGTCTGTTTTCCCCCAGAAAGCGTGCTATTGCATCCTGGTAGGCAAGGCCAGCGTCACTGGCTTCATCAAGAATAACCGGTGTGCCCGTATTAGAGGCTTTAAGGACAGCTTTTGATTCAGGAATAACACCCATGAGAGGAATCGCGAGAATCTCTTTAACGTCTTCAACAGATAACATATCACCTTTTTCGACACGCTCGGGATCATAGCGAGTCAACAACAAATGTTCCTGAATCGGCGTGCTATTTTCAACGGCACGCTTGGTTTTACTGGCTAGAATACCCAAAATCCGATCGGAGTCACGTACCGATGATACTTCAGGATTTGTCACAACGATGGCATGATCAGCAAAATACATTGCCATATGGGCGCCTGTTTCGATACCAGCTGGTGAATCACAAATGATATAATCAAATTCATTGGCCAAATCGTTTAAAACTTTTTCAACACCTTCCAGTGTTAATGCGTCTTTATCGCGAGTTTGTGATGCTGGCAGAATAGATAAATGAGGTAGGCGCTTATCTTTTATCAATGCCTGGTTCAGACTTGCTTCTCCATTAATAACATTAATAAAATCATAGACAACTCGGCGTTCGCAGCCCATGATAATATCGAGATTTCTCAAGCCTATATCAAAATCGATAACAACTGTTTTATGGCCTCGCATGGCAAGACCGGAAGACAAAGCTGCGGAAGTAGTCGTTTTACCTACACCACCTTTACCTGATGTGACAACAATAATTTTAGCCAACGCTGAACCCTTCCTGTTAGTCGACCAGTTAAATAATTTAGCCCAGTTTACACGTTATTGATTGTTCAGTTCAAGCTCAATCATGGCTTAGAGAAAATTAATTTATACAAACAGTCGGGACAGGTTTTATAGTGCATTGTTCAAGACAAGAGAACTTCGATTTCATCCTTGTTTATAAAGGAAATTTAGTTATGGGTAAGAGATTTGTATCAATCATGTACAAGAGAATGATGGCTGCTTTTCATTAATCAGACAAGGCAGCCATTCTTAATCTTTTAAGCCGTTCAAACAGATACGCTGGAATCAGCTATTAATACCAACCATTAGAGCCACAACAAGTTGATGTATATTCACAAGGGCAACTGGTTGTACAGCTGAAAGTCCCGCATCCACAGCCAGATAGTAAAGCAAATGAGCCGACCACCGCTACTATGATTAACATTTTTTTCATGATGCATCCTTGCTAGTTTGGATATAAGTAAGTATAAGCACTGTTTTTATATTTAACAAATTGGTCTTTTTGTTGATATGTGGAGTGGTTTGGCCCATTATTTTATGGGCAGTTATTTATCATTTTCCAGAATGCTTGTATAATATCCGGTTAATTTAATTGTTGGAGTGTGGTATGTCTCTTTCTATTGCGCAACAAGCACTGACTTTCGATGATGTATTATTGATTCCCGCCCACTCAACAGTTCTGCCAAAAGAGGTTGCACTCAAAACCTTCCTCACCCGCGAAATCGAATTAAATATCCCTTTAATATCAGCCGCTATGGATACGGTGACGGAAGCCCGATTGGCGATTGCTATTGCCCAAGAAGGGGGGATAGGCATTATTCACAAAAATATGAGTATCGCTGATCAAGCCGAGGAAGTACGAAAAGTAAAGAAATTTGAAAGCGGGATGGTCAAGGATCCAGTCTCTGTCACACCTTCAGTGACGGTTGGTGAGTTGCTAGAGGTAATGACCAAGCATAATTTTTCCGGCGTTCCTGTTGTAGAGGGTGATTTATTGGTTGGCATTGTCACCTCCAGAGATATTCGATTTGAAACTAACTTGGGTTTACCGGTATCGGCCGTCATGACTCCACGCGAGCGTTTAGTCACAGTGAAAGAGGGGGCTGGACGCGAGGAAGTACGTAGTCTGTTGCACAAACACCGAATTGAGAAATTACTGGTTGTCAATGATGCGTTTAATTTACGTGGTCTGATTACTGTAAAAGATATTCAAAAAGCGAAAGAGAATCCTTTTGCTTGTAAAGATAGTTCCGAACAATTGCGGGTAGGGGCTGCAGTGGGTGTTGGTGAGGGGACCGATGAGCGGGTGGCTGCCTTGGTTGACGCTGGTGTTGATGTTCTTATTGTTGATACAGCCCATGGTCATTCCCAAGGTGTTTTAAATCGTGTGAAATGGATAAAGAAACATTTTCCCCAGGTTCAGGTCATTGGTGGAAATATCGCTACTGCCTCCGCTGCTCTTGATTTAGTTGCTGCTGGTGTGGATGCAGTTAAAGTGGGTATTGGCCCCGGGTCCATATGTACTACCCGGATTGTTACAGGAGTTGGTGTCCCACAAATTACTGCTATAGCGAATGTTGCAGCAGGACTTAAAGGTAAAGTGCCTCTTATAGCAGACGGTGGTATCCGCTTTTCCGGTGATATCTGTAAAGCGTTAGCAGCCGGTGCTTATACTGTCATGTTGGGAGGAATGTTTGCTGGTACGGAAGAATCTCCTGGCGAGATTGAGCTTTATCAGGGACGTACTTATAAAAATTATCGTGGCATGGGATCTATCGGAGCTATGGCACAGGCACAGGGATCAAGTGATCGTTATTTCCAGGACACTAGCCAAGGTGCTGAAAAATTGGTACCTGAAGGTATTGAAGGCCGCGTTGCTTATAAAGGCCCTGTACAAACCATTATTCATCAAATGATCGGTGGCTTGCGTTCATGCATGGGGTATACAGGTTGTAATACAATTGCTGAGTTGCATGAAAAGGCTGAATTTGTTCAAGTGACCAATGCGGGTATGCGTGAGTCACATGTACATGATGTAAGTATTACTAAACAGGCACCTAATTATCAGGTTGATAATTGATTATGATGAAAAATATAAAAAAGCGTCCGCTTATTATTCTTGATTTTGGTTCTCAGTATACGCAGTTGATAGCACGACGTGTGCGCGAAATAGGGGTGTATTGTGAAATTCATCCTTTTGATGTTGAAAAGAATGCGCTGGAGGCTTTGGAGCCTTGCGGTATTATTCTTTCTGGCGGTCCCTCTACAGTGACTCTTCATACGAACCCGCGTGCATCTGACTGGTTATTTACATCCGGGGTACCCTTGTTAGGTATTTGTTACGGCATGCAAACAATGGCAGTGCAACTGGGTGGCGAAGTGCAATCTTCGACTATTCGTGAATTTGGTTATGCTGAATTGCGCCTGCATGGGCATAGCCAATTATTGGATAATATTGAAGATCGAGCGACATCAGAAGGTGATGCTTTGTTGGATGTGTGGATGAGTCATGGGGACAAGGTGACGGCTCTTCCTCCTGGTTTTAAAGTTATTTGTGAAACACGGAATGCACCAATTGCTGGTATGGCGAATGAAGAAAAGCATTGGTATGGTTTGCAATTTCATCCTGAAGTGACTCACACTTTACAGGGCTTGCGTATTTTGCAGCGTTTTGTAGTCGATATTTGTAAGGCTGAAACCAATTGGACCGCTGATAATATTATTGAGCAAGCCATAACGACTGTTCGGCAGCAAGTTGGTGATCAGCACGTTTTATTAGGGCTTTCCGGCGGAGTGGATTCATCGGTAGTTGCTGCTTTATTGCATCGCGCTATCGGTAAGCAATTAGTCTGTGTTTTTGTTGATACCGGCTTGCTACGATTAAATGAAGCAGAGCAAGTTATGGCTATGTTTGGCCAACATATGGGAATACGGGTTATTGCTGTCAATGCAGAAAAAAGATTTTTAAAAGCCTTAGAGGGAGTTGATTGTCCTGAGAAAAAGCGAAAAATTATTGGACATACTTTTATTGAGGTTTTTGATGAAGAGGCACAACGCATACCTGAAGTGAAGTGGTTAGCTCAAGGCACTATTTATCCTGATGTTATCGAATCAGCTGCCACAAAAACGAATGGTGCAGCTGTCGTGATTAAGTCTCATCATAATGTGGGTGGGTTACCAGAAACGTTAAATTTACAGCTATTGGAACCGATCCGCGAATTGTTTAAAGACGAAGTACGCAAAATTGGGTTGGAATTGGGTTTACCCTACGAAATGGTTTACCGCCACCCGTTTCCTGGACCAGGGCTTGGCGTTCGGATTTTAGGTCAAGTTAAAAAAGAGTATGCGGATATTTTACGCCAGGCGGATGCTATTTACCTTGAAGAGTTGCATGCTGCTGATTTATACCACAAAGTTAGCCAAGCTTTCGCCGTTTTTTTACCAGTGAAAAGCGTTGGTGTAATGGGTGATGGTCGTCGCTATGATTATGTGATTTGTTTGCGCGCTGTTGAAACCATTGATTTCATGACTGCGCACTGGGCCCAATTGCCTTGGGATTTTCTAGCGCAGGTATCCAACCGTATTATCAATGAAGTTGTTGGTGTGTCACGTGTTACTTATGACATTTCTGGTAAACCACCCGCGACGATTGAATGGGAATAAATGATGCATTTTGGATGGCGCAGGCTTATGAGTTTGCGCTTAAAGCCAAAGAGCAGGGTGAGGTCCCTGTCGGAGCAGTTTTAGTTGCTGACGATAATGTTACTTTGTTAGGACAAGGATGGAATCAGGTCATTCAAACGAATGATCCTTGCGCCCATGCCGAGTTAATCGCTATCCGGGCCGCAGCAACTCGTCTTCATAACTACAGACTCTTAAACACGACGCTCTATGTTACCCTGGAACCTTGTTCGATGTGTGCTGGTGCTTTGATTCATGCCCGTATTGCGCGTCTGGTCTTTGCCACGCGTGATTTTAAGGCCGGCGCAGCAGGTTCCGTTTATAATTTATTACAAGGGTACCCACTGAATCATCAGGTGCAAATTGATGAAGGGATAATGCAACAGCCTTGTGCTACGCTATTGGCTGATTTTTTCAAAAACCGTCGTTAGTTAGAGCCGTAATCAGTATTTGTTTAAGTAAGTCCTTTTCTTCCTTATTCAAGGGATGGCCTCTCTCAGTGGATATAAAGAACATATCTTCTGCTCGTTCACCCGCAGTAGCAATTTTTGCATTGTGCAAATAAATACGTAGTTTTAGGAATACGCGACTGATATTGGCTAATAAACCAGGCCGATCAGCGGTGACTAAGAATAAACGGGTGTGTTGATGTTGATTATCTTCACTAAAGGTAATTTGTGGTTTTAGGTTAAAATGGGCTTGTGTGCGTGAAATCCTGCGGTGCGAGATAGTAGGTAGTTGGGTTTTATCAGCTAATTGACTCATTAATGCTTGTTGAATATCGGCAGTTCTGCGTTCATCGAAAAAAGCTTGATGATGTTCATCAAGAATAATGTAAGTATCGAGATCGTAATTATTTTCGCAGGTTAAAATAGCCGCTTCCTGAATCGTTGCATAATGATTGCTTAGTACGGTTGTCGTGATAGTAAATCGTTCATCCCGGTGTGGCATATAGATGAATACTTCCGTTCCACCTTCGCTATGATGCGGCATAATAAGTACAAGAGGAAATTGCTGGCAGTTAAGAATAGCGGCAGTGTGTCTGGCGATAACCTCAGGTGGTTCATGGAGAAAATACCTGCCTTTAAAATGTGACCATAATTCTTCAATTGCAGCCGATGAGACAGCTTCGCTTAGCAAAATAGCAAGCGCTTCTTGTTTGCGTTGGTTGATAAGAACAGTTTCATCCAGCTGGGTTTGCTCCTGTTGCATGGCTTGATGGGCTGCCCAGTATAATTCCCGTAATAAGGAGTCTTTCCAGGCATTCCACAGTGTCTGGTTAGTGGCGCAGATATCGGCTACAGTGAGTAGATAGAGGTAGTCAAGATAATCTGCCTTGGGGAGGCAACTACAAAACTGACGAATGGTTTTGGGATCATAAATATCCTGCCGTTGCGCTGTTTGCGACATTAATAAATGATTGCGTACCAACCAAACCAGTAAGTCTCTATCTTCCTCACATAATTTATGGCGTAGAGCAAATTGCTGCGCTTCTTCGGCTCCTAGTTCGGAGTGATCACCGCCACGTCCTTTAGCAATATCATGAAAGAGGGCAGATAAATATAAAATACCACGTTTCTTAATCGTAGCCATTAATTGTGCGGCTAAAGGAAATTGTTTGTTATAGTCGATTTTCAGAAAACGAGCTAAATTTCGAATTACGAAAAGTGTATGTTGATCAACAGTATAGATGTGGAATAAATCATATTGCATCTGTCCAGTTACTGCAGCAAAACAATCCAGATAATGGCCCAGGATCCCATATCGGTTCATGTGATGTAAGGCTTCATAAGGATTTTGTGCCGTATTGAAAATGGCAAGAAAACATTGCGTCGCCGCTTTGGAAGAGCGAAATTGTTTATTCATTAAATAAAGATGTTGGCGAATTAGTCGAATAGTGCTTGCTCGAACACCCTCAATGTCAGGGCGTTTGGCCATCCATAAGAATAATTCAAGTAAGGCTTGGGGTTTTTGGGCAAAGACTTTGGGGTGCCTTACTTCAATATAATTGTTTGAGAGCTGAAAAGCGCTGTCTAAACGAGTAATTAGTTGTTTTTGATGATGGACAATTGCTTCAGAAAACCATTGTACCAACATTTCATTAAGCTCACGGTTACGCTTTATAATTTTGAAATAGGCTTTCATAAATTGTTCAATGGCTAATGAGCTTGTATTGTCCTTGAAGCCAAAAAGTGTTGCTAATTTAACTTGATAATCAAATAGTAAGCGCTCTTCTCGCTTCTCAGCCAACATATGCAAAGCGAAGCGGACCCGCCATAAAAAATGTTGGCAGTAGATTAGTTCTTCATATTCTTTATCGGTAATAAAACCACTACTAATCCCATCTGCCAATTTCTTAATGCCAAAATGGCGTTTGCCAATACTTAATAAAGTATGTAAATCACGTAAGCCACCAGAACCATATTTGACATTGGGCTCCAGGTTATAGGCAGTTTCACCGTATTTCGCATAACGCTGTTGCTGCTCTTGTTGTTTGGCAAAAAAGTAATCGTGGCTCGACCACATATGCAGAGGATGGGTTTGATAGAGCAATTCTTCCATCAATGCACCACGGCCGCAAATTAAATACATATCAAGAATACTGGATATTACACTTAAATCTTTACTGGCTAGCTCAGCACAAGCTGCGACAGTAGTTATTTGATGGCTAATATCCAAACCAACATCCCAGCAATCCTGAATGAACGCCTGGGCACGTTGTGAATGTGTTTTGGTAATTTTTTCAGTGTGAAGCAACAGGAAATCAACATCAGAATACAGTTGTAACTCTCGACGTCCATAACTGCCTAAAGCCAAAAGACAAAATTTATTACCCAGGTGCAGGTGATTTTTTTGGAAAAGTGTACAAAGAACTTTATCAATAAAGGTGACTAATTTACGGGTGATGGTACTAATACTTCCTTTTTGGCAAAATTCCTCACACAGTTCATCCTTGAGCTGTTTGATGGATTGTTTTAAAACGCGATTATCGTTCTTCATTACGTAAAGTGAGAATTTCAACCCCGTCGTCAGTAACTAGCAAGGTATGCTCCCATTGGGCAGATAAGCTGTGATCTTTGGTAACCACAGTCCAGTTATCAGGTAGCAATCGAGTATGATGTTTTCCAATATTGACCATCGGTTCAATAGTAAATGTCATTCCAGGGCGTAACATTTCGCCAGTTCCTGGCGTACCATAGTGGAGAACTTGTGGATCTTCATGAAAAATACGCCCAATACCATGCCCACAGTATTCACGAACGACTGAGCAGCGATTTTTTTCAGCGTGTTGTTGAATCGCATGGCCAATGTCACCTAAACGCACGCCGGGTTTTACCATGTTAATTCCAATAAACAGGCATTCATGAGCAACAGCAACGACATGCTTGGCTTTGACAGAGGGATTACCAATAAAAAACATTTTACTGGTGTCACCGTGATAACCATCTTTAATCACTGTGATATCGATATTGATAATATCACCGTCTTTTAGAGCCTTTTTGCCTGGGATGCCATGACAGACCACATGGTTAATTGAAGTGCAAATTGATTTTGGAAAACCATTATAATTCAATGGTGCAGGAATGGCTTTCTGCTCATTGACAATATAATCATGACAGATTGAGTTGAGTTCATCTGTAGTAATTCCTTCTTGCACGTGGGGCCCTATCATTTCCAATACTTCACCTGCCAGTTTGCCAGCTACGCGCATTTTCTCAATTTCTTCAGGGGTCTTAATTGTTACTGCCATTGTTTAATCCACAAAAAATTTAATAGTAGCATAAGCTTATCTTTATCAACACTCACTGCAGCGAATTTCGAAAGAGGCCTATTTAATTATAAAGGGAAAATTAAGATTGGCGATCCCTTTTTCTGGGAATGAATGGATTAACCATTTTGAACAGAAACGGATTCACAACAATAGAAATAAAGGCACCGACAAGAATCAGGTCTTTAGCCTGCTGTGAAAGGATTCCCAGTTTGTAACCCAGTTCAGCAAGAATAAATGAAAATTCACCAATTTGGGCGAGACTTACCGAAATGGTAAGAGCCGTATAAAAAGGATAACGAAACAAAATAACAATGAGAAATGCTGCAATCGATTTCCCTAAAATGATTATCAAGGCAGTTATAAGCACCAGAAAAGGGTGTTCAACTAAAATGTCAGGGCGCAATAACATACCTACTGACACAAAGAACAAGACAGCAAAAGCATCGCGTAGAGGGAGTGTTTCCTGGGCTGCGCGATGACTTAAGGTGGATTCACCGAGAAACATACCGGCAAAAAAAGCACCTAGGGCAAAAGAAACGCCGAATAATTTAGCTGCCGCAAAGGCAACAACCAAGGCTACAGAAAGCACCGCCAGGCGAAATAGTTCGTTTGACCCTTTACTGGCAACGCTATAGAGCAAACGAGGGATATAGCGCTGACCAAAAATTAACATAAGAACAATAAAGCTGGCTGCTTTGAGTAGCGTTATCAAAAAGGCCATTGCTATTTCGTGGTTAAAGTAAGATGACGGGCTTGCACCTGTCTCATAACTGGATAGCGCAGCCATCGGCGGGATAAACACAAGGATAATTACAACTGCCAGGTCTTCAACAATTAACCAACCGACGGCTATGCGGCCATAAATTGTTTTCAGCAAATCCCATTCTTCTAAAGCACGCAATAACACCACAGTACTTGCAACTGATAAGGCAAGACCAAACACGAATCCTGCTACGAGCGGCCATCCCAGGAGGCAAGAAAATGCAGTTCCTAATAACGTTGCAATGACCATTTGTACAATGGCGCCAGGAATAGCGATTTTTTTGACAGATTGGAGATCCTTGACAGAAAAATGAAGTCCAACTCCAAACATCAGGAGGATAACGCCAATTTCAGCGAGCTCCGAAGCAAGCGCATAATTTGCAGTATAGCCGGGAGTTGATGGACCAATAGCAACACCAGCCAGAAGATAACCAACAATAGGAGAGATGCGTAAACGATAAGCCACATAACCAAATAAAAAAGCTAAACCAAAACCAGAGACTAAGATCGTAATGAGAGGGATATGAGAATCAAGCATAGTTTTTCCACCATACAACTGAATAAGCAATATAAAATAAACCCCCGCTATGCGGGGGTATATCAACTTAGTGACAAGCTTTAAAAAGTTGTTTGCGTTTTTCCATTTGTTGTTTCAATAATGATTGAAATTGGTTTTTTTGTTCAACAGTAAGGACATTATACATTTGGTTTCTGGCTTTAATTTTAGTTTTTATTCCCTTACCGAGAAGCTCCATTTTTTTATCAACCAAACTATCCAGTTGGGCTTCATCGACCTGGCCAGACTGAATGAGTGCATTGATTTGTCCACGAACATCGTCTAGTTGAGCCCAGGTATCTTTCGTATCTGATTTGAGTTGAGCTTTGATTGCTTTTATTTTCGCTTGTTGATCCGCATTAAGATTCAAAGCCTTAAGAATTTGCCCCATGCCGCCAACACAGCAATTACATCCTTGTGTTACTTGTGTTGAAGTGGAGGCCACTAAGGTTTGAGCCGCAAATAATGAAAAGGCGAGCGTTATTGCAGTGAATATTCTTTTAGTCATGATACTATCCTTAGTTAATTTTTTTTGAGTTACAGCAAGCAGTATAGACGTAGCCAATTATTTTTGCGTGTTTCTCGCTAAAATTAATTATTAAATAAAGTCAATTACATTTGCTGATAACCCCTGCTTGTGGTATAAATATGGCGCTTTTAACGACACACACGTTTCGTCACATACGGTTGGGTCCCACAAAAGGGTACCGTATGGGGGGCGTGGAGGCATAACCCTGGAGATTTATTAATGAATGTTAGTATGCGTGAATTACTCGAAGCGGGCGCTCACTTTGGGCATAGAACCCGTTTTTGGAACCCTAAAATGGCGGAGTTCATTTTTGGTTCGCGAAACAAGATCCATATCATCAACCTGGAAAAAACGCTGCCAATGCTGAATGATGTTACCAACTATGTTGGTCGTTTAGCTTCTAATAAAGCGAAAATTCTGTTTGTGGGCACTAAAAGAGCAGCTCAAGACAGTATTCGTGAGCATGCAAAGCGCTGTGGCATGCCCTATGTTGATCACCGTTGGTTAGGTGGTATGTTGACTAACTACAAAACAGTTCGTCAATCTATTTTCCGCTTGAAAGAGTTGAAAGAAATGCGTGATAAAGGCATCTTTGAATCAATGATCAAGAAAGAAGCCTTGATGCTAACTAGAGAGCTTGAAAAATTAGAGCGTGGTTTAGGCGGTATCGAAGATATGGGTGGATTGCCTGACGCATTGTTTGTTGTTGACGTTGGTTTTGAGCACATTGCTGTTGAAGAAGCTCGACGTTTAAAAATTCCTGTTATCGGTATTGTTGATACTAATAACTCCCCTGATAACATCGATTACGTTATTCCTGGTAATGATGATTCTATGCGAGCAGTTGATATCTATGTTCGTTGTATTGCAGATGCCATCCTCGATGCTAAGCGTGGTAACACAGTTGGTGGTGTGCCATCCGATGCTGAGTTTGTGGAGATTGCTGTTGCTGATAAAGAATCAGACAAAGCGGATGAGTAATTAATTTTGAATATAAAGGGGGGCGTTGCGTCGTTAACGTGCCCCCTTTTTGCTATGTGGAGGATTGAAATATGTCGATTAGTGCTGCATTAGTTATGCAATTACGTGAGCGTACTGGCGCTGGAATGATGGAATGCAAGAAATTCTTGATTGCTACTAACGGTGATATTGAGCTGGCAATTTCTGAAATGCGTAAAGCTGGACAGGCTAAAGCTGATAAGAAAGCAGATAGAGTTGCTGCAGAAGGGGTTATCGTTGTTGCTCGGGCAGCTGACGGCCGCTCTGCTGTTATGTTAGAAATTAATAGCGAAACTGACTTCGTAGCCCGTGATGAGAATTTCACTGGGTTTGCTGGTAAAGTTGCGGAAACAGCATTAAGCAGCGCAGCCAACGACATGACTGCTTTAGCAAATGAAACCTTAATCGGTGCTAGTAATACAGTTGAACAAGCACGACAAGAACTCGTAGCTAAAATCGGTGAGAATATCAAGTTGCGTCGCATGGAGAGAATGCAGTGTGATGGCGTTATTGGTTTCTACCTCCATGGTACTCGCATTGGTGTTATGGTCGCTCTTAAAAATGGTGATGAAGCGCTTGCAAAAGATATTGCCATGCATATTGCTGCCAGCCGTCCACTGGTAGTTAATCGTGATCAGGTTCCTGCAGAAGCGATCGAAAATGAGCGTGATATTTTCACAGCACAAGCACGCGAGAGTGGTAAGCCGCAAGACATCATTGACAAAATGATCGAAGGACGTATCAACAAGTTTATTGATGAAGTCAGTCTCTTAGGTCAGCCTTTTGTGAAAGATCCCAACAAGAAAGTGGGGCAATTGCTAAAAGAAAAAAATGCTGAAGTAATCTCTTTCATCCGCTTCGAAGTAGGTGAGGGTATAGAGAAGAAAGAAGATAATTTCGTAGAAGAAGTAATGGCTCAGGTTCGTGATTAATTATGAATGGTAATCAGCATCCGCAATTAAAATATAAACGCATTTTACTTAAGTACAGTGGTGAAGCGTTAATGGGACAAGCCCAATTTGGTATTGACCCGTCTGTTCTGGATCGTATCGCCAATGAAGTGGCTGAACTTATTCACATGGGTGTTGAAGTCGGCTTGGTAATTGGCGGTGGCAATTTATTTCGTGGTAAAGCCTTGTCTGAGGCTGGATTAGGCCGAGTTACCGGCGATCATATGGGTATGCTTGCCACTGTCATGAACGCCTTGGCCTTGAGGGATGCGTTGGAGCGTATTGATTTACCAGCGCGGATAATGTCGGCAATTCCTATGATGGGAATGGTTGACCCTTACCACCGCCGTAAAGCAATTACCCACTTACGCAATGGGCATGTCGTTATTTTTGCTGCGGGTACTGGAAATCCGTTTTTTACGACTGATTCTGCTGCCTGTTTACGTGCCATTGAAGTTGGAGCGGATGTCGTGTTAAAAGCGACAAAGGTAGACGGTATTTATTCGGATGATCCGATTAAAAATCCTCTGGCGACCCGTTATGATTACTTAACCTACAAAAAAGTATTGAGTGACGGATTACAGGTAATGGATTCCACTGCCATTTGCTTATGCCAGGATCACGGTATGCCTTTACAAGTATTTAACCTGACGGCTCCAAATGCGCTAAAGAAAATCGTCCTTGGTGAACGTGTTGGTACTATAGTAGGAGCAAACCATGATCAATGATATTAAACAAGACGCTGAAAAGCGGATGAAAAAAACCGTTGAGACTTTGCAACATGATTTGACTAAGATTCGGACTGGTCGTGCTAACGCCGGCTTATTGGATCATGTACAAGTCGATTACTACGGTACACTAACTCCTTTGAATCAAGTAGCGAATATTACGAGTAGTGATTCCCGGACTTTATTGGTAACACCTTGGGAAAAAGCGATGGTCGCAGCCATTGAAAAAGCGATTTTGACCTCTGATTTAGGCTTAAACCCAGCAACAGCAGGTAGTGCGATCCGCGTACCGATGCCTCCTTTGACTGAGGAGCGTCGTAAAGAATTGATTCGTGTTGTCAGAGCTGAGGGTGAGCAAGGTCGGGTAGCGATTCGTAATATACGCCGTGATGCAAATACCCACCTTAAAGAGCTTGTCAAAGAGAAAGAAATTTCTGAAGATGATGAGCGTCGAGCCGGAGAAATTATTCAGAAGCTCACTGATAAATACATCGCTGATGTTGACGCAGCACTTGTTGAAAAAGAAAAAGATTTAATGGAAATTTAATACATTTCTACTATCTTGGCGCTTATGCCTTGATTTTCTGCGCTTCGCTGCGATGCTCGAAAATCAAGGCATAAGCACTCAATCTAGCGAAATGTCGGTACTCTTATCTTGGCACTTATGCTTTCGGTAGATATTGAACCTACGTTCCGCAGCTTGTCCGCAGAATCCAGCTTCGACCTTCTTGCTACCTAGTTTTTCATCTCCGCTATACAACCCCATTTGCTATCCCAAGTCAAATGTTTAATTTTTTTACTCTGCTTAAGAAGATCTAGTAAAGAAGCCACTGTCTCGCTTTTGCAAGCTAATATGATCATGTTGGGGCAATTTTTAACTGGTAAAGCGACTGTAGCAGATAAAAATTGTTGTCGGATAAGTTGAAAAATTGGCCATTGTTCATGTCTGTTCGCTAAATTTACCGCAAGAATACCGCCAGGTAACAGGGAATGCTTACAATTAGCAAAAAACTGTTCCGTATTACATTGGGGTGGGAAGACTTCAGCACTGAATAAGTCAACAAGTAGATGTTGAAATTGCGGGGTAGCTTGTTGCAAAAAAATACTGGCATCCTGATGTACGATATGAACGTTTTTAAGGTTATTAATCATAAAAAATCGTTTCGCAATATCAATCACTTCACTATTGTTTTCTACCACTGTCAGTTGAGAGTCTACCAAGGAAGCTAACGCATGAGCCGCTCCGCCGCCCCCAAGACCTAGCATACAACAATCAGTTGGTTGTAATTGCACTGTTAAAATAAGCGATTTGATATACCTTAACGCTGGTCGCTGGGGAAAATATCTGTTTAAAACAGTTTGTAACGCAGTGCCATCAAATTTTAACCAACGAAAGAAAAGATTTTGAAAAACTCTGACGCCTGCTGATGAGCGATAAATACATCGTCCTGCGAAAGTTTTCCACATACCTTACTCAATTTTTTCGCGTTGAAAAGGATAAACTGCCCCCAGGTTTAAGAGACTGCTTAATTCATCCAGGGCTGATAAACACTCATCAATAAGCAAGGGATCACGCAAGTCGTTAGCTTGTAATTGAGTACGGTAATGGCGTTTAACCCAAACCTCAAGGCGGTCTAGTAGCGTATCATTTACTAAGACACCCTGGTGCATCGCTTGTAGCTCTAATTCGGTTAAAGGAACACGTAATCGCAGGCAAGCGGGGCCGCCTCCATTACGCATACTTTGCCTAAGATCAAGATAGTGCACAGCAGCGATAGGATTTGTATTATCCGCTAGTAACTCATCAATCAGTGCCTTAACCACAGTATTTTCCTGGCATTCACCAGGAGCAATCAAAATCATCCTGCTATTTTCTGGGGCATTAGGTAGGGTAATAAGTTGTGAGTTAAAGAGATAAGAGTCCACCGCTTCAGCGACACTGAGGCGATTACGGCTAACTTTCAGGATCTGAATTTCAAAGTCAGCTTTAGTTTGTAACTCATTCAGAAGCTCTGTTTGACCCCAAAAAGCATCTTCATGAATGAATAGCACCGATTCATTGGCGACAGCGATTACGTCATTATGAAAAACACCCTGATCAATTGCCAGTGGATTTTGGCAGGCAAAAATAACTTGATTGGGATTTAACAAATGCGATCGGGCAATTGCCTGTGAGGCTTCAAGTGTTTGCCGTGCCGGGTATTTTAAGGGACTGTTCGGTGAGCCAGAGTTTTTTGCTAATGCCTGTTTACCGTAAACAAATAGATTTATAGCGGCTTTATTATGCTTCGTGCATAGACGATTATGATTGGCTGCACCTTCATCACCTGTGATAGCACTTTTCGGTAGTACAGGGTGATGGTTAAAGTAAGTTTTATCATGAAAGAGCGTTTGCAACAAATAACTTGAAAAATCGGCTTCCTGATAGCGATGTAAATTACTAATTAAATTGGCTGCCGTAAAATGAACTCGCTTATCAGCAGTATCAATGCTTGCTGAAACAGTTGCGGCGTTAGCAGTCCACATACTGGAAGCAGAATAGCAAGCATTCAACAACTCAGGAGCGCTGCGATAAGCTTTTTCAATCTGTTGTGCAGCCGTACCGCTAAACCCCAATTGATACAATAATTGTAGATTAGGGCGTTGGTGCGGTGGCAATAGAGCCTGCTTGATGCCGGATTGATGCAATAAGCGCATTTTAGCAAGCCCCTGGAGTGCTGCTGCCTGAGGATTTGAGATACTCATTGCATTTGATGCCGAAGCAAGGTTACCTGCAGCAAGGCCTGCATAATTGTGGGTTGGACCAACCAAGCCATCCAAATTTAATTCATAGGTTTGCATAAACTTAGCTCAAATCGATGCCGGGCAATAGTTGCGCTGGCGTAGTTAAATGAGGTTGCTCCATACTGGCAATAGGATAAGCGCAATAATCTGTAGCAAAATAAGCGCTGGGACGATGGTTACCACTACGACCTATACCACCAAATGGAAGGCTGCTTGCAGCGCCAGTGGTTGGTCTATTCCAATTGATTAAGCCTGCACGTACCGTATGATAGAACTGCTCATAGTGTTCTGGATTGTCGCTTAACAAGCCTGCAACCAAGCCATAACGTGTTTGATTGGCAAGTGCCAAAGCGTCTTCAAAATTCTGATAACGATAAACCTGAACCAAGGGAGCAAAAATTTCTTCATCAACAACTGTATGAGCTTTTGTCATATCAATGATGCCGGGAGAAAGTAAACCTGTCTTTTCGGTAATTAAGGACATGTTTAACAAGGCAACACCGCCATTTGCAAGCAGTTTTTCCTGTGCCTGCAGATGCAGTAGGGCATGCTCGTGACTAATAACGGGCCCTAGGAAAGGCTCTGGCTTATCGGTAAATGCGCCAATACGAATTTTTTCACAAGCGTTTATAAAACGTGCAAGGATTTGATCACCCAATTGGTTATCTGCAATGAGTATTCGCCTCGCACAACTACACCGTTGGCCGGCAGTGATCATTGTGGAAACCAGCGTATGATAAATAGCAGCATTCACATCATTAACCTCATCGATGATGAGTGGATTATTGCCCCCCATCTCCAGTGCTAAGATAACCTCAGGTTTGTCACTAAAATGTTGGTGAATCTGTTGGCCTGTACGATAGCTGCCTGTAAAGTAAACGCCCTGGATGTCGGCTGAGAGGAGTTCTTTGCCGCAATCAGCATTGCCTTGCACACAATTAATGACACCTTGCGGCAAACCGCTTTCGTGCCAGCAGTGAATAATGAATTGTGCAACTGCTGGAGCCAACTCACTTGGTTTATAGATCACTGTATTTCCTGCTAATAGGGCGGGTACAATATGACCATTACTTAAATGGGCAGGAAAATTAAAGGCACCCAGAACAGCAACAACGCCATGTGGCTTATAACGCAGGCAGGCGTTTGCATCGGGCAGTGTGGTTTGTTTTTCTGCATTACGCTCTTGATAGGCTTGAATCGATAAATTAATTTTAGCGATAACAGCATTAACTTCGGTTAACGCTTCCCATAAAGGTTTCCCTGTTTCCAAGGAAATCAGGTAGGTAAGCTCATTACGTTTTTTTTCCACTTCCTTGGCAAAAAGCTGCAAATAGTTGGCTCTCGTAGAAACATCCATAGAGGACCAATAAGGCAAAGCGAGATGGGCTGCCTCACAGGCTTTTGCTATTTCTATAGGCGTTGCGCTAGTACCTTGCCAAATTACTGAATTATCTGCAGGATTCCTTGAGACAAAAGGTTTTCCTTCTCCTTGTACCCAATGGCCTCCAAAATAATGATTTGCCGTGCTGTCATTTTGTTGGCCTAAATTCATTTTTTCTGCTCACTATAAATAGTTGGTTCTTCAAGCTGTAAAGGGGCGATACGTATACAATCACCTCGCTTCACTTCCAAGAGTCGAGCGGTTTCCTTGCTGATAATACAGGATGCTTGCTCAGTATTGAAAATAGCTTGACTAACGGTGGCGCGAAAATCAAGTTTCGTATTTGCAAGTAAAAAACGTTTGCTACCAACTTCATCACTAATACTTTTAATAGTCATAATGCGACTGGCTGCAAGCGTGCGTATCTGGTTGCGTGGAGCCTCAATTGTGGGGCCTGCATCGAAAATGTCGACATAGCAGTGGTAGCGAAAGCCTTCATGTAACAAGATATTCATTGCTGGGACAGTAGATTGATGTGGTTTGCCAATAACTGCTTGTGCTTCTGGTGCAAGTAATTTGACATACAGTGGGTTTCTTGGCATTAAATCCGCAATAAATTGCTTGTTTGTCGAGATTGTTAAGCGATCAGCATCAGCAAAAGGCATATGAAAAAAATGCCTTCCTACATTATCCCAGAAAGGGGAGTGCCCCCATTCATCGGAGATGCCGCGCATTTCGGCAATGATGGTAGAGGCAAAGCGATTGGGATAGTGGGCAATAAAGAGAAAACGGGCTCGTGAAAGAAGCAAACCATTACTACTCTGTCTGTAAGCAGGCTCTAGAAACAAAGTACATATTTCACTGCGTCCCTGATTGTCATTAACCAGGCTCAGTACTTCATAATCACTGCGAATATTAAGAGAATGGCAGATTCGGGTGCGTTTAGATAACTTGTAGGAGTAGAAAGGGAGTTCATGTCCGGTTGCTGCTTCAATCGCCGAGGTTCCAATAACTTGCCCTTTTTCTGGTTCTTCCAATACAAATAAATAGTACTCACTTCTTGGCTTGTGGACCGTCTTCTCAAAGGAAGCACAAGACCAGGCAAGGCGTTTATGGAGAAGTTCTTTATCTTTTGGCAGTGTGGTCATGCCAATACCGCAATGTTCAGCAAGATGAAAAATAGCATCCAGATCAGTTTCTCGCGCACGGCGAAATAGCATCATCTTATTAATTCCTCAAGTCCACCACTTGCTAAATCAAGAAGTAACAGGGTACTAAGTGAAGCACGTTCAACAAGACTATCCAGTAAGACAAATTCATTGGGACTATGAATATTGCCTCCACGAACACCTAAGGTATCAATAACCGCTAAACCATGTTGCGCAAGATTGTTGCCATCACAACAGCCGCCACTATCTTGCCAGTCTATGGATAAACCAAGTTCTCGCCCAACCTGTTTGATGCGGTTAAATAGCCGTTCAGTCCCCTCACTAATTCGTTTAACTGGCCGGCCGAATTCGCCATGAAGGGTTAATGAATAATCGTCACGTTTCATTTTATTGATAAGCGTAGTGAGTTGCTGTCTTACCCATGCTTCATCGTCTGGTTGATTGATACGAACATCCAATTTGGTAACTGCCTTATCAGGTACGACATTCAATGCTTCGCCACCAGCAATTTTACCCACATTGATAGTAATACCATCCCGTTGTCCATTTAGTGCATGGATACCGGTAATTGCCTCAGCAAGATAACAAATAGCGTTTCGCCCCTCAAAGAAAGCACGACCAACATGCGCTGATCTACCGGTAGCAACGAGGGTCAATTTGCCGCTGCCGCGACGATTTTTAGCCAATGTACCCTTGGTATTCATGGCCGGTTCGTAAATCAATGCAGCCTGATAGTTAGCAGCAATTTCTGCCAAAAAAGGGCTTGAAGTAGGGGAGCCAATTTCTTCATCGGCATTAATCATTACATCCCACCCGAGTTCGGACGCTGTAGAACTTTCTTCAAAAGCAGCCAACGCATGTAACATTACGATAAGGCCCCCTTTCATATCAGCAACACCAGGGCCGTTTATTTCATTATCATTCAAGTAGGTTAGGTTTTGAAAAGGGTGATTTGCCGCATAGACTGTATCCATATGCCCACACAGTAGAACACGACGTTTTAATTCAGGTCGTTTACGAATGAAAAGGATATCTCCGCAATGTTGGACTATCGTGTCGCCCGTCATGTTGATGGTGGTTGTAGCAGGTGGTTTAGGCGTTTGTATTTTATCCCCGATAGGCATGAATGCAGTGCTTAACAACTGATGCATCTGTGCCAATCCTTGTAAATTTTCTGTACCAGAGTTGATGGCGCAGAATTGATGTAATTGCTCTATCATGACCTGCTTACGGCCACTCAAAGCGTGAACCAATTCCTTTGTTACTCGATCCATTACATTCACTCATACGCAAAGCTTATGACATTAGCTGAAATTCTCATGCTCCGCAATATAGTAGGCCTCTTCAAGGGGTGTATAGCAATGGATTAATGGATTTTTATTAACCTAAGTGGAACAAGAAGACTCTAAGAATAGGAAGAGGTGATTGAACTTTGTATAATGCTGATTTTGTTGGAGAAATCGTGTACTTTTTATTGGAAAAAATCCATCCGCAATGGCAAAGGATAGTTGCTCAGGCCCTTGAGCAGGTTGATAAAGATTATCTTTTGCAATTACAAAATAGTAGTCATTGGTTGCCGGGTATCAATACTTTGTTTGCTGCTTTTAGTCTCCCTCTTTGTGATACGAAGTATATTTTATTGGGTGAATCGCCTTATCCTCGTCCCGAATCAGCGAATGGTTATGCGTTTTGGGATAACTCGGTTCATAATTTGTGGAGCCAAACAGGACTTAGCAAAGAAGTGAACCGTGCAACTTCTCTGCGTAACTGGATAAAAATGTTATTGGTTGCCCGAGGTGATTTGCAACAGGATCGCTCACAAGCAGCTATTGCGAGGCTTGATAAATCGGATTATTGGCAAACAGCAGAACAGTTTTTTATCTCAATGATTAATAAAGGATTTTTACTTTTAAATGCTTCTTTGGTCTATAGTGAAGATAAGGTAAGGTTTCATGCAAAGCACTGGCGTCCTTTCATGCACAGTTTATTAACGCAACTTGCTCAATACAATCAATCTTTGCAGTTAATTTTATTCGGTCGTATTGCTGAAGAAATACCAGAGGCTAGTTTTTTTTCTTGCTTAATCGCAGAGCATCCTTACAATTTGAGTTTCATTTCCAATCCTATGGTATTGGATTTTTTTAAACCTTTGGACTTACTGAGTTGCCATGAATAGTAAATCGACGATAGATTCGCAAGAAATTGCCAAATTTGCTCAGCATGCTGCACGCTGGTGGGATAAAGATGGGCCGTTAAAAACGTTACATGATATAAATCCTGCACGCCTTGAATTCATAAATAACTATTGTGAGCTCAAACAAAGTACAATCCTTGATGTTGGTTGTGGTGGCGGTATTTTATGTGAAGGGATGGCTGTACAGGGTGCTAAAGTAACGGGCCTGGATGTTGAAGTAGAGGCAATCGAAGCTGCTAAAGCGCATGCCAAAGAAAGCAAATTGGTCATTGATTATATTTGTTGTCCTATCGAAGACTATGAGAGCCCAATGTTTGATGTGGTGACCTGCATGGAAATGCTGGAGCATGTGCAGGAGCCACAGTTAGTGATTGAGCATTGTGCTCGCTTGCTAAAGCCAGGGGGCTATCTTTTTTTATCTACCATCAACAGAACATTTAAAGCGTATACCACAGTGATTTTGGCAGCAGAATATTTATTAGGGTTATTGCCTAAGCAGACACATGATTTTGATAAATTTATTAAACCTAGCGAAATCGTTGCCATGATAAGAACAGCCGGTCTTGAATTTATTGGTATGAGTGGCTTGTCGTATAATCCATTAAGCCGCATAGCAGGATTAAAAGATTCAGTTGATGTTAACTATTTAGTATCTTGCTTCAAGCCTTGAGCTTTTTTATCCACGTAACGCTGTTGGTAACGTTGGTGGGCATATTTAGCTTGTTCCTCTGTAACGACATCTACTTCATTACCAAATAAGTCGACACGGGCTGTGTTGGCTTTTTGGCAGTTTAAGTAAGCAGGGGATGAACTGTAATAGCTAAGCGCTTCGCGTAAGGCTTTCTTACTGAAAGTGGGTGTATCCAAACGTTCGTAAAAATCGATAATGTCATCGAAGATACCAATTTGCAGTGGTTTGACTTGATTTCCCTTTTTAAAAAAAGCATTGGGGAAATGTTCTATTAACCAATCAATGATTTGCAATTTATCTTTTTTAACGCTTTCGTTTTGCCTATTCATTCTCACATACTCTGAAGCAACTAAATCCCGATTAAACTACCATAAATAGTAGCTTTAGCAAGGCAGTTTCGCGATTTAATCAGTAAAAATTCAATTTTTTGCTACTAAAGAGTAAAATAATTAGGCATAAAGAGGATTCAATTTGAGACACTTTAAGTTATCTTTTATCACTAGTCTGTCTTGCATTACTCCAAGATATTTCTCAATCTACAGCAAGAAAACGGTACATCACCAGGTGAAATTATCTCCATTTAAATGTAACTTTATGAATAGTAAAGATTTAATTTTATTTAGGAAAGAAAATGCTTCTTTTGAATGATAATTGGTTGTCTTGCACAACAGTAAGCTAATTGCTAAATTTTAAGCATGACTTCAACGGATTTGGGGTCGTCCAAAAGGAATTGTAATCATAGGGAAATGATGATCAGGGATGATTTTTTTTAGGACAGGATGTCCTGAAAGGATGATTGCAAAAAGCCAGGGCCTAAAAACCCTGGCTTTGTTATTTATACTGATGCGTAACCTGAATGAGAGAGGTAGTAGCTATCAGGATAGTAAGCAAACACTACTGAACCACCTTTAATTGTGTTAATCACTGGTTTCGCCAGGGTTTTAGCAATAGAAGGGCATCCCCAGCTTCGTCCTGCTCGTCCGGCCTTCTTAATGAAATCCGGTTCTACATACCAGGCACCATGGATTACCACACGTCTGTTAAATGCATTGTCATTGAAACCTCTTTCCAGTCCCTGGAGGTTTAATGAATAACCCTTGGAGCCCATGTAAGTATTACGGGTAACATAGGTACCTAGGCTGGTTTCTTTACTGGAAACTTTGTTAGAAAAATGGTGTGGGGTATCCATTCCTGAATTCTTACCATGTGCTACGTAAGTATTGTATAAAAGTCGTTCTTTGTTGAGATCAAAAATCCACATCCGTTGTTTGTTAGAAGGTAAAGAATAATCAATAACAGTTAAAACTGGCTTTTTAACTGCGCCTTTGTCGGCGGCTTTTTTATAAGCAGTCAGAGCAAGCTTAAGAACTCTTCTGTTAAGTTTAGGGGCTTTTTGACTTAGATGTTGAACGTGTTTGTTGACATCAAAGCCAGTTTTTATTCCATGGGGTGTAGTCCCCGTAGTAGCGGTAGTGGAAAAGAAAGCCGCAGAAAGTATGCTTAATATAGTACTCATATTACTCCTTTTTTCTTGTTAACTCGCCTTGAAACAAGGTCTACAGAAAGATGGTGATTATATTTACAACTAATGCAAATGTAAAATCACAAGGGGTATCCTTGCTCATTAGGGGTAAATATTAATCAATTCAGAGGGTTAACAAATGTTTAGACTAAATTAATTGGCTAATAGTACATTAAATAGTTCAAAATGTAAACTAACTACGCGAATTTACGCCTGGCTTGCGGTTCTAAATTAGACCAATTAGTGCGTAATTAGATCTGTTTTTGCTTGTCGAGTAAGCCTTTTTTGCCCCATTTGGGCTGTGATTTAGCCTGTTTTATTGTTGTGATTGCAACAGATGGATTTCAATTAGAAATATTCTGCATTATTATCCCTTGATATTTTTTGACCCGTTGGATTGGAGGCAATATGCTTGAACGCTACTCAGCACAATTTCCACAAGGTACTCGTGCGCAGATTAATAAAGCTTATCGGATTGACGAATTAACATTAATGACCGAGCTTATCGAGAAAGCAGCATTAGGTAGTGAGCAAGTTGTTGCTATTCGCAATACGGCAACCCACTTAGTTGAACAGGTTCGTTCCGAGCGTAAGAAAAGTACAGGGATTGATTCCTTTTTGACACAGTATTCTCTTAGTAGTGATGAAGGGATTGCACTGATGTGTTTGGCGGAAGCGTTATTGCGTGTACCCGACAACGCTACTATCGACAGTTTAATAAAAGACAAACTCACAACAGCTGACTGGAAGGCACACCGAGGCCAAAGTGATTCTTTTTTTGTTAATGCAACGACCTGGGCTTTGATGCTTACTGGTAAGGTTTTAACCCCGGAGCGTGCAGACTCAGTGTTAAGTAAGGCTTTATTCAAGTTAATTAACCGCAGCGGTGAAGGGGTTGTGCGTAAGGCTGTTGATAAAGCAATGCGTATTATGAGTAAACAATTTGTTACCGGTCGAACGATCAAGGAAGCATTATCTCGAGCGAAGAAAAAAGAAGCGATAGGGTATCGCTATTCCTATGATATGTTAGGCGAAGCCGCACTCACTGCTGTCGATGCGGAGCGCTATTTCACTGCTTATAAAGAAGCGATTGAAGCAATAGGGAATAGCGTGGATGAGCGTACGAATGTTTATCAGCGCGCAGGAATTTCAATAAAACTTTCTGCGTTACATCCGCGTTATCAAGAAGCAAAGCGTGCGCGGGTTATGGAGGAGTTATCTCCGAAGCTCTTGGCGCTTGCTCAATTGGCCAAACAATATGATATTGCGCTGACGATTGACGCGGAAGAGTCAGAACGACTTGATTTATCCCTTGATGTTATTGAACGTGTTTTTAGTGATGATAGCTTATATGGCTGGCATGGGTTTGGAATGGCGGTGCAATCCTATCAGAAACGGGCATTTTATTTGTTGGATTGGGTGGCTGCTCTGGCAAGAAGCAAACAACGACGAATGATGGTTCGTTTGATTAAGGGTGCTTATTGGGACAGTGAAATTAAGAAAACACAAATGCAAGGGTTTTCCGAGTACCCCGTATTTACCCGCAAAGTATTTACCGATGTTTCGTTTCAAGCCTGCGCTAAAAAATTATTGACAATGACAGATGCCATTTACCCGCAGTTTGCTACCCATAACGCCTATTCTGTTGCCATGATTTTAAATCTAGTGGGTGATTACCGTGATTTTGAATTTCAATGTCTGCACGGTATGGGTAACGAACTTTATGAGCAGGTTGTTCCAGCAAATCGTCTTGGTATACCATGCCGAATCTATGCGCCGGTTGGTAGTCACGAAGATTTATTACCCTATCTGGTTCGTCGTTTATTGGAAAATGGAGCAAATTCTTCTTTTGTAAATCGTATTGTTGATGAAAAAGCGCCAATCAGCACTTTGGTTGAAGATCCAGTAAGTAAGGCTAATCACTTGCTAAGTAAGCTAAACCAAAATATTCCTTTACCAGCGTCCATTTTCTTACCGGAAAGAAAAAATTCTGCCGGTTTTGATTTTTCTGATCGGGAATCAGTAGCAACCTTGCAACAGCTCTATATGAATATGGATTTGAGCCGTTGGCAGGCCAAACCAATTATAGCAGGCAGGCAGGGTGGTGAAGTTGATAGAAGTGTAACGTCACCACAAAATCCGGGACAATTGATTGGCAGGGTAAGTGACGCTACGTTACAGGATATCGATTGGGCTTTATCCCAGGGAGAACGGGCCTTCCCCGCGTGGAGTAATAGACCAGTTAGTGAACGAGCCGCTTGTCTTGAGCGGTTTGCCAATCTTTTAGAAGAGAATATGCCTGAATTGCTTGCCATGGCTTGTTTAGAGGCAGGTAAGACCTGGAGCGATGGTGTAGCGGAAGTGCGTGAGGCAGTAGATTTTTGTCGTTACTATGCCATGATGGCCGAAAAACTAATGGCTAAACCCGTACGCCTTCATGGCTATACAGGAGAGTTAAACGAGCTCAGCCTACATGGTCGGGGTGTTGTTTTATGCATTAGTCCATGGAATTTTCCTTTAGCTATCTTCACTGGCCAAGTTGTTGCCGCCCTGGTAACCGGAAATTGTGTGATTGCCAAACCGGCTGAACAAACATCTTTAATTGCTGCTTTTGCAGTAAATCTTATGCACCAAGCCGGTATTCCAGTTGATGTTGTACAATTATTACCAGGTAATGGTGAAGCAGTGGGAGCACCCCTTGTAGCGGATCGCCGGATAAAAGCGGTAATTTTTACTGGCTCAACACAAACAGCAGAAAATATTAATAAAATTTTAGCGGTTCGTGGTGGAGAAATTATTCCTTTGATTGCTGAGACAGGTGGCCAAAATGCCATGATTGTTGATTCGTCTGCTTTATTAGAACAAGTGGTTGTTGACACAATTGCGTCAGCTTTTGGCAGTGCGGGGCAGCGTTGTTCGGCTTTAAGGGTTTTATATGTGCAAGAAGAAGTCTATCCACGTGTACTCGAACTGCTCAAAGGGGCAATGGCTGAACTGCAAGTGGGTGATCCACGTTGGCTTGCTACGGATGTAGGACCTGTAATTGATAGTGAAGCTTTGGCCGGATTAAAAGCCCATGTGGTTGATATGCAACAGAATTATGAGATTATTTATCAATGCAAGCTGCCGGAAGAATGTGAAACAGGTTATTTCATGCCGCCTACGGCAATTGCTATTGATAATATAGCGGCTCTTAAAAAGGAAGTTTTTGGACCAGTACTCCATGTCATTAGTTATAAGCGTAAAGCGTTAGACACTGTTATCGAACAGATTAATAGTACTGGCTATGGTTTAACTTTGGGAATACATAGCAGAATCAGTCAAACTGTTGAATATATCCGACAACGAGTGCACGTTGGGAATTGTTATGTTAACCGTAACATGATCGGTGCTGTGGTTGGTCTGCAACCCTTTGGTGGTGAAGGCCTTTCTGGTACGGGACCCAAAGCAGGGGGGCCACATTATTTATTGCGTTTATGTCATGAGCGAACTTACACAGTAGATACCACTGCAGCAGGAGGTAATGCCAGTTTGATGTCAATTCCTGAAGGGATTTAGCTATTTATACTCATAAAAAGAAGGTCATTCCCGCGTAGGCGGGAATCCACATTGCAAAAAAGCGAGGTAGTCTGTTGGCTTGCAAACAGACTGTCTCTTTACCATTCGAGACATGAATCCTGTTTGCAAGGAAACGGGCTACTGCTGCTTGATATTCGGGCAGTCAGGCGCAGATATCAAGTCGTAAGCGTCAAGATAGTAGAAATGTAGGTAACCTCTAGTCGATATAATGGTTGGGATGGGTTTTATCAAAGGCCTCATCGTGTTTTTTAGCAAACCACCAAGGCAGTGCCACAAAGAGAAATAAACCGCCAAATAAAAACATCTCAAAAAAGAAAATATTATTAATTGGAATTTGTGTTGGTGGTACAAAACCTATAACCATTGCAACAAGACAACAAATAAGCCCAATACCAGCTACTAACCACATAACCAGGTTTCCTCCGGGTATTTTATAGCTGCGTGGTTGATCAGGTTTGCTGTAACGCAATTTTATTGCTGCAGCAAACATGAAAATATACACTAATAAAGCCATTTGGGCACTGAGATCACTCAGTAGCCAATAAGCAGCATTAATTGAATCCAGTAAGATGAATACAGAGCTTAAAAGAGTAAAAATAATACCCTGGGTAATTAAAATAGCTACAGGAGCTCCATAGCGGTTAACCTTGGCAAATAGTTGCGGTAGAGAACCATCCAGTGCAGATACCAGTAACCCTTTAGTTGGCCCAATAATCCATGCTGATACACCACTTAAGCCTCCGAGAATAATGAACACTGCAATCAAAGGAGTCATCCAGGGCATATGGTAAGAATCAAAGAATATGGCATAGGCATCAATCAAGCCGGAAACCACACTTAATTGATGATTAGGTACTACAAGAACAATCGCCAGGGAGCCGCCTACCAGGGTGGCGAAAATAAGGATAGCTGAATATAAAATGGCGCGAGGGTAATCGCGTTGGGGGTTTTTAACTTCTTCTGCATGTACAGCAGACATTTCCATCCCGAGTAAGCCAAATAATACCGCTGAAAAAAGGGATAAATTTCCTATCGAACTGAAATCCGGGAGCCAGGATGAGGGCATATCTGCAGTAAGCGGGCGGCCTTGAAAAAACCAAATGGCGCCTAAAATGCTGATACCCACCATAGGCAAAATCGTGCCAAGACTAGCACCAATAATACTAACGATACTCGATAGCCTCATACCAAAACAATTAAGTAAGGTAAAAAGCCAAAAAAGGCTCAAAACAGTAGTGAGAAGATAGGCTTTATTATTAGCAAGCTCGGGTGCAAAAAGATAGGATAAAGTCGCTGCTATAAAAGCGAGAATCGTTGGATACCAGACCACATTATAAATCCATTGCAGCCAAATGGTAATAAAGCCAGCACGACGACCAAATGCTTCACGTACCCAAACATAAAGGCCGCCTGTATTAGGATATGCTGTTGCTAATTCAGCGGCAACCAGCGCAATAGGAATAAAAAAAGTGATTGCCGCAACTAGATAATAAGCAACTAAAGGCAGGCCTAATTTGGCACTGATAGGAAGCGTGCGCAAACTATCAACTGCAATCACATTGATCATAACTAGAGAAAAAACCGACAGAACTTTTTTAGAAGAACGCATGCGGGGTCCTTAGTGGATGCAGCTAAGACAATTGGCGGTGTCTGATCATGCAGAATAATTAGGTAAATTTGTAAGCGGGGAAATTTAGCAGTTTACCTTTATAAAATCAATCTGCACAGCCTTTGGAAACCCATAAAAGGGCTAAGGGACTGTGAAATTTATAAGACTCCACAGTCCCTGAAAGATCAGATTAAATTGCGTAATACATACTGCAAGATTCCTCCATGACGGTAGTATTCCAATTCATTGGCTGTATCGATACGACAGAGTACCTCTACTTTGTTTTCACTACCATCTTGTCGTGCGATAACCATGGTTAGTTTTGCTCCAGGTTTTAGTGAATCATCAACAGCAATGCTGATGCGCTCGGAACCATTAAGTTGTAAAGTTTTTCTTGTTGTACCTTCAAGGAATTGCAGGGGCAGGACACCCATACCAATCAGGTTGGAACGGTGGATGCGTTCGAAACTCTCAGCAATTACTGCTTTAACACCCAGGAGGTTTGTCCCTTTTGCTGCCCAATCTCGTGATGAGCCTGTACCGTATTCCTTCCCAGCGATAACAACAAGCTGTTGATGTTCTTTTTGATACAGCATGGATGCATCATAGATTGACATGATTTTGTCTGAAGGGATATGGCGAGTAACACCGCCTTCAACCTCAGGGGTCATTTCATTGCGAATGCGTATATTGGCGAAAGTTCCTCGCATCATGACCTCATGATTGCCGCGGCGTGAGCCATAAGAATTAAAGTCAGACTCACTCACCCCCTTGGATTTCAGGTATAAGCCGGCAGGGGAGTTTGCTTTAATTGAGCCGGCAGGCGAAATATGATCAGTAGTAATCGAGTCGCCTAAAAGCGCCAAGACATAAGCTTTAGTTACTGGCTTAATTGCCTGTGGTTTGGCTGAAAGATTTTCAAAAAAGGGCGGATGCTGGATATAGGTAGAATTGGCATCCCAACTATAAGTAGATCCGCTGCTTGTTTTAATCGCTTGCCAGTGTTCATCACCTTGAAATACTTCAGCGTATTCCTTACGAAACATTGTACCAGATACTTGAGCAACTGCTGCTGCGACTTCCGCATTACTTGGCCAGATATCTTTGAGGAATACATCGTTGCCATCAGTATCTTGTCCCAGTGGATCCTGGCTTAGATCAATACACGTGGTACCGCTCAATGCATAAGCAACAACGAGCGGAGGTGATGCCAGCCAGTTGGCCCGCACTTGTGGATGAACTCTGCCTTCGAAGTTTCGATTACCAGAAAGAACAGAGCAGACTACGAGGTCGTTATCAGTCACACAATGGGCAATGTCATCAGGCAACGGACCTGAGTTGCCTATACAGGTAGTACAACCATAACCCACTAGATTGAAGCCAAGTTGATCTAAATAAGTTTGTAAACCGGCATGGCGCAAATAGTCAGTGACTACTTTTGAACCGGGAGCCAACGATGATTTGACCCAGGGTTTGCGTGAGAGGCCTTTTTCAATTGCCTTTTTAGCAACTAGGCCTGCAGCCATCAGTACGCTGGGATTAGAGGTATTGGTACAACTGGTTATAGCGGCAATCACAACATTACCATGATGCATTTCAAACGTATTGTTTTTGACTGGAAAGGCTTTTCCCTTTTCTTTTGCCTTGCCGACTTCTTCCAGAAAGACGTCAAATTCGTGACCTAAGGTTTTTAAATTAACTTTGTCTTGTGGGCGTTTCGGACCAGCTAAAGAGGGCTCAACGGTTGTTAAATCAAGATGGAGGGTATCAGTAAAAACTGGATCTTCTGCTTGACTGTCGTACCATAAACCTTGTGCTTTACAGTAGGTTTCAACCAAAGCAATGGTATGGGCATCACGTCCGGTTAATTCCATATAACGTAAGGTTTCTTTGTCTACTGGGAAAAAGCCGCAGGTCGCACCGTATTCAGGCGCCATATTAGAGATCGTGGCGCGATCAGCGAGAGGCAAATCAGTCAGGCCTGGGCCATAGAATTCAACGAATTTTCCTACTACCCCTTTTTTTCGCAGCATTTGGGTAACAGTTAGTACCAGATCGGTTGCTGTAATACCTTCTTTAAGCTTACCGGTTAATTTAAAGCCAACGACTTCAGGAATCAGCATAGAGACCGGTTGACCAAGCATAGCTGCCTCGGCTTCGATACCGCCCACTCCCCAGCCTAATACACCTAAGCCATTAATCATTGTGGTGTGTGAATCAGTACCGACGAGTGTATCGGGATAGGCATATAAATTTCCGTTATGCTTGCTAGACCAAACCGTTTTACCCAAATATTCCAGGTTGACTTGGTGACAGATACCAGTACCTGGGGGAACAACCTGAAAATTGGCAAAGGCTTTTTGGCCCCAGCGCAAAAACTCATAACGTTCTTTATTACGCTCAATTTCAATTTCTGTATTGATTCTAAGTGCATCTGGACTGGCAAATTTATCCACCATTACAGAATGGTCAATAACCAGATCAACAGGGGAAAGCGGGGATATTTTCTTGGCATCACCACCCATTTTTTCCAAAGCATCACGCATGGCAGCAAGATCAACGACAGCTGGAACACCGGTAAAGTCTTGCATTAACACTCTGGCAGGTCGATAAGCAATTTCATGGTGAGATGATTTTTTATCTAACCAGTCGGCAATTGCTTTAATGTCGTCTGTGGTTACTGTATGACCGTCTTCAAAACGGAGTAAATTTTCAAATAATACTTTAAGAGAGTAGGGTAAGCGGTTAATACCTTTAAAATGCTTTTTTTCTGCTTCTTTCAGGCTATAGTAGTGATAAGTTTTGCCATCTACTTGTAATTGGCTCTCAGTCGAGAGGCTGTCTTGACCCACTTGCATATACTGACTCCATTGAGTTCAAAACAGTAATGATAGCTGAAATTCAGCAAAGTTTCATGAGGCTATCGGGGGCTAATTAACTTTTCTTTATACGTAAAAAGTGGCACTGACCAAATCGTGCCACTTTTTGTTCCAAGGCCAATTTTTTCATACCGTAACAAGACGTGCTTGGGCATAGCTTCGTTTTAGCTGCCCATGAATGGCATACTTGCTTGCTGTCCATCAGCAGGGACTTTATCTTCTGTTGGAGCCACAGGATGGACTAAAGCGGTCACTGAGGCAAACAAGGCCCGTTCTTCCTGTTGAACTTCGAGTTTATTCGCGTTTGTTTCCGCAATAACATAAAAAAGGGTAGGCGCTAAAATGAAAATAGCAAGGCCTAGCAGAATGAGACTGCCCGTTAGATCAAAGGGCAAGGCAATTAAACTGCAAACAAGCATCGTAGTACTCATTTGGGTTAGCTTAGTCATCACATTGTCTATAAAAGTGTAAGAATATTGTCCTTTGTCGCCACCAATATGGTAATAATCGGGTGATTTATGGTAATTCCTTACCAAGGTTTGCTGCTCAGCTGGGGCATCGATACAGCCTGTCAATGTCTCGGCAAAAAGAAAATAAGAGCCAATCAATTTTTCTTTTGTTGTTTGGTTGTCGGCCTGTGCAATTTGTTGTTGGATAACAAGTTGTTTTTCCCGGATCTGGTTAATGACAGATTGCCAACTCATAGCGTATTGATAAGCCTGCAGTTTTTGAAAAGCCTCAACTAAAAGCTTTTGCGCATCGTCTTGAGTTTTTTGTGGTCTTGCTCTAAAAAAATATCCCATGAGTATCTCGCGATGAATTTTAACGCAAGCAGATTAACATGCTCAAACAATTGTCAAAATGAGCTGCTACCATAATTTACAGCCAGGTAATAACTTTTAACAAGTCCTTGACGTTAGAGGTAAAATAAAGGTGGTGGAAAAGAAAGTTATTATTTGAAAAAACTGGTATGTATTTTGCTAACTAATGTAAGATTACAGGGAGTTTGCCCATGGTTGATTTAATCCAGTTAGCCTCTATACAACCAACTGCCAAAGAGCTTGATTTGGCATGTGAAAATGATGCAATAGAGGGTGATAAAAGCTTGCAAGATAATACGGCATTTATCGCTATTTTAGAGCATTTATTGCTTGACGAAGTTAGTGCATCTGGCGTTATAAATCAAGAAAAAAATATTAACCAGCAAGAAAAGCCTGGTACTGAATCTCCTGAGCAGATGGAATTGATTAATACAACGGAATTTGGTGACAATGGTTACATCAATCAAACCATTGATGAAGAAAAATCTATTGAAACATCCAATAAAATAAACGAACAGAAAGACGAAATCGATTTAATAACCGTTGATAACCCACAATTAGCTTGGTTTAATGCCTCTTCTTTCGAAGCACCTGGGGTGAATTTGGAACTTTCCCTGGAGGAAGTAGCGGTCTCTGTTAATCAGCTTATACCAAGCAACCAACAAGCCTTGAAGGGACAGGAAATAGGAAAGCTTCCCTTAATAACACCTGAAAGAGGAAACGAGGTAACAGGGGAATCCACGGCAGTTAAATTGGATAAGCCAATCACACAAGAGTTGTCACTTGTAAAGCCAACGAGTGATTATTCAAGTAATACGACTCATTTACAGACTCTTTTTGAGCAAATTAGGAATTCAGAAAGTACTATTCCATCAGTAGTCTCCGAGAAAAATTTATTAGAGTCGGCCTCCGAAGACAATGAAATGTTCGTGATAGAACAACGAAGTGACAAAAATCTGGCAGCTATAATGCCTGCCTTGACTAATCATCCAAATATGCAGACCCCGACTACTGTAACAGTTCCAGCCAAGGTGATTGAATTGTCACAGAGTGTCGTGAATCCCGAGTGGGGAAACGAATTTAATCAGCAGATAATCTGGCTAGGCCAACAAAAAATTAAAAGTGCGACTATAAAATTAAATCCGCAGGAGCTAGGTCCATTGGAAGTCAGTATTAAAGTGGTTAAAGAAGCTGCTACTGTCAATATTACGACTCACTCAGCACCTGTCAGGGATTTGATTGAACAAGCCCTCCCGCGATTGCGGGATATGATGGCTGAACAAGGTATCAATTTGTCGCAGGTCAATATTGAGTCAAATAATAATCATAGACAACAATCCCCGCAGTACGATGAAAAAATACGGGTTGATCAGGAAGTCAATGATGAACAAGTACTTGCCACTACGTCATTAACAGCTAGAGTCAGTAAAAGGCTTATTGACTATTTTGCTTAAAAAATCATTCTTTAAATAATCAAATTTTAACGGAGGTTTAAGCATGTCGGCTTCCAGTGGATCTAAAAATTATTTTCTTGATTGGTTCCTACAGAATGGTAATTTTCTTGATAAGAAGCTGACTACAAAAGAATGGGATCAGAAGGCAAGCGAACCTGCTGTAAAAAAAGCGGTTGAAAACAATAAAAAAGCACGTGCAATATACAGTTATCTGGGTAGCAAAATCATCTTGCAACATGCAAGGCTGGTAGATTACATTTTAACGGAAGCCTTTAAAAAATTAAAGGCTTCCGACTTTGAAAATCCCTCTGGTTTTGCACAACCTGAAAAAGCAAGCCCAGAGGTTGCTAATTTTTTTAAGGTAAGGAATAAATTAGAAGATTTCATTCGTCAAAATGTCTCTCAGCATTCTAGTCAAGCCACCCAGCTTCAGGCTTTTCAACGATGGCTTACAACAGCAGAGATGTTGCGTCAACAAGGCTGTTATGAAGGCGTTAATGTGGTTGTTGGTGTGTTGATACAAATGGATATTAAATTAAAACTGGTGGCTCATTTACCGGAAATTTACCGAAATCAATTTTTAGAACTAGAAACACTCATTGCACCTTTAAAAGCCTTCCAAGTTCTACGTAAGGAGCTTGCGAATGGGCGAAAACCCTATCACGATCTACCCTGTATCTTAATGTTGATTAGAGATCTCACCGGGTTTAGTGAAGTGCTGGGAGAGAATCAGAGTGAAATTGAACCCAAGCATTCCTCTTTTCAACAACTTGCTGCCAAGGAAAAAATGATACAAGGTATTTTAAATACTCAGACAAGGCCATTACCCTGGTTTCCTAATGCCTTACGAGAGGTTTATGAAAAAGTTGTAGGAAAAAAAGATAGCGTTGTTTGTAACCCAGCCGCCATAGCAGAGGATGGAGAGCGTCCTGCTTTAAAGAGGGAGAGAGATGTTGTTAATTTATTAACATCCAATACTAAAGGCAACCCCTGGTTTTGGCAGTCCGTAGTTCCAGAGGAAAAGCCGGCCTTGGGGGAAGGGATGGTTCTTACCTGTTCCCCCGTAGTTTTTTGAGCCGCAATACTATTTATCAGGAAATTAATAACAACTTCTTACACAACGAACAACAGCCCCATAGCGATTAACATAACAGTTTTTTTGGCAACGTACACCATAATAAGGTCCCGAGCCACGCCAGTAAACAGGCCCTGGACGATAGTAATAACCAGGACGGTAATAGCTGCGACCATAGTAGTAATATCGCGGGTAGTTGCGATAAACTTGGAAATAGGCTAGTTCCATGTTCTTAGTTGCGCTTGGTTTTTGATTTTGGATTGGAGCTGCATGAGAATTTGACGTATAAGCTGCAGTTAAAAACAATAAAAAAGAGACTGCGAGTGTAGGCAGCAAGCCAATGTTTTTAACAGAATGGCTGTTCATGTTTACTGTCCTTAGTTCGTTAGGGCTATTTTAAATTATAGACAGTTCGGCAAATTTTAACCAATTGCTGTTTTAAACTCACAGTAGAGTTAATTCATCGTTTTCATGTATTAATAGGTGGTCAAATTGATTGATAGAAACTATACCCTTCGTTTAGCAATTTTAGGTCTTATCGCTGGTATGCCAATGGCGGTTGCAGCCACGGTTTTTTCACCTGTCTGCCCAAAAGAAATCGATATAATGGAAACCCTGATGAATGCTTATCCAGGTTGGAGTCAGGTTGTTAGTAAAGGGAGTTATTACCTTAACAGCATTGCTTTTTATGCAGGTGACCCTAAGGATTTAGCGAATCTGAAACCCGATTTTGCCAACAAGGGAATGGCTAAATGGTCTTTCTCCCCCAATGATAATATTTATATTGTGTGCGGCTATAATCAGACGGCTATACAACTTACCCAAGCCTTACCTGCAAACATTACTCGTTGTGAAGTAACCTTTGATCAAACGATTATGAGTGAGAAAGGCTTTATCCCTAAAAAAGTAACTTGCTACCATGAAAAGTAGCGTTTCGCTATTCACTAAGCGAGATAAGTAATATTCACCAGAAATCCATTGGTATATAGATGATCCAGGGTCAAGCCGGTACTCATCGTTTGTCCAGGAGCTTGGCCAAGTTGGCTTTTTCCCCAATCCGCAAATTCGTAGCCAATGCCAATTTGAGGTTAATACTTTTTGTACGCCAGCCCCAAGATTATAAGTGAATGTTGTTTTGGTATGAGATACAAAATCGGGCGTTGGTAGTGCCTCAAAAATTGTTGGCATGTTAGTAAAACGGTAAGCTTCGTTAAATCCAACACCTATACTGCCGCTAATCCAGGGGATAACAGCATAATCTCTATCGAGCAAAATCTTGCCTTTCAGGGCGATATGAGAATGTTTTAAGCGGTAGTTGTAAATATAATTATTAAATTGGGGGTCGGCATCATCCCATATATACCCTGATAATTTTGCATTACCTGTAGTGACTACAGCAAGGCCCATTTGGCTTTGGAGTTGATTCTCATGCAGTGGTTTTTGTATTCCTACAAAAAGTTCACCTTCTGCTAAAGCATCTCTTGTCTCATTTTTTACATAGGATTTTTCAATCTGGGGCGCGAGAAAAAAAGTTTGTGTTCTTCCGCCATTTTCCCATACAGGGCCGCTACTTACACTTGCAACAAAAGATGAATAAATAGTGGAGGATAGATTGTTAAAGAGAGGTATATTATTAGTTGCGTGAACTTCTTGCATTCCCAGTCTTGTACAGAGTATTAACACTACACTCAATTTACTGTTGTTTAACTTCATAAATACTCCTGTAATCATCTATCCGATTGACTATTCATTCTACAAAGCATTATCGAATTACACAAGAAGGAATCACTATTAAATCAAGGAGTTGTAAAATAATTGGCTTGTCCTTTTCATAAAAATCAACCTAAGTGAGGGCTCAAATTTGCCTCAAAAAATGCGATAGAAACGTTTAATCATTTAGCCTAATAACAGCATGAAAAAAGTTCTTAAACTTAAGAGAATAATGAGGGTACCAACAGTAATCATCAGGATCTTCGCTGGTATAATACGAATCATATAAGCGGAAATAGGAGCTGCAAGTGCACCACCTAAAATTAGACCAATAATAACTGGCCAGTGTTTGAGTCCAATAGTAGAAAAAAAAGTGGCGGAGATACTGGTTGTTACCAGGAATTCAGCTAAATTAACCGAACCGATTGTATAACGGGGGGGTTCACCCTGAGCGAGTAAGGCTGAGTTGACAATCGAGCCCCAACCACCGCCACCTGCTGCGTCCAGGAAGCCGCCGGCAAAGCCTAGTGGGATAAGACGGTGAATTTTTTGCGCTGGTTTTTCACGCCGCAGTAATTTATAGAGGATATAGTTCCTGAGTCTTTCTGATAAACTGCTTTGCTGAAAGGCTTTGTAGATGATGTAAATACCCATAACAAACAGATAAATCATCAGAAAAGGTTTAATAAGTTGTTCCGGAGCTCTGGTTAGCAGATGGGCGCCAGCAATACCTCCCAGGATGCCTGGGATAACAAGCCTGCGAAACAGGTTATGATCGATGTTTTTAAACATCATGTGTGAGAGCCCCGAAACAGCGGTAGTAACTATTTCTGCAGTGTGGACGCCGGCACTTGCCATTGAAGGCGCTACACCAAAGGCCATGAGCGCGGTCATGCTGATGAGTCCGTAACCCATACCAAGTCCGCCATCAATCAATTGGGCTCCAAAGCCAATTAATCCAAAGAGCAAGTATTCATTCATTGATATTAATATTATTTTTTTATATTAGAATAATACGCTTTAATAATATTTTTTAAATGAGGAAATTAAATATTTTAAAAAAATGATACTAACCAATTCCCATTTTTTTATAGGCTTTACTTAAACGAAATAAAAAAGTGAGTACCATCTTCCAAATAATCAGTGATGGCTTTTGGCCAATAAACGATTAATGTAGGCGATCGCTAAAGCGGAAAGCACTAAAGTCAAGTGAATGACAACTTGCCACATGACTGTATTACTCGTTTGTTTAGTCGGATCGATGAATGTACGCAACAAATGGATTGAGGAAATCCCAATCAGTGCGAGTGCCAGTTTAATTTTCATGGCACCAGCATCTAACTCGTCAAGCCATTCAGGTTGATCCGGATGATTATGTAGATTCAGTTTGGATACGAAGGTTTCATAGCCGCCCATAACAACCATAATGAGTAGATTAGCTATCATAACCACATCAATTAAATCCAGGACACCCAACATGATTTGAATATCATTAAAGCCATTGATGTGGATAACCAGATGAAATAATTCTTTGATAAAACGATAAACATAGGCGATTAAAATAAGCATGAGGCCAAAATACAAAGGGGTTTGCAGCCAGCGTCCCACAAAAATTAGACGACTAATATTTTCTTTTAATTTATTCATGCTAAATCGTTCGCTGTTGAGAAATTCAATTATCTGATCAATTCAGGGGTTGCAGTGTACTGTAATTTTTGAAAATAGAATAGGCAGTCAGATTTCTTTAATAGCACATTTTTTTTCTCCTTGATGGCGAATCAGGGCCTTTTGAAAGATAGGCAGTCAAACGAAGCGATAATTTCCAGCTATAGTTTATTTAGAGGTGGCATTCTTTCAGGGAGAAATTAATGGCCAGGAGGATATTGACAATTTTTGGGTTATTGACAGTCTTTGCATTGATAAATTCCGCGAGTGTATGGGCTTCCTCACCACCAATACAACCACCAGGTGCCAGTTCACCACAATCTTATAATCCAGGTACGGGGAGCGATTTGTATACTATTGGTAATCATGGCGGGAGTTTTGACACTACGCCGGTAGATCACACTGGTACTGAGAATGATATTCACTACGAGTACAATCATGTGCAATCAAAAGAGTATCAAGGTAAACAACCTATCCACAAAGGATTTTGACGCGTGGATGAAGTGAACTTCTGAACTTCAATCACCTACTTGCAGTCAGCAAAGTAAAAATATAAGAAACCCTCGTTAATTTGTTGCTAATTTCTACAAGAAGCGATAAAAATGATTAAGGAATCTTATTAGAGCCAACCATGCCAATCTATTATAATGATAAGCTGTTGACCAAGTTCAAGAATAAGAAAGGCGGTAAAAACCACCTTGAGGTAGACGGTTTTTATCGTGATCCAGATGGGAATGAGTTTTTCATTAAAAAGCCCAAAGATCGTAAAGAGTTATTTACTGAGTTATTCGCTGGCCTGTTGCTGAAGGAATTCATAAGGCGCGAATTGATTGATGAAATTTATCGTGATTCTTTTATTTGTGCAGACTTTATTAAATTTGAAGATGGGAGTTATGGCCTTATTCAGCCAAAAGTTGTATTCAAAGAATTATTTAAAATCATTGGTACTGGCTATCGTGATGGTTCAGATCGGGATCCTTTGTGGGAAATGTTTTGCGGGCCTCAGTACTATATATTACTGACGCAACTAAGACAGCATTTTGGTCTTGCTGTCATTCTGATGTTTTCTTTGCTTTTAGGGGATAACAGTGTTCATAGTGGTAATGTCGTTTGTTTGGAAGTGATTGCTGCTCTTGCGATTGATTTTATACAATTTGCACGTATTGATTGGGGTGCTGCCTTTCGTTATTTTGGACATAAAAAGAATAATGAGGATCTTTTAAACCCGTTTGAATATCAGGGATGGTTCAATCCAAAAGGCTATACAAAGGGTTATTTTTTAAATTACAAGAAAATCAAAGGGTTATTTCCAGCTATCGCCGAACAGGCAAAGAGCTTTCTGGCTCGAGTAGATGAAGCAAGATTTGCCGATATGGTTGCCTGTGCATTGCAACAAATGCCTGTTGATCTAGTGGATCATGAGACCAGAACAGAGCTGACTGCGTATCTTTGTATAGAATCGTTTAATGCAGTAATTTTGGGCAAAGAAGGTAATTCTCAACAATTTTCTCGTGATTTAGCGGAAATATTACATACCCGATTAACAAAAATGACAGGCTTACGGGATTTTGCAGTTGCTTCTGCTGAGTCAAGCTTATCGCAAATTATGTTTGTGGAGAGTACACCCAAAGCGATAGCTTTACCGGTAAATCTGGTTACTCCTTTTGCTGAACAGATGAAAATTTGGTTTAGTATCCTTTCTGCATCTGATGAAAAAAGCATTTTCGATTTTAATACCGTAGAATTAGCCAAATTAGTTAAACAGTTTAATGGTTTTTCTAACAGTCTATTACGGCAAGCTGAAATCTTAACTGGGGTATTATCAACGGCTAATAGAGAAGGCTCTATACCTTCTCATAGAACTGGTCATTTTCTCCGTTGTTTATTTACCATGGAAGATGATTTAACACCTCGCTTCATTTCCTACACAGAAAAGCGCAGTCCTGATGTACAGCCCTATTGGCAGGCTATTGAAATGGTCTTAACGTATAGCTTTAATGTGGTTGTTCTCATAAAGGTACTGCAAAACACTCAAAATTCAGCTGAACTCGGTAAAGCATCTGCCATTCATTTCCTTTTTGGTGCTTTGAAGGACTCTTTAGAATCTTTTGGTATTGCTTACCAAGGTTTAATGCAGGAATTACAAGATACATTATTGTCTATGCCTGGAAGACAACTTGCCAAATGTTGTCTGGATGAAGCGAATTTTGCCCGCACCAGTCTGTTAATTGGATTCGTACTTAAAAACCAAACGCTATGGCTGCGAATGAACCAAGCGTTTGATGAGGGACATGAAGAGTTCAATCAGGACAAAGTCGCGCGTGAAATTGTCAGATTGCGACAAGTTCACGAGGATTATAGTTTATTCTTAACCTTGGCAGGAGAGTTGCCACTAATAAATGCATTTGATACGAAGGGGGTGATTGTTAATAAAGTCTCAGGACTCTTTGAAAAATTACCCGAATCCTTGCAAATAGAACTGGCACCTACCCTAACCAGAATTCAACTTGAATTTAATGAATGGCAACGACGACTTAGTGTTGAGCTGGAGAGTCTTGATACGTTGAGTGAAGAATGCGATTCATCTTCGGGAACAAGCAACAAAATAGAGACAGAGGTAATAAGTAGTGTTGAGAGCGTAGTGAATCCCTCTTCCAAACAAGCAGATGAAACTGTCGCAAACAAGCTGCTTTTTTTCCTTCCGGCTAAGATTACTCATTTCTCAAGAATGGTTAATGAATCGTTCATTAAAAATGAAGGGGTATCTACACCAGGCAGTTGTCTATAAAGATTAGAGCAATGGCGTTAATTTATGGCTTTGCTAGCTTCAGGGTGCGCAGAGTTACATCGTGTCGGTGCCTCTGTATTAAGTTTTCGAGACGTTGAAGGGGACAAGCCATTGGATTAAGAGCTTCTCGATAAAGCTTTGTCCGCATCGCGATAGCCCGTAGCGATTCGCTTTTGGATGGTGTTAGGCGAAAAATCAAAAGGGGCATTTACAGTTTCGGGATCGGTATTTTCAATATAAAGTATATTCTCAATATACTTGTAGTTTATAAGACGTTGATAGCCTGGTAGTTGTTTGATAGGGCTATTGGCTGGGATGACTTTTTCAATTTCATCCATTGCTTCGATGTATTCATTGATTTTTTCAGTTAACTCTTTATTAAATCTGATCTTATTAGAAAATTGAATTTCAAAAATTCTGTCAAAAACGTCGAGCATATTGTCAGGTATTTTGCCTTGGCTGGGAAAAAGATTGATGACAATAATCTGTTTTTCTACTGCAGGATTTGGATCAAGGCATTCCAAAACAGGGGATAGAGGGGTATTTTCAAATAAACCCCCATCCCAATAATGTTTGCCTTTAATAGTTGTCATTGGAAAACCAGGAGGCAAGCTTCCGCTGGCCAAGACATGCATGGGGGTTATTCCCGTACGTTCCTTGCCTTGATTTGTGAATGTTTTTACTTTTCCTGTTGCAACATCTGTTGCTGTAAGAATTAGCCGAGTGGCAGCATGATTCACTTTTTTAAAATCAATGTATTTGTCTAATAATTGCTGTAGAGGCTGAGTAAAATAAAAACTCGTCCAATTAGCCAGGTTCCAATAGTCTGTGCGCAGATGGAAAAAAGATTGATTACCAAACAAGGCCAGATAAGAGGTTAGTTTCTCACTAAAGGGAAAGGGAAAAACAGAGAGCTCTTCCCACATTGCTTCGAGGGTCGAAATTGGTTCCTCTCTGGCACCGACCAATGCTATGGCATTGATGGCACCAATAGAAACCCCTGAAATAATATCTGGTGAGAATTGATGATTCTCGTAGAGGCGTTTTAAAGCACCAAATTCATAGGCTCCTAATGCCCCGCCGCCTTGCAATACTAATCCCTGTTTGTTTCATGGATATCCATATTCGATATAGCTAAATCTAATCTTGAGTATAGATTAAGTGTGGGCGCATCGCATTGGTTATAGGGAGCATGGTGGGGTACATGGTTAGGGGAAAATAGCCCCTTGATTTTTACCATGATTGGTTTCCATATCATACTGGGTATCCCAGGCATTATGTTTACTGATGATCTCATTTGCCTTCATGTTAAGCTCCGTTTTCAAAACATTACAATTCGGCATCGCTGGCGTATTAAGCAAGGCCTGCTCAATTTCCATAGCGGCTCGTTTGCCATTATTTCCATGGCCTTCTTCATGTTTGATCAAATTGTTCAGATAATTATTCCATTTGTTTTGTAAATAAGGGGTGCTGGAGTTTTGATTGCTCCATGCTGGAAGAATGCTTGTTACATTGGCTGAGACTGTAACATTTTTCACATAACAGGGATTTTGCGAGGGATGATTATAATGCCAGTTATAATTCCAGGTAACATACCAAATGGTCTGCGCATCGTAGTGATGACCTTTAATAACAGGACCTAACTCACCCATTTGCTCGCGTAAGGTTTGTTCTGTGTTGCCGCTGATTTGATAGTAATTTTTTACCTCATTAATGGTATAGCTGGCAAAAGCCGTATTACTGAAAAAAAATAACAAGAAAGAAGAAAAAAAAAGACGTTTCATGGTTAAGCTCCTGAAATATCAGGTAATCAAGCATTGACGAATGTTACTACTATAACAAAGATCAATGATCGCAGGTCAAATATCTCTAGCAATTTACCAGAATGTTTATTTTATTTTGACATTTCAGTCTAAATTAGACTAAAATATCTTTTTTGGTTGTAAAAATTATTCTATGAAAAAAGCAATTAAAGCCTTCCTACCCACCGCTGAAGCAATTCAACGACTCTTATATCCTTATGCGGAGGTAGTTATACACGATATAAAAGACAATCGAATTGTGGCAATTTATCATCCATTTTCTAAAAGAAGAGTAGGGGATTCTTCCTTGTTAAGTGAAGAGGAAGAGATGGCAACCTTGTCAGATTGTATTGGACCTTATGAAAAAATAAATTGGGATAGACGTAAGCTTAAATCAGTAAGCAGTATTATTCGTGATGAAAAAAATCAGGCTGTTGGTATGTTATGTATCAACCTTGATATTTCCAAATTAGAAAGAATGCAGGCAGTGATGGGAGAGTTTCTTGGTTGCGAGCAATTAATACCACAACCAAATCCTTTATTTAAAGAAGACTGGCAAGAGCGTATTAATCATTACATTCATAATTATCTAGCAGAACATCATTTAACTCTTGAAATGTTAAAACGGCAAGAAAAGAAAGAACTCATTGAGCATCTGCAGCAAGTCGGTGCTTTTACTGCCAAACATGCTGCAACCTACATCGCCCAAATTCTCCATATTTCACGGGCTACCGTTTATAACTATTTGTCTGATCACTAAGGGGTAAGGATCCGTTATGTTCGATATTAAAAATGAAATACTACAGGCAGAAAAGAGAATACAGACTCATGTGCGTGAAACACCGCTGGATTATTCTGTTGCATTGAGCAGAATGACTAATACCAATACTTACTTAAAGTGCGAAAATCTACAATACACTGGTTCTTTCAAAATACGGGGCGCATTCAATAAATTACTTTCTTTAAATTCATCAGAACGACAGCAGGGGCTGGTTACAGCTTCGTCTGGAAATCATGGGGCTGCGGTTGCTTTTGGTCTTAAAAAATTACATCTTCCCGGCATGGTTTTTGTTCCAGAAAATATTCCTTCAACTAAGATAGAGAATATTCGTAATTATGATGCTGCCCTGGAGTTTTATGCAACCGACTGCATGCAAACAGAAATGTATGCCCGTCATTATGCCGAGCAACACAACATGATTTATATTTCGCCTTACAATGATCCGCAAATTATCGCTGGTCAAGGGACAATTGCCGCGGAATTAGCTCGGCAACTGGATCCGATCGATGTGGTTTTGGTCCCTATCGGCGGCGGTGGGCTAATAGCTGGGATTGCAGGTTATCTGAAAGCCGTTTCTGCAAAAACAAAAATTTATGGTTGTTTACCCAAGAATTCACCTGTTATGGCTGAATCCATAAAAGCAGGACAAATCATAGATCTGGAAACGAGGGCAACCCTTTCTGATGCAACAGCTGGTGGGATTGAACCAGATGCCATCACCTTTGAGCTTTGCGAAAAACTGGTTGATGACTACATTCTGGTATCTGAAGAAGAAATTAAAGACGCAATCATTACTCTCATCAAAACACAGCATCTTCTAATTGAGGGCGCGGCGGCGGTAGCACTGGCTGCCCTTATAAAAAGCGCTGAACAATTTCATGCTAAAAATGTAGTGGTTATTCTGAGTGGTGGAAATATCAGCCTGGAGATCTTGAGGAAGTTACTTGATTAATACTATGAAAATCATTGAGTTGGCTGAGATAAAAGAATTACTTCATGAGGTGAACCTGATTCCCAAACTGGAAGAAGGCTTTGTTGCTTATTCCCTGGGGAATACAGTGATACCGCCTGTGGGGGAGTTATGTTTTACTAATCCCCCTGGCGATGTACATATTAAATACGGCTATATCAACGGTGATGAATTTTATGTAGTAAAAATAGCGTCAGGATTTTATGAAAATCCTAAATTAAACCTTCCCTCCAGCCAGGGTTTGATGTTGCTCTTTAACCAAAAAACCGGGGAGTTGCAGGCCATTCTCCTTGATGAAGGGTATTTAACCGATTTGCGAACAGCAGTTGCGGGTGCAATTGTTGCCAAATACCTTGCTCCTCGTACTGTGAATAGAATCGGAATTGTTGGTACGGGAACGCAAGCGAGGTTACAGCTTTATTTTTTGCAACAAATTGTTTCTTGTAAAGATGTCACTGTATGGGGGAGGAGTTGGGCTAAATTGTTAGCGTTTCAAAATCAAATGCAAAATGAAAACTGTCGAATAGAAATCACTCAATCGATGGATATGTTAACAGATAGCTGTAATCTCATTGTCACAACGACACCTTCTTCTGCTCCAATCCTTTTTGCAAATCAAATTAGAGAAGGTACTCATATTACAGCGATTGGCGCAGATACAGCGTTAAAACAAGAATTGGATGAAAATATCTTTTCTGTAGCAGAGCTAATTATTACCGACAGTATCACGCAGAGTATTGAGCGTGGGGATACAGCGCATGCCTTACGTAAAAAAATTATTGCTAAAACACAATTGATTGAGTTAGGAACCATTATTGGCGGCCTGAAAAAAGGACGCACTAGTGATAAGCAAATTACTGTTGCTGATTTAACAGGCCTGGCAGTACAGGATCTACAGATTGCGAAGGCTGTTTACGAAAAAGCTGGTTAAAAATTCAGATTAGATAAATTACTTTCTGCTTTGGCTGGAAGTATATAAAGCGCCAAATAAGTTAATAATTGAAAACCACCCTGCACCATATGGTTCTCCTCCAGATCGAATTTCATGACCAACTGGTCAGTGAGGAAAAAAACCAGCCAGTAGCTCAGTGAGATAATAAACGCTATATCTGCCCTATGTCTCCAACATGGCGTTGATTGATTCAAACTAAGACAGACCCAGCCAAAGGCCAGGGTAGACAGTAACGACCAAAGCAAAATTCCAGCGAAGCAAAGTGGAGGAACCCAAACAGGTGGATTGTACATCTTTAATGATTCAACAAGAAAAGGATAGTTCGTATCTGGTGCCCAGCTTTTTTGTAATAAACCAAGGTGAGCCAAGAGGCCTACGATATCTGTCCAGAGCGCTATTAGCCACCAAATAGTCCAAAAAACAATGATTATTTTTTTAAAAAATTCTGTGTTGATTTTTTGTAAAAGCATAATCGTCAAGCCAACTAGGCTCAATCACCATTTAAATTGAATACAATAAAAAAATCCGTAAACTGTTATTTTTCACAATTTCAAGGGAATAGTAGTCAAAT
>NZ_LNYB01000029.1 GCF_001467625.1 Legionella feeleii
CAATTGCTATGGACGAAGGGTTGCGTTTCGCAATTCGTGAAGGTGGCCGCACAGTTGGTGCCGGTGTAGTCGCTAAAATCATTGAGTAAGTGATTGATGGTGTGAAACTTCAGGGTTTCACACCAAGGTGTAAGATAGGCCAGTAGCTCAATTGGCAGAGCGGCGGTCTCCAAAACCGCAGGTTGGGGGTTCGATTCCCTCCTGGCCTGCCAACTACTAGATAATTATGAAAAATACGAATGGTTCCACTATGAACTTTAAAGAAATTATGTTGTGGTTTGGTATCGGGCTAATCGCAATTTTAGCCTTTTTCTGTACCTATTACTTTAATTTCTCAGGTCCTATAAAAGTCATTATCTGGCTCGGTTGGTTTGTGTTAACAGGATTGTTAGGTTTTTTTACATCCAAAGGTAAAGAGGTCTTCGCATTTGCAAAAGACGCAAAGATAGAGTTGCAAAAGGTAGTCTGGCCGACGCGTCAGGAAACCGTTCAAACTACATCAATTGTTATGATCATGGTTGCAGTCACTGGATTCATTCTGTGGGGTATTGATTCTGGCATGATGTGGGTAATCGCTAAATTAACACATTTGGGTTGATAATACGGTGGAAGAGCAAAAAACTAAACAATGGTATGTGGTTCATGCCTATTCAGGTCATGAAAATTTTGTTATGCGTGAAATTAAATCACGCGCAGAGCACCACAACCTGCAAGATAAAATAGGTGAAGTAGTCGTTCCATCTGAAGAAGTTGTTGAAATGCGGGCAGGCCAAAAAAGGAAAAGCACCCGCAAATTTTTTCCCGGCTATGTGCTGGTGAATATGGTTATGGATGATGAAACCTGGCATATGATTCGCGCAATTCCACGTGTCCTGGGTTTTATTGGTGGGACCAGTCAAACGCCGACTCCCATTTCCGATAAAGAAGCTCGAGCAATTCTGCAACGTGTTGAAGATGGTGTTACTAAACCCAAGCCGAAGATTCTGTTTGAACCAGGTGAGGTGGTTCGAGTTAAAGATGGACCATTTGTTGATTTCAACGGCGTTGTCGAAGAGGTCAATTATGAGAAAAGCAGGCTGCGAGTGGCAGTGCTCATATTTGGTCGTTCTACACCGGTTGAACTTGAGTTCAGTCAAGTAGAAAAGACTTAATTTGTTTGTATGTTAACCGGGGAGTCAAATTAGTATGTGCCCTTGATGATTGAAGGGTAACTATGAACTGACGTTATACCCATGAGGAGTAATGATGGCTAAAAAAGTAGAAGCATATATAAAATTGCAAATTCCAGCCGGTAAGGCTAATCCAAGCCCACCAGTTGGTCCTGCCTTGGGACAACGTGGTGTTAACATCATGGAATTCTGTAAGGCTTTTAATGCGCAAACTCAAAATATGGAACAGGGCTTACCTACGCCCGTAGTGATTACCGTATACAGTGATCGCAGCTTTACCTTTATAACCAAGACACCACCAGCATCTGTGTTGCTTAAAAAGCAAGCAGGTATTCAGAGTGGAAGTGGAACTCCCAATACCAAGAAAGTGGCTAAGCTTAACCGTGCTCAACTTGAAGAGATTGCTAAAACAAAAGAGCCTGATCTTACAGCGGGTAGTTTGGACGCGGCAGTACGCACTATTGCAGGAACTGCACGCAGCATGGGTATTGAGGTTGAAGGTATTGAATAAGGGGTTACCATGGCTAAGTTAAGTAAAAAACAGCAAAAAATTCGTGAAAAGGTTAAGCTTAATCATCTTTATAACGCAGTCGAAGCGATAGAGGTGTTAAAGGAATTTGCTAGTAGTAAATTTAAAGAAAGTTTTGATGTAAGTTTCAATCTTGGTGTTGATCCACGTAAATCTGATCAAGTTGTACGTTCATCAACTAACCTGCCAAAAGGTACAGGAAAAACTGTACGTGTTGCAGTATTTGCGCAAGGCGACAACGCTACTAAAGCAAAAAATGCTGGAGCTGACTTGGTTGGTTTTGAAGATCTGGCTGAACAAATTAAAGCAGGCGAAATGAATTTTGACGTTGTAATTGCAACGCCAGATGCAATGCGCATTGTAGGGCAACTTGGACAAATTCTAGGTCCACGTGGTTTGATGCCTAACCCTAAGGTTGGTACTGTAACAATGAATGTCGAAGCGGCTGTTAACGATGCCAAATCTGGTCAGGTTCGTTATCGAACTGACAAGAATGGTATTATCCACTGTTCAGTCGGCAAAGCAGATTTTAGCGCAGATGATTTGTTGGCGAACATTTCTGCATTGATGGCAGATTTACGCAAAGCCAAGCCAGCTTCATCAAAGGGTGTGTATTTTAAGAAAATATCATTTTCTACTACAATGGGACCGGGTTTGCCTATTGATATTGCTACAATACCCGTGTAACATATATCGCCCTTTAAACCGCTTTCACGGCATAGACATGGTTCGATGCCGTCGAAGACCGCAGGTGCCGAAGGCTTAATTTCCTGCGCAGACGGTGAACCGGCTCCGGAACTTTCCGAGACGGCCACCATAACTGTCAAATCCAAAGGATTTGCACAACTTAGGAGGTCAGTAACGTGACGTTAACATTAGCTGCAAAAAAAGCTGTTGTTGAAGAAGTGACTGTAGTTGCTTCTAAGGCTATTTCGGCAGTCGTTGCTGATTATCGTGGTTTAACAGTGAATCAAATGACCCAGCTCCGTAGCGGAGCACGCAAAGCCGGTGTTTACATGCGAGTAGTGCCAAATACACTTGCCCGCAGAGCTTTTGAAAAAACCGAATTTGCTTGCTTAAGTGACAAGTTGGTAGGTCCTTTGTTTATTGCATTGTCACTTGAAGCACCAAGTGATGCGGCAAGAATGCTGAAGGATTTTGTTAAAACATTTGATAAGCTTGAAATCAAAGCATTAGCAGTGAGTGGTAAGGTTTATGAAGCCGATCAGCTTGATGCGGTTGCTAGCTTGCCAACTCGTGATGAGGCATTAGCCAAATTGCTGTATGTGATGAAAGCGCCTGTTGAGAAGTTTGTCCGTACACTTGCAGCCCCGCATACCAAATTGGTTAGAACGGTTGCTGCTGTTAAAGACACAAAGTAATAAACCACATAATCTTTTAATATTTTAACTTAGGAGCTAGAAATGGCTGTATCTCAAAACGACATTCTTGACACAATTTCTAAAATGTCAGTAATGGAAGTGGTAGAACTTATCGAAGCAATGGAAAAGAAATTCAACGTATCTGCTGCTGCCGCTGCTGTTGCTGTTGCCGCGCCAGCTGCTGGTGCTGCTGCTGCCGCTGAAGAAAAAACTGAGTTTGATGTAGTAATGTCAAGCTTTGGTGCCAATAAAGTAGGCGTTATTAAAGCAGTGCGTGAAATTACTGGTCTGGGCTTGAAAGAAGCTAAAGACTTAGTAGAAGGTGCTCCTTCAACAATTAAAGAAGCTGTATCTAAAGACGAAGCCGCTGACATTAAGAAGAAGCTTGAAGAAGCTGGCGCGTCTGTCGACGTTAAGTAATACCGTTGTTTATATGTATAAAAACCCGGCCATGGTCACATGGCTGGGTTTGTGTGTTTGATGACATCAATAATTTACAGAGGAACCACCATGGCAATTGCAAAAGCTAAACCTCAATATTCACATGCTGAGAAAAAACGATTTCGCAAAAGCTTTGGTAGGCAAGCAGATAAGATGAAAATTCCTAATTTGCTTGAGATCCAGCTAAAGTCCTATAGTGATTTTTTACAGGCCGACTCCAAGAGCGGGCAGCAAAATACAGGTCTGCACGCTGCGTTCTCGTCAGTATTTCCCATTGAAAGTTTTTCTGGTAATGCTCGACTGGAGTACGTGAGCTATAAATTGGGTGAGCCGGCATTTGACGTAAAAGAATGTAAACTCCGTGGATTAACTTATTCAGCCCCTTTGCGGGTGAAAATACGACTCGTTGTCCTGGATAAGGATGCGGCAGGCGAGCCTAAGCCTATTAAAGATATTCGTGAACAAGATGTTTTCATGGGTGAAATACCCTTAATGACTGACGTGGGTACTTTTGTTGTTAATGGTACAGAGCGCGTTGTTGTATCTCAATTACATCGTTCACCTGGCGTTATATTTGAACATGATAAGGGTAAAACACATTCTTCCGGGAAATTGCTGTACTCCGCCCGTACAATACCTTACCGTGGTTCATGGTTGGATTTTGAATTAGATCCCAAGGATTGTGTTTTTGTGCGAATTGATAGACGTCGCAAATTACCTGTGACTATTTTATTGCGCGCTTTAGGCTATGAGACAGAAGAGATCTTAGGTGAGTTTTTTGAATCTACTTATTGCCAATTAAGAAATGGTGAATTCCATATTAATTTAATTCCCGCAAGACTTCGGGGTGAAATTGCTTCATTTGACATTGTTGTTCCAGAAACTGGTGAGTTAATTGTTGAGTTAGGTCGCCGTATTACTGCCCGCCATATTAAGCAGATGGAAAAGAGCAACATGCAGGATCTCGTTGTTCCCAGAGATTATTTGATTGGTAAAATTCTGGCAAAACATGTCGTTAATACAGAAACTGGCGAGGTGCTCGCTCAGGCCAATGATGAAGTGACAGCTGAATTACTAGACCAACTTGCTGAACAAGGAATTTTCAATTTTGAAATGATCTATACCAATGATCTCGATCATGGCTCATACATTTCCGATACGTTGAAGATAGATCCTACCACCAGTCAGCTTGAGGCTTTGGTTGAAATCTATAGAATGATGCGCCCTGGAGAGCCTCCGACTAAGGAAGCTGCAGAAGCCCTATTCAAGAATCTTTTCTTTGCTGAAGACCGCTACGATTTATCGGCAGTCGGTCGTATGAAATTTAATCGACGTGTAGGTCGAAAGGATGATACTGGCCCTGGTACTTTAACTAAGGAAGACATCCTCGCTGTTATCAAAACACTCATCGATATTCGTAACGGTATTGGTATGGTTGATGATATTGACCACCTCGGTAACCGTCGTGTACGTAGCGTTGGTGAAATGGCTGAAAACCAATTTCGAGTTGGTTTGGTTCGTGTGGAACGTGCAGTTAAAGAACGTTTGAGTTTAGTCGAATCAGAAAATTTGATGCCGCAGGATCTGATTAATGCTAAACCAGTCTCTGCCGCGATCAAAGAGTTCTTTGGTTCTAGCCAATTATCACAGTTTATGGATCAAGTTAACCCGCTGTCAGGTGTTACTCACAAGCGCCGTGTTTCAGCTCTTGGCCCAGGCGGCTTAACCCGTGAGCGTGCCGGTTTTGAGGTTCGTGACGTTCATACAACGCATTATGGTCGAGTATGTCCTATTGAGACACCTGAAGGACCAAACATTGGTTTGATTAACTCGTTGTCTGTTTATGCACGTACAAATGACTATGGCTTTATTGAGACACCTTGCCGAAAAGTGGTTGATGGCCATGTTACTGATGAAATCGAATATCTCTCCGCAATTGAAGAGGTTGATCAGTACATTGCTCAATCAAGCGTTGAAGTGGATGCAAAAGGTAAAATCCTGGCTGATCTCGTACCTTGCAGACACCAGAACGAATTTTCACTGACAACGCCAGACAAGATTAACTATATGGATGTGTCACCTAAACAAATCGTTTCTGTGGCTGCATCGCTGATTCCATTCTTGGAGCATGATGATGCTAACCGGGCTTTGATGGGCTCAAACATGCAACGTCAAGCTGTACCAACTTTACGTTCTGAAAAGCCGTTGGTAGGAACTGGTATGGAGCGCACAGTTGCTTCAGACTCAGGGGTGTCCGTTGTTGCGAAACGGGGTGGTATTATTGATTTAGTTGATGCTTCTCGTATTGTTGTCCGCGTCAATGATGACGAAACAACAGCAGGTGAGGCTGGTGTTGATATTTATAACCTGACAAAGTACTTTCGTTCAAACCAGGATACTTGTATCAATCAAAGGCCGATTGTTTCTGCCGGTGATCGTATCCAGCGTGGTGATGTGCTTGCTGACGGTCCATGTACCGACATGGGTGAGCTTGCTCTGGGACAAAATTTGTTAGTTGCTTTCATGCCTTGGAATGGTTACAACTTTGAGGATTCTATTCTGATTTCTGAGCGAATTGTTCAAGAAGACAGATTTACTACGATCCACATCGAAGAATTAACTTGTATTGCCAGGGATACCAAACTAGGTACAGAAGAAATTACAGCTGATATTCCGAATGTTGGTGAATCAGCTTTGGCTAATCTGGATGAGTCTGGTGTTGTCTATATTGGAGCTGAGGTTAGTGCGGGTGATATTTTGGTTGGTAAGGTAACACCAAAAGGTGAAACACAACTTACCCCGGAAGAAAAACTACTACGCGCTATTTTCGGTGAGAAGGCATCTGATGTGAAGGATTCTTCTCTACGTGTTCCTTCGGGAATGAATGGAACAGTAATCGATGTCCAAGTCTTTACACGCGATGGTCTTGAAAAAGATGAACGTGCTAAGAGTATTGAAGAAGAGCATCTGGCACGAGTTCGGAAGGATTTGATCGACGAGCGTCGTATCCGCGAAGAAGATATTTATCATCGCGTAAACAGTTTGCTGCTGAATAAATCTGCGACTGGTGGACCAGGCGCAATAAAAGCCGGCACTAAAATTACTGCAGCACATTTAGAAAAAATCGACAGGGAAAAATGGTTTGATATTCATGTTGATGATGATGCTGTAAGCCAGCAATTGGAACAGCTTTCCAAGCAATTAGAGTTACTCAGCAAGGAAATGGAAAAGCGCTTTAACGATAGCCGTAAAAAAATAATTCAGGGTGATGATTTAGCTCCTGGCGTATTGAAGATCGTAAAAGTCTATCTAGCTGTTAAGCGTCGCATCCAGCCTGGTGACAAGATGGCCGGACGGCACGGAAACAAAGGGGTTATTTCAATCGTTGTTCCAGTGGAAGACATGCCTTATATGGAAGACGGTACGGCTGTAGATATCGTACTAAATCCATTAGGGGTACCTTCGCGTATGAATATCGGGCAGGTATTGGAAACCCATCTTGGTCTAGCTGCTAAAGGGCTTGGCCATAGAATTGCTGCACTATTGGATAATCAAGGCTCTACCGCTGAAATCAGGGATTATTTAGGAAAAATATATAATCATGATGATCTGGAGCGTGTACGCCTGGACAGTCTCGATGACAGCGAATTGATGTTGCTGGCGGATAATCTGAGAGATGGTGTTCCAATGGCAACGCCAGTGTTTGATGGTGCAAGCGAGGCAGAAATTAAATCCATGCTTGAGTTAGCCGGTTTACCTGCTGATGGGAAGACAATATTGTTCGACGGAAGAACTGGTAAGCAATTTGATAATCCAGTAACCGTTGGTTACATGTACATGCTCAAGCTGAACCATCTAGTTGATGACAAAATGCATGCACGTTCAACAGGATCGTATAGTCTGGTAACCCAGCAACCTCTTGGTGGAAAGGCACAATTTGGGGGTCAACGGTTTGGGGAGATGGAAGTGTGGGCCTTAGAGGCTTATGGTGCCGCTTATACGTTGCAAGAGATGTTAACAGTTAAATCGGATGATGTCGGTGGAAGGACTAAGATATATAAAAACATAGTCGATGGCGATCATCGAATGGATCCTGGTATGCCTGAGTCTTTCAATGTGTTACTGAAAGAAATAAGGGCATTGGGGATTGATATCGAATTGGATCACGACTAATCGTTCACTGAATAATTCTGACTAATAAATTTTTGGAGGCATAGACTTGGCTACTCTAGACCCGATGAGAAAACCGCCTGTAATGAGTGACCTGCTTGGTATCCTCAAACAACAGGGACAAAGTGAAGAATTTGATGCAATTAAAATTGCACTGGCTTCACCTGATTTAATTCGTTCATGGTCTTATGGTGAGGTGAAAAAGCCAGAGACTATCAATTACCGTACGTTCAAACCTGAGCGTGATGGATTATTCTGCGCGAAAACGTTTGGTCCGGTAAAAGACTATGAATGTTTATGCGGTAAATATAAGCGTCTTAAACACCGTGGTGTTATCTGCGAAAAGTGCGGGGTTGAACTCGCGCTTGCCAAAGTACGGCGTGAACGTATGGGGCATATTGAATTAGCGAGCCCAGTAGCGCACATCTGGTTCCTTAAATCATTGCCATCCCGTATTGGTCTTTTGCTTGATATGACACTGCGTGATATCGAACGAGTTCTCTATTTCGAAGCATTCGTCGTTGTTGATCCAGGTATGACAGAATTGGAGCGCGGCCAATTACTGAATGATGAAGTTTATCTTGACGCCATGGAACAATATGGTGATGAATTTGATGCCCGTATGGGTGCTGAAGCAATTCGCGATTTACTCCGTCAGATTGATTTAGAAGAAGAAATTAAATCTTTGCGTGAAGAATTGCCGACAACGAATTCAGAAACGAAGATTAAGAAAATCACCAAGCGATTGAAACTGCTCGAAGCTTTTTATGAATCAGGTAATAAACCTGAGTGGATGATCATGGATGTGTTGCCGGTGCTTCCTCCGGACTTACGCCCACTTGTCCCTCTCGATGGAGGACGCTTCGCTACGTCAGACTTAAACGATCTTTATCGCCGAGTTATCAATCGTAATAATCGTTTAAAGAGACTTCTTGATTTAAGTGCACCTGATATTATTGTTCGTAATGAAAAGAGAATGTTGCAGGAATCAGTTGATGCTTTGCTTGATAATGGTCGTCGTGGTCGTGCGATCACTGGTACCAATAAGCGTCCATTGAAATCTCTTGCAGATATGATTAAAGGTAAGCAAGGTCGTTTCCGCCAAAACCTTCTTGGAAAGCGTGTTGATTATTCTGGACGTTCTGTAATTGTAGTGGGCCCAACTTTACGCCTGCATCAATGTGGATTGCCAAAGAAAATGGCTTTGGAATTATTCAAGCCATTTATTTTTAGCAAGCTTGAGTTTAGAGGTTTGGCAACTACGATTAAAGCGGCCAAGAAAATGGTTGAAAGAGAGGAGCCTGTTGTTTGGGATATTCTTGATGACGTTATTCGCGAACATCCCATTCTACTCAACCGTGCGCCGACACTTCATAGACTTGGTATTCAAGCATTTGAGCCTGTATTAATTGAAGGTAAAGCCATCCAATTACATCCCCTGGTCTGTACAGCATATAACGCTGACTTTGACGGAGACCAGATGGCAGTCCACGTGCCATTGACTTTAGAGGCACAGTTGGAGGCACGTTCCTTAATGATGTCGACAAATAATATTTTGTCGCCAGCAAGTGGGGAGCCGATCATTGTACCTAGCCAGGACGTCGTGTTGGGACTTTACTATCTGACCCGTGAGCGCATTAATGCGCTGGGTGAAGGTAAGATTTTTGCAAGTGCGCAAGAAGCTCAGAATTTTTATGAAGCAGGTTATGTAGATATCCATGCGAAAGTAAAAATTAGAATGCCCCGAGAAGATGGCGAGGGTTTCCACTTGGTAGAGACGACTGTTGGGCGCGGTATTCTTGCTGATATTCTGCCTAAGGGAATGCCTTTTGCACAGATTAATAGGGCAATGACCAAGAAAGCCATTACTAAGGTTGTAGATAGTTGCTACCGTAAATTTGGTTTGAAAGAAACGGTTATCTTTGCTGACCAGCTTATGTACACTGGATTTAAATATGCGACTCGAGCCGGTGCTTCAATCGGTATCGAGGATATGGAAATCCCAGATGATAAAGCTTCGATCATTGAGCAGGCCGACAATGAAGTTCGTGAGATTGAATCTCAGTTCCGTTCTGGTCTGGTTACCAATGGCGAACGCTATAACAAAGTAATTGATATATGGTCGCGAACCAACGAAATGGTAGCCAAGTCGATGATGGCTAAAATTGCTACCGAAGAAGTTGTTGACCGTAGTGGTAAGGTTTTACGTCAAGAATCCTTTAACCCAATCTTTATGATGGCCGACTCTGGCGCTAGAGGATCTGCTGCCCAGATCAGACAGCTTGCTGGGATGAGGGGATTAATGGCTGCACCAGACGGCTCGATTATTGAGACACCAATTACAGCTAACTTCCGCGAAGGTCTAAACGTATTCCAGTACTTTATTTCCACTCACGGAGCGCGTAAAGGTCTAGCTGATACAGCATTAAAAACAGCAAACTCAGGTTACCTTACTCGCCGCTTGGTAGACGTGGCACAGGATGTGGTTATTACAGAAGATGATTGCGGTACAGAAAATGGCATCTTGATGCAGCCGTTGATTGAAGGTGGTGACATTGTTGAGCCATTGCATGAGCGTGTACTTGGACGCGTCGTTGCTAAAGATGTTTATGTTCCTAACCAGGATGAGCCGGTTGTTACGACAGGCACCTTGCTGGATGAAGATTGGGTTGAGGAACTGGAAAAATTTGGTGTTGATCAGGTTACTGTTCGTTCACCCATTACCTGTGATACTCGCTTTGGCCTCTGTGCTAAATGTTATGGACGTGACTTAGCACGTGGTCATTTAGTCAATACTGGTGAAGCGGTCGGTATTATTGCTGCTCAATCAATCGGGGAACCAGGAACTCAGTTGACCATGCGTACGTTCCACATCGGGGGAGCGGCATCAAGAGCGACGGCAGCAAACAATATTCAAATTAAGAATAAAGGTGTGATTCGCCTGCATAACATCAAAACAGTAACCCACGAAAATAGTAACCTTGTTGCTGTTTCCCGTTCAGGTGAGGTTTCCATTGTTGATGATTTTGGTCGTGAGCGAGAGCGTTATAAACTGCCATATGGTGCGGTCTTAACTGTACATGACAACATGGCTGTAGAGGCTGGGCAGGTTATTGCTACCTGGGATCCACATACCCACCCGGTTATATCTGAAGTAAGTGGCCGTCTGAAGTTTGTCGATCTTCTGGAAGGCTTGACTATGAATCGCCAAACTGATGAGTTAACTGGTTTGAGTAATATCGTAGTAACGGATGCCAAGCAACGTACAGCAGCAGGCCGTGATTTACGCCCGATGGTTAAACTAGTCTCTGATGATGGTGATGATATCTACCTGGCTGGTACGAATGTTCCTGCACAATACTATTTGCCAGTGGATGCAATTATTAATTTCGAAGATGGCAGTGCAGTGGGTATTGGGGATGTTATTGCCCGTATCCCACAGGAACGTTCTAAGACCCGAGATATTACCGGGGGTCTACCACGTGTAGCTGACTTGTTTGAAGCCAGAAAGCCAAAGGATGCGGCTGTTATGGCTGAAACATCAGGGCTAGTGAATTTTGGTAAGGAAACGAAGGGTAAGAGACGGTTGATAATAACTGCGTCGGAACAACATTCACATGAGGAACTCATTCCTAAATGGCGTCATATTTCTGTCTTCGAGGGTGAGCATGTTGAGCGTGGTGAAGTAATAGCAGATGGACCTCTCAATCCGCACGATATTTTACGTTTGCTTGGTGTTGGTGCTTTGGCGAATTATATTGTCAATGAAGTACAAGACGTATACCGCTTACAAGGCGTGAAGATTAACGACAAGCACATTGAAACAATCGTTCGGCAGATGTTACGTAAACGTGTCATTACGTTTGCTGGAGATTCAAAATTCCTTGTTGGTGAGCAAATCGAAGAGAGCATGATGTTGCAGGAAAATGATAGGCTCGCTGCTGAAGGAAAAGTAGTGGCTCAAGGTACACCAATATTACTTGGTATTACTAAGGCCTCTTTGGCAACTGAATCATTCATTTCCGCTGCGTCATTCCAGGAAACAACTCGTGTTCTGACAGAAGCGGCTGTAAGTGGGAAAGTTGATGAATTGCGTGGTTTGAAAGAGAACGTGATGGTAGGTCGCTTGATTCCAGCAGGAACCGGCTATGCATATCATCAAGGCCGAAAAGCGAAGCGCGCGAAAGCTGCTGCTGCAGGTACTGAGCATAATGCGCATATGGTGACTGCTAGTGATGTACAACATGCGTTAAGTGAAGCACTTAATGCAGACAGTCATGATGAATAAAGCTGATCTATTACCAGTGGGTTTGAACTTGACAAACCCGCTGGACCTATATAGAATCCGGCCTCCTTATGCACTCGAAATAAATACAAATTGAAAGTTCGGAGTTAAGAATAAATGGCTACTATTAATCAGTTAGTAAGAAAGCCTCGCGTGAACGCCAAGAGAAAATCTAACGTTCCCGCATTGGAATCATGTCCGCAACGACGGGGTGTATGTACACGTGTTTACACCACAACACCTAAAAAGCCTAACTCAGCTATGCGTAAGGTTGCTCGTGTTCGTTTGACAAATGGTTTTGAGGTGTCTTCATACATCGGTGGTGAAGGCCACAATTTGCAGGAACACTCTGTAGTACTAATCCGTGGTGGTCGTGTTAAGGACTTGCCAGGTGTGCGTTATCACACTGTACGCGGTAGTTTGGATACTTCCGGTGTGAACGACCGTAAACAAGGCCGTTCGAAGTACGGAACCAAAAAACCGAAAGATAAGAAATAATCTGATTTTAGGAAGCTAGAAATGCCAAGAAGAAGAGAAGTCCCCAAACGCGAGATTTTGCCTGATCCAAAGCATCACAGTGAATTGCTCGCAAAGTTTATCAATGTGCTGATGATTAGCGGTAAAAAATCAACTGCTGAAAAAATTATTTATGGCGCGTTGGAGTTGCTGAACGATCGCGTTAAGAAGGCTAGAAAAAGTGATGATGAGAGTGGCGAGCAAGGCAGTACTGGCAGCGCTACTGGCGTTTTACAATATTTCGAGCAGGCACTTGACAATGTTCGACCAAGCGTTGAAGTTCGTTCACGACGTGTCGGTGGTGCAACCTATCAGGTTCCAGTAGAAGTACGCACTGATAGAAGTATCGCTTTAGGAATGCGTTGGATTGTTCAGGCAGCACGCTCACGCGGTGAAAAAGGCATGATGCTACGTTTGGCTGGTGAATTAATGGATGCCTTTGAAAGCAAAGGGTCAGCTGTGAAAAAACGTGAAGATACCCATAAGATGGCAAAAGCTAACCAGGCCTTTGCACACTTTAGATGGAATTAAAAGAGAGGTATGTCGTGTCTACTCCATTAGAACTGTACAGAAATATTGGCATTGCCGCGCACGTTGATGCAGGTAAGACCACCACTACTGAGCGTGTTCTTTTTTATACGGGTGTCTCGCATAAAATTGGTGAAGTACATGACGGAGCTGCAACAATGGACTGGATGGTTCAAGAGCAGGAGCGGGGGATTACGATTACGTCCGCTGCAACTACCTGCTTCTGGCCAGGAATGGACAAGAATTTTGCACCTCACCGTATCAATATTATTGATACCCCAGGGCACGTAGACTTCATGATTGAGGTAGAGCGTTCTCTGCGTGTTCTTGATGGTGCTGTTGTGGTATTTGACTCAGTTTCTGGCGTTGAGCCACAATCAGAAACAGTGTGGCGTCAGTCTGACAAGTATGGTGTACCACGTATCGTATTTGTTAATAAAATGGATAGAATGGGTGCTAATTTCCTGCGAGTTGTCGCTCAGATTAAGCAGCGCCTTGGTTCAAATCCTGTTGTTGTACAGTTGCCTATCGGTGCTGAAGATTCATTTAAAGGTGTTGTTGACCTTATCAAAATGAAAGCGATTGAGTGGGACGAAGAATCTAAAGGTATGGCCTTCAAATACGTTGAAGTACCTGCAGATATGAAAGCTCAATGTGAAGAGTACCGTGCCAAAATCATTGAGGCAGCTGCTGAAGCTAATGAAGAGTTGATGGAAAAATACCTCGAAGGTGGGGAGTTTACAGAAGAAGAAATTAAGAAAGCACTTCGTAAACGCACAATTAACAACGAAATTGTTCCTGTCTTTTGTGGTTCTGCCTTTAAGAACAAAGGTGTACAAGCTGTTCTTGATGGTGTTGTTGAGTATCTCCCATCTCCACTCGATATCCCGGCGATTCGTGGTGTTGACGAAGATGGCGAAGAAATTCATAGAAAGACATCTTATGATGAACCTTTCTCGGCGTTGGCATTTAAAATTGCTACTGATCCGTTCGTTGGTAACTTAACCTACTTCCGTGCTTATTCTGGTATTGTGAGAAGTGGTGATACAGTATACAACCCTGTAAAAGGTAAAAAAGAACGTATTGGTCGTTTGCTGCAAATGCATGCTAACTCACGTGAAGAAATTAAAGAAGTCAGAGCTGGTGATATCGCCGCCGCAGTAGGTTTGAAAAACGTAACTACCGGCGATACACTTTGCGATGTCGATAAGGTAGTAACGCTTGAGCGTATGGACTTCCCTGATCCAGTGATCGCAGTTGCTGTGGAACCCAGGACAAAAGCTGATCAGGAAAAAATGTCAATTGCTCTTGGCAAATTGGCACAAGAAGATCCATCATTCCGTGTTCATACTGATGAAGAGTCGGGCCAAACAATTATTCAAGGTATGGGTGAATTACACTTGGAAATTATTGTTGACCGTATGAAACGTGAGTTCAATGTGGAAGCCAACGTTGGCAAGCCACAGGTTGCTTATCGTGAAACCTTAAAAGCCAGTGTTGAACAAGAAGGTAAATTTGTTCGTCAATCAGGTGGGCGTGGTCAATACGGACACGTTTGGCTGAAACTAGAACCTCAAGAGCCAGGTGCTGGCTATGAGTTTGTAAATGCTATCGTAGGTGGTGTTATTCCCAAAGAATATATACCTGCGGTTGATAAGGGTGTACAAGAACAGTTGCAAAATGGTGTTATTGCTGGATATCCAGTGGTTGACGTCAAAGTTACGTTGTTTGATGGTTCTTTCCACGAAGTGGATTCAAGCGAGATGGCATTTAAAATCGCTGGTTCACAATGTTTCAAGCAAGGTGCATTGAAAGCTAAGCCTGTGTTACTTGAACCCATAATGGACGTTGAGGTAGTTACTCCTGAAGATTACATGGGTGATGTCATGGGTGACCTTAATCGTAGAAGAGGTATGGTTCAAGGGATGGAAGATTCACCGGCGGGTAAAATTGTCCGTGCAGAAGTTCCACTTGCTGAAATGTTTGGTTATGCAACGGACCTGCGTTCAGCAACTCAAGGTAGAGCTACTTACACCATGGAGTTTGCTAAATATTCAGAAGCACCAGCAAACATTGCTGAAGCAATTATCAAGAAACAATAAAAGTTAATGAGGTATTGAAAATGGCGAAGGAAAAATTTGAGCGTAAGAAGCCACACGTTAACGTTGGCACGATTGGTCACGTAGATCATGGTAAGACGACATTAACGGCG
>NZ_LNYB01000030.1 GCF_001467625.1 Legionella feeleii
AAAAACAAAGACAAGCCGGTGAATGGGCGTTGTAAGCTACACGGAGGCAAATCAACAGGGCCGAAAACAGAGGCAGGGCGCGAAGCTATTCGCGAAAGTAACCGAAGGAGGGCGAAGGAAAGACAAGCTTCTTCTGGTGAGTAGTAGGTACTTAAATCGAGAATCAATCTCTGTGTTTGTAAGATGGTGTGGGGGTATAGGGGGTTTTTGAACCTAGGGGGGTATCCGGTGGCGCATAACTCTCTTGAGTTCTCTGCCAGTAACTTTTTTCAGTGTTCAAAAAATGCATAGATGGTGGGAGGGGTATGCCTATTTTTTGGCGTGATCAGTATGTAAATATTTTGGTCATTTATGGGTTGCTCCATCAGCCCATGCAGATACTCAGATTAAGATGCTTTTTAGCTCAGACATTGGTGCTTGAAACTTTATGATTAATCCATCAGGCTTTGTTATCTCAAACTGAATTAATTTAATTTCGTCAGTTGCTTTAAGACCATTCTTGGTGATTGCGTCCTTTTGTAACGGCTTTGCCAGCCCTAAAGACTGTCTTTTGTTATTTAGTCGTGCTGGCTTTATTCCAATCTCCTTTAGAATCTCATTTTCAGGACATCCCGTTGTTTCAATAAGATTAAAAATAGCCTCCCAAATATCATCTGGCATTTTTTCAGCAGGGTTCTTTTTGTTCTTTCTCCATTCATCAATCATTGCTTTTATTTGACCAAGAGTTTGTTTTTGTTCTTCGTTCATTGGCTTTCCTCATTTGTTTTGTTGTCTTTGGTTTACACGGTTAGCGCGCGGGGCATGGAGTATGGGTTAACTTTGCAGAATAATACAGAATTTTAGTTGCAATTAGTGTACGCCATATTCCCAGAATATTGTGTCGTACAGTTCGTGGTTTTATTAATACGTGGCCTGAGTGTCTTATATAACTCCAACTGTTGCTGTCTTTGCTGTTGTATTTGCTCATTAAAACCCATTAACCCCTGTTTTAAATTATGCCTAAATTGGTCGTTGTTTTCCGATTTCACGCAGCCAACCAGAGAAAGCAAACATATAGATAAAATTATATTTTTCATTTTCACCTCAGAACAATTAGATAACTTACCTCTATGTAATAATGCTTATAGTCCGTGGTCTTATAAGTATATGGCGCATATTCATACATGTATGCGCAAAAAACATCCATCACTTATTAAAATAGGCACCATAATTAGAGAACTCCGTAAGGAAAATGGGTTTTCTCAAGAGTCTTTTGCCTATGCCGTTGGCCTTGACCGTACTTATATGGGATCGGTTGAGCGTGGGGAGCGAAATATAGCCGCGCTTAATCTTATTAAAATTGCCAAAACTCTTAGGGTGGAAGTTGGTGTTTTATTCCCTCCAGCTGAAAGCCTGCCTTCTGATTAAACCTTTCTCTGGAAAGCCTTATTGTTATTGTCTTTCGGTGGTCTACGCGTAGGCGTGCGTGTGCGTCATGGGGTTTCACTGATAATCAAAAGGGTAGAAAAATTTGCTCCTAATAGAGATTTTGGCCTTGCCGTGCCTATGCGCAAATACGAGCAGAACTATAGAAAAGCAATAATGTGGATTTTGCACCCCAAGTGAGGTACAATTATAAATAAGGTATTAATGAGGTTTTTATTATGAGTAAGTCAGCTTATGTAAGGGCGAGAATAGAGCCTGATTTAAAAACAGGAGTTGAGGCTATATTCAGTGAGTTTGGTGTAACTCCAACTCAAGTAATTACTATGCTTTATAAGCAGGTTTTAAGGAATCATGAAATACCCATTGATTTAAGCTTGCCAAATAGAGAAACAGCCAAAGCTATTGAAGAAGCCAGAAATGGCGAGGGTATTGTAAAGTGCAAAGACGTCGATGACCTGTTTAATCAATTAGGCATATGATGCTTGAGCCTATTTATAAAACGAAGTTTAAAAAAGATTTAAAGCTTATGGAAAAGCGCGGGAAGTCGATTGATAAACTTAAAACAGTTATTCGCCAGTTAATCGAAGAAAAGCCATTGGAGGCGAAATATAGCGACCACCCATTAAAAGGCAATTATGCTGACACGAGAGAGTGTCATATTGAGCCTGATTGGTTGCTGGTTTATTTAGTAAAAGGCGACTCCATTACTTTTGTTAGAACAGGCAGTCATTCAGACCTGTTTAAATAGCAATTGACCCGTGACGAACAATAACGAAAACAAGCGAAGGCACACGAATATGAGCGAAGAAAGTTCGTCACTTAGTACGCGAATGGCTGCGGAAATTGCAGGGTGCAGTGCTAGGCATATACAAAGCCTGATAAAGAAGGGAAAGCTTTCTGCATCAAGGGATGATGGCGGTAATTACCTTATAGATAAATCTGAATTTTATCGTGTATTTCCTGATGCGCACACCAAGCGAACAGTAGCGAACCATGGCGAACAAAGTTCGCGAAATGCTCTTGAGGTTGAGGTGAAATACCTTAAAGAGATGCTTGCTGAAAAGGCCAAGCAAAATGAGTTTCTTCATAAACAATTAGAAGCCGCCAGCACCGAGAAAAGCGCATTAATAGAAACCCTCGCCAGCAATCAAAGGCTTTTAGAACACACTGACCAGAAGAAAAAGAGAAAAAAGCTTTTTGGAGTGTTTTAGCGCATGTTACTTTAATATGGGAAAAATTAATTGAGCTTAGTTGCTGAAGAATATTAACGATATTTATTAATAACAATAAGGATATTTATTAATAACAATAAGGATATTTATGAACAAAAAAATACCACCACTCATGCTTTTAACCAATATTTTATCCATGGCTGCCATGACTGGATTTTCACAGTCCATAACGGCTTCTCATGAATTAGCTTGGGTTGGCACTCTTAGTGGCGGCTCGGTTTGGACGCAGAACGTTAACCAACAAACATTTTATTTAACACCAACAATAGAAAAAACATATTCCCCTCAAAAATCATCCCAAGCATTATTTAATGGAGAGATTTTTCTTGGCTTGCAAAAATCTTTAAATAAAACGATTAATATGCAGCTTGGGGTTGCAGCAGGAGGAGCAAGTTCGGCGAAGATAAATGGAGAGATTTGGACTGATGCCGACCCTGAATTCAATAACCATGCATATCACTATAAAATCCAACATGCACAGGTTTCTCTTAAAGGAAAGATTTTAACAGAAATGGCGCATGACTTACTTCCCTGGGTAAGCGGAAGTATTGGGGTTGGAATTAATAAATCCAGTTCCTTCAATAATATTTCGTTAGTTTGCGGAGAACTCCCTAATCCTAATTATACATCTGAAACCAAAAGCACTCTGACCTACGCTTTTGGTGCAGGACTACAAAAAGCGCTAAATCAACACGTTCAGGTGGGTATTGGTTATGAATTCTCAGACTGGGGAAAAAGTCAGTTAGGAGCAGCTCCTGAGCAAACCCTTAATAAAGGCTTGGGATTAAGTCATTTTTATACGAATGGCTTGTTCTTTAATTTAACGTACATCGCATAAGGATATGAGAATGGATTTTTCACGCATTAAAAATCAATCTATTGTTGGATTGAGTTCACTTTTCTTTATTACAGCAACTCAGGCAGGGACTCCTGTTTTAAATTTTAAGCTTAACGGCAATCCTGTGATTAATTTAGATGCCACAGGTACCGCCACGGTGAGTTACACGATAACCAATAATTCTAAAAAATCGCATCGTTTAGCCCTTTCATCAACAACCCCTACAGGGATTACAAGCTCAGGAGGGTTATGTGTGGTGGGAGGGAAAACCTCAGCAAATCCCAGTCCTACATGCACGCTTACGTTAACAATTAATGCAAGTTCCTTACCTGCTAATCACCTGGTTTGGGCACCCATTGTATGCGAAGCAAATCCCAATGGCACGCCTAATGCTAATCAATGTTTTGAGCCCTGTCATGATAAACTGGATATTACGCGAACCCACACTCCAAGTGCCACGACATTAAGCACCAGCATTGCACCTCCATCGATATTGGCTTTATCGGTAAAAAATATTGGCAAGAACCCTGCGTTAACAGGTAATGCACGATATGTAACCTTTACTAATACAGGGACTGTTACCGCAACAGGGCTTGTTGTTGCTGCCAACGGACTTCCTGCAGGGTCTGATGTCACAACCGTTCCAACCACCTGTGCAGACTCATTAGCCCCAGGCGCTACTTGTACCGTTACTGTCACACCAGGAATTGATTCAACCACTGATTGCAAAACAGGAATTCCACCTACTCCGGGCACGATTACTTTAAGCGCCAGTAACGTTGCTAGCCCCGCTATGACCAATGTTGCTGTATTGGATTATGGTTGCCAGTATCAAGGGGGGTTCCTTTATTCTGTAGATGATACAACCCCAGTTAATGGAAGCAGTGGTGGTAAAGTTGCATCGCTGGTGGATGTAGCAGAGCCTGAAATTGGCACAGGACCCCAAGCTACGAGTATTATCTGGAGCTCTAATGGATCTGGAGATTTATCTGCAGATGTAAGCCTTGATATCATTCCTTTTATCTTTGAATCCTATGTGGTAGGAGGATCTTATCTTGATGCAGAAGCGTATTTTAATTCAACTTACATTAATTATCTAATTTTCCCTTTTCCAGAGCAAAGTGCATTTACTGTTTGTAATGGCGAAACTGATGGGCAGTGCAATAGCAGGAATATTATAACATTCTATGACTCATTTAATACAAATTTTAATAATTCAGGAACCGCTCCTTTTATCCTCTCATCTGGCGCAACGAACCGAGAATATTATGCCGCGGGATTATGCACAAAAGATATTAATTCCTATTCTGACTGGTACCTGCCTGCCATTTGCGAAATGGATTCTTTGACAAGCAATGTTCAGTGTCCTTCTGGAGCCCAAAGTATGCTAGCGAATCTTTCCTTCTTAGTTGGAAATCCAGAGAACCCATTACCCAAAATATCGTGCAATCCTCTTTCTAGTGGCGTAGATTGTCTGGCCGGTTCATATTTTAGTTCCACTGGCCATGAGTATAACTTCTATTTAGGTGCGTGGGAAACAACCTTTGATGTAAACCAATTAAATGGTAACTCAGATTACTATTATAAGGCTGCACCACTTGGTGTGCGTTGTTCTCGGATTTTAACCTAAGAAGAAAATTTATTGGTAAGTGGTCTAGCCGATCCACTGTCCACTTATCAATATTTATTAGTGTATAATTTGGATTGTCTTTGTCTATAACATGCTTTTATCCCATTTAATATCATAATATAACAAAAACTAAAGATGTTTCCTTCTTCTTTGGCCGAATTTCAATTCTCATTCGCTAATATTGTTTCACCATAGTATTTTATTGATACATTACATTGTTAATAAAGGTACACCTTTACTTACATATCAATACCCTGCCCAATAACCCTCAATAAACTGTAAATAAAATTTATAAACATACCTTTATTGACAATGTAAATAAAGGTGATATGATTTGATTTACAGTTTAAAGATAAAAGGTGATGTAATGGGTATTTTTTGGTCTTGCGTGTTTACAGTCTTATGTACTTGCTCTTACTCAATTGCTTATGGATTTGAGGTAAACAAATACACGGTAATTTGCGCCAGCATTGCAGGTGCTCTAATTGGTCTTGATTTTAGGCTTCGTGAAATTAAAAACGAAATACAGGTAAACAGGGCTAGATTAAATTAAGGTGGTTATTATGACAGGGCAAAACATAGGTTATATAAGGGTTTCATCAGAAGGACAAAACACAGCAAGGCAACTTGAAGGCATTCAGCTGGATAAAGAATTTATTGATACAGCATCGGGAAGCACCAAAAATCGCCCACAACTCGAAGCGTGCCTTAACTACCTAAGAAAAGGCGACACATTACACGTTCACAGCATCGACCGATTAGCGCGAAATCTTATCGACCTACAAGAAATAGTCGATGGCTTAGTGTTTAAAGAAGTTAATGTTAAATTTCATCATGAAAATCTCACGTTCTATGGGGACGAAAGTCCTATGGCAACTCTGACTTTGCAGCTTATGGGAGCTTTTGCAGAGTTCGAGCGTAGAATGACTAAAACAAGGCAAAGAGAAGGCATTAATGCAGCAAAAAAGGTTGGTAAGCACTTGGGTAGGCCGAAGCTGGAAAAGTCGCTTGTAGAGACTGCTATGGGCTTTAAAACGGAAGGTTTAAGTGTATGTGAGATTGGTAGAAGGATGAATTTATCTAGGCCAAGTGTTTATAAGCTGCTTTCAAAATCAAAGTGATTGATTTTTAATCATTTTTTCTTTAATTAATTTGTAGATAGTATTCAGCTTTTACGCAGAAGGTAGTAAGATATTACTTAAGTATTTAGTGGTATTTTGACGCTATTACGACTCTCCAATCAAGGTCTGGCACCCTAGACAAGTTCTTGACCTTGATTGGCTGATGAAGTGCGTAAAGGTGCGTATTTTAGAGTAAAAAAATCTTTGATCAAGACTAAGTAAGACCTAAAGTTCAACAAAAGATTTTTTCATACATGAAATAACAGCGCTCCCTTTCCGTTATTATAAGCATTCGTTTTTGTTTATGTGAACACTTATATAAAAATATATTTATATCTTTATATCTTTATATCTTTATTGGCATAAAAATAAAGCATTAGAACTAATAACAACGCACTTCGATTAATAATAAAAATTAATTGAAGGTGACAACAATGGAAGTAAACAACAAAAAATCTCAGAAAGAGATTCAATTACCAGAAAAACTGCTCAAGAATTTATCTTTTAATCAAAAGCGCATTATTGAAGAACTCGCGAAGCACCCCGAAGGCATGTTCTCACGTCATCTCTCTCACAGAACAGGTATATCCAACAAGTCTGACACTATAAAGCATCATGTTCGCGAACTGCTCGCGAAGTATGGCCTTGAAGTTCGCACTAAACGAATACCCGAAAAAGCTCAGTGGCTATGGTCATTGAATTACATTTCTTCTGGAGAGTAATAAATGAACGAAAGAAGGTATGTAAGTAAAGAATCAAAAAGTGATTTTCTAAACAAGATTTCTCTATTAAGAGATAAGGTAAGCGGTAGATGCTAGTGCAGGTGATTAAATGACCGGCACTGCGGACACAGCGCCAAAGGTCAACAAAATACAGACCAATTATACACCACTAGACTATCAAGAGGTAGTGTTTCGTGCCAATCAATATGGCTGGCCTTCAATTGTAGCCCACTTTAACACACCGAGTGATTGCTTGACTGGCAAGAAATCCATTTGCCCTTTGTGTCATGAAAAGAAATTTAGATTCGTAATAAAGCCTGATGGAAGCTGCCGATACATTTGTATTTGCACAGGAAGTAAATACCGTGACGGTTTTTCGCTAATAGCCGAAATTAACTCCATTGATAACAAGGCAGCATTTAAAGCAGTTTCGGAGTTTCTTGGACTTAATAACAAGACCACAAGAAGCGAGGTGGAGCTTAACAAAAATATTGAAGCCTATAAAAAAAGACAGGAAGAGGCGGAGCAAAAACGGCAAGACAAAATTGTTTCGGATAAAGACACTGGCGAAGCACATGCAAAAGCAGTGCTGGCAAACTGTGAAATGGGCGAACATCAAGACTTCACAAGCAAAGGTTATAAGCATGAGGTATTAATTAATAAAAAGCTTTATAAAATCACTTACCAGAGAGTTAATGACAAAGGCATAGTTGAAAATAAAACCCAAACCGTTCCCATTGGTGCAGCAATACTCCCAATTCATGACATTGATAACCCAAAACGTATCATTTCATTTCAATTCATTAGTCCACATATAGACCCTCGAACCGGAAAACACCCAAAGCTGATGCTGGTTGACTCTGTTACTGCTGGATTTTGCATTATTAGGGGTGATAACTCACTTCCTTATGCCTCAGTAACTGAGGGCTATAGAACAGGGCTTGCGATTAACTGCTCTCTTGGGTGTACGGCAGTTGTTTTGTTTGATGCAAACGGAATTAAATCAAGAACACAGCGCGTTAAAGAACTGTTCCCCAATAAAGAAATTCTTATCTGCGGTGATAATGACGAAAGGAAAGGCGGTCAAAAAGCAGCCCACACAGCAGCCTTTCATACAAAATCAAAAGCAATAATCCCGCTTAAGAGTGGCACTGATTGGGATGATTACAGACAAGAGTATGGCGAGGAAAGTCTTCGTGCTGAGGTTAATCGCCAAATAACGGAACTAAGCTTTAAGCCTGTTGAAATTAAATCCAGCATCACGGGCATAAGTGCCAATCACTCTATACTTCTTCTGGCTAGTGGAGAGGGTGTTTCGTTTGCTGATGCGTTAATTAATTATTCTGGAAAGCAGTGTATTTGCCCTGTCTCTGGCGAGAAGGCAATCATCAATGCTGGCTCCATTTACTGCTATGAAACAAGGCAGATTATAACCCCAATCATTGCAAGCCTTTATGACGTTGAGTTAATCGCCAAGTACAAAAAACTCACCAGTACCCAAAAGCGCATAAAAGAGCTTTCCGACAACTCAGACCCAAAAAATGTCTATGCATTTACTACAGCAGTCTCGCATAGGATCGGTGCTGATATTCCTTCCTCGCGCTTCAAAGATTGGCTTTATTTAAAAGGCCGAGTTGCCGCCCCAGAGGAAATAATTAATTTCATTCAATGCCTCAGTAGAGCAAGGATAAATCAATCGAAAGGGCTTATAGCCCTAGACACAAAGCGATTTAAAAATCGAGTCCACTTGAAGCAAAAAAACGGACTTCTTGATTGGCTTCATGGGGTAGAGAAAGCAAAAAACGGTGAGTTTAAAATAGTTGCTGTAAAAGCCCATCACGGACAAGGGAAGTCCAAGGACTTCATGAAACAAATGTTTAATCATGCTCTTGGTGTTGGCGGTGCGGTAGCTATTGCCCATAGAAGAAAGCTTGTTACTCAATTAGCAGATGTTCTTGAATGCATTCATTATCAAGATGACAGAGATTATATTTCTTATGCTGGTGGCGTTAAAAACTTAGCCTGCTGCTTGCACTCATTCAAGCATGAGAAATTCTTAAATCATTTAGTTAATTCCCACTCCATATTCATAGATGAAGCCAGCCAAGCACTTAAAGCGTTTTATACGGACTCAAACATCGAGAAAGGTTTGGCTAAGAAATTCTCTGAGTCAGCCAAGAACGCTCAGTGTGTTTATCTTCTTGATGCCGACCTAACCGAGAATGATATAAAACGATGGGCAAGTCTCTTAGGTGTTAATGAAGATGAAATATTGGTTATTACTGCTGAGCCTCCAGTTAGAGATTTAACAGTTAACTTAACCTGCACAGCAAGTTTGAAGTACTTTAAAACGTCTATTGTTGAGTCAATAAAACAGGATTTAATGTTAGGCGTTCCTTGCGTACTGGCCGTTGAATCAGAGGCTGCGGCACGCTCCATTCATAAGTATTTTGAAGAACGCTTTTCAGATAAAAAAATCGTTTTACTTTCTGGAAAGTTACCAGCAGGAGAAATAGACCCTTTCATTGAAAGCATACAAGCTAAAATGGCATCTACAGACCTGCTAATTCATACCTCTGTTATTGGCACTGGTGTAAGCATTCAGCACGAGGATAAGCGATTTAAAAAAGGATATGGACTATTTACCGGAAGCATATTGAGTGCCACCGAATCATTGCAAATGCTAAGACGTTGCAGAGACGTTACTAGCTGGGAAGTTACCTTGCTTTGTCGCCCCGCAGAAATGTTTATGACAAGCTTCTACAAAGACATAGGTTCTCTTGAGCTTGCCAAAGTACTCCCTTTAGATGAAATAAAAAGCAGCGTACTCATGGAAAGAGAACAGAACAAATCACTGTTTATCCATGCATTCAGAAACCTTCTTGAAGAATACAGCATTAAGTTAATCGAACACTGCGACTTGCCAGAGTATGAGATTGATGGCTTAGTGCCTTCATCAGAACTTAACGAAGAAGACATAAAAGACCTTCTCAAAGCAAACCCATGCTCACTAGATAAGGCAGAACTAGCAAGACAGAGAGGCTACAAAAACCGCGAGGAAATGCTTAATTCTAAATCGGCACTATTAGCCCATCATTACAAAACAAGTCGCATAGGGGTTGATGAAGCCGAGCTTGAATGTGTTCCTGCATTAAGACATTCAGCAATAAAAATGGAAATTGTTGTTAGCTTATTACGTGGCGAAAAAGGAGAGACTGTTAAAGGGCTATTAAATAGCTCAGGAGTATCACTCGACCTATTCAAGAAGCAACGGCTCACGCAAAAACAAATAAAAGCACTGAGAGACGGCATAGCCAGAAAGTGTGCGGAGTTTTGGAGGCTTGGGCTTATTAAGGAGCGATACGCCAAGCCAGAAAAGATTCCCGAAGAAACACCCATCAAGTTTATCAAAGAGGTACTTGTTAGCTGGGGATTGGTGGTTGAAACGACTAGAGGCAGAGCAAACGATAGAGAAAGGCTACTTGAAATTAGCGTACCAACACCATTAGCTAGAAGACTAAGCCTCGATACTCGAACAGAGAGGGAGGTTTTACAGGAAAAAGCATTAAAGCTACGAAAGGAAGGATTAAGCATAGGCGGTATAGCAAAAGAACTAGGTATAGAGAAGTGGAGAGTGCAACGAATTATAGAATCGTAGCAAATGTACCCGCTTCGGTAGTTTATTTATAAGTTAACTCTCAAAGCGGGTACAAATGCTACGGTCAGTAAATAAACAATAAGCCTTAGATAAGGTCGTAGCAAATGTACCCGCTTCGGTAGTTTATGCCATTAAGGAAATAACCCTTTTCTGGTAAGTTAATTAACCACTGCTAGGGAGTTTTCTACCAAATACGCACTAGGAGTTTTTAGACAATTATGTGCGCGTGTGCATGATGGGGTTTGGTTTCTTTAATTTCGCACCCAATACGCGCAAGGTGGTTGTTTCCAGGAGTTTTCGGACTAGTACGCGCAGATGCGTGTGGGCGTGCGTCATGAGGTATGGAGTCTGGCTTAAGGTGAATTACTTCAGTCTACATACACACGCTCGTCATGGGGTGTGGAGAATAGTTTTCGCAGTATATGCGCAGGCGCGCATCAAGGGGTGTGGAATAGTAACGCGAAACTAGAGAGTTTTTGCAGTCTATAAAAAGAGTGTGTTAGATGGCTAAAGCGGCTCATATTACAGGCTAATGCAAGGCGCGTTTTGGACTAAAGCATTAATTCATAAAAAGGGAGGGGTGGGAACATTGGTGATTAATCGTGCGTTGTGGGGTATGGATTTAATAATTTGAAAAGGAGTTGATGATGTTTGGATTAATTAATATTTCACTGATGGCAAACGATCCTCGTTTACCACGAAAGGAACGTGGAACGTGCAATGCAACTACGCGAAGAGGTACGCCATGCCAAGCCCCTCCTGTTTGGGATAAAAACAAAGACAAGCCGGTGAATGGGCGTTGTAAGCTACACGGAGGCAAATCAACAGGGCCGAAAACAGAGGCAGGGCGCGAAGCTATT
>NZ_LNYB01000031.1:0-21163 GCF_001467625.1 Legionella feeleii
GGTTTTAGAAATTTTGAAAATTATAGATTAAGAGTTAGAGTGCTTTGTGGATAAGTGAAGTGCCCCCGGATTTGGGGAAGACCCAAAATTTATTCTATCTACATTGTGTCTACATGAAACTTTTGAAATCTCGCAGATTCACTATAAATTATTGATTTTAATGGTGGCCAGAGGCAGAATCGAACTGCCGACACGAGGATTTTCAGTCCTCTGCTCTACCGACTGAGCTATCTGGCCGCGAGAGGTTGCTATTAAACTCCGAGAACGTTTCCGAGTCAAGGGGCGTTTATTATTTTTTTTGTAAAAAGTAGTCCTTTGCAAAGTGGTTGAATAACAGGCAGTCGGAACGAGCTAATTTTGCCCGATTTTTGTTTCTTGGGTTGTTCAAGAGAGACAAACAGGTCGGGTAGACTATATCAAAGCAGCCAGCTCGATGTCATGGACTTACTTCGCGTGTTGACGCAATTGGTTTTGATAGGCAACAGCAATCTGGGCTCCCAAGAGGGCGTTATCTTTAATCAACTCGATGTTCGCTTTCAAACTTTGGCCGGCTGTTAAATCAGTAATGCGCTCCAGCAAGAAGGGGGTAATCGCCTTCCCACTGACATGTTTAGCCTCTTTTTGTGCCTGTTTGATGATAGGAATGATTTTATCGACGGGTATTTCTGCCTGTTTGGGGATGGGATTAGCAATCACGATGCCATTATTGATGGCGAGTTTGCGCTGGTAATGCATTAAATTGGCAATTTCTTCAGGGCTATCGAGACGGTGGACAAGCGGTATGCCGCTTGAGTGGCTATAAAATGCCGGAAATTCATCAGTCTTGTAACCAATGACCGCAACACCGTGCGTTTCGAGCATTTCGAGCGTTTTGGGTAAATCGAGAATGGATTTTGCTCCTGAACAAATGACTGTGACTGGCGTGCTGGATAATTCAATTAAATCAGCTGAAACATCAAAACTTTCATTAGCATGCTGATGTACGCCGCCAATGCCGCCCGTGGCGAACAGGGGCAAACCGGCTAAATTGGCACAAAACATCGTCGCTGCTACGGTCGTGCTGGCTGTTTTTTTACTACTTAAGACAAAGGCCAGGTCCCGCCGCGATGCTTTGACTACGTCGTCGCAATTCGCCAAATGCTCCATGAGTTTTTGATCAATCCCAATATGAATTTTTCCTTGATAAAGGGCAATGGTAGCGGGTATGGCACCATTATCGCGAATGAGTTGTTCCACAGCGGCGGCAGTCGCTAAATTATCTGGATAGGGCATGCCGTGCGAAATAATGGTGGATTCCAACACCACAATGGGTTGTTGATTATTGAGTCCATCACGGACCTCTTTGCCAATATGCAACAACTCATGAAACATAGTGCTTAACCTTCTTCCTTGGGTACGAAACCGGATGGTTTTGCTGACCCTTCACCAAAAAAATATTTTTGCATTTCGTCATTAAGAAATTCACGTGCTTTTGGATCAATTAAACTCAAACGGTATTCATTAATAAGCATTGTTTGGTGAGACAGCCACATTTTCCATGCCTGTTTTGAAATATGATTAAAAATTCGTTCACCCAATGGACCAGGAAACGGTGCCTTCTCTAATCCCTCGGCTTCCTGGTTTAGTTTCGCACAAAAAACATGTCTTGTCATAATGGCCTTGACTCAAAATTGGTAAGAAGTCGATTATGCGGCAATGCTATTCTATCGGCAATGCTAATCATTAATCAGCACGGCATTTAGCTTGCGCCAGCATAATATGCTGCGAAAGCAATTGTTCTTGCTCTGCATTTAAATCTTCGAATTGTACCGCTGTCCGGTATTGAGTTTCACTATGGTATTGACTGTAAACAACGACTGCATCCAGCACAACAGGAATCATCTTCGGTTTCGTGTAAATGACTACTTTCATGTGCGTTTTTTCTTTAACCCGATCTTTGGTTTTAAACGACATACCACCCAAACTAATATTGACTTTACGCAAGTGAATTTTATCGCCAATTAAAAGATGACGGGCAAGATAATCAATTTTGGCGTTGATTAAATTTAAATAATGGGCAAGTGCCGGTTCCTGCAATGCAAGGGATTGAGTCAGCTCGGCCAACTCATAATCCAGACTCTGGAAATATTGGGTTGTTTCCAGGTAGCGTTTGCCGTTTTGCCCTAATAAATCTTCGGTTATTGATTTATCAGAACACAGTTCTCCGCTGGTTATTATTTTGTAATCGAAATAAACCTGATCCTCAATGCGGAAGTGCTGACGTCTTTCATGTACAGGCATAATCACTCCATAAAATCCGTTTTATAAGAAGTTTTAAAGCCTATTGGAATGTTGGATTGATCATGGTCGGTGGATAGGCATTTTGCTTATCAGCACCTAGAAGAAATCCGCACATTACCGGCTCTTATGTTAACTATAGACACAGATTTGGAGTGTTAGTGAAAAAAATGACAAAGAAGATCAAAATTTTTATCAGAATGAAGATTAATTGACTGCCAAAAAGCATCGGGGTCGAGGTAAATTTGCTTATTAAAAAGGACGTTCTTATCCATTAACCGATTGAATTAAAATATAATTTAAATGAGAGAGTGGAAATATTCCTGCAAAACTCCCTAACGATAACCGAGATATTTGCTTAATAAGACCAACACCGTTAAATGAAGGGGGTAATAAGCATAGAAGAAATAGGGGATACGGGGGAAGGTCAGATCGAGTTTGGTCGCAAGAAGAATTATCGGCAGTGAGGCTAGGGCCCAGTTATTACCATTAAAACGTGCAATAAATACGCAGAAGAATACCGAGGCAATCAAAGCGGTAAGAGAGGGTTTTTTGCAATAGAACCAGCAAGAAAGGCAGAAAGCAATACCCTGCCAGTTATATTCTACAAAAACACCGCCAATGAAAAATAAGAACACCGCCAGAATGATATTATCCACACCCCCTTTTTCATAAAGAAACATGCAAAGTGCGGCGATAAAAAAGCTAAACATAATATTAAAGGGATAGATATGCTGCAAATATCGCATTGCCATATAGGCTGGAGTGGCTAGCAAACCAAACAGGATTAAGCGTTTAAACGCACGGCCATAAGTGCCGTGGGCCAGCGCTTCAGGCCGCGCCAGGTTGTAAGCAAAAATAAAAGCAAATAAGGGCATGGCTAATCGGCCTATGCTCAACGCAGTATAACTGCTTGTGTTCCAAAAAATTCGATTGATGTGATCAATAGTCATGGCTAGCATGGCTAACCACTTCATCGCTTCCAACGTGCCATTGGCAATTTTAAGTGAAGGAAGTGGATAAAAAATTCTCATTCTTGTATTTGCGTTCAACAATCGCTTTCCTGCTTTTTTTGTCAAATCAAAAGGGGCCTGGAGACATTTCTCCTAGCAAGTCCGAAAAACCAGCGAAAACTAAGCAAGACCCTAAGGGTTGGTTACATTCCGCAGGGTTGGGGTTTCCTGGCATCGTAACACCAACAGTAGAAATGCAGACAGCCCCAATTATTAACGTAGCTTGTCAGGAAATACAATAGACTTCCTCGAAAACACGCCTAAGAAAGAATTGCCTGGTCGATACGGTGTTGGAATCCGTATGGGCTTGACGTGCGGCCAAGACCATTTTGGTCATAAGAAAATTGAATTAGTAGCCCTTTCACGAAATGGTAAAAAATTATTCATTATTGTCATTTGCAAGCATTAGCGATGACTATAATAGAAGAGGGAGATTTCTTTTTTTAAATGCGATTTAGGCTGTGTAACAACCATGACTCGAGCGGTTAAGGAGGACTATAGGACGCATCAGTTTGAATGGGCTGCTATTGCTTGGCATAAGGGTTTGAATATTGAGCTTTATTGAAGCCACTTGTTACAGCAAGAGATGAAGAAGGAATAGTAATTTAAATTAGCTCCATTATTTTAGGATGAAACATGAGCGAACATTATACGGCAAGAATATATTGTGGAGCCGAAGAAATTGCCCATAAATCTGGTGATGATATTGAGCAATTATATGTATGGCTTTTGGCTGTTGCTAATGGCCCGCACGGAGGGAGTCACGGAGAAATTATTGATAATGAAAAACAGGAAGTAGTCCGGCAATTTAAAAAGCGATCAGTAGAGTAGTTATAAGAATCTAAAGCATGAAAGTTAACTCGTTCGCAGTTGCGATAGACTATCCACAAAATCTGTGGATAACCTTGTGTATTGCCTGATGATGGACAGTCAATAACAACGAAGAATCACTTATTCGACCACTCACACTATATCAAGACGGCCTAAATTTCACTACAATAGGTTTTTATCAAAATTAAACCAAGTATGTTTAAGCCACTACCACTTTTCATTGGGCTACGCTATACGCGGGCTAAAAAACGGAATCATTTTGTTTCCTTCATTTCACTCAGCTCCATGCTTGGAATTGCTATTGGCGTTATGGTGCTTATTACCGTTTTATCAGTGATGAACGGGTTTGATGAGGAAATTCACAAACGCTTTTTCAGCATGGCACCGGAAATTACGGTTAGCGGCTCCAATGGTAAAATCAGTGATTGGCCCGGTCTTGAGAAAGAGCTTAAAACATTTCCAGGTGTTAAAGCGATTGCACCCTATGTGGGCGGTCAGGGCTTGCTTACCCACGAAGGACAAGTTTTACCTATCGTATTAACAGGCGTTATTCCCGAGCAGGAAGAGGCAGTCACTCATCTTCAGGATAAGCTATTGGCTGGTAATGTTGCTAACCTTAAAAATTTTGGCGTTATTCTTGGGCGTGGCCTGGCTGATAATCTGGGTGTTATGCTTGGAGACAAAGTCACTATTATGATTCCCCAGGCAACAGTGACGCCTGCCGGCATGATCCCACGTTTCAAACGTTTCACCGTGGTTGGGGTTTTTTCTGCTGGAACAGGGTTTAATTTCGATACGAAACTGGCTTTCATTAACCTGCAAGATGCCCAGAAATTATTGCAACTGGGGAATGATGTCACCGGGCTGAAGATGAAAATAGATAATATTTACAAAGCGCCACTCATGTCTGATCAATTAGCTGAGAAACTCGGTGAGGAATATCAGATTGGTAATTGGACACGAGAGTTTGGTGCTTTTTTCCAGGCGGTGAAGCTGGAAAAAACCATGATGTTCCTCATTCTATTATTAATTATTGCCGTAGCTGCTTTTAACCTGGTCTCCTCGCTGGTCATGGTCGTTAACGATAAGCAATCAGAAATTGCGATACTGAGGACTATAGGAGCGACCCCTTCCACCATCCTGTGGGTATTTATTGTCCAAGGCATGATGGTGGGATTTGTAGGGACCTTGTTAGGGCTTCTGGGGGGGCTTCTTTTGGCATCGAATGCAACGACTATTGTTAATGCCCTGCAATCATTCTTCCATACACAAATCCTGTCTTCAAATATCTACTTTGTTGATTATCTCCCTTCAAAAATTATGTTCAGTGATTTATGGCAAATATGTGCTATGGCGATGTTAATGAGCTTTGTTGCGACGATTTATCCAGCCTGGCGTGCCTCAAAAACGGTCATAGCGGAGGCCTTACATTATGAGTAAAATAATTTTCGATTGCCAAAATCTGCGTAAAACCTATCATGATGGTACTGCCTCAGTCGATGTATTGAAGGGAATTAATTTTACGATTAATTATGGTGACAGAATTGCGATTGTAGGGCCCTCTGGTTCTGGTAAAAGTACGTTATTGCATTTATTGGGTGGTCTGGATAAACCGACTGCTGGACAAGTCCTCATGCAGGATGTTGATTGGCAAAAACTCTCTGAGAAACAACGTTGTAAAGTGCGCAATCATCGTTTGGGTTTTGTTTATCAATTTCATCATTTATTACCTGAGTTTACTGCATTGGAAAATGTGGCTATGCCTTTATTATTGGCGGGAAAAACGATTGCTGGTGCTCAGGAAGAGGCAGAAATAATCCTGAAGCAGGTGGGGCTTGCCAAACGACTCAGTCATAAACCGTCGCAATTGTCTGGCGGTGAACGGCAACGAGTTGCAATTGCCAGAGCGTTGGTACATCAGCCACAATGTGTCCTGGCAGACGAGCCTACAGGCAATTTGGATCATGCGACTGCTACCCAGGTTTTTGATTTAATGCTGCAGTTGAATGAGAAATTAAATACAGCTTTGATTATAGTAACACATGACATACAATTGGCGGGCAAGATGGATAAAATCATGACTATTCAGGATGGTTTTCTTGCCTAACTTTACTCATCGATAACGGCGAGAAGAGTTTTCGATTGAGTTGTATTAAATGTTGTGGAGATAGTTGTAATGTCAACAGGAAATGTTCCAGATTCAAAGTTGGTAAACAAGGTAATAGAACGCGTTAAAGGGCAAGACCAAAGAAATAATGCGCCTGTGACTGCAGCACAGTGGCCTACTCAGGGCGGTTTGTTTGGGAGAGTCAATCGTAATGCTCCTGACGACCAGGAGCCGGCGGCAGATGCACCGGCTACGATCGTCAATAGAAGATAACTCTAGTAATCGGCATGCCCTGGTGTGCGTGGGAAGGGAATAACGTCCCGAACGTTACCAACACCGGTCACGTAGCTCACCAGGCGCTCAAAGCCCAAGCCAAACCCCGCATGGGGTACCGTGCCGTAGCGGCGAAGATCTCGATACCATTGATAGTGCTCTTTATTGAGATTGCATTCTTCCATGCGTTTATCAAGCACATCTAATCGTTCTTCACGTTGGCTTCCACCAATAATTTCTCCTATGCCAGGCGCTAACACATCCATTGCCGCGACTGTACGGTCATCGTCATTCAGACGCATATAAAAACCCTTAATTTCTTGGGGGTAATTAGTAATGATGACCGGTTTCTTACAAAGTTCTTCAGCAAGATAACGTTCATGTTCTGATTGCAGATCGAGTCCCCAGCTAACCGGGTATTCAAATTTGCGCTCCGCCTTTTCCAAGGCAACTATTGCATCGGTATAAGTCATGATTTCGAAATCTGTTTGAACGATATGTTCCAGACGCTCAATACAACCGGGCGCTACGAATTGATTAAAGAAATCCATGTCATCCTGGCGTTCATCAAGAACGGTTTTACACAAATAACGGAGCATCTCCTGGCTGAGTCCGCAAATATCATGCAGGGTAGCGAAAGCTATTTCAGGCTCTATCATCCAGAATTCGGCTAAATGGCGGCTGGTGTTGGAATTTTCTGCACGGAAAGTAGGGCCAAAGGTATACACTTTTGACATCGCCAAACAGTAGGCTTCAACGTTTAACTGTCCAGAAACCGTTAAGAAAGCTTCGTGGCCAAAAAAATCTTTCGTAAAATCAACCTGGCCTTGCGCTGTTTTAGGCAAGTTAAGTAAATCTAACGTACTGACGCGAAACATTTCGCCAGCACCTTCACAATCACTGGTGGTAATAATAGGCGTGTGGATCCAAAAATAGCCGCGTTGGCGAAAGAACTGATGGATTGCCTGGGCTAAACAGTCGCGAATACGGGTTACAGCACTGATGGTGTTAGTCCGTGGGCGCAAGTGCGCAACTTCACGTAAAAATTCAAGTGTATGCCGTTTCGCTTGAATCGGATAGCTGTCAGGATTTTCTACCCAGCCAACCACTTCAACCTGTTCCGCCTGGATTTCAAAAGATTGACCTTTACCTTGTGAAACAACTAATTTGCCAGTGACAATGATCGAACACCCGGCAGTAAGTTTCAGAATTTCATTTTGGTAATTTGCAATAGTGTCGCTGACAACAATTTGAATTCCGGCAAAGCAAGAGCCATCATGCAAATTGATAAACGATAAACCTGCTTTTGAGTCACGTCGTGTTTTTACCCAGCCGCGGACAGTGAGTGTTTCATCAACACTGACTTCACCATCCAGGCATTGTTTTATTGCATATACCTCTGTCATGATGTACTCCGAAAAACATAAAATAGTCATTAGATTTGTTTACTGTAGACAGCTGCTATTGTAATGTCCGCGCCTCAGGCACTTTGCAGGCGAGTGCAATTTCAACAAACCTGGTTGCATCCCGCTATACTAAAGAGCAAGGTAAGCAACAATAAAAACTCGATAATACACTAAATGAAAACAATGGGGGAACCTATGTTGCGAGGAGTTGTACTGTTTTTACTATTTTCATGGCCATTTTATCTTGTTGCCCAAGATACAGAACTAAAATTTTATCGTCCTTTTGGTGAGGTCAATCAGCAAGTTCCGTTGGTAGTTAAAGAAGAAGTAAAAGGTCAGTGTTGGCAACAATCAGAACGTATTAAAAGAGAAGATGCCTGGCGTTGTGTCGTGGGGGATAAAACCTATGATCCCTGTTTTGTTAAACAATATGGTTCGAATACACAGGCTTTATGCCCTCAATCGCCATGGATTGGGGATAGTGTGCAAATAGATCTGCCAGCCGCAGTGGATAATAGCCAGCATACGGAATTGAATATGGCAGAGACTTTGCCTTGGGCTCTGGAGCTAACAACGGGGGAAAAATGCCAAGCTGTGGATAAGGGCGATTTTTTTGATGGTTTACCAGTACGCTATCACTGTGATAGTCAAACCGTATTACTCGGCCATATCCAGCGTTGCAAAGCAAGTTGGAGTATCTTACAACGTACTGCATCCGGGGTGTCTACTGCCTGGGTGGCAAAGGCCTGGTTTTAAATGGTATTCTGATCGGGTTAAGTTTGGGGGTGTTTAGATTCGCCAGGATAGCAGGAAAGATAAATACCCTATAATAATGAGGTAACCACTGTTTATGGAGTGAACTATGTTTACTGCTCTGTTCCATTCTCTTATTTTCTCTCAAATTTTAGGTTTGTATTTTATCATTGTGGCTATGATTATGATGATTAGAATTGATTTTTATCGTCATTTTATAATGAATTTGAAAGCGGGCAGTGGTGTTATTATTTTGGCTGCATCCTTTTCTTTGATAGTGGGGTTGATGTTAGTTGTTGTGCATAATATCTGGGTTTTAGAGCCGCAGGTTATCATTACCCTGCTAGGTTGGCTGTTGGTTATCCTGGCAATACTATGGCTTTCAATACCGGAAAAAATGACGCACTTCAGTCGATTGGTCTACAGTGGGAAAGGCTACTATGTGCTTGTTCTTTTCACCCTGTTTATTGGTATCCTGTTACTTACCAAAGGATTTTACCATTATATGTGAAGAGGTAACTTTATATTAGCGACTGAGGTTAGCCTTGTTGTTTCATCCCTCACTCATAAGGGGCCGCATCCCTGAATGGCGTCAGGCTCAGGCAATGGGCATTAATCTCATTAATGATCGGATAATTAGCCATCGAAAAACCGAAACGATTGGCGTTATAGATCTGGGGAATAAGGCAAATATCTGCCATGCTCACTTCATTCCCATAACAGAGTTGATTTTTGTGTGGGATGGCTTGCAATCGTGCCTCCAAAGCATCGAAACCAAGTTTTAACCAATGGTGATACCAATCCTGGATTTGTTGCTCGTCCGCTTGAAATTGTTCGCGCAAGCGCATTAGCACGCGTAAATTATTCAATGGGTGCATATCACAGGCAACAGTTAATGCCAGGCTTCTGACTTGCGCTCGACCTAAGGGATGCTGGGGTAAGAGCGGCGGCGCGGGATTCATTTCATCTAAATACTCAATAATGGCTAAGGATTGGCTGATAATATGCCCATTTTCATCCAAAGTAGGGACCAGTCCCTGGGGGTTCAGTTGTAAATAATCAGGATGCCGTTGTTCACCACCATGATTGATCAAATGCACAGCCAGTGTTTCATAACTAATATTCTTAATATTTAAAGCAATACGTACGCGATAACTGGCAGTAGAGCGATAATAGTCATAGAGTTTCATTTTTCTGGCCCTTTGTAACGAGTGACAGTTTGCTCAATAGCCCCAAAGATGGACTGCCCTTGCTGATTCAGCATTTCGATACGAATCGTATCGCCATATTGCATAAAGGGAGTGTGTGCTTTGCCTTCGGCAATTATTTCAAGCATGCGCTTTTCGGCAATGCAGGAAGAACCTTTACTGCGATCCACATTGGAAACAGTTCCCGAGCCGATAATTGTTCCAGCAGCCAAATACCTTGTTTTTGCGGCATGGGCAATTAGCTCCGGGAAGGAAAACGTCATATCTATACCGGCATCGGGTTGACCAAATAATTTCTTATTAAGATGACTGAGCAAGGGCAGATGAACACGTTGGCCATCCCAATGCTGCCCTAATTCATCAGGCGTAATTGCTACCGGAGAAAAACTGCTGGCAGGTTTTGACTGGAAAAACCCAAAGCCTTTGTTTAATTCACCAGGAATCAGGTTACGCAGAGAAACGTCATTAACCAGCATAAGCAATTTGATGTGTTTGGCCGCCTGCTTGGGGTCTACGGCCATGGGAACATCATCGGTAATCACTGCCACCTCAGCTTCAAAATCAACGCCATAGGCTTCATCAGCGACTAATATAGGACCTGTCGGATCAAGAAAACTGTCGGAACCTCCCTGGTACATCAGGGGGTTGGTCCAAAAATCGGCAGGCATTTCTGCCCCCCTCGCTTTCCTTACCAACTCCACATGATTTACGTAAGCACTGGCGTCAGCCCATTGATAAGCTCGAGGTAATGGTGAAGCATAGTCATCCGGCTTAAAAGCAAAGGTCGACTGAATCTGTCCTTCATTAAGCGCCTGATAGATTTCCTGCAAAGGTTTTTCCACTGCCTGCCAATGTTCTATTGCAGATTGCAGGGTTTTAGCAATATGACCAACTTTAATTGCCTGGGTCAATGCTTGATTAACAACACATAATTCCCCGTCGCGACAATTTGCTGTTCTTAAGCTGGCTAATTTCATAATAGTCTCTCAATGGGTTTCTTGTAAGGTGCCTCTTTTAATTTGATCGCGCTCGATAGCCTCAAACAAGGCTTGGAAATTACCCTCGCCAAAACCCTGATTACCACGACGTTGAATAATTTCAAAAAACACAGGCCCAAAGATATTTTCGGTGAAAATCTGCAGTAATAAGCCTGCCTTGGCATCTTTTTCACCATCAATCAAAATACGTTCCTGCTGCAACTTTGCCAAAGGTTCTTTATGCCAGGGAATGCGGTGATCGACCATTTCATAATAGGTATCGGGAACATCAAGAAAAGCCACGCCATGCGCTCTCAAGGTATGGACTGTCGTATAAATGTCTTCTGTATTAAGGGCGATATGTTGAATACCTTCGCCATGGAATTCATGCAAGAATTCTTCAATCTGTGATTGATCGTCTTTGGACTCATTCAAAGGGATCTTGATTTTACCGCAGGGGCTTCCTAACGCTCTACTGACAAGGCCTGTCATCTGTCCTTTGATATTAAAAAAACGAATTTCGCGGAAATTAAAAATAGATTCGTAGAAATGGGCCCATTTATCCATATTACCGCGATAAACATTATGGGTTAAATGATCGATAAAGGTTAAACCACAACCATGAATGGCTTGCGTCACGATTGGTTTGTGTTGCCACTGATCAGCAAAAGGATGGTGTTGCTCATCCACGAAATAAATCACGCTGCCGCCAATCGCCTGAATAGCAGGCAAATTATGATCGGCATGTTTGCAATCCTGGAAAGGGGTCGCACCATGTTTTAGGGCGTAGGCATAGGCTGCCTGCACATCGTGCACGCGAAAGCCCATGGCACAGGCGCCAGCTCCATGCGTCGAGGCATGCTGTTGTGCCTGACAATCACTGGCAGCATTGACTATAAATTGAATTTGTCCTTGCTGATAAAGCGTAATGTCCTGATTTTTATGGGTAGCAACAATTTCGAAACCCATTTCACTAAATTGTTTATGCAAAAACGTTTTATCAGGGCCGGAGAATTCTAAAAAAGCAAAACCGTTTAATCCGCAGGGGTTGTTGGTACTATTTTCATTCATTGCCTAACTCCTTGTTAGTCTATAGTCCATCCAGAACTAAGGACGTGGTTTGACTAAAAATAATCCGTCAGCAATCGCTAACAAACTGATATACACGCGGTCATCTTGTTTAAAAATTCATTGAGCCGGCGAATTTCGCGGGTTTGTCCCCCGGTTTCTTGTTTATCGATTACTTTACCATCCCAAAAAATGTTGTCTATGGCGATGAGGCCTTGAGGGCTAACCAATTGAAGTGCCAGTTCATAATAATTCAGGTAATTTGTTTTATCAGCATCAATAAAAATGAAATCAAAACTATGGGCATGGCCTTGCTGTAGTAATTCGTGCAATGAATTTAAGGCCGGCCCCAAGCGTAATTCTATTTTTTTATCCTGTTTGGCTTCATGCCAAAAAGGAAAGGCTTTCGCTGTCCATTCTGCATTAATGTCACACGTGATTACCTGCCCATCATCCGGTAATGCCAATGCCATCGCCAAGGCACTGTATCCAGTGAAAGTGCCCAGTTCGAGTACTTTACGGGCATTAATCGTGTGCAATAAAAACTGCATAAATTGGGCTTGTTCAGGTGACACTTGCATATTGGCAAGCGGCAGTTTTGCTGTTTCCTCCCGCAAAGCGTGCATGACAGGATGTTCCCGTAAAGAAATGTCCAGCATGTAATCATACAGAGCAGGGGTTAGAGTTAAATGCTTCATCAATAAACCTTCTCTCTAAACCATAACCTCTGAGCCAGAGGTTATGGGTTTTAAGGGAATTAAGCCAGTTTCTCTTGGGCTAGGGTATCTGCTATTTCACTGGTAGGACGATTTTCCTGTTGTGAACGAGTAAAAATTTGTAGCAGTGCTGTACCGATACCATCAATTTGTTGGCTAACCTGATGTTCCGGTGTATGTAAATATTTACTGGCTGCAAAGATTAATCCGCCGGCGTTAATGACATAATCGGTCGCATAGAGAATACCTTTATCATGCAAAAGCTGGCCATGATAGCTATGGGCCAATTGATTGTTCGCAGCACCTGCAACAATAGGGGTTTGCAATTGGTTGATGGTGGTGTCATTGATGATAGCGCCCAGAGCACAAGGTGCAAAGACATCACAAGGTACTTTATGGATACTTTCGGTTGGAACTGCAACAGCGCCGAATTCGCGTACGGCATGTTCCACAGCCGCGCTGTTAACATCGGCTACTGTTAATTGGACGCCTAATTCATGTAAATGCCCTGCTAACAGATAACCAACATGCCCTAAACCTTGGATGGCAATGTGCAAACCATTGAGATGGCTTTTTCCTAACTTGAATTCTACTGCAGCCTGAATCCCTCTTAATACGCCCTTGGCAGTAGAGGGGGATGGATCACCATTATGGCTTGACAAACTGGCGACATAAGGGGTGTGTTGAGCAATAATATCCATGTCGCTTAAGATTGTACCGCTGTCCAAAGCCGTGATATAACGTCCACCCAGCTGGTTAACAAATCGACCAAAAGAATGCATATAAGCTTCGCGATCGAAGGGTTTAGCCGGTTTGATGATAACCGCTTTTCCGCCACCCAATGGAAGGTTAACCGAGGCGGCCTTATAGCTCATTCCTCTTGCCAGGCGCATCGCATCAAGGATGGCACTCTCCGTATCGGGATATTCAATAAAGCGACAACCACCCAGCGCAGGGCCAAGTTTGGTATTATTGATAGCAACAATTGCTTTCATGCCCGTTTCACTATCCACTTTAAAATGTATATCACCAAATCCGTGTGAAAGTGCGTAATCAAGAAAATCACCTTGATCGGTTACAAGTGATTCATTTTTTTTCATTGTGTCAACGGACATCATTTTTAAAAACTCCCTTGGTATTCTCGTGCACATGTTATAGACCGATTTGACTCCTAAATCAATGGAAGTTAGCGTTATAAACGCATTGGAAGCAGTCCATGCATGGTGTACACTGGTTTGCAGGACTTAAATTTCGGAGACATGAATGAAAAGACTAGCTGGGATGCTTGCTTTGACATTGGCTGGTGATTTGTCCTATGCCATCACACCGCCGAAGATGATGTTGGATAAGGTCATGTATCAGGTGTCTGCTAAGCAATGGGTTACTACCAAGACCGCCTTGTTGACGGTTAATATTAATGCAACGTTAACGAATGCGGATTTAGTTAAAGCGCGTGCTGATATCATGTCTAACCTGGCTAAAATTGCTGGGGGAGAATGGCATTTAACGCAGTTTGATCGCTCTCAGGATAGTTCCGGCCTGGAAAAACTCTATGTGGCTGCCCAGGCTCGAGTACCACAGGCAAGTTTGACTGATATTTACAAAAATGCCAAAAATGTGAGTAAGCCTGGTGCAACTTATGACATCGGTGCTGTGGAATTTAAACCAAGTCTGGAAGAAATTCAGCAAATTAAAGCGCAGTTGCGCCAGCGTTTGTATGAAGAAGTAAAAACAGAAGTAGGGCAAATAAATAAGGTTTATCCTAATCAGAATTACAGTCTTAATCGCTTAATTTTTCTGGACGGTGAGGTTGCAACACCACAGCCTCGTGCTTATAAAGAAGCGAATACCATGTTTACTGCGGCAGTCGCTGCCCCTGCTCCTGCTCTGACCGTCAGCAATGAATTGGTAATGAGTGCACTTGTGGAGTTGGCGTCCAATCGACAAGAGGGTAATACAGTTGCAAACACAAGTAATTGAGAAGGTAATTGGCCATCGCGGTGCGGCAGCGTATGCTCCGGAAAATACCTTGGCTTCCTTTGATAAAGCCTTAGCCTTAGGTTGTCGCTATGTTGAGTTTGACGTTATGTTAAGCGCAGATGGTGAACCTTTTGTTTTTCATGATGAAAGTCTCAAACGAACCACTAATGGTAAAGGTGAGTTGGGGCGAGTGGAGGCAGAGTATTTACAATCGCTAGATGCAGGCCGCTGGTTTTCCAGCCATTATTCGGGTGAAAAGATTCCGCATTTTCGTGATGTGTTGCAATGGTTAACATTTACGGACGTAAAAGCCAATATTGAAATAAAACCTTATCCTGGCAGTGCTGAACAAACAACTGCTGTTGTTCTGGCGCATATCCATCGCTACTGGCCCCGCGGTAAACCCTTACCGCTGGTATCCAGTTTTGAATTGTCTGCATTGACTCTGTGCCGTACGCTCGCTCCGGAAATGCCTTTGGGTTTACTTTTAGATGAGTGGGATAAAAACTGGTTAAAAAAAGCCAAAGACCTGCGATGTTATTCCGTGCATGTTAATAAACGGGTCCTTAGCGCTGCTCGAGTCAAGCAGATTAAAGAGCAAGGTTATGTATTGTTTGTTTATACGGTGAATCGCAAAAAGGTAGCAAACAAGCTTTTCGATTGGGGTGTTGATGCGGTGTTTAGTGATTATCCTGATCTCCTGTCATGCCGCTAGACGTCTTGCCAAGCTCTACTGCAGTGGTGTTTTGCTTGGTTGGCAGCGTGTTCCAATCGTCATGGGCTCATAGGTCAATGCTGATTTTGCGCTCCATTTTCTGCTGCCCAGCTCGTAAGGCAGTGCGTTGCAAAAGACGTTTTTTAAGTCTCTTCTTCGCATTATTCTTTTTAATTCCCTTCAGTAGTTCAGCAAAAACCGAAATAGTGATGTGGCACTCACTTGCCGGGCATTTGGGTGCTGAAGTCAAGCGTTTGGCAACAAATTTTAATCATAGCCAAAATGATTACACGGTAAAACTGGTTTATAAAGGAGAATACATCGAGGCGATAACAAGCTTTGCGGCGGCTTTTCGCGCTAAGCAGCCTCCTGCCATCGTGCAAATATTTGAGGTGGGTACCGCGACCATGCTTTATCCACCAGGCATTATCAAGCCTGTGGGTGAGCTGATGCAGGAACAAGGCTTTAATCTGCCTGAAGACCATTTTCTACCGGCGTTGCGTGCCTTTTACAGTGAAGCAAACAGCTTGCTGGCGATGCCATTTAATACCTCTATTCCGGTTATATATTACAATGCGGACGCTTTGGCGAAAGCGGGCTATTCTGTGTTTCCAGATACTTGGGAAGAGATGGAGGTTCTCGCTGCGGCATTAAGGAAAGCTGGTTATGCCTGCGCTTATACAACCGCTTATCCTGCCTGGGTTCAAATAGAATCCTTTTCTGCTATTCATGGTTTGCCAATGCTTGATGCAGAACGAGCGGTAGTTAGTTATAACAATCCAGCGATTATCAGGCATCTTGAACGATTAAAAGAATGGCAGCAAAAGCATTATTTTGAGTATGGTGGGCGTACCAGTGATGCAACCGTTTTATTTACCAGTGGCAGATGTCCTTTATTCAGCCAGTCATCGGGGGCTTATAATAGTTTATCCGAATTGGTGCGTTTTCGTTTAGGGGTGGCCGCACTGCCACTGGATAAACAAGTGAGTTCAAGACGCTACAATAATGTTACAGGCGGCGCTGCCTTGTGGGCAGTTGCAGGGCAGAAAGCGGACGTTTACCGGGGGATTGCTGCATTTTTTGCTTATATTGCCCAACCTAAAGTACAGCAGCACTGGCATCAGGAAACGGGTTATTTACCTTTGGGAATTAGTGGTGTTTATGCGGGATTGGCGCAAGAAAGCCAACATCCGGTGCTTAGGCTTGCCCAGGCCGATTTAATGGGGCAACAGGCTAAAGAGGCAAGAGTTAATTTTGGTCCACAGAATCAAATTCGGGCCATTAATGATGAAGCCTTGGAAGCCATATTTTCTGGCATGAAAACACCTGCTGAAGCGGTTCGAGAAGCTGAAAAACACGCTAATTATGCTTTGATGCGCTTTGTACGCATTACGAAGGAATAACGCTTGATCGTGTCATTGCTCAAAGTGCTTCAACCAGAAAAAGCGTTTGTAGCCTGATTAAAAACTAGGTTTGTAGTAAGCCGGATTATCAGGAAAAATTTGATGTGCTTCTATTTGTTCTTCAAGTGTAGGCATGGGGAGTGGATAATTCAGAGCGTGTTTTCTATCATTAATAGCTTGCCTAAGTATTTGTTGGTCTTGTTGAAGGCTCTTTTTCATATCTGCAAGATAGCCATTAATAAATTTAACCTGAGTTTGTGTCAGTTTTTCATTTTTAAACTGCAATAGAATATTACGCTCCAAACTAACATGAAGTTGTACATAGTTAGTCCAGGTTCTCTCTATTCCTCGCATAATAGTATCCCTGCGGGGATCGAAGTGCGCTATGGAGGCTAAAAATTTTTCAAAGAAAGGTACGATTGCGGTGTTCCAAAGATTATTGAATGACGCAAGCTGTTGTTCAAATAATTCGTGTTGCATGGGGTAACTCGGCAATTGAGAGGGGCAGATAATAACAAAAACCAAAAAAAGATCAAATTGATTTTTATTTGATTATAATTCTTGTCTTGGGCATGCCTGCATAGAACGGGGAATTCGAGTTTTATTCAAAACTGATACAATGATAGATTGAATTGTCAGGAAAAATTTGATTACTCTCGATCTGTTCTTCAAAAATCGGCATGGGTATTGGATTATTGAGTTGTCTTTTTCTTGCTTGCACAATTTGGTTAAAGGTCTGTTTTTCGTCTGTAAGACTGTCTTTCATGTAAGTAACCAGTTCATTATAGCGTGCCTTTTGTTGAGGGCTTAATTCATCTTCTACCATTTTTAATTCCGTATAAATTTTTTCTGCCAGATTTCGATGGAGATAAGCATAGTGAGTCCATCCTTGCTCTATGTATCTGGAAATCATAGGGCTGCGTGGATCGCAGTTTTTAATATAGTCCAGGAAATTATTGTAGTAAGGAACGATTACATTATTCCATTCGTTGACGCATTCATTAAAGGTATGGTCGAATAATTCATCACTGTACATCGTTGGTTTTCCGTTGCTAATAAAAAAGGGACTATGGTAACAAGAAATAAAAAAAGTGCACATGTATTTTATTTGTTAAAAATAGTGGGTTAAAGTTTTTGATTAGCAGTGGCTTAGAGATTGTTTGCAGGTCTTTTGCGCGGCTAAAATGGGAATCTTATTGAAGGCATTGCCTTGAAGCAGGAAGGGGAAATAATGCGCAATTACTTATGGCAAATTAAGAAAATCATTTTATCCCTATTAGGGCATAAAACGGTTGGTGCACGGGCTTTGGTTATCAATGACAACAAGGTGTTATTAGTTAAACATAGTTATACTCCCGGCTGGTATACCATTGGCGGGGCAGTGGAAAAAGGGGAAACACCGGTAGAAGCAGTTCAACGAGAACTTTTTGAGGAGGTGGGCGTGAAGTGCTTAACGTTGCCGAAACTATTCAGTGTTTACCATAATCATCGCGAAAAAAGGGATGACTATGTCGTGTTTTATCTCGTCGATAAATTTGAAAAAGAATGGGTTAGTTCCGACGAAATTTTGGATGCACAATGGTTTGAATTACAGGCTCTTCCTCACGATATTTCGCCTGCCACGCAGCGTAGAATTGACGAATATATTGGAACTCGCATGGTGGATGAACGCTGGTAAGTTTCGATTGTTGGCTTGCCTGCACAGGATCACGTCTTTTTCGGAAAGGACACCCAGTCTGTCCTCGCATAACTCCGCTCCAACCTTTTCGATTACTTTCTTAACACTCTGTTAATAATTTACAGTTTATAATGCTTCCATTATTCGTTATAAGCACGATAGGAAAGCTGTATGCCTATTACCGTCACTATTCCTCGTCCCCCTATTACTCTTCTCGTCTTGAGAGGTGATGGTATTAAAGGAGTGGGTTATGTAGGTGCCTTACAAGTTCTCAACGAAAAAAATGTAATACCCAATTTGACGACTGTGGCCGGAAGTTCGGCCGGTGCGATCACCGCGATGCTGATAGCACTGGGATATAGTCAAAAAGAAATTGAAGATGAGTTAAGGACCATGGATTTCAGTAAATTCATGGATCATCCTAACACGTTTCTTAACCGTGTTACCGGGGGCGTTTTTTCTGGATTGAAAGGGCTTTTGGGCTACAAACATGGGTTTTATCAGGGAGAAATATTACGCCAGTGGTTGGAAGAGAAAGTAGAGGCAAAATTAGGTAAAAAGAACGCCACTTTCCAGGATCTGCAAAATGCAATTAAAAATAATCAAGACGAACAAAATTTAAAGAAAAAAAATCAGTTTAAAGAATTAATTGTCACTGGAACCAATTTACAAACTGAAAAAACGGATATTTTTTCTGCGGCGACAACACCTGACTTTCCCATCGCCGACGCAGTAAGAATCTCCTCGTCGATTCCTGCTTTTTTTGAAACAGTTTATATAAATAAAAAAACCGGTCAGGTCGAACACGATATGACTGCTGAAAAAGCAAAAGATCCCAACTATGTTCCTTATGTGGATGGTGGTCTCTTAGATAATTTTCCTATCGAATACTTGTCCGATGAGCGATATGCTTCCTTATATGAAATAAATAATGGCATTAATCCCAGTGTCCTGGGCTTACGTATTGACAGTTCTTTTGAAACCAATGCTATTTGGAACAAAACTTCGAAAAAATCTCAGGAGTGGGATTTGTGGCGTTGGGTGCAGGCTGTTATCTCAAGTCCAATGGAAGATACGCATAAATTGGATAAATATGGGTTTCAAATAATTTCAAGTAATGATCTGAATATTAGTGGTACTGATTTCGCGCTCAGTAAAGAAGGTAAAGAACGCTTGATTCAAAAAGCAAAGGAAGTGACTGCCGCCTATTATGACAATTATATTGAAGGCAGTGCATATGAAATACTGACTTTCAAGACCAAAGAAGAGCTGGAATATCACTATAATGCCGCGAAAAATGAATTAACCTATCTTGAAGGGGTAAAATCATTTCGCTCTCTGAAACCAGATGAAGAACGAAGAGCCAGGTATTTGAACGACATTTTAATCCCTGCTTTTAACAAAACATTGGATACCTTGGTTGATTCTGTAAAAGAAGCCTTTTCAGGAGATTTGGCGCCTTTTGGAAAAGAGCAATCTTTTGTGCCAGAGACTCGCAAGGCTACCCCTGTATCATTAAAGCAACTTCCCACTTTTTTCCAACCTATTCAGGCAAAAGCAGTACCGCTTGTTGAACTGGAGAGAAGCGACGTTGCGTCTGCAGCGCCAGCGGCGTAGGCCGCGCCAGGGGCAGGTTTATCGTAGAAGCCTGCTCTCAAGGATGTCCAAACCCGTTTGCAGTTTGGCTCGGGAGTAAATACCTTGATTACGCTACGCTGCATCAGGGCGACTGACTACTGACTGGTTGATGGGTAGCCTGGGTGCAAGCCGCAGGCTGTAACCCGGGATTTTCCACTATTACGATAGAGGCTGCATAAACGCACTTAAATCTGGTCTTTCCCGCGAGTATGATAACAATAGTAGCCTTGATGCAGCGTAATCAAGGTATTTATTTAGCTTAATTCTTTAATTAATATTCTCCAATCCAACCCATCAAAGGAAGATAGCATGGTGAATTATCGGAGAAGTTTCATTCCCGGAGGCACTTTTTTCTTTACGGTGACACTGAGAAATAGAAAATCATGCCTCTTGGTAGATCACATTAATTTATTGAAAGACGCCGTTCAAACGGTTAAAGGGCAACATCCTTTCCTGACCAAAGCTTATGTGGTTTTACCTGACCATCTTCATGTAATTTGGCAGTTGCCACCAGGGGATTCGGATTACTCTCAACGGTGGAAAAAAATTAAAGCTCTGTTTTCAAAATCAATCCATAAATCGGCTTTACCCTTAATGAGAACAAGACACAATGAGTATTGTCTTTGGCAACGTCGGTTTGGGAGCATGCTATTAACGATAAAACAGATTTTGAAAATCACGTCAATTATATTCATTACAATCCCATTAAACATGGCTTAGTGGAGTCTTTGCATCATTGGCCTTATTCTTCATTTCATCATTATGTACGTAGTGGGCGATTATCTAAAAATTGGGCTAACTCGGGCCCTGAGCTAATAGAGAAGTTTGGGTTTGGGGAATAAATATCCTTGATTACGCTACGCTGCATCAAGGCTACTGACTACTGACACTGGTTGATAGGTAGCCTGGGTGCAAGCCACAGGCTGTAACCCGGGATTTCCCCTATTACCATAGTAAATACCTTGATTACGCTACGCTGCATCAAGGCGACTGACTACTGACTGGTTGATGGTAGCCTGGGTGCAAGCCGCAGGCTGTAACCCGGGATTTCCCCTATTACCATAGTAAATACCTTGATTACGCTACGCTGCATCAAGGCGACTGACTACTGACTGGTTGA
>NZ_LNYB01000031.1:21194-96105 GCF_001467625.1 Legionella feeleii
ACAGGCTGTAACCCGGGATTTCCCCTATTACCATAGTAAATACCTTGATTACGCTACGCTGCATCAAGGCGACTGACTACTGACTGGTTGATGGTAGCCTGGGTGCAAGCCGCAGGCTGTAACCCGGGATTTTCCACTATTACAATAGAGGTTGCATAAACGCACTTAAATCCGGTCTTTCCCGCATGCGATATTGGTAAACAGCATAAAAGGCAATGACGTTCTTCAAGTAATTGCGTGTTTCATGCCAGGGAAGGGTTTCAATCCAGATGTCGATTTGCTTGGGGGGATGATTCCTGAGCCAATAATTCACTCGGCTAGGACCGGCGTTATAGGCTGCCGCTATTAACACTGGATGTCTATTAAAACGATTGGCTAATTGTTTTAAATAGGCAACACCGATGTTGATATTTTTTTGAAATAAAAACAGCTGATCTTTATCACCATAAGCAATTTTTTCGCGTTTTGCTACCACCTTTGCGGTAGCAGGCATCACTTGCATTAGGCCACGGGCACCCGCTGGTGAGATGACATCGCGGCGAAAACCGCTTTCCTGCCGGATAATGGCGTAGATAAATTCACTGGGAATTTGGTAATTTTTAGCATATTGGCTAATAGTGGGTTGATACGCCAAGGGGAAGCGTAACACCAATTGATTATTTAACTCATCGGTATTGCTTAAATAAACTGATTTACCATGCCACTGCAAATCAGTTGCGATCCAATATATCAGGGCACTCTTATCCTCTTTGGGGAGTTCACTCATAAAATCAGTGAGGAGCCTCGCGGCTTGTAACTCCTGTTTGGATTGGTAGAGGTACTTAATATTATCTGTAATGGGTTGGTAGGGTTTTAAGATAGCCATATTGGATACTGGCGGTTCATTTTCAAAGCTCGGAGTCCGGTTTAATCGCAGGCTGGCCAGGAAACCATAGTAATTCCTTGATTTTGCAACGGACTGATAGATCGCTTTGGCTTCATCTTTTTTCCCTCTGGCTTCCAGGGCGCGGGCCAACCAGTATTGCCAACATGGTTTATCTTTATCAGGAGAATGATTGATTAGGTACTCGACTTTAGCCCATTGCTGTCTCTTAAGCGCATAACGGATTTGCCAATCAAGCAGAACGTCGTTGTAATAAGCCGGGTTTATCTTGTTAAACCAGTATTGCGTATCTTCATGATTACGCATCGCCTTATAAAGTGCCAAATGGGCAAGAAAGGCTTGTTGTTGCGGTTTGGTCAATAATTTTTTAGTTTTGACATGTTGCCAGTATTTGATGGCTTGATCCATGTTGATGGATACCAGCCTTTTTAAACCATAAAGATAGAAATAATCGTGTAACTCACCAATCTCAAGCTGGGTAATACGGGACGGACTCTGGTAAATAGCAGCCAGTATTTGTTCGTCTTTGAGACGAGGTTGTTTATATTGTTTAAGTAAATAGCGGGCTAAAGGCAGATTGCGCTTGTCGAGTGCCAGGATAATTCGCTGGGTAATCAGTGCTTCATCAAAACTGTCGCTTTTCACCAGCAGCTTAAATAGCTCATTGCAAGCAGAGGGTTGGGAACTTCCTGATAGCCATAAAGGTTTGGCAGCTTCCAGAGCCTCTTGGGTTTTGCCTTCATAATAGTTTGCCAGGTGGTTATAACACTGGAGATTAATATCGTTTGAGTTTTGATAATGCTTAATGTAATTGGGCCAATCTTTTTGATGGGCTAAATGATATAGCCATCTTTCACGTAATTTTTTGGCGAGCGGCGTATCGCTGTCAATAAACGCATAAAAATCCGGACCAGGCTGCACAGGCAAGTTCTGGCTCCACTGTGTATAAGCCATAAACCGGTTTAAATAAGCTTCGCCTGATGACGCATGGGTCATCGCTGATGAATATATCAGGGCTAAAATAAATAATATTTTTTTCATAACCTCTCAGTTACCACAATTGAGGATCCCTTCAAATGGTTCGCTCCCTGTTGAGTTGCCTAATTTCTACAACCCAAGTTAAGGGAATATAAACTTTGCTATAGAATCATTATAGTTAAATTGATGCTAGCTGAGTACGCATAGCTGTAATCGTTGTTGCATAATCACCACTGGAGAATATAGCAGAACCAGCAACAAATTGGGTAGCTCCCGCTTGTGCTATACGGGCAATATTTTCTGTGCTGACGCCGCCATCAACACAAATAGGGAGCGAGGGATAGTGCTGTTTTATCAGACTGATTTTATTGATTATTTCCGGGATCAAGGTTTGCCCGCCAAAACCAGGATTAACGGTCATGACCAGAATAAAATCCAGGCGATGGATACACCAGTTCAGGCAATCCAGTGACGTCGCAGGATTTAGTACCAGGCCTGCCTCGCAACCTTGCTGCTGGATAAGTTGCAAGCTGCGATCGAGATGGATTGTTGCGTCAGGATGAATGCTAATTCGTTTGGCACCCGCTTTGGCAAATTGGACAATCAGATCGTCAACCGGTTTTGTCATCAAGTGCACATCAATCGGAACACTGGGAAAACGATTATGTAATGCCTGGCAAATGGGGGGGCCAAAGGTAAGATTAGGTACGTAATGGTTATCCATGACATCAAAATGAATCATATCAGCACCGGCCTGCATGACTGCAGTGACTTCTTCGCCAAAACGTGTCATATCGGCTGAAAGCAACGAGGGTGCAATAAGGTAGGTCATTCTAGGCCCTAAACGAAATAGAAGAAATTATAGCAGGCATTAAATTGTGATTTGAATACCTGCCAGATTAAGACACTAAGCTTCACTGAACGTGTAGTTAAAGAACAAATTAAGCGTATGGACCTGGAACCGTGTGTCAAATGCGCTTATTGTCCTTGTCGACATATAACGATAGTCGAGTCCGAAAGAAGTCTCATCACTATAAAAATAACTTAAGCCAAGAATGATTTGCCCAACAGGGGTATTGGCGCTTGTTTTTCCGCCAGTGATGAAAAATTCATTGGATGGTTGTGTCACTGTAGGGTTAGCGATACCGTAGAAATTAAGTTGGCTTGAAATATGCGCATAACCGATCCCTAAACCAATGTAAGGAACAAAACTAGGATCATCATCTTCGTCATAGATGTCATAGTAGCCATTTATCATCGCCCCACCGAAACTCGTATTACCTTTTATTTGTATTCCGGGTGTGCCGCCAGAGGTAGCAAAAGGAGCCAATGAGTTCACAACAAACGCATTGAAGGGAACGAAATGCCGTTTAAAGGACAAGCCATCGACAGTCAGTCTGGTAACAGGGTTGTAATCGAAAAATAATTCCCCTTCGACGCGGAAATAACAGATCCGATAGCCAATCTGACCACCGCCGCCACCGCCAATACTGTAAGCGATTTGTGTGCCTGCGAGATCAGAAACGACTCCCCTTGGACGAGGGTGAGTGCCGGCATTGATTCTGGGAGCATAAGACACTATCCCTGTTGCACCAGCGTACCAACCTTCAGCCGGAACCGCTGAAAACACAGAGCAACTAGCCAGCAATAAACCGGCCAAGCCAATATGACGTAATTGTTTCATGTGCGCTATCCTTATTTATAACTGCTTTGATCAAAGCGGTAGGTGACTCCAATGCTGGCTATGTGAATCTGGACGACCTTACCAAGGTGATTGGCACGATCAGTTCCAACATAACGATAGGCAATGTCAGCAGAATAATTTTCAGCAAAATTATACATTAAGCCGGCAGTGGCCTGATAAGCAAAAACATTATCCGAGCGTTTGAAACGGGTTCTGAAAGGTGCTTCACTGTCCAGTTCAGATTGAACCCAGCCGTAACCTAAACCAGCACCAATAAAGGGTGCAATACTGGGAACCATTTCGGGGAAATCATAATAGACATTGGCCATGCCTAAAGCGGCATTGAATTGCCCCTCAATGCCGAGCTGTCTTATACCCATCACTTGAAAATGGCCAAGATCGGCATGAACATAAGTAAACTCGGCTTCATAACGCAACGGAGTGCTTTTAAAGCCAACGCGACCACCCGCATTATAACCGCCATTGTACGAAGCGCGTGTGCGAGTCCAGCCATAATAGCTATTACTGATATTATCGGGTACATAGCTGTAGCCACCGAAAACGCTTGAATACCAGCCATCAACAGGCGCCGCTGCTGCAGCAAGGCCGGAAGCCAGTAATGCGGCAGAAAAAAGTGCAATTCTCATGACATACCTTGTTATTTTTATTATTTATATTTAAAGCAATCCAATGTTAGCGATTTGCGTTTATTTTGCAAGCAACTTTTGCTGCTTGTATTACCTCATTGATGCGTTAAGATGATAGATGCCTATGGACAAACGGAGCAAGGATATGCCCAGAATTATTGATCGCCTCGAGGACTTTGGTAAAGAACTTATTGATTTTATTTCAGATAGTTCTGAGGAAGGTAATAAACGTTTACAGGAAGTCTTTAAAAAGGCAAGCAAGGAATATAATCAATATCAGGATTCTTATTTATGGTCCTGGCTTTATTACTATACTCGCCAGCGAACCGCAGCATTTGAAAAAACCATTTCAGCGTTAGCGACTGTTGTTGATCCCATTATACAGTTGCAAGAGTTTAGAAAATTTGTCAGCGAAGGAGAATGGAAATCGACTTCAGCCAATATTGATCTCTACATTTTTTTAATTCGCTCCATCGAAGGCTATGAACCCGAAGAGGATCATGTTTTACGTACAGTCATCATACCACGCTTGAATCAGTTGATCTGCAAGGATATTGATAACCTGATTAAAGCGCATGAGAAAGCCATGCAGGAAGCTGAAATACGGAAAAAAGAATTGGAAGCAATGCTCGCTGGAAAGCGCAAAGAGATGGAGAATGTTGTTCTCTTTGATAATGAAAACACCGCGAAGGAGCATGCAGGAGAATACCCGGAAAAGCAGGTTTTCTCTCTGATCCGCCTTTCTCCTGAAGCAGAAAAATCGGACTGGCAATTAACCTGGCATGATTCAACCGGGAAAGCGAACCGATTGGAGGTTTATGGCGAATTAAAGCAGTTACTACAGGAAAGCAAGGTATTGCCGGAAGAAAACTCAAGCCGTCAGTTTAAAATAAAATCAGCCTGTACCAAATTAGTAGAGGAATTGCTGGCAAGAACTCCGGTGTTGCTGAATCCATCTGTGGGGCTGTTGAAAGATCTCACCTCTACTTATGTGCTATCCACCAAACCCATGCAAATTGTCTGGTATGACAGTTTGGGCAATCGGCAACCTTTAAATTTGCATAAATACCCTCAGCTTGAGGCGTGGTTAGGCCCTAAAACCGAGGTTACAGAAAAAGATTTATCTCGCCTGAAAATGTATTTACGCCATATTGTAGTACGGCGTGAGGTCGATGAAGATAAACAGAGCAATGTCTTTGAACTCTTACGTAAGAAGCATGGCGAGACGTTAATAGCAACGGACAGTATTGCTGCTGTTCCTCCTTACAAGCTTACCGCAGGAACTTATTTATTAATTCGTGAGCCTGATGCAAAAACCGGTGCCTGGGTTTTATATCAAAGGCAAAAGGGAGGAATCAATCAACGGATCAATACCGATAATTGGGAAACCTTTCATGAAATTCTTGCTCAAAATAAAGATTTTTCAGCGGCAGAATTAAGCCTGGTTGAAAAAAATAAATTGCGTGAATGCATCAAAAAAGCCGATAAAATTTTAGTAAAAAATAAATCGTTGTGCATTGCAGTTAATCATTTTTCTGCAGGCAATGCGACGACTTATGAACCGGGTACCTTTATTGTGACCAAGCAAAAAGAACAATGGCAGTTGTTCTATATTGATATGTTGCAGAAAGCCATTGAGGTGGATTTAACACAGTGTAGTCAGGTTAAGCCTCTTTTCGCACAGTGGTCTGGTTTACCTGAGGTTCTTGGAACAGTACAACTTGGCGAACTGTCTAAATTACTTGCTGATTTTAAGCCTGCTGCCCGTCTTAAGGGGGTCGATGTTTCTGAATTGGAACGATGCCTGGCAGCTGGAAAGCAAAAAAAGGAAAAACAAGGAGCAGAAGAGCCAAACTTAACAACACAAACCCTTACTTCTCCTGAAGTACCCAGTAAATCGTTATGCTTGGCAGTGAATCATTTCTCACCTGCCAATGCGGCAGGTTATAAACCCCGTTCATTTATTGTCACCAAGTTGGAAGACCAATGGCAACTGTTCTATATCGATAGCTTGCAAAAAGTCATCCCGGTTGATTTGGATCAATGTAAGCAGGTCAAGCCTCTTTTTGCGCAGTGGCTTGTCATGCCCGAGACTTTGGGAGAGGATGAATTAGAGGCGCTGTCTAAGTCGTTAGGTAATTACAGACCTGCTGCCCGTCTTCCGTCTCAGGATCTTTCTGCAGTGGAAAAATTTTTGTTTGGTAGGCAACAGGCACAAACACACCCACAGCCGACAATGGTAGACTCCCCTACCATACCGGAAAAAATGCAGCAGGTGAGTCAGCCCCGGTTATTTAATAATACGGCTAAAATTCCCCTGGGAAGCGATGACATAGACTCGCCTGTTTTTACAGTGTAACCGCTTACCTGTCTCGGCATGTCCGAGACATCCAGCTATCGGGGACTCAGGGTTATATCGTAACAGGGTTAATAAAAAATTTTTTTTGCAAGCCACTCAAACATCATGGTTTGGGTGGATTTAGACGCAGTATCCATACTTTGCATACAAACAAACGAAACATTCTCTTTTTTGTCCGCTTGGGCCAGCTTATTTCTGATTTTGGTGGGATTATGACTAGCCGGATTTATCGTAATGGTTGCCAGGGAATTATCAAACACCACCTTTTTTGCTTTAATTTCTAAATGGTGTGACAGAGAAATCGGCCAAAATTGTCGTTGATCACGCAATGGATGGTTGAGGTTTTGAGCCAATAACTCGGGTTGTTGGAGAAAAAAATTTTCCAGGGTCGCTTTCTTTATTGGAAAGGGGGCGTGAGGCAGATGAAAAAACTTCCTTTGCCAGCCTGCTAGTCGGGCACTATTTTCTTGGACTTTTCGATGCTCATTCAGTTTGTTTTTTTTAAAATAGCCTAGCCATTTTTTTTCTGTCTGCGTTTTCCAATTCCCCCGGAAGACAAGTTTAGAGTCACGAAAAAAATCTTCATAGTGAACTGGGCGAATTAAGAAACAATCATCATTAAAATAAATAAAATGATTGGCTAAACCTTTGATTCGCCATAAGACAGATTCGATTGCCAGGCTGTTAAAGGTAGGCAAACAATGTTCAAAACCCAAAAAAATCTCACGATGATCAATGAGTTTTACTTTGTTTTCATGAGGGGTACCGGCAAACGTTTTCATCAGCGGAGGCGTTTGTGCATCGGTAACAATATAAATGGTTCGCAGCCAAGGCGCGAAACGCAATAAGGAATGGACACAGTAATCGAGTTCGCCTTGTTGATTAAATCGGGTGGGTGCAGCAGTTTCAGGTCTTTTATCAAGACCCATTTTAGCGAGATAGGAGGCCAATTTTTCAGCATGCGCTTGATCGTAACCATCTACCCAGGTGATCACGGCATCGACTGGCTCATGAATTGAATGGCTACTCATTTAAAATCCTGAAGTAATTGGATAGCGCCAATCACGTCCAAATGCTCTGGGACTGATTTTAACACCAGGAGCAGCTTGACGCCGCTTGTACTCATTTCGCTTGATCAAGCGAATCACTTTGTTGACATCACTAGCAGAAAAACCCATTTGAATAATCTCTTCGGCGGCAAGGTCATTTTCCATATAGGCTTTAATGATTGCATCCAAAATGGCATAGTCTGGTAAACTGTCTTGATCAGTTTGGTTTTCTGCAAGTTCAGCACTTGGCGGGCGGGTAATGACTCGTTCAGGAATCACTGCTGATAACCGATTGCGGTAGCGAGCCAGGGCATAGACCTGGGTTTTCAGGACATCTTTCAATACCGCAAAGCCACCCGCCATATCGCCATATAAGGTCGCATAACCGACAGACATTTCACTTTTGTTGCCCGTTGTTAAAACCATCTTGCCCGTTTTATTGGATAGGGCCATTAACAACATACCCCGAATTCGAGCTTGTAAATTTTCTTCAGTGGTGTTGTCTTCTGGCAGTTGGGCAAAGCAGGGCGCCAAGGTTGTTAAAAGACTTTTAAAGGCTGGTTCAATAGAGAGGAGGGTGCTTTTTACCCCTAAGGCCTGCAACTGTAATTTGGCATCTTCGAGACTCATGTCAGCGGTGTAGCGAGAAGGCATCATGACAGCATGGACTCGATCAGCACCTAAAGCATCGACGGCAATTGCTAAAGTCAGGGCAGAATCGATTCCTCCTGATAAACCAAGCAAAACCCCTGGGAACCCATTTTTTTCAACATAATCGCGGGTACCGCAAAGCAAGGCTTCATAAATTAATTGCTCTGGATCAAGAAGCGCTGTGATGTGGCCTGTTATTTTTTGTTGATCAAGAATCACTGTCTCCAATGACTCAGTAAAGGCTGGGGCACGTGCACAGAGCGAACCTTGTTGATCAAAGGTCATCGATTGACCATCAAAAACCAATTCATCCTGGCCGCCTGCCTGATTAACGTAAAAAATGGAGATACCACGTCGTGCATGGGTCTGCAGTAGATTTTCGCGTAGTTGTTGTTTTTCATAATCAAAGGGGGATGCATTGATGCATAGCAGGGCATCAATCCCTTCCTGGATCAGTTGCTCGACAGGACCTTCTTGCCAGATATCCTCGCAAATGCAAAGACCCAGGCGATATCCTTTAACGGTTAAAATGCAAGGCTTTGCAGCCCCAGGTGTAAAATAACGTCGTTCATCAAAAACACCATAATTAGGTAACTGTTGTTTATGGTAACGGGCAACAAGATTACCTCGATAAAAAACGCTTGCAGCATTAAAACATTGTTCTTTTTCCAAACTAGGATGACCAACAATGACATAACAATCATTGGTATTTGCCTGAATAGTTTGTAATGCCTGCTCCACTCTCTGATGCAAATTTTGCCGAAAAAGCAAATCTTCTGGCGGATAGCCGGTAATAGATAACTCTGGAAAAAGGATCACATCATGCTGTTCTTGTTGGGTTTGAATCACATGGACTAGTTTTGCAGTATTCGTTTCAATTGCTCCAACAGTAGGATTAAGTTGGGCAAGCAAAATGGTTAAAGTTTGATGCATATGGTTTTGGTACAAGCGCGACATAAAAATGATTTAGTTTATAACATCAGGCTGATTATGTCGTTAATTATAGACATTATATTTAATTAATCGACTCGGCCTGAAAATTAGTACAGTACGATATCAAAAATAAGCCAACTTCGGTATAATATTGCGTTCAAGTTTTGTTATAGAAGATTGCCTATGCTAAAGGAAGCATTATCACGGATGGCTGATGTTTTTTTACCTGCCGTGTTGATGCATGGTCAAGAGTACCAACAAAAAGGACATGTACTCAATATTCGTCTCAGTGATGGTTTGCTGAAAGCACGTGTAAAAGGGCATTCTGGTCAGATTTATGATGTTCATATCGATCTGAAAACCTGGCCGGCAAAACCAGCTCACTGCAGTTGCCAATACAGGACGAATTGTAAGCATGCCGCAGCCAGCCTGTTTGCGTTACAAGTTAGGGAAAACTACGAAATTCCTGCTCCCTCAGGTAACAAGCGTGAGCAATCATTAAATACCTGGTTAACAACTTTACGTGAAAAAGAAGTAAAAAAACCGTCGGTAGACAGCTCACATGAGCTTGTTTATTTGCTTGAACCCCAGCTTGGTGGCCATGAACATCGCATGGTGATAAGGCTGGCAATCGCTAAACGCCTTAAAAAAGGGGGGGTAGGCAAAAAAATAATCCTCAATAGTATCTCAGAGGGAAAAAAACAACACTTCGCCGCGGAAGATAATGAAATTGTCAATTCCTTACTCGTGAAATGTGCAGTTCAAGGTTGGTTTGAACGCTTAACTATTCGTAACAGTGATTTGATAGAGAAAATTCTGGCTACTGGAAGAGCTTATCTAAATACGGATGGGGAACCCTCACTAACCCTGGGCGAGCGGGTGGAGGCCAATTTTTGCTGGCAATTAGAGGCGACAGGCCAACAGCATTTGGTTTTAGAGGTTAATGGTCAACAAGTACTCCCTTTATTGCTTGATAGGCTTTTGTATTTTGATGAAGATAACTATGTCATTGGTTCTTTAAATAGTCCTTATAGTCTGGGCGAATTAAAAAACATAGTAAATATCCCTGTTGTTGGTTTGCACCAGGCTTCAGAGGTCGCGATGAAAATCGCTGAAACTTACCCGCAGTTACCCCTGCCTAAAATTTATGACTATAAAGAGGTTCGTGCCCTTAAACCCCAACCTGTACTCATTTTTGATGCAATCGAATTAGACGTTTCTTCGGCGGCTGCAGCTCAAAATACACATACAATTCTTTTAGTTATTGATGTGCTTTTTGACTACGAAGGGTTAAGAGTAAAACTTGACGATGTCTCTCCTACCCTGGTGCGGGAAGAGAATGGACGTTTGGTTGCTATCCGGCGTGATGTGGTTGAAGAGAAAGAAAAAAATAATGAAGTAGAACAAATTCTTAAACTTCGTAGCGCAACGTTTACTGAGAAATTGCATTCTCCTTATGAATTACGTGATGAAAAAATATTGGCTCATTATAGTGACACTGATGATTTACCCCGTTTATACAACCAGGTTATTCCCCTGTTGAAAACGAAAGGATGGGAAATCGAGTTTGCCCATCCTTTTTATGAAGAAATTGTTGATGCTAATGAGGTTGAATGGTTTTCTGAGTTGGCTGAACGCGGTAATGATTTTTTCTCATACCAATTAGGTATTTTAGTTGATGGAAAACAGGTCAGTATTGTACCCCTGGTCGCAGAGCTTATTGATAGATTTGATAAGGACAGTATCAATAATTTACCAGACGATGAAAAAGTAAGATTGCGTTTACCAGAAGGGAAGGCCTTACAGGTGAGCTTGGGACGAATCAAACCATTAATCCGTTTTCTTTTGCAGTATGGTACTCGTCATGTCAGGGATGCCCAACCCTTAGAGATAAGCCGTTACCAATTAATCCTGATGCAAGAAACAGAGCGGGCAATGACAGCAGTTTCTGCCCGTTGGCAAGGCGGTGAAAAATTTCGGGAACAGCTGCGGCAACTAGTGACATTGGCTGACTTGCCAGCAGTTGAATCACCAAAAGGCTTGCGTACTGTTTTGCGCGATTACCAGCATCAAGGATTGAATTGGTTGCAATTTTTACGTGTTTGTCGTTTTGGCGGGGTATTAGCTGATGATATGGGGTTAGGTAAAACGGTACAGACTTTAGCTCATCTACAGGTTGAGAAAGAGCAGGGGCGTTTAACCAAAGCCAGTTTAATTGTTGCGCCAACGAGTCTTGTGGGTAATTGGTATGAAGAAGCAAAGCGTTTTACGCCAGAGTTAAACGTTTTGGTCTTTCACGGTCTTGAACGCCATGAGGATGTGTTTGATGATTATGATTTAATTATTTCGACTTATGGTTTGATTCAGCGGGATAAATCACGTTTTATTGATTATCCTTTTTATTACCTCATTCTTGATGAAGCACAATCAATCAAAAATGCACGCACCAAAACAACGCAAATAATCCAGCAGATTCAAGCCGAACATAGACTGTGTTTGTCGGGCACTCCTTTGGAAAATCACCTCGGTGAATTGTGGTCTCTCTTTCATTTTTTAATGCCTGGGTTATTAGGTGACGCCAAACAGTTCAGGCAATTTTTTAAAACACCCATTGAGAAGCAGGCCGATATGGAGAGGCGAGCGTTATTAGCCAAACGTGTCCAACCTTTTATGTTGCGCCGTACTAAAAACCAGGTTGCCAATGAGTTACCTGATAAAACGGAAATGACTCGGACGATTGAGTTGACTGGTGCTCAACGTGATCTTTATGAAGCAATTCGGATGAGTATGGAGAAGAAAGTACGGGAAGCGATCGCCAAAAAGGGAATGAGCAAAAGTCAGATAGTCCTTCTTGATGCCTTACTCAAGCTAAGACAGGTTTGTTGTGATCCAAAATTGTTGTCGATGCCAGGTGCTGAGATTGCGCATGGAACTTCAGCCAAATTGGATACCTTGATGGAGTTATTGGAAAGTTTAATGGATGAGGGGCGCCGGGTTTTGGTTTTCTCACAATTTACTTCCATGCTCAAATTGATAGAAGAGCAACTCATTAAAAGAGACTACTCTTATCTAAAGCTAACCGGGCAAACTCAGAATCGGCAGGTCTTGGTCAATACTTTTCAGGAAGGGAAGATTCCTATTTTTTTGATCAGTTTGAAAGCCGGTGGTACTGGTTTGAATTTAACACGGGCTGATACAGTGATTCATTATGATCCCTGGTGGAATCCAGCTGTAGAGGATCAAGCTACTGACAGAAGTCATCGTATAGGCCAAGAAAACCCCGTATTTGTTTATAAATTAATTACTTCTGGTACGGTGGAAGAAGCTATTTTGGCAATGCAAGAGAAAAAAAGACAATTATTTGATGGGATTCTATCTGACAAGTCGAGTGCTATGAGCACCTTGACTGATAGTGATGTTGAACAATTTTTTATGCCATTACCTAAATCATAAAAACAGTTTTTAATCCAACGAAATGATAGATCGCTGATTGCAAAGCTTCACATCATAGCCTATTCTAGCATATGAGAAAATTTATGGAGAAAACTCATGAGACAATGGAAGGCGTTTTTAGCATTGATTCTTACGGTATTATTTATACCTGTTGCCCTGGCGCAATCACCTGCTGGAACATGGACAACAATCGATGATAAAACAGGCAAGAAAAGAGCAGTTGTTCGTATTAACGTGTCTGGAAACACACTTAGTGGTACTATTGTGAGTGTTTACCCCCAACCAGGCGATACAGGGATTTGTTCAAAATGCCCAGGCGGCTTTAAAGACAAACCAATCAAAGGATTGCAAATTGTATGGGGATTAAAGGACAAAGGTAATGGTGAATGGGATGGTGGTCAAATCCTTGATCCAAAAACCGGTAGAATCTACCGTGCCAAGATGACTTTGAAAGGCAATAAGCTCTATGTAAGAGGTTACGTTGGTGTTTCTATACTTGGCCGTACTCAAGTTTGGGTTCGCTAAGCAGGTAGTTTTAGCAGAGTTTTGTCCTTTTTATAATCTTGATGTTTAAAAAGACACACTAAAGTGTGTCTTTTTTTGTTTGATATACAAATAATTCTCAAATTATAGCGGTTTACCAAAATCATGGCAGAAGTACAAACACGAAAAAATACGGCAGTGGATCCATTGAAGCGTCCTCCTCATTCGGCTGAGGCTGAGCAAGCCATTATCGGTGGATTGATGCTTGATAATCAGGTTTGGGATAATGTGAATTCAAAATTATGCGAGGCAGATTTTTATCGCACAGAACACCGCATTCTTTATCGTGCCATTGCCGAATTGGCGAAAAAAGAACATCCTTTTGATGTTGTCACGCTGTTGGATACCCTAAAGTCAAACAATGAACTCGATGATGCTGGTAGCGAAACCTATCTCTTTGAGTTAGCCAATAATACCCCCAGCGTAGCCAATGTGTCTGCTTATGCAGATATCGTGCGTGAGAAATCAGTGCAACGCCAATTAATTGCTGTTGCCGGACAAATTGCCGATGCGGCTTATAATCCAGGTGAAAGAGAGGTCACGGAACTGCTTGATTTTGCTGAAACGAAGGTATTTGCTATTGCGGAACAAACGGGTGGTGATAAAGGACCCGAAAACATTAAATCAATTCTTGCGAAAGCAGTGGAAAAAATTGATACACTTTATCACAATGGTGATGCGCTCACTGGACTGGCAACGGGACTCAGTGATCTTGATGAAATGACTTCAGGTTTACAACCTTCTGATCTGGTTATTGTTGCAGGTCGGCCTTCGATGGGTAAAACAACCCTGGTCATGAATATGGCTGAACATGCAGCGATCAAGTCAGGGAGGCCGGTATTGGTTTTCTCCATGGAGATGCCCGCAGATTCACTTGCCATGCGGATGATGTCATCTTTGGGACGGATTGATCAACATCGCATTCGTACTGGTAAGTTAGATGATGATGACTGGCCGCGTGTAACGTCTGCTGTACATATGTTATCTGAAGCGCCTCTCTTTATTGATGATACGCCGGCACTAAGTCCAGCGGAAATGCGAACTCGCGCACGGCGTTTGGCCAAAGAGCATGGTCGCCTTGGGCTGATAGTCGTGGATTATCTCCAGTTAATGAAAGTGCCTGGTTTCAAAGCGGATAATCGTACGGCAGAGATTTCAGAAATTTCACGGAGTCTAAAATCATTGGCCAAAGAATTGGAAGTTCCAGTTGTTGCCTTGTCGCAGCTTAATCGTAGTTTGGAGCAGCGCCATGATAAACGGCCAGTAATGTCTGATCTGCGTGAATCGGGTGCGATTGAACAAGACGCGGATTTAATCTGCTTTATCTATCGTGATGAAGTTTATAATGAAGATAGCCCCGATAAAGGGGTGGCGGAAATTATTATTGCCAAACAACGTAATGGTCCGATTGGCAAAGTTCGTGTTGCCTTTCTTGGTAAATACACGCGTTTTGAAGATTTGGCTTTTGATGGTTACCAAGGGGTAGATTAACGTGACTAGGCCTACTCGGGTTCAAATTGACTCAACAGCGCTTATATATAATTTGAATCAGGTGAAGCATCATGCACCGAATGCCAAGGTTATCGCCATGGTTAAAGCGAATGCTTATGGTTGTGGTATACCAGCTGTAGTACCTGTACTTGAAGGGCAAGTACATGCTTTTGGTGTTGCTTGCCTGGAAGAGGCAATGGCTATTCGTGCTTTAGGGGTGCGTAGTGATTGTGTACTCTTTCAAGGGGTATTCAGTGCTGATGAGTTATATACTGTTGCGGCGCATCACTTTCAATGTGTGTTGCATCAACCGCATCAGTTACAGTGGTTATTGGCTACGCCGTTGCCTTCTAAAATTAAAGTATGGGTTAAAGTAAATACCGGTATGCATCGCCTGGGCTTTCCACCTGACGATATCTACGAAGTCATGAATGCGTTGCATAATTGTCCCTGGGTTGATGATGAAATTGGTTTAATGACTCATCTTGCCTGTGCTGATGAACCGGACCATCCGAGTAACCAAAATCAATTGCGGCTTTACAAAGAACTTGATTTACCGCCATTAAAAATCATACGTAGTATCAGTAATTCTGCTGCCATATTGACGCTCCCTGAAACCCACGAAGACATCGTGCGGCCTGGCATCATGCTCTATGGTGTGTCTCCCTTTGGAAATAAGACTGGCCAGGAACTGGGGTTAATGCCAGTCATGCGTTTTGTTTCTGCTATAAGCGCTCTCCACCATTATCCGGCTCAGGCAAGAATTGGTTATGGTGGCACTTGGCAAACTGCGAGACCATCTGTTGTAGGGGTAGTGGCGGTAGGCTATGGTGATGGCTATCCTCGCCATATCGCGCAAAATACTCCGGTTTGGATAAACGGCTATCTGGCCCCCATTATTGGTCGGGTATCGATGGATATGTTAACTGTTGATTTAACAGATTGTGCGGAAGTAAATATTGGTGATCTGGTTGAGTTGTGGGGGCAACATATCGCGGTAGAGACTATTGCGTTGTCAGCTGGTACTATTGCTTACGAATTGCTATGTCAATTTTCTCCGCGGGTACGCCAGGATAAATTGTTATAGCATTAGGGATTGTTTACATTTCTCTAGCGAAATCTAAACAGCCCAATGACGGTTGTGGATAATATCTAAACGTGATGGTAGAATAGCAACCGATTTTACAACGATTACGCAGGTGAATTCGCATGAAAAAATTAGCGTTGGTATCAATCTCCCTATCCGTGTTTATTACTGGTTGCGCCCAAGTAAACAATGAGGGAATAGGAACGGTGACAGGGGGTGTTGTTGGCGGTCTTATTGGTAGCCAGTTCGGTAGTGGTTCAGGCAAAGTTGCTGCAGCTGCTGGTGGCGCATTATTAGGAGCTTATCTGGGTGGTAATATTGGTCGCACAATGGATCGCCTTGATCGCTTGGAAATGCAAAAGGCTTTGGAAACTGCACCAACAGGACGAGCAGTAAATTGGCAAAATCCGGATACTGGTAATCGTTACACTGTTCAGCCGACAAGAACGTATTATACGAACCAACAGCCTTGCCGCGAATACATTACAAAAGCAATTATTGGTGGTAAACCGCAACAAATCTATGGCAAAGCTTGCCGACAAGCGGATGGTTCCTGGCGTGTAGTAAGCTAAGAGCTAATCTGTTATCTATCTATGTCGGGCCCTTTGGCCCGACATTCACATTAAGGCTAATGAACCCTAGTGAGCATACCAAATGCTGTTGTTATACCCGTCAGGGTAAGAGACGCCATACCACTTATTCGGTTCATTATATCCATAACCAGCGTAGTAACCGTTATCGATGTAGGAACCATTTTCATAATAACCAACAGCGATAGGGTCATAGGCTGGGCCACTACTTTGGTAAATGGTGCAACTGCTCAAAAATATAACGGGAAAAAAGACTACTAGTAGTGGAACAAGTTTCTTCATGATGGCATCCAAGCATGGTCTATGTAATTAAAAGTATAGCTAAATTACTTGGATAATTTGGGCTGTCTCAACTGGCGATGTAATAGTACGGTCGTCCGGTAATTCGATAGTTAGCTTCTTTCTGGTTACTGGTGGCGCTAAAAAGGTTATGCCAAGTGAGTCTGAAATAGTTAACTTCTTTAGAGATATAGACGCTGCAGGATCCTGGGCAGTTAATTCGTTCGCTGGTGCCAAATCCGGTCTTGGCTCAGCTAAAGGTGATATAGAGGCTTCTGAAATTCTTCGCCTATTGAGTGGCGGCAGTAGAAATGGCAAAACTTCCTGAGCGGCTTTCTCGTTACTGAGAGGCGCTAAAGGGGGTGAAAAAGGAATCACAGGGGAAGTAAATTTTAGCTGTGCACCAACGACCTTATCTCCTTGTGTACAATTTTCAATAGAAACAGCAGTGGCGTTTTCTGCCACATCATAGAGAACCTTTGATTGGTTTGGCCCCTCTAGTAAATGGCCTGTTAACAAGAGATTCAAGATAATTGCCAGTCCTTTTCCGGCACCCCCAAAATAATAATGCTCTATCTTTCCTTTGCTTGAAGTGAAGGTATTGGCATTATCTGCACTGCTAAGGCTGCGCTTTTTGTAATCATGATTTGCAATATAGGCAGGAAAATTTTGGATATAGTGAGTGGGAAAGCCACCGCTATTATCTTTAATAACTACTGAAACAGCGTCCTTATCATTCAAGTCAAGTTCGATACTCATTTCCAATTGAGTCGTGGATTGCTGGTTTTCTACATAATTCTTTAAAATGGCATCAACGCTATTTTTCAAGAGCTCAATAAAAAAACGATCAAGTGTATCTATAACCAGTGGAGCAGACTCTAGGTAGTTTGCGTCTAAAAAATTAAAGCCTCTTTCTTGTGCAGGCTTAGCCCATAATGCCTTGATAGCTGGCCAGTGCAATGCTCCACCCACACCAGTTAAGGTCTCTCCAAGCAGAGTGCGAAGCTTTTTAAAGGGGGTGAATAACTCTTGATTAGCAGGTTCGGCTGCATGCTTGACGTAAGCTTCACAGTAACTTTTTAAATCTAAAGATAACTTTACGACAAACGGATTAGGGGTAGGAGCGATTTTGATTGTAGTCATAGGGGGTAGTTAATTTAAATCCAGGTTGCTCGAATATTATCATGTCGCTCTTAAAAAGGGCAAACCCATGATTTTTGGAGTGACCTGATTTGAACGGAGTAGTCAGAAAAACAATACAGAACCTGTTCTTATAGTAACGCATTGGGTTTGGTTTACTTCTGGAGAGACTGTTGCGCATAGAATGTCCAGATACTATTTGTGCTATATTTAAACAGTATCTGATACGTTGCTTAATCTATTTTTTGTAGTTAGAACAAAGTAGGCGGATGAGAGGTTTAAATTACAACATTCTTTCAGGGAGCGAGTCATGGCCGACCTAATTTTTTCCGCTTTGCCACAACCAAGGCGTCCTATTGTTTATGTTCATCCTTATGTCACCGTAACACAATGCGTTGAAATGATGACTAACGATAATATTGGTGCCCTTGTTGTATTGGATGATGATACGAATTCTAATCTTCTGGGAATGGTGACAGAGCGAGATATCATTAGGTCTTGTCTGTTCCAGGGGTTGGATCCAAAAAAAGCAACTGCAGCCGATGTACTTTATTCGGATGTTAGTGTCTTAAATTTGTTTGACCCTATTGAATTGGCTATGGAAACCATTACCAAGACAAAGAGACGCCATGTTCTAGTCTCTGAACAAGGTAATCTGGTTGCTATTCTTTCAATTGGTGACTTGTTGTTTCATTTACTTGAAGACAAAACACGCGTCATTGAACACCTTGAAAATTATATTCATACCTCTTATTAGAATTCATCAAATTGTACTACTACCATAATGCCGGATAAAATCCGGCATCCGCGTCTTCATGAGATCTATTTCGATAACCCAACTAAGTCGTTTCGGTAATTGGTTTTGTCCTTGCGGCCAGAATCATGCCAGCAAGCTTTTTCAGATCAAAATTAATATTGAGATAGGGTTTATTAGTGAATGAAATGACACCAATTTCAGCACTGGGAGTGAGTTGGATATGACTAGTGACACCATTGACCCAACCATTTTTGGTCAGTTGGACGGGAAGACCCTGGGCTGGAAAATCGACGGTCCAGCCTAGTGCCATGGCATCTTTACCAAAATCCAGGGGGTTATCAAATTGGGATTGGTAAACATAGCTGGCCTGAGCAAGAATCGTATCTTGTAGGGCTGCTGGTGATTTACTCAGTTGATAACGGGTGAACTTTAATAAATCAGCCATTGTTGAATAAATTCCACCACTGGGTTGTTCAAAACGAAATTCCCAATCTTTTTTAATCAGATCACCATTGAGCCAATAACTGGCTACTTTGCGTTTGGTCTGTTCGGGGGATAAGGTGACAGTGGTATCGACTAATTCCAGTGGCTTACTAATGAGTAGTTGTAGTAAATTGCCATAATTAGTATGCATTTCTTTTGCTAATAATTGACCCAGTAGGCCGAAAGCGACATTGGAATAAAGGTAATGGCTTCCAGGGGCATAAGTGGGTTTGTAACTTTCATACCAACTGATGAATTGGGGCATGTCGTAGGGATAATTAGTTTGATAATCATTATCTTGCGGAAGAGTTGGTAGCTGCCGTGGAAAACCAGAGCTATGGGTTGCTAAATCCAGCAAGGTAATTGGATGTATTTGTTTTCCTGTTCCATTGAGCAAACTATCAATAGGCGTATTAAGTCGTACAACACCCTGATTGACCATTTTTGCGAGCATTTGCGTAGTAAACACCTTGGAAACTGAGCCAATAGGCCATACCGTATTCATCCTGGGACGCTGACCATTGTTTTTTACTGTTTCACCACAACTAATGACTGCTCTTTCATTGCCAGAGATGATCCCAATCATGAGCGCTGGAACGCTACTCTGTTCAAAAATAAACGTTTGAACATAGCTCGTCATTACAGCGAGGGGGAGTGTTTTGATGTTCTGTTGTTCTATAACCTGGCATTCTGGTATAGCTGCTTCGGTGAGGAACGGGAGAAATAATCCACAGATAACGCTTAACATTCTTGTACTTATAATCATAAAATATTCTTGCCTCTATAATAGCTGGATTTGAAAATAGAACTTAATGTACAACTTAACAAGATGAGTTGTATAGTGATGACATTATTGCTAATGAAGGAATGAGCATGCGGATCGCATTAAAAATTATTTTGAGCACACTTCTTTTTTGTTCTGTTTCTAGTGGATTTGCTGAGATAGCTGCGCCAGCGTGGTTTAGTCTGGATAAAAACAAGCAAGTCAAACTGCGGGTCGAGCTGTTTCTTTCTTCTGTGTGCCCTCATTGTAAGAAGGCAGATGAATTTTTTCGTACGTTGGAAGCGAAGGAATCCTGGATTGAAGTCCATCGTTACATTATCAACGAAGATAAAGTAGCGTTAGAGTTTTTTAATCAGCGATTGCAACAACAACACGTGGATAGTTTTGCTATGCCAGCCATATTTTTTTGCGATTCTCGCTGGGTAGGATTTGATAGCGCAGAAAATAGCGGTAAGGTGCTATTACGGGCTTTGAATTATTGCCATCAGCAAATTGTTGCAGCCGATCAATTAACACCGTTAACTCGCACTCTGCTTAAACAGTGGGCGACAGCGAGTTGGTACGATATGAGTATTGAATACAAGCCTTCTCCAGCCCTTTTTATCCCTATGATGGCTTTAACGGATGCCTTAAATCCTTGTGCCGCATTTTGTATAATGGCTTTGTTTGCATTTCTGTGGTTAACACCAACTCAATTAGCCCAATTCACCCGGGGTATTGCCTTTATTGTGGCGGTCGGGTTGGTACATTTTTTCCAGCAAGCCTATACTGCTGCGTTTTATCATACCTGGACTTGGTTATCTATTTTCTCAGCTTTGCTTGGTTTAGGCCTTTTGGCCTACGTGGGCTCTAATTATTTTAAAGTTAAAACGGAAAAACCAATTTATATCACGGGTATTTTAGTCGTGCTTACAGCCATGGTTATACAGGCCTATCAGCAAACCTGTACACCCAGCTTTGCGCTTGTATTTGAACAGTGGCTTGCTGCACAGCCTGTATCGCCTACAAGACTGGCGCTTTATCAATTGGGCTATCAACTTATCTATTTGGTGCCTTTGTTGGTATTAATAATTGTTTTTTCTTTTTTGAGCCACTCAAAGTCCCTGGAAAAGCGTCGTTTGGTCATTACTCAGGTATCTTGGATGATTTTGACGATTATTGGCTGTTTCTTCATTTTTTACCCCAAAGGCTTATCCAGTCTCTGGATTTCTTTTGTGGCGTTGGCGGTTGCTATATTACTTGGATGGCTGACTGCAAAGCGAAGTGCTTAGCTCGTTTTAATAAGCTATCTAAAATTGATTTTCTTATCTGGAGTTATATAACCGCTATGAATCTTGGCGAATAAAATGGCCAAACCACCTTTTTTGCCTATTCCTTGTGATGTGGAGCAGGGAAAAACTTATTTCTGGTGCGGTTGTGGCAAGAGTAAGAAACAACCTTTTTGCGATCGAAAGGATTGCGGCGATAAATGTGTTCCTTATCGGGCTATACTTACAGAAACGATTTTTTTTTGTGGTTGCAAGCAAACAAAAGAACCACCCCTCTGTGATGGTTCGCATGCCCAGCTGGCACTTGACTACTTAAAGAAACGTAAGCAGCAACTTTGAAGGGATACTATCATGATGGATCAGCAGTTAAAAAGGAAGGTTGTTAAGACAATTACTCAATACGAGCAACAATACGACAAGTTGCAAATGGAAGTTAATGCCCTTAAAGGCACCCTTAATGAATTGAGTTTGCAGGCATTAAAGGAAACAGCGCAACTGGAATCCGGGATCAAGATCAAGATTAAACAAATTAAAAAGCATATTACTCACTCTGATTCTATTGAAGATTTAGCTCATAAAATCCAAGAAAATTTAGTCGTGATGGAAAAACAATTGAAAGACTATAAAGCAAATGAGCAAAAGCGTTGGCAGGATAACGAGCAAAAAATGATGGCATTGGAAGAGAAGCTCATTAAAATAGAACGTAAGGGTGAGGAAATTAAAAATCTCTTATCCAATGAAAAGATTAATTTAAATCGAGATAGCTTAACTGGCCTGCCAAATCGTACTTTGTACGGCGAATATATCTCCTATGCCTACTACCGTTGGCAAAGGGGCTTTGGTGATTTATCACTTGCCCTGGCAGATATCGATCATTTCCGAGAGATCAATGAAAAATATGGTCATTTAACTGGCGATAGGATACTGCAAGAAGTAGCCACTATTTTTAAAACATCCATTCGTCGTGCTGATTTTTTGGCGCGCTATAGTGGTGAAAAATTTATTTTCATATTTGAGAGGACTCAACAGAAAGATGCAGCGATGGTTCTGGAAAGCCTGCGCAGAGCAATCGAAGAATGCCAATTTTTTCATGATAAAACAAAGATTGACGTAACAGTCTCTTTTGGCCTTACTACTTTAACACAAGGAGACGAGTTGGAAGGACTTTTGATCAGGGCAGACAAAGCAGTTTATCAGGCAAAGATGGGTGGTCGGAATCAAGTAACAACACTTTAGCTGTCAATAGCTATAAATAATCACCTACTATTAAAAAACTTGATCTAAACTAGTTGATTTGGGATCATCAGTGCATTCAGATAGGTGAGTTTTTGTATGAGTAAGTTAATTGATATTCCAGTTGTCGTTGAAAGCGGCCAAAAATACAAAACACCACAAGGTTTTGTTGCTATCAAAGATGGGGTTAAATCGGCCGGTTTATCTTCTGAGCGTTTGCCCAAACCTAAATGGTTACGTATCGTTAATCAGACCACGCCTGCTTACAGTCAAGTAAAAGAGCAAGTTGTAAAACACAGACTTGCTACAGTTTGTGAGGAAGCAAAATGCCCTAATATTGCCGAGTGTTGGTCTCACGGTACGGCAACGATTATGCTAATGGGCGCTGTTTGCACGCGAGCCTGTCGATTTTGTGCTGTAGATACGGGAAATCCACATGGCTGGCTTGATACGGAAGAACCTGAAAATACGGCTAATACAGTTGCAATAATGAATCTTGATTACGTGGTGCTTACTTCAGTAAATCGAGATGATCTGGCTGATGGTGGCGCCAAACATTATGCCGACACGATCCGGGCTATTAAAGCACGAACTCCAAAAACGAAGATTGAGGCATTAACGCCTGATTTTCAGGGAATAAAAAAAGATATCGCTGTTCTTTTGGATAGTGGTGTGGATGTTTTTGCACAAAATGTTGAAACAGTGGAGCGCTTAACGCATCCTGTCAGAGACAACCGTGCCGGTTATTGGCAAACTTTGAATGTTTTGGCCTATGCCAAACAATATCGGCCTGATGTTTTAACAAAAACCAGCCTGATGCTTGGCCTGGGGGAGACGGATGAAGAAATTCTCAAGACAATGGATGAGTTACGAGCACAAAAAGTGGATATCTTAACCTTGGGACAGTATTTACAACCTACCAGAAATCATTTGCCAGTTGCTCGTTACGTCACACCAGAAAAATTTATTGAATTTCGTGAAATTGGTCTCCAAAAAGGATTTTTCGAAGTGGCTTCGGGGCCTTTGGTGCGTTCAAGCTATCGCGCCGATCGTGTGTTTAAGCGAGATAATCTCGGTTTATAAACGTTTTTTGAAGAGTAAGTTATTTTTCATAACAATCTGTTGTCATTGCGAACAACGTGAAGCAACCCAGTATAGAGTTCTAACAAAGCCTTGTCCCGGGTTGCTTTGACCAGGCTCGCAATGTACCCATGAACGCTTGCTCTAAAGATGCTCTAACCCAGGTAAAACACAGTGAAACCGTGTTTGAGAATTGGCAAAGATTATTTTTTTGTATTTCCACTGTTACTTAATACCACATACCTGACACGATTGATAAAAACCAACAATTGTAAACTTATCTTCTGCCAGGCGGTTTAGTTCTTGTCGTTGTTCTTCCCAGTCTGCTTCACTTTGTCCTTGGGCAAGTGCAGTACTTTTATAAGCATCATGTCCAGCCAGGAGCAGTTTTTTACTGCGCTCCGTAGTTAACAGTGGTTGTATGAGGTTAGCATCTTTTATCTTGAATCCGTTTTTTTTCATCCAATAGACAAGTTTCATACCAAATTCGCCATCTCGCTGTACACCATCAACTTCGTTATCAGGAGAGGGTATGTCTTGACGATTGTAATGCCAGGCTTTGGATGGGGGATAGGAAAAGGCTGCACTAATAATGCCTTCCTCTGCGATATAAAACCCGCCTTTGTTTAAATGGTGATAAAAAAGGTTGATTGCTTCCCGCGGACTGTGTAAGTGATGCAGGACGAAGCGGCAGTATATTAAATCAAAAGTCTCATGATGTTTGTCCAAATCATAGACAGAAAGTTCTTTAAACAGTATATTTTTGTCCTCTTGCCGATCACAATATCGTTTGGCTCTTGCCAATTGTGCGGCACTGATATCAACAGATAAGACCTGGCCCTGTGGGCCGACCTGTTTAGAAAGGTAGTGAGTCATAAGGCCTGAACCACTACCAACATCCAAGACGCGCATTCCAGGCTTAATGCCATTGCGCTCAATGAATGCCTGGGTAGTTGGATTAAAAGAGAGATCAAGAATATCGTAATCGAGGCCTTCTTCGGTTATTTCAAAATCATAACGCTCTTTATGTTGATCGCTCATGGAGTCTCCGTATCCCGCGCAGGTCGGGCTCCTAGCCCGACGCAAGCTTGTTGCTTGAATAGGTCGGGCCAAGAGCCCGATCTACGTTATTGTTTTATATGGTAGTCAACCATTTGTTGCAACTGCTCCTTCATCGTATAGGGAGGTTCCCAGGCCAAAAGTGTTTTTGCTTTATCAGAATTAATCTCTAAATTATTCAATAATTGATCGGCCAATTTGGTTTTACCAATGCGACGAAACCCCCATTCCAACACTTTATGCGGTATAGGCAGAAGGACAGTCTTTTTACCCATTGCCTTGGAGAGTTGCTGCAGTAATTGAGTAGTAGTGACTACTTCTCTATCAGCAACCAGGAACAGTTGATTGGCTGCTTGAGCATCCTCAACACATCTGGCAATAAAATCAGTGAGATTAGCAACCCCAATAAATTGACGTCTGTTTTTTACTTTGCCAAAAGGAAGAGGGAGTCCTTTATTGACAAGATTTAACAATTTTTCGAAATTGCCTTTAACCCCTGGCCCATACACGAGAGGTGGTCTAATAATAACCAGCTCCATGTTAGTAGCGAGTTGCTTTAACCGCTGTTCTGCTTCCCATTTGGCTTGGGCATAAGGTACCTGAGGATTGGGCTGTGAATTTTCATTAAAAGGATTGGCGTGGCTAGTATTTCCTAACACACCAATACTACTGATAAAAATAAAGCGTTTAACACCCAGACGGTTTGCTTCTTTGGCCAAATGCTCGGTAGCCTGACAATTGATTTGCCGGAAGGTCTCCAGGGGATTATCACTTGTTTCACGCAGAATATGGGCTCTCGCTGCACAATGAACAATGGTATCCACACCCTGGATGACTTTATCCCAATTGGTCTCGGCAGTTAATTCACCCAAATTATAGATAGTCAGTTCGTCCAGTTGCAGCTGTTTTTTGAGTTGCGACACTGACCGCAAGGCTGACTCTGAGCGAACAGTGGCTCTTACTTCATAGCCATTTTGGCCTAAAGTTTTAACTAATTCCTGCCCTATAAAGCCACTCGCACCAGTAACCAGAATTATCTTATTGGACATATTCGTCTCTTTTGCGGTATTGCTGAATACGATCAAGCAATTTACTGCAAACCATTTTCACTGGCGAATAATCGTAATTATGGCTCTTCAAGGCGCGCATTATCTCTTTATTTTGATTGAAAATATTTTTTAGTGATTTATTTGTAGTACCGCCTAAGCGCATTTTGATCATCACTTCAGGAATATAACTGACCTTGATGTTATGTGAAAATAGAAGACGTAATAACAATTCATAGTCAGCTGCTAACTTATAGTCCAGATTGAAAAGCATGCCATAGTTATCATGAACTTCCCTGCGTGCATAAAAAGTGGGGTGGGCAGGAATCCATCCTTTGGCAAGGAGGGCTGAATTATAAGGACTGGAACGCCAGTAGCGTGCAACCTGATTGATATTATCCTGATTAACGTAAACCAAATCTCCATAGCAGGCATCTACTTCAGGATCTGCCAGAGCTTTTACTACATTACTAAGCACATGCTTATTGGCAAGCATATCATCTGAATTCAAGAGGCCAATGACATCACCCGTTGCTTTAGAGACTCCTTTATTCATTGCATCATAAAGGCCATTATCGGGTTCTGAGGTCAGGTAGGCAATGTGCTCGCGGTTTTTTTCAAGAATTTCTAGCGTACCATCAGTAGAGCCGCCGTCAATGATGATATGTTCAATGTCTTGATGAGTTTGCATTTGAATTGTTCGCAATGTGTCACGAATTGTTGCTTCGCTATTGTAACATGCGGTAACAATGGAAATTTTCATAGTAACCTCAAATTAAGATTGTAAAAGTGGGAAAGGGCGTATCGTTCTTTGAACCATAACAACGAAGGCATAACCTAATAAAACCAAACTTGCACCGGCTGATGAAAGCGCGGCTCCTACGAGCCCATAGTGTGGCACTAAAACGGCATTACCTACAACCATGATAAAAAAAGAAGCAAGATTGATTAACAGGATCAATCGATCACTGTGTTGGGCATAAAGAGTATACAACGGTACATCGGCGACGCTGCGACATGCAGCACCAAACAATAGGAAATAGAAGATATGTAAATTAGAAAGATAAACCGATTTATTGATAAGGTTCACGAAGGGGTAGACAAGCGCTATGCTTAAGGCAGAAAACACGAGGACAAAAGCAGTCGTATATTTAAGCATATGCATTGCTTCGCCATAAAAAAGCTGGCGATCATTCTGTTTCCACGCTGCTAACAGTTGTGCCAACCGCATTTTGGACACCCCGGTATTGACCAAATTGTGTAAAGTTACACTGAGGCCAGCATAAAACGTGTAGATCCCAACTGCTTCCATTCCGCAATAATAACTCACAAAAAAACGCTCTATGTACAGGAGGCTTAAAGCCGAGAATGCAGTTACCAAAAAGGGACGTGAAACTTTCAAACCTTGCCACATTGTTTTCCAGCGCACGGGATGTATCCACATGCTCTTCCACGGAAGATTATAGAGGGCTGTAAACCCTATAAAAATACTAAAGGCTGCCCCTGTAATCCAGACAATAAAAATAAGATTGAAATAGCGGCTGGCAGGAAAAAAATAGAAAACTGGCAGCAAGATATAGATCCAGAGTCCCTGGCGAAGAAAATAAATGAAATTGGCTAAATAAGGACGAGACAAGGCAATAAGAATCCGCATCAACTCGTTGGAAGCGTGCTCGAATATAATAAGGATGAAAAACCAGAAACAAAGTGAATAGGGTACAAGGCTCAAATAGAACAGGATATAAAAAGCCGGGGCGGTCAGGACGAAGGTAAGCCCGTAGAGAATGAATTGATCTCTTATGATAAGCACTTGTTCGATTTCGGAAGCGCCCACCAGTGTCCTGGATGTGTAGTTATAAAACTCCAGACCAAGAAAGAAAAGGGCATAGGCCACTATGGCGGCCATAACACCGTACAAGCCAAGTTCACTGGGTTGGAAATACTGCACTAAACAGATTACTAATAAAAATTTTGCTGCCAGGGTGAGACCCCGTATAGCAATTGCTGACAAATTGTAAAACCAAGAAAAACGCATCAATTAATAACATCCTTAAATGGGTTTTGGCCTGCTTTTCCCTGTTTCGAACGATGAAAATCAGCAAAAAGAGTTCGAATTATCCTGTAGAGCTAAAGGTTTGGCAATCATTTTATAATATGTAATCCCATCTGGCTGTATTTTTTTTGATTATTTATCGGAAGAGGCCGGCAGGACGACAGAATAGTATAAAAATAACACAATTCGAGATTTTTTTTGTTGTGAATGATACTATCGCACATGTTCGATGTTCGTGATGCCTAGGATCAGGTTTAGTGAATTTAAGGAGTAAATGTGAGAGGACAGCAAACTGAGGCAGTTTACAGCAACGATGAAATTAATGTAGTAGCACTCTTGCGTCTGTTGTGGCAAAAAAAGTGGATTATTTTTTTCGTTGTATTATTAACTACAGCAATTGGATGTTTGAAGATTTGGAATACCCAGCCAGTTTTTGAGGCTAAAGCCTATATTGTACCGCCAACAGCCGGTGATATTGCTCCTTTTAATTATGGCCGTTCGTATGACAAGAATTCATTATTAAAACCTTTCCAGGTAAAAGATGTTTATCAGGTATTTGCCTCTTCCTTGTTATCCCAGGCAAGCATGTGGACTCTTTTTAATAAAGCCTATTTACCTACATTGCCAGTTAAACCACGCGATAAAGCATCTTTGAACACACTTTATAAAGGTTTCAGTAGTATCTTGACCGTTAAGGAAGGTATTAAATCTCCAGTGAATTATACGGTGGTTGCCAGAAGTACGAGCAGTGCAGAAGCAGCCAAATGGGTAAAACGTTATATTGATGTCGTTAAACAAGATGCGATCAGTAATATGCTTAACATTGCTATGAGCGAAAACCAAAGCCTGGCTCATGATTTCGAGCAGAGAATCAATATTGTGCGTGAGATAGCAAAAGAACAACGTTATGATCGCATTAAGCAGTTACAAGAGGCCTTAAATGTTGCTCAGGTAATGGAGTCAGATGCTAAATTGCCGCCAAAAAAGGCTTCTTTGAATAAATCCGGTTTGCACGAGCGTAGCAGCAAAGTACTGAAAGCAGAAATAGCTACCCTCAATGCACGGCAATCTGACGACGCTTTCGCCCCGGAATTACGTAAGTTAGAAGGTGAATATAATTTTTTACGTAAGATTACTATAAACCCTGCGGATGTTGCTGTTTTTCGCTTGGACGGCAATATTGATATTTCGGATACGCCTATAGCACCGAGGAAACGCTTGATCCTGGCTTTTTCTCTAACGCTGGGTTTAGTGCTGGGTGTGGTACTGGTACTTATGCAAGCAGTCTTTGCAACAAATCGTGCAAATGAATTGGCAGAAAAATAACTGCAAGTTCGCCAAAGCTGGCTAAATCACGTTATTGTTCTGAATTGGTTCATGGCCGGAGCCTGCTTCGTGCCATGATTGTTGTTATGAAGAATTGAAATTGAAATGAGGATAGTTGGATGAAAGCGCTCGTTACCGGTGCTGATGGTTTTATCGGATCTCATCTTACTGAGTTATTAGTGAGGGAAGGTTACCAAGTGAAGGCACTCTCTCAATATAACTCATTTAATTATTGGGGTTGGCTGGAAGACATTCATTGTTTAAATGATATTGAAGTCTTAACAGGGGATATTCGTGATCCCCATTATTGTAAACACATTACCAAAGGTGTCGATGTTGTATTTCACCTGGCGGCATTAATTGCAATTCCCTATTCTTATGTTGCACCGGACAGTTACGTAGACACCAATGTTAAAGGTACGCTAAATATTTGTCAGGCTGCCCTGGAGAATGAGGTTGGGCGTATTATCCATACATCCACCAGCGAAGTTTATGGGACGGCAAGATACGTACCCATTGACGAGAAGCATCCTTTACAAGCGCAATCCCCTTATAGCGCTTCTAAAATTGGTGCAGATGCGATGGCAATCAGTTTTTTTAACGCTTTTAATCTGCCATTAACGATTGCAAGACCTTTTAATACCTATGGGCCAAGACAATCTGCGCGCGCAGTCATCCCGACAATTATTGCCCAAATTGCCAGTGGCCGGGATCGGATTGAGTTAGGTGATGTAACGCCAACACGGGATTTTAATTACGTTGAAGATACTTGCCGGGGGTTCCTCGAGTTGGCCCGTTGCGACAAGGCAGTCGGTGAGGTGGTAAATATTGGCTCAAACTATGAGATTTCTATTGGCGATACGCTGAATCTTATTCGGGAGCTTATGCAGAGCAATGTTGAGTTTGTTCTCGATGAGCAACGTTTGCGGCCGGAAAAATCAGAGGTTTCCAGACTATGGTGTGATAACACTAAAATTCGTAATTTAACCGGGTTTGAACCCAGGTTCTCTATCAGTGAAGGGTTACAAAAAACAATCGAATGGTTTACCTCGAGTGATAATTTAGCCAAATACAAGGCAGATATTTATAATGTTTGAGTATTATTATGTTTAATTTCCTCATTCAGTTTATTCGTGAACAATACCGCACGGATGATTTTATCCCTTTGCATGCACCCAAATTCATTGGCAATGAACGCGATTATGTTCTTGCCACTATTGAGTCCAGTTTTGTCTCTAGTGTCGGTGCCTACGTTGACAAATTTGAACAGGAAATGGCTGCCTACACCGGTAGCCCCAGTGCGGTAGTCACTGTTAATGGTACCAGTGCCCTGCATATGGCTTTAATTCTGGCTGGCGTCAGCCAGGGGGATTATGTGCTGACCCAGCCATTGACCTTTGTCGCAACCTGTAATGCTATTAGTTATTGCAAGGCAGAACCAATATTTTTGGATGTCGATAGGCGAAATCTCGGTTTATCACCGCAAGCGGTTGATGCCTGGCTGGATGAGTTTGCATTTATTGATGAGGCAGGCCTTTGTCGTCATCGAGCAGATAACCGCATTATCCGCGCCTGTGTGCCTATGCATACCTTTGGGCACCCGGCAGATATTGATGGTTTGCTCGATGTCTCGGAACGTTGGCATGTGCCGATAATTGAAGATGCTGCTGAATCGCTGGGTAGTTTATACAAAGGCCGCCACACAGGTACTTTTGGTAAGATAGGTGTTTTGAGTTTTAATGGAAACAAGATCATCACCACAGGTGGTGGTGGTATGATTCTAGCAGATAAAGAGCTGGGTATTCGGGCAAAATATTTAACAACAACTGCCAAAAAACCCCATCCCTATGAATTTTACCACGATGAAACAGGCTTTAATTACCGTATGCCCAATATCAATGCTGCACTAGGGTGTGCTCAGTTAGAGCAACTGGATTCTTTTATAGAAAATAAACGGTTGTTAGCAAAAAATTATGCGGCCCTTTTAGCAAATACTTCGTTGCAATTTATATCCGAGCCCGAGGGTTGCCGTAGTAATTATTGGCTTAATGCCGTGATATGCGAGAATCAGCAACAGCGCGATGAGTTGCTGAAAGCAACTAATGAGGCAGGGGTTATGACGAGGCCGATCTGGCAACCTATGCATCAGTTACCTATGTTTAAAAATGCATTGTGTGGTTCGCTCAGTAACGTAGAATGGTTTGCTGAGAGAGTGGTTAATTTACCAAGTTCTGTTGTCATTCAGAGAGATGTGCATGCGTAAGATTGCGGTTTTTACAGCTACAAGGGCAGAGTATGGCTTATTGTATTGGCTCATGAAAGCAATTCAGGACAGTAGTGATTTGGACTTACAGGTATTAGTAAGTGGTATGCACCTGGCGCCGCAGTTTGGGGAAACCTGGAAAGAAATTGAAGCGGATGGCTTTAAGATTGATGAAAAAGTGGAGATGCTACTCGCTTCCGATTCCCCTGCGGGCGTTGTAAAGTCAATGGGTCTGGCTACCATCGGTTTTGCTGATGCCTTGTCCCGGCTCAATCCGGATGTTTTATTTCTATTGGGTGACCGGTTTGAAACCCTGGCAATTGCCCAGGCTGCATTAATCATGAAAATCCCTATTGCCCATGCCCATGGGGGTGAATTAACTTTGGGTGCCTATGATGATTCAATAAGGCATGCGGTTACCAAAATGTCATCCTTGCATTTTGTGGCGGCTGAAGAGTATCGCCGCCGCGTAATACAAATGGGGGAGGAACCTGGCAGCGTATTTAATGTGGGTGCACTGGGGTTGGAGCACACTATAAAAACAGCCTGTCTTTCATCTGCCGGGTTGGCGGATGAATTGCAAATTCCCCTTCATGAACCTTATTTTTTAGTGACTTATCATCCTGCAACCAATGCCGATGAACCTGTTGAAGCTTCTTTTAAAGCCTTGTTACAGACGCTGGAGGACTGGCCGAACCATCAGGTACTTTTCACGTATCCTAATGCGGACAATGGCGGCCACATTATTATTCAACTGTTGGAACATTATTGTAAAACTAATCCGGGCCGAGCTTTTGCCGTGAAATCACTTGGCTTTAAAAAATACCTGAGTGCTGTCGCACATGCTGAAGCCGTGATTGGGAACTCTTCAAGCGGCATCATTGAGGTCCCTGCTTTTGGGGTGCCAACCGTCAATATCGGTTTGCGTCAGGAGGGGCGATTGGCCGCTGATTCCATTCTTCACAGCAGGACTGATTATCCTGCAATTAAAGAAGCCTTGAGTAAAGCGTTAAGTCCGGCGTTCAAAGAAAAATGCCGTCAAGTCATTAATCCCTATGGTAATGGGGAGGTATCAGGACGAATTTTACCTGTGCTTAAAAACTATCAATTATCAACTGTAAAACACTTTCAAGATTGGAATTTTCACTATGCATGACCATAAAAAACCGGTTTATATTATTGCTGAAGCGGGTGTAAATCATAATGGCAGTAGAGATCTTGCTTTTCAGTTGGTCGATGCGGCGGCTGAATCTGGTGCTGATGCGGTAAAATTCCAAACCTTTAAGGCAAGCAGACTAGCCAGCAAAAAAGTTGAAAAAGCCAATTATCAAAAATCAACGACCGATAAAGCTGAATCTCAATTGGACATGCTCGCGAAACTGGAGTTACCGGAAGCCTGGCACAGCGATTTGCAAAAGCATGCCAGGGAAAGAGGTATTGAATTTTTATCAACAGCATTTGATGAGCAGAGCTTACAATTTTTACAATCACTCAATTTACCTGTTTATAAAGTTCCTTCAGGTGAGTTGACCAATGCGCCTTTGCTGTGGCGTTTTGCTAAAACAGGTAAGCCGCTGATTATTTCTACTGGAATGGCTACTTTGGCGGAGGTTGAGGAAGGGTTGGCGATTGTAGCCCATGCGTTGCAATTCCCAGAGGAGCCGCGCAGAATCGATGAGGTCTGGCAATGCTGGTCTAATCCCCAGATGCGGGAAATGTTAAAAGGCCACGTCACTTTACTCCACTGTACTTCGCAATATCCTACGCCCTGGCATGAAGTGAATCTGCGTGCAATGGATACTCTGGCGGCAGCATTTGGTTTGGATGTTGGCTATTCTGATCATACTGAAGGAACAGTGATTCCTGTTGCAGCTGTTTCTCGTGGTGCGAGAGTGATTGAAAAGCATTTTACCCTCGATAGGACTTTGCCTGGACCTGATCATCAAGCCTCTATCGAGGTGGCTGAACTCAAAAAATTAGTGTCTGATATTCGCGCCCTGGAAATTGCATTAGGCAGTCCTGTCAAGGCACCACAAGCCAGTGAATGGGATACACGAAGGGCAGCCAGGCAATCGATTGTTGCCGCCCATCATTTACCAGCAGGCAAAGTCATCGAGCGTAGTGATTTAACTACAGCAAGAACGGGTGGTGGTTTACCACCTAGTTTGTTTTGGGAACTAATTGGCTCTACCAGCAGTAAATCGTATGAACCCGGTGAGGTTTTTGAGTTATGATTTTAAATAAGTTTCAGAGGCCTTTAATTTTACTTGGTGCCGGAGGGCATGCTAAGGTTTTGCTCTCGTTGGTCAGGGCTCTGGATTTACCTGTATTGGGCGTATGTGCTCCTGAATTGGTAAATCAAGGAGCAAATTTCTGGCGGGATATCCGAGTCCTTGGGACTGGAGATGATTTAACTGAATTCAATCCTGACGAAGTTGCTTTGGTCAATGCTGTTGGGCGGCGCGTGGGAGATACGAATAGCAGGCAGCGCATTTTCGAAACATTGAAAGCAAAAGGTTATTATTTCCCTGCACTTGTGCACCCGGCAGCTTGCGTCGATCCGGATGCCCATCTCCAGGAAGGAACACAAATTATGGCTGGTGCAGTGGTCCAGGCTGATGCAAGGATTGGTAATAATGTGATTATTAATACGCGTGCCTCTGTTGATCATGATTGTGTCATTGAGGATCATGTTCATATTGCCCCAGGTGCGGTATTGTGTGGCAATGTGTACGTTGGCAAACGTGCTTTTGTTGCCAGTGGCGCTACCTTGATTCCGGGAACCAAGGTAGGTAACGATGCAGTAGTTGGGGCTGGTGCCTCTATTGTACGGGATGTAGCACCAGGAGAATTGGTCTTACCGGCCTTAATACGCCGGACAGAGTTCAGCCTAGAAACATATTGCGGTGATGAAAAATGATAAATTGGGAAACATTACTGATAAAACCCGATACAACAATGAGTGAGGCAATAGAAATTCTTGATCGCGGTGCACAGCGAATCGCCCTCGTTGTGGATGAACAAAGCCGTTTATTAGGAACTGTAACGGATGGTGATATAAGGCGCGCCCTGATTAAACATCTCGCTTTAGATTTGCCAGTACGGGAGATGATGTGTGAGACTCCCAAAAAGGCAGATGCTGATTGGAGCAAAGAACTCATCCTGGCAACTATGGAAAAATACCAGCTTTTGCAATTGCCCATTGTAGATCCTGATGGGCGAGTGGTCGGCTTGGAAACATTGCATGATATCCTAAGAAAACGCCATCGCGATAATCCTGTTTTTCTCATCGCCGGTGGATTTGGTACGCGTTTACATCCCTTGACCCAGGAGTGCCCAAAGCCGTTGCTTAAAGTGGGTGACAAAGCTATTTTAGAGCTGATTATTGAACGTTTTATTGATGCGGGTTTCCATCGCTTTTTTATTTCGACCCATTTTATGCCTGAGATGATCAAAAAACACTTTGGTGATGGTAGTCGCTGGGGGGTTACTATTCGCTATGTGCATGAAGAACATCCACTTGGTACCGGTGGTGCTTTGGGGTTGTTGCCTCATGACGAAATTGATTTACCTATATTCATGATGAATGGTGATTTGCTAACTTCCCTGAATTTTCAGAATTTGTTGGATTTTCATCACGAGCATGAGGGTGTAGCAACTATTTGTGTGCGTGAGTATGAGCATCGAGTTCCTTTTGGTGTATTGAATTTTCATGGCCATCAAGTCACTTCAATTGTTGAAAAACCAGTGCATCGCTCTTTCATTAACGCAGGAATTTATTTACTTTCTCCTGAGTTTGCGCGTAGTGTTTTACCAGGTGTTCGTATTGATATGCCTGATTTGCTCCAACATCACATTGACAAGGGAAAAAGTGTTAATATGTTTCCCATCCATGAATATTGGTTAGATATTGGGCGCATGGATGATTTTAAAAGAGCACAGGAAGAGGTTAGTTTGTTAGGTTTTTAAGATGATTAAGCAAAAAAAAGTTTTGGCAATTATACCGGCCAGAGGCGGCAGTAAGGGATTGCCTGGGAAAAATATTCGCCCTTTAAATGGGATACCTTTAGTCGCGTGGCCTATAAAGACAGCTTTGAGTTCTCGCTATGTTGATAGGGTTATCGTGACAACGGATGATCCAGAAATTGCTAAGGTAGCGTTGGCGCATGGAGCTGAGGTGCCTTTTATGCGGCCAGCCGAATTCGCCAGGGATACTTCGCCTTCATCAGAGGCAGTAATTCATGCAATTAAATTCTGTGCTGAGACGGATGGGCCTTACGATTATTTTGTCTTGCTGGAGCCGACTTCTCCGTTAACGGAAGCGGCTGATGTTGACAAGGCTCTGGAAACGCTGGTGGCTGGCGAAGGATTATCAATCGTTGGGGCAAGTAAAGTTGAGGCTTCTCATCCTGTTTACTGTGCAACGATAGGTGATGATAATTTTTTGCGGCCTTATAACCGGGAAAGTTTTGCTAAACCTATCCGCAGGCAGGATGTGGATGATGTGTATTTTTTTGAGGGTTCGCTTTATATATCAGACACTAAAAAATACCTTGAGACAGAAACTTTCTACCACGAACGCACGTTGCCTTATATCGTTCCTGCTTGGAAGTCTTTGGAAGTTGATACGCTATTAGACTTCTTAAAAATAGAAACCATATTGAAAAATAAAGATTTATTAATTTAAAACCAGGAGCGTTTACATTTCTACTATCTCGGCACTTATGGTTTGATTTTCTGTGCTCCGCTGCGGTGCTCGACAGTCAAACCATTAAGCGCTCAAACTAGCGACATGTAGACGACACCTGTCCATTGAATGGAATAAAAATGAAAAACGACTTTAAATCGCGTCTGTTGCACGTAATTCCTGGTGGCGCTCATACCTATTCGCGTGGTCATGATCAATATCCTGAAAATGCACCGCAAATTATGGTACGCGGAAAAGGGGCCTATACCTATGATGACCAGGGGATTGAATACCTGGATTATGGCATGGCCTTGCGAGCAGTAAATATTGGCTATGCAGAAGATGAAATCGATCAGGCAGCTTTTGAGCAGATTAGGAATGGTAATAATCTTACCAGAGCTTCGATGATCGAATTGGAAGCAGCTGAATTGCTAGTTGAGCTGATTGACAGTGTTGACATGGTGAAGTTTACTAAAAATGGCTCAACCGCTGTTTCAGCAGCTGTTAAATTAGCAAGAGCTTATACTGGTCGCGATTTGGTGGCTCGTTGTGCCGAACAGCCCTTTTTTTCCTACGATGATTGGTTTATTGGTTCCACGCCGATAAAACGTGGTATACCTGCTAATGTCATCGAGCAAACCAAACTTTTTAGCTACAACGATCTTGCTTCATTGGAAGCGCTTATTGCGGAATATCCGGAGCAAATAGCCTGTGTGGTTTTGGAGCCAAGTGCTATGCAGCATCCAGCGCCATCGCTCACTCATGCCGGTGAAACCTATCTTCATGATGTTCAACGCTTATGCAAGAGGCATGGTATTGTTTTTGTCCTTGATGAAATGATCACCGGCTTTCGTTGGGATCTGAAGGGGGCGCAAAATTATTATAATGTTCAACCGGACCTTTGTACTTTTGGCAAAGCAATGGCTAATGGTTTTGCTGTAGCAGCGATAGCAGGCAGGCGTGAAATTATGGAGCTAGGTTCAATTGAATTTCCTGGCCGTGAGCGTCTTTTTCTACTCTCCACAACCCATGGCGCCGAAATGTGTGGCCTTGGTGCTTTCGTTAAAACAGTGGAGTTTATGCAACGGCATCAGGTTGTGGAACACATATGGAATTACGGTAAGTCTTTAATTTCTTTAATGAATCAGAAGGCTGCAGAGGCAGGTATCGCAGATTTCTTTAAGGCAGGCGGGATAGAATGTTCGCCCTGGTATGCAACTTATGATGCGAACGGGGAGACTTCTTTAGCATTCCGTACCTTATTTTCGCAGGAAATGATCAAGAATGGGGTACTGATGCCCTGGATCGCTTTGAGTTACCGGCATGGTGATAAAGAGTTACAAAAAACGGCAGCAGCACTTGAAAAGACTTTTAAAATTTATGCACATGCTATTGAACAAGGTTCAACAGAAGGTTATTTGCAAGGTGAGATCATCAAGCCGGTCTTCAGACGTCATAATTAAAAATGGGTCGTATCGAGTAGATTTATGAATCAGGTACTAATAAAAGATAAAGTTGTTGTTGTTACTGGCGGAGCAGGCCTTTTAGGAGCCGAATTTGTTCAGGCCATTGCCAGGAATGGCGGTATTGCTATCATTGCTGATCAAAATAGGGAAGCAGCACTTGATGCCGTAGAAAGAATAAGTCAACACGATCTGGAAGGGCGTGTTGATTTGGTAACATTGGATATTACAGATAAGACTTCAATTCTTGATGTGGTTAAAACAGTATCCGAAAAATATGGGAAAATAGACGCGTTGGTCAATAATGCTTATCCGCGAAATAAAAATTATGGCCGGCGATTGATGGAGGTCGAATATAGCGATTTCTGTGAAAATGTAAATCTTAATTTAGGGGGATACTTCCTTACTTCCCAGCAATTTGCTGCTTATTTTATGCAACAGGGTTATGGCAATATTATTAATATTGCTTCTATTTATGGTGTTGTAGCGCCCAAATTTGAAATTTATGAGAATACAGCGATGACTATGCCAGTTGAATACGCTGTAATAAAATCGGGTATCATTCATTTGACTAAGTATTTTGCAAAATCATTTAAAGGTAAACAAATCAGAGTTAATTCGTTAAGCCCTGGAGGCATTTTGGATGCTCAACCCGCTTCTTTTGTAAGCGCTTATAAAGAGGAATGTCTCAATAAAGGGATGTTGGATAAACGCGATTTATCTGGCTCCTTAATTTATTTACTGTCTGATCTGTCGAGCTATGTTAATGGCCAGAATCTCATCGTAGATGATGGATTCACAATTTAATTAGGTGTTTTATGACTGAGAAACTTAAGCGTTGTTCTAATTGTTTACTACCAGAAACTTATGAAACCATCGAATTCGATGAGCATGGATGTTGCAACATTTGTAACTCAGCGAAAATTAAAAAAGAAAAAATTGATTGGGTAGCCAGGAAAAAACTATTGGATCAATTGATAGAGAAATACCGTGGTAAAGGCGATTATGATTGTATTATTCCTTTTAGCGGTGGGAAAGATAGTACTTTTCAACTCTTATACCTGATGAAGGAATACAAGATAAAACCATTGGTTGTTCGCTTTAATCACGGTTTTATGCGTTCGGTTATTAATGAGAATAATCAGCGGACCTTCAAGAAATTAGGGGTTGATGTGATTGAGTTTACGCCTAATTGGAAAATCGTAAAAAAACTCATGCTCGAATCATTTATCCGTAAAACGGATTTTTGCTGGCACTGCCATACCGGCATTTATTCCTATCCCATGCAAATCGCCATTAAATACAATGTTCCACTCATTTTTTGGGGTGAGCCCCAGGCTGAATTAACAGCTTATTACGATTATCTGAATGACGAAATCGAGTATGAAGATGAGAAAAAATTCAACATGATTAGAAACCTTGGGATATCGGCAGATGATATGTACGGTATGATTAATACCCCTGAAGATCCAATCGATCGACGAGATTTGAACCCGTTTACTTATCCTAAATTAAGTGAATTAAAAAAACTGGGCTATGCATCAGTGTGTTTGGGAAGTTTTATTCCTTGGGATTATGAAGCCAATACCAAGTGGATTAAAGAGGAACTTGGTTGGCAGCCAGATGAGTTAGAAGGTGTGCCCAACGAAGTTAACACCACTGGTGAGAAGATTGAGTGCTTTATGCAAGGTACCCGTGATTACATTAAATACATCAAGCGGGGTTATAGTCGTATTACGCAAATTAATTCAATTAAATTACGTAACAACAAGATCACCAAAGAAGAAGCTGAAAAATGGAATGCTATAGAAGGGCAACGACCTGAATCGTTGGATGTTTTTTTAAGCTATGTTGGTCTTACTGAAGAAGAATTTAATACAATTGTTAAACAAATGGCCATACCGCCTTATGAGCATGATTTTGAAAATAATCCGAAAGCGAAACCGGTATGGGATACTATTAAGTGGTATAGAGAAGGTGAATGGATAAAATAATAGGCATCTTGGATTATGGCATGGGGAATATTAATTCAGTTTATAATTCCTTGAGCTATTTGGGCTATGAACCTGAAATTGTGAAAACTGCCCAGGCAATTGAGCGCTGTTCACATCTGATTATTCCAGGTGTTGGTTCTTATGCAGTTGCTATGGCCAATATTGCGGCGCTTGAAGTAGATACTGTCATAATGAAGCATGTACAAGAAGGAAAACCCTTACTTGGAATTTGTTTGGGAATGCAGATTCTTTCTACAGAGGGTGAAGAGGGTGGTTACTCTAAAGGTCTGGGATTGATTGATGGCAAGGTTGAGTTTCTTGATCTTCCCGATTTGCCTGTTCCTCATGTTGGCTGGAATTCCTTGACATTTAATTTTGACCATCCCATTTGTAACAACCTGAAAAAGCATGTCGATTTTTATTTTGTTCATTCTTATTTTTTCAATGCCAGTGATACAAGCAATGTGTTGGCTTTAACTGATTATGGTAAACAATTTCCCGCTATTGTCGTTAAGGAAAATGTAGTTGGTATTCAATTCCATCCTGAGAAAAGTCAAGATAACGGTTTGTTATTGCTTGAGAATTTTTGTGAGTGGGGTGGGGCATGTTAAAAAAGCGAATCATTCCAACGCTGTTGCTAAGTAATGGCAGGATGGTCAAAGGCAAACAGTTTGACAATTTTCGTGACACCGGTGATCCGGTATCAGCAGCAAGAATTTACAATGCACAAAATGCCGATGAGTTATTTTTTTTGGATATTGATGCTAATCGGAAAGGCAGTGCTTTTGACATTTTGGAGAAAACGGTCCATGCGGTTTCAGCAGAATGTTTTATGCCTTTGTCAGTAGGAGGTGGTGTTGATTCGATTGAAAAAATGCGCCGCTTACTACTGGCCGGTGCAGATAAGATTTCGATTACCACTGCGGCGCACACCACACCGGATTTAATTGGCGAAGCAGCGAATCTATTTGGCCGGCAATGTGTAGTAGTAGGCTTGGATGTCAAAGTGGAGAATGGAAACTATTCTCTTTACAGCCATTGCGGTAGGCAAAAATCAACCAAGTCGTTACGTGATTTTGTCCTGGAAATGACAGAACGAGGTGCTGGCGAATTTGTTATGAATTCTATCGATAACGATGGCATGATGAATGGTTATGATTTGCAATTAGCCAAAGAGGTGAGACGCTATACGGATCGACCCCTTATCATTGCCGGCGGCGCCGGTACTTTTATGCATTTGGTCGATGCGTTTAAAGAAGCCCAGGTGGATGCTGTTGCCTGCGCCAGCCTTTTTCACTTCGGTGATAATAACCCAATTCGTGCCCGTTCCTATTTGTTGAATCAGGGCATACCCATGAAGCTGACCAAATGAAATTAACCATTGAACTACACTCGCTCAGTGAGTACCTGGCAAAGCAATTACAAACTTTTTATCCTGATGGGGTACCAGTAAAGGATAGTATCAACAAGATAATGCCGACAGTCATTGAACGGCTGGATTACTGCTTTTCTCATATTCGCAAAAAATATTATTTCGATGAGGGACAGGCGGTATTTAATCATTTGAATTCTGATCACTATGCCATGTTTTTGTATTTCGTTGCCAATGAAGCGTATCGGCAGCAATTTATCAATGTGGCGGAAAAAGCATTTTTATTGAATAAAGCCTTACATGGGATTGATGCTTTTTATTCTATTGCTCTTCCAAATGTGTTTTTGTTTGTCCACCCGATAGGCACCATTCTTGGAAACGCGCATTACTCAGATTTTTTGGTAGTTTATCAGAATGTCACTGTTGGAACTGATGTAAATAGTGTCTATCCTCGTTTTGGTGAGGCAGTCGTGCTATATGCAAAAAGTTCGGTAATTGGTAAGTGTGATATTGGTAATAATGTAAGTATCGCCGGCAATACCTTTATAAGAAATACTGATGTGCCCGATGATTCCGTTGCCGTAGGTTTCTACCCTGAAGTTAGGATAAAGAAGAATAGTAAGAATAATAAATATGATTTTTTTCTTAACCAATAGGGTCTGTTGCCGTTTCTACTATCCTGGCCGAAAAGCTGGCGCAATAGCTGCGGAGCGCAGGCAATGCTATAGAACAGGATTTTGTAGTAAATTGACAAGTATAAATTTTTTTATAATAATCCGCTTTTTTTCGCGCAGACACAACTCGCGTCCACAAGATTTTACACATAGCCTCGTTAGCCTCAATTCCTCAAGGTTATGTGAGCGCAGTGGTCAGTGTGGATGTATTCTCAGTGAATTAAGAGCAAGAAACAAGGAGTGTCAATGCGTTTGATACCGACAATTCTATGTGGTGGAGCAGGTTCCAGGCTTTGGCCGGTTTCCCGTGAATTGCATCCTAAACCATTTATTCGCCTAGCTGATGGGCAAAGCCTATTGCAGAAGACTTTTCTGCGGGGAGCGGCTTTATCCGGTGTTGAGGAAATTCTCACAGTCACCAACCGGGAATTATTTTTCAAAACAGAAGATGAGTTTCGGGAAGTTAATGCAGCTGACCTAACCATGTCTTTTATTCTCGAGCCTTTTGGTCGTAATACCGCAGCTGCTATTGCTGCCGCAGCCTTGCGCATTGTTAATCTGTATAATGAAGATACACTGATGCTGGTATTGCCTGCAGATCATCTTATCTCCGAACAGGAAGCATTTGCGGTAGCAATTGCACAAGCGGTTGAGCTTGCTGAACAAGGCAAGTTGGTTACTTTTGGCATTCAGCCTGATCGGCCTGAGACTGGTTACGGTTATATCGAAGCGGATGGTACCAATGTATTAAGTTTTGTTGAAAAACCTTCCTTGCAAAAAGCACAGGAATACCTTGATTCTGGGCGTTTTCTGTGGAATTCAGGCATGTTTTGTTTTTCCGCTGGGATCTTATTGCGGGAGATGGAGCATTATTGCCCGGATATTCTTCTTGCTACTAAAACTTGCCTGGAACAATCCCATACAGCAACTGGAAAAGGGTTTTCACAACTGGAACTCGATGCCCAAAGTTTTAGCACCGTTCCTGAAAACTCAATTGATTATGCCATTATTGAAAAATCGGCGCGAGTTGCTGTTGTGCCGTGTAGCATCGGTTGGAGTGATATTGGCTCCTGGAATGCTTTAGGGGATTTGGCTGAGCCTGATGCACAGGGAAATCGTATTGAAGGCGAGGCACTGCTCCATGACGTATCTAATTGTTATATTCGCAGTAAGGAGCGTTTGATTGGAGCTGTGGGGGTTGAGAATCTATTCATTATTGATACGCCCGATGCGTTATTGGTCGCTGATAAATCACGTGACCAGGATGTGAAGCGTATCTATGCCCAGTTGAAAGCACAAGGTCATGAAGCACATAAACTGCATCGTACCGTGCATCGTCCCTGGGGAACCTATACTGTGTTGGAAGAGGGGCCACGCTTCAAAATCAAACGTATTGAAGTAAGGCCGGGAGCAAGCCTTAGTTTACAAATGCATCATCATCGCAGTGAACACTGGATTGTTGTGAGTGGTATGGCCAAGGTCATCAATGGCGAGCAGGAAATGTTTGTCAGAACGAATGAATCGACTTATATTCCTGCTGGTCATAAACATCGTCTGGAAAATCCTGGTGTGCTTGATCTGGTTATGATTGAGGTACAGAGTGGTGAGTATATGGGCGAAGATGATATTGTCCGATTCCAGGATGTTTATGGTAGGGTGTGAAATTCTTTCCTAAAAGTATTTGCTAGCTACCCAATGCAAAAGGGGAGAGGTTGGAAGTTGGATTAAAAATGTTCAGTCTTGATCCTTAGCCAGCCCTAAATTTAAGAACAACGAAAGAACAATCAAATAGGTTTTGGGCTGGTAAAACTGAGACTATTGAATTTGTTTCGTAACTGACAAATATATCACGAGGTGTTTGGTGAAAACGGCATTAATTACAGGGGTTACTGGTCAAGACGGTGCCTATTTAGCGGAGTTCCTTATCAACAAGGGCTATACAGTCCATGGCATTAAGCGTCGATCGTCCCTACTGAATACAGGTCGCATCGATCATTTGTATCAGGATCCCCACGAAAAGGATCTTCGCCTTATTCTCCATTATGGTGATATGACTGACAGTACTAGTTTAATCCGTATCATTCAACAAACCAAACCGGATGAAATCTATAATCTGGCTGCGCAGAGTCATGTATCTGTTTCCTTTGAGGAGCCGGAATACACTGCCAATTCGGATGCTTTAGGTGCATTGCGTATTTTAGAGGCAATTCGGATCTTGGGTTTTGAACAAAGAACCAAATTTTATCAAGCTTCTACATCTGAATTATACGGTTTGGTTCAGGAAACCCCACAAAAAGAAACGACACCTTTTTATCCTCGCTCACCTTACGCTGTTTCTAAATTATATGCCTACTGGATTACAGTGAATTATCGTGAAGCCTATAATATGTTTGCCTGCAATGGTATTTTGTTTAATCACGAATCCCCCATTCGCGGTGAAACCTTCGTAACAAGAAAAATTACACGAGGTCTTGCGCGTATCAAATGTGGTTTGGAAGGATGTTTGTATTTAGGAAACATCAATGCCAAGCGTGATTGGGGGCATGCAAAAGACTATGTTGAGATGCAATGGTTGATGTTGCAGCAAGAAAAGCCAGAGGATTTTGTCATTGCAACCGGTGAACAGCACAGTGTGCGTGAATTTATTAATTTGGCCGCGAAGGAAATTGATTTAGAGCTTCATTGGGAGGGTGAGGGGATTAATGAGAAGGCCTACGACAGTGATGGTGTATGCCGAATTGCTATTGATCCTCGCTATTTCAGACCTACTGAAGTAGATACTTTATTGGGTGATGCCAGTAAAGCGCGTCAGAAATTAGGTTGGGAACCACGAATTCAATTTCATGAGTTGGTAGAAGAAATGATTCGCGCAGATTATGAAATAGCTTGCAGAGATAAATTTATTAAAGAAAATGGTTACGAAAAATAACCTGCGCATAGTGGAAGAGGGCTTCCAGGACCTGTTGCCAAGCCAGTAGATTATGGCAACAGACCCAATTTTACGAATTGTAATGAGTGAGTGAGATATGCATCATAATGCCAAAATATATGTAGCCGGACATCGTGGGTTAGTGGGTTCAGCATTAGTTAGAGCCCTGGAAAGGCAAGGCTATACAAATCTGTTACTCAGAACGAAAAGTGAGCTTGATTTAACAGACCAGGCAAAGGTTCATGCATTTTTTGCTCAGGAGCGTCCAGAGTATGTCTTTATGGCTGCAGCAAAGGTAGGTGGTATTGTTGCCAATAATACCTATCCTGCTGATTTTGGTTATCAAAACCAAATTATTCAAACTAATCTTATTCATGCTTCCTGGGAAAATAAGGTCAAGCGCTTATTGTTTTTAGGCTCTTCTTGCCTTTACCCACGAGATTGCCCACAACCCATGTGCGAAGAGCATTTGTTAACCGGCCCGCTTGAGCCTACCAACAAAGCGTATGCACTCGCAAAAATATCAGGCATTTCAATGTGTGACTCGTTTAATCGACAATATGGCACCAAATATTTGGTCGCTATGCCGACGAATCTCTATGGTCCAAATGACAATTATGATTTGCAAGCTTCTCACGTCATTCCGGCCTTAATGCGAAAAATTCATGAAGCGAAGATTTCTCATGCGCCGTTTGTTGATGTTTGGGGTTCGGGTGCACCTAAACGTGAGTTTATGCATAGTGATGATATGGGGGATGCAGCGATATTTTTATTAAATTTACCGGACGCCCAATATGATGAATTGCTTCACTGTCCGGTAAGCGGCCCACTGGTAAACATTGGTTATGGCAAAGATATTTCCATTAAAGAGCTGGTCGAGTTACTTTGTCGAATTGTCGATTATAAAGGTGAGGTCAGATGGGATAGCTCCAAACCTGATGGTACACCGAAAAAGCTATTGAATACTGACAAAATCAGTAAAACGGGATGGCAACCGAAATTGGTTTTAGCTGATGAGTTAAAGAAAATATATTTTGATAAGTTTGTTAATGAAAATAAAGTTTCTTTGGCAGGTACTGTATGACACGGTTTTTTTTTATAAGACCTAGCTATTTTCTTTATTTGATTTGGTTGATATTACTGGTTGTTTTTTATATTCAACCTATTGAATATTTGAAGCCAGTTGGCTTCGGTGTTTGGGGTTTCATCCTGGGAGGATTGCTGGTTTTTACTCTGGGTGAGCAATCTGCCCGATTTTTCCCAGTCCGTCAGGAGGCTGCTGTTGCCGTTTCAACGCAGCACCTTAATCGTGTTGTGCTTTTTTCTTCTCTGCTTGGTTTATTGGGTATTTTGTGCCTGACTTATGACAAGCTAGTATTGAGTGGCCTTGATTATTCCCATGGCTTGGCTTTTATCCGTGAACTGCGTGTTCAGCAACTTGACAAGGGTGTGGATGTTCATCGTTCATTTTGGCTGTATTTAGGCTATCCCTTTTTCTCGTTTAGTTATCCGGCTTTAATGCTGTTGGTGATTAATGCTGCCGAGATCAAGCCTTCAGTAGGCCGTTTTGCCCAGCTGTCTGCTAGTTCACCCATCATCTATGCTTTATTGTATGGCGGGCGCATGCCAATATTTATTTTATTCTTTCTTCTTTTGACCTGCTGTTTTATAAGAAAATTTCATGGGAAAACGTTTTTCCCCAGAGAACATGCCTTATTGGCGAAATTGCTTATGTTAGGGATTTGTTTTGCTTTATACAGCAATCATGTCTTGGTTGAGCGTAGACAGAATTCCAATCAGACTTCTTATAATGACTTCATGAACTTTGTTGTTCAGGAAAGTTGGGGGGCGGCGCCAAAACAATGGATAACGACCCTGATTGAGGATGATATAGTAAGTAAAGATACTGCGATGACACTTATGACGAATTCAATGTATCTCACGAATGGGGTAGTTAGCTTAAGCAAGATAATAGACAATCATAAAAAATACACACCTTACTGGGGAACTTACCAGGTTGGTATTTTATCGCCTTTATTACGTGTTTTTTACGCTAACAACACGGTATTGTCTACCATGAAAGAGAATATGGTTGATACCAACATCTATGGTTTTTATACGACTGCCTGGGGAGCCTGGTTCCTGGATTTCGGACTCATAGGGGCAATTCTGTTTATTGCAGTCTGGGGATATGTCAGTGGTACTAGTGCCAAGTATGCCAGAGATCCGGCTCGATTAGGTTCGCAGCTAATTTTAGCGTATTGCTATACCTCTATTGTGGTCAGTATCTTTAATGGGCCCTTGGGGGGTTCTAATAGTTTTCTCATTTTTGTTTCTCTCGTTGTTGTGGCAGTCATGTTAAGGGGAATTGGTGTGAAACCTGTTGCTCAAAGCAGATTGGGCTCCTGATTTTTTAGTTATAGGATAAATGATAATGACCGATGTAATGTTTTTTTCTCACCATAACACTGGCTCTTGGTGGCAGTATTTGGCGGATAGCTTAAACTTTACAAAGTCTGTTTGCCTGGTAAGTGATTTGCGTGGTGAGGGTGATATTTGTATCGTTGATGATTTTTATGCCAATCTACGTGAAAAGGATTGTGCCCAGATTGCCATCCAGCATTTTTCCCCTGCACTTTGTGATGATATCATTCGTCGTTGCCGAGTTTTACGCAATCAACAAAAAGCTCAAGCTTTAGCGATGATAGGCGCGATGTGGTTAACCTTCGACGCATTAATAAAAAAAGAAAAACCAAAATTACTGATTACTTTTATTATCGATCGCTATGTTTTGGATGTTTTAAACCGAGTATTGCAATCTTACAATATACCGTTTTTGGGGTTGACTGCATCGATTGTACCTGACCATGTTATGTTTATGGTAAGAGGGAAATTGATCCATTTACGTGAACCTGAGAAGCAGGAGATTGAGAACGCCAGAAAACAATTAGTCAATGAATCATTTACGCCATCCTACGTGAACAATAGTAAAAAATTTGGTCGTCTGCAGTATTGGCGTACCTTTTTATATTTTAAATTACGCGGGGCAGCGTTCGAATTGATTCGCCATTTAAAGCGCGATAAATTGAATTTGCATTATCTCGAAGCGTTAAATCGCCTGGATCATAAACCGCGCTGGCCTGATTATAAAGTGCTTAATCTATTACATGATGACTGGGAAAAGAGATTGGCTGAGGTCGCCCCTGATAAGCGGGTTTTTTTGGCATTACAATTACTTCCCGAGGCCTCTCTGGATTATTGGCTTGATGATCTTGCCTTGCTCAATAATGAACAGGTAGTCGAGGAAATTTGTAAGGTTCTTGGTAAAGCTGGCTATACTGTTTTTGTTAAAGACCATCCCTTGCAATTTGGTTTCAGAAAACGGGAGGTTATGCAGAAGCTGGCAAAATTACCCTATGTTGTTCTCGTTCCTTATGCTGCTCCAGCGACCCATTTAATTAAAGAATGCCCGATTACAGTGACGTTTACCGGTACTATTGGTTTTCAAAGTGCACTCGCTGGTGCGTGTTCAATTGTTAGTGGCGCTTATTATTCAGACGAGCAACATTTTGTGCATTTCCACAATTTGCATGATATTACTTTGTTACCGGAAAAAATTGCAGCTTTTCAGAAAGACAAACCACAAAAGATTAGTGATGCTGCGATAGATAGCTTATTAACTAACCTTTTATCAGCCAGTGCGCCGGGAGATCTTTTTAGTTTCCGACGCTTTGATAGGAATCAGCCCCAGCACGTAGAAAAAGCCGCAACGTTGGTTGAGTCATTGAATAAATACCTGCCACAGTTTTTGGTTGCTAGAAAAGAAAGTAAAGTACAAGAATCCTGCTCCGTGTAGTCCTGTAACCCGTTTGCAAGCAAATGGGTTAGCTGAGATGCTCTAAATCATTAGTACTGACGCTGGCGAATGCAATCGGCATCAGGTTCTCAGACAAGTTGAATTCCTTTCTGAGCCAATCTCCGCTGAAGGAAATAGGCAGTCAGTAGCATAATGCACCCCAGTACTAACGTACAGGAACCCATAAGCAGATAGTAATTCTGATACAGGGGTAAGCTTTCTAGTGCGGAGCTTTTATTTGCTGGAATTGCTACGAAACCAGCTATGCGTCCGGAAATAGTGTTGGATAAGGAGGCTGCCAGATACCAGACTCCCATGGCGAAGGCTAGTCCCTGACTGTCGCAATAAAGCCCGATCATACTTAAGCCAATTGCTGATACCCATAGTTCTGCCAAAGTAATGAGTATGTAAGTAAACCCTATATAATTACCATCCACATAGCCATTAACTGCATTGGTTGCTGCAAAGGCCATCACTAACAAGGCAACGCCTGCTAACAAGGTTCCGCCGGCGAATTGGTAAGGGATAGTGAATTTAGGGAAGAAACGGTAAAAACGCGGTAATTGAGTACCTAAGGCAATAATAAGCAGCGGATTAAGCATTTGATATTGCGCTGGAGAAACATGAAAATTCAAAAGTTTTAAATTGGAATTATTCTGTGCAAACAAGACGAGGGTTGTATTCATCTGGTTATAAATAATAAAAAATACCACGGCTTCCACAATTAATAATAAGGCAACTAATTGTTTAGTCCTGGTTTCCCCGGTGAGCGCCAAGGTTCTTAAGAGAAACCAAAAAATCCCCAAGCCGCAGCCAATAGTCACAATGATACTGGCAACATAAATATATGAATAAGCAAAGAGGGTGAAGAAATAAATCATTATGAGATAAACAAATAGATAAGCTTTATTTGAGCCGGAAAAAGAAAGGGTATCTTTACCCCAAATGACATTGTCATAAAGAGAATAACGTTTGGCGAAGTTTAAAGCGGCAATTGCCTTGCCAACAAAAACCAAGGTTAAAATTGACAAAGGGCCATAACGACTTTCCATCATTGCCGGGGCGATGATTGTTGCAAGCAAGGCACCGATATTAATTGCCATGTAATAGTAAGTCATAGCCGATTTGGCTTTAATGGCATCATCAGAATAAATATGAGAAACCATACTTGATGAGGTACCTATTAAGAGGGAGTTGGAGGCTGGTATTAATGCGTAAGCGGCGAGAAAGAGCAGATCTCCATATTTACTTAAGGTGTAACCACTTAACATGACAAGTAAATAAGCAGAGGCTAAAAAAATACTGCCCAGCAAGATGGCACGACGAACACCTAATACTTTATCCGCCATAAAACCACCTAGAACAGGCATGAGATAGCCCGTAGCCTGGCTAATTCCTATAAAGGCATAGGCTTTTTCTTGATCATAACCTAGACCATGTGTAAGGAGGGGACGGGTCAGAAAAAGAATTAAAACAGTATTAAGTGCATAAGATGAAAACTGGCTCCAAAAGGTAATCAAAACGATATTATTGGTTTGCTGTTGACGGGTATCCCAGCGCGTAAAATAATTTTTTATTGTTTGATAAACCACATGAGCTCCTTAACAAGTGGCGTACGAACGGTATTAGCGAAATGTAAATAGTCCCTATTTTTTAGCCAGTACCACATCAATAATATGAGTATCATGATAAGGAAAAGTAAATATTTGTCCAAAAAGACGTTTCAATCGTTCTAATAAAAAATTTTTGGGCAACATTCTCATCGAAATACTGTTTAAAAACCAGGTGCCCTCGATGCCAAAATGAGCCAGTTCGTCAATATTTTGCAAGGTAATAGGGATTAGTAACCGTTGATGATGAATCACTTTGAATTGATGCTGTGCAAATACATGGAGTAACTCATCCAAACCTGAAGCGACGGTGGTATTTTTGACCATTGCTTTATAATAATGGCCAACAACGCTGCTCAATAAAGAGCCTTTGGCAATGAAATCGGCTAAATGCTGTTGAGCGACTGGAAATGATTCATAAGTTGTCGTGATCAGAGAAAAATGGCCATTAGCCCGAGTCAACAGATCAGCTTCGTTAAATAGAGTATGAATTGGGATATAAGCGTTGATGAAATGAGCTAAGGTTAAATCCTGGCTGTGGTGCGGTAGATAACGGCTGGCCTCGGTTGCACTGGCTTCTATCGTGGTTAAAGGTAAGGCCTTACGAGCACGGGCCAGCATTTCTGTTGAAATATCTATACCCGTAAAATCCGCTTCTGGCATCAATGGTCTTAGTTTTTCCAAAAAGGCACCATTACCAACGCCAAAATCCAGAACTTTGTAATGTGGTCTTAACCCCAGATGTTCTTGCTTAATCTGTGCTATCGCCACTTTGTGGCTGTCACTAATAGAGCCAAATCGATCTGCGGTTGCATAATTCCCCGCAATCTCGTTATACATGGCCTTTAAGGACATGCAATTTTCCAGTTCATAAACATTCGGACAGTATATCGCCAATTGCGTGCAGGGAATACTCTTTAAAGGATTAAATTGCTGCTGAAGGTTGGCATTGGCTTAGAGAGGCATCGTAATTTTTTATTTATTTTCAATTAGAAAAAATGGTTTAAGCCGATCTCTTAGTTTCCTCTTTTGCCATTTTTGAAAAAAAATCGTTCGATTTTACCTAATTTGCCGTATAATCTACGGGCTTATTTCGTTGCGGCCCAGCATGGTTTAAAAATAGCTTCTAGATAAATAGATTATCTATTGATAATTATGGAGAGGAGATGGCTTGGTTTAGCTTTTATTTGGTTATTTTAACGGTGTCTTGCCTCGTAACATGGTTGTTGCGCCGCTATGCTTTGGCAACAAGTTTGATAGATATTCCTAATCATCGCAGTTCCCATCAGGTTCCAACACCACGAGGTGGAGGTCTTTCTTTTGTTTTTTGTTTTTTAGCAGCAACATTTTTCTTATTCTATCTAAACTGTATCTCATTCTCTGTATTCGCTACTCTGCTGTTGTCTGGTGGAGGTATTGCTGTCCTCGGTTTCTTGGATGACCGTGGCCATATTCCGGCTAAATGGCGCTTGCTAGGTCATTTTATCGCAACAAGTTTTGCTTTGTATCTGTTAGGTGGCATGCCGGCAATTTCTCTTTTTAATTGGACTTTAGCTCCTGGTTTTATAAGTAATGTTTTAGCCGTTTTTTATCTGGTTTGGCTGTTGAATTTATATAATTTTATGGATGGTATTGACGGCTTGGCTGCAGGAGAAGCGATTACGGTATGTTTGGGTGGTGTTTTATTATATTGCTTGCAAGCGGATTTAATGGCAATTTTTTTACCTCTTTGTTTGGCTTTTGCGGTAACCGGATTTTTAATCTGGAATTTCCCTCCGGCACGTATTTTTATGGGGGATGCTGGCAGTGGCTTTTTAGGACTTGTACTCGGATTATTATCGCTTCAAGCTACCACGGTTAATGCCAATTTTTTTTGGAGCTGGCTGATACTTTTAGGTGTCTTTATTGTTGATGCTACGGTAACATTAGTGCGCCGTGGATTGGGTGGCGAAAAACTGTCAGAAGCACATCGCAGCCATGCTTATCAGTATGCTTCCCGCTATTATGGAGGGCATTTGCCTGTAACAGTGGGTGTTTTGGCAATTAATTTGTTGTGGTTGTTACCTTGGTCTTTACTGGTAGGGGTAGGTTATTTCAATGGTTGTTTAGGATTACTCATTGCTTATTCGCCTTTGATAGTCTTGGCTCTAAAATTTAATGCTGGAAAAAGAGAGTAATTTTTCTTTTTATTTATAAAAAATTTTTAAAAATCAAATTCCTTAATATTTTGTTAAGAATGATTGTGTAAACTTACAATCGAATGCTTTATTGTTCATTTTTTGTTCGAATTGTAGTCATCTAGAGCACCATGGAAGCGTTCTATGGAATAGATGATGGCTACTACTAGAAGGGAGATTTGTCATGTTAATTTTGACTAGGCGTATTGGTGAAACGTTAATTATTGGTGATGATGTAAATATCACTGTCTTAGGGGTGAAAGGAAATCAGGTGCGCTTAGGCATTAATGCGCCAAAAGACGTTTCTGTGCACCGCGAAGAGATTTATCTGCGTATACAACAAGAGAAAGAAACAACTGACACTGAAGAAGCGGTATAGGCATAACCCAGATTTCAGCGCAGTCATCCTGCCCCGAATCGTTTAATGAGTAAACAAAGCGGGGCAAACTCCCAATCCCTCTCCTCTCCATTTTCATTGAAACAAGCCACTTGAGTTATTCCTAAAGGGAATTGGCTGCTCCTGCTCTATTGATGTAATGAGGCATCACCAGATGACAAATAATGTAGCGTACCTTGTTGATCTCTTAAAGTGAGTTGGCCTAACTCATTAACTCCGCAAGCACGACCCGCAATTAACCCATTAGGTTGCGCAACGGCGATCTGTTTACCGAATAAATAATCCACCTCTTGCCATCGAGAGCTAAAGCTGGCAAACCCTTTTTGTAAAAATTCTTCTAAATGACAGTCTAACTGCTCAATTAAATTGGCTAAAATAATATTGCGATCAAAATGATGGCCTGTAATTTCATATAAGGAACACCAAGGTCTACCGATCAGAATTTCGTGCTGGGTTGCTGTATTAACATTAATACCGATACCGATAATAACTTGTGCACAACCATTTGTTTCGGCAATCACTTCGATTAGGATGCCGCACAGTTTTTTATCACCCCACAAGACATCGTTAGGCCATTTTAATAGAAGGTTTTGGTCCACATTACTATTGCGCAAACTTGCCAGAATGGCCAAACCTACCACCAAACTTAAACCTGACAGATGTGATAGGCAGCAATCTAATTCCCAGCGACTTGAGAAATAAATATTTTCACCAAAAGGAGAAATCCAATGGCGGCCAAAGCGCCCGCGTCCATTGGTTTGTGTTTCAGCACAACAAATTGCCAGGCATGCTCCAGAAGGTAATTCTTTTAAAAATCGATTGGTAGAATCGATAGCTGCGAATAAATGAAAATCGAGGGGTTTAGTGAAGGATTTGTTAGATAAATAATGGCGAATTAATTCCTCATCAAGGACTTGCATGGGGGTAGCCAATTGATAGCCTTGCTGTGGCAAACGTTTAATAACAAGACCTAATTCTGTTAATTGGTGGACGTGCTTCCATACTGCTGTGCGAGACACACCCAACTGCTCACCAAGACTATTGCCACTATGGCATTGGCCATCAGCTAACTGATGCAGCAGTTGTAGTTGTAGGGAGCTGAATTGTTTCATGACCAAGGCGCCTAACCAGTGTGTTAATTAAAAGGAAGTATATCAGATTCATTTCGGTACTCACGACTCGATAGCTGTTGTCAATACAAGGCGTGATGATGCTGTGCAAGAAAACTCCTCGTTTAAGCGAGGAGTTTTGGCTATCGGATAGTAGAGCAAAAATCTAACCAGCGCGGCGCTTTATGGAGAGTGCCAGAAAAATATAAGTCCAGCCATCGACAATCATCTCAATAGCGATAAATAAACCAATCACCCATAAACCACTAATGGGCCAATGCGCTAATATCATGATGCCAAGTGCGATGGCAATAAGGCCGGCCAGCAATAACCATCCCCATCCTGCTGATCCTTTAAGCATCAATGCCATAAAAAAACGACTGATCCCGATAATAATGAGTACAGAGGCTAACATGGCAGTAATTAAGGTGGAGGCTAGAATAGGATCATAAATGATCAGGCAGCCGCCAATAAGATAAAGGACAGCAATCAAGGCATGCCAAACCACGCCTTTCCAATGTTTACATTTAAAAACATCAATAATTTGGGTGACTCCGGCAACAATTAGTAATGCTCCCAAGAAGATCATACTGGCTAGAGTTAGGCCTACAACCATTCCCAAGCCAATACATCCCAGGATAACAAACAAGATTCCCAAGGCGAGTAACCATCCCCAGTTACGGCTTAAACTATCTGTCGCCATTCCCAAATCTGCTTTTTTAGTTGCCATAAAAATATCCTTATTTAAATTCCTTTAGCAATTAAACTATAGACGAAATTACTTAATTTTTATATTTACAGGTCATATATCGCTCAAGCTATTGAAGAGTGAGGAATCGACAACGACCCTAAAATTCGATTGGATTAACGTATGGTCGAATTTATGCTACTATGCGCAATATTTAATCTGTTTTGAGATGCTAAATGGCAGTAAAAAGTTTTTGGGTACGAGTTTGGGGATTACCAGAGGAAAACGAATCTTATGTTCCTTATGTATTGACCTTTATGTTTTTATGGGCGCCAATTGTCTATCTTTTTAGTAGTTTATGGGCATTATTCAGGAATGAAAAAGAAGAACCTCAGCAGCAACTTGCAGAAACGAATAGACTGTTTTCCCAGCTCACTGCAGAGGATGAATTGCGAGCAAACACAGAGCACAGCATCGAAGTGTTTGAGCAAGTTGTGCCTGTAGTCGAGTTTGGAACGACATTTAATGTATACAATCATGACAGCCTGCAACGTAGAGACTCTTCATCCATTGAAGTAGAAGAGTTCGAGTTAATGGTCGAACAGTTTCAACAAAAGCCTTATTCCCAGGATGAGATGGCTAATACACCATTGACTGCATTTTTGGCGGCCAGGGTTTTTAGTTCGACGAGAAAGTACTTGGAGTCCCATCATCAGGAAGTACTCAACCTTCTAGTTAAATTATGTGAATTAGCTAAAACCTCTAAACCTGCGCAAGAGTTATTAACTACTGCAAATAATCAAAACATGGAGTTAAGCCCCGAAGTGATTGAGATGGGTATGCCATCAAATACTCCATTGATGTTGTTAATAAAAGCTGGTGATAGCGAAGCGGTTAAATTATTACTTCCCTTTTATTCAGCAGAAGATTTAATGAAAGCGACACCTCGAGGTAATAGTCTGCTCCATATGGCAGCAATTACTGGTCAAGTAGAGGTGCTTATGCTACTAAAAAACAGAGCATTAGAGCTAGGTGTTTGGTCTCAATTAAAAGAGTATAAAAATCAAAAAGGGTTTACAGCCTTCGATATATTAGACAGTTTCCGGTTACTCGCAAGAAACTGTTTATTCAAAAACCTTTTAGATTATGCCGATGACTTTTTAGGTGGCGAAGAAATTAACAAGGCCGCAGTTTCAAATCAAGGGAAAAAGTGTTTATATGAAGTTCGCAGTAAAGAACTATTACAGTTTGCTGAAGAAGTTGAATCTGTGGCTAAAGAGGATTTAACAGCATCTTGCTCCGCTCCAATTTCGTGTGCTTAATTATTCTTGTTCGACTCGACTAGCCCCGCTAGCATTAAAAAATAGTAGGATCTTTGATAATTTGATAACGAATCTTGTTGACCTGTGGGTTGTAACACAGGGCTGCACTACAAGTTAATTGGGGCATAAAAGAAACCATTTGCCACTCTATTTCATGCAAGGGATCGCTGATAAGCTCATCGCTTGGGGGCGTAATTGGTACATCAAATTGTTGGGTTGGGTAAGCGAGTCCTAAACCGCTTGCCTTAATAAACGCTTCTTTCTGTGCCCAGATATGGAAAAAAATTAAGGGTTTAAGAAAATTTGGGAGTGTGGAAAATAGTTGTAATTCTTTAGGTGAAAAGGAGTGCTTGGCTATACCCTCATAAGGCCTGGGTGAAAAAAACTCCAAATCAATGCCTATAGGGAATCGCCGTCCTACTGCCAGTAGGGCTAAATCACGTGAGTGGCTTAAGTTGAACTCCAGTTGCAAGCAATTTTCAACCTGGGGTTTACCGTGTTTACCATAAGTAAATAGGAGTTGGCTTGCCTCCTGTTTCAGGTAACGAGCTAAAATGAGGCGTAACATGGCTCGTGCGGCGGTAAACCGGCGTTGATGACGCGGGAAATGGTAACGTTTGGCTCGAGCCTGCTCAGTGCTGTCAAGCAAGGAGTCCGCTTGGACGGGAGGGTGTATTAAAGGAAATTCCCAGATATCAATCTGATTGTCTTTTAAACAATAATCACCGGAAGGTATGGTTTCAAAAAGCAACATGGGAAGTATTCCCTAACAAAGAGTGACTAATAGAATGTTATCAACGGTGGCGTCAAAAAGCAGTTGCGGTTATCATAGCGCATGAAAATAAAATTCGCCAACGAGTAACTGAATGAGTCGACAATTTTTAGATTTTGAACAACCTATTGAAGAGTTAAATCAGAAAATTCAAGCGCTGCGGATGGTAGGTAGTGACAATGAGGTCAATTTAAGCGAAGAAATCGCGCGCCTTGAAGCAAAGTGTGAAGAATTAACTGCAAATATTTTTTCTAATTTGGAGCCTTGGCAGGTTGCGCAAATGGCTAGACATCCATTGCGTCCGCAAACTACCGATTATATTGAGCATATTTTCACCGATTTTCAAGAGTTACATGGCGACAGGCACTATTCTTCTGCGCCCGCCATTATTGGTGGTGTAGCTCGTTTAAACGGTGAAGCTGTTATGGTTTTGGGGCATCAAAAAGGTAAACGTACCAAAGAAAAAGTTTATCGTAACTTTGGTATGGCGCGGCCAGAAGAATACCGCAAAGCACTGCGTTTAATGAAGATGGCAGAAAAATTCAAGCTTCCTATTTTTACTTTTATTGATACCGCGGGTGCTTATCCTGGCATTGGCGCTGAAGAACGTAACCAATCGGAAGCTATTGCGCGAAATTTATTAGAGATGGCCAAACTTAAGACGCCAGTCATTTGCACCGTAACCGGTGAAGCAGGCTCAGGTGGTGCCTTGGCTATTGGTGTGGGTAATCGCGTGCTCATGTTGCAATATGGGATATACTCCGTTATTTCCCCGGAAGGTTGTGCTTCTATTCTGTGGAAAGATGCCGCTAAAGCAAGTGAAGCCGCTCGGGCTATGGGTATTACTGCTGATAAAATTCTTGAGTCGGGTTTAGTCGATAAGGTAATCCCTGAACCGCTGGGAGGCGCTCACCGTAATGTGCTTGATATGACTGCTCGGTTAAAGGAAGTTCTTATTGATGAATTACGTTCGTTGAAAAATCTTTCTGCAGAAGAGCTTTTGAACCAGCGCTACGACAAATTTATGGCAATGGGGGCTTGTTGACACAATCTTTGCTAACAATCGATTGGCTAACGCAATTAGAGCGTTACAATCGGATTTTTGTTGGTTTTAGTGGAGGACTTGATTCCACCGTATTGTTACAACGCTTGGCTATAGAGCCTGCACTATTCCCTAAATTGACAGCAGTTCATGTTAATCACGGACTCAGTCCTAATGCATTGGTTTGGCAGGCGCATTGCCAACAGTTTTGCGCAACACTTAAAATACCTCTGATTATCAAATCAGTTGAATTTGCACGCCAGAGTAATATCGAAGAAATGGCCAGAAAAGCAAGGTATCAGGTGTTTGCTCAATTGCTTGAAGAGTCAGATTGTTTAGTATTAGGACACCATTTGAATGATCAGGCAGAAACCTTGCTATTACAACTCTTTCGTGGTGCTGGTATTGAGGGTTTATCTGCAATGGCCGTTGAAAAAGAATTCATGCAAGGGAATTTGTTACGGCCTTTTTTACACCATTCACGTCAAACCCTGGAAAACTATGCTCGATTGAATCAGTTGCAATGGATCGATGATGAAAGTAACCAGGATATTAGTTTTTCCAGAAATTATATTAGGCATCAAGTCATGCCTTTACTATCCGCACGATGGCCTGGGATCATTAATAGTTTGGCACGTACGTCGAGCCACTGCCAGCAAGCTCAAGCTAACTTAGATGATTTGGCGAGAATAGACTGTCCAGCACTTGCCCAGGCAGGCAGCCAGTTAGTTATCTCTACGTTTTCTCATTTATCCCAGGCTCGTATTACCAATATTTTACGCTTATGGTTTAAGGCTAATCAGGTGAGATTGCCAAATACAGTTACATTCAATCGGCTAATCAACGAAGTGATTCATGCCAGGCCAGATGCTAATCCACAAATTAGCTGGGACGATGTCAGTGTTCGACGTTATCAAGAAACTTTATATTTGCTAAAACGGCAGGTTAAGTCTTCTCTATTGGCAATAACCTGGACTTCATTCCCTAAGCCTCTTGATTTAGGTGGGTCAGGTGTTTTATTGGCGAGTGTTAACGATAAAGGTCTTATTGTTCCGCCGCACAGCAAAATTGAAATTCGATTTCGCCAGGGAGGGGAATTATTTCATTGGCATGGGCAAAGCAAGCAGCTAAAAAAATTATTCCAAGAATGGCAGATCCCTCCCTGGCTCCGTGGCCAAATTCCTTTAGTTTTTATCAATGGTGAATTAGCAGCTGTGATTGGTTACGCAATAAGCGATTCTTTTTATGGTACTACACCTGCTCCAGCCTACGAATTAATCATCAATAATTAACTTTTAGTTAACAATAATTAACCTTGAACCCGATTTATTGAAAAATAATTAATTAATAAAATGTCTTTCTATAGTTATGAGTAGAAGGATTAATCATGGTTTCTAATCTTCGAATCGCTTGGTTACTAAGCTATATTTCCATTGCTTCATTCTCTGCAGCAATTTTGACTCCAGCCTTACCGCAGATCCAAGTGCAATTTGGTCTACAGACTGGTGAAATAGAGTGGGTCGTTTCGGCATTTTTACTGGGCTATGTTCTTGGGCAGCTAATCTATGCTCCACTAGCCAATCGTTGGGGTAGATTAGTTGCTTTACGAGTAGGATTAAGCATTAATTTAATCGGTATTTTACTCTGTTTTCTTTGCTTGATAACCCATTCTTATGGTTTGTTAATTACTGGTCGTTTGGTAACTGCTTTAGGAAGTGCAAGCGGATTGGCTTGTACCTTGATGTTAATTAACGAATGGTTAGCTGAATCACAACGAAAAACAGCAATGGCTTACACGATTTTGTCGTTTACTCTGGGAATAGGTCTGGCTGTCACGTTAGGAGGGCTTATTGCAGAATATTGGCATTGGACAGATTGTTTTCTGATCTTATTCATCCAGGGTATGGTTATGCTAGCTGGGACTTGGTTATTTAAGGAAACACTCAAATACAAGCAGGCAATTAATATCAAGACAATCATTCTTGCTTATAAACAGGCTCTAGCATCGCATACTCTGGTTTTATTTGCTTTGGTAGTCGGATTGTGTTCGGTAATTAGTTATTGCTTTTCAGCAGCAGGGCCACAAATTGCGAATGATTTACTTTATCTTTCGGCCGCTGAATATGGTTATTGGAATCTTGCTAATATGTTGGGTATGTTACTGGGTGGATTTGGGGCAAAATTCTTACTAAATCGATTTCCAGCCATGCAGGTTATCGTTCTTGGCCTGATTGGTTGTGCCGTAGGTACAACCAGTTTACTAGCTATGCTCCATGAGAATTCATCGTCTGCAGTCTGGTTCTTTCTTAGTACCTTCAGCTTATATTTGTTCGGTGGTTTACTCTTTGCTGGCGGTTCATTGATCGCTTCCAATGCTTTACCAGATAAAGCCAGTGCTTCAGCCATGATGAGTTTCATTAATATGTCTTTAGCTGTGTTGGCAGTGGTTATAATGGGGTATTTGGGCGCCAACCCGCTTCAGGCTTTTGTGGAAGTTCTTATAGCAATGTGGTTATTGATTGCTGGTTTGTTGGTATTACAAAAAATGTTCAGCAAAAAAATGTTGTTTCAATAATGAAATAGAAAGCTTTTGTATGATAGACGGCGAGATTTGAGGCGCCAAGAGCAGGGTGACTCAAATGATGATGTGCATGCTAAAAGGTAGTTTGGCATGCACCCGAAGGCCATCAACTAAACTATGCCATATCAACCAGGTTGTTGCAGACAGAAGAGAAAATACCCGGACATGGAGCTACCCATTCTTGCACTTGTCCCTCTTAACATTCAGGGTGATTAACGGCTAATCCACCCATCGAGGTTTCTTTATAAATACTCTGCATGTCTTTTCCAGTTTCTTTCATGGTTTTTATCACTTTATCGAGTGAAATCTGGTGTTGGCCATCACCAATAAGTGCCATACGAGAAGCATTGACTGCTTTAACTGAGCCCATGGCATTGCGCTCTATGCAAGGAATTTGAACCAATCCTAAAACGGGATCACAGGTCATGCCTAAGTGATGTTCCATCGCAATTTCAGCAGCGTTTTCGATTTGCTCAATGGTACCGCCCAAGACGGCGGTCAAGCCTGCTGCTGCCATGGAAGAAGCAACACCGACTTCACCCTGGCAACCCACTTCCGCACCAGAGATAGACGCACCTTCCTTATAAAGGATACCGATGGCTGCTGCGGTAAGAAAATAAGTATAGATATCTTCTTTGTTTAAGCGATCATGTGCTTCCTGGTAATACTTCATTACCGCTGGAATAATACCTGCTGCGCCATTGGTTGGTGCTGTAACAATTCTGCCCCCGGCGGCATTTTCTTCATTGACAGCCATTGCGTACAAATTAAGCTTGTTCATAATGTCTGATTGCTCGAATATGCTGGGAATTCCTTTATGCTCGATAAGTTTTTGATATAAATCAGGGGCACGGCGTTTAACCTGTAAGCCACCTGGTAAAATCCCGGGATGATGGCAACCATTTTCGATACATTCATCCATGACTTTGGCAATGGCAAGGATCCCGTCCTGGATTTCCTGGGTAGTTCGCCAGGTTCGTTCGTTAGCCATCATTAACTCGGCAATAGTCAATTGATTATCCTGGCATAATTTTAGTAGTTGCCGCGCCGTAGTAAATGGGTAAGGGGGGGGATTATTATCGCCAGCAGGGTGGTCAAAGGCTTCTTCTGTAGTAATAAAGCCACCACCTATGGAGTAGTAAACTTGAGTCAATATGGTTTTTCCAGCATGGTCATAGGCTGAAAACCGCATTCCGTTACTGTGTTTAGGTAACAATTCTTTTTGCAAAAATAGAAAATCGTCGCTTTCGGTGAAAGAAATATTTTTTTTGCCAGCAAGACAGAGTTGTTGGGATGCGATAATTTCGTTCATGCGCGGAATCATCGTTTCGGGAATTACGGTTTCCGGCATTTTGCCTTCCAAACCGTTGAGAATAGCCTTATCTGTACCATGACCTTTACCCGTTAAGGCTAAAGAACCATAGAGCTCTATTTTTACTCTGACTGTATCATTTATTTTCTCTTTGTTTTCCAATAAATCCAAAAAAGCATTGGCAGCGAGCATTGGACCGACGGTATGTGAGCTCGATGGGCCAATACCGATGGAAAACAAATCAAATAAGCTGATACTCATATTTTAAACTCATATTCACGCCAAATAATGACAATTTTAGAAGGAAAATTGCACACAAACAACATAAATCGGTACCAAAGATAAAATTCACCACAAATAATGTTAGATTGCTTAAACGGTTACTGGTAATTTCATTAGAATTTAGGCAGAATGAATGGGCATTTTTGCAAAGTTCTATTCTGACGACAGACAAAAAGGGGATTGTTTATGAAGATGAGACTGGTCGCTGCAGCTGTCATAAGTATGGCAATGTCAACGACAATTGCTGCGGCTGATGCGACAGCTACAACATCATTAAATAGTGACATGGATAAGTTGTCTTATAGCATTGGCGCTGATTTAGGTAAGAATTTTAAAAAGCAAGGCATCGAAATCAGTCCGGCTGCTATGGCTAAGGGATTACAAGACGGCATGAGTGGTGGTCAACTGTTGCTGACTGAACAACAAATGAAAGACGTTTTAAATAAATTTCAAAAAGACCTAATGGCAAAACGAAATGCGGAATTCACTAAAAAAGCTGAAGAAAATAAAGCGAAAGGTGAAGCGTTCATGAGCCAGAATAAGGCCAAAGAAGGCGTAGTTAGTTTGCCAAGCGGGTTACAATATAAAATAATCCAGGCTGGTACTGGTGCAAAACCAGCAAAAGATGACACTGTCACTGTTGAATACACTGGCAAGTTAATTGATGGCCAGGTTTTTGATAGCACTGAAAAAACGGGTAAGCCTGCTACGTTCAAAGTATCACAGGTTATCCCTGGCTGGACTGAAGCATTACAATTAATGCCTGCCGGTTCTACTTGGGAAGTCTATGTTCCTGCCGGTCTTGCCTATGGTCCACGCAGTGTTGGTGGCCCAATCGGACCTAATGAAACATTGATTTTCAAAATTCATCTGATTTCTGTCAAGAAATCTGACGCTTAATTGATTCAATTCACCCTTGATGCGTAGCGTTGAGGGTGAGTTTGCTTTCACCTTTCTTGAGTATTTTAAAGCATGAACAAACGCCTATTGATCGTTTTTTTATTGGGCTTTTCTTCAGGGCTTCCTCTAGCGCTAATCAGTAGTACCTTGCAAGCATGGTTTGCCGATACAGGTATGTCAGTCCTGGCAACTGGCATGCTGAGTCTGGTCAGTTTGCCCTATGCTTACCGTATTGCCTGGGGACCATTACTTGATCGTTATTCACTTTCGTCACTAGGTAAGCGACGAAGCTGGATTTTGATTATGCAGTTTGCTTTATTGATTGGCTTTAATGTAATGGCATGGTTTTCACCCAACACAGCGCCAGAACTTATGGCGATTATTGCATTCATGTTAGCTTGTTTTTCGGCTACCCAAGATGTAGCTATTGATGCGCACCGCGTTGAATATTTACCGGTAGTTGAACATGGTATAGGCGCTTCATTGGCTGTTTTTGGTTATCGTTTTGCTCTGCTTGTTGCCGGTGGTTTTGCTTTAATCATCGCCAAGCATTTCGGTTGGGCTTTTACTTATCGCCTGATGGGATTTCTCATGTTATTTGGCGTCATTGCGACTTTGTGGAGTAATGAGCCTTCAAAACATAGCGAAAATCAAATCAATTTTGTGGAATCTTTTGTTGCACCAATCAAAGAGCTTGGCAAAAGGCGCGGTATTATTCCCTTACTGTTATTTATCCTGTTTTACAAATTAGGGGAGGCATTTACAACCACAACAAGTGGTATTGTGATGCCATTTTTAATTCAAGGGGTTGGTTTTTCATTAGATACGATTGGCTATGTTAATAAAATGATGGGCATCAGCTCCATTTTATTAGGCGGTTTGGCGGCCGGTTTACTGTTAATTCGCTGGTCATTATTTCGTGCCTTACTTGTTTTTGGATTAATTCAGGCAATTACCAATGTCTTGTTTATTGCCCTGGCAATAAGCGGCAAAAATTTACCTCTATTTGCTACGGCAGTTGTTTGTGATAATTTTGCTGCGGGTATGGGGTCGACTGCCCTGGTTGCTTTTTTTATGCGTTTGGTAAATCAGTCATTTACTGCAACCCAGTTTTCTCTCTTGGTGGCATTAGCAACCCTGCCACGTGTTTTCTCGGGTCCAGTTGCCGCTATGTTGCAAATGTGGTTGGGATGGGTTGGTTTATATCAATTATCCTTCGTGCTAGCTCTGGGATTTATTCCTTTTCTCCTCATGATTCGTGAACAAACCAAGGTTGTTAATGAGCCTGGTTTTGGAGAACGGGAATTAAAAGTGGTTCATTAGATCCCTACTATAGCAGGCCTGGAAAGAGCCGATTGGTTTAAACAAGAAGGTGTGATCTTATAAAATTAGATCAATACCACCAATTATCCCATATTTCGATTTTACCTGTGTTCCGTGTAGTGTTTCAGTAACAGGAAAACCGGCCGAAAAATAGAAAGAGACACTATCTCCTAGATTGATTCTGAATCCTGGCGACAAAAAGAGGCTATTACCTCCGGTATTAGGATCGTTTATTCCCGCAATTTTATCTTGAGTAAGGTATTCACCGTTTAACTCAACAATACCATCAATGGAGTAGTTGAGCTTTTTCTCTTTATTATTTTGGGTAACCAGCGGATAAACTACTGCAATATTATAATCCACTATTTTACCCAACAAAGTTTCCTGGATACCTTGGGTTGTGTGAGTATAAATACAATCAGCGCTGAGTGAAAAGTCTCCCAATTTTTTAGAAATAATTAAACCGGCGAAAGGGTTCCAGGAGCCGCTACCTGGTTGATCCGCAGCGGCAAAAGGTACCCCGTAAGAAGTCATTGCATTTGTTCTACCGGTAGGAGCATTAACACCGAAAACAAGCGCGGTTGACAAGGGAAATTTGTTATCATCGAGCACGTGCCAAAACGCAAAAAGGTTCGCATCGGCTATACCGGATACATCGCCCAGATTAACTACCTGAGAAAAAAAACCTTCTTCATCAGGAAATGCAGTACGCAATTGATAATTGCGGGTATAAGGCAGCGTTGCACCCATTGTGAGATTATCTGTTACGCCATAGTTGATCATGAAGTAATTAACTAAAAGAGCCAATTGACTTTCTGATATAGGATCATCTAATAAGGCCTGATCTGACAGAGGATTAAGGCGATAATATTCTGATCTGCCGCTAAACGACCAACGGCCCTTTTCCAGACTATCTGCAGTTGTCGTAGTGACGGGAGTTCCCACCCCACTTGAATAATTTAATGTTGCAGCTTGTGAAGGGATTGCATAAAGATTATTGAAATAAAAACTCCCCAAACCAATGAATGCGTAAGCCAGTTTTTTCACTAGCGGTTGTGATCCAGGTTTAGCAGATGAAGCTTGCTGAAAAGTTCTATATGCTCTCATGAGATTACTTTATATCAGGTTGCAAAAGGAGCATTGCAGAATGGTTCTGATCCATAGTGTCAGTCACTTCATCCAGGTAGCCATCTTTACTTGCCATTCATTATATAAAATAGTTCTTAATTTTCACCAGGTTAATTGGACTATTTTACGAGTCTGAGTAAGTACTATAAGTAGTCTTGGATTGCGTCAAGGGCTGCTCGCGCACAGAGACCATCCAGTTCAGGATTGGCGCCACTAATACCTATTGAGCCTAAATGCTGGCCTGCCTTGCTAATAATCGCCAGGCCGCCTTCCAGGAAAACGATGTCTGGAACAGAAGTATAAGGACTATTGGAGTAAGCATTATTTCGTTCTGCAAGCCCTTTGGTAGAAATTGGAATACTGGCAGAAGTCATCGCTTTCAGTTGAGACATACGAACACTAACAAAATTGTTGCCATCCATTCTTTTGAATAACTTTAAATTGCCATGATTATCCATTATGGCAATAGCAACACATATATTATTTTTAACAGCGAATTTTCCTGCCTGCTCGGCCATTATCTCTGCCATTTCAAGAGAAAGTTCTTGTACAGTTCGTAACATGCTAATCTCTGATTTTATTGATATCCTACTTTAACACTCATGTATTGCAGATAAAATGCGAATCATCAGTTAAAGCAGTTTTATTCGACGAGTCAGTTGCAAGTCAATTCCGTTTTTCGGTCCTATCGAGCGCGCCTAATTTAATAAATTGTGTTAGCAACCATGCAGAGATAAGAAAAATTATCTAATATTTTCTGATAGTTATATTGCAAAAGACTAATTTAATTTCTTAATAAAACATTAATACTCACAAAGTACAATAACAAAGCAAATTGCTATATAAATTAGATTGGTAACAGAGTCACATGAAAATATTGCTTTATACAAGACTTGAAAATGATACTGGCGGAGATGAAGCTCTTTTAAATATTCTTCAATTCTATCTGCAGCAAGAGTTGGAAAAAGGCACGGAAGTCCATTTGTGCCTTAGCTATGATACAGCATCGGAAACAAGAGCTAAAAAAATTAAAGCAAAATGGCTGGAAAATTTGCAAGAAAAAGAATTAAAAGGACAAGTTTGGCTATTCCTGACAGCTGAAAGCTCATTTGAAAAAAGTGTTACTGGCATAAAATGCAGATATTGGGATATTGGCCAAAAGACAATTGAAAGTTATAAGAATGCACTCCCTACCTTGGAGGCGACTGTAACCTGGTATATTAAAGCTCGAGACGGATATCATTTATATAAGAAAAAAGATAAGGAAGTGCCAAAAGCAGTACCACTCGCACTAACGACCGGGCAAGCGCCCGAATTAGAACAAAGAAACTGTTACATTGCGTTGCAAAAATCAGAAAGTGAGAGCGAATATCCCTTATATGTTCTAAAAAGTAAGAGTATTTATTACTATAAAACTATAGATGATTCAGAACCTAAAAAATTCTCCCTGGAGTTCGCGTCAAAAGCCCGAGATCAACTGAAAAAAAGGGCGAGTAAGGCAGCCAAACTTTTAAGTAATGATGAGCTTAGAATGATTGCCTCTTTTACCTGTTATATACCTGCAGAATTACTAATGAACGAAGAGGAATATAAGCAGGTAGAAGAATGTTTTACTCAAATACCTGAAAGTCTCAGCACAGACAGAACATTCTGGCAAAGCTTTACAGAACTGACAAAGAGTTTGGATTTATTTGTAATGGCTGGATGGGCTCATGCGCAAAAGCCTACCACTGCACAATACTTGAAGGCAGCACTGGAAATTCCTCATACCTGTAAAATAGTACTAAGTTGTGTGCCTGGAATGAGTATTAATGTCAATAAGTTCCTGACCACCCTGCAAGACAAGCAGAAATATCCCCATGTCTTTGCATTACAACCTGGGGTTGGGGCTAAGGGAGGTTTCCCGATATTACCGACTTTAACAAAAAGCTCGATTGAAGATCGTGAGGTACGAGAAAAGTGGAAGTCACATATTGGTACTGGATATGAGTCAAATATGGATAGTACAGGTGAGCCACGTAAAGATAGATTAATTGTTATTTATTGCAGTAAAGATGCGCCAGATATACATGGCGCGCTTTTTCTACAAAAGATTTCTGAAGAGGTTGACCCCCGTGGGTACCCAGTTCTTCTGATCGGTGCAATTCCAGAAACCAAAGCGTGTGAGAGATGGGAGCAATTGTGTGCTGCACGTGAATTCCCTTGTAGCGTTATACCACGTACTGATAGCACGCAAACATTAATGCGTGGCTTGCGTGATGCCCAGTATTCCATGGCAACGGGTTCCTATTCTATATTGGAGGCACGCTATCTTGAGATTCATCATTGTCGATATCTATGTCCGCCTCATATGGTAGAATTAGGTAATATGCTGGAAGAAGCCGGGGAGCTTGCTATAAAACAGGCATTTGCGCAAGGACAAGAGGCATTAAACGAGCTCAGCAGATTGCCACACCAAACTGAGGAGTGCCTTTTTTTGAATCCCGAGTCGGCCTGGGATCACAAAAATTCTTGGCGAAAATATCTGGAGGGCGCTTTGGATACATCAGAGGTTGCAGAGGTAGAAGAATCTACCAGCACTACGACCTGTAGTTTGGATAGTGGTTTAAAATTGTAAGATTACATGCAATTCAAAGCGTTAAATGGAATCGGTCATTGGAGAAACTAATGTTTTCAAAATTTTTTCATTCAAAGCAATTACAAGCTAGAGAGGAAACCCTTCGGGAAGAAGAGATTGCTTTGTCGAATGCAGTAGAGGAATATATGCAATCCATAACACAAGGGGATTATGCTCCTGAGTTCCCTGAGATGGATTGGGACGCTAAAGATGAGGCAAGTTATATCGAGAAACTTTTAAGCCCCGTTTCAGATTATTTTAACAATCTGTCTGTACCCCCATCCTTTGAGGCTGGCATACCTGCTATTGCGCATCTCTTAGCTTCGCTGACAATTCTTAAAGAAATAGGTGGTGTTAGTGCTGATGACAGACTTAAAAAATTAGAAAAAATGGGAGTAAGGACGCAAGTTCAAGCTGGCATGCCTGGACCTGGTATGATTTATATCCACGCACTTTTAGGATCGCCTGAATACGACGCTATTTCAAAAATTCACTTACTTGGTGATGTGATAAACTCTATTAACGATAATATAAACACCTTCGGTGCTCTTGGTTCTACAGTATTAGCCGTTGCGCTCAATGGGTGGTTTGATATCTTTAATGGCTTGAATGAACAAGTAAAAGCTGTCTTATCAAAAGATAAACAAAAGTACAGTACTCTGCAGAAAATGGATTTCCAGGAGGAAGAAATGACTTTTGTTGATCAGTGTATTCTGCAAGTTTGGAGTGCACTCAGCATTGACGTATCTACAGGGCTAAAAGTTTCTCCCGCTCCTTCTGCGCTTCCTTCTCCACTTGGAACTAGTGGATCCTTTTAAACCATACATAGCCGGTTGCAGGCTGAAAGGCTTGCGGCCCGGCGATTCGAAATAATCAAAAACATCATCCGAAGTGTTCATGCCTTGCAGAGAGGTAGATATACCTCCAGTAGCGTAGACATTTTGTTAGTTGTAGAGAAAGTATCTAGTAGCCAGAATTGAGTATTTTCCCATAGGGAGTACCCAGATTATTGCAAGGGTGTCTTGATATTGTGTGTTTAATTTAGTGCCAATGGCGTGCAAATTTAATCAATGAGTAAATAGATGACCAATTTTTTTAAAAATAGAGCCCCGGTACAATTAGCCGGTGATGTTGCGATTGGTGCGCTAGGCAACGCCAGGAAAGGTCTTTTCGGTACTCTTTTATTATCTGCTGCTGAAAATTCTATACCTACCGTTGGATCCATTGCCACCATGGCTGGGGCCTGCGCCCTTGGAGGAGCCCTCTTAATCATTCCAGCGATGGCTATAAAAAAAATGTTAATTAGTGAGCTTCAGCCGAACGCTTCTTTTCTTGCGATGGTGGCAAACTCGACAGCTAATTTGTGCTTTAGGACTGCTTTTTCTGTTACTTCAGCCTGTGTTGGAGCTGCTGTTTTAGGATTAGCCATTACTCCTGCCGTGCTAACCAGTCTTACTGCTTCACTAACATTTGGTTTGATCGGCTTCATGGCCGCTCTAATTGTTGAGGCAGCTCGTCCAACGACGGAGCAAAGAGTCGATTTGCAGGCTATGAACGTAGCATTTTAAATATCATTTAAACTATCTTTGGGTACTGCCAAGAGATATTTAGGCTCGTGGCAGTATCTTTCTTTAAGAAAGCAATGTTAAATAATCAAAGTATAGATTTCTGCCTTCGCGGAAATGACAAAACTTAACAATGATGAAATTTATATAGCCAAGATAGGATAGAAAATGCTTTTTAAAACTTATTTTCTCGTTGGTGGGGCAGGTTTTATAGGTTCTCATTTTTTAGATGCCTTGTTAGCGGACAAAACGACGCAAAAAGTGACGGTGTATGATAATTTTTCTTCTGGTAAAGAATGGCATTATCAGCAACACAATGGCGACTCGCGTTTTTCAGTGGTTAATGGTGACGCTAAAGAAAGCGACAAACTGAATAAGGCGATCGAGGGCCACGAGGTTGTTATGCATTTTGCCGCCAATCCGGATATTGCCCGAGCGGTTAAGGAACCGAGTATTGATTTTACTGATGGTATTTATCTTACCTTCCAGGTATTAGAAGCAGCACGCTTGGCCAAGGTGAAACGAATTATCTACACCTCCGGTAGCGGAGTCTATGGTGAAGTCACTATTGAAAGCCCTGAGAATCAAGGCGGTATGTATCCCATTTCTACCTACGGGGCCAGTAAATTAGGCAGTGAAGCGTTTATTTGCAGTTATTGCCATATGTTTGATATGACTGCCTGCGTTTTTCGTTTCGCCAATGTCGTAGGGCCTCGTCAAACACATGGAGTAGGGTACGATTTTATAAGAAAGCTTAGGAAGGATCCGACCACCCTGGAAATTTTAGGCGATGGTACACAAACCAAATCGTATATCCATATTCAGGATGTCATTGCGGCAGTTTTACTGGCAAATAGCCACTTAACAAAAAAATATGAAGTATATAACGTAGCGACTAACGATTGTATTAGTGTCCATGAAATCGCCCAAATTGTTGTGAAATGTCTGGAGATAAATGAGCCAGTCAATTTTCAATTTACCGGGGGTGATAGGGGGTGGAAAGGTGATGTTCCGGTTGTGCGTTTAGACACTGAGAAAATTCATTCCTTGGGATGGCGTTGCCAACAAAATTCTGCCCAGGCGATCGAAGCATCCGTTTTGGCGATGATTAAGGAATTAGAGTTGAAGCAATAACGAAAAAGGTGCCCGTTATACTACACTAAAATCCAGTATGCCAAGCCAAAACTGATACCCATGTAAATACTGATGACTGCAGAGATAATAAAAAGAACCTTGATTAATTTAAACCATTTTGAATGGCCTGCATAATCTTCATATAGCCAAAGGGTGATAATTGCCAGGATGATCCAATAAGGAATGAAATCCATTTCGTAGCGTTGAACAGCGAAGGGGAGAAGAAGCAGAAATACGACAATAATAAGAGGAATAAAAAAACTAAAGAGCAAAAAACGAAGTAAAGGAAGTATCTCTGTTTTGTTTTCTTTGAAATAAGTTTTAAGTAGCTTGGGCAAGGCCAAAATTAAAAGAATAAAAGGGGTAGTTGTTAATACGCCGGCAACTGCTTCAAGATAATAGTCCTTATCAATGTGGTACCAACAATTATGCCAGAGTAGTCCAAAGTAGGGGAAAGTCAGACCTGTAGTAAATGGCTGTAGGAAATAGAAATAAAAACTATAAGCAAGATTCCGAGGAATTTTTCCCAAGGTCGCTAATTCAAGATGCAACGCTTTTATATTGTTGCATGAAAGTTGCCAGATATGGCCAAAGTCGACAATGGAGTCAAATCTTAAATAATTGTAGAGTGCTAAAAGTCCTCCCACGGTAGCTGCTGGAATAACTAAGGCCATCGTTAATGTGAACCGGTTTTTAGCAGTGTGCCTGAACAGATAAATTAAAAGTGCGGGTAGTATTAAGAAACAGACCAGAACAAAATGAGGTCTTGCAGCGACACACAATGATAAGCAAAGACTGAACAGAACAATATCTTTTATTTTATATTGTTGGAAAATTTGATAGAGGAAAAATAAAGCGAAACTCATAAAACAATAAGCAGCAGCGATCGCTACTTCGTAGGTTATAGGCCTGGACATTAAAAAAGGAGCACCATTGGTGAATCCCAGGAGTGAGGCCATTAAGACTAACTGCAGTTCTGAAACACGGGGGAAATAGCGTTCTTTAATTTTTATTAGCAGCAAGAAATTCACTATAAATCCTAATGAAAGGAAAAAGAATGCGGCAAGTCCACCTGAGGGATAGAAACCCGTTAATAACTTAAAAGGCAGGTAAAACACGACAACTGGAAGGGGGCCAAAATAAAGATAGTATTTCCCTTTGTACAGGGAGGCATCATGCAGTCGGAGGTGACTATTTTGGGTCGGATCATAAGGATCTGCTAACTGCAGTAATTCTGGGGATGGTGAAACAAGTAAATTTAGATGCCCAGATAAAAAACTCTCCGTTAAATATTGATATAAACTTTGGGGGGTGGTATTGAATGATAAATGAAAGGCTGGGTAAAAAGCATACACCATAAGTACGTAGGCAACTATTGCCCCACGGCAAAGCCATTTTTCGTTTGTGTAGGCAGACTGTATTCCTTGGCTCATGAAAGTACCACTTTGGTTCCCTCAAAATCAAAACTAAAACGGACTTCTTCCAAACCTGCCCGACGCATTGCATGACGCAATTTATTCCGATCAGCAGCATAAAACATTAAAAACCCGCCGCCGCCAGCACCAACTAATTTTCCACCAACAGCGCCATTTTTCATGCCAAGTTCATACCAGTCATTAATTTCCTCACTACTCATACCAAGTGAGCGCTGCTTTTTATATTCCCAGTGCTCATGCATCAGCTCACCGAAGCGAAGGCCATTGCCTTGCTCCAAGGCTTCTTTGACCTGATAACCTAGTTTTTTGATAAAATGTAAATTTTGTAGCATTTTATCATCGCCTTCCTGTGTCCTGGTTTTTTGATCCTGGAGAATACTCCCCGCATTTCTGGAATAGCCCGTAAAAAAGAGTAAAAGATTATCTTCTAAATCAAACAACATATCTTTGGTAATATTTAAAGAGCTTGCTGTTACTTGATCATTTTTATGAAAGGTAAAACAAGTTAAACCGCCATAAGCAGCGATGTATTGATCCTGTTTACCGATTGGTTCACCCAAACTTTCTATTTCAATACGGCAGGCTAATTCAGCTAATTCTTGCGGGTAAATCAATTTGTGGTTATGGGCATAGAGTGCGGCCAGTAAGGCTGTCGTAAAACTGCCGGATGAACCTAGACCTGTGCCCGCCGGAATATCAGCGAGGGAGGCAAGCTCAATTTGGTTGGAATGTAACTCGGGTAATCGTAAAACTTCCCGAATGATTCGATGCTTTATCTCATCCACAGAGCTGACATGTTCTAATTCAGAATACTTAAGATAAATGCCTTTACTAAAGGGCCTCATTACGGTGACATAAACGTATTTATTAATCGCACCCGCAATTAAAAATCCTTCGTGTTCGTGGTAATAAGACGGTAAATCCGTTCCACCACCACCAAGAGTAATCCGCAATGGGCTGCGTGCAATAATCATAGCCTCTCCTAACGAGGTAACTCGAATCCAGCTGCCATCGCATCGTTGTAAAACATTTTCACTGTATCGAGAGAGTAATCTTCTAAATTATAACCAATCAAGGGTAACTTTTTCAGAATATCTTTAGTGACAGTAATAATGTGGCAACCAATAGCATCTGCTTGAAATATATTGAACAATTCACGCGGGCTGGCCCAGATTAATTCGGCTAGGGGATTCGTTTTAATGATCTCCAAAGCCTCTGCCATTATAGGCAGGGGATCCAGTCCAGTATCTGCAATACGGCCGGCAAATACGGAAATATAACAAGGTACCTCCGGGGACAATGCTGAAGTAATATGACGAACTTGTTCCAGGGTCATCACAGCCGTTATATTTAATTTAACATGCTGAGCTGCCAGCCTTTTAACTAAGGCATGGCAGGTTTCACGGCGTGTGTTGGTAATTGGAATTTTGACATAAACATTGTCGCCCCAGGAGGCGAGCTGCAGAGCCTGTTGTTCCATTTCACTAAAATCATCTGAGAGTACTTCAAAGGAGATAGGTTGGTCAGGAATAAGAGCAAGAATTTCTTGCGCAAAGGCTTGGTAATCCAATACGCCTTCCTGGCGCATTAAGGTTGGATTAGTAGTCCATCCTTTAATATAGGGCTTGTGGTGCATCTCCAGGATATTTGCTCTGTCTGCGCCATCGGAAAATATTTTTACCTTCAATTGCTCAATTTTTTTATTCATCACACTTCCTTACGAAGAGCTCCTCAGGTAAACCGAGTCGACATGTTAGTTCTGTCTTTCAATTTTGGATGTGACACTAACAAATGCCAAACCACTGCCTGTAACGCTTCAGTATGCGGTGTTATTGTTTCCTTGTTAATTGTTGGAATAATAATGCAGACATCCGCTACTTGGGCTGTATACCCCCCGTCTCGTCCTACAATCCCCGTTATTTTTGCCCCTATTGTTTTTGCATGTTGTAAGGCCATCACCAGATTTGGGCTGACATTTTCAATTAAATTGCCCCCTCCCACTGAGAATATAAACACCATATCTTTGTTTGAAAGTTTACTGACTTTTAACCACTCAACAAAGGTTGTTGCCCATCCATCATCGTTGGTTCGGGCAGTAAGTTCGGCGACGTTATCAGTCGGTGTATAGGCTTCAATACCAATAATCTTGCGAAAGTCATTGACTGCATGTGAGCAGTTGGCTGCACTTCCTCCTACCCCGAGGAAGAATAAGCGTCCTCCTGTCTCTTTGAGGGTAGCAAGGCAAGTAACCATTTGTTCAATTGCATTAACATCTAGCTGATTAAGAATTTCTATTGTTTCGTTCAAATGTTGTTTGGTATAGACCATCATGGTTCTTCTTCATTAACGATTTTTCGGCTTCATGCAATCAAATATAGGGTTAAAACTAAATTATTGGGGATTTCTCCAGCTAGGAATTAGCGGGTGTCAAATGTAATGTAAGTCTTTTTTTCTGTAATTGCAAAAGGTTTATTCCGCAATTTACTAAGAATTAAGATTTAAAATTTACAAGAACAAAATAATAAAAATCAAAAAGTTAACTTATAGTGGCTACAGAATCCTATTGATAATTTTATGAATGCATCCGGACTTTAATAATGCGTTTTATGGTCCACCAGCTCGTATCCAGGGCATTCATTTTACTCTGTCCAATTCTTTCATGATAATCAATAAACACGGTATGTACTTTATATCCAGATATGATGGGTTTTAATAGTAGTTCAACAGGTAAGGCTGCTCCTTGAGCATCGAATTGTAAAGCATCGATCATGGTTTTTCGGTAAGCTCGCATTCCACTGTGCAGATCGGTTAGATGCCTAAAAAATAGTAGACTGGCTAGCCAGGCAAACACGACATTACCAAAATAGTTAGACCAGGGCATTGCCTGTGGTTTTTTGCGTAGTCGCGATGCATCAACCAAGTCATAGCCTTGGTCGAGTATTAATGAAGCAAGTTCAGGAATTTTCTTGCTGGGATAAGTATTATCGCAATCCAAAGTAATAATCACTTCGCGACTTGCTTCTCGTAAGGCACGTTCCATAGCTGGACCATAGCCACGGGGAGGAATTTGGCGAATTACTTTTGCTCCCATTTCTTCGGCAATCGTCGCTGTTTGATCAGCGCTGGAGTCTATAATAACAATTTCAGCGTCAGGCACAACCTGTTTGATATCTTGAATAACTCGTCCTACTGCTTTTTCTTCATTTTTGGTAATCATGGCAACAGTAACACGTTTCCCTGTAGGATCTGTTGTTAAGCTCATTCAGTTTTTTCTCCAGCTATTTTACTTGCAACCAAGATGATACGAAAGGCGAATAAGCCAGGTATCAGTCGACTAGGTTCAATCACCATTTAATTATGCCCAAATAGCAATGGCAGCGAGAGCAATGGACGAGATAAAAATGGAGTCACAACGGTCATAT
>NZ_LNYB01000031.1:96115-142988 GCF_001467625.1 Legionella feeleii
TTAACATAATCGGCAGGTTAAAAATCCAATGAGGTCAGGATGGAAAGCAAGACAGAGATCGACGAAGAAAGATATATTATTCCGAATAAGTTACACGCTGTTTGGCTTGGTAAAGTTCTAGATGAAGAAGATCGATCTAATATTCTTGCCTGGAGCTCAAAAAACAAAGATTACGAAAGCAATTTATGGATAGATTCATCAACGTACGCTCCGGACGCTAAACCCGAACTCCTGGAGCTCTTAAGCTGGGCTAAAAAGAATAACATTAAACTATGTGATGTAAATCCCAATCCGCCTTGGAAAATTAAACATGCCAATTACATTCGTCGCCCTGATGTCTATGCAAGAATGATCTACAGACAATATTACGATGATGAGATTGCAGGCCAGTACCCGAATTTTGCCGCAGCCTCTGATATGTTAAGAGCAACCATTTTGGATACTGATGGTGGAGTCTATTACGATGCACGCGATATGCCGCCAGGTAAACCTCTGCCTAAACTATTTAAGGCCAAAAATGATTTTTTATTTCATAGTTATCTTGGTACTTACAACAATGATTTGCTAGCGGCTGCTCCAGGCTCAGTCGACCTTCATAATTACATGGAATCAATAAAAGAAAATTATAGGCGTTTGTATAAAGGTTCGCCTCAGTTACTCGAAGCACACCGCAATCCCAATCGAGAAGCTGTTAGCTCAGGATTTAGTGCCCGAAGAAGTTCTACTATCAACGTATCAGGTCCCCTGGCACTGGTAAACTCCCTCAAGAAAGCTTATCGGGACTGGACAGATGCGTTACATCTTTGTAGTTTTCCTCAAGCATACTATACCCAACCCGCGACTCAGGACGTCAGTTGGTTTGATCCTAACTTACTCGAAGATCAGCAACATATACTCATTATTTTCGGTAACTCTATTAAAGATCACCTGGCAGATAATTTTCTTAAGACCAAAATTCAGTCCCTTTCCAACCAGCCAATGTTTCAAAACTCTGCTTTGAAGAAGGCATTAACGCAGCTTCAGCAAGGTTTATTGGCTTTTGATAGTTCACAGATGACACTTACTGAACTTTATAAGACCTGCACCTCTGACATAGAGCGCAGCAAACACTATCAAGAATTAAGCCCCAAAGACAAAGCACTGTATGAGGATATATCGGGTACTATAGGAAAATGCATGGAGTCTGCCAGCAAGTTCATTGAGTTGGGTCAACATAAGCAACTGGATGCAAATACAGTCTTTGAAATGCTCAGCCGAATTGGCCCTCACGCTAAAGTAGATATGTCACAACGCGTCGATCTGAGCCAATTTATAACTGATGTATTATTAACAGAAGATGGCAATCCTAATTTAAAAACCCTAGACGTATATGGTATTAAGTACACCCCTCCAGAATCGGAGCCGAACCAGACTACCATTTCTAATATCTAGCTGTTGGCTCTAATGAGGATGGATACTGCATTTTCTCACTCTTATCTTCTGAGGGCAGCAGCTCCAGCGATACAAGCACCTACAGCCGCTACACCGAGTACTAGCGCAGGTTTGAAGAAACTGAAGTGATTTGGTTTTTCTTCCGCTCTCTGCGCTTGCAGCTCTTGCAGCATCGTTGGACCATTGGGCGGGCTTGCGTTCACAACAACCCCTTTTCTCGCTTTAATAGTAACTTTAGAAAATGGGATATTGTCTTTTGTTACTTCCAAGGTGTAATCACCGGGTGGGACATTGAGAAAAGCAACACCACCATCCAGTGAAGTCGCTTCCAGTGTTCTAATAAAGGGATTGGTTTTATGGATAACAGGGAATATACCAAAATAAAAAGGCTTTCTATTAACATCCGGTGATAAAGTGGCTTTAACGCCTTCAACACCTTGTGGAATATCATCCATCGTTGTGTCTGGAGGTGTAATGGTTGCAGCAATCTGGCAGGCTTGTGGATCTTCAGTCACACCCATGGCGAAAGAAAGGAATGTATAAGCCAGGTTTGAAGGCACCTGAAATGAAATGTTCTTTAAATAATTTTCATTGTTTATTCCCTCTGGCGGGGGTATCAGCGTTGCTGTTTGTGTTGTCCTATAGCCAGACCAGAAAGACCCTGGCTTCTCAAAACGTAAGGTAATGGCTTTCCCAACAGGCCATTCAAAGGGCCCAAATCGTCCATTAGCATCCGTCTTAAACGCTATCGCTTCATTTTCAACAACAGTAATCGTTGCATCCGCGATAGGCTCACCGGATATAAATGAACGGGCAAATCCAGAGATTAGGACAGTACTCATCATAATTCCTTTTAAAATGATATTGAAATCAATACGGTTAGATATTATTTCACTGTAAAGATTTCCACCGAAAATGTAAATCTTAGACCCGAATACGAAACCTGGGATAAAGATTCACACCAGCATTCCATCCTAATTTTATTGAATGACTAAAAAAATTTATCTGTGTTATTTTTTGATACAATCAACTCCTGATAAGATCGCTGTGCTTTGAAAACAACCTGTCAGTACTTGCGTAATTAGCCCTCAAAAGCGTTCTCACAATCTGCTGAATCAGTTTATTTAATCAGGAGTTTAAAACTTGAATTATTCATTTCATTTTAAAAAAAATACTCAACTCATTATTAATACAGGTATTTTTTTATTTTTATTAAGTCTATCCTCTTTTGCAAAACCACCTCATGACTTTCAACAAGCCAAGCGTCAAGCTACAGCGATTTTTGATTCTCATCGTGAAACACTCTATTGTGGCTGCACGTACAATCAGCAACATCAAATTGATCTGGCAAGTTGTCATATGAACGCAGCACAGCCCCATAAACGTGCTGCACGTGTTGAATGGGAACACATGATGCCAGCTGAAAATTTTGGCAAGCAATTCAAATGTTGGCGAGAAGCCTTATGCAGGAAAGACGGTAAGCCTTATAAAGGACGACGATGTTGTGAAAAAATAGATCCTGATTTTAAGCAAGCCGAAGCCGAGCTTTATAATTTATGGCCTGCTGAAGGAGTCGTCAATCAGGCGCGTTCTAATTACCGCTACGCTGAACTGGCAGGCAATACCGATTTTTTAGGTTGCTCTTTTAAGATTGATAGAAAATTACGTCAAGTCGAGCCCGATGATCACATTAAAGGAGTCGTAGCACGTGCTAATTTATTCATGGCTGATAAATACAACATCAAGCTCAGTGCCGCGCAAAGACAATTATTTGAAATATGGGATAAGCGTTTTCCTCCCGACGCCTGGGAAAAACAATGGGCATCCAAGGTCGCTGCCATTGAAGGTTATACAAATCCCTATATTCAGGCCTGGACAAGAGTAACAGCGTAGACCCGAATGCCATTACATGCTACCTGAGAGGCCATCGCGTGTTGGCCTCAACTTAATCTAAAATAGAGTTGCCTAAAACTGAAAACCTAAAGTCACGGCGACATCATTATTATTTGGCATCATCTCTCTTACGCCTGATTTAACTGCTTTTAAGGATTCAGATTCAATAAGTTGAAAGAATAAATGCTCTTTACCTACAGTAGCAAAGATTTTATTAGCAAAGGTTTTAAGTAAATTTTGGATATAATCACCCCAATCAAGATCATTTTCCAAAATTGGTTTGGCAATTCTTATCGCGCTCACACATTCTGCTTGAAAGTCTTTTTCCATTTTAATGCTAAATTCTTCTTTAGATAACTTATCTCTGTATCTATCCCGGCTTGATTCCAATCTCTCTAATAAGCGATTGGCTTCTTTATGGGCTCTAGCATAATTATACTGATCTACAACAGTCAATTTTATTCTTAGCTCCACTAAAGCCTGCTCAACAGGAGCTAATCTCGTAGTCACCTCTAATTTCTTTTGGTCTTCCAAATAATTAACAACAGCTTGACTCTCATATTTTCTTGCAAATTCCAGGAGTTCAAAGATGCCTTTATTAGGAAGCCCCTCTGCCTGTGGTAATTGAAAAAATTGGGTTACCAAGCCCAAATCAGACGTCGAAATAACGGATTTCATCAATTCGATAAATTGCTCACTTTCTAAAGACTTATCAACCTTTTGAATACCAAGTAATAATTGCTTTAAAAAATTAATGTTTACTTAAGAATAGGGGAATTTTTCCTTTTTTATGCATCACTTTGAATAATCCGATGATCTGTAGTGCTCAAGTAACACTATATTCCGTTGACGTTGCTTCTAAGGCACACCAATATGAACTAAGGATAAATAATGAAGCGTCAAAATGCATATTAATTAATATCCCTGTTTCAAGCTCCAAGATACTAATTACAGATAAAAAGAACTGGGCGTAGAAACATTCCCGGTCCAATTTGTAACTTGACAGCACCGTTCAGAAACTACATTCGTATCCAGTAAATACATTAATCCAATTCCTCAGCTCGATGCATTTCTTTACTTAATTTTAGAGCCTCAAAATCAATATTCGTGACATCAGGAATAGCCAGTAAATCGACAATAGTTTTTTCGGCTTTATCAAGTTTTAAATAATCTTGCATTGCAAGAAATACAAAGATAGCAATAGACATATTAACGTCTCACAATGCAATTATTTACCTGCCTATATTGTAGCCAAATAGTGGGTACATAATTCCCGCAACGCGGAGAGCCATCGTTTAAAAAATTTCGCTGGTTTTAAATACTTTATCAATCGCCATTAGGCTTTCCAATAAAGGTTTTATTTTGTCCAATGGCCAGCTATTTGGCCCGTCGCTAAGTGCTTGATCAGGGTTCGGATGGGTTTCCATAAAAATACCAGCAATCCCTGCGGCGACAGCTGCCCTGGCCAATACAGGGACGAATTCACGTTGCCCGCCTGATACGCCATTATTGCCACCAGGTAGCTGAACAGAATGGGTGGCATCATAGACCACAGGACAGCCTGTTTCACGCATAATTTGTAAGGAGCGCATGTCAGAAACTAAATTGTTGTAACCAAAACTTACACCACGTTCACAAACCATAATCTGTTCATTCCCCGTTGCCTTAGCTTTGGCAACAACATGTTTCATATCCCAAGGAGATAAAAACTGCCCTTTCTTGATATTCACAGGCTTATTCATTGCGGCCACTTTTTGAATAAAATTGGTCTGACGGCATAAGAATGCGGGGGTTTGTAATACATCCACAACACTGGCAACCTCTAACAAGGGGGTATCTTCGTGAACGTCAGTCAATACAGGCACACCAATCTGTTGTTTGACCTTTTCTAAAATCAATAAACCTTTCTCAAATCCAGGGCCACGATAACTGTTCATTGACGAGCGATTTGCCTTGTCGAAAGAGGATTTATAAATAAAAGGTAATTTTAACTGGCCGCATATTTCTTTTAGATAACCAGCTGTTTCCAGAGCAAGTGCTTCACTTTCAATAACGCAAGGGCCTGCTATCAGAAATAAAGGAGAATCAATACCTACTTCAAAATCACATAATTTCATGCTTTCTCCTTTTGTCCGTGATAACTACGCGCCGCTAAAATAAACTGCTGGAAAAGTGGATGGCCATCTCGCGGTGTAGACGTAAATTCCGGATGAAACTGACAAGCCACAAACCAAGGATGGTCGTGTAGCTCAATCATTTCAACCAAGGTATTATCCGCAGAACGTCCCGAAACAGTTAACCCATTTTCTACCAACGCATCAACAAATTGATTATTAACTTCATAGCGATGCCGGTGCCGTTCCACAATTTGTGGTTTGTTGTAAATCTTATAGGCCTGGGAATCCACATCAAGTTGACACATCTGAGCACCTAAGCGCATGGTGCCGCCAAGATCCGTATTTTCATCACGCAGATTGATACTGCCATCTTCTGCCATCCACTCAGTGATCAAGCCAATAACAGGATAAGGTGTCGTTTTATCGAATTCAGTCGAGTTGGCTCCTTTAAGCCCCACGACATTACGAGCATATTCAATAACCGCTGTTTGCATGCCTAAACAAATACCCAGGAAAGGAATTTTTTCTTCGCGCGCATATTGTACTGTTCTGATTTTTCCTTCAATACCCCGCTCACCAAAACCGCCAGGTATTAAAATGGCATCAACAGAAGCAAGCAATTCAGTACCATGTTTTTCTATTAATTCAGCATCGATATAAACAATTTCCACTTTTGTTTGTGTATGAATCCCTGCATGCAGCAAAGCCTCATTAATCGACTTATAGGCATCATTTAACTCGGTATATTTACCCACCATAGCCACTTTGACCGTCATTGTCTGGATAGCTTGCGCATCGACAACTCGTTGCCACTCATGTAAATCAGCCGGCTTAAGCGTCAGGCCTAATTTTTTCACCACAATCTCATCCAAACCTTGGTCATGCAGAATCATGGGAATTTGGTAAATACTCTTGGCATCTTCTAAGGAAATAACCCCTTCCTTTTCTACGTTGGTAAATAGCGCGATTTTTGCTCTGTCACTTAAAGAAAGAGGTTTCTCAGAACGACAGATCAAAATATCGGGTTGAATACCAATCGAGCGTAATTCTTTTACTGAATGTTGTGTTGGTTTTGTTTTTGTTTCACCTGAAGTAGCGATATAAGGAACTAAAGTCAGATGAATAAACAGAGAGCGCTGTGAACCAAGTTCAATTCGCATTTGACGAATAGCTTCAAGAAAAGGCAAGGACTCAATATCTCCAACAGTACCCCCAATTTCAATCATTGCCACATCAAAGTTGTCAGCACCTTGCTTGATAGAACGCTTAATTTCGTTAGTGATGTGAGGAATGACTTGTACTGTTCCGCCTAAATAATCACCCCGACGTTCTTTTTTGATCACTGTTTCGTAAATTTTTCCGGAAGTGAAATTATTGCGCTTGGTCATGGTAGTACGCACAAAACGTTCATAATGACCCAGGTCAAGATCTGTTTCGGCGCCATCGTGAGTCACAAACACTTCACCATGCTGAAAAGGGCTCATAGTCCCAGGATCAACATTAATGTAAGGATCCAGTTTAATAAGCGTGACTGTTAAACCACGTGCTTCGAGAATGGCTGCTAATGACGCTGCAGCAATACCTTTACCCAGCGAGGAAACTACACCGCCGGTAATGAAAATATAATTTGTCATAGATGACCCCGTTTGGAATGCCGAAACCGCCGCACAAGCGGAATAAAAAGATCGCATGTAAACGGGATTTAATTTTAACAAAAGAAGAACAGAAATAACACACTATTTCCTCATCAAACTAAAATCCCTTAATTTGATCAGGAAAATCTTAATGCTTTGGCCTTATTATTACATTTTGCCAGTTTAAAATACCGGCTTTCATCCAGGCTATTATAAGCGTACCCATCGAAGCCCGGGAGCAGCCATAGCCGAAACCCGGGATTCAATATTACTTAGTCAAGGTATCCAATTGATTTAAAATTTTATACATTGCAATCGCACAATCGACCGCCTCTACCCCTTTATGACCATGTTTACCACCAAGACGATCCCAAGCTTGCTCATCACTGTCTGTCGTCAAAACACCAAAAATAACAGGGATATTGTAATCCAGGGCTACACGCTGACAACCATTACTGACTTGCTCGCACACATAATCATAATGACTGGTTTCACCCCGAATAACAGCGCCTTGGGCAATGATTACATCGGCTTGTTGTTGCATTGCCAAGCGTTTAACAACAATAGGAATCTCTACAGCGCCAGGTACTTCGACCACAATAATATCCTTCGCCTCAAAACCACATTCATTTAATCTTTGCAACGCACCACGTTTCAACTCTTCTGTCACTGCATGGTTAAACGAACTCACAACCAGTGCGATGGGGAAGGATTTTACCGTGCCAGACGCTTCAGCTCTAATATGCTTCATAATCATCCCTATTCAACTGTCAATAAATGACCAAGTTTTTCTTGCTTGGTTTTTAGGTAACCGCGATTTTCCCGAGTGGGTTGAATCAATAAAGGAACTCGTTCACTTACTTTCAAACCATATTTTTCAATGGCTTCGACCTTATGCGGGTTGTTCGTTAATAAACGCAATGTATCCACACCTAAATATTTTAGAATTTGAAACGCAACGGCATAATTGCGATTATCAGCTGGCAATCCCAACTGCAAATTCGCGTCTACAGTATCAAACCCTTGCTCTTGCAGAGCATAAGCCTTGAGCTTGTTAGCCAAACCGATCCCCCGGCCCTCTTGACGCAAATAAAGGAGAATACCGCCTTCCTCAGCGATCTGACTTATAGCCTGCTGTAATTGTGCGCCACAATCGCAACGGCAAGAGCCAAATACATCACCAGTAATACATTCAGAATGAATACGCACCAACGGTATTTTATTGGTTACTTTGGGCGCTTTAATAAGGGCAAAATGCTCTGCTAAATCCAGCTTATTGTGAAAAACAGTCATGGAGAAATCGCCATGATTCTGCAAAGGAATACGTGTCGTCGCAGCCTCTTCTACCAACGTTTCATGGCGAATACGATACTCAATCAAATCCTTGATAGTGACCATCGGAATATCATGTTTGCGAGAAAAACACGCTAATTCATCACGCCGGCTCATTGTGCCATCATCATTAATAATTTCACAGATGACCGCTGCAGGTTTCAGTCCTGCAAGAATGCTTAGGTCGACACTGCCCTCTGTTTGGCCTGCCCGTTCTAAAACACCACCTGCCCTCGCCCGCAAAGGAAATACATGTCCAGGAGAAATAACTGATTCAGGTCCACTGGCAGAATCAATCGCCACTTGAATTGTGTGGGCACGATCGTAAGCCGAAATCCCAGTCGATACGCCACTGGCAGCCTCTATCGAAACAGTGAATGCCGTACCATAGGGGGAACGATTTTTCTGTGCCATCATAGGCAACTGCAATTTATCAATCAATTCACTAGCCATTGGTAAACAGATAAGGCCCCGACCAAAGCGAGCCATAAAATTAATTGCTTCAGGGGTAATATGTTGCGCAGCAATCACTAAATCCCCTTCATTCTCGCGCAATTCATCATCCAGTAACATAATCATACGACCCGCTTTTAATGCCGAAATTGCCTGCTCAATGGTTGCAAAGGGATTTGTCATGCTTCAACCTCATTTTTTAATTGTCCTGCGATCTTGAGCTGATGTGCCACGATCCGAGTCAAATAATCAAATTCCACATTTAAACGTTGACCAATTTCTAATTGGCCCAATGTGGTCTTTGCCAAAGTATGTGGGACTAACATCAACTTGATGTTGTCTTCGTTCACTGCGTTGATGGTTAAACTCACTCCCTCCAAAGTAATGCTTCCTTTAGGCAAGAGATACATGCTAGCACAGGTTGCAAAATCACCAACAACCAACTCTACATACTCACCTATCGGGGCAATAGCCTTCAGACGCGCTGTCGTATCGACATGCCCGCTCACATAATGCCCCCCAAAACGAGCGGAAGCCAGCATAGCTCGCTCAAGATTCACCAACATACCAGCGCGGCATTGCCCCAGTGTAGTGAGGCGCAGTGTCTCAGGGGAAACATCAAAAGCTAATGATTGCTCATAATCGGGTAGCAAGGTTAGGCATACACCATTCACAGCAATACTTTCGCCTGTTTGTAAATCAGCAAAGGGAGATTTAATCAACAGACGATTGGCTACCTTACCGCTAATATTAGCCAACACCTCCCCCTGCTGTTCTATCAAACCTGTAAACATGTCTCCTCCTCTTGCCAATCAAGACATGCTATTACATTGTCAGACTTCACCTGCCACGATACGGCTTGCTTGGTAGTAAAACAGACCTCTCCCTGGAATGCTGGCGTTGCATTTTCTCCGAGTACCTCAGGAACGAGATAAAGATAGGTTCGCTGCACCAATTTCTCACGATGCAAGGCAGAAAATAATGCGCCCCCTGCTTCAACCCAAACATCATGGTATCCCAACTCGCCCAATTGATTGATTACAAGCGCCAAATCAAGTAATCCTTCTCGAGCAGAAATACCGTAATAGCTGCAATTAGAGAAAGGGTTAGTTACTGCATAATTTTCATCATGAAAAATATGACAATGTTCAGCACTGCTAAAAATCCTGGCATTTTTACTTAAAGACAAGCGACTATCTATAATTGCCAGGCGTTTACCTTGCTCCCTATCTTTTAAACGAACATTCAGTAAGGGATCATCCTGAGCAATTGTTTTCGCTGTAGTTAAAATCACATCGGTATACAAGCGATGCTGGTGGGTAAATTCAGCGCAATCTGCATTCGACAATCGACACCGCTGCCCATCAACGCCGGCAATTTTGCCATCCAAAGTCTGTGCTATCTTGGCCGTAACCCAGGGGCGTTTTGTCTTTGTCCAATGATTGTAGCTTTGATAGAACGCATCAATTTCCTGTATAGGATAATGTAAGGCTTCAATGCCATTCTTGCGTAATATTTCAGGGGTATTATTTGCCCGGACAATAGGATTAGGGTCAGAAAAACCGTAAATCACCTGTGTAATACCATGACCAAGAATAGCCATCGCACAAGGCGGCGTTTTTCCCCAATGATTGCAAGGCTCCAGAGTGACATAGAGACTGACATCCTGTAAACCTGCTGGAATTTTCGCTACCAGAAGTTGCTCGGCATGGGCAGTTCCAGCCCCTTGATGCCAAGCACGAGCGATGATTTCGCCTTTGTGTACAGCAACAGCTCCAACGCTGGGATTTGGCGCACAATTACCCCGTCCGAACCAGGCTTGTTCGAGGGCGGCCAGCATAAAGTATTTGTGCATAGTTAAATCACTACAGAAAAATGCGGAGATGATAACAAATTATTCAATTTTTGAGTAGTCTGAGGTTGATGTAATGTCATGTAAGATAAGGTAGTAAAGTTAGAGGGAATATTGTATATATAAAAAAATATTTTTCCGCTAATTTTTTAATTTTCTCGAAAAATCATTATGTTTGAACAAAATACCAGCGATCTGCATTGCCATCTCAATGGAAGTTTTAGTCTTCCATATCTCTATGAGGTTGCCAAAAAGAACGGTTGTTTAGATAAATATATGAGACTTGTAGCCTTGCGAGAGGCCTATCTAAACAAAACCCAAAAGCAACCTGAAGAAGGTTATGCCAAGGAAGATATCAATTCTATCTGGGAAATATTTGCTTTAATTCAAGCAATTATACAAACTCCCGAAGATATCAGTTTGGGTACGCTGGATGTTATCCGTAGTTCTGCGGCTAAATATATGGAGATAAGAACAACTCCAAAAGAAATGACCGATAAATCCAAGGATGATTATATCGATGCGTTTGAACAAGGCTTATTGGCTGCAACCCAATCCACGTCTAAAAAAGCGTTTGGTTTGTTAAGCCTGGATAGAACTGTCCATAGTTTTTCAGAAGCACAACATTTTATCAAGCGAGTCGTTCAAAGCCCAGAAGGCGTGCTTAAAGGGATTGATATCTCTGGCAATCCGATTGCACCAAGAACCTTACGTGGTAAGGAGCTGGAGCAATTAATCGAGTTGGCACTGAACTCGAAGGTTGGGTTGGCAATTCATATGGGAGAGGCTGATACGGCTGTTGAACGCGAAGATACAGATACCATCTTATCCGCTCTGGAGGCTTGGGTAAAAACCAATGCCCCACAACAAGCAAATCCACTTTTTGGCAAAGTGAGGCTAGGTCACTGTATTTTTTTAACTCTCGAGCAGAAAAATCGAATTCGCGCATTAAATATTCCTATTGAAGTATGCCCTACCTGTCATAGCAAACTTAACTGGCATAAAGAAAAATCGCCCCATCCAGTGACAGGGGTTTATTCTGATGTCGAACAGCCTGTTACCTTTGCAACTGATGATGAATTTGTTTTTGGTGCTGGTATAAAAACAGAATATCTCAAGGGATTAGGACTTTTCAGCAACAAGAATGAACTATCCAAAAAGCAAATCAAAGAAAATCAGGCACAATTCCGTTTTGCCTAAAAGCATAAATTTAAAAAGGGCGATTATTTTTCATCGCCCCTGTTGTCTATGGTATGATAAGTCCATGTTACTATTGTCATAGACCTTGGATGCCAGATTGTAACCAATCAACGCTGAAAGCCATTTGGTCGCCACTTGGTGAGCCGTTAATAATTGCTCAAGTAATGAGCTTGTTTAATCGAAGAGCAAGTCTATGAACTTATTGCGACTTTTTAAACGACAGGGATTTTCTTCAGGTTTCATGCGCGGCTGCTTGTGTTTTTTTCTCGTTTTTATTCAGCTATTACCAACTACAGGGCTTGCTTTTTCCCCTTATTCGACTCGTGAGCTTGAAGAGTTAGAAAAAGAATTTATTCAGTTAATTAACCAGTCAGACAGTATCGAGCGCGATGCCCTGGCCAATCAGTATATTAATCATTTAGGTAAAAAACTGGCACGCTTAGCCCATATGCCTACGCCCTATTTTTTTATTGTTAAATCAAATGAGATCAACGCCTTTGCCGGTCCGGGCGGTTATATTGGTATTAATACGCAATTAATTCTTGCCACTGATAATGAAAGTGAATTAGCCGCTGTTATGGCTCATGAAATTGCTCACGTTCGCCTTCATCATCTCTACCAGAGGATTGAGCATGAGAAACAGATGCGTATCCCCCTCCTTGCCTCGTTGTTAGCATCCGCCGCCTTGGGCGTCGTTAACCCTACGCTAGGTAGCGGAGCATTGATGGCCTCCATGACTGGTTTTGCGCAAGATAATATTAATTTTACCCGTGCCAATGAAAAAGAAGCGGATCGAATCGGCATTGGTATGCTTATAAAATCAGGTTTAGATCCCCGTGGTATGGCTGGTTTTTTCAAGAAAATGCAACAGAACTCTCGTTATTACTACACAGCCAATATTCCTGCCATCTTAAGAACTCACCCCCTGGATGAGGAGCGTATTGCTGAGGCAGAAAACCGCAGTCAGAATTTGGGGAAAACACAATATACAGATAGTCTGAATTATCGTTTGTTTAAAGAATTGATTCGCGTTTCAGTCACCAACAATAACAAGCAATTGCTTGATTATTATCAAATTCAATGTCAAAAACGCAATAGTGGTCCAGCCTGCCAATATGGTTATGCATTAGCACTACTCGATACAAATCAGTTCCAACAGGCACAGGCACGTTTAACTTCCCTACTCGCCCAGGATCACGATAATCTTTTTTATCAAATTGCCATGGCGCAGGCCGAAACCGGGAGCAAGCAATTTGAAATTGCGTTAAAACGACTGAGTGATCTACAAGCCAACTACCCGGAAAATTACGCGGCAATCATGGCTCATGCTCAGGGATTGCTGGCAGCAGGGAAAGCTGAGCAAGCAGCCTCTGTATTACTCAAAGGCTCAAGACTATTCAAAAGAGATTTACCCCTTTGCGAAGAGCTTGCGCAAGCACAAGCTGCATCCAAGCAAAAAAGTTATGCTTATTTTACTCAGGCGCAATGTCAACTTTTACAAGGCCGCCGACGAGATGCTATGCGGCAACTAAAACAGGCAAAAATACTCGCCAAAAATGACCGTTATCTACAGGCTCGTATTAGTGCCATGATGGAGGAAGTTAAGTTTCTCTCCGAGGACTAAGCTTTAAGCGCGGTTTGATTTCCGAGCATCGCAGCGATGCATACACGCCAGTAGGATAAGTACCAAGATATAGAAATAATTAAGGACGGCGTCCTCCCTTAGGGTTGAATACCAAACCAACCACCCGTATCCCCCCCTGCCCAACATTCAGTTGCTCTACAAGCATCTATCTTTTGCGAACACAGTCTTTTGAATTCGCCAGCTGCACTAATATCCTGATTTTTATAGCCGTGTGGTTGACAGATCCGCCCCAGATAAACTCCGCGAACACGAATTTGGCCCATCACTGAAATATTTGGCCCTACCTCATAAATACCGGGACTATGTGAATAACAAGCAATATAACAACCTGGGACTTGGTTATAACTATTGTCTGTGGGTAGCATTCTTTGTATTGCGCCGGGGTAGGGGTGATTGATAACGCCCTCACTTTCGAGAACATAAACAGGATACGGCGAAGGTAAGAGGTATTTATTGGCTGTATTTTCGCTACTGAAAGCCGCTCCAAGTAAAGTAAACAGAAAAATGCTTACTAATCCATTTAGTAATGTCTTCATGATTCGTCCATTAATCGCTTGCTAGACACCCATAGCCATAGTATAGAACCGATTATTGAATAAGAAAGAAAATGGATTAGAATACCTGAAAAATAGATCAGTTGAGATTCCTGATGTCCGAATCGAGCGAATTAATTATCCGTCAAACTCAGAATTGGATTCATTCATTTATTATCAAATTCAATATCTGTCCTTTTGCTAAAAGGGAGATAAATAAAGGCTCGGTGAGATTTCAGGTCAGTTTTACTGCAAAAGAAGAAGCCGCCCTCACTGAGGTGATGTCAGAAATTGAGGTTTTAGATCAACAACGAGAAGTAGAAACTACTTTGATGATTTTTCCCAGATTATTTACAGATTTTTTTCATTATCTGGATTTTGTTGATCTGGCTGAGCAACTACTGGTGCAGAGTGGTTATGAAGGCATTTATCAAATAGCCTCTTTTCATCCCGATTATTGTTTTGCTGATGTTGATTTCAATGATGTTTCAAACTATACAAACCGATCACCTTACCCAATGCTCCACTTGTTGCGCGAAGAAAGTGTTGATAAAGCGATTGATTATTATGGCGATACGTCAACAATCCCCGAAAAAAATATTGCAACAATGCAACAATTAGGTTTAGAAAAGATACAAAAACTACTGTCAGATTGTATGAACACCAATCACTCTTCTTAGCCAGTCTTAGAATGTATAGGCTATGTGAATCCTGGTTGTTTTATAGGCAATTTTATCTATACTTTTAAGTAATCATCCCAAATACGATGATAAAGGACATGAAAATATATCGTTTCACGATGATTTTATTCTGTATTTTTATTTCACCATTGCTAACGGCTCAAGAGAAAGTGCTTAAAATTGCTGTTGCAATTTATGATCCCCCTTTCGTCATGCAAATAGGCAATAACCAATTCTATGGCTTTGATATCGCTATGATGGAGGATGTTTGCAGGAGGATTAACTACACCTGTCAATTTATTGCTACACCAAACAATCGATTGATTGAAAGAGTCCGAAACAGGCAAGCTGATTTGGCAGTAAGTTCAATTATCATCACGGTAAAAAGACTCCAACAAGTTAATTTCTCCTTGCCCTATTTAGTTAGCCAGGCTCGCTTTCTTGGTCCTGCAAAATTAGCTGCTCAACCTTTCGATATCGATTTGTTAGATAATAAAAAAATTGGTATTACTGATAATGCCTTTTTATCACTTATTAAAATGATGGGAGTCAAGAAGCCTAAAGTTATCTTATTTGAGCATGATAACCTGATGATTCAGGCTTTAAGATCGGGAGCAATAGACATTGCATTCGTTGATAACCCTACTGCGCATTACTGGCATATGAACTCATCGGGATCCTTAAGGGCTATGGGCGAACCTATAACTTTTGGTGCTGGGATAGGTATAGCGGTGAATCGAAATAATTTCAAGCTATTAAGTATTATTAATCCAGCCTTACTTGACTATCAAAATAGTGAAGCCTTTAAAGAGGATTATCACAAATACCTGCTTCATTTTTCTACTGACACATCCCCACAAAATGCTACTAATTTGCCATAACACTAAACAGTCCATAATCAACTATACTAATTAAATAACATTCATAAGAGGAAAGGTTCGATGCTTTATAGATTATTAATTAATTATCTACGTATAAAACTCATGCGAATTATTCTAAATCGTATAGCTAACAAGCTCGTACAGACAAACTATATGGGGCAGACAGGATTTCTAGCCACTATAGCCAGGTTTATAGCCACTCATTTTCTGAATTCTCCCCGGGGAGCAAAATGAAAGATAAACCGCTTGGAGGTCGTTACAGAAAAGTAGAACACAGTAATCTATTTCACCGGTTAATTGTCAAGTTTAATAACCACGGAAGAGGAGTGGCAAATGGCCCAGTATATTTATAAAGGATTTAAAGTTTTTTATGATATAAAGCCTGTATCCGGCCCTACTAACTTATATAAAGCGGATGGCTATGTAGTATGTTGCCTGGACAAAAAAGGACTTACACCACCTCAAAAGTTTCACACAGAATACCGTACTAAGACAGAAGTGCAAAACGAAATTAAGAGACTACTTGAAAATTATGTAGATTTTGAGTGGAAGGAATTTCATGAAATGCACGGATAATTTTAATTCGTTTATCTACTGAATAAAAAGCAAGAACCACCAACAGGTGGTTCTTGTTGCTGACCAGGAGCTTTACTAGCCTCCCAAGGCCATACACTCTTAGTATAGCCAATAATCAGCATTTTGTCTGAGGCTTATGTTCCCTCTAAAATATTTCTTAGTTTCAGAGCTAATTGGTTTTTTGAAAAACAACCAAATTTTTCACGTAAATTTTCAAAATGACGTTCAACAGTACGTCTCGAAATATTCAACAAACTCGCAGTTTCATCAGAAGTTTTACCTTTGACAAACCATAATAAAATTTCTTTTTCACGAGGAGTAAGCTGTACATAATTATTTTTATCAAAATCTCCATGAAAAGTAGTTTTCAAAAAATTATTTTCGAAGAAAGTATTAATCAGCCCTATGCATTCTGCGTAATTATCACTATCTATATGGCATTTTATTAATTCGTTTTTAACTGGGGCAATTCTCTCATCAAAATAAATATTAAATTTTTTAAATATTTCAAGATTATTGAGATAAACATGATTAATCTCATGTTTTTCAAGTGGAGCATCAAATGAATAAAGTTTGAATCGCTGGTTATTAATAATTTCAAGTATTCTAAATGAATGGCCATAATTAAACTGGCTCAATAATTCAAAAACCGGCAAACTATGTTGTTTATATTCCTCTTGATAGACATCAATCAGGTAAAGTCCGCTTTTAGGATAGGTTTTTAAAATACTAAGAGGTGCGTTTATAACCAATTGATTATCAATGCATTTTTCTAAATAATCCCCATTACTGCCTACCCAAAAAAACTGTCCCTGCTCATTCATCTCAACATAACTGAAATGATTAATACCCGTTATTTTAAAAAGATGTTTGCAAATTTGTTGAACAAAATCGGTATAATTAACTAATTCGTAATTATTAATAGGACTAGAGGGGACTTTACGATACTTCATGATTGCTCATTCTTTATAAAAAAGACACATATTGTATAATAATACATCATTATGTTTACTTTATAGTAGCCAACTGAATAACGCTATCATTTTTATATTATATCAACTATAAGAAAAGAATAAAAAAAATATCTCTATTATTATGCATTTAGCGAGGAACTAATCGTTTAGAAATAAGATGTTAAACGAAAATTATTGCTCGTTAATTTCTTCACAGAATTCACCCTGGGGACAACAAATATTTCGGATTTTTTTTAATCATGCCAAATAAATTTAATTCACTTAATATTTCTATAAGACTATTGCGCTAGAATTAGGTGTAATTGTTTAAGAAATAGAACAAACTAATGACTGACCCTCATATGAATAAAAAAGTTAAAACGCTTGATAATGGCCAGACTACTGGCGAGTTGATTGCAAAGTCAAAAGAACCCGGTCGACCAGGCCTGGTCAGAAGTGACTCATTTAGCAATCGCATCGCTTTAAACCACTCTCGTTTTGCCAAGAGAGTCCATGACATTGGTTATGTCTATACTTTATATGCATTATTAGATGCTGAAATCCTGGCCTATACTGGTCTTAAATGGTTTTCTGATATCTTTGCCTCTAACAAGGGTTCTGCCAATCCACTACGTGACTGGCTTTTAACTCCTAGTGGAATAGCTATTGCCTCTGTAGAATCAGTCGCATTCATTGGTCTATCACTGCTCGCCAATAAAACGGAAGAAGATGATCCGAGGCCTTACAGGCAGGCTATTATGACCTTATGGCCCTACTGCCGGAATGTCATTAGTGAATTGAAAAATGCGAACAAAGGCGTACGCAACGCACTGAAAGTTGCAGCACTATTCCACGAAACCAGCTTAAATTCCATGATGATGCCTGCCGGATTATTGGTAGGTAGCGCATCCGTACTAAACCGCATTTGGTTCCGGCGTTTGCAAGATCAACGAAAAGAATTAAAGAATAATTTTAAAACTTTGTTAAAAGACATTGCTGCGCATGAATTGAATGACGCTGAAAAGCTGGATATCAATCTACTTAAAGAGCGAAAAGGTACTCTTAAAGAGTTTTACGATAAAATACCTTCCGAAATGAATGCTCAGCAAAGATATGCTTATTTATCAGCTGCTTATAATGGAATGCTCGAAGGCTTGGCCTATTATATTGCTCCACTGGCTTTAATGGGTTTTACATCTCCGGCTTTTATTCCTGTAGCATCCGTTTGTATTGTCTTGTCAACTGCTGCTATTACTGCTCGGGTTTATGAAGAATATGAATACCAACGCGGTTTGGAACTCGAAACGTTGGGAGTCAAATTACAACTAAAGAGACAGGAACTGGGCATCTTGAATGCTCAATTAGCTCTTTTCAAGAGTACTCAGGTTCCAGAGGCAGACAAAGACTCACAGCGAATACAACAAGAGGAACTCACTCGGCAATATGCAGAACTTGCTGCAGAAATTATCCATCTCGGTGACGAGCTGAATGCTAAAACTGCGGGCATGGTCAATCATGCTCTTCGTGGCGTAAAAAATGGTTTGGCAGTTTATGCCGTTGTTACCAAAATGCTTATGACTTCCTTGATGTTCTTTAGTGCCGTCCCTACTGCTTTATTAGTGAGTAACGCTGTTATAGGGGTCGCTCTTTTAGTGGGCTCTACTATTTACTCTTTATCGCAGTATTATAAAAAACTAACTAAAGCTCAGGAAAATCCTAATCAGCCACATATGGCCTTGGAAGATGTTTACTCCAAAGCCAACCGAATTTTAGCAGAATTAATTGAGACTCATACCATGGCGGCGACCCCTGGTACTGGATTTTACACGGAATGGCTTGATGTGGTACGTGCTTTCTTCTCCGGATTAAACAAGGGTCAAAAGCTGATTGGTTATATTCTTACTATCTCTTTCCTCGAAGTTAGCTTACATAATGACTTCCAGGATAAACCGATTGTATTAAAGACCTCTGTAGCACTTGGAATTTTCTGTTCGGTAGTACTCTCTTTACGTGTGTATGCGTTGAATTTTGGCTCTAAAGCCAACCTTGAAGTCGTGGATGGCATTGAAGAAACTTCAGAGGAGTTATTGTTTTTAGAAGGCATTGAAGACTTAATTGATGGCCAGGCAAAAGCAAAAAAACTAGAAACCGACAAGCAACCGAGTTTAGAAGAGTCAACTGAGACTGACTCTGGCATTTCAGAGATAGGCTACGAAATAGAAATGGTAGCACTGGAAAGTAATAGCCACGAAGCTGGTGATGATGTCATAACAGTTGGTCATGAAAAGAACCATACTGATAAAGCTGCTACAGTGATGCATGCTGTCGATAAATCGGCAACTGAATCTGCCAAATCAGAACCAAACCCTCCTCATGGTAAAAGACCTGGTGAAAGCGAAATTGATACAACAGCAATGAAAAAGAGTAAAACAATGCCAGAATCAACCCATACTGCAACTGAACGGCGACTATCCATACGTAACATGGTTTTGCAAGGTATGAGCTTTTTTACTGATGTTGTCCATCCACTAACGCACCACAAGCATGATACATCAGAGCTTATAACTCCCCCTCGTAAGGAGTAATTCTGAAACTTTCCGGCGAGGGTGACAAACTATTAGCCCTCCCCAACCTCGTATTTTTTTTTATTCGCATTAAAATTCCAAAGCTGATATATAATTAAAACCAAATCCAAAGCAAGGATCATTGGGGAACCTCCATGTGGCAGCTTCTTTTAGGTTTTTTACCCTGGATTCTTTTTTCCACTTTTTATGGTCAATCTCAGAAAGAAATTCTTTTAACACTAACAATTACCACCTTCGTCTTGATACTCACCGAATGGCGCCAACTTCTGAAAGGATTTATTTTAAGTTGGGGGACTCTATTATTTTTTGCCGCCATCTATGTATTGACGATTGTATTTAAAATGAATTGGGTGATCCAAAATGCCTGGATGCTTTCCAACCTATCCTTAGCCCTTATTGTCTGGATTTCATTATTAATCGGAAAACCCTTTACCTTACAATATGCCTATGAGCAAACCCCTAAGCAGGTTTGGCATACAAAAGGGTTTTGGCGAGTTAATCAACTATTGACTATTATTTGGGGGATTATCCTCAGCTTTTCTACCGTGATGTATTTTATTCCCTGGGGAGCTACAACAGCCTCTGAAATCGTTTATCAGATCCTTTCTTATACTCCTATGATTATCGGCATTTGGTTATCCAAAAAATTACCCCTTTGGTATCGCGAACGGCAATGCCGACTTCGCAATGAAGCGAATCCCTTTTTGCAAAACAATTTTGCACCTGTTCACGAGGAAAGTGACTTTCATAACCTGGTAGTCCAGGGAAAAATTCCCTCTGATTTACGGGGCTGCTACATGCGTAATGGACCCAACCCGGCTTTCGCTCCTATTTCCTATACTTTTCCATTAGATGGTGACGGTATGATCCACGCCATGTACCTGGAAGGTGAAGACGTTCGTTATCGCAACCGCTACGTTAAAACCAAAGGCCTGCTACTCGAACAAAAATTAGGTCGTGCGATTTATAGCGGTATTGCCATGCCGATTCCACCCGATCCACAACTTATAGGACCCAATGATGATCCTGGGCCTTTTAAAAATGGGGCTTTCATCCATATTATCCACCATGCCCAGCATTATTTAGCAATGTGGGAAGGTGGGCCTGCGTATGAAATGGATCATGAATTAAATACGATTGGTGAGTGGCTGGCCGGTACAACGCGCCCTCTTGCCGTAGGCCCTCATACACGCTTAGATCCAGATACGGAGGACTTATATTTAATTAACTATGATATTCAACCTCCTTTCCTGACTTGCCACAAAGTTAATCAGCAAGGGAATCTCATAGAAAGCCGCATTATAGAAAAATCGTGTAGTACTATGATGCATGATTTTGTTTTAACAAAAAATTTTTTGATTTTCTTCGACTGTCCGGCTGTTTTCGATCTGGCAGCCGTGGAGACTGGCGGAAATGTTTTGGAATGGCGCGCTGAGTTAGGGACTCGGATTGGTATCGCCTCACGACAGGATAAAGATAAATCGCCGCTTTGGTTGACTACAGATGCTTTTTTCGTATTCCATTTTGCCAATGCTTATGAGATTGAGAACAAAATCATCATCGATTACGTTCGCCATGGTCGCTTGAATTTTGGTGTACAAAATAATGTTGTCAGTTCACCACCACAAATGCATCGAATGGAAATCGATTTAACGGAAAAAACTTTTCAAGATTCGCTGCTTGCAAATTATATCGTTGAATTTCCTACAATTAACAATCACTATAATAGTAAACCTTACCATTTTATTTATGCCCCGACTCGCTTAAACAACCAACTCAAACCATCAACTTTTAATGGGTTGGTAAAATACGATTTGGCATCAAAAACAACCACCGTCCATGATTTTGGTGAGCAATATTCGATTGGTGAGGTAGTATTTGCACCTAAACCCCAAGCACAAAGCGAAGACGATGGCTATCTGGTATTTTTTGCCTACGATTCCAAACGCAACACAAGTGACTTTTTGATTCTGGATGCTCTGGATATCACGAAAGCACCTCTTGCTGTCATTCAATTACCACGGCGCGTACCCGAAGGATTGCATGGCTCATGGTTTGAAAAAATTGAAAAATAACTGTTATCTATTTATAGTGAGATCGGCGAAAATCGCCTTAAACACTTATGGAGATAAGACATGTTAACACCAAGGAATAGTGTTTTTTCCCTAAAAACCAAGTTGCAAAACTTAAATGAATGCATGGGAAAAAAATTGTTTGCAACTGTTCTATTTAGCCTACCTGCTTTCTTGCATGCTGGCCATATCGATGGCCTTCGCGGTAATCGATACTGTGAAATTCTCTTATCTCCAACGATGTTTAAAATGGAAGTTTACAATACAATAGGGCTCAATGATTGCCCGCCTAAACTATGGAATAAAATTTCGGTTAGTTCTGTTAAAGCTGAGACAAAAGCAGCCTATGTAAAACTTAATGGGCCTCGCTATTGGGTAATCGACGGCATGAAAAATTCGCAATTGGTCAATCCCCAGAAAAAAATTATTTCTGGTCTAGCCATGCGTGAGGCAGGAGTATTGCAGTTAGGATTATCAGATATTCTTAGTAGCGCCAAACCTTATCATGATCACACTGTCGATCGGCAAACAACCTGGGTTTATAAAGCGGGCAAACCAGTCTATGAACTGATTGATCCCAAAGGTCGCGTTTTTGTGATGCAATCTTATAGTGTTGAGAAAACGCCGCAAACTGCTGCAAGCTTGACGCAATTGGGTTCTAAACTGCAGCTGCCACAAGGGTGGAGTTACCGCACAGGCGTTCTAAAACAAACGACTGATTTAACTGCTATAAATAAAAAAGCCGTTGTGATTCAGGACGACTTTCTTAATACTTATCAATTAGCAACGCACGATTTTCTAAACCAGCAACAAAATGCCAATTAACTTGTTAGTACACAAACACGAATACCAAGGTGTTTGTGTACCGACGCTTCAAAAGATAAGTCTAACGTAAGTACTCACAAACCAAACTGACGAGCGGTACTACTGGTAAATTGGGTGTGGCAGGCGCCACCGGTTTAAAAAAACCTTGTGCAACAACTGTTTCGACTGGCGGAATTAAAGCAGCAAAAATAGCCCGTTCCCGCGCTTCACGTTGTACTCGCTTATTATCGATAATACCTGCAAAACCTGCTTTTACTCCTCCAACCAATCCACTAATAGCGAGATTTTCTATTTCTTGCGCAATTTCTTCCAAAAATTCTGGATAGAGGAAAAGAGCATTAAAATTAGCTTGTGTTAAAAGTCGAGGCTCTCCACCTACTAACCAGTCCTCCTCTACTTGTAACCAATATAACGCTCGAGCAATGACTTCAGCCTTTTCTTTATGTTTTGTTAGAAGAGCAAGATTCACTATGCCATGCTCCCCTTTAAGGAGGCCTGCACGGTGTAATGTGACAATAGCGCTAGCGAGATCTTTAGCATGCTCTGGATGTGCAACAAGCACTGTATAATATTCTTTAACGAGCTTCGCACTGGTTAGCGCAACAATACCGGCGGCAAGACTTGAGGCGTACTTTTTATGTTGAATGAGAAGATCGAAGTAAAACTGCCCCTGAGACCCGCGAAGCAATCTGGCATGCTCAAGCGCAGCCATTCCCTCTGCAATCGACCCAACATGATCCAGATTTTGCATAAGACACAGGTAGTTGGCTTTGCCTTGGAAATTGTTAAGCATACGCGCACGTTCTAAAACCTCTAGAGCGTTAGCAATTCCTTCAAGTTTCTCAATATCTTTCTGGTTTTCAAGCAGAATCGCTTGATTTTTTACCCCTTCGGAACCAGAAAGCTGCCCTGCTTTTTTTAATGCATTTAATGCTTTCTGAACTAATTGTTGCTGAACAGCCATAATTTTCTCACTCACGTGCTCAAGTCAAAGACAAGGAAGAATAAAAAGTGAAATTATTGTATAATATTTGACAAATAAGAACAATAAATTTTCTATTGCAAATAAAAAATAGTAACCATTGCTGCTATTTTTGACTCTGAAGGACAGTTTGCCTGGCTCCTGCATCACCTAAAGAAAGTCTTAGCAGCGGTAAATTGGGCGCTCTGCATCGGCCTTTTTCACAAATAACCAATGAAACCAAACCGATTATAGTACCAAAAATATAATAAGCAGCGGGAGCAATAAGATAACCTGTTTTTTCAACTAACCACATCATCACAAGTGGCGTTGTCCCCCCAAAAATTGAAATGCCGAGATTAAAAGCGGTCCCAAAACCACTGTAACGATATTGCTGAGGGAATAAAGAAACCATATAAGCATTCAGCGGCGCATAGCTGATAGCAATTAAAACTGACATCAAAACCAGCGCTTTAGTAATATTGACAATCTCACCAGAAATCAGGAGATGGAACACAGGGAAGCTTAGCAACATCATGCAAATCATACCCGTAATAATAATCTTTAAATGACCGATTTTATCGGCTATAAGGGCAATAAAAGGCTCCAGAGAGGCGTCTACTGCCAACGAGATGGTAATAATCAACGTCACCTGACTCAACGACAAATGAAAATAACTATGGAGGTAACTGGCAGTAAAAACATAAGTACCAAACGTCATAATACTAACTAACCAGGCAATACCTATAATGCCAAGCATGGTGAAAGGCATTTCTTTTAGAGCGGTTAAAAAAGGACGTTTTGGCTTTTGGTTTTCTTTAAGATGAGTATACTCCGGGGTTTCATTAACATATATTCGTAAAAAGAAAACAAGGATTCCAGCTAGTAATGCGACTGCAAAACCTAAACGCCAAGCCCATTCAGGCATAAATGAAGCAGTAAAAAAAGACGCAGCCAAGCCTGCCAAAATCATACCGATACTGTAGGCTGAACTGGTTAAGCAGCCATAAAATGCCTTTTTGCCAGCTTGGGCATGTTCAACCAGAAAAATAGCCGAGCCGGTAAATTCAGCACTGGCAACAAACCCCTGCAGCATGCGAAATAACGTAATTAAAAGAGGGGCTGCCAAACCAATTAGATGATAACCGGGGATTATAGCAATCATTGCTGTCGGTATTGCCATCGCCAGAATACTAAAGGTTAGTGCCTTTTTTCTGCCATAACGATCGCCCACATAACCGAAAAAAATTGCCCCCAGCGGTGCCAAAAGGTAGCCTACGGCAAAGACACCAAAGGCACTAAGAAGCGCCGCATAACGATTGTCATTGGGAAAATAGGTAGCGGCTATAATAGGTGCAAAATACCCGAAAAGAGCAAAATCATACCATTGCAAGGAGGTACCCAACACACCAGCCCATAAAGCCTTGATAGACGACGTTTGCTTATTCATGATTTTCTGTCAGTTTATCAATGCAGGTTTTTTCGCATTTATAAATGGCCAAATCAGCAAGTTCAATAGCACCCATGCTTTTATAGAAATGACTTGCTGCACTATTATTCCGCTTTACCCACCATTCAACACGCGAACAATTTTTGGCTTTTGCTTCCCCAGCAACGTAAGTTAATAGCGCTTTACCAATACCTTGTCCCCGGAATTCCGGTGAAACAAAAAGATTTTCCAGATAAATGCCAGGGACAGCATTAAAACAAATATTGTGGTAAGTGATGTTGTACATGGCTATCCCAACCACATTTCCATTAACTAGGGCAACAGCAACAAAATGATAAGGATTAACACCAAATAACAACTCCCCCAATTGCTGCTCAGTAATTTGAATCTTATCCAGGATTCCCTCATGTTTAGCGAGTTCCCTTATCAGAGAATAAATAGTTCCCAAATATCGAGGTTGGGCTTGAATGATTGCCAACATTAAACACCCTTGATCATTAGTTAGATGGATGAACACGAAAAAGATATAGTACCCGTCGCTACTTTGGCAACCCCCTCACCTGATTTTAAAAAATTAGTTCTACCTAATCCTATGTTGTGTTTAAAATAGTTCAAATTCACCTTGGTTACTAATTAATGAATACTCTCTTCCACCTTGCCTTTCCTATCCATGATTTCAACCTGGCAAAAATTTTTTACCACGAGCAACTTGGTTTCGAACTAGGCCGGGAGTCAGACCATGCCGTGATCATCCAATTTGGTTCGCATCAAATTGTGGCCCATAAAATCGATCTGCCCCTCCCACCACAACAAAGTATCTATCCAAGGCATTTTGGTTTAATTTTTACAGAAAAAACCGAATTTGATGCTTTTATTCAACGTATAAACGCCAAACAAATTAATTATGAAGTACCCCTTAAAACACGCTTTTCCAATACAAGAATTGAACATCAAAGTTTTTTTCTGAAAGATCCAAGTAATAATCTCATTGAATTTAAATATTATACTTACCCGTCCGCTATTTTTGGTGAAAAAGATTACAAGGAAATTGGCGAAAGCTAGCACTGATGTTAGTATTTATTGACTATTATCACGACCGGTATTTAACCTGTCAGGATCAGCTTTGTTTCAATCATTGATAGAAGGTTTTCTCAAAATGAACAAAATAATTGCGCATGGTTTTAAATTGTTATTTCTATTTTTTTTGCTCACTTCTACCGCTTTCGCCGAACCAGGTATTGTTGTCTTCCAAAGTGATTTTGGCATTAAAGATGGTGCTGTCAGCGAAGTAAAAGGCGTCATCTACTCTGTCGATCGTTCCCTGATCGTTTCCGATTTAACCAATGAAATCCCGGCTTATAACATTTGGGAAGCCTCCTACCGTCTTTATCAGACAGCCCCCTATTGGCCCCAGGCAACCGTATTCGTTAGCGTCGTTGATCCTGGAGTAGGTACAACGCGACGCTCCGTTGTCGCCTTGACAAAAAATGGTCAATATTTTGTCACCCCCGATAATGGCACTCTAACCCTCATTGATGATGCTTATGGGATTAAGGAAGTGAGAACCATCGACGAAGCAAAAAATCGTTTAAAAGGTTCTACCACCTCTTACACTTTTTATGGCCGAGATGTGTATGCCTATACTGCGGCCAAATTGGCTGCAGGCAAGATTTCATTCGCTGAAGTTGGTCCTGTACTGAAAGAACCAATCATCAAACTGCCCTACCAAAAAGCGACTATTGAAAACAATGCTTTGCACGGGACAATTGTTATTCTTGATGCTCAGTATGGGAATGTCTGGACTAACATTGATAAGAAACTGATGGAAACTTTTGGTCTTAAAGCCAATGAACCTTATCGGGTAACCATTTATCATAATAAAGTTAAACAATATTCTGGCGTCATCTCTTTACATAATACCTTTGGCGAAACCCAAAAATACGCTGATTTACTTTATTTAAATAGCTTGCTTAATTTGTCACTGGCGTCCAACCAAGAGTCTTTCGCCAAAAAACACCATATCGGTGCAGGTCCTGGCTGGACTATTACCATTGAAAAAACCAAATAAATTTAACAGCTCCCTCCGATCCTGGGTTTGCGACGAACCCAGGATTGCAGCCCTGGCGAACTAGCCTTAGAGTGTGGGGAAAGCTGGCGCACCGCCAAGAATTACCTATTCAGACCAAGAGCTGACGGAGTTTCTTAGTCACGGGGATCCAGATTAATGCGACTCAATTGGATTTCGATACAGGTTCATTTTTTGCCTTCGTGATTGATAGCGCTTAAATAAAAAATTCTCAAAATCTGAAGATCGCCGTTATTGCCATGAACAGGTTTCGAAGGGGGAACGCAAAACCAGCCTCGAGGCTGAACAGGATAAGAAGTGTGCTTACCTCATTGGCTGGTCTATCAGTCTTAAGTCAATTTATTATTTCAATGATTGCCAAAACGCAATATGAGCGCCGGTGGGATCAACAATAATGGCAAAACGTCCCAAATCCCCTGCTGGCGTGACAGGCATTTTGACTGTAGCCCCCGCATTTTTTGCTTTGGTTAAGATACTGTCAACATCATCGACTAAAATATAGCCCATCCAATGTGGTGGAATCTCATTTTTTTTATCATTAGGAATTTGCCAGATCCCGCCAAACTCCTTGCCGCCACCACATTTAATCATGGTGTAAGTCATATCTCCCATGTCGTGGTCAGTAAACTCCCATCCAAGCACTTTGCCATAGAAATCTTTTGCTGCCTTCACATTTGGTGTAGCCAATTCATTCCAACAAAATTCGCCGATCTTTGGTGTATCCATCATTTTCTTCCTTTTTAGTAAATCGACTTAGCAACGGAATTTAATCATAAAAGAAATCAGAAGTCTCTTGCGAACCGAATATCACCTCAGCTTAATGCTTTAAACCTTGCATATTTTGATATTTATGTTCAAAATATAATCATTATTTGCGTGCAGAAACTGCTAAATAAAAGAGATTATACGATGATTGGCCCCACAGCGATTCTGGATCAACTAAGCAACGATAAGAAGCCTACCTTCAGAGAAATACTGACCAGCTTAATCAATAAAGCGAACCGGGAGGAAATTTCTACTATTTTATTAGGAGAAATACATGATAACAGTCCTACCTGGCAAGCTATTCTTGCCAATTTAGATGTCTTATCCCGCTCCAAAAAAAGAGTGGTTTTAATTTTCGAACATCTTAACCAAGATTCAAACCCTGATTTTAAACGAGCACTTGGCAAAGCACAGAAAGGCTCAAATAATCCTTTAAAACATGTTCAAGCAATGCAAGAAAAAACTATTGATTCTTTCATTTTTTTCTTGGCCGTTACAAATGCCGGTATCCCCGTTTTAGGTGCAGAAAACAAGGCTAGCAATCCTTTTTACAAGCTCAAAGGCCAAATTCCCATGGAAACCCTTAGAGAGATGGAAAAATTTCAAAGAAGCCCAGATAGAATCATTAAAACAAATGAAACCTTCGCTAATTTCATTAAAGAATACTGTGGGGACGATATACTACCTATTTTTGTAGGTGGAGCAGCACACCCTATCCTATTAAAACAAGGGGATCTAATTTATGATCCAGGTATCCAAGGCAGAATTCCCAAGAGTGTGGCTATCTATTTAGTCGACTCAACCACTCCCACAAGCCAAGAAAACGCTCCTTATTATGCTACAGATCGTAATTCATCAGGTAACTATGATTATCAAGTAGAAACCAATAAACTGGCACTTTACAAAGACAGTTTTGATAGCATTCCCCAATTAATTGATAAAATAAAATTTTTATTAACTGCTCTTGATCAAATAATGAGAGGTCACGCCTTATTTTTTAAGGACTCTACTTTTCTTTTAAAAGAGGATACCAATGTCATTCTTTTGGCTTTCCAAGCTAGTGTACAGAAAGAAATTAAATTCCTCGAATTTGATGTTCTTGTTGAGCACTTGGTAACATTTAAAAAATCTCAGAACGATAATGATTCAAAACCATCTTTCTTTAAATCGAAGGACTCTATTTACACATGGGAATTACTAAAAACAGCGATTTATCACGACCTGGCTACCTTACTGCACGATGAGATTAAGCATCAAAGTATAACCAAGTATGTCAATAGCCCCACCAAGTCTCAATAGAAAATGGAACTTAATCATTGCTTAATCCTTATTTGAGTTCCTATTTCTTGATTTTTAATAGATTTTTCCAAAATTCCATTGCATTGAGCATTCTCTGTATGGTGCTCAAATCCTCTTTGGCTGGCTTGTACACTCCCCTGTTTCTCTTTGCAGTCCTTTCACTCAGCGAATTTCGAAAGAAGCCTGATATACCGAATAACCAACAAATAACCAAACTAAAAATTAAAATCACTATTTAGAAAGGAGTGGAACATCACGTTTGCCGATCTTTTATGCAAATATGGGCTATATTAATTGATAGGAAAAATAATAATTAAATAATCCAACTCAAGGAAATCATATGAGAAAGAAGCTATTACTGCTATTCGCAGTCACTACGACTTGTTTCTCCTTACCAACGTCAAACCTGCCTTTAAGCAATGACCTAATCAACAGGAATAATGTCATTGAGGGGATCATGACACTGGTGAGTAATAAATATGTCCCCAGAGCCACTATTAAATCTTTTAATGAAACTAAAATTGAAGAAATGTTACGTAAAAAAGCGCCAAACTTAAATACAATGGTTATTGATAAAGTACTGGCTACCCTGACTTGCGCCAAAGAATATAATGTCGCACACAATAATATCTTAACGATTATTGATTATTCTCTGCCTTCCAGCGAAAAGCGTTTGTGGGTATTTGATTTAAACAGCGAGGAATTACTATTTTATACTTATGTGTCCCACGGCATTAAATCGGGAACCTTATTGTCCAACTATTTTTCCAACAAATACGATAGTAAGGCCAGCAGCATCGGTGTTTATACGACTGACCAAGCCTATTACGGCCGTGAAGGCTTATCATTGCGATTAGATGGCCTGGATAGGGGCTTTAATGATAATGCGTCGAATCGCTCTATTGTGATGCATGGCGGCTGGTATATGGATGAAAATTTCATAAAAAAATATGGCAGAGCGGGTCGAAGTTGGGGATGTCCTGCCCTTCCTGTACACCTTACAACACCGATTATCAATACCATAAAAGATAATTCATTATTCGTGATTTATTATCCGAGTGATGATTGGTTTTTAAAATCAAAATTTTTAAATTGCCATCATTTTTCTCCTTTACAAAGTTCATACAAATTTGAGTCAGAAGAGAAACCACCTACAGAACAGCGCGAAGCCGTACTTTTTGCTGGCCTGAGTAAAAATAATGAAGCAATTGCCGTCATGGCTGCCGATCATTACGAACGGATATTCCATACCAAACCGCCCTTGGAACGCATGCTGCGGCGTCAAATTGAGAATATGGAATACATTGCCTTGAGTAATACTGAGTTTAAAAATCTGGTCTCCAGCAATGACAAAGATAGCTTGAGTTTTATTTATTTTGTAGTTCCTGAAGTTAAGATGCAACGCGGTTATTATGTCACTGAAATGAAAATTGTGCCCTTAGGCAGAATAAAAGAGGTCAGGCCACATATTGATTCGACCAACATTACTGAACCAGTTAAAAATTATACTGTTGATTTTGAGGAAAAATCCTCTGTTCACTTACGGACAACTGATCAGTTTATCCGTTGGTTAGGCCTCTAATTTGAGTGATCAGAAAGTCCTTGCCGGTTTACCCGGCAAGGAGATTAGCAATTAACTGTATATAGTAACAGTTTCAGTCATGCCCTTGGTTCCTTGATGGCTAGGGTTATCATCATTAGACCGCTCAAGAACTGGTAACTGTACATTAGTATCATCTTCTCTCGCCAATTCCTCAACAGTGGATTGGAATGTATCTGGTACATCACCCAGAGAAGCGCCTGGACGGTTAAAAAATCCGGCCAATTTACTCTTTTTCAGGGTGCTGACAGTCTCTGTTGCAAAAGCTCCCGAATTCCCTTGCGAAGCCACGCCCTGAGACATTACTGATGCTACAGGTTTTTCAAGTGGTTTCTTATTAAAAAATCCAGCCAAACTACTCTTTTTCAATTGTTTGACCGTTTCAGGGGAAAACACTTCTGATGTTGAAGCGCTTGTTTGCCGGGGCGCATCTTGAATATCAACATCAACCTTTTCAGCATAAAATTCCTTCGCAAAAGCTTCACGCTCCGCGCGTATAGCTTCCAATTTTTTAGACCTTTCCGCATAAATTTGCCGTGAATGAAGTACAGAGAGAGGCGTGTCTTTATGTTGACGCTCCTCGGCACGGTCATATCTTAATCCCACCATAGTATGTTCCAAGCTCTTACTCATATCTCGGCAGGTACCTTCTATTTCTAGCCCTTCACGCAATTCATCTCTATCTTCTTTGGTGTATTGGTAATAAGGATCGTCCTCAAGTTCTTTTTTCAAACCAGTACGTACTTCTTCTTGATAGCAGAGAGTATACGCTTCAATGATCCTTTCAGCATCGATTGAAGTTAGAAATTTTGGTACGCCAGCTAAACTTGAACCATTATGAGTAGACGCTTTATCATGTTTAACAAAATTTCTCAAATGTTGTGCAAGAAGCTCTGGAGTCACATCAGTATTAAAACGATAGTGATTGTGGTTGTGAGCAGCTTCATTAGCTGTCTGATGTTGTCGTTTTACGTGTAATGAATTGGTACCACGATAATAGCCTACACAACCTTCAGAGATTTCACGATGTCCCAAACCTGCTGTGCTATAGACCTCATTACGCCATTTCTGTGAAGTATAATCATATTCAAGTGGAGCAACCATTGACCAGGTGATACTTTGACGAGTGACGGAAAGATATAGACTAGCCGGCGTATACATATCACCCTTAAACGGGCCAAAAATATTACCGTATTTTTCTACATCGTCCAGGTAATCCTGATAAGCTTGAGTTGGCGCTTGATGACACTCACCATTAGGGGATGGAACATCTATACGAAAAGGCATAATATCCCCACTTTTTAGGGGAGAATAGACTAGAGGCAATAACTGCGGCCTTTCCTTACCTTCCTAATTCCATCAATGTGTTGGATGATTGCCTGCTTAAGACTAATTTCCGGTTAATAACAAAACAGGTGTCATTATATTTCACCAACCTTAATAAATTATTAATTATGAACATTAATTTCATTTTTATTTCACAATGTATTTAATTAGATCTAGTTCCAAAGGCGTGATTTACTATTGATAGTTGTCTCACCAGACGCCCACAGGTACTGATACTGCTGTCGCTCGCAGCAGGCTTTCTGTTGAAAAAGCCATTTTTTGTCCGTAAAAAGTCATTTAATATCAAAAAAAGTATTGTTATATCCTGAAATAGCTAGAAAACTAGTGACTACCCCTCAGGTAGTGCATACTATTGACAACAGTTGATAGGTTAAATTGATTTATAGGGAGCTCAGATGAGAAAAACAAGGATGTGTGTCCTGCTTACTTTATTAACTTTATTTGGCCTATCAAGCCTCCTCAACAGCTGCTCTTGGAACCAAAAAAAGCCGGTAACAACGGAAGATGATTATGGCGGTGGCGGATTAGGTGCAGGCAATGGCGGACCAGGTGGCGTGGGCGGTGTTGGCCGTTAATCAGTTCAAGTTTCCTGGTTGAAAAATCAATTGTTATTCAATGGCTGGCTTGTTTTGTCGCTAAAAATACCATTTTCAAACCAATCAAAGTAACCGCTGTGGGCGCATCTTGGTAAAGGAGAGTAACTGGATTCCACGTATAAAACACAACCTAGATAATTATTTAAATCCATTCAGGTGTGTTCCCTGCCTGATTGTAGGGAGCCATTTTGATATAACCGCCATATAAGTTGCATACTTTGTAAAGCTACTGTCGCATCGGTTAAAGGTTTTTGATTAGTTGTTATGCAGGTTAAAAAATGAAGCATTTCGTTGTGATACATTTCACTAATATCCACCTCTCCTTTAAACAACAGCTCCTCTTTAGTAAAACCGGTATAAAATTGCTTTGTATCTTTTGTACTGCCCTTGGAGTAGAGTGTAATCGCTGATTTATTAAAGTCAGCCTCCAACATCCCCTTTGAACCATGAGCTTGCATTAAATAATCATTACGAGTGCCACGCGCCCCCCAGGTACCAAAATAATAACCTAACGAGTTATCGGGGAATTTTAAGCAAACATTGGTTGTGCCTTCTTTTTCCATCCAGGGGGTTTCCTTGTTTGTACCCAGAAAAAAACCTTCAACCGGTTGCCCCAAGAACCACATCAATAAATCGATATAATGACAGCCATGACTGAACAGCTGTCCACCACCTAAGGTTTCTTGTTGATTATGCCAGTGATCCTGTGGAAATTCCGTATGCTGTTCAGTCCAAATAGACAATTGAAATAAGTCCCCACACTGTTGCTTGTCTAACAACGATTTAAATTGTTGCAATAAGGGATGAAAACGCATGCATAAAGCAACCATTAGAACGAGATTCATTCTTTTACTGATAGCGATTAATTCTTCGCACTCAATTTGTGTGAGAGCCAAAGGCTTCTCCATCAACACATGCTTGCCTGCTTCCAAACAACGTTTGCCATAATAATGATGTAAATGATTCGGTGCCGCAATGAGGATTGCATCTGTAGCGGCAATCACTTGTTCATCGAGGGAGGTTGCCAGGAGAGGATTGGCAAAATAATTTGCCATTTTCCTTGCCCTCTCCAGATTGACATCGACTAAGGCCGTCACTTCAAGCCCCTTTGCCCTAAGTGACTCGCTGGAAAATCCTTTATAACAATTTACAATATCGCCACAGCCAATAATGCCAAGCCTTATCATCTTGCCCTCTATCTATTATGTTTATTTATCAACCTGTTTACTACTGACAGAATTTGACAGCACCGTCATCTAAACTAGGTTAAAGACGCTGGATTCTGCCATATTTGCCGGACTTGAACCATCGGTTAAAACTTACCCTTTAAGTTTTAACCATCATGAATTTCGGGCTGATTACTGTTATCTCCCAGCTCCTGTTAATTAATAGTTATTAAGGAAAATGTTATGTCTGACAAAGAACCGTATTTAACCCACGTGCAAAATTTTATTGTTTCGGGACTAAGCGTAAGAACAAAAAATGATTACGAATTCGATCCCCAGCAGGCTAAATTACCTAAACTATGGGAACAATTTTATAATCAGGATATCGTCAAAAAATTTCTGCAAGAACAGAGCGATTTACCCCTATTTGGAGTCTACTCGAATTATGAAGCAGACTTTACAGGATCCTACACAGTTACTGCAGGGATAGAAATGAAGAGTAAACTGCTTTTACCTGAATTTAATTCCGTTACTATCGAGACAGGCAATTACCTCGTCTTCGAAAATCGGGGGCCCATGCCTCAGGCAATCATCAAAACCTGGCAAGAAGTATGGCAATATTTTTCATCAATAAGACCATTCAGAAGAACCTATATCACTGACTTTGAAATATACAAAACCCCTGAAGAGTGTGCTGTATATATAGGGGTTGACTAACTATCTGAATATACTCGTAGTTTAAAGGCCTGGATTAGGGCTTCTACCTTCATCCAGACGACGGCGTACTTATAGCATGATATTCAAGCGCCGCAACGAACGCAGGGAATCAAGCCATAAGCGCCCCAAGCGAAAAGAAAGGTCAGTAGTCCTTAAAACCTAAGGCTATTGGACGGTATCTCCGTATTTGTTTTCTCAAAAATTAATTCTGTAAGTTGTCGGCTAAGTTCTTTACGCAAACGCTCTTTCTCATCAAAATTATTAAATTGAATATTGGTGAAAAGAGCGCGGTAGATGTCATGGCTGTCATTAAAGGAAAAGGTACAAAGCCCATTGATCTCTCGTAATTGTTTACAGAGATATGTTAAGCCAGGGTTATCCTCTTCCAAGGGGAGACTCCTAGACAACGCCTTATCAAGTTCTGCTGCGGAAGTATAGGTTGCTAAAAGTAATAGCGAATCAAAAACTTCCAGGCGCTTGATTCTTTCTTTAACATCTGCGGTGCTATTTAACGACTTATGCACCTCATCGATAAAGTCTGTCATTCTTTCCAGTATTTCTTCCACAGCATTTTCTCCAATGCAGACAACACGCGTCTTGAATTTATCAAATCTGGCCTTTACATGCCCTATCCATCATTTCCGCTTGGATTCTGGGTGGAAGTCGCAAACAGCTTGCTCAGGTAAAGAGGCAAGGAATTTTTCTGCCATCCTATCTGCACTGATATCATGTAATAGCCGTTGTTTATGAACTTCTTTAAGGCTACCATAATGCCCATAGATTATAACTGTTGCCAACAATTCCTTTTCCATTTCGGTCGAATCTGACATTTTTTTCTTCAGCGCATCAACATCGTTCACTTCCATAACAATCTGCCCATCTGTTTCTTTTTTTACTGTTAAACAAGGTTTTTGATTTTCACCATTGAGTACAATTTGATAGCCAAAATTCATGGCGGCGAATAACGAATCAACCTGAAACTCCGCTTTTTTTAATTTTTTGAAAAATAGGCTGTCATCGCTCTTTGCACCGATATTAACACGCGCTTTATTAAAGAAAGAAGCCAATCTGACTAAAGCACCTTTTTCTTCGCTAATGGTCAACGTTTTCGTGCCATGGGTATCAACAGTCGCAATTAATGGCGGCACTGTCCCCTTGGGAATATTGGTGTCATAAAACCTGATAGTAGAATTAGGGGTACAATATCTTATTAGATTCAAACTGGCTGTTTTGTGCATGTTGATCAAACTGCTGGTGTTAACATGCCGGCCTTTATCAGCTGAGCCAGCATCTTCCTGCATTGCCCGTTCATAGGAGCGCCTGACAACCAAACTCATATCATCAAGACAAGCACAAACGACAATAGAATTATTATTTTTTTCCACCAGTTCCCGGTGAGACGGCTTATAAGTTACACCATCTACAATAACATTAGCTCTTTCTACCGTTTTTGCCTTCATCCGGTCTTCAACTATTTCGCTAATAAGAAAAGCACTGTCTTGGGTTCGAATAAAAACCTGTTCAATCTCCTGGTCTTCAAACCCCTCTGTAAAAGGCAAAAAGACACCACGATAATCGTCCGTAGCCAGTGAAACATAATCCTTACGATCTTCCCGATTAATATACTGGCTGGAAATGGTACTTTTACCGCTGGCTGCAGGCCCTAAAAAGACAAAGTCATGATTATCTGCGAGTGGATAGACCGTCTTTTTCTTAAGTCCATTCTGCTCAGTATAAACATCCAGATACTTATCAAGAAACTCTGTCATCGCTTTATTGATTGATTGTTTTCTTAACTTATTCTTCTCCATTTCAAAACAAGACGTGAATTTATTGTAGTACTCGTAGCTATCCTCTTCGAGCATGGGGTAGATGGTTGTCATTCTGGCTTTTGCCTTTTTCATGCATTCCTGATATTGGCCAGACTCATCACCAATATCCAGGGCCCTCATTATCTGATGCTCATACTCCATAAGTTCCGAAGTGTGTTTATCATAAATTAAAAGCTGTAATTTTTGAGCTATTTGGTTGAGATCCTCAACATCTACACGGTAGTCAGTAATTAACCTCGCAGCAATATGCAGCAAAAGCGCTGTTTGCATCTTTGGGACTAACACATCCGTTAACCATGCTTCCCTGGCAACTTGTGCATGCGCTAATTGGGTATCGATATCACCGGCCATAAAGCCAGGCTGCAAGATACGATTATGAGCTTCTTGCAGTTTTCTTTCACGCTCACTCCAACCGGTAAAGTCTTTAAGTGTTAAAACATGCCTCATGTTGTAATGTCGCTGCGCTTCCGCTCTAACCTCAGTTAAACTCGCAGAAAGAGGGTTGAATGGTTTCGTAGGGAAAGTCCACGTTTTATCCCATCGATCAGTTGCCTGCACTTCCTCGCGAAGTGTATCCAGTGATAAATGTTTATAACCATCAATCGTCACACCACGTCTTATTCTTACACTACTTAGGTGTTTAGTGGGTTTATCCTTTTTTGGACGGGTTTCACTTTTGTGGGATTGAATGATATCTATCAGTGATTTCTTTTTATGCAAATGAATCGTTGGCGTTTTAAGCTGCTCTGCAGGATTAGGCAATTTAACAGAACCAGCGTAATTAGGATTGTGTTTGACATTATAAAATTGCATACCTGCTTCCAGTACTTTTCTGGTGAAGTCATTAACACCATGAATTTCACCAGTCAGATTCCCCGGAATCACATCAAGAATCGTATTATTTCTATCGTAAATAATCGTCATTACATAGTCGCTGGGATTAACGTGCGTAAAAGCAATTTCGCTCATTTTATTTTTACCCAGAGGATCTAAATAAGAATGCGAATGAAACGCTTCTTTACCGCGTAATATATAAATGATCTTAACGTCCCTATCGCCACCATATTGAATTGCCACATCGAGTTTATCAGTTGCCGAACGTGTTCCATCAACACCGGTAGCCGCCAATGAATTGGCAGCCGTTGCCGAACGTACCTCATGTTTCTTGATGTTATTCTCTTGTCCAATAAGTAAATGACTGTCAGCAGAAAATTCACCGCTACGCGTAATTTTTTTGGCAAAGGCCCTTGTCTCTTCTAAGGTATTGGTTAAATTTCCCCCACGAAAAGACATGGGGGCTTCATTCAGCTCTAACTGATCATTTTCATAACTACGAACAGTATAATAATGATGAGTATTACTCTTTAACTGGGTAGAAACATGCTCTTTCATTTGCTCCCGAAATACGGTTAAAGGCGGTATATTTCCTTGGTCCCCCCCCAAGATCCTTATCATTTTTTTATTACTTACCTGGCGAACCTGGACACTGGAACTCCCATTAACAAGCGCATTGACTAAATCAACCAAATTGAGCCGCAAGGAGTCAGAAGAATCCATTGGATCGATAACATACCGAACCACTTTATCGTTCGTTGAATTGAAAATCATTTTTCTAACAAAATCGTCAAAATTTCCTTCTGTACTTGGAAAACTTTCACCCGATTTTATTAATGGCGTATTACCATAATATTCTTTTAGCCAGCTTAAATGCCCAACCAGCTTAAGTAATTTTTCATCTAACTCGTTATCTGTTTCATTGGGATTCGTATCTAATGATGCAATTAATTCAACAATCTCTCTCATTAAAAGAGAAACTGAATCAACTTGCTTTATAAATTCTTCATCTGTTGTAAAGGGTTCTTTGGCTTGGTGAGCAAAACGTTCCAAACTGCTAAAATAGCGGAGACAAGCACCTTCAGCGATATGACTTTTTAATCTGGGTAAATTACCCTGCTGCAACCATTGGTAGATACAAAATTTATTGGCTTCATCTTTAACCAAATCGACTGCAGGTAGATGTGATAGAAATAAATCATGGTGTGTATCACCAGCTAAATATTCAATTCCTTGAGCCTTTAATGAGGCCGTACTATGAAACGCCATAGTAGATGTGTGCCCTCTCTGTGCTGTTATTCTCAGAATCAAGGGTAAAGCTTCTCGCAACTCGTCTTCGGAAGTATTTTTATCAAGATGAAGGCTTAATTGTTCCCAGCGAAATGAAGCTGTAACTTTCTCACCATCAGGGGCTATCACAGTATAATAGAGCAGATCATCAATGATCTCGAGGTATAAAGTATTTTTTTCCAATACTCCCGAAGGAGGGGCTTTTAACCGCAGATCGCAGCTAATAGCGGTAAAAAAATGAAGTAATGTTTGTTTGCTAATCTCTTGGGGGGCTTGGACTTGATCGACCGTCGCTCTATTTCTATTGAATTCGTTGGCCAGGGTTGTTGTGAAGGATTTTAAAAATTTATCATACAAAGGGTTATTAACCACGAAATCAAGCAATTGATTATAGTCATCGCTGTCCTTAACTTTTTCAAAATTAGGAAAGTTTTTGGTTAATTTATCCTGCTCAAGTAAGAAAGCACTATAAGCCTTGTCAAATTGCTCAACGGTGGTAATACCTGCTAATTCTAATTCTTCGTGAGTCAATTGAGTCAACTGTTTGCCAGTGATGCGTAAAGCTAATTTTTGCGTGAACAGCGAATAATCAGGATTATTATTAAGCGTATCTAATACAGAGTCTAAGGCGGCCGCATTAAACACGTCCGCAGAGCCCAGTTGTTCAATCACCTCTTGTTCTATCCACACACCACTTTTTTCAGCATCCTGCAGAATAACCAAGGCCACCTCTGGCACAATATTGTCCCATTGATAGGGTTTCCCGTCGCGGCCTTCCTGGTAAGAATAGCTCGTAGCCGATAATTCAATTGCTTGACGCAAAGTATGGTGATACTGATAGCGTGGAATATCGGATGAATCTATGGGACTAAAATTAACCCGTTTTTTGGTATATAACTTTGGCATTCCTGACTCTTTGGCACATCAACTCTCTTTGATAACTTTTAGCACACAGAGATTAATATTTTATTAAGACGCATGAATTATTACAAAAGATAACCATCTTATTGACGGAAGTTATCGTATTATTTATTCCTCATTAAATATGCTCAAAAAATATGCTTTTCACTACTATCAAAAGTCTGTAGAGTAATGAAATACTTTTATTGGTTTGCTTTACTTAGAGTGCTGCATTGTGTTTCTGTAGGGTCGGAGGGGCCCAGTAAAAAATGGATAAAGAATGAATAAGACTATTACTAATGAAGCTTTTAACATCATTAAACAATTTAACCATCTCAATGCTTCACGGGCACCCATTACTGCCTTTTTACCAATTGTCGATGCAGACAATCTCCTTATCACACTTCGTGGCAGTAACATTGTTTTTAAAGGCATCGCGGGTTTTGCTGATCACCAAATTGGTAAACTGATTTATTTCGATCAGAAATTTGATTGTGAATTACAAAAAAGCCATATGCAGGGAAATAAAGTCATTATTGAAACAAAGGGCAGTTGGTATGCGAGAACCTGGCAATCCCCTGCGCCCTACAGCCAACAATTGATTGCCGATTTAAGTCATACGTGGGAATTGGAGAAAAAAGACAAACAATCAACTTATATTATTGTGACCCATATTTGTGAAACCTTTTCTTACCGAGCTGGTTTTTCGCCAACCGATATTCCCCGGGATTTTCATTTATCTTTATGAGCTCAGTTACTCTATTTAAATGAGATAATAGCTAATAAAGAACAGTCTGCAAAAAAAAATGCCGCACCAGAATCAAAACCCATCTTATTGAATTATTTCATTTAATCTCAATCTGCTCTCTATCCTGCCGTCAGGGCAGCAAGAATTTCCTTTCTTTTTAAGCTATGATAGCCATTTTTTACCGGGGAGATATAAAATCATGCCTTCAGTAAAAGAGGTCATTGATGCATTTACAGAAGGGTTCCAATATCTGGATGGCGATAATCAACGAAAAAGTCGCTGGTATGAAGTGGGTTATAAAACTTTTTTTGCCCAAAAGCCACTCACTCAAGATCTGGAAAATGCGGCTAAAACCTGTAAGAGGGAGCTGGGATGCCTACGTTCGTTACTAGGAGAGAACGATTTTACTGCAAATAAAAAGGCTTTCTTCGATATTATTGCGCGGGCCCTCAAAACAGCACAAGTTAAACGTTGTGGGGCGGCTTCAGTGAAAACTGATACTTTCCAGAGCGGTAATGAGTTCGTTCTTGAGCGTAATTTGGTACCGAAAAAAGCAGGTTTATTTGAGGAACAACTAACAGCGGGCCTCGAAAAAATTAAAACCAAACTTCCTGAGCTACGGTCTGAAATGGATATAGCCATTGAGAAAATAATTGCCAGTGAACCAAAACCCCTACTATTTTTCCATGAGAACAGAAAAACTATTAATGGCCGGATGTCCTCTTCAGAGACCCCTTATGTCCACGAACTTCAACATTCATACATGAACGCTGAAGCCCGTGAAGAGTATGCTAATAAAACAATTGAAACACTGGCATTCTAGAGCAGTTGCATTAGCTCGTCTTTAACGAGCTAATGCTCTTACTAAGGACGATAACAACAGCACCTATCTTCGAGAACACCTCTAAGAATCCTTTCCAATTTCCTCATGCAATCTATCTATAAAAAGCACCCTATCAAACCCGATCCCGCGATTTAAGACCCTCTTTTTTATACTAAACTTAGTATAGCGATCTATTAAAAGGAGTTTACCATGCACGAATCATTACATACCTTATTTCTGGCGCAAGCTGTTGGGCTTTACCTGGTAATTATTGCCATTATTATGTTAGCTCGTGCGAGGTATTATCAAGACTTGTTAACTCACGTCAAGGTAGGAAGTTCCGCTATTGTCGTAGCAGCAACCCTGGGGTTAATTCTTGGTATCATTCTCGTCCTTGTGCATAACCTTTGGATTTGGGAATCAGAAGTATTAATTACTATTTTTGCCTGGTGCTTGTTAATTAAATCGATACTTTGGTTATCTTTCCCAGAATTTATGGTAAACCTGACGCATAAAGTGTATTCAGGATCGGGATATTACGCCGTGGCAATTATAGCCGGAATCATTGGTATTGTCCTGATGGCACACGGCTTCTTTCTCTTTCAGGGGCATGTTTAATACCCTCAAACGGGATAGTGATCCCTATAACCGGATTAGGTTTTACTAATCCGGTTATAGAGCTGTTTTAACTTATCCATTACGACTATTTCTATATTTTATTGCAAAATAACCTGTTGTTCCTATGACCACTCCCCCTAATGCAAATAAAGAAAATTTTGTCAGTAGGCTCCATGATTCCTGACGTTTTAAAGCAGCCTTGGAATACTCATTAAACTTCATTTTTTGACTTTTTTCATTACAATCGTGTAAAGAGTCACTAAACTCACTGTTAAGCTTTTTACTTTTAAGATAGGTAACGATGTTATTATTTTTAGCATATTCATCATAAGCTGAGGTTGCTGGTAAACCCGTCTTTTTAGCATATAGTTTAAGCCCAATGTGTTTGTCTTTATAAGTGATACATAACCCTGTTGGGCTTGGTTTTGGATGATTTGGAATGACACTAAAAAAACTCAACCGGTTTTCGAGGCTGGCGACGGTTACTGCATTTTTAAAGAAATTATCTCCTGCCTGCGATAAACTTGAAGACAGCATCACGCTATGTGGAGTCAGCAAGAAAGAGAATTGATGGGCATAAGAAGCACTAAAGCAACTGCCTAAAACAATTACACCATGAACGCGTACGTTTTTTGCTTCTAAAGCGAGGCATATTTCCTCTACATCTTTTGCCTTTAATGCTGACAACATTCCCTGTCCATCCCAGGCCTGTTTAGGCCAACCATGCCCCCCGCCTATATACAGTACTCGCAATTGCTGATGAGGCTTAATTGCTCGCTCCGCACTAATTTTTACATAATCGCTTTCTGCTTTACCACAAGCATCCGCATTTAAGGCATTTGAGTAAATAATTAAGGTGATTCCCTGTTTTTTAATTTTATCTTGAAAATAAGCACGTATCTCTCTAGTTTCCTGAGCAGCGGAAAGGCTTTTGGGCTTATCCAAAGTGGTTCTTAATAACTCTGCCATAGCATGTAAAGGATTAGGATGCACAAAACAATCTGATTTGATTTGGTTCCACTCACTCGTAGTTAAGCTTGCTTTATTAAGAAGTGTCTTTAGCTCAGCCAACTTTAATCCAGCCAGATAAGGTTGCCTGGCATCTTGAACAGTCAGTTGATTAACTTTTTTTTGAAATCGCTGACCATCCGTTGCTACTGTTACAAGATACCATGTTGTCTGGACCTCATCATAGACAAAGCGAATCTCATTTCTAACCGCAGGAATATCTTCCACCTTTTTGCTGGTATTAGTGGGTTTGACAATAAATTTATCAAAGGTAAAACATACGCCATCTCTCTCATAGTATACCTTGGCCATTCTAAGTAGTTTAGCGGCTCCTGGAGATGCCTTGGCAATCTCGGCAGTGAAATTCATTCCATTATTAATTTCAGCCAAATTTAGAATGTTTAACAGATCAGCATTTTCAAGTGTTGCTGTGTTTAGAAAAAATATAGATTTACCCATGACAAACCATTTTGATTTAAAAAATCGCAATGGTAACAACGGAAAATTAAGTAAACATTATGAACATATTGAATTGTTATTGTTTATTCAAAAAAATGCCTGGATAGTCTGAATTTATTTTTCACAGCCCCAATCGTCCCCCTGACGTCGATGACTATCGAGCCGATAGGGGAGGATTTTTATATTGTAACCAAAGCAGGATAAAACCAAGGATTGGCATGAAAATATCGGTCCAAAAAATAATACCAGCATTTCCGGGCGCATAATTATCGGCAATGAGCATTTGGTAAATATGCCCCCCTGCTGCCCCCCATAAAAACATGGCAGGAGCAATCACTGTCGCCGCACGAAAACCGAGCTTGCTCGAAAAACTAATGATACCAATAACAGCAAAGCCCAGGCTGGCAAAACCCACCTCAAGTTGAAAGGGGCTTTGCGCCCAACCAATGAATTGGGCTGCCATATCACCTAAAAAAACATGCATGACAAAATTATATAAATAGCTAATGCCGACGTTAAACAACAGAAAATAAGAAAAAAGAACGTCAATAACTTCCGCCTTCTTCAACCTGGATTTTAATGTAAGTGCAAACGCGGCAAACAGGACACTTAGAATAAATAGTGTCAGGGTAAAATTACTCAATGCAAAGATTATGAGTTGTTGCATACAATATCCTTATAGAGACTTTTCATTAGCGCAAATCAATTTTTACAGACATCACTCAGATCCCGGAACATGGTCAAACAGAGCTTTTGATGTACTCTATTAATTTTTAAAAATAAAATAGGCTGCTCCCACCATACATAGGCTTGCATACAGGAAATTAACTCCCAACGGTTTATTCATGTAGAAATAGGCAAATACTACAAATACACTCATTGTAATAATTTCTTGTAATATTTTCAGTTGCCCTAAATTGAATTCTTTATAGCCCAAGCGATTCGCAGGCACTTGCAAGGTATACTCAAAAAATGCGATAGCCCAGCTTACTAAAATAGCCAGATATAAGGGTTTATCATTAAGATTTTTTAAATGACCATACCAGGCAAATGTCATAAAGATATTGGAGCCAATCAGTAAAAAGATAGTCTTCATTCGGTTTCCTTGGTATTTAGACCATTACAGTCGATAGATATAGCGTACATTATTCTTCTATGCTAAGTTGAAAGATATGGCAAAGGAAAATCATATCATGAATAAATTTATCGTCAGCTTACTGTTATTACTATCATTCACTTCTGTTCAAGCCGAAGATATTCCTGAAGTACAGATCCAGCAACAACAATTCGATCAGAATCTTTGTGTACAACAAAGCGTAGAGCGATGCACTGGAGTCAGGTGCCCGGACTCAAAGGATGATAACTGTATACAAATCTGCACCGAGATGGCTAAAAATGAGTGTCGCTACGCTGGAGAATAACTCCCCCTCTAATCAGGACAAATAGCTACCCACTCATAAGTATTCTTGTTGGCATTAAAGACTTTTGATGTAGGGCAGGCTGTATTCCCCATTGGTGGTGCTGCAGGGTTCTGCGAGGGGCATATCCCGGGACAAGGCTGGTCAAGAAAGATTGTACTGGCACAGAGCCTTCTATCCGACAAGTCGCAAGTACATCTACAAGCAGTGACAGCTTCTGCTTGAAAAGAAGATAAAAAGAGAATCAATAGAGCGAAGGTTTTCATCTGACTAATCCTTTTTCCATGTGTTCTCTGTTGAACTTGGTCAGCTCTTCCTTGTTCGTTTCATAAATTATAGACTTATTGTATTGTTTTTGCACAAAAGATAACTGGGCGTTACTCCCCTTCATTGTAAAAAAGAATTAGCAGGGATTCAGCCTGCAGAATTTGTAGTTTCCAATTTATAAAAAGCGATACCTCGTCCCTTTAATTAACCTTCGCTCTCCCGCCTAAGGTGAAAGCAATTGTTGACTCCAACCACTTGTATTTTTCACATAGTTTATCATTTCAGAAAATGATTCTGAGCCTAAGGTATAAAAATACATCGTGTCAGGGAATACACGAAATCCACTATAAAATTCACTCATGGGGAGCGATGGGACATCTTGATATTGTTGTTTAAGTACTGCAAGTTTTTTGTCTAACTCAACAAGGGAATCGATAGCCTTACCTGAGGTAGACGCATAGGTAGAAAAACGTAATTGGCGTTCGCGTGGAAGAGCTCGCCAGTAAATTTCATTTTCTTGTAAAGAAAGCGGCTTGGCAACTCCTTCCAGGATAATCTGTCGCTGCTGCATTGCAAACCAAAAAGTCATTGAAACCTGTGGATTCTCCGTTAACTCGATAAACTTTCTTGTTCCCCGCTGTGTAAAAAATAAAACGCTCTCACTCTCCTCCTCAATCGCTTTAATTGCTACCACACGGCTATGCGGAATACCCGCAGAAGTCACCGTCGATAAAACAGCTCTGTCAGGACATACTGAGCCGGCGTTAGCTTCCTGGGCTAACCAATCCGTTATAAGATTAAAAGGCATTTACTCTCCTGGTGGCATCAATGCCGAGAGTATAACTGACAGGAGGAAAAGCTAGAATAAGACTATTTACAAAGAGGCAGTTATTTAGATTTCCAACGACACAAGAATCGCTTCATTTCAAAATAAATGACTCGTAGTAAATCAAACAGGGCAAATTCCCAAATTCCAACCCACAAATTAGGACGTCCCCCTAACTGCAATAATCGTTCATTACATTGACTGCAAAAGTAAATTTGAATAGGCGAACTACTCAACTGCTTCACTATTTCTATTTTTGGAGTCACACGAATACCGCATTTCTTACAAAAAAATTTCATAGTCATCTCATCAGCCATTTGGCTTAAATTTAGAAAATGTCTCATTCAATTTGGCATAAAGATCCTGTAATGGATTTGCCTTTTCCAGAAGATGGTGAACTTTCTCTAGTTCAAAAAGAACAGGATATCCTTTTTCATATAAGACAGACCAATATTTAAAACTTTTTTGCAAATTTTGAAAATTTGTTATCTCTTCTGACAGTTTTTTTGCCAGTATATAACTTGCTATATCATCCCCTTTGTTAGCTCGAACTTCTATGCGTGCAAGATAGTCTTGGGGTGATTCTTGTTTATCAGGCTTATATTCTGCAGCACCAGCTTCTTTTTCCAAACTGGCAATACCCTTATTAAAAAAGGTAAGCATTCCCGCATGTTGCTTATAAAATTTTGAAGTGAATTTTTTTAATTCCCATTGTTTAGGATCTAATTCAGTATCAACATAGGCCTTCGAATCAGCAGAAATAATCATTTCAAGACCATGGGTTTTGATACTGTTTTCTAATTCCCCCTTCCATGTTTCCAAGCCTGAAATTTGTATTGTTTTAAGTTGAGGGACCAATTTAAGTAATTGAGTAACCTCTCCTTCCTTCAGATAAGCCAAACCAAGATCAATACTGGTAATTTTTGCCAGATCCGTGTGATGACTTAACACTAAAAGAGGGTTTGCATGTAAAGATAAATTAAGATGACCCTCGTTGACTTTGGGAATATGAAGTTCTTCTTTTGTCAGTACATAAACTAAATTTCCCTCTTCTAATTGGCTAGGCTGATATTGAGCATGCCACCCAATTTTTTTGGCAATCTTACGGGTAATTAGGTTCAATCACCATTTAATTATGCCCAAATAGCAATGGCAGCGAGAGCAATGGACGAGATAAAAATGGAGTCACAACGGTCATATC
>NZ_LNYB01000032.1:0-51813 GCF_001467625.1 Legionella feeleii
GCATTTGACTACTATTCCCTTGAAATTGTGAAAAATAACAGTTTACGGATTTTTTTATTGTATTCAATTTAAATGGTGATTGAGCCTAGCGTAGCCTGGTTGCTTGCACCCAGGATTAACCAGAGTATTGCGCCCAGATTTTTGCCCCCCGATGTAAAAATGTTAATTGATTGGGTGCAAGTATCCGCTGGCGAGCCGTTATTAAAAGAACAGCGAAATGAGTACAATTTATGGCAGCATCGTATACGAGATGAATCAGATTTTTGTACACATGTGAATTACATTCATTTTAACCCCGTGAAACACGGATTGGTAAAAGAGGTTATCGATTGGCCTTTCTTAATCCTGGTTGCAAGCAACCAGGATTTACCAAAAATCGCCGGGCGGCATGTATACGAGATGAATCAGATTTTTGTACTCATGTGAGTTACATTCATTTTAATCGGGTGAAGCACGGATTGGTAAAAGAAGTTATCGATTGGCCTTTCTTAATCCTGGTTGTAAGCAACCAGGCTACGCTAGCTTGCTGGTTAAATCTTATTTAATTGGTCTAGGATATCTTGTGCTGTGTTGATTGCATCAACACAATTCTGATGTGATATAGTTTTATTTAGATAATAGTCCGCATCTACCCTAGAATCCTTGAGTTGTCTTAATAAACCAGCAATTTGAAAATATGTTCTTGTTGCAGGAGTGGGTACACCAGTTGGAGCAGTATATTTCTGATCATTGAGAAAATTAATAACAGTTTTATGACTAAAATTATTATTGTTGTTAGGTACTATTCCCATTTCATCTATTATTTTTTTATTACACTGCAGATATGCACAATAGTATGCTGCTTAAGACTGGCAATGCGTTTTCACAAAAATGGTATCATAACAAGTATAATTATTTAATGCATAGCCATTTTAGAAGCAATGCTTTGATTAAACTATTCTTTTTTATCGTTCGTTCAATAGACAAACTGTAGCCTGGTTGCTTGCAACCAGGATTTACCAGAGTATTGTACTCATATGAGTTACATTCATTTTAATCCGGTGAAACACGGATTGGTAAAAGAAGCTATCGATTGGCCTCACTCAAGTTTCCATAGGTATGTCAGGGAAGGTTTGTTACCGAAAAATTGGAGTAGAACGTTCTCGGGGTGTGGTTTTGGTGAATGAGGTATAGGGAATTATGTTGAAATCCTGGTTGCAAGCAACCAGGCTACGCTTGCTGCGAGTTTTTAATTCATCATATGGTTCAATGATAATTGGAGAATAATTCGATTTTGTATATACTTTATGTATATACTTTTTGTGAAAGGGTACTAATATGACTGCTACAAAAGTGTTTAAATCAGGTAATTCTCAAGCAGTCAGAATTCCTAAAAAATACCATATCAACAGCGATAGGGTTGAAATCTTCAAAAGAAATAATGAGCTCATTATAAGAGAGGTGCCAGATAATCTTAAACAGGCATTTCAACTAATGACGCAAATGCCAGAAGATTTCTTTGCAGAAGGGCGTGTGGATGAAAAACCGCAGGATAGGGAGTTTTAGGAATGTCTTTAAAGTATCTTCTTGATACCAATATTTGCATCCATATCATGAAGCAAAAGCCTAAATCCGTGCTTGAAAAATTTGAGCAATTAGAAGTGGGGATGGTTGGCATGTCAGCAATTACTTATGGCGAGTTGATGTATGGTGCCCAAAAAAGTAATCAGGCAAAAAAAGCAATGGAGTTGGTTCATCAGGTGTGTAATTACATTCTACCTTTATCCCTCTCATTGAAAGTTCCAGAATATTACGCAGTTATTCGAGCAGGATTAGAAAAACAAGGTCGAGTGATAGGTAATAATGACTTGTGGATAGCTGCTCATTGTTTAGAGTTGGGCATTACTCTGGTGACTAATAATGAGAAAGAGTTTTCTCGGGTGGATAAGCTAAAAATTGAGAATTGGGTTTAACCTGAATATTAAGTTTTTATTATTTCTGCCCCACAAAATCCCCACAATGGATTTTAGGGTATTAGGAAAATCAATTGTAACTTATCGATTTAATTGGTGGGCCCACTAGGACTTGAACCTAGGACCAACGGATTATGAGTCCGCTGCTCTAACCAACTGAGCTATGGGCCCGAAGAGTTGCCATTGTAATGGTAATAACGCTTTAATACCACAAGATTTTTAATTTTTTAGCCTGATTGTTGAGGAATACAGGCGTATTCCCCAACAATCAGGATACCATTAGCTTTCATCACCCTCGAGGAAGCTACGGAGCTTCTCTGAGCGGGAGGGGTGGCGCAATTTACGTAAGGCTTTTGCTTCAATCTGGCGGATCCGCTCGCGGGTTACGTCAAATTGTTTACCAACTTCTTCCAGGGTATGATCCGTATTCATCTCGATACCAAAACGCATACGCAATACTTTCGCTTCGCGTGGAGTCAGGGTTTCCAGAATTTCGAGCGTCGCTTCGCGTAAGCCTTCAGCGGTTGCGCAATCAATCGGCGATTCAATATTATTATCCTCAATGAAATCACCCAAGTGCGAATCGTCATCGTCACCGACCGGGGTTTCCATTGAAATAGGTTCTTTCGCGATTTTTAATACTTTATGTATTTTATCTTCGCTCAGATCCATTTTTTCTGCCAGCTCTTCCGGTGTTGCCTCGCGCCCTGTTTCTTGCAAAATCTGGCGTGAAATGCGATTGAGCTTGTTAATCGTCTCAATCATATGTACTGGAATACGAATCGTACGTGCCTGGTCTGCAATCGAACGCGTAATGGCCTGACGAATCCACCAGGTCGCATAGGTTGAGAACTTATAGCCACGGCGGTATTCGAATTTATCAACGGCCTTCATCAAGCCAATGTTGCCTTCCTGAATCAAATCAAGGAACTGTAAGCCGCGGTTGGTGTACTTCTTGGCAATTGAAATAACCAGACGCAAGTTGGCTTCCACCATTTCTTTCTTGGCACGGCGGGCTTTTGCTTCGCCAATAGACATCTTGCGGTTAATATCTTTAATTTCAGCAATGGTTAAACCATATTCTTCTTCAAAGGCGACCAGTCTTGATTGGAGGCGTTTGATTTCTTCGCTATATTCTTCAATGCGCACTAAATCCAGCTTTTTCCCTTGCTTGCTAACCAGCGTTTCAAGCCAGCTCATATCCGTTTCCTGGCCAGGGAAGGTGTCAATAAAGAGTTTGCGGGGAATGCGCGCTTTTTCAATACAAAGCCGCATGATGCTGCGCTCAAACTCACGAATGTGATTACGTAATTGACGGAAATGACGAGTTAACCGATCAACTTGCCTTGACGTTAATTTTAACTTCAAGAACGATTCCGACATCACATCCAACAGTTCGATGGTTTTTTTAGCGGTACGGCCATTGGCTTGCAGCGCTACCATCGCTTTATCAAAATTCTCACGTAATTCATCGAAATAAATCTTGGCTTGCTCAGGATTGGGGCCATCGTCAGCTTCTGCCAGGCCGCCTTCACCTTCTTCATCTTCAACATCGACATCACCAACAATCAGCTCTTCCTGTTGCGATTCGTCGAGCATGGAACCGATACTGGCTGCCGGTGCTTCTTCATCGTCATCGGCAAAGCCACTAATCACTTCACTAAGGCGTATTTCTTCAACCAGAACCCGCTCATAATCTTCAAGGATGAGTTGTATCGTTTCTGGATAATGCGCCAACGATTTCAATACTTGATAGATGCCTTCCTCAATGCGCTTGGCAATCCGTATTTCACCTTCGCGGGTCAAGAGTTCGACAGTACCCATTTCACGCATATACATCCGTACGGGATCAGTGGTACGTCCTGTCTCTTTATCCACAGAAGCAAGAACAGCCGCAGCTTCTTCGACATCCTCGGGTATTTCTTCAGTGTTACCCAGCAGCGCCAACTCATCATCACTGGGAGGGAGTTCGAATACTTTAATATTCATGCCTTCCAACATAGAGATGATCACATCAAAATGTTCCGTATCAACGATATTGGGTAGCAGGTCGTTGATCTGGGCATAAGTTAGGTAATTCTGCTCTCTACCTAAGCTGATGACTTTAGTGATTTGCGAGCGCTGTTGTTCTTGGTCATTCATGGTCATAGGCACTTATCGGGTGAGTGATTACAAAAAGGTTTTGATTATAAACCCCAGAGGACAAACATGCCAGTATATTCTGCGTTAATTTTTGTCATGGGCTGTTTGATGCCGTTGTTGCAGCATCTCTTGTAAAGCTAACCTCTCAGAAATAGTTAAGCCCTGATTTCTGGATTTTGCAATGTATTGGTTAATTTTATTTTCTAAGTTCTGTTTTTGTAAGAATAGAATGATATCAATAAATTCTTTCGTTAAAGCTTTTTCAGGGACCTGGTGGTCCCAGGCCGCTAATTTGCTAATTGGCTCAAAAAAAGCGGTATCACGCCACAGTTCTACAAGAGAGGCTGTATTGCTTTCAGGATATTGCGCAACATGATGGATTAATTTTTGCAGAATTTCCTGTTCTTTGCTGTCGACCCATTCAAAGCTTATTTGCGATTGGCATGCGGCGAAAATCTCCGGGTGCTGGATAAGAAGTGCAATGGCCAGCCGAAGAGGCGAGCGGGTAATGGTCTTGATATCGTTTATTTTTTCACTGCCCTGATCCTGAGTAAGTTGGCTAATACGATGATTTTCGATACGCGTCATGCGTGCTATTTCATCCACCAATAATTGTTTATAGGGACCTTCTGGCATTTTGAGCAGATAAGGTTTGGCGGCATTGATGAGCTGACTTTTACCAGCCGCACTGTTGGTATCAATAGCAGCAGCGATGGTATCAAGGAAAAAACGGTTTAAAGGCGTGGCTTTTTCCAGGCGTTCCCTAAAGGCATTTTGGCCTTCGGCTCGAACCAGACTATCGGGATCCTGGCCGTCGGGTAAAAAAATAAAACTGGCATCAAGTCCATTATTTAAGTGCGGCAAGCAGCTTTCCAAGGCTCGCCATGCAGCTTGTCGACCTGCGGCATCACCGTCAAAACAAAAAATCAGCTGTTTGGTATGCCTGCTCAGGAGTTGGATGTGGTAGGTACTGGTTGCGGTCCCCAAGGCAGCGACCGCATTGGTTATACCGTATTGGGCCAGGGCGATGACATCCATATAGCCTTCAACAACCAGGATGGCATCAATGGTAACCTGTTGTTGCAGTATTTGATGTAAGCCATAGAGCTCGCGGCTTTTTTGAAAAATGGTTGTTTCGGGTGAATTCAAGTATTTGGGTTTCTGGCTGGCTTCAATTGCCCGTCCACCAAAACCAATAATCCGGCCATGCCGATCATGAATGGGAAACATAATACGATGGCGATAGCGATCATAGGTTTTGCCATCATCTTTTTGAATAAGCATGCCCGTCGTAATCAGTTCGGCTTTATTGTTTTTAAATTGAGTTTCTAAAGTTTGCCATCCGGGTGGTGCATAGCCTAATTGGTATAATTTGGCTATTTCGCCGCTAAGGCCCCGTTGGCGCAGGTAGTCAATAGCAACTTGTCCCTGATTTTTCAAGGTTTTCTGATAAAATTGACTCACACGATTTAATAATTGGTAGAGGCTTAGCGATTGCTGATTTTTTTCGGAATCGCCTTCCCGGGGTACTTGCATCCCGAGTCGTGAAGCCAGCGTTTCAACGGCGTTCGTGAAGCCTTGATTGAGATAACTCATCACAAAACTAATGGCATTACCACTCGCACCACAACCAAAGCAGTGATAAAACTGTTTTTTCGCAACAACATTGAAGGAAGGGGTTTTTTCGCTATGAAAGGGACAACAGGCTACAAAGCTATGGCCACTCTTTTTAAGTGGCACATAACCATCAATCAACTCGACGATATCTGTTCGATGGAGGAGTTCGTCAATGAATGGCCGCGGGATTAAGCCAGACATGATAGCAGGCTAACTCAATCTAGCCTTTATCATCGCACTGACCTTGCTCATATCAGCCCGCCCTTGCAATTGCGGTTTAAGCTGTGCCATTACTTTACCCATGTCACTCATTTTTTCAGCGCCTACATCAGCAAGCGCTTGGGCGAGAAGCGCTTCAATATCGGCTTCAGACAAGGGTTCAGGTAAATACTGACTGATAAGATCCAATTCAAATTGTTCCTGCGCGACTAAATCATCACGTCCCGCAGCTTGGAATTGAGCAATTGATTCCTTGCGTTGCTTGGCGAGTTTATCGAGGATGACAAGCATTCGCTCTTCATCAACAACAATTCGCTCATCAACTTCAACTTGCTTGACTGCAGCAGTAACAAGACGCAAGGTATCCAGCGTCTTTTTGTCTCTGGCACGCATGGCGTCTTTCAGATCGTTACTAAGGCGGTCTTTAATAGTCATAATTACTTGCGTCTATGCTTAACGTTGCGACGAGCAGACGTATCACGAGAAATTTTCTTAAGATGACGTTTGACTGCAGCAGCTTGCTTGCGTTTACGCTCAGCAGTAGGTTTTTCATAAAACTCGCGACGACGTAACTCAGTAAGAATTCCAGCTTTTTCACAAGATCGCTTGAAACGACGTAGTGCGTATTCAGGATTTTCGCCTTCTTTCACACGAACGGTAGGCATTAATTTAGTCCTCTGATTTAATTGAACACAATAGGCTGGCAATTCTAGTGCCAGTTGATGCAATCGTCAAGTTTATTGTCACTTAGATTTGCAGAGTTATTTGTGAATTCGCTTATAATGGCTCTAAAAACTTGTTTTTTCGATCGTTTATACAGGATTTCCTGGTCTGAATCGAGTTGTCGATAGCAGATAAAAGTGGAATTTTTTAAAACTTGCCGGTTTGGACGTCTATTCTATTTGTTTTTGGCGTTAGCTGCATCTTTCCGTATAATTGATGGGCATTATTGAATTGATAGAGGTGTTGATGCGAGTACTGGGAATTGAGTCATCCTGCGATGAAACAGGCGTGGCGATTTATGATTCTGAAAAAGGCTTGGTAGCGCATGCACTTCATTCTCAAATTGCGACTCACCAGAGTTACGGTGGTGTCGTACCGGAATTAGCCTCCCGTGATCATGTCAAATATTTAGTACCTCTGGTTAACGAGGTTTTGCAGCAGGCGAAGCTCGATAAAACTGCTATTGATGCGATTGCCTATACGGCAGGGCCTGGCTTGATTGGCGCTTTGCTAACAGGCGCCTGTTTTGCCAAGAGTTTAGCCTTGGGCCTCAAAAAGCCTGCTTTGGCAATTCATCATCTCGAGGCGCATTTATTGGCAGCAAAACTTGATTCCCCTCAGCTTGATTTTCCGTTTTTAGTGTTGTTGGTTTCAGGTGGCCATACCCAACTAATAGAAGCACGGGGTTTGGGGGATTATCATTTATTAGGGGATACGGTTGATGATGCAGTGGGTGAGGCCTTCGACAAAACGGCAAAACTGATGGGCATTCCTTACCCGGGAGGCGCTATTTTGGCAGGATTGGCTGATCAAGTGGTACCAGAAACGGTCAGTTCATTGCCTCCTTTTCCACGCCCCATGACGGATAGGCCCGGCCTGGACTTTAGTTTTAGCGGCCTTAAAACACATGCACTGACGACCTGGAACAATAGTGCCAAAGATGATATTGCCAGGGTCTTGATAGCAAAAGCCTTTCAACAGGCCGTGGTAGAAACATTATTGATTAAATGTAAGCGAGCGTTGCAACAGACTGCAAGTCGTCGCCTGGTTGTTGCTGGCGGTGTGGGTGCCAATCAGGCATTGAGAGCTTCATTAAAAGCATTAATGCAAGGATTGCAGGGCGAGGTTTATTTTCCCCGCACAGAATATTGTACTGACAATGGTGCTATGGTGGCTTATGCCGGGTATTTGCATTTGGCACGTGGTGAAAGGGATAGTAGCCAGGCCATCGACGTAAAAGCGCGTTGGCCTTTGGCTGAACAGTAAAACCTCTTTGCCAGGAGTAATTTTTCGCAAGAAGGTTTTAGGCCTTGGGCTTTTTGGTTACTTTCTTCCTGGGGCTTTTAGGTTTTGCTTTCGGTGCTGCAGCAGACGTCTCATTTTCCAGGGTAGCCTGCATGTGCTTTAATTCCTTCTTGTGCTCCAATTCTTCAGCGTGTTCTATTTTCTCTTCTTCAACCTGTTCTTTCAAAGCGGCGCTGATTTCCTCATTGAGCGAATGGCTTTCAAAACGAATTTTTGGTTCTTCGCCATCGATTAAACGAGTAATATTCTCACGATGTTTATAAAGGATAAACATGGCAATAAACAATAATGGAGGCAAAGTCTCCACGCCGCTCATGGTGACTATGGCATAAACAGGAGCTAACACGACGGCAGCCATGGAAGCCAGGGACGAATAACGGCTAAAGTTGGCAACCAGAAGCCAGGTAGCAATGACCATGACTCCGAGAATAAAATGGAATCCTAATAAAGCACCAATCGCGGTAGCGACGCCTTTGCCGCCTTGAAAATTAAAAAAGACGGGATACATATGTCCCATTACTGCAGCAAAACAGGTAAAACTGATGGTAGCAGGTCCTGCTCCCAGGGCTTTGGCTAACACGACCGGTAGAAGGCCCTTTAGCATATCGGCTATCAAAACAATGAGCGCATATTTTTTGCCTGCCAGGCGTAATACATTGGTTGCCCCTGGATTTTGCGAACCTGTAACGCGTGGATCAGGGAGAGAAAAAATACGGCTGACAATGACTGCAGAACATACCGAGCCAGCTAAATAAGCAATAACAACGACAAAAATAAATAGCAGGGCGCTTAACATGATGCCTCCTAGCAAAAGAAAGAATTCATTATCGAGGAAAGCAATATACTTGTGAAGTTCTTATCACAACCTAAAGAATGAAATTATAGGGAAAGTAAGCCAAAGGGAAGGCGTGATGTTTATCCATTAAACAGATTGATTGCAAAAAATATTTTCCCTATTAATTAAAGAGTTTTTTGCCGCGCAGGCAGCGTACAAAATAAAACCGGCTACCAAGCCAAGCAATGACAAAACTGAAATGAAATGGTGCATTTGTCCGTTATTAACAATTTTTAGGTACAAACATAGAATTAAACCCCTGTTAGTCGGGCAGAAATAAGGCTTGTAAATCATTAGTATAACGGCGCCCGAAAGGGGTAATTTGCCAAAAGCGCTCATCAAGGGTGATCAGTCCCTTACTGGCTGCATGGACCAGAAGAGGGTGCAAGCGGTCAAAAGGGAGTCCCGTACGTTCGCTAAAGAGAGCGTGGGGGATGGCCTGTTCCAGGCGCGTCGCATTGAGCATGAATTCGAATAGCAAGGAATCAGGGGCAACCGTTTCTCGCTCAACGAGAAAGGCTTTATCTGACGCGAGATAATCGGCGGGTTGCCGTTGTTTTCTTGTACGATAGATGGTTTGGCCAAGCGATATTTTTCCATGTGCACCGGCACCAATGCCATAATAATCCCCGAAAAGCCAGTAATTTAAATTATGTCTGGCAAATTTTTCCTGTTGGCAAAAGGCTGAAATTTCATAGCGTTTAAAATCGTGGGCAGCCAATAATGCCAATCCCTGTTCTTCCAGCGTACAGGCTTCTTCCTCGTTAGGCAAAGGAGGGCGTTTCTTATAGAAGACAGTATTGGGTTCAATCGTCAACTGATACCACGACAAATGCTCGGGTTGATGGGCAAGTGCTGTTTGTAAATCCTCTAACCCCTCTGCAACGGATTGTCTCGGCAAGCTGTACATGATGTCGATGTTGATATTATCAAAGCCTGCCTGGCGCGCTGCTTCGATGGCTTTATGGGCTTGCAGGGCATCATGAATACGTCCTAAGGCTTGTAGATGAATGGGGTTAAAACTTTGTATTCCCAGAGATAATCGGTTGATACCTAATCGCCGATAGTCATTAAATCGTTGCTGTTCGACTGTACCGGGATTTGCTTCAAGAGTAATTTCAATGTCACTTGAGAATTTTACTAATTGCTGTAATTGGTTAAATAAAGACTCATAGGCATGGGCTGAAAATAAGCTTGGTGTCCCGCCTCCAATAAAAATACTATGAATTTCCCGGGCAGGAAAATGGGTAAGATCCGCTTTAAAATCAGCAACCAAAGCCTGTACATAAGATTCTTCAGGTAAGGATGCGGGGCTCTTATGGGAGTTAAAATCACAATAAGGGCATTTACGGATACACCAGGGGATATGGATATATAAAGAGGTAGGAAACATCGTTTTAAAAATCAGACTGGCTTGTTGAGAAAGGCAATAGTATCATGACGGAAATTTTACCACAAAATCCTGAGCTTTTGATTCTTACAGTAAATTTAGACGATTAGCTTTGGGATGGCGTGCGAAAGGTAATAGGTGAGAATGCGGGAAAAACCAGTCTGCACAAAGAGAACAGTGATTGCCAAGTCATCACTGTTTACTATCGAAGAAATGCATCTTCGTTTTGCTAATGGTGCAAAACGGGTGTATGAGCGTATACGCAGCCATGGCCATGGAGCGGTGTTGATTGTGCCAATTACGGCAGGAGAATCCTTGCTGTTAGTGCAGGAATATGCTGCAGGTACTGATTCTTATGAATTAGCCTTTCCTAAAGGTTTAATTGAAAAAGGGGAGTCTTCCCTTGATGCGGCGCATCGCGAATTGCAGGAAGAAGTGGGTATGGGAGCCAGACAATTGGACTGGCTTAAATCCATGACCTTAGCGCCAGGCTATTTTGGGGCGCGTCTTGAGCTGGTTGTGGCACGTGAATTGTACACGGCTCCCTTGCCTGGTGACGAACCTGAACCGCCAGTGGTAGTGGAGTGGCCCTTAAGCGCCTGGAAAGAATTGTTGGCGCGGCCCGATTTTTCTGAAGCCCGCAGCATCGCGGCGCTTTTATTAGTAAAACAATGGTTAAACGAGGAAAAAAATCATGAACAATCGCGTTAGAGTTGCTGTAACCGGGGCTGCGGGGCAAATTGGTTATGCTTTGCTATTTCGAATTGCCTCCGGTCAAATGTTTGGTCCCCACACAGACGTGGAATTACATTTACTCGAACTGGAACAGGCTTTACCTGCGCTGGAAGGAGTCGCAATGGAGTTGGATGATTGCGCCTTTCCTTTGTTGAAACGTATTGTTTGCACGTCTGATCTGAATGAAGCGATGCAAAACGTTAACTGGGCTTTACTGGTTGGTTCAGTACCACGCAAGCAAGGCATGGAGCGTTCTGATTTATTGCAAATTAATGGCGGCATTTTTACTAAACAAGGCCAGGCTATTAACGATTATGCTGCTGATGATGTGCGTGTCTTTGTTGTTGGTAACCCCTGTAATACCAATTGCCTGATTGCCATGCATCATGCGAGGGATATACCTAATGATAGATTTTACGCAATGACAACCCTGGATGAGTTACGTGCACGCACCCAGCTTGCCCAAAAAGCCGGGGTCGATATCACTAAAGTGAGCCAAATGACGATTTGGGGTAACCATTCTTCAACGCAATACCCTGATTTTTATAACGCGAAAATTAATGGTTTACCGGTACCAACCGTGATTAAAGATGAGGCATGGCTAAAAGAGACCTTTGTGACTACTGTTCAGCAACGCGGTGCCGCAATTCTTAAAGCACGCGGATTGTCTTCGGCTGCCTCGGCTGCAAACGCGGTTATTCAGGGTGTTAATCATTTGGTAAATGATACAGTAGCCAATGAATCTTTCTCAGTTTGCCGTAGTTCTGAGGGGGAATATGGGGTGGATGAAGGATTGATCTTCTCATTCCCTTGCCGTCGCGAACACGGCGAAATTCGCGTGGTGGAAGGCTTACCCTTTAATGATTACAGTCAAGCCAAATTCGATGCAACACTGAATGAATTACGTCAGGAACGTGATACAGTGAAGGCACTTGGATTATTGGATGACTGATGTTTTTACCTGCCAGGAGTGCTTTCTGCACTCCTGATACGTTCTTCTGCAAACAACCAACGGTTGTAAAATAACTACAATTAAGCAGGTTTCTTGTCTTTGCTAATATTTGCTTAATTGTTTGTCATCTATACTAATCTTAAATCACCTACTGATTTCTCATTATGGCTACATTTACTGGATTTTGTTTTGGTACTGGTGAAAAAAGTACCATGAAGAAAAAGAACATTATTTCTCAATTTTCCGAGGCTATACCTCCTGAGGACAGATTTGTACGAGAGGGGCCAGGTATGTTGGGTAAAGAAGTCACACCCAATGCAAAAGAATCGGTAAACGACGTTGTAAAATGGTTACTTAAACAAGAAGATGATAAAAATACCCTGAATTTAAGCGGTTTTAGCCGTGGCTCCGTGACTTGTATCGAGATTGCCAATCGGTTGAAAAAATTGGAATTGGCATTAGAGGCAGAGGCAAAAAAAGATAACTTAAGTCCAAAAGGAGCTGAAGTTCTAAGAAAGTTAAAGAATTTAGAGATTAATATTTTTGCCATGGATCCTGTTGCCGGGATGAGTGACAAAGGGGTAATGGACAGGAGAGTTATTCCGGATAATGTAAAGAGTTATGTAGCCGTATTGCAAACGGATGAAATGCGTCGCGATTTCAAACCGCAAGATATGACACGGGCTATTATTGCTTCACCAAATACCCAGGTATCTATGCTCCCTATGTATGGTAACCATTCTGATACGACCAAGATTAAGAAGGATAGCATGCAGAGTGGTGCAAAAATTATGTGGCATTCTCTTTATTAGTTTTTAACCCAACATGGTACGACCTTTAAAGATGGCAAAATGCCGCAGATGGTTACCAGCGATCCAAAAAAAGCAGGGAATCCCTATTCTGACATATCGCAATTTCCTCCCGAAACACAAAGTAAAGAGATGTTGAAGTTATTTAATCAACATCATCAAGAACGGGAGGCTTATTTGAAGTCGGGTAAAACAGTGAAGCTTGTAGATGGGATACCCGTGCCTAGAGATGTGAGAAGCTTAAACAATCATCTTGATTTCTATGTAAAAAATTCTGATTTTTTTGTTAACCAACTCGAGCGGGAGTTGTTTAAAGTATCTTACCCTAAAGTCTTTAACTATTTATTTGAACAGAATCAGAAAGATCCACATTTTCCTGATGACAGTGCTTCCAAGACTGAAGACGTGATTAAGGAATTAAAGCAATTAAAAGATGAAGATCCAGCGCTTTTTGATCGTTTGAGTGCGCGTGGGGTTGGCTTGGATGGACAAGAGCCAACTGTGGGTGAGCCAGGTGGTGTGTATTGTACAGAACCTTGTTCTACGGTGAGACAAATGTTCCCTGGCATGTTGCCAGAGGGCGCGAAAACCCTTGATCCTGATGTCGCCAAGTTGGCAGCTCTTGAAAAAGATGTTCATCGTCTCACTTTTAAATATGAGCGAGAAAAATCGGAGTTACTCGCTTTTTCACAAAGAAGCCAGGCTGGTAAAGCGCAAGCGTTACGCGATGAAGTGAGAAACATCATTGAAAATGAACCTGGTTCACCGCAAGATAAATACGATAAAGTGTTAAATAAAGTTGAAGAACATTATAAACATTTGACGGAAGCATCAAGTGCTAGCCAGTTACCCCACATGTTACGAGGGTTATTGGCCCAACATGATCGCCATTTTCAAGTGAAAGATACCTCCGTGCCACGAGTAGTCATGGCGGAGTTCATTCACGCTGGGCTTAGTTTGCTTAAGGAAACCGTTGATTTGACTTTTAGTTTGGGTCATCTGGGTGGAGGGATTTTATCGGCTGTAGGTACTGCGTTGCAGGATTTTGGTAGACGTTGCAATGATGTGATAGGCAAAGTTGGTTGGAACCCGCTCAAGGGGCTTGCTTCAGCGGTGGCCTATGCGTTTGAGGGGATTGGTTTTGCTATAAAAAATAGCTTTGGTCTAAAACCTCTTGGCAATGTCATTACTTCTGCCATTAGTGATATTAGGGATGAGGCAGTCAAAGCAATCGGTCCAGTTAAAGTTGAAAAAGTTGATTCGACAGAAAAATGCAAGCAACTAAAGAAGGGCCTCCATGACCTCCAGGAAAAGCCCCAAGAGCCGGATATGGGTAACAAACTGGATGGCAGCAGCATAGCCTATAAAGGTTAAGGAAATTGTTAAGAATTCCTTAACCTTTCCCCTGTTAGACTGATTCGTTTGAATTTGAGCTAATTACAGGGGAAATAAATGCTTGAGTTTTATCAGACGCAACAGACGACACAACATTTCTTAGCTACTTTTCTTGCCCTAGATCCTCATGAGTTCGCCGCTAAAGGCGACTTGATTGCACTGACCAACTTACAAAGTTCTCTTTTGGAATTTCTGATAGGTGCGTTGAAAAATCCTTCTTCTACGCCAGCAGAAGTTTCAATGAAAGTATGGGAAGATTATTCCAGCAATTATCGTGAGCAACAACGGTTATTAGCCCCTGTTGTGTCAGCAGAATATGCAGAATTCTATTTGCCAGAGCTTGTATTACCTGCTACTCCAATTAAGAAGGAAGAGGCGGAAGAGGAGGAAGTATTACTGCAGGGGGCAATTGGATTTCAATTAGAAGAGCCGACGTTTATAAATACCAGCCTTTCCGGGTTTGAAACCGACTCTTCTTCACAGCAGCCCTCTATGACTTCAAAAATCAATAGAGTAAATCGCTCTATTTCACGCAATGATTTAGTAAGTCCTTACGCATTCTTCCCCTTACCAGATAAAACGGATAAAAATGGCAAAGAGATGGAAAAATATGGGCTTTATGAACAACAGGTTGAAAGTTTAAAAGCAAGGAAAAAGTCTCTTTCTGTAGAGGAGAAACGAGAGCTCAGGCGTTTGTCTAATCTCTTGTCTGCCCGCAAATCGCGATTTCATAAGAAAGAACATCTTCATGAGCTGGAAACCGCGTTAGCACAAAGTAAAGAGCAAAATGAAGCCTTGCAAGAGACTTACCATCGTCTCAGTAGCGAACAACAAATGCTAAAAAAAGAACTGGCTGAGCTGATGTCAATGGTTGTGCAGGCAGGGGTAGATCCAGAAAGTTGGCTTAAACAGGTTATGGTTTCTCCTGTAAAGAACAACGAAGAACAGATCCATCATACACCATTTCAGCCGGACTAAGCGGGGAGAGGGTATTCACTGATGGTAATCCCGGCTTAGGCCGTTATCTATTGAATACCCTAAGTACCCATGATCCTTAAAATATCAGGATTTATAAATCTTAATGCCAAAGGGAACAAATAATTCTTTACCGTTAATTTTTACCTGGGCGTATAGTTTGGTAAAACCGGCTTTTTCAGGAACAAGATGAAATTGTAATTCAGGTCCGCCACGATCGGAGCTTTTCTGTGGTTCGCTACCCATTGGATGGATGTGAACGATTGTTTTAAAATCATCATTAAAACCTACAATGTGTGCATAAGCCCCCATGACGGACTCCAGGGAGCGGACAGGATTGCCTTTGGTGTCCGTGATATGAATTGTGCCCAAGGCTGGCTTTCCTACTTTCAATTGCTTTTGATCAAAGGATAATTTGAACGTATAACCATCGACAGTGTTTTCCCTGGCAAGTTGGTGAGCGCTTCTTAAAGTATTTTGAGGGGCACTAAGCAAATTGCTAATGACATATTCTTGTCGGTTAGTTTTTGTGGGTACCAGATCGGCCCAAATGCGATAAGTGGCATTTTTTTGTGTGGGCTGCCATGTAAATTGATAAACGCCGGCTTTATTGGTGGCTTGCGGGTGAGTATGGGTATAATCACTCAGGTTATCATCGATAATCAATAGATGTATTTTTTGTGTATGCACCTCATTTAAATCCCTCAGATTAATCGGTTGATTCGTTTGAATATCAGTTAATTTAATAGTAACAAGCTGTTGTCCCCCCTTCGCCAGGATTTTTTGTACAGTGAGCTTCAGGGTAGAGGGATAATTCTGTTTGCCTGGGTGTGAGTGTTTTGTATGGTCCATCGTGCTATGTTGATGGTTAGCATCGGCAAATAAGGGATAAGCAGAACTCATTAGTGCCAGAATCGAAATTAAAGATTTATTGAAAATCTTATGGATAAAATTTTTCACTTTTAACGCTCCAAATAGACCGATCGTTATCGCCAGGATAAAACGGTGTTATTACAATCAATACCATCGAGCGTTCCTTGCAAGACAGCCCTTTTATGCTGTGGTTGTCATCAGTCATAATAGTTGAACAAAATAATACCATTCCGAGTGCTAATACCCAAATACGCGCGCCAAATTCTTTCTGGCCAGTGTCTTGGCGGGCAAGGATTTATTTTTCATAATTTTTCCCATCGCAAACGCAGTGCGTTAATAATGACGGATACTGAACTCAGTGACATGGCGGCTGCGGCAATCATGGGATTTAGGAGCAGCCCCATAACGGGATATAAAATACCTGCTGCTACTGGAACACCTAATGCGTTGTAAATAAAAGCAAAAAACAGATTTTGGCGTATATTGCGCATCGTTGCTTTGGATAAAAGACGTGCCTTGACGATTCCCTGTAAATCGCCGTGTAGCAAAGTAATGCCAGCACTTTCTATCGCCACATCCGTGCCGGTACCCATCGCAATACCAATATCCGCTTTTGCCAGTGCCGGGGCATCATTGACCCCATCACCCGCCATGGCAACGACTCTATTTTTCTGTTGCCATTGGGCTACAATTCGGCCTTTATCTTCAGGCATAATTTCAGCGACAACCTGAGTAATACCCAATTTGGCAGCGACAGCTTCTGCGGTTTTTTGGCTGTCACCCGTTAGCATGACCACTTCAATGCCCTCTTGCTGAAGAATACTAATTGCAGCCGGAGTTGTTGATTTAATGGGATCTGCAACTGCCAGAATGGCAGCAATTTGATGCTCTACTGCAATGAACATCACCGAAGCTCCTTCGCTACGCAGGGCCTCAGCCTGATCAAACAGAGATTGATTGGTACTTTCCGATGCAGGCATTAATTTCAAATTACCAATCGCAATAGGGCGGCCATTTACCAGGCCTTGAACCCCTTTACCAATCACTGCTTCAAAGTCAGTGACAGGTGAAAAAGACAGATTTTTTTCTTTTGCAGCGCTGACAATGGCATGCCCAAGGGGGTGTTCACTATAATTTTCAAGGGCTGCTGCTAAAGCCAACAGTTCATCCTCTGACCAGTCAGGGAGGGTAACGATTTGGGTTAACTTTGGACGACCTTCAGTGAGCGTACCGGTCTTGTCAACAATCAAAGTGTCTACTTTTTCCATACGTTCCAATGCGTCGGCATTTTTGATAAGTACACCATGGCTTGCGCCTTTACCAATGCCAACCATAATCGATATGGGAGTCGCTAGTCCCAAGGCACAAGGGCAAGCAATAATGAGTACGGAAACAGCAGCGATAAGAGCGTAACTGAAAGCAGGTTGAGGCCCCCACACTGCCCAGCAAATTGCAGCAATAATGGCAATCAAGATAACCAGGGGGACAAACCAGCCTGCGACAGCATCAGCAAGGCGTTGGATAGGAGCACGGCTGCGCTGTGCGTCGCTAACCAGTTGGACGATTCGAGCCAGCATGGTGTCATGGCCAACATGAATGGCTTTCATGGTAAAGCTGCCTGTCTGATTCAAGGTAGCACCAATAACCGGGGAACCCTTTTCTTTCGCTACGGGCATTGCCTCACCAGTAATCATCGATTCATCGATATAACTGTTGCCATTAACGATTTCACCGTCGACAGGTATTTTTTCTCCCGGGCGTACGCGCAATAAATCGCCTACCTGGATGTGGCCAAGATCTATCTCCGTTTCTTGTTCATTTTCGTCAAGACGATGTGCTGTGGCCGGAGATAATTGTAATAAGGCACGAATGGCTCCGCCGGTTTTGGCCCGGGCTTTTAATTCCAATACCTGGCCAAGTAAAACCAGGGTAGTAATAACGGCAGCTGCTTCAAAATAAACTGCAACCACTCCTTCTTCATTGTGGAAAGAAGAGGGAAAAATACCAGGGAATAGGGTGGCTATTACACTATAGCCCCAGGCTACCCCAGTACCTATGGCAATCAAGGTAAACATATTTAAATGACCCGTTTGAAGAGACTGCCAGCCGCGTTGAAAGAACGGCCAGCCACACCCTAGTACAACCGGTGTTGCCAGAATCATTTGGATCCAAATTGAGAGATGGATTGGTAACCATTGATTGAGTAAGTGCTCACTCATAGCCAGTATGAATACTGGCAGGCTAAGCACCAACGCTATCCACAATCGGCGATTCATATCCTGATATTCCGGGTTATGCTCTTCTTCTGCAGAAATGGTTTCAGGCTCTAAGGCCATACCACAAATAGGGCAGTTACCAGGATTGTCCTGACGGATTTCTGCATGCATTGGACAGGTGTAAATAACTGGACCCTTGCTTTGAGTCGGTTGTTGGGGTGCATGAGCAGGATGATGGCAGCAACTCTTTTTTTCTGTTGAGATTTTGTCTGGTTCTTTATGGTGGTTGTGGTTCATCGGTTCACCTATTCATACTTTTGCAACAGAGTAATAATCTCACGAATACGTTCGTCCTTATTGGCTTCATTACCACTACAACAGGCCTCAGTCACGCAATGTCCTATATGTGTTTCAAGTACGCCCAACTCAATTGTTTTAATCGCATTACGTGCTGCACGTAACTGAGACATAATTTCTACGCAATAGCGTTTGTCTTCAATCATGCGCTTAATGCCTTCCAGTTGACCAATAACCCGATTGAGACCGGAAATTTGTTTTTCATGTGAGGGGTAATTTGACATGGTAATTCTCCATTTTATTAGTTTTATATACCCCAATGGGTATGTTGTCAAATCTTGCGAATGGATAAAAATAGAGAAGTAATTCCCGATCTAACTGAATTTATAGATTTTTTTTACTAAAAAAATTATTCTACCCTTGATAGCTTTTTTATATTTAAGGCTAACAGTTGTCTTTATTTCTCTCTGAAGTACAAGGAATAGCCATGATTTTAAAAACCTGTGATGTTAGTAAGATTGACCACCTCATCACGCCTGATGAGATTTTTGAAATAACGCTGGATTCTCCTGCATTGGATATCTTTACTGATTTTAAAAAGACAGAACCCTTAGTCATTGATCAGTCACTTGATGTGGTTACCGCTGAAGATTTAATGAAAAAAACGCATGTTAAATTGAAATTGGTTTTGGAGGATGGCGAATTTATAGGGACGCTTGCCTATAGTGATTTAATTGGCGAAAAAGTCATGTCGCGTGTTCATCACCACACCCTGCGCCGTGATATCTATGTGAATGAAGTGATGACACCCCGCAGTCAATTGAAAGCGATTGATTTTAATGATGTACAAAGGGCAAAAGTCAAAGATATCGTAGAAACGCTAAAAAACGAAGGAAGCCAACATTTTCTGGTAATTGATAATACCCTACATCATATTCGCGGTATTATTTCTGCTAGTGATATTGCCCGTCGATTACATATTCCCATCAATATCAGTTCAGTTTCAACGTTTATGGACATCTACAAAGCACTCAACCATGACAGATACTGATGCTTTGCCCGGGGACTGTTTACAGTGAAATGTAAACAGTCTCGACGCCTGATCCCCTATAGCGACAGGGCAATTTTTTTATAACTCTTTGAAATCAATTTGTTAGCAAGAAAACAAAGTGATGATTATTTGCCTATAATTTATATAGTGGTTTGCTGTAGAGCTGTGTATGGAACTAAGGGTTTACTTTTTACCAAAAGGATTTGAACCCGTAATTAATAGGACATTAGACTTAAAATCGCAAGCCCTGGCCCTCTTGACTCAGGTGGCAGAGATCATCAAACAGGCTATGGAAGTCGTTCAACCTTCCACCGCATCTGATCATCTTGCACTGGTTATAGGCTTTGGGGATTTTTGGAAAAGTGGATGTGGGTTGCTAACTCATGGATGCCTGCCTCAATCACTTGCCTTGGATTATTTTGCGCGAGAAATGGTGGCACTCAGTGCACTATACCCCCAGGTTATTTTAATTCCAGGTAGCGTTTATCTTTCTGTGGATAAACTGGCTGCTGATGAGAAAAGCTATTTCCGATCCAATTCAGATCATTTTATCCCGTCAGTGTATGTGCAAAATATTGCTCCTGTATTTTATAGTGGCAAATGTTTAAGACTGATCAAAAAGGGAGGGTATCTATTGAGTGTCAATAAAAATGAACAACATAGTACGGTGAAAGAATTAACGTCTGAGAGTGAGTTCCTGAATGCCTTATCCTCGGTTCATTGTCAGTGTTTAGAGGTTCTCCCTTGTCCTGAAGATGAATCAGGGGCTCTTGCTATTCCTGACGTTGCTTTTTTTGGTAAAACGCCGCTACCAGGTGAAAATCTTTTACTAGAAACCCTGGACTTATGGTCAGATCGGTTATTTTCTCCTGTTTTTACTATTGAAAATGTTACCTTTGGCCTGGAGATTGGTACGGATCACGATTTTGCTGCCCAGCATCTTGCTGCCCGATTGGAAAATTTGGATCTCCATTTACTCATCTCCTCTGGCCAATCCAGGCGATATGACGGGACAAACGGCTGCGGTTTTTTTATTTGTGCCGATAAAGACAGGGCAACGATGTTGGATATGCAAGAAGGAAAACGTATGAATATCGATACGGTTCTTCAGGTCGATATCAAACATCTTTGCCGGAAAAGCGGTTTTGCGTCTTAAGACGTCTAATGTTTAAAATGCCTGTATCCTGTAAAGATCATGATGATTCCAGCTTCATCGGCCGTAGCAATCATTTCTTTATCCCTTATTGATCCGCCTGGTTGAATTAGGGCAGATATTCCGGCCTGGGCAGCGATTTCAATGCTGTCAGCAAAGGGGATAAATGCATCCGATGCCATGACTGAATCCAGAGTAGAAAAACCGGCTTGTTCTGCCTGCCATAAAGCGATACGCGTACTCATTACACGGCTGGTTTGGCCTGCTCCAATTCCTATGGTTGCGTTATTTTTGGCAAATACAATTGCATTTGATTTGACATGTTTTACTGCTAACCAGGCAAAGAGTAAGTCCTGTTTTTGCTGCTGGGAAGGCTTTTTCCGGGTGACGGTTATAAATTCATCACTGTTTACTGCAAAATCATCGTGTTCCTGGACTAATAAACCACCATCGACGCGACGCATATCTAACTTAAACTCATGGTTAGGTTGCCAGGTCCCTGTTATGAGTACGCGGATAGCGGGCTTGGATGCCAAAATCACCTTTGCTGCATCACTGATTGCTGGAGCGATGAGTACCTCAAGAAACTGTTTTTCAAGAATAGCTTGCACGGTTGCTTCATCCAGCAACTGATTGAAAGCCAAAATACCACCATAAGCGGATACCGGATCAGCCTGTTGAGCGCGTAAATAAGCGAGAAGAGGCGTGTCCCCTATTGCAATGCCACAAGGATTACCATGTTTGACGATGACACAGGTATTGGTTTCCGGTGGAAACGATTTAACACAATCAAAAGCGGCATCCGCGTCAAGCAAATTATTATAGGATAATTGTTTACCCTGGATTAACTCTGCGGTGGCTAATGATCCAGCTGGCGGGTTTTTATCCATATAAAAGACAGCTTGCTGGTGAGGGTTTTCTCCGTAACGTAATTCATATTGTTTATTAAATTGACAAGTTAATACAGCGGGAAAACCACTGGGATGTTTTTCATCATTCAGAGTACCAAGATAATTGGCAATTGCTGCATCATAGGCCGCAGTATGGGCGAAGGCTTTTTTCGCCAGGCTGAATCCCAAATTGGCTGAAACTTTCTTTGCCTGGACGCATTCTGCCAGCAATTCATAGTCGTCGGGCGTTACTACAACAAAAACATGGGCGTGATTTTTGGCCGCTGAGCGAATCATGGCTGGACCGCCGATGTCTATATTTTCAATCGCTTTGTGAAAATCGCAATCATGATTACTAATGACTTGTTCAAAGGGATATAAATTAACAATCAGGAGATCAAAACGCTGGATACCATGTTCATTTAGAGTGTGATCGTCTTGATTATCGCGAGCCAACAATCCTGCATGAATTGCTGGATGCAGGGTTTTAACTCGGCCATCAAGCATTTCTGGAAAGGTTGTACATGCACTGACTTCAGTAACCGGTAACTGATGTTCGGTCAGCAGGGCTGCTGTATTTCCGGTAGCAACAAGCTCGATTCCCTGTTGGTGTAAGACTTTGGCAAGCTCAACTAGCCCGCGTTTGTCAGAAACGCTTAATAAAGCTCGTTTGGGAGTAAAAGGAATCATTCGGGAGTTGGTTGTCATAGTAGGCTCTGCTCTATAAGATAAGAAGGCATTATATGCGTTTATATCACGAAACGAACGTTAAAATTACAGACTGGCCTCAGAAGAAGGCGGTGCTTTTCGCTAGCTTGAGTGACAAGCATCAAGATAGTAACTGCCTCTATCGACGTACAAAGGCTAACAAAGACCAGCCATCCAGGTTGTGCGTTAATAAATGGGTAAAATCAGCCTGATAAGTTTCAATTAATGAACTGGCTTGCTCCTCTAAAATTCCCGAAACGACCAGGAGACCATGAGGGTTCAGTAATTCCTTAAACGTATTGGTTAAACTCATAAGGGGTGCCAGCAGAATATTGGCGATCACCAAATCGGCTGGTGCTTGCAGGCTTTGTGGAAATCCAATATGCAATTGTTGCGGTTCTATAGTATTGGTAAGCGCATTATTTCGGGTGGCCTGTAAAGCTTGCTCATCAATATCAACTGCTTGCACGGTTGCTGCACCAAGTTTTAAGGCTGCAAGGGCAAGGATTCCTGAACCACAACCATAATCAATCACTTTTTTATTGCTTAAATCAGCTTGTTCAAGCCAAGTCAGGCACAAAGAGGTTGTTGGATGAGTTCCGGTACCGAAGGCCAGGCCAGGATCCAGAATTAAATTCACTGCCTGAGGCTCTGGCGGTTCAAGCCAAGAGGGGCAAATCCATAATTTTTCGCCAAAACGCCGGGGTTTAAAATCATCCATCCAGGCACGTTCCCAGTCTTGATCAGCGAGGTGTTGAATGCTGAAATGTAAATGGGTATGTTGAGGTGCCAGTAGCTGTTTTGCTTGTTCGGCATCTTGTTCATCGCTGTAAAGCGCATTAATCACAACATCTGGCCACAGTGGAGTGGTTCCAGGTTCTGGCTCCAGTACAGGGTCGTCATTTTTATCTGTCAAGGTGATAGATAAAGCGCCGGTTTCTTCCAACGCTTCACTCAGTAATTCCACCTCATTACGATGGCATTGTTCAATCTGTAGTTGATACCACACAAGCTTATTCCTTCAACATTTTTTCCAGATAGTGGATATTGGTACCCCCTTGTATGAAGGCTTTATCGCGCAAAATACGATGGTGTAACTCAATGTTGGTCTTAATACCATCAATGATAATTTCATCCAGTGCATTCCGCATTCTAGCGAATGCTTCTTCCCGCGTTTTACCGTAGCTAATCAACTTGCCTATCATGGAATCATAATTCGGTGGCACAGTATAGCTACTGTAGACATGAGAATCAAAGCGAATGCCGGGGCCGCCTGGTTGATGTAAAAGTCTTATGGTACCTGGTGATGGCATGAATGTTTTCGCATCTTCAGCATTAATACGGCATTCGACGGCATGACCTTGTAGCTTGATATCTTCTTGTTTGAGGGTAAAGGGGATATCACTCGCAATTTTTATTTGTTCTTTAATCAGATCAATACCCGTAATCATTTCGGTTACTGGATGTTCAACCTGGATACGTGTATTCATTTCAATAAAATAAAAACACCCGTCCTGATACAAGAATTCAAAGGTACCGGCGCCGCGATATTTTAATTCACGGCAAGCATTGACGACGCGTTCGCCAATTTCCTGACGTAAGGCAGGTGTTATTCCAGGTGCTGGCGCTTCTTCAATCACTTTTTGGTGACGGCGTTGCATTGAACAGTCACGTTCCCCCAAGTGGATCGCATTACCATGGCCGTCCCCTAAAACCTGGAATTCAACATGGCGAGGATTTTCCAGGAATTTTTCCATGTAAACCGTTGCATTGTTAAATGCAGCTTTTGCTTCACTGCGAGTTAAGGCAATGGCATTTAGAAGATTTGCTTCGGTGTGTACGACGCGCATACCACGACCACCGCCGCCGCCTGCAGCTTTAATGATGACTGGGTAGCCAATATCGCGGCCTAATTGCAAGTTGCGAGCATCATCGTCTAATAAAGGGCCATCAGAGCCGGGTACACAGGGAACCCCAGCCTTTTTCATGGCAGCAATGGCAGAGACTTTATCACCCATTAAGCGAATCGTATCACCGCGTGGACCGATAAAACGAAAGCCACTTTGTTCAACGATGTCAGCAAAATCAGCATTTTCTGCCAAAAAACCGTAACCGGGATGAATGGCAACAGCATCAGTAATTTCCGCAGCAGATATAATGCGCGGGATATTCAAGTAACTTTCTTTTGAGGGAGCAGGACCAATACAAACGGTCTCATCAGCAAGTCGCACATGTAATAAATCTTTATCAACGTCTGAATGAACGGCAACCGTTTGAATACCAAGTTCCTTACAAGCACGCAAAATACGAAGAGCAATTTCGCCACGATTGGCGATAACAATTTTACTGAGCATCCGGTTACCCCTTATTCTATAGTAAACAAGGGTTGGTCATATTCGACTGGTTCACCATTTTTTACAAGGATGGCAGTCACTACACCGGTTCGATCAGCTTCAATTTCGTTAAACATTTTCATGGCTTCAACAATACATAAGGTATCGCCTGTTTTCACTGTTTGGCCGACTGTAACGAAGGGTGCAGCCTCAGGGGATGGTGCGGTATATATGGTTCCCACCATCGGCGAACGAACTTTGTGACCTGAAACAGTGGTTTCAACTTTAGGTTCGCTGTTATTCGGTGCGTGGTGCGCAGCAGCAGGGGGCGCCGCTTGTTGTAAAGGCGGTGCGATATAACGTTGCTGTACGGGTGCTTCCATGGCGTAACTATGACGGCTCAGGCGTACTGATTCCTCGCCTTCCTTGATTTCAATTTCTGAAATGCCGGTCTCATCCAGCAATTCGATCAATTTTTTGATTTTACGAATATCCATCGATAATAACTCTCTATTAATTGAATTTTTCTATAATTGCTTGAAGAGCCAGGCAATAACCTCCAACTCCAAGCCCACTGATAACCCCTATGGCAATATCAGAAAAATAAGAATGATGACGAAATGTTTCGCGCGCATAGATATTACTGATATGGACTTCCACAAATGGAATTGCTGCGCCTATCAATGCATCACGAATTGCGATACTAGTGTGTGTGAAGGCTGCTGGATTGATAATAAGGTAATCAACCTTGTTATCGGCGGCCTGATGAATAATGTCAATCAACTCGGCTTCAGAGTTACTTTGTTTGCTGGTTAACTGAATGCCAGCCTCAGCTGCCTGCTTATTGAGCAACGCATCGAGTTTTGCCAGAGTCGTTGTGCCATAGATAGAAGGCTCGCGTACTCCCAGGCGGTTCAGATTTGGCCCATGCAAAACGAGTATTTTCTTCATTATGAGTTAATTTCACAAAATTGAAGCGATTCTGCCTGAACTTTATGATAATGTCCATATATTCGATGATATCGGCACGATATCGGCATGATGTCTTCCATTTTGCGGTTACATTTTTGAATGGATAGTCTAATATCGCTGCGTAGTCAATTATGTTATCTTTCTTAGATTATTCAGTATTAGATCGCTTTCCAAATTCGCTGTAGTGGGAACGTGCGAGGGGCACCAAACGCAGAACCGGAGTGTACGTGCAAGTACATGAGGATTCGAGCACTGTATCGACGAAGCAATTTCCCGCCATGGTAGAATGGAGAAAGCGGTCTATTAAGCAAGGGATTGAAAAAAGCTATGGTTACACATATCACAGATGTCACGCTGCGTGATGCGCATCAATGTTTAATTGCAACACGTATGCGCACCGAAGATATGTTGCCAATCTGCCATAAAATGGATCAGGTTGGTTTTTGGGCTATGGAAGTTTGGGGAGGCGCCACATTCGATGCCTGTTTGCGCTTTTTAAAGGAAGATCCCTGGCTGCGGCTTAAGTCATTGCGCCAGGCGCTACCCAATACGCAGTTATCAATGCTTTTGCGCGGGCAGAATTTATTGGGCTACCGGCACTATGCCGATGATGTAGTTCAGACTTTTGTACGTTTGGCAGCTAAAAATGGTGTGGATGTTTTCCGTGTTTTCGATGCTTTAAATGACGTACGTAATGTAAGAGTAGCGGTAGAAAGCATCAAGGCTCAAAAAAAGCATGCACAAGGGGCTATCTGTTATACAACGAGCCCGGTACATAATCTGGAAAGTTTTGTAACGATTGGTAAGGCTTTTGCTGATATTGGTTGTGACAGTATTGCTATCAAGGATATGGCGGGTCTGCTCACGCCAACCGCAACAATTACCCTATACCAAGCGTTAGCCGACGCAACACAACTGCCTATCCATTTACATACCCATGCTACGTCCGGGTTGGCTGGTATCTGTCACTTCCAGGCAGTATTAGCGGGTTGCCAGCACATTGATACCGCCATTTCATCTTTCTCCGGAGGCGCTTCTCATCCCGCAACGGAGCCTTTGGTTGCCGCATTGGCTGGTAGTGAATTCGATACAGGGCTTGATTTGAATTTATTGCTCGAAATTGCTGATTATTTTCAAGATATACGCAAAAAATACCAGCAATTTGAAAGTGAAGCGCGTGATATTGATCCACGAGTACAACTTTATCAAGTGCCAGGGGGAATGATTTCAAATCTCTATAGTCAGCTGAAAGAACAACATGCCTTGGACAAGATCAATGCAGTGCATGAAGAAATCCCGCGAGTACGTAAAGATCTGGGCTACCCCCCTTTAGTGACACCTACTTCGCAGATCGTTGGCACGCAGGCTGTTTTGAATGTATTGACTGGTATTCGTTACAAAACGATAACCAATGAAGTTAAATTGTATTGTCAAGGGAAATACGGTGCTGCACCGGGTAAAATCAACGCCAGTTTGCGTAAGAAAGCAATCGGGCATACAGAGGTAATTGAAGTCAGGCCTGCCGATTTGTTACCAAAAGAATTGAAGCGTCTACGGGAAGAAAGTGGTGAGTTCGCCAAAAGTGATGAAGATGTGCTTTCTTATGCGATGTTCCCTGAAATTGGTAAGCAATTTTTAGAGCAACGAAAAGCCAATACTCTGCAACCCGAACCTTTAATAATCAACAGATCCCCAGCACCAAGTGATCGATTATCGGAGTTTGATATTGCCTTGCACGGTGAAAACTACCATATCAAGATTGCGGGCTACGGAACTCGCGAGCAAGGCCAGCAAGCTTGTTTTTTATGGGTTGATGGTGTGCCAGAAGAAGTCCTCATCAGCCTTGAAGATACAGAGGAAACGAATTTAGCCCCCGCTGCTAAACGGCCGTCTGGGCCAGGTGATATTACTGTTGCCATGCCAGGTAACATTGTGAGCGTCAATGTTACAGTGGGAGACAAAGTGACTAAAGGGCAGACTTTATTAGTACTTGAAGCCATGAAAATGGAAACTGAAATTCAGGCTCCTTTTAACGGTACAGTAGCAGATGTTATGTGTCAGAAAGGTGATAAGGTAATGCCCACTCAGGTTTTGGTCTGTTTATTACCAAACAATAATTAAACAGCAAATAGCAGTGAGCGTGTTCTGTTTGTTACAAGCGAGTAGGCTAGGAAGGTTTCTGCCCAGCTTTTAAAATGCGTTCTTTAATGCCTTGCCAGCGTTCTTGTGCGGGTGGGAGTTCAATAGCAATACAAGAGGCTGGTGATTGATCCGCATAACGAAGTTGGTAATACAGCTCAAAGGCAGTGTCTTCGGGCGAGGTTGGAAACTGGTAAAACAGTTCGCGGGGCAGCTGCGGCAGGTTGGCAAAGGCAAGCACATAAACAGGCGTGGTGCTTTGCTGGCAGAAAGCAAGCAGGCTGGCACGGTCTGGAAAGCAATAGAGTGGTTTTTCAGGCTGGTAGTGGCTATCTAATTTTCCTGGCACTCGAATCGTGTCGCTGCATTTTAATTGCTTGTTTGGCAACATAGCGTTGAGTTCCAGTTCATCAATCAGTCCAGGACGCAGGATTTGATAACCATGGGGATCAATTGCTGCCACAATAGTCGATTCAATTCCAATTTGACAACGTCCCCCGTCCAAAATAAGTAAATCTTGTTGGTGAAAACTATGCTGAACATGCTCCGCTGTTGTAGGACTAATTTTACCGAAAGGGTTTGCTGAGGGGGCTACGAGCGGGGCACCAAGTTGTTTTAAAAGCGCTTGTGCAATTGGATGTTTAGGACAACGTAAGGCCACAGTATCTTGTCCCCCCGTGATTGAAGGACTCACTTGCCCTGGTTTGCTTTTCATGACCAGTGTTAAAGGGCCGGGCCAGAAATGTTCAATCAAGATCCGGGCGTAATCGGGGATAAACTGTACCCACTTCGATAAATCCCAATTTTCTGCAACATGCATAATAAGTGGGTGATTAAGAGGTCTATTTTTAAGCGCATAGATTTTCCTAATCGCCTCTTCATTCTCAGCGTTTCCTGCAAGCCCATAAACTGTTTCAGTCGGTATAGCAACGATCTCGCCCTGCTTTAGATAGGAGACAGCAAGTTCGAGATTAGTAGTGATAGTACTCATAGTAAATTAATACATCCTTTGGCCATAAGGGCAAGTGTGGAATTATTACCCAAAATTGCTGGCAGGCAAACCATTATTTAACGTGAGTTCGATAGAAAAAACAGGATTTTGTTTTTTCTATCGTAATAATTTGTGTAACAAAGATGATTTTACCAGAGGCCATGTTATTTATTTTGTTGGGGCAAAAAACTTTAATAATTTAAAAATAAAAAAACTATATTAGTTTGGCATTAATACCTGTAAGATATTGCCAACGGATTTTAGCGAAGGCCAACCTCAGGAAAATACGCTTAATCTGAAATCCGAAATTCAACTTGACGGGGATATTCCAACAATCCTTGTTAGAGCATTTAAAATTGCTTAATTTCTAAAAATTGGCAGGGAAAATGCTAGCAAAGATGGGTACTCCCGGACGAGTCCTCATGCATACTTTAAGGAGAAAGATTAATGCGTATAAATTTCCATTTATCCCCTGTAGCTGCTTGCTTGGCTTTAACCCTAGTCTCTTCTGCTAACGCGGCTGAGCCACTTCCATTAGATCAGGTTTCATTACAGCATTTACAACAGCAGTTTTATCTGTCATTACCGAATATAAAGACTGCCAATTCCAACCCTGCTGATGTTTTACAATTTGTAAAGCAACATAAAGACAAAAACAAGATAAGCCATATTCGTATGCAACAGTACTATGCTGGTTTCATGGTCTTTGGCGGTTATGCCATTATGCATAGTGATAGCTCAATAAATAACTTATTAAATACACAAAAAGATGTGCAAATGAATGGAACAGTCTATCGTGGCTTGCAGGTTGAATTAGGAGAGCCTCCAGAGGATTTTGTTAAAAATTCCAGCAAAATATTACAACAGTTTAAAGAAAAATTTCAAAACAAAGATGTGAGTGAAGAGCAGATAACTCCTATCATTTATATTGATGATAAACATCAAGCGCATTGGGCATATAAAGTTAGTGTTTTTGTGCGCTATGATCATCAAATTCCAGAAAGACCAACAGCTATCCTTGATGCGAAATCATCTAAACCTTTTGTGGAATGGAATGATATTAAAACAGTGGTTAGAGCCCCAGTGAAAGGAATTGGATTTGGTGGTAATACTAAAATTGGGGAGTATGTTTTTGGTAAAAATTATCCCTTTCTTGAAATGACTCGAGATAACAAAAAAGAACGCTGTTATATGGAAAATGAAAATGTAAAAGTAGTTGATATGGAGCATGATTATTTTTCTTCGAATGATCCGATGAAATTTAATTGCAAAACGTCCGGTAATACCGCCGCCAATACCTTCTGGACTGGCTATAAAGCGGATGGATATGATAGAGAAAATGGTGCCTTTTCACCTACCAATGATGCCCTCTATGCTGGCTATGTAATTAAGCATATGTACCATGATTGGTATGGCGTTGAGGTTTTAGTCAAACGGAATGGCGCGCCTATGCAAATAGTGATGCGTGTTCACTATGGTGAAGGCTATGAGAATGCCTATTGGGATGGCAGACAAATGACCTTTGGTGATGGCGATTCCACTATGTATCCTTTGGTTTCATTAGGCATTGGAGGTCATGAAATCAGTCATGGATTCACTGAGCAACATTCCGCACTAGAGTATTTTGGCCAGTCAGGGGGGATGAATGAAGCCTTTTCTGATATGGCCGCACAAGCTGCTGAATATTATTCCAGTGGAAAAAATAATTGGTTAATTGGTGCAGAAATTGTGAAAGAAAGCAGTGGACGTGATGTTTTACGGTATATGGATAAGCCAAGTCGTGATGGCCATTCCATTGATTCCGCTGACGAGTATTATGGAGGCCTGGATGTCCATCATTCAAGTGGCGTATTTAACCGTTTATTCTATTTGATGGCTAATCAAGCCGGTTGGAATACACGTAAAGCGTTTGATGTCATGATCAAAGCCAATATGGATTATTGGACCCCTTATTCCACTTTTGATGAAGGGGGGTGTGGTGTTTTGCGAGCGGCGAAGGATTTGGGTTACTCTGTAAGCGAGTTAAAGAAGGTACTGGACGAAGTTGCTATTAATTATCAACTCTGCGAGAACCCCAAACCAACTCCAACCCCTTCTACCTAATGTTATAGAACTCAACCAGACGCTGAGCTATCGCGTCTGGTTGCTCCATATGGATATGGTGACCACCTTGCATTTGATTTATCTGCAGGTCTTTAACGGCTTTTATACGTTCTTGCATGTCAAAATCTTTAAAGACAAAGCCATTATCAGCCAAAATCAAAAGACTTCTGGCAGTAATGCCTTGTAAACAGGATAATATTTGTCCTTCGGTCATGTATAAAGGCGTTGGATTTAACAAGCGTCGGTCATGTCGCCAATAAAATGACTCTTTTCTTTTAACGACACCCCGTTGACAAATGATTTTCGCATAGTCTAGTGATAAGTATCCTCGTTTGGCGCGTGCCTGCGCAGCTAAATCAAGAGATTGATAAGGTTTTGCCTCTTTATTTTCTCCTTTAAGATGATTGATATATTGTGCCAATTGTTTGCGACAAGTTTGTTCTGGTTGGGAAAAAGGTCCCAGGCCTTCTATCAAAATTAACGAAAGGACCTGTTCTGCCGCAACACCGGCAATCAGGCTGGCCAGGCAGGCTCCCATGGAATGTCCTAATAAATGAAAGTGCTTGAATCCTAAGGCATGAATAATTTGCAGGCAGGTAAAAATACCATCGCTGAAGTGATAATAACAGCCCTCGGGCAGGTGAGAGGAGTGGCCGTGGCCAGGTAAATCAATCGCGAGCAAATAAAATTCTTTTTCCAGATAAGGTGCCAGGAGATCAAAGGAATTGGCATTATCAAGCCAACCATGTAGAGCCAGCATAGGTGGGCGCTCTGGATTTCCCCAGGCTTTACCTGCAATGGTAAACCCAGGGATGGTAACAGTGAAGGTTTTCATAAACGGCTAATCAATAAATTTCTTAATAATTCATGTTACCTAAACCAGCAGAATGATAAAAGTAGGTGTTAGCTACCGCTTATTACGATAGTTAGTGTTATGCTTAGTTAATGGATTTTGAATCTCTAATGTGGCTATGCAAAAACAACAGCGAAGCCTGTCTCTAATAACCTACAACATCCATAAGGGTTTTAGTTTCAGTAAACGTTTTTTATTACCTCAAATGCGAGAGGCGCTATTAACCTTAAATCCTGACTTTGTTTTTCTGCAAGAGGTGCAGGGAGAGCATAGGCTACGGGAAAAACGCATTGGTGCTTGGCCCGATGCTCCCCAATTTGAATACATTGCAGAAAAAATATGGCCTCACTACCTGTATGCAAAAAATGCAATTTACCACTCAGGTCATCATGGGAATGCCATTTTAAGTAAATATCCTTTTGAACGATTTGAGAATATCAATTTATCTTCAATGAATCGTGCCTCACGCAGTATCTTGCACAGTCAGGTAAAAATAGGGGAGGGACTACAGCAAGTCAATGTCCATCTTCTTTGCGTTCATCTCGGTTTATTTAAGGCAGAGCGTTCTTCGCAGTGTAGTGCATTGATGCAGCGAATCAGTGAAGCGGTACCAGAACATGAGCCTTTGCTTATGGCAGGTGATTTTAATGATTGGCGCCGTCATTTATCAAAACCATTGGCAGAAGAGTTAGGTATTAATGAGGCTTTTTACAGCATGAGAGGCCATCATGCCCGTTCATTTCCGGCAATAAAACCGGCCTTTTGTGTGGATCGGATTTATTTTCGTGGGATGCGGGTTTCAGAGGCCTATTGTTTGAAAGGTAAACCCTGGCGGATGTTGTCGGATCATTTGCCTTTACTGGCTCGTTTTGAATTCATTTAACACAGGACTTACGCAACACGTCGATCTCTTCGTTAAAATTTCCTTTTAATTCGGTCATTTAGTTAGTCTAAACTCCCTCATTAAAAGCAAATTTTGCCTCGACCTCGACGTGTTGCGTAAGTCCTATTGCCAATATTTCGATCTCTTCGTTTAAATTTCATTTTAATTCGGGGTCATTTAGTTAGTCTAAACTCCCTCATTAAAAGCAAATTTTGCCTCGACCTCGACGTGTTGCGTAAGTCCTATTGTCAAAACTTCGATCAATAAGGAAGCGGCAGGTGCCGCTTCCTCTTGCCTTTATTCCATATTTTCCAGGTATTCACCAAAACAGGCTGCACTATTTAACCGTGCGCGCTTAAGTAAGGCTTCCTGGGCTGCTTTAATGTTATCAGGTTTACCACCCCAGGCTTGCAGGCAATCTTCTTGTAACGCTCTTCCATAAGAGAAACTTAGATTCCAGGGTTGATAGCCCGCACTATTGATTGCATTCAGATTGGCAGTAGCCTGTTGTGGTGATTGGCCGCCAGATAAGAAATTAATTGTTGGTACCGCAGCAGGTACATTATTACGGAATACACTAATGGTGTAATCAGCAACTTCTTCTGCTGAACTAAAAGGAACTGTCTCTTTACCAGAAGTGACCATACTTGGTTTAAGAACGATGTGTTCCAAATCAACCTGATGAATGAATAAAGCATGAAAGAGCTCATGCAATACCATTTCACAGGCTTCAGCACAATGTTCAATGGAGTGATTACCATCCATCAATACTTCCGGTTCAACAATCGGAACAATACCAATTGATTGGCAGGTTGCTGCATAACGAGCAAGCATCTCAGCACCAGCCTTGATAGCAGTCAAGCTAGGGGTGTATTCACCAATGGTGTAAACATTGCGCCATTTTGCAAATTTTGCACCTAACTTTTTAAAATGCTCCAGGCGCTCAGCCAAGCCATCCAAACCTTGGGTTACTTTTTCATTATCAGTATTGGCTAAAGTAACCAACCCCTTATCTACTTTAATGCCTGGAATAATGCCTTTTTGGGCAAACAAGTCAGGAATAGCTGTACCCTGATCATCTTTATGCTGAAACGTTTCTTCAAACAGGATGACCCCGTTAATGTATTGTTCCAAATCGGGCGTAGTGGCAAGCAAGTGGCGATACGCACGTCGATTTTCCTCTGTGTTTTCAAGACCAATTGTCTCAAATCGCTTACCTATAGTACCGCTGCTCTCATCAGCGGCTAAAATGCCTTTACCGTCTTGCAGCAGATGTTCCATCGTTGCTGATAATTCATCGTAATACATAATAGTTTATTCTCCTCTCGTTAAAACGGTTATTTACTTGGACTTGAAATGTATTTTTCTCGAATGATTTGTTGCAAAGCAAACCCTTTTTCTTTCAGATAATTGAACGCATCGTCGATCATACCGGGATTTCCACACAAATAAATCATATCTTCTGTGGGATTTAGGTTTAGATCCGGGAAGGCATGTTGTACATAGCCTTTGTATTCATGAGGGCCTAAGGCACTTTCTTGTTCCCGACTTAAATGAGCACGAAAAGTGACTTGCGGATGCTGGGCAGCAAAAGCAATGAATTCATCCGAATAAAGGAGGTCTTCATGTTTTTGCACGCCCTGCAGAATAACAATTTGAAGTTCCGGATTAACTTTTAAACGCTCTTTCAGCTCATTAATCATTGCCCGATAAGGAGTGACGCCGGTACTGGTTGCTACAAAAATGTAGCGTTTAGGCATCTCTTCTTTGAGGATTAGGCGTCCAAAGGGTCCATTAATATTGATTTTATCGCCTGGTTTTAAGTTAAACAATAAATCAGTACCTGGTCCATCAGCAACATAGCCTGCTGCAAATTCGATGTAATTGTTTTCTGTAGGAACATTAGCAATACTATAACTACGCTTGAGCATTTTACCATCCCGTTCAAAATGAATGGTTATAAATTGCCCCGGAAGGTAGGTGAATGGGGGGGATTGTTCTGTTTTGAAAATAAAATGCTTTACTTTAGGAGAGACCATAAACGCGTCTTCCAGGGTAATGGGAAAGGTATTGACTTGCATAATAATTACAACTTGGTTAGGAAACCCACTAATATAGGGGAAAAATTATGCATTGCAAGAGTTGATAGAAGAATTAAGTATATAATTAGAGTATGAATAGCACTGACCTAATCACAATGATTGGCAATTTGAGCCGATCTCTTTTTCCTGTGCAACATCTTCTTTCAGGGGGTGCTTATTTGCTCGGTATCGTATTTTTCATGACTGCAATAGCAAAACTCAGAAAAATAGGTGATCATCGGGCTAACTCCTCTTCTCAAGAAAAGATGTTTGTACCCTTCGCTTACATTGTGGGTGGTTCTGCGTTGTTATTTTTACCTAGCGCAGTACAAAATTTATCTAATACTACGTTTGGTACAGGCAATGTTTTGCAATATGCCAATTATAATCCCTATGATATTTATAGCTCTATGGGTTTAATCATTCAGACAGCGGGTTTGATTTGGTTTATTCGGGGTTGTGTACTATTGGTAACAGCCAGTGAACCAGGAGTTCAGCAGGGGGGGAAAGGCCTGGCTTTTCTTTTTGCGGGAGTTTTAGCGATGAATTTTGAAAATACTACCGCCTTTTTAGCTACGGTAATGGGTAAAATAGAAGCGTTTAGCATGCAATTTGTTAGTTAAAGCAAGCTAATTATTGGTATCTAAAGTATATTTAATAAGAAGATTGCTCATGTGAGCCCTTAAGGAGTAGCGATGAAAAGGAATTATCAATCTATCCTGGCCTGCTTAATTCTATTTCCTGTTTTGCTTTTTGCTGCTAATAAAGGCACTGAGCTAAAACCCAGTTTGATTTTAAAGCACATTAAAATGATTAAAACGGGTGAACCTGCCGGCGATGAACTTTATTTTGATATTAGTACCTATCGCACCGGGAAGCCTACGCACTATGCGCGCATTCCAGAGCTACCTGGTCATTGGATTTCCCAAATTATGGACAAAGTCAGGGGGATTACTTTGTGGTCTGAGCCATTGGCACCAGGAGAAGCTGTTACCGTCATTTTGTCTTTGAATGAAGCAGATGCTGCTCCCTGGAATAATGATGATATGATTGGTTCAGTAAAAATACAGTTAAAAAACGAAAGAGGAACCTTACAGACACGTTGGAGTCTTCCTAATCGCAGCGATAGTCTGATAACAACTTCTGGCCCAGCTGGTGATATTCATAGTTTTGAATTGATGAGTGGGAATGGTAATTATGAAATCTCTATTCGGTTGCAGTCACAATCGAAGTGAGTGCATTGATGTTGTTCACGCGTAGCGGGGCACCTGTTGGTTGCTGCAGGGTAATTTACTCACTCTCACCGCAAATCTTGAGGTTGTTGGCTTTAGCAAAATCCAAAATGGCTTGATAGACTTGTGGACTGGATTCCTTGAGTTTGGGATCAAGTAGAACGCATTTATAGCCTTCTGTATTCACGCTAGGTTGCAGGAGGGGGGAATAGTGAATACGTCTGTTTTTGAAGCTGGCCATTGTCCCACTCATTCTCTCTGCCCAATCACTGGGACGAAAAGGCTTACCTTGAGGAGTAACCCCTTCGATAACAATTTTTTTGTTCTCGGAGTCTTCGGCCATATTTGATACATATTAAAAACAGTATGCCTAGTATAGCATCATCTTGGCAAAACAACGAAGCAATGGCAGTAAGGACAATTATTATGTTAGCATGCTAACGATTTAATTTTAGATGAGCATTCACTGTGAATCAGAAAGAAAACCATTCAGGAATATATTTGTTACCCAATTTGTTTACTACGGCAAGCCTTTTTGCTGCTTTCTACTCGATTGTTGCTTCATTAAAGGCGCAATACGAAGTCGCTGTTATCGCTATTTTTATTGGTATGGTTGCTGATGGGCTTGATGGACGTATTGCTCGTTTGACGAATACGCAAACTGCATTTGGTGCTGAATACGATAGCTTGTCCGATATGGTTACCTTTGGAGTGGCACCCGCCTTACTGCTGTATAGTTGGAATCTGCAGCAATTAGGTAAAGTAGGCTGGTTAGTTGCATTCATTTATACCGCTGCAGTGGCTTTACGTCTTGCACGTTTCAATACCCAGGTTGAAACAGCGGATAAACGTTATTTTCAAGGTCTTGCCTGTCCTCCTGCAGCAGCAATTGTTTCGTCCTTTGTTTGGTTTTGTTACCAAAACGAATTGCAGCATTTTGCAATCGCTATACTGACAGCGTTTATTACTGTTGTTGCGGCGGTTCTTATGGTGAGTAATGTACGCTATTACAGTTTTAAAGAAATTGATTTTAAAGGAAAGGTTCCTTTTTTATATCTATTGGTTATGGTAATTTTGTTTGTCGCGATTGCAGCAAACCCGTCTGTGGTTCTGTTTGTTGGTTTTGTCATTTATGCTTTGTCTGGTCCTTTGCAAACCTTGCTTGCCTTGCATCGTGTGCGCAAACAGCGCAAACGCCAGTCGTCTGATGAATCGTAATATTTAAGACAATTATTCTATCTCACCAAAGCGATTATTGATGAGTTCAGTAATCGCTTTTTCCATCTCTACTTCATCCGGACCATCAATTTGTAAGGTTAACTCACTGCCTTTACTGGCAGCAAGCATCATAATACCCATAATGCTTTTGCCATTAACGGTCTGCGTGTTTTTGGTGACGTCAATATGACTTTGAAATCTCGATGTGGTAGAAACGAATTTCGCAGAAGCCCTTGCGTGCAATCCCAATTTATTGATGATGGTAATTTTAGTTTTTATCATGACGACTACAATTTAGCATGTGCAGCAATTTTCTACAATCACGATAGTTTTGAGAAGACCATAATTATTTTTTACTAATGACCCTCCCTACAAAAAAACCTTTGCATTCCTTGCTTTGCCACACACCGCGAGTAAGGCCGTATTCTGATAATTTATAGACATAATAGTGTAAGTGATCTTCCCAGTTTGTTTTTTGGGTATGGCCTCGCGCCCTTAAACTACCTTCCATAAATGAAATCCCGGCGATTTTTTTATTATTAAAGGTGAATTGATCTAACTTGATCCCGCGATCGGTGACGGCTCCAAATTGAAGTTGCTCATTGACCGTGCCCACAAAGGTACCAGGAGTATGCGCTTGGCAGTAATCCTGGCTAATTCCTTTTTTATTGGGTATGGCCTGGTAATATTTTGCTGACCAAATCACGTCTTTTTCATTAGCATAGGCAAAAGATGGAAGTAAGAAAACGGAAATTAACAGGATTTTTAACATTTTTTTCTTGGGAAATTATCAAGCTTGACACAGCTTATCGGGTTGAAAACTGAATATCCAGAGTTCAGAGTGAAGTAGCTATTGTAGACTAATTTTTCCCTATAGAAGCAGGAGGCTTTTAGTAGCCTATGTTCCTGGCCAAATGATTCCTACAATGCTGCTTTGAAAAATTCAGGGTCTGCTTTTCCGTGAAACAAGACAATCCAAGCAGTTGGCAGCTTATCATTAGGCACAAAACATGATAGGGGCAATGTAAATCAAAGGGCTTCTTCTGTTTGTACAGTCTCAGAGGTTAATAGATTGTAGAGCGCTTCGCTATTAGTCATTCGTCGGCAGGCATCTCTAAATGAGGGAATGCTGAATTGCTTGATAATTGACGCTAATAGTTGCAGGTGTTGATCAACCTGTTGATCCTGGGGAACGACCAACCCAATGACTAAATCGACCGGTTGCTTATCAGTAGCGCCAAAATCAACTGGATTGAGCAATCTAATGACGCAAGCGTGTGGTTGCGTAATACCAGGCACACGTATATGGGGAATAGTGATCCCTTGTCCAATAGCGGTACTTCCCATGCATTCTCTTTTCCAATAGGCATCAAAGAGGTCTTGTGCGTCAAGTTGAGGTTGCTCTCGACTGACTAGTTGACTGATTTTAAGAAGTACTGCTGTTTTGCTTTGTGAGGTTGAATCGATATAAACACTATTTGGATTGATAACATGGCAAAGTTGCATGATTACAGACCGGAAGAAAAACTAGGTCTATTTTAACGCTACCTGTACACAACAAACAACCTTTTGGAGATATTGTTTTTTTGCATAAGTTGTAACCAATTGATTTTATCTTTTTATTTTTATTGGTAGTCAAAATCAAAAGATTACAACCTGATTAAGAGTAAAAACAGAATTAAAGATTATTCACGGTGCTCACGAATTTTTTCTTTATGCTCTATTAGCTGTCTGTCCAGTTTATCGACCAAGGTGTTAATCGCTACATACATATCCTCTGATTCAGCACGGGCATGTAATTTGGCTTTTGAAATTAAGATGGATGCCTCAGCAATCTGGCTTAATTTTTGTACATCAAAGACGACATGAATAGAAGTAATTCTGTCGAAATGGCGTTCCAGTTTGGTGAATTTATCTTCCGTAAAAGCCTTTAAGGCAGGGGTAACTTCGACATTATGACCAGTGAAGTTGATCTGCATAATCCTCTCCTTCAGTTGAAATAAAACTAACTACGAATTGTTTTGCGTTCATTGGATGGCGCAATCCCCATGGCTTCGCGATATTTAGCCACGGTGCGTCGGGCAACTTGAATGCCTTGTTCGCCAATCAATTGGGCAATTTTACTATCACTCAACGGCTTTTTACGGTTTTCCGCAGCAATTAATTTCTTGATGACTGCTCGAATAGCTGTTGATGAACATTCTCCTCCACTACTTGTTGTCACGTGGCTGGAGAAAAAGTATTTTAACTCAAACACACCGCGCGGGGTATGCATAAATTTTTGTGTAGTAACTCGTGAAATGGTTGATTCATGCATATCTAAAGCAAGAGCAACATCGTTGAGAATGAGCGGTTTCATCGCTTCATCACCGTGCTCAAGAAATTCCTGTTGATATTCCACGATGCACTGGGCAACTTTTAATAACGTTTCCTGTCTGCTTTGAATGCTTTTTAAAAACCAGCGTGCTTCCTGCAAGTTATTCTTTAAAAACTGGTTATCAGCACTATTGTCAGCCCGCTGAATGAGAGAGGCATAGTGATTGTTGATACTCAGGCGCGGCAATGTATTTTGGTTTAAAGAAACCTGCCATTCACCATCGACTTTTTTTACGATGATATCTGGAATAATGTATTCAGTGGCGCCTTGATGGATGAGACTGCCTGGTTTCGGGTTTAAACGCTGAATGATTTGCAATACTTTATCCAGATTGGCTTCATTAACCTGGTAATTCTTCATTAATTGACGATAGTTATGATGGCCAAGCAGCTCAATATCGTCACGTACAATTCGTTTTGCCAGGTCGAGATCCCCATTTGGATCGGGTAATTGTTCAAGCTGGACCAGTAAGGCTTCTGCCAGAGTATTTGAAGCACAGCCAACTGGATCAAAATGTTGCACGCGATGACGGACTGCTTCAATTTCTTCGATATCCAAAGGATGGGCTTCACTATCCAGGCTGGTATGCAATTCGAGCATTGTCTGGGTAAGAAAGCCATCATCATCAATTGCATCAATAATAGCCGTCGCGATGACTCTATCTATATCGCTCATTGGTGTTAAATCCAATTGCCAACGCAAATGGTCTTGCAAGTTGGTCGTAGTGCAATAAAGATTCTCATAATTGAAATCGATATCGTCAAAATTTGTGCGTTTGTTTTGACTGGTATAAAGCTGTGACCATTGAAAATCGGAAAACTCTTCCTGGGATTGTTTTTCGTTTTCCAGATGTGACTCTTCCTTTTCTTCATTGGGCGTGGCTTCTAGCATCGGATTGGATTCAACGATCTGTTGGATCTCTTGTTGCAAATCGAGTGTAGAGAGTTGTAGAAGACGAATCGCTTGTTGAAGTTGCGGGGTAAGCGTTAGTTGCTGACTTATACTGAGTTGCAACGATGGTTTCATGCAAATCCTCTTTGTTTCATCGCTTTTATTCTTAAGTTTAACTGATTCAGGGCGATTATCCAGTAGAGAATAAGGGCATTTTTAACCCAAAAAGACCTTAAGATGGTCAATAAGAATATAAAAAAAACTTAACGATTACAATTAAATCGATTAGTGGGCAAAAAGGGGGAAAAAAAAGCCTCCAAATGGAGGCAATTATTGATTTATTTAACTTTTTTCTCTTTGAAGATAACATGCTTACGAACGACAGGATCGTATTTCTTCAATTCCATCTTTTCAGGATGGTTACGCGGATTCTTGGTTGTTGTTACGTAGTAACCAGTACCTGCGGTTGATTCCATCTTAACTTTGATAGTGACAGCTGCCATGGTAGTTTCCTCTCAATTAAACCTTTTCGCCGTTTGCTCGGAGCTTATCCAAAACAGCTTTGATTCCTAATTTATCAATAATTCGCATACCTTTCGTACTTACTCGAAGAGAGACGAAACGGTTTTCTTCTTCAACCCAAAAACGATGTCTTTTCAGATTGGGTAGAAAGCGTCTTCTTGTTTTGTTGTTGGCGTGCGACACATTGTTACCTGTAGTAGGTCGCTTGCCAGTAACCTGACATACTCTTGACATGTTGTTACTCCGAAGTGTTCGATAGATTTAATTCTGTTTTGTATAAATTCGGGGCCTTCGCCGAGCGAATTAGCCGGGTGTGAAATACAAGAGGCGTTTTATAGCAAAAAATGGCCCATTATGCAATGTATTCAGGTTATTTTTCCAACAAAGCATCTGCTTGTTTTTAAAAACCGAGAGCACCAATGATTGTAAACCCTTCTCTGGCAAGTCTATATCGTGTTATTCGCGACATAGGAAACTTATTCGTTAAATCTGCTTTTATCGATAAGGTATGTTTTGCGGTGAGTTGCAACTGAAAAATTTAATAATTTCAGGGCTCACTGCAGCTGTTTGCATCTGCTCTACAATTGAATAAGAAGTAAAAGACATGCACAGATGCTTCCCTCATGTTAAACTAGTGCCAACTTATACCCCGTAATTTAAGATGATGTATTACTATGAAAGAATATACCAAAGCCAAAATTGCCTCCGATTTGGAGCAAGATCTCCTTCAGTTTCTGGATGATGACCAACTTAAAGCAGATGTCCTGGACTATTTACTGGATCCGCTCATCGAATTGAAAAACAAGATACTCATCGAATATGGTGAGTATCTTCCTGTCAGTGACGATAAAAGAAGCCAACAAATAAGGAAACTGCTTGCGGATGATTTCCGACAAAAATACCCGCATCATAGTGAGAAATTAGAGGGTATCCTTGAGGCAACATGGATGGTTATTGAAGAGCAAATAGCCCACGTCATAGCCTATCGCATGGAAGGGTATACTCGAACAGTGTATGAAGCACAGATTCCAGGTTCCGGTGCAACCTATAATGAGGAGAGAACCTACTTGCAAGCACTGGCAAGTGCTGTTGCGGGTACCCCCAACGCCGAGCAACTAGAACAGCATGACATTGAGGTAGTCATTTGTGAAATCGCGCAAGCGCATTTGGATGACTTGGCAAGAAAAGGCATATACCCAAGCTCCTCGAAAATTGCCCGGACCGGCGCTTTAATGCAGTATAAGTATGAGCCTGGGGAAGATAATAACCACGCCTTTCTTTTCAACACAACAGCGACTCTTAGCGGTATTTTGAGCGCGGGTGCTTTTACAGCGACGCTGCTGGCTTTGAAGACAATTATTACGATTTCCACAGCAGGGGTGGGATTGCTAGCTTCCGTTGGTGTGGTTGCTGGATTAGTGAGTTTTGGTCTTTATAGTTCCAATAAAGAGCCGAAAGAGCATACTGGTGATCCGCTAATACATGTACCTGCAGCGCAATAACAGTAATGATGACATCGTTGTGCCGCTTTGAATTTGGAAACACTTCTTTTCATCAGTGATTAATAGCCCGTAAATACTCACAAATCTTTCTTTAGAGGGTATAATCCGCGCATTAAAGCAAATTGAGTAAATTTTATGCATCGTACAATTAAGAGTTTTGTCTTGAGGGCTGGAAGATTAAGTAACAGGCAAGAGCAGGGTTTAATGCATTATTTGCCGGCTTACGAATTAGCTTTAGATGAAAAGCCGTTTGATTTTCAGGCAATTTTTGGCAGGGAAGCGGAGACTGTTGTCGAGATTGGTTTTGGTATGGGCGCGTCGCTAACGACTATGGCCCAGCACTATCCCGAGCGTAATTTCATTGGCATAGAGGTTCACCGTGCTGGAGTTGGGAGTTTAGCGGCTGACTTACATGAGTATGCCATTAAAAATGTACGGATTATTTCCCATGATGCTGTGGAGGTGTTAAAGCGTCATATTGCTGAAAACTCGTTGTCAGGGGTGCAAATTTTCTTTCCCGATCCCTGGCCTAAGAAACGTCATCATAAACGACGCTTGATTCAAGCTGATTTTATAAAATTATTAGTACGTTGCTTGAAACCGGGAGGATTTATTCATTGCGCAACAGATTGGCAAGAGTATGCCGAGCATATGCAGGCTATTTTATCGGTTGAGCCAGCTTTAACGAATAGTGAGCCCAAAGGTGGTTTTTCGCCGCGGCCGGAAACCAGACCCTTAACCAAATTCGAGCAGCGTGGAAACCGTCTTGGACATGGTGTTTGGGATCTTATCTATTTAAAGAGATAGATAGACAGAATGTTAGGAGAATAACGAGTAATTTTTGTGATACTAGTGTTATTGCAGAGCATTTCGCAGGGAAAGGGAGCGTTTCTTAACTAATTATTTTGATCTTCATTTTTCCACTGTGTAATATGAATTTTCTATGAGCCTGTCAATTGTCTAAAAATATAAAATAGGAAAAGGGATATGCACTTATTGGATAAGATCGATCAGATCCTTGCTAGAAAAGATGAAGGCGGCCTGGCGGCCTTTAAAGAGCTTATTCTTGAAGAATTAAAAACCAAACCCAAAATCTTACGACACATTTTTTGTTTAAGAAATGGTGCGCAAACCACTATTTTAAATCATCTGATTCGTGCCCATGATGCTGTCGAGCATAATTTGACGGAGTACATCAGATTCCTTTTCGAGCAGGGGGCAAGCGCCCATGTTGAAGAGCCCGTTCATTTAGCCTTTCAATTGGGAAAACCTGATTTAGCGACTCTTGTACTTGAACAGGCAAAAAAATTTGTTGAAGAGCCAACTCCACAACAACTGTTGGCAGATAGCTATGACCCGGAGCGAAAAACATTGTTAGCCAGGGTAATTGATACTGGGAACATTGATAATTTACGTGTTGTTTTGGACAATCATCCCAATGTTAATAAACCGAGTGAAATTCAAGTCGGTAAAGATAAAAAGATTTCTATTCCCCCTCTGCATCAGGCCATTATTAAGAATTTTACTGGAGCAGTTGACGCCTTAATTAAAGCAGGGGCAGACGTTGATAATACTTATGGCGCATTGCAGGAAACGCCTCTTTTATTAGCCGCTCGGTTAGGGCGGGTGGACGCTTTAAAGACTATTCTTGAATCAAAAGCACCCAGACTGGATTTGGAAGCAACGAATGAGGAGTCCAATCGGGCAATCGATTTGTTATGTGCTCGCCTGGATGCAAGGGAAGATCCACAGGGGGCTTTACGGGGTATCGCTATGCTTCTTTGTCATGGAGCGGCTGTTCCTCAAGAGCAAGCCTTCTGTACCTTATTACAAGATAGTCGCTATGCTTTACTGGATGAAGTTTCAACATACACAGAGAAGCTGCCAGAGCTTGCAGCCAGTTTCGTTCGCCGCTGCCATATTAGTGGCCCCTTCACTCAATTATCTATGCGGAAAATTCCTGGTGGCAATCACTCTGGTACCTTTTTGCCCGCCCTAGCCATGTCGCTTTACAATTGGAGTCCCTGGTTTTAAGAGGGCAACCAGCCGCCAAGAAAAAGGAAGCAGAGGTGGAGGCAATTGATGAGGCCCCTGGTCCTTTTACCAAAGAGGAAGTTCAGTTCGCCACTTTTGTGAAAAAGTATGAGGAAGCGCTTTCTATTAAAAAATTTTTAGGGATAACTATTTTTAATCCCTGGAGTTCAATGCGTTGGGCGATAGATAGTGGGAAATTTACCAGTCTGGAGCAGGTAAAGAAGTATAGGGCGGATTATCCGGGTACACGAACAGAAAGGGTTCTGGAGAAGATGGAGAAGCGTCGAGAATCGCTTCACGAAGATCTTGATGGTGTCAATCAGGTAAAGCAGGTATAAACCCTTGCCATTTGCTTGCTTAAACAGATTATACACCCTAGAATTCTACTTTTGTGTGAAGGCGGAGAGATACAGATGGGATGGAATGAGCCGGATAAGGATAAAGATAAAGATCCGTGGAGCGGTAAAAATCAGCCGCCAGATTTGGACGAAGCATTGAAACGTTTTCAAGATAAATTGAAGAAAACCTTTTTTGGTGGTTCTGGCCAATCCGGTAATGAAGCGCCTTCTTCCAATAATGGCGGCGTGCTCGCTGTGATGGTCGCTTTGGTTGTGGTTATTCTCTGGGCTATCTCTGGCATTTTCATCGTTGATCCTGCCGAGCAGGCAGCGATTCTACGTTTTGGCAAGTATGTGGAAACCGTCGGTCCTGGACCTCATTGGATTCCACGTATTATTTCGTCAAAGATTGTGCAAAATGTCGAGCGTCTCTCTGACTATTCCTATTCAGCACAGATGTTAACGAAAGATGAGAATCTGGTATCAGTGTCGTTGGCTGTACAGTATCGAATCAACGATTTGCAGGCTTATCTCTTTAACGTAGCTGATCCGCAAGAAAGCTTACAGCAAGCCACTTCAAGTGCTTTGCGACAAGTAGTGGGTACAACAACCCTTGATCAGATCATTACAGAAGGCCGTGAAGCCTGGGGAAGTAATGTCCAGGATTCTTTAATCAAGATTCTGGAAAAATATAAAACCGGAATTGTTATCGTGAATGTTTCACCACAACCTGCCCGTGCACCTGAAAATGTACAGGATGCCTTTGATGATGCAATTAAGGCTCAGGAAGACGAAAAACGCTTTAAAGAACAAGCCCTTGCCTATCAAGCCCGAGTAGTTCCTATTGCAGAAGGGGGAGCAAAGCGGGTGTTTGAGGAAGCACAAGCCTTTGCCAAACAAGCAGTATTGCGTGCGAAGGGGGAAGTCGCAGAGTTTTTAGCCCTTTTACCGGGCTATACCCAAGCTCCGATAGTGACTTCTGAACGGATGTATTTAGATACGATGCAACAAGTCTTAAGCAAGAGCAGCAAGATTATTGTCGATGGCAAATCAGGCAACCTTTTGTATTTACCCTTAGACAAATTAGCAGCGAATCCAGTGTCCGCATCTCTTCCAGCCACCCCTGAGGCTGCGACCAAGATAGATCATTCTGCAGTCGCTAATGATATACAGAATACACTAGTCAGTGACCGGAATATCACCAGACGCACTTACCGTCAGGAGGGGAATAACTAAATGAATACGACTAAAGCAACTTTAGGCATTCTATTGTTCATTATATTGATGGTATTGCTTGCCAGTGTTTTTACTATTACTCAGGGCCAACAGGGTATTTTACTTCGTCTTGGGCGTTTGGTAAGCGATGCTGATACCAATAAAGCAAAAATATTATTGCCTGGCTTACATCTAAAAACACCCTTTATTGAGAGTGTCCGCATTTTTGATACACGCATTCAGACTTTGGATATCAAATCCTCAAGGATTGTAACCAAGGAGAAGAAGGATGTGATTGTGGATTATTATGTGAAATGGCGAATTAATGATTTAGCTCGTTATTTTAAATCCACAGGTGGTAATGAATTCAAGGCAGAAACCTTGCTTGAGCAACAGTTAAACACCTCATTGCGTGCGGAATTTGGGAAACGCAGTATTTCTGATCTGGTGTCTGGCGGGCGCGATGATGTGATGGAAGTTTTACGTGGTAAAGCAGAACAGCAAGCTGCTGAACTAGGTATCGATGTCGTTGACGTGCGTATTAAAGGCATAGAATTACCCGAGAATACTTCCAATGCTATTTATCAACGTATGCGTGCCGATATGCAGAAAATAGCTAGCCGCCATCGTGCTGATGGTCATGCAGCAGCAGAAGCAATCCAGGCGGCAGCCGATGCGCAAGTGACTATATTGCTTGCCAAAGCACAAAGCGAAGGTCAAATAGTCAGGGCTCGTGGTTTGGCTGAAGCGGCTACTATCTATGCCGAAGCCTTTAGTAAGAATAAGGATTTCTTCACTTTTTATCGGAGCTTAAAAGCTTACGAAGGTAGTTTTAACAGCAGACAAGATATTCTGGTATTGGATCAAAGCAGTGCGTTTTTTGATTACTTTAGACATTCCTTGTCAAAAGGTGATGGTGTTAACGCCAAAAACTGATTATAATCGTCAATTTTGCTGAAATCGGGTTAAGCATGCTTAACCCTTTTTTATTTATTGGAGATACGGTTTGCTCATTAATTTTCTCTCGGCCATTGCGTTAGTATTTGTATTCGAGGGATTAATGCCATTTACTTCTCCTGAGCGATGGAAGCAATTATTGCGCAAGATTATTGGACAGGATGAGAAAATATTGCGTTTAACTGGTTTTTTTAGCATGCTGGTGGGAGTTGTTCTACTCACCGTTGTTCATCAATTTGCAGAGTAAGAGTCCATTATGGGTAAAAATGTTGTTGTGATAGGTACGCAGTGGGGTGACGAAGGCAAGGGTAAAATTGTCGATCTGTTAACACATGACGTACAAGTAGTTGTTCGTTATCAAGGTGGACATAATGCAGGACATACACTGAAAATCAAAGGTGAAAAAACGGTCTTGCGTTTAATTCCTTCCGGCATATTACGTCCTCATGTGCAGTGTTATATTGGTAATGGAGTCGTATTATCGCCTAAGGCATTGCTTGATGAAATTAAAGAGCTGGAAAATAAAGGTGTTAATGTTCGTAGCCGCTTACATATCAGTCAAGCCTGTCCTTTGATTTTGCCTTGTCACATCGCGTTGGATAATGCGCGAGAAAAACACAAAGGCGATGCAGCGATTGGTACCACTGGTCGCGGTATTGGGCCTGCCTATGAAGATAAAATTGCCCGACGAGCACTCAAGGTAAGCGATTTATTGCATCCAGAGCGTTTTAAAACAAAACTCACCGAGTTATTGCAATATCATAATTTTGTATTGAAACATTATTACCACCAGGAGGAAATTGCTCTTGAGCCTTTATTAGCAGAAGCGGCCGAGTGGACAGACGCTTTGCAAAATATGATTTGTGACGTGACAACCTCTTTGCATGAGCATCGGGAAAAAGGGGAGTCTATCTTATTTGAAGGAGCGCAAGGCGTATACCTTGATATTGATCACGGGACTTATCCATTTGTGACCTCATCGAATACCTGTGTAGGCAGTGTCGTCAACGGGGCAGGTTTTGGTCCGCGTTATCTTGATTATATCCTGGGTATCACTAAGGCCTATACTACTCGTGTTGGCGGTGGTCCGTTTCCTACCGAGCTGAAAGATGAAATAGGTAAGGGATTGGCTACCCGTGGTTTTGAGTTTGGTGCGGTAACTGGTCGCCCTCGCCGTTGTGGTTGGTTTGATGCCGTATTGCTGCGACGTTCCATAGAGCTTAATAGCATCACGGGTTTATGCATGACCAAGCTTGATGTATTGGATGGCATTGATACGTTGCGCATTGCTGTTGCCTATCGAAATGCAAAGGGGCACTTGTTATCCCGGCCACCGCAAGCAGCAGAAGACTTTGAAGGGTTAGAACCTGTGTATGAAGAGCTGCCAGGATGGAGTGAATCAACCGCTGATGTAACAGAGCTTAAGCAATTGCCTGCCAATGCCCTGGCTTACGTTAAGCGTATTGAAGAGTTGTTGGGTGTACCTGTTGATATGCTGTCGACTGGTCCAGAGCGCGACTCTACGATTATATTGCGCAATCCTTTAGCAGATTAGTTGGTCTTATTGACAGTTCGCTAGCTTGAGTGGAAAAGCGCTAATAGTAGAAATGTCAGCAGACCTCGCCTCTTTTCTTCAGGGTTTTATTGATTAAAACCCTGTCTACGCTTTGGTTCCTGATTCTTTAGGTGTGGCCCAGAAGCATTATACAAACTACTCACGGATTTGGTTGTGCGCTACTAAGGAAGAGACTTTTACAAGGAGTTAGGATGTATTCTTTTTTTGAGCAAATTTTCAGGAAGATTAAGGAAATACAACCGGTTAGCACAACTGGTGCGCTTGCCCATACCTATTATTGGCTTACTTCCTTTGGTTCCGGTGATCTCGTATTCCATAATCCAAATTTTAAAGTACCCAAGGATATTGCCCCTGATTTAAGTGAAGGCGTCGCGATTTATTGTACTCATGGTACGGCTGATCAGGCCGGCGCTTTTGACAGAATTGCTCAGCGTCTAATTGCAGCAGGTCTTCCCGAGCTTGTTTCTTCCATTCATCTTGTGTCCTTTGATAGTCGCTATCAAGGCCAAGGGATCAACTATTTTTCCTCACAATTAGCTGAAAAAATAAAAAAGAATGGGCACAAACATGTTATTTTAATAGGCCACTCAAGAGGTTGTTTAGTGAATACTTATGCAGCCGAGCAATACCTTTCCGAGGAAGGGATTCATGTCGAGCGAGTAATAAATTTATGTGGTCCTTTTGGTGGTTCCGATTTAGCAATTGATCCTATTTCACGAGTATCTATTTCAGTAGAGCAAATGCAGGTAAACAGCACCTTTCTCAAAAAATTGGGTGCTAAAGTGATGCAGTCGAAAGCAATCTATAATTTTTTTGCTGCTGCACAAGATTGGATTGTGCGGCCAGCCTTGTCTTATGTAGTTGATTATGTAAAGAAAAATCCAAAGTCGCTGGTTGAGCTTGATCGTCACGGACATCTTTCCATTATGTCTTCCCATCGGGTAGTCGATTTTATTCGTGATTACATTATTGAAAGTTGTGCCGCTTTGGTGTCATCCGTTCGTGGAACTCACAAGAAAGAAGTTGAGCAAAATGCGGATGAAGAGGTTGTAGCAATGGTTGATAAAGAACTGGATGATAGTGATTTTATTTTTGTCGGCAAGGATGAAGTTGAGGATGAGCTGTTAAAAGGAAGCCATCGGATTGTAGAAAAGTCAGAAGACGAAGAGGGCTATGTTTTGATTGATGACAAGGAAATTGACGAAGCGTCATCATCAACCAGCCCTAGATTCTAAAATGACTAATGTTAATGCCGCCGCATACAACAACCAGTATTGATTCGAAGTCGTGAATGATAGGGTGATTTTCGTAGACTACCGCTAACGATGCGCCGCTCGACAGTTCAACCAGCAAGCGCTGATCCCTGGCAAAAAAACGGCTTCCCTGCTCTGCGGATTCATCACTCACTACAATACTCTGGATGGGATGTTCTTCTGACCATTGCATCAGTCGCTGTGTTACAGACTTTGCCCCAAGACTGGTCGCTTTAGAGGTAATGGAAGGTAAGACAATGCGGCCAGAGGCTTTTAACGATTGGGAAAAGGCGTCTGCGCCCACTGTTTCAACTGCAATTAGAGGCACGTGATTCCAACCTTGCTGCCGCATACCTGCAAGAACACCACAGGCAAGTCCGCCTCCTCCTACAGAAACTATCACTGCGTCTGGTGCCTTCAGTCCTTGTGTGGCTACCTCTTCAATCATCGTTGCATGGCCGTCCCACAGCATGGGGTGATCAAAAGGGGGAATATAGGCTGCTGTGTTCTCGTTGGCAAAAAGCTCTGCTGCTTGATGGGCTTCATCCCACACCGAACCTGCAACAACTACTTCAGCCCCGTAGGATTTAATAGCATCAATGTAGAGTGGATGGCTGCTACTTGGAATAAACACGGTGGTAGGGACATTCAGTTTCATGCCGCAATAAGCCACTGCAACGCCGGCATTACCGCCTGAGGAGGCAACAAAGGCGCGGACTCCTTTTTTCCACTCATGTTGGCATAAATGCCCGATACCACGCAGTTTAAATGAACCAGGTGGCTGAAGTAACTCTAACTTAAAATAAATGGATTTACCGCATTTATTTTTCAGGTATTGTGACGAAATGAGTGGGGTTTTGCTATGGAGTGGCTGCACCGAATTTCTCCAAACTATTAATATAAGAGTAGCTTCTTTCACTTTAACCGAGAGAGAAGGAGCTACCTAGATTATTTTTTAACGCATTTTGGTAAACGACTTCAGCGACACTTAAATCCTGAATTGCAAGCCCGACCGATTTGAATACGGTTAATTGATCGCTATAGTTTTTTTCCTTGTGTAACAGGTATTGACCGAACTCAATGATTGCCTCCTTTTTTAGTTGATTTTGCTCAATAGCACTGATGATTTCCCCCGACTCGGACAACACCGCCTCTAACTGATCAGCGATAACAACAGCTTGACTCAAGACGTCATTGGCAATTTCTTTCATCGCAGGGGAGTGCGAACCTATGGCATTAATATGTGTATGGGGTTGTAGGGAGTTGAAATGAATTAAAGGTTCAATACTACTGGTCGCGGTGCAGATAATATCGGCGTCGCGAATCGCTTTTGGTACGGAATCATGCACTTTAACCTCGTATTGAGAGGCAATTTTTTTTGCCAATTTTTCTGCGTTTTCTTGATTGCGTGACCAGAGAGAAACACGTTTGATGTTGCGCACTGCGGCAACCGCTTCAAGTTGAGTGAACGCTTGCGGGCCTGACCCAATAATAGCCACATGGCTGGCATCGTCACGGGCAAAGTATTTGGTTGCCAGTCCTGAGACCGCTCCTGTTCTTAAGGCAGTTAAATAAGCGGCATCCATTAACACCTTCGGTTCCCCGGTGGTCGCATCAAGTAACATAATAAATCCGGTAATTGAGGGCTTATTTTTGGCAGGATTATTGGGAAAAATAGAGGCTACTTTTAAACCTAAGGTTTTATCACTGGCAAGGTAGGCTGGCATGGTTAAGGTCAAGGCGTTTTCCTCGGCAACAGGAATACCTGTTCTCAAGGGTAATTTGACTTCCTGTTTTGCTAGCTGAATAAAAGCACGTTCCATAGCGGCAATTGCTTGCTCCATCGTGATACTTTGTTTTACTTCGGCTAAGGACAATAATCGAAGACTCATTTCTTTCTCCTGGTGATACCCTTCGAATCACATTATAATAGTTTGCTAATAAATAGCAAGCTATATAAATTATTCCTTGGTTTTTCGTTTATAGTGGGCTCATTGTATAATGGGGAAAATTTGGGGCTCTCCCCCAAATGTAGGGGCACTTTAATCGGATTAAAGTAATCTAACTCTTTGATTCCGCAATCAAAAGAGGGTTAAAGTGCCAAGA
>NZ_LNYB01000032.1:51823-61174 GCF_001467625.1 Legionella feeleii
TCATAACTGTTCCAGGCGTAATTTATTTTGGTATTTTAACTATTGATATGAATTAAAATAATAAAATTTATGTAAGAAATTCATTATTAATATTCCATTAATATTTGTACATTAAAATGCCAAAATTAACGAATTGTATTGGAAATATAGAATGCAGCAGAAAGTTGAAATTGTAGAAGGTAGCTTGAATGAGTGCGTTAATAGTCAAAGAAATGCAAGAAAAAGAATCTTGGCCAGTATTGCACAGAATGGTCTAATTCCACCTACAACCGATAGCAACACCCATCTTTTATTATCAGCTGATGGTCATATTTCCTCACGTATTTCTTATAACTTGGTGCAATTAGCAAAAAGTAAAGGGAATAATTTTTCAAAGATTTGTGATTATGCGATTCAGGATCCCCACTGTGGAATGATTGGAATAACTCTGGAACGGAATTATACAATCAAGGCTAAAGATGTAACTGAATTGACTCCTATCCTGGCTCCACGTTTACTAAACAGTATTTTGTTTATTGTTGTGGGTGAACAGTTAAAAACCAGAAGATCCCAATACTCAGGCGATGTTTCTGAGCAGGAACTGGAGGGGAGTATTGGCCGTGGTGCAATTCAAGCCATTATTGTTCCCAATTTTTTATATGCTGAGGTAGTTAATCTATATAAGGATGTCACTATCATTCCAGTCGATACTGTTAATTGCACAATCAAATTAAGTAAACATGTCGTTAAAAATATTCAATTAGAAAATACTGACGCAATTGATAGGGAGATCGACAAGAAATTTCCACTAATGAAACTACAGCATCCTGATTTTTACGCAGATAAGCGACAATTATTGCAGTTGGTTGAATTTGAAATGACCATGCCTGACTATAGCGCTGGTTTGTTGCAATATATTGAAAATAGCATAAAAAAATATGGTAACAGCCATTTTTTTGGGCTTCATTTAACAAGGCTTCCTACACAACACGATGTGTCCATGTTATTGCAGAAGAAAGAAAATAGTCCGGAGGAAATGATTACAAATGATAGACAAAATGAAAATAAAGTTGAATCCCAGATAGCTAATGAGATAGCTGTAACCCCGGCAATTCCACAAATTGATTTATTTAGCTTGAATTTCTTAACTAGGATGGCACAAAAAACAACAGCAGATCCTGCCTTATCTGATGAAGAGCCGACTGCTTATACATTCCCATAATGATGTAAGCGTAATGATAATTTCGATGTAGATCCTGTGATCTGTCAGAGTGATTGGGGTATAATCCTGAATCGTATTTTCAATGGCAAAAGTCGTCATATTCAGGCCAACATTACAAGAGACTTGCTATACTTATTACTCTGGCATAATGAGCGATCCCTATTTAATTGTTGCAGTTATTCCAGAAGCGGATTAATCAAACAAGTCAATGCATTTGGATATAAAATCTCTATTTTATTGGGATGAAGAAACGCTGCTTCTGTTACGTCGTCAGGAGTTGATAACCCTCCCGAGCGAGCAATGACCACTAATTGGTGGGGATGGTCTACCCTTATTGAGCTGAAAAAATATCACAGTGCAACGAAAGAGACGTGCGTTATTCTGTATAGTTAAAGAATAATGACTAGGGGGGATTTTTCTATGTTACACCTTCAAATACAAGCAACAAATGACATGTTATTTGAGCATTGAGGCCTGGAATGCTAAAAATTACTAATACATTAGGTCTTTCTACGTCAGAAATTGAATTAACAGCAATTCGAGCTCAAGGTGCTGGTGGCCAGCATATCAATAAAGTATCTACAGCAATACATCTCCGCTTTAATATAGAACAATCCAGTTTGCCGCCAGAATTAAAAACCAGATTACTCCAGCTGAGAGATTACCGCATTACCCGAGATGTTATGATTGTCATAAAAGCGCAGCGTTACAGAAGCCAAGATAAAAATAGAGATGATGCCTTGCAAAGATTAGTTGCACTCATTAAAAAGGGGTTGTTTGTACCTGTTTCGCGGATAAAAACCAAGCCTTCCAAATTGTCGATTAGAAATCGACTTGATAATAAAAAACGTAGAAGTCATTTAAAAAAGCTTAGGCAATCCACAGAGTAATTATTCTTTATGCATATCTGTTCAAATCTGTAATCCCATTGATTTTAGAGGTGATTGCTAATTTTGGTCCATATTTATTATTTCTTTTGCAGCGCGATCACCACTAAGATAAGCCCCATACACCGTAGCGGGATAGAGATTTGTAGTTGCTTCTCCGGCAAATAGAAGGTGGCCAGCAACGGTTTTTGCCATATTTAAATAATCTTTTCCATCCTCTAAAGCTTCTGGACGCAAGCTTGAATAAGAACCTTCACTATAGGGGTCTTTACCCCAGCGAGTGATGACGTAGGATGTCGGAGCTGGAATTTTTTCACCATAGATGGTTTTTAATGTTTTCATCACAGATTGAATAATTTCAGTGTCCTTTTTATCTTCAAGATTTTTGGCAAAATCAGCAGAAACAATGGCAGATAAAATGGGTTGGTGAAAGAAATAGTTAAGGTTATCAAATTCAAGCCACTCTCCTTTATTTACCCAATTTCTACCTGACCAATAGGCAGGAGAAATATAACTAATAAATTGCTCAGAGTCCCAAAAGACTCTTGGAAAAAGCATGATAATTTTATTCATGATTCCCATATTGAGGTGTTCCATTGCAATAATTTTATTCCTGGGTAATTCGGGTACGAATTTAACACGGCCAGTTTTTAAAACGCCCAAGGGCAATGTACAAATGACATATTCGCCGATAAAATTTCTGTTATTGTCCGTACTGACTACGATTGCCTCACTGTTTTGATAATTTACTTTGGTTACTACTTGATTCAAAAGAATGTGGGCCTTCATGTTTTTCGCGAGACCATTAACCAGATCGTTATAACCATGAAGGAGGAGTTTTTCTTTCCCTGGGAAGTTATCTTCATTGTCATACCAAAGGGCAGATAAATTGTGAATATCAGCTGCATATTCTTGTTCGATTTTGTCTGAGATTTCATACAGCAAGCCATGTTGTAATTTTTTATTAAGATGTTTTTGGTTAATTAATTCAAGAACAACATCTGACACGGATAATTTTGCATTCTTTTTATTATCTCTACGTTTTTTTTCGACTAGCTTTTCAAAATCCAAATAAAGTTCTTCATAGGATGTATCAATGGCATCTGAAATTTCTTTACCTTTCGAATTATAAAATGAGGAAGAATGACTATCTAGGGAAGCGGTAGCCAGATGCCATTTTTTAGCTAATTTCATTAAGGGATTGCTTTGATCGCCGCCATGAATTATTCCTGCTCCCAGCTCTATAGGCACCTCTTTCCATGGCATAATAGTACTGATTCTCCCACCTATACGATTGCGTGCTTCGAGAATAATATAATTATTTACGCCATGCTTTTGTAAATAGTGACCAGCTTCTAATCCTGCGATTCCTGCTCCGATAATAATAACTTTATAGCGAGCAATTCTGTCCTTTTCGGCTTGAAGCGTTTGACTAAAAATGAGAAAAATTATGATTAAAATCCTTTTTAACATAAAACATCCCTAATTTTTTTGATTTGTTAAATATAACAGGTGGGTGTCTAAATCACTTTATATTTTCTGAAATTTATTTAATTGCTTAATTAAATCTTGCTATAGATCTGATTATTGGCATCTACCTCGCTTTTTTTATGGTATGAGCATCGGCAGCGAACTATAATTAAAAACATCAATGTGCAGGAGTAATTATGGGGATAAAAAATCCTGGTGATCTTTTCGATATTCCTAAAGAAAAACTGTTTATCTCGGAAAGTGGTTATGCATATAGCATTGATATGATAGCCGATTTTATTAACAGTGATGATTGGGATTTCAATGAGTATAAAAATAGGGAGGAATTGCAAGGGACCTTCCGTGACTTCAAAAATAAGGAACGCGAATCTGAAGAAATAAAAGAGGCTTTACCAATTCATTTATTCACTGAACGTGATATCGCAGAATTACTGAAACGTAGAGAAATCGTTAGTGCTTATGAAAAAAGTCCACTGGCTAGTGGGTTAAAAGATCTGGCAGATGGTATTAGTGAAACAACATTAGAGCTTATTGGTGAAGTGGCTAAAAAATCGCAAATTCTTGAGAGTGGTGGTGAAAGTGCGAATGAAGCGCGATTGGGGCTCGTATTATCTACACCACTTCATGCACTTTCTGAACATCTTAAAACGATTAAAAAAACAGAAAAGAATGCTCTGATTTACCTTACCAGCCAAGGTGGGCCTGTGGGCCGATATTCCGAACCGGATGCGCGAGGAATGAATTTTATCGATGATCTCAATAAGATTTATAACTCAGGATGTGGGGCTGGTTTTAACCGACATATCGCCAATGTATTTACTATTCTTAAAAGTTATAAATTGTACCAGCAAGCCAAAAAACAACTTCAAGTGGAGTCCTCCCCCTCCTTCTCTGCTAATAAGGCCGTATCAATGTGGGCGGTTTCACCTTCGCTAATTGATCCAGTCAAGATGGATGATGCTTTGCATTACATTAGAGACAAAAGAGGGGCTTTGGGCATAGCAGAGCTAGATCAATTAGAAGATAATTTCTTAATGAAGAAAATTGAGCTCATCAATGGAAATAGTAAAGAATGTTATCTGATAATAATGGATCTCAATTTAGATAAAGAAACTGGAGTTAAAAAAATTCTTATTCCAATTGAGAAAATTCTAGAGTTTGCCGATAAGCACACCCATTTGCCTGGTATGGCTACTTGATTGAACCAGACAAAAATTATTGTCAATAAGTCTGTTTGCTCACAACACGTTGGGAAGAGGGGATTATATGAATTCTACGAGCTAGCTGTTTTTAATGAGTGGTCTGTTTTCAAAAAAACACTCGCTAAACCAGGGACACTAACGTAAGTTTTGATTGGTTACACCCGTTAAACCACCACGCATCCATTTTATTGCCCAATTATAAAATTCCTCAGCGGGCATGGGTTTTGCGATTAAATAGCCTTGTGCCAGATCGCACCCCAATTCGAGCAGATAATTCCAATCTTCGACAGTTTCTACTCCTTCCGCAACGGAGGTGAGCTTTAATTTTTTAGCCATTTCCAGACTGGAACTTACGATGATGCGCGTAGATTCATTTAAGGCAACATTGGTTATAAACGACTTATCAATTTTTAGTTCTGTGTAGGCAATTCGCATGAGTTGCTGCATTGTTGAATACCCAGTCCCATAATCATCAATGGATAGGCCAAAACCTTTCATTCTCAGTCTTGACAGATTTTCCAGGACACTTCCAATGCACGAGGTTGTGGCTGATTCAGTGATTTCTAAAATCATATGATGAGGTTCCAATCCCTGGGATATGACCAGATTTGTGATTCGATCAGCCAGTGTTGTATCTGTTAGGGATATGGGGGATAGATTGACTGAAACTGTTACATTAAGTCCTGCCTGTCGCCATGAGTTACAATATAGGGCAGCCTTTTTTAAGATGATCCAGGTCAACTCATCAATGATCTCCATATGTTCCATATCGGAAATAAAATCCTGAGGATTGATTATACCTGCTCGTGGGTGTCGCCAGGAAGTAAGTGCCTCAGCACCTTTAAGGAATCTGGTAGCCAATTCAATTTTAGGTTGAAAAAAAGGTTCAAACTCATCATTTTTGAGTCCTTTCAACAATTCTTTTTTGGTAAATGAGCGGCTAGGAGGGGTTGATTTGGCGATTTTACGATTTCTAACGGCAGATACGTATTTTTTAAGCAGTAATTCCAACTTATTCTTACTGACTGGTTTTTCGATAACCCCAAGAAGATTAATATCATAAGCCAATGCCATCGTTTCAATAGATGTAATCAGTGATCGTTCCAACCCACTGAAAATCACCGTGCTTATTTTAGTTTTGATTTCACTAAGATGGCGAAGGAGCTCCATACCATCCATCTTGGGCATTTTAATATCACTAATTAAAATATCAATGGAATCGATATGCTTTTCAATGAGTTCAAGAGCCCTATGCCCGTCAGTCGCTTCATATAGGTGTTGCACACCAATATTTTTTAAGAGGCGTACCAAAATATTACGTTGAAATTCTTCATCTTCTACAATTAAGATTGTTAGGTTTTTAAAGTCCATATATTTATTCACCTGAGTGAATGCCTTAAGCTCTTCTGTATAACAGAAACAAAAGATAAGACAGAATTAGAGTGAATTTAAATATTTTTCTAATTTTTGCACCTCTTGGTCAAGTTTAGATCGATAACTTTCAACGGTTTCTTCATCATTCTTGCGACTTGCTTCTTCAATTTTCTGACAAATAATCGCGAGTCTTTTGGCTCCCACCAGCTGACAAGCACCTTTGAGCTGATGAGCCAAATTCATCACTTCATTGAGCTCTTTCATTTCTATCGCGTTACTAAGTAAAGCGATACTCTTGCTGCTTGTTCGCTTGAAATCCTTAAGAATCTCTTGTATTGATTTCTCATCCTCACCTACAATTTCAATTAATAGCGAGCGGTTGATAGGTGGTGTTGTAGGAAGTGGTAACCAATAATCCATACAACGCATCAAATCTGTTAAGGCCACAGGTTTTACCAAAACATCATTCATACCCGCTGCCAGGCAATTTTGTTTTACATCTAATTGAGCATCAGCAGTGCAGGCAATAATCGGAATCTTTTTTAGAGCGTTTCTCTGCTCATATTCACGTATTTTATGTGTTAATTCATAACCGCTCATCTTAGGCATGTTGCAATCTGTAAAAATTAAGGCATATCTTTTAGATTGTAGCATCGATAAGGCTTCTGCCCCTCCTGTGGCTCCTTCTACAGCATAGCCTAATGAATTTAATTGTTGTATGAGGACTTTATGGTTGACTGGGGAATCATCCACCACACATACCAAGGAATGCTCTTTTTCTGCATCTAGAATACTAGGGGCATGGCGGCGATCAGCTAGTGTCTCTGCTAATTGATTGATGGGTTCCATGAAGTCAGAATTTTTGATTTGCTTTGGATCTGCTATTGGAAAAGTAATGGTTAGAATCATAATGGTACCGCGATTTAACTCACTGTTAATATCAATAGAGCCATTCATCAATTCAGCCAATCTCTTGCTGATTACAAATTCTAAATTAACTCCGCCTACCTCCTGAGCAGGTTGTTTTTCAATCTCTACAAAAGGGTTAAAGAGCTGTTGCAGATCCCTTGGGGGGATTCCAATGCCAGTATCTTCTACCAAAAATCGCAAACGCTCAGATTGCTTGAGCCGCTCTAATAGCTCAGCCCGAAGTATTATCTGGCCTTCTGAGGTAAGTTTGATGGCATTATTTAGAAAATTACCAAGAATCTGTTGTAGCCGGAGTGAGTCAAATAATAAGGCAGGACTAATTGCAGGGGCGCAATAGGTTTCTAACACGATTCCTTTACGATTCGCGGCACCATTATATAATTGATGCAATTTTTTAATGGTTGCGGCAATAGAATCCGCTTTGGCGCATCCTTTAAAAAACCTTGATTAGCATAGCATCGAGCTAATAAGAACATAGTCGATGGTTCCTGTGGACTTCTTGCCAAAATTTGTTTTGCTATTTGTATGGCTTGCTCATAGTGTCCCTGATGAAAGCTGTTCTCAGCCTTTTGGTAAAAGCGTTGATATAAATTCATGGCCGTGGGGACCGAGCTGTCGCTGCTTACCCTGTTTATATCCAATGATCTCATTGCATGCGCAGCGGATTGTTGTGGCTCATTAGGCTCCAAGGTTAAATCGGAATTGGCGGATGGCAAAATAATAGATGATTCTTCTACTTGTTCCTCTTGATGGCCGCTTTCTTTTCGGTAAATCATCGAATGATAATTATCCATTACTACAAGATTGGGGAAATTGATATTGGATGGAATATCAACGGGGTTCAGAAATAACCATCCTCCTTCTACCAGGGATTGAGTTAATTTATGCACTACACGATTAATTTCAGAGCGATCGAAGTACATCAAAACGTTTCGGCAAAAGATGATATCCATTGCATTGGTGCCATTATCAATCGAAGGATAGCTATTTTCCGCCAGATTGTGATAGGAAAAGGTCACCATTGCTTTTATTTCAGGCGAAATCGCAAAATGGTCCTGATTTGTTTTACTAAAATAAGTTTCCTGAATTCCAACTGGCGCATCGCGGAATGACCAGGTGCTATAGATTCCTTCGGAGGCCTTGCGCAGAAATTCCATAACAATATCTGTAGCAAGAATAGTGATATTCCAATGTTGTCGATTTGGTATTTGTTTTGCAAGTGCCATGGCAATGGAATAAGGTTCTTCACCGGTACAGCAGCCTGCGCTCCATATCCGTAAACGCTGGTTCGCCCCTAACCTCTTTTTTAATAAAGAAGGAAAAACCTGTTGTTCAAGAATTTCAAAACTTTGCCGATCACGAAAAAAATAGGTTTCACCAACAGCCAAATACTTGGCAAGAACTTCAATTTGTTTTTGTCCCCATGGCGATGTAATTAACTTATGTGCCAGCTCTTCTGGACTTTTTAAACCAAGGGCGTTAGCGGCTGCTTTAATACCCCGATATAGATCTAACCTTCGCATTTTCGTGAAATTTAAACCCGTATTGATTCTTAGGGCATCACTGACTTGAGTCCATAATTCGTCTTCAGGATCAAATTCCTCACTTTCTATCCGCATATGCGATCGCCTCTTGAAGTGATTGAGCTTCGTCTATGGGGAGGAGCTTATCAAAATCATGCAACAACAATATCAATCCATCTTGTCCCTTGAGAACTTGCCTGACATATTCCATGCCTGGAAAAAGGGGTTCTAAATCAATAAAATCCTTTTGATCATACTCAATGACACCAATTACCTTATCAACTAGAAAGGCAGCAGATTTTTGGTTTTTATTTATAATAATAAGTTTATCCGATAGATTAATTTGATGTTCTGGCAGATTAAAATAGAGGCGTATATTGAGTACGGGCATAATCTGCCCTTGCAAATTAATAATACCGAGTATATTAGGAGGTAGATTAGGTAAGGGAGTAATTTCAACTACTTGAACAACTCGGTCTACGCTCTTTAAAGGTAAACCGAATTGGTGTTCGTTGATTAAAAACATAACCACTTGCTCTAGCACGCCGGATCCTAATTTCTTGATTATTCAATTTTAAGATTAGAGTACCCAAACTGGATTTGCCAATTCGTCCTAAGTGACATGGAGCTACTCTCGGATCATAAGGTTTTTCGGCTCTCCCCCAAATGTAGGGGCACTTTAATCGGATTAAAGTAATCTAACTCTTTGATTCCGCAATCAAAAGAGGGTTAAAGTGCCAAGA
>NZ_LNYB01000033.1 GCF_001467625.1 Legionella feeleii
CATTTGACTACTATTCCCTTGAAATTGTGAAAAATAACAGTTTACGGATTTTTTTATTGTATTCAATTTAAATGGTGATTGAGCCTAATCTCTTTACTGCCACAATAAACCAATTATCTTCCTTTTCCAGTTCAACAAAGCATACTAATGTTTTGCTCTTTACTGATGGTCAAAATACAGACTCCGCAGAGCAAGACTTGGAATCAACAATTGAGGCGTTGCAAAATGGGTCGCCTTTAATTCTTGCCCGTAACAAATTTTTCATTATTAGTTATGGAGCAACCCAACCACCGGTTTTACATACTGTTGCCCAACTATTCGGTTCACCAGTTATTGACACAGATAGTCCTGATTTCGTTGCTGCCTTATCGGAGAATGATAAGATGCAGGAATGGGCGGCCAGAAGAGAGTTTTTTACCTGCCGCTTTGTGGTTGAAGCAGGACCAGAAACAACCTATGCTTGTTGCTATGATTTGTCGGGACAGTTTACGGCGTTGAAACCTGTACGCTGCAAAGATAATGAAGAATTGCATTTAACGCTTGTAGATGGTGATGATGCGGTAATCCTTGACGATAGAAAACCGGCGGTTAAACCCGTTGTACCTGTTGTAGAACAACTGCCTATGCAGACTCCCGTGTTGCCTGGTAGTGTAAAAACAGCAACCAGTATTGGAGTATTTAGCCTGGGTACCCAAGAGACTGCAAAACCACCGGTTCACCAAATTACAGACCCAACAGCGGTACATACTTTATAACTAGGATGAATTGTTTCCTCCCTGCTTATGGGGAGGAAACAACGAATTATTCAAATAAGACACAAAAAATTATTGTGCTTGAGCGACTGTAGTGGCAATAGCACTTAATTTCACCGGATCGGTTTCACCATTGATGTTAATAATGTTAAGTTTACCTTCCTCATTAGCTTGCGAATCATCATTAAACTCATAGATTGCCCCAACTACCAATAATTGGCCATTTTTTACCTTTGCAGCAAATTCTTGCAAGGCTATAGCCACTTGATTATTAACATTTGCTTTAACGCTGTCGCTATCAGGAGCACCTTTAACAACGCGCATATTATTGAGTTCTTTCACAAGCGCAGGTGCTAATTTTGAATAATCACTGTTTGCCGTATGGATGGCTTTACAATTGGAGTGCCCCACAATTAATAGCAGCGAGGAACCAAGATAGTTTACGCCATATTCAACTGAACCCAGGGAAGTAACCAGTTGATTACCTATATTACTAATCATAAATAAATTGGCCGCAGGTGTTTTATTGAGTATGTTGGTTTGTACGGGCGAGTCAGAACATGTTAATACCGTGGCATGGGGTTTTTGATTGCTGACAGGTTGAGAAAGAGAACTCGGAGCAGGTGCTACCGCTGCTACCGGCGCTGGTGCTGAAATGGCTTCAGCATCACTTGACTCCTGTATAGGAGGTGGTGTTATACCTACATTCGCCAGTGCAGCATCACTGGCTCGTCCCTGTGTGGCGATACAAAAAAGTGTTATAAAGGACAAAGTTAGAAAAGGTTTAAACATAGTGTCTTTCTCTTGATCTAAAAGGTTTTATTGAAAAAATAATGTTAATGCCTCAATAAACACGTCTCACTATTCTTGTTGAAATATCAAAAGCTAATTATTGAAGTAGAGATAGTGGAGGGCAGAAATCATCTTAGCATAATCACTTTTGAAAGGTAGCTTTATCGCTAACAAATAAAGTATTGCATAAATCTCGTCTGAGTTCAGTTTCTGGATTGCCATAAGAATGTTCTCTAAACTATAAAATAAATAGAAATAACAGACAAATTGACGGGAATTTGTTTATACTTTGCTTTTTGCCGTAAACGAGAAAGATAATGAGTACGGAATATGAGTTTTCTCCTCATGACTATACAGCGGTTGAATTGACCAGTCAGAGTCATCCACGGATTCGGGTTTGTCCCAAGTATTTTGAACTGGGGTTTAGCCCGGTGTCTCAAATTTGGGGGCGTTATGCAGTATTAGCCCGATTAAAGCAGGCGCTGAATTTTCTACCAGCAGAATATGGTTTTCTTGTCTGGGATGTTTATAGACCCAGGGCGGTTCAAGCCATGCTTTTTGATTGGATGAGAGGCGAGGTGCGCAGTAAGTTCCCCTATTTTACAGAACAAGAGAATTATGAGGAAACGTTAAAATATGTTTCTTTACCATGCAGGGTAGGTGATAGCTATTGCTCGCCTCATCTTAGTGGTGGTGCTATTGATTTGACCTTGTTTGAGATGAGTACTGGTAAAGAACTGGATATGGGTACACCCTTTGATGACTGCACAGAAAGAGCTCATAAAGATTATTTTAACTTACAGAGTGAATTGTCTGTCGAAGAGAAAAACATAAAAGAAAGAAGAAATTCGCTAAATCAGGCAATGACTAAGGCAGGGTTTACCCCCTACCAGTATGAATGGTGGCATTTTGATCTGGGCAATTTATTTTGGGGCCGTGTCTTGGGAAAGGCTGCCGTGTTTGGCCCCCTGTTTGGCGATCTCGAGTGGCCTGCCGAAGTAGAGCACGTCCTTCATTCTTCACAGGAATAACCCAACAATTCCAAGGATTTTTCCCAATAAGACGCAATAAGAGGTTTGGAAAACAAATAATCTGTTAAATTAGGAGCCAAGCGGGCTTTCGCTTCCTTGTGTGCACTGCTCCAGTCATTTGCCTCGAAATCACCTCGACCCAGATACATTAATGCGAGTAAATCAATTTTTTGTGCAGGGTCGAGATCATTGATGGTCGTACGGACCTCGAGATAAGTTAAATCGTCCTGGTGATCAGCCAATACCTGTGCCCAGTCATATTCATATTCTGAATTGGGCATATCTTCGCCGAAAGTAACCTCTTCTTTACTATGAAATATTTTTGCTTTTTCAATTAAGGCACAAACGATTTCCGGATTAATATTTAATACATTGATATTTAACATGATTTTCTCCACTATCCTTGTATGATGATTTTTAATCCTTTCTTCTGGCTCTTGAATTACTTTATTTAAGCATAGTTGAAAGCGGCAACGGACGGCATTTCAAGGAGAGAAACTGTTAACCTCCTGAGAGGAGGTTAAGCGCCGAGAGTGGTTTAGAGTTTATGCCCATGCTCTTCAGTGTCTGTGGGTTGTGGTGGGGTTTGCTCTATTTTCGCCTGCTCTTTCATGCTTCCCATCTTGGCACGCATATCGGTTGATTTTTCTATGGCAGCAACTCTCTGATCGATAAGTTCTTTTCCAGACTCGAGTTTTGCACGTTTCTGGGGATCTTTTTCAGCCTCTAAAGCCTTTGCCACTTGTGTTTGAATGTCTTTTAAGCCCCCTCTAAAAAGTTGGCCACTACCACAGGAAAACACATGATCATCAACTGGTTTACCGTTCTCCAGCTTTTGCATAAGGAATTCACGAGGTGGCTGCTTTTCTGTTGCTTGGGACTCAAAAAACGCCATTGCGTCTTTTTCTGACGGAAAGCTAAGGATGTTTTTTGCTGGTCCCTCGGGTTCTTTATTATACTTTTTCTTGAAATCTTCTACTATTTTTTCCCAGTCGCTACTTGGTTTTTCTGCTTTAAATGCAGTTTCCGGTGCAGGTTTTTTAGGTCCATCATCCTGAATTGGCTTTTTAGCTTTTTGAGCCTCTTCTTCAAGGGCTTGTTGTTTTTTTCTGGCTACCTCTGCCGCTTCTTCAGCGATGCTTTTCATTTTTTTTCTTACTTCATCCTCAGGGGTGGACATAATCTTTCTCCAATCTACTGTATTTATTAATTAAATAAAATTAATGCAGTTTGATTTAATATAAATCAATAATAAGTTAAATTAGGCTTTCTGGCAAGTTTGCTAAAACTACTATAACGATACCGTATTTAAAGATACTTTGGGGTTTATGGTACGATTAATTGCGATTTTTTTACAATTTTCTGAGGATAAGGGTAAAACTACAGAAAATCCTCTATAGTTGGCTGAAGTGGATGAAAAATGAAAGTACAAAAAGTAAATTTAAACGATAAATTTCGCTTATTTAGTGACCATTGGGCACCCAAAATAGTGGGCGACTTAAATGACGCACAGGTCAAATTGGCTAAATTTAAAGGTGAGTTTGTTTGGCATAAACATGATAATGAAGATGAGTTGTTTTTAGTGGTAAAAGGAAAACTGCTAATAAAATTAAGAGATCAAGACATTACTCTCCATGAAGGGGAGTTTCTTATTATCCCTAAAGGCGTTGAGCATCTACCTGTTGCCGAAGAGGAAGTTTACGTGCTGCTTGTTGAGCCAAAGACGACACTGAATACGGGGGATGCGATTAGTGCGTTAGTACAAAAAGAGCTGGATAGAATCTGATTATTATTCAGCAGTCAAATTCTCCAGACCTGCGCAACTAGGGCCCAGGTATTAAAAATGGTCATTCTATGGCCTGAAATTCGCTTTGATTGTACAATATCGTCCTTTAATAAAAACACAATAGGGTACTCATGTTAGAAGTAAATCAAATCACTCTTGGTTTGGCTGATTTGGAGCAGCGTATTAATGCGCTTAGGGGGTATCTTTGACTTCGATACTAAACGTGAGCGTTTGGAGGAAGTTGTTCGTGAACTTGAATCCTCAGGAGTTTGGAGCAATCCGGAGCAGGCACAAGCTTTAGGGCGCGAGCGTGCCCAGCTGGAGGCTGTGGTTACGCAGCTCGAAAAACTAACCCAATCCATAGCCGATTTAGCAGAGCTTTTTGAGTTAGCGCGTTCAGAAGATGACGAGAGCGCTATTTCTGATGTGGCAGCAGAACTTGCGGTTATCGAACAACAGGTGGCTGGACTTGAATTTAGACGCATGTTTTCCGGAAAAATGGATAACTCAAGTGCTTATCTTGATATTCAAGCTGGATCTGGCGGGACCGAAGCTCAAGATTGGGCTGAAATGCTCTTACGGATGTATTTGCGCTGGGGAGAGCATCATGGTTTTACTACAGAGTTAATCGAATGTTCTGCGGGTGAAGTAGCAGGCATTAAAAGTGCTACCATTCATTTTACTGGTGAATATGCCTATGGTTGGTTACGCACCGAAACAGGGGTGCATCGTTTAGTACGTAAATCACCATTCGATTCTGGTAATCGGCGGCATACTTCCTTTTCAGCCGTATTTGTTTCGCCTGAGGTTGATGAAGATATTGATATCGAAATCAATCCTGCGGATTTGCGAATAGATACCTACCGCGCTTCCGGAGCAGGTGGGCAGCATGTTAACAGAACTGATTCAGCAGTACGTATTACACATGCTCCTAGTGGAATAGTAGTTCAATGCCAGACTGATAGAAGTCAGCACAAAAATAAAGATCAGGCAATGAAACAGTTGCGCGCTAAACTCTATGAGATGGAGATGCAAAAGAAAAATGCGGCGCAACAAGCCCTGGAAGCAACCAAATCTGATATTGGTTGGGGATCGCAGATCCGTTCTTATGTCTTGGATCAGTCTCGTGTTAAGGATTTGCGTACCGGCGTTGAGACAAGTAATACACAAGCAGTTTTAGATGGTGATTTAGATCAATTTATTGTAGCAAGTTTGAAAGCAGGAGTAGGGGAAGCATGATAGAAGAACAGCACCTAGATGAGAGTGAAGTTTACCAAATTCGTAAACAGAAATTGGCTGATTTGCGCAGCAATGGTTTTAATTTCCCTAACCAGTTTCGGCGTCAATATTTAGCTGCCAGCTTAATGAATCAATATGCTGATATTGAGAAAGAGGTTTTGGCAGAAGAACATATAAAAGTTGTTGTTGCTGGGCGAATTGTCCTGCGACGTATTATGGGTAAAGCCAGTTTTTTTCATATTCAGGATGTTTCCGGACGTTTACAAGTTTATGTACGGCAAAATGATTTACCAGAAATCTATGAGCAATTTAAGCACTGGGATTTGGGGGATATTGTTGGGATTCGTGGCGAGTTATTCAAGACGAATACCGGTGAGCTAACAGTGAATGCGGAAGATATCGAGTTATTGACTAAATCTCTACGGCCTTTACCTGATAAATTTCACGGTCTGGCTGATCAGGAAGTACGTTATCGTAAACGCTATGTGGATTTAATCGCCAATGAAGAAAGCCGCCAAACGTTTCTATTGCGTTCAAAACTGATAAAAGCCTTGAGGCATTTCATGGACAATCATCAATTTTTGGAAGTAGAAACCCCAATGATGCACCCTATTCCGGGTGGTGCTTTAGCACGTCCATTCGTGACTCATCATAATAGCCTGGACATGCAAATGTTTTTACGCATTGCGCCTGAGCTTTATTTAAAACGGCTGGTGGTGGGTGGATTTGAGCGTGTTTATGAGATTAACCGTAATTTCCGCAATGAAGGTATCTCAACACGTCATAACCCTGAGTTTACGATGGTGGAATTCTACCAGGCCTATGCTGATTATCGTGATTTAATGGATTTCACCGAACAATTATTACATCATCTCTGCGATGTTGTGCTAGGTACGAGAAAAGTGGAGTATCAAGGTCAACTACTTGATTTTTCAAGGCCTTTTTCTCGAATGACCGTTAAAGAGGCTATTTTGCACTATCATCCTGAACTCAGCGCGGCTCAGATTGAAACGATTGATGGTTGTCGAGCCTTACTCGATAATTTGGGGTTTGCTTATAAAGGCAGTGATGGTTTAGGTAAGCTGCAAATGATCCTCTTTGAAGAAACCGTTGAACACCAGTTAATTCAGCCTACGTTCATTATTGGTTATCCTACCGAAGTATCTCCTTTGGCAAGACGTAGTGATCAGGATCCAGAGGTGACGGATCGATTTGAGTTTTTTATTGGTGGTCGTGAGATTGCAAATGGGTTTTCTGAATTAAACGATTCACAGGATCAAGCCGAACGCTTTCAAAAACAGGTTGCGGAGAAAGATGCCGGGGACTTGGAAGCGATGCATTTTGACAGCGATTACATTGAAGCATTGGAATATGGCATGCCACCGACTGCTGGCGAAGGGATAGGCGTCGATCGATTGGTTATGTTGTTTACTAACTCTCCCTCCATACGCGATGTCATTTTATTTCCTCATTTACGGCAAACACTCTAAGATAAAGAGGCAATCGGCCGATTGCCTCTTCTTTCATTCTTATTGTCTGGGTTGGCGTAAATTTTCGGGCAAAGCAAAGCCAGGTGTAGCCCTTTGAGGATTAATATCAATTCCGCCTCGCCGTGTATAACGTGCATACACGAGTAATTTCTCTGGCTTACAATGGTTGAGAATATCCATAAAGATACGTTCAACACAATGTTCATGGAATTCATCATGATTTCTTAATGAAATAATGTATTTAAGTAATCCTTCATGCTTGATTTTGCGTCCTTCATAGTGAATAAAAAGAGTTGCCCAATCAGGTTGGCTGGTGATCGGGCAGTTTGATTTCAACAGATTGGAATAAAGAAGTTCCTTATCAAAAAAAGGCGATGCTTCTAGAAATTCAGGGGCATAAGTATAACGATCAGTACTGAGATCATTATGGTCAAGATTTATCCCTACGGGTAAAAAGATTTTAGCTAATGATGAGTACTCCCAATTTTGTAGGGTGACTAGAACAGGGGCGCCTGCTACTTCGCTTAAGTCGTTGCACAGAATCGCACTGACTTGGCTTTCGTGGTTAAACCTGGAGGCATTAAAACTATGAAGATAAAGCTTAAGGGATTTGGATTCAAAAATGCGGGGAGACTCAGCCGGAACAATGAATGTTGCCAGGGCAATAACAGGTTTTCCTTTACAATTTAACCAGGAAAATTCGTAGGCATTCCAGATATCTTCACCGTGAAAGGGCAGTATTGGGGGTATGTTAATTTCCTGGCCCCGCTCACGCCGCGTTATACCAAAAAGGAGTGATTTATCATAACTGCTGGAGTAGACCGTTTTTTTACCGAGAGGAGAATTTTCCAGATTGTTTATTCGTGCCATAATCATGTCCATCCAAGCATAATGGGTAAGAGAACCAGAATATAAACCGGGTTTATCACCAGTTAACCCCGTATTGTCTACGGTTACAAAATCATTCTTATGTTGTTATTGAATAAATCAAAAAATATCTTGCATGAAGAAATGCGAGTTCTTCCCTATAGAACGGGGATTAAACTTGCCTTGCCTAAACAAATGGAAACACACACCCTCGTTTCCAGAATTCACTTATTTGATTTACTGATGCTGTCGATGAGTGTTTATTTTCTCGATGCCAACAGCACAACCCATTTAATGAATCAATATGGAGCCTTGCTTTGTGGCTTTGATTCAGCAGAGGATTCAAAAGGACGCTGTTTACTGGATGTCGCTGAAAAACAATCAGCGCTGCAATTAATGCGTAATAGTTCAGATGTTTGTATAACCAATACAATCAAGGTTTATGAAGAACGCCTTGTGAATTATGAAGGAAATGAACAATTCATTTTTTCCATTAAATTCCCTTGGTTTAACCATAATAATCAATTGGTTGGTTCTGCTGGTTTTAGTTTTAATCTGCATTCAAGTTCATTGATTTATTCTTTACAACAAATCAGAGAGTTAGGTTTGTTTCCACATATCACCGCTCTATTGGGTAATCATTCTTATGCGATTAATAGCCTTGATTTGACGGCACGGGAAAAGGATTGTGCTTATTGGTTAGTAAGAGGCTATAGCGCAAAGCAGATTGCAGCCAAATTAGGTTTGTCTTTTCGCACTATTGAAGACTATCTTGGCAATATGAAAATTAAAATGAATGTTTCTTCAAAACAGGCATTAATAGAAAAATTAATCGACGGCTTCTGAGAGCGGGAGGGCGTGTATGTTGCGCCAATCTGAAGTTAACAGCTTTTTTCATAATCCTTTTAAGGGGTTACGGTACGTAATTTCGTCATTGCAAGCCTTGGCGAAGCAACCCGGAATGATTCTTTGCTATAAATCGGTACCTGGTCGTTTCACTTCGTTCGCAATGACGACAGATCTTATTTGATTGTAAAAAAACAACATATTCTGTGAACACTTACTCCATAATAGCGCGTCGAGAGATATGGCTACGACAGGGTAATATTTCAGGCTTTAGACATTGATTTTTTTATCATACCGGCGATGGCTGTTAAAACGGCTCCCCCAACTAATCCTGAGCCAACATTGCCTAATAATGCGTGAATAGACATATCCCCGAAGCCTAAACTATTTAGTATTCCAACTGCTTGCAGAATGTAGCCGCCTGCTGCGCCTCCAATAATGCCCGCGATTGAATTACCAAGTCCACCAAGGCTTTTATCTTTCCACGCAGCACCTAGAAGACGTCCTCCAACCAGCCCGCTGAGTAAATTTACTCCCAAGCTCACAAGATCCATAACTAACTCCCTTTAGTTGACTGTTTTAAAAACTAGCATGGGCGATTTTTTACGTCAATGTATCAGCGCAACGAAACTAAAAATAACTCCCGCAGTAATTAATGGTAATTTTTCATTTTTCACCCTGCTTAAAAATAATTATCAATGTCTGCATTTTAACCCTGGAACACAGCGTATTGTTATAGTTAGCTTTATTTCACTTGCGCGTGGCTAAAAAAATAGTTTAAGGAATTAATTATTGGCTTTGCTTCTTTAAGAATGCTGTTAAATTTTAAATCAGCATGCTCAAGTAGTTTAGTAATCAATAAGCTATTTTTTATCTGATATTTATTAAGATGCAGGGATAAGTCAACACTGTTTTTCGGGGAAAAAATATCATCGTGAAGTGAGTGAATAATAGTCACACTTGCGTCTATTTTTGCAATGTGGTCTTCATATTGGGCACGCTGTGAAATATCAAGAAAAAAAGGTTTTATTGTATCGGTGATAAATCCTTTTTTTCCTAAGAGCCTAATTAAAGAATATAAAGGACTCCCTCGAGAAGATTCCTGATTAATAAATTTCAGCACATCAATTTTTATTTCTTCTTCTTTTTTATTTTGAAAGCAAAAAGTTATCGCTTGACTCAGTAAGTTTATATCATCACCAAGCGATTCATTTTTCTCGTGCGTATACTGACTGTGAAGGAGCATTTTTAACAGCACAAGTTGAGCATAGAAGCTTTTAGGTGATTCCAGGATTTCTTCAAAACTATTTTGAGCAGAGAAATAAGGACTAATCAGACAAAGTGATTTAATTTTCGGTTTCAGTTGTTCTTTGGATGCCAATTTGCTCATGAATAAGCAAGAGGTTGAAGGGCCAAGAAAAGAGTAATAGCCATTTATTTCGGTTGTTGTTAGGGATAAATGATCTAAAAAACTGGCAAGCGAATCAAAATCATACTCAGTTGTCGATCGAAGTTCTACATAAGCCGGTATACGTGGAACTAGGCAGGTAAAACCAATCGCTACTAAAGCCCCCACTAATTTCAAGATGCGGGTATCTTTATTCCCTTCCTGGTTAAGGCCATGGAATACAACAATGGTGCCGCGTGTCAGTTGCTGCTCTTGCTGTGAATAAAAATCTGCTTCCAATTGATCATGGCAGAAATACTTTTTCGTCATTGACAAGGTATTTTTTTTAGCTAAAAAAAGAAGAAATTTAATAGAGTCTTTAGTTAAAAATACATTATCAATTGACATAGCCTTCTGTCCTGTGAGCTGCAGGGGTTAATAACGATATTTCTAGCGGTTTTAAAATAAATCACATTAAGACATTAAGACAAAATAAAAACAAGATAAAAATATGATTTTACAAATTTAAGAATTTATAATGCTTTGATTTATAAATAATATTTCAATTTTTATTGAAGAATTAAGGAGTTATTCTTGCTTGAAAATTCAATGGTTTCTACTAATATTTATAATTAATAGAGGTTAATTATTTTACAGAGTGAGTTTCTGTGAGATATGGCATAGGAGATACGGAAATGAGCAATTTACCAAAACGAAAGGGAGATATTTCCAGTACAGCTGAATCTTTATTGAGTCCGTTTAGAGGCCTTCATCAAGAAGTTAATAGAGCCATGAGTGATTTGTATAATTTGTTCGAATCCAGCAACTTGAATTTAGAACATTTTCACAACCTAAGACTATCTCCAGCAATGGATATCATTGAAGATAAAGATTGTCTTAAAATTGAAATTGAAATGCCAGGCATGGATGAAAAAGACATTAAAGTTTCTATTAGTGATAATGTAATAACTATTCAAGGTGAAAAAAGTACATCTAAAAAGGATGAAAATAAAAATTATCTGAGCCGTGAAATCAGTTATGGACGTTACGATAGAACCATTACTTTGCCTCAGTCAGTTGATGTTGATAAAGCTAAAGCGTCTTTCAAAAAAGGTATGTTGTGGGTAACCATACCTAAGAAAGCTGAAAGTAAGGGAAAGTTGCGTGAACTTAGTATTAATAAGGAAAAATAATGAGGTAAGCTCTCCTTTAGTATGCTGCTGAAGGAGAACTTTTTATTTCAATTTTCGGCAAAAAACCCTGAAGGCTGGATGCGTTTGATAGTGATGATTGATTGCTACTGTAGCGAAATCAAGTATTTCAAAATGAGCTTTTTGTAATCTATCTTTTAATTCGTCTTCTTCATAGTAAGCCCAGAATTTCTTCACATCAATACCATAGCGCGTATCATTTTCCAGTACCTCACCTGAGCCTTTTTTAAGCGCTAAATATAAATATCCGTGTTCGGCTAACAGAGAATGAATTTTTTTAAGAACGCCAGGTAGCGATTTCTTAGGGAGATGACCTAAAGAACAGGCTGCCCAAGCGCCGTCGAAAGATGCTTCAGGAAAATTCATCCTTTCCATATCCATTACGTGAAATTGCGCTAAGGGAGCATATTGTTGTGCTATGTCGATAAGATTCGAGCTAAAATCAATCCCTAAACCTCAGCACCCATGGTGCTAAAGAGTTGTGCATCTCTGCCTGACCCACACCCAATATCAATAATTTTAGCTTTCGGAGGTAGGAAATTGATAAATTTTTCGATCGAGCCAGTAGGGGCGAGTTCTGCTACATTGCGAGCAAATGCTGCTGCTGTTGATTGATAGCTTTCTCGGGTGGTTTCTTTGACTAAGGTGTCTACTTGCAATTTTTTCTCCCAAGGTAGCTGCATAAATTTATCAAATTATTAGCAAGGAGGTTGGGTGATTTTGACCCACCAAGAACGCTGGTATTGACCTTGATATTAGGTTAATGAGCTCTAAGCCCGCTGGTGAATCCTGGCTGCTTTGCAGCCAGGATTTCTATGATTATTGAATCAGTCAAGCTTTAGTTATCATCCTCATCATCCCAGCTTAGAGTTCCACCGGCTTGATATTCAATCACGCGGGTTTCAAAGAAGTTTTTCTCTTTTTTGAGATCCATCATTTCACTCATCCAGGGGAATGGGTTTTCAGCACCCGGGTATTGTTCTGGTAAACCAATCTGGCTAAGGCGGCGGTTAGCAATGAAATGTAAATACTCTTCAAACATTTCTGCGTTCATGCCCAAAATACCATGTGGCATGGTATCTCTAGCATATTGATATTCCAACGCTACACCTTCTTTAATCAATAGGATGATTTCCTCTTTAAAATCAGGTGTCCACAAGTGAGGATTTTCAATTTTTATTTGGTTAATGACATCAATACCGAAATTCATGTGCATCGATTCGTCACGCAAAATATATTGAAATTGCTCGGATGTACCGACCATTTTATTACGTCTGCCCATAGACAGGATTTGTGTGAAACCAACATAGAAGAAGATACCTTCAAAAACCACATAGAAGGCAATCAGATCTCGTAATAATCGTTGATCATCTGCTGGCGTTCCCGTATGGAAATTAGGATCACTCAAGCTTTGGGTAAAAGGCAGTGCCCAAGCAGCCTTCGTAGCAACAGAAGGAATCTCGCGATACATATTAAATACAGCAGCCTCATCCAGCCCCAAACTCTCGATAATATATTGATAAGCGTGAGTGTGAAGTGCCTCTTCGAAGGCTTGACGTAACAGGTATTGACGGCATTCTGGGTTAGTAATGTGACGGTAAACGGCCAAGACCAGGTTATTGGCTACCAACGAATCAGCTGTTGAGAAGAAGCCCAAATTGCGTAAAACAATCAATCGTTCGTCTGCAGTTAAACCATTAGGATCTTTCCATAAAGCAACATCAGTGCTCATATTGATTTCATTGGGCATCCAATGATTAGCACAGGCAGTTAAGTATTTATCCCAAGCCCAAGTATATTTAAAGGGAACTAATTGGTTTAAATCAGCTCGACAGTTGATAATTTGCTTGTCATCAACATGAATGCGGCCTGCCCCCATTTCTAAGGCTTCCAAGCCAGTAGCACCCATAGGATTGGGTGCGTTCATCATCGGTTCTAACGTTGTTATTGACATCAAATTCTCCTCATTATTGGCAAGCTTCGCAGTCTGGATCCAGAATAGAGCATACTTTAGGTTCTGCTTCTATCTTGACTGCATTAAGTGCCCCGTCAGTGACAGTGGATTTTTCTGCATTACTAGCACCCAGGCTACGTAGATAGTAGGTTGTTTTCAAACCGCGTACCCAAGCAAATTTATATAATTGATCAAGTTTTTTACCGGATGGCTGAGCCATGTATATGTTCAGCGATTGGGCCTGATCAATCCATTTCTGGCGGCGAGAAGCAGCCTCTACTAACCACATGGGATCAATTTCAAACGCCGTTGCATAACGTGCTTTTAGTTCAGCAGGAATACGACTGATAGGTTGTACGCTGCCGTTGAAATATTTCAAGTCATTAACCATGACTTCATCCCATAGGCCAAGTGCTTTCAAATCAGCAACCAAATAGGGGTTAATCACTGTAAATTCGCCAGACAAATTAGACTTCACGTAGAGATTTTGATAGGTCGGCTCAATGGATTGTGATACACCACAAATATTGGAAATAGTGGCTGTTGGAGCAATGGCCATCACATTAGAGTTACGCATTCCCTGAGTACGTACCTTGACTCGTAAATCTTCCCAATCCAGACGTTGTGAGCGATCTTGCTCAAGGTATTTGTTACGAGTTTGTTGTAACAAATTAATGGAATCAATAGGTAGAATCCCTTTGCTCCATAAAGAACCCTCATAACTTGAATAACTACCTCGTTCTTTCGCTAATTCACAAGAGGCTTCAATGGCGTAATAACTGATTAATTCCATTGATTCATCAGCGAATTCAACAGCTTTTTTAGAGGTATAATCAATTTTGAGTGCATAAAGCGCATCCTGGAAGCCCATTAAACCCAGGCCAATTGGACGATGCTGCAGATTAGAGTTGCGGGCTTGCGGTACAGAGTAATAATTAATGTCAATCACATTATCAAGCATGCGAATAGCGGTAGTGATGGTACGTTTCAATTTTTCACGATCCAGTTTGCCATTATGGATATGGGCAGGCAAGTTAACACTACCAAGGTTACAGACTGCAATTTCATCCTGTGACGTATTGAGTGTAATTTCCGTACACAGATTGGAGCTGTGAATCACTCCCACGTGCTGCTGAGGTGAGCGCAGATTGCATGGATCTTTAAAAGTTAACCATGGATGACCGGTTTCAAATAACATGGAAAGCATTCGGCGCCATAGTTTAAGGGCAGAAATTCTTTTAACATTTTTAATTTCACCACGTTGCGCTTTCTCTTCGCATTGAGTGTACAGGGCCTCGAACTCGCTTCCGTAGGCATCATGCAACTCAGGCACTTCATCGGGAGAGAATAAAGTCCATTCACCATCTTCATGCACACGCTTCATGAATAAATCAGGTATCCACAGGGCCGTGTTCATATCATGTGTACGGCGTCTGTCGTCACCGGTATTTTTACGTAATTCAGTAAACTCTTCCACATCGCGGTGCCAGCATTCGAGATAGGCGCAAACAGCCCCTTTACGCTTACCACCCTGGTTTACAGCAACAGCTGTTGAGTCAGCAACTTTTAAGAACGGTACAACGCCTTGCGATTTACCATTCGTGCCTTTGATATGCGCTCCCATGGCGCGAACAGGAGTCCAATCATTGCCAAGCCCACCAGCAAATTTAGACAGCAGCGCATTATCCTTAATTGCACTGTAAATGCCATCCAGATGATCAGGGACTGTGGTCAAATAGCAGCTTGATAACTGGGGTCTGACTGTACCGGAGTTAAAGAGTGTCGGAGTAGAGGACATATAGTCGAAAGAGGATAGCAGTAGATAAAACTCGATTGCTTTATCATCTTTGTTTTGCTCACGAATCGCCAGGCCCATCGCCACACGCATAAAGAAGGCCTGTGGTAATTCATAGCGGACACCATGTTCGTGAATGAAATAACGATCATAAAGCGTCTGCAGGCTTAAATAGGTGAATTTCATATCGCGTTGCGGTAACAATGCTTTTGCCAGCTTATCCAAATTAAAATCAGCCAATTTGTGTTCGAGCATGCCTTGTGTAATACCTTGGGCAATATAGGCCTTGAAGTAAGCAGGATAGATGGCTGCCATTTCATCGAAGGTTGCTTCTGTTTGTATATTTAATTTGTTTAATGCTTCAGCACGTAAACTGTCCAGGAGTAAACGAGCGCTGACGTAGGTATAATTGGGCTCTTTTTCTACCAGGGTACGAGCGGCCATAATTAAGGCTTTATGAACGTCCTCCAGTTTTGCCTGATTATAAAGGTTACGCAGAGCATCTTTAATAACAGGTTCTGCTTTAACATTATCCAATTCACGGCAGGCTTCGGCAACAATAGTATTTACACGCGCCATATCCAAAGGTTTCAATTCACCATCAGGCATAGTGATGAGCGGTACCTTGTTATCACTGGCTTGTTGTTTTAGAGCTGTTTCTCGGGCTTTACGGTGCTCTTCACGGTAGAGCACATAAGCACGCGCAATTTTGTATTGACTGCTACGCATTAAAGCCAGTTCTACTTGATCCTGGATGTCTTCGATATGAATACTGCCGCCGCTTGGATGACGACGTTTAAAGGCTTGAGTAACCCGTTGAGTGATTTCATCAATTTGCTGATGAATCCTATTTGATGCTGCTGCATTGCCACCTTCTACAGCAATGAATGCTTTAGTAATGGCAACTTTGATTTTGTTATCATCATAGCTAACAACTTTGCCATTGCGCTTTATGGTTTTCAGCAAACCTGGGGCAGTAGCGGTCAATTCCAGTTGACTTGTTTGCGGTACATCTTTTACCGACTCAAGAATCTCAGACATGTTTTCTCCACGGTGTTGTTTGGCCACCCAACTAATTTCAATCCTTAAGATTAGTTGGATCCATATTAAAAATATAGAATAAATCGTTGTTGAATACAATCTTAAATATACAATATCTGGTGGTATTTTTGTTTTAAAAAAACAATATATTGTGTTTTTTGAAAAAAGCAAGAGAACAAAATGGGAGTAAGCTGTGGATAAGATGTGAGAGTATTGTTAACAGCTTTTTGCAGCGAAAAGCAATAGTTTGATTTTTCAGTTAAAACCCCCCAGGGATTTTCCAGAATAAAAAAATGCTTATTTTAAGCTAAGATAATTTAAACCATTAAGCAATGGCAATGATTGTAAAGTGGAAGCCAAGAGAGATTTTGCTATAGTTGAGAAGATATTTGAACAAGGGTGACTTAGTGTGCACATAAGGAAATAACGATGAAAGCTAAAAACGATTCCAATCATTTTAATAATTTTGCAAAGCGAGTTTCACTTGCAGTTGGACACTCCGGGTGTTTTATAATTGCATTGAGTTTAGTATTCATTTGGCTCATTACAGGCCCTTTATTTCATTTTTCAGATACATGGCAGCTTATAATTAATACCGGGACAACCATTATTACCTTTTTAATGGTGTTCTTAATTCAGAATACGCAAAATCGTGATACGAAAATTCTTAACTTAAAAATTGATGAGTTAATCAAAACGAAAAAAAATGCGCGTAATTCTATTTTGGATTTGGATAAATTATCCGATGAGGATTTAAGAAAATTGGAAGAAGAATATAAAAAGCTGTGTAAAAATAAGTAAGAATTCATAGTGCTTGAATCAGTTCTATGATTTAGAATACCTTGACATTCTTAAATTATTGTTAACCGCAATGCCTCAATTTTTTTTCATCTCGAGGTATTTTTTCCATTCAAAATCGATGTAGTCATCAATTAATCGTTTAATTTCTGTTTGAGCTCCAGTTTTTGTAGTGTGTTCTGTATGAAATTTCTGTAATAAACTGGGATCACTTGAATCCTTGTTGTAAAAGAATACTTCACCCTCAGCACGGTATAGATTACTCTCCGTAGGTTTTATATCATAACAAACCTTAAATCCCTTTGAAGTATATTCTGTCATCATTTATCTTCTCTATAGAAAGTTCACATGGATTCTTATTGTTCAAAAATACCGGTAACTTGCGGAGAGTAATCTGTGAAAAATTAAATGTATTAATCTCCTTTTTTACCTCCATGATCCGGTAATCCCCCCGAAAAATAGCAGATATCAAAAGTAGAATTTTCTCATAATCTATGCACGAGGAGATTCTTCATGAAAAGATCAAAATTTACAGACAGCCAAATACTATCGATTTTAAAACAAGCCGAAGGCGGCACCCCTATTTCGGAACTT
>NZ_LNYB01000034.1 GCF_001467625.1 Legionella feeleii
TCACCGGGACATCATTGGTGCCCTGGATGGTCACCGTGACGAGCTTGGTTGCTGTGCCATCTAAAGAAGTCGCGGTAAAACTATCGGTCAGCGTTTGGCCAGCCCCTAACTGCTGGATGGCCGTTTGCGCATTGTTCGCCGTGTAAGTCCAGGCGCCATCGGCCGCCAGGGTAAAAGTACCGTAGGTCCCTGCCACAGAGGGCTGGGCGATAAAACTGGATTGGCCGGCATCCACATCGGCAATGGTCAATGTGCCGCCGCTGGTCACATTATTGTTGGCAACATTCGCATCTTCAGTGACGGTACCGGTAGACACCCCGGCAATCACCGGGACATCATTGGTGCCCTGGATGGTCACCGTGACGAGCTTGGTTGCTGTGCCATCTAAAGAAGTCGCGGTAAAACTATCGGTCA
>NZ_LNYB01000035.1 GCF_001467625.1 Legionella feeleii
TTAAGCGGAGACTGGGTCAAGGCCACGCGCAGCGTGCCGTAAGGGTAGCCTTGACGCCGGCGCAGCGACCCACGCTCAGCAAAGGGGCTGGGTTTAAACCCAGCCCCGCGAGCCCCATGGCGGCGAATGGCTTCCCCAAGGGGGAACGGGAAGGGGGGTCAAAAAATGCGCCGTTAGGCGCCTTTCTGAGCCGTAGGCGAAGTCTTGCTGTTTTTCTCATCCGAAGGGTCAGCTAAAAAGACGATCGTGGCTTAAAACGTAAATTTGGCGGTTTTAAAAAATGGTCTCGGATTTTAACTAATGCTTTTTGCTTTTCTTTCTCTAAAAAAA
>NZ_LNYB01000036.1 GCF_001467625.1 Legionella feeleii
ATGGCAGTTCCATAACAGTCTATGAATCGGTTTAAATTTGTTCAAACAGCAGAATTTATTGGAAACGATGGCTCAGTGAGATTTGCTGCTTTTTACCCGATAATAAGTAGTTCAAATAAACCTTGAACCTCAGTATATATTAAACATATTCAGTGAAACAGTTAATTGAACTAATGTAATACGGCAATGGTCAAATAAACACAATTTTCAATTGTTAATTTAAACGGTGGTTTTTCTGAACTCTATTAGAAACACCAACCTTCATCGACTTTTTGAAACTTTGATATTGAAATGGGAATTTGAAGGGGGGTAGGGCGATAGTTAAGGTACTCTCTTATAGCAATTTGCATTATTGAAAAACCGTCGTTTAATGAGACGCTGTCTTAGGTTTTACCAATGGAATTTTTTGATATTTGTTTTTATAACGCGTCTATACTCACTAAATATAATGGAGCAAGTTTATGAATACATATACGGAAGTTATAGACGGCCATAAATGTAAATTTGATATAAGCGAATATAAAGGTCAGTATCATGGCCTGGTAGATATAGAAGATCCATGTATTATAGATTCCCGAATTATCGAGAAAACTCTTCACCCTACAGAGGGGGATGTCTTAGAAAAGTTAAGAGGAGCTGTAAGACGTTTTACACAAACACCTTCTTATGCTCATCCATTAGATAGAAACGGAAAAATGCAGGAAGTGGGAACAATATGCTTTAGATGCAATCGAAAGATAACTACAGATGATATGGGGATTGGGAGTTTTGAGTAACAATTAAAGTATAAGAACAAAAGCGACATCTTTAGGTGGATTTTATATATCGAATGCAAGAATTAACGGTCAACTCAGTGGTTGGGTAGTTCATTGCATAGAGCATTGAGAAGAGTAGGATACTGTTTAGCAACCCCCGTTTTTATAGAGGACATACTGCGACAACAAATTTCTTGACTATAGGTTTGAATCTATATAGTATATAACCTATATTTAAAATAGGATGAAAGCATGTGGGCAATCGAAACGACAGATACTTTCGATGAATGGTTTAGTGCCTTAGATGATACCAACAGAGCCGACGTACTTGCGTCAATCTTTGTACTTCAGGAGAAAGGACCCATGCTGTCCAGGCCACATGCAGACACGGTTAATGGTTCATGCCACAACAATATGAAGGAGCTTAGGGTTCAAAGCAAAGGCGATCCGATTAGGGTGTTTTTCGCTTTCGATCCTACAAGGAGAGGAATTTTGCTTTGTGCTGGCAACAAGACAGGTAAAGAGAAACGATTTTATGATGTAATGATCCCGATTGCTGACCGTGAGTTTACGGCACATCTGGAACGACTTAAGAAGGAGTAACCATTATGGCTAGAACTCTTGAACAGCTTTTGGCAGAGGAAAAACCAGAAATTATTGCAGAAGCTCGGGAAAAAGCTGCGGACATGTTGCTTAATATTCATCTGGCTGAATTGCGCGAGCTTGTACAAAAAACTCAAGTAGAAGTTGCTCAAACTCTTGGAATTAAGCAGCCCACAGTGGCTGAGATGGAAAAGCGCGGGAGGGACTTGAAACTTTCATCTCTCAAACGCTATGTTGAAGCGACAGGAGGAAAACTGCGCCTTGATGTAGAACTTCCTAATGGGACACATTACGGGTTTTCTGTTTAATCTTTAAAAAACTTGAGATTCCGTAGCATGCTCCCATCACCAAAGTAATGTAACATGTTGGTGTTGGAAGTATGTTATGGGTGAATTCTACTTCTTATATAATCTTGTTTGATAATTACCAAACCAGTCTATGGAAATTCCGAATATGGTAATAATAGATAGCCTCAATTCATAAACAAACTTAAACGTTTCTTCATGAATTGAGAGCATTAAAAACTAACTCACTCTAAAGGCAGGTATTAACCTAGCAAACGGTTTTAAAGTACCTGCATAAACTACTCCATCCTCAATTTGTACAATATTTAAATGAGGTATGGTAATGACTTTATTCTTATCAATTTTGATTCCAAATGAGCCAGACAAAACTCGATCTTTAAAATGAGGCTCATCTTTTAGACTCTTAGGGGTCCTGTGGAAGAACTGACAAAAAGGGGGATTTCAGCTTAATCTAATAAAATGTGTGGTTCCCACCATAAAGGAGCGCTTTCCTTATAGCTATGTTTTTTATTCGGAACTACCAAATTTGGATTTTTTAGCGAAGCAATAGTGATACAGATATTTGAATATGGGGTTCTAGCCGCAAACCTCAGAAATTTCCGGACGGTTTTTGGTCACTTTGCTTTTTCTTAACCTCCGCAAAAGAACCTTGCCTATTA
>NZ_LNYB01000037.1 GCF_001467625.1 Legionella feeleii
CAGCCCCTTTGCTGAGCGTGGGTCGCTGCGCCGGCGTCAAGGCTACCCTTACGGCACGCTGCGCGTGGCCTTGACCCAGTCTCCGCTTAAATTTTTGTTAATCTTTATCATCTATAATTAGCCAGACAAAGACAAATTAAAAGCGAGTAATAAATGCCAAAAATAAACGTTAATTCAACCAAACAAGACGTTCTGGCTGCCGTGGCGCAGAATCGCTGGGCCCTTCAGTACGCGTCTGAAACACTGAAAAACGACCGCGAGGTTGTCTTGGCTGCCGTGGCGA
>NZ_LNYB01000038.1 GCF_001467625.1 Legionella feeleii
TTTGAAGACGGAGTGCAGGTTGTTGAACAATCGGACTGGAAGGCCGCTTGATGATATTTTGCTCATACACCAGAATTGACAATAACTCAAGTATGACTAACCATCCTTAGCGTTTTATTATTGGTTGTGTCGCAAAAACGACATCGTCAATTTAAATTTGGTGTTGGTAATTTCACCATCTAAATAGAGCTTAGCCTAACAATAAAGCTAAGTTGACGGTGCCGATCCTTTTAAACACATATCCTTACTTGTTGCGCATTTTGAAATGCGCTATCAAGTTAAAGACAATATTGTTTCTTCTGGGAAAAAAGTTGCAACAGAATTTATAGCATTTTGCAGGGTTTTGAATGCGTAAATCGCTGTTGGGATAATCATTGAGCATAAAAGTGTTATTGCAATTGGTGCTTGCATTATAGCTGCGGCGGCGGCTAACGAACCTAATTCGATTAATAAATTTGATGTATCTTTCAAAAACTCTTTAAGATTTGGATTTTCTTTTAAAGAAGAGCTTTTCTCAATAAAGTTTTCTGTTATTGAACTAGAGAAAAAAAATAAGGGTAGTGCTATGGCACCTACTCCAGCAAAAGAAGAAAAAGTACCTGCTGCGCTTGCTATAGCAGGACTAAAAAAAGAAAGGCTATATTTTCCTATTATTCCTTCAACACCATATATCAGAGGCCCTAGTGGTGCTGCAATAACGGTTGTAAAACCAAGTGTTAGTAAATCAACAACATGAAAAAAACCTGGTCTAATAGCTATGATTTGCCTAGATATCTCTTCTCTTACATCTGAAGAAGAATTTGATAATATGTCATTAATAATATCAACCTCATTCTTTGAAAAAGTATTTTCAATTATTGGAAGAAGAAGAGAATAAAAATAATTTAACTCTTTAAACAAATCTGCATTACCACCCTTGTCAGGGTGATGAATTAAAACTGCTTTTCTATACTGTTCTTTTAATTTTTTTAAGTCAAACTTTTCAGGGGCGAAAAGTTCAATCATCCTATCAAATGTTTTTAGCATAGTAATTCTCACACTACAAATAACAGCTCTCTATACATGAGATAAATTCATGAATTCTTAAGAGCCTATCCGAAAAGAGCGGGCTTCAAGGTAAACGTGTATTGAAAATTCTCATGCAATCTTAATATTTAATTATATTGCGAAGCCTAATAAACTTTCCTTAAAGTTTTATTATTGGTTGTGTCGCAAAAACGACATCGTCAACTTAACTTTGAACGATGACTAGTTTTAAATGGCGTCATTTTAAGCAGGATATTAGTTTGATGCTGGTTAGGTGGTACTTAGCCTACCCGTTGAATTATCGTGATGTTGAAGAGTTAGCTGGAGCGCGGACTTAAGGTGGATCGCCTCACCATCAATCGCTGGGTTATTAAGTATGCTTCCTTGCTGGAAGAGGCATTCCTTAAACGCCAAAAACGTTCTGTTGGTATTTCATGCCGCATGGATGAGACCTACATTAAAGTAAAAAGCAAGTGGCTTTATTTGTATCGAGCTGTTGATAAAGAAGCGAATACCTGAATAATATAGGCAAGTAAAATCATCACTTTATCAAAAAAATCAACAGGCCTATGAATGGATTCAAAGCCTTTCATTCTGCACAGGCAACGTTAGCAGGAATAGAATTGTATCCTATGTTACGCAAAGGGCAGCATAACCAAGCTGTTAATCAAACTATTTTTGAACAGTCACGGCATAAACTCGACCAAAATAACTCCGGTCGCTCTAAAAATATTTTTGCAACAGAACCCTCCAGACCGCAATCCTGATTATCTCTAACGGATAACGATATCTTTTGGGATTTTCTCCAACCAACATCTTGCCACCACCTAAATAGAGCTTAGTTTAACACCAAAGTTAAGTTGACGATGTCGTTTTTGCGACACAACCAACAATAAAACGCTAAGGATGGTTAGTCATACTTCGTAATGTAATTAACCAACCTCTGGATTTATATCATGAAGTATGAGGATTTAAGGAATTATTTGTTAGAAAAATTGCAGCTTGATACAGCTAAGTCTGATGTTTTAGAGTACATGACACTTGAATATGCAGGTGTACTAAAATATTTTTCAAATACAACTATTTGTTGTCAAATAGATGGCAATTCAACAGGTCAAACGCCGCAATATTTTGAAGGTTCTAATTTTCATTTTGGATATCGTATTAATGATTTATTTGAAATAAATAATCAAAATCAATTACATTTAATTTCTAAATCTATGATAGAAAATATACCGGAAATAGTTATTGAACATATCTTACCAATTTATTCCCCTCCTTTTGTGAGTAATGAAGATGCTTTATATGCATTTAAGAACAAAAAAATATCACAAGTATCTTTCGTTATTCCACATGATATTTGTATGAAAATCATCAATGCCTCTTCTCTTATAAAAGCAAGTGGGAATATCGAGAACTTAAGCCAGGAAGAATTAAAAAATCTTAAAAAAGGTGTATTAGCATATAAAGTAAATAATAAAGATGAATTCTTATTAAATTTGATTAACAAATTAGAAGATAAAATAAATAGGCTTTTACCTCTCTTGAACATAAATAATGAGGTTGTTGAAGAACCAGAGCATTCTCTTAATGATAAAATTGATGAAAAAACAGTAATAATTTCAAATAGTTCTGTTGATGTTGAGGAAGCTCCAGCTGTTCCAAAAGAGTTCGCTGAAGCAGGCGAGTTATTTGAGGCTGCGGTTGAAACCATGAAAAAGAAAGTTTTAGATCTGAGGAATAAAGCACACAAGGATAAGCGCTACGAGCTTGCTGCGGAAAAGGCCGAAGAATTACTAAGTGCTGTGTCAGAGGCTGGTGATGATTTTTTTATTAACGAGGGCAGTGCAGAACAATTTAAGCAACGATGTGATGAGGCTATTAAAAAGGCGCGGCCAGAACTAGCAAAACATCGTGGTTGGTCGAAATTATTTGCTGATATTACGTTTATTGCTGTTTCCGTATGTACTGTGGGTGTTGCGAATATAGTAAGCAAGCTTGCTACTGGAAGTTTCCGTTTCTTTACGCCTCCGAAAACTGAATCGGAGGAACAATTAGATCTACTGGAAAAAAACATACATTCAATTGGTAAAAAATAGTAGTTCGGGGATCGCGTCTTGCTTGTTTGACGTGGTCCCTAGATCTGACCATCCCAGTTAAGAGAAAATGCAGTTAACTGGAGAAACTAATGACAATGAGAAAGAAATACTCAAAAGAATCTAAGCTTGATGCAATTAGCTGTATTTTGTGTAACACAGCCCGATACGTTATATACTTATAGTAACCGGATTGCCAGAGATGCCATAAAGGCCAATTACGTAGTTTGCTTTTAAATATCTTAATAGAGGCTATTAAAAGAGTGATCATGAGCGCCATTACAAATATGAAAGCATATACCTCATACTTGAGTGAAGCCTATAGAAGCATTTTCGATAGAACGTGTATAGATTTTTGGGGGTATGTGTATTTTGATTTGGAAGGAAGGTACATACAGCTAAACTCCGAAAAATATATCATTGATGAAATTCTTAACAAAGAGTTATACATAGAACAAAATCTTTGTAAAAAGAATTATCAACATTATAACTATTATGTGTGCAATGTACCTGATGATAATGTAATCGCTTCTGGAATCAAAAAGTGTCTTCTTGAGAGGAACTATACTTTTTTTATAGATTTTTTTTATCAGGATTCTTCTCGTGTGGAAATGGTGACCTTTGCCTCCGATCATCAGCCAGGACTTGTAAATAATTTTATAGTAAATAATCTGGACTACTTTAAAATGATAGCAGACAATATAACTGCCAAAATCCGAAGATTACATTCAAAAGATAATTTTTTATCTCTCCCTAAAGAATGCATTATACGCATGAATGAGCTCATTCACTCGGAAAATTGCGATAATGAAAATCAACTGAAGGACTTTATTTTACAATCTTCAAATCATCAAATGGTCGAACTGATAAAAGATACAGTTTTTGATTACAATAAACTTCCCTTTAGTTTTTTGGGTGCTAAAAATATCACGCACAGGGAAAAGCAAATGATTTATTTATATTATAATCAATTTAATCTACAACGTATTGCTTCTATATTTGAGATTTCCAGAAGAACGGTAGAACGACATTTTGAAAGTATTAAAAAGAAACTCAATTGTGAGAGCAATGGACAAATAATTCCTACTTTAATAGAATTTGATTCTAAGTTAAAGAAAATCCTCGATACCTAAAATACCTTAGCCTACTCTTGTGGAATCGAAGCAACAGGAAACTCATTTTTAAGTTACTGTTCCGATTTGTCACTGATTAATCAAGGGCATTTACCTGCTCAATCAAATGCACCTTTGCTTGTAATAAATGGTGCCAAGGACAATTTGGTAAAAATTACTGAAATCGATTTGTTAAATTCTCACTGTGCTAATACGGACATAGTAGTCTTTTCTCAGGACAGGCATGCAGCCAGCAATAATTGGAATCTGCATTCTCAGTTTTCTGTAAATTGGTTGGAAAGAAAATTAAATGCTAAAGAAAAAGTTATACATGGGATTGTTGTATTTGTACTAATTTTACCGATGAGTGTCTTGTTTCCTTGGCTCTACCATTGTCCTTCCCCGAGCCCCTTTGTTCATAAACTTGATAGGCAACCTCCAATCTTTTCGTCTGTGCTTGGATTTAGCAAATGTTATTGAGCAAAAGAAGAGAAGGTCTTTTCATAATGTTGTCCTAATGGTTCCTTGTTTTTACTTGGATTCTTTTAAATTTAAGAAGAAATAAAGTAAGATTAACTTTTAAGACCACTACAGAAGGACGGAAAAATCAATGGCAAAAGTATCAGGGATAGTAAAGTGGTTTAATAATGCAAAAGGATATGGCTTTATTATTGCAGATGAACGCGAATATTTTGTTCATTATAAGTCAATAGAAGGGGATGGGTACAAAACGCTCGCTGAAGGCGCGCGTGTGCTTTTTACGTCGGCGGTCGGCGATAAAGGACCTGTCGCTTCAGACGTTGAAATTTGTTAGCAGTATTGCCTGCATGGCCGTATAGCCGAGGATGGAGGTATTATCCCAGTCGCGGCGTGGGTCTTCTTATCATTTTAATTATTATGCTTTTAACTCGAGAGTCAAAAAGGTCCCTACTGCATCGAGTAATGCAGTAGGAATTAAATATTAATTGCTCACTTCACACGTAATTTTTGTGCAATCGCGGCAATTTTGAGCTGCTTAAGAAAAAGAGCTCGTAGCGGAATCTTTCGTATTTGCCAATTTATCATCAGCTGCTTTATCCGCATCTGTAGTAGCACTGCTGGCATTCGTGGTACAAGTCCAATCTTTGCTCATGTCTGTTGTAGAGCCTGCTACCAGACAGGTTGAAGCTACCGCCAAAAATCCACCAAGCATTATTTTAAATAGACTATTCATTTTGTTTTCCTTGTCTTTATTTCAAAATAAAGAGGCCTCTATATGAGAGGCCTTTGCATTAATTAGTGTTGTTTAAATTGATTGCGAAACTTAGTGACGGCTTTTTCTGCTTCTTCTCTGCCATAGCCATAATGTTTTTGTAATTTGCCATAAATTTCCTGATGATTTCCTTCAATTTGTTTCATATCGTCATCAGTCATCCATCCCCAAGCTTGTTTCATTTGACCTTTTACTTCTTCCCATTTTCCTTCAAAGATATCCTGGTTCATTTTTAGCTCCTTAATTATTGTTCCTTTCCATAAGAAATATTACTTGCTCTCTTGAGAAATAATATTTCTGTAATAAAAAAGAGTAGTAGAAGATTCTCTAAATGCAAATTAAAAGAGAGTAAGGAACCCTATTAGATTCAATAAAGAGCTTCAAAGGTATGCTAGGCAGCTCTTCGATGTTGATATCGCTTTTTATCACCAATCCTATTCATGACTGCATGAATGGTTGTGTCTGAGAAAGCGCGACCGCTTAAAAAGCGATAAAGCAACTCAACTAATTGCTCCGAATTATCCCAAGCGGCCCCTGATTTTATAAGCGCCTCTTCAAGTGCTCGACTTACCTCATTATCCAGCGAAGACAAAGCCTGGCTGATTACAGCCTCCTGAAATCCTTTTTGCTGTAAGAGGCGGGTGATGAAGCGGTCGCCCTTGTGGGCATAATGCTGCGCCATATTTTTAGCGAGTCTTAAATCATTAAGCAGCTGCAATTCATTTAAACGTTTAAAGACAGCATCAATGCGACTATCAAGGTCAGATAGACCAGCAAATTCTGCCTCAAGCTGCTGACGTAAAGCCTGTTCACTTAAACTTTGTTCGGATAGTTTTCTTACAGCGGTATCGATAAGGCTAGTCATTCTAAACTCCTGTTGCTAGGACATTTTTATTCTCATCAACGCGTACTGCTTAAAACCATAACATTTGTTTACTTAAAAAAAGGGAGGGATCGTAAAGCAAGTAACGTGCCTGAATAAAACAAAATTGCTATTAACTACCAGGACAAGTAAGGTATTTGATTAACCACTCATTTAAACTAATTGCATCAAAGCAGGGTGGTTCGGTCGGGAAACTAACCAAAAAGCCCGTTTCCTGTTTATCCTGGCAGATAAACGGACGCCATCTTAGCACCGCCAACCGACCTTTCAATCAACTGGTTAAAATAAAGTTGAACGCAGAAAAATAAAAGCAGGGTGATTGGGTGTTATCTAATATGTTGATTAATTTATATTATTGCGATAATCGGCGCGCAGGTAAGCCTTTTCTTAATGTGGTTTCTTCATTTATCCCAAAAGCAATGAAGCGATGTGTTTACCTGCGGCATAGAGAAAGGCTCAATTGGTTTGGCTGGTTGCCAGCCCATTGCCATCCCGTGTCAGCGCGTTCCTGTGCTGTTGTCTTTTGATGAATCTTCCTGTTCGAGAACTGGATTAGCAACCACCAATACTCTCAGCCTGCACTTAAATTAACCGCCTGTCATTAAGAGAAAAGAGCACCGTTTTGCAAGAAATGCCTTGAAGTTGAGTGCAAGAATTAACCATCCTTGATGGTCATCGTTTCTTGTGAGGCGAACCGTTTCTATTTTACATTCCTTCGTTTTTTGAGCCATGCCAATTTTTCGATAGAAATCCCGTGCTCACTACAGAAATTTTCTTGCGATAATCCACTTCGTTCATAACCAGTAAATAGGCGTTCCCAATAATCTTCTTTTGATTTCATTTCTAGCTCCTCTTTAAGAAGCTCAGTTTATGCAGTTTTTAATTCTGTGGTAGGTGTATTTGGCCGAACGAATACCTTAGTCAAGCTTTCATAGGTATGTTCGTGAAGGTTTGTTACCGAAAAACTGGAGTAGAGAGTTCTCAGAGTGTGATTTTGGTGAACGAGGTATAAAATTGAAATCCTGGTTGCCTGCAACCAGGCTAAGCTAGATGACTGCTAGAGTCTATCCCCAGGATAAGTAAGTAATTTCACACTGTTATCTTCAGGACCTTCACTATTGGATGATAATAGGGAGGTCGCAGAACGTGTATTAAAGAGCCTACAGCCATAAAAGGAGATACAACTGTAAAAACACCATACGTTAAGGTAAGTGCAAGATGATAACCAGTCTATGAGATACTTTCTACAACTGGCTCATCTTGTGAAAGAAATGACACGAGAAACAATTTTCCGAGATAAGCTATTGTTCCCAGTGCTTGGCCTAATGTCATAATACCGTTTTCTAAAGTATCCGTAACCGGTCGGGCCAAAGATTTAAAAAGGCCTCCTTCGCGTTAAGTCTTACCCCTTGTTGGGTCAGTTCCTCTTTAAAGTGGTTTAAGTTTAATGCCGCGGGATGGGTGGAGGGGCAAAGGCTGGCATCGGGGCCATGTCAATTGCGCGTAATTGCACCTGGAGCGGCATCGTCAACTTAATTTTAGTGTTAGAGTATCTGTATTTAGCTCTCAACCCTTAAGAGCTTGTCTTAGAGTCTCACCATTTTCGGGAGCATTAGTATTTTTGACCACAAAAACATTTGCTCCATGATCACTTTTAAAAAATGTACCAATACCTGTTTTTACCTGTATCGTTTTAGCTCGTTGTTTTTTATGTTTATTGTCTATAGTGCATACTGTATCTGCGTAATATTCTTTGTCGAAAGACATAGAAAAGGGAAGACCACTCAATTCAGCTAAAGCCATGCAAAAAGTACTCTTTTCTTGCACAGGCTTTCGACCATATTCATGATAAACTGATTTTTTTGATTTTGTAGCTAAAACTCTTTCCTGAAATATTGCGGCTTGATCGCCCATATTATTTTGAGAAAGATCTAGATACAAATAGGATTGGTGCTCAGTTAAAGAATAATTGCCTGATTCTATTTCTTTTTTAAATAGTTGGCTGGGTGCGTTGACATTAATAACTGTGTTATCACAATATAAATGGGTATAGCAGTTTTTCATCGTTCCACTTTGTTTAGCTTTAATTAAGTCAATGCCATGACTTGCACCTACAAGCATCAAACAATTTTGTTTTTCTTTCATCACCTCTAAAGTGTTAGCAACGATACTCTGATCTCGAGTTGCCTGAAATTTACCAGCTCCAGGAGCATAGGATGGATGCTCTATTCCAACCAACTCAATACCATTTTTTAACGCTTCAGAGAGATAATGGTAGTAATAAAATTGATAAAATACTCGTTTTGTATTGGGCGCAAAATTGAATTTATTGTCATCAACAATCTTCTTGACTGCTTCATACTTCAACTGCATTTTCTCTTCATCAGTTAAAGAGGTAGCAAATACATTTTTTAAGGCCAAAAGATGAGTTTGTGAAAGGCCTAATTGATCTTTAACTGGCGTTAAATCTAAAACATAACTTAGCATGACTTGGCTAAGATATTTCAATACCGCTTCATTTTTAACTCCATAGGGAACGCATTCTACTATAAAAGCTCCATAATGATCTTTAATAAACGGTAATTGTTTTATTAGAAGCTTAATAGAATTAACATCTGAGTGATTGGTCATTAAAACATGTAAATTAGGCATTTTATTTATCTATTGGTTAATTTTGGGGTGATTATGCCTATTTAAAATTGGCATAAACGAACGAAAGCTTATATTTAACGCCGGCACTTTGCAGGGTTAAGGCTATTTAATTACATTACGAAGTATGACAAACGGGCCTTAGATTTTTATTATTGGTTATGTCGTAAAAAAGACATCATCAACTTAATTTTAGTGTTGGGCTAAGCTCTATTTATCTAGTAGAAAGAGTTTTAGAGCAAAAGCCGAAGAGATATCGTTATCCTTTAGAGATAATCAGTATTGCGGTATGGAGTTATCACTGATTTAATCACAGCTACCGAGATGTTTCGGAGCGATTTCTGTATCGCGGGATTGAAGTAAGCTATGAGAGCTTACGTCAATAGTGCATCAAATTTCGCCCTCATTTTAGGCATGTGATTAAGAAGCGAGAGCCAAAACTATTCGATAAATGGCATTAAGATGAGCAGCAACTGCGCATCTTTCGGAAAGTAAGGGCTACGTACATATCAGGCCTTATGTGTATTTTCTCTTAACTGGGGCGGTCCGATCTATGAGATCACGTCAAACAAGCAAGACGCGATTCCCGAACTACTATTTTTTACCAATTGATTGTATGTTTTTCCAATAGCTCTGATTGTTCCTCCGAAAACTGAATCGGAGGAACAATTGGATGTGAGTGACATTACTTTGTTTGCGAATTTCATTACACTTATCAAATCCAAGTCCTGCATTGCCAATGATTTCAAAAATAAGAGATAGCGGGTTTTTCGAAGGCCTAAATAATGGACTTCTTTAAAACTTAGACGAGTTATTGTCAATTCTGGTGTATGAGCAAAATATCATCAAGCGGCCTTCCAGTCCGATTGTTCAACAACCTGCACTCCGTCTTCA
>NZ_LNYB01000039.1 GCF_001467625.1 Legionella feeleii
GTTTGAAGACGGAGTGCAGGTTGTTGAACAATCGGACTGGAAGGCCGCTTGATGATATTTTGCTCATACACCAGAATTGACAATAACTCGAATGCGCAAACTTTAGAGCAAGCGCAATTGGCCAAATTAGATTTGTCTTGCAGGAAACTATTGCTTAAACCAGGTATGCGTTTACTTGATATCGGCTGTGGTTGGGGGGCCTTGGCTAAATATGCAGCGGAAAAGTATGATGTGGAAGTGGTTGGCATAACCATTTCTAAGCAACAATATGAGTTGGCCAGGGAGCGCTGCAAAAATCTGCCCGTAGAAATACGTTTCCAGGATTATCGTGATGTGGATGAAAAATTCGATCGTATCGTTTCGCTTGGTATGTTTGAGCATGTTAGATACATGAATTACCGCCATTATATGCAAATAGTACATGATTGTTTAGTCGATGAAGGGTTATTCCTGTTGCATACTATAGGCGGTAATGAAAGTACGACCCAGGTAATGCCCTGGATTGCAAAGTACATTTTTCCTAATGGCATGTTGCCTTCGGTTATGCAAATTGGGAAGGCAACAGAGAAATTATTGATCATGGAAGATTGGCATAATTTTGGTGTTGATTACTATAAAACATTGATGGCTTGGCACAATAATTTTAATCAACACTGGCAGTTGATCAAAGCTAACTATGACGAAACGTTTTTTCGTATGTGGAATTACTATTTATTGTGTTGTGCGGGTGGTTTTAATTCGCGTGTGATGCAGTTATGGCAAATCGTTTTTTCGAAAACAGGCATCAAAGGTGGGTATGATTCAGTAAGATAATAACCTTGATGCCAAATTTTTATGGAGAAGCAGTTAGAGTACTCGCCTTGCTCTATTACTCGGCTCTGGAGGATCTGACGCTGGACAAGATTCAGGGGGCTTTTTTTGTAGAGAGAGCTGAACTTGCGGTAGATGTTTACTCGTGTAGTCGTCAACAAATTTTGTGAGTATTTCTAGCTTTGTTGGAACATCTATTGAGGGTATGTCCATGATACCTAACGTAATGCCACGAAACATATTAGTTATGTCTTCTTGCTCCTGCATTTTTGGTTTTCCTTGTTTGGGGGAGACTTGAGGCTCCCTCTGTCCTAGCGCTTGATTAATTCCTGTAAGCAACGACTCTATCAATAGTCTCTGTTCATTCGATACGCCTTTATCGCCAGTAGTTTCTCCGTCAGTTGAGGTTCTCTCTAAAAAAAACTCGTCTTGGAGTGGTGTGTTATTATCGTTTGAAGTCAGGGCATGAGCTGGAGTGGGGGCGAAAAAGGCATTAGAACCACGTAAAACTGTACTGGAAGTTTGTTTAGGAGGAACTGGAACCGATTGCTCGGATTCAACCTTTTCAGGTTTTTTAGGTGGTGCAAGAGGACTTTTTTGGAAGTGAACCTCTAGCCAATTAACTAGACGCTTGGGATCTTTAACATGGATACAAAATTCAGAGTGAGCGCAGGCTTCTTTAATATTCACTCCATCTTGTATTCTGGCTTTATGTTCTCCGACAACGAAGAAATCCTTTGTTGTTCCAAAAGGAGGGATCATTTCACCCGGGTAAATAACGAAATTATACCCTAAAGAAGCCGCTAGCCACATTACAGAAGGGCATTCTTCAGTGAGGTAGTCTTTAGAGCGGCGTTCCCACAGCTCCTTGCTTCCAGTATCATTGTTGTCACTATGGCGTTTAGCAAAGTCATTTACAGCCAAAGAAATACTATCGCTTAGCCCCTCTACAGATTCATAAAGAGGTATCATTTTTTCTATTTGCTTTGTGCTGTCTTGGCTAACCCAGGTTTTCCAGCGAACTATTTCAAAATTTTTGCCTTGTTCAGCAGCTAATTGGTTAATAATAGCGATTTGTTCGGTAACTGTTTTTCCCCCATGCGCATTATTAAATTCTTCAGGGGCTAAACCCAATGGTGCTAAAAAAGCGGCTATATTATCGGTAAAATAGTTATCGCCTAATTGCATGGCTTGGGCTTTAAGATCTGCAACATCATTCTCTGACGGATTTAATTTTTTTAAATTGTGCCAATAAATTTCATCTGCAATTAAAAAAGTAGTTTTACCTCTTTGCTCCCCTGGGTTGAGATTGCCTTCATGGTTCACAACAGCTTGCTTAACGATGCCTTGCAGGTATTCACCAGCACAGAGTTCGTTTCCAGCAATACTGAGAAGAACTAAATCTTTAGTGGTTTTTAATGAGGAGAAGAGGCTTTTTGAGTTTCCGACAAAACTGGTTTGGGTAACTTTACCGTCTTTGGAACCCTTAACAAGCTTTTTTGGCATTTACGTTCCTTAGAGTTTTATACGAGTTATGCTCGAATCTGGTGTATGTGAAAAATAAATTAGGTGGCGTATCCTGTTGATTGTTCGCCAAGAACATAATCAACAAAAGG
>NZ_LNYB01000040.1 GCF_001467625.1 Legionella feeleii
TGTTGTTCATTATTATGACAATTGTCTCTTAATTATTTATCCTTGCCATTATACTAAAAACTAGATTTTAACGCGAAGACGCCAAGAGCCCAAAATTCTTGCTTTGAAAATCATTACAAGCCAATGTGCAATCGTGAATGAGGTGTTGAGTAAATTTTTTTTGCTGTTTAAGATCAACATCGATTACTTTAGCTTCCTGCACTTGTTCCACTTGTTGGTTTGCCATGGGAATATCCTATTATCTAGTTGATTAAAGACAATTATCCCAGCAATTGTACTGCGTATAAATAGATTTTACTTAAAATTCAATCGCACAATGATTGACGTTCTATTACAAAAGACCCTATAATTAACACACAATACAGGTCTTTATTTAGGTCATTGAAATGCAAACTTTATATGCAACACAAGTCGCAAGCATTAGCGAATTAAAGAAAAATCCAACGAAGCTCATTCACGATGCACAAGGAATGCCCGTGGTTATCCTTAACCACAATGTAGCTGCCGCTTATTTAATCCCAGTCGAAACTTTTGAAAAGCTGATGGATGCTGTTGATGATAACGAGTTAAAGAACATTGTAGAACAACGCCTTGCAGCACCATTTACATCGGTTAAGGTTGAGCTTGATGATTTATGAGTTACATTTTCATCCCCTTGCATTAAAAGAATGGAAGAAACTATCGAGGGAATTGCAGGAGCAATTTAAAAAACAGCTAAAGCGGCGACTTGAAAATCCATATGTTATTTCCGCCAAATTGAGTGGTCAGCTTAAAGATTGCTATAAGATCAAACTACATCAAGCGGGTTATCGATTGGTCTACCAGGTTAACGATAATAAAATGATCCTCTTGGTTGTTGCCGTAGGAAAACGAAACAAAAATAAAGTCTATGACTCAGCTGAAGGCAGACAAGAGCCATAGAGTGAATGAGGTATGTTATGGTTAAGTTAATTGTTCCTATGATTTTTAAAGCACTATTTGTCTTGCTTCAATGGAGCAATTAGAATCCAATAACTATGCTCTAGCACTTAATTCCATTGTATCTGCAATTTTAATAAATTCTGTTTCCCGTCGTGTCTTTTCTGCACTAAAGAAGAAGCTATGACCAGTTAATATTCTGGTTATACCTACAGCAAGACCAATTAAAGCTAATGACGATATTAACATTAAAGCATCAGCTAATAATCGTGGTGCATAATGACGATGTTCAAACTCATGATGTGCACAAGCTTTTAATTGTGTCCTTTTTTCTACTGAAGATAGATTAGATAAAATAATTCTTTCTGCTTCTTCTTGAAAACGTGTTAATGATTTGAGAACCGAAGTTTGATTCAAACGTACTTGTTGCTGAGCGCAAAACTCACGAAGCGCTATAATATCAGCATTTGATGATCGACTTGGGATCGGTTGAGTTGGTAAAGGTTGTTCCAGAATGAAAGAGCTGTGGATATTGGACTCTGATGCAGATGGTTGCAATACTTGTTGGCTAGATAAAGGATGTTCTGTGCTTAAAGAATTATGAGCACGTTCTAAATCGGCAAATGAAATGATATTTAAGTTTAATTGATGTCTATCACTATAAGCTTTTAAGCGCTTAATATTGGTTTCAGTGTCCGTGGCAATAGTTTGAATATCCTCTCCCAACTTGAGTGGTTTTTGAGTACGATATTCTTGGCTTCCCATTGAAAAAATACGTATATGGCGACTTTGGTCATAACATAAAATAATCGGTAAGGGGTTTTCTACCAGGTCTAAGTCTTCAGCAGATAATACCAACGGTTTTTGAGAATCTTGCAAAAGGCTTTGTGTAACTAAAAATCGTTTTTCTAATGTTTCCATATAACTGAGTAGCTTGGGAGCTACTCGCTGAAAATCAACTCTTTCATACCTTCCTGTATATGTCTGGTAAAGCATTGATTCGAAACTCCAGGAAGAGACATTACGAACCATGTAGCCCCATTGAGTTTCTAGCTGCTTATATTTACTTGGTTCTTTTAGTGGCTCCTCAACGTATTCAAATAATTGTTGAACTTTACAATGTGCTGGAAGGGTAAGGAGAGTAATGATTTTCTGGCAATTTTCAGCTGTAGGGTTATTATAAATATCTCGTATTGAAATATCGGATTGCTGTAATTTTTTAAGAATTTTTTGTAGGGATAAATGTTCTTCCATTTCATCTCCTAATGTATTTTCGTCTTCATAAGATAATTCTTTAATTCCTTTTTTTGCGACGATATGAGTTGAAAATAACAAGTACAAATAAAAAATATCCATGGATTGTTGGAAATCTTTTTCTAAAGATTGAATTTCAGGGATGTCCCGAAGGTTAATACCAAGTTGCCTTGCGCGTGCAAGGTAGATATTAATAATACTGATGCTAGAGAATAAGCTCCTTGATGGATTAGCGCCATAATGCCGCAAATTGTCTAAGCACTCTTCTTTAGATACTGCTTTATTAGTTTTCGCATAATTCCGTATCACTTTTTTTAATGAATATTCGTTAGAATTATCTTCTCCACTAAGTCTTGCAAAACAGGGTTTACCATCTGCCATAGCCGTACTAAATCCCCCTTGTGTTAGCTCTCCACATAAAGGAGCCAATCCATATTGCTCAAGCATTTCTATTGCTGACATCAATTGAAAATCTGTTTGTGTCATTAACGCCAGTGCAGCACTATTCGTTCCGTGAATGTAGGGATTGAAAGCAGGTTCTTTATCATAAGGATTAGAGCATTCAGGAGCTTCTGTATTTAATAATTGCTGAAAATAAAGGTCTTGGTTTAATGAATCAAGCATCGCTGCAGAGGCATAATCAGCATGTTCCAATTTTACTTTTTCTTGAACTGAATAATCTTCTTCACCATCCCCTAGACTAAAAATCTCCTTATTGGGTCCTATTAATTGGGTCGGAAAGTAGAGGTCTTTTTGTCGCTTTAGTAGCTGCAGCATATGTTTTGCATAATCAAAAAAAACTGAAGCATCTTTATCTTTTGAATAGGGAAAAATTTCAGCCAATTTTCGCTCAATAAATGCAAAATCAAATGAACCATTACAACGAATAATATCAAAGCAATCAGCAAGGCTGACAAGCAAGCGTGCATATTGCAAACCTTCAATAACGTTCTCATCCAAGTTATAAGAAGCAAGATAATTTGCTAATTCTTGCGGTTTATCTTTTAAAGAAGCAAGGCGAGAAAATATTGCCGCTAATTGGGGGTTAAGACCATGCTCTTTCAAAAAAAGTTCAATGCAGGTAGCACTTTTACTTTCCCATCTATCTGCTCCGTCACCTTCTCGTGCCGCATCATGACCCAACCCTACATAGCGAATTAAGCAAAAGAGCTCTTCTTCGCTTAAATTACTAAACTTCATTAACGCTTGTATTTTATTTTGCACTTGATCAGGATACTGTTGTTGGCATAAACGATGTAACATCACTGTAGACCAAGCTACTCTTGATGCATGCATTGCTCCATGAATTTCTCGTTCAATGTATCCATTATGAGTATTGTTTTTTACCCGCTTCTTTTGCTGTGCACCATTTGAGGTAAGCTTAAATGGCTGTAGGTAAGTAGAATCAATTAATAATTGGCCAAAATAATACCATCCTTGTGATGAAAGCAACTTAGAATCATTTAAAGCTATATCTGATTTACCCACAATTTCTCCAAAGTAATCACGTATGATGTTTTAAACTAAAAATTAACACCAACAAAGTGACTTATTGTACATTTTGTGATCATATATGTCAATGTTATTTATTAGTTATTTATTAGTCCCTAAATGGTAGTAATAGAAAATTGAGCCAAATAAGGAAGAAATTAATATTCATCTCCATAAGTTTTTAGAAGAGTGACGAAAGTGACAATCGTGATAGTTCTTAAAACTTATTTTTTTAATTAAATGAAATGATTAACTTATAAATTCTTCTAGATGGATTGTTTTTAAACTATTCATCTTTAAGAAGTTCGTAAAACATAGAATTATTATTTCAATAATTGAAATTAAAGTAACTTTAATTTCAAGTTTAGATATGAACCATAAAATTAAGCCTTCGCAGCCCTCAAGAGTATCCCTAGTAAAGAGAATAATAGCGGCGAAGAACCAAATTAAGCTTATTAAGATAACAGCAGGAACGTTTAGAGGAACGTTTTTTAAAATTTGAGTTTGATAATTTCGAGCTAGGACGCCAAAACCCTTACTGGGCTTGGCTCCCCGGGACGGGCTGGAGGGGTAGCCGCAAACCTCAGAAATTTCCGGACAGTTAGTCATTCCAGAACTCTTTAAATCGTATTGCTGCTATTTCCGTATACCGC
>NZ_LNYB01000041.1 GCF_001467625.1 Legionella feeleii
GCAAGTATCCGATTAATACCATCTTCCACTGACTTTTCCGAGAGGTGGTTCATCTTTGCAGCAATGAGTTGAATCAATTCAGATTTAATCATTATACAGTATCCTCATAAAGCGCTTTGATGGCCTGATGAATCACCGCTTGAGAAAACCCACGGCTGGACAGAAAAGTATAGAGTCTTGCTTTCGACTTGTCATCCGGCGTTCGGTAGACGGAATAGAGTTTTTTGTGTAAGGCTTCCAAAGCACGCTCGTATTCATCGCCACATTGAGCCAGTGTTTGTTCAATGACTTCTTCACTTAACTCTTTCTGCTTTAAAATATTGCGGATAAACCGGTTGCCTTTATGACGATAGCGAAGACTTAAGCTTTCTGCAATGCGCTCATCATTAATGAGGTGCAGCTCACGAAGCCTTGCCAGTGTCTGGCTAATTGCTTTATCAAGGTCAGGATGAGCAGAAAACTCTTTCTCCAAAAGCCTGTAAAGTTCCCGCTCACTGCAATGGCGGGACGATAAATGCTTTAAGGCCGCATCAAAGAGTGTCGTCATCATTAGCCCTTGAGCTTGCTTATGTATTTCTCACCAAAATAGGCTTCCAGTCTGGTTCGAAGCGTTCCACGACTCAGTCCTAAGCATCTTGCCGCTTCGGATTGATTGTAATGCGAAAACTTAAGTACTTCTTTAAACAAAGCAGGCTCAATGGCTTCCATGACGAGCGCATAGAGGTTTTTCACCTGATTTTTGCCCATGGCTTCAATATGCGTATTAATCAGCGTTGTCACCGCCGCTGAAAGCGTACCGGCTTTATTTGTTTCAATGATTTCCATTAGGACTCTCAATCGATTGAATTAATTTGCTGCGATTTCTACCTCAATTCAATCAAAAGGGCAACCCTTCTATAGGTTTGAGGTGAGGTGGGCGGATGAGTTAACAGGGGTCTTGTCATCACCCTAAAAATACAATTCCCAGGGCAAGTTTTCTCTTAAAAACAAGGCCTCGGGAAGCTTACTTTTCTTAATTTTGTTAATAAATCAATGATAATCTGCCCGTTAAAGAATAAAGAAAATCGTTTCTATAAGATGAGTCATTACAAAACAATTACAGAATTATTGGACGGTAAGGGCAACAGCGCTATTCTGACCCGCTGAAATTATTCATGGAATGGTGGTGAATTAAAGCAGCTTCGTCTGTTCAGGTGCTATTTCTAACAAGGGGTAATTGAGACCACTGAGTGGTATAACAGGGTGAGCGCATTGCAGCACGCATCGCCCAGGGTTTACTGGCTCCTTCTGCTGCGAGTTTAATGGTATGACGACCAAATTTGCCATTAATGGTATCAAAGACATCCATGAGCTGGTCTTTGTGGGATAAGGATTCATCCGATGGCTGGTGGAATAGGTCTAATTGTCGCGGGTCTTTTGGGATTAGCTCCTCTAAACAAACGCCCACTTTTTTATAGTGATAGCCTGGTTTAAAAATCTTTTTTAAACATTTTTTGGCAATGCGTGTTAGTAACCTTAAATCATCGGTCGGATTAACCAGTTTAAATTGAATGCTATTGCTGTATTGCGGTAAATCTTGTCGAAATGGATTGGTTCGAACGAACACGTAAAGATATTGTACAACAAGATTCTGGCTTCGAAGTTTTTCATAGGCTCTTGCACAATGAGAACTGATGGCTTGTGCGAGAAAGAGAAAGTCGGTTTGCATTTCACCAAAACTTTTGGACGACATGATACTTTTTTTAAGACTGGGTTCTTCAAGTTCCATGCAGGGAATGCCTTGTAACTCCATGGCAGTGCGCATCAGTATGACATTAAATTGTTTTTTTAAGAGATGTGGATTCATCGCTGCCAAATCATAGGCCGTATGAATGCCTTGTTGGTCTAATTTCTTATGCCACTGCCTGCCAACTCCCCAAACATCGCCTACACTTATTTTCTTCAACCACTCACGCTGGTTGCTCACATTAAAAACAGGAATTTTTAATTCTTTTTTACACAAGTGATTCGCAATTTTGGCGAGTGTTTTGGTTTGTCCAATCCCAATCGAGGTAGGAATTCCGGTTGCTTTTAAAACTTTCTTTTGCAAGTTAGCGCAAAACGAATCGTGTAGGGATTTGGGCATGGTTCGTAAATCAAGGAAGGCCTCATCGATGGAGTAGATTTCCACCTCATTCCATGCTTCCTCAATCACCGACATGACGCGATTGGACAGGTCACCATAGAGGGTGTAATTGGATGAGAAGGTAGCGACTTGATGTTGTTTGCAAAGGCCTTTTATTTTGAAATAAGGTATCCCCATTTGAATACCTAAGGCCTTTGCCTCGTTTGAGCGGGAAATGACATTTCCATCGTTATTCGAAAGCACTATAATGGGTTTGTCTCTTAAGTCAGGTCGAAATAAGCGCTCGCAACTTGCGTAAAAATTGTTGGCATCAACCAGTGCATGGGGCTTGGGGAGCAATGGAACAGCCAAGTCACTTAAGACTTTTCCCCTGCTCTTAATGGCCTTAACTCACCACGCTTTACTTCATCGGGCATTGCGGCATCGTCAACTTAACTTTAGTGTTAGAGTAAGCTCTATTTAGTTGGTGGAAAGATGTTGGAGCAAAAGCCGAAGAGATATCGTTATCCTTTAGAGATAATCAGCATTGCGGTGTGGAGTTATCACCGGTTTAATGACAGCTACCGAGATGTTTCGGAACGGCTGCTGTATCGAGGGATTGAAGTGAGCTATGAGACCATACGCCAATGGTGCAACAAATTTGGCCCTTATTTTAGGCATGTGATTAAGAAGCGCGAGCCAGAGCCATCCGATAAATGGCATTTAGATGAGCAACAACTGCGCATCAACGGCGAGACTTACTATTTATGGCGCGCTGTGGATGAAGACGGTTTTGAGCTGGATGTGTTGCTGCAATCGTAACAAAAGGGCTGCCATCCGCTTCCTGGCACGCCTTATGAACGCCTACCCCAAGCCACGAGTAATCGTAACCGACAAACTGAGAAGTTATACGAAACCGATTCAACAGATGAGCAAAGGCACAGAGCATCGTTCCCATAAAGGGCTCAATAACCGCGCCGAGAATGCTCATCAACCGACTCGCAGGAAAGAAAAATGCCTCATTCGTTTCAAATCACCCGCCAGTGCTCAACATGTTCTGGCACTCATGGGGAAAACCAGAAATCTCTTCGCTATAGCCGTTGGGCGTTACAAGAACTCAGCATCAAAGCAACGAACCCAGTTTCAGAACGCCAAACAAATTTGGCAATCCGCTGCAACAGAGCTCCTTTGCGCCTAAAATTTGAGCTTCCTTCTTTCTTGCGTCAGCAAAAGTTAAGTTGACGATGCCTCTCTAAAGGATAACGATATCTCTTCGGCTTTTGCTCCAACATCTTTCCACCAACTAAATAGAGCTTACTCTAACACTAAAGTTAAGTTGACGATGCCGTCAGAATAGACTCATCCAGTGCGGCATTAGCCAGCTCACGCTTGCCAGGCTTATGCTTACACCAGGCATAGTAACCGCTCCGTGAGACTTTAAGACAGCCACACATCAGTGCAATGTTGAAGCGCTCTTTGTTTTCTTTGATAAACGCATACTTTACCGCGCTTCCTTCGCAAAGTATGCTGCCGCTTTTTTTAAGATTTCCTTTTCCTGAAGAGCCACAGCCAATTGTCGGGAAGCTCTTTATTTTCGGCTTCCAATTCCTTATGTTTACTTACCATTGTCTTTATTTCTCCAGGTAACCGATGGCTATGCATCCAGCTGTAGAGTTGACAAGCTTTTATTCCAAGCTGCTCTGCACTAATGGAACTGATTCCTCGCCCTCTAAAACACGCTTTATAGCTTCAATTTTATATTCTTCACTATAATGAGTCCGTTTTAGCTTTTCCATTTTAACTCTCCTATTTAGCAGATCTACTTATTAATTTCGTGTCCACTAAATCGGGGTCAGATCATCAGGGCTCATGTGCCTAAAAATGCACTGTAACAAGAAGCCGTATACATGACTGCATCTCTATCTCGTTTTCTAGCAATTTATTCAATTACTTCTTGCATCCAGCGCTGGGTCCATACATGACGATGCCGACGCTGCCTCTTGCTTAATTGGAGTCGGTCATTATTTGGCGTGATTTTACAATAATTGGGCAAATAATTGAGTCACAATAATTGTATCGCAGATTTAGAGAGAAAAAAGAGAGTGCCTAAGAAATTTACTACTATAGAATATTTTCGCATTATTAAAGAAAACCATAGAAAATATTTAGAAAAAAATATGGTTACTCATCTTGAAAGAACTACAGCTCTAGAACAAGCCAAATTAGTCGATAAATATGTAGCCCGGATTGGTGATTATCGTGCAACACAAGAGCATTATCTCAATAGAATACTAGATCGCCCCTCTACAGCCGCCAAGGTTGGCCACGGTGTCTTAGCTGGCTTATTGGGCATTGGTGTTACCGGCGCTACTTACTATGCTCAACAAATTATGTCTCCCCTTGATGTAATCAATCCTTTAGCAGGCCCCAAAAATATGGTGGCTGGTGTTTTTAGTGCCGCCTTAGGTGCTGGAGCTAGTGCTCTAGCTTACAAAATTTGGCTAGCCAGCACGCTTAGAGTGGGCGATGACGACGCCTATAAAGAATTCGAAGCTCAAATGAAAAAAGTCGGCTTCAACGATAAGAAATACGAAGAATTATCAAAAAAACTAGTTCATTTATTTCACTATAGAGAATGTCTCTTGCTGGATTTAAGGGATGATACTAAACAAAAAATGCGTGAGGATTTTAAGAACAAACATTTTCCTGATGATAAAACCTTTGATGACAAAGCTCTCGATACAGCAATTGAAGTCTACTTTTTAGCTGAATTAAATAAGTTATTTAACGAAGCCTTCGTAGATATCTATGACATTCATGAAGAACAGATACAAAAAGAGAAGGACCAATACGCTATCATTAACTGGCTAAAAAAATATTTTGAAGCACCTGAGGCAAGAGAACAGTTCACTCAACAATTACAAATTGAGTTCATGAATCAATGTGTAGATTATTTGACTTCCCAGATGATTGAACCAAGTTTTGTGGCTAAACATCCACATCTTACAGCCAGTATCAGCGGCTTAATCGCTGGTAGTATTGCTTTAGGATTTGCCGCAATAATCATTGGTGGTCCAATTACAATAGGTATTCTTGCCATTGGTTTGGTCAGTGCCTGCCTTGCTGCAGTAGTTACTTATTTTGCAATTAACAACATCGAATCTTTACAGTTTAAACGTAGCGAAGAAAATCGTAATGCCCTTAAGCATGTAAGAGATGATATTGTCAAAGAGAGCACTCGGTTAAAAAACTTAATTAAAGATGTAGTCCCCACTACAGGTAAAGATTTAAAAAAATTGGAAGAATATCAATCGGCTGGAGCTACAAAGGGATTTTTAAATTACTTCAACATCTTCAATTTTCATAAGAAGCAAGTGGCTATGGGAGCAAGTACTGCCTGGATTAGGGAACATGCTATTCGCTATCGCCACAGTAAACAAATTGAAATCGATTTATCTGAACAACATAAAGGCATTATCGCTAATGGAGAGACTCAAACTGTAGAAATGCAGAGACTGTTATTGGAAGAAATGCGAGCTAAAGTGCGCGGCTCCCTTCCTGCTGGGTTAAAGAATTTTATTGAAGATACTAAAGCCTACTTGATCGAGCCTGGTAATCAAGATTTTATTAAACGTTTTGAATTAGTCGAAAAAATAAAGCAACAAGTACTAGAAATTGTAGCTGCTGTTCCAGAAGGAACTCTCCAAACTACATTACCTAAAGAATTGATAGATTTTTATACCCTTTCTGTAGCAGATGGAGGGCTAGGTGGTTTGTGCCAAGATCTAGAACAAGTGAGAAGCCTAGCATCTATTATTGATCCAAAACTAGCGACAGATGAATTACATCCCTATTATCAGATGTTAGTTACCGCACAACGATTGAACTATGCTCTCACGCAAGATCCAAATAAAAAATCCATATTCATTGGTGATGCCGACTATCGTGCAATGCTCGGTTTGCGAATTGAAAATCCTAGTGCTCGAATTGAAACCAAAATTAATGCTGGTAATATCCAAAATTATTTAAATAACTCATTCGACTTTCTCTATTCACTTAATAAACCACAAAAAATCAATGGCTCAACTAATTTGGATACACCTTTTGCAAACACGAAAGAATTCGTTTTATATAGAGCACTGTTAATTAAGCAGTTAGCTCATTTGGCGGATCCTAGTAATCCTCACGTCGATAACGAAGTACGACGTGAAATTGGAAAATTTGCCCGTGACAAACTGTACATTGATCCTAAAGTAGTCTTTGACGATGTCTTGCATCAAGGATTATTTATTACAGAAGATAAAACTAGTCTACATTTAAAATACTTAGGTAGAGAACATTCTGTCAGTGACTTAGAATATATTGCCGATGCCATTCGTCTAGATTTAGCTTATACTTCTAAACCCGTTACTCCACGAATGATGATCGCACAGGAAGCAGTAGATTTTTTATTCGACCGAAGAGGAAAAACCATTTTCTCCTACGGAAAATCTGCGCGTGAATTGCCACCAGAAGCCTCAACAGACTATGTAGAAAAAATTGAAGATGCTATTGAAACAACAAAAGCATTTATGTTCGCGCTCTCAGAAAGAAATACATTGAAAAGAACCGGGGCTTTAGCAAGCTACATTCATGATTGTGTGCGAGAAATTAAAAATTTGCGTGAACAAATAGCAGCATTAGATAAAGAAGTACCGGGCAAAACTGCACAAGGCCACCGATTTAAATCACCAGAGCTGGCAAATGCAGAAAAATCACTAAAGGAATATCAAGAAAAGTTAGAGATCATTTTAGACCTCAGGAGAATCGAAGAACTAGATCCAAGCAACATGATGCAATCTAATATATACTTTGGTGGGTTTGCAAAACCCGCTATTAATTTAGATGACTGGGTGAAAATTTTAAATGAACAAAGCGATAGGTCTTTCAATAATAACTCCATAGAGGAAGACCAACCCGACCTTACAGTTTCCACCTTTGGAAAGTCAGCGGTGATGGTGAACTCTTCTCAAGAAGACCAACCCGACCTTACAGTTTCCACCTTTGGAAAGTCAGCGGTGATGGTGAACTCTTTTCAAGAAGACCAACCCGACCTTACAGTTTCTACCTTTGGAAAGTCAGCGGTGATGGTGAACTCTTCTCAAGAAGACCAACCCGACCTTACAGTTTCCACCTTTGGAAAGTCAGCGGTGATGGTGGACTCTTCTCAAGAAGAGCGACCATCCGCTCCTTCTCTTAAAGCGGTAAGTGTTACCATATTTTCAGTGTTTAAGCCAAGTAGGCCTAGTGCTCCAGAAGGCATCGTCATGTATGGACCCAGCGCTGGATGACGTGGTCAACCAAAATGTTACACCCCAGTTGGCCTAGCGCTCCGGAGCTTGCGCTGCGACGCAAAGACAAAGGTTATTTTATAGTTATTTTGCTTTTAATTTAATCAATTAATGCTTGCTTAGTTCCTAGAACAGGGCGAGTAGGAACAAAAAGATCGTAATCCGCATTACTTTGTGCGACGAAATATAATAAAAATAGTAAGAGTATCAACCACAAAATAAGATTCGGAATTATGATGGCACTATTGAAGCACTGATATTCCTGTTTTTGCATCACAGCACAAGTTCCGGAGCGCTAGGCCAATTACTATCATTCATCATAATAATAGCTTCTCTGCTACAGTGGAAATTGATTCAATAAGATTTACTTTACCAAGAAATACTAAATTTCCAGCAAAAGATCTACATGACCTTCTATCTGAATTTGAGGGTCGGCCGGGATTCTGACGAAAAGGACCGTTTGCAGTACAATGTTAATTCGGTTTCGCCAGTCCCCCATGATTTAGGCAGCTCAAATTGATTATAAATGTTAATTTGATAGTCCATGGCTTTGTTTAATTTATAATCTGTAATGTGATGGTTGAATATCGAATCACCGGAAGCAATCACAAAGAATGTGGCAGCAGGGTGTTTAATTAAATGCTCATTCAAATCAAGACGTGATTCAATGTAGTCATCGGCAGGGGAGGGGAAGCCTGCTCGGACTTTGCAACTGTAAAGGGGTAGGGTATAGTTTAGGCCTCCTTCAAGAAAGGCTTTAATGTCCTCAACCCTTGATTGGGGCACTCGAATCGCTTTCGTCGATTCACCCCAACTGTTTGACCCTTTAGGACGACCAGCACCTAATCGTTTACCGCCATGACTCATAAAATCCTCTCTATTGAATACTGTACACAATTCAAATATAGAAGCAAAAAGGGACGGTGTAAACGCCCTATTTTTGAGCATTAGGCTCTTTTCTGTCTTACTGTTTGAAAGGAAAGGGAAAATTATTAAAAATTTAATCTTGTTATCTAATGGGTTACATGGTGATAATCAATAGCAGGCAATTTATTGCGTTAATTAGGGTTTCTTCCTTTCTCCCAAAGCAGTTTAAGGTCATGAAATTGCCTGCCTATAAAGTGAAGCAATAACAGGCTGTCTCGACGGCCATTTTCTCCCCTAATCTATAGATTCTCTTCTTTAATCGTCAATCCATCCAGGTTGTTAATGGAATTGAAGAGTGCGGCTCAATTTAATTAATTTGCGGCACTTCTAACTCGATTAAATGCAATGGGAAGCGGGGTTTTTTACTGCTGTCAGCCTGGCAGCTTTTCGTTTAAAATAACGCAACGTCATTGCTGGAAATAAGTTGTCGATGCTTAGCCGTTCCCAATACCCCGAAATTATCCATGGCCAGGCTCTCCTTGGGCAAGGGGATAAAACATATGCGTTGCCTGTGTATGCAAGCAAGGTTTCAGCAGGTTACCCCATGGCTGCTGATGAGGCTATCGACCAGACCCTACATTTAGACCGTGACCTTATTGAACACCCCTTCTCGACCTTTCTTGTCATTGCCTCCGGTGACTCGATGATAAATGCGGGGATTCAGTCAGGGGATATCCTGGTTGTTGATAAAGCCATTGAGCCTCTCCATGGCCGAATAGTGGTTGCTGCTGTTGATGGCGAGCTGACAGTAAAACGCTTAAATATTGACCGCGAGGGCATGCAATTACTGCCGGAAAATACTTCTTATCGACCAATCCCAATTACTCCTGAGCAGCACGTGGTAATTTGGGGTGTCGTAACGCGTGTGATTGCGAAATCATGATTGAAATTGACTACCACCTGCTATCTGAATTTGCCGTCGAGAATTTAATCATGACCCTACTTACTCGCGAGGCAACCGACTACGGTGAAGAGGAAATGGATTTCGCTCAGAAAAAACAACAGCTTCTTACAAGACTTGAGCAGGGGGATGCTGTGATAATTTACTCCGCTGAAGAAGGTTATTGCACCATTGTTCCAGTAGAAGAGAAGCAAAAATGGCTCTCTCAAGAAAAAGCCATCGCTTAGGCAGTTAGGAAATATGGGGTTTTGTTTACTCTAATTTTCTACCTGCCAAAAATGGGCAGACTTCAACGAACTCTCGACTCAGGAAGTTAACCAATGTTGTTAACTTTTCAAAGTTAATAAAGTCTGTTGATGAATGAGTATGTTAACTGTAGAAGAGCACTATGCTCGAGTATCGACAGATGATAAAAATTAAAAATTACTGGTCTAAATACAAAGATGTAAAAAAATTTTTAATGATTCATGACAGGAGGTAAATGCATGCTCTGGTTTAAACTCGGTTCTTGACAATGCGCGCGGTGGTTATGGTATGGTGGTATGACGTTTAGATTGATATATAAGTTCTTTAAAACAAGTAATTGAGGGGCAGTTATTCTCGATAAGAATTGATCTAAAAATATACATTAATCGTTGAAAATTCTAAGAAAAAAATAAGCCAGTCAGTTGTGTTAGAAAGTAAAGTTTACAGGGCTATATGAATTAAACCCTCGGACCAACTCTCTATAAATAGATTAAAATATATAACCAGGTGGTCTTATGACAAAGAAATCAGCGCCGCATGAAGAATTCAGTCCAAAGACTTACAATCTGGATAAAACTACTGACGTTGTAAAGCTGATATATACAGAAGATGATGATTCAATTACGAGTCATTTAATTGCTCACCTTACTAAAATAATTAATACCGATGATCTATACCATACTTTATTTTTATATAAACCTCATGAAACAATAGAGGAGCAAGATACAGATCAAATTTATTGGGAGTTATGCTCGAATCTGGTGTATGTGAAAAATAAATTAGGTGGCGTATCCTGTTGATTGTTCGCCAAGAACATAATCAACAAAAGGAA
>NZ_LNYB01000042.1 GCF_001467625.1 Legionella feeleii
TAATAGGCAAGGTTCTTTTGCGGAGGTTAAGAAAAAGCAAAGTGACCAAAAACCGTCCGGAAATTTCTGAGGTTTGCGGCTAGAACCCCAGGAAAGCATCAAAACCGTTAATCCATATTTTTAGCGAGCTTTTTAATCTGATTGATGGATAGTGCGGTAATTTTTTCAATAAAAACAGGATCGGAGCCTTCTGCCAACATACGTTCAGCAATTTCAATCTCTTTCTTATGCTCCCCTTCGCGTATACCTTCCTGCCGTAACTGTTCAGCAAGACTCATGATTTTTTCTCCAACCTGATGTGAAATCTGTTGATCAATGAGGTTAAAGAAAGCGTCTTTATCGCTTAGTTCACCTCGTTCCAGCAAATATTGTAGCACAATTGCAAGGTAATCACCGCCACCCTGCCGATCAACCTGTTGCATAAGATCAGCGATATTGCGCAGATGAGGCAGGATATCGCGGGCAAAAATATGCTTTAGAGCAAACTCCAAAATGCCAGACCAGGCATTTTGCCTGATGGTTTCATCGTCAATGCGCCCTAAATCCAGTAGTTGGAAGGGCTTTAAAAAATACTTCTCAACCAATAGTTTTGGTGCATCCACTAAATCATTAATATCGGTTGAAAAAGGATAGGGTTGTTTGCCATGGTAAATGACCAGCGGGTAGATGAAGGGAATTTTTTTGGTTTTGTTGATTTTAAGGCAGTAATCAATCGCATTGCAGCTGTATTTAACAATCCGAAATGGCATCAGCTCATCGGGCGTTGACTGGTGTTCCAGCAAAAGATAGATGTACGCTTCCTCTCCGTCGATACGGGTTTTAAATAAAATATCGACAGTCGTTTCTTTGCGCACATCATTAATAAAGGAGCGAGGTTCCATCGTCAAACAGTCAAAATCAATCCTCTCACATAAATCTTTAGGCAAATGCGCTTTGAGAAATTGGGTTGCCACACGCTTATCAGCCATGACCGTTCTAAAAAACTGGTCATGGGGATTGGAGATGCCGTTGTAGCTGTCGGGTGTTTTTTTCATCAGTTCCTGTGATCCTGCTCACTAAGGCGCAATAATTTTGAAATTAGATTAAGGATTAACAATCTTTTTCTGTCCCGTCTGGAAGAATGGCACCGCAAATGTTTTCAACTGATTTTAATTGTTCTG
>NZ_LNYB01000043.1 GCF_001467625.1 Legionella feeleii
ACCATCTAAATTTACCAAATCTTTCGTCGACTGTTGGCTAAAAAATAGTTGGACAATGCTTGGTTTATATTTAGTCATGAAAAGACCCTGCTTGATAGCCGAATTGATGCCGTCTTTAAACGATTAAATGAATTGCAGCTGCTCAATGATTTAAGACTGGCTAAAAATATAGCGCAGCATTATGCCCACAAAGGCGATCGCTTTATCAGCCGCCTCTTACAGCAAAAAGGATTTGAGGAGATTGTAATCAATCAGGCTTTATCTTCGCTGGATAATGAGATAAGCCGAGCACTTGAAGAAGCTCGTATAAAATTAGGTGCGACCTGGGATAATTCGGAACAATCCATCACATTGCTTTATCGTTTTTTAAGCGGACGTGGTTTTTCAGAGTCAACCATCAATGCGGTGATGAAAAAACTCAATAACGCAAAGCGATACCTGCTTCTTAAGGCAGCATAGCGCCTTCACGGAGACTTGAAATGCCAGAGAAATTCATACCTGTTCAATTCCAATATGGCTTTTTTGAAATAAGTAATTGCATTGGGTCAATTCAAGAATGTGCATCCCTTGAGGAGGCCATTCAATTTGCAAAAAACCACCATTTACAACTAAGCAAAACCTGGATTATTTTTAAAAAAGATTCATCCAAGGCAATACCAATTAAGTATTTGGATATAAATAAAAACATTGAGTTTGATTTATAACAATGAATACTGAAAGTGTTATAAAGACTGTATCAATTTAATGAGACAATATGTTTCTCTACCGTAGCGCGTTAAATAGTTTGAATCTAATTGTTAGGACTTGAAAACAGATTCGGCTCTGCTTGAATTATTTTGCAAATGAACTAGCAATAAAATGCAAATGGATTTTGATGAAACCGAA
>NZ_LNYB01000044.1 GCF_001467625.1 Legionella feeleii
ATAATAGGCAAGGTTCTTTTGCGGAGGTTAAGAAAAAGCAAAGTGACCAAAAACCGTCCGGAAATTTCTGAGGTTTGCGGCTAGAACCCCTAGAAAGTGAAGCACTGGGTTTTTATAGCTTGATGTACTTTTTTACTCGCCTAAATGCTCAATTAAATGAGTCTTACAGGTTGTTAAGCCACGTGTATGATTAGCTTCTAGACACTCCTGGCGAAGGAAATTGCTTCGTCGATACGCTACTCGAATCCCCACTCACTGGCGTTCTTTGTTCCGAGTCTCCCTGCGCTTTCCCTCGCCACAGCAAGTTTTGGAAGGGGCCTATTGAGCAAATTCAGTGTTCTCTAGTTGAAATTATCAGATTGTGATAAAATTCAAGCCATTTTTTCTGCTGTTGTGTACAGGACATGCAAGACGACTACAGCCAATTTGAAAAACGTAAGCAAGATCATATTGCGCTTGCTTTGATGCAAAGCAACCAAGCCAGTGAGATGAATGTATTGGATCAAGTATCTTTGTGTCACGAAGCGCTCCCCGATATTGATTTTAATGAGCTCGTTATAGAAAGTCAGCGTTTTGGCCAAACTATTGCGAAACCATTTTTTGTCAGTTCTATGACAGCGGGGCATCATGATGCGGTTAATATTAATCGCAACCTGATTGCTGCGTGTGCAGCAAGCGGCTGGGCTATGGGAGTTGGTTCTCAGCGTCGTGAATTAACAGATAATCAGGCTGCTTTTGAGTGGCAATCTCTGCGTCGGGATTTTCCCGAGGTAAGTTTGTTTAGTAATTTAGGTATTGCTCAGTTAATTAATACACCACTTACTCAAATCCAACGTTTAACCGAAGCCTTGCAAGCTAAAGCGTTGATTATTCATTGCAATCCGTTACAAGAAGCAATTCAACCGGAAGGAACTCCACAATTTAAAGGTTGTTGGAGCGCACTAGCCAAATTAGTGGCTACACTGCCTTTACCAATTGTCATTAAAGAAACAGGCTGTGGGTTCTCCCTATCTACTTTACGTCGTTTAAATGATCTTGGAATTGCAGCGGTTGATGTCAGTGGTCTTGGTGGTACGCACTGGGGGAGAATTGAGGGACATCGTGCTGCTGAAGGAAGTATCAAGCATAAGACGTCGGTCACTTTTCGCAATTGGGGAATAGACACCGTACAAAGTGTTAACAATGCGGCATCGTTGAGGCCGACCTTTGAAATATGGGGATCTGGCGGTGTCCGTCATGGTTTGGATGCAGCAAAATTATTTGCGCTTGGCGCCACGTCAGTAGGTTTTGCCAAACCAATGCTAGATGCAGCCTTGCAAAGTGCACAGCAGGTGCATGAGTTAATGGCATCTATTGAATATGAGTTAAAGGTTGCCATGTTTTGTACAGGCAGTCGTGTAATCAGTGAGTTGAAGGAGAAGGCATGCTGTTAAGCAGTCAAGCAGGTCAATTATTCCAGGGTTTTTCTAAATTGAATCGCGAGGAAAGATTTCAGCGCTTATTGGAATTAGGTGCACTTACTGCAGAGGATGTAGCCTATTTAGTCAAGGGAGGTGTCAGCGACACGATTCTTGCGGATAAACTTATTGAAAATGTGATTGGTTATTTCCAGCTTCCTTTGGGAGTGGCCACTAATTTTTGTATTGATGGCCAGGATTATGTCATTCCGCTTGCAGTGGAAGAAACCTCTATTATTGCTGCTTTGTCGAAAACCGCGAAATGGATAAGACAGCACGGTGAAATTCAGACTCAGGTTAAGGGTGAATGCATTATTGGTCAAATTCAGCTGGCAAAAGTAGATAATTTGGAGCGTTTTGCTGCGATCTTCCACGAAAATAAGCAATTCTTAATTGAAAAGGCGAATGAAGAAGTTGCCTTTAACATGGTTCGACGGGGTGGTGGCGTGGTTGATTTAGAGTTGCGGCAGTTGCAACGCGAAGACGGCCATAAAATGGCGGTTATTCATTTAATGATGAATAGCTGTGATGCGATGGGTGCAAACATCATTAATCAAGTGCTGGAGTACTTAAAAGGCCCCCTGGAAAATTTAACTGGTGAGCAAGTCACCATGTGCATTTTATCCAACTTGAATGATCAGAAATTAACGACGGCTACAGTGACCATTCGTGATGTTGAGGCCGAGTTAGGGGAGCGTTTACAAGAGGCCTCACTATTCGCTGAAATGGATCCTTATCGTGCAGCAACTCATAACAAGGGTGTGATGAATGGAATTGATCCTGTTTTGATTGCAACAGGCAATGATTGGCGCGCAGTGGAGGCGGGTATTCATGCTTATGCAGCTCGTACAGGTCATTATCAAGCCATAACCCGTTGGCGCTACACGGATGGGGTTCTAACCGGTCAATTGACCGCTCCAATTATTGTGGGCACGGTAGGAGGGGTCACGGCTCTTCATCCCACCGCAAAACTTTGTTTGCGTATGATGGGAATTGAGTCAGCAAACCATTTATCACGGATTATTGCTGCAGTAGGTCTGGTACAAAATCTGGGTGCCATCAAGGCCTTGTGCACTGAGGGTATTATTCAGGGGCATATGAAGTTACATATTGATAATTTACTGATGGTGGCCGGCGCGACTGATAGTGAGATGCCGATATTAAAAGAGCGCTTACAAAGCTGGTTAGTCACTAACAAGCGAGTCAGTTTAAACAATGCTTGTGAATTGTTGACTGAGATAAGGCAGGCGCAGACTGCAACATGAAATGGCGTATTCCTGCAAAAACTTTTTTACTTGGTGAGTATGCCGCTGTGGCTGGTGAATCAGCCATTGTGCTAACCACATCACCTTGTTTTGAATTGTCACTTGCCGACGAGGCAACTATACAAGGTATTCATCCTGAATCACCTGCAGGGCAATGGTGGGCTCATCATCGCATGCCCGAACAGGGACTCCTCTGGCATGATCCTTACCAAGGCAGGGGTGGACTCGGTGCTTCCAGTGCTCAGTTTCTTGCTGTCTATCTTGCCTGCTCTTATTTACTGCATGTAACGCCCAACCGTAAGGCAATGCTGGATGCTTATTATCAATCAGCCTGGCGAGGAGAAGGGTTAAAACCAAGTGGCTATGATGTATTGGCTCAATCACAACACCGCTGTGTATCTATTAATCGTCAGCGAAATGTTATTAAGACCTATGATTGGGTTTTTAAAGATATTTCTTTTTTACTTTTGCATAGCGGGCAGAAATTAGCTACGCATTATCATTTGCAAAGGACAACCTTACCGAGCTCTATTAACCAATTGGCAGTGACAGTCAATTTGGCAGAGGCTGCTTTTGAACAGAACAATAGTGAATGGTTAATACAGGCAGTGAATACCTATCAGCAGCAGCTGGTCGATCTTCACCTGGTAGCCCCTCACAGTTTGCACCATCTAAATACCTTTCGGGCGCAGCCAGATGTGTTGGCTGCTAAAGGCTGTGGCGCCCTGGGAGCGGACGTACTCTTGCTAATAGTTCCTAGTAATTGCTTGAAAGCGAAGGTAAAAAATTTGCGTTTGGATGGGTGGACAATCCTGGCAACCAGCGATGATTTATATACTGGGCGCGCCTTAATGAAAAATAAACCCCATAAAACACTTGAAATTTTACCCTGATCCGGTATGATTCCAGCCTCTTTGGGGCCGTTAGCTCAGTCGGTAGAGCAGGAGGCTTTTAACCTCTGTGTCATAGGTTCGAATCCTATACGGCCCACCATTTTAGCAGTGTATTTCTCACTTCACTAAAATGAGTAGCTGAAAAATTGTTTACCCTGTAAGGGCCGTTAGCTCAGTCGGTAGAGCAGGAGGCTTTTAACCTCTGTGTCATAGGTTCGAATCCTATACGGCCCACCATTTCTGGCTTAGCTGCTGTTTAAAGCTAAAACACAGCGTAACAATCCTGATATTTAAGTTTACTTCACCACAATGCGCTCGTAGCTCAGCTGGATAGAGTACTTGGCTTCGAACCAAGGTGTCGGGGGTTCGAGTCCCTCCGAGCGCGCCATTTAAAGGGTCTTGGGTCTTTCCCATTTGGGCCTCCCCCAAATCCGGGGGCACTTCTTCATCCACACAGCACTCTAACTCGTAGCCTATAATTTTGGGTCTTCCCCAAATCCGGGGGCACTTCACTTATCCACAAAGCACTCTAACTCTTAATCTATAATTTTCAAAATTTCTAAAACC
>NZ_LNYB01000045.1 GCF_001467625.1 Legionella feeleii
TACATAGTGAACCGTATCACGGGAATTCTTACGATTATCAAAATAAGAGGCTTGCCATGAGGCGAGTAAATCCATTGATTCCTCACGAGTTAACAGAAGCGCTTTATCCTGCGTTTCCAGCGGTAAATCAAAATCCCTACTGAGGTATTGAAGATGCCCCATGACTTTATCAAAGCCTTTGCCATAACTCGTCACTTTAATAACCGCCTGCTGAACGCTTGAGGCAATGCGAAGCTGCTCTGAAAGGGATAATCGCTGATAGGATAGAGGCGCATTAGTTCGCTTATAGTATTTAATATCCGCAGGAATTCTTAAGGACTTTTTCCTTGTTCGCTCGCCTGCTTTTCGATTCCTCTCTTCCTCATGGAATGAAGGGGATACAAAGCGTCTTGTCTGCCATGAGTCGTCAAGGAAATCATGCTCATCATCATGACCTGTTACCATGATTAACCACCTCCTGATAGCGATTAACGGTGTGCGATACGTACCCTTTTAACTGCTCATTCACCTCCCGAACAAGGGATGATAAGCGCTTAATATAGTCAGGCGATAACGGCGAATTT
>NZ_LNYB01000046.1 GCF_001467625.1 Legionella feeleii
TCCTTTTGTTGATTATGTTCTTGGCGAACAATCAACAGGATACGCCACCTAATTTATTTTTCACATACACCAGATTCGAGCATAACTCTTGCGCATTCTTCCAATAACCACAGGTATAATTCATATTACTGTCTAACATGGCTTTAAATAAGTCATTACCAAGATCATAATGTTTTCTTCCAACCTGTAAGGAGCGCCTTTTATTTTGAAAGTTGAAAATCCTCGATAGGAGTAATTTAAATGCAAAGCGGAAGTTAACTCTTAGTTTATTTTCAATGTTTGCCTCAACAATGCGAGTAATTAACATATCAATACGGGGGCAATCCCACCAACCTTCCATATAAGCTTCACCTAAACCCAAATCTGCATCATGCAAGACACGGGCATAAAACTGCTCATTATGAATTTGTGGATCCCAGAGTGCGTGGCCATTAATAGTAATGCCTGCCATTTGGAGAAGATCAGTAATCATTGCCCTAGCCAAATTTTTCTTCATGAAAATGATCCATTCAGTCCATTTATATGGATTAATTAATCAAGAATTAAGCCAATTTGACTCAAATAAACTGCTTGGCAAGCATTTGCAGTGTCTATTAGAATGGTAATTAAAAACAATGGGATTTTAAGGAGAGTATAAATAATTAGTGAGGCTATAAAGAAAGAGTAGTATCCTTGTCGCAGTTCGTCATTAAAAAGTGGATTCCTCTTGAGATGCTTTAGGCTTCTTAATACAGGTTAAGCTTGCACACCACATCTACAATCTGGCCTCCATAATTTGTCTTATTAGCCGGACAAGAAATACTACATCTTAGTTTTAAAGATAACTCAGTCATTCTGTAATTGCAAATGAGCAATTGTTAAATTATAGAAAACAATATCAATCGCTCCTCTATTCGAATAATTGTATCACGATGAAATCATTGAAAATCAAATGCTATTACCTGTCAATGATCCACTGCCTGAAGAGGTTCATTAAAAGAGCCAGAACAACCTCCTAGCAAGCTAAGAGAAAAGATCAATCACCTTGCTGGGCGGTTGTGCTGCTCATTAATCGCTTATTTATGGAGCATCGGTTATAGAAATGCTTCCAGTAACCCCCTGTGCCTGTATGGTTGGTACATACATGGATTCAGCAAAAACAGGAGGCACTTTATACGTTCCTATATTGGTCGCTTTGATGCGATAAACAAGCTCTTTAGCATTTTGATCGACATTCATAAAGAAAACTACCCGATCTTCTCGTATATCTGCATAGTCAACATTATCGGTACCTACAGAATCACGAATTACCTCAAAACCTCCTGGTAGCAGATCAACAACAGCAACATTACTCAAGTAACTATCATTTAAGGCTCTCAATTGAATATGAACCTCAATATCGCTACCTAATGTGGCACTGGTGATCACATTGCCTTCTAAATCGCGATACTCACGATAAATCTCCAAGCCCTGCTTGAGAGCTTCTTTTGACAGTTTTTTATCAAAACCAGCCTGGCTAAGCTGATAGAAATAAATTTGCTTACCAGGGCTATTAAAAGTAATTTGCTTCACATTTTCATCAATACTGACCTTTTGATAAGTATTATCAAGAGTAGTTAACGTTTTTTGTTGGTTATCATTAAAAATCTCGTTAATTGAGAAAGTAGCATGATTACTTGTTTGGTTAGCTTGCCCATAAGCACTCAATGCCAAACTTGTATAACCTGACAGGATAGTATTGATTTCATCGCTATTGATTGCCGTTACCAGCGGTTCTATCAACTTATTACCTACACTCACTAATCGCTCAGGGAAATGGCGGGCCACCAAGTACAAATATTGTGCATTAGCAATGTTTTGGTCATAAAAATCCGTCGCATCTGCTCTATTTTCTTGTGCTTTGTAACCTGTAATCAATCGCTCAGCTTCAGAGGCACTTTTCAATAACTGATAAGTTGCTGCCATATAAGCACTGCTGATATCTTGTCGCCATACCTCTTTATGATTTTGTTCCAAATAAATTTGCAGATTAGTTAAATAATTAGTGGTAACAATTTCATTACGCGTCAAAATATAAATAGCATAAGCCTGAATGCGTGCTACATCTAGACTGGTAGCATTTTGCGCAGCCAAATCTTTAAGGTAGGCAATCCCTGCACTAAACACTTCATTAGGTACACTATAACCCTGTGCTCTAGCCTCTGTGAGGAAATGCATTGCATAGACTGTTGAGAAATTATTACTACTATTCTCACCTAAGCCTGGCCAATAACTAAACGCCCCACTCGACATTTGCCGTTGTCCCAGCATTTGCACAGTTGTTAAAATTTTCTCCGTAATTGCTCGGGTATCATTGGCAAACCAGGATTGACCCGCCATCGCCAACAAAGGCATCGCCTTACTGGTTAATTGTTCCGTACATCCATAAGGGAAATCCTCTAAGTAACGTTGTAAGCCAAATACTAGAATTAAAGGACTACTAGAAATAGCTGCTTCTACTTTACGGTATTCAGGATAAAGAGAACGCTCCAGAACAAAGGATTTACTTGCACTCTGCGAACTACCGCTGATTAAGGAAGTAGTAAAATTACTTGCAGGCCGTACACTAAGGGTAGCATCCATACTACTAAATTTATCCCCAGTATTAGCAACCAGAGTCATTTTTGCAGACCCCAAAGAGGGTTTTGCCCGCAGTTTAAAACGAACGGTTTTCTCTTGCCCTTCACTAATTTGTACAGATTCAGTGGCTGAACCCACTATTTCTAGTTCCGGTGTAGTCTTTAATTGAACAGTAACATCAGCACTAGTACCAGAATTTTTCACATTATTAGCAACACTGGCTGTAATTTCGAACTCATCACCAGGCGTCACGAAAGTAGGTGTGTTTGGATTGATGACAAAATTACCACGAACCTCCGATTTCTTTTCAGCTGCACCGACAGAATCATTTGCAACAGCAACAGCCATTACTCTCAAAGCGCCATTGAAATAATCAGGGATTTGATAAACCAGCTGCCGTGGTGTTGAGTCGGTATCAACAATCCCTGACCAATATGCAACCGGCAGATCTGTTTTACGTTTGAAAGGATTGAGGTTAGAGGCCAAGAGCTCTTCTCCACCGTCACCTCCAACTGCAGAAAGCTCTCTCTCCATAATAAACTTCGGCAAAATCTGATCAACCGTTTGTTGAGTAACTACTTCCAGAGCTCGCTTTTGGAAAAAGAAAGCAAGTGGATCAGGTGTTTGATATCTGCCTACTTGTAAAATACCTTCATCAACAGCAAACACGATAATTTTACCGGGTTTATCACTTTTATATTGTATTGAGAACGGCTCACCTGGACGTGCCAATGCTGGTGTATTTAGATCAATATGAACAGCATGCTTCTCATGATCAACCTTGAATGGAATGACACTGTAGCTAAGAGGACTAATGAAAATATCCGGTGAATTCCAATCACGAACAAAAGCGACATTCACATAGCCATTACCTTGAAAATCGCTGGGAATATGAATTTTCTGTACGGAACTGGTCGTGTCAGCTTTAAACCATTGGACTGCATAAACCTTATCCCTCTCTATAGTGATTAGGCCAGCACCGGTATAGGGGGCTGTAATTTGCAACTCAATATCTTCATCCGCTTTATATTCTTCTTTATTTAATTTAACACTAAGCTCAGCATTTTTAGCTAACGGTAACTGACTAGCGCCTACAACACTAAATTTTAAACGACTCAACTCTGTATTGTTTTGATCGAGTATATTGATGGCAAAATCGCCGATCTGCTCGGTAGGTAAAACATAATGACTGCCCTGCTCATCAACAGTAAACGGCTTAGTACTGAGCACTGTTGTTTGAATAATGGATTGGTATTGATAAGTTCCATCTGATTTTTTAACCAGAGTAGACACAGGATGTAAGGCAACGAGTTGTATTTTTAAATCCTTAACCGCTTGTGGATTTAACTGCGGATTTACGGCAATGAAATTCACACTGCGTTGACTATTCTGCTTAATGTAAGCCAAATCACCATCTGGTTTATAACCAATAAAATAAGGGAGTGGGCTAACTAATGCGGTAGATTGTGTCGTGACACTACGACCACCTTCGGCTTCGAAGCCTTCCGCAAAAAAAGTTAGTTGATAAGTCGCCTTATCAAAACGCTCCAAATTCAAATCAAATTGTGCTTGACCTTTATCGTCTGTGGTTGTCGTAGCTAAGTTATCAGTAAATACTTTCGGCGGCTTGTTTGGATCAAGAAGCGGATCAGCAAACACGTAGTCAGGGTATTTATCAAATTGAACACGCTGAGGAGTTAACAAAATTTTTGCAGCTATTTTTCTATCAACTGCAGGCGCACCATACAAATTCCATAAACCTACTTTTGCAATAAGTCCCACAGGAGAAACCCAACCTTGTATAGGTTCTGGTGCTAGATGCGAATTGATACGCATGCGATCCGGTAAAAACTCAGCGACACGAACAGTTGTTGAGCCAAGCAGACTATCGGGATGGTTGTCCTTAACGATATAGAGATTGATCAAGTATTGCCCTGTTGGTGAGGTTGCATTCGTTTGAAAATCCAAACTTAAATACCCACTCGCATCCAACGTTAATTTTTGATCCTGGATTGTTGTTCCACGCGGATCAATGACTGTCGCCTGAAGAGGCAAACCAGCAGGCTGCGGTTGTGCATATATTTGTTTTACGATCATCCCTAAATGTACTTTATCACCAGGACGATAGATGCCACGATCTGAAAATAAATAAGCACTTAAACTATGTAATTCCTGGTTATTGTTATAGACACCACCAATATCGTAGCGTGAATAATTTAATTGGCGATTGTAGTTGGAGTAGGGAATAAAAGAAACATCGCTACCAAAACTGGCAAGATAAACAGTAGGCTCCTGGTCTTCAATAAAATCCTTCAGTCCTGGAAAATTGACTCGGCCTTGTACATCCGATGTACGCGTCAAAATAGGAAGACCATTTTTACCTAAAACGGTAACATTGGCATTAGCAACAGGCACACCTTGGGTAATCGATTGTACAAATACATCATGACTACCATCGTTGTTATCTTTGACCACCAACCCCAAATCAGTGATTAAAACCAATCGACTTGTTTTAACATCCAAAGGCTGTTGTAGAGCAATATCCCAGCCTGTAGCCTGCAAAAGGAATAATCCCTGTGGCCCCCCGGTATTCATTTCCGTGGAAAGATACTTGGTTAAATCCAAAGCGGTATATTGCTGTTTCGTTAAATCAGTCGCATCAAACTGCCTTATTTCAGAGAAAATTTCACTAATATTTTGTTGATTAAAGCTTTGATTAATAAAATAAGGGTTATTAAAATCACCCTGTGTTTGTGTAACCAACTGATTGACATTATCCGGCAGCACCCGCGCGATAGAAAACTTAACGGCAGGTAAACCGCGAATAGTAATCGACAATTTTTTATCACCACCTAAAGCGAGTAAAGCGCCCTTATGAAGAAAACTAATTTCCTTTGGATATTCAGGTACTTTAATAATCGCAGCATAATCATTCGTTAAAACAAAATCACCAAAAGCACGAGCACCTTTATCCAATTTAAGATAAATATAACGTGGAGTTTGAGCGTTAAATCTGTAACTATGCAAGGTCGCATAATTCCTGTCTGCTGGAAGAGCCTGCATAGGCAATGCGGTTGAAAGCGCCAAAATATTTGCCGTCACTTCTCCTGGATTTTGCCATTCATAATTTTTCTTTTCTTCTTCTGCTGCAGTAGCGGGATAGTTTTCTGGTAACAAATAAACATGTAAAGATTTATTAATTTCGGCGTCAGTAATCCCCAGGGTTGTTTCTACAGTTAACACTTGTTCTGGTCTATCCTGTTCGTTACGAATGATAGACGCAGAAGCTGCGCTGACTTTGAAATAAGCACCACTATCTGGAATTAAAAGATTTTGAGAAACAATCTCACTTGTCTCAGAGGAATCAGTTGCAGATTTAACGCCTTTATCAATAGTTAAGAGTAGATAACGCGATACCTCCGGCAGTGATAAGGTTTCAGAATGCAAATAAGCGGTACGCTTAAATTTGTCATACGTCACTGTAAATTTATATTTTTGCGCCCCTAAATCCAATCGCTCCTTTTTCAAGGCTTCAAGCATAAGAGAAATTTTACGCTCAAAACTGTCTGGATCAACGGGGAAATTGAAATTAATAGTGGCAATGGCTTGTCGAACTTTAGCATCAACAGGATCTTGATAAAACTTAAATTCAGTAATCTTGGCCTGGAAAGGCTCAGTAGAAAAAGAATAGTCAAAACGTTCCATTTTAGCTGCCGTCGCAAAAGCATGTTTGGCAAAATGAATATGGTAGGTTTGTCCTGCCGGCCAATCTTGATCCGGTGTAAATACCAAACGGCTATCATTCTCCCATCGCCATTTCCCTGGCATGGCAGGTGATAACTCAATGCCTTCAGGAACTTCTTTACCAATCAGTTGAAGTGGTGCCACCGATTGTGTAACAAAATTATCCTGCGCCTCTTTGAAACCAAAATCAATGATTAAGTTATCTGGAACAAGCGTTTCTTCCTCAGTCAGGGGTGTAATTTTAGGTGCTGTAATTGAGGCAGTTATCAGCTGAGGTTTTGGTTGATTTTGGTACCAGTAATAACCATAACCCAAACCAAGGAGTACAATACAAACAGCACTCACAATCCCCCAAAAATGTTTTGGGCTTGCAACAGCTTTACGCCGCAGGAAAGCCAGCCAAGGAGGACTACTCCAGTTGAATTTACCGAGTATAAGAGCAAAGAAAGAACCGATAGCGGCACCCAACTTAGTAAAGGGTTTTTTGTTCATATATAATCCAACTTGACAGGAAGGTATATTATGCCATAGGGTGGCTAACTATATTAGATAGTTGTCCAACTTTTTAACGCAATTTCACCACAATTTGATGTAATTAAAATGCAAAATTACACCGATCACCCTCTTCATGCTGTATAGTAGTCCTTACTATGAAGAAGTTTTTTAAAATCTCTAGCATAATACTAGTTTTTGTTTTTGTCAGTGGATGGACAATACTATTTTTTTCACCTAAACCCGCTTTATTAAGCGGGATCAGCTTTTCCACTGCAGTGTATGATGAACAACAGCATTTACTACGCCTGACTCTCAGTCGTGACGATAAATATCGCCTGTTTACTCCTTTAGATAAAATCTCCAAACAACTGGTTGCTGCCACATTATTACAAGAAGATCAGTATTACCGCTGGCATTATGGGATTAATCCTTTTGCGACGCTTAAAGCGGGTTGGCAAACCTATGTCATCAAATCGCGTCGAATTGGTGCCTCAACCATTACAATGCAAGTCGCTCGCCTTCGCTTTGGCATTAATTCAAAAAAATTCTCAGGAAAAATTTGGCAAATTATCCGCGCGCTACAACTGGAAATGCATTACAGCAAAGACGAAATTTTGGAAGCCTATTTAAACCTCGCCCCGTATGGCGGTAACGTTGAAGGAGTTGGTGCTGCAAGCTTAATTTATTTTGCTAAACCAGTTAAGAATCTTAGCTTACCAGAGGCATTAACTTTAAGTATTATTCCACAAAACCCGACTCAACGAACCTCTCAAAATAAAAATCTTAAGCAAATTCGCGATAAGCTTTTTAGCCGCTGGCTCACTCAACATCCTGAAGATGAAAATAAAAAATCGGCTATTGATTTGCCGTTAGCAATACAAAATGTCCATTCTTTACCGTTTGCTGCCCCTCACTTAGTTAATACAATCCTGAATACTACTCCCCCTAAGCAACAAGAGATAACAACTACCCTAGATATACGCTTACAAACTATTTTGGAGCGTATTACCCGGAATTATTTAGCACGGAAAAAAGGAGTCGGTGCTTTTAATGCGGCTATTTTATTAGTTGATAGCCGTGATATGAGCGTCAAGGGGTTGGTAGGTTCGGCCAATTTTTTTAATAAAGTGATTAGTGGACAAATTAATGGTACAGAAACCAAGCGGTCGCCGGGCTCTACTTTAAAACCTTTCATTTATGGTTTAGCACTTGATCAAGGCTTAATTCATCCTCATACCGTACTAAAAGATGTACCTCATAGTTTCAGCGGCTATAACCCGGAGAACTTTGATTATGAGTTTATGGGGCCCATCAAAGCCAAGGATGCTTTAATCCTTAGCCGTAATATCCCAGCCATTTATCTTGCCAGCCAGTTAAGGAATCCTACTCTACATGAGCTATTAGAAAAAGCGCAGGTTTCTAATTTGAAGTCAGAATCTTACTATGGCCTGGCTTTAAGTCTCGGTGGTGCTGAACTAACCATGCGTGAGCTCACCAGCTTATATGCCATGTTAGTGAATGATGGACTTTGGCATCCTTTGCGGATGCGAAAAGAGGAACCCATGCTTCCAGGTAAACGCTTACTCAGTCCAGAGGCAAGTTTCCTGGTATTAGATATGTTGAAAGATACTCCCAGACCTGAAGCTGCTTATGCACCAACTAATCATAAAACAGCAGTTGCATGGAAAACCGGAACCTCTTCAGGCTATCGAGATGCCTGGTCTGTAGGGATCTTCGGCCCCTATGTTTTAACAGTATGGATTGGCAATTTTGATAATAAAAGCAATCCTGCTTTTGTTGGAAAGAATATCGCAGCACCTTTATTTTTTGAACTGATTGATGCAATTAAGCATGAAAGAGGTCCTATACCAATTGTAGAAAAACATCCGGAAAGAATGCATCTAACTCAAGTTGAAGTTTGTAAAGCTTCCGGAATGTTACCTACCCGTTATTGCTACGATACAGAAATGACTTGGTTTATCCCAGGAAAATCTCCCATTAAATCCGATACTATTTACCGTGAGATTGCTATCGATAAAAATACTGGCTTGCGTACTTGTCATTTCGATGACAATACTCGTTTCGAAATCTATGAATTCTGGCCCTCGGATTTACTTAGAATCTTTAAACAAGCCGGTATTCAGCGTCGTACCCCCCCATTTTTTGATCCCAGTTGTTCGCCACAAGGGCATCCGGGTTTAAGCCCTCAGATTACATCACCTCAAACAGGTTTAAGTTATATCCTGCGCACTAATACATCCGAGAAAACCCAGATCCCGTTTATTGCAGTCACGGATGCCGGTATAGAAACACTGTATTGGTTTATTAATGAAACCTATTTGGCAAAAACCCGCGCCGACCAGCCTTTCTTATGGCAAGCCAAAGCAGGGAAATTTGTGGTCCGTGTAGTTGACGATCATGGCTTGTCAGATGCACGCGATATTGAAATTCAAATAAGCAATTAATGAGTTCAATATAAAAACAGGAGCTAATATTTTAAAGTGAAAATAGATCCTCTCCAAATAGATTTTGTTGTACATAGGAAGCAGTATCACTCACGGGATAAAACTGCACGCCTAATCCCAACAACCTGACAGCTTGATTCCTGTTAGCATGAATTTTTTGAAACAAATCTTTATAGCGTTTTAAAACGAGTTGTTCGCTTTTTATTTCGGCTGTTACCTGCTTGAAATCACTAAATTTTATTTTAATAAATTGCGCCTTAATTAACCGATTAGGCGCGGATGTTTGAATTCTTCTTGCAAGACTCGAATACAGGTGATGAATTATTTCAATACAATGCCCATAACTGTTAGTATCTTGTTCAAGTGTTGTTTCGACACTCAATGACTTCCTTATTCTATTAGGCTCAACCGGCCGATTATCAATACCTCGGGATTGGTTATACAGATGTACGCCAAATTTACCGAATTGCTGGGTCAGGAATGGCAAAGGCAAGTTTTGCGCATCAGCACAGGTCATAATGCCTAGTCTGTTCAGCTTTTGAGCTGTAATCTTACCGACCCCAAACAATTTGTTAATTGGTAATGGCTGAATAAAAGCCTCTACTTGTTCTGGGGCAATAACAAACAAACCATTTGGCTTATGCCAGGCACTCGCTATTTTCGCCAAAAATTTATTAGGCGCTACGCCTGCCGAAGCAGTAATTTTTTCCAACTGTAAGATTTTTCTTCGAATTGCCTGTGCTATCCAGGTCGCGCTACCTTGATAATCAACAGAATCAGTCACATCCAGATATGCTTCATCAAGTGATAAAGGCTCGACTAAATCAGTAAACTCACGAAAGATACGATTGATCTCTCTGGAAACCTGAACATACTTAGGCATATTAACTGGCAAAACGATAAGATCTGGGCAATAACGTAAAGCAATAGAAGTCGCCATAGCTGAATGAACACCATATTGGCGTGCGATGTAATTGCAGGTACAAAGAACACCGCGCTTTCCAGCTCCACCCACAGCCACTGGTTTACCTGCCAAAGCGGGGTTATCACGAACCTCTATGGCTGCATAAAAACAATCCATATCAACATGAATAATTTTTCTTGCTTTATTATTCTGCAGCGTTTTTATTGACATAGCAAAACCGCAAATTGTTAGGAAATTAATTACCACTGACAACGAGGTCAACCAGGAGTGAGTATAGCATTTATCGCTAAACCTCATTCACGCCTTCTGTAAAAATGAGATAAAGTGCTACTGTTAACATATAAATACAAAAGGATTGCCATGGATTTCAGCAATAAAAAAGTAATCGTTACGGGTGCAAATCGCAGTATAGGGAAAAGAATAGCATTGGCTTTTGCAGAAGAAGGTGCGGATATTGTCATCAGTTATCACAGTGATAATGCCGGAGCCAAAGAAACGGTTGAAGCAATTAAAGCCACCGGCCGTAGTGCATTGGCACTTTATGCCGACTTTTCAAAGATGGATAATATTCCATCTTTCGCTGAACAGGCTCTAATGCATTTAGGGCATGTTGATATCTTAATTAATAACGCAGGCATGTTATGCCGTGAAACCTTGTTTGAGCTGCCTCCAGAAAAAATGCAAGCAGTTTTCCAGGTTAACACCATTGCCCCCCTCTACTTATCCCAGTTGTGTGCAAAAGATATGGTCGATAAAAATACTAAAGGCTGTATTTTGAATATTTCCTCTATTAGCGGCAATGTAACCATGCCCAAAGGCATTGGCTATGGTTCGTCCAAAGCAGCCATGAACAAATGGACAAAACATGCGGCATTGAATCTGGCAGAACATGGAATTCGGGTTAATGCCATAGCTCCAGGGGTCATCGAAGCCGGTATGAATGAAAATACTGCGACAACTAATCCAGCCTTATGGGATTATTTCCTCAAAAATATCCCACTAAAAAGACCTGGTACACCAGAGGATGTAGCCAATATGGCTTTATTTCTTGCTTCAGAAAAAGCAGCCTGGATAACCGGTAAAATATTTGAAGTTGATGGTGGGCATGTTTTGTAAGGCCAAATAAAATCTTTAGGCACATAATGACTTGAATTATTTCATTTGACACCAAATTTTTCTTATTCAGCGCATCGCTTTTTGCAATTGCTGAAAATGCTTCAAAGGAGTACCCATATCGAATACTAGAAGTAACTTGGATATATTGGCCATCCTTTTAAGGATGGCTTACGAAAAAAACTAGATTATGCTAGGTCGCATGGCTCTAGTCTTATTAGGATTGTCCAGCGGCTGATAAGGCTGATGGCCATTAACAAAATCGTATAACCTGTCAAAATTTCCTTTCTTTGCCTGAAAAGAAAAAGGCCCCTTAATTTTATCTGCATCTTCTTGTAAAGAAACCCCATAAATATTATGGATTTTCATCAATAATTCACTATAAGGGATTTTATATAGAGGACTGGGGCCCTTTAAAGGAGCCGGAACATTGGGATCGGAGAGATAAACAAAAGGTCCGCCATCACAATTTTCTGCACCAACAATGAGAAGCGAATGACATCCCTCTTTTTCATCCATTGACTTACCAGCAGAGTAAATTTTATACGTATCACTCTCTACTTCTAGTTTACAGTTAGCACTATCAAATAATACACAAGGTTCCGTATAGATAACCTGAGGCCCAAATTCTTCAAGCGTTTCCATAAGTGCTTCTATGGGCTTGGTAGGATCCCAGTCCGACCCTTCTAATTGAAAACAAGACGCAGCCAGATTCAGTACTGCCTGATGATAGATAGGTGCCAGGAACTCAGGATTATCAAGATTAAGTCGCAACATACTACCGTAGTTGTCTCTGGAATTAACAACTGATTTTATACTCTCATTAACATAGTTATTAAGGACTTCTTGGGGTTCAAATGCCGTAATAAAACTTAAACTTGCGATAGTTTTTTGTGCAAGCTTAATAAGATCAATATTTGCCTTTTGAGTTAAAAATTCTTCGAAATCATCATACCCATAGTCATTGTCAATAAATTCCTGACAAATCTCTTTATATTGTTGAATTTGTTTTTGAGTTTCGACAGTATCTGAAGAGAATTTTTTAAATGCGGCCAAATTTTTTTCTAATTCTAATAAATAGTTTTTTACTTCATCCATAGTGATTTTTTTCAGATCGGAAGCAAGAAAATCACGTATTTCTTCTAATAGTAATTTACAAATTGGCTCATTAGAATCAATTTTATTAAGCCCACAACGGTACATGGAAAAAACCAATTCAATATTTCGATCCCTATTGGTTGTCGGATATTGATTACCAAAACGAAAGCGCAAAGGATTAAAGGCATATAAGCCACAGGTGTTGCCTTTTTGCGGTGCCTGGATACGATGAACCAGCGGAGCACCTACATATCTTTTCCCACGCTGAAGATCAATTAAGACAAAACTGGATGTTTTGACTAGAAATTTTGGCATCTTACTGCTCATTAAAAAAAATTGAGCAATTATATAGCCTATTTATTAACAGAATGTTAAAAACAAACTCTTTTCTGACAGTTAAATGTTACAAGTCGGTTCGGGCCCTGAATCAAGAAAGAACATGGCACTTTCTTCAGTTTCTCAGTAGTTCAGTGCGTTTATTTGTTTTGCTGGCGTTTATACCACATTAAAGTACCACCAATTACAGCTGCTGGCATAATTAAAATATTTAAAAAAGGTATAAAACTCAAGAGACTGATTATAAAACCAAATCCCATAGAAAAACGTTTACTCCTCTTTATTTCCTTGCGCATGGTACTAAAATCCACCAAATTATTATCCATAGCGAAATCCTGATACTGCATACTTAACATCCAGGCATTAAAAATAAACCATAGAAAAGGCAAAAAAGGATGAAGCGGTGGAATCAAAAATAATAGGCACAAACCAATAAAACGAGGTAAATAGTAATAAATAAATTGCCCCTGCCGTTTTATACTCTGCACCACCATCGTACCGAACGGCCTTTCAGGGACAGCTATGCCATATAATAAATTTTGCGCTCTTTCCGATAATAAACCATTAAACGGCGCGGCAAATACATTAGCCACTACTGAAAAAGTGGATAAAAAAAGTAGCACAAATAACAAAAAAAATAATAGAGTAAAGACACTACTAAGAAAACTAAGCCAATGAGGCAATTGCTTAATATAATAATCGGTAAATGCAAATAAATAGTGATAACTTAAATAAGCGATACTGCCATAGAGTAAAAAATTAAACAGTAGCGGTAATACTACAAAACGCCTTAATCCTTGTTGGTTTAGTGCTTTTAATCCAAGAAAAAAACAGGATATTCCTGTCAAAAAAGGTTTCATCACTTCTGCCACCCATTCTATAAATCTTAGACAGATTAAACTAGCTGTTAATCCTCATTTAAGCAATTGATAGTCCCTGCGGCTTGCAAGATTTTATTACCTAACTCATCTTCAAAACCAAAATTACACATATTTTTTATACGTTGCGGAAAAAGTATACCGTCGAGATGATCACATTCATGCTGCACGACTCTGGCATGAAAGCCCTCTACTGTTCGAGTGATTTTCTTACCATGTAAATCGTATCCACTATACATAATTCTATAAGCACGAGGAACTAAACCACGCAATCCTGGAACGCTCAAACAGCCCTCCCAGCTTTCAACACTTTCTTCGGTAAGGATCTTGTAACTTGGATTAATCAGAATGGTAAAAGGGATGGGTTTTTCATTAGGGTAACGCTCATTTTTTTCAAAGCCGAACATGATAATTCTTTTATTCCAACCAATTTGGGGCGCCGCAATACCAACGCCTTTTTTTGCTTTCATCGTATCCAGCATATCTTCAATCAGTGGTGGAATTTCAAGGCTATGAAAATCATCGACCGGTAATGAAGGTGTCGATAACTGCTTATTACCCATTTTCACAATAGATTGCTCAGTCATCCCTAAAATCCTGTTTGTTAAAAATTCACTTCCAATGCGATATCATAATGCATAATGGGTACAACTCTACGCAGTACGTTATCATGATCTGTCACTTGGTGCGGGAAAAATTGATACTACAATACGACTCCTGCAAAGACCACCCTTTTTCAATTTCATCTTCACCCAACTTTCGAACCCAGCCTGGTTTATGCTACAGTCATTTCTCGTTAAATAAACCATTTCTATGATGTTTTTAGGGAGAGCAGGATGAAGCAATTCGTATTAGCCAGCCTTTTTATCCTGAGTACACTCCTTATTCAGCCAGTCAAAGCAAAAGCACTTTCACCAGCCGAAGCGCAGATTAGTGGCTATATTCTTACCCAACGTGAAAATCAACTTAATTTGTTGGAAAAGCTTGTCAATATTAACAGCGGTACAGAGAACATCGCAGGAATTAAAGAAGTGGGAAATAGTTTAATCCCCCTATTTACTCAGCTTGGTTTTACAACACAATGGATTGATACTCCTCCGACAATGCATCGTGCAGGTACCTTAATTGCCCAACATAAAGGTCATAAAGGTAAGCGATTATTGTTAATTGGCCATATGGATACCGTCTTTCCAATTAACAGCCCTTTACAAAAATTTATTCGTCAGGGTGATCTTGCAACAGGGCCAGGGGTCATCGATGATAAAGGTGGTGTTGTTGTCATTCTTTATGCCTTACAGGCGCTTCATCAAGCACATGCTTTAGACGATGCCACAATCACTGTTATTTTAACAGGTGATGAAGAGGACTCGGGCAAACCAACCTCCATTTCAAGAAAAGCCCTGGTAGACGCAGCGCAGAACAGTGACATTGCCCTTGATTTTGAGTGGGCTATTACTAATGATACCGCCACCATCGCTCGGCGAGGAATAAGTAACTGGCTCATTAAGACACAAGGTAAAGAAGCGCACTCCTCAGAAATTTTTCAGGAAAAAGCTGGTGATGGCGCAATATTTGAATTAGCCCGTATTCTGCATCAGATGAGAATTCAACTCTCTTCCGAACGGTATCTTTCATTCAATCCCGGTTTAATTTTAGGTGGAACAACAACAAGCTATGATGTACATCAATCAGCAGGCAACGCTTTTGGCAAAACCAATGTCATTGCCAAAACAGCGATGGCCAAAGGAGATTTACGTTTTCTCTCCACTGCGCAAAAGGAGAATGCTGAAAAAAGAATAATCGCTATCGTCAACCAACACCTGCCTGTAACCAACGCCTCTGTTGCTTTTGAAGAGGGTATTCCGGCCATGCCGCCAACCCCACAAAACTTGCAGCTTCTGCAGTTATACAGTAAGGCGAGTACTGCTTTGGGTTATGGAGCAATCAAGCCCCTCGATCCGGGCCTGCGAGGAGCTGGGGATATTTCTTACATTGCCTCTTTGGTCTCCGCTAATTTGGCGGGTTTGGGTCCCGTTGGCACAGGCGCCCACTCTATTAACGAAACATTGAATGTTTCTTCATTGTCGATGCAAACACAACGCGCAGCACTACTTATGTATCACTTAATTAGTTAAGCACCAGGGCCTGTTAGATTTCGCCAGATTGGGTCGATTGACTTACCAATCATCGCAGCAGAGTTTATATGGTAGTAAATGACCAGTGAAGCGCAGGAAATTTCAATGCTTTTCGGCCAAATGTCAAAAGCCCTTAAAGACCGGACCAACTAATAGATGCAAGGGCCAATGAATTTTACGTTGTTTTTGTGAATCCCCCCACGCACTTTCAAGTTTTTTAAAAACAAGATTAATCGGATTACTTTGCTCACGCTTTTGGTATTCTTTTACTGCTGACCAGGTATTCAAATAGCCAATCAACTGGGAAAAATCCATATTTTTTTCAATAACAAAAGTCGGTGTAGTGAATTTTTCAAAAGGAAAGGGAATGGTGCGGTATTCATCATCAATAAAACGGCGCTCTTTGGGCCAATACTCATCGCCTAAAACTGTTTCATAAAGCTCTCTGATACCTTCATCAAGTGCTGTAATATCAAACTTCCCCAGTGAGTAGCACCAAGCAGCAATAATTGCTTCAGGCTTACTAACTCGACGGACTTCCTTATAGAACAAATCAAAGTTAAACCAATGCAACGCTTGTGCAATTGTAATTAAATCAATCGAGTTGGCAAGAATTGGAGTATTTTCCGCAGGACAATTTAGGTAACCGATTGCTTGCGGTCGCGGTGCAACATCTAACTGCGCCTGATTAACATCAGTCGCGATAATTTCTTCAAAATAGTTGGTTAACGCAACAGCAGCTTGTCCGTTACCCGTTCCACAGTCCCAAGCACAATTATGAGACTTAGCCAGGGAAGATAAATATTGATACAAAGAATTTGGATAATTAGGTCGAAAATTTAAATAATCAGCAGTCTGCTGGTTAAAATGCTTGATATAATCCATATTAAAAGCCTCCTTGCTATTATACTTTACCTCGCTGATAGGCTTGGTGCTGAGGTTCGAGACTCTCCTTTACTCTACCTTCTTCGAGCGGATGTAACCCAATTTTCCCCATTATAGCTACTGTTTCCTTGATATCATAAATCTTGGCTTTGGTCGCTTTAACTGTTATCACTGCCTGTGGATGACTAAGACCGCGCTCCAAAACTTCTCTCTTAGATAACCTAGAGTCATCCTCTCTAAATTCCACACGCCCTTTATCCATTTCTGGTAAAAAAGGTTTATTCTTTAAAATACACCGTTTAGCATGGTAATACGAATTCAATTGTTCGTAAGTAAACTCCGCCTCTATTTTTTGAGTTTCGGAATACATATTCATCAAATCATTCCTTGGTAACTTTGGATCGTGACACAAAGGTGCTTGAACTTCGTTCCAACCAAAGATAATTTGAATCGCTGAACCTAATCGATGTACAAGATAGATTGCCAGAGGAACAGCAGCCAGAATATATAAAGCCGTGGAAGCTGCTATCAGCGGAATCAAGGTGGGCATAATAACAGGAGCTGCTGCTTCCCAAACCGTAGCAGCCAGACCCAGGGTAAAAAATAACTTTGTTACTAAAGACTGGTGATTTAACCAACTAAAAAATTGACTAAAATCAGAATCTTTTTTACCACTAACCTTATCCAGTAAAAAAGCCAAGGACTTATCGACTAAAAAAGCGGTCATGACACTAGAAACAACAATATTCAACATCAACAAGGTTTGAGCTGTCAACGCAGGGATAATCAATGCCAAAGCAAATGCAGGCTGCGAAGAAAATAGCAAGGCAAAAGCAACTGTCAAAGTGAGCTGCATCTTATGGCTTAAAATATAACGTAATATAGGCAGAACTATGTAATAAAAAGGAACTGCCACTGTGTAATAAAATAAACTTCTCAACATTGTATAAAGGATGAAATTACGTTTACTGCGCGCCGCATTATCGGCTTTCGTATCCACTCCGAGGAATTCCGTTTTTGCAAGGCCCGCGTAGTTCATAGCATGAGCAGCCAGGGCATTAGGACCCTCTCTGTCTTCTGGTGGAGTAACTTCAACGATATCCCAGTCTTCTTTCCAAACACCAAAAGGAGACACGGGATCCCCCTTATTTTTTTGAACACAGACCGAAGGTTTGTCTGTTATTTGATCCCAACGATCAAAACGGCTTTTTCGCCAAGGAAGATAAAGTCCTGCAGGATTTAATACGACAACACGCGACAGCTTGTCTCCCAGATGAATAGCCAGGAGTCCTGCTAAAGCCCCTCCCAGGCTAATGCCACAAACATGCGCTTTCTGCTGCTGTTTATCCAGCCATTCGGTAATTTTTTTATACCCGCTGCGATAAAGTTTTTTTCCAGCAGTTTCAAAAGCCTCCATATCCGTCTTGATTTGCGAGAAAAACCCCTGGCCAGCTGGATAGGTAGTTCCCATAAAAATTAAATGGGGCTCCGCGTCAGAGCGGTTAATGGGCTCCAGACCATAAGCGAAAACTCTATCCTCATCTCTGATAAATAAGGCCTTAAAACCCTTCGTTGGTGTTAATTCAATAGGAACTACTTTATAGTCTACTAATTGCCAGCTGTTATTAATCCATTGTGGTATGGAGATAGACTCATAAGGATTAATATCACCATAAGGCAAGAGTGATAAACAATTGCTAAGAAATAATTGTGCCTGTTTAAATTGCAAGGGATTGCTTTCTGGCGACACGTTGGCATCCTGTAACTGAGTACAAACGTGTTGAAATCCTTCTTGAAAAGCTAATCGCATGCCGCGCATTAACTCTGGATCGCGCCTTAGAAATACGGCTTTAATGACTTGTAAAGAAAGAAGATCTTCCCAGCCATTCTGCCAACCCATCATTAATAGACGTAAGGCATTTCTGGCAATAATATTTGCTTGTTCCTGCGAAGTGCGTCCATCAGCCGATTTTTCAAAATTGGCTGACGCAAAAAATGGTATATCCAAGCCGCCAGCATACACATCGCCTTTACCCATATGATCTTACCTTAAACGCCTTAAAATTGGTTTCTATTCTATCACACTGCCATATAAAATAACAAAACAATAACCAATGCAAATAGCATTAATTTGCATTCAATTCTTGCTCAGGCAAAAAGCCTCCAACCTGTGCGTCCCACATGGATTTGTATAAACCGTTTTTGGCAATCAATTCTTCATGACAACCATCCTCAACAATAACTCCCTTCTCAAATACTAAAATTCTATCCATATAAAGCAGTGTTGATAAGCGATGCGCAATGACCAATGTCGTTTTACCCTGCATCAACCCAAACAGCGACGCTTGAATCGATTCTTCAGTAATCGAGTCCAATTGGGATGTTGCCTCATCAAGAATCAAGATAGTGGCATTTTTAAGAATGGCACGCGCGATAGCCACTCGCTGTCTTTGTCCACCAGAAAGCTTTACTCCCCTCTCACCAACGAGGGTATCATAGCCTTGCGGCAAACTGCTGATAAAATCATGGCAATGAGCTTGTTGTGCAGCAGCAATAATCTCGGCTCTTGTTGCACCAGCCTTACCAAAGCCTATATTCTGCAACAAACTGCGATGAAATAAAGTTGGGTCCTGCGGAATCATACTAATTGTGTTTCGCAAGGACTCCTGAGTTACCTGACTGATATCCTGCTCATCAATTAGAATACGACCTTCTTCCACATCAAAAAATCGTAGAATCAGATTAATGAATGTTGTTTTTCCACTTCCGGAATAACCTACTAAACCAACGCGTTGCCTGGGTTGAATGACTACCGATTTTTTTTCAAAAATTTGATTCCCTTCGTGGTAATGAAAACTCACATTATCAAATTCAATTTTTCCTTTCTTCACTTGCAATTGTATTGCATTGGGTTCATCAACAATTTCAATAGGTGTGACAATCAAAGACAAAGCCTGTTGGGCTACACCGATTTCACGGAATAGATCAGCCAGTGCATGGCACAAATACCATACCTGGGTCATAATCGAAAAAAAAGAATTAAAAATAAATACCAGATCACCAGTGGTTATCAAATTACGTTGCCAGAAAGACAAGAGCAGATAGACCATTAGCCCCAGCATTACTGTTACTGGTATATCTAAAAACAAGCGAAAGAGGTTCATGTAAATAGTGAGTTTCTTATTACTTTGTACCTCTCTTTCCTGACTTTTATTGATATAGGACAATTCATCGCGACTACGTGCAAAAAGTTTTACCGCACCAATATTGCTAAGGGTATCAACAATTTTTCCGCTTAATTTGCTTTTATCTTCTGCATTTTCTTCGGCGTAACGATTAATATTACGCGCAAAATAAAAACTAATAAAACCCTGCAAAATAATCCAGGATAATAATAAGACTGTAAACCAACCATTAATTGTAGCCATCAATATCAAGGCAACAATGGTTGCACCGAGAGTAGCTATACCATTCCAGCTGATAATCATGCGAATGGCTTCAAGAGCCCGAGGAAGATCATTCACTTTATTAGCGAGACTGCCAGCCATTTGATTAGAGAAATAATGATAGGAATGCCGAGATAAATAGTCCAAAACAGACATTCGAACCTGGGCTTGGAATCTTGGTATGACATAGCCTTGCCACCAGTTTTGCAAGCGAATAATGATAATTAAGCCAGCCCAGGCTCCTCCCCCTAACCATAAAGCCGGTGCTACAGCAAAAAAAACACTGGTGCGATCACCTTGTTGATTAGTAATCGCATCAATAATCATCTTTAAGGAATAAGGGATAATATTGGTTTCTAAAATGAGTGCTAAGGGGGCTAAAAAAAAGATAGCGAAAGCAATAGGTTGTTTTTTAATAAAATGCCAAAAAAAAGAGGTTAACTTTTTAGGTAACATCTCATTTTCGGCTAACGTGTAATTTAGTTTCTCTTGCATGGCAGGCAATTAGTTTAATTCAAACCAGAATAACATTAAAATGCTATACCCTGCCCTTGTTATTTACACAATAATCGAAAAACCTAATAACAAACCATGCTGGACTGGAATATTGGATAAACGCCAACTTTCCATAGAGGGATTAGCTCGAATTTTTGGAGCAGCACCAAAAACACCTTGGTATAGTAAATTCAGACTGGTCACTTCAGTAATTGGATAACCAAAACCCGCTTGCACTTCTCCAGCCAACTCTGATTTATTGTCAATCAAATAACTGGCAATTTGCCAGCGCCGGTAAGCAATTCCCCCCTTCACTTGTGTGTAGAGAAGGCTTTCAGTGACTGGATTACTATTGGCTGTGATTAATAAATCCAGCATCGGTTTTACTGTTGTACGAACCACGCCGCCTAAAACATCCAGAGTACCGTGAGGGATACCCAGGCGCATACTTCTACCATTTTGGACACCAAACTCTATGCCAAAACTGCTTTGCGTGGTTGCCAATAACTCTGCTGCAACAGCCATTCGCGCAATCACTGAATGACCATCATTGTGGTACATATTTTGATATTCGGTGTAACCTGTACTGGCAGTGACAGACCACCGATTATCCTCAATTCCTGCCTCTTCTAATACCACAACAGGTGGCAACACCCCATGCGCATGGAGCGACAAAAAACAGCAACATAGGATTGCAGGCCAAGTTCTTCTAATTTTTCTTTTCATTCGTTGCACAAACTAAACTCACAAAAAGACTATGACCCCACTTTATACGGTATTTAGAAATATTTTTCCACTGGAGAAAGTAACTTTTGTTCCCAAGATGACATTCCAGGATAGCTGATTGAAAACAACGATAGAAGGCGTAATCGCCATAAACGAATAGCTTTTATCTTGTTCACTATCCCCTTAAACACAAAAAATGTATTCCTCGCGATTAGTATATAATTTTTTAAACGATGTACTTTTCCGCACGTAATAACACTACGACAGGTTTTCATAATTCCTTCTTTTCTTTACTCACTATAGATTAAAAAATAACCTGCATTATTGATGACAATAAGAAAACAACAAAACCATGATGTAATTCATCTTGATCTTAAACGGGATAAAAGCGATGATTTTTTCTTTTCGATGGTTAAGGAGTTGGGGTGGAACACGAAACAATGGAATATGATGTGGTCATTGTCGGCGCAGGACCCGCTGGCTTATCAGCGGGTATAAAATTAAAACAATTGGCCATCAAGGAAAATAAAGAGCTTCGTGTGTGCATCCTCGAAAAAGGAGCTCAAGTCGGCGCTCATACCCTTTCAGGAGCAGTCCTTGAACCTCGCAGTTTGAAGGAATTATTACCTGATACCTGGCAAGACGCCCCATTAGACACACCAGTTAGCCAGGATTTATTTTATTTTCTTAGCAGCAAACGCGCTTATCGCCTCCCTACTCCAAAACCAATGAAAAATCATGGAAATTACATAATCAGCTTAGGGGAGCTTTGTCAGTTTCTAGCAACCCAAGCTGAAAACCTTGGTTGTGAAATTTATCCGGGTTTCGCAGCAACAGAGGTTTTGTACAATGAAAAGGGACAAGTCATCGGTGTAGCAACAGGAGATGTGGGCGTTGATAAAAGCGGTAATAAAACAGCGAATTATCAGGCCGGGATGCATTTGCATGCCAAGCAAACCCTTTTTGCAGAGGGTTGCCGTGGTCAGCTCAGCCAAATGTTAATGCATCGTTTTCATTTACGTAATGATGCTCAACCACAAACCTATGGTTTGGGAATCAAAGAAATATGGCAAGTTTCAGCTGACAAGCATCAGCGCGGTAAAGTGATACACACGGTCGGTTGGCCTCTTGATAATGCAACCTACGGTGGTTCTTTTATTTATCATTTATCAAAAAACCGAGTGGCAATTGGTTTTGTCGTCGGTTTAGATTACAAAAACCCCTGGTTAAATCCTTTTGCGGAGCTCCAACGCTTTAAAACCCATCCTTTTGTATCTGAATTGCTAAAAGATGGTGAACGTATTAGCTATGGGGCAAGAGCTTTGAATGAAGGTGGTTGGCAAGCAATGCCCAAACTCAGCTTCCCTGGAGGCGCATTAATTGGTGATGCAGCCAGTTTTCTAAACGTACCCAAAATTAAAGGTATCCATACCTCCATGCAATCTGGCATGCTTGCGGCAGAAGCGTGTTTCGAACTTCTAGAGAACGAGCAGCCTTCTCAAGCAGAACTCAGTGCGTATCCAGAAAAAGTCAAGCAGTCCTGGCTTGCTGAGGAATTATATAAAGTAAGAAACATTCGCCCGGGTTTCCGCTATGGTTTATGGATTGGCCTATTCAATGCTGCCTTTGAAACTTATGTCAGCCGTGGTAAATCCCCATGGACCTTAAAGAATCACGCTGATTATTCAACACTGCTTCCCGCGATCAAAGCTAAAAAAATTGAGTATCCAAAACCAGACGGCGTCCTTACTTTTGATCGGCTGTCTTCGGTTTATTTATCGAATACTTATCATGAGGAAAACCAACCCTGTCATTTAAAACTTCGTGATCCAAAACTCGCGATAGACGTTAATTATCGGCAATATAGTTCTCCTGAAACACGTTACTGCCCTGCTGGTGTCTATGAAATTGTTGAAGAAGAAGCTGGCCCCAGGTTACAGATCAATGCCCAAAACTGCATTCATTGCAAAACCTGCGACATCAAAGACCCTCGTCAAAATATTCTCTGGTGCGCGCCTGAAGGTGGGGGTGGACCGAATTATGTGAGCATGTAATTCATTAGACTACTTCAGGAGCGCCAGGAGAATTGCTTCGCCGGTAAGGTGTTTCAAATCTTATTGTACTTTCGTGTACACTGTATTTCTGCGCTCCGTATCGCCTTGCTCTTTTCTCTCTATAGCAGGGTTCCGAAGAAATCTATTAACCAATAAGCAAGTTCAAGATTATTGTCATTTCAGATTGATGGCGTTAGACTTGCTACGGTTTATGAAGTCCCGGTGGCACAGCTGGATAGCGCAGCCCCCTCCTAAGGGGCAGGTCGGAGGTTCGAATCCTCTCCGGGACGCCAATGGAATCAAAAGGTTAAAGATTATTTGCGAGGTGCGTTTTAACTCCACATGCGACAATCATTTTTATTCTGGTGCCTACCTGTGTGCCTAAAAATTTATTTTGAATCCTCATCATCAACACACTGTAAGTAAGGACTATTTTCGATGGCCGTAAATATAAAACTAACTTCTTTGAAGTTTAATGACGGCTCTATCATACCGTTGGCTGAAAATAGTACCACAGTGATTGTTGGGCCCAATAATGTTGGTAAAAGTTGCACTTTACGAGAAACATATAACATCCTGAAAAATGGTCTTCAGCAAGCTGCCGGCTTAAATAAAGTTATTACTAACATAACATTTGAACAGCTTGGCACTGCTCATGAATTTGACACCTATTTGAATGAAAAAACCACCTCATTTATTGATGACAATGGAAATGTTTTTAGAAGATCGTTACAAACAAATATTCACCAAACTCAATCACAGAATATGTGGAATAATATTCAACAAAATGGATTGAGAGAATTATTAAATGTATTTGTAACCTTTGCAGACACTGCAAATAGACTAAATATTATTTTACCTCCTGATACATATGACAGAATGAATGAAATACCTCAACACCCCATTCAAATGTTTTTAGATAATGATACTAATGAAGAGAAACTGAGTCGCTATGTAAAACAAGCTTTTGGTGAAGACCTCATTCTAAATTGGGGTGCTGGCAAGAAATTACCACTTCACATAGGAACGAAACCAAATTTTGATGGTAAAGAAGATAGGGTTTCATCATCATATGTAAAAAAATTACTTACAGTGCCACTCGCACACGAACAAGGAGATGGGATTAAGAGTTTTTTAGGCTGTCTTTTATCTACAATTATTTTAGACAAGCCTATAACATTATTAGACGAACCAGAGGCGTTTCTTCATCCACCCCAAGCAAGATTATTAGGTACTTTACTTGCGAATGAGCATCAAGCAAAGCAATTAATTATTGCAACACATAGTGGTGATGTTTTACGGGGAATTCTTGATACAAATATTCAAAACTTAACTGTTATTAGAATTAATAGAGATGGAAAAATAAACACACCAAGCATATTAGAACCAAGAGATATAAAAGAGTTCTGGAATGATACTCTCTTACGTCACTCAAATGTATTAGATGGCTTATTCCATGAATCAGTTATCATTTGTGAATCAGATGCTGACTGTAGGTTTTATTCCGCTTTACTATCATCTATTCATGAAAAAGAAAATAGCACAACTGATTCTCCTAACAAAAAACCTGATACCTTATTTATTCCAGCTGGTGGCAATGCGCGTATTGCAAAAATTTCTACTGCTTTGAACAAAATTAAGGTAAAAACTTTTGCTATCATAGATTTTGACACATTGCAGAATCGAGACGGACTTAAAAAGCTTTATAAAAATTTTGGTGGTAACTGGGATGATATTAAAGACTCCTATAATGCAGTAAAAGAACAAATTGATAAAATGGAGCCACCTGCAACAGTTGAAGAAACATGTAACAATATAGAAAAAATAATATCAGAGATGAGGCTCGCAAAAAGTATAACAAATAAACAACAACAGCAAATTAACGGTTTTTTAAGGGCAACAAAAGGATGGAGCAAAGCTAAAAATCTTGGACTTAATATACTGTCTACCGATGAAGCGACGCTTACACAAGCAAAATTACTTCTGGAAAAGCTAAAAGAATTTAATATATGGGTAGTACCCTATGGTGAACTTGAAAGCTTTGATACATCAATTAATGAACACGGACCAAACTGGGTGAATGAAGCTCTTGATAAAGGCCTGGTTGATGACCCAACAAAATTGTCTAATGCCCGTTCATTCATGAGTGAGTTAATGAAAAAACTCTAGCTAACTATTTACAAGTGATCGCACTCTACCCTGCCAAATCAAGGTCAACCCAATCTCATTCATTAGCCCTTTGATAAACATCATCTAATAAAGCAGCAATAATCAATTTTCTCAAATGCTCATTTTGCAAAAAATCACCAATAATTTTTTCATTTCGACCATGGGATTAACAAAAGCTGTCATAGCTTCTGCTTCAAATACAGGCTTCACTTGCTCTTTCGTATTCGCTCGCATTTTTTCAGCAAGAGATTCATTGTTTACCATGTCTCCAAATCTGATCAAATAGCAATCGATCGTCATCTGTCCAATCAGTTCCGTATTTATCGTTAATTACTTTAATAACTACAGACAAAGTTGAATTTTTCTGCTCTTTTATGCTAGCTGTCGCTACTTCCGAAGGGCCATAAACAGGGGCATTCTCGTTGATGCTTAAACAGCACTGCCTTCAAAGGTTTTTTCTAATCGATACGATTCTAAAGCAATTTCTTCATTAAGATTAATTGAACCAGCATTGGAGCGATAAGGAAGTTTAGTGAGCAACAATTCCCCATAGGCGTATAGCTTATGTAAGTCGGGATCGACAAAATCAACAACTTGACTTAAAAAGCTATATAAACGCACAAAGCTTCTTAAGTTATTTTTAAATAGCTCTCCCTCTTCATTATATATTTCCCCTTCTTCGGTATGATCACGATAGGCTTACCAGTTCAGAATAATTACCCCATTTGTTTCCCTATATCACTACTTAACTTAAAAAACTCTAATAATTAAATTCATACTGACAAATTTCATTCAGAAGAATTTAAGAAACCTATAATCATTTTTTTAACTTCATCCACGTATCCATCCATACCATGAGTAGCCCCAGGAATTTTTATAAACTCTGTTTTTATATTATTTTTTGTGAGCATATCGTATAAATGCAACTGTTCCTGAATACCCACACGATTATCATTAAGGCCATAAATCAATAGGACTTCAAGTGAGGAGGGTAATTGTTTTACTAAAGAAACAGGGTTTCTTGCTTTTAACCATTCATTAAATTGATGAAACTTCTTTTGTTCCTTAAATTTCATTTCAAACATATGTTTCATTTCAGGACGCAATGCTACAGTAGTATCTAAATCAACATTACCTGATATAGAGATTGCTTTGTGAACCGTTCCTTTTACCAGGGAACTGCGACTTAACGAAACAAACATTTGCATCGCCCCACGGCTAACACCAATCATTGCAATAGGGGATTTTAAATGGCTTTGTGAGGCTTGCTCTAATTTGGGAATGAACCGAATTAAATTTTCAATATCATTTATATCCTCACCACCAAACTCATCTATTCCTTTATAAATATTTCCTCGATATAAAGTACCAATAACGTTATATCCGTCTAAAAAAGAAAATGCATTATTAGGACGAAGTATGCCGAAATTCCCATTTCCACCCCTTACAAACATAATTAAAGGATGTTCTCCTGTAGTAATTAAACTTAAGTATCCTGCTACTTCGTGCCCATCGCTTAAATACTTAAAAATATATATGCGTCGTTTTTTCTCAAGGAGCGGTTGTCTAAGCTCCAAGGGTATGTTTAGATCGTGACTTAAACGTTCGGAAATATCTTGTATAGAATCATTACCAGTTAACCGATAATAATTAGTGTGATTTCTATTATTTAGATAACCTATCGCTCCTTGATAAACTCTAAGTATAGTTTTATGCTGCCAAGCGATAACGCCTAATAAGACAATAAAAAAAACAGCTAAAAATTTTTTCATTTTGTTCCAGTTAATATTTTCATTCATTAACGTAAAAGACGAGTTATTGTCAATTCTGGTGTATGAGCAAAATATCATCAAGCGGCCTTCCAGTCCGATTGTTCAACAACCTGCACTCCGTCTTCA
>NZ_LNYB01000047.1 GCF_001467625.1 Legionella feeleii
CGGATTTTCCAAGGGCGCAATATACAAACTTCGTGTGTTTTCTTTTTAAACAGAAAGCGGGTCAAAGAGGCTTTTCGTAAAACCGTCATATTTGCGTTTTAAGCCACGATCTAGTTTTGACTAACCCTTGGAGTGAGAAAAACAAATAGCCTTCGCCTACGGCTCAGGAATGCCCCTGCGGGCACGCTGCGCGTGGCCTTGACCCAGTCTCCGCTTAGAAATCTGGCAAGCTGAAAATGAAAAAGGCCAGCAGGACAAAAGCCCCACTGG
>NZ_LNYB01000048.1 GCF_001467625.1 Legionella feeleii
AGCCGGTTTCGAATAAAATCGGCGCAGCGACTCCATCGCCCATGTTAAAATCTTAGGCCGTGGCTTGTGGGAGTCTGGTTCTCTGAAAAAACGCGGCACATCAGGACTATGACCGCACCAGTTGCCCGTGCGATTAAGAGCTACCCTTTTATTAGGACCTGACAATGCCGGCCTCTTTGCATAAATTGAGGCATCTGAAAATGCACTTTCTTTCACACGAAAAAACCCCTTAGCTATAAGCTAATTGCTTGACAAGCATAAAACCTATCGCTAAGATTAAATTGACTAGATTTATCTCTTAGTAACAGGTTTAACCAAATTACCCACTTCGGTGGGTTTTTTGTTCTTCAATTATTAGTTTCTTTTTTATTAAAACCTCATAAGCATATTTTTCTCTTGGCATCAGATTAATGTTCTATTTTTATATTGTCAATCAAAAAAAATTGTTAAAACAATAGGTTACATCACTATCTTCATAAGTTATGAAAGTTATGAAAGTTATGAAAGTTACATATAAATTAAAACGTGAAATTTGTATCAAACAATTCAACTACTTGAATTCATTGAGATAGAAATTGCTCGATTCATAAGATCCATTTTTATGGATCTTATGAATCTTATGAAAGATATGGAAGTTATGGTAATTAAATATTAATTGTGAGTTTTTTTATCTTTTCTTACATCTCGTATTTTACTTGCCATAACCGCCGGTGATAACTTTGCAAAATATCTAATTGAAGCTCTATATATATCTGCTTTAGTAGTTTTTTGTCCCTCAGCAGCACACTTAACTGCTAGCTCATTCGCAAGATCAGCATCAGATTTAGATATGGATATACATTCACGCACAATGGGATCGGACTTTTTTACTAATTTACTCTCACCTCCGTCTAAGTCATAGGAAACGTTTTTATTGCTCTCAACTCCTATAAAATCTGACAATGATCTAGGTTTTTCACTTTTCGTGAGAATGTCCTTGCCGATACCGGAAAAATCTCGTTTTCTAGCCATTTTTACCCCACTATATCCTGGTATCTTCTAATAAACTCATCAATGATAAGTTCGAATTGCTCAGCCGCTTTGCTCTCAGGCATATATTCCATTATTGATTCATTAAATGCAGGACTTTCCTCAATTTTAACAGTCCTATTTATTTTATTATGAAATACAATGTCCTGATAAAAATCCCTTAACTGTCTTTCAATTTCTTTTCCTAAAGAAGTTTGCGATCCCTCCACATGATTTATGATTATACCCAAAACTTTCAAATCAGGATTCATTCTTGGCCTTTTGACCTTGTCGACCGTTTCCATAAGCATTTTTATAGCTTTCATGGAAAACGGCGCGGCTTTAGTTGGTATACACAAAGTGTCTGATGCTAAAAGAGCAGCAGTATGCATAATTCCAAATGAAGGCAAAGAATCTATAAGAATAAAATCAAATTCATCTACTAAAGCACTAATTTTATCTGCGAAATCAAATATAACTTCAAAATTCTTTTCTTGAGCAAGCGCTAATTCAATGTCTGTTCCAATTAGATTCAGATTTTCTGATATAGGAAGGGGCTCTATTTTTGATCCATTTTCATATAATCGCATTGTATTTGAAGACACTGGGATACTTATATCGCCTAAACATGCCTGAGTTAAATCACCTTGCGGATCATTATCAATAAATAAGACTCTATGCCCTCGTGCAGAAAGACCTTTTCCAAGATTAAATGTAAAAGTGGTTTTACCAACCCCCCCTTTTTGCATTGCAGTAACATTCACATAGCCACTCATAACTTACCTCCTTATATTTTTTCAAAAGTCTACTACAATAACTTACTTAACATCAATAAGTTATTGTACTTTGTTTTCCCAACTCCCTTTATTCCCCGAGAACTCCCAAAGTAATTTCAAGCAACTTCAAGTGGATCTCTATAGGAGTCCAAGTTATTCAGTAAAGGCGGGTGTTAAGCGTCATTTATCACTTATAGGAGTTTCATGACTTATGGGAGTTCCATGACTTATAGTAGTTCCATGACTTATAGTAGTTCCATGACTTATAGGAGTTTCATGACTTATAGTAGTTCCATGACTTATAGTAGTTCCATGACTTATAGGAGTTTCATGACTTATAGGAGTTTCATGACTTATAGGAGTTGCTAAAATGCTGAATTACAAAAAGCCCTTTTTATATAAAATTATTCGCATAGTATGCAGTAGACGAGTAAATTCTTAGTAGTTGGAAGTCCAATATATAGCGAGGTAGCTACAGGCTTGAAAAGCCATAGGCTGATTCAAATTGAGGAAAATTCTGCTCCTTGCTTTATAAATTTAACTTAGATTTAGTCGGAATAGGTAGAATATTACTAATACAAGAAAAGCATGTGTTTGAAAAATTGAATTGTATTATAATAGTATACGCCTTAAATAGTGAAGAAACGGCCTTCATAAAGTGAATAAAGCAAAACTTATGGAATGCTGTAATTTAATAGGATACCCCATATGACTGTTGTTGATTCAAAGCCATTATGTTTTTACCATCCAACAAAAGTCATTTTTTTAGATGATAACCGTGCATTTTTAGATGCTCTTGAGTTAGAGTTTGGTAATCATATACTTACCCTGACAAACCCAGATGCAGCAATAAGTTTAATCGATAGCAATAAGGAAGAAGATTTCCCCCAATCCATATATAGAGTACTGAACGATGTTAATGCGGATACAACTACTAATCGTGTCATTGATCTTGAAATTAAAAATTTGTTAACTCTTATTTATGACAAATCACGTTTTGAACGTATACCTTTATTAGTTGTTGACTATGCCATGCCTAATATTAATGGGATACAATTTTGTGAAAAAATAAAACAAAGAAAAATAGCTAAAGTTATGCTAACCGCTGAAGCAGACAAGGATACAGTTATAAGCGCGTTCAATAACAGACTGATTGATAAATTTATTCTTAAAAGAAACGAAAATCTGTATCCAGAGATTACTCTGACAATAAATGATCTAACTTACCAATATTTTAGCATTTTATCAGGTAAATTAATTGATAGTAATAGTAGCCATATAAATACTTTGTTTAGCAATAAACTTTATCAAGAGCTTTTTAAACTTGTCAAAATTCAAGCACAAGCTATTGAGTATTACCTGGTAGATAACTTAGGAAGTTTTCTATTTCTTGATAAAGATGCCAATCCAACTTGGCTGATTATTAAAGATTTAAACGCATTTACAGACCACCTAGACTTACTGGCAGGATATGACTTGCCGGATCATGTCCTCAAAAGTGTTGCTAAAAAAGAAAAAATGCTTTTTATGCTGTCAGAAGAAGATTATAAAAAACCTGTAGAAAAATGGATTGAGAATTTGTTTGATGCTAAAAAACTAGATGATAATTTCTACTATGGCATTATCAAGAATTATTTAGCTGACTCTATAGAGTGGGGCAGGGTAGTTTCTTACTCTGCATATATGACTGATAAAAATAATATCGACGAATCTACTTATCAAATAGAATTTGAAAGTAATTTTCTAGCTTTGTAGTTTGCTCTTGTATAGCGTCCATGGAATATAAGAATTTTTCCATTTGTCCTGGATTAATATCTTTTTTATCTATGATATTCTCGATCTTATTAAGAAAATTTTGGCTCTTGGCGTCTTCGCGTTGAACTGTATAATATCACGCCATGGCTGGATTGAACCTTTCGAAACCAGTCAAGTCCAACATTAGT
>NZ_LNYB01000049.1:0-61060 GCF_001467625.1 Legionella feeleii
GAAGACTATAGGGCTCTCTTGCCCTTTAACCTAAACCCTCTAAATTAATTTTCTCTTTCAATGCAACCCGTATTTGCCCGAACGAATACGTAGAATCATATCTATTGGAGCGAGAAACTAAAAAAGACTGTTGTACAACGCCAGAGCCGGCGATACCGTCATTATAGTTGGGGTTATCTTGAGGACGATGAAAAGCATTATGCGCGTATAAATAAGCCTCTTCTGCACTGGGGAAAACCATGAAGCCGTCCTCGGGGATTTTGGCAAATGATTGTTCTATTTCTGTTGCGAGAGGGGTGTGCCATTCTCTTTCTTTCGTTTGCACCAATACTGGGGAGCCAAGGATAAACAGGCGCTGTACAGGAGGAATTGAGTTACGCCAGTGGCGGCAGACAGCTCCTGCCAAAACCTTTGCTCGCGTATCGAAGAAAGAGCTCAGATGATCAACTACCTCAGCAGGAGCTGTAGCAGCGGTTAATTTACCCATATGTACACCCTTATTTAAATCATTGATAATCAAGAACGCAAAAGCATAAAGTTGTTCATTAAGTTGACAGTCAGAGGTTACCATAAACGCTTAGGCTGGTCCAAGGATTATACAGTATGATTGTAATTTATCTCTTTGTCGGTATGTTTACAGGCTTACTAGCCATGTTGTTTGGCTTTGGTGGTGGCTTTGTGGTTGTCCCTATCTTATTTTGGCTCTTACCTTTACACGGTGTGGCGATAGACTTGGCTATGCATGTTGCGATTGGTACTTCACTCATGCTGATGTTAATCAACATGGTGTATACCACAGCGTTGCACTTTCGTAGCCAAAATTTAGATATTCCCTTACTCAAGCAAATGCTGCCTTTGTTAATTTTGGGTGCCATTATCGGTGCATCAACTGCAAGTATGATCGATTCGCAATGGTTAAGATATATTTTTATGACTTTAATAGGATTGGTTTTATTACGCACAATTAAACAGGAATTTTTTAAAAAGGGTTCATCTGTAGCAAGAAAACCAAGTAAAACCACGTTAAGACTATTAAGTCTCATAACGGGTACGATTGCCTCACTGTTGGGAATTGGTGGCAGTGTAATTATTGTGCCTTTTTTCAGGTATTACCGTGTCCCGATGAATAAGGTATCCGGGTTAGCGAATGCTCTTGCTATTCCAAGTGGCGTGGTGGGGAGTATTATTTTCGCATTGGCAGGCTCTCAAGAAACCCATCTTCCACCCTATAGTACAGGCTATATCTATTGGCCTGCAGTACTCGGTATTTTTATTGGTAGTACCCTGGGAGTAAGGGTAGGAGGCTATTTAAGTAAAATTATGCCTGATATCTTGTATGGAAAAATTTATGCGTTGTTATTGTTAATAGTATTTATTAGCATGGCCCTTCACTAGGGACCAGCTATATTTCTACTATCTCGGCACTTGTGCCATGATCTTCTGTGCTTCGCTGCTCACATACTTATGGGTATGCTCCGCTGCGATGCTCGAATATCAAGGTATAAGCACTCTAGCTAGCGAAAGGTATAATTATTTTGTTTCTTTCGCTCTGTTGATTGTTCCCAACTTGCGAGCATGGTATAAAATTCTCTCTGTTTGTCACGCTCTAATCTACAAAGGGGGTTTAAAAATGTCACAAAAATTTGGTGAGATAACGAAAGGAATTAGTACGCAGTTGGCTAAAATGCGTAAGGAAATGCCAGAAGTGATGGCAGGCTTTTCTTCGTTGGCACAGGCTGCGACAAAAGATGGGGTTTTGGATAAAAAGACTAAAGAATTAATTGCAATGGCTTTGGCGGTTGCTAATCGTTGCCCAGGATGCATAGGTTTTCATTCCCAGGCGCTAGTGAAATTGCAAACGACTCGCGAAGAGTTGATGGAAACTTTAGGCATGGCTGTTTATATGGGAGGGGGGCCCTCATTAATGTACGCTGCTGAAGCGCTGGAGGCGTTTGAAGAGTTTAGCAATTAGGTATATCAACCAGCTTTCAGTGTTTGAAGGCTGGTATTTAAAGCAAGCATTTCGAAAGTATGGGCAATTCTTCTTTAACTCCGTTGTAAAAATCTATAAGCAATAAGGCGGCTCCCAATAGCGCAAGGGCGATCCCGGTAGCAAGAATGAACTGGTTGGCTGGCAGGCTTAACGGCAAGAGTACGGCGAGCATGACCAAACCATATCCTGCCCCTTTTTCCCAAGAGAATTGGTAACTCGTTTCAACCGGGGTTGGGATTACTACGTTGCTCGCTTTAGATGGGTTAAAAAAAGTTAATTCTTTCCTTGTTTCAATGAGTCCGCTTAATTCCTTACCGAGATGAGGCGTTTTCGGTTTATATTCAAAGCCCGTAGCAGCAAAAGAGGCTAGATTAGCCAAAGCATATATCCAACAGGCTTTTACTGAAAAAGGCTGCTGTGCGCCCTTTATAAATTGAACGTTAAGATCGTATTGTGAAGCATATTTAGTAATATCTTTTTGGGCGGTGACCCCCTCGCCTGAACTATTGGTTCGGGAGTCCGTAGCAACAATTCTTATAAATGCCCCGCTCTTATCTGTTTCAGCGAATAAGGCATGCCAATGAGCTGCTTCAAGAGTAGAATAATGGCGCATATGACAAATTTTTATATTTGGAGTGCCTCTATACTTCTCGAATTTTTTTATAAATTTGTCATTTTGGTACACGCCTAATTCAGCGAGCGATTCATCAAACGAATCAACACTAAAGATAATTTGGGACGCTGGGTTGTGGAGCGGCGCCAGGGCTTTAACAAGTTTGGTAAAGAGATCTCCCAGGGCTGCTGGTACAGGGAATTTCTCAGTAAAGCCCAGTGGTTGTTGTTCTTGCATCATATGCGATAGAATGCCCATGGTTCCCCCACTTTTTAACTATTATTTAAACGCGAACTCCTTTTTTTCAAAAACTCAAATGAACCACAGTTTTAATGGGCTAAGAGCTCACTCATATGTTGCATTTGATTATCATGGGCAGTTTGAGCAGGGCAAGGATAATTCTTGGTAACTCCTAACCAGGCTACTTGCGAAACAGTCATTTTATCTTTATCACTTTGTTGACTTGAGATTTCACGATACGTTTGCAGAATAATGCCATTGAGGGTAATGGCGTTTAAAGTTGTTCCTGGAGGAAGACAAAACAATGCTCTACCATGGCTTTTCGCTGCTTCGTTCGCTTGAATTAAGGTTTCAGCAATGCTTTCATTGGCAATGATTAGCACATTTCGTGCAGATCTCGCCCATGCCTGGGCTTGCGGATCAGCCTTCATTTCCATTTGCGGGATATTATTAGAGATATTCATGTAATGGTCCATTGTGTCTGCCTGGAGGCAGCAGGAGCAGACAAAAAAGAAGAGGCAAACTAAAAGACGCATGATTATTTCCCTGACAGAGGTTTAGGCCATTGTATCCAGTAAGTAATAATGTTGTGGATTAGATTTACAAACAAAAGGGCCACATTCGATGAATGTACTGATTCCGTTAGCAAGAATCAAGAGCAGGAAAAAGCCCATTAGTAGATAAAGCCAGCGACTGGGAGGCGCGTTGTTTTCTTCTAAAAATTCTTGTTCAAATAATTGAGCAATAGCAATTACAGCGATAATGACAACGAAACCAATCGCAGACCAGGTGTAGAGATACAAGCCAAGTAAGGGAGATCCATAACCTAAATCACCCGGTGCAACATGGAGAAACACTTGACGTAAGGCAATACCAAGTCCCAGAAGCGATGCTAGGGTCATTAACCCATAATGCGAAATTTTAATACCGGTTGTGAGATTCATACACAAGCAAAGACCGATACCTATAAAGCAAGCTCGTTGTAAGAGGCAAAGCGGGCAGGGTAAGTCATGGTTGTATAGTTGATCATAAAAGGCAAACAATAAAACTGCGCAGACCAGAATAAGGCCAAAACAATTACCCCATCGATGAATCTTGTTTTGAGTAATCATAGATGCACCAGGTGGCTGTGATAGTTAAACCAAAACGTAGTCAATAACAAACAAACCAGGAATTGCAATTTTACAAAGCGATTGGGTTTAAAAACAATTTGTAACCCAACAGCAAAATAGCAAAGATACAATAAAGTCATCATGATGGTTAGAGGAGTGAGTTAATATCTATTCTTAGTATACCCAAGGTGAGTAGACAAACCCTAGTCCTAATTAAGATCATCTGGCTAGACTGGCTAGCCAGAGGAAAAAAAGGCCATTCATTTAATCAGCATATCTCATTTACTAATATAAATAGTTTTCATATAAGCGAGTAAACTATCTTTGTTCACCGGTGCTTGTGTTAGCCCTATGTATTTGTCGGGACGAATTAACAATGCTGTTGTTTGTTGGATGGCAAACTGTTGGTGTACTTCTTGATTGTCATCGATTAAGACAGAGTCCAGGTGGAGTGCCTCATTAGAATCTGATAGCACCACATGAACCTGGATGATTTCTTTAAACTGCTGATTGATTAGAGCTGCGGTTTCAAGTAGAGCGGGAAATTGACTCTTAGTTTGCCCGGCGAACAAGAATAAATGATGCATCGTTCCTTGAATCATTTGATGCAATTGTTTTTTTTCTTTACTGTGAATATCGGTGAATGAGAAATTTGGAGCAAATTCACCAATTTTAAATTTCGTGGGAATGCCCAAGGTCTTTACAATGGGGCTATTGGCATAAGAAATGGATAATTCAGCCATATCCCTTGTAAAATAACGCTTAACGAACTTGAAAGAGGTAATAAAACGAACGAGTGTATTACGCGAATAGATAAGGAATGGATTCCTGATAGTAATCAGCTTGGTCAGAAAGTCTGTTTTTTTCAATACTTCTTTGCCGATGGGGTAACGTTCCTTGTGATAACTATCCAATAAACTGTCTTGTGCCAAGCCTTTTTTTACCAAGGCCAATTTCCAAATCAAATTATAAATATCTTGTATTCCTGTATTGAGACCCTGGCCCCCCATCGGGCTATGAATATGCGCGGCATCCCCTGCAAAAAATACCCTGCCATGCCGGTATTGCTGGATTTGTCGGTGATGAATACCGAATTGTGTAATCCAGAGCGGGTTAGATAAGGTGGCACTCTCACTACAACGTTGTATAAAGGCTTGTTCTATATCCTGCATAGTAGGGGTGTCATTTATTGTGGAACCCTCGGGAGCAACCAGGACGAGTCGATAACGTTTATCCCCCATTGGAAATGCTGCCATAGGTCCGTGGTGGGTGACAAAGAGAGCCATTTTGTTTTCTGGTAAATTCCAATCAATAAGAAGATCGGCAAGCCACCAAACTTCTTTATAAGTTGAACCCAGAAAATCGGCATTAACCAAATGCCTTAGCGTACTATGAGAGCCGTCACAGGCAATAATCCAGGCAGCATTAACCTGTTCGTTGCTTCCATCAGCCTGCTTTAAAGTGGCGATGGTATGATTGCTAACGGGTTCAATTCCAGTTAACTCGGTTTGCCATTCCACTTTTAAGCCTTTTGCCATAAGTTCCGCGTATAATATTTGCTCTGTTTTATCCTGGGGCAGGTCGATAAGATAATGGCGATCGCCTTCTACAAGAGAGAAATTTACATCGACCAGCAATCTTCCATGTGCTTTAAGTAAAACCCCGTCGACTTTTAGGCCTTGGGCTAAAAACTCTTCAATAAAACCACAGTCCTCCAGAACGTCCAGGGTGCGGATATGAATCGCCAGCGCTTTGGATTTATCACTGAGTCCCGCTTTTTTATCGATAATTCGGCAACGTATACCATGCCGGGTTAATTCATTAGCACAAAATAAACCCACAGGTCCTGCACCAACCACCAATACATCCAAGATATCCTCAGCCATGATGATGCACTCCATTCATCTTAAGTCAACACGCGTGAAATCAGTAAGTTACATAATAGAGGGATTAGAACTTAAGTAAAACTTTTTTATTCATTTCTCTCATGGGCGATAAAATGAAAAATAATACGTGGGTTAGTAAGGTCGTAGGATACCTGCTTTACAGTTTCACTAAATTGGTTTTTACTAAATTCGCCAATCGTATTGCGCCAGAAATTTAATCCCCTCTCATTTTGCGGAATGACCGCTACTTCCCAGTTTCCTGAAAATTGCTGCCATATTCGTTTGGCGATCTGCTGGCCTACCCCCTGACGTTGAAATTTTGCGATGACAAAAAATTCACCTACGTTCCAGTCAACAGTCGGCGTTGTGCCCACTTTATTAATCAATACAAAACCGGCGAGTTCTTTATCTACGCGAATGAGGAAGGGATAGCGTTCTTTTTCGGTAAAGTATTTCTTGCAATCATAACATTCATAAAGACCATTCTCAGGGCAATCCCAGCCTGGCAAGAACCCACAATATCGCGACATATCGTAGACGTAAAATCGTGCCAGATTCTGTAGCCTTGGGTAATCATTTAAATCGGCGGCAACAAGATGAATTTTTGCTTCAGGTGTTTTTAGCATGGCCAAGCCTTTTTTATAAATATCTGCTTATCGTAATCCCATAAATTGACACAATTTGTTTGTTAGTGGCAACACCATTTCATCCCATGCATGATGGAATACACTTCATTATCACCAACGACTAAGTGATCCAGCAGGCGAGCATCGACTAATTCCAGGGCATGGCATAGACGTTTAGTTACTTCTCTATCCTGCGGACTGGCATCGGATAAACCAGATGGGTGATTGTGGGCCAGGATTAAGGCCGCAGCATTGAGTTTAAGTATGCGTTCAACAATAGGGCGGGGATGAATAGTCGCTGTGTTGATTGTGCCTGAAAATAATTCTTCATAAGCAAGGACTCGATGCTGATTATCTAAAAACAAGGCGACAAAGATTTCATTTTTTTTATCGCGCAATTGCCGTTTCAAATAAGCGTAGGTTTGATAAGAGTCAGTCAGCGAAATGTTTTTTTGTAAGCTGATAAAATCGCTGCGCCGACAGATCTCCTGAATTGCCTGCAATTGCAGATAACGTACCAGCCCCAGCCCTTGGATTTGTTTGAAGCTATGGTGATCGGCGTTGAGTATAGCGCGTAAATCGCCGAGTTGGTGCATTAAGTCAAACGCGAGTTGCAAGCAGCTTTTTTTATTGTTGCCCGAACTGATAAAAACAGCCAGTAATTCGGCATCCGAGAGGCTTTTAACCCCTTGAGTTAATAGTTTTTCACGCAAGCGCAATTGCTGTGCTGGTCGAGAGCCAGTCATTATTGTTATTCCTTTATGGCGAGGTTTGTGGTTTGATCGCAGATATTCTGATTAAAAAATAAAAGCCATGCAAGATTTTGCCAATAAAAAAATTGTTCTTGGGATCTGCGGAGGTATTGCGGCTTATAAGTCGGCCTATCTTGTGCGTGAATTGAGTCGTTTGGGAGCGGAGATTCGTGTCGTTATGACAGAATCCGCGCAGCAATTTATAACACCGCTAACCTTACAAGCCTTGAGTGGTCATGATGTCCGGGTTGATTTATTTGATCAGCAAGCAGAACGCGCCATGGGGCATATTGAGTTAGCGCGCTGGGCTGATTACCTGTTAATCGCCCCCGCTTCTGCCAATTGTCTGGCGAAGATGGCAAACGGCCTTGCTGATGATTTATTAACTACGCTGTATTTGGTTGCAGAAACACCGGTTATTGTTTGTCCAGCCATGAATAAAAGTATGTGGTTACACCCTGCTACGCAAGCTAATTGCGAACTATTGTCTCAACGGGGTGTTATTTTGGTAGGTCCTGAGGAAGGTTCACAGGCCTGTGGCGAACATGGATTTGGGCGTTTGAGCGAAATAGATAATATTATCAATGCATTACGCTTACATCAGGTGAGTCAGCTATTACAAGGTAAACACGTGTTGATTACAGCGGGCCCCACGCGTGAGGCAATTGATCCCGTGCGTTATGTCAGTAACCATAGTTCTGGGAAAATGGGTTATGCCCTTGCACAAGCCGCCTGTTTAGCGGGTGCGCAGGTTACTTTAATCTCCGGACCTACTTCTTTAGTGCCGCCTCCTGGCGTGTTGTGTGATTGCGTTGATTCTGCACAAGCGATGTATGAGTCAGTGATGCACCACTTGCAGACCGGTATGATTTTTATTGCGACGGCTGCTGTAGCGGATTATGGTCTGCAGACACCGGCGCAAGAGAAAATTAAAAGGCAGGATAAAAAAGAACTAACCCTTCACCTCAAGGCGAATCCGGATATTCTTGCGGCAGTTGCAGCAAGTGGTAAGGCATCCTATGTGGTAGGCTTTGCCGCTGAAACGACAGAGGTAGTCAAGCACGCGAAAGACAAATTGTGTGCTAAAAAACTTGATATGATCATTGCGAATCAGGTCGGTGGCGGTTTAGGGTTTGATAGTGATTCCAATCAGGTAACCGTGTTGACTGCAAAAGGACAAACCGAATTGCCGTTGACCCATAAAACCAGACTTGCAGGGCAAATTATTGCAATTCTGGCAGCAAATCTTCAAAATGCTGGCATTAAAAATTAGGGGAATACCATGGAACAAGCCATTCAATTAAAAATTCTCGATCCTCGTGTAGGTAACAGTATCCCGCTGCCCAGCTATGCAACGATGGGTTCGGCAGGGTTAGATTTGCGTGTTTGTATTGATGAGCCCCTGCAGATTGGGCCACAAGAAACGGTTTTGCTGCCCACAGGGCTTGCTATATATATTGCTGATCCCAATTTGGCTGCTGTTATTTTACCGCGTTCAGGCTTGGGGCATAAGCACGGGATTGTTTTGGGTAATTTGGTTGGTTTGATTGATTCTGATTATCAAGGGGAGCTAAAAATTTCCTGTTGGAATCGTAATCAGGAACATTTTACCGTGAATCCAGGAGAGCGTATTGCCCAGCTGGTTTTTTTACCCGTGGTGCGTGCTGGTTTTACTGTGGTTGATTCGTTTACAGAAAGTAGTCGTGGCCAAGGCGGCTTTGGTAGTTCCGGGAGACATTAATGGCTTATAGTCAAAGGCAGGTTGAACGTTCTGTTTTCAGAGCCTACGATATTCGTGGTGTGATTGGTAAGCAACTGGATGAGAATGCTTTTTACAGTATTGGACGTGCAATTAGCTGCCGTTTGCATGCTTTGCAGCGTAGTAAAATTTTTGTTGCCCGCGATGGTCGTTTAACGAGTGCCAATTTAGCGAATGCGTTAAAAGAAGGCCTTCTGGCTAGTGGTATTACGGTAGTCGATTTAGGTGCCGTAGCTACACCAGTCATGTATTACGCAACCTGTACTCATGAGGGTATAGATTGCGGCCTGATGGTAACAGGCAGCCATAATCCATCCGATTACAATGGTATAAAAATGGTATTGGCTGGTAAAACGCTAGTGCAGTCAGATATTGATCAACTTTACGAGTTGGTGACAGCCGGTACGCGTCAGGATGGTGTTGGTAAAGCCGAGTCGTTCGATATCATGAACGATTATACAAACCGTATTATTAGCGATATTAAACTGCAACGCCGTTTAAAAGTAGTGGTCGATTGTGGTAATGGCATTGCCGGCCCCATTATTCCCCAGGTCATCACCGCGTTAGGTTGTGACGTCATTCCCTTGTATTGTGAAGTAGATGGTCGTTTTCCTAACCATCATCCCGATCCAACCATAGAAGCAAATCTGGTTGATCTAAAAGCAATGGTTGCACACCATCAGGCAGATATCGGTTTAGCTTTTGATGGTGATGCGGATCGTTTGGGAGTCATTAGCAATTTGGGTGAAGTCATTTGGCCAGACCGTTTGTTAATGCTCTATGCGCGTGATGTTTTAAGCCGCAATAAAGAGGCAACCATCGTTTATGATGTGAAGTGCTCAAGTCATCTGGCTGAAGTCGTTCGAGCAGCGGGTGGTATTGCCAGGATGTGCCCTACAGGGCACTCCATCGTAAAGGCCGTGATGAAAGAAGAGCAAGCCGCCTTGGCTGGTGAAATGAGTGGACACATTTTCTTTAAAGATCGCTGGTATGGTTTTGATGATGCACTTTATAGCGCTTGCCGTTTATTAGAAATTATCAGTGCAAGCCCGCAAACAGTGAGCGAGCAATTTGATGCTGTTCCTAATAGCGTTAACACCCCTGAAATCAAGATTCCCATCGCTGAAGAAGAGAAATTTACTTTCATGCAACGTTTCAGTGAGCAGGCTAAATTTCCTGAAGCTCAGGTAATTACTATAGATGGTTTACGGGTTGAATTTGCCCATGGTTGGGGGTTATTACGGGCTTCTAATACAACCCCTTGCCTGGTAGCGCGTTTTGAAGCGAAAGATAAGGCTAGTCTTGAGCAAATTCAGAGTCTATTCAAGACTCAGTTGCAGCTAGTGAATAAAAACCTGGTTGTGTCATTCTAATTATCTCGTCTGGCACTGTAGTACATTTATCTACAGTGCTTATAAAAGAATTATCTCTGTCACCTGGATCTTCTTAAGGTTGCCTTAATTTTTCTCCGTTATTGTCATCGCAAATTAATAATAATGGAGTAAGAAATGCCTTTTAACATAGAGTTAGCCAAACCCTCGAGGGGCGTGTCAATTAAAGTTCAAGCGGTGAAAAATACGATAAATGTATATTTTGCGGGTCCCTACGACATTGCCGACACAGTGAGAGATAATTGGCTCGATTTACAAGCACATTTCATCACAACAATGCCTGGTTATATTGCTGAACCGGTAAGAGGTCCAGACGCTCCCCACATCAAGAAAGATCATACCCACGAAAAAGAGACAGAAGTTATGCATTGTCACAGCGAGTTTGCTTCTGAAATTACACCAGATCGTTTTTCTGCATACATCAATAACATGTTTGCCCAGCAGCAAGAAGGGAGCAATGTGATTGAAAAATATCAATTTTTTGTGGATAAAAAGGAAGTTGAGGAAATCGTCCAAAAATTTGCTATTTATTATAGTGGATATAAAAATAGCAGCACAGAAGAGCTCTATGAAGAGGCAACAACGCTAAGTCCAGAAGAACAATCTGCTTATAATAAGGCTGTAGAAGACGAAAGAGAAGCAAGGGAGCAAATGGAAGCAGCAGAAAGACTCTTTAGTCACTTACTTATCGCTACAGTGCTTGCTGATCGCCATCCCTTGTATAGAAGGCCTGAACCTCAAGAAGGTTTACCCACAGAGGAGTCAGAAGACAAGTTTGACTGTATTGTTATGTAGTTTTCCTGCACGATAAACAGCATCAGAGGCAAAGTCTTTTGATGCTGTTGTCGGGGGAATTTAGTTGTCTCGTAAACATGGATCTTAATAAAACAGGGAGAAAGGAATGTCGTTTAATGCCGTCGAATAAAATTTCTAAGGCGACTTACGCACGGCAAACAGCATTACAGCTAAGGCTTCCTGATGCTGCCGTCTGGCGATGACCTTTTCCTGCTGAATGATCTGCAAGTCGAGCTGAGTACATAATTGGCTAATATAATCAACATGATGGCTGAAACGAGCACTGGTTTGTAACTGCCAGGGTTTATCTTCGGAGATTTCGACGGTAAAGATAAAATGGCCTTCGGGCTTGAGTCGGCTGGCGATGGCAGTAAATAATTCATCAAGCTTTCCAAAATAAGGCAGTACATCGGCTGCAACGGCCAAGTCATAATGATGTTTATTCTTTTTCAAAAAGGTCTCTAATTCCGTTTCCACCAGCTTATCGTAAATTCCTTTTTCCCGTGCCTGGGTTAGCATTTTTGCCGCAATATCAACACCCGTTAAATGCTCACTAATTTCGCGCAACACGACCCCTGTTAAACCAGTCCCGCAGCCTAAATCAATCACCTCATTTAATTTATAAAGATTTAAATGATGAAGTAGTTGAGCGATTTGTTGGGGGAGAGAATAGTTTAATTGACCCTGCAAATGCTGATCATAGTACAAGGCGTAATTATTAAATAAATTAGAAGCATATTCCGGGCAGGTTGGTGGGTTTAATTCATCAGTAGCAAGTGCATGAAGCATATGCTGGCTGGCTTTATCGTCTGGATTGGCAGCAACCGCCCTTTCCAGCAAAGTACGGGCATGTTCTTTATCCTCAAGTCGAATATAGATAGCGGCTAAATTATTAAGTGCGGCAAAATGGTCCGGCTTTAATTCTAAAATTTTTTCAAAATGACTGGTTGCTTCACTCAGATGTCCAAGCGCCATTTGTGCAACGCCGGAATTATACAAGTACTCAATATTGTCAGATTCTTCTTTAAGTAACACATCGTAATGCATGAGCGCATTTTCAAAACGATCATGGTGCATAAAAGTTGCTGCTAAATTATTGCGGGCATCCAGATGATTATTATCAATAGCTAACGCATTGGTGAAATAACTTACTGCTAGTTGACCCTGCTCACGTTTGAGTGCGATCACACCCAGGTTAGTTAAGGCTTGAACATGGTGTTTGTCTTGTTCGAGCACGTTCTCAAAAGCCTGTTCTGCTTCTTCCAGTAAATTGGCTTCCAGATACAGTACACCCAGATAAAATTGTGCTTCCAGATGGTCGGGGTGTAGTGCTAAAACATTCTTGAATTGCGTTTTTGCAGCCGCTAATTCATTGTTTTGAAGTAATAGTAAGCCCAAATTAAAATGGGCAGCAGTAAAATCAGGCTCAGCATGGACTGCCAGACGATAATGATGAAGTGCCTTCGTGTATTCATTTTGCAAAGCATAGACGGTAGCCAAATTATGCTGTGCCTGAGCGTAGTCAGGAGCCAGTTGGATTGCCTTCTGGTAATAAAGAATAGCGTTATCCAGTTGATGCGAATTTTTATAAGCATTGGCCAGATTATTGTATAGACTGGCATCCTCAGGTTGCAGGCTCAAGGCTTGCTGTAAAAAATCAATAGCGGTATCCATATCTCCCAGTTGCGCATAGGCAAGGCCAAGAAAACGCAAGGCCTGTCCATGTTTGGGGGTAAGTTGCAGCAGTTTTTCATAAAGCGAAATAGCCTGCGGAAGTTTACCTTCCCGTTGTAATTGATAAGCTTCCAGAAATAAGGTGTCGTTATTCTCGTCCATAGTCTTGTCACATCAAAATTGAGAGTGGAGTTGTTTCAGAGCTTGAGCACGGTGGCTAATCGTATTTTTAATAGTAGTAGGCAATTGCGCTACTGTGCATTGATGGGTAGGTATGTAAAAAACAGGATCATAGCCGAAGCCCTGTTCGCCCGCAGGCGCATTGGCAATCCTGCCAAGTAATTTTCCAGTGGCAATAAGGGGAGTGGGGTCATTAGTGTGTTGCACCAAGGCAATCGCACAATAGAAATAAGCTTCTCGCTCGGTTGTTGCTCCAAGTTTGGTTAATAATAAAGCAATATTGTCCGCATCACTAGCATCAATACCAGCATAACGTGCTGAATAAATTCCCGGCTCGCCGTTTAAGATGGGCACCACCAAACCGGAATCATCTGCCAGAGCGGGTTTATTGCTTAAACGACTGGCATGTCTTGCTTTTAAAATGGCATTTTCGACAAAGCTTAAGCCTGTTTCTTCGGGGCTCTCTATTCCTAAAGTGGATTGGGAAATGCAATGCCAGGGAGCAAGTATAGCCTCTAATTCGGCAATTTTACCTTTATTGCTAGTGGCCAGAATAATTTCTTTCATAGTAACCAAGCGTATTCAAACAGAGGATTAAATGCTACCGATAGAAAGGGGGTTATGCTAGAATTCTTTTCATTTATTTTAGTTCCCCTATAGTTGAGGAGAAATGATATGGTAGGGACACATACCCGTACTGCCTTCCAAACCGAGCTTAAAGCACAAAAAAATGCTGCGACTTGGCAGTCCCAACAGATGAGTATTGCAGAAAGACGCAAAAAATCTCAGATTGCTGTTCATGGTCGGAATTTCATCCAGAGTGTTGAGGAATTAAAGGCTATTGTTAGCGAGACTTATGGTGAGTTGTTTTTTGAACATGGCTTCTGGGATGACCTGGTAGATAAAGCGACAGCCGCTTTAAAAACGCCTAACGAGCAGACACTAGGTCTGTTTGCTGCCAAAGTAACTTATTTAACAGAAACGCTGCAGCAATATCCAGTATCAAATGCAATTAGAGGCGCTATCAATACGATGGGAGGCGCTTTTACGACCCTAGTTGGTGCTCTCATTGCAGTCACAGGTTTATGTATGATGGCTAGTGCTGGATGCTTTGCTGGCTTTATTCTGAGTCTGGGTTTAATGGTTGCAGGTGGGATCACTACCGCAGTAGGAATCACCGAAATGAACCAAAATGCTAGATTTTCCATTGGTAGCCAAATAAGGGAGATCAGCGTTTTTGCTGGAATAGTAGTTCCAGAACTCGCGCAGAAAGCGAAATCTGCTCAGGAATCGACGCTTGCTTTTGTGTTTGTTCAACAACCGCCAGTGTATATGCCACCTACCTATGGAGCGTTTTATCAACCAACACCGCTGTATCCTCAGCCTACAGCGCCTTATCAGCCAACTTCTCAATTTCCTCCTTCCTATGTCACTGAGTCTTCTTTCAGTTAGTAAGTTGGATTGTTGGTATTGAAATAAAAATTAGTTTATCGACTGGATTGCCTGCATGGCAATCCAGCTGGTAATTGAGATCTCTCGTTTTCGTATAAACTACCTGTCTTGACCTCGGTCCAATGGTTTGGCTCTTTGTAAAAACTGAAGTTACTCCTTGGGTTTTAACGCCTTCAGCAACAACTTTCGGGCCTGGTTCATGGCCAATCTGCTACTAGTTAATTTTTCAGTGCTAGGGTATCGAGGCTTGTCTGCAACAATCTTAAGGCAGCTGTTGACCTGGCGATCTTTGCTGTAATTTATTAAAAACAATGATAATTTATTGGGGAAATTGGTTTATTAAGGAGGAAATAATGTTGGGATTTTTTAAGGATGTAAAGTCATCTATCACGTTGAAGAACTTCTGTATTATTTATAATGGCCTTACAGGTTTAGCAGTTTTGTATTCATTGTGGAATGACCCTGAAGCCGATCTTTCTGAGTATGCAATCGATATTTCTATCCACGCCCTGACTGCCGTAACGTTAATGTGTAAACAAGTTCCCGAGACTGTCAAAACAGTTGTTGTAGCGTTAAATACCTACAGAGGATTCGATGCTTTATTTAAGACAATCACTGCGCTTCCCTCTACGATTCCAGGCGCAGCAAATGCTGCAGATGTTCTGAACCATTGGTTTAACTTAAAAGAACTTGAAGAGCCAGAACAAAACAGGCGAGAAACTCAACACAGTATGTAATTTACTAAAACCAGGGTTCAGGCCATAAGCCAGCGGCCTGACCTACACGAAAAAAAATCATGAAGACTAAATTGCATGGTATTCAGCCCATTCGCTAATTGTTTAGGGCACCAAATTTTTTCAGACTGGAATCATAACATCCTTAGGTCGCCTATGGGTATTTCTACTTTATTTGAAGAAAAACCACCAAATATTCCGAACGTGAATAAGTTAGTATTATTTCCATGTGAGAATTGTTGTTGGTTTATGAGAGGAGGGCAACGTATTTTCTGCTGGCCATCCTACAATCATCGGAGCTATTGCTGTCATCCCTTCTGGAATTCCTAATTCGGCTTTCCATTCAGGCAAATTCAAGGCCGAAACGGCAAAGCCAATGACGCATGAAGCAAGGCCAAATGCAAGCGCTGAAAGCATTAAATTTTCCGCAGCTAACCAGCAGTCTGCTGCAATAAAGGGCCCTTCAAAAGTCCCATATATAACGATTAAAGTACTTGCATTATAAAATATGCTGAATTCTTTTTGTGTTGCCACATCAAGGATATGTTTTGTTTGTTGTGATTTGCTATTCTTCGCTTCGTCAGCCAATAAAGCTTTCGCGCTCGCTGACAAACGATCCAAGATATCCTTATTCTGAATCACTGCAAATGCCCTTGGCTCTTCATGAAGCGCGGTAGGTGCATGTACAGCAGCATCCAGTAATTTATGGATAATGCTGGAGTCAACTTTTTTGGGGAGATAATTACGAACAGCGTGTCGTTTATAGATGGCATCCATTATATCTATTGAAATTTTATCTTTAATTGATTCCGAGCTTGCCATAATTACTCCTGGATAATTATTTTTTCCTGTTAAGGGCAGTTCTTTCCTAATAGCTAGAATTATAGGTCTTATTTTTCACTTTATATTTAATAAAAATAATACGTTTTGTCATCGGATTGTCAATCGCTCTTATTTTATTTTAACAATAGCAGGAATTGATTGAGCGTAAGAAAGTGAATAGTTCAAGGCTCCTCTTGATTCGGCATGGATCCGATACAATAGTTGTCCTGGTTCTACATAGGTTCCTATTTTTGCAAAAAACTCAATTCCAGCCGCTGGATCAAAAGGCGCTCCAGCTAATTTTGCCACTTTGGCGAGGTTTCTGTTATCAATTTCGGATACCACCCCGGCCTGTACGGCAACAATATCCTGTGTGAGGGGGGCTGTTGGTGGTTCTTTAAATCCTCCTTGGGCGTTACAAATTGCTAAAAATTTTTTTAGCGCAGAGCCGTTTTCTAATAGCTGTTTTGCTAATTGTTCCCCTTGACTATAAGGCATTCCTTTTCCGAATGCCAAGATAGTTGCAGCCAGTGTAATCGCCTTGTTTTTCAAATCAGTTGGCGCCTCTGTTTTATTTTCTAAAATAGCCAGGATATCTTTTGCTTCTAATGCTGGACCAATTCCTAGCCCCAGGGGTTGGCTTCCATCTGTCTTTACTGGAAAAATATGAAGCCCTATGGCTTTACCTACAATGGAAAAATAGTCTTTAAGTTGTAAAAACGCCGCTTCCGAACGGATTTTTGCTGTGGGGCCAACAGGTATATCAATAAGAACGTGAGTGGCTCCGATAGCTGCTTTTTTTGAAAGCACCGATGCAATCATCTGTCCTTCTGGATCAAGATCTAACATGCGTTCAACTTTGATAATAATATCGTCTGCAGGACTTAAACCCAGGGAACCGCCCCAGACCATACACCCGCCTTCCTGAGCCACTACTTCTTTTATTTTCTTTGCGGTTAAATTTACAGCGGTCATGGTTTCAACCGTATCGGCGGTACCAGCCGGGGAAGTAATTGCGCGTGAAGAGGACTTGGGTATGATGAGTCCTGCTGCGGCTACAATTGCAACCACGATAGGCGTTGTTCTATTACCAGGAATTCCGCCAACACTATGTTTATCCACAACGACAGGAGAATCCCACTTCAATTGTTCCCCTGTTTTCACCATTGCCTGCGTTAAATAAATGATCTCTTTAATACTTAAATTATTGCGGGCGCAGGATGTGATGAAACTGGCTAAATGAATATTCGAATATTTCCCGGAAACAACATCATTAACGATGGCTTCCAATTCAAATGCGGACAGCTCATTGCCGTAGATTTTAGAACGCACAAAACTTAATGAGGTAACAGGCGTGAGATGTGATAAGTCGATATCATCGCCTTCCTTGACGCCTAACCGTTGCCAAGCACTTTCTGACAAACTGGCCTCACAGCTTTTTAGTATATCGGATTGGACAATATGCACCATTGCAACTAGTGAGGTATTGTTAAAGGAAACCACCACTTGAGTTAAGGCATCAAATCCTTCTGATTTACAAATAAAGCAATCCACATGGAGAAAAACAATAAATTCTTGCAGTGAGTCAATTCCTAACCTCACTAATTTGAGCCTGGTCGAGTGATTATCCAACAATGGTTTCCTTGGTTAGATTAATGGACGATCTTTGAAGGTTTATAAATTACACAATCCCATTGCTTAAAAATAGCTGTTAATAGCTAAATATTAATGCTAAGGTCATCGCCACATCAATTTTCTTTGCATCATTACCACTAAATAGTGGTATTAACTATAAACATATCTGAAAATTCAATAAAAGCACTCTATGTATACACTATAATTTAATAATTCAAAAACAAAGGGTTGGCAAATGCAGCTTACTTTCCTAGGTGCTACAGGGACCGTGACTGGTTCAAAGTATTTACTTGAGCTAGAGAATAAAAAAGTACTTGTTGATTGTGGTTTGTTTCAAGGATTAAAAGATCTTCGGTTAAGAAACTGGAGTCCTTTACCTTTGCATCCTTCTTCTTTAGATGCTGTGGTTATTACGCACGCCCACATTGATCACAGTGGCTACTTACCGCTACTCGTAAAAAACGGATTTACAGGGCCTATCTATGCTACAAAAGCTACGAGGGAGTTATGTGCTATTTTGTTGCCTGATAGCGGGTATTTACAAGAAGAAGATGCCAAGCGCGCGAATAAATATGGTTATAGCAAACATCATCCCGCACGGCCCTTATACACACAAGAAGATGCGCTCGAGTGTTTAAAGCAATTTGTAATAGTCGATTATAATAAACCTTATCCTTTGTTAGATGATTGCTATTTCAGTTGGCATCGCGCAGGCCATATTCTCGGTTCCTCGTTCATTCAAGTAGAAAATCAAGATACCAAAGTATTATTCAGCGGGGATATTGGCCGTTTACATGATCCGATTATGAGGCCGGCTGAAATCATCACGGCAGCTAATTATTTAATTCTTGAGTCGACTTATGGCGATCGTTTGCACGATAAAACTAATCCAGCAGAAGGTATCGCAGAGATTGTAAACACAACCATAAAACGGGGAGGGTCGGTTCTCATTCCCGCCTTTGCGGTAGGGCGAGCCCAAAATATATTGTATTATTTATACCAGCTTAAAAAGGAAAAAAAGATTCCGGATTTGCCGATTTTTCTTGATAGTCCAATGGCAATCGATGCAACTGAGATATTGCTTGATAATCGGGATGAGCATCAACTTACGCGAGAGGAATGCCTTAATGTTTGTCGTGTTGCAACTTATGTAAGAACAGTCGAAGAATCCATCGCATTGAACCATCACGCCATGCCTAAAATTATTATTTCAGCCAGTGGTATGATGACCGGCGGGCGTGTACTTCATCATTTAAAAGCCATTGCTCCTGATTATCGAAATACAATCTTAATGACTGGCTTTCAAGCGGCAGGAACTCGCGGGGAGAAGCTATTACATCATGCTCAAACAATCAAAGTCCATGGGCAGATGATTCCGGTCAATGCTCAAATAGCCATACTTAATAATGCTTCAGCACATGCTGATTATCAGGAAATTTTAACGTGGTTAAGGCATTTTAAAAAATCACCTCAAAAAATATTTTTAACCCATGGAGAGCCACAGGCGTCTATGGCGTTAAAACAGCATATTGAAGCTGAATTAGGCTGGCATTGTGAGATCCCAAATTACTTGGACAAAGTGGTGTTCACTGGATAAGAATAAGAGTATGAATGCGCAGTGCATCACCTAACTCGAAAGTAAACATGAAGGAATCTTATGGAAGAGCATTTTTTATATAGGATGTTTAACCCTGGTTCAATTGCAGTGATAGGGGCAAGTGATAAGCCCCTATCCGTTGGCGCTAAAGTTTTTACTAATTTACTTGCTGATTTTTCAGGGCCGATTTTTCCCGTCAATCCTAAATATAAGACAGTTCAAGGTAACCCTTGTTTTCCTTCCATAAAAGAAATTAATCATCCTGTTGATCTTGCTGTCATTGTAACCCCTGCTGCTGTAGTGCCTCAAATAATGATTGAATGTGGTGAAAAAAATGTACGCCATGCGATTATTCTTTCGGCGGGGTTTGGTGAAGCAAATGCAGAGGGCAAAGAGCTAGAACAAACGGTCATTGATTTAGCAAAACAATTTAAAATTCGTTTTGTTGGCCCTAACTGCCTGGGGGGCAGGCGCCCTTCAATTGGTTTAAATGCAACGTTTGAAAATAGTCCGGTTTTATCTGGAAACTTAGCGTTCATTTCTCAATCTGGGGCTCTGTGTGCGGCAATATTAGATTGGGCTTTTGAAGAACAGGTTGGATTTTCTACCGTTGTTTCACTAGGAAATTGTGCAGATATTGGTTTTGGTGAATTATTAGATTATTTAGCCCTTGATCAGAAGACAGATTGTATTTTGCTCTACATTGAGGGAATTAAGAATGCCCGCAAGTTTATGAGCGGGCTTCGTGCTGCTTCACGACTAAAGCCAGTCATTGCTATCAAAGCCGGTCGACATTCTCAGGGGGCTCGTGCTGCAATTTCTCATACAGGCGCAATGATAGGTGCAGACGATGTCTTTGATGCTGCTTTACGCCGAGCAGGGGTAGTGCGGGTAAACAGCATAAAAGAACTATTTTCAGCAGCAGAGGTTTTTTCAAATTCTTGCCGTGCCAAGGGTAACCAATTAACGATTATTACTAATGGTGGCGGTGCTGGAGTCATGGCAGCTGATCGGGCTGCCGATCTTAATATTCCTTTATCCGAATTAACTGATGAGACGATTTCCTATCTTGATTCCATCCTTCCTAGCCATTGGTCTCACCGAAATCCGATTGATATTTTAGGTGATGCTACCCCGGAGCGCTATCAGCAGGTTATCAAGGCCTGTCTAAAAGATGAAAATTGTGATGGGTTATTAATAATTCTTGTTCCCGTCGCTATGTCAGAGCCGCTTAGAGTAGCAGAACAAGTCAGTGAAATAATTCGCCAAAGCGAGAAACCTATTTTAACGTGCTGGATGGGTAAGACCCAGGTTGGAGAAGCAAATAATCTCTTTGCAAAACATAAAATTCCTTCTTTCAATACTCCTGAAGTGGCTGTAGATGCATTTTCTTATTTGGCGAACTATTATCATAACCAACAATTATTATTACAGGTGCCTGAGCCTCTTTCTTACCAGAGTCAACCTGATATCAGTGGTGCCCAACTTATCATAGAAAGTGCGGTTGCCGAACATCGTAAAATACTCACTGCTACTGAATCCAAAGCAATCTTGCGCGCTTTTGGCATCCCAATTACGCAAACAATACTTGCCCATACAGCCACAGAAGCATTAGTCGCTGCAGAATCACTGGGATTTCCTGTTGTTATGAAAATTCACTCACCGGATATCACCCATAAGCAGGATGTTTCCGGGGTTCAACTTAATATCACCAATGCAGAAGCGGTACGAACTTTTTTTTATCAGTTAATTGAACGTGCTCAAAAAAAGATGCCTACTGCCAGAATAATTGGTGTAACTGTAGAACCGATGTATAAAACCTCTAATGATCGTGAACTAATGGTAGGTATTATAAAAGATCCTGTATTTGGACCAACGATTAATTTTGGAGCCGGGGGGAGTTTAATCGAGATTATGCAAGACCGGGCGATTGCGTTGCCTCCATTAAATAACTATCTAATTAAAAATTTGATTGCTCGTACACGGATTGCAAAACTGCTGGGAGAATTTCGCAATAAACCTGCTGTGAATATTACTGCTATTGAAGAGTTGTTATTACGTGTTTCTGAAATGGTTTGTGAGTTACCGCAAATTGAAGAAATGGACATTAATCCGTTAATTGTTAATGATAAGGAAGTTGTTGCGGTAGATGCCCGTATTGTTATTAATTTTGAAACATCTTTCATCCCCTATAGCCATCTTGCAATTCATCCCTATCCTTCTCATTTAATTTCACATTGGCAATTAGCTGATGGGACATCGGTTTTAATCAGACCTATCAGGCCTGAAGATGCCAAATTAGAACAAAATTTTATTCGCCATCTTTCTTCAGAAGCGAAATATTTTCGTTTCATGGGGGCGTTGCGAGAGTTAACGCCTGAAATGCTTAAGAGAACAGCACAAATTGATTATGATCGGGAAATGGCCATGGTGGCGGTTATTCAAAATAAAGGGCGAGAGTCTATTATCGGAATCGCTTATTATTATGTCTATCCTGATCTTACCTCCTGCGAATTTGCTTTGGTGACAGCAGATAAATGGCAAAATAAGGGGATCGGAAGTCACTTGATGACAAGTTTAATGTCTGTTGCTAAAACCAAAAATTTAAAGAACATGGAAGGCATCATTATGTCAGCCAATCAGCCTATGCTCGCTTTAGCAAAAAGTTTAGGTTTTTCAATAAAACCTGCAAAGGAAGATCCGGCACTGTTATTGGCTGGAAAAGTATTGTTTTGATTGATGAATAAAGCATATTACGGCCACTATCAAGAGAGATTGAAGGCAGCCTGTAGACAGGTTAAAGGTCAGGATCCCCCTGTTTGCTGCCATCGCCACATTAATTTATTTTTTATCATTTCGACCAAAGATAGATAACCCATTGTGGCCAGTGTCAGAAAGATAAAGAAAGAGATTGGAAGTGGGACAAATCCTAATGCAGATGCCAAAGGGCTATAGGGTAAAAGGATGCTAAAGGTTACTACTATTAAAACGGTAAGTGTCAAGGCAAGGCTTGGTTTACTTTTAAACGGTGATTTAATCGTACGGATGACAAAAATTACGAGTGTTTGAGTCGCTAACGATTCTACAAACCAACCTGTCTGGAATAACGATTCTGAGGCATTAAAATAACTTAGCATTATCCAAAAAGTAATAAAATCAAAAAGAGAACTAAGAGGTCCAATATAAAGCATAAATCGGCGTATAATATCGATATCCCAGTGTTTGGGTTTATTAATAAAGCTCTCGTCAACGTTATCAGTAGGGATAGAGATTTGTGAAATATCATACAGGAGGTTATTAAGAAGAATTTGTGTGGGTTTCATGGGTAAATAAGGCAGGAATGGGGAAGCGAATGCCATACTGAGCATGTTGCCAAAATTAGAGCTTGTTCCCATCATCAAATATTTCATAATATTCCCAAATGATTTTCTTCCCTCCATAATGCCCTTTAATAGAACTTTTAAATTATGTTCTAATAGGATGATATTGGCTGTTTCCCGAGCAACATCAACGGCGCCCGAAACAGAGATACCGACATCTGCACTATGTAGTGAGGGAGCATCGTTGATACCATCTCCCAGGTATCCTACAACATGCCCTTTTGCCCGGAGCACTTGAATAATGCGTTGTTTTTGATGGGGAGAAACCCGTGCAAAAATGTCAATTTCTTCTGCAATTTTTGCCAGGGCAAGATCAGACATTTCTTCTATTTGCTCGCCAGTGAGCATTTTCTTGGTTAAAAAGCCAACCTCATTGCAAATATGATGGGTAACCAGCTCATTATCGCCTGTCAATATTTTAATCTTTACACCTGCCTGTCTGAGTTCGGCAATAGTCTCTCTGGCGTCTTCCAGAGGAGGATCCAGGAAAGCTAAAAAACCAGCTAAAATCAAGTCCTCTTCATCCCTTACCCCATAGCTTTCTTTCTTTGCAAGGCTATAGGCAATTGCTATAACCCGATATCCTTCCCGGCTTAAAGTTTGAAAAAAATGCAAATATTGTTTTACTGTTTCCTCACTGAGGGCTTTCTCTTCTCCATCGAGCCTGTATTTCCTGCAAATTTTAATGATGCTTTCAGGAGCACCTTTCGTAATGATTTGGTGCACGCCATTTTTATCAACGACAATACTTGAACGTCTTCTTTCAAAATCAAAGGGTATTTCATCAATTTTTTCATAACCTTTTTGAGCGGGATGTTCATGATGTAAAATAGCTGCATCCAAAGGATTGATCCCTGATTTATTAAGTAGCGCATTGTCCAAAGGATTTTTTATCGTTGTACTAAACAAGCTGCTTAGGTAGGCTAGCAATAAGACGTATTCTGATTTGTTTCCAAAAATATCCACATATTTCTCTAGAGTCATTTCTCCCTTTGTTAATGTTCCTGTCTTATCAGAACATAAGATATCAATACTGCCAAAATTCTGGATAGCTGCCAGATTTTTAACAATCACTTTTTGCTTTGCCATATTTAAGGCTCCTGCTGTTAAAGTGATCGTTGTAATCATGGGTAAAAATTCAGGTGTAAGTCCAACCGCTAAAGCAATCGAAAATAACAGTGCTTCAAGTGCTGGGCGATGTAAGTAAATATTGATTAAGAAGACAAAAAGAATAAGAAAAATCACGGTTTTCATGATAAAAAAACCGAAGCGAAAAATTCCTTTTTCGAATTCGGTTTGAGAGGGCGTTGCAGATAATACTTGGGCAATTTGGCCGAATAATGTTTTTTTCCCTGTTGTTAGCACCAATGCAATGGCATTGCCGCTGGCTATGGAAGAACCTGCAAAGATTGCGTTGGTTGCCTCAACAGGATTTTGAGGCACGATCGAAATCGTTGTTGATTCCTTTTCCACAGGTAATGATTCTCCCGTAAGGGCTGCCTGTTGTACGTGCAAATCTTTGGAATGAAGTAACAAACAATCGGCGGGAACTATATCACCGGCGGCTAAACAGATAACGTCCCCGGGAACTAATTCACCACAAGGTAAATGACATTCGCTGCCATTTCGTAATACCGTGGTTTTTACTGCGACATGCTGTTGCAATTTTTCTGCTGCTATCAGGGAACGATGAGTTTGAAAAAAATCGAGGCAAATACTAATACTGACTACGATAAGAATGATAGCGGCGTTAATTGGGCTACCTGTAAAAAATGAGATCAATGCAGCAATGATCAATATAATGACTAAGGGATTCGTTGAATGGGAAAGGGCTACTAAAATATGTGAGCGGTGTTGGGTAGCAATTTGATTTGCTCCATACTTTTTAAGGCGTTTTTTAGCTTCAACGGACGTTAACCCTTGTAAAGAGCTTTGCAAGTCTTGTAACGCCTGAGAAGGTTGGAGCACTAATATCCTTTTTAAGTCCTTTTGCATGATTGGATCCCAAGAAATAGAGCCACTAGATGTTATCTATTAGACTTCTCCCCTATAGCTAGTTTCTGAAGAAGTCTATTCTTCATCTGCAAGTTTGGCTTTCACTGTAATGCTTGATTTAAGTGAATTAGCAATAAAACAAAGACTGTGCGTTACCTCAAAAAGTTTCTCCATTGCTTTTTTGTCAGGTATATTTTCTTTTTTAAAAGACACGACGGGGGAGAGAACAATGTGTGAAACGGTATGATTAATTTCATCAATGGTGCAAGTAGCCCGATCAGAATAGCTATCGACAGTATATCCTTCCTTTGCACAAAGAGATAAAAAAGTAAGGAGAAAACAACTTGAGAGAGAAGCAGTCAGTAACTCTTCCGGGCAATGAAATTGGGGATTACGCATAAAATGGGGCGATGAATTGACTTCCAGTTTGGGTCCGCCATAAAAAAATACGGTATGTTTACGACTGTAGGTTTGATAGTTAAAATCCTCCGCTCCACGTTCCCATAAAAGTCGAATATTATATTCAGGCATCATTAATTCCTTGCGTTAAAATCGTTTAAACACCTAATCTCAATAGCTGCATGCCGACAAAGTATATTAACCATTTTTATTTATCATATAGTTTGGCAGATCAATCGTAATCTTTTTTCCTGTCGCTAATCTTAACGCATTAAGGATGGCAATAATATCAATTAGTTCTTGTAGGATAGCCCCTGCGACTGGTGTAATAAAACCTGCTGCTGCGAATACCATTCCTATAATGCTCAGCACCATTCCACCAATAGCACTTTGTGCGGCAATCCGTCGGGTATTTAAACTTAAATGAATCAGTTCGTCGACTTTGCTTAATGTATTCTCCATGATAATCGCTCCCGCTGCTTCGGAAGTAACAGCACTATGTTGGCCAAAGGCCACGCCAACAGTGGCAGCGGTGAGGGCTGGAGCATCATTAATGCCGTCCCCCATAAAAACCGTCGGTGCATTCTTTCTTTCCTGTCGCACAATAGCAAGTTTTTGCTCAGGGCTTTGGGATGCATAGATTTCAGTCAGGTTCAGCAGGTTAGCCAAGTAGTCTACTTCCGATTGGCGATCTCCGGAAACGAGCATTACTTTTTTAAATTGATGGGCTGGGCCTAAATGACTGATGAAGGGTTTGCTATCGAGCCGGGGAGCGTCACGAAAATGAAGCGAAGCGGCATACCGATCATCAACCAGTATTATGCATTCTAATCCAGATAAAACGGGCGGAAGGTTATCACCGGAGGCACCAGACTCCAGAAGTTTTTTTCTACTTGTAATAGTCACGGTATGCCCATTGAGCCGTCCTGTTAATCCTTGTCCTGGTTTCTCGGAGACATCGGTTGCGTTAAGAAGCATGATAGCTTGCTCATTGGCTGCATTGAGAATAGCGGTTGAGAGGGGATGCTTGGAATACTGTTCCAGGCTAGCGGCATATTGTAATACTTCCTCTTTTTTATAATTGCCAGCAGTAATAATTTCGGTGAGCGAGGGTTTGCCATAGGTCAGGGTACCTGTTTTATCAAAAATAGCCGTTTTGCAGAGGGGTAATTGTTCTAAAATAACCGGATCTTTGATGATGATCGCTTGTTTAGCGGCTTTTGAAATAGCACTGACTATCACGATGGGGAGCGCAATTAATAAGGGGCAAGGGGTCGCAATAACCAGCACAGAAAGAAACCGTAACGCATCGCCACTGATGTACCAGGCAATGAATGCAAATAAAAGGGCGAAGGGAGCGAAAACAGCGCCTACTTGATCGCCTAATCGTCTGATTGCAGGGCGTTTTTGTTCTGCCTCTTCCAATACTTTGACGATTGCTGCATAGCGTGAGTCAGATGGCAATTTGGTGGTTTGTACAGTGAGGGCACAATCTCCATTAATGGCACCGGATAAAACATAAGTACCTGGCGTTTTGGATATTAAATAAGGTTCTCCAGTTAAATAGGATTCGTCCATAGTACCTTGTCCATTGATGACTATGCCATCAACAGGACAGGTTTCGTGAGGGAAAATAACGATTTTATCGTCAATGTGGATGGAGGATAGGGGGATGTCCTCAAGGTGACTATTGGTTTGTCGATGTGCAATGGAAGGCATGCGTTCAACTAATGCTAATAGTGCCGATGCTGCTTTGCGTCTGGCATAGGTTTCTAAAGTTTGGCCACTGGCAAGCATAAGAATGATAAACGTTGCAGCCAAATATTCATGTAAAATAACACTCGTTACCAAGGCAATTGCGGCGAGTGAATCAGCACCCAAATTACCCTGGAATAACTTAAATAGAATCTGAAGAAATAAAGGTATGCCGCCCAGGAGAATAATAAATAACAAAGGGATTTCTGCCGACGAGAGGTCTAAAGCACGTAGAAAAAAATACAAGCAGATTGCGAATAAGGAAAGAAAGGCAATGTAGGGTTGCCATTTAAAAATGGATTGAGTAGTAGAAAGATGAGTTTTAATAATTCACTCCTAAGCACCAATATAAGTAATTATAATTACAATTCCCTAATGCGTTTATAAGCTTCTGGAATAATAAAGAGAGGGAGTGCGCAAAGAACAATGACTCCCCAATTGAGTAGCGATAAGGGAACTGTGTGAAAAATAGGTTGTAATACAGGCAGATACACCGCTGCGATCTGGAGTGCTATCATTGCTATAATCGCTGTGAGTAATAGTTTATTAGAAAACCAGCCAATTTCTGACATGGGTTTTTGAAAGCTGCGAAAATTTAAGGTAAGAACATTCGCCATGACAACAATGGCTGTAAAAGCCATTGTGTTAGCTATTTCATAGGATTCATTCAAATAAAAATGATAGAGGAAAGAAGCCGTTAAGCTAAGGTAAGAACCAAACAGTCCTAATAAAAGCAGGGCTTTTTTATCAAAAATGGGTTGATTAATCTGGCGAGGGGGTTGTTTCATACTATTCTTTTCTGCTTGCTCCAAGCTAAGTGAGATAGCGGTAGCGCTATCAGTAACAAGATTAATCCACAGAATCTGAATGGGCATAAGAATCAAGGGACCACCAATCACTATATTAATCAGAATGGCTAATAACTCACCCGTATTTGAAGCGGCTAAATAAAGAATAAACTTGCGGATGTTAGCATACTGCCTTCTCCCTTCTTCTATGGCGGCGATAATTGAAGCAAAGTTATCATCTGACAAAACCATATCAGCGGCACTTCTGGCTACATCGGTTCCTCTTGTCCCCATGGCGATACCAATATCCGCTTGTTTGAGGGAAGGGGCATCATTGACGCCATCTCCTGTCATTGCTGTGAGATTGCCTCGGGATTGGAGCAATTTAACAATGCGAAATTTATCTTGTGGAACAGTTCGGGCGAACAAGATTTTTTGCTCTAATAATTGACATAAAGCGAGATCAGTTAATTCGCTAATCTCCTCACTGGTTACAATTTTTTCAATATCCAAGCCGAGCTGGGTTGCCAGGGCATGGGCTGTAATAGGAGAGTCGCCTGTAATCATAATGACTCTAATGCCTGCTTGCTCTGCTTGGGTGAGGGCAAGAGGGGCTTCTGAGCGAGGTGGATCAAACAAACCAATGACGCCCAGGAATGTGAGGTTGGTTTCCGCATCCTGCACAGTAATTTCGGGTTCTTTGGGTATTATTTTTCTAGCGATGGCGAGTGTTCTTAAGCCTTGCTTCGCAAAAGCGATATACGCATTTTCAATGTGATCCCGATATTCTTTAGTGAGCTCTTTTTCTTCCTTGCCCATCAAAAAATGGGTAGAACGGTTCAAGATGGCCTCTGGAGCACCTTTTACATGAACGATGAGATAGGCTTCCGTTTCTTCAACAGTAGACATGCGTTTTCGATTTGAATCAAAAGCAAATTCTCTAATAACAGGATGATGAGAAAGTTCTAATCCAGCCTTGATGGTGGCAGCAATCAAGGCTGCTTCATCAGGAGAGCCGATTGCTTGCCATTGCTGGTCAATTTTTTTAATGCAAGCATGGTTGCATTTTTGGCATGTTGTTAATAAGGCTATAAGTTCAGGATAGGATTCAGGCTCGATGACCAGCCCTTCTCTCTGGAAATTGCCATGTGGCTCATACCCTGTTCCGGTAACTGAAAATACGCCATCGGCTGTCCAAATTTTTTGAACCGTCATTTCATTACGGGTCAGTGTCCCTGTTTTATCAGTGCAGATAACCGAGACTGCACCTAATGTTTCTGCAGCTTGAAGGCGGCGTAACAAGACTTTCTTATGAGCCATTCTTTTTGCGCCTAATGCCAGGGCAATTGTGACAACAGCGGGAAGACCCTCGGGAATAGCGGAAACAGCTAATGATATCCCTGTCATAAGCATCGTTATAATATTTTTACCACCAAGTACGCCGGCAATGATTACCAGAGAAGAAATAAGAAGTGCTATAAGTCCAAATTGCTTGCCGAGCGTTTCCAGTTGATGTTGAAGTTTTGTTTTCGTTTCTTTAATGGTTCCCGTTAGTTGCGCAATACGTCCGAATTCGGTATTCATGCCAATCTCAACAACCAGGCCTTCACCATGCCCACTGACAATATGGGTTCCCATAAAGGCAATATTGCGTCTATCAGTGAGTATTGTTTTTTCTGCTAAGGCTTCTGTTAGCTTTGCAACAGGTGCCGATTCGCCAGTTAGTTCAGCTTCATTGACTAATAAATCAACTGCATGAGTGACCCGAATGTCTGCGGGAACAATATTGCCTTCCTGTAAAAGGACGCAATCGCCGGGAAGGAGTTTTTTGACATCAATGAGTTCTTTTTCGCCATTGCGGATAATGTAACACGAAGGGGATAGTAACGATTTCAGTTTTTGTATCGTTGTTTCTGCTCGCCATTCCTGAAAAAAGCCCAGAAGCCCATTAAAAATAACAATAGCAAGAATAGCCAGGGCATCCCAAAGATCACCAAGAAAAAAAGAGATAGCCATTGCGAAAAGCAAAACAAAAATCAGGAGATTAACGAATTGTCTTGCCAGCATGGAGTACCATGGCACAGTTTCGAAATCTTTCAGTTCGTTTGTGCCATAGTTCTTGGGTTGTTCAGCTAAAACTCTTTTTACTTCCGCTACGCTTAATGCGTGCCATGACTGCATGATGGGATCCTTCCTTTTCAAACAACCCTAAGCCATTTTATGAAAATTGAAGCCTGTCTATTTTAGCCGAGCTTATTTAATTCCGCATAGAGACTTAACAAACCCAAGATGAGGCTGAAACAAGCAATAAAAAATCCCAAAAGCCTTGAAATCAAAAAAGAAAATTTATCGGCTCGTTGAATGAGTAGGGATACCATAAAGCCATTGAGCCCATCGGTTGCCATCATCCCCAACATAAAAAACAGGCCAAGCAGGGCTGCAAAATACCAATGATTTGAAGAAGACATTGAAATGGAAAATAAGGCGACCTGGCTAAAGGTATCAAAGGAAAAAGCAAAAAGAGCGCCAATTAAAGTAATCCAGAACGCATTATATCGTTTCAGGGTGAGGGCGAAAAAGCCTCCTATACTGGTTGTGGTTGGCGGGTGTAATTTTTTTTTGTGGAGTAAACTGCTATAAAGCGTGATTAATCCAAAAACCAATAAGAAAAAGATGGATATGTAGCTTCCTAACGGCTCAAGCCATGTTGGGAATTGGGCTCGAATCATGCCGTTACTGATAATCACACTGAGAATAATGACCACTAACCCGTGTCCCAACGAAAATAGAAAACCCACACGCTTTGACAGTTGATTATTTGCTCTAAGCGTTCTGGTGATGGAGTCAATGGTTGCTATATGGTCCAAATCCAGACCATGGCGCAATCCTAATCCAAATACAAAAAGGATAATTAGTAGAGTGGAGTTAGTTATTGTATTAATGGTTTTGATCCTTTTTAGAGACAAGTTATTTTTTAAGATCTAAGCTGTTATGTCTATACCTGATAATTAATTTTAATATGCATGAACTAACACTCTCTCGCGCTATTCTTGAAATCGTTAAGGAGCGAGCCGCCGAAATCCATTGCCAGTCGGTAAAGAAAATTTATCTGGAGGTTGGAGAATTAAGCGGCATTGATCAGGAATCTTTACGGTTTAGTTTTAGTGTGGTGGCCAGAGGCGGCATCGCCGAAAATGCGAGTCTGGAGATCATCGACATCAAGGGACAGGCCATCTGTGACTTTTGCCAGGAAACTGTTATGCTTAAAAATTATTATGATGGCTGCAAGATTTGTGGGCAATATTCGTTAAGAATAATCCAGGGTGAAGAGCTGCGTGTTAAATCGATGGAGGTCGAATAATGTGTGGACTTTGCGGTTGTTCAGGTTCAGAAAGAGACCATCATGAGCATCATGAAGATGCCAATTTATTACATACCCATCACCATGATGCAGGCGAGCTTGTTGCAATTGAGCAAGAAATACTGGCAAAAAACCATGAGTTCGTCGAAATCAATCGCCGTACTTTTTTAAACAATAAAATTACTGCTATCAATTTGATGTCAAGTCCTGGCTCAGGTAAAACAACCTTACTTGCCAAAGCGATTGCCGACTTAAAGCATCGCCTGGATATAGCCGTGGTCGTCGGTGATCAACAAACAAATTATGATGCTGAAAAAATTAAGGCAAGTGGTGGGGAAGCGATTCAAATCAATACAGGCAAAGTCTGTCATTTAGATGCGCATATGGTTGGTCATGCTGTTGAAAACCTTTCGTTAAAAAATTACTCCCTTCTTGTTATTGAAAATGTAGGCAATCTGGTCTGTCCTGCTTTATTTGATTTGGGTGAGGCCTATAAAGTAGTGATTCTTTCTGTAACAGAAGGGGATAATAAGCCGTTAAAATACCCGGAAATGTTCCGTAAAGCAGATTTATTATTACTCACTAAAACGGATTTATTGCCTTATGTTGATTTTGATATCAATCGCTGTATTGCAGATGTAAAAAAAATTAATCCAAAGGTGAATGTGTTGCCTGTTTCTGCAACAACGGGAGAGGGTTTAGATAAATGGTATGAATGGCTGGAAGCAATACAAGTGAATAATGGCTGAGATAGAAAGATTACGGATTTTAATTAAAGGCCAGGTTCAGGGAGTCGGCTTTCGTCCTCATGTATACCGCGTTGCTCAGCACTTAAATCTAACTGGATGGGTGCAAAATAATACGATAGGTGTCCTGATTGAAGTGCAGGGAATGTCTGTTTCTTCTTTTCTTTCCCACCTGTTAACGTCGTTACCGCCGTTAGCCAGGATTCACGATATTGAAACAAGCAATCTTGCTTTAATCGCTAATGAAAACCATTTTCTTATCCTTGAAAGTCAAAAAACCGGTGCTTCACGCGGCATTATATCGCCTGATATGAGTCCTTGTCCTGATTGCCTGAGAGAGCTTTTTAATCCTGATAGCCGCTATTATTACTATCCCTTTCTGAACTGTACACAATGTGGTCCACGGTTTTCGATTACTAAGGAATTACCTTATGATCGTTGCCAGACATCGATGGGTGAATTTACTTTATGCCCGTCTTGCAAGCGTGATTATAGTTCGCCTGAGAATCGCCGCTATCATGCTCAACCTACGGCTTGTAAAGACTGTGGTCCAGCACTTTCCGTTTCCATTCAAGCCATTGCCCAAGCGCTATTGGAAGGAAAAATTATTGCTCTCAAAGGAGTGGGTGGCTATCAACTACTTTGTGATGCAAGAAATAATGAGACTATTCAACGATTACGTCAAAAAAAATACCGTGAAGCAAAACCATTGGCGTTAATGGTGCTAAATTGCATGAGTGCTGAGAAATTTGTAACGGTCAGTGATAAAGAGAAAGAGAGTCTCAGCAGCCAGGCGCGACCTATCGTATTATTAAAAAAGAAGCAGGAAATTCTTCCGGAAATTATTGCCCCAGGTTTATCTGATCTGGGTGTGATGTTGCCTTCTTCCCCCTTGCATTATTTATTGTTCCACGCTCTGGCAGGTTATCCGGAGGGTTTGCAATGGCTGGATGAGCCTCATTCATTGGTATTGATTGCAACAAGTGCCAATATGGCAGGGAATCCTTTAATGATCGAGGATGAAAAGGCGCATAATGAGTTAATAGCGATTGCTGATTTAGTGATTTCTTATAATCGCCAGGTGGTTACTCGTGTCGATGATTCAGTCATGCGTTTTATCAATAACCAGCCTCGTTTTATACGCCGTGCGCGAGGATTTTCACCTATCAGTGTTCAATTGCCTTTTTCCATACCTTCAACCCTGGCTTTAGGGGGGCATCTTAAGAATACGTTTTGTATAACGCGGGGGAATGAAGCGTTTATTTCTCAACATATAGGAAGTTTAACGAATAAAGAAACGATTGATTTTTTTCATGAGTCACTCTCTCACTGGATGCGATTTCTTGACGTGACAGTGGAACGGATTGCCTGTGATTTGCATCCTGATTTTTATACAACAAGCTTTGCTAATCACTATGATTTGCCAGTCATTTCTGTACAGCATCATCAGGCTCATTTGGCAGCGGTTGCCGCAGAGTATCATATTTTGGATCCCGCCTTGGGTATCGTGTTAGACGGATACGGGTATGGATGGGATGGTAAGGCTTGGGGAGGGGAATTATTTCTTCTCGAAAATAGACAAATTCAAAGATTAGGGCATTTTTATCCCCTGCCTCAACCCGGTGGAGAGCGAGCGATTCACGAGCCTTGGCGGATGGCTGCTGCAATTTTACATGGTTTGCAAAAAGAGGATGAGATAATTCGCCGATTTTCCGACAAGCCGCATGTTTCCGAGTTGATTCATTGGCTAAAAAGCAGTAATTCTTTGCCGACTACCAGTAGTTGTGGTCGTCTTTTTGATGCAGCAAGTGCTCTATTAGGCATCAACACGATTTCTCAATACGAAGGGCAAGCGCCTATGCAGCTTGAAAGCTTGGTCACTAATCCTGAAGTGTTTGAAGGGGGGTGGACTGTCGCCAACAATCAAATCAATTTTTTACCCACATTCAGCCAGTTACTTGATAGGGATCCCAGGGGTGGTGCCAATGTTTTTCATGGTACTTTAATTGCGGGTTTGGTGGATTGGATTATGATTGAGGTAAGAAAAACTTCGATCAGGCAGATCTTATTAAGTGGTGGATGTTTTTTAAACCAGGTGCTTGCAGAAGGGTTGATAAAACAATTGGAAGGTAGAGGGCTGAAAGTCTATTTACCGCAACAAGTGCCTGTCAATGATGGTGGCATTTCGTTGGGACAGGCATGGCTGGCTGGTAATTACAAGGAGACAGAATTCCTATGTGTTTAGCGCTTCCTGCTCAAGTCATTCGATTGCTGGACGCTCAAAGAGCGCTAGTGAATTTAGGCGGCATTGAAAAAGAAATTTCGATCGCCCTATTAGAACAAGTCAAAGAGGGTGATTACGTTATTCTTCATGTGGGATATGCTCTGACAAGGCTGGATGAAGAAGAAGCCAAAAAAACACTGATGTTATTTGCTGAAATGCAGGAAGCCCAATGAAATACATTACTGATTTTCGTAATGCCGAGTTTGCGAAAATAATAACCAAAGAGATTTTTAATAAGGCATCGTCTGGGCGGCAGTATCGCTTGATGGAGTTTTGTGGTGGGCATACTCATACCATACATCGTTATGGTCTCCCAAGTCTTTTACCCAATAATGTAGAAATGATTCACGGCCCTGGATGCCCTGTGTGCGTTTTACCTATAAACCGCATTGATAAGGCAATTGCTCTGGCTACTTTATCAAACGTTATTTTTTGTAGTTATGGTGATATGTTGCGTGTGCCAGGTTCCAATCAGCAAAGCCTATTGCAGGTAAAAGGAAAGGGAGCTGATGTCAGGATGGTTTATTCGGTGGATGACGCATTGCGCTTGGCGAAACTTAATCCGGAGAGAGACGTTGTTTTTTTTGCTATTGGCTTTGAAACAACAACGCCGCCTACAGCGTATGCGATTAAAGAGGCTGCAAGATTAAGTTTGTCTAATTTTTCAGTATTTTGTAATCATGTATTAACGCCTCCAGCCATGAATTCCCTTTTGCAATCATCGGGCGATGAGGAGAGTATTCATAATCTGGATGGATTTATAGGACCGGCCCATGTAAGCATTGTGACAGGTAGCCAGGCCTATGAACCAATAAGTAAAACCTATAAAAAGCCCATTGTTATTTCAGGATTTGAACCACTTGATGTTCTGCATTCCATTTTAATGTTGATTGAGCAAATTAACAAAGGGCACAGTGATGTTGAAATTCAATACACACGTGCAGTGACTCGAGAAGGAAATTTAAAGTCACAAGCTATCACAAGAGACGTGTTTGAATTGCGTTCCAATTTTGAGTGGCGCGGGTTGGGTAATATCCCGGAAAGTGCCTTGCAAATTAAAACCACTTGCGAGCGTTTTGATGCGGAAAAGCGTTTTTTGTTGCCCGATCTTCCTGGTGTTGAACATAAGCAATGTGATTGCGGGGCTATTTTACGCGGTATAAAAAAACCGAGTGATTGCAAATTATTTGCCAAGGTGTGTACACCCCAAAATCCTTTGGGTTCTTGTATGGTTTCCTCTGAAGGAGCCTGCGCTGCGGTTTATGCATACGGAAGGGGGCGTTAAAGATGGAAACTATCAGCCAAAGAAGGGTGGCAGGACCAAAATTAAATATTAAAAACGGTATTATTGATTTGAGCCATGGCAGTGGTGGACGAGCAATGGTGCAATTAATTAACGAGATTTTTTTGCCTGCCTTTAATAATCCCTGGCTCGGACAAAAAAATGATCAAGCCTGTTTTTCTGTGGAGTCCGGGCGAATGGTAATGAGCACCGATGCTCATGTTATTTCCCCTTTATTTTTCCCAGGGGGAAATATTGGCTCCTTATCGGTGCATGGAACGATAAACGATATTGCCATGGCCGGGGCGAAACCACTGTATTTGTCAGCAAGTTTTATTTTAGAAGAAGGCTTTCCACTGGCGGACTTAAAAAAAATTGTGACCTCAATGGCAGAGGCTGCCCTTGCTGCTAATGTGGCGATTATTGCCGGAGATACAAAAGTTGTAGAACGTGGTAAAGGGGACGGGGTATTTATTAGTACCACGGGATTGGGCGTAGTGCCTCAGGGAGTTTGTATTTCCGGCGATCAAGCAAGGCCAGGTGACAAGGTTATTCTCAGCGGTTATGTGGGTGATCATGGCATTGCTGTTCTATCTCAGCGCAATAATTTGGAGTTTTTAACAACAATCAAATCGGATACAGCCGCTTTGAATGGGTTGGTTAGCCACATGCTTGATGCGGTACCTTCACTTCATTGTCTTCGCGATCCTACGCGAGGTGGCGTGGCATCGACTTTAAATGAATGGGCGGAACAATCTGGGGTTGGCTTTGTTATCGATGAAGACCAAATTCCTATCCGTACGGAAGTGGCAAGTGCTTGCGAACTGCTGGGTTTAGATGCGTTATATGTGGCCAATGAGGGCAAGCTCTTGGCCATCTGTGCTGCAGAAGAGGCTGATAAGTTAATCGCAACCATGCGAAGCCATCCCTTAGGTCAAGAAGCAGCAATCATTGGAGACGTCGTAGAAGATCCCAGGCATTTTGTACAATTGCGTACAAAATTAGGAGGACTACGAATTATGGATTGGTTAAGTGGAGATCAGTTACCACGAATTTGCTAACTCGCTAAGGATGAGGCTGGTATGGAGAATGATCGGAACTATTTTTTGCCCCAGGAAAAGTTACAAGAATTAATTGATGCACTGCAGCGATTAGGTTTCTCTTGTGTGGGGCCTCAAGTCCGTGACGGAGCAATTGTCTATGATAGGCTCACAGAGGCAAACCAGTTGCCTTGGGGTATTCGAGCCCATCAGGCCCCAGGCGAGTATCGCCTTGAACGCCTCCCTGTACAACGGGCATTTTCATGGGCTAATGGCCCGCAAGCGATCAAGCCGTTATTATTTAAACCCAGTGAAACGGTTTGGCGTGTTGAACGGAGCACTACAGGAAAACTGGAATTTAAACCCTGTATCGCTAATGAATTGCCAATCGCTATTATTGGGGCTCGTTCTTGTGATTTAGCCGCAATGGCAATTCAGGATAAGGTTTTTTTATCTCAGGCCCATCAAGATGAGCGCTATCGAAGACGCCGTGAATCGCTATTTGTTATTGCTGTTAATTGTGGTTATTCCTCTGATAATTGCTTTTGTGTTTCGGCAGGGACTGGACCCGATGTCAGGAGTCCTTTCGATCTCTTAATGACAGAATTGGATTCGGGTTTCGTCATTCAAGGAGGCAGCGAGCGTGGACATCAGTTAATTTCCGGTCTAAATTTATCATTGGCAACAACACAACAAGGTAACGATGCCGGACAGGAAATTGCTAATGCTGATGCCATGCAAACGAAGCGTATCCCGTTGGATAACCAGCGAGGGTTGCGAGATTTATTATTCTCCAACTTAGGTCATCCACGTTGGGAGGAGGTTGCTGAACGCTGTTTATCTTGTGGCAATTGTACGTCTGTCTGTCCTACTTGTTTTTGCCATAGTGAAATAACAAATCCCAGTCTTGATGGACAAGGCAGTACCCTGGAGCGTGAATGGGATTCGTGTTTTACGGAAGGCCACAGTTACCTGGCCGGCCACCCAATTCGTGATGATACAAAAAAGCGTTATCGTCAATGGCTGACGCATAAAGTAGGTAGTTGGTTTGATCAGTTTGATACGAGTGGATGCGTAGGTTGTGGCCGTTGTATAACCTGGTGTCCAGTAGGCATTGATATTACCGAAGAATTAGCTGCGATTTCAGGTGAATCCAATGTGAGGGAAACGAAATAATGATCAGGGATTCCTATCTACCTCGAACTGCAAGAATTAAAGCACGGCATCAAGAGTCAGCCACGATTTTCACCCTCGATCTTCAATTTGTTGAAAAGTCACACCAGCAGGCTTTTTCTTTCTATCCCGGACAATTCAACATGCTCTACCTGTATGGTGTAGGTGAAGTCGCTATTTCAATTAGTTCCGATCCGGCAGAGAAAACTTATCTTGGGCATACTATTCGTGCGGTTGGACGAGTAACAAAAGCAATGCAGCAATTGAACAAGGGTGATTATGTTGGTGTTCGTGGTCCATTTGGCAATGGTTGGCCTGTAAAAGGGGCTGTAGGCAAAGATATTGTGATTGTGACAGGCGGTTTGGGATGCGCACCAACAGTCTCCGTTATTAACTACATTTTAGCCAGGCGGGAACAGTATGGGGCCCTAAAAATTTTTCAGGGTGTAAAACATAGTGAAGATTTTATTTTTCGCAAGCAATATAAAAAATGGCAAGCCATGCCGCAAACCGAAATTTATATTGCTGCCGATAAGGCTGGTCCAAAATGGCCGTGGAGTGTTGGTTACGTAACGGATATGATTACTTCACTTCAGTTAGATGCCAACAATACAATAGCCATGATGTGTGGTCCTGAAGGAATGATGCAGGCTGCTACCCTGGCATTGATTAATCAAGGTATTTCCGGGGAAGCGATTTATCTTAGTATGGAACGCAATATGGAATGTGGGATAGGTCACTGTGGACATTGTCAATATGGTGGTTTATTTGTTTGTAAGGACGGTCCTGTTTTTGCCTATGATTGTATAAAAGCCTTGTTTACAGAACCAGGATTTTGAAATGAGTAAACCGCGCTTGGCAGTCTATAAATTCACTTCTTGTGATGGTTGTCAGTTGGCGTTTTTAAACGCTGGAGAGGCCTTGCTCATGTTATCCGAATTGGTTGAGCTGACACATTTTGCTGAAGCCGGTCTTGTTGATTTTAAGGAAAAAATTGATATTGCGTTTGTCGAAGGAAGTATTTCAACACCTGAAGAAGCAGAGCGTATAAAAAAGATTCGTGGAAATTCCACGTTTCTTATTACGATTGGCGCCTGTGCTACAGCTGGAGGTATTCAGGCTTTACGCAATGCAGCAAATTATCAGGAATGGATGGCGAGTATATATGCGTCACCAAAAACCATTGAAGCGCTAAGTACCTCTACAGCGATTTCAAGCCATGTGAGGGTGGATTTGGAGTTATGGGGTTGTCCTGTTAATACCCATCAGGTAATGAATGCGGTGCGTTCGCTATTGTTTGGCGTTGTTCCACGAATTAAGAGGGATGCGGTCTGTTTGGAATGCAAGCGCAAAGGGCTGGTCTGTGTATTGGTTGCTAAAAAAGAACCCTGTATGGGCCCTGTTACTCAAACAGGTTGTGGCGCTCTTTGCCCTGGATATGGACGTGCCTGTTATGCGTGTTATGGCCCTTCGGAAAATCCCAATACGCATTCATTAGGCCTTCGGTTTGCCCAAAATGGAAGTCGCTTCGATACAATCGCCAAGCAATTTTTGCATATCAATAATCAAGCGGCCGCATTTAACCAGGCAGGTAATTATTTTAAAGGGATTAAGATTGTCAAAGAATAAAGAAAAATTAATTGAAGTACCTATTCTTGCTCGTGTGGAAGGAGAGGGCGCGCTTAAAATAAAAATTAAGAATAATACAATTCAATCGTTGCAGCTCAAAATTTATGAGCCGCCTCGGTTATTTGAGAAATTTTTAGAGCAACGGGATTATAGCGAGGTTTTAGATATTGTTGCTCGTATATGTGGTATTTGCCCGGTTGCTTACCAAATGAGCGCAACGCAGGCCATTGAAAATTGTTTTAACATGCGGCCTAGTCCGTGGGTGCGCGAGATGCGGCGTTTGTTTTATTGTGGGGAGTGGATAGAAAGCCATAGCTTACATATCCATCTTTTGGCTTTGCCTGATAGTTTGGGTTTTAAAGCAGTTACCGAGATGGCAAAAATTTACCCTCATGAAGTGCGTCGCGGTTTGCGTTTACAAGCATTGGGCAATGAATTGATGCGATTATTGGGGGGGCGATCGGTCCATCCGGTCGGTGCGAGGATTGGCGGTTTTTACAAGGCTCCTGATCCACTGCTTGTGCAAAGCCTATTACAAAAAATAAAGGCATCCCTTGTCGATTGTGAAGAACTTATTCGATGGATAAACACCTTGCCTTTTGGAAAAACCTTCCATGACTTCACTTGCGTTTCTTTATTTCATGAGCAGGAATATCCAATGAATGAGGGACGCATTGTTTCAGATAAAGGGTTGAATATTGCTATCGATGAGTTTGATAATTACTTTAAAGAACATCAAGTCCCCTATTCCAATGCGCTTCACTGTTTATTGGACGGTAAACCCTATTTGGTCGGCCCTTTGGCACGGTTAAATATCAATCATGAGCGGTTACCCGAACAAATAAAAGTTTTTCTAAAGCAATTAGACCTTCATTTTCCAAGTAAAAATATTCATCACAGCATTTTAGCGCGCGCAATTGAAATTTATTCTTGTCTATTGGAGGCTTCCCGTATTTTAGAAAATTATAGCTATCCTGATTCTTCTTATACGGACGTGAATATCGCTTCAGGTCGCGGCTATGGATGTACAGAGGCACCGCGCGGCTTATTGTGGCATTGTTTTGAAATTGATGAGCAAGGGTTGGTTAAATCTGCCCGGATTGTTCCTCCAACCAGCCAAAACCAGGCCTGTATTGAAGAGGATTTATACCGCTCCCTGCAGCAGTTTGGACTTGAAAAACCAAGTGATGAACTTAGGAGTTATAGTGAAAAACTCATTAGAAATTATGATCCCTGCATTTCCTGTTCAACTCATTTCTTAACTTTAGATGTGAATCGAGATGATTGAATTGCTGATTTTAGGTATTGGGTCACCTTTTGGAGATGACCGCTTAGGGTGGGAGGTTGTCCAGGGATTACAACAGAAGAAAACGCTTCAAGTCTATTCTGCCGAGCAACTACAGTTCATGTCTTGTGACAGGCCAGGCCTTAATTTGCTCGATTTGATGCAACAGGCAAAAACGGTTTTTTTGATTGATGCGGTTAGAACAGGGGCAAAGGTAGGTAGCCTTCTTTATCTTGAAAATGAAGAAATCAAGACGATTAATTCAATACAAACCACGCATGAATTTGGACTGGCAAATACAATAGAGATGGGAAAAACCCTTCATTTATTACCAAAGAATTTGGTTTTGTATGGTATAGAAGTTAACGAACTCAAATTTCAATTTGAGGTTACAGAGCCCATCAGGGCGGCTATTCATGCATTGATAATACGAATCGAGAGGGACATTTCCATTTATTTAAGACCTTCGTGACATTAAACGAGTTCACAAGGCCAGTGCCCAATTAAGCTTGACCCCAATATATCGAAAGAAATACGCTATGTCCCCGCAAAAAGCATAGGCCAAAAAAGTGTAATAATTAGCAGTGATAAAAAAAAGGACTTAATAATTCATTAAGCTGCAAATGATAATATATTGCGCTAACTGGTTTTTTTATAGTCTTTGCAATGCGGGAAAAAAGAAGTCATTTTAAGAGCAAACCACCTCATCGCTCAACTTATCAAACACAGCATAAATTTAATCCAAAACAACGGTTGCCTGTAGATAAAAAAAGAAATAAACCGCTGGAGCCTTTTGTTTTTTCTGCGTGTGGAAGAGATTTTAATCAATTATCATTCGCACAGCAGGTACTCTTTATTTTGGCGTTGTCAGCATTAATCTCCCCTGCAGGGGCAACACCCACAAAACAAAGTGGTGCACAAAAAGGAACCCAAAAAGCGTTAGTCCCCCGGACTCAAACATTTTTTGCTCAACCCTCTAACGCCAGCACCACTGGAGCCTTAAGCCTCTACAGGCCTGTTACCCAACCAGTGCCCGGTTTGCTATTAAAGCCAATCGATATGAGTCATACACTGACCATTCAGCCTGTGACGGGGATGATTAGAGATTGCAACCAAAAAACAAATGGGGTAAGTGCAGGTAAAATCTGTGTTATTAAAGATAAAAAATATCTCCTTAAAGTCTGTGAAGAAGGGGAAGGAGATAGGTATTCTAATATTCTCTTAGGGATGCATAACCTCTATTTTGTTCAAGAAAATATTGGCATAGATGTTCCAAGGATTAAACTGGTTCATGAGAAAAATGGCCGATATATCTCATCATCTGGTGACGTAATGAAGGCTGAAAAATACCTTGCCTCTGAGTTTATCGAGAATTTTACTGGTTTCAAAAGCATTATTACCCAGTGTACCCGGTCAGTCATCAAGTTAAATCATCGCAAAGGGAGCACTCCCGATGAGTTGCAAATCAAGAGGGCCATACGAGAAACAGTTGTCGAGCAAATAGGTGAGTCAGGTATAGCAAAGCTGGCTGTTGCTGGAACATTTGTACAAGATCTTGTAATGAATGAGGGTAATTGGGGGGTTGCAAACGGTAAACTAGTTGTTATAGATGCCGACCATTCACCTCAGTCTATAGAGGAGTACCTCACTGAAGCGATGAAAATGCCGGGAAATATTAATTTGGATTTTTCTATTCAAACCTTGGAACACATGGCGGCTACCTACAACCAAATGCTGTATAAAAGGCCAATCCTTTTTCATCCGAAGGTTGATTTTACTGTGAAAAATTATGAATTTTTAGTAAGCCGATTTTTAACGGCCTGTACTCAGGCGATAGATAAAATAAAAGCAACTCATCCGCATTTGCCTTCTGATAAGCCATTAAAATTGGTTAATAGGGTTTTGTCTAATACTTTGCGGGCCCAATTTTTAGACTATACCCAAGCTGAGCGCATTTCTCCCCCATCTCCTGCTCTGGGTCCCTAGGTGCGAGCTTCCAATGCTATCTATTGTTATCTGTTCTTTGTCTGCAAATTGTTAAAAGTAAATCTATAGTCTATAAACTAAGGGATATTTGAGAAAAGGTCTTTCCTTAACCAGTTGGCCTTTATTTTGCTCTTCGGTTATTGCGAAGGGCTTGGTTTCTGATGGACAGCTCAGCGGACTGGTTGTTATTACATGGAGGTATTATGAAATCACAGCATCTAACCTGGCTTGTAGTTTTCGACTCAACAATATGCAGAATATATGACTATTCAAAAAATAGTTTAGCGTTGGTTAAACAAATAGAACACACTGAAAATAAATTAAAAGATATCGAGCTTACCTCTGATAAGCCAGGTCGATACCAATCCTCCGGCGCGCATGGGGCATATAGCCAGGAATCCGATCCCAAAGCAATCCGAATTGAGCGATTTTCAAAAGAAATTGCCAAGATTCTTGAACATGGCCACGCTGTAAATGACTATGAGAAATTGATCCTGGTCTGCTCCCCTGCTATGCATGGCCTCTTATTAAAAGATATCAATAAACAAGTTGAAAACGTAATCATTCGTGTAATACCAAAAGATTTAGTTCATGTTCCTGAGGCTGATCTTTTAAATGATGTTAATAATGAATTAAAGCGAGATTAGTTGAGGCAGGAACATAACAGGAGGGATAATGGCCAATCTGGTAATTGATGAGAAATTAACTGATCTTTTGACCAAGGCAATTAATCCAATTGAAATCACCAAGACCTCTGGTTTCGATAAAATTATTGACAGCATTGGTGAGGCACGAATTGTTTTAATGGGTGAGGCCACTCATGGAACGGAGGAATTCTATCAAACTCGTATTGCTTTAAGTCAATTATTAATCGAACAAAAAGGGTTCAAGGCTATTGCCATAGAAGGTGATTGGCCAAGTGTTTACTCCATGCACCGTTATATTCTGGGGAGTAATGAATTCCGGAATGAACGAACCGCTTTGAAGCACTTTACCCGTTTCCCAACCTGGATGTGGGCTAATACAACAATACCTCCATTTTTACATTGGTTGAGACAATACAATGACAGTCTTGATGTCAAAGCCAAGGTTGGAATTTATGGATTGGATTTATACAGTTTACATGATTCGATGCAGGCTATTATAGAGTTTTTAGCATCACAACAGCCTGACTTGGCTGAGCAAGCTAGAAATCGTTACGCTTGTTTTGATCATACAGCCATGGATCCACAAATGTATGGTTATTTTGTCAATCAACATTTGAAACATTCATGTATCAAGGAAGTTAAAGATCAGTTATTGGAAATGCAACATCGAACATTTTCAAAATTAAACGCGGATAAATTATTGCTGAGTGAAGCAGAATTTTATGCCAATCAAAATGCACGCCTGGTAAAAAATGCTGAAGAGTATTATCGGGCTATGTTTGAGCCCAGGGCCATATCGTGGAATTTACGCGATAACCATATGGCCCAAACGTTAAGCAATGTTATTGCTCACATTGAATCAAAAAGCAATTTGCCAGCTAAAGTGATTGTTTGGGCGCATAATTCTCATGTTGGCGATGCCAGGGCAACCGAGATGAATGATCGGGGGGAAGTGAATTTAGGCCAAATTGTTCGAGAGCACTATGATACCAGTTCTTATCTTTTAGGATTTTCTACTTATACAGGGACTGTAACGGCCTCATCCGATTGGGATTATCCTGCTGAAATTAAAACAGTATTGCCAGCGCTTGAAGCAAGCTACGAAGCATTATTTCATAAGCTATCAACCCGTACTTTCTTTTTAAACTTACGTAACAAAAGCCACCTGATAGAACTACTGAAACACGCCAGATTACAAAGGGCTATTGGTGTTATCTATTTGCCGGAATCGGAACGGCTGAGTCATTATTATTTTTCCCGCTTACCTTATCAATTTGATAGCATTATTCACATTGATAAGACCAGTGCCTTAACTGCTTTATCAAAGGAAAATCAACTACGCCCTGATGATTTACCCGAAACTTATCCCACTGGTGAGTAGCTAAGGTTGTGGCATGCAGGCGAAAGGGTTTTTCCCTTGTCGAGAAAAAAATATCACACCGATGTCAACTCTATTTCCTGGCATGTAGTCATTTAATGATGCGACAATCAATGTTGCGGGCTATCAAGCAATAACAGGATCAGGATAAAAATTGATGGATAACACCTCTTTAAACCAGACACTTTCAACGATTCATACCTTTGAAGACTATGAAAAACACAAGCCGGATATAGCAGAAGACCTGGTTGCCACCGTTATTGATAGACACCAGTTACCGGAGGCATCACGAAGGCTATTTTCTGAAGGGACAAACATTGTCTTTTCCTATGGGGATAGTAAAGTGATTAAAATTTTTCCGCCGTTTCATCAGGGCCAATTTGAAAGTGAGCGATTGGTTTTAAAGCATTTGGATGGAAGACTTTCTATAAAAACCCCCACACTGGAGTACGAAGGAGAAGTCTTTGGGTGGCCTTATCTTATTCTCAGTAAACTTGAAGGAACACTTCTGGAAAGCCTTTGGGAAACCATGGCCCATAACAATAAAATGGTTATTCTTCGCGAGTTAGGAGAGCTCATTCGGGAAGTTCATGCCTTACCTGCGGATGGACTTGAAGCGATTGATTGCCATTGGCCACAATTTCTTGAAAAACAAATAGCGCAGTGCGAAGAACATCATCGGGCTAAAGGGCTTTCAACAGTTTTATTACAAGAGCTGCCTGCTTACCTTGATTCAGTCAAAGAGCTATTACCAGCGCTCAAAAAACCAGTTATTTTAACTGGGGAATATACCCCAATGAATTTTTTAGTTAAGCAAGTAGATGGTATTTGGCATATCAGTGGATTGATTGATTTTGGCGATGCGATGCTGGGGTTGCCTGAATATGATTTGCTTGGTCCAGGCGCTTTCCTTATACAAGGTGACAAGCAATTGCTCCGTACGTTTTTAACGGCTTATGGCTATTTACCCCATGAGTTGACGAAGACATTGAGCCATCAGTTGACTGCATTAATGTTGCTTCATCAATACAGTAATTTAAACATCCAGGTAAGAATTCCAAACTGGGAGGATAAAGCAAGGAGCTTGCAGGAGTTAGAAAATTTAGTGTGGGGTTTTTAAGTAATCACTGTCTCAAGCTATTTATACTGCCGGTTAAAAAATGGATGCTAATTCAGCAATAATGGTCAAACAACCAATTTTGGGTCGGAGTAACCTTGGTCCTGTAAATAAAGTGATCATTTGAATTGAGAACAGTATGAATTATGAACGTCAATTAAACAGGGTAATCGAGTTTATCGGGAAGCATCTTGACGAAAAACTCACTTTAAACCAGTTGAGTGATATTGCCTGCTTTTCAAAATATCATTTTCATCGCTTATTTACTGCTTATACGGGTTTATCGTTACAACAATATGTTCGTTGGCTGCGTTTGAAAAGGGCCGCCCACCAGTTAATTGTTAACAAAGATAAATCAATAATTGAAATTGCAATCAATGCGGGTTTTGAATCCCATGAATCTTTTACACGAGCATTTAAACAAGCTTGCCATCTTAATCCAAGTGAGTTTAGAGCCCAGTCAAGCTGGCAAGTGTGGGAGCAACAGCCGTATTGTTTGCCTAAACAAGGTGAAATGACAATGCATGTAAGTATCAAAAACATGGCGGCAAGGCGTTTGGCGGTGTTAGAACATCGTGGTGATCCGCAAAAAGTAGGGGATAGCGTTAATCGATTAATCAACTGGGCTAAAGCGCAAACGATTAACCTGAAACCCAAAGCAGGGGAAGCGTTTGGGTTTGCCTATGATGATCCGCAAACAACACCTGCTGCAGAGTTTCGTTTTGATCTTGGTATTACCGTACCTGAGCAATTGAAACTTGAAGGGGAGGTTATAGAAAAACGATTGCCAGCGGGTCGTTATGCAGTAGCTGTACACAAGGGTTCGCGCAATACTATTGGTGACACAGTGTATGGATTATATCGTGATTGGTTACCGGAATCCGGTGAAGAGCTGGGAAATTTGCCTTGTATTTTTTGTTATTATAATTTTGATCACGAGGTGGCTGAAACAGAATTAATGACAGAGTGCTGGTTGTTGTTAAAGTAATCGATAGTTTGGGTGCGGTGGGCGGAATACAGGTTTTCCTCAAATTAAACTGCGTAATCGTTTGGACAGCAACCACCCAATTAGAAACTGGTTTCTGCAAACAAATATGGTACTATGCGAAAATTTTTAACATCACGCAAAGGCGGGAGTGAATGTATGTTTGATTTTTTCAGTTTTAAAAATAACAATAACAGGGCGATAAAATCAGCAGCCCAAGGTGCTGTTATTGGATTAATAGCCGCTACAACCAAAGCGTTGGATTTAGAGGTTTGTTCCAAGGAGTTTGGCGGTTTATTAGTCGGTGTAATTGCCCTTGGTTTATTAATCGAGTACGCATTACCTTCTAATCCCCCAGTACATAAAGCACACAACCCAGGTACTGATGGAGAAAATAATGGGTTTTATTTGCTTGAAGACAGCTCAGCAGGTTTGAAAATCTAGAGTTGTGCAGCCTTGATTCCGCATTGGACATCAAGGCTTCTTTTTAAAAGGGGCACGTCCTCTAGAGCATCCTGCCATTAATAGGAAGGACTGAACCTAAACTTCAAACACAACGCTATTTTGACCATTGACCTGGTTATGAAGCGCTTTAACCAATTCACTGACAGTCGAAATTTTCTTACCGCATAATGCATTTGCTGCCCCGCTTTTGACAAAGCGTCTTATTGTACTCCCAAGCTCCCCCTGACGTAGAGTTGCTAGATGAGGCAGCAGATCGGTTTCTTCATTGTCCAGTGCCTTCTGTACAGCAGCAATGGCGGTTTCTTCTTGAGCGGGAGATAGGGCCTTATGGAAAAACGCAGACCAGCTAAATGATGAGGACTGCCGGCTATTGTTTTGTTTCGCATCACAATAGCTTGCTAATAACTGTCTTAAACGATGGTTACCTATCAGTGAAGCAAACGATTCCTGGTAAAACGAAGCAGGAAGCTCGCAGGCATTTTGCTTGTCTCTATTTAAAACAGCGAATAGTTGGCATTTGTATTTCTCATTCGCTTTTTCAACCGCGTTGATATTGTCATTGGCGTCATCGACAAAAATGATACGGTTCACCCATTCTGGCTTATGTTTTATAAATAAGTCATACATGTGGCCCTTTTCAGTCAGGTATTCATCGTTAGCCTTCTTGACTAGCCCCAGAACACTATTCGCTGCCTGGCTATGTGCTGTGATGCCAGCCATACTTTCAGGATTGTTCAAGGCTAGTGCAAAAGCAACCCCTGGTTGAGACTCAATCGCAAAATTAATGGCACTATATTGATCTTGCTCTAACAGTGTTTTTGTTAAACTATTATCAGGACGTTTAAAATGGCTTAGGAAGCCCTTCATTAACTCCTGATCCAAATGCCAAAAGATATCGCTGGGAGTAATAACTCCATGCACTTTAAATCCTTTGCTTTCCATATGGTTTGCAAGTGTTTGCCGTTCCATAACACCCTCTGCATTAATGGTCATGGAGGTGAACAAATAAATATCACGAACGCCTGCCTCAAGGAGGGCATCGAGTAAATCATCATTATAAGTTGTGTTTGGAGCAGCACCGAAAAGTACGGTGTTATCTACGTCCAATAATGCAATATCGCGCTTATTAGTAGAACCAGGCATTGATTACTCCCCAAAATAACAGTGGCATCATGGTGATGGACGTCTTTTGTGGGCAATTGTAAGGCAGTCAGTATAAAGTGTGGATGGGTAAAATTACCCATAGGGTTGATTCCCGCTAACCGAATCCTATAAAAAAGAGGCACCCCTGTTGCGGTATTGGAGTGTCTGGATTGCTGGACTAGCGGGCCTGCAGCAAATCGTTAATATTGTGAGGGAGTTGATTGAACGTGCTTAAGAGCTGGCGAGGTTAATGCCGAGCTTTATCCATGCTGTTAACCGGCATTTAGAATAAAGCTCGCGATGGCTATCTAAAAAATAAATCTTACTTAAATAATGAGAACCTTGGTTCCAGGATTCGTTTTTACCCAGTTCGCCACATATTCAATATAGTTATTTTTACCCACAGCAATGCATCCACGCGTTGCGCCTGGTAAGTGGCTTAACCAACCAAACAAACTGGCTGACTGGGTTGGTCCATGGATACCGACATCCCTGCCTGTATAGCCTGCAGCCCTTTGCTTGGCAGTCGGATAGAGAATTGGAATAAAGACTTTAAATTGATTGGATTTTCTTGGATAAGCTAACCCATATAAACCAATAGGGGTTTTATTATCACCCGCTCGTTTTTTACCCACACCTTTGTATCCGAGAGCGACATCAAAGCTCTTAACGACAGAGCCGTGTTTACAGATCGTTAAAAGTCGCTTTGCAGTGTGGACATTGATCCCGTTTGGTAAAGGGCAAGTTGCAGTACCTGCGAATAAAGCGGCAGGAAAAAAAATAGCGAGTATTAAAGGAATTGCTTTTACTTTCATATTAATAGACAAATATTATTGCAATTGGGCAATATTATTCCACAATATTGCCATTATGCATAGGGGTTGACAGGCTAAATTGGCTCTGCTAGGTGGTAATCATCTGTGCTAATCAGTATTGCATCTGTTTTAATCGTAGATAAATCAATATTATCTTGGCTTATAATTCCCCAGGTCAGATTTTTCCAATACAAAAATCTGGATAACTATTTATATCCGGAAGAAAAAATAAAACTGGTTGATCCCAACTACAAATAAGTGGTGGTGATGTGCTAAAAGATTGATAGTTTATTCTTTGCCAGCCTTCGTTGGATTGCTTTCTGATAGCGCCGCGATTATTTCAACCGCCCTGGTTGCCGCATCATAAAAGGGCTGTAAAACGACATCAACTCCCCGTGCTTTTAATGATTTTATTTCCGAAGTATGGTGTGTCGTTACTGCGATATAACTAGAGATTTTGGCTTGTCTTATGGTTTCAGTCAAAATGATTCTTGGATCTTGATAGGTTACCCCAAGCAAGTGTTGTGGAATCGTGCAAATAATCCATTTTGCTTGATTTAAAGGCAAGGAAGCCAGAAATTCAATATCACAGGCGTCCCCATAGATTGCGTCATAGCCTTGAAACTCCCATTCCCTGATTTCGTCGGGATTAAAATCAACAGCCAGGACATTTAATTTTTTCGCAATTAATAATTTTGCTATCGCTTTACCAAACCGTCCTAACCCAAAAATGACAATGTCATAGTTATTTTTATGGATTGAAGGAGGAATTTCTATATTTTCCCGGTAGGGATTGCTGCGTTCAAAAAAGGACAGGCCTGGTTCCAACCAACGATAAAGAGTTTGCGAATAAGTAATCATATAAACCGAAAGGGCAATGGTAATTAATCCCACCAGAGTGACTAACCCTAACGAGTCTGTTGAAACATGACCTAACGATACTCCCATGACCATAAACACCAACGAAAATTCACTGATTTGCGCGACAGTCAATCCGGCTAAAAAAGCGGTGCGTTTGCGATACCCCATCGCACCCATAATTGCCAGCATGATGAGTGGATTTCCAACCAGGACAAATAAAGAGAACAGGATTGCTGGCGCGGCCTGATGGCCAAGCTGGTTAAAACTCAGTTGTGAGCCCAATGCGATAAAGAAAAAAAGTAATAGGAAGTCACGCAAGGGAGATAGTCTTGCGGCAATTGTGTCCCTGATCGGCGTCGAGGCCAATGAGATCCCTGCAATCAGTCCCCCCAGTTCTTTGCTAAAGCCAAAGTAACTACCCAAAGCGGCCATAAGTGCTGCCCAGGCTATGGCAAAAATAATTAATAACTCGGGGGAGTGGGCCATGCGGTTGACCAAAGGATTGGCCAGATAGCGGAGGAATAGACCAACAAAGACAAAAAGTGTTATACCGTATAAAAAGACTTTGACGATATGTGTTGTCAGGCCAACCCCGCTGCCAATAGCAAGGGTGGATAAGGTTATCATGGCTAAGACAACCACCAGATCTTGCACAATAAGACATCCCAGCGCGATACGGCCATGAAGGGAATCCACTTCATGTTTATCTGAAAGCAGTTTGACAATGATGATGGTACTGGAAAATGTCAGCGCAACAGAGACATAGAGCGCTGTTACTGAATCCATGCCGAGACCTTTGGCGATAAAAAAACCAATCAGGGACGTAAACACGATTTGTCCAAGCCCTGTAGCCAGGGAAACCAGGCCTAAGGTTTTTATCAGGTGGAGATCCAGTTTCAGGCCGACAAGAAAAAGCAATACAGCAATGCCTAATTCAGCCAATAATTCGATAGGGTCATGGGACTGTATAATCCCAAGAAAGGCAGGCCCCACCAGTATCCCTACTATGATGAACCCAACAATCGTTGGCTGTCGAAGCAGCAGACAGAAAAAACCTATGGTGGTTGCCAATATCAGGAGTGAAGTCAGCTCATAGAAAGGGGAGAGGTGTATTAATGACGAATCGATCATAGGACTCTACCACCATAAGGGACTTTAACTGGAGGTACAAAACCAGGTGGTTTTAATGCCAATTAAAGAGTGAACGCGTTAACTTAAAATAGCGCAATAATAACCGTGGCTGCAATACATCAAACCGGGCATTAGTCTTTCTAATTCCAAATTGGAATCTTGCCTGGAAAACAATTCGCTTTAAATTAAGCGGTCATTTTGCTCAGATATTAACCATTTTAACCAATATTAAATGAGGTGCGAGATGGCGTTTTCTCCAAAAGAGCGTGCTGTGTTACTGCGTTTTATTCACTTAAATAATCTGCAAGTTAAATCATCCACTGGATGGACAAATTATTCAAAATTTAGAAGAAATAAAAATGCCTTGGTATTAGATGTTAATGATACGGCATCATTAAGCGCGGTTCTGAAGTTCATTACTGCTTTAAATAAAAAGAAAGATCCTGCACAACGGATCCTGGTAAGGCCTGCGGCTGGAGGGCGAGGAAAAAAATACAGTGAATCCTATTCAGTACACGGTGTAGAGGATGCCGACATTGTTATTCGTTTGGTAGGAAAAGAATTTACGGAAATTAAAGCCGTTGACAGGGAGCATCAAGTCGTCACGATTGGCGCCAGTATGCAAGTGGGTGAAATCAATGAACAGCTCTATGAGCGATATAACCTGACTTTACCTACTTCTTCGTTAAATCCCTATATTTCGTTTATTGGTTTGGCAGCCAACAGTGGCATTGGCACCGGAAAAGACCAACCGGGTGTATCAGGTCTTATCAAATCCATGACCCTTTGTCTGCCTAATGGGGAAATTGTGACGATTGATGCCAGTCATCCTGATTTTGAGACAATTTGCTCGGGCCACCAGGGATTGTTCGGTTTTGTTTTAAGTGCCGAAATTCAATGTACTGAAGCCAAAAAATTAGAATGCAGCAGAGAAGTTATGAGTGTCGCTCAATTAATCGAAGAGATTAAAGACGGGTTACTGGAACGTGATCCTTATACCAGTGTTTATCTTATGCCTACCTACCAACCGGATGAGTTGACTAATCGAACCTTTAAAAATGTCTGTGTATACCGTTGGCGTCCCGTAGAGAAGACCGATTTGGATCGGAATGCCCGTACTCCCTTAACCCATGTGAAGCAAGAAATGGAAACCAGGATTTTCGACTCCCTGCATGTGAGCGAATTTCTGTGCCGATATCCTTCCTGGATCCCATTTTTTGCGCAATATGTGGTGCTTCCCCTGGTGATCGGAAGCACCGGTGAAACCTCTGTTTCACGTTGGTATGACTCCGTTCATCATCAAACCGGCTATCCGCGTAATGTCGAGGATACTGGTTTGTTATTTGAAGTAAGCGCCGACCATCATGAGATAGTCGTTGCACTGGAAAAGGTATTTACGACCTTACAGGAATACAACAAGAAAGGTTATTACCCCATTGTATCCGGGATGTATTTACGCTACCTGCAAGGGACGAACGGGGGCGTATCGATTACCCGGCATCAGGCAGGGAAGCATGTTTGTTCTTTGGATATGGTATCTGACATTAACATACCTGGGCATGAGGCGTTTCAGAAAGAAATCACCGCATTTTTCCTGGAGGTACTTAAAGCGCGTGCTCATTTAGGAAAGTTCTTGCCCAGTGACTATCAATTAGATTGTGCCGATTATACTGATGCATTAATAAGATGGTTCAAGAAAAATAATTTAAATCTTGAAGAGAGCATGTTGCTTACCGCACATTATTGCAAGCTTTTACAGCTTCCGGAAATGATGCCTGTCCAGCCTGAATTTTCAATGACCCAGGCTACTTTTTTCCAGCCAGCAAGAAATTTTGTTGAGCTAAAAGGCAGATTTGACGATGGGGCTCGATATACCGCTGCCATGTAATTTAGAGCAAACAAGCTAATCTATGGGGGGCGATTGCAGGGCCTCCCCAATATCGTTCTTCAATAGCTCAACGCTGCCTCTTTTTTGGAAATATAATAACCAATTTGGTGTTAATATGGCCTTAATAATCATGATATATACTGCACGCATTTTTTTAGATATAGTGATTATTATGCAATCTAAGACGACTATTTATGAACAAATCAAGCAAGACAAAAAATCTTATCCCGGGATTACTTTGTCTTATCAAGGTGCCCAGTATGGAGAAGGTAACTTTGATGAAAAAGGATACATTGATTTTAATTCAGAGTTAAGCCCACTCGAAGCGTTTACTGAACGCTTCAAAAATATTGGCGCGTTAGTCATTCGATTTCATTTAGGACAGGGGCAACGTGCTGGATTATTACAGCAAGTTGCAAAATTTGATTACTCGAGCAACCCTGTAGAACGACCTGCACATGGCAATGATGAGGTTGATATGTTCTTCGATGGGTCTGACGCCATGAGCCCAAAAGCGGTTGGCCAATCCTTAGAGTTTACAAGTCATTTATCATTAGGCCGTTCAAAATTATTAAACGAAAGGGCACAGCCTCTGGTTCATGTGAATAGACAAACGACCTATGGCGAGCAAGGGCTATGGGATATTATTCACGCTCCCGTATGGAATGTTGGCCGAAATATGCGCTATGAACTGACCAAACAAGGGTTCACTTATCTAGCTTGCCCTTCTTCTCTTAGTCCCAGTGAGCGAGAAGCGATCGACAAAGCGTTACGGGAATCAGGGAAACCGGTTGCAGAAGTATTTTCCGAATTTAGTTTGACGCCTGAAGTTGCGCAGATAAGCAAGCTCGGCTTTTATATGGATGACAGGCAGGAATATACCCGGGAATCTAACGGACTGGCCATTTCTACCCCTGAACATGAAAATTTTGCTCCCTTAGGTTGGATTATCCATGCCGAAACAGGGGAGGTATTGCCACAAGAAATAACAGAAGACATCATTCGCGTGACAGCCATTTCAGAAGGGGGGTTTTATGAAAAACGCCCGGCACAGCAAAAAATTTTACAAGCAGGTAACCTGGTTAATAGCAGTGGTTTAGGTTTGTTTATTCAAAACCAGGCTTTTAATGCGATGTATGTCATTTTTGATTACTTACAAAAATACAATTTTGATCCACGACCATTGCTCAGCACTTCCTTGGCCGTCGCTTACAGTCGGATGCAAAAAGCCATACAAGACGATCCCTCCTGTGTGGATGATTTTCTGGTAGGTGCTTTGCAGGATGAAATGGTGCAACCGTTGCGTGTGAGTCAGCCGCGAAGCAAGCGAACAGTCTTACCTATCAGGTTTACGAATAATTTTGCGGTGACTTATAACAATTTAAAGGCAATTGCCTATGCTTTTGATATGAAAGACAGTACAGACCAGCCTATCTTTCGAGCCTTTGATGATAGTGTGATTATCCAGAGCCATCGTGATTTCATTGATGCTGAAGTCAATGGTTATTTAGTTAGCCCTTCTTTTAATACTGGCAGCCATGTCGCAACCGTGTTGTCTACTGCGATGTTAGTTGCAGAAGAAATGATTGTAGAACAATTATTGCCTGAAGCCTTTTCTCAAAAAGGAAAGAGTGATTTATATGATCTTTTATCGAGCGTTTTGGATCAGGATTCTGCGCAAAGAATAATCGAGGAATTAGCTGTTGTCACAGAAAACTTCCCTAAAGACCGTGATGAGCGAGTTATTACTGGCACTCAGTTTGATTATTGCGGACCTGTGTTACAGATTTTACGCAAAGAACTGGGTTTGGATAAACTACCGGCGTTAATTTGTCATCTTGCAAAACCTGGCGTTAGCACCGAAGAAGCCATGTCTTATTTAACGACCCAAGAAGCGGAGCAATTAACGCATGGGTTAAGAATTTTGTACGGAATTGGTTTAAAACTACAGGAATACCCCTTAACCACCGCTCAATCAGAAGGGTCAAAGGGAATCAATGCAGGGCTTCAACCTTTAATTGCCCACTTGGATCCGCAATTGGCAAAATCGTTGCGAATTCCTATGGATACGATTGTGAGGGCTGAAGTAAAGCCTGTTGATAAAGAAAAAGTAAGAACCAGAATATCAACGCAAGCTATTAGCAAATGTCCTTTCTTTGCCCGCAAACCGTCCCGTTCTGAAGAAGAGATGGGAGTTCAAAGAACCATCACTTCTGAACCACCAGTTCAGGAAGAGGAAATCAGGACTGAGCCAACCTATCAACCTTCATTTTTTACCAAGTTATGGAATCATAAGAAAGAAATTGGAGTTGTTGTGGTTGGGGCAGTTGGCTTTGCAGCTGGCCTTATCATTAAATCCCAATATTAATCACTAAAACAAGATAATAAGGTTCTCTATAACCTTATTATCTTGCTTCTCTTATGGATCAGCTTTAGAAACAATTCTCACAGTATATTCAGTGGAAATTATTTTTGCAGAAAAATTGTAACCCATCATTTTTCGTGGTGCAGGCCACACTTTATTATAATACCATGATTTGATTATTACTTTCCTGTTTAATCAACGAAGGATTTCCATGGTGATGAGTAAAAAGCCCCATCCCAAGCCGCGGCGTACTCAAATTTTGGCTGCGCGTGCTTTTGCGTCAATTGAACATTTTCTTCATATTGAAGCTGTGAGCGGTGTCCTCCTGTTTATTTCGGCCACAATAGCGCTAATATGGGCTAATTCCCAGTGGGCTGATAGCTATGCAAATATATGGCATACATCACTTTCTATTAGTTTAGGACGCTTTGAATTTTCTAAGTCACTTCATTTTTGGATCAACGATATTCTTATGACCTTTTTCTTTCTTGTTGTGGGTATGGAAATTCGTAGTGAGCTGCATGAGGGGGCCTTAAGCAAAATCAAGCAAGCAATCCTGCCTGTTATTGCGGCCTTCGGTGGGGTTATTATTCCAGCAATAATTTTTCTTGCTTTTAATTTTGCACCAATACAACAAAATGGTTGGGCTGTTCCCACGGCAACTGATATTGCATTTGCAGTGGGAATACTAGCCTTATTAGGCCGCTCTATTCCTGGCGAAATTAGAGTATTCTTGCTTTCTTTAGCTATTATTGACGATATTATTGCTGTTCTCATTATTGCTTTATTTTATTCCGAAGGTCTCAATTATTTGGGATTTCTAACAGCAGGAATAGGTATCTTATTGGTATTGGGTTTTCAGCGCATTGGTATTGGTTCAGCATGGAGCTATCTTATTCCAGGAAGCTTTGTTTGGTTTGGAATCCTTATGAGTGGGGCCCATCCTACCTTAGCAGGAGTAATTCTTGGTCTAATGACTCCTGTGAGATCCAAGCCTATGTCTGAGCATCCTTTAGATTTATTATTACGTATTACTGGCGAGCTTACAGGACGAGATATAAAGTCAGAACAAGGGCATAGTCAAAGGCGACTACTTCAGAAGCTTCAAGTGGCTAAAAGAGAGTTATTACCTCCAGTAGTTCGAGTTGAGCAAGCACTACATCCATGGATTGCTTATATCGTCATGCCACTATTTGCATTAGCAAATGCGGGTATAAATCTCAGTAGTAGTACTTATTCTGCCTCAGAGTTATATATTATAACGGGCATTGTTGTCGCACTGGTTTGTGGAAAACCTATTGGGATTGTTGGAATAAGCTGGGCTTGCATAAAGTTAAAATGGTGTCATTTACCAGATGGCATCACATGGAAAGGTCTTTGGTTGGTAGGACTCCTTGCCGGAATTGGATTTACTATGTCAATGTTTATTGCCATGTTAGCTTTTAAGGATATGAGGTTTTTAAATGCTGCAAAATTGGGAGTACTTCTGGGATCCGTTACTGCAGCTCTATTAGGGGTTATATGGGGTATAATTTATGTGAAACAAATGACCAGGATTAATAGGAAAGTTCACTAGTCTATATTATTAACAAAATGATGCTCATATAGACTTAAAAGTTTTTTACGGTCTTCGGCAAGTGGAAGACTTTCATTTGCAGCTTCCTTAAGTGAAAATGCATGGGCGCTTATAATAGCTCTCTGTCGCGGATTTATGAGTGCTTTATGGATGGAAATAATCATTTCCATCATATGAAAAGTTGCGTTCCTATCTTTACATACATAAGGTTGTACTCTGACAAATATTAGATCACAAAATTCCTCAAAGGTAATCGGTTTTGTTATTAACCGTAATTTATTTTCACTATCGGCGCGATAAGGTGACGGCTCGTCCTCTTTCGATAATTTTTGTACACTTGATTGAAGCCAATCCAGGCAGGTTATGGCTGTAAACGGATCATTAATACCTGGTGATAAGGCGCGGGCAATAATTTCAACCAGTTCATCTACCAGAAAAAGAATATCCTGCTCTTGATTGCGTTTAAGGCCTAACGCGAACGCTTCAGTACATTGTTTTTTAATCTGTTCATCCACGTTTTTAGATGAGTAAATAACGAGTAGGGTTACGTCTTCAGTAATATAAGCACCAGGACGTACTTCTAATTGAATAATGAAATCATTTTTTGTGGCAATATCAATTAGTGAATTTCCCTCCAGGATACGAATGTACCCCTGAGTAGTGGATGATACAATCGTCTTCTTTAGTGAAGACAAGTCTGGTGATTTTTGCGCGTATTCTTTGCCTATATTGATGGGAAATTGAGAACTGATTTGACGATTTAATTCCTCTCCAACCTGGGCAATCACATTCGACATATTTATGCTTTCGGGGATGTGATGAATAAAGCCAATCAAAACCACCAGGCTGCTTATAGTGAGCACGATAGCAATTAGCAAAGAGATTTGAGGAATAAAAACTTGCCCATTAATCTGTGAAATCCCTTCTTTATTCGAGTTAAAAAGAGCTAATAGAATAAATAAACAAAATAAAAAGGTAGCAATAAAAGTGCCCAATGTGATTTGATTTGCTCTATCTCTCATAAAATTTGAAGTCAGTCTTGGACCAATCTGACTGCCAGCAAAAGCGACGGCTACAATGGTCATCGAGAAGGTAACTCCGGCTACGGTAATCATTGATGTAGCGATTATGGATAAAATACTGCGAGCTCCTTCGGGGTTGCTGGCATGAAACCATCCCCATTTTTCTAACCATTGCCAAACAAATAAATGATCTAAACGTAAAGTTAAAACAGAAAGTAGAAGTGCAATGACAGACATTATCAAAGGGATATACCAATAACTCGCTCGTAACTTAGAAAAGAAGTCCAGTATTTTTGATTTCATTCATCGTCCTTGAAACGTGCCATTGCCCTATGATTTATAAGTATATATTAAATCTGAAGAATTAAAGGTTCTGCAGGAGGTTGGAATTCGATTATGTGGATTAGAAATATTCAGCTTACTCGCATTGCCAGAGCCATCCTGTCATCATTTTCGGTTAAGATAGAAACCCTAAAGGTACATTGCTGTCTCCGCCAACGCAGGCACATTTCAATTCGCGTTTATCAATAAAAACGACTTTAAATACGGAAATAGCGCCGATTATTCCAATAAAAGAAGCAACAGGAATGGAAATCCCAATTAAAGACTCCTGCACTCATCAGTATACCTGCTAAAGCTCCTGCAAAAGGATAAATATAGCTATAAGTAATGCAGCGTTGGCGAGGAGGCCGTAATTCAGAAACGTAGTTGAAAATTCTTCCACACTCTGAGGTTTTAATAGTGCATGCACTGTCATGCTAACGGCGCCTTCCTTTATCCGGGTCTTGGCTTTCTTGGCCTGCCATCAATCCAGCCCGGGATTGGTCCTCCCAAACGACCTCCGCTTACCTTTTCCAGGTCTTTAGGATTAACCTTTTCCTCTTTATGGAGTGTTTTAGATTGCTTTTCTCTCTTTTCGTGCTTAGTCATCGTTCCTACCTCCTGACTCTAACAGAAATCGCTGTTCCAATCGTTGACAGACCCGCTCCTATTTTTCAGTTCCTGAGCAGGGCTGTTTTACTTCGGACAGGGTCTGTAACTTTTCTTTAGTATAGTTATAAAACCCCGTATGAACAAATATTGAACATATTTTTAAATTATACGAAGCAACCCTTTATCTAAGGGCTCGTCCTAAAAACGAAGAACGTCTAAATCAAGCCATTGCAGAAGTAGAGTCTTGAGAATCGCAAAGCAGAGGTTATTGTAGCCTGGTTGCTTGCAACCAGGATCTACCAAACATTGAGAATTGGCTTTAACCTGAATTAGCGAATTTTATTCTTAAACATAAGATGGAGACGGCTGATATCAGTTAATCAAAAAAATTTAATCGCTTCCATCGTTGATCGAGCAATTGAAGGTAGTTTTCCTGCATCTGTGGGGATAAAAAACTGAAACCAATCAGCTTTCGCCATTCAGGTATTATTTGCTGGAATTCTTGTAGGATCCCATCAATGACGTTCTGGTTTAAGCCTAATTTTTCAACGGCAAAGTATTTAATAAAATCACTCTTTGTTAAATTATTTTTTTTCCCTTTTAGGGGCAAGGCAATTTCTTCTTTGGTGTTTTTTTGAGCGATCGTTGAGTTAAGTAAATCATAGGCTGGTGATAGGGAAATTTTCCTCTCCCTTGTTATTAGGGAAAAATTTTTGAGATGCATGTCTTCATTGCCGACCAGGAAGTTAAACAAGGTCAACTTAAATAATTTCACGAATTCAATTTTGGGGAATGTACAAAACTGTTCTATAACGGCAATCACTTTTTCCATGGAGCTTTTATATTTTGTATGTCGATCTTCGCCTGATAGTTGTGCAAAATCTTCTAAAGCTAATTTTTTATTGTGGCCTACTCGATCAAACCGTTTAATGAAGTAGGTCAAACTGTTGTCTTTAGAATAAACCAAACCATGAACCGGCACTTCAAGGCCAATGGTTTTGGCAAGAGTCATTGTAATGGCTTCATTTTCCGGTAACTCCGGATAACTATCACTTTGTGGTTTTAAAATATAATGACCATGTTGATCAACGATTTCAAAACACCCCTCTTTAATCTTCAGTTTTGCGCTTAGTTTCTTTTGGACACCTTGAATAGACATCTTTCCGACTCGAGCAATGGCTTCTTGCCGCTGCTCATCAGCACTTAAATCCAATGGACTAAGGTTATTTAATTGGGGGGAAAGCAAATGCAATCCACGTTTTGAATAGTTTTCCTGGTCACTAATCCTTTCATAAGTAATAGGGCAGCGTTTCATTTCAATTCCTCAATAGTCACTGCGCCTACTACATCCTGGCCAACTATGATGAGCTGGCCAAAATAGTCGTTTCTATCTATCTTGTATTTACGTAACAGGGCTTCAAGCATAATGCCTTCAGGAAGTAAGCCTTCAAAAAAGGGGGGGAATACGTCAAAGTCATAGGCTTCATTGGTTAACGGCATTGTGAGAGAAACAGGTGCCCCCTGATACTCATCAAAGTAGGTAAATTGATATTTTCCACCCTGTAATTCTTCTAATGTTCCAGCCTTAATGCCATTCACTGATACGTATGCTTTTCTCATGAATTCTTATCCGTTGCCTGAGGAAAAGGTGTTTCAAATTTCATTTGGATATTTAAAACATCGAATACTTTGAGCAAGGTGTTTAACCGCACCGATTCTTTCCCTTTTTCAATATCATAGATAACCGTCTTGCCGACACCCGCTAACCGGGCTAATTCCTGTTGCGATAAGCCGCTTTGCTTGCGGTAGTAATGGACTAAATTCGCAATCTCGAGTGTGGGCATGTAAATACCATGAATTAATTGTATTTTACTGTTATAGCAGTAAAAAAGAGAAAAAGACAGTGAATATTTCATTATCCCTGTATAAATTCGCTATAAATTACTGTTATAGCAGTGAAAATCGCCCTGTTTTCTCGTTGACTAGGTATTAAGTGATTTAAAATTCAAAAATTACTGTTACAGCGGTAATTTTAAGCAAATATAAGAAGGACAATACAGGGCTAAACATGCTCGAATCAAAAGCCATCTTTAGTCGATTTGAGATCTCGAAACCCTTCCTCAATTTGCATACGCAAAACGTAGATACTGTCTTTAAAAGCAAGCCCAATTTTCATTAAAAGGTTTGTTATTTTTAAGAACGCCAAAGATGATATGGGCTAGTTTACGCATAACAGCACAGATAATTGTTTTTGGGGTTTTACCTTTTACAAAGCAGAGGAGAGCTTTGTTATATCGCTTGGCGACTAAAGCAGCCATATAGAGGGCTTTTCTTAAACGACTATCGCTGAGTCTTGATAGGGTGGTTTTA
>NZ_LNYB01000049.1:61070-65387 GCF_001467625.1 Legionella feeleii
AGGTACCGCTGACAATTCCGGTCGAAAAGCCTCTTTTAGTCAACCTAGGAAGTGTCGCTGTAACTAGAGACATCGAATCCCTTGCTCTGAACAATGACACACTCGCTGTGGTTGATGGCCAAGCTGCCAGCGCGGATATCAAAAAAATACAGCAATTCCTTTATGGTGCTAGTTTGCGAAGGCATGGATCATCTGTTTTTGACACTCATTTAATTAGTCATGCAACGAGCCTGCAACAATTTGTACCCCCTTTCCTCGTGCCGCATCTTTTATCCATCGATCCCAATTATGAAGCGCTTCAACACTTAGCTGCCATCGGTATGGGCAAAACAGCACGTGAGGTACGCCAAGACATCATAAAGGCGACGGAAAATAATACGATTTTCAGCCAAAATATTTTAGGGAACGGACCATACTCTCAGTTTTTGCCTGAGAGCGAAAAAATTCGGCAAGCTGCTGCCCTGCTAAGAAGCCAGGTGCAATCACAACTAGGCTGGTTCAATTGGCTCTTCTTACCTTCTGCGCAATACCAGCAATTTAAAATGGCTGCTTCTATATCTGACGATGATAAATTTTTAACTATAATGCGCGAAAAAAACCGCATGGCCCTGTTGAAAACAAACATTGTGTATACCTCAGGTCCCGGGGCAGTAGCACAGAGCTGGTTAGGCCGTCTATTTTTCAAACGTGAAGAGATTAACGAGCGCATAGCCCCCTTTTCATTTGCCCATTATAGACTCGATAAAGTATTTATTTCTGACAATGGTATGCCTTTGCACGCAAACGCCAAAGAGGCATTGGCTAAAATGTCAGGAACAGAATTAGGAAAAACTAACGATTTATCCTGGTTAGAAGAAGGACAAAATGCAACCGTAGTACGTGAGCAAAAAATCCAGAAAATACTTGATAATCTACCACAGAATTTTCAGGAGATGCGTGGTAAAGTTCAGGCGCATATCAAGAAAATTGAAGTTGATTTAGAGGGCTGCTTTGGTTTTTATCGTTATCGTGAGCGGCATGCGAAAATTAGAGCGCTTCAAGGTATTCTAACTCACTTTAGTGATGGATTCTTTGATGTAGATGGATTCCAAAATGCATTAAATAATTACCGTTCAAATGATATTTCTGCAAGCCTTTGGAAAAGTGAAACTAAAGCGCTAATTGATGATTTAGTCCAATTTTGCGAGCAAGCAAAAAATTATGAGCTTACTAACTCTCAAGGGCAGGTTTCCTTGCCTGTACTCATACCCAGCGCAGGATTATTAGTATAGACGTAGTGTGCCTGGGTGAGAGCGAAGCTTCGTTTGCACCCAGGCTATTGTCCTGATTATTAACTTGCTTGCTTAAAAATAAGCTAGTAGATACTATCTTTAAAACCAAGTCCAATTCTCATAAAAAGTTTTGTTATTTTTAAGAACGCCAAAGCGCACTGTCAATTTAACTTTTTCTAGCGCAAGGGAGAAGAAAGCCCAAATTTTAGGCGCATAAATATGCTCTTAGTCTAGCTCCAAAGTTAACTTGATGGCGCCATTGATAGAGCATCTCATTATTATATTGAGTCACTGAAATTAAAGTTAAAAATTTATTATTTGTTAACTCGGCTATGGCATAATTGTTTATTATTTTAGGAAGCAGAGGATGTATGTTCTTGGGTCGATTATTAGCACGATATCTATTCTTCTAGGAGCCATCGAACAAAGCATTGTCTTCCTAGTGAATGGGCTGTTAACCGCCATTCTTACTTTTGCGGCCTTCTATTTAGCTTAAATTTTTTCGCTTAATCCAAAACGTCTGAGTTGGTTCACCCTGTAATTACTGATATAGGCGCGGATTTTTGGACGAAAAAAAGAGATCTATAAGAGCTATTCTTCTATGATTGCCCCCCTTGCCGGATTTCTGAGGAAGAACTGACAGAAAGGGGAATTTCAGCTTAATCTAATAAAATGTGTGTTTCCCACCATAAACGAGCGCTTTCCCTATAGCTAGGTTTTTATTCGGAACTATCAAATCTGGATTTTTTAGCGAAGCAATAGTAGTCAAGATATTTAGATATCCGTCATTCAACATACCTAACAGGCCACCACATTTCTTGCATGCTGGTTTAACTGTAGCCAGGGCTAGGGGAAAGATGGGAGGACGGCCTAAAGTAGAACCATCAAAAATACAGGTGGCCAAGCAAATGCATCAGGATAAAAGCTTGTCTATTGAAGAAATTTGTAAAGTTTTAAAAATTTCCAAGCCTACACACTATCGTTATCTGTCTTCATAATTAATTGCAAGTTCCTCTGCACCCAGGGTCTTTTCATGACCATAAATTAGTCATCTATTCAGTATAATCGCGTAGTTAATTGAACTGATGCAAGTAGACAGATGAACGAAGTACTAGCCTTTTTATCCACAGTTGAAGATGTAAGAGAATATCATTTATCCGTTATCCTCCCTGTTATACTAGGGGCTTTAATCTTTTATTTAATAATTCAAAACAAGCCTAGCCCCATAATTTTCCTTTGACCCAAAGTAGTAATTTTATCTTTTTAGTAAGACAATCGGGGGTCATGTGCCTAAGCGTACTGTAACAAGAAGAGGTATACATGGCTGTATGACTATCCTTGTTATTATGTAGAGTCTTCTATCTAGCTTTTCCTTGTTTATCTTCGTACATTGCTGCATCGGCCTCTTGAAGCATTTCGTCTATTGACTTATCAGTATCATATGAAAAATGAGCGACCCCACTGCTGTATTCAATATTGTAGGGTTTGCTCAAGGTAGCATTCGCATTTTCAATATTTGTCTTAAAACGTTTTAAAATAGTGTTAATTTCATTGTCATCGCAATCGACCAACAGAGTGACAAATTCATCCCCTCCGAGTCGAGCTACCACATCACACTCTCGAAAAGACTCAAGCATGATTTGTGCAAACATTGTTAACACAAAATCACCCTCATGATGTCCATATTTATCGTTGATTATTTTAAATTTGTTCAAATCAAATAATAAGAAAGCCATCGGCTTTTTATGTCTTCGGCAAATTTTCATACTGTGGTCGGCTAATGTTAAAAATCCCCGCCTGTTAGAAATCATCGTCAATTCATCCAATGTGGCTAATTGTATCGATTTAATTTCTTGCTCTATCATCTCACCTAAATCCTTGAGCAGCTGTTGGTCCTCATCATTCATTTCTCGTGGATTTGAATCGATAAGACATAGAGTGCCTAAAACTATCCCTTGCCTTAGTTTCAAAGGATAGCCTGCATAAAAGCGTATATTTGGGTGATTTATTACTAAGGGGTTATCAATAAAACGGACATCTTCAAGCGCGTTTGGTATGATAAATAAGCCTTCTTGATTAATAGCATGACCACAAAAAGAAATTTCCCTGGACGTTTCAGAAGCATCTATTCCCTGCGCAGATTTAAACCACTGGCGATTTTCGTCAACTAAACTCACTAATGAAATCGAGACGCCAAACAATCTTTTAGCCATTCGTGTAACACGATCAAATCTTTCTTCGTGGGAGCTATCTAGAATTTGTAGTGCTCTTAAGGCATGTAAGCGCTCAGCTTCATTCTTTGGTAATTTAGGCTTTATCATTTAAATATCCTTATATAAATGTCATATTTAAACGCCTATAGCAAAAACTTTAAATCAGCGGGGTGGTAACTGATGATTTATAGTGAAATCAGTTACAAATTTATTGTGCTTCTTTTATCCAAAAACAATCAAATAAAGTATACTTAAAAACCTTCAATACAACAAATCACACATCTATACTAGGCATCGTTATGTATGGACCCAAGGCTGGATGCAAAAAACGTAGATACTGTCTTTAAAAGCAAGCCCAATTTTCATTAAAAGGTTTGTTATTTTTAAGAACGCCAAAGATGATATGGGCTAGTTTACGCATAACAGCACAGATAATTGTTTTTGGGGTTTTACCTTTTATCCGCAGTCTATTTACAAAGCAATGAAGAGCTTTGTTATATCGCTTGGCGACTAAAGCAGCCATATAGAGGGCTTTTCTTAAACGACTATCGCCGAGTCTTGATAGGGTGGTTTTACCAGTGAAAGAACCTGATTGATGTTGTTTTGGAGTAATGCCGATATAGGCAGCGAACTGTTTAGCAGTTTGAAAGGAATGAATATCAGGCATACGGGCGAGGATATAGTAAGCGGTGAGTTTACCGATGCCTTTAATGGATATTAATAAGTCTAATTTTTCTTTAAGTCGCTGGTTATTGTTAATCAGCTCATCGATTTTCTTCTGGATACATTCTATTTCCTGCCCCAATTTCTGAATCATTTTCTTTAAGGATTTT
>NZ_LNYB01000049.1:65397-66013 GCF_001467625.1 Legionella feeleii
AATGCCTTTAATGGACATTAATAAGTCTAATTTTTCTTTAAGGCGCTGGTTATTGTTAATCAGCTCATCGATTTTCTTCTGGATACATTCTATTTCCTGCCCCAATTTCTGAATCATTTTCTTTAAGGATTTTTGGGCTGTAGCACCTCGAATACTATGTAACTGATTGGTTAACTGGGTTACTTGTGCTTTAAGCATATCAAGCACTTTAGTTAATTCTTTCATCTCCTTTTGTTCTGTTGGAGTAGGTTGATACAGTCGCGGCTCCATGCGTTGACTAAATTGAGCAATAAGCTTGGCGTCAATCCTGTCATTTTTATTACGTGCCAAAGAGGCTCTGGCAAAACTCTTAATTTGAAAAGGGTTAATGACGCTCACACGAATCCCTTTCCTGACTAAGAAATCAGCTAACTCTTCACTGTAATGCCCCGTTGCTTCCATACAGACCCACGGAGAAACTGCAGATTGATTTAGATAGTTTAAAAACTCGTTATGACCCTGATTTGTATTCGAGAAAACAGCATGTTTATGGCGATTGTTAATACATAGAGAACTATCAAATTTATCTTTGGCAATATCCACTCCTACAAATTCATATGCGCTCATGCTAATCTCC
>NZ_LNYB01000049.1:66023-82501 GCF_001467625.1 Legionella feeleii
CTTTAAAAACTCGTTATGACCCTGATTTGTATTCGAGAAAACAGCATGCTTATGGCGATTGTTAATACATAGAGAACTATCAAATTTATCTTTGGCAATATCCACTCCTACAAATTCATATGCGCTCATGCTAATCTCCAATGGGCTGTAAAAATACTTGGGGTTATTTATCGTTGACCAAGCTTGCGAATACAGGCTTACTTTGACGGGCGGCCTAAGATACTGTGCGGTCGATTGATAAGTGGGGAGAAGGGCCTAATCTACGTTTCAGGCTTTTTGCCTTGCCTGGATACAAGCTCTCTTCTCCCATCCCAAGTGCCCTTGAGATTAAGCATTTCTGCCTACTTTTTAAAGATACAAGCCTGGGTGGAGGTCTGCAGGGCTGTAACCCGGATTTAACTTCGTTTCACCCAGGATACTTGGTAGAAGTGTGTTCTTTTAATTTCATGCTGATCTTCATGATTCAGTCCCATACCTGGAACAGCTTGGATATGTGAAAACGAAGGTGTTATATTCTATAAAGGAAACTATTGCTGATAGAGCCTATGGCTCTGGAGAAATAATTTCTTATTTAAGAGACAATTCTGTCACAACATATATTCCTTTATTTAGCTCTCGTAGTGGGAGCTCTGAAAATAGCCAGGTTTCCAATATGATGAGACAAATAACTATTATCTATGCCCTCAAAATTCCATATTAAAACCCTGTAAATCACAGGGAGACGCCACACTCTATATTTCATCTGTCTCAGATTGCAAACCATGCAATTTCGCAAAAGGTTGCTTGGCAAAGATAAAAAATAAGGGCCCAATTCGGTATGTGACACGCAATAAGTACGCTGAATTTTATAACCAAATGAAAGAAGAGATGGAACAACAATATTTCAAAGAAACATTGTATCAGCGAATGTGGAAATTAGAAGGAGTTATGAATGAACTCAAAAATTACCATGATTTAAAGCGAATCATTGGCCCAGCCATGAAAGCAAGAGAATTACCTCAGAAAAAAACAGAAAGCGGGATTGGTACGCGTGCTTTAAACCAAATGACCTTACTGGGTATGACAGCTTCTGTACAAGTGCAGTCTGGTTAATGGGAGGGAAACCTTATTTAATTTGATTTATGCAACAACGCCGCACTTTTATCAAAACCGGAAACCCTCACCATTTCAAGAGATGTCAGATTAAGTCGTAACTAATTCATATCAGGTTATAGCTGCTAGGTCTAACTAGAGGCGTTACTTCCTAGAGACATGCTTTTCTCCGGTTGTTGAGCTTCTGACTTTTCCGCTGTGAAAGACCACCAACTATGACGGTTTTTGGATGAATTTGTTGGAGGAATAAGTCCTTTCTCTTTATTATAAGCAGCTTGTAAATCGTCTTTCAGATAGTCGTAGGTTGCTTTAACATGAGTCACTGGTAACTCAAATCTAGCCGCTATTTTTGCCGCTAAATCTATTTTAGCTTGAGCGACTAGTCCATTTTGGGAAATGGGTTGTATGATTACTCTGTGTGTGTCTCCAAATATCCATTTGGAAATGACACTCGGACTATAAACTTGGAGAGTAGCTAATATCTCTTGTGTATTTTCATTAGTTAGAGTGATTGTCCCTTTATATCCAGTCAAAATACTTAACCAAGATTTTGGTTGATCGGCAGTTGCTTTGACGTGCTCACCTATTCCAGGAAAAATAACTTGAGCTTTTGCAGGTGATTGCAACAATAAATCTAATTTATTAAAAGTAGAGTCATGGTCGAGAGTAGGAGAATTGAATTCATATCCAGGGCTAGCTTTAACGAAATTCAATTCAAAAGGATTTGCTTTAATATCATCATAGATTTCTTGTAAAAAATCCTCGTCGAAATCTGCGCCACCATTATCTCCCTTTAAGATATTTTTAACTTGTTTAAAGTCCATTTTATATTTGGCTGCTTGGGGGTTATGAAAAGTAGTAGCCATAAACATCGCTTGCACTGCTAACATATATCCAGCTGTTTTATCAGCAAGATTCCCTTGAGGATTTTGCATACAATAAGCTTCGCCAAAACTTTCTAAAAGCCGTTCGATCTTTTGCGACTCTTTGGGTAATAGGAAGGTTTTTAAATAATTTCTTAAAGCGGGTAAAAATTTCTGACCCGCTAAATTGATCCGAGCTGTAAATGCCTGTAATGCTTCTTTATTCTCAGCATCTGGGCTACTTAAATAATCACCAATGGCTTCTAAATCTAAATTTCGATGTTCTTCATGAAAAAAATCGGCGATCTGTTTTCCAACTTCTTTTACATTATGTGCTTGACAGATGTCTTTTATTTTTTGGATACCATCTTTAGCCTTGACATTAAAAGTGTGAGCAATTTCTCTCTTTCTTGCTTGGATGTCTGCTTTCATCCCCTGTAGATCAGGTTGCTGTTCTTCGATTTGAGCTCGGGTAATTGCTTTATTTACGGCAGCAATATCTGATTGGTAGCCTTTGGGTAGTGCGCGTTTGTATTTACCTGTAGAAGGATGGCAATCCTCTATTTGAATAGACAAAGATTCTGATAATCTAACAGGTTTTTCTAATTCTATTTTTAATTGCTTTAAACTTTCGAGATCCAGGCTGCCTTCTTTAGCTGCTTCAATAGGTTGCGATAATTTTTTATGACGTGATGTTAGTTGACTTTGAATTAAGTGGGTACGTTCATTCAGATTTTTTTGGGCCTGGCCTTTACTCATAATTAACCTCTATTAAGTCATCTAACTATTACAATCTTCATGCAAATTAAATCGCTAAGTTGTCATTATATATGCCTATTCTTAAGGAATCATTAGCTATTAAACTGATATAGAGTGAAATTACCAAAGTTTAAAAATCAGTCAATGTTTTAAAAGCATGACGCCTGGCACAGAATTTTGTTCAATAATCGAACTAGATTAATTCGCTAACGCTCGCAAAGACGGCGTTTTCAGTTTTGTCCGGTACTAAGAGATGTGTTGAGGCAATTCGAGATGGATTTTTTTCAACGAGATAATTTTTACTTAAGATAAACTTGTTATACTCCGGTCCAAACGAGTAAAGCAGAATTCAGAGAAATAATGAGTACTTACTGGAAATATAAAAATTTAAGTATTTTTGCTTATGGGAAAGAAGAGAATACTGCCGGTCCCACGACTGATGTAGATCAAGCATGTAGAGATTGGAACCGATGGGCACGTGGTGCTGAAATATGTCCTATCCGCATAAATGGTATACCACTTCCACAGGCGCTAGCTAATGCCGGAATTGAAGTAAAAAACCCCGGTGATACCTTTGCCGATAATGATGAACTCATTGCTTTTTTTAAAAACCATTTATTCAACAAGTATGATTTAGCAATTCAAAATGATTTAGTAATGCAAGCACTGATGCATTTCCACCAAGCTGGTTTTCCCTTTGCCACTAATTATTGTGTAAGTAATGTAAACGCAGGTGCCGTAAGAGCTTGCGAACCACAAACCACTATTGATTTTATTCCTACAGATAACGGTTTACAGATTAAAGAAGAGCAGATTTATAAAAAAATATCTACCAATAATAGAGTATATGAAACCCATGGGAATGAGTATTATGCAAAGACAACTACAACCTCTTTGTTTAACCCTCAAGGAATTACTTTGCTCGATTTAGAGATTGATTGCCCCAACGCGGATGCTGCGACTATCTTCGATAAAAGAAAATTATGGGATCAAATCTGTCAATATATAAAAAATATATTGATTGACTATAAATTGCTCTGTGATAGTCTTGCAGAAACTAAGGAAATAGAGCCTCTGATTAGATTTGATAGATAATATGTAGTTATTTTTCAAATAAGGCGTCATGCTTTAATTAAGTCGTCCAATTAGTTTGGGGTCGCAGAGTAAACCATTTTTCCAGCCTTTTAAGCGTTCGAATCCAAAGCGGGACTGCGATCTTGACTCTAGTATTCATTAATAAGAGTGTTTATTAAACAACAAGATCAGATTTTCTTCGAAAAAAAATCAAAAGCATATATACTAGCCATTTTAGAATCTCAAAGGATAATTTTATGCCTACTAAAGTGTTAGAGCTCCCTAAAACACATACTGTTAACTACTCCTCAAAACCACTCAATGGCAACGATGAAATTATAGAAATTAGTACTCAAGAGTTTGCACGCCAGTTTAATTTTGAGTGGCACGATGATTTACTTATTGAAGATACATGGGTTGAATCGTATCAAATACAGCAAAAGGAATTGCATACTTTGGCTTGTGGTTATGCACTTTACGCAGACCTTTATCCTCAAGAGCCTATTGATGAATCCGTTATTTTACAGCAAATGCCTTTTCTTCCAGGGGTAATTAAACAGCAACAACAACTAGCCGAGAAGTATTTGAAAGAGATTGAAACAATTATACCTAATCTAGTTGTGTGTGAAATTAATGATCAAGTTGGTAAAGGCTTATTTTGGAGAGGTCCGGAAGTCCTAAAAAAGGGGACTGCAATAGCCTGTTATGCTGGAGTCATGGACGCCTCACTACCAGGTACAGACACTTTTTCGGGGTATGGATACACGGTTCCGGCACACCCTCTATTTAAAAATCATTCCCCTGGGGCTCGAGGTGTAATCAATGGATTTCAGGGGAATCACGCGCGTTTTATACAGCATTTTCCTGATGCCGAGAATCTTTCTGAACATTTTAAGTTAGACCCTGGTCTTCAGAAACAGGATATTGCCACTGCAAATGTTGAAGCACTTAATATCGTATACGATGGAATGCCTTTAGTCGTGCTTGTCACCACTGAAGATGTTTTACCTAATTCACAATTTGGTTTTGATTATGGGGCTAGTTACTGGGCAAAGGCTTATCAACATTGCCAAATTGAACCTTTATTATTTACCAGGCATTCAGAAACCCTTGATCCCAAAACCTATGAACGGTTGGATTTAAATCTAATTTTAGGTAGGGAGGCTGTATCTTTGCCCCTTATCAATATCATGAAATGCATATTAGCCAATCAAACCTATACTATTATGGATGCCAACACAAAGGACATCATTGAATTATCACCTGCAAAGTTGACCACCATGGTGATTGAAGAACTTAAAAAGCAAAACGCAGCACCAAATACCATCGCATTTCATTTCTTAAATTGGCTACTCAGGATCAAGGAAGCCCAAAATTCTGATGGAAACTATCAAAGTAAGTTTATTAATACGATTCATTCTATATTATTAAAACATTGGCTACAAAACAGCTTTGATCACAGTACTTCCGCCAAAACAAAAATACCTTACATCGACAAGGTGATGAGCGCAATTACAGAATCGATGACCGCGGATCAAGTATTTTTAGAGGTAAGAACGAAGCTTAATTTTACAAGCGATAGAGATTTTTATACCAAGCAATTACGAGAGATGCGTAGTGAAATGATTAGCGCTATGAAAACTTATAACGAGGACAAAGTAGCCAGTAGAAATACACTCACTGAGGCGAAAGGCCTTGTCCTCTGAAACTCCTATCAACTCACCTATTGTTGAGAATTAACCCTCGACAAGGTGAGAAACATAAATAGGATCCGTGCTTGAATTTTGATTTTCTAATTGATACGCATTCAAAACTCAAGCACGGACCCTGACCTATCCTGTCAAATTTTGAAAAAAGGATTATAAACAGAGGGAGTTATAAACATAGGCAAAGGGGTTCAGAGCTTGAATTTTGCTAGTTCTATTGCTTCTTCTGAACTCCAGTTAATCCTTGGTTCGGTTGCAATCGTGACTTGATTATCTGCTTTTCAGTGTAACGCTTTTTCATTTCTGTTCTCCATTGTCCCATTTTTAATGGATTTCTCACTATTTTGAATGGTCTAATTTTGACTTGATGGGTTATCGAGGCAAATGGGTCAGGCCGTGAATTTTATTATTGTTGGATTGCGGTTCAGGGTAATCAAAGCTGAGGATTTACCGGTAGACAGGTAGATTGGTTTGCTATACTTTTTTTAACCGGAAAAGTCCTATGAAATGTCTGTCAGAACTTTTCTTTAGACATTATAGTGATTAGGGTCATACCTATTTGGTAATCAGGGACTCAAACAATTAAATGATGCGGTCAAGAGCGAAGAGGGTTATAAGATACGTATAACTCCAGGCCTAAAGGGAACAAATTGTGAAAAAAAGAACTTTAAAGGATCAACTAAATCTTGCCTGTGGGTTATGTGAAAATAATCTCAAATTCGATTTTACCTTCGCTTTCCAACCCATCGTTGATGTTAATAAAGAAGAAATTTTTGCATACGAGGCTTTAGTACGAGGATTAAATGGAGAGGGGGCAGAAGAGATTCTTTCTAAAGTTAACGATACAAATCGTTATCGATTTGATCAGGAATGCCGTATACGCAGTATTTTTCTTGCTCAAAAACTTGGAATGAAGGAATGCATTTCAATTAATTTTTTACCAAATGCAATTTACTCACCTGAACTATGTATAAGAACTACTATAGCCGCCGCAGAAAAAGCAAATTTTCCCTTGGGAAAAATTATTTTTGAAGTGACTGAAAGTGAACAAATTCATGATCCCAAAAAGTTACTTACTATTTTTCAGTATTATCAAAACCGGGGTTTTACAACTGCCATTGACGACTTTGGTGCGGGATATGCCGGTCTTGGGTTGCTTTCTGATTTTCAACCGAATTTCATTAAAATTGATATTAAGTTGGTTCGTAATATTAATGCTAACCCAGTAAAACAAGCTATGGTTAAAGGAATCATTTTAACTGTAAATCTGCTAAACATAAAAATTATTGCTGAAGGTATAGAAACAGCAGAAGAAGCTCGGTGGTTTAAAGAAAATGGAATTTCACTCATGCAAGGTTATTATTTTGCAAGACCAGGATTTGAGTGTCTTCCTAAAGTAACTAATTGGAGTTTAACTGATTAAAGGAGGATGCTTTATCACGAGAAATCCATGAATGGTTACCTCCATACACAACCTTCAACCGTAATTCTCTCCATTGCGTCCAACGTTTGCTATGTTGTACAAAAGACAATCCCTAACACCGTTTTAATAATTTTCATATTGAAGATCCTCTGTACTAAAGATTTATGACCATAGCCATTCCATTGCTTATCTACTTTTGCTTGCATTCGAAAGGTAGTTAACAGACGAACTGATTCCATTGATAGCTCACTCACCTGACGTAAGTGGAAACCGATTTCTCATTTTGCCTTAGGAAATAAGCGTCTTTCCTGTACAATAGTTGATGAATAATTAATAAACTTTAAGTATAATATTTGGACTTAAGGTTCTAAAGGCGACATTATGAATATAGAAATAATTGCTCATTTAGCTAACGAGGCGCTGGTAACAATAAAATTTAAATCCTACTCTGCTTATTCACATGGCTGGTATGATTCTACTCTGGGCGGACAAGGCGGCTCTAAGATGGTTTTAAAAGCCATGACAGCATTAGACGGTGGCGATATCGAGCCCATCCTTGAGATTGTTAAAAAAATTGATGAAAAAGTGATGCGCCTTGAAAAAAATGACTACGCCTTTTATGAAGAAGTATATCAATATCAGTTATATGATGTGATGCGCCCTGGACCAGTTCACGATCATAGTCATAAACCTGCTGATCTTATTGAATCTCATCAAAAAAATCTCGCACGATTAAAAGCAGTTTCTGCTCTCTTAAAAATTGAATTAAATATTCCAACTTTGCAAACTCAAGAAGAGCAAAGCACTAAAAATAAAAATGATATTGTTGCTTTACTTATGGAAGCGATTTATCAAGTCAGCATCCCTGCACTTGCAAAAGCATGGCAAGCTAAAGATCTTACTCGAATAAGGGATTTAATTTCTTTTGAGCAAATTAAGTATTCAATCAAAGCACTACACGATGGTAATCTTGATCCGGTACTTGATTTAATTCGATTAATCGCTCAAACCATTTCTAAGCATCTTGAAAACGTACCGATATTTTTGAAAGCGCTCGAAGAATACAGGGAGGAGTATAATCCTGAATTTTACATTACAAACCTATCGCCCGATGAGGTAGCCAGGATTCATCATGAAAACCTTGCTCGATTGAAAGAAATTCATGCTCTATTGCAAAGCGCAGCGCTTGATCCAGCATTGCAATTTCTAGCGGTAGTCGGCGATAACCAAGCGGATAAATCCAAGCCTAACCCCGCCCATTTATTTTTCAAAGGTGGGGCTAATCACGATCTTCTCAAAATGGTTATGCAATACGCAGGCTTTTTCAAAATAAAAATTATTGAAGAAGCAAGGATAGGCAGTCCGGAAACCAACAAATCACTTCAAAGCTAAGCATAAATACGGTCAGTGCTTGAATGTTGATTTTCTAATTGATACTCATTCAAAACTCAAGCACGAACCCTGATCTATGGTTCAACTGACAGCGACGACAATGTGATGCTACATCGTTTAAAGCCAGGGTAGCTGCCAGTGAACAAACCAGCCAAATATTAAATTTGGGGTAGTCACTTGGTCTCCTTACGCCTTGGTATTGGGTAGTTATCTCAATACAGACCGATTTAACGGCATTTATCAAGGCGCTCTCAGATAAAATAGACTGATATACGAAATTTTCAGTGAATTAAAATCCGTAATTAGACTCGGGTACAGTATCTAATCGATCGTTATTTTCTTGCTTTTTACCAGAGGGGATTGGAGATATCCCTGTCTTAGCTAGATTACCCCTAAGATGATTTATTTCTTTTCTTTGGCTAATGTCTTGTGTTGCTATTGTGGTATTTGTAGCACCGAGTCCTGTTCTCATAATAACGTTCGATGGAAAAATTGAATCCTCAACCTCTCCTTCTGGGTTGGTTCCTTGTTGCACAGATTCTTTTATGGATGTCTTTGAAATACCGGTATAGTGTCCTTCTATTTCACCAGTTTTTTGATTAATTACCAATGAGTAGGGAGGAGTGTATAATGTTTGTTCCCCGCCTTCTGATTCTATTTTATAAGCAACTCTGGTTTCACCATATTTAAAACTTGTTTCAATACTAAACAAATCTTTAAAAAAAGCTTTAAAATTCTTGCCATGGCCAATTAACCACAGATCCTTTTCAGTGGTATCATTAATTATTTGTTTTGTATCCTTTATCTTATCACCATCATAGTCCAGTGACTGGGGAACTTTACCATCAATGAGAATATCCTGATTAGGGATATTATGACTTTGTATTTTATCAGCCGCTTCTTGCCTCTTCTGGTTAAGAGCATTGAAATCCGCTGCTCCATAAATCAAACTGGTTAAAAAGAATAGAATGCGTTTTAGTGAAAAGAAAGGAGCCTTTTTGGATACTGTTTCAAGATCCTGGGTAGACCTTACGTCAAGGCCTGATGGAGCGCTGCTATTTTCAGATAAAGCAGGTTCTATAGAAATATTGGCCTGGATATTCTCAGGAATTATTAGTGAAGCAGTTTGCATGGCGCGAATCATAGGCGAAATTATTATGCGAGGTGTTTCATTTGGATGAGATAATAGAGCCTGAGTTGCTTGATTTGTTGTAACCATATTTTGAGCGGCTTTGTCAGAAATAGGTGCATTAGGGCTTATACCAAATCTTTTTTGCCCCCAACCTGAGCATTCACCGTGACGGCTAAATAATACCTGGCCATTAACGGTCATACCTTGTTCCTCAAGGTACGTTTGGTCTGTTCGTTTAATTTCTTCTAGTATTTTTTGTTTTTGGTCTTTTGTACTTTCATTTAGCTGCGTAATAAGTGCGTCAATTTGTTGTACATAGAATTCATATTTCATAAACAGACTCTTAAATTAAATCGTAAATTATATAGAATAAACATTAAGATAATATTAGCGAGGGATCAGCTGAGGAAAATAGTTATAAGTAGACTGATAAACTCTTTGGCTTCAGCTAAAAGATGTTATTCCTAGGGTGAATATTTAGGGGTAAATGGGGTCATGGGTAAATGGGGTCAGGTCTTGAATTTTGCTAGTTCTATTGCTTCTTCTGAACTCCAGTTAATCCTTACTTCGGTTGCAACCGTGACTTGATTATCTGCTTTTCACTGTAACGTTTTTTCATTTCTGTTCTCCATAGTCCCATTTTTAATGGATTTCTCACTATTTCGAAGGGTCTAATTTCGACTTGTTTGGTTAAAAAGTATTCAAATATAAGTTATACTATTTTTTAAACTTTTAAAATAGAAGCAGAAAAACCAATAATTAGGATTCATTTTTAAGTGATATTTTCGACTTTATACCATCTCTTGTAAGGAATGTTATGTTTTCCAAAAACCTGGATACCCAAGGCGAGTTTATACAGAAATATAATGAGTTCGCAGAACTTATAAACAGGGAAAAACTAAATAGTGATGGGGTATGCTATGGTTTATCCGTGATTTATTTAGATTATGCAAAAAAAAATGAATTAGATGAATTTTTTGCTATCAAGAGAATCATTTCTTCTCTTTCAAAGAAGGATATTGAAAAACTTGCACAGTATTATCGAATGTATTACGCAGGTTCCAGCAAACCAAGCAGCGATTTTTCTATTACCTGTAACGAAGATGAATTCACCTATTCCCAGATTTTAGATTTTATCGATCGTGTTCATTCCGCCCAGAAAGAACAGAATCGTCATCCATTCCTTCATACTAGTTTGTCATGGGAAGAAACCCAATTAGTATCCAATAATGATAGCCCAGGTGCTTTTACATTAGCAGATGCGCTTAATGCTACGGATTCACAATTCCTGCAACTTAACGATCGTAGTCATGCTTGTTCAGTTTTTAAAACTGAAGAGGGCTTGTTTTTCTTTGATCCGAATATTGGTGAACATACCTTATTTAAAACCGCAGAAGAGTTGCAACAACATTTTTATCATGCAGATGATTCAGAGCTCTCATGGGATTCTCGTTTTTTGACCAGACTTTTTGTTAGCGGGTTTTTTGTTTTGCATGGATTATCACTGACTACGATTGATCCTATCGTGGATGAATTATTAGATAAAGCAAAGACGAAGTTTAAAGATGATCCGGATTGGAGGAAGGATATGGAAATCGCTCTAATCAACTACAGACTAGGAAATATATCCAACAAAGCCCTGTTAGGCACTTTTTTAGCTTTTATAGCAATGAAATCGGGTATGCCAATCAATAATAGTAAAGAGGCTTTAAATCAAATTGAAGCCGTACTTGAATCTGCTTTTGCCGAAACCAGCCTTAAAAGAATCCAAAGCTATCTGGATTCTTATTTTCAACAAAAAGACAACCTCGGTAAATTTTTTTCAAGCCTGAGTATCCTCAAAGATAAGTTCAGCAAAAAAGAAAAACAACAAAAAATATTTGATTTCGCAATTGCTCTTATCAATGTTAAGGATGGCACTGTATTAAAATCTTTTATTGAACATCTCAATAGTCACAATATTAAATTTGACATAAACCAAAAGTTTAAAACCTCAATTGGCGGATCGGGCCCAAGCGAGAGTCTTCTGGAAATTGCTTCAAAATTAGGAAGCGTTAGTTGTATTCACAGCTTAAGGCAATGTGGTGCTGAGATAGCGGATTTAAAAAAATTATTAATATCGGCAGCAGAAAATCGTCAAGTTCAAGTGTTGGAATATTTTGCAAAAGAGTTTGATAAACGAGAATGGCCTATTTATGGCATGATTAAGTATTCAATAAAAAAAGGCCATATTGATGTTGTTAAGTTTTTTTTGCCAGAATATAAACAATTAGTAATAGAGATAATTAATGATCAGAGAGAAAACGAAGTAGGAGACAGCATTGCCTACCGTGCGATAGCACATGAAGGGAGCGCTAAAATATTGTACGAGCTTGAGAGTCTGGGATGCGCTATTGAAGATAGTTTCAAGGTTGAATTATTTAAGGCTGCTGTTTTAGCACAACCTGAAGCTGCGGCTAGTATGATTGAGTGTGATCCTGAAATCTTGCAACTTACTTTGGAGACAATTAGTCCCGAAAAGTTAATTCATCGCATGACAACAGGCGGAGCATGGGAGGCTTTATGGGAAATGAATTTAACTCAACTTAGTAAACCTGTAATTAATGAAATTTTAATGCACGCTGTACGATGCAAAAAATGGGAATGTGCGGCCCTGCTAATGACTGCTCTTGATACAACGCAGGTACCTAAAGAATTATCTACCAGTCAAAAAGGGTTTATAGTTGATGGCTATTTAAAACTTCTTGAGACAAAACTTAATAAACAAGGCTTGTCTGCTGCAATCAATGCCCATATTGGTTCTATATGGGAAGGAAACCATGGATTAGGTTCATTATTTAAACAAAGAGAGAGCGTGATCGAAGTATTTTGGAGTCCAAGTAGGAACATCGCAGGACATCAAAGCAGTTTGACCCGTAGACTTAGTCGACTGGAAGACTTGGTAGGGAAGTACCAGGAACCCTCTTCTGTACCTATCCACAAAAATAAATGATGCGGGAATTCTTGATCCATTCATCAAAGCGGTTAACCCGATATCGTAACGATCTGCGCAATCAGGCTTAACATCAGCGTCGATCAGCTGGGGAGACTATTTATCGTAGATTTATAAACTCGTTGGCTTCAGCTAAAAGAGGTTATTCCTAGGGTGAATATTTAGTTGGCGATGAGATGATTCCGATCTGTCTGGGTTATATTTATGCAAAATTAAAATCAAACTCTATACTTATGGTGTATGAATAAATACCAATTAAAAACAAGGAGGATGTTATGAGTACGCATTCTATACCTTTTTCAAGGATAGTAGGTGCAGCAGTAATCGGAACCATCTTATCTTTTGGGGTATTGTATACATCAACTGCTAGTGCGGCCAATGGATGTGGATTTGGTTATCACATGACCGCTTTCGGTCGATGTGTACCCAATAGTCCTGGCCCCAATGCAACCGCCGCTCCTGGACGCCCGGACTGTTGGTACAATGGTGCTGGTCAATTGCGTTGCTGGAGATAACTCATGGTAAGCAGATTCGGTTCATAACTCAATCTGCTTACTATTTGCCGCGACATTGACTTGAATAACGTCAAAAGTGGGTTCTTGTAAATTGTAAATAAAGCGATATGATTTGATCAAATTTCTTCAGATTGGATTTAAAAATGCAAATAGAACGCTTATATGACAAGGTGGCCAAGACTTATAATCAAGATATCAGTGCTAAGGTTCTTAATGAAGCGAAACATAGGGCCGTTGATTTGACGCTTGCACAAAATCGCTCCTTCAATTCAATCCTTGCGCTGGGCATGGGTGATGGGACTGATATACTCCCTTATGTAGAGCATTATCCTAACGCAAATTTACATGGCCTGGATATCTCTGAAAAAATGTTGGAAAGGGCAAAAGGGATCCTCGATTGTACAACTTATCATGGCGATATTAGCAAGGCATCCGCTATTATCCAAAAACAGGATTTTGATTTTATTCTCGCCCATTTTGTGTCGGCTTATGTTCCCCTTTCTTCGATTCTTGGCGAGTGTAGAAAATTAATTGCCGAAGGCGGATTAGTTTCAATTGTGACCAATACCATGGCATCATTTCCAGTTGCTCAATCTTTATTACCTATACTCGAGGAGTCTTCACATCCTTTTAACAAACTGGTTGCCTACCATATAAAGAAGACTCTAAAGAAAGTCTATGTTCCGCAAGATTTAAACCATTTACAGCGTATGGTTGAGGACAGTGGGTTCAAGCTTAAAACTCTGGAAGAAAAAAATATTCAAATTTCTCTTAAAACAGAAAAAGATGTCTTTGATTTTTTTATCCATGGTGGTTGGTTCGTCAGTGGTTTTATGCATCCACTTTTGCCCCATAAGCTCATGAGCAGAGTTTGCCAGCAACTGATTCATAAAAACTTCTCCATGCCTTATGAAGACAGTATGAAGATTGCCTTTGCTATTATTGAATAAGAAAAATGATCAATGCAAAATAAATTAAACTAATCAGGAGAGCCTGAGATGAATCTACCCAAGCGCATATTTATTATCGGCCATTCAGGTGCCGGAAAAGGTGTTTTGGCACAGGCTTTAGCTGATAAACTTGGTTGGCGATTTATCGATGCGGACTTTGGATTAGCACCCTCTATTGGTCGTAATCTGGCTGATATTCTTGGTAGCAAGGGAGAAGCAACGTTTCATCATTGTTTGACAGAGATTCTGAACCATCAACAGCATCAGGAATATATTGTTGTAACGACCGATGACAGTATTGTTTGTACTAAGAAAAATCGCGAATTACTGGCTGCTGAATTTACCGTGTATCTGAAAGTCAGTATTTCCGTGCAACTTGAAAGAATTTCCCATCATCGTCCGCTTTTGCCGAATCCAGATTACAAAGCCTTTTTAAACAAGCTTCGTCAGGAGCGCGATCATCTCTATGAAGAAGCCGCTGCCTTTTCCTTAAGTTCTGATAGTGGCTCGCTTGATGAGCATGTGTTGAATGTTATTAACGCTATGGAAAAATAAGCGTTATAAGGAAAATATCGGATAGTTTTTTACGGTTTTTGTATGCCTTCAAAACAGAGAGCCCTGTCACCTGAACAGAATCAATTTATTGATTCATTGCAGGTTTTTGCTTTTCAACCAGAAGAGAGTTTTTATTCTTACCCTTTTGACGAGCGTCTAAGGCTATTGGAGGAGCGAATTCTTCTTGCTAAACGATACTTGGCTAAGAAGGAGGGGGGCAATACGAGTAAACAATCCCCGTCATTTTGGGCTAAAAGTAAATTGGAGGCTTTCAAAAACACACTAAGTGGAAGTGGAGTCAAGCAGGCAGAACAACCTCCCAGAGCCATTTTTGTGGCACCTGAATACTTATTTAAAAATCTCTCTGAATTTTGTTATAAGAGATATTGTACACAAGAGCAAAAGAATCAATTCAAAAAGCGATTGCAGGCGCTTTCTGTGGATACTGATATGTTAATTGTTCCAGGAACAATGTGTTGGTACAAGAAAGGGGCTGATCAAGAAAACTATTATCGCAACACAGCGTATTTTTTCTATCGAGGGGATCTGCAAAAATACAAAAAGAGAAACCCCCATACAAACTATGACTTTGATTATACCAATGAGGGTTTTTTAAATCTGATGGATTTGCGTCGAGTTTATTTTAAATCGGGTCAACTCGATACGCCGGTTAAGAATTATTTTGGCCTTAAGATTGGTATTGAGATTTGTTTTGATTCCGTCCAGGGTGAATTGGTTGATTTTATTAAAACAAACAACCTTTCTATTGATGTACAACTTATTATCGCAGACGGGGCTAAAAAACCAGTTCTTGTCAAGCAAGAGGGAGTGCTTTTTGTTAAGCTGGAAAGAAATCCCCTGCAAACGAAACTAGGTACAATAATCAAGATTGATAATAAGCACGTAGAATTAAAACCTGCCATTGCTTTGGGTAAACTCGAGGAAGAAAACGATCTGACTTGCTTTCAATTTAAATAACATTGAATGGTTATAAGGGTTTGGCTGCTTAATAAGGGATTGGCCTGGTGTTTGACCCCTATTGATAGGCAATCTTCCAATCCCGTTTAATGAGATGTCTTATAATTAAGAAAACGCTTAACTCCAGGTTGGCTATGAAAGAGGTCGACGAGCTTATCAACGTAATTATTGAGGCCCTGCAGCCCATCAATAAAGACGAGCCCTTCCTGCATCAATTAATCGATGATAACACTGGAATTAGTGTCTCTTCGATTAGATCATCAACCCATCCAAAAATTAAGAAAATTGATCTTTTTACCGTTCCTGATAGGCATCAATACCCACCCAAACCGCTTGGTACCGTGGTACAAATTACAGGAAAAGATGATGTTGTTGCTTTATTCAAGCTTGAACCCGAAGTCTTAGAAAAATTGAAGCCATTATTAACACAGGCAAGGATTTATCCTGAGTCTGCTTTTTTACGTCCCAGAGTGCCAGCATTAACCGTTTCAGAGTTTGATAATTTGCAAATCTACGATGAAAAAACACATAAAGACTATGAAGTTATCAGGCAATCGATTGCCCAGGCTGTAGCTGCTTTTATGCAGAAAAAATCCAATATGGAGGTTATGTTGGTGGATGTTGGAACAGGATTGGGAGACTGTCTGGCCTTAACTGCAAAAATGGTGCTATCCATTCCTAAAAATATTATTGCGATAGGTATCGATCCTAACGATAAGAGCATAGAGACAGCGCAAAAAAAATTTTCTGGCTACCAATTTATTCTTGCTGAAGCTCGCTTTTTAGAAAAGATAATTAAAGAAGCAGAGCAGAAAAATTCGAAGAATTTTTTAGTTGCTGTAACGGCTAGTGGTTCGCTTACACGTCTAGTGCTCAATAATACCCTGGAAGCATTAAATGTTTTTCAACAAGCCTACCGTGTAGCAGATATTATGGTTTTAGGTGGAGAGAATGAGGTACTAGGCTCAATCACCATTTAAATTGAATACAATAAAAAAATCCGTAAACTGTTATTTTTCACAATTTCAAGGGAATAGTAGTCAAATG
>NZ_LNYB01000050.1 GCF_001467625.1 Legionella feeleii
CTTTCGCATGATTGCCGTTGTAGCTCAGTCGGTAGAGCACTTGATTCGTAATCAATAGGTCCGCGGTTCGATTCCGCGCAACGGCATTAGTCTTCTGATAAAAATAAATTTTTATGGGGCACTGGTGGGGCATTTAAAATAGTGGTACACCTCAGTTTCAAATGTTTATCAATTGAGAAGTTGAGATAACTTAATTTTTTTATTAAAGATATGTACTTCGGCGACAAGCTAGGTTTTGGTTATTACAGATAGCATGTACAGCAAATTAATATAAAGAATTAAGTTAATACAGTTGTATATATTCAGAAATTTTCATTGATAAGGTGGTAATAATAAAGGTCATATTTTTAAAAATTCCCGAATGGGAAGTGATGAAAACGCTTTGGTAGATATTATCTACGTGGTACAAATGGTACAGGTGGTACAGGTGGTACAGGTGGTACAGGTGGTACAGGTGGGAAAGCCTTATTAATTTACATCTCTAATTAAGTTGACAATTAACTGAATCATAATATCCTTCTGAGCTGGATCACTTTGAGCAACGAGCAGAGCAATAGCTACTAATGCATTATCATTAATTTTAGCATCCCCATTTCGTTTCAAATGATGCTGATTAAGTTGCAGGAACCAGACAAACATAAATGCCCCAATTCTTTTGTTACCGTCTGAAAAGGGATGGTTTTTTATAGTAAAATAAAGCAAATGTGCCGCTTGTTCTTCAATACTGGGGTATAGATACTCTCCGCCAAAACTTTGTACGATATTTCCTAAAATACCTTCAAAGCTGTTGTCTTTAGGTCTCCCGAATAGATCTGTAGCTTGTTTTTCTAATATCAAATTATGCTTTAAGTCATCTATTGCTTTCATAGCTGTAGAATAGTCAATTTCGCAAGTTATATTGGTATTTAATTGTACTTTTGGAAAATCACCCGTGTCATATTGATTTAGTAGAATGAAGCTATGATTATAATTGGTTAATACAGTTAATAATCCATTTGATTCCGTATGGTTTAGGTCAGTTGATAATGCTTTTTGAAATAAAATCAATGTCTTTTCAAGCTCTTTGATTTGTTGATTTTGTTTTTTTAACTTAATTTGATTTAGTGCATAACCCTTTAGAAGATACTCTTTCAATATTTTATTGGCCCAGATTCTAAATTGAGTACCTTGTAGAGACTTTACCCGATATCCAACAGAAATAATAACATCTAGATTATAATGTTCAATTTCACGAGATACTTTTCTTTTACCTTCTTGTTGAACTATCCGGAATTTCCGGATAGTTGAAATTTCAACAAGTTCATTTTCAGAATAGATATTTTGAATATGTTCGTTTATTGTGCGGATATCTTTTTGAAAAAGCTCGGACATTTGTTTTTGTGATAACCACACAGACTCTTCTTCAATAGGCACTTCAATTTGAAAACTGCCATCTTCTGCTTGGTAAAGTAAAATTTCGCTCATAACTTGCTACTCTAAAGTGAATAAAAAAACTTTAACATGTCTATCTTGCTAACCCAATTTATTTAAAAGGTTTAGATTTTACAAATCCCGAAGAATTTTCTAAGGGCGCAATATACATTGCTTTTGCAATGTTTAAAAATCGAACCTTCTAGGCAGAACAGAAACCTTAAAATGTTATGCTATATTTACAGCATTAGCGGATGGGGGAATCATGGATGATAAGTTTGTTAATTTGTCCGTTGGGTATATAACCAACATTACTCAGATCAATTTACTATTGGTGACAGCAAGTAGTATTTTATTAATTTCCGTTTTTAAAAAGAAAGAAATAATAGCCACTTCTTTAACTATGTGTGCCTGTTTGCTATCAATTTTCTCTAACATAGCGACATTAATAACGAATAAGAAATTGATAGAATTGTCTGTCTATTCATCAGATTACAAGGCAACAGTTTCTGATGCATTTGTCTATCTTGATTTAGTATTTTATTTTGATGTGATAATACTTATTTTATTATTTATCAGCATTATATTGGGGTATAAATCACGATGAGCTATAAGCGTTCTCGTAAATTAAGTCATATATTTTATAGTATTATTTTGCTATCTCCCTTATCTGCATATTCTGAAATTTGCCATATTGATCAGGAGGTAAATTATGATCTGCAAAATCAGGTAAATACTTTAGGTGTTGATGTTAATAAATTAGAGATACTTTTTGATAACGAGGGGCTTCCATCAAATAGTACTATTTATGTTGAAGGGGATAAAGTTGATTGCCAACTAATACCGAAAAACAAAGATCAACCCTCATTAAGGGGAAATTTTCCCAAAATGAAGTTAAAGATTGTAGTTTATTTTGAAGATAAAAGTCCTGTATATAATTTCTATTTATCTTCTCCTAGCAAGGTGAAGTGTAAAATGGATTCAATGGGAGTTATTGTCAATTCTGGTGTATGAGCAAAATATCATCAAGCGGCCTTCCAGTCCGATTGTTCAACAACCTGCACTCCGTCTTCAAA
>NZ_LNYB01000051.1:0-10616 GCF_001467625.1 Legionella feeleii
CCTTTTGTTGATTATGTTCTTGGCGAACAATCAACAGGATACGCCACCTAATTTATTTTTCACATACACCAGATTCGAGCATAACTCTCCGGATATTTTACCAGGTCAGCAACCCGTTTGTAGTCGGTTACAAAGTTTTCTGAAGCGAAAAACCACCCCATATGACTCCATATAAAACCATGATGTTGTGGAGAATGTCGATCTTGAACAGCGTCTGAATAACGATGATGATGACGGTGATGACTTGCCCACCAGAGGGGACCTCTCTGCGCAGCGGAAGCAGCGAGCAATGCAAATATAAATTGCCAAAAGCGATTGGTCTTAAACGAGCGATGCGAAAAATAACGATGATAAAAACCAGTAATAGCAAACATACGGATAAAATAGAGTAAGATCGCGGCAATGATTGCACTAAGACTTGCTCCTACCCAAAATACCGCCAGACATCCAAGATGCAAAACAATAAAGGGTATCGTCCTTGACCAATCGATTGTATTCGATTTCAGGTTTTTTTCTGCAAACTCGACGTCAAACCATTTTAACAGTGGAATGAACCATCTTACCTTTTTCATTGATCCATCCTTTTCAATAGACTACATCTCTTTCAATCTGATTTTTTACTTCCTCTAATGCCAGGCGGAAATCACTATTCAACTGTATTAGCTTTGATTTATTGATGTTTCTTTTAATCTCTGTCGGGCCAATAAAGCCAAAAACGGGAATGGATAATTTATCGACCTGCTTATCCACCCATGAGGATTGTTCGTAAACAAGTTTTTCACCAATAAGGACTAATCCTTGTGCTTTAATTATGGCTGCGGCTTCAATAAGCTCATCCGCGTCATCATTAAAATAAAGGCAAATAACAACGTATCCCATTGCCAATGCCGTGAGGCTGAATAAAAACATAAGGACTTCATCCCTATCCGCACGGGAGGAGACTAATAGCAGCCGGGGCCCATCAACGAACTGGCGTTCGTGATGTAATCTTGCCCCCAACTTGTTGCGAAGAAAGATTTGAAAGAAATTATATTCAGCGACCAGGCATCTTTTCTCTTTAGCATCTTGTTCAAGTGAAAAAAATACAGGGAGAAGCAGGTATTTGGTGACAATATCAATCGGGTAAAGAGATAAAATCTGATTGTATAAATTATCCAGTTTGAACTGTTCAAAACTGGATATAATTTGCCGCATTTGCAGTTGGTATTGGCGCCATGGATTTTCAATCTGCAGTGGATGCGAAAAGATACTCTCTGTCAGGAGGGTTTCTTTGATTTGCCCAACAGAAACCCCTTGCTCAATGAGGGCAAGAATCTTTTTTATCTGCTGGACGTGTTCATAAGTGTATAAGCGATGCCCTTTGGCTGTACGCTTTGGCTTCAACAATCCATAGCGTCTTTCCCAGGCACGTATTGTCACAGAGTTAACCCCTGTTAAGGCAGATATGGTTCTTATTGGCAGAAGAACCTCTTCATTTTCGCTTTGCTTTTTCATTAACTAGTCCTTGAAAAAACTGGCAGTAATAGACCCCACACGAATACCAAATTTTTTCATCGTGGCACGATTTATGACGACATGTTTGTCAATGCGATATAACCAGTCGTCCATGCTTAGTGCCAAGGTAGAGCTGTTGTAGGGAATTAGTAATTTGTAACTCATTTTAATCACATTGCCATACTGCTCCCCTATCGCCACTCCCTCGACGTCGCTTGCAGTAGCAGTGAAATGGTGTTCATCAATCAAATTGAGTTTCCACTGGCGATATTGCTTATCGCCATCATCAAAAATGAAATACTCATCCAGAGTCCCTTCCTTTGCAGTCCACTTTCCTTCCATTGTCACAACAAAACGCCTTCTTACTTCGCCTGAGCGTTTTTGAATCATGCCGTATCCCTTTACAGTTCCATTAAAAAACTCTTGTATGGTGAGTACAGGCTGATTAGTTTCGTACTTGGCAGGATCATTCATGTCACACCCTTGTTCCAGGATAACGATTATCCCAATTAAAAACCCTAAGAGAAGATGTCGTTTATTCATTTGATTACCAATAATGCATAACTTTTGTATAGATTTATAGTTAATAATTAGCATATGCTATAATCTATGTAAAATTTTTGTATAAATAAATTTGATGCTAACTAGCCTTTCGATTCTTTATTGGTTCATTAAAGGTCATAGGGAGGCTGAAGTGAGGGTCATGATCACAGGATTGTTTGAGAATTGGGCTAGGGATTCACTCGTTAAACATAGATAGAGAGGATTCAAAAGATGGTAGAACTCCTATCACGCATACAATTCGGTTTTAGTATAGGATTTCATATTTTATTTCCTACACTAAATCTTGGCCTGGCTGTTTTTTTAGTCATTATGGAAGCCATGTGGCTAAAAACCAGGAAAGACACCTATTTGAAAATATGCCAGCTATGGACGAAAATTTTTGCGCTTACTTTCGGTATGGGTGTCGTTTCAGGAATCGTACTTGCCTACCAGATAGGGACTAATTTTGGCCCTTTCATCTATCAATTTGGTAATGTGCTGGGAGCCTTATTTGCTTATGAAACCTTAACTGCCTTTTTCCTTGAGGCAGGTTTTTTGGGGGTAATGCTTTTCGGGTGGAAACGTGTTCCGCCTGCACTGCATTTTATGGCAACACTTTTGGTTACAATCGGTACGACTATTTCAGCCTTTTGGATCATGTCTGCGAATTCCTGGATGCAGACGCCCAGTGGTTATCAACTCATTGATGGAAAATATGTGGTAGAAAGCTGGGTATCCGTTGTTTTTAATCCGTCATTCATCCCTCGTTTTATCCACATGGTTTTAGCATCCTATGTAACCACCAGTTTCGTGATAATGGCAGTCGCCAGTTATTATCTGCTCCGAAATAAAACCCTTGATACAGCAAAAAAATGTCTGTCTTTTGGTTTGTGGGCCGCTCTGCTATTAGTACCCTTGCAAATCTTTATGGGGGACGTGGTTGGAATTTCCGTTCATGAGCATCAACCTCTCAAGACAGCTGCGATGGAAGGAGTTTGGGATACAAAAAAAGGGGCACCCCTATTACTATTTGCCTGGCCTTCCCAGAAAGAACAAAAGAACGAATACGAGCTGGGTATTCCAAAACTTGCCAGTCTAATCAATACCCATGACTGGGATGGAGAAATGGTTGGTTTACGTTCAGTTGCACCGTCGGAGCAACCCCGGGTTGCCCCTGTCTTTTTCTCTTTCAGGATTATGGTAGGTATAGGCCTGCTCATGCTGATGACTGCATTCATTGGGCTTTTTCTTCGCTTCAAAAAAAATTTGTATTCGGCGAAGTGGTTCCATCGCTGGTGTGTTCTTATTGCCCCGCTTGGATTTGTAGCCACCATTGCAGGATGGCTTACTGCCGAGATCGGGCGCCAGCCTTGGGTGGTTTATAATTTACTAAAAACCCGGGATGCCGTTTCGGCAATAGGCATGGAGGAAGTGATTATTTCTTTTGTTTTACTCGTGATTGCCTACGGCGTGATTTTTGGTTTTTACCTGTACTACCTTTTGAAGCTAATTCGCCGCGGGCCTACACCATTAGAGACTGACCAGGTAGAACACCACGCCTTTCACTACATGACTGATTTGCCCAGGGAGAAAGAATGATGTTGCCGTTCATTTTTGCTGTTTTGCTGGCATTTATAGTATTAATGTATGTCATCCTCGATGGCTTTGATCTGGGTATAGGCATTTTATTTCCCTTTACTAACAGTGAAACAGAACGCGATAAAATGATGAACTCCATCGCACCGGTATGGGATGGTAACGAAACGTGGCTGGTATTCGGTGGTGCGATGCTCTATGGCGCGTTCCCTCAAGTCTACGGCCTGTTACTTCCTATCTTGTATATGCCTTTAATGTTGATGTTAGTTGCTTTAATTTTTCGCGGGGTGAGCTTTGAGTTTCGATTTAAAGCAGACAAATCAAAGCCCCTATGGAATTGGTCATTCGCAATCAGTTCTGTTGCTGCTGCCTTTTTTCAGGGCGTGGTGTTAGGTTGTTTTGTGCAGGGCTTTCCAATTAATGAAGCCGCGATGACTATTAATGACGCAGATTGGCTAACACCATTTAGTTTGTTAACCGGTGTTGCCCTGGTGAGCGGGTATGGCCTGCTTGGGGCAACATGGATGGTCATTAAAAGCAGTGGTCGCCTGCAACGCAAAATGATCCATTATGCAAAAGGACTCTTAGTCATCGTTAGCTTTTTTCTGTTATTCGTAAGTATCTGGACTCCACTGCACAGTAGTGAGATTTTTGCACGTTGGTACAGTTTTCCGAACATTATCCTCCTCGCTCCATTGCCGCTTGTTACTGCCCTTGCAATTTATTTGGCCTGGAAAAGCCTTTCTTTGGGCCATGAACGCAGACCATTCATTTACAGCCTGGTTATTTTTTTCTGTGCTTATGTCGGTATCGCAATAAGTGTTTACCCCTATTTAATACCTCATCAGGTGACTTTTTGGGAGGCTGCAGCGCCAACTTCTACACTTGTTTTTATTCTGGTGGGCGTTGCCATTATGCTGCCAGTACTGCTGGTATACACGTTGTATGCTTATCACCTTTTTGGCGGCAAAACACATCAAAACTATCACTAATCGTTGTGAAATATTTTAATGAATGTATTTTAGCAATATTTTAAGATCTAGTTGTGTTAATACTACCTAATTGGATTCTATAAAATTTTATTCAATGGTAATACAAGACTCGACCCCAATGGGTGCACTTTCTACACCATTGATTTAAAAATTTTAGCTTTCTCGATAATTTAGAATTACCCCTTGGATTTTTCGGGATAAAAAAAGATATACTGTCTAAATTAATCGTCGAACTTATAAGGCGATGTAATGTTTGAAAAAAATTAATCCCTAGTGTTATTGGGTTTAAAAGAGTTTCCGAATCGTTGATCTCACTGGCCCTCGCCAAGCGGGAAAACGACACTAGCAAAATCCATTTATGAATAAAGTAACCAAGATAAATTTAGAGCCAATCGTAGACTCTTTATACCATATTTGTAAACCAGGTATAGGGAATCTATTTCGATCCTCGGTGGTAAAGGCAAGCCTATTAAAGGAAATTGAGGAAATTACCGATCCAAATGCCATCTATTCTTTCATACCCCTCATGTTTGTTAAGAATAGGATGGTTAGCAAACTTGCAAATGAAAAGGTTCATGCATTATTGAATCATGTACCCCCTCATCTCTTAAATAAAATCGATGAAAAAATTCGCAATTCAATTTTCTCTAAACATTACCATCAACTATCCAAATATTGGTATAACTTAAACCCCTCAATTGTTGATTCTTATAAGGGTCACTCGACAGAGTTTCTCATTATTTTAAAAATTTTATGTTGTCATCCAAATGGATATATTCGCTATAAGGCCATTAAAACACTCGCGGAAAATAGTATTCAAGATGCAATTCCATTTCTCATTATCCGTGCAAACGATTGGGTAGACGAGATAAGAATACTATGTTTTACCACTCTTAATCGCATTGTAAGTAAAGAAATAATTGATCACTTTATTGAGTCACTTCCTTTGCTAAAACAATTAGAAATCAAAAGAAGACAGGAGCTCAGGTTTGACCGACTCCAATTAATCAGGAAGATCGAGTCATTACTTGCAACCGAATGTAGCGATGCACTTTTTAAGAAAATTAACAGTCAAGAAATTCTAGTTGCGCGCTATGCATTTGCTATTCTTGCAAACGCTGATTCTAAAATAGAACAGCTATTAACTGCCACACTCAACCATAGAGATATTGTTATCAAAGTAAATGCTTTTAATCTTGCAAATAATCAATATAACGCTGATCGGTTTTTGATTTATCTAAACAAGGTCAAGGATGACAAACTAATGCCCATTCGAAAAATGGCTCTATATGCCTTTATTGAACGTTATCCCAATCAGGCTAAAGGGATTTTAGAACAGGCTTTGCTTGATCGTAGTCGTTCTATTAGACATCTAAGTCGTTATTATCTTAAACAACTCGGTATAAGTGAGTTTTCCAATTACTATAGAGATGCCATTAACAGACAGGATAAACCAATTAAACTAGCTATCCTTGGATTGAGTGAGTCTGGCAACCAACAAGATTTTAGATTTATTCAACCATTGATTAGCAAAAATATTTCGCAATTAAATGCCGCAATTATTAACGCAGCCTTTACAATGCAACCAGAAGGTTGGAAAAGCGTTATTACCCAACTACTCTCTAATCCTGAGCCAGCCTCTTTAAAATCGTTTGTAAACTGCCTATTGGAAAATCAGGAAAGTTATACCTTTGAAGAGATTTTAGAACTTGTTTACAAAAGAAATAGTCTTATGCACATTCGCTACTTCATAAGAATACTTTCCAATCGACACTATGATAGATGGATAGTTTTAAACTTTATTCTTTCTGAATTGGAGTTGACTACTGACCATGATATCAAGGTAATATTTGAACAATATCTGCATACATGGATACATCATAATTGTCCGAACAAGATTTTCATCCGTCCCTGTCATGAGAAATCAAATACGTGCTTAAATAAAGCAAGTAACTTATTAAAACACAATCCAACTAATTCACTTTATAAAGAGCTATTGGAAAATATCACCTGCTTTATTAAATAATTCTGGAATAATATCCTAATTCAAAATTCAGGCACTGCCCCATTTACACATTAAATGCTCCCCACGTTTAAAAACCGCTCGCTTCCTCCTTCGTGAAATTACCGAGTCGGATTTGCCAAGCTACGAGAAATATTTCATAGATTACGAGGTTATAAGATATTTAATCGCCTCTATGCCATAGTCGGCTGCGGGTGTTCAGAGTTATTATAAATTTATCGTTGTCTTTATGGTTAATTGCCTGTAAAATATTAAAACATTAAGTTTTTTATTTATTTTAAATGTTTTTTTTTAACTCTTTTCCAAGCCCAAGCTTATTCCCTTTGCGGCATTTTCGGATGGCTTATTCACTTTTACCAGTTATTAGAAACCTGCTGGAAAATTCTGCAAGTCAAGAAGTATTCAATGTGATTAGCATTGCGTGTGGAACAGCCATTGAACTAGCGACCTTTGAGCTCTTGGCCCGGTCCCGGGAAGTCAGGGTTAATTATTTGGGCTGCGATATCGATAAAGCAGATTTACGTTTTAATATGCGTGTTTTACAAAAACAAGCCCCCCATGTGAAGCAAACTTATATCCATGCCAATATTGCCAGCTCCCCGCCCCTGGCAGATATATCAAATGCGCATTGTATCATTTGGCGTCATCCCGAATTTTTAAGTGATCATGATGAAACACCCAAGGGGTTAATTTTAGACATGTGTCAAATTTTATGGAATATTCTAGTCCATAAAAATGACAAGGCTCCCATCTTAATCACCTGCTATGACCCGCACGAAATGATGATTATTTTAGAACTCATTCAACAGTTTTGTGAAGAGGGACTGAAATATGATTTAACCATTGACAAGCAACCCGGGCGAGCATCCTGGCAAAACCCCACTATTGATCCAGAAGACAAAGACCCCCTATTCAATTTAAACCACCACGATCAATGTCAATTGCTAATTACCTCCTGCCAGGCTAAAAAATTGGTAGCTAACGAGGATATGTTTTTGAGAGCCTTAGCGAAAGCTTTCCTTACTATTCTGCCAAGAGTACAACCCAGCGAGGAAAACAAACTGGCTGATCTTTTAGCAAATTTAGAACAACCTAATTCTGATACGCTTAGAGAAGCTACCTCCTTTTTGAATGATCAGATAAGAGTAAAGGACAGTCCCTTTGTTGCCAGGGAGCTGTTGCTTTCTTTGCTTACTGACTATTATGAGCAACCAAACAGTTCCCACTACTTTGGGTCAGGGCTTAAATTCTGATTTTCTAATTTATCCTAATTCAAAATTCAGGCCCTGCCCCAATTTACACTGGCTTATTTTTATTATTCAAGCGGGGTAAAGCGTCGCAGTTTACCAGATGGAAGATAAGACATTTCGGGTACATCCCTAACTTCTATTTGAGCGTTGTGAAGGCCAAGCTTTGAATAAGTTTGACGAATCGAATCAACAATTTTCTGTTTGTTAACGGGGCCATTGGAGACAATATTGATTTCAGCACCTAGAGGTGTCTGCTTCACATGAAACTCAATTACATGGGGATCCGTAAGAAGTGGTGTTGAAAACACTAAATAATGAACAATAATATTTCCGGGATAAATGAAATCCTGTACAGCTCGACCTTTTGGCTCTTCAATGAGTGGAAGAAGGCTCCCACAAGAACACGATTCAGGCACAAAGCGAATGCGATCCTCTATTTCATAATTAATTAAAGGAAGTGTGTAACTGTTTAGATTAGTAAATATCAGTTTATCGGCGTAGTCCCCTCTATTAACGATTTGATTACATTGATTCACCGGAAAAAATACCGCTCTACTATCATTCAGATGCATATAGAAACTATTTGGTTTGCAATTTCCTGCAGCAACGCCTTCTGTAGTACCATAATAATTGAATAATTTGATCTTTGGCCATGTTTTATAAATCATTTCTCTTATCGGTTCGTATAAAGGCTCAGCACCAACACCCATAATATTAGGGTTAATTGTTAACTCACCTGCTTGAGCAAATTTGCATAAGAGACGAGCCGTAGATGGCAATGCGTTAACTCGATGCGGTTGAAACTTGTTTAAACCTTCTATAATCTCTGCCATTGGCTTGGTAATTGGATAAAAATGTTTGAGTTCATCCTCAGAACTATATATTTTAGACCTTGCGTACATCCCGTAAACTGCATTGGTTGCTACGACCTCAGCTATTCTGAGTATTTCACCTTCTTGAAGGTTCAAGTAAGGCATCATTGATTTTTTTAATCGTTGACTTCTTAAATAAGCCAAAAGTCTAACCCCCTCAATAGGATAGACAAATATTCCTTTTTTTCCCGTAGAGCCGCCGGTGGAAAAAACGACGTATTTGTCATCCAAAGGGACAATTTCTTCCGTGTTGCTCATTTTATTCAAATGCTGACTAACCTTTTTCAGATTGAGCGATTTATCCGTAACAATGTCATCCCAATTTTCCATGAAAGTGGTTTTTGTTATTGTGGGTAGCTCCCTCAGATGATCGCAAGTCATCGTATCGATTGATACATTCTTTAATATTTTTCGGTACCAGGGCGAATTTTGACGAGCATAAGTCAATAAATTTCTTAGCATTTCATTTTTTCTTTCTATTTGCTGCGCAACTTTGTCATCTAATTCGGATTGGCCCGTGAGATGTTTAAATTTATTTGTGATCTGTTTTAAAAAATTCATATTATTTCCAATTTGACAATTATTTATACATCAATTGAAGGTCAGGTACTGTCTCATCCTTTCTCTGGTTAAGGTGAAATCCTCTTAAAAAATTCATCTTTATCCTTATAAATATAAACAATTGGTAACCTGGACACAAAGGGACCTAGTGGTCAGGAATCTATTTGTCTAGCAAAATTATCCCTATTGACGTACGAGTGCCTTTTTTGGTTTGCACCCGGGAATGAGGAAGTGGCAGTTTACGCCCGGAGAGATCTATCGATCTGATCATCTCGGAAGAATTTGGTAATAATTATCCGCAGCGCCTATTCAAAACCACTGCTATGCTCAAATTTGCGCCCAGAACAATCAGTTACCCTACCCCTTTTAAAAATCAAAAGACTATGGTTTGTTAACATATCACGCAACGCCGCATGTTCGCCACAAACAACATGTTGTAACAAGCGATGAGTGATTTGATAGTCATTCACAAGAGGCTCAAATAAAGAGGAGAAACAAAAAGAAGTTTGGCTATTGTTAAGAGAGAATAGCTCCGATGCAGGCAAATATTTTGCGATGTTGTATTGGATTTCTCCTGGTAATCCATTAAAAAATTCAAATTTTTTGCCTTGCATACCTTGCGCCTTATTGCTGTTCATTTGGATCTTTTGTTGGCCATAATGCCAGATCAATTTATTTCTTTTGCAATAAACTCTCTGTCTTGACTGCCCCGAACCGCAATCCAACAATTATCGCGCTCGTTATATTTTTACAATCCAATTTTTGAAAGATGGATTGCCGATGCTGCGTCACTCTTCGGGTGGATACTTTTAAAAAGGCTGCTATTTCTTTCACCTCTTTACCTTGTGCGGATAGATACAGGCACTGTTTTTCCTGCTCACTTAAACGTAGGTCGAAACAAATCGGTTGCCTTATCCAGGTGTTGGAAAGCAGAGCCTGGATTTCGGCCAGTTGCTTAGGGGTTGGGTTACTATTGCCTAAATAGTCCAGATAGTTCTTTGCAAACACTTTAAAAAAAGGGCTATCGATTAAATTCGTTTTCCTCAAGGTTTCTTGCTTTGTTTTCACCATTATTCTTCCTTTATTTTTTTAAAGGTGTGACTTAGCACAGGAATTACTGAAAAAAATAATTCCTGTGTCTCTAGTCGCTGAAATAATTAAGATTTCTGGCTAAAAGCGAATTAAAAGCACGCTGTAAACCATGCTCCTAATGTTCAACCGGTGTAAATAATGGGAAATTTTGGCGGCTTCTTACGGACATGCCATTGAAATACAAAACTGAAAT
>NZ_LNYB01000051.1:10661-83920 GCF_001467625.1 Legionella feeleii
CTTTAGCCATAATTTATCCTCTGAGATAGATTGTGGTTAGCTGGCGGCGGGAATTACCAGTTCCCTCTGTCAGCGCTTATTGCATTTAAACACGTCAAACGCAGATTTATAGTATTTGATTCTATAGTGCCTTGCAAATGAATTTTTTTAGCTGTTTTAGCAGGCACTATAGAAAATTCTATTTCCTCTATCACCCTCGTCAAGCCTTTTGCAATAAGGACTCTCCTCCCCCTCTTTCCTATAAACCCCGATGAATACAGTGCCCATGACTTCCTTTTTAGGTAGTGTTTTTTCTAATTTGAAAAAGAAATAATACACCCCTTTCGATTTCAAAGGATTTAGACATGTCTAATAAAGAGAAAGGGATGACTGCCATACCGCCACTTCTGATCATCGAAGATAATTTTATCTGCCAGAGAATCTATGTTGCAGCACTGCGTGATTATTATCCTGTCGAATTGGCCAGTAATGCTGAGGAAGCCTTAGAACGACTGGCAGAACAAGCTTACCAGTGTATTATTTCTGACTTGGGGTTACCGGATAGACCAGGGATTGAATTGTTACCTATTATTCGCAATAGCACACTGAATCAACACACTCCCATCGTGGTTATCTCAGCCCATATGAGCGAGGAGCTGAAACAAATTTGTTTACAGTTGGGAGCTGATAAGGTTTGTGTCAAGCCAATCACCGCAGTGGTACTACGGGAAATCATTGCAACACTCACAAGAGATCAAGTCTTTTGAAAAAGGGTATTGTCAATATCAATCGGTGTGGGAATGATATGTCCCAAGACCTCGTGCATAGACCCTGCTGTTAGTATTTATCCCTTAAAGCGCTTTGACGGGGTGTTAAAATAGCCAGTACAATCGCGATGATGAATAAAGCAGGAACATCACCATACAAATGCTCAAAATGCTGTGGGTAATATAATGCCTGGATAGCCATGATACCGCCGTGCACGATACTAGACCAAACAGTAAACCATATTAAACTTAAATGCTGAACCGGATTCTTCGCTGCCAGGATTAAAAAAACCCCCAAGGTTGCATAAACCCCTACTATCATTTGTAAATAGACGTTATGCCCAACCAGGTGCCATGCCCAGCCTGAAGGCCATAAAAAAGTTAATGGGTACACCCCGAAGATAAAAATCAATCCAATAATAACCAAGGCAATTCGAAGCACTTTGTAACCGTTTTTGGCGTCCATGATAATCTCGGCTAGAAAGACCTTATATTTATTTTAGCATGAGGATTATCATACGTTATTCGGGGGGAATCTATCCTTACCTCCCCCCTCATCGTATACCGACGCTTTCCTTCTCTTGCAGCATGAATTCTGTGATCTCCGCTAAAAGACGTGCAGATGCTTAACCGTTACCCTCTTTCCTATTTTGGCGAATACTAACACCCGCCACGCCATTCCCCCTCACGTAAAATGCTAAACTAAAAAAAGGTAACATCATTCGGCTGAGACATGAGTCTTTTTAACGGGATGAAAACGCGATTTATTGTTATTTTTACAATAACCTTTGTCGTCATTACTGCCCTACTTTTTGTATATTCAATCCACGTGCGCAGGCAGACAATTGATTATTACAAATTATTTTTTAAGCAGTGGGAGTCACAGCAACCTAATAACTATTTATTAACGTACAGCAGCAGCAATTATGGTAACTGTACATATACAATCAAGGTAGCTAATGGAATGCCTAAAATTGTTAAAACAGCTCATTCCGCGAATAATGATTTTTGTGAATATCTTACACCATCATGGCTAAATGAAGAGCAACCAATGACGAGCTTGTTTAATGATTTGATTCAATTAAATTATCCCCGGTGTGGAGCAAACGGTTGTATCTGCGACAATATTAATAACTTAACAGTTAAATTTGATAAACAATTAGGCTACATTCAGTCATGGAAAGAAATAAACTCAGGTGGCTTTACCCCGTATCGTACTGCAAGATTTTCCCTGGGTATTTCTTGCCATACGATGTATTCTCAACCTGTTGATTTTTCGGTATATCTAAGGCCCTTATAAATGAGAATAAATTGGATATTATCGATTCTTTTTTGTAGAAAAATACTCAGATCCAGTGAGAGCGGGCTCTTTTTTTTATTACAGCTTATCTTATTCCTGGAGTTCTGCGTCTTTCTAAGTCATTATCTGCCGTTTGACATACTCTATGAGAGGCTATTTTTATTTATAGTTTTGCTTATTTTATTTAATCTAATTTTGCTTGCCTGCTTCAAAACACATTCTTTTTTTTCTTATAACAATTCTTTCCTTATTAGTCTTTGGATATATACCTTCATTATTGTTATAGAACAGCTTCTGTTAATGCTCGTTTCTCCCTACCTGGTATCAGAGAAAGTAGTTTACCTGTGGGCAGTCTATTTTTTAATTTACTCACTCTTTGCTTATCTATGGGGATTTATGATGTTTATTAATATCTTAACTTTTTTTATTTCAAAGAAATGAAAACCTAGAGCCAAGTTTAAGTCTACTCCTGGCTATCAATTGGCAATGGAAGGTACCTTATGGTAAGGCATGGAAAAATAACCAAGTAGCAGTTTGTCGTGTTATGCCTCCTCCAATGCTTATATCTAGTTGAGTTAACATTCAGAGTAACAGAATTTTCAAAGGTGGCTGCCTACTTTAGCATGAAGATAACTAATACAGAGGGCCATGACCAAGTATCATTAAATCAACAATTGCCTAAGGACTCATTAGGCTCGATGAAAGAAGATTCTCCATATACGCCTTTGCTTCCATCATCGCAGGCAGGCTGCTATTTTATAATCAAAAAAAACCATTTTAGGGGATTTGTTATGCATAGTAAAAATGAGTTGAATAAGAGCTCAATCAATATTTCTAAAATTAATCATAGAGCGAGGCATAACACTAGCAGAAAACAGGATCTAACAAAACGATACTCTGTTAATTTTATAGAAGATCAACTCTTCTTTTCCAAGAAGAAAAGAATATCTTCCCCCTTCCACGCAAATCAAGAGAGCAACAATAGAATCAGGCCTAATATCATGGAGGTGTGTTATGAAGATAAAGCCTTGTGGAAGGCATTAAAGGAGGTAGAAGCCGCTTGTTGTTTTGGTAAACCGGTAAACTGCTACTTCTTCTTATCTTATTACAAATTTAAAAAGAGGAAAGAAAGAGCGGAACCTGACTCATTTCGAGCTATCTATAATAAATTTATCAAGGATGATGCTCGATTTCTTTTAAACCTTCCTTATGCAATAACCCTAACTGCAGAAACTGTTTACTCCAAAATAGAGAATATGGATGAGTGGGAAAGTGATGACGACCTTCATGAGGCAATTCAAGCTCTGGATGCAGTATATCGAGAAGTATCCAAGATCATGATACAATTTTGGCCGCTTCTTGAACAATATATTAAAAATCAAGAAAATTTGACAGACAAAGTTATTCCTACTCTTCTGGCTATTGTTGAACACTATGAAAAAAAATCACCCATTCTATGTAAGGACATTAAAGATATTATTGCACAGAGAACTGACCATAGAGAGTTGGTATTCAACACGTTCAAAAAAATCCTTCTGTTAATAATTGGTGACTTGATGAGATTAAGTGAAGCTCATGGAAAAAAAGACAATAGTTATTTAGTTGAAGCCACCTCTAGTCTGATGAAAATACGCAGTGAGAGGAACGAATCGGATGAAGACGAAAATTCATCAGAATTTAAAATTAATAGGCTATAAATTATGGCGTTGCAGAATATTGAATTATCCTCTTAGAACAAGATGCATTTGATCCTCCTATGCAACATCATTATTTACGGTTTGAGTATCTCTTCCGGGTCGTCCCGATGGATCTACGCAAACCATCTGTTCTATTACATTCCCTACTAATCCTGCACTATTAACTTGAAAAATTAAAATACAGGAGTAATTATTCACCACGTTCACCGAAAAGCCACAAAAGAAAGCACCCTCATCAATCTTCATCCCTAGTCCGGCCTAAAGAAGAACCTAAGTCCGTTGCTAAAAGAAGCAGAGTTAATGATTTGCAGGCTCCTTTCTCTGAGCCATCAACGAATGCTACTGTTGGTTTGGATAGGGTGGATACCTCCGATGAGACAGTCAGATCTTCTAAAGAAGAGTTATTGGCTTCTACTTATGAGGTATAAGTATTTTATTGATTAAAACAGAGTGATGTAAAAATTGAAAGTTTGCATACTTTGGTAGAATTTGAAGATAAAGCTGGATTGTTTTTTTATCTCGTCAGATTTTCATAAACAAGGATTAAGAAGAAAAATGTGGCATGCCGGATCAAGAGGGCCGTTTTATGACTGACTGATATACCCCGGTACAACAGACGACCTTCATATCAAGATAGATGATAGCTCCAGACTACAAAACTAATTATCTCAACCAGAAATCGATAGCCTTTGGGGTTCCTGCCAGCATGGCTCTACACCTTTTTCAAAAGGTGAAATTTTAGTATACGGCTAACTTGACGATGTCCCGAAGACAATAGAAGATTTGTCCTACTGAGTACAAGAAAAATAACCTCCATCGATATTCAAGGTTGCAAAACAATTGAAAAGGTAATCATCTTTTGGTAATTGTGAGTTCTTATCGAGAAATGTATAATATTGGCTCTCTATTTCATTAAATAATCGTCCAGTATCAGGTTGTTGTTCCATATTTTTTTTAAACTCACGCAAACTTTGACGTTTTTGATCAGGAGACAAAGCTTTTTTTAACTGACTATGTAATTGATTTAGACACCAAGCATATCGCTCCGCAGTAGTTCCCTCTAGATTACACGTTATTTCTTTATGATCAGCTCCTTGAAAGAATCTCATAATTTTCTCCCTTTCTGATTCATTGTTTACTTAGCACAAGTTTAATTTAATTCTATAAGTTTTGCATGGAAAAATTGCTAATTTCCAAGGTTAAGTGGAAATTCTTTTTCTCCTTCTTGTTCAGGGATGACATTACGGTTATCACTCTTATACATTATAAATTTGAGTGGAATCGCTTTCTAATTGCGAACTTTGGGAAGTTGTATGTCTCAATCTTTCTTGAAGTTCATTATCACTACAAGTTTTACAATAGTGATTGACGATCTGTAAAAACTCTTGTTTTGTGGCTTCAAAACCATAATTGCGAGTATTATTTTGGGTTAGTTCCAGTATCTGTTCTTTAGAACTAGGGTTTTCCTCTATATAATGTTTAATTACAGTTGTTGATTGCGAATTTTTTACCATTTCTGGTGATAGTTGATTCCAAGTTACAGAGAAAAGCCTTTCGCCCTCTTGTTTGGCTTGTGATCCTAACCTTTCGTGTAAGTCAGGAGGGAATGTTGCGACAATAAAAGAATGGTCTAAAGCAAAAATCGAGCAACTACAGCTATCTTTCTGCAATGACCCTTTAATTGTAGGTGGATCGACTTTGCCCGATGGAATGTCGGGGCTTTTTACATAGATTACTTTATCAATGAGGTGACTGAAGTTAGGCATCTGATGAAATCTATTTTGTCGGGAATCATCCGCAGCGTCGATAACCAAGCAGGAACGGTTTTTTTTATCAATGTCGAGCACTGTATAATGAGGACCTGATTTTACGATAATTTGAATTCTATTACTTCCTGATTTATCCTCACTAATTACCCGATCAATTTCCTCAAAGAGAAGTTTATTCTCTCGTCTAGTATGTGCTATCTTCCCCTCTTCTTTTTCCATCAAAAGCTCTTCTTGATTTGAGGGAAGCATGATGGTGAATGGATTCGCATCGACGAGATAGCCATTGTAAGATTGTTTCTGGCTCCTATCGTGCATCATAAGCAGGACTAATTCATCACGATGATCAGAAGGCGTGCTAAAATCAGTGATCTGTTTTTTTAATTTATTTTTAGTTGGCTCATGTATTGCTACAACAGATTGTGAAAAATTTTGCTCATCCTCCAAAAAAACCGCTGCATATTTTGAATTAATGTCTAATGTCGATAATTCTTGGAATATTTGATGCGCTTGGTCATATCCTTTGTCTAGGACATACTGCTTAATTTTTTTGAAGATTTCACTTAAACTAAGTTGATTTTTTGTTAGATCACCGAAGATTATTTCTACAAAATTAAAATCAGGAATTTTTTCTTTATTATCTTCATTGCTATCAATATATGCATCTAAAGCATCCCATAGGCCATCTCTAAATGTTTTTGCGCTTTCAGTATCTAAAGCTTCCTTAAAGAATGGCTGTTGCATTTTTGTCTTCCTTGAATTTTTTTCAAGTATAGTCGATGTTTTATTAAATTACTTAGGAATCAAAAAGGCTTAGTATTTTCAGGAGTATTATACGATTATATGCTATAGTATAACTGGGTCTGCACTATCTTAAGATTAAGTAGCCATCTATTTTCTTCTTATTTGCCTATCTTGCGAAATGCCATCTTAACAATGTTATTTCTTCAATTTATCTTGCTATCTTTATTTATAGGATTTAGGGGTGCTTATGAACCACAACACGTGCCATTACTGTTTGGAAGAGAACGATTATTTTTCAATAAGAGGGCAATACAAAGTAGCAAATGGAGAATTTCTCTGTTATCGACTATGCAAATCATGCTCCAATAAGTTCATTGGAATTAATTCCTATTCTGATAAAGAAGGTCGTCATATCTTCTTAAATACCGTAAAAGCTAATGCAAAAAAATACCCGCAATATGTTGAAAATTAGAATTAACTGCAAATTTTCCAATCATTAAGAGTCAAAGGGTTATTATGAAATTTAATAAAATATATATAGGTTCTTTGTCAACAAGTACCACTGAACAAGATCTAAAGAACATGTTCTCAGAATTCGGTTCTATTAATGAAATTAAATTTATAACTGATATGTATACCGGAATATCCAAAGGATTTGCATTTATTACTTATACATCTAGTTCTAGCGCATCAAAAGCTTTAATTATGAACGAAAAAGAATTTAATGATAGGACAATGCGAGTCAGTATAGCCAGAAAAAAAGAAAGCGGTTCCCAGGACAGACAAGGCAAATGGTAAGATGAAAACCGGTTAAATAGAGATTTATTTCTTTAGAAAATACCATGGAGCTTTTGTATATTTCTCTTATCCTAAATTTAATTTAGATGGAATCATTCATCTAGAACCAAGGTTTTCTATATATGATTAATTTTAAGCAATCTGACTTGCATAGCTTACTGAGACAAAAAGTAAACGCTCACTTTAAGGAAGCAAATGTTTCTAAATACGGTGGTTATACTATCGTCCTAAAAAGCATTATTCTTTTATTAATGCTTTTTATCCCATACAGCTTATTATTCATTGGCAATCATAGTAGCTTAACTATGCTTCTACTCGCAGCTACTATGGGTGTTGCAATAGCTGGATTGGGTATGAGTGTAATGCATGATTGTATTCATGGCTCATTTTCATCATCATCCAGGGTTAATACTTTGTGGGGTACAATTATCTATGTGCTTATTTCAGGAGGGAATCCTATTTGCTGGCGTTTACAGCATAATGTTCTTCACCATCGGTACACTAACATTCATGGTGTTGATGAAGATCTAAACCCTTATGGATTTATGCGCTTTAGTCCACATGATAAAGAAAAATCTTTTTTTAGGTTCCAACATATCTATGCTATTTTCTTATATTCTTTGACTACTTTAATCTGGGTATTTCATAAAGAATTTTTCCAATTAAAGAGATACTTTTCGATAGGGTTAATCAAATCAAAGGAACAATACAGGCGAGAACTTTCTTTTTTGGTTATTTCAAAAATCCTTTACTTTAGTTATATCCTTGTTATCCCTTTATTTTTTTTAAATATCAATATTTTTCAATGGATTATCGGCTTTATAGTGATGCAGTCCGTTACTGGTCTTATTCTGGCATTGGTATTTCAGTTAGCGCATGTTATTGAAAATACAGATTATCCATTACCCGATGAAGGTAATAATATTGGTCATGACTGGGCAAGCCATCAAGTAAAAACCACAACAAATTTTTCTCCCAATAATCGTCTTTTAACTTGGTTTATTGGTGGATTAAATTATCAAATTGAGCACCACTTTTTCCCCACTATTTCTCATATTCATTATCCCAAAATTGCGAAGCTGATTGAGCAGGCGATAAAAGAATATGGACTTACATACAGATGTTATCCAACTTTTAGGCAAGCCATAAAAGCCCATTTTAAACACCTTCATAATCTGGGGAATCACAAGAGGGTATTAAAGACTTAACACCTCTGAGCTACTCAAAGCTATGGTATCAGGGCCCTGCCCCCCGGTTACTTGTTGCTCCCTTTAAAAAACGGTTATTGCTTTCACTTATGAAACATTATAAAGTCCGCCAGCAAAAACTGTATAAGAAATGCAACGCGTACTGACAATCGTATTTAGGTAAGCGGCTCCAGCTTGAGGGCTTGCCAATTTCAGATTTTAATTTGTTAGTCATTCAGAGGTTAGCACCTCTGAGTCGGTTTTTTAGGGCACTTAATCCTTTTTCTAAATCATTCGGTATTTCTCACCGTACCAAACCTATGCTGAGTATATTGGCTTCAGATGAAATAACCAATTTATTAGCTCACGAAATTATTCAATTACAATAGGAAGCAAATTTATCCTGGGAAAGAACACTTGACACATAACCATCAAACAGACATTAAAGGGGTTCTGGCCTATTTGGTTTCCCTTTATTAGCACGCAAATTAATTTCTGATACCTATTTAGACCATAGAAAGTATACTCTTATTAATGCTGTAGCCTGGGCGATTACTATCCCGCTTGAGGTGATTAGACACTCATTGAGGTTAGCACTAACAATTGCTCTTGCTCCCGTAGCCGCTTTCGTCCATCTTTTGAGAAATTTAATAAATGCCCTGACCCCATTTGCAAATTGGGAATGTCCCCCTATCAAAAAACGACCTTTATTTAACGACTAAAGGTAGTCTTCACATCCATTCTAATTAAACGGCAGGCGCGCACATAGTAGTCGTCACTTCTTTGGCCACATCAGGCGCATGGAAATGCCGTGCCTGTTTAATGGCCTGGTCAATGTGTTGGGTGACTAGCTTGCCTATGCGTGCTTTATAATCTTCAAACTCTTCGGGGGTCTTAGGCAAGGGTTCACGCTTAATTGCAGCTTGTGCATGTTGGTAATAAGGATTATCTGCTTTGGTCAACTGATTGAAGTGCAAAAAGATATCGCTAGGCAGCTTACTACACTTTTGTTCTCTTTGTTGCTCTACACCCTGCTCATCTTTCTCCGTGAAAATAGCCATAGGCACACAGCGGGACTTAGCATGAAAAAAGCCATAGAGCCGATTGGCTTGGGGCGTATTGAGAAGTCTGGCTAATTGCTCCTCCTGAAAGTGAGTAATCTCATCAAGTAGACGTTTGGAGATAACTTTGCTTCTTAATTCTTCAGGTAGCAAGTGAGTTATTCGCGCTACCTCAGTCTCATCATCACTCGCGATGATAATCGAGGTTAACTTTGTGCAATGAGTAAATGCCCTCGTATCAATAGCCGTAATCCCAGCAGGAAATGTTATCGTTTGTAAGCGGCTACACCTATGAAAGGCCATCTTATCAATGGTTTTAAGCCCGGCAGGAAGTGTTATCGTTTGTAAATTAGCACAACCCCAAAATGCCCCAGTAGCAATAGTCGTAACCCCGGCAGGGATTGTTATTGTTTGTAAATTTCTACAGTTATAAAATGCATAAGGACCAATAGTCGTGACCCCAGCAGGAAGTGTTATCGTTTTTAAGCTGGAGCAACCATCAAATACCTTCTCACCAATAGTTGTAACCCCAGCAGGAAGCATTAGCGTTTGTAATTTGGTACAATTAATAAATGCCCAGGTTTCAATAGCCGTAATGCCGGCAGGAATTTGACAAGAACCATCGTCAATATCGCTGTCCCTAACTCTAACAAGGGTTTGGCCGTCACTACTTATTTGCATGATGTCTCCATTGACGATTAAAATTTCAAATACCTACTGCATAGGATTATGTATTTAAATCCTGTTAACAAAATTAAATCTAATTTTGCTTGCCTGCTTCAAAACACATTCTTTTTTTCTTGTGGGGATTTATGATGTTTATTAATGTATTCTTTTCTTTTATTCTTTTATGTCAAAGAAATGAAACATACAGGGTCAGCGCCTGACCTCTTTTATCTTCAGGATGATATTGCAAGTTCGCATGAAAAAAACTGGCTTCCGTTTATAATGTCTCTGGGCGAAGGTCTGTCATAACCCGGGTTTCACTTCGTTTCACCCAGGCTATTTACTACTTACGGAGGACACCGTGAGGAACCTCCGCAGATGAGTGTTTTAGTTTTTTGTCTTAAAATTTTACACGTAATTCTGCATAGACTTCATTAGCACGGAATTTACCATTCCATGGAGGAGTGCTGACTCCAGTGCGGCCAAGTGATGCATTTGGGGCAGAAGTAGAGGATAGGATATAGCTTGGAAATGGAATATCACCACCATCAAAATAGTTATAACCTACAGATACGATCGAGCGCTCTGTTAGCTGTGCTGATAGTCCAGCACTTGCGCGCCATGCAAACTCAGAACCAGTGACCAGTTGGTTAACAGAGGCTATTTCATTGCGGTTACCAAAAGGCAAACCAATGGTATGAAAATCATGAACTTTTGAATAATTAACACCAATCCCGGCGCCAACAAAAGGCTGCATGGCAAAGCTGCCCGACTGCCACATGAGCCTATCGGATAAAACCCCCAGATCGAGCCACCCATTCAGCATGAGTGCTTCACTGGTCAATTTGAATTTACGAATGCGACTGTCGCCGGTAAACCCAGGCGTAGACGAAACGCCAGTTTGTGGGTTGGAATAATGATAATCACCCCGGCGTTCTCCTCTGACATCTAAGCGAAAATAATCACTAATCTGGCGGCCTACTCCAAAAAAAAGCAAGGGAGCGGAACCCAGATCATCAGAGTATCCTCCTACGGCACTATCCCAAACTTGCGGGTCTACAGTAATATTCGCATCTCTGGAATGAGAATAGCCGGCGCCACCAACCAGATACCAAAATTCCGGTTGGGATACTGCTCCCATCGTGCCAGCTATTGCACTGCCATATGCAATCATTAGAGCAAACAGACTGGTTTTTTTCATTTGCAAAATCCCTTTTAAAATTCCTAAAAAGCTGGCATTTTAATCACGTAAAATCCTGGGGGTCAAGGCAATTTAAATTATTTGCCGCATGTAAGGGAAAGGTAAGCAGGAGATAAAATCCTCTGATCAAGGAACTTGACCCTTCTCGACATTAAACTCTATATAGGTCTCACTTCCGTAGTAAATTGTATTTCTGCAAAAATAAAATGGCGTTTGGAACTGAGGGGCTATAATCCCTTCCTTAGGCGTTGGGCTTACATAATCGGTTCGACTCCCAATGGAAATGACAACTTTATCCCCTTTTTTAAAAAGAGCTGCGGTAGGCATCAGGCTAAAGCAAAGCAGTACTGGTACATTTCTTTGCAAAGGCTGGTGAATGGACGTATCTAACGCGACCTCACACTTCGACGAATAGTTTTCATAAAGACTGCGAGTTGCTGCCCGTATGTGCCCCATGGTTAAAAAAGAGGAAGTGCCAGAGCTATCTATTCTATCCACTCGGACTACAACGAAGGAATCAATTTCATTACAACTAAATTTTAAGTGCATGGTAACCGGACCGGCCACTTTAAAGGTCTTGTCAACGGTAAATTCATATTCCAGGGTTTGTGCTGCCATATTATTCATATTTTTTACAATATCGGCATTAGGCGGCACATTTACCCAAGTCTCATCACTTTCTTCAGGGACAGTTTTTGAGAGTGTATTTGGACTTAAGTACCATTTTTCTTTCGCAGTATTTTCAGGAGGAAATGTGGTTGCACCCTCAAATTTTTCCTCGCCATCAACCCAATAACGCACCGGTAAGCGTTCTTGGTATCCATTATCTAACCCTTTGATTATATAATCAAAAAAAGCAGCTGCTTCCAACTGCCATTCCAGGACAGGTAATTCATACTCAGGACGGTTTATAATCAACCATTTCTTATTTTCAGGTGTCGCACTATGCTCGAATAAATCGTAAGCACCAAACTGATGTAGAGCGATATCAGTTCGATTCTGAACAACCACAAACGGGATATGTATATTTTTCAACTGTTGGAAAGGCCCGTGAGCGATATTTTCCTCTCTTGTATTTAAGTCAAACAGGATGTGTTCATAAAACGGCAGGGCTTCTTTTGCCACATAATGATCTTTCAAATTGTGATAAATATGATTGATAAAAGTATGGCCAAGCTTTGAAGTCCAGGAATGATTGATGAAATGGCTCAATAAAGCCCGTTTCCAGGGAGCAATATACCGTTTGATATTTTTTTCAGTAAAATTAGAGCCAGCCCATAAGCTCATAAAGCTATTGGCACTCAATCCCGCATAATGAAAAACATGGCGAAAATAATCGGTGCAGACTTCGTTAGCAAAGAAAGCTTTCAAGGCCGGAGGTTCTTTGGCTGCAACATTCACCTGAGACATTCCATAATAGGAAGAACCAAATAAGACAATTTGACCATCACACCAGCTTTGCTCACTCACCCACTGGATCGCATGAAAATGATCATCGACTTCTTCATCACACTGCCAATATCGTAGCTCTCCTTCAGAGCGTCCAACGCCGCGAGCGGTTAAAACAACGACATTATAACCACGATTGGTAAAATTAGGCGGTGAGCCAATCTCATTGGTCCCCGTAGGCATACCTACTGTATGCAAGTCTCGGTTATAAGCAGAAAATTGGACAATACTCGGATATTTTCCTTTTTTCTTTGGTGTATAAATGTCAGCTGAAAGGCGGACTCCATCCGGCATTGGCACATAGACGTCTGAATAAAGAATACACCCCAGGTTCTCATCGGCAAATTTTGTAGGTTTCCAACCAGCGTACTGTATCCCCAGGTAGCGAGAATGTAAGGGAATAAGGTTATCAAGCCATTTTGCTTTCATAATCTGCTACATCCTAAATAGTCCGGTTAGCCATGTTATGCCTCATGGGACATGGTTGTTTCGATAAATTTTATAATAAAATCAATTTATTATAATTTAAGTAGATGACCAAGTAAATCTTGCCTATCCTCAAACCCCACTCCTTCCACTCGCAACAAGCGTCCAAAAATAGGCTTCAAATAATGCCCATAGACTCCGTAAGCGGCTTTCTTGCTCGTATAGAATACTTCGCTCGCTGTGTAAATAACCAACGCTGATAAAAAAGTCATCTTATATCCAAAAAAATAATGGGCTTTTGAATGAAAAGATCAAAGTACTTGTTTGTTTTTTTATAAATAATCAATGATTTACGATAAATTACCATTATTCAAATTTTGGACCCTTCCCAAATTCGACGCTAGATGAAGAACATGAGAGTCTAACCCTACCCTGTCAGCGCCTTAATACTACGGCGATTCCCTTTGCAGAGAAAGGCCCGACCAGCGTTTAGATGTTTGTAGATGGTCTATACTCTAACTGATCTATTTAAAGGAGTTCCCTAAAATGAAAAGAGTATTTTTACCCATTCTATTATTCCTAGGAGTAGCATTTTCTCCTTTTACTTTTGCTGATGCCACCAAGACCTCTAATGACTGTCAAGATCAGTTAGTGGGTGTATCATTAAAAACCGCAGATGGTCAAAATATTAAGGTGTTTGTCCATAAAGATGATGTCGATAAAGTAAAACAATTGAAGCAAGGCGAGAAAGTCGAGTTATATGGATATGGCATTAACTTCTAATAGAAGCTGTTAATTGTTGTGAAACAGGATAACGTTTAAAACCTGTAATCTATTAGCTCTCAGATTACAGGTTTTTATTTGAAACCAAGGTTTACAATTTGCTAGTTTGAGTGATACACATTGATTTTGATCACCCAAGGGAAGCATCCTGATTCAGACTAAATACTGAGATGTTTCTTCGCCAATATAGCAAAATTGTCAACAAACCATGAAACAAGTCACAAAGATATAATTTCATCTATGTGCAAAGAACCAGGGATAAATGGTATGAAGCTAATAGTAATTAGAATAATAGGTTTCATTACAACAATTACCCTGTCCTCGTTCATCTTTGCTCAAAATGAAAAACAAGAAAGTTATAAATTTCCGGTTAGTTATAAAGTTGAGCACGGAATTTATACCATGCCTGTGCTAATAGGTAATCCGCCCCATTCAATTGAAGTAATAGTTGATACTGGAAGCTCTACTCTAGTAGTTATTCCTGAAAAAAAAATCTGTTCCCATTGTGATAACCCATTGACTAAAGGCTTTGTTGAAATCAATGCACTGAAACCTTCATCCACTAGCTCAAAATATGTATTGAAATATGGATCTGCAACTGACCGTGTTATTGAATTTTATGCACAAATTCAGGGGTACAAGCATAAAAATCCTATTATTCCTGAAATGCAAATATTTGTTATTGAGGATAGTACACAACCCTCCAATATTCTTGGGCTACTGAAAGAGAATATTTCAATCATTCCCAATGCCCAAACTTTTGTTAAAAATGTTCACAAGTATCATAATCTGCATCGAGTCATCACGTTTGTATTGTGTGGAGAGGATGCAGATAGCTATATAGAGATAGGTCCGGAATACATCAAGAATGTCACTGATCATCAAAATTATGAAAGCCCTATGACCCATAAAAATTATTATGAAATACAAAGTTCCGGATTTTTTGATGACAAAGGCAATCAGATCGCTAAACCAGTGCTTCCTTTTGTTGCTGCTGTACTGGATACTGGCACAGGAGGTTATGTTATTCTTAATGAAAATCTCCATAGCCAAATTTTAAAATATATCTTTGAGCATGCTGGCAAAAAAAATCAGGCTCTGGGAGAGCCTTTTTGGAAGAACAACTACTGTGTCCCATTAACAGATCTAGACTTCAGATCACTACCTAAAATCAAAATCGGTTTTCAGAGGAAGGACGATCCTTCTTCTTATTATTTATTAGATTTGGAACCTGACATTTATGTGAATAAGGCTGGTTGTGGCAATGATTCAGCCCGCCTGGTTTTTATCCGTTCATTACCACCTCATCCAACTGCTTGGCGTAATGCGAAACAAAGAGAAAGGATGAAGTATTTTCCGGCTATGATTTTAGGTTCCTCCTTTATGAATCAATATGTGATGCAATTTCATTTAACTGATAACGATCCTTATGTGACTTTTATACCAAATAAAAATATTTGTCATAAACCTGGCAAAGACAAATAAAACTTTCAAAAGAAATACTCTGTTTTTAACGTTAAATATACAAAAACCAGGGGGCCGTCAGAGGCGTTTCGGCCTAACAACGCCATTGGATCATAGCGAAGCATGACCAGCCGAAAAGGCGCGACCACATGACTTTAACTTGCCACTTCGGCTATTTTTTCACCACATCGCTAAATTTAAGAGTCTGTTAATAATCCTCTCCTATAATTTAAAAGAATTAATTTTTTACCTGGTAAATAATGCTTGAGCTTTACGTTTGGAATCCACGAAATAAAAACAAAAAAGACATACACGGATCATTAAAAGGCATTGCGAAAGCAGTGGTTCAGGGCGGCAATGTGGGGCATATGAGCCTGGCGGTGACGCTTTATGAAAATAAACACGACCTAAGTGAAATTGATAAAAAATTTAAGCAACTTAAATTCCACCAGGCTATGCCAATTTATGAATCAGTCAAAACTGGTGATCCCAATGAGCTTGGGTTTTATAAGCGAGGAAAAAAACTAAAAGGTATCAGCGCTTTCTTAAGTCTATGGCCTGGCGACGAAGGTATTACAAAATTACGCGCTGTTCAAAGCTTCTTCAGAGTAGGTGGAAAAGTTAAGTCCCTTTTTAGTGAGAAGGTTCAAATGGATATGCGGGGGGAATGGTCAGATTCTTCGGATGAGTCGCCCCATTCAAAACGCGTTATTGAACATCACCGAGGCAGTGAATTTGAACCTTCAGAACTATCACAAAAACAGCAAGCAGTGGATCAACGGATAGCTGAACTTGAAAAACAAAAACAAGAAATGCGATCCGAACTCGAAAAAAAAGGGCGGGCGCCACAAACCGCTATGGAAAAAAAATTAGAAGCGAGAAGAAAATTACTGCCACAAACCACCCCCAATGTGGTTAATCTCTTATCCAGGCCAGGAGTAAAAAAAGCAGACGACGGTCTTTCTGCAGCCCAAGAAAAACAAGAATTGGAGAAAGAACTTAAGCAATTAAAATTGGAATTCCATAATTTATTGCTAAACGCTGATATGCCGAAAATTTATGCCTATATTGAAGAGTATCGTCAATTAACTTCCGAGTTTAATAAAATCAATACACTTTATGACGACGAACCCGATAGTATTAAGGTAAGACGTCATCTTAGGCTTTATTTTCAACGCTACCCTGAAAACGAAGATGCACAAGAGTTATTGGCATTACAAACTCAAATCACTGACGCAATTAACAAGCTTCGTGATCTTGAAAAAGAAGAGCATAGAATAAATGAACTGCTAAAGCAGTATGAAAACATAAAAAAAGAACTACACGACTTAAAACAAGAAAAAGAGCAAATTGAGCTTGAACTCGAAAATAGTGAAGTGACTGAAGGCTTAAGTCCTGACCATAAAGTATCGCTTCCCACCAGAGAATGTGGCCAACCTTATTTTCTTGATGAAATAGCTATCTTAAAAAAGATGGAACGAATCTTACATGATCCGAACTATAAGTATGACTTATTCGGTCAAAATTGCGCACGCGCTGTTAAAGAATGTGTTATGGCAGGACTTTCAGAAACAACCCGCAAAGCTATTAAAAAATTACCTGATTACTCGAAACATTTTTTTGATTCCCGATTTTTCGAAACGCCGGTAATGGCGATTGAGTGGATTTTTAAGTTAAATCATTATCTTAATGAGCTCAATCAGGATCCTGGGTTGCGCGCAAAAACAGCTGTTTCGCCAAATCCCAAACCAGCATAGTCTTGACAGAGCATAGCATAACCAGGGTTTTATTTACCCTGGTCCCTTATCCAATCGACAGCGCTTTTCCATTTAATCGTTTGTTGCTTTGGCAGTATTTGATACTGGTTTTACCTGGAACAGACGCTGGACACCTAGCCGGTAAACTCCACTCTAATTTACTATCCATTGGTTTTACTTACTTGCTATAATGACGCGCAAGATGAGCAAACAATGCAAAGCTCGCTGCATAACGTCCTTAAACATTTATTTTTTTAAGAGAACCACTACTATGAACCCCCTTTCAGCTAATTATTTATTCTCATGGATTATTGCCGGTAGTTTATTTTTTACTGTAACGCCAGCCAATGCAGCAGAAGAGATAACTCCCCCTTTAATTCAAGAAAAACTGGCAAAACTGGAAGCCTCTTCAGGCGGAAAAATAGGTATTTATGCCATTAACACAGCCAATGGCCAAAAAATACATTATCGTGCTAATCAACGATTTCCTATGGGGTGCACCTCCAAGGTAATGGGGGTTGCCGCTATCCTTAAAAAAAGTATGAGTGACCCGACTCTCTTGTCACAAAGAATATCCTATACAAAAAAAGATTTGACCAATTGGGCTCCGATTGCTGAAAAACATCTCAATACAGGAATGACTGTCGCTGAATTATGCGCGGCATCCATCAGCTATAGTGATAATACTGCGATGAACCTGCTGGTAAAAAAACTGGGGGGGCTTGAAAAAATTAACGATTTTGCCCGTTCTATCCATAACGATACATTCCGGCAGGACAATGGATGGCCAGAAGAAGCGATGTCTGGGGGGCCGAATAATGTCTATGATAGCTCTACACCCAAGGCGATGGCCCAAAGTTTACAGCAATTGGCTTTAAATAACGTTTTAGCCAAGCCCCAGCATGAACTTTTATTATCCTGGTTAAAAAGCAACACCACGGGTGATAAACGTATAAGAGCAGGCGTACCGAAGGGCTGGATTGTTGGAGATAAAACAGGAACCGGCATGTATTATGGAACAACGAATGACATTGGTGTTATTTGGCCTCCTCAGTGCTCTCCTGTTGTTATAGCTGTCTATTATACAAATAATAATAAAGAAGCCATTCAACGAAACGATATTGTCTCATCAGCCACCCGGTTAGTAATCGATGGATTTGCCCATAACGATCAATGCATCCGAAACCAGTTAGCCAGTTAATCTTCTCTTATTTCGGACACATTTAGTGAATTCTTAACTCCATTTGGACCGCGCTGCGGTCCTTATAAAGGATAGATTTATTGGCTGGTTCCCTATAAATCAATACGTAACATAGCCAATTGGGTTAATGCATTAACATAGGCAATACAATTATCCAAATCGATATCGGTGGCTTTTACGGAATAAATAACAGGCTCAATTTGGGCTAACTGCGCTTCTATCTGTGATTTGAACATCTGCCTCTTATCAGGTTGTTTTGTATCGTACAGAGTCTTGACCATTTGTTCTAAAGTATCCAGGTTAATACCCAATGAAACAGCGGTGTTATGTGCTTTTTCCTGATCAATACTTCGATGAATAAGACTAATTGTCGCTTGAATAAGCGCTAATTGGGCAAACTTCCTTTTCGCCTCTATTAACTTTTTTTGCTTTTTGGGACTTAGCTGTTCTTCATTGAAGGATTCTAATAAACCGCGCGACACCCAAAATAAATTAGCGAGATCGTAGAGTTTTTCTTTTTCCTTTTTTACACTGAGTAATTCAATCATGTTATATCTAACATAGCGGAATAACTTCCTTACATGTCCAAATGCCATGTTCAGAAGATCAGTACGCCATAAAATATTAGCTACCAGGAAACTGGCAGTGATACCAATAAAAATTCCTCCCAGACGCTCCAAAGGGGGAGCCAAATCAGTAGGAGGACCTCCCGCCTGTGCCAGGGAGATAACTAAAGCAATATTTGCTTGTAAACCAATATAAGCATATTTCGTGTACTTAAAAGCAAAATAACTAAAGCCCCAGACCGCAAAAAATAAAACAAGAATCAAGTCATATAAATTCATGGAAAAAAAAGCGAGGGGAAATAAAGCCACACCTCCGCCAGATAAACAGCCTAGAATGCGATGAAAACTAATGTTTTTCATGTCAAACAGATTTCTTCTGATCGAAATAACAATGCTACTGATAATTCCATTCAACCCTCCAGGCCAATTACTCACTAGCCAGAAACTAAGGGCAAGTACAGCGGCTAAACCAGCTTTAATACTGTGCTTGATAATATCGGGATCATGACGCAATTGCTGTTTGAAACTAATTAATCGATCCTCTTTTACTTCCAAATTCTGTCCACTGATTAAAATCGTACTTAAACTGGTTATGACAGTATTGATTTGCTGCAGCAAAGGTTCGATTTGATAGTAATGTTTTATTTTTACCAGTGATTCATCTGTTTCAGATGTTATTGTTTGCTTTAAAACTGCCATCGCGCCATCAATTTGTATAGTCCGGTCGTTTTCCGCAACAGAAAAGAATGCTTTGCGTAATACGTCTAAATCATGTTGCACGGCAGTAAATACCTCGGCGACGGGCTGATACAGATCAGCAGCCCATTCCCGCCCAACTTCCCTTTCATACGAAGAAATAAAAAAGGAAATAGTCCGACTTAAATTTAAGAAAAGATCAATTAACACTCGGATCTGGTCTATTTTCTCCTTTTTGACACCTAGTTCACGCCGCATAAAATCGATTATTTCGGTTGATTTTTTTAGCTTTCTTTTCAATTGCAAATTACTGTTTTTAATTTCTGTAAAATCAAACTCGCCAGTTAATAGATTGGTTTTTAAGCCTTCCAATACATTTTCAAGTTCCGTAAAAATTGCATCGATATCCTTTAAAGCATGCTCACTGATATTATTTGGAAAAAGACAAAAAGCAGCGGCTGCCGAAACCAGCACGCCTAAACCAATCTCAATGGGCCTCCAGACTGCTACAAAAAAGGCTTCTTGAGGAGCCATCGCTAATTGAGCTATGACTAAAAAAGCCCCGATTGCCCCCAGGAGATAGGCATATGCATGGGAGCTAAAGTTATAGTAATAGACACCAATTGCAACCAGCATGAAATTCATCAACAAATAAAGAAACAAACTATTCGCAACAAAACCGGCAAAAAAGAAACCAAGCCAGACACCAAATACAGTACCCAGGATACGCAGAATTGCTTTATCAATAATGCTACCCGTATATAAATTGGCAAGAATAACAACAGTCATCCCAGCCCAATAAGGTTTGTCCAAATGCAGCATAAAGGCGATCAAGACGGCAACGACCGTTGCAATGGCGGTTCGTAATGCAGCTCTATTTTCTATCGTTTTTGGCGTGATCAATTTAAAAAGTCCTTACCACCTCACCGATAAGTGATCGTGGTTGCACTCGCACCTATTCGCATAGGATACTCGGGTGTCAGATCATCAATATAGATTCGTACTGGAAATCGCTGCGCGATCTTAATCCAATATTCGGTTGCCTCCAGGTAAACCAGGGTCGACGGAGCAACCTTGCCCGACTGAACACGATTAATACCCCAACCAATGCTTCCAACATGTCCGTGAAAAACTTTGCCAGGGTACATATCAAGCATAATCTTTGCTTTATCACCCGGTTTAATTAAGCGGATAACTGTTTCTCTGTAACGCGTTACGACCCACCAGCGTTTAGTGTCTACTACAGCAAATAGACCTTGTCCCACACTAATATATTGACCATGGCGTAAATTGAAGTTAGTCACGTACCCATCGGTTGGCGCAAGAACCGTAGTATGCTCATACAGGTAGCGCGCTTTCTCGTAAACTGCCTTTGCGGCTATAACTTTATTATCATCAAAATTCTGTTGTGCTATCTGCAATTCTTGAGCCGCACTAAGTACCATCGCTTCCTGCTCTTGAATTTTGGATTCCACATTAATTAATCGGATTTCGGGGATATCACCTCGCTGTTGCAATTTACTGTAACGCTGGTAATGATCGCGACTTAATGCAAGCATGGCCTGATTTTGCTGCAATTTATCGTGTGCTACCTTAATCGCTAATCGCTCATTCTCATAATCAAGTTTAGCGATCTGAAGTTCAGCCCAGGCTTTGTCCATCGCATATTTGTAAGGCCTGGGATCAATTTCAATTAACTTCTGCCCTTTTTTTACAGGTTGATTTTCACAGACATAAATTTTGCTAATGGGGCCCGCTACCAGGGAAGCCATGTTAATTATATTGGCTGAGACATAAGCATCATCGGAACGGGTATAATAGTAGGCAAAAAAACGATAGCCGGCAAAAGCCAATACAATAATTGTCAGCGTAATAAGGTGTGGCCAATATGGAAACGCCGCTAAACGCTCTCGATTCATTGAACAACCGTCCTTTGCCTATCTACGAATATAGCCAACCAACGAACTCTGAGTCCTTATAGATAAATAAGACTTTATTTCTTTAAGCTCATTTCATGCCAAAAAAGTCAGAGGCCTCCAATTAAGTAACAAAAATATTCCCTCTATAATTCGAAATAAATGCAAGAAAGGTTTATTCTTTTATAAAGAATAGAACTGACAAAGAGACTGCACAGGATTTTAATGGCGCTCTACCAGAACTATCGGCATTTAATAAGGGAGAAGATTCAATGGACTATTCACATTGCCTGGATAAGGATGGAAAACCCTATTGTGAGGTTTATGTTACTGATTACCGACTAATTACCAATCCCATACTGAATAAAGGCACGGGGTTTACCAAGCAAGAGCGTGAAGAATTCAATTTATTTGGGCTTTTGCCACCAGAAGAAAGCCATATTGCTGATCAGCGCGCCCGTTCTTACGCGGCCTTTAAAAATAAAAACAGTGATCTGGAAAAATATATTTATCTACGCGACTTGCAGGATTCAAACGAAACGCTCTATTACAGCTTGCTTAATGAGCATATCACCGAAATGATGCCCATTGTTTATACCCCTATTGTGGGTGATGCATGTATTAATTTTAGCCACATTTACCGTCGCCCACGCGGTATTTTTATCGCTTATCCTGATCGCGACCGTATTGATCAAATCCTGGCAAATCCGCGTTTTGATAAAGTAAAAGCTATTGTAGTATCTGATGGCGAACGTATTTTAGGCTTAGGCGATCAAGGCGCCGGCGGCATGGGGATTCCTATTGGTAAACTTGCTTTGTATTGTGCCTGCTCTGGAATACACCCCTCTGCAACACTGCCAATTTTACTCGATACGGGTACTAACAATGCCGAACTAATGAAAGATCCCTTGTATATCGGTTGGCGGCATGAACGAATTCGTGGGAAAGAATACGATGATTTTATCGCGGCTTTTATCAAAGCATTAAAAAAACGCTTCCCTCATATTCTTTTGCAATGGGAAGATTTTGCCTTGCAAAATGCTACTCGCCTCTTGGATACCTACCGTACACAGTTATGTACCTTCAATGATGATGTACAAGGTACAGCAGCCATTGCTACCGGTACCCTTTTGTCCGCTGTACAAGTAACAGGTATCCACTTACGCGAACAACGTATTGTGATTGTGGGTGCAGGATCGGCTGGTTGTGGTATAGCTGAGTTGATAGTGCATGCCATGATCGATGATGGTATTTCCGAAAAAGAAGCAAGGGATCGGATTTATATGATCGATCGCAATGGCTTGCTAGTAGAAGGAATGGCAGGTTTACTGCCCTTCCAACAAAAATTATTAAAATCCAAGCAAGCTATTGCCAATTGGCAGTGTGAAAGCAAAGACATGGTCAGTTTAAAAGATGTCATTAAAAATTTGCATCCTAATGCCTTATTGGGTGTTTCTGGGCAGGTTGGGATCTTTACTGAAGAATTAATTCGCGAAATGGCAGCGCATGTTGCCCAACCCATTATCATGCCTCTTTCTAATCCTATTACTCATAGCGAAGCGGTACCCACTGATCTCATGTTATGGACCGATAATCGCGCTGTCATTGGCACTGGCAGCCCTTTTGGCAACATTATAAAAAATGGTAAACCTTTCCGAGTAGATCAAACCAATAACGTCTATATTTTTCCAGGAATGGGTCTTGGCTTGATCGCTGTCAAAGCAAAACAAGTCTCTGATAAAATGTTCATGGCTGCAGCCAAAGCACTGGCAAGCTGCTCACCTGCCAAACACGATCCGCAGGCTAACCTGCTCCCCCCTCTTACCGAAGTGCGGGAAGTTTCCTATAAAGTAGCCTTAGCTGTCGCCAGAGAAGCTGTTAATTCCAATTTAGCTGATTTTTTAACCGATGCCGATATCGAAAAAAGCATTAAAAGTCATATCTGGGAACCTACTTATATTCCTTATAAGTTAGTCAAGAAGGAATAAAGCAATTCACGTCAGGATTCCGTGTTCACCCACGGAATCCCTCCGTTTAAAACCAGGGCACGCAAGCTCTACCCGGATTTGAATCGGGTAATTCTGCCCTGTTTTGTATTCCAGCAGATTATATTCTTTTCACTGCTGGTAACTGCCATTGACCATCAATAATTGCTGGCTTGGGCCAGTAAAATCGGAACATCAAAATGAAAGTCCCTTCAGGCGCTGGCAACCAGTTAGACTCTTTGTCTTTGCCAGGAGATTGATGTTGAATATAGAGATCAAGAGAGCCATCCTGATTATATTTTAAATTATCACGGGGGCTTAATGTATAACGGTTAAGAGGATTGGCCACAAAAAACAAACGCTCGTCATACATCGTTAGGGACCAAAACCCATTAACGGGCGGCGTTTCATCCTGGTCAAAATGAATCAGATATTGATTAGCACCATTGAGGGTCTGACCACTATTGTCTGTCATTGCTACCGGATAAATGGCGTCTTGCGGACGATTCGCACCAAGACCCGCGGCAGTTAGGAGAGCTCGCTGCTTATAGTCAGTTCCATAAATACCTGTGCGCGTTGTGACAATCCAGCCATTTCTCAAATCTTTAGCAGCCTTCAGTTTCTGCATCAGAATTTCATACTGTCCAGCCTTTACAGCATTTTCCAACGCAATTGCTACAGGAGGATCAAGTTTTGCAAAATCAAAATCCTTGCCTGCAACAATACCAATTTTAGCCAGTTTCTCAACCATGGGGGCATCCGTACTTGCAGGAGGGTTATCCTTGAGGAGAACTGCCAATTTCTTAAAATACGTTGCGGCATCCATTGCGTTAACCTGCTGACGTATGGGGGTCTTCATATCGATGCTCTGATCAACGATACCCGTAGGAGGCGTATAGGATTTACCATAGAAGCTAAGAGGTTTTAAACTGTATTTATCTTGTAGGCTATGAACAAGATGGTAATCCTCAGCGGTTCCCGTACTATAGGTACGACCTAAGATCCAGACCATGTTTGTCGGTGATTTTAATTCGACTAACCCTTCGGGCACAGTCCCTTTCCAATAAGGTCCAACAATAACAAAATCGTGTGCTTCTGTACCCGTCGTTCGGCTGCCTGGAGCAGCAAATACTTCAGTCCACCCACTTAACAAGGGCATAATGTAATAACGCCCATTTTCATTAGGTACATGCAACAGGTAGGGTTCTTTACTGAGATCAAGCCAGGCAAAAGAATAAAGCGTATCAGCATTAGGTGCTGGAATATCTTTAAATGAAGCATCGGGGAATCGCCTGATATTGATAAATTGCCCCATAGGTCCGCGACCATTGTTCGGCTTCACTGCATTAGTCATCACTCGCTTAGTCAAATCCATAGTCACTAAAGGATAACCATAGATATAAGCTTCTGTGCCTAACTGTAATGCCTCAAATGCACTCAGACTTGCTGAATTTGCCCAGGTCAAAGGATAAAAAATTAAAAAAACGAGTGTTCCTAACTTCCAAACACAGGGTTTTCCTATCATTATCCTTCTCCAACAATACTTAGGGACTGCTTACCTTTCTCTAGCTTGGTTGTGGCTTACTTTCTGCGCTTCGCTGCTCACCTACTACGTTGTATGCTGCAATACTCGAAAATCAAGCCATAATCACCCAGGCTAGAGAAAGGTAAACAGCCCCTAATAAAAAATAAATACTCTTGTTACCATAGCATAATTTCTGACAGATTAACTGACTAAATAGCGCCAACTGATAATACCTGTATGGATAAAAACCAAAGGCTTATTTTCGCAGCTAATTAAGGGAGCAATCCTGGCAATCCGCAATTGTAAGAAATTAAATCGTTCCTCCTTTGCCAGAACAGAAAGCCGCCAATGGTGTGTACTGTATATCCCTTTTTCTTTCACTGTCTGCATACAAGGAAAGACACCAAGTTCTTCTATTAAATAGAAAAACGATTGCTGCTCATAAGAGAGAGAACACCCTTTGCCATTTTTTAATAAGGTGAGTACTTCATTTGGATCTTTTTCTGTAACAAGGCAACCGGCTTGCAGCGGATTAGTGTTAAAAGCCGATAGTTTTTGAGCAATCATCTCGATTTGGTAAAATGACTGGTGTTTGTCGACCAACCGATTCAGCGACTTATATACTAAAAAGACAGTTTGCATCTGCGATACTACCAATAAGGCTAACAGCGCTAACATCAGTATCGTAGAAATTAAAACTATCCCTGCTTCGCGGTTCATGGCGTGCGAATGGTTGTTTCAATAGGCAGGTTTTGCATGTCATCCAAACCCAAATTGACTGTAACGAATGTTTTTTCCTGCGAAAAATTTATATCAGCGGTTAATTTATTAATGACAGACGTTAACTCCTCCGCATGCTTATAACGGTAAAAAAATGCCCATTTCTTTTGTCGGTTTTGTTGAATAAAAAATGCTTCCTCAATCCACTCACCGACATAAATCGGTTCAACATAATGAAAGATAAAGGGATGGGAAAAAATCATCTCAACGCCCTTAAGGGTAGGTCGCAATGATAAAATCTGCTGAACTTCAGCATGGTAACAATCAGCCAGCAAAACAGGGTGTTTGGTTGTATAGGCTTGTCCGGCAGGTATTAATAAACGGGAAGAATTTATAACTTGCAAGACAGGGGTAAAATACTCACTCATCCGATTCAAGTGCAAAGCACGGTTTTTACCAACATCCCTTTCAATCGCAAGTAAATGTGTTCTGTTATTACGTCTATCAATACTTTGCAAACGATTGATATTAACACAGGGAGTGAATCCGGCCCTTCTTACACTATCGCGAATTAAATCGCTAACCAGCTGCAGTTCAAATTCTCGTTCAAGCAAAATTTGTGCGTCCAAATAGAATTTTTTACAATTTAGATAATGCTGCAACAAAATAATGATAATTAAACTGGCCAACAGTAGGCTGATCATCACTTCCGTTAAACCAAATCCTCGCTCGTATTTCATGGCAGTACAATTTGACGTTGTAAATGACACCAATCCGGGCGGATGACTGCCACTGGCCAGCTTATCTGCAATCTAACAGTAGAATTCGTTTCTGTTTTTTGCCAGTGAAACGGCTCTTTAACCATTGCCAAAGCTTGTCTTGCAATTATTCTTTCCGAATTATTATCAAGTTGAATTAAAGCAAGTGCACGCAGCAACCCTTGATTAAGACGTTGATTGGTCTGCCATTGTTGCTGCAAAAGTGTAAGCGAAGTCGTAGTAAGTAAAAGTAGAGCGACCAATACTTCGGTCAAGGAAAATCCTTGATAAGCGTTCATATTCCATTCCTGAGGTTGCTATGCGGTGTATAGAGTACGACTTAAAAAAAGAGTAAACAAGCGATTAATACATAGTCGTTTGATGAACATAGAAACAATTTGAAATAATAGGTAAGATGATAAGTTTTCACTTTGTAAGGAGAGTTCATTGTCCTGCGATTATCACGGATTGCCACACTCCGGCATTCAATCACTTAATCCTTATGTGCCGGGTAAATCGATCGAGGAATTGGCAAAAGAGCAAGGTTTAATAGATATTATTAAACTTGCCAGTAATGAAAATCCGTTAGGATGCAGTCCTTTGGCAAAACAGGCCTTGGCCGAACTCTCTGGCATGCAGATAGCGACCTATCCCACACCGGCCAACCATCCTTTACGGCAAAAATTAAGCAAACACTTGGGCATTGATGCAGACATGCTTACCTTAAGCAATGGTTCAGACCTCTTATTTTCTATCTTATTGACAAACTTTGCCTTGCATAATAATAAGCATATGTTAACGCATGATCATGCGTTTATTTCCTATCAAATCCAGGCCCAAACGTTGGGAATACCTGTACGTAGTATTGGGTTGAAATCGAATTGGGAAGTCGATATTGATGCAATTATTGCTGCCTGTAATCAACAAACTGCACTCATCTTTATTGCAAATCCTAATAATCCTACAGGTCTATTTATCAGCCCGGATTATATTCAAAAGCTACTGAATAACATTCCGGCAACAACCATTCTTGTTCTCGATGAAGCCTATTATGAATATGCTTACCCTGAGGGTGATAAAGCCAGTATCAATCTATTGCAACACCACCCCAATTTAGTCATCACCCGCACTTTTTCCAAAGCCTATGGACTTGCCGGGCTACGCTTGGGCTATGCCATTGCCAATCTTGAAATTGCAGAATTATTACAACGTGTGCAACTTCCTTTTGCAGTTAATCAGGCGGCCCTGGCGGCAGCTCATGCCGCAATTGATGATCAGCAATTTCTGAGACAGACCGTAGAATTAAATGCCCTGGGAAGAGAGCAAATTCGCCAGGGTCTGGAAGCCTTCAATTTATCTGCTCTTCCTTCACGTTGTAACTTTATTACCTTTGATTGCGGAACTAGTGCCCTACCGATTTACCAGGGATTACTTGGAAAAGGAGTGATTGTACGCCCGTTAGCACCCTACAATTTATTTAATCATTTGCGAGTAAGTATTGGTAATAGCCTTCAAAACACCCGATTTCTTGATACACTCGCTATCTGTTTGTCTGAAAATAAGAAGGAGCCAGGCCATGAAAACTGATCTAAGTCAAAAACATTGCGAATCTTGTGAAGGGATTGGTCAAGCATTAACTGCTGAGCAGATTCATAACCTAATGCCACAACTCGATAAAAAATGGCAGGTTCATGATAATAACAAAGAAATTAAACGATCATTCCGCTTCGAAAATTTTTACGAAACGATGGCTTTTGTTAATGCCATAGCTTGGATAGCGAATACCGAGAATCATCATCCTGATCTGGAAATTGGTTATAACTATTGCCATGTACGATTCATGACTCATGCTCTCAACGGCTTATCACATAATGATTTTATCTGTGCAGCCAAAATTGATGCATTAACGCTATAGGTCCATACGCTGTTGGGCAAACTGCCCAACCTACACGGGTTTATGGCCTGGTTTTCGAGCATTGCAGCGGAGCATACACACAAGTATGTGAGCAGTGAAACACAGAAAACCAAGCCTCAAATGCGCCAAGGGGTGACTTACATTTCGCTAGCTTGTGTGCTTATGCTTTGATTTTCGAGCATCGCAGCGGAGCATACATACAAGTATGTGAGCAGCGAAGCACAGAAAACCAAGCCTCAAATGCGCCAAGGGGTGATTTACATTTCGCTAGCTTGCGTGCTTATGCTTTGATTTTCGAGCATCGCAGCGGAGCATACATACAAGTATGTGAGCAGCGAAGCACAGAAGATCAAGCCTCAAATGCGCTAAGGGGTGATTTACATTTCGCTAGCTTGCGTGCTTATGCTTTGATTTTCGAGCATCGCAGCGGAGCATACATACAAGTATGTGAGCAGCGAAGCACAGAAAATCAAAGCATAAGCGCCAAGATAGTAGAAATGTCAATTACCCCTAGGGTCTGTCATCAATTTCTTTGCGTTGCGCTGGCATAAAATCTTTTCTGTCCAAACCCATTGCAACAGCCAAAGCACCTGCCACGTAGATTGAAGAATAAGTACCGATAACTATTCCGATGATTAATGCCAAAGAAAATCCACGAATTGTCTCACCACCATAGACGAATAAAGCAACCACAACAAACAAAGTTAACAAAGAAGTCATGATGGTTCGGGATAACGTCTGGTTAATAGAAATATTCATTATTTCTAACGACGATGCACGCCGGATCTTAACAAAATTCTCTCGTACCCGATCAAAAACAACGATCGTATCGTTTAATGAATAACCAATAACCGCAAGCAGACCCGCTAACGCTTTGAGATCAAACTCAATACCAAACATAGCAAAAACACCAAGAATGAGTACCGGATCATGCACCAAGGCTACTGCGGAACTAACTGCCAAACGGTATTCAAAACGCATGGCAATATAAATCATGGTAGCAAGCAGAGATACAATGATTGCCAATGCACCTTTAGTAGCTAATTCTTGTCCAACCTGAGGACCCACAAAATCAACTCGTTGCTTTGTCGCACCAGGTAATTGTTGCATCACTTTCTCAACAAGCAAAGTCTGATCAAGATCAGCCCGGGGCGCGATACTAATTAACACATCCTTGGATGTACCATAGCTAACTACCTGAGCTTCCTTAAAGCCCACCTTGTATAAATTGTCGCGGATCGCAGTTAAATCAGCCGGTTGCTGATAAGAAATTTCAATTTGGGTTCCACCAGTAAAATCCAGCCCCCATTTCAACCCGTTAATCAACAAGGCACCAATCGATACCAAGAAGACAAGCGCAGAAAATAGAGCGGTCCACTTGCGGGCCCCCATGAAATCTATTTTTGAATTTGGATTAAAAAATTCCATCTAAGCCTCGCCTCAAATACCAATTGACAGTTTTTTCACATTCCGTCCACCGTAATACCAATTTACGATAGCACGAGTATAGGTGATGCTTGTTAACATCGATGTCAACAATCCCAAGCATAAGATCACTGCAAAACCACGAACAGGCCCAGTACCTATAGCAAACAAGACTATACCCACAATCAGTGTGGTAACGTTGGCATCGATAATCGTTGCAAAAGCCCGTTCATACCCTGCAAACATAGCTGCCTGAGGTGATAAACCGTTGCGTAACTCTTCCCTGATTCTTTCATAGATCAAGACGTTAGCGTCAACGGCCATCCCCACCGTTAACACAAAACCAGCGATTCCAGGCAAAGTCAACGTAGCACCGATAATCGACATTAGCGCGCTAAGCAAAATCAGGTTCAAAAATAATGCAATATTAGCGACTAGGCCAAAGAAGCGATAGTACACCAGCATCAAAACTAAAATTAAACCCATACCCACTTGCAGAGAAACCATACCACGATGAATATTCTCTTTACCTAATGAAGGTCCGACTGTACGTTCCTCTACGGGATAAATCACTGCAGGCAGCGCACCTGCCCGTAATAGCAGGGCTAAATTGCTCGCTTCCTTACTGTCTGACAGCCCAGTAATCTGGAAACTATTACCCAAAGCATTTTGAATAACTGGTGCCGAAATCACCCGCTCTTCACGATGATTAATTCGTTTGCTGACTCCGTCCACTGTTTGAGTTGTTGCCTTGGTTTCAACAAACACAATGGCCATACGCTTATTAATATTTTCCCGAGTAATTTTGGTAAATAAGCTTTCACCACCCCCGCCTAGCTGAATTTGTACGGAAGGGCTAGCTGTCTGCTGATCAAAACTGGAAACAGCACTAGTAATTGAATCACCACTGAGTACCACCTGGCGCTTCAATAAGATAGGGTGTCCATCCATCATATAGAGTTTGCTATCAACAGGAATAACACCTGTTTGTTTGGCAATCTGTGCATCGTTGTCCTGATCAACCAGATGGAATTGCAAAGTAGCGGTACCACCAAGAATTTGTTTTGCACGTGCCGCATCCTGGATACCAGGAAGATCGACTCCAATTCTTGTTGCTCCCTGTTGCTGGACTACTGCTTCTCCAACACCTAGTTCATTAACCCGATTTCGTAAAATACCCATGGTTTGTTCAATAGTATTCTGACGAATTGAGTTTAATTCCGCAGGGGACAAGGAAAGAGAAATCGTATAAGCAGCATTCGATTTTTCCAGGACCAAATTAGAAAACTTGTCCTTAATCTCGACAGCTGCATTTTGCATGTCTTCAGTTGAACGAAAGCGTACGTCAATGCCTTTATCAGCGACATAACGAATTCCAGTATAACGAATACCCGCTTCACGCAAATCCTGGCCGATGCTTTTCATCAAACCTTCAAAACGGCGGCCGACAACACTGTCTACGTCCACTTCCAAAAGAAAATGTACCCCACCACGCAGATCCAAACCTTGCTTCATTGGTTCCGCACCTATTCTGCTTAACCAGGTTGGAGTGGCTGCTGCTAAATTTAACGCAACTGTGTAATCTGAACCAAGACCATTCTTAATAATATCCCGTGCCAGCAATTGTGTATCAGTCGAAGAAAACCTTATTTCCAGATTGTCTCCAGAAACAATTATCGGACTATATTTGAGCTTTGCTTCGTCGAGTAAAGTCTGAACTTGTTGACTGAGTTGCTCCATGTCAACAGGGGTTGATGAAGAAATTTGTACAGCGGGATCTTCACTGTACAAATTAGGTATAGCATAAATCAAGCCGAGCACCACAATGATGATCAGCATAATGTTTTTCCACAGAGGATATTTATTCTGCATTTCCGTGTCCCTGCGCCAACTTAAAGGGATTTAATGGTGCCTTTAGGCAAAATTGTACTTACTGCGCCTCGCTGCAAGTTAATTTCAACACCTTCGGCAAGAGCAACTTTGATGTATTGCTCATCAATGCTAACAACCTTAGCCAGTATTCCTCCGGACGTTACAATTTCATCGCCCTTCTTTAATTGATTAACCATTTCACGATGTTCTTTTGCTCGTTTGTTTTGTGGCCTTATCAACATAAAATAAAACAATACAAAAATGACAACGATCATAATCAGCGAAAACGTGCCGTCAGGCTGCGCTGCTTGTGTAGTGGTTGGGGCTGCAGCCATAGCATCGCTTATAAAAAAACTCATACTAATCTCCTCAGTCGCTGTTTAATCATGGCACTAGCCCAAGGCTGGGCAAGATAGCGTGACATCATAACGATATTTCACTCTCGCGTAAATGAAGTACCTAAGGAATTTCATGATGTTTGTAATGAGGGTAATAGCAGATGTTGATAATAATGAACATTATGTTGAATAAGAAACCGTTGGCACAAAAGTGGTGTGTGTCCTAATAAATGATGTAAATAGGCTCTGGTCAATGATTGCTGGCAAGTTGGACAAGAGCAATCAGCAATGGGGCGGTAATCTTCTGCCTGTTGGCTATCAAGTATATTAATGACACTTTCTTTATTGTAAACCCGCCCTTCCATTGCATCTCTGGCCGGTTTATCAGACTCTACATGCCAAACAGGATAACGTGCCAACTCCTGCAACTGTTCACTTGTGAACTCACCACTCAGGTAGAGAGGTGCATCGGCATATTGTCGCAGTTCCTGCATAAAATCGGAAAACGGTTTTGTGCAGTCATAGCGCAGATACCTGCCCAATAACCAGTCCGGATAAATTGGTGGGTGTTCATCTACTGAAACAAATAACATACTTGTTTCGGCTAAGGTTTGCCAAACTTTTAGGTTAGAATTATTCAATATTCCGTAAGGCAAAACCACTCTATCCGCCTGCAACAAGCTAATTAAGGAAGTCAATTCACTCTGGTCAATTATTATACGGCTACCATCGTAGCAAGAGCGAATCGTATAAACACCATTTCGTGCAGTTAATAGTGAAGCATTTAATACAGTAATCCCTTGCCAACCGGCATAATTAGATAAAGGAGCAAGTTTTTCAAGGCAAGCAACCCCAGGTTTCATGAGCAATGCGTCCAAATAATAAGCCGCAGCCTTAATACCGACCTCATGCCAGTTTGCCAGGGTCAAACAACTGCCTGCTTCCGTAGTCAACACTGGGGTCAAACCTGAACCTTGTTTTTTGTTTATCATGCAAATCCTTATTAAAGCAACAAACTGGCATCGCCATAACTAAAAAAACGATAATTTTGTGCTATGGCCTCTTGATAAAGAGCCATTGCTTGCGCGTGACCTATAAAAGCAGAAACAAGCATTAAAAGGGTTGATTCAGGCAAATGGAAATTAGTAATCAAACCATCACAGATTTGAAATTGATAACCCGGATAAATGAAAATATCGGTATCGCGACTGCAAGGTTTGAGGCGACCTCCTTCCGCGGCACTCTCCAAACTGCGCAAGGCGGTTGTCCCAACAGCAATCACGCGCTTGCCTGCTTCCCGGGTCCCATTGACTGCCTGGCATAGCGCCTCGGTGACAGTAAATTGCTCACTATGCATCTTATGTTCGCTGATTGCTTCACAGCGCACCGGACGAAAAGTCCCCGCACCGACATGCAAGGTTGAATAGGCAATGTTAATCCCTTTTCCCTGTAACTGCTGCAAAAGTTCTTCATCAAAATGCAAACCAGCTGTCGGTGCTGCTACTGACCCTTTATATTTTGCATACACAGTCTGATACCGCTCGCTATCCATTGTGTCATCCGCACGAGTAATATAGGGAGGCAATGGCATATGCCCTATTTGCTCCAGCATCATCTCAACATCACCTAAAACCTGACAATGGTATAAATCATCCTGCTTGCTTAATACTTCAATACGCCAATCATTGTCCAAATAAATAAGTGTACCCGCTTTGGGTGATTTGCTCGCTTTAATATGGGCTAAAAATGAATTATCGCCTTGCAGGCGTTCAATCAATAGCTCGATCTTGCCCCCACTTTCCTTTCTGCCATACAAGCGCGCCGGGATAACTTTGCTATTATTCATTACCAAAAGATCACCAGGCTGCAAAAATTGCACAATGTCTTTGAATTGATGATGCGCACTAGAACCCGTTTCACGATTGTAAATCAATAATCGCGAGTCGCTGCGTTTGGCTAAAGGATGCTGCGCAATCAACTCTTGCGGTAAATCAAAATAAAAATCTTGTTTATTCATTTTTCGACCTGGCAACAAAATGGCACTATTATATACCTAATCAATTAAAGTTGTGTCGATTTAGGCAGAACCTTTTGATTTAGGGGCTGTAGACCTTTGGCGAAAAGCATTGATTTCCTTCGCTGCTCTTTTACTCTCGTGTAAACTGGGCGCGATGAGCATGAACCACCGCTTTTCAACTCAAGCTAGCCTAATGTCTACAGACCCTAGTAACATCTGTATTGTTAGATGATAAAAATAAGGAAATGATTATGTTGGTTACTTTCTCCAGTGATGCTTACGAAAATATCACCATGTTTGGTGATGTAGCAATACAACTTTTAAAAATGATGGGGCACAGCGCCACAATTCCCGGTGCAATTGTTGCTGCCGATATTCCTGAAGCATTAACTCGCTTACAACAGGGACTCGCCAAAACAGAGAAAAAAGAACAAAACACCGACGAGGGGGCAGATGACGAAGAACCTGATATAAGCCTTGCTCATCGCGCCTTTCCTTTACTCAATATGCTGAAATCAGCCCAAAAGAAGCAATGTGATGTTTTATGGGCATAAACTCCGACTCTTAGGGTATTTTGTACATTGTGATACTATAGCGCCTACTTAATTGCTAGTTCCGAATACTATGTTAACACTGCGTCAAATTACCCTTTCTCGCGGTAATAAAGTCCTGCTGGATAAAACCAGCGTGACACTGTACGAAAAACAGAAGGTTGGCTTGATTGGGCATAATGGTTGTGGCAAATCCAGTTTGTTTGCCTTAATCCTGGGTCAATTGCATCCTGATAGCGGTGATTGCCTGCTTAATCCGCAATTGCGGATTAGCCATTTATCACAGCAATTACCGGATAGTGACGAACCTGCCCTTGATTTTGTACTTGCTGGTGATGACGAGTATTTGGCGTTACAACAACGATTGAGCCATGCAGAGCAAGAAGGTGACGATGCTGAGGTTCTCCTCTGTCATGAATTACTGAATCAAACAGCAGGTTATAGTAAACCAGCAAAAGCAGCCTCTATCATGGCCGGCTTGGGATTTAAAGCCACTGAGCAAAAAAATTCTGTCAACAGCTTTTCAGGCGGTTGGCGTATGCGTTTAAGCCTTGCCCGCTGCCTCATGAAACCTGCCGATCTCCTGTTGCTTGATGAACCGACTAACCACTTGGATATGGAAGCTATTTTCTGGTTGGAAAAATGGCTAAAGCAATGCCCCAGCAGCATTTTACTCATTTCCCATGATCGCGAATTTCTGGATGCCTTTGTTACTCATATTCTTCATATAGAACAGCAAGCTATGAATTTATATAGTGGTAATTACAGCCGTTTTGAGCAAATCCGTGCTCAACAACTGGCTCTACAGCAACTCACTTATGAAAAACAGCAACAGAAAATCAATCACTTGATGACGTATGTTAATCGCTTTCGCGCCAAAGCATCGAAAGCCAAACAGGCACAAAGTCGACTCAATGCGATTGCTAAAATGGACATTGTGGCACAGGCACAGGTTGATTCACCTTTTTCCTTTAACTTTTATCCCTGTCCACGTGCAGGTAACCCTTTGCTCAACTGTGAAAAAGTAAATGCTGGCTACGATATAAACAGTCCAATTCTGAAAAAGATCAATTTGGTATTAAATCCCGGAGACAGACTTGCTTTACTAGGTCCTAACGGTGAAGGAAAATCAACTTTAATTAAAACCCTGACGGGAACCTTAACACCTTTGTCTGGTACGATTTATCGCTCACCCCACTTGCAAATCGGTTATTATGCCCAGCACCAATTGGAAGAATTGGACGATCAATTAAGCCCTGTTGAAACAATTCAGATCCTCTCCCCTGAAGCCCGCGAACAAACCATTCGTGATTATTTGGGTGGTTTTAATTTTATAGGGGACATGGCCACCAAACCTATCCACTACTTTTCGGGCGGTGAAAAAGCGCGGCTCGCTCTGGCTAAATTGGTTTGGTTAAAACCCAACCTATTATTGCTTGATGAGCCCACAAACCATTTGGACCTAGGTATGCGAGCTGCAATAGAAATCGCTCTACAAAGCTATGAAGGCGCCTTAATTCTGATTTCTCATGACAGGCATTTATTGCGCACATCAGTAGATGATTTTTATCTTGTTTATCAACATCAAGTGCAACCCTTTAAAGGTGATTTGGACGATTATTATCAATGGCTACAGAATCGAGAAACAGGGAAAGAAAATACATCAACCCAAAATGCAACCCAATACCGTGAGAAAAAAAGCTTACAAAATCGTCTGAAAAAATTGGAGCAAATGATCGAACAGCTCCATCAACAGCTCTCACAATTTGAAACAATACTTTCAGATTTATCCCTCTATGAAGAGGGACAGCAAAAAAAATTGCAAACGTTGTTAAATGAACAGAAAAATATACAGCAAGCGCTTCTTCAGGCCGAAGAGGAATGGTTAGAAATAGCCAGCAGCATGGAGGAATCACGCTAAAATTACTCTCGCTGACAATTTATGCCTCTTTTTATTGCTTACGATAAAGACCAATTAATTCACTTTTCTCCAACACATGATTGGCCATCGCGGTGAGAAGATCTTGTTTAGTGGCATTGGCATTAAGAGTTAAGAGCGTATCCAATGCATAAAGTTTAAAGAAATAACGATGCGTACCACTTGGCGGGCATGGACCGCGATAGCCTGTTTGCCCCCAACTGTTTTTACTGTTTACGGCGCCTGTTGGTAATTCAGCATCATCCGCTAATCGTTGGACAGTTGGCGGTATATTAAATACCACCCAATGCACCCAATCTCCGCCAGGGGCATCGGGATCATCCAGGATTAATACATAAGATTTTGTCTCTGCAGGTGCATCTTGCCAAAGCAGCGCAGGAGAAATATCAGCACCTTGACAGGTATATTGAGCAGGGATGAGGGTATTCGCTGCAAAAGCGGGACTCATAAGGGATAAGCTCATAGCAAAACTCCTTATGTTGAAGCCGAATAAAAGGACAAACCAGAATACAACAGATTTCTTGCTCATCGCTTTATCTTCCTGATAATCCAGTCCATTTACTCATGCAGTGGATATTGCAACAAGCATTTGAAACCCACTGTACTTTCGCCCTGAAACCTGTTGTCCCCGTGCAAACGGGGACTATTTATCCAAGTATAGGACAGAAATCCATATGGCTTTTAATCAAGCGAACACGGGTTACGACTAGAACGCCTCAGATTCTTCAATTGCTTTTTTGCGGTTATTATTTTTCCACTCACTATCAATCGAACCTCTTTCAAGGCTTTGTAGTTTATGATCTAAAGCTACCCTGTCATCAAAAACAAAACAGCTGCCTTCCCACAAGGATTTTTCCTTGGGGATAGAAGCTAAATAATTAAGTATGCCACCATCCAACTGATAGACTTCATTAAAGCCCAATCTTTTTAAATAAGATGTCGATTTTTCACAACGTATGCCACCAGTACAAAACATGGCAATTTTCTTATCTTTTTTATCGCTCAAATGGGTTGTAACATAGTCAGGGAAATCTCTGAAGTTTTCCGTTTTTGGATTAATCGCTCCTTTAAAAGTCCCTAACTGCACTTCATAATCATTTCTGGTATCAATCACTACCACATCGGGATCAGCTATCAACTGGTTCCACTCCTGGGGGCTCACATGAGTACCAGTAAGCAGAACAGGATCAATACCCTCTTCTCCCAAAGTCACAATTTCCTTGCGCAATTTTACCTTTGCTTTATCGAAAGGGTTAAATTCATCAAAACTTTCTTTAAAAGAAAGATCTTCCAGGCCCGCATAACTACGCATGAAAGCGATTAGCGATAACACACCCTCTTTTTTACCACAAAAAGTACCATTTACCCCTTCACTAGCCAGAATAATAGTTCCTTTTATTTCATTTTTTTTCATTGACTTTAATAAAGGCTCTTTCATAGAGACATAATCAGCGAGTGGTGTAAATTTATAAAATGTAACAATTACATATAAGCTCATTCTACCTATTTCCTATCATTAAATTTTGACAACTTTTATCCTGACATTTGGGGCCAGATAAAATTTCTACAACCTGTGCAATCCATTTTTGACTATCCTTTCTTATTATGGTGTTAGTACGTCCATAAAGCCTGCTATGTTTAGGGCAATGAAGGTAATGCGCAATCACTGAATCACATTGCACTGCAAAATATTGCTGCCCAGTATCATAGGTTTTTAATTTGTTAATTACCAAGAGTTTCCCAAAAGGAATCTTGGTATCCAGTACTCCTGTTATAACTTTATCAGGCAGTTCACTAAAGTTCATAGTGATTAGGGCGAACTCCACTGCCACTGCTTCATTCTTTAATTGGGCAATATTTACATCATCCCGTTTTTTATTACCATCTATCAACATAATGATCGCACGGGAATAAGTATTCGCCTGCTCATCCTTTTTGGCAGATATTATCTCAATTTTTGGCGTACGATGGTAATATTTTTCTATACCCATTGTCATTAATGGCTGTATCAGCAAAAAATTATAGGGTTCAGGTAACTTATCTTTATTGATATTTTGTTCCAATACACTGATTTTTTTACCAAAAAAATTATAAAAGCCATTTATCTGGTGAAAACTGATTTTGTTCGTGGAAACCTGCTTATCCAAGGCATAAGAATTCGCCAAGAAACCACAGCATAAAAACGACATTACTAGTTTGAGAGTTAATCCTTTTTTCTTCGTCATTTTCTTACCCAGGAATAAATGATTTGATCATTATAATAAAATAGTAGATAGGAAGCCGATAGTTAAAAACAGCGTTTGCTTAAAGTCAGGTTCTTTATATCAAACTCCATTTAATTAATAGCCAGAATGGTGTTTAGTAACCCTATATAATTTGTATAGGGATAACAATTTTTATTTATGTGTCTTTGCATAAATAAATCCAACGCACCCTTCTTTGCTTCGGGTGGATTTCCTACTTGCAGTTCTAAAACTAACGTTAAAGCTGAATGCAAGATAGCCATCTTTTCAATGATTCCTTGTATTTGCAAACTTTGTTCTTCAGGCGATACTCTTTTCATTATTTTAATTTTCTCAGCCAAAACAACAATATTTTCCTGTAGGGCCAGTTTATGCTGACAGCTATCTTTCACTTGATTTAATAATTGCAATAAATGAGCAAGAAACAACTCATCCACTTGAAATTTATTGATATCTCTTAAGGTTTGCATCCATAAGGTAAAATGGGTCCCCTCCCAATTTTCACAAACAATACAATCCCTTAATAAGCGGGGTAAAGAAGAAAAACTTTCTATCGTTCCATTACCAGCCAGGATATCAAGACAATGATGAACATTCTCTACTGTGCGCTTGGCAGTAAAATACTTATTGATATTCGCCAAAGTTCGCAAAAGAAGCTGTTGCGTTTTAGCATGCTCTTGGTGCGGATTAGCATCCAACTCATCCTGAACATGTACCATATGAAAAATACTGGCCAGCAACGCGGTATTTTCAGCTTTGATATGGGCTAATGTTTCTTTTACCAAGGGATAATTAATAATTTTATGCTGGAAAGCAGCGCGATTAACGGCATAGTAATAAGCGATTTGATAAGCACGTCTTGCCATACCCAAAACGGAAAAGGCATTAAAAATTCGCGATAAATGCAAGACATTTTCCATGACCAAATTAATGCCTTGAGCCATTTCCCCCATCGGATAAGCTAACGCTGCTTCAAAATCAATTTCAGCCGTCGCCATCGAGCGAGTACCAATTTTTTGTTTTAAACGTCTGAGTTTAAATTGGTTAGGCTTACCATCCGACAATTGACCCGGCAGCAAAAACAACCCCAAGCCCCGAGTTCCACTAATATGTTGATCATAACGGGCTGTCAATAAAATCAAATCAGCATTGGCATTGGAACAAAACCATTTTTCTCCGCTAATCCGCCATTGCCCTTCGTTGTCTTGATAGGCATAAGTCGCATTTGCGCCAACATCTGAACCACCTTGAATCTCAGTTAAAAACTGTGCACCTGTGTAATTTTGACTAAATGAAGGCTACGTTAATTTATCCAAATAACAATCAGTTTGTTGTAATTTAGAATAATTACTTAAGATACGAATTACGCCCGCTGAACAAGCGATAGGACAATTATGACCGGCCTCACCAGCATGTGCAGATAACAGGAACAGGCTAAGGGTCTTTTGCATTTGTCCTGGTGTAAGCAAATAGCGCATTAAGCCCGACCCATAAATGAGGTCGCCAGCAGCAACATAAGAAGGGTGATGAATGACCCGATCATGCCGCTCACCAATCGCATTATATTGTTCAATTTTTGGCAGATTAGCATCCAAATTATTTTCTACTACAAGGGGTTCTAATTGCTCTGCCACTTGAAGAGCAAAACGACTTAATTGTTGTATGAAGTCCGGTTGTTGGGAAAAATAGCATTGATAGGTATGCATAAGGGAAGAATTGGGCCTCAAAATAGTCTCTTGCAATTGTTGGCGCCACGTTTGAAAATCAGTTCTTGCCTGCTGATAGTCCTTATCAACGTTCATCCTTACCCTCCAGCCTGGTGACAGGTTTCTTCAAGATAGTGAAGTAAACCCAGTAATCAATTAATTCTGTTAATCCTAAACTACTTTTAACGCAATATCCCAACGATAGCCAAACGGATCAGCAAGACGTGCCGTTTTATCTCCCCAAAATTGGACATCAGGTTCAGCCAGGGATCTACATCCCTTAGCGATAGCCTCGGCATAAAGTTTATCAACATCATCGACATAGACATAAAAAATAAACGGCGGAATATTATTCGTAGTCTGTGGGGAACCCCCTTCAAAATTAAAAGCGCTCTCTTGACTTAGGGTAAAATTGCAACCCCGGTAGCGTAATCGGGCAAAAACCAACTCGCCGTGGTCATCAGGTAGTTCGAAAATAGGAACAAAACCAAAGACTTCTTCATAAAATGACACTGCCTTTTTAACATCGGGCACGACTAACATCGCAGTCAACCAGTTTAACCCAGGCCGGGGATGAGGACGTTGTTCAACATTATCAAACCAATCCAGACGCGAAAATGAAGAAGACATAAAGAACCTTATGCAAATGAAGATACGAAGAAATAGACGTTATTATTCCCAAGATCGATGTTAGAGTCCACACAAGGGTTTCATCAATCAGAAAAATAAGTACCGTATAAATTTAAGTAAGTATTGTCTTTTTCAATGCCCTGCAATTGCTGATTAATCGTTCCTATTAAGGCTGAATTGGTGGATAAAGCCATAATGCCATAACCAGACCCTATAATTGCAGGTTCTCCCAAGGCTTTAAACTGGCCCCCCCCCATTTTGCTCCCAATAAGCAGCGGTGGGTTGATTAAGAAAGGCTGCCGTAATGCTCTTATTACTTAAGGCCGTAATAATATCTTCCATGTCATCAAACTTCATCAGTTGGAATTGATTAGTGTATTTGACAGACAAGTAATTATAAAATACTCCAGCCTGCTCTTCTCCCCTTATAACACCGACTTTGCCACCCAGTAAATTATCTATTGATTTAATACCGCTGTTTTTCAAAATTAAAAATTGCCCCTTACTCACCATATAAGGCAAACTGAAAATATAAACGGCTTCTCTGTCAGGCGAAATAGAAATACCGCCGATAGCAATATCAATTGTCCCGTCATTTAGCGCAGTAAATAACTGATTGTAATCCATCGGGATGATCTCATATGACGTTTTCATCCGTTGGAAAATCGTACGGATCAAATCAATATCGAAGCCTTGATTGATTGACATCACAAAAGGAGGATCAAAAAAAACCGTACCGACCTTAACATTCGTATCAGCATAACCTGGAGGTGCACTTAGCATAAAACATAAAACGAATGGCCAAACCAGCCTTTTGAATAATCCCATTTTCTCTTCCTTTAGTCAGTAGGAAATCCTCGTTATTCACTCAATCTGACCAGCTTTATTTCTTGTTAAGTTTAGTAGACATTCCTTGCGAAAATCAAAACTCATCAATACCATAATATTAATTTTATGCAGATAGGATATAACCAAATAAAATAATCATCATAGCCGTTATAGACAATGTCACTCTTTCTTCCAGGATAATTAATCATTCTTAATTTTTCACAATGATTAATTGTTTTTCACAGAGCCAAATAATTGACAAAAATTTGTTGTTAATGGTAGCATGGTGCAAAAATTGATCTATAACTGCCGCAAAATTTAATAAGCAAGCAATTATTAATCAGAGAGGCTCACAATGTTTGAGTACTTTGTAACAATTTATAATCATAACTGCTCCTCCGACGAACAGTGGAAAGAGACCCAGCAACTCGTATCCCAAGAACTTATTTGGGAAACACTTCTTGCAAAATTAAAGTCTCTGAATAAAAATCGATACTACTTTGCCCTTTTAGACTTTGAAACGCTTACTATGGGTAAGCTGATTAAGGCGATTCATTCTTTTGTGGCACAAGACGATTTCTATAAAGAATTGTATGGTAAAAATAATAGTGACAAATATAAAGACTTAATTAATATCGCAAAGCTCATCGCCTTGTACAAAGGCGAAAGAAACTATCATCATTTCTTATTACCCGGTGCGGAACAGGATTACGATTTACTGGCAAATAATCTTTATACCATGAAGCACGCTGATTTATGTGCCGTGCGTAGAACGCCTCCCCAGATCGATGCACCAGTAGCAGAGGGAGTAGTCGAAGAGGTAGCTCTCGTTGGCGGGCCAGGTGCAGGAGGCAATCCAGCTGCAGCAGGCGTTCAATTTGATCTACTTACTTTTGATGACATCCTGGCGAACTTCAAAGAAACCGGCCGATTGGAAAATTTTTATGCTCGCCAAAATATTAATGCAGCCCAAACTATTGCTCATCCGGAGTGTTCACACCGCGCAGCCTACCTTGCCTATGTCAACACGATGAACGGAAAATTGAGTAAATCGGCATTCGCTGCGTTAAAAGACTATGCTGAGCTGGTCTCCAATCAGTTTGATGCCGAACACCGTATCGACAGTTTCTTCTACCGACGCAGGGTTGACACAAAAAAAAGAGCGTTTGCAAACCTCTGTGCCTTTGTAGAATCCTTGCCAAAAGTGGAGCGAGATGCTCTTTACGCAATCAAAATAAATAGTAATAACACATTTAAAGCCCGCTTAGATGGAGCGAAACGAGGCGACTGTCTTTCCCAATTTGCTGACGACATCACCAAAATACTGTATCAATGCGATAATACGATTCGTTTTACTAACCCAAGGCCAAATCAGGTTATTGCGCGGCAAAGAGACTCTCTTGTATTAAAGGGAGAGGTTTTGAACACTGATGAAGAGGATCGCAGCTTTCTAAGAAATATGCAAAAAGTCATTATCAATACCCATTACAAGGTGAAAAAAGGTACGCAAATTACTTTGGACGGAAAAACCAATTGGGTTCCCAGTACTGTAGCAGGAATTTTTCATAAATGTGGGGATGGGATTGCTGGCAGAGGAATTACACCTGGTGAAGCAAGGTATCAAGCGGTTAAAACAGCTTCTGAAGCATCCCGTAACCCGCATCATAACTCCATTCTTCTGTTCTTGCTTCTTCTCATAGTGAATATACGTGATAAAACGACAGACAATTTCTATGCCTTGGTTTTTAACGAGCAGTGCACTAAAATAATCGCAGAAAACGACAGTTTAGACCACCATGACGCTTTTACTCAAGGCGTACATTTCTTAAAGCCATAATGAAGCAGCATGGAAGCTGTGCTAAGATTTTTATATTGATACCTCTTATGGATAAGAGTTCATGCCAGCGCAAACAAGAAATCTTCTTTCCTCGCGAAACCCAATATTAATTGACTTGGCGTTACAAGGAGGCGGCGCACATGGTGCCTACACCTGGGGAGTTATCGATAGATTATTGGAAGAGCCAAGCCTGCTTATTGAGGGTATTTCAGGGACCTCGGCCGGCTCTATGAACGCTGCCGTATTAGCGAGTGGCTACCTCGAAGGTGGTGCTGAGGGTGGGAAAAAAGCGCTTGAAGAATTTTGGCTGCGAGTTTCTCAAGCTGCCGCCTATAGTCCCTTTCAACGTGGCATCTGGGATATCCTTGCAGGCAGATGGACACTGGATAATTCACCCTTATTTCTTGCTTTTGATTTTGCATCTCGTCTCTATTCACCTTATGATCTTAATCCCATGATGTTTAATCCCCTGCGTGCTATTTTGACTGATAGCATTGACTTTAAACGACTTGCTAAATCCCCTATAAAATTATTCATAACAGCAACGAATGTGAGAACCGGTCAAGGTAAGGTATTTAGAAATAAAGAAATAACACCGGATGTTTTACTTGCTTCAGCCTGCCTGCCAACCTTATTCCAAGCCGTCGAGATAGAGGGTGAAGCCTATTGGGATGGTGGTTATACAGGAAATCCCACCATCACCCCGCTCATAAAGGAGTGTGAGTCAAGCGATACCATTTTAATACAGATCAATCCGGTTGAACGCCCTGGAACACCTAAAAGTGCACGTGAGATTCTTAATCGTCTGAATGAAGTGGCTTTTAATGCTACCTTAATGAAAGAATTACGTATGATTGCAATATTAAGGCAGGTTGCAGACTTGGGACAGTGTGAAGGCACACGCTGGGCAAAAATGCGCATTCATCGCATTGCCAGTGACGACATGGTTCATCTCGGTTATTCCTCAAAACTTAATGCTGAATGGCCTTTCCTATGCATGTTGCGAGAACAAGGTAGACATTCAGCAGAATTGTTTCTACGTCAACATGGTAAAGATTTAAATCAACGCTCGAGTTTTGAACTCGATTCACTTCTTTGAGCCCAGGCTACTATGAAGAAGGGTTTTTTAATAATTGCAGCAGCAATCTTGCAGCATGCTGTTCAGCTTTACGGCGATTTGGTCCCTGCCCCGAAGTTACTTTTCTAAAACCACTCACCTTACAACTTACATGAAAAACCTGCTCATGCTCTTCCCCTTCGATTTTGGTCAGGTTATATTCCGGCAAAGGCCGTTTTTCAGCTTGCAGATATTCCTGTAACTGGGTTTTAGCATCTTTTAAATTATCGTGCAGACTCTCATCATCCAGGCGTGACCGATACAAGTTGAGAATAAGTTGTTGACTGGCCTGAATACCACCATCGATAAAAACAGCTGCAATGATTGCTTCCAGAGCATCCGCTAAAATGGATGCCCGACGAAAACCACCACTTTTTAACTCACCTTGCCCTAAGTACAAATAATCGCCTAGCTCAATTTCTGTTGCAATTTCCGCCAGCATTTCACCCTTAACCAAAAAAGCACGCAAACGACTTAGTTGCCCTTCACTTTGTTCAGGAAACATTTCAAATAAAGCATTGGCAATAACAAAGCTTAAGATAGCATCACCAAGAAACTCAAAACGTTCGTTATTTTCGCTACCGGCACTACAGTGCGTCAGAGCCTGCTTTAACAAGGCAAGTGTTTTAAACTCATAACCTAATCGTCTGCTTAGACGTTGCAAATCACCCTGTACCAATATTTACCCCGTTACCCATTAGAACTCACGTTTAGTATAGGCGATTAATTGATTAAACGGCCTATCTTTGACCAGCGTATCCTGGACGTTTTACTATTCCAGCTCATCCATACCAGGAAAGCTTTACCGCGCAAATAGCTGTCTTCTACAAATCCCCAAAAACGGCTGTCAGCACTGTCATCACGATTATCACCCATCATGAAATACTGCCCGGCAGGGACCTCAACATCAAAATCTTCCGCAGGAACATCAGGCCGCACAAAAATATCATGTTCTATGCCATTCAGATTCTCTCGATACTTAGCAACGGCTTTACCAGAACTTTCATCGACAGTATATTCAACAAAGGTTTGTTTCATTTCTTTTCCGTTAATCGTCAAAACCTTGTTATGGTAACTTACCTTATCCCCCGGGACTCCAATGACTCGCTTGATATAGTCATAGCTCGGATCAGGTGGCCAACGAAAAACAGCAATTTCACCCGACTTGGGATTCGCAATAGGAATTACTTTCTTTTCCCAGACTGGCAAGCGAATCCCATAAGCAAATTTATTGACTGCAAGAAAATCACCTACCAATAATGTCGGTTCTAAAGATCCGGAAGGGATACGAAAAGGTTCTATTAGAAAGGAGCGCAATAAAAGGACAATAAAGAATACTGGAAAAAAAGAGCGTGAGTATTCAATAATACGTCCAGGCTTCTGCTCAGGCTTACGTTTCTTAGCCCAGAACAAAACATCCAGTAAATAAATACTTCCACTTAAAAAAGAAAGAACGACTAATAACAGAGCGAAATTCATGCTTGTTCCTATGAATGATTACCAGACCCTAGTATTTCCTGATTTACTTACTTTTTTCGATCAGTCTGAAAAACTGCCATAAAAGCTTCTTGTGGGATTTCAACATGCCCCACCTGCTTCATCCGTTTTTTACCGGCCTTTTGCTTTTCAAGCAGTTTACGCTTACGAGTTATGTCTCCGCCATAACATTTTGCCGTTACATTCTTACGTAACGCTTTTACTGTTTGTCTGGCAATAATGTGATTCCCTAGTGCAGCCTGAATAGCGACGTCGAACATTTGGCGCGGAATAAGTTCACGCATTTTATCTGCCAAGGCTTTGCCACGATTATAAGCAGCATCACGATGGACAATAACAGCCAAGGCATCAACACGCTCGTTATTAATCAAAACATCCATTTTCACCAAATCTGCTTCCTGGAAGCGGATAAAATTATAATCCAAAGAGGCATAACCACGACTCACCGATTTCAAACGGTCAAAAAAATCAGAGACCACTTCACTCATTGGCAAATCATAAACCACCGAGACTTGGCGACCACTGTATGTCATATTAATTTGTACGCCACGACGCTCAACACAAAGACTGATGATTTGTCCCAGATAATCTTGTGGAACCAAAATACTTGCCCGCACAATCGGTTCAAACATTTGCTTTATTTGCTGTGACGGTGGTAATTGCGAGGGATTATCAATCATGACCGTTTCGCCTTTGGTAGTAATCACCTGATAAACGACTGTAGGCGCTGTTGAAATCAAATCAAGATTATATTCACGCTCGAGTCTTTCCTGCACAATTTCCATATGCAGCATCCCTAGAAAACCACAGCGAAAACCGAAGCCCAGGGCTTCTGAGGACTCAGGTTCATAAAATAGCGAAGCATCATTAAGGCTCAATTTCGCTAACGCTTCGCGAAACGCTTCAAAATCATCTGCACTAATTGGAAAAAGGCCGGCATAAACCTGGGGCTTCACTCGTTGAAAACCCGGTAAAGGTTTCAACGCCTGATTTTTTTCCAGGGTTAACGTATCCCCTACAGGTGCTCCCTGGATCTCTTTAATACCGGCAACCACATAGCCAACCTCTCCCGCCTGCAAGACCTCCAATTTGGTACGTTTGGGGGTAAAAATACCCACTTGATCCACTTCATAGGTTCTGCCAGTCGACATGACTCGCATCTTGTCCCCTTTGCGCAACGAGCCATTGGCTATTCGTACTAAGGAAACGACGCCAAGATAACTGTCAAACCATGAATCAATGATCAACGCTTGTAACGGTGCTTCACTATCCCCTTGCGGCGGGGGAATACGGGCAACCAGGGCTTCGAGTACATCTTCAACACCAAGGCCACTTTTGGCACTGACACGAATTGCGTCATGCGCCTCAAGGCCAATAATATCTTCAATTTCTGCAATGACCCGCTCCGGCTCAGCTTGCGGTAAATCGATTTTATTAAGAACTGGCAGTATCTCCAGCGATTGATCAATCGCTGTGTAACAAACAGCAACCGTTTGCGCCTCTACACCCTGTGCTGCATCAACGACAAGAATCGCCCCTTCACAAGCAGCCAGTGAACGAGATACTTCATAGCTAAAGTCAACATGGCCTGGTGTATCGATAAAATTAAGCAAATACGTTTTACCGTCTCGAGCTGTATAATTTAGTGAAACACTCTGTGCCTTGATGGTAATACCACGCTCGCGCTCGATATCCATGGAATCAAGCACCTGTTCTGCCATTTCCCGGTCAGATAAACCACCACAGAGTTGGATGAATCGATCAGCAAGGGTCGACTTGCCATGATCAATATGGGCAATAATAGAAAAATTGCGAATTCGCGTTAGATCACTCAACTGATAAAACCTACTAATAAATTGCGCTATTCTAGCTTAATTATCAGCGTCCAGAAAGTAGTCATCTTAATAGACTTCTTCCGAAACTCGCTGTATTGCGATCAGAGCAGGAGAAACGGCGCGCAGAAATGTAGTGTAAACCCTCCATTACATAAGGACTCAAGCACCGTATGGACGAAGTGATGCTCCAATCCAGTAGCCTTTCGAAAGAAGTCAACATGGGTTCATTTGCAGCAGAAATTACACCCAATTAGGGATGAAATGACATGTCAGAGAGCTCTTTTTTACAGTATTCCTCCCATTTCGCAGCCCCTCTCCAAGCTGGATCAAATTGTAAAAGAAATTGCTGTTGCTTCATTTTTACCCTAAAATTAGTCGATTTGATTCCAATTTAAAGGATAACCAATGCGACGATTAACCATGCTCTGCCTTGCCTTCTTAACACTGTTTAGCAGTTATGCTGTACAAGCAGATCCAGCGTTTGTACAACGTAAGGATGTGCAGCAATTTATCAATAAAATGGTTAAGCAGCATGGTTTTAACAAGAAAGAGCTGACTCAGATAATGAGCGATGTCCAACTGCAGCCGCAAATCATTGAATCGATGGAAAAGCCTTATGAGAAAAAGACCTGGGATGTTTATAAGCAACTATTCTTAACGCCACAACGCGTACAAGGTGGTATAGAATTTTGGAAAGCTAACCGTGTATCCCTGGAAAAAGCTGAAAAAAAATATGGTGTCCCTGCCAATGTTATCGTTGCTATTCTTGGTATAGAAACACTTTATGGTAAACATCAGGGAAATTACCGGGTTATTGATGCCTTATCGACCTTGGCTTTTAATTATCCCAAACGTTCTCAATTTTTTAGCAAAGAACTTGGTGAGTATTTATTACTCTGTCGTGAACACCATGTATCTCCAACCCAATATTTAGGTTCTTATGCCGGCGCAATGGGCAAACCACAATTCATGCCCAGTAGTTATCGTTACTACGCAGCTAATTTTACCGGCAATCCCAAAAAAGATTTAATGAACGATGATGCCGCAGTGATTGCCAGTGTGGCTAACTATTTCCATAAACATGGCTGGAAAATCAATCAAGGCATTGCTCAACCCGCTGTAGTCGAGGGTGCCCGTTACAAGAAGATCAATCCGAATTATAAAACGGCTGTCTATCGTCTTAACCAATTAATTGCTGCAGGAATCAAACCTTTAACCGCTTCAGTAAACACACCGACGAGAGTTGGTTTGATTGAGTTAACCACACAAACAGGGCAAGAATTCTGGCTCGCTTATCCCAATTTCTACGTGATAACCCGTTACAATACCAGCCCACAGTATGCAATGGCGGTTTATTTATTGTCCCAGCAGTTAAAAAGCCAATGGGCGGCAGCAGCCGTTGGCAAAAAATACGCTTACGTGTAAGCTGTTAATCAGGTGATCCCGCGACTCGCTCGCGGGAATCATTGTAACCAATTTCGATCTGGAGTCTTGGATCGCGAACAGTAATGATTGTTAGCGAGAAAGCATTATGAAGCTCGATTGTTAATCAAGGATGACGTGTGGCTACCTGCTTTTTATTCACCCAATACCTGAATGATGATAGCTGCCTCAGCCTGAGCCTTGGACAACAAGGCCAAGTTGAAGCCCCACTCGCACAACGCTCTTTTGCTGATATTAAGGTACTTCAACAGAATGCGCAGACAATCGTTATTGCGCCGACAGATTTCTTCACACTGCATCAAGTCGAATTACCCTGGCTTGCCGATAGAAAAGCCCGCGCTGCCATTCCTTTTGCTCTTGAAGATAAACTTGCCCAAAATGTTGACTCCTTGCATTTTGCTTTTGACCGAGCCCATTATAATGCTGGCCATTATCTCGTTGTCGCTGGCGATAAAAGCTTTCTTACAGAATTAATTAACACATTTGACAATCAGGGTATACGCTTTGATAGCTTAACCCTTGATTGGTTTGGACTACAACGAAATGAAGCCGCCATTACCCCCACAAATATCCTGGTAAATGACGCTCATTTTCAAGGTGCATTAAGTCCTGAGCTGGCAACCCTTTATTGTAAATCACAGCTTGAAACCAGTTTTTATCGGTTCACCGATAGTAATGAATTATTAATGAAGGAACTAGCTGCATCCATTAAAGAAACAGAAGACAGTTGGTATTGCTGGTTGGCAAAGCGCTTACAAAACAGTAAAGCAATAAATCTTTGCCAAGGTGAATTACAACATAGCAGTACTCCTGGTAAAACCAAACGTTGGTACCAGGCAGCCATTGCGATGAGTATGGTTTGGCTGTTAAGTATCCTTGCTGTGAATGCAGTGAAACTGTATTTTCTTAATAAGGATATCGATCAGATCGATACAAAAATAGCCACTATCTACCATGAATTTTTCCCGCAAGCACAACAGGTCATTAGTCCACGATTTCGTATCAATCAATTGCTCAAAGCAAGTCATGGTAATATGGATGACAGCTTTTGGGTATTATTAGACAAACTAGCCAGTACCTTTAATAGCAACACCATCACTTTTGAACAACTTCGATTCCAAAATCAAACGCTTTTGGTCACATTAGCAACCAAAAATTTTGCTGATCTGGAAGATTTGCAAACTCGGTTGCAACAAAAAAAGGTCAAGGTTAAACAAACTCAAGCCGCCACTACAAATGAGCAGGTTGTTGGTATCCTGGAGTTAAATCTATGAGAAATTTCTGGAATAACCTGAATGAACGAGAACGCTGGATGGTTGGTATTGGCTCCCTGTTTGCCTTGTTCTATTTGTTTTATCTCTTGCTTTATTCCCCCCTAACAACCGCTGTTAGTAACAAAACCGCACAATTATCTGAAAAACAACAGACTCTGACCTGGATGCAACAGGTTCGTCAACAACCTAAAAAACAAAAAGTACAGCAGTCTATTAGTAATGCCAAACTACTAAGTCTAATTGGCAATCAGTTAGGTACAGGTTCTTTACGCGTTTTTCCCTATCAGCTGCAACAAACGAGCTCAGGAGATATTCAATTATCCTATGAACTGGTTCCCTTTAACTACTTTTTATCCTGGTTGTGGACTCTCAATAATAATTATGCCATCGTCCTCAAACAGTTTAGTGCGGAACGAACCCCTACGGCAGGTGTAGTAAAATTACAGATTGTTATTACAGCAAAATAAACATCCTTTGCCCCTGAGGCCTGTATCTTAATCAGATTCACCGTTGTAGAAAATAATCCATCAGTGCCCAAGTAGAAAAGGTTAACAGCCTCTAATAATCTTCGTTAGCCTGTACTTTACTCCAGCTTTTAACCCCAGCACTCTGTTTTACGTCGTCTGGTAAATTATTTAATGCTTTTTGTGCATCCTCGTAATTATTGTAACTCCCGTATACACCCTTGTAGTAGGTTCTGCCATTTTTATTGTATTTAATTTGTGCCCTTCGATCATTCTTAGGTAATTTATAGAGTTTGCCGGCTACCTGAGCAGGCCGCTCACCTTCAGCAACCTCAATGGTATATCCTTGTGGATTTTGGCTATTCACCCAATTTCTATCCATGTCTTTATGGGAAGTTGGGGAATGATAAGCCCCTACATAATAGGAGTCAGGCACTGTCACTTGTCCACCAGTTGGCGATTGATATCCATAATCTACTCCGCCATTGTAACCTTGCCGATAATAGGTATCCGTATAAACATAGGGTTGGTAAGTGGTATAATAGCTGCTCTGTTGATAGTTACTACAAGCAGTTAATGTGGTAACACAAAGGCCTAGAGCCAACGAACGTACTTTTTTATTCATAGCGCCTCCCCCTTTTATCACTTATTTTGCAGCCTTCAATGCAAAACAAGCCTTTTTTTTATTGGGATAGATAAGCTTCTTTTCCCCTTTGACTCTTGTTATCTGCCGAATTTCAAAAAACTTTAGCTTCTTGTGTTGTTTCAATTGATGCTATCGCATACAGTATGGGTTTTATTATTTTTGACAATTTGATATAGCAATATGTGGACTCACAGGCGTTCAGGACAAACACATCAACGTGGCAACCAGGATCACCGGGATCCTTACGAACGCGATCGTACAAGGGTGATTCATTGCCCTGCCTTCCGACGCTTGCAACGAAAAACACAAATATTAGGTACTGATGAGGGTGATTTTCATCGTACGCGTTTAACACACTCCCTTGAAGTAGCCTCTATTGGCCGCAGTATCGTACGTAATTTATCTGCTAACCACCAACAATCGGTTTTACCCGGTTTACTTCCTAATGATGATTTGATTTCAGTCATTTGTTTATTGCATGACATTGGTCATCCTCCGTTCGGCCATGGTGGAGAAGTTGCTTTAAATTATATGATGCGTATGCATGGAGGATTTGAAGGTAATGGACAGACTTTACGTTTATTAACCAAAGTAGAAAACAGTTATGGCATCTATGGACTTGATTTAACCCGCAGAGCCTTGCTTGGTATACTCAAATATCCGGTTAGTCGTTCAAAGGTAGTGGCAACGGAAATACCCAAAGTAGTCGAATCACTCCATAAAACTATTCGCATTAACGATTGGCTGCCACCGAAAGCTTACTTCGATTGTGAGCAACCAGAAATTGATTGGCTTCTATCACCCTTCAGTGAAAATGATAGAACGCTCTTTCAATCGCTGCAGAAAGCGCCGCAAACAAACCAGCATGGGAAAGCTGCTTATCATAGTTTTGACTGTTCTATCATGGATATTGCTGATGATATCGCTTATGGTGTGCATGATCTGGAAGACGCCATTCATTTACGGTTGATAAACCGAGAGCAACTGGATAATACCGATTTCCGCCAACTTCTCGCTGCAACCCAACTTAACCAAAACTCCGAACAATTACTTGATTTTCTATTTAACCAGGAACTTGATAAACGGAAACAAGCCATTGGTGAAATGGTTAATTATTTTATTACTGCGACACAAATCACGATAACGAATGAAGATTTTGAAAATAATTTGTTAAAGCATAATATTTGTTTATTACCTCAAGCTGCCTCCTTACTCAATTACTTGATGGGGTGTATTTATCGTCATGTCATTGATTCTCAGGAAGCCCGTACCTTTGAATACGGTGGTCAAACAGTAGTGCTCAGACTATTTGAAGCCATTAGTTCTAATCCTGGCAGCTTGCTTGATAATAAAAATCGCGCATTATTTCATCAAACAGACGATGAAATAACTGCATTCAGAGTAGTTTGTGATTATATTGCTAATATGACTGACGAATACGCTTATCGCATGCATGAACGCTTGTTTGGCTTTAATACTCGTACTATTTTTGAACGACTATAAACTACCTCCTGGAGCTCCAGAGCTCGTTCAACAAGAGTGTCCCCTTTACAGAATAACCTTCCTTTAGTGATGCCACTGGAAGGTTATTTGCTCAATTTTTTAATTGTACTTGCCAACTCTTCTACATCACCAGAATAATGGTAATAAATTCGCTGATGCTGGCAATCAATAACACAAAGCGGTTCCTTAGGCTGATCGCCCAATTGTTTAAAAATCCAATAAATACCCTCTGAGTCGTTCCGCTGAATCTCTTGCAATAAATCCAGCATCTTCTCTTCTTCAATTTCTGAATGTGTACAAAGCAATCCAGAAGATTGACTGGTTATTTTGTAGGCGTAGTGCTTTTCTTTCATAATCTTACTCGCTTAAAGACACATTATTGTTCGCTTACTGGGATTTCTTCTGATATCGCTCTGTATATTTTTTTCCTAACTCCTTGGCTTTATTCAGTTGATCCTCGCTTAGTGTTTTCTCAAGCTCATCCTGATTTTTTTGGGCATCACTAAAACCGTTTGCGACAGCAGCAGTGAACCAGGCATAGGATTCGACTGGATCAGTGGTAACACCAATTCCATCACGGTAAAAAATCCCTAACTTATATTGTGCTTTTCCAAAACCTTGCTCCGCAGATTTACGTATCCATGACACTGCCTGCTCAATATTCTTGGTGACCCCATCACCATATAAGTACATATCACCTATATTAAACTGAGCATTGGGATTACCTTGGTCAGCACTTTTTTGATACCACAGTGCCGCCTTTTGTAAATCAGCCGTTTGGCCACCTTTACCGGTATCATAGAAATACCCTACTTCTAATTGCGATTTGGCATGCCCTTGATCAGCGGCTTTTTGAAAATACTGGAATGCCTTGCTTTCATCCTTTGGAACACCATCACCAAACTTATATAATAAACCAAGGTTGTATAACGCACTGGTATTACCTAAGTCTGCAGATTTTTCGTACCATTTCGCCGCCTCAGCGAAATCTTTTTCTACCCCTGCACCCGAATCATACATAAAACCCACTGCTAAGGCTGCATCGGAATTTCCTTGCGCAGCTGATTTTTTGTACCATGACATTGCCGTCTCGTCATTTTTCGGCACACCATTAGCATATTGATACATGTACCCTAAAGCATATTGAGCATCTGCATTATTTTGATCAGCCGCTTTTTGATACCAGCCAAGCGATTTGCGAAATCCTTCAGGGGTATTCTGGTGCCAATAAAAACCCGCTAGTAAGACTTGGGCATCGACATTACCTTGATTTGCAGAAGAAAGTAATAATTGCTCCGCTTTTTCAGCATTAAAAGCAACACCCTGGCCGTTATAATACATTTTACCGAGCAAATATTGGGCTTTAGCATCCCCCTTTGCAGCTTCATCAGAGAGGAGAAGGAATGCTTTTTCATAGCGTTGCTGATTAAAAGCTGCTTCCCCTTCCTGGGTATCAGCGAAAATTGGAGTGGATAACAAACTAAGCAGGGAAAATGATAAAACTTGTTTTCTCATGTCCATAGCAGAAACCTTATGCAGAATCATTCCTGTTTATAGTATATAGCTGAATTAGCTGGCTTTTGCGAGTTCCATGTTTACATTTTGTAACATAACAGGAACACACGATAGGCACCAGTGGAAGAAAAGCGCTGTCTGAAAAAAAATGGAATTAAATTTAAGAATTGACTAGCCAGAATGGCGTCCCCAAGGGGATTCGAACCCCTGTTACCGCCGTGAAAGGGCAGTGTCCTAGGCCTCTAGACGATGGGGACCCGGAACTTAACACATTATAAACCAAACTACTCAAGCCAAAATTGGCGTCCCCAAGGGGATTCGAACCCCTGTTACCGCCGTGAAAGGGCAGTGTCCTAGGCCTCTAGACGATGGGGACCTTAGAACTTTCTCATCATCAACCAATGTTGATGATGGTGGAGCTAGGCGGGATCGAACCGCCGACCTCTTGCATGCCATGCAAGCGCTCTCCCAGCTGAGCTATAGCCCCAAAATAAGAATCGCAGTTTAATGAGGCACCTTACAGCTGTCAAGCAATTTTTAATAAATTGATGTAAATCGTACTATGTGAAGCAGGAGCGATATTTTGAATGAATTACATTGGTGCCTACTGCTTGAAGCTCACCACTGTTCTACAAACTTTTATTACTTCAACGAATGGCTTACAGATAGCAGACGAGAAGCGCAACTTAATAAAGGCGTCAAAGGCGTCATAAAACTGACACCTTCACTTAGAGGTAAATTAAGCCTGAGTCGCTTCAGCACGCTTTTTAACTGACTTTCTGTGCTGTTTCCAGTCACGATCTTTTGCAAAAACAAAACTGGCTGCTTCTTCAATAAAAAAACTGATATCGTCAATATTGGCCCAAGCACAATATGCGTTGATCAACTCAAAAGTTTCACTGCTGATTTCAGCTTTAATTTTTTCTTTCTTTTGCACGCGAGTGCCATTGATAATTGGCATTTTATCACCCCAAATGTTATTAAACGGAGTAGATATTAACAAATTAAATTATGCTTGCAAAGACAGGTTAATCCTGCTTCTGATTGAGGTTAATTTCATGAAAGCAAATAAATTTACACAGCGCGTATTATTAATTCAATTCTGATCATATAAACAGGATCTCAACCAGATGACTTGGATACTTGATGCTGTTTACAGCATCAAGCAACACTGCACTTAACCAGAGACTATTTATTAATTAATTTCGCACTAAAAATTAGTAATCATGAAGGGTTTGGATATTTCAGGATAAAAAGTAGACCACATTTTATCGCAGAAAAAGAGTATGTTTTTATGTTTATGCAAATGTGTTTTTAAATTACAGTCATAAGGAAACCAAACAATATTCGCCAAAAAACCAAAGGCTGTTGCATCGATACTCGTGAGTTCTGTACCATGAAAATATTTCTTTTCACCCAGAACAGATGCAATTGCATCCAACGTTTTATATCCCATCTGTAATACTTCATCATAACTGTGTCGACCAGTACCTTGAAAATACAAGGATTTCTGCATATTTTTTCGTATCAATTTTGGTAAAAAAATTCTTTTAAAACCCGATAAATCACCAAAAAAAGTATCTCGCAAAAGAGGCCATATAGCATCAACTTGCCAACGCATATAAAGCATGATCCAATATAATCGCTCAGAAAATACATCATCCAGCAAAGCAGATAATGCCTTTTGTTCACTATTTAAATTTTTATCCAATACGTCGCCAAATTTTCCCTTAAGATAATCAATAATTATCTCACTATCTGGAATTAATTTTTCGTCAATTTTGACAAAAGGCAACTTCCCCTTCGGACTTTTTCGTGGGTCCCTGACAAACCTAATTTCGTAAGGAATTTCTGCCATACGCAAATAAGTTTCAATTTTCAAACAAAAAGGACTTGCATTAGGCAAGCCCCACATTCCAGGAAATTGGTATAAGGTAATCATGTTTGTTTATTCCTTTAGTAAAACCACAACGAGCACATACTTAAATAGACTTCTTTCGAAACTCGCTGCAGTAAGAAAAGAGCGTGGAGAAACAGCGCGCAAAACCACAGTGTACACACCAGTACATGAGGATTCGAGCACCGGATCGACGAAGCGATACTCCAATGCAGTAGATTTTCTAAAGAAGTCATCGATAATAACTTGGTGACGGCGATTATACTCACGATATAATTCACTGTGAACAGACCTCATACCACCTGGACTTTATGAAAAACGTCGCGGTCGAGGCAAAATTTGATTTTAATGAGGGAGTTTAACCTAACCAGCTGACCGCATTAAAATCAAATTTAAACGAAAAGATCGGTTTTTTGCATGAGTTCTAATCAATAATCACTGGAGTTAACGAGATGAATCAATGTCCCTGCGGTTTACCAACGGATTACCTGGCTTGTTGCGGTTCCTACATCGAGAAACTGGAAACAGCTAAAACACCGGAAGCATTAATGCGATCTCGTTACACGGCATATAGCCAAGCCAGGGTTGATTACCTGAGGAAAACGATGCTAGGTAAACCATTAGTGGGTTTTAATGACCATGAGACAGCACTGTGGGCAAAACAAGTAAAATGGTTGGGTCTGCAAGTGATCACCAGCTATCTAGACCCGAAGGACGAAAACACAGGTTTTGTAGAGTTTATTGCGAGATATATGGAAAAAAATACCATTAAAACCATTCATGAATTGAGTCAATTTCAACGTCATAGTGGTTCCTGGTTTTATACCGATAGCCTACCACCTAAAACAGGAAAATCCACTGTAAAGCAAAAAATATCCCGCAATGCACCTTGCCCTTGCGGAAGTCAAAAAAAATATAAAAATTGCCATGCTCTTATAAAGGATTAATCACAACTATTTCCACAGGATAAAAAGAATATTTTTACAATATCAACAAGAAAGTACAATCGCCTTCTATTGGCAATTTTTAAAATAAAAAATCATTTATTTTTTAGTTAAAATAAAGAATCGATACGATGTTTCCTTTCAACTTTTACCTGGTGATTTAGCTCCACTTTCCTCACTTGAATCACCTTTATCTACCTGTTGGTCTTGCCCACTATCAGTCTCTTTTACACCCTCGCTTTCATCCTCATTTTCATGAAAAAAAGCTTCCCTTCGTTGCTTAGGTGTCAGCGCCAGTTTTTTGACTTCTCGCCTATTCGCTTCCTGCTCTTTCTCAAATACAACAGTAAAACTGTTCCGCAACGACTCGGAAGGTTTCAACATCTCCAAGTCCACCTCCGCGAGTAATCGATCATCACTCTCGATTTGTTTGTCGGCCTCCTCCTGACGCTTTTGTAATTCTTGCCGCTCCCGCATAATTTTTACTCCAATAAGTAAAGTAGCTACTGCAGTAATAACAGCGGCCAAAACTGTTACAATTAGAACAGCGGCTATTGGAACCCCTACTCCGGGAATAAGAAAAGCTAATCCAGCAAAAGCAAGCGCAAAACCTGCAAAAGAAGCCGCATAACCAGCCCCTTTCATCCATTTTTTTTCTGTTGACCATTGCTCGGCCAATAAGTCCTGATTTGCAATAAACTGCTCCACCTCAAATCCATCAATCTGTTGCTCCAGATGGCGCAGTTCAACTCGCGTTTCAGCTGATATCTCACGATCACCCAGTGGTCTATTGTAAATTTCAGAGTAAAGATTGGCACTCTCCTTGGAAAAATCTATCACTCCGTAACCCAGTACAGCGGCCCCTACTACAAAACCAGGTACTATTAACAAGGGAAAGGCGAGACCTAAAACAGTTGCAGCCGCAACTAATAACACCCCTAATCCCATCCATCCCAGGTCGGTAAAAAGTTTTTTTCGACTTTTTGCGTCCTCCAAATAAGATAAGCGCAGCTCAGCCAGCAAACGAGTATTCTTTTCAATTAACGCCAAAGAAGCGATGTTTGCTAAATCTTGATAAGACTCTTTAATGAATAATTCTTCAATCAATCGTTTTTTATAGGACTCAAAATCGGCTGCTTTCTCCTGCAGTGTTAACTGGACTAATTTTTCCTGCCAATATTTGTAATAGGAGTGGCTCTTGAACCAAAGAGGCAAATCACCCAGTAGGTCTTTGCCAGTTTTTAACGTAGCATTGCGCAGAACTCGATGGATATGATGAAAGAAACGGTAATCTTCCAAAGCCTGGTCAAAATCCCCCTCCAGAGCCAATTTCTCTTTTATCGTTGTCAGCAATCGGGTTAACCTGTGCTGATGCATAATAAATGTCTCTGTGGAATCAGCGTGCAACATGCCTTTAAGGCTTTGCCCAGCAATATCGAGGATTCTCTTTTGCAGTTCTTGCGTTTGATCAGAATGGTAATTCGCAGCTATATCCTCAGTAATTGCAACCAGTTGATCATGAATAATTAGTGCGGCAGTTAACTCTTGCTTCAATGCTTGTTGATTAAATTGGTCAATTTCTTCAGTTAAATGTTGTGCCATAGCCGGACTCAAAAGGACGTTCTGCGATGAGTATAGCTAGAATTATTTATGCAGAACATTATAGAAAAACTGCGTTAGTGAAATTAATTACACTAAATAACAGAAAAATTCATTCAGCCTTGAAAAATAGACAGATACCACGAGAGAATGATTGTTGGTCAAATACTATAAGGAGAGACGATGCCAAATCCCACATCTTCCCCTAATGATTCCCCTGCTTCTAGCCGTACTCGCCAAACTACTCCCAGGTTTCAAGTTCCCAGCTTACAAATATTAGCAGGGAAAGCAGTTAAACAACGCCATCTGTTCTTTAAATTACGCAATCAAGAGCTGCCTCCTGAAATCGTAACGCACCATATCCGACCAATCATTGATCAATTGGTTTCAGAACGTGAAAAAAGTTATTTTCTCCAACTGGAAGAGCGGCAAGAAAAAATAGCGGAACTCAGTTCTGAAATGCAGCAGCAAGGATGGTTCAGCAAACTATTAAGTTGGACACTCGGGCTTGGCTTAACAGGATTACATATCGGGATCTATTTTATTCTAAAAGCAAATGATAATATTCCTGATCAAACTAAATTGGCATTCATTAGCTCTGTGCCTGCTTCATTCTTTGTTGGACTTTGTGCAGGTGCCTGTTGCCTACCGCGGCCTTTAGCGTGGACCTTTGCCTATTTTCGCACACCTAGAATACCGTCAAAGCAAGTAATTGACCTCAATGAGGAAGCAATGAAAGACTCCCTCACTCCTTAAATTACAATAGGCTATTCTGCACTGGCCGCACGTACGCGAATACGCTGCAATGCTTGCTCCAGACGTGTTAAGGTGCGTTGTCTACCCAGCAAGCTAAGCGTCATGTCAATTGCCGGAGACATACTGCTGCCAGTTACTGCAACACGCAAAGGCTGAGCTATTTTCCCTAAATTTATATCAAATTCGGCACTCACGTCATTGATGCAGGTTTGTAAGGCATCTTTCTCCCAATTCTTTAACTCCTGCAAACGCACATAGAGCACTTCAAGAGGAGCCAAAACGACTGGACGCAAATGCTTCTTCACTGCTTCCTCATCATAATCGATAGTATCCTGGTAAAAATAGCGGCTCTTCTCACACATCTCTACCAGGGTTTTGCAGCGTTCCGCCTGAGTAGGGACTAAATCAACCAAATTTGGCCCCTGGCTTAAGTCAATACCTTGCTGAATAAAATGCCAACGTAAAGCCTCGGCAACCGTCTCTGCAGAATCACTCTTTTGGTAATGTTGATTTAACCAATAGAGCTTATCGTAATTAAAACTGGATACACCGCGACTAACGTTTTTTAAATCAAAGCTGGCAATCATTTCTGCAACACTAAAAATTTCCTGATCTCCATAGGACCACCCGAGTCGAACCAAATAATTTAATAAAGCATGCGGTAAAATACCCAACTCTTTAAATTGCAAAACACTCACTGCGCCATGGCGTTTTGACAAGCGCTTGCCATCGTCACCAAGAATCATTGGTAAATGCGCAAACACAGGGACTGGTGCATTTAAAGCCTTAAACAGATTAATTTGACGCGGCGTATTGTTGATGTGATCATCACCACGAATAACATGAGTAATTTGCATATCCCAATCATCAATTACTACAGCAAAATTGTAAGTTGGATTGCCGTCGGAACGTACCAAAATCAAATCATCCAGCTCATTATTATCAACATGAATATCGCCATAAACTTGATCAGTAAACGATACAATTCCTGTTTGGGGATTCTTAAAACGCAATACATAGCTTCCGCTGGCAGGCAAATTTTTATCACGGCAATGGCCATCGTAACGTGGCTTTTCTTTGTTAGCGAGTTGCGTTTCTCGCAACGCTTCCAAGCGCTCTTTGCTACAAACACAGCAGTAAGCCTTACCTTCATTCAATAATTGCTGGGCGATTTCCTGGTAACGCGTATAACGTTTCGTTTGGTAAAAGGGACCCTCGTTATAATCTAATCCTAACCACGCCATCCCATCCAGAATTGCTTGCACAGACTCCTGCGTTGAACGCTCTTGATCTGTATCTTCGATACGCAATATAAATTCGCCATCATGGCGTTTGGCATATAACCAGGAAAACAAGGCGGTACGTACACCACCCACATGTAAAAAACCGGTAGGACTTGGGGCAAAGCGGGTTCTCACTACCATCCAGATGCTCCGTTGTAAGCAATTAAACAATCGCGCTATAATAGCCCACTTTACCAGCAACGCAAAATAAACAAATGCGCTCTATGTCTTTGCCTTATACAGGAAAATCACTGTGCCCAAAGTCTATCATTTGATTCACAACAGGTACTCTGCATGAAAAGACTCGGTATAAAATACCAATTACGAATTACTACGCTAATACCCGTCCTTTTGGTCGCCCTTCTGTTTGCAGTATTTTACAATGGCCAATTTAACAAAGATTTGGAATTGCATATGTCGCGTCTGGGCGAAGCTTATATCCGCCAACTTTTACCAGCCGCCCAATTTGCCATGATGCGCAATGATAATAGAACCTTGCAAGGCTTAATTAATGCCTCCACAGTGAATCCCGAAATTAAAGCATTGGCTTTTTACGGTGCCCACGGTCAATTGTTAGCCTACCGGGGTGGCAAACATTCTATTCACAAACCGTTCCGACCACCTGAATTTACTGGCGACTATATCGAAAGAAAACAAATAAAGCCCTACCTTATTAACTTTTTAGCGCCTGTTACTATTCCTAAATTTAATCTCTACTCAACTATCCCTTTTAAAATATTCAGCAACCCCATCGCGCCGCAAGCAGACGATATTTTAGGATGGCTGTCTATCGACATTGATACCCAATCCGTACTGATTAAACGTTATCAGATGTACATCATCACTATCTTTATTACTTTGCTGGGTTTGCTAATCAGCTTGACGATCCATTATTTTCTCTCAAAACGAATTTATCTTCCGATTTCCCGTTTACGCCGCAGTATGAAACAAATACTCAGCAATGAATTTGAAACCCAGATAAAAGTATCAAGTCCCGGTGAACTAGGTATTATTGAACAAGGTTGCGCCCATCTGCAGAAACAGTATTTAAATAACGTCCACGAACTGAATCACCATATTGAAACAGCCACAGCAGATTTACAACAAAGCCTGGAATTACTGGAAGAAAAGAATATTCAATTATCGCTAGAAAAAAAGAAATTTGAAGAGAAAAGCCGGCAAAAATCTGAATTTATTGCCAATATGAGTCACGAAATCCGCACACCGATGAATGGTGTCATTGGTTTTACCAATGTGCTATTGGAAAGCAAGCTAGACAGCTTGCAATTAGATTACGTCAAAACAATTAAATCCTCAGCGCAAGACTTATTAGCGATTATTAATGACATATTGGATTATTCAAAAATGGATGCAGGCAAATTACATTTAGATTGCATCCCTCTCGATATTCGCGCTTGCATTGATGAAGTATTGGCATTAACAGCCCCAAATGCCCATAAAAAAGGAATTGATCTCATTCCTGCCACTGAAATTAGTGTTCCCAAAACAGTGCTCGGCGATCCTTTACGACTGAAGCAAATTATTACCAATCTAATCAGTAACGCGGTAAAATTTACTGATCATGGCTATGTTCTTATTCGCACTTGTATTGAGCAGGAAAGCGATAAAGATTACACCATATGCTTATCGGTCACTGATACCGGCATTGGCATTTCAACTGAAGATCAAGGCAAACTGTTTCATGCCTTTAACCAGGCAGATACGACTATTACACGCCGTTTTGGTGGTTCAGGCTTGGGTTTGGTTATCTGCAAGAAACTCACTGAAGCCATGCAAGGACGCATTTCACTGACCAGCGAACCCAATAAAGGTTCAACGTTTTCTGTACGAGTCAAACTGGAAAAATTGGCTGCTTATGAAGTTGAAAAACATCAAAGCCACCGTTTTGGCCACCTCAAAGTACTTTGTTATGATGATAATCCTTTATATCTGGAAGCGATGTGCAATGGCCTGGGTTATTGGGGAATTGAGTGTGTTCGCATCAATGCCTTTAATCAGCTTGAAAAGGCGTTTACTGAACACCTGGATTGTTCTTTAGCGTTTATTAATGTGAATGAAGGTTGTGAAAAACAAGTCGCCCAAGTAATACGTAAACAATCTATCGATTGTATTCTCGTCTCTAAATGGCTCATCCATGAACCTGAAGCCCTTGGCGCCAAGGCCTTTTTATTCAAACCCATTAGTATTCAAAAATTGCATGACATCCTTGAATCCCTTATTAACCAAGTTACCCAAGTCTCGACAGCCAATCAAGAATTAGATCAATTGCGCTCCCAACTCCGCGTCGCACGCCCCGATATTTTAATCGCCGAAGATAATCCCGTTAATCGTATGTTGCTCAATTCACTCTTAGGGGAGCATAGCAGTATTGAAACGGTAGATAATGGCGAAGAAGCAGTGACTGCTTGTCAAAGTAAACGATACAATGTGATCTTACTCGATCTGCAAATGCCCAAACTGAATGGACTCGATGCTGCACATCTTAACCGTCACAAATCAATGTTAAATAAACAGACGCCAATTATTGTGATAAGTGCGAACAGTACTGAACTCAGTAACGAAAAGTTAAAAAAAGCAGGGGTTGATCTTTGTCTGCAAAAACCAATAGACGAAACTCAATTACTTAACCATCTATTACGAATTATAAAAAAGGCAAAGCCTTCCGCGATAGACTGGCAACTATGCGTACAAAAGGTCTCTGGTAATAAAGCCCTAGCCGAGGAATTTCTTGTCCGTTTTGTCGAGGAATTAAGAAAAAATCGCCAGGAATTTATTCAACTCATGCATGATAAGGATGTAAAAGGCCTGGAAAATGCCGCTCATAAATTGCATGGGGCTTGCTGCTTTTGCGGTGTTCCACACCTGCAAATACAAGTCACTCGTTTAGAAAAACAAGCCAAGCAAGTGAAAAAAGTAGACGAGTTAAAACCAGCCTTTGCAGAACTTATTCAAAGCATTGATGAAGTTATTGATGAATTTGACAATTTGTATCAAGCCAGTCCTTCTAAATGACTGTTTATCATGGAGAAATTATGTCGATTAAAAATGCAATTTATGCCCAATCAGGTGGGGTGACAGCGGTTATTAACGCTTCAGCTTGTGGTGTTATTCAAACAGCACGACTTCATTCTGATAAAATAGCGAAAGTCTACGCGGCTCAAAATGGCATTATTGGTGCCCTCAATGAACAATTGATTGATACGTCTTTGGAAAGCGCTGAAGACATTGCAAAACTAATGCATACCCCGTCAGGTGCTTTTGGCTCATGCCGTTATAAATTGAAAGATAATGGTGCTGAATATGAACGTCTGATTGATGTATTTAAAGCACATAATATTGGTTATTTCTTTTATAATGGTGGTGGTGACTCCCAAGATACCGCTCATAAGATATCCAAACTAGGAAGCAGCATGGGCTATCCTATTACCTGTATCGGCATTCCCAAAACGGTGGACAACGATTTACCCTTCACCGATACTTGCCCCGGTTTTGGTTCAGTCGCAAAATACGTGGCAATTTCCACCATGGAAGCAGGTTTTGATGTCGCTTCAATGGCCGCCTCTTCAACTAAAGTTTTCATTCTTGAAGTGATGGGTCGTCATGCAGGATGGATCGCTGCTGCCAGTGGTCTGGCAGGCCAAAATGCTCAAGAGCCACCTCATATTATTCTATTTCCTGAAGTCCCTTTTGTTCAACAAGCTTTCTTGAAGAAAGTGGACGATTGTGTAAAAAAATATGGCTATTGTGTTGTCGTCGTTTCTGAAGGTATCCGTAATGAGGAAGGACAATTTTTAAGTGATGCCGGTTTACGGGATGCCTTTGGCCATGCGCAATTGGGTGGTGTTGCACCAGTGATTGCGCAGCTGGTAAAAACTGAACTCGGTTATAAATACCATTGGGCAGTTGCTGACTACCTGCAGCGTGCGGCACGTCATATTGCCTCCCAAGTCGACCTTGAGCAAGCCTATGCCCTGGGTAAAGCAGCCGTTGAATTGGCTTTAAGCGGCCATAATGCCATTATGCCGATTATTAAACGCGAACAAGATTCACCCTACCGCTGGTCCATTGATCATGTCTCTTTAGCAGAGGTAGCCAATCAGGAAAAATCCATGCCGGCAGAATTTATTGGAGCAGATGGTATGAGCATTACTGAGGCTTGCCGCTGTTATTTAGCGCCTCTCATTCAGGGTGAAGCTTATCCTCCTTATAAAAATGGCTTGCCTGATTATGTGCGTTTGAAAAATCAGTTAGTCGCCCAAAAACTATAGGATTCAAACCTGTCATTTTACCTGGATCACCACTGCATCCAGGTAAAAATCCTAGACCCGTTTTTTATCAAGGGGCTCCTCTATAATTTGAGCTTTTGTCTATAAATTTGCTTTCTCCCTTTTTGCTAATTATTATTTTATATTCAGTATATAGCAAGGGAGTATGCTTTATGCCGTTTGATCAACTACCCAATCTGCCCACGGATGACGACCCACCTGCCTATGATTCCATAATAGAAGCCCCTCAAGATATCGCTACCAAGAAACAGGAAGTTATCAGAGCTGAAAATGAATTTCTAACTCAAGAAATTACCCTACTGCAACAAGAAATTAGACGATTAAATAGAGCGCGAGACAAGCAAAAAAAACATATTGAATTGATAGAAGAACAACTTCGATTAGGTAATATAAGAGGAGAATATCAACAGACAAAAATTACTGCTCTTGAAGAAAATAATGAGCTGTTACAACGTAAAAATTCAGGGCTTGTAGAGTTATTGGAGGTATCAGTTAAGGAGCAAGAACAGACGCTAGAATATGCAGAAGCCTTGGAATTATGTGGCGCCTCGATGAGTACCAGCGCAGAAGTGAATGATCTGCATCTTAAACTGCAAGAGTTGGAACATAGTTTAGAAAGGCATCGAGGAGAGGTTTCTTCAGAAATAGAAAAACAGATCAATGAAAAAACCCAACGCCTCCAAAAAGATATTCTGGATTTGTTTAATCAACTGCTAAATGGCGAAGCCTTCAGCAACTTAGTCAGTGAGCTGGAAATAAAATTCATGGCTATCCTGCGTCATGAACAAGAGCGATTCCAGGCTGAATTAGCTGCACAAATCCCCGTGCAAGATGAGTTGATACAAGAGTATTTGGATGGCAAAACACAAAAGCTAGCTGACCTTAAAAAAATTCATAACGATGAAAAAACCAGCTTGTTTTATAACACCAGCTATATCGTGTTATGGGCGAAAATTATTGGTGTTATTTCTATTTTTAGCCAATTAGTCGAGAAAAAAGCTGGGCTGGGAGAAAAAGCTGTCGAGCTATCCTCCTCTGTAGTTGGTAGTTTGCTCGGGAGTGTTCCAGTAGTCGGCTCTTTACTTGACACCATTGCTTCTTTCACGCTGAAAGAAATTGGTAGCACTGTTTTGGGGCATTTTGAAGATAAAAGAACGCAAAATATTTTGGAGATATTACGCAATCCCGATCATGCAAAAAAAATGGCTGAATTATTTGCACGCTCCTTGACCCTACGTTATCAGGCGGAGATCCAATCATGGGAACCAGATACAATTAAAAAGACAGCCACCATGTATAGTGATCAGGTGTTCGAGTTATCTATTGGCGGCAAAATAAAAGAGTGTAAAGATGAATCCACAGAAGGCCAAGTCGCAACCTTTCTTGGCGCACTCCAAGAGGCTACACCTCGATCCAAATCTGCTGCCCATCCCCAAAAATCAGTCCACACGCAGGTCCGGGAAAGCACGCAAACCTTGCGTGGAAAATTCCAAAAAGCAGAATACCATACTGTACATGCCATTACTGCACTAAAATCGGAAGTCGCTGCCTTAAGAAAGGAACATGCACAGCAAAAGGAAGATATTGAATCTTTAAAAACATTCACCTATGGTTTGCAAGAAATAATCGCAGGGTTATTAACCCCTCCCCCCACAAAAACCGTTGGTGAAGCATCTGACACAAAGCCTGCTGGCAGATCGGTTTTTTTTTCCAAACCAGACAACAACAAAGGGGCAGTGAAAGTCAATGCGTCTAAAACTCGTAATCAACTAACATGATAGCGAGAACCATGTTAGTTAAGAGTAACGAATTGTGCTAGCTCTCAAAACGGGTTAACTGCGGCAAGTCGCTGGTCGGTACTTAGTCGCCAAAGTTCCTGTATTACAAGTCCAGGTTAGTTCACCAGTAGACTGGAGAGTCGGAACAAGTAAAATGGTGCCGTCGCCTGCCTTTGGCGTGTAAGTGATAGTAATCACACCCTTAGCCCCTATAGTAACCGACTTAACATTCGGAGTGGGGGCAGGACTTGTATAGCCAGTTGCTTCCTGAGTAGCCGGCAAAGCATGATCAGACGAGACTGTTTCAGCGACAGCATCCTTTGCTGTAGAAGCTAAATTTAAACCCTCTACGACCCGAGCTTTCATTATGTGATCCTGATAGGCAGGAACGGCAATAGAGATGAGAATCCCTAAAATAGCGATGACGATCATCAACTCAATAAGAGTGAAACCTTTTTGTTTCATACCCTGCTCCTTTATTAACCATTAAATGACGCGTACAAACATAGGGGAAATCATAGAATATTTCAATGAGCAGACTGAGAAAATTCATCTTTTTGCAACTTAAGAAACTCTTAAGAAAAATGTGTTATAACATTTCAGCCTCTGGAAGTTAACTTTTTAAGTTGTAAAATGCTCACTGTCAATATTTGGTATTCTACCGCACTTTGGAAAAATAAACGTGTTAAACATGGCATCTTTGGTCCCTATTTAGCCGCTAGACAGGAAGACCAAAATGTAGGACATGTAAATCTACAAATAAGCGTGGATGAAAGCGCTGAAAGTTTTGCCCAAATCGATAAAAATATCCATGGTCTTCCCTTAGAAGCTACTTTAAGCCCAGTTCCAGTTACCGTTAACAAAGGCGATCACCGCCACTACGAACAGAAAAAAGTTAGAATGGATCTCGTTTCTCATAGCTTTTGGCCTGCAAAAGATAATACTGTCCACTATGTAAAAGAGGTTTTGCATCTTCTACATCTTGGTAAAGGCAGCAAAGGTGTCCCTTCCCTTTTGGCCACTCATTCTTATGATATGCGACGTGAAGAGATAGGCAAAAACCCTTTAGTAATTCAACATCCCCACCCTGAAGTGGATTTGCAAAAAGACGAACAGGCGCTTAAAGAATTAGATATTGAAATAACTCTTTTGCGAGTATCTCTCTCTAATAGAGAAACCATGCAAAAGCGATTTGTTCAATTTAAAACTGAAAAAGACAGCCAGCTTTCTCAGCAACGACAATTGGCCGCAGATTATCAAATGGCTCAAAATGACATTAAAAAGGACATCGCTAAAACAAACCATGAGCTAGATGAGGCAAGCGCTAAACTTAAATTTAATACTAAAAAATTAAACTACCTGGAAAAATTGCCTAGCCATTCTGATTCGACGCCCGAGATCAAAAAACTTCGTTTGAAAATACCGCAATTGCAGGATAAACAAAAACAGTTAAGCAAAGAACTAGATGATCTTCATGCCGCACTGGAGCAAAAACGCATACAATACCAGACAGCTTCATTAGCATTAGAAACCGATCTTAAAACTACACTGGCCGCGCTCAGTTTTTATGAAAATACCTTAGCTGAACTTGAGAAAAAAATTAATGGTCGCGATCAGGCCGCACTCCAACGACTGGAGAAGGATTATGCGACAAGGAAGGATATGCTGCAACGCAGCAAAACCTATCTGGAAAACTTGCATTCCACTACAGGAAGACACGCAGACCGAACAATACACTTACCAACCAGCGACAGTGGTTTGCCTTATTACATTGATGAACTCGCTGTTATAGAAGCAATGGCTCAGGAAAAAGCGCAAAATTACACGTTTATTACTAACAATTGCGCGCGCAGTGCAAAACGCTGTCTTTTAGCAGGGGTAAAACATTTACAAGAGCCTTTTATTGAAGCAGGCGTGTCACCAACATTTTTTCAATTAAAGGGTCTCGAAACCTGTACCTCCATACGTGCCTGGGTTCGTGATTTGGAAGCAATGCTTATCAAACTTAATTACGCTCCCTTGCCCAAAGAACCTGTCGGGCAACCCAAAATATGACAATAGGTCGTGTAATGCGTATACTTTAGCAATCCTGAGTCATTTAATGGCAAAATTTCATGTCCCGCGAACAACGAATCACTGACTTACTCTATACAGAATTAAACCCTTTTTTTCTGACCGTTGAAGATGAGTCCCATAAACATCATGTCCCTGTAGGTGCTGAAACCCATTTTAAGCTCGTCATTGTCTCTGAAAAATTTGCTAAATTAACTCTCATCGCGCGCCATCGTTTAGTTAACGGTTTATTGTCGCAAGAATTTAATAACGGTTTACACGCTTTAAGTCTGCATTTATATACTGAGGAAGAATGGGAAACTCGCCATAGAACCACCACTAACTCACCTGCCTGCCGTGATGGTTATCGCCATGGATAAAAATGCCACCAAGACACCACAATACTGGCAGAGCGAATGTTGTCTAACACCAAAAGCACGTGGGTTCCACCTCATTAGTGCGGAAATAAAACAAGTTTTGCTTGCAATGCCTCCCATACAAACCGGTTTGGTACATCTCTTTCTCCAACACACATCGGCTTCACTCGCTATCAGTGAGAATACCTGCGCGGATGTGCCACTGGATTTAGAATCTTTTTTCAATAAAACAATACCAGATAAAAACAGCCTTTATCGTCATACCCTGGAAGGTGAGGATGATATGCCTGCGCACATAAAAAATGTAATTTTAGGTGTGAGTCTGACCATCCCTTTACAGAAGGGCCAGCTGGCATTAGGGCAGTGGCAGGGAATCTACCTTTGCGAACACCGTAATCATGCATCTGCACGCCGTATCCTGATTACGGCGCACGGCCATCTTTAATTACAGAGTCACTTGGGGTACTTGAGCGGGTTGGCGTTCGGCAGTTGCAACCGGTATAACAATATTTCCCAAAAGGGCTGCCGCTTTAAATAGATTGGTGAGATTAGGCAACACGCTGCATCCAGATGTAACGCCATTAAAAACAGCGCCTAAACACATAAAGTTTAGAGAAACTGAACCCGCTTTGCTAAGTGGAGAAGGCTTTTCTACCAAAGCCAAAATACTCACAAAACAAGTCAAGGCATCCAAGCCCCACTCCCATGCATGCTCAGGATCACTTGCCATCTCACTCAGAGCAACAAAAAGCGCCGCAGTGTTCAACGCTTGCATAAGTGCACGTAACTTATTTTCCCGATTAAAAAAACCAAACATCCTTGCTCCTTTAGTAACAAAAACAAGTAACTATAACAAAAAAAAACTTGCTGGTGCGTTATGTTTTTTATATATCACCTCATGTTTTTTTAAAATTTCCACTGAACTGCTGCCTTTACAGAAAAAATGCTTTTCATCACTTCCCGCATTCACTTATAATGCTTATCTTTTTGCCAATAGTGTCTTGGGACTGTCAACTACTATGAAAGCCTGGTCTTCCGAAAAAATTTCTGTACTGGCACTCGTTTTATTAATTACCGGTGCCATTGACAGTATCCGTAATTTGCCAGCAACGGCGCTTTTTGGTTCTTCACTGATTTTCTTTTTTGCCTTCTCAGCCCTGGTATTTCTCATTCCGGTTGCTTTGGTCTCCGCGGAACTATCGTCTACCTGGTCTGAAGAAGAAGGTGGAATCTATAGTTGGGTTAAACACGCCTTTGGCGAAAGTGCGGCTTTTTTTACCATTTGGCTGCAGTGGATCAATACGATGGTCTGGTACCCCACAATACTCTCATTTATTGCCGGAACCCTGGCTTATTTAATTAATCCAGAGCTTGCACAAAACAAATACTATTTAATTGGCGTCATTTTAGTCGTTTTCTGGTCACTCACTATTCTGGGACTGGCTGGTTTACGTGCTTCAGCAGCCTTCGCCAGTTTTTGTGCTGTAGTAGGTATGATTCTACCTATGGGGTTTATTATACTCCTTGCGCTTATATGGCTCCTCAAAGGTAATCCTATAGCTATTGATTTGAGCTGGCATAACCTGATTCCGCATTGGAAGGATAGTCAGTCATGGGTGTCCTTAACAGCCATTATGACCTCTTTTCTCGGTATGGAATTAGCAGCCGTACACGTACGTAATGTGCGGGATCCTCAGCGTAATTTCCCCCGCGCCATGCTCTTCTCAGTAACGCTGATCCTGACAACTATGATTCTTGGCTCCCTGGCTATTGCCTTTGTGCTTCCACAAGAAAAAATAAGCTTGGTGGATGGCGTGATGCAAGCGTTCTCTAACTTTTTTAAATCCTACCATTTAACAGCTCTAATGCCTGTCATTGTCATCTTATTATTACTTGGCAGCCTGGGTAGTATGGTGAACTGGATTATCTCACCTGCCAAAGGTTTGTTACTTGCCGCCGATAATGGTTTTTTACCTCATTGGCTTTATCGTAGAAATAAACATGGTATCGCCTCGCGGATCTTGATTCTTCAAGCTGTACTGGTTACCTTCCTCTGCAGCGGTTTTCTATTGTTTCCTTCGATCAATGCTATTTATTGGTTGTTTACCGCCCTAAGTACTGAACTCTATATCATGATGTATGTTTTAATGTTCATTGGTGCTTGGCGTTTAAAGAAAAAATTTGCCCACATGCCTCGTCCTTTTGTCATTCCTGGCGGGCGAGTCGGTTATTATTTAACCTGTGTTCTGGGTCTTATCGGTTGTGCAATGACACTGGTCGTCGGGTTTATACCGCCTGAAAGCAGTATGGATATGGGTGGTGCTGGTCATTTCCGTTTAGTATTTGCGAGTGGTATCCTAATTATGATCTTTCCCGCATTTTTACTCTATCTGCGTAAAAAAAGGTTGGATATAAAATAAGGGGGTTGTCTGGCAAGGCTGCTATTTTATACTGCAGCTTTGTAAGTTTGACTCCAAGGTATTCATTGAATTTCTTTCAAAACTGAGAGAAGTTTATTAAGGGGTCTACAGCCATGACAGACAAACTTGCACAAATACGCATAGAAATTGATAAAATTGATCAACAGATTCTTGAGTTAATACGCGCTCGTGCAGCCTTAGCTGTGGAAGTAGCCAAGATTAAGCAACAGCAAGAGAATCCTGTTTATTATCGCCCTGAGCGCGAAGCAGAAATTTTGCGTTCGATCGTGGCTAATAATAATAGTTTACTGCCAGATCATGAAGTCGCCCGTATCTTTCGCGATATTATGACAGCCTGTCTTGCCTTACAACAACCATTGTCCATTGCTTACCTTGGCCCTGAAGGAACTTTTTCACAGCAAGCGGTTGAGAAACATTTTGGCGAAAGCGTTAATATGGTACCTCAAGCATCGATCGCTGAAGTCTTTAAGCAAGTGGAAAATGGTAATGCTAACTATGGTGTTGTCCCTATTGAGAACAGTACCGAGGGCATGGTTAATATCACTCTGGATAATCTGATTACCAGTGATCTCCAGATCTGCGGCGAAATATCGCTGCGTATTCATCACCATTTTGCCCGTCGCGATCCTGAAAAGCCGTTGAAAATTATTTATGCCCATCAACAAACGCTAGCTCAATGCCAGCGCTGGTTGGCCACTCGTTATCCCCAGGTCACCTTAAAAGAAGTGACTAGGCTCAATCACCATTTAAATTGAATACAATAAAAAAATCCGTAAACTGTTATTTTTCACAATTTCAAGGGAATAGTAGTCAAATGC
>NZ_LNYB01000052.1 GCF_001467625.1 Legionella feeleii
TAGAAAAGAATCAGCCTGTTAAGAGCTTACATCCAATGCTATGATGATACCACAATCGAAGAGGTTAGTTAAGGTTGGCGGGATAGGGGATGTGTATTACATTTCACAAAAAATGCACAATCCCTGCTGGTTGAAAATCAACCATCCTTCGCAAGCCTTTCGGCCTGCGTTCAACAAGGAAACTGAAACAAAAATGATAAAAACAAGACCATTGGTTATTCGCGTTACCGAGGAGGAATTAGCTCATCTTGAGGAGGCAGGTATTCGCCTTTTTGGCAGACCAAATAAAAGCCGCTTAATGCGCAAACTTTTGCGCGATTATATTGGTATGGGACCTGATTTAACGGATGAAGAAATGACGGCATTTCGTGAA
>NZ_LNYB01000053.1 GCF_001467625.1 Legionella feeleii
CCAGTGGGGCTTTTGTCCTGCTGGCCTTTTTCATTTTCAGCTTGCCAGATTTCTAAGCGGAGACTGGGTCAAGGCCACGCGCAGCGTGCCGTAAGGGTAGCCTTGACACCGACTCCGCTTAAAATTAGGAGAACAAGGGGCTACCTGGGGTTTCGGCCCGCAAATTACCATTTTATGCTGTCTTGCGTTAACACCATGAATTAACAAATCTTTTATCTTGACCAAAAGTTGCTCTTTATACCAAAAACAGCTTATTTTTAGCCCAAAAATTATTCGCATAAGTAGACATATGTGAATAAAATAGGCATTTTTCCTTGTATTACGCGAAACAAACAGCCATGCTAACTCCAGGGTTGATTATTCACATAATACATACGAATACACTAAAATAATCCAATCAGTAGTTTCACTCATCCTTATTTGTTTTTCATTGTAATTAT
>NZ_LNYB01000054.1 GCF_001467625.1 Legionella feeleii
GATATGACCGTTGTGACTCCATTTTTATCTCGTCCATTGCTCTCGCTGCCATTGCTATTTGGGCATAATTAAATGGTGATTGAACCTAGCGCGTGGAAATTATCCCTTAAGTATTTAAATACAAGGAATTGGACGTTTTTTTGCTTAAAAAACAAACAGAAAATTAGATTAATTTATAATCGCTTTGTTTTTATTTTACTGTCTTTTGAAACTGTTTTTTTAGAGAAAGAAAAGCAAAAAGCATTAGTTAAAATCCGAGACCATTTTTTAAAACCGCCAAATTTACGTTTTAAGCCACGATCGT
>NZ_LNYB01000055.1:0-570 GCF_001467625.1 Legionella feeleii
CATCTTGGAAGTTTACTCACCCATCTGAAAGAAGAAGAGCGCAAACAGCGTGAGCAGCGCGAACAGGAACGCAAGCGTATTCACTCGCTGCTAGCCGCAGGTGAGGCGCCTTTCGAAGAAACCTAAGCCTACCATTTTCGTTCCGAAGATGGTCACCCCTACTGCAAATAAAATGCTCCCTTATGAGCGATTGGGAGCAATGGAACGGTTAACCCACTTAACCCCAATTACACCCGCACAAAAATCAATCCAATTGGCAACCAAATAACTTTTTTACGATTTTTATCAGGAGGCAGGCTCTTCTTTGTGTGGATAACATATTCCATACTATTACTTAAGTGTCCCTATGAATCGGCTTTAAGTGTCCTCTCTTACTAATTATCCCATTAATTACATCTAGAAGATTATCTGTTGATAACCTTCTCTAGAAGGAATTGACCTACGGTCAATTAACCTTTTGATAACGCAAGTCGCCATTACAGTAAAACACCTCATCATTCCTCCCTTAGTCGCTAAAAAAAATAACTACGTGACAGCATTTTGCAAGGACCGCTTCGCTTTCCTCCTTGC
>NZ_LNYB01000055.1:741-1763 GCF_001467625.1 Legionella feeleii
ATGGCGATTAAAATCAATGTTATCCACAAATTCAGTGGATAACATTGTGAAGTAGTGGGGATAGCTAGCTCAGCGCGGGGGATGCTGACCTCACTTGACTATTTTCTTCGTCTCGCCCATGACTGGCTTTTTGCTTTAAAGCGATTGCTCGCCGTGCTCTTTCGTGGATAGACTGCGATTTTTGAATCAACTCTTTTGTTTCTTGAGATGAGTTCGCAGAAGCTGACCGTTTCTCTTTTAAAAGAAGCATGACTTCATTAGAATGAGATAATGCTTCTTTTTTGGAATCATGTTCTGATTCAATATGCTTAAATTTTTCAGTGTGCCCTTGTATCACTTCCGCTTGCTTTGTAGTTCTCTCTAAAAGATGAGTTGCATTAAAGCTATCGTCTATATTTGCTTTCTCAACTTCCAAAGAACTTTTTACAACAGAAACAATCGTCTCAGAAACTAAATCAATCGTTGCTTTCTTTTCTATAATAATCGAAGAAAGTGATTCTATCTCCTGGCTAAGTTTTTCACCAGCATCATTCAATTTGCCAGTCGTGGCTAACATCTTCTCTTGCTGCTCCTGAAGTTGTTTTACCATCCCTTCAAGACGCGTAACCTGGCTATGCAACTTACCTGCTTCAACGCCTAATTGCGCAATCGTTGTCGATAAACTGGCAGTCTGCTCTTCCAAAGCAGTAAATGCCTCATCAAGCTTACGCTCCATTTCATTAAACGTTTCTATCGATTGCTTTAATTCTTCCCTTAAACCATCAAAGCTTTTTCTTATCGCCTCTTTATTGGCCTCTTCAATGTTGTAATGGTCTGAAAGGATTTCACTGAGCTTATAGTAAGCGCCTACCACCGCGAAAAAGGCTAAAGCATGAACCGCAAATCCCAATACAATCGCACCAGCAACCACTTCTCCATGCAAAACCTGACGGTCAAACCAGCCTTTCTGGCCGTAAAAAGTAGCCAGCTTTGAAAACTGACTACTCTTTATCTCATACCACTTTATCGCATAATCAATGTCA
>NZ_LNYB01000056.1 GCF_001467625.1 Legionella feeleii
AATCTCCTTATCCTGCCGTTTAGAGGCCTCAGTAGCCATGTAGTTGTCATATAATTTTTTGGCACTGTCGTAGAATTGATTGCGCACAAACTGATGACGCTTTAGTCGTGATTCATGACTTACATCATTAAGCGAGGAGGACGATTCAATTTCCGTTTTAATCCGTGCCACAAAGCGTTTATCGACCTCGGGTAAATGCTGCCTTTTTTGGCGCATCTGTACTAGTTCTGATTTACTTGATTTGCCCGAAAGCCCGCGCTCAAAGCGACGGCTTGATGCCAGCATAATACCGTTATCTCGGCATTTGTCAGCAAAGCGTTTCCTCATCGTTTGCAGGTATTTTTTTCGGGGGTCAAGTTTCTTTCCCTGAATGGAGCGCATACAAACCACGGCGTGAATATGAGGGTGCTCAGTATCATCATGTTCGACGAATAAATAATCATGCTCGCCCTCGTATTCTTCGCTTAAAAATTCGCGGGTAATCGCCTTAAATTGCCCGCGC
>NZ_LNYB01000057.1 GCF_001467625.1 Legionella feeleii
TTTGAAGACGGAGTGCAGGTTGTTGAACAATCGGACTGGAAGGCCGCTTGATGATATTTTGCTCATACACCAGAATTGACAATAACTCAACACAATTTGGGCTTGCGTTTAACGTCCAGCAAAAGCGAACCTATTACGGGTGCATATGGGGATGCTGTTCCATTATCTAATCTTGCTTGTGCAGAAGATATTATTTTGTTTATCACATTAAGCTGTTATCTTATTGACAATCCCAACGCAGAGGATATTCGAAAACAACTTCAAGATATTTACCATCGTTATACATGCTATAAATTCGATCATGACCCTAAAAGGAAATCTTTAAGATACGTACCTGAATTAATAAGTACTTATGCAAAAATATTAACCATTGGTGATAGTGAGAACATAGAGGTTACTCCAGTTCAATTACCTGAAAATGAAGAAAAATATTTGTTGAAAATATATACGCTTTTTGGTGGTAGCTTATTTCCAGCATTACTGTTTAATAAAGATGGCCAGTATTACAATGAACTTCCTTTCTTGCGAGGAAAATTAATCGATAACTTTAATAAACTTCTAGACGAGCGTTTGGCTATAAACTATACCCATTATACTCATTCAAACACCATGTATTATGAAATATTGCAGTGTAAATCGGAACATTACTCACATTGTTATGATATGGATCGTTATCCATTAGGCAAAGCGGGAAAAGCATCTTTTGAAGGCACTGATGTATTAGCACGCATTGAATTTTCCACAATAGTATCGCTAGAATGTCACATGAAACTCATAAACCAGTGGCTACATTCTATATTGCAAAATGTAACCTCACTTACAACATTATCTGAAACATCGCAGCAAGATAAAGATATCTCATTTACAACTCAAGCGGAGCCAGCCTTTCTCGATCGTTGTACACAATTTTGTTCTAATAATAAATCCACCCTTATTTTAACAGCAATAGGCCTTTTTGCCACAGTCAATTTATTTGCCATGATTTCTCCAAAAGAAGAATCAACATATCAACCGCGGTAAGACTCAAATTATTTAAACAAACAATCTTATTGTTACACTCAACATGCCACAAGATCGAAATTTGCCCTTTATTTACTGCTTTAGATGTCTATGCAATTAATTTCAAAACTATGCGGTTAACATCAATTGAATTTCATTACCGTAGGTTTTCGCGCGATTGTGCCTGCTGGTCCATATTAATCGACTAGCACTAAATAATAAAAATAGCTAATCGCAAATTTTGACACAGATGGGGTCATTACCCCTAAATAAAACTAATTATAATAAAGTTGTGATTTTAACTGTTTACAAGTGTTCAAAAATCTCACCAACACATTGAGTATTCTGAACAGCGCGGTTGGCAGGCGCATAACCCGGGGTAGCGACCCCATCTGTGTCAAAATTTACGGTTTGATATTCTCCATAATGAAGTTTGTTAGTTTTACTCCGCTAATGTCCACATTTTGCTGTTTTATAACTTTAAATGAGTTATTGTCAATTCTGGTGTATGAGCAAAATATCATCAAGCGGCCTTCCAGTCCGATTGTTCAACAACCTGCACTCCGTCTTCAAA
>NZ_LNYB01000058.1 GCF_001467625.1 Legionella feeleii
AAAAGAGATTCATTTAAAAGCACTGGAACAACCCGTCGACACCTCCAATGCCTCAGGGAAATTTTTTTTGGATATGCTCGGTGTTTTTGCCGAGTTTGAAACCAATCTTCGCCGTGAAAGACAATTGGAAGGAATCCAACGGGCAAAGCAAGAAGGCAAGTACAAAGGACGAAAACCAACAGCTCGTTCCAAATCCTCCGAAGTAATGGAATTAATCAATCAGGGATTCACACGCACTGCGATTGCCAAAAAGCTCAACATCGGTATTGCCAGTGTGTATCGCATTATAAAAACTCATCGCCAAAACAATCCCGACCAAACCATTCCTGGTAGTCAGGCCACTAGAAAAATAGCGGTCGTCGAAATCTGGCTGCGTGTAGAAAACAATAATAAATTTGTACGAGGAAAGAACGAGTCCAGACGACAAATAGAAAATAACTGCTTCTCA
>NZ_LNYB01000059.1 GCF_001467625.1 Legionella feeleii
AAATAAAAATAGATGCCCTGATTCAAGCTCCATACCAAAGACTTCTTTGACTAATATCGCCAGGGTATTAATCGATTTCCTCATGTCCGTTATGCCGCAATATAAATGAACCTGTACTTTTTCTGGAATCAGCATAACAACCTCAATTGATGGAGTAAGGAGGAGAAATCCTTACTCTTTATATCCACTCTTACTTCACAACGAATCTGATTGGGAAATTGGATAAATATTGATTGGCTCTTTGCAGGCTCCTGGTGTACAGCGTCCTTATTGCTAATCAGCACCGGTTCAAAGCGAATGGGTTTATCAAAACCAGTTTGTGATTTGGCCTTGTTACTTCTTGACCCAAATTTTTTACGCCATTGATATTTGAATTTTTCAATGGGAATTCCTTGCGCATGACAGAAATCTTCTTGCGATAATCCACTTCGCTCATAACCAGTGAATAAGCGTTCCCAATAATCTTCTTTTGATTTCATTTCCAGCTCCTCGTTTGAGAGAGCTTAGTTTAGAAAATTTAAATTTCTCAGGTAGGTGTATTTGCCCGAGAGTTATTGTCAATTCTGGTGTATGAGCAAAATATCATCAAGCGGCCTTCCAGTCCGATTGTTCAACAACCTGCACTCCGTCTTCAAA
>NZ_LNYB01000060.1 GCF_001467625.1 Legionella feeleii
TTTGATTTCATTTCCAGCTCCTCGTTTGAGAAAGCTTAGTTTAGAAAATTTAAATTTCTCAGGTAGGTGTATTTGCCCGAACGAATACTTATGATTAGGTTATCCATAATTCGCTGATAGCGATGATAAACAAAACAGATAGCATGGAGCCACTGCTGAGAGGTGCTAAGTCGTCTCAACCGAGAAGCAGGGTAACGCTCCGCCACATCGGCATAGTAACGAACGGCATTTTTAGATAGTTTGAGTGTCGGAATGAATTTTTTAGCAAACGCATACAGAGCCGTGATCTCTTGCGCTTTTTCCACCTCTTCTTTAACCGCCGTGTAATGAAAATCTTTTTGGTCTGCACGGATAAGATTTAGTTGGCTGATACCTTCTGCTCGTTCAATCAATGCAGACAATTGCTTTTGTTCATCTGCCGGTATTGATTGCGTGATGCTATTAAGCCGATTTTCTTCAATGGAGAAAGCCGCACTAAAGAGCGTCTGTAATTGCCGGTACGTTGGAATGACTGTATTCGTTCGGGCAAATACACCTACCTGAGAAATTTAAATTTTCTAAACTAAGCTTTCTCAAACGAGGAGCTGGAAATGAAATCAAAA
>NZ_LNYB01000061.1 GCF_001467625.1 Legionella feeleii
ACCATCTAAATTTACCAAATCTTTCGTCGACTGTTGGCTAAAAAATAGTTGGACAATGCTTGGTTTATATTTAGTCATGAAAAGACCCTGAATATTGAGGAAATCGGATTTTTCATCGAGGAGGCTGCTCACTTTATCTTTGCAAAAGATAAAGAATGGAAGCAATACCAAAAAGCACTTAAGAAATCGACGCACAACGCTTAAATTGGAGGCGCTAACATAGGCGCCTTTGCTATAGTTTATAAGTTTTTACAAAGGATATGCCTCCATTCCTGTAACAAACTATTTATTTGAGATCTGGAAGGTAATAAATAATCTTATCTATCTCAAACTATTAATCTTTTTTAAAGTTCAGATTCTCCGAAATTCACATGCCCATTAAACCTCCCTTTCTCTACTATTCATGTTTGGTGTGGATCAGAGACGTTATCCATCTCAAAGAAATAAGTATTTTAAATAATGAAAAGCTAAAAATCGCAAAAAAGTGGGGAAGGAAAAAGGTAGCATCAACTAAAATTCCTTTTTATTAATTAATTTTTTGCTTTGTGAGATAGAAATCATCAACCTCTTCTTCAGTTTGCGTTTAAATAATGCCATTAGAAGATCCTCCTTTTTAGTAATTTATATGTATTCGTTCGGGCAAATACACCTACCTGAGAAATTTAAATTTTCTAAACTAAGCTTTCTCAAACGAGGAGCTGGAAATGAAATCAAAA
>NZ_LNYB01000062.1 GCF_001467625.1 Legionella feeleii
TATGACCGTTGTGACTCCATTTTTATCTCGTCCATTGCTCTCGCTGCCATTGCTATTTGGGCATAATTAAATGGTGATTGAACCTAGTCATTTTGATGGTACCAATTTTATCTGGATTTGATTTAACTGTCTTCTTCTTGTAAAAATGGAGCCTGATTGCGACATAAATTGCGTCCTCTGTAAAAATAGGTATTATTGCTAGGGATCACATTAGGGAGTGATAGATTGAAAGGATTTCTGAATAATACAAAACAATTAAGCAAGCTTGGTTTTTTTACTGGTCTTTTAAGCCTCTCTTTTTCGGTTAATGCAGCTTTTCCCGTTTTTTCCCAACAAGGTCAGTTTGAGTGGTCTGCTAATGTAGGTTTATCCTGGTTACAGACAGGTAATTCCAACGTGGTAATCAGTGAGTTTGAGACAGATAGGTTACGTCAGACGCGTACACCGCTTGCTGGAGATTTGGGTCTAGGGATTGCTTATCTAATTCCTTTGAATAAATCTGCCAGAACGGATTTAACCTGGTTTCCAGAGTTAAGGACAGCTTTGAATATCCGTTATATGGATCAAGAAATTATCGGCCAAAATGTTTATGGTGAAGCGGATCTATTCCAGGATCCCAACATGAATAATTATACCTACGATTTGTCGCTTGCCAGTACTCGGCTGATGATTGATCTGGTGCTGACAGTAGCTTCTATGGAACGATTTTCAGTGTTTTTACTGGGTGGAGTTGGGGCGGGTTGGACACAGGTAGATTACAAGGATAGGCCTAATCCCGGTATTGTTGGGGGAGCGCTATCTTTAAACAGCAGAACGAACAATCGTTTGGTTGGCGAAGCTGGTGCGGGTTTAGCCTATGATTGCAACAATCAATTTAGATTTTCTTTGGCCTACCTCTATACCGATTACGGCACGATCAAGACAGGTAGTCAGGGCGTTATTGATTTTAACAACCCTATAACCATTAATCCCATGCGATTTTCTTTTCATACCCAAGCTATTTTATTTGGGGTACATATTAAAGTTTAATTTTCATTGAATGAAGGCTGATAGGATGCATAAATACCTCCGTTGTTACTTTTATTTATTAGGTTTGCTGTGTTTCGGGTTGTCTGCGAGTTGGGCTGGCATTCAGCCGCTTTCCTTTACAGTCCAACCTGCAGTCAATCAAATGGCGATTGGTCAAACACAACAATTGACTTATACGATTCGTAATAATGTACAAACACAACGTTTACCTCTCAGAAGGATTGCGATTGTCAATAATGGGGCTGATGTACAGGCACCTTCAGCCACAACGTTGAATACCAATTGCCGTTCTTTTCTTGCTCCCAATGAATCATGTTCAATTACGGTGGTCGTCTCTAATCTTCATCAAGGCACTCTGGCACGCTTTTTAAGTATTGACTATGGTGGCAGGGCACCCTTGCTCAGTAGTATTGTGATGAATGTAGAACAGGCTAAATATACCATTCTGGTGTACATAGTAGGTTCAGATTTAGAGTCAAAAAGTGGGGCTGCAACAGATAATATCAACCAAATGATGCAGGTTGGCTCTACTAAAAATATGAATGTTGTGATAGAAACCGGCGGGGCACAAAAAGCAGGTTGGCTTACGGTGCAGCGGAAACTGGTATTACCCGGCAGTTTGTTTTTACTTCAGGATTTAGGTTCAATTAGCATGGGTGCTACCAGTACTGTGCAGGATTTTCTTGAATGGGGTGTGACCAACTATCCTGCGGATAAATACATTATCGTCTATTGGGATCATGGCGGAGGTCCCAATGGTGGTTTCGGTTTTGATGAAGTGAATCCTCCTGCTATAACACCTATGAATCAAATCGTGGCCGCCACGATGGCCGCTTCCAATAATACCGGAAAACGTTTTGAGATTATTGGTTTTGACGCCTGCCTTTTCGGCAGTGCTGAAACAATTGCCGGTTTGTATCCTTATACAAACTATTACGTGGGGTCGGAAGATTTAGAGCCTGGCGAGGGGTGGCAATATAATACTTTTCTGAGTTATGTGAACACACATCCCACAGCGGATGGTTTGGCCGTGGGCACTGAGATTGTCAATGGTTATACCAATCAAAATAAAAATGACTCGACTACTTTATCAGTGATCGATTCGACTGCTATACCTGATTTACTATCTGCAGTAGATAATTTTGCAGTTGCTTTACAACCTTATACCAATAACGTCGCCAATTGGAAAAATATTGCACGGAGCAGGTTCAAAGCACCAGATTACTCTACTTCAGTATGGGACAATGAGAGTTATGATCTGGTCGATTTGGTGGAGTTTGCCAGTCGGGTATTTGACCAGTTTCCTGTTGATATCGATTTGCGGGCAGCATCAACAGCCTTGGCAGACGCCACACAAAACGCAGTGAAATATTTTAAAAACAGCCCCAATAGGGAGGCTTCTTTTGGTTTGACGGTCTATTTCCCTTCTATTTTGGCCTCTTATAAAACAGACTATCCTAACAATACATCACTGAATGGAAATCATTTTTTTTCAACTAATTACATCAATTTAGTAACTGCCTACAATAATTTTTATACAGCGAATACTGCCAGTTTAGTGGCCAATATAGTTAATTTAAATTTCGATGGTACTAATTATACAGCGACAGTGAGCAATGATTTTGATGAGTTATTTGCTGCAGTGGGGAATGACAGCTGTAACAATGTGTTTGACAATAACAACAACAATATTGGTGCGGTTCCCTGTTATACCTCCATACAGTATTCAAATATTAACAGCACTCCCAGTGTAGGTACCACGTTTGATGTTAGCTTTAATAAAGCACAAAATCTTGCTAGTTGGCCTTCCTTAAATACGGAGCCGGTTCTTTTTATTCCTAATGATACCAATCCAAGCGTTGCTGGGGAGGATACTTTTTTAATTCCAGTTAAAGAGGTTAGCCCCACAGGCTCTAATGGATATTTAAATGTTATATTAAACAGCTCCAACGAATATGAGGTTGTTGGATTTCAAAAATCCACGGGTAGTGCCAATTCGGCAGGTAAAATAGGGGAAATTGCGGATGGAACACAGTTCTATGTGCGAACTTATGCTTTAAATGGAACATGGATGTTGTTGCGTACTGATAGAATAGTTACAGCACCTTTTTCTGTGACCTTTGGTACGGTACCCAATACCTTTGATGCTTTTCGCTTCCTTGTTGGTGATATAACGGGTGCTTTAACAATTACTGCCAACTCGGTGGCTTATTAAACAATGAAACCAATGCGGGTTTTTTTTGCACTTGCCATGCCCAAATCGACACAGCGATTATTGGCAGAAATCCTGGCTTCAGCACAGAGATACATTCCTGCTGCTGAAGCGCATTGGGTGCCTAAGGAAAATTTACATATCACCCTGCAATTTATTCCAGAGGTTCATATTAATGATCTGCCACAACTTATTGAAAATGTTCGCAGTAGTCTAACTAATCTGTCTTCGTTTTATTTGGAATTGAAGGGCATGGAATTTTTTCCGACACCAACGCATCCACGAATTATTTCTTTGGCTGTAGGCCCAAGTGATTGTCTAACCCAACTGTCCGCAGCGATTGGCCAAGGAATTAAGGCAAGTAATTATCCTGTTGAAACCCGTGCCTTTCGGGGGCATCTAACACTCGGTCGTTTACGTCGTGTTCATCAGTCTTTTTCCCTGGAACAAATTAAAATACCACTTATTCCCAGGATATGGATTGATGTGATTCATTTATTTGAAAGCAGGTCTGGTAAGGAACACTCTAATTATATCCCTTTAGCTCACCTTGAATTGAATAAGAACTGAGTGATAAAGGGAGAGTTATGCTCGAATCTGGTGTATGTGAAAAATAAATTAGGTGGCGTATCCTGTTGATTGTTCGCCAAGAACATAATCAACAAAAGG
>NZ_LNYB01000063.1 GCF_001467625.1 Legionella feeleii
TTCCAGTGCTTTTAAATGAATCTCTTTTTCTTTTAAATAGTGAAGTAGATTTTGTAAATCAAGAATGCTCCGTGTAAGTCGGTCAATTCGAGTGACAACCAAGGTATCGCCTTCACGAATGTAATCCATGCATTCATCCAACGCAGTCCGGTCTTTTTTTGAGGTGCCGCTTTTTTTCTCAGAAAAGATTTTTTTGCATCCTGCGTTTTTCAAAGCATCGAGCTGGATATCCAAATTTTGGTCAATAGTCGATACTCGGGCATAACCAACAAGAGCCATTCTATTTTGCCATC
>NZ_LNYB01000064.1 GCF_001467625.1 Legionella feeleii
GATATGACCGTTGTGACTCCATTTTTATCTCGTCCATTGCTCTCGCTGCCATTGCTATTTGGGCATAATTAAATGGTGATTGAACCTAATACAACGCACTTTGCAGTTAGGACAGTAAGGGGTAAATAATGACTACGAATCCGGTGAATGGGGCAAATATAGGTGTCAATCAATTGTCACAGGCAGGAACTACGCAAAGCAAGGGATTAGGCCAACAGGATTTTTTAAGATTGATGGTCGCACAGGTTCAACATCAAGATCCCCTGGAGCCTAGTACTAACGGCGATTTCCTAGCCCAATTGGCACAGTTTAGTACGAATGACGGTATTACTAAGATGCAAGAATCGATTGAGCAACTTGCTAGCTCCCTGCAATCAAATCAGGCATTACAAGCATCCGCTTTAGTGGGCCGTAAGGTTTTAGTGCATAGTACTAGCTTAAGTCTTGGACAAGAAGGTGATACAAAAGCTGCCGTTGATATTCCTGCTGGGGTGAGTGATTTGACAGCTTCTATTTATGCCGAATCAGGGGAGTTAATTAGAAAAATTCCTTTAGGGCAACGAAGTGCGGGACAATTTGAGTTCAGTTGGGATGGATTTAATCAAAAAGGTGAGCGTGTTTCTGCCGGAAAATATGCCATTAAAGTAAATGGCATTTATTCTGGCAAGGAAGTTGCCTTAAGAACTATGACAGCGGCCAATGTAGACAGCGTGAGTTTAGGTCAAAATGGTGAGGGTTTAAAATTGAATGTTGCCGGTGTGGGGCCGGTATCACTCAATGACGTAAAACAAATTACCGGATAAATGGAATTTGCAGCGCATTCAAGAGAATAAACTGCAAGTGCCAAAGGTTATCAAATTGGGGTTTAAATCTGATAACCAGAATCAAACGGACAGGAGGCAATCATGGTATTTGGAACAGCACTGAGTGGAATTCAGGCAGCATCTTCTGATTTGGATGTGATTGGTAATAATATTGCAAACTCGGCAACCACGGGTTTTAAAAGTTCGCGGGCTGAATTTGCTGATGTATATGCCACTGGTTCTTATGGAGGCGGTGCCAATTCTATTGGAAGTGGTGTACGTCTATCCCGAGTACAGCAAACGTTTGGTCAAGGTAGTTTTACTTTTACCAATAACAGTCTTGATCTGGCCGTTAGTGGTTCCGGTTTCTTTGTTTTGGATGATCAAGGCTCCAAAGTTTACACCAGAGCAGGTGCCTTTGGGGTAAGTAATGATGGTTATATCGTAAATAGTTCCAATCAACGTTTGACAGGGCTAATTGCCGATCAATCTGGTGCGTTAAGTAGTTTGGCCGGTGATCTGCAAATTAATACCGCTAATATCAACCCAAATGCTACAACACTCGTGACCAGTGGCTTAAATTTATATTCGAATGCTACAGCGCCGACGGTCAATTGGGCGGGTGGTGTTTCTCCAGCAAGTGATACTTACAATAATGTTACATCCTCGACAGTTTATGACAGCCTGGGGAATTCACATGTTTTATCCATGTATTTTATTCATGCTGACTCCACCGCTGTTCTAGGGGCTCCGAATGCTTCTACACCTCCAGGAACGACTAACCAATGGTATGTGGCTTTCCAATTGGATAATCAGGATCTGCCCCCTTTAGGTGCTGTTAACAACACGGATAATTTATATCGCATTAATTTTAATAGTGATGGATCTTTTGCCAGTGCGGCAGATTTAACCAATGCTCCTTTAGCTAATAACCAGATTCCTTTATCAGTCGCTTTAACGAATGGAGCAAATCCTCTAGCGTTTAACGTAGACCTCACCAATAGTACTCAATTTGGTAGTCCTTTTGCAGTGCAATCAAACGTTCAAAATGGTTTTACCACAGGGCGCCTGGATGGTTTGGATATCGATGAAGAAGGGATTTTATTTGGACGTTACACGAATGGGCAATCGCGAGTCATGGGGCAAGTTCAGTTAGCCAATTTTGCCAATCCTGATGGTTTGCAGTCTTTGGGAAATACCAATTGGGCTGAAACTTCAGCGTCAGGACAAGCTTTGATCGGTAACCCTGGCACCGGTAGTCTTGGTTTGATCCAATCAGGTGCCCTTGAGGATTCAAACGTGGATCTGACCGGCGAATTAGTCAAGTTAATTGGTGCCCAGCGTAATTTCCAGGCCAATGCACAGACTATACGAACTGCGGACGCGGTAACGCAAACAATTATTAATATCCGTTAAAAATAGGCTCTATTAATAATCGCTGTGAAAGATGAGCGCCAATAATAAGAAGAGGATCATAGAATATGGAACCCATCCTTTATAATGCCATGAACGGCTCACAAACCGATTTTAATCGTCAGGCAATTAGTGCAAATAATTTGGCTAATAGTGGTACAGTAGGATTTAAAAGCGAGTTATTCCAGGCACAATCTATGTATCTTACTGGTTCAGTAGCTACTGCTGAAGCATTGGTTGGCGAGCAAATACATGGTGTGGATTTTACCGATGGTCCTTTAATGACGACTGGACGAGATTTAGATCTTGCTGTCCAGGGAGATGGCTGGTTTGCGGTACAAGACTCACAAGGCAAGGAAGCGTATACACGGGCAGGTGATTTGCATGTCGACGAAAATGGAATGCTAATGACAGCATCAAAGCATCCTGTTCTGGGTGATGGAGGACCAATTTCCATTCCTCCCGCACAGCGAATTGAGATTGGAAGTGATGGTACGATATCAATAGTACCGCTAGGTGCAGAGCCCAATGAACTCGCAGTCTTGGATCGCCTTAAACTGGTTAAAGTAACGAACAAAGATCTCATTAAAAATAATGAGGGTTTAATGAAACTAAAAGGTGGGGGGGTAGCTCTCGCAGATGCTTCGGTGGTCCTGGTAAAGGGGGCTTTGGAAGGTTCTAACGTCAATCCTGTTGCAAACATGGTTGAATTAATTAATACGGGAAAAGAATTTGAAGCGCAAATGAAAGTTATGCAGACCGTCGACGAAAATTCACAGAAATTGGCACAACTATTGCAAGTGTGAGTTTTATAATAAAAATAATAATAAAAACAAGGAACGGCCATGGAACCAGCATTATGGGTTAGTAAAACCGGTCTTGATGCGCAAGATAAAAATATTGCAAATATTGCTAACAATTTGGCAAACGTCAACACAACAGGTTTTAAGAAGGGAAGAGCGGTATTCGAGGACTTGATTTATCAGAATCTGCGTCAGGCAGGTGCACAATCCAGCCAAAGTACAGAAATACCGACTGGTATCAATATGGGTACTGGTGTGCACATGGTCGCCACGCAAAAAATATTTAATCAGGGAAGTATCCAAAACACCCAAAACCCCCTCGATATTGCCATTCAGGGAAGAGGATTTTTTAAAGTATTATTGCCTGATGGGACAGAAACCTATACCCGGGATGGAACTTTCCAGAGTGATTCTCAAGGTCAGCTTGTTACGGCGAATGGCTATGTGTTGCAACCTCCCATGGTTATCCCCCAGCAAACTTTAAGTATAACCGTTGGTAATGATGGTACTGTGAGTGCGCTTGTTGCAGGAAATAACGTGCCAACTCAACTTGGTATTATTCAATTAACGGATTTTGTTAACCCTGCGGGTCTGCAACCATTAGGGCAGAACTTGTTTGTTGAGACTGTTGCTAGTGGACCTGCACAAACTGATAACCCAGGCAATTCAGGTTTAGGTAGCCTTTTACAGGGCTCTTTGGAAGCATCTAATGTCAACGTGGTGGAAGAGCTAGTGAATATGATCCAGGCTCAACGTAGTTATGAGATTACTGCAAAAGGAATTCAGACTGTAGATAACATGTTGCAGTATTTAACCCAAACGTTGTAATTAGGTATTGGCGATGACTAATTTTAGGTATCTCTTAGGCGCAGGAATTATATACTTGCTCACAGGTTGTGAAGCATTAAATCCACCCTATCCAGGTACTGAACCCGAGTATTCGCCTACGTACCCAACAACGCCGGATCCTACCCAGAAGCGCTATGCAAATGGTGCTATTTATAATGCAGAAACGGTATTGCCGCTTTTTGAAACGCCTCGTGCAAGGCACGCAGGTGATCTGGTTACGGTGATCCTGGTGGAAAAAACGGATGCTCAAAAGCGTGCTATTACCAGACAGCGAAAAAATGATAAAACACAAATTGTGAATGCAACGGTAATGGGGCGTCCGGTGAATTTGGGTGGTGGTTATAACTTTGATTTCGATTTAGATGCCAACCGTAAATTTGAAGGTGAGGGGCAATCTGTACAGAATAATAAATTGGCAGGCAGTATATCAGTAACTGTGGCCAAGGTTCTGGCAAATGGAAATATGGTGGTGCAGGGTGAAAAGTGGATTCGTATTAACCAGGGCAGTGAGTTTGTGAGGTTGTCGGGAATTATCCGACCTCAGGATATTCGGCCAGATAATTCCATCACGTCAGATAGAATAGCAAATGCGAAAATCGCCTATGGCGGCGTGGGTCAAATCAATAATACGAATGCACAAGGTTGGTTTGCCCGATTTATTTGGGGGCCTCTCTTCCCGATATAAGTTGTCAATTTTTAAGGGACCAGCTAATGCGTAAAAGCTCTGTAATTTTTGTTTTTCTGCTTATCAGCACTTTCACTGGTTTGATTTTTGCTGAGCGCATCAAAGATCTGGCGACCTTGGCAGGCGTTCGTAATAACCAACTGATTGGTTATGGTTTGGTAGTGGGACTTGACGGCACCGGCGATCGCTCTGGCACCCGATTTACGGAGCAGAGTTTTGGTAATATGTTGATGCAGTTAGGGATCAATATTCCTCCCGGAGTCAAACTGAATTCTAAAAACATTGCTGCAGTCATGGTGACTGCCAACCTTAGTTCATTTATGAAAAGAGGGCAGACTATGGATGTGAATGTATCATCTATAGGGGATTCAAAAAGTCTTCGCGGTGGAACCCTATTGCTTACCCCTTTAAAAGGGGCTGATGGGCGTGTTTATGCTATGGCACAGGGCAACGTCACTGTTGTTGCTTTAGGAGTGCAGGGTGATGACGGCTCGAGCGTTACAGTGAATGTACCCAGCGGTGGACGCATTGCCAATGGAGCAACAGTGGAAGTTGATATTCCTAATCCTTTCTATTTTTCACGGAAACTGACTTACAATTTGCATAGTCCTGATTTTACTACTGCAAAACGGATGAGGGATGCAATTAATGAATTGATGGGACCAGGTACTGCAGAGGCAATAGATGCTGCGTCAGTAGAAGTGTCAGCCCCCAAGCTGATGTCGCAACGAGTAGATTACGTTTCTGTATTGGAGAATATTGAATTTACGCCAGGAGAGGCTGAAGCGAAGATAATTATTAATCCGAGGACTGGAACGATTGTGATTGGGCAAAATGTTCACGTGAAGCCCTCTGCTGTCTCACATGGCAATTTAGTAGTGACGATTAGTGAGAATCCGCAGGTGAGTCAACCTAATCCTTTTGCCAACGGACGAACAGTCGTTGTTCCTGATACCCAGATCAATGTTGAACAACGGGGTAACCGTACCTTTTTATTCGCACCAGGTACTTCTTTAAAAGATATTGTTAAAGCGATTAATGCAGTTGGAGCTACGCCAGCTGATCTAGTTGCTATTCTGGAAGCCTTAAAACAGGTTGGGGCATTAAATGCGACCATAATCATCATTTAACAGGTGAACTGAGATGACGATAGAAGGACTAGCGGTAACTGATTTTCAGGGTTTGCAAAATTTAAAGCTAGAAGCACAGAAGGATGCTAAACAGGCATTACCTGAAGTAGCAAAACAGTTCGAAGCAATTTTTCTGCAATCAATGCTAAAAGCGATGCGAATGGGCCAGCATTTTCTTGATGATGCAAGCCCATTTATGGGTAAAAATGAGCAGATGTTTCAAGACATGCTTGACGGGCAATATGCTAATAATATTTCTAATGGTCAAGGCCTTGGTTTGGCAAGCATGCTTGCTAAGCAATTGGGACAATCAGTCAATACGGCTGCTGCTACCACTGCTAATCCCAAGGCAACAAATGTAATAGAACAAAACATGTTAGCCTCCCGTGTTGCTGCTCCTATAGCTGTTACTTCTGCAAAAACAAATGCTGGCAGCGCAGACATCGATGATTTTGTAAAGTCGATATGGCCTTACGCAAGACAGGCAGCTGGTTTACTAGGCCTTGATCCTAAAATCTTGGTAGCCCAAGCAGCCTTGGAAACAGGGTGGGGGCAATTTATCGCCAAAGGATCTGATGGCAGTAGTAGCAATAATGTATTTAATATTAAAGCGGCCTCAAATACAGAGGGCGAAACAGTAAAAATTAAAACTACCGAGTATATTGCCGATACACCTATTAAGATGAATGCTTCGTTTCGAAAGTATCCATCCGTTGAGCATAGTTTTAATGATTATGTCTCTCTGATTAAGGGAAATGAACGTTATGAAGCTGCTTTGGCAAATACTGGTAATCCTGAGCGTTATGTTGATGAGTTGCATCGTGCGGGGTATGCAACAGATCCTGGGTATGCCAGTAAAATATTAGCAATATACCATGGCGATGAGTTACAACAGGCTTTAGAAAGAAATGGTTTTTCGGGAATAGATTAATGTTACTTGGAGGCGTTTCGTGATGCTTAATTTTTAGAATGGTAGACGTTATTCGGCTACAGCATCGCCTCAATATTTAGGAGTAAGAAGCATGGCAGGAATTTTAGGTATTGCTTCATCAAGTCTCAATGCGTTCCAACGCGCTCTTGAGGTGACAGGTAATAACATTGCAAACGCAAATAATAGCGGCTATTCCAGGCAAACTATTCATTTTACGCCCACACCCGCCCAACGCTATGCGGGTTCTTTTATTGGCACTGGAGTCGCTGTTTCCAATATTAAACGTAATAATGATCAATTTGCTACTCAGCAGTTACGCGATACACTGACGACCAAAACAGAATACGATACGTTTTATCAACAAGCATTACAGATTGACAAGCTTCTCTCTCAAGAAGGCACCAGTATTTCAGCGGCGTTACAAAATTTCTTTAGCTCGCTCGGGCAATTAAATGATGCGCCAGATAGTCTGGCATCACGTGGTGTTGCATTGAAACAAAGTCAATTGTTAGTCGATCAGTTCAATACAATGCAACTCCGTTTAGATGAGTATCAACAAAATAATACGGCGCAAATTAGACAAGCTGTGGAACAAATCAATCAAATTACTGCCAATATTGCCCAAGTCAATATTCAACTTAGTGCGATGCCAAATGCACCTGAATTAATGGATAAACGAGATGAATTACTACGTGAGTTATCTCAGTATACCGATGTCACCGTGATTGAACAGGGCGATTCAAATATTAGTGTTGGAATTGGCAGTGGAGAAATGCTGGTTATTGGCTCCGAGCAACGTGAATTAAAGGTTGATCTCCGCGATAGCGATCAGTTTGGAACAAAAATTTTTATTAAGAATGGTTTAGGGCAAACTGATATCAGCCGTAATTTACACTCTGGTATGTTGGGTGGTTTCCTTGATTTTGAACAGGGGATTCTTTCAAATACAAGTCAATTGCTGGGACAAATGGCTATTGGACTTGCAGCAACGTTTAATAACCAACACCGCTTAGGCCTTGATATGAATAGCCAAATTGGTAAAGATTTTTTTACTGATTTCAATCAAATGAGCTTGCAATTAGAGCGCTCAACTCCGCGAATAACCAATACTGGCACAGGTGTTTTATCAGTCGAAATTTCTGATATTAGCCAACTTGAGCTAAGTGACTATGAACTATTGGTTAGCGATACTTCTACCAATGAAATAAGAATCATACGTAAATCAGACGGACAATCGACAACCTTAAATTGGACTGATACACCTCCTACACCACCAGCTGCTCAAGTGGTTATCGATGGATTAACTATTACCGTTGATAATATAAATAATTTAGTTGATAACGATCACTATATGTTGACATCCACCCGTGGTGCTGCGCGTGATCTTAAATTAAATATTTCTGATGCGCGCGAGATCGCTTATGCCGCACCTGTCCGTACTCAGGCTTCTTTAGCCAATACTGGAACAGGGCATATTGCGCTGGGGGAAATTTTTGATACGACTGTAGTGGATAAAGAATACCGTATTGAATTTATTTCAGATACACAATACAACCTGGTGAATGTCACAGATACGATAACAACTGGACCGTTCCCTTTTACTCCTAATATTGATAATACGATAATGATTCCTGATACCCTGACCCCTTCGTATTCAATTGTGTTATCCGGCATCCCTAAGACAGGTGATACATTCACTGCTTCTTATAATAGTGGTGGTATAGGCGATAATTATAATGGTTTGAAATTGGCCTCTCTACAACAAGATAAGATCTTTGAAAACGGGACAGAAAGTTTATTTGACAGGTATTCTGATTTAATCGCTGAAGTGGGCGGAAGAACCTACCAAGCTAAACTTCGCAGTGATGCTGCCGATATATTACATCAGCAAGCCGTTGAGTTTCGCGAAAGTAAAAGTGGTGTTAATTTGGATGAGGAAGCTAGTAATTTACTCCGTTTTGAGCAAGCTTATCAAGCAGCAAGCAAAGTAATGGCTATTTCAGGCCAGATAATGGATGTATTATTTGCTGCACTGAGGTGAATAATGCGCATTTCAACCAATCAAGTTTTTCTGCGTGGGCTTAATGGGTTATTGACACAGCAAGCCCAGACTTTGAAATTACAACAGCAATTGTCATCCCAGAAAAAAATAGAATCACCGTCTGATGATCCTATTTCTGCTTCAAAAATTGATTTGATGAGGCAACGGATTAATGCGGCTGAGCGGATGCAACAGAATCGGGAAGCAGCAGTTAGTGCCCTGACTTTTGAAGAAAGTGTGTTGGGTAATACAATTGGTGTTATTCAGCGTCTTCGGGAATTACAGGTTCAAGCGGGTAGCACTGCTCTGTCAGAGGCCGATCGTCATGCCCTTGGTGAAGAAGCAAAAAACCTTTTAGATCAGTTATTAGGGATGGGGAACACGCAGGATAGTAATGGCTATTATTTATTTAGTGGTAGTAAAACAGCGACTCAACCATTTACCAGAGATGTCAACGGAGCGTTTCTTTATAACGGTGACGAAACGCAACGTTTACAGACTATTAGTGGCGGTTTGAAAATTGCAACCAACGATAATGGCTCTGATTTATTTATGCGTATTCTTAATGGAAACACTTTTTTTACCGTTACACCTACAGCTACTCCAAATACGGGTACTGCTTCAGTGACTTCGGGAACGGTTTATGATGCAGCTATTTTTGTTCCAGATGATTATACTTTGCAATTTGCATTAAACTCATCAAATCAGTTGGTGGTCATGGTAAGTGGGGTAAGTAGTGGCTCAGTCATTCCACCTACTGGTTTGGTTGATGATGCACCAGTGTATGAATCTGGATCAACGATTAGTTTCAATGGTATACAAATAACCGTTTCCGGTGAACCACAAGTCGGTGATAGTTTTGCTATCAATCCTGCGCGGAATGAATCTCTTTTTTCAACAGTGGCGCGCATGGTTGATAATCTTAATAGTCCCTTTGCCAGCCCTATTGATAAAGCAATTGTTCAAACTGAAAATAATCAATTGCTCGATCAGTTCGACACGGCACTTGACAATATCATTGCTTACCAAGCTCAGGTAGGAGCTCGTCTCAATCAATTGGATGTGGCTGATCAAGTCAATTCGGACTTAATTGAAACAAGCACAGAGACCCTCTCTTCACTGGAAGATGTGAACCTTCCTGAAGTCGCGGTCAAACTGGATTTGCAGCGCATTTATTTACAAGCAGCACAACAAAGTTTTGCCCGCATTCAAGGTTTAACCGTATTTAATTACATTTAATTTGAACCTGCTGTCTTGATTGATTTATGCGTTTGATACTTAAATCATTCCGTTGAAACCTACTGTCTATTCAAAGGAGAGTGCTAACATCAAAGGAATGTGGGCCTTTGATGTTAGCATGGAGTAGGGCGTTATTATTTCTTTTTATGGTTAAAGACATTACACAGATGAGCATTAATGGTTTCAACTGCATTCCGGCAAGCAGGGGTATCCGCGATATCATTTATCATCAGAAAATCGTGAATAGTTCCGTGATGGCGGATACCGGTAACAGTAACACCCGCTGCATTCAGATTATGGGCATACGCTTCGCCTTCGTCACGGAGTACGTCGCATTCACCATTAATGACTAATGCTGGTGGTAACCCTTTTAATTGCTCTATAGAGGCTTTTAATGGACAAGCGGTTATTTCTTTTCGCTTTTCTTTATTGGGTAAGTAATTATCCCAAAACCATTCCATCGCTTTTTTGGTTAGCCAGGGGCCCTCGGAAAATTCTTTGTAAGAGCCATTTTCAAAATTAGCATCTGTCACTGGATAGATAAGCACTTGATAGTCGATTTTAGGTCCGCCACGCTCTTTAGCAAGCAGGGTCATGACGATCGTCATATTACCACCTACGCTATCTCCGGCTACTGCAAAGCGAGAGGTGTCGAGATTAAATTTTTTACCATTTTCAGCAACATATTTTGTTGCTGCATAGGCCTCTTCTATTTGAGTAGGATATTGCTCTTCAGGTGCTAAACTGTAATTGACAAATACAACGGCAGCATGCGACCCAACGGCAAGTTCACGAACAAGGCGTCCATGAGTCTGATAATCGCCAAAAACCCATCCAGCACCATGGTAATACATGAGCACAGGCAGTGTTTCTTTAGCTCCTTTAGGACGGACAATCCTAATGGAAACGTTGCCTTTGGGGCCAACGGGGAGAGTGTGATCCTCAATGTCGACATCAGGTTTTTCGGACTTCAATTCTTGCAATTTATCAAATATGGCTCTACCTTCAGATACGGGTAGATCATAAAGAGGTTTGCCCCCTGCCTTTTGTATTTTCTCTACAAATGCCCATGTTTTAGGCTCAATACGTTTATTTAGGTCCATTACAATATCCTTATAAAATAAAATATCACTTATAGGTATAAGACTGTTTATGCAGGAAAGCAAGTTATATATAGCGGGAGCCTAAAATTAGAAAATATTTCTTTCTGGCCCTTCTATTATTGTGGGCCAGATTTATCAGGTGCTGTAGTTAAGGGCGCAAGCAAGGGGCTTTCCGTCTTATCAGGGGCAGGCTTAAAAAGGCGAGCATAGGGTGTATTTGTATAAGCAAGGGTCTCTTGTTTTTTTGCCGAGGGGAGAATTAAACTTATCGCTGCATATATCATATCATTAATGAATTGGATGAAAGTGCAAAAGCCTTCTATTAGGGTACGGGTTTCTTTATCGTTACTGGGAAAATCAACCAGCGATTTTTCCTGTGATGCTTGAAGTTCAACCCCTGCAAGATTACACAGAAGCTGTACACTACGTTTGTTACCAGATTTTTCCGCGGCCCCGATAGCATTGCTCGATTTTATCAAAGCAGGGATGTCAACATCTGCAATGTTTTTTTGATAACACTCAACCAGCTTTTCAATACACTGCGGACTTCCTGAGGTTGCTACTAACTGTAAGAAATCTGCTCGGTTTTTAGCGTCCCTTATATAGCTACAAAAAGCTGCATTGATCGCCTCATCTTTGAGTAAGCGCTCGAAGGCTTCATATCGCCCTGTTTCGAGCGCAAGCCTGCAACTTTCTACATAGACTTTATCAGGGTTCTTGATTAGTTTTCGATGTTCATCTTTCAATAAGACGTCAAGCGCATCAAGGCGGTTATCTCTTGCTGCCAGTTGCAAGGCAACTTCCGGATTACTTGCTCCTTTCTCAAAGCATAGACGGATTTGCTCAACATCGTTTTGCAGCACAGCCATCGCTAGTGAATCGAATTTATGTCCATTGATTTCCATAAATTGATTGATCTTGTCCGGCTCTTTTTTTAATAAATTTTTAAATATCCATTCTTTGGTTGGGTATTGATGATTACTGGGTTTATCAGGATGACTACATATATTGATAGTTAACGGCAACAACGTCGCTGCCTTATCATTGTCTGGGAAAACAGTAGTTAACAATTTGGCCAGCGACTTACCGTCTTTGCAAATATCAATTAGGGTATGGTTTGGATCATAGACGCGAAATTCGCCATTTTTCACAAAAACGGAGATTGCATGAGTAGGTGTACCAACAGTCCAGGCAGTACCTTCCACTTTTAATTTATTAAATATCTGGCTCCAATCCTTTACATCCGCGACTAGAGCAAGATTATATTCTTTAACGATGGGTTTTTGGGTTACTCCATCCTTATCAAGAAATTTTAAGAGTTGAATTGAATCATCTTGATTAAGCGTTTTGTTAAATTCTTTAGGTAAATAGGCAAATAGAACTTCACCAATAAATTTATTCGCTTTACTGTCATCCAGATTGGAAAATTTATCATTATTGCTTGGAGGGGGGGCGACGCCATGCTCTTGAGCATATAAAATTTCTTTACCTTTATGCTCAATATATTGCAGCATGATAAGAAATTCTTCTTCTTTATCCTCTAAAGCATATTTACAATAGACGGCTGCCAAGCCATTACAGATCCCAGTCTTATTTGCTTTAAGATCTATCTTATTGGCTTGTAGATACAGATTAAGCATAGGGACTAAAGTCAATTGAGATGTAACTTCGGGTGATGGTTTTGGCATTTTATTTAAAATTAAAACATGGTGATAAATATTATAGCATCGTGAGGTGGTTAAGTCACCAAAAGTATGGGCTGATTTGCCGAGGTAAATGATGTTTTCGAACTTACAATATTTACAACATAAGCGCTTTATCCCTTTATGGAGAGTAGCTATCTTTTCGCTTTTAGGCGCGTTTTTCATGGCGCTTATGGCACAAAAAAAATTATCAATACCAGGAACTGCTTTACAACTTTCTTTACAGAGTTTAAGTGTTTCCCTTTTAGTAATTATTTTTCAACGTAAAGCGTTGTGGGCAGTTGTAGTCTATTTGGTACTTGCCACCCTTGGATTTGCTGTTCTTGCTGATGGCTCCTCAGACCCTAATTGGTTTGGCTCAATTAAAGCTGGTTATTATTGGGGATTTCTTCTGGCCTCCTGGGCAGTTGGCAGTGTTTTAGCAACGGTGCGACCGCACCGTTTTGTTAAAATCTGGTTTTGCCTCTCCTTGAATGAGACGTTGATTTTATTCTGTGGTTTTTTGCTATTAAGCTATCATTTCGGTTTTAAACAGGCATGGTGGATAGGGGTTTGCCCTTATATTTTAGGTGCCCTTGGAAAAATAACATTTGCTGCACTTTTTTATAAATTTATTTTATTAAAAGAAGAAGACAAATCGCAGTAGCCTAATTGAATTGTATAAACTTAAATAAAGATTCAATGAACCTTAGATGGGGATAGAACATGTTAGATAAAATAAAACAATTTTTTACCTCCAGTGCATTCGCTGTCATTGGCGCCTCAAATAATCGGCAAAAATTTGGTAACAAAGTCCTGCGTTGCTATTTGCAAAATAATAAAACGGTTTATCCAGTGAACCCTGGTGAAAAAACTGTTGAAGGAGTGCCTTGTATCGCGGAAATTGCCGATTTACCCCAATCTGTAAATAGCATTTCCATTATTACTCCACCTCGGATTACAGAAAAAATTGTGGTACAAGCTATAACAAAGGGAATTCAAAATATTTGGATGCAGCCGGGAGCGGAAAGCGATACTGCGATTAATATTTGTCTGGAAAATAAAATTAATGTTATTGCTCATGGTCCCTGCATTTTGGTTGAGTTGGGTTTTACCGAACAGTAAATGTTGATAAATTTAGGATGCTGCGGACAAGCCGCAGCATCCAGATGAATAAACTTGAATTAAAGCAATTGAATTTCTATCCGCTCAATCGATTTTCCTGGATGGGAGCGTTTTAAGGAAATATAGCCTACTTCGGCCGTCGATTTAACATGTGTCCCGCCACAAGGAACTTCAGCGAAGCCATCAATTTTCCAAAAACGACGTTGTGTGGAAATATCTGAATAGCCAGTTTGAATGAGTTTATCAGCCTCAATAATGGTATTGTATTCGCCTAATATTTCCTCAAAAATTGCAGAAATATTTCTGTCATGAATAAAATCGATTCTAGCTTTATGCTCAGCAATATGGGCACCAACTTTCTTAAAATGGTATTTTCGTGTGACGAGTTCCAAAACTAATTCTGCAGCAAAATGCAAACGCATAAGCTTGTAGCGGCGTGGCCAATCGATAGTCATAATTACTTCATCATTAATCTTAAGATTATGGTTATTGGCAAGCGTATAATAAATAAGGGAGCCGTCCATTCTTGAATCAATAATCTCTAGATTATTAATATAAGCTTTATCACTTTCCTGGCCGCCAGAAAATGAATAGGCAATCGTTTTTTCTAGCAAAATATCATTATCGACGATGGAAATAATTTTGGTGTTGAGTTTACGTTGATAGGGATCTTGCCAAAATAATTTTTCCATGTTTTTTCCTCCGGCTATGATGTGTAGAGTGCAGATCCAGATAGTTCTTGCTGTCTGCTGGATTTCAAACCCAGCAAACAAACAATCAAAGCGCCTAAAATGGCACAGATTGGTATTAACATTAATGCACGTTGATAGGCCAATAGACTATACAGTTTAATATGCTCGCTACTTAATAAACCACTCCACGAGAGATCCATGACCTTACCTATGACGGTATGGAAAAAAGAGCCGCCAAGCATATTGATGCAATTGAGAAATGCAACGGTAATGCCCAGCTGTTCTGTCTTGACTAAATCGGAACCTGCTGCAAAGACAAGTACTTGATAACAACATAGTAAGCCAAGGGTAAAAAATAAACCGGCAAGAAACCACCAATGGTAATTTTCCTGCATTAATAAGGCGGTAAATAGGCCAGCCATACCAAAACCACATAGGACAACGATAGTGTAGTGACTTAATTTTTTACTACAAAATGCTAAGACAGGCCCTCCAAAGAGCATACCAAAAAATACAAATGAAATAAGTTGTGCTGCATCATTTTTACTGATGGAGTAGGCAGTCATTAAATAAGGAACTCCCCATACATCACTGAAGCCTTCCAGAGAGCCGACCATTAGCAAATTGGCAAATGCTAATAACCAGATAACAGGTGAGGACAGGAGTGTTTTAAAACTGGATAATTTAAATGACTCCTGAGTTATTTTTTCTTTGTTATGTGTAGGGCTCCGTAAAACAAAATAAGTGCTGCAACCAACCACAATAGAGACCAGGGCAAGGGTTAGGGCAACTTTTTGCCAATGATAGATCTCAATGAGAAGACTGAGAGGTTTGCCGCCATAGATAGCTCCCATCAGACCTATAGTAAAAGAGAAACCAATCATCCTGGTATATTGATTTTTGGGAAACCACTCGGACACTACCTTCGATACACCTAAAAAACCTGCCGCAGAGCCAACTCCCACTAGGAATCGACTTAAACAGGCTAAATGCCAATTGTTGGTATAAGTAAATAACAGTGTGGCTGTACCGCAAACAATGGCAAAAAGTCCCACTATGTATCGAGCTCCGAAGCGATCCAGGAGAAGAGCAGCAGGAATTTGCATGCTTGAATATCCATAATAATAAAAAGCTGCAATCAAACCGAAATGACTGGCATCGATAGAAAATTGGGCCATCATTTGCGGCATCATCAAACCCGGCCAGAGGCGTAAGATGAATTGATAGGCAAAAAACACTAAAGGGAAAAACCACATTACAAAGGGTAAGTATTTATATTTTTTCGTAAACATGCGTAGCCTCACCAGGTTAAGGTTTAGAAAGTTGTAACAGCAGAAAATGGGCGTGGCAGTTCGTATCGGCTTTCAGCCGATAATAATGAAGGGAGTAAAAGTAATAAGATTAAAGCTTATAGAAAGCATTGTTTATGGTACAGTGGTTAAGTTTGATAAAAAACAGTATACATAATGTGTTTTTTTATAGCAATGGCTTGGGTGTGCGTAGCGTGTTGCGGGAAAGTGGTGGGCCGTATAGGGTTCGAACCTATGACACAGAGGTTAAGAGCCTCCTGCTCTACCAGCTGAGCTAACGGCCCCGCGAAAAACTACAGCATAACGGGTTAAAGCAAAAATACAAGTATGTTCCTGATTATTATCGGTTGCCTTTACTAAAAAATTATTGTTGCACTGTGATACACAGAGATTAGTGCATAAACAAGCAATGGCATCACTTTGATTAACATGGATTTAACTTTCATTTTTATACTCTGTTAGAATGAATAGGGCTGAATCATTCAAGAAGTGTGCCTTCTCTGAGCAGTTTTATTTTATAATGCCGTTTTGATTTTTAAGATCCTATAAATATACGCTAGAATATTGTTTCTACTGCAGTTTCGAAACGGTGCTTTGAGCCCTTAAACTGGTTATCTTCTACCCTCAGTTAGTTGGTTTGCTTATCTAATCAGGGTTTGCCGGCAATAATTGTAGTTAAATTGTTTATATTTGGTTGATAAATGCTCACAATATATCGATAATACCCAGCCAGATTTTGTTTAAATATAAAATTTTATTAGGCAAATATCGTAACTTTTTAATTTTTAATGAGAATTACCTTGGTTAGAAAATTTTTTATCATAGCTTTGCTTTTTTTTACTGTATTGGCGGACACCAGTTTTGCTCAAAAACGACTGATTGCCATTACTATTGATGATTTGCCTTTTGTAGGTGAAGCAAAAAACTTTCATTTAAATATGATTATTAATGCCATTAAATCGCATGAAATTCCAGCAACGGGGTTTATTATCGCTGGCGAGGTTAATCCTGATAACTGGAAGATGCTACATAAATTTCGCGATGCGGGTCTGGGATTAGGTAATCATACTTTTTCGCATTTAAATTTAAATAAAGTAGATACAGAGGCTTATATTGAAGAGATTGATGCCGCTGACAAAATGTTAATGCCGGTGCTCACGGAACCAAAATTTTTTCGTTATCCTTACTTAGCAATGAGTGGCGGTAATAAAAAAGAAAAAGTATTACATTTCCTTTCAAAAAAGAATTATCACGTTGCGCCAATTACAATTGATAGCAAGGATTTTATCTTTAATCAGCTTTTATTGGATGTACCGCAAAATCAACGGCGTAGTTTTCTTGAGGCACTAAAAGTAGCTTATATCGATTTTATCTGGCAGCAGACTTTAAAAGCAGAAGAGCATGATCGGTATAATCACAAAGCAGATCAAGCCCAAATTTTATTAATCCATGCTAACTTGCTGAATGCCTATGTATTACCTGACATTATTAATCTTTATAAGCAAAATGGTTTTACCTTCGTTAGCTTGGAGGAGGCTTTAAACGCCCCTGAATCTCCTAAAATGCTTGCCAAGAAGGAAAAATCGCAAAGTGATGCCAAGATAGAAGAATATCTGGATTGGGATTAACACACCAAACAAAAATTTACTAACTTTTATTAGTTTATAAAATTAGAAAGCCAAAAATTGGCTTGTTTGAACGCTTTGGTCACTTTGGACATTGTCCTCGCCAACACTGGAAGCAAGACGCTCAACATCTGCAGTCATTGAACCCGTGTCATCATGCTCCAGCGATTCCTCAACTTCGTCCCTCTCAACGGCTTTTATTACTCTATATTCAAGGCTATTTTGGACCGCTTTCCGGGCTTGTGCGGTATATTCTTGAACAGCATTAACTGGCGGTAACATTTGCAAGATCCATAATGCACTGCCAAAGAAGCCCCCAACCCCGGTGCCTGCCAGGACAGCCACATTTCCGCCTTTAAAGGCTCCCCAGACAGCTCCGACAATAGACCCACCTGGTCCGGCAGCTGAACCGAGTACACCACCGATAGCTGCTCCAACGAGAGTGCCTAAGACGGTAGATAAACTAGCCAAGAGAAAACCTTTAATGAATCGGCCGAAGATTTCCCATCCAGTAGGATTAAGCTTTGCCTGCTCCTCGTAGGTTTTAAGGAAATCAATTTTCGCTGCTTGATCATGATTATCATCAGTAATGAACTCAACAGCTCGCTTGCATTCTATAAGTTGCTGATAAGCATAATTTTTCTCAAAATCAATGGATTTTCCTTCTTGTATTTGGTCTAAAAGCTCTGCTAGAAGCTTTTCTTTTAAGGTCGCAGTAGCTATCGCAAGACTTGTTTTTAATCTTTTTTCCTGGGATTTATCTTTATCTGCTGTTATAGAAGCTGGTAAGGGTTTAGCAAGGTATGCCTTTAATAAAACGTCTATTTCATCACTACGTGCAAGAATAGCCTTAATGGTTTCATCACCAGGGTTATCGACAAGAAGGATTTGTAAATCTTTTTTAGCAGGAATCTGGCTTACCCAGTGGGAATTTCTCCAGTTATCAAGAATCATATCTGGGCTTTCGTCGGCAGCGTATAGGACTACAGGGCTGCCATTTTTGAAATTTTTAAAATTAATTGGTCGTTCAGTGTGTTCTTCCCAATGTCCTTGATCGAGGTGAAGCCCATTGCCGGTGATCATTCCGTGTAATGCATTAAGCGCTTCTTCAGTACCCCAGGAGCGAGAATCTTGTAATCTCGCTGAATAGGCCTTAAGCTGTTGTCTTTCATTGGCTTGAAAGAAGGCAACTATTTTCGTTTGAAAAAAAGCATCAATAGCTTGCAAGAGTTCAGCTTCAGCTTGATTTATCGCCTTATCATCTGGATCAGCTCCGTTAACACCTGTTACCACGTCCTTAAGACGCGTTACTTTGTCGGCTACTTCTGGATCTCTGATTATCTCTTCTGCTAATTGTGTTGTGTAGTTGCTAATTGCGGCATATATATTTGGAACCCGATAAATCTCTGCTTCGTTAAATTCTTGCTTGGATCGATCATCCTCTGGAACCTGGATTTGCGTAATGATTTCTTGGTGTTCCCTGGAGAGTTTGGCTTTAACTAGTTCTTTAAATTTAAAAGCAACAGCACTAAATAAAGAGGAGCCACGTGGGTCTTTAAGAAAGTCGCTGATTATTTTTTCAGCAGCAGTTTTTCTTAGTTTAGGTTCCAGGATTAATTCAATTATTCGAATATCTGCTGGGGAGACGAAACCTGGTTTTTCTAAAATTTTGTTTAAGAGTTCTTCTTCTGCCGTATTTAACTCTAACAACTCAAAGATCTGTGTTTTATGCTCATGTTGAGAGCCAAGCGATTTAAGGTGATACATTAAAGAAATGGCATAGGCATAATACATGCAACTTCCCTTACCACTATTATCTATCACTCTCATGTTAATTGAGCCCCAAATTCATTGCTTAAAAGAGCTATTGTAAATTAAATAGCTTAAGAAGAGATTAACTTTCTCTAGAAATCGCAGAAAATTGTTAATAACTGCATGGTTTTTTTTCAATACAAGTAAAAAAACATCCATTTTAATTGTTTTTTTATTCATTTATTAGTTCTTGAGTATCGCATTAAGTTGACCAATCACTCAATTAAATTTAAATTTAATCTGTCTGACTAAAAAAAGCAGCAAGTGTAAGGCAAAAAACAGGAAGAAAATCACTTAAGGAGAGTCACGATGCTTGCAAAAGAAGATATCTTAAAAATAATTAACGAGTGTCGTAAAATTGGTGAAGAGGGGCTTAATGAAGTAATAGCATCAGTTCCAACGTTAAGTGTTGATTTTTTATTACCGCCAAAAGATTTTTTAGGGATAAGTAGTAATCCGGCAATCTTTGTAAATCATGATACTTATCGACTCCTGGGCAAACATCATCATGTCTGGAGGAAAAATAAAACAATAGCAGTAAAAGAAGATTTTCTGGAGAAAGAGCCAATGATGATCATTGGCATTATTGTCCATGAGGTAGGGCACGCTTTTAATGTGGCAGCAGGAATAACAAACTCTGAGTCAAATGCGTATCTTTTTGAAATTGAAGTCTTGTCGCTTTGGGCCAGAACAGGAAACTCCATGTTGTTTAACTGTAGTGTGAGTGATGTTCAGGCATTTTTTGAGTCACGCCTTTCTATGTATCGTATGGAAATTAGGGGAAACGAGCATTTAGCCAGGCTTGTTGAAGCAATTGAAAAAAAAGAAATTTTTTCCTTGCCCCAGCACACTTCAGCAGAGTCAAGGGAGGTATTGCCAATGTTAGGTAGTTAATTGTTTTCACCAAGGGGTATTGTTGATGGCGCCTCCAAAGGGGGGAGGTGCCTTTTGACTTCTAAAAGCAAAAGGCTAGATCGATATCACAACACATCATGCTTGTACTTCAAAAGGCTTAGAAATAATACTTTTACTAGTTAAAGGCTTAGATTGAGTACTATATTGTGACAAAGTATTCTTGGTCTGCATAAACGCTACCAAGAAAAAGCAACCAAATACGACTCTAAAGGCGATTTTAAAAAGGCTAATTCTTTCCATGAACTTTATCCTCCTTCTACAACAGATACTCATTATCTGTATTTTCGCTCCAGTATTAGGCTGGATTTTAAGCATAGACAATGAAATTACATTCTGCAAATAAGTTTTATAAAGTTTTTAAAAAAATTAACTAATGTTACATTTTTGTAAAGGACATTTTACTGGCTTTGAAGAAACTGTGCAGCAGTATTTGTTGTAGTCTTTTTGACCTAAATAGGGGGCTATCGAATTCTCGATAGTCCCTATTCTAATTCTTTAGAATACTTTATTGCAAGAGTTATTTAGATTGATCTTTCCATTCTGGTATATCCCTTTGATACCATGCAGCGGGCTTCAAAATTGCTGCGTGCATAAGAGCCCTCGGTATTTTCATCAAAATAGCTTTGACGCATATCCCGTTCACATTCATAGCTATCTCTTGCGTATTCTTGCGGTGAAACACCGGGTTTATCCCAATAGGTTTGAGTACAGGCGCCAAGGGTAAACGATAATACTAACAACAAGCATTTTTTCATTTTTTCTCTCTAAACAGCTGTAAGGAAAATAGTTTTGCAACATTATAGTATAGATTTTGATTCAAGTAATCATTATAGATCTATATGAGCAAATTGTAGGCATTGCTGCTGCGAAGAAAAAGTAATATATTGATAAAAAATAATTTTTTTTCTAGATAATACCGTGAAAATTGATTAACTAAGGTGAGGCTAATTTTCCGATTGAAACATAGCGGCAAGTAAATGAAAATGATTTTGTTTTTGGGGCTTTTGTCAAATGCAGATAATGATTATCACTCGCCAATAATCCATTTAGTTCGAGAGTAGCTTCTATTTGATGGAGATGATCGCGATGAGGCGATTCCCACTCACTAATTTGTTGTAAAGCTTTTTGTTTTGCTTCTTGTTCATCAGTAGCCACAACAAAAATATTTTTATGCAATTCTGTAAATTGTTGTGGATCGTAACCACCCAGGTTCACAAAATAGAGTTTATTTGCGTTATCTTTGGGCGGTTCGGTTGAAATGTGGATATTATAACCATCGGCATAATCGAGAATTCCCCAGGCATCCAGATGTAAACTCGTTGGAATACCCCACCAGCTTTGGCGTAAGCTAGGATAAGTATCTTCAATACTATTGGCTACGACAAAACGCATATCATGCAATTCAATTAACGATTGTTTATGCGTACCACCGATATAAATAACAAATAAATACATATAGGCACCATGAGTGACGTCACTACGTTAAGAAGCGGGTTTAAATTATCAGGAAGGTAATAACTCGTAAAGAGCGCGGGTGTTTTCAATAGATATCGATGATCTGTCGCGTCGGTACCGACCCTGTGAAACTGGCGTCCCGGAGAGGATTCGAACTCCTTGGGAGGTGGATTTAATAAGCAACTCAATCTAGTTCTATGTATCTCCATGCAAATGATGCTCTTATAAATAAAGGACTTTTCTGGTTTTTCATTGCATGGCATACATGATTGCTGCAAAGTCACCAATAACTTACAGATAAGAAACAGATAAAAGAGGCTAAAGTGTAGAAATAGAAAGTAGAAATTTCTGTAGTGCCCCGCAATTAAAATTCATTTGCAAGACACTCAAGAATCAAATAGTATAAATCTGCGTTTGACGTGTTTAAATGCAATAAGCGCTGACAGAGAGGGCTCTCAACTCCTCCCCGCCAGCTAACCACAATCTATCGACAAGGATAAATTATGGCTAAACGAATCTTAGTCTATTTCAGTTTTGTATTTCAATGGCATGTCCGTAAGAAGCCGCCAAAATTTCCCATTATTTACACCGGTTGAACATTAGGAGCATGGTTTATAGCGTGCTTTTAATTCGCTTTTAACCAAAAATCTTAATTATTTCAGCGACTAGAGACACAGGAATTATTTTTTCAATAATTCCTGTGCTAAGTCACACCTTTAAAAAAATAAAGGAAGAATAATGGTGAAAACAAAGCGAGAAACCTTAACGGAAACGAATTTAATCGATAGTCCCTTCTTTCAAGTCTTTGCGAAAAATTACCTGGACTATTTAGGGAATAGTAATCCTACCCACAAACAGCTAGCCGAAATACAGGCACTTCTTTCTAACACGTGGATAAGACTACCGATTCATTTCGATTTACGTTTAAGTGAGCAGGAAAAACAATGTCTTTACTTATCCGCCCAAGGAAAAGGGCTGAAAGAAATAGCAGCGTTTCTAAATGTCTCCCTGCGACGAGTGACTCAATATCGGCAAGCAATCTTTAAAAAACTAGGATGCAGGAATATAACCAGTGCAATTATTGTAGGCATTCGCTATGGGGTGATTAAGAAGGGGGAGGCACTGGACGATTAAATATGGAACCACTATTAAAGAAGCTTGAAGAAATTGGCAATGTTTGATTATTAATAATTGATCCTATTGTATCTGCCGTTACAGGTGACAGCCATAAAAATGCAGAAGTCAGGCGAAGCTTACAGCCTTTGGTTGATTTGGCTGGAAGATTAGGTTGTGCCCTATTGGGTATTACTCATTTTTCCAAAGCAACACACGGGCGAAATCCGGTTGAACGATTAACTGGCAGTTTGGCTTTCGGAGCGTTAGCACGTGTAGTTCTTGTGGTTGCTGAGTTACCCAAAGAGGATGACCAAGACGAAATGACTTGGTTATTAATTCCTGCCAAGTCCAACATTGGGCCAGACGAAGGCGGATTTGTATACCAGTTACAGCAAAATGAGCTAGAGGGGTATGTGGATCATTTATCAAATGGAAAGAGGCTGTAGAAGGTTCAGCACGAGATTGGTTAGCAACTGCTAAGAAGACTAATGAAAGAAGGAGCCAAGTGCCTTACAAAGAGCAATGGAATTTTTAGCAACTTTGCTAGCAGATGGGCCATTAGCTCAACAAAATATTGAAAAACAATACTCTAATGAAGGGCATTCGGAATCAACAATTAGACGAGCAAAAAATTTGCTCAAGATTAAATCACAAAAAAAAGGAGGGCCTTTGGGAGATGAAGAACAAGAATGGGGTTTGGTCATTACCTACGTCCACCAATGATAAAAGAGATTGAAGGTGATCAAAAACCAGAAGATGCTCAAGAATAATATTGAGTATCTTCTGAATTTTTGAACATCTTCTGTGATTGAGAGTCGTCAGGTGAGATTCAAATTTTGAATTTGTTCGGATGGTGGGTGGGGGTAGCAGGGTTTTGGGGCTGGGTATGGTCATCCGGTGGCGTACAACTTTTCCAATCACTCTGCCAGTCAAATTTTAGAGTGTTTTTAAATTGCTCATGTATATCATTTTAACTAACTTGAGCTTTCATATTTTATCTTTGATAATCATTGCCATTATTTCTTGCTTGATACGAGGTTTACCTTGGAGACCATAATAGATAAATGGATTTCAGTTGAAGGCGTTGCAGAATATTTGGATGTTTCAACTATAACCATTTAGCGCTGGCTTGAAAAAGGAAAAATTCCAGCGCATAGAGTGGGTAAACAATGGCGCTTTAAATCCAGTGAAATTGATGCGTGGGTAATTTCTGGCGACGCAGCAGAGCCTTCCATATAGATGTATTTTATTGGTAGGAACGTTTGGCAACAAGCTGTTGCCAAATTAATGGTACATGTTTTTGAAGCTATTACAAAAGCTGGATTAATTGTGCAAGTGGCGCCTGCACAATTAGTGCATGCTGCGTTGCACTATTGAGGAAGTATAAATTATACATTGATAAGGTTGTCTTATGAGCGATAAATCTCCCAAACAGAAACTGACTATTCGAAATAGTACAGCTGAATTTCTTATTTTTAGCCAACAAGCAGGCGAAAATGGTATTGAAGTGCGCTATGAAGAGGGTTCTATCTGGTTAACTCAAAAATTGATGGCTGAGTTATTTAACGTGGATATTCGCACAATTAGTGAACACTTGCAAAATATTTATGCCAGTGGAGAATTACAAGAGAATTCAGTTATCCGGAAATTCCGGATAACTGCCAGTGATGGTAAAAATTACAATACTCAGTTTTATAATTTGGATGCCATCATCTCCGTTGGTTATAGGGTTAACTCCAAGCGTGCAACCCAATTCCGTCAATGGGCAACTCAAGTTTTAAAAGAGTTTGCTATCAAAGGTTTTGTTCTGGATAAGAAACGGCTGGAAAATGGTAGCTTCCTTGGTGAAGATTATTTTGAACAGTTGCTAGAAGCAATTAGAGAAATTCGTCTTAGTGAGCGCCGGTTCTATCAAAAAATTACAGATATTTATGCAACTAGTGTTGATTACAATAAAAATGCCCCAACAACTCGGGATTTTTTCGCTAAAGTGCAAAATAAATTGCATTATGCAATACACGGCCGTACTGCTTCAGAACTTGTATGTGAGCGAGCCGATAGTAGCAAACCCTTTATGGGGCTTACTAATTGGGAAGGAAGCCCAAATGGAAAAATTCTTAGAACAGATGTATCGGTTGCAAAAAACTATTTAAACACAGAAGAATTAGAATCTCTTGGTCGTATAGTTAACGCCTATTTAGAGTTAGCGGAAGATAGAGCTAGACGGAAAATTCCCATGACGATGGAAGATTGGAGTAAACGGTTAGATAACTTCCTTGAGTTTGATGAACGTGATGTTTTGCAAAATGCTGGAAAAATTAGTGCAAAAATCGCTAAAGGGCATGCTGAAAGTGAGTTTGAAAAATATCGTATTATCCAAGATAGGCTTTTTGAGTCTGATTTTGATAAAGAAATTAAAGCAATTACAGAAGAAAAAAAGAACCATGATATAAGTTAAAAGATTTCCTAATGAAGTCTTTTACGAGTTATGCTCGAATCTGGTGTATGTGAAAAATAAATTAGGTGGCGTATCCTGTTGATTGTTCGCCAAGAACATAATCAACAAAAGG
>NZ_LNYB01000065.1 GCF_001467625.1 Legionella feeleii
AGCGTCAAGTACGGCCAAAACATTAGAGCAAGCAGAAGCCAGCAACCGCTTGTTACAACAGCAGGTTGATGAGCTTGATGGTGCGAATAAAAAATTAGTAGTGAAAGTAGCGGCATTGGATGAGCAAGTGGATGTTCTCAGCAAAGCCCGGGAATCACTGACAGCAGCATTGCGTCAAGAGACGCTGCGGGCGGAATCCGCGGTGGCTGAAGTATCAAGTACCAAGCTAGCCTTGCAATCTGAGGTTGAGAAGTCAAGTCGCTTAGA
>NZ_LNYB01000066.1 GCF_001467625.1 Legionella feeleii
TTGCCTTGCCTGGATACAAGCTCTCTTCTCCCATCCCAAGTGCCCTTGAGATTAAGCATTTCTGCCTACTTTTTAAAGATACAAGCCTGGTTGCTCGCAACCAGGATTAACCAGAGTATTGCGCCCAGATTTAGCTTAATCCAATAGATTTTTTTTGTGTATCCAGCTCCTCTGAAAGCAAACTTTTCTCTATCTTTAAAATAGTCTCCATAATTTCTTCTTGCGTAAGATAAGCATTGTCTGAGCAAATATCTTTATAAATATATTTTGTAATGTCTTGTGGGAAAAAACGAAGATTGCTATTAACAACACTACCTTTAGTTTTTAGAGTCCATAGTTGTTCACAAAAATCACTCCGAGCACTATGAATATTTTGATAGAGCTGACGAGTCACTAAATAACCCATATCGGTAAGATATTTTATCTTCACTCCTATCTCACGGTTATGATTGTCGTCTACTCCTGTAGTTACATAACCATTAGGTTGAATCTGAATAAAATCCGGAAAGCAGGTAGCCACTTGTTCATACGTTTTGGTATCCTTAACCTGAAAAGTTAAGCCGGGCAAACCTCCTTCATTCGAATTATTAACTATTAAATAGGTATAAGAGCTCTTAAAAGTCTCTATATTAGCGTACATGACTACCTGTGAAATACCATGAATACCCTTCAGGAACCCTTGCAAAATATGTAAACACTGAGATTTATGGTGATCAATAACCTGCCTAATACTGTTGATATTGGCGATTACGACCAACTCACCATTGTCATTTATTGAAAAGTCAAAGCACTCAAAATTTAGACCGCGATTAAACTCTCCAAGTGCCTTAACCAGGAGATCATAATGTTTTCTATTCTCAACTGGATAGCACGCTCTAATGCAGTCTTCACCTATATTTAACCAGAAGGCGTTAGGAAAAGTACGAATATTGTTTAAAAAGCAATTAATGTAAGCGCTTTCATCTAAGTATCTTTGACATTTTTTTACATTAATCATAACTCGATAACAATGGTCACCTTCAGTTTTTCTCGACTTTACAGTTGATACTGTCGTTGGCAATAATTTAGCTAATTTATCTTGAAGTAAAGTTGCTTGTTCTTTTGTCATCAAAGGGCTAACTAATTGAGAAGTGTTACCTTTATCATCAAATCTCTCTTCCCAAAGCATGTCTTCTTTACAGGATTTGCTGAGTATCCTGGTGAGATATTGCTTACATAACTGTATTTCAAGTTGTAAAATATGTGGATCAACCATTTGATTTTCCTGTATAAATATTGGACACGCATCATATCAAATCAACCTTAAAAGAAAATTAAAGATAAAGCTTATTGTAACTTTGCTCTAAAAGTTCAGTATTTGACTCAAGCAGCTTTTTAAATTCGTTGCTAGGTTCAATCACCATTTAATTATGCCCAAATAGCAATGGCAGCGAGAGCAATGGACGAGATAAAAATGGAGTCACAACGGTCATATC
>NZ_LNYB01000067.1 GCF_001467625.1 Legionella feeleii
CAATACTAATTCGCTTGTGTTACCTCTATTTCTTTACCATATTGTTAATGAACGCCTGGATGTTCCAGATTGAAATGCTCTCAATAAAAACACTTTAATCTGCATCATCTTATGAACGAGTGGTTGGTGGGTCTGGGTGGACTCGAACCACCGGCCTCACCCTTATCAGGGGTGCGCTCTAACCAGCTGAGCTACAGACCCAATTTTTTTTGCCGCGGCATTTTCTTTATTCGTTGCTATCGATTAAAGAAAATCACTTGCAAAACTTTTTTTGGTGATTCCTAGTCAAGGATTAAGCATGCAATTGTATTCGCACTCATTGACTTAATCATGCTCTTTTCTCGTTCTTGTTCTTCTGAAAACAAACTGTGTGGGCGCTTCGGCTCCTCGTCGTACTCTTTATTAAGGAGGTGATCCAGCCG
>NZ_LNYB01000068.1:0-12761 GCF_001467625.1 Legionella feeleii
TTCCTTTTGTTGATTATGTTCTTGGCGAACAATCAACAGGATACGCCACCTAATTTATTTTTCACATACACCAGATTCGAGCATAACTCGAGAAAATCTCACATTATTTAAGAATGCGCTTTATTTCCTGGATATTGATTGTAAAACCAAAGGTTGTGCTTTTATAGCTCATCTGTGGACTATTGCGTTAAAAGCGACTAACAAGCGTTTTCCTCAAGTAATCAAGCAAATTTGGAAAAGTAAATATGGAATAACTCGCATGACGAAAGATTCCTCTATAAAATTTTCTGAATTTTATGCGCATTTTTTATGATTTGCTTACTTCTCTGAGTTCCTTGATATAAAGCGATAAACGGGTTAGATTGGCTTAGCTCTTTCATCCTATGCCAGGTTACTAAGCGATGAGTCAGAAGAATTTTCCAGATAAAATTATCAGCTTTCTTCTACTTTTTACAGTGGTTACAGCGCTTGCCCTTAGTTTGGTTCCTCCCTTTGCGCAACCCCTGAGCTACCATGATTTTGCGGATAAGCGTACTTTATTTCACATAAGTAATTTTTCTGATGTGATGTCCAATCTGGCCTTTATTATTGTGGGGTATCTAGGTATTAAAACTATTCACGAACCTACTCCATCTCAATGCGCACTCACTCCAGAAGCAAAATGGGCCTACCTCATTGGATTTATTGGCACAATCTTAACAGGCTTAGGTTCGATCTATTATCATTTACACCCCAATAACTATACCTTGTTTTGGGATCGAGGCCCGATGGGCATTCTTTTAATGGCATTTTTTGCTGCCATCTTTATAGAGCGGGTCAATCGTTCGATTGGCTTTTATCTATTATTACCGCTTATTTTGCTGGCAACCCTCTGTACCTTGCAATGGGAGCTTAGCGAGCTGTGGGGGCAGGGAGATATGCGCTTATATATTTGGTCGCAGGGCTATCCTCTCATAATGATTATATTTATTTTATTCTTTTTTCCCTCATCCTTTGTGCGCAACTATTACCTTACAATCTGTTTCATTTTGTTTGGTTTGGCCAAAATAACCGAAGGCTTGGATAAAATTATTTATCATTTTACCTTCGAGACAATAAGTGGACATACTTTGAAACATCTTCTTGCTGCTATTGCTGTTTACTCTCTTGTATATGAGGTAAAACACCGCCAACCCAAGCCTTACCCGCAAGATAATACCTCTTCTTAAAGAGGTATTTACTATACTTAAGATAAGATTGGGATAGCAAGGAAAAAGGAGGCGTCATGAAAGGTTCTAAATCAATCAAGAAACCTCATCATTCTAGCAAGGATGATACCGCGAAAGAAAAGCGTAAAAAAAAGGAAAGAAAATTGGATAAATTAATAGAAGACACCTTTCCTGCCAGTGATGCAACTGCTAAATACTAGATTCAGGGCATCGGCTTACAGACAATCCCTTACTCGATGAGGAAAATTTACGCTGCCAGCCCTTCCTTCATAAGGAAACGTTATTCTGTTCCCAAGTTTTTCATCATGATAAAATAAAATCCAACTGATTAGATACGCCAAGATATGAAGTCAAATCCCCCCCACAAGAATCGTGGTGCGCTCAGTAACCCTGAAGGAAGATTTGAGGTTACCACTTATGAAAATTTTGATGACGGCTGGGCGCTTGAGGAAGAAACGTTTCCCGCTATAGAAACCTTCTTATTGCCGGAAACTGCTAAAACCGTTATTAGCCGCAATAATTCTCCCGACCTTGGCTTTGAACAATCTATTAATCCCTATCGTGGTTGCGAGCATGGTTGTATTTACTGTTATGCCCGTCCCAGTCATGCTTATGTCAACCTGTCGCCAGGCCTCGATTTTGAAACTAAAATTTTTTACAAAGTTGACGCAGCAACTCTGTTAGAAAAAGAACTTAATAAATCAAACTACCAGTGTAAACCTATCGTTTTAGGGGCAAATACAGATCCTTATCAGCCAGCAGAAGCCAAGCTCAAAGTGACTCGCAGTCTTTTGGAAGTATTAAATCATTATCAACATCCGGTCATCATTATCACTAAAAATGCACTTATTGAACGTGATTTGGATCTTCTCGCAGCGATGGCTAAACAAAACCTTGTCAAGGTTGCAGTCAGTGTTACCTCCCTTTCCACCCATTTAAAGCATATTATGGAACCTCGGACTACAGCGCCAGCAGGCCGTTTAAAACTCATCAAGCATTTATCAGAAAACCAAATACCGGTACGAGTGATGGTAGCTCCTGTCATTCCGATGATTAATGATGTAGAAATGGAAAAAATTATCCAGGCTGCAGGACAAGCGGGAGCTAAACATGCGAGTTATGTTTTAATCAGATTGCCTCATGAAGTAAAAGATTTATTTAAAGAATGGCTAGCAAATCATTTTCCTCAGCGGTCAGAACACATTATGAGTCTTATTCGTCAAATGCGGGGAGGAAAAGAATACGATGCCGCTTTTGGCTCGCGCATGCGTGGAGAGGGGGAATATGCCAAGCTTTTAGCAACCCGATTTCATTTGGCTTGCAAGCGTTTTGGTTTAAATGGTGAAGCAGAACCAAACCTGGAGATAAACAAATTTACCAAGAAGAAAAACCTAACATCCAGACAGTTGAGCCTGTGGGATGATGAGTTTTAGTGATCCGAAAATGTTACCTAACTAGATCAAGCTTTTTTCTTGTCTTTAGCCGCTACTTTTTTCTGTATGGTTTTATTTTTATCTTTCCCCATACTCTTTTTCAATAAGGAAATAAAATCGATAACATCATCGGGTTTTCGTCTACGGATTTTCGTTCTAGTACCCATTGCTTTTTCAGCTTCCGCCGTCTTTTTATCAAGCCACTGCAATAAAGCCTCCTGGTATTCATCATGATATTTTTCAGGTTTCCAGGTCGTTGTCATGTTTTTAATTAAATCGACGGCCATTTTTATTTCACGATCTGAAATTTTATAGGATTTTAGTGGTTCAGTAGGAATCTCCAAATCCTCTTCTTTACGTATTTCCTGTTGAAAGCGAATAAGGTTGAGTACTAAAGCATGATCATGCGGCATCACTAAACACAAATATTCTTTGGTGCGGATAATAACTTTTGCCACACCAACTTTTTTAGTTTTTTTTAATGCTTCGCGTAGTAAAACATAGGCTTTTTGGTTTTTAGAATCAGGAATAACATAATAGGGCCTATCAAAATACAAGTTGTCAATTTCAGCCAACTCAATAAACTCTTCAATATCAATGGATTTATATACTTCAGGGCTTGCTTTTTCAAACGCTTCTTCATCCACAATAATGTAATTATCCTTATCAAATTCATAGCCTTTTACAATTTTCTCCCAAGGTACTTCCTTATCAGTATTGGTATTAACTCGTTTATAACGAATACGCGATTTATCGCGCGAATCCAATAGATGAAAGTGCAAATCCTTTTTTTCTTCAACAGGAATAATCTGGACCGGAATGGTAACCAGGCCAAAAGAAATATCCCCTTTCCATATGGCTTTCATAGCATTTTCCAATTTTAAACTTTATTTAATTATAGGATCCGTATTCTAATGACTTACATTTATCCATATTATAAAAATAATAATTGCACTTATTTACATAAAAATATCGTAAAAATAATAGGAATTAATTTGTTTAAAATAAAATTAAAATTAAAAAGAAAAAACAAGTATATTTTCTCATAAAAGAAATAAATAAAATTGCATTCGTAATTTTATTGTCCTATTCCTTTAATTAGGACTATTAATTTTAAATAGATCTTAAATTTTGGAGAAAATCATGAAAAGGATATTTTTAATATTAGCCATGCTAGCCTCTTCCGCCCTCTATGCATCTGCGGGAACAAGTACAGGAACAGATGCTACCACGGGAACGGGCAATACCACGGGAACGGGCAATACCACGGGAACGGGCAATACCACGGGAACGGGCAATACCACGGGAACGGGCAATACCACAGGAACAGACAATATCACTGGAACTGGAACTAGTACGGGAACAGACACGAATACAACTATAAACTCCAATCCTGGAACAACAATTGATAACAGCACTGGCACTAATACAGGTGGGGATACTAATACAGGAACCACTATTCATAATAATACAAATTCCCCATCTGGAATGGATACAAATACAGGAGTCAACCCTAATCCTGATTCAGTTCCTGGTTCTACTAACACCCCTGAAACAAATACCAATAATGGAACTGATACTAATACTCAATAATTGCAGCAATCAGTTAGCCTGTCTATAAGGCAGGCTTTTTCTCAGAGGGAGCAGTCTAATGAGCTTGGAACATTACCACCAAAAAAGAGATTTTACTAAAACACCCGAGCCCAAAGGAAAAATATCCCGAAAAAAGCAACGACGTTTTTATATTCAAAAGCATGCTGCCTCTCACCTTCACTACGATTTTCGCCTCGAATTAGAAGGCGTTCTTAAAAGTTGGGCTATTCCCAAGGGACCCTCTCTAGATCCCACTGTTAAACGCTTAGCCGTTCACGTAGAAGATCATCCAATTGAATATGGCACTTTTGAGGGCATTATTCCTCAAGAGGAGTATGGTGGAGGTACAGTGATGCTCTGGGACAAAGGGGAATGGGAATCACTGGATAAAAATCCCCTGCAAGCCTATAAAAAAGGGCATCTTCGTTTTGAATTGCATGCAGAAAAACTGGGGGGAAGATGGGATTTAATTCGTTTTAAAAAAGAAGATAAATCCTGGTTTCTTATTAAATATAAGGACAGTTATGCCCGAGAAAATGATGATATTACCACCCAAAAAAGCAAGAGTGTTCTTAGCCAACAATCAATAGAGGAAATTGAAAAAAATTATCAAGCTGTTTGGACCACCAAAACTGGGTTAAAAAAAAACCTTAAAAAAATTAATATTGATCTGCCATCTGCTAACATGCCAGAGACGATTTCACCACAATTAGCTACTCTAGTGGATAAACCACCATCAGGTGAAGATTGGTTGCATGAAATTAAGCTAGATGGTTATCGGATTCTTGCTTTTAAGCATGGTAAACAAGTCCGTCTTAGGTCACGCAACGATATAGATTGGACTAGTAAGTTTCAAATTATCATGAAAGCGGTTGAGAAAATACCTGTAACTAAACTCATTCTTGATGGCGAAATTGTACTTTTTGATGAGCAAAATAGATCAAGTTTTCAATTATTACAAAACGCCTTAGACTCTGACGACAACCCACCTTTTATTTATTACGTATTTGACCTGCTTTATTATGATAAATGGGATGTACGCTCTCTTCCTCTTTTAGAGAGGAAAACGCTATTAGAGACAGTACTCACCCCTCAAATCCCTCATTTGCATTTTAGTGATTACATTCTCGGGCATGGGGAAGATATTTTTGCTTATTCCTGTGATCTTGGTTTAGAGGGGATTGTTTCCAAATTAGCAACAAGTAGCTACGTTACCAAACGCTCTAAATCCTGGTTAAAAATTAAATGCCTAAAACGGCAAGAATTTGTCATTGGAGGCTTTAGTCCACCGAAAAACTCACGCAGCTGCTTTGGCTCGCTCTTTTTAGGGCTCTACGATAAAGAAGGAAATTTTATCTACAGTGGCAATGTTGGCACAGGATTTAGCGAAGCCTCCTTAAGAGAAATCCATGAAGAATTAAAAAAGCGCATCATTACTAAAAACCCTTTTAATTCAAAACCACCAGGTATTACGACCGCCACTTGGGTAAAACCCGAACTGGTTTCCGAAGTGGAGTTTACTGCATGGACAAAAGAGGGACGTTTACGCCACCCGAGTTTTAAAGGATTGCGTTTTGACAAAAAAGCCAGGGACATTATAAAAGAAGTGGAGAAACCAGTGGATAAAATTAATAAACAAAAGATCGCACTCAAAGAAAACCAAAACTCTCTTAATATAAAACTAACGCATCCAAATAAAATTCTCTATGAAGAAGATAAAATTAGTAAAAAGGAGCTTTTTAACTATTATCTTGATATTGCTGATTTTATTCTCCCTTTTATTAAAAAACGTCCTTTGACTTTAGTACGCTGTCCAACAACGTATAAAGATTGTTTTTATCAAAAAAAACTCAATGAAACTAGCTTCGAAGCACTGCATCCGATTGAAATAGCGAATATCAATCAGGGGAAAAGTGAGAATTATATTTACTTGGATGATTTAGAAGGTTTACTCAGCTTAATACAAATGGGAGTACTTGAGATTCACCCATGGGGAAGTCGTATTGAAAACCTGGAACACCCAGACATTTTAGTCTTTGACCTGGATCCAGCTCCCGACATTTTATGGAAAAATGTTGTTGAAGCAGCTTTTGAAATAAAAAACCATTTGAGCGAGTTTAAATTAGAGTCCTTTGTTAAAACAACAGGAGGTAAAGGCCTTCACGTTGTTGTACCTATTCAACCAGAATATGAGTGGGATAAGGTTAAAAATTTTGCCCAAGTATTTGTCCAATTTCTAGAACAAGTTAGTCCGGAAAACTATACTAGCAAGATGTCAAAAACCCAAAGAAAAGGGAAAATTTTTATTGATTATTTGCGTAATCAACGGGGTGCAACAGCCATAGCTGTCTACTCAACTCGCGCACGGATACACGCTCCCGTGGCGACTCCCCTACATTGGGATGAATTGACTGATGATATTATGGATACTTACTATACGATAAAAACAATCACTAAAAGACTTAGTCATCTACGAAAAGATCCTTGGCATAATTTTTGGGAAATAAAACAATCTTTACGCTTGGATCAATTAGAATGAAGTACTATCAGCTTATCGCCAATCGGTCGGCTCCAAGGGAATCAAAATCCACATAATTAGATAGACTAACAGTGCTGAACCACCTAAAAGAAAAAAAATAACGAAGATAAGCCGAATCCAGAATGGATCCATATTAAAATAAATGCCTAATCCGCCGCATATCCCCGCAATTTTCCTTTCTCTACGAGAGCGCCATAGCTTTCTGTAAGGCTTTGAGAGTCGAGTCATAGTCGATTAACTTGAATTAAGAGGCTTTAATATACCAAATCTTGAATAGAAAGAACCAGTTTCTATCAAATTTATTCTATTTAAGTTGAATAGAAATAAGTATTCCGTCTTGCTTTAAAGACGGAATATCTCTCCAGGAGCTGTCGTCACGCTATTCTCTTAATTACGTTTAATACCTGCCTGTCGTAGACTTTGCTCACCAAATTTCCTGGCATTGCTAGCTGCGGAAAGCATGTGCTTTTCAAAAATATGAAAAGCCTCTTCCATGTAATTTAAGGTTTTATGACTATTTTCTATAAATACGTGAATATTACGCTCCAGAAGCTCTTCTGGTCTTCGAAGCTTCGTGAGCTCTTCTGGCCTCAGATAAGACATATTTTGCAGAGTCTTAAGATTAAGAGCCATTATTTCTTGTAGAGGTTGTTGAAAGTTACGGACACTATTTTTCCACTGTTCCATTTGCTCATGCATGGTCATCTCCTTGTGTGCACTGCACAATCAAAGATTAGCTCACTAAAATTGCTTGTCAAATTTGTTAATAGGAAATGCTTCTCCTTTCAATCATTCTATCTTTTTACTATTGTTAAGCTTGAAATAAGCTATGCTTAAGAGAGAGTCCTGCTAATTAGTAAACAATAGCCTTTTCAGCTAACAAAATAATAAAAATTAACATAATGATTTTATAGGGAGATAAATGGGTTATTTGATCGGTTGGCTTTTGGGTGTCCCAATAAGCATACTCATATTGATTTGGTTAATATCCCATGTTTGATAAGTCTCATTAAACAAGGAGAGTTATAATGGCTAAAGAATCTGTAGTAGTTACAGAACATCCCCATTGTTCGCACACCTACAAGCGCATTTCATGGTCTGCCATTGTCATTGGGGCCCTGGTAGCATTAGGACTGGATTTTCTCTTAAATCTTTTCGGACTTGCTATAGGCTTGAGTGCTTTTACAATGAGCGATGCAGGAGCAAGTACTGTTGTCATTGGAGGAATGCTTGGAGTTCTTATCGGTATCATTGCTGCTATGCTAGCTGCAGGGTATGCGGCAGGTTATCTCGGACGCCTATATTGTCCTCAGAGAAATCTCGGCATCCTGTATGGTTTTAGTACCTGGACTTTGGCCTTAATTCTATCGGCCTTAATAACCGTACCTCTTACCCATCATGTAACCAATTATACCCAAATAGCCTCTCCTTCGATTTCAGTAATCACCAAGAAATCAATGGATACTGGCAAGGTGGTATCCGCTGCCACTGTCTCCCCTGCCTCTCATCATCAGAACGTTCATCAAAAGGCGATGAATGTAACGGCGCCGACACAAACAACGGCTTGGAGTGTATTTTGTGTCTTTATTCTATTCTTCATTAGTGCCGTATCCTGCTGTTTTGGTGCTTGCTGGGGAATGAGTTGTTGCCGGGAAGATTAACTCGTTATTTTAAGCCCTTTCGTTTATGCGAAAGGGCTTCTTATCATTTACCAACCTGCATCTAAATCTTCATGTTTGTCTATAATTAATTACTACATGGAGGTAGTTATGACTAAGACGAGCAAAAATCCACAACCTCATGCCGTCGAAAGAAAAAATAAAAGCCAAGGGACGGAAAAGAAGAGTGCTTTAGCAGGCAGTGAGTTGGAAAAGCCTAAAAATAAACCTCACCTAAGTCGTGATCCAATGAAAAAAAACCCTTTTTTCACCGACGACTATCCAAAATTAGAAAAAAATGTTGATAACTATGATGAAGAGAATGATGGTTTTTAAAATTTCTTCTTCAAAGTGGATCTTCTTAATACGATAAAGAATGGATTGAGGAAGCAGCTCTTTGTGACAAGCATCTTTTACCGATGCGAAAACCAGAGGATTGTCTTCAATGTAATGAAGCAACGGTGCAAGTATTGCCCTCCCCAATACTGATCAATCAATAAGCTCAACTGATATAGTATTGGAGAGTTTTCATGTTACAAGCTTGCTACGTGCTCTTCTGATAGTATTCTTTTATTATATCGTTGGAGAAAATGCATGCTTTATTTATGGCTAAAGTACATTCATATTTTAAGTTCTACCCTATTATTTGGTACCGGACTTGGGACTGCCTGTGTTTTGCTTTATGGACACTCTACAAAAAACATTTCGACTATGGCAGTCTGTAATCAATATGTCGTATTAGTAGATTGGCTATTTACTGGTTTCTCTGGCTTTATACAAGCCCTCACAGGATTTTGGATGGTCTATCTGGCAGGGTACTCCTTTAAATCCTTGTGGATCTGGGGGGCTATAACAGGCTATACCTTTACTGCCTGTTGCTGGTTTCCTGTGGTTTATTTTCAAATTAAACTACGGAACATCATAATAACGTGCATTAAAAATAAAACCCCTCTTCCAGCTGAGTACCATTACTATTTTCGCTGGTGGTTTGTTTTGGGATGGCCTGCTTTTATCAGCTTACTGATTGTTTTTTATTTTATGATAATGAAGCCTATGTAAAATATTATATGCTAACCATTCAATGTAATTAGCCATTAACAATGACTCCACCATTAGGATGCAGCACTTGGCCAGTCATATATGATGAATCATTCGAGGCAAGGTATACGTAAGCCGGAGCAATTTCTGCAGGTTGCCCTGCCCGTTTCATTGGTACTTGTTGACCAAATTCTGCCACTTGCTCTGCTGTAAAACTTGCTGGAATCAGAGGAGTCCAAACAGGGCCTGGCGCCACAGCATTGACACGAATCTCACGCGAAATAAGGTTTTGCGCAAGTGAGCGGGTAAGCGCAATGATAGCACCTTTAGTTGCAGAATAATCAATTAGGTGATCATTTCCTTTGTATGCTGTTACAGAGGTAGTATTAATAATCACGCCCCCTTTTTTTATATGAGGCAATAAGGCTTTGATCATGTAAAAATAAGAAAAGAAATTAGTCTTAAAAGTCCGTTCTAACTGTTCACAACTTATTTCCTCCAAAGTATCTTGTGGATGTTGTTCTGCAATATTATTCACTAAAATATCGATCTGTTTAACTAACTTTTCAGCCTTAGCGACCAGTTTCTTACAGGCATCATAAGTCTGTAAATTTGCAGGCATTAGCCAGCAACGCCGGCCTATCTCTTCGATTAATTGTTTGGTTTTTTCAGCGTCTTGATGCTCATTTAAATAATGGACAATCACATTCGCGCCTTCTTTTGCAAAAGCACACGCGACGGCACGACCGATGCCACTATCACCACCTGTAATCAAGGCTGTTTTACCGAGCAATTTATCACTTCCTTTGTAATCTGCAGATAAATACTCAGGTTGAGGCCGCATCTTAGCCTCAATACCGGGTTGTTTTTTTTGTTCTTGCGGCGGTTGTTGTTGATGGCTTTTCTGCTTCATAGTGCACTCCTATGTTACAGCCATGTTTCTCATGGTGGTTAGAGATTAAAAAATATGGGAAACCAGCCAGATGAGGATCAATATACTGATGGGCACTCCTAATAGCCAGGCAATAATATATTTCAGCATTTTTTTCTCCTTCCTTAAAAACTATCCATTTTATTATGCTTTAGTTTGTTTCTTCAGTTTTTGTGCACAGACAATTCAATTTGATCATTTTGTTAGTGCTGTTGAAGCAGAAACAAGTCCCCTGGTAACCAAAATGCTGGTGATAAAAGTTGGCTTAAGCTCTTTTCGCAAATATCTTTCCATGATACCTTCTTCCCAATTTAAACGGCTAAAATTAACTTTTTGCTTTCACTAGAATAAAAAGAGCCAAACCATCCACCAACTACTCCCATTAATCAAATTGACCAATAGTTGACCATATTTATACTATAGATGACTATTGCTCTTTTAACAAAATTAGCAACATGATGTAATAATTTATTCTATTTAATAAATCATTTCTTATTCTTTTTCTTGCTTTTAGGTTTCGTTGTCGTAATTAAAGGAGATTGCACTATATCCAAGATAGTTTGCATAGGATCCATATCGTTAGTAGGTTCAAATATCGCTTTTCCCAGCAGCGGTAATATAGCTGAATTGGTCGGTAAATTCATGGCTTTAGCCATATTATTTATATTTTCTTGCACCATGTTGGTTGTAGGAAATTCCATCCATTTATTAAGAAGTTCATTAGTAGAATTGAAATAATTACACATACTATTGGCAAACATGTTCAAGAGCCGAATTTGTTTATTGATTAAAGTAATCTGGAGTTCAAGCCAAGGGTTATTCTCCAATATTTTCATGGTATTGAACCATTGCCCAGGGATATATTGTTCTGAATTATTCTCAGGTTTTTTCGCCTTTCCCTTGTTAATCATAAAATTCCTTATCTGGTGTGAAGCATTGTTTAAAAATGGAATATTTAAACTATAGGTGACAATTTAACGGACTGCCAAAGATAGATAAAATGCAAGAGCAGCAACAGATTTTATAAACCTCAATAGAAGCAGATTCTTTATAATTTACTCTTATGTCTATTTTTAAACTATGCTTAATGATAACTAACCAAGGAGGTAGATAAACATGGAAACGAAACGAACCACAGCTGCAAATGCCCATAAAAAGCCCTCTCTTAAAGCAAGTACACACAATGGCCGCAGTAAAGCTCATGTTGGCGAGGCCGCAAATCATTTATTAAATGAAGGAAAAAAACTGGCAAATGAGGTTTATGAAGATGGCTTGAATAAATTGGAAGACGTACAAGATGAACTTAAAGTGTATTCAGACGAGCTTTTGAAGAAAGTACAAAAAAATCCACTAACCTCTTTATTAATAGCAGGTGGGGTAGGTTTTTTGCTTTCTCTCTTATTAAAAAAATAAATGAATATTATTGAGCACCTAGAGGGACTTGTTGCAGGGAAAATACGCATTTTTAAACTGGTCACTCGTCTTGTGAAACTAGAGGCAAAATTAGCCGGGCTAAGTATTTATCCTCTGTTAATCAATGTATGTCTGTTATTAATTACACTCACTACGCTGTGGCTATCAGCCATGGTGTTATTTGGATATTTCTTGACCCAACTCGTTGGTAATGCCTTTTTTGGCATTGCTATTGTCTTATTATTTAACCTTGGCTTTTCTTTTCTATTAGCAAAATATTTAAGATCTAATTTAGAAAAAATGAGTTTCAAGAAAACAAGAGCTTATTTCGCCAGGCAGAATACCCATGAAAAACTCCCGAAAACAACTGATTATCAAAATTGAAAAACTAGATAAGAATTTGCATAAACAACAAATTAAAGTGCGAAAGCATTACCATTGTTTGACAAGCTTTATCAACTCTACTGATGCCCTCATTGGCCTTATACCTGCCTTTATAATCGGTTGGGGAAGTGCTAAAGGAAGTTTTATAAAAAATATGCTTAAGTATATCATTCGTATAGAATTCCTTACAATTTTAGCGACTTTTGGCAAGAAATTTATTAGATAGAAATAACTGGGAATTTTAAGACAATAAATCTTGAAAGTTAATCACAGAAAACCATTGTCTATAATTAAGGTAAGAAAACTTCTAATAAGGAGATTAATATGCCACAGGGAGATAAGTCAAAATACACTGACAAGCAAAAACGCCAAGCCCATCATATTGAAGAAAAATACCGCAAAGAAGGTGTATCAAAAAAAGAAGCTGAGGAACGCGCATGGCGAACTGTAAACAAACAGGATGGTAATCCCCCTTTTTTTAACCGAAGCTAAAAGTAGAGACTTAGGCAATTAGTGCCAATTTTTGCCTTGGAGGGATTCCTCCAATAGCCGTATTTGGACGTT
>NZ_LNYB01000068.1:12771-14490 GCF_001467625.1 Legionella feeleii
AGGAAAAGGAAGGAAACGAAATCATCAAGGATCTTGATAAAAAATTTCCAAATAATAAAACACCAATAACAGTCTGGAATGTATTATTTGTTTAAATAGACTTTTTCAAATCCACTTTGCTAAAGAATAACCGATAGTTGAGCATTTTGATTGTTCAATATTGTGACAATATGTCACATCCTTGTGTCATTTAAAGTTTTTTATTAAGTCCAGCAAACTTTCTCTTCAAAGACTTAGATAGAAAATTTGATGTTAGCATCCAATTCTTGAGCTTTATCTGGGGAGAACTTCCAAAATCGATGCAAAGTTTGAATGGTTGATACAGATTGAACCCTTTCGTTAGCATCTTTAGTCATGTTGTAAAGTTTGTCTTTTAGAGCGTTAAAAATGGACTCTGCTGTGTAATGAGTTTGAGATTTTCCTTCAGCAAAATCGTAATTTGTTTTTATGACGCTGTGAAAAAAATTATAAATCTCTTCTTCCTCTTTGCTTTCAAAGCAGTGAGTATAACGATCAGGATGAAGATATTGTAACATGATTGTGCACAGACTGACGATGTCCTTTCCAAAACCTGGAAAAGTCTGAAGTCCAGTGATGGTTTTATACGATTTTTTATCTGAAGTACCCGTTCGATCAAAATCAAATAGCCTGGCGCAATTTGTTTTTTCGTCATACATAATATTACCGTCAGTCATGTCTTTATGAGCTATCCCTTTTCCATGCATTACACTTAATTGCTCAAACAGTTGGCAAAAAACATCCACTCGTTCTTGTATTGATTTACTCCTTAATCCAGACACTCCCTTGAGAGGTCTTCCAGGGATCTTGACCATTTCAATAAAATGAAGATTTTTTTGAGGTATGGTACAAAATGTGGAATTTTCGTCTAGAAAATCAAGCACATATTGCCATTGCCTTTGGCAGAACTTCCCGCAATATTGTTCCATTATTCCAAAAAAATTATTACCATCAATTTTTTTCACGACCCTTTCTTCTGTTCCAATCTCGTATTGACCATTATTGAGCATTAAAGGATGAGCAATATATGCGGACCCATTATCTCCAGAACCAAGAAATTCACTTACCAGAATATATTTGCTGTTTTGATTTCGATCTTGTGTCTTAATAACTAGATTGGATAAACCATGGGTATGATCAAATAGTAAATCATTTGGATTATCATTGATAAGTTGATTAATTCGTTCCAGTTCTGAAACTTTAACAACTTCACTTCGCTCAAAACGATCTTTCATCTTTTTACCCTCCAATAAATTGACAAATTATTATACATATATTTCATTAATAGTACAATGATTTGAGGGCTTTCCTTGCTTTCAAAGGGTAATCCCCCCGAAAAATAGCAGATGTCAAAAGTAGAATTTTCTCATAATCTATGCACGAGAAGATTCTTCATGAAAAGATCAAAATTTACAGACAGCCAAATACTATCGATTTTAAAACAAGCCGAAGGCGGCACCCCTATTTCGGAACTTTGCCGAGAACATGTCATTAGTGCGGCAACATTTTATAAATGGCGAGCCAAATTTGGATGGTAATCCCCCTTTTTTAACCGAAGCTAAAAGTAGAGACTTAGGCAATTAGTGCCAATTTTTGCCTTGGAGGGATTCCTCCAATAGCCGTATTTGGACGTTCATTGTTATACGTCCATAACCATTGTGTCGCATGTAGTTGTACCTCAGCAATACTGGCAAATAAATA
>NZ_LNYB01000068.1:14500-15409 GCF_001467625.1 Legionella feeleii
GGAATGGATGCATCGATGATGTTACGCTTAAAAGCTTGAGGCGGAGAATAACCGACTTAAAAAGATGTATGCCGAAGAGCGACTTAAAGCAGAAATACTCAAAGAGGCTATTGAAAAAAAGTGGTAACACCGTCACGCCGGTAGAGAGTTGGCGAAAAAGGCGGTGGCACATAAAGATATTTCCATACGATTGTCATGTGAACTGTTTAGCATCAGTGAAACCTGTTATCGATACCAAGCCAAATTAAATGATGAAAATGGGCTGATAGCGGACTGGTTGTTGCGATTAGTTCAGAATCAAGGTAATTGGGGTTTTGGCTTATGTTTTTTATATCTACGCAACGTGAAAGGGTTTCGCTGGAATCACAAACGAGTTTATCGAATCTATCGTGAGTTAGACTGAATATGCGGATAAAACCGAAAAAGCGGTTAATAAGAGAAAAGCCTGAAGCATTGACGGTGCCAACTGCGATCAACGAATGTTGGTCGATGGATTTTATGCACGACCAATTAGAAAATGGTCGTAGCTATCGATTATTAAATATGCTTGACGATTTCAATCGCGAAGGTCTTGCTATCGAGGTGGACCTATCCTTGCCAGCGGGGCGCGTTATACGAACTCTTAATCAGATCATAGAATGGCGTGGTAAACCTCGACAAATACGTTGTGACAATGGCCCTGAATATATCAGCAAGTTACTCGAGCAATGGGCTGATAAAAATCAGATACATTTAGTTTTTATTCAACCAGGAAACCCGCAACAAAATGCTTATATTGAACGGTATAACCGCACGGTTAGGTATGATTGGTTAGGTCAATATTTATTTGCCAGTATTGCTGAGGTACAACTACATGCGACACAATGGTTATGGACGTATAACAATGAACGTCCAAATACGGCTATTGGA
>NZ_LNYB01000069.1 GCF_001467625.1 Legionella feeleii
CCTTTTGTTGATTATGTTCTTGGCGAACAATCAACAGGATACGCCACCTAATTTATTTTTCACATACACCAGATTCGAGCATAACTCATTTCGCCAAGGAATTAGATAAAATTAGAGTTTATGATTTGGTATTAATTGATGAATTCCAAGATTTTAACAAGCTTGAAGTGGAATTAGTGAATGTACTAGAAGCAAGAAATAAATTGGTAATTGTAGGGGATGATGATCAGGCTATATATAGCTTTAGAGGAGCTAATCCTCAGTATTTAAGAGAAAAATATCATAGTGATAAATATATTAATTTTACGTTGCCTTTTTGTTGCAGATGTACCCAAGTAATTGTGGATGCTGTTAATACGATTGTAGAAAAAGCAAATGTAAAAGAAAGGATAGCTAAGGAATATAGATGCTATTTACCAGAGAAGAAAGAGGATAGTATTGCATACAAAAAGATAATGCATAAGCATTTTACAGTGCAGGGACGCCAAAGAACAACAAATTATATGGGAAAATTTATTTCTCATTTCTATAAAAGAATAGAGGCCAGTGAAAAAGAAAATGCAAGGAGGCAAAGAAAAACTTTAATTTTAATTATTGGACCAAGGCATTATCTCGATCAAATTTATCCACTTCTCGTAGAAGAGGTAGGAGAAGAAAATATTTCTTATAGAAAAAGTAAACAGGCTAAAAAGCTTATAGTTGCTTTGAAATTAATAAAAGCAGATAGAAATTCGAATCTGGGATGGAGACTCATTGCAGAAGAAAAATTATCATCAAGTGAGCTTAATGCCTTAATTAAACAATCAATATCAGATAATTTTTTAGAGATTATTCCGTCTGAATTAGAAAAAACTGTTACAAACGTACTGATCTTATTAGACCAAAAGGAATACCATCAAGAGGCTGTGCAGGAATTTTTAAAATTACATGAGATATCTCAAATAGAGATGCTTTGGGATACTCAAGACCAAAATAAGTTATTTGAAGATGACGAATATTCTCAAATTAAACTAGCAACTTTTGAAGGTTCTAAAGGATTAGCCGCAGATTATGTATTTATTACAGGATTACAAGAAGGAGTTCTTCCTAAAACAAATAATGCTACGGAAGCGGAAATATGTAAATTTATTGTTGCTTTAACAAGAACAAGAAAGCAATGCTACATTTTCACTTGTGGCAGATTTTCGGGTACATTACAAAAGAAGTCATTTTTTTTAAATTGGATTTCAGAATACTTGTTTTATGAAAAAATTGATAAATCAAAAATTAATGATTATCAATAATTTTTTTATTGTCTTCTTTCTCTGTAGGAAGATGCTCGTTTGGAGCGATTTCAACCGGTTCCATTGGAGTGTTGTTATTAATACAAATAATTTTATTGCTTGTACCGCATTCAATAGCTGATTTTTTATCAATCAATTCTTTGAAAATCGCTATTTGTTGTTGACCTTTACAAAATTCAAAAAAGATCTCTGTGGGCTGGTCTAAGAAATATTCATCGCGGCTAAATTTCAAAGTTAGTCGCTGGAGAGAAAAACCATTTCCAAATATATATGCTGTTATTTTTTTCCCATGAAAATGAATGTTAATATTCAAAGGGATCAATCCAGGGCTAGCAAAAGCAGTAGCGTCGGATTCACTGTTTGAAAATGAATAAGAAGGACATTGGTTTGAGTGAACTATGGTGGTAAATAAAAGCAAAATAAAAGAAGAGAGAGATAGCATTTTCATTTTTTACTCCTATCTTTTAGTAGATAAGCTCTTATAAGAAGAGAAAATAGCCAGAATATATCTATCCAATAAACCAACGTTAGATAATCCAGAGGACTCATCAAATCAACATTGATGTTTGTATGCCGCATAGCGATATATCTTAATAAACCGCGAGAGTTATGCTCGAATCTGGTGTATGTGAAAAATAAATTAGGTGGCGTATCCTGTTGATTGTTCGCCAAGAACATAATCAACAAAAGGA
>NZ_LNYB01000070.1 GCF_001467625.1 Legionella feeleii
CCTTTTGTTGATTATGTTCTTGGCGAACAATCAACAGGATACGCCACCTAATTTATTTTTCACATACACCAGATTCGAGCATAACTCGTTAGAGAACACAGAGTTGGTATTGGCTCTTGCCAACAATAGTGAAATAGATCTGTTGAGTAAGTATTGTAAAAGAATTATCAGCATAAAAACCTTATATGTAGATGGTGATAAAGACATTGATAATTATTACCGTATTTATAGAAAAACCATTTCATATTTGAAGGATTTTAAAAATATCTCACTATTGGTGGCTGGACATCCGCGATTTGGGGTTACGCTTACGCAGCTTTTTGAAATCCAAGCTAGTAAAGAAAATTACATTCTTAATGTAAATCCGGGTATTTCTAGTTTAGATACTATGCTTATTGATTTAAAAATTGATCCTCTCGAAAGAGGTAGTGTAATAATTGATGTAAATCGATTATTACTTTTTGAGCATCCACTAAACACAGCATTAGATTATTTTATCTATCACATTTCTTCCATAGGTAATAATAGGACTGATTTTATGAGTCCAAGTTTAAATAACCAGGGAAATGTATTAAAAGACTACCTTTTAAAATTCTATCCTCAATCAAAAGAAATAGTCATGATTGAGTCTGCCTCGACTAACTCCACAAACCCAACTATTTCACGCGCCACCTTGGGAGAATTAGCTATTTTACTTCAAGAAGTTAACTTCACATCATCTCTATTTATTAAAGGAGATATAAATAGACATATTAACCATAAGTTTTATAATGCACTTACTGTATGATATAAAATTAGAACATTATGAAAGGGGTGCACTACTCAAGCTTTAAGGGATATCAAGCTTATTTGGTATTCGTATTTGCTTGTCTTATTTCAGGGATTGGAAGTGGTTTTATACAACTTGTAGTTTACGATAAAATTGCAGCCCATAATTTACCTCCATTGTATTTTGGATTGGCATTCGCTCTTTCAGTATTTCCAGCATTGCTCGGAAGTTATATAGGTCGATTTATCGCAGTAAAACAAAAATTTAACATTTATATAGCTTACTCTCAGCTTCTGGCAATGATTGTCATCCTTCTGATAGATATTGTTAGCTTAAAAAATAACACTAAATACATCTTGTTTTGTGAAGCCATCACAAGCTTCTCTGGAGTTATGCTCGAATCTGGTGTATGTGAAAAATAAATTAGGTGGCGTATCCTGTTGATTGTTCGCCAAGAACATAATCAACAAAAGGA
>NZ_LNYB01000071.1 GCF_001467625.1 Legionella feeleii
TACTTCGCTCATCTGTCTCTTTCGTGAGTGCAATTAACTACCCAATTATACTGAATATCTGACTAATTTATAGTCATGAAAAGACCCTGAGAATACAGGCAGGCAAAGTTTAATCGGCAACGCTAATAAAGAGGTAGTCTTATGCCGCCATTGCCTGCGGGGCGCATTATAGCAATAATTCCCATTTAATCAACATATTAGATAACTATTAATCACCCAGGGTCTTTTCATGACTAAATATAAACCAAGCATTGTCCAACTATTTTTTAGCCAACAGTCGACGAAAGATTTGGTAAATTTAGATGG
>NZ_LNYB01000072.1 GCF_001467625.1 Legionella feeleii
GAAGACTATAGGGCTCTCTTGCCCTTTAACCTAAACCCTCTAAATTAATTTTCTCTTTCAATGCAACCCGTATTTGCCCGAACGAATACAATCATAAGCTTCATGTACCATGTTAACAACATCCTGGCTGAAGGCAAGATCTACGCGGACGAAGCCCTTTTAAAGTATAAATCAGCGATGGCTGTTGAATTGCCAAAATTGGTGCTATTTCTAAACTGGTTCCCAGTCCGTGATAAAACCTTGACTTATGCTGCGTTAAACAAAACGGCCTATGGGATGTTGCCAGAAGCACAATTTCCAGTATTAGCAGAATTTTTAAACGGCTCCTCCTTTAATAAAAAGGCCGCCGAATGGGAACACTACCTCAAGTCATCACGGCTCATTACGCTGAAGAGCCGTGTGTGGGAAAACCACAAGCACGGTTCCGTGGGGGGTGCTGTGATGGTAAACACTAATATTTTAGAGGAGTAACTATTATGGCTTCTACCCGACATTATCAAAGGATCTTTCTGATCAGGAAGAGGACGTATAAATTACCCCATTATTCTGCTAATGGAAGTATTAAAATGGGTTTTTATTGAATGAATTTGGTCATGGTAAATTTTTAAACGATCGAAGAGAATTTCGTTTGCAAAATAATTCGGGTTCAAAAGCAATTCTATTTGCAGTTTAATTCGGTTTCATCCAAATCCATTTGCATTTTATTGTGGGTTCATTTGCAAAATAATTCAAGCAGAGCCGAATCTGTTTTCAAGCACTAACAGATAACACACTGAATCAGAGAATGTCGCTTTTTGCAGACTTCATAAATAAATATTCTGGCTCTTGGCGTCTTCGCGTTGAACTGTATAATATCACGCCATGGCTGGATTGAACCTTTCGAAACCAGTCAAGTCCAACATTAGTCGC
>NZ_LNYB01000073.1:0-411 GCF_001467625.1 Legionella feeleii
TACTTCGCTCATCTGTCTCTTTCGTGAGTGCAATTAACTACCCAATTATACTGAATATCTGACTAATTTATAGTCATGAAAAGACCCTGATTCAATATCGGTTCACATGTTATTTTCTTTAAAATCACAAGTTATGGTATCGCAGTTATTCGCGTGTTGCATCAATCTATGGATTTTGGCAGACATGTTTAGCTGTAAATTAGTTCAACTAAACGTTTTTATTATGAAAACTTAAACAATATTTAAATGAAACAGTTTATTAAACAAATTTAAGCCATCAAGATTAATTTTTACACCATTCTCAATTCGTTCATTTTAACAGTGGTTTTTCTGAACTCTATTAGAAACACCAACCTTCATCGACTTTTTGAAACTTTGATATTGAAATGGGAATTTGAAGGGGGGTAGGGC
>NZ_LNYB01000073.1:484-1973 GCF_001467625.1 Legionella feeleii
TTCAAGCCATTGGGCTGTTAATAATGAATTCATGGCTTTTTACACTTATTTAGTGTAAAATATTAATATAAAACTCAAAGAAATAAAATTGTGCAGAACCTTAGCATTGTAGAGTTAACAAAAAAAGCCCAGAGGGATTTGTCTAAAGTTCCTGAATATATTAAAACCAAACTCCTAGTTTGGGTTGACTCGGTAGAGCGATTTGGGATTTATGAAATCCGAAAGATACCTGGATACCATGATGAACCTCTTAAAGGAGATAGAGAGGGGCAGCGGTCAATCCGGCTTTCGAAAGCATACAGAGCAATCTATATTTTAAACAAAAAAAATGAAATGGAAATTATTTCTATTGAAGAGGTAAATAAACATGAGTACTAATGCGCGACGCTACTTGGAAAAATTGGTTGGTTCTTTAAGCCTTGGGAAATCCCTTCGTGCTATTCGGCTGGGTGAAGAAGAAAGCCAAACAAATTTTGCCAAGAAATTAGGTGTTTCCGTACAATATCTTTGTGATCTGGAGCACGATCGAAAAATCGTAAGTCCTAAAAAAGCCAAAGAATTTGCTGATATTTTAGGTTACTCCCCAGAGCAATTTGTTTGCTTGGCCTTACAAGACTCTCTTAATCAATATAATATTCCTATGCATGTCGAGGTGTCGGCCGCCTAAAAGGTGTCATTCTTCTCTTGTATTTAAGCCTATTAGTGTGGAGAGTTAAATGGTTGAAGCTGGATGGGTTATTTACAACAACCATAAAGTTACTATTTTAATAGGCTGTGCCGGTAAGTTTGCGTATGATATTGAAAATCGTAGGTACACCGATGATGGTATGCTTATCGAACCATATGTTTTATACGGATATGGTGGGTTTGAAACAAAAGAAGCTGCCATACAACATGCAAAAACGTGGATCGATCCTTATAAGAAATAAAGGGAGATGTGTTTATGAGTATGGAATACATTCGCATGTATTATAAAGTACCAGCAAAAAGAGGTCAAAAAGTTGTTGCTAATGGCAAATTAGGGCTAATTACTGGTTCAAGAGGTGTCTATTTAAGAATACGCCTAGAGGATCAAAAACGCTCATCTTTATATCATCCTACCTGGGAAATGAGCTATCTCTGAACGAATACATTTAAAACATGGAACATTCGTATTTGTCCTGCATCCTTTAATGTCCCATTTTTAAATCAATTAGGGGTTTCGGCACGCAAATTACCATTTTATGCTGTTTTGGTTTAACCATCTGAATTAAAAGATCTTTTACCTAGGCCAAAAAATTGAATTTCTTCCTAAAATAGCCAGTTTTGGGCTCAAAAATTATTCGCATAAGTAGACATATGTGAATAAAATAGGCATTTTCCCTTGTATTACGCGAAACAAACAGCCATGCTAACTCCGGGGTTGATTATTCACATAATACATACGAATACACTAAAATAATCCAATCAGTAGTTTCACTCATCCTTATTTGTTTTTCATTGTAATTAT
>NZ_LNYB01000074.1 GCF_001467625.1 Legionella feeleii
GCGGTATACGGAAATAGCAGCAATACGATTTAAAGAGTTCTGGAATGACTAACTGTCCGGAAATTTCTGAGGTTTGCGGCTACCCCTCCAAACTGGATGCCTCTTATGATGAAATTACAGGTTACCTGAAAAAAGGAATTAATAAGCGTTCTATTGCTAAGCTAATTGAGTGTTCTCCATCAACCCTCTACCAGTCAGGGTCTTTTCATGACTATAAATTAGTCAGATATTCAGTATAATTGGGTAGTTAATTGCACTCACGAAAGAGACAGATGAGCGAAGTA
>NZ_LNYB01000075.1 GCF_001467625.1 Legionella feeleii
GAAGACTATAGGGCTCTCTTGCCCTTTAACCTAAACCCTCTAAATTAATTTTCTCTTTCAATGCAACCCGTATTTGCCCGAACGAATACATAGCACCAAGCAAAAGCAGTTTTTTAAAGTCTTTGCCCGCGATTATCTGGCGTATTTAGGTAGGTAATCCCAACCCTAGCAACGTATTCGTTCGGGCAAATACACCTACCTGAGAAATTTAAATTTTCTAAACTAAGCTTTCTCAAACGAGGAGCTGGAAATGAAATCAAAA
>NZ_LNYB01000076.1:0-181 GCF_001467625.1 Legionella feeleii
GGCGTCAAGGCTACCCTTACGGCACGCTGCGCGTGGCCTTGACCCAGTCTCCGCTTAATTTTTTGTTAATCTTTATCATCTATAATTAGCTAGACAAATTAAAAGCGAGTAATAAATGCCAAAAATAAACGTTAATTCAACCAAACAAGACGTTCTGGCTGCCGTGGCGCAGAATGGCTTA
>NZ_LNYB01000076.1:250-981 GCF_001467625.1 Legionella feeleii
GACGACCGCGAGGTTGTCTTGGCTGCCGTGGCGCAGAATGGCTTAGCCCTTGAGTACGCGTCTGAAACACTGAAAGACGACCGCGAGGTTGTCTTGGCTGCCGTGGCGCAGAATGGCTTAGCCCTTCAGTACGCGTCTGAAACACTGAAAAACGACCGCGAGGTTGTCTTGGCTGTCGTGGCGCAAACTGGCTGGGCCCTTCAGTACGCGTCTGAAACACTGAAAAACGACCGCGAGGTTGTCTTGGCTGCCGTGGCGGAGAATCGCTGGGCCCTTCAGTACGCGTCTGAAACACTGAAAGACGACCGCGAGGTTGTCTTGGCTGTCGTGGCGCAAACTGGCTGGGCCCTTCAGTACGCGTCTGAAACACTGAAAAACGACCGCGACGTTGTTCTGGCTGCCGTGGCGCAAACTGGCTGGGCCCTTCAGTACGCGTCTGAAACACTGAAAAACGACCGCGACTTTTTATTGGCTGCCGTGGCGGAGAATGGCTTGGCCCTTGAGTACGCGTCTGAAACACTGAAAGACGACCGCGAGGTTGTCTTGGCTGCCGTGGCGAAGAATCGCTTGGCCCTTGAGTACGCGTCTGAAACACTGAAAAACGACCGCGAGGTTGTCTTGGCTGCCGTGGCGCAGAATGGCTGGGCCCTTGAGTACGCGTCTGAAACACTGAAAGACGACCGCGAGGTTGTCTTGGCTGCCGTGGCGAAGAATGGCTTGGCCCTTCAGTA
>NZ_LNYB01000076.1:991-1797 GCF_001467625.1 Legionella feeleii
GGTTGTTCTGGCTGCCGTGGCGGAGAATGACTGGGCCCTTCAGTACGCGTCTGAAACACTGAAAAACGACCGCGAGGTTGTTCTGGCTGCCGTGGCGGAGAATGACTGGGCCCTTGAGTACGCGTCTGAAACACTGAAAGACGACCGCGAGGTTGTCTTGGCTGCCGTGGCGAAGAATGGCTTGGCCCTTCAGTACGCGTCTGAAACACTGAAAAACGACCGCGACGTTGTTCTGGCTGCCGTGGCGCAGAATCGCTGGGCCCTTGAGTACGCGTCTGAAACACTGAAAAACGACCGCGACTTTTTATTGGCTGCCGTGGCGGAGAATGGCTCGGTCCTTGAGTACGCGTCTGAAACACTGAAAAACGACCGCGAGGTTGTCTTGGCTGCCGTGGCGAAGAATGGCTGGGCCCTTCAGTACGCGTCTGAAACACTGAAAAACGACCGCGAGGTTGTCTTGGCTGCCGTGGCGGAGAATCGCTGGGCCCTTCAGTACGCGTCTGAAACACTGAAAAACGACCGCGAGGTTGTCTTGGCTGCCGTGGCGCAGAATCGCTTGGCCCTTCAGTACGCGTCTGAAACACTGAAAAACGACCGCGACTTTTTATTGGCTGCCGTGGCGGAGAATGGCTGGGCCCTTGAGTACGCATCTGAAACACTGAAAAACGACCGCGACGTTGTTCTGGCTGCCGTGGCGCAAACTGGCTTGGCCCTTGAGTACGCGTCTGAAACACTGAAAAACGACCGCGAGGTTGTCTTGGCTGCCGTGGCGCAGAATCGCTTAGCCCTTCAGTACGCGTCTGAAA
>NZ_LNYB01000077.1 GCF_001467625.1 Legionella feeleii
GCTGCTTCCCGTGGCAAGCTGAAGATAGTTCAGTATCTATGTAGCTTGGAGTCTAATAATAAGCCAGATAGCAAGGCCATAAGCGAAGCCTTAATTGGAGCTGCTTTAGATGGCAAGCTGGAGATAGTTCAGTATCTATGTAGCTTGGAGTCTAATAATAAGCCAGATAGCAAGGCCATAAGCGAAGCCCTAAAAAGGACTCATTTAAATT
>NZ_LNYB01000078.1 GCF_001467625.1 Legionella feeleii
CCTTTTGTTGATTATGTTCTTGGCGAACAATCAACAGGATACGCCACCTAATTTATTTTTCACATACACCAGATTCGAGCATAACTCATTCAATGGAGTTAAACTGTAATAAACAAACAATGACTATTAAAGATTCAAAATAGTAACAACTTATAGCTGTTTTAGTAATAATTTAATCTGAATAACTCAAATGGACCTCATTGAGGTCCGAATTAGAGATGATAAATGTTAAATTTGTTTAGCTGTCAACCGCTATACACTTCAAAATATAATCTGTAATAAGCTGCATAGGTCTTCGAAGCTAGCGTAGCTAGCGTAGCCTGGTTGCTTGCAACCAGGATTAACCTGGTGAGCCGTTATTTAAAAAACCAGCGAGATGAGTACAATTTATGGCAGCGATGATTCTGGGAGCATCGTATTCGAGATGAATCAGATTTTTGTACTTGGGTGAATTACATTCATTTTAATCCCGTGAAACACGGATTGGTAAAAGAAGTTATCGATTTTACCGAAAAATTGGAGTAGGGAGTTCACTGGGTATGATTTTGAGAAATGAGGTATAGGGAATTCAATTGAAATCCTGGTTGCAAGCAACCAGGCTACGCTTGCTATGCGTTGATGGTAGATGGTTATGGGCTCCATCCACAAGAACCAGTCAATTTCCTGTCAGCCAATCAGAGCGGTGACTGGACGTTGGGTGTGGTTTTACACGAGCATAGTGCCTAATCCGTTTCTCCAAAGGGTCTGTTGCCATTTCTATTCGTTAGGCCGAGAGGCTAGCGAATGGCAGTAGACACCTGGCATATATGGAAGCAGGAGAGACTAAAGACCATCTTGCTTCGCTAACTTCAGCAAGTATATACTTTCGCATGATTGCCGTTGTAGCTCAGTCG
>NZ_LNYB01000079.1:0-12078 GCF_001467625.1 Legionella feeleii
CCTTTTGTTGATTATGTTCTTGGCGAACAATCAACAGGATACGCCACCTAATTTATTTTTCACATACACCAGATTCGAGCATAACTCAACTTAGACCCTTTTGCAGCGATTATTTTTGAGTCTCAAGGGGTTCGAAATTTACGCATAATGCGATCATTTAGAAACCTGAAAGAGCAAATTTTATTCGCATTTAGGAGCTAGACCAAAAGCGGCCTGGTATAAATTTAATAATAAATCACCACTATGGTCTGCCGTGGATTCATCGACAAAACGTGAACTGTTTAAAGCAATAATCACTGCTTTTTTATTACAGGGGTGATATACATAAATTACCCTAAATCCCACGGTATCGCCTTCGTAATACCAATATTTGCCTAGTTTTGGATTATAACCTTGAACAACACCTAAACCAAAACCATTGGGATCTTCTGGACTAACTTCAGTAATCGATTTACCCGTTTTCATTGATACCAGTGATTTTAACTCCCGTTGTTGGCGCGATGGTAAAAAATTTGATGAGAATAGGGCTTTTATCCAATAAGCAACATCAGCTGTAGTTGCCACGATTGCACCAGCAGGTCCTGCCATTGATAAATTAACATCGGTTCCCATCTGAGCTCGTTGAAGGTTTACCCCGGTTTTACCGTAATAATAACTTTCCGGCATTTTTCCTAAAAACTGCGGGGTAAACGATTTTGTAACATAATAAGTCTCTTTCAATTGCAAAGGTTTTAAAATCTTTTCCTCCAACTGGTGGGAAAATGAATCGTGAGTTACTTTCTCGATAATCATCCCCAGAATAAGATAGTTGGTATCAGAGTAATTATAACCGGAGGTTGGATGCTTATAGTTATAAGCTAAGTCCACTAATTCTTTATTAGTCCACTGTTTTTTAAGATTCTTGGTTATCGAATTTTCCAGTATTGGAATAGTTGCATAGCCTGGAATGGTACTAGTCATATTTAATAATTGTTTGATAGTTATGGCCCGCCAATCTCTATATTCGGGCAGCCAATCTCCAATTGTTTGATTGATATTTAATTTCCCTTCAGCTTCTAGTTTTAGAATAAGCGCGGCTGTAAACGATTTAGTGACACTTCCAATTTGAAAATAGGCATTAGGCGTAAGTAATTTTTTCCTCTTACTGCTCTCATACCCAAGAGCTGTAGATGTTACACCAGTTCCGCTTAAAAAAGCCGCACCAATCCCGGTGACCAGCTCTTCATTCTTATACTTTTGCAGATAATCATCTATCAAGGAATCAACTAGTTTCAATTTGGGTTGCTCATTCGCTAATACAGGCATCGACAGAATAAATGCTCCTATTAAGCACCATTTGAACATAGTTATCCCATGCATATTAACTCCTATGATTAGTATTCTGAACTTTGAAGTATTCAAGGGTTTCTATATTTATAGATCTAATGCTCTTTATTTTCAAAAAGAAGATTATTTTTAATCATGATTGAAATTGATTACCACCTGTTGTCGGAACTGGCCATAGAGAATCTAATCATGGCTATCCTTACCCGTGAGGCAACCGACTATGGGGAAGAGGAAATGGGTTTCGCTCAGGAAAAACAACAGCTTCTTACAAGACTTGAGCTGGGGGATGCTGTGATAATTTACTCTGCTGAAACAAGGTTATTGCACCATTGTTCCAGTAGAAGAGAAGTAAAAATGGCTCTCTCAAGAAAAAGCGATCGCTTAAGCAGTTAGGTAATATGGGGCTTTGTTTACTATTGGTTAAGCCGACCACTAAAAATTATGAAGGCAAAATAACTCCGCTCGCTCTAAAAATATTTTTGCGACAGAACCCTCCACACCGCAATACTGATTATCTCAACGGGATAACGATATCTCTTCGGCTTTTTCTCCAACATCTTGCCACGAGATAAATAGAGGTTAGTCTAACACTAAAGTTAAGTTGACGATGTCGTTTTTACGACACAACCAATAATAAAACGCTAAGGGTAGTTAGTCATACTTTGTAATGTAATTAGCCAACTGACGTGGCTCCATAGATCTGACCATCCCAGTTAAGAGAAAAGGCAGTTAACTGAAGAAAGTAAGGTAAAGAAATCTATATATGCTCCATTATTGTGCTGCAAGTTATGGTCTTCTTACTTATGTATAAGGTTGGTTTTTTAATCATTTATATAAAATGAACACAAAGGAAACCTCATGCCCCAAGTGAGAAAAATTACTGGAAACCATCCCCATGTAGTAAGGTCTGTATTTAAGAGCAAATACTTCCCTGATTCACGCTCACGCAGTGGCAGAATGCTCAATGTAGCAGAGGAGATTCTTAAAACATCGTCCTACATAGAAAATGTAGACAATATTTTTAAAGATTTACCAAGAAATCCCTTTCTTCCGAGTGGAGGTAAGACTGGTGAGGATTATGTTCGTGATTGGAGTAATACCTTTAGCTATGATTACGCTCAAGGCAACTTGACCGCAGGCCTTTATCACTTCCTTTTGGATGGCTTTATGACGAGCCCCGATTTTTTTAAGGAAGATACAGGGAGAGATCCAAAGGATTTTGCAGCCTACATAAGGAGTATCAAGAAAGTAGATTTTGCCTATTACAATGACAACGGTATCCCTTGCGGTATTTCTATTTCCTATTCATCGAAAGATCCTTCTCTTTGGCTTGCTACTATAATCCGTAACACCACGGGAAAACCTGAAGATAGAGAAACTTTGTTCCTTTCTGCTGAGGAATTTATTAGAAACGACAACGAGGACAAACAAAAAGAACTTGTCGAGAGTGACAGTTTCGCAGAAGAATTCCTGGAGTTTTCTCAATCAAAAACGGTTGCCGCTTTATTTGAAGGTACACTTCTTGCCAATGGCCAGGTCAATGCCCTAAAGCTGGAAGAGCTAGCTCAATCTCTTAAGGAAATGGACCTTAACAATATTAGCCACAATAAAGTATTCCAGGCCAGGAAGAAGCATTTTGACCAGCAAAAACAATTACACGTACAAGCTCTCGCAGATATCAAAAACCCTGCTCTAGAATCGGCAGCCCAACAATCTTATGCACGAAGAAATGCAGGCCCTCTCTTTTCAGGGTTCTTAGTTTTTGGGACCCTGGTAAATTTGGTATTAATTGCTACAGGTTTTTTGGCTCCTTTCGGATTATTCCTGGAGGGCATAAAAAACTACCTTGCGTTCGGTGTTGCGGCTGTTATTGGTGTTGTAAGTGCTGCCAAGCTAGCTATTAATGAACAGCAATTATCCACTTATCAAGCAAGTCTTGAAAGAGTTGAGCAAGATTTAGAGAAAGAAAATAGAGCAGCATTTCTATTAATGGATAATAATGAACCTGAGGAAGCATTAATTGAACATCAAGCGCTTGTGCCTGATACGGGAGAGGTGCAGGAAGACGATTCAAATGGCTTTGCCGTGGTTGGTGGGCTTGTAGACGAGGTAGTGCATGGAGATGATTCTCTATTCCCCAAAGCTACTCACTTGATTGACAGTGTTCAACTACCTGTTGATATTTTTTCACGGAAGGATGTGGGTGTTGTTGTTACAAGGAAAGAAGATGGAATTGTAATTCCAACCAATGACGGTACGCTAATTTACAGTTAATAAATGGAAATAGGAAAATTTAACATGCCTAGTATGTTTTTTAATCAGAATGGACTCCCTGTTTACGGGAAATTGCTACAGCAAAATGAAATTAATACGTGTATGACACGCCTTCATCAGGCACATCAAGCCTTGCAGCAACTGAAGGAAGACATTGATAAGCGCTGTGAAAAGCTGCAAGGTGTTTTTAATTTCCTGGACAGCAAACAAGCCCTCTATCAACAATTAACTGAACAGTATCAGCAAAAGCCCACTGCAAGCCTGGCTCTAAGAATTAATAAATTAGGACAAGCGATTAGTGATTTACTTGGCAAGCTTGAGGCCTCCCAACCAGAAAAAGTTATTGCAGATTTAAGTTCTGATTATGAGGAATTGAAAGCTGCGCTGGCCATAAAAGAAGCTTTAATCTTAAATAGACCCTGAAACGGCACCGTCAACTTAACTTTAGTGTTAGACTAAGTTCTATTTATCTGGTGGCAAGATGTTGGAAAAAGCCGAAGAGATATCGTTATCCCGTTGAGATAATCAGTATTGCGGTATGGGGTTATCACCGATTTAATGACAGCAACCGCTCTGAAACCTCTCGTTAACTGTCATTAAACCGATGATAACGCCATTGCCTAAAGTGTGTGCCAAGAAGCTTGTATACATGGCTGCATCTCCATCCGCGTTTTCTAACAATTGATTGTACTACTTGTTGTATCCAGCGCTGGGGTCCATACATGACGATGTCATTTTTGCGACACAACCTCTAATTTTCTTTTAAGCTGCCCTCTACATAATGTCAATAAATAACTCGATATGCTCTTTTAGTTAACCGAGAATTTATTATGACTTATAATTTTAACCCTCATCGCCCTATCAAAATTTGGCTTAGCAAAAATCCAGCTTCTTTTTTAAATCTTGAAAATCGAGCACGCCTTATTAAGATGCGAGCCACTAATCCAACAGACGAAATCAATTACATCTATGAGAGTAGTCTTTTGTCTGCACAAGCCTTAAAGGATTTTGAAATATTTTGCAAAAAATACCAGATTGTGCCAAAAGATGTACAAAAAGATGTAATTCCCAATTGCACGACGGCAGAAGAAAAAAACTTAATTAAAAATTATCAAGACCAAATTACGAATTTAGATGCTGGCGGGTTGGTTTTTATATGTTTCTAATTGAACTATTAAAAAAAATATTTTTTTAAAAAAAGAAAAATTTTACGTACAAGCCCCCAATAGAGTAAAAGAGCAGGAAAAAAATAGACTCAACCCATGCTTCTCTCATATAAGAGATGTTGATGGACTTATTCCTGGGGTTTCTTATTTATGGGTCATTGATCAAGAAGGAAATATTAATATTGGGATAGAAAAACCTTGGTTGTATCCACAAGCTTTTGGCTTAAAAAATGAAAGCGATGAATGGACAAAAATAAAGAAAACCCTTTATAAAAGTGGTGGTTTTGGCCACCCAACGTTATCTCCAGTATTTGATAAAAAAGGTAATGTCGCTACGAGTACTGACACCAAATGTTGCTATTTCGGTGGTGAAATAAATTATAAAGATGGAAAATGGGTTGTTGATAATAATTCAGGTCGATTTGGCATTATTAATTTAGACGAAAATAAATTACAAAATGCTCTTAATATCGTATCAAATAGCATTAGAAATTTAACAAAATACAGAGTTGATGTTAATTTAATGACAATTGGAAGTACTTACTTAAAAAGCTATTATATTCAATGGACTAAAGGAAAATCTAATCTAGAAAGCTCAATTAAATTACTCGAGGATTATGCAAATGGAAATTCTGTTGGATCGTATCTTAAACTCAGGTTTTTTAGAGATGGTAGTAAAGATCTAACCTTGGTCAAAGAAATTATTCAAAAAGCGAAGGAATGTAAAATAGAAACGGTTGAAGAGCTTATCGCCTCTTTCACGGAAAAAGAAGATATTCATCATTTTGACGGCGGCTTACAAAGAAGACTAAAGTTTATCTCTGGTCAATGTGGGCTTGAATTATCTAAACATTCTGACCCTCTAAGTTTTTTAAACAACTAACTTTAAATTTTGTCTAAGATGTGCAGTTGGTTGAAAAAGCAGGGGAGTAAAGAAACTTCCGAATTTTTTACATGTTCATCAAAAAATATATAATGGGCAAAATGATAATAATTTAATCAAAAAAACATCTAATTTACTGGAGCGAAAAACTATGAAATTAGTATCAATATTTCTAGGAATTTTAATAACCTGTAGTGCAAACGCATTAACTTTAGAAATTTCTTATCCCGAAGGTATTCTAGAGGGAGCTGTTACAGTAAGCAATAATCTCACTATTAAGAACAGCGCTGGAAGTTATAGCAATATAAGTAGCTCTGCAACTTACAAAAAAGCAGATATAGGCCTTAGCTATTTTTCAGAGGAATTGAGAGCATATCAGCCTGTAATCGATAATAATGAAAGCCATAATATTATTAAAATTACATTAAGAGGACAAAATAACACCTGTACAATTAGACAATTACATAAATATCGTCTGATCAGACTTGAGTTGTTCAAAGACGGGCACTGCGCACTTATTTAGAATTGCCTAAACTCACGGGTTATAACAAACAACAAATTGGCTCAGGGCTTGAATCTTGTATTCAACAATCAAAATTTAAGCCCTCTCCATCAAGTTATTGCTAGAAATAAACGTTAATTTTAAACCAACACGTGAATAAGGGGAGTACAATATTGATTTTTAGCCAGCATTCTTCGGATTAGGAAGGAATAAGGCCATAATACTCTAATTATAATCTATTCAGTTTTTTGGGGACGAGAGCTGCTCTGGGTGATTAAACCCATAAGAAAAATCAAATCTATCTTTGGATTTAAACGATATAAAAAACTTTATTGACTGTTATAGATAAACTGTTCCAGACGATGTTTTTAACTCAAGTTGCTATGACATCAAACTAATAAATATTCCTAAAATTTCAAATATAAACCGAAATGATGTAGCAATTGAGTTTATAAAATGGGATTCTTTAACGGATGAAGAAAGAAGATCAATTACCAAAATAATCTCAACAATGTAATTATACATTGAGAAGTATTAAAATAAAAAAGGAAGCATCCTTACCTTAATTATCTGAGGCCAAAAAATTTGAAGATACGCGCTACAATTTAGTTAACAATAGTTTCCGTTAACTCGGGCGAAGGTCAGGATTAGTAATGAAAAAAAGCGATAATATTTATCAAAGTAAAACCCTGTTAATAGCCACATTGTTAGTCTTTATTGTAGGTGTTTATAAAATTCCATACAGAGAAGTAATAGATACCACGGTTATACCACCTGCTGTTGTATATTATTCTATAGTAAATGAGATAATTTATGGGCTAGATCCATCCATAGGCCATTATGCTGGCATTATTAATCTATTAGTGGCTGTGTATTGGTTATTCAGTCTGCTATCTGTAGTCGGCTTGATTGCTATATTTTTTATGCTTCATTCACTTAAAGCACGCAACCTGGACTATTCAAATAGACTGATTATTACAGCAAAACTGTTTATCTATTTATTTCTTATTGAGTGTATAGTTATTACATTGCGCTTTTTTATACCTGCCGTTTCTGCAACTCTTTATACGTCAACGCAGTATTTTACGCCCGTAGCTTTTTTCATCCCTGTTATATTGCTAAATTTGCAGGCCTTGTCATTACTTAGCACCCCCACAAGAAGAGCGGACAGAGGCTTAAGAGCGTGTATTATACTAACAATGAGTACTATTTTTTTATATATTATTTTGAATAATGTATAGCCTTTGAGAGAGTAGATAAATGTGTATTTCTATTGGGCCCATGTGCTCCGAAACTTGGGTTCTACCGCAAAAATGATCCGTCAAAGTGAGATCTGACGTTTGCATAGGGACAGTGAGCAATGATTAGTGTTAAGTGGCATCATGTTAAGCAGGATATTATTTGATGCTGGTGAAATGTTAGTTAGTCTACTCATTGAGTTCTTGTGATTTTAAAAGTTGGCTTTGGGGGCATCGTCAAGCTAACTTTGGTGTTAGCCTAAGCTCTATTTATCTGGTGGAAAGATGTTGGAGCAAAAGTCGAAGAGATATCGTTATCCTTTAGAGATAATCAGCCTTGCCGTATGGCGTTATCGTCGGTTTAATGACAGCTATCGAGATGTTTCGGAGTGATTTCTGTATCGCGGGATTGAAGTGAGCTATGAGACCTTAGGTCAATAGTGCATCAAATTTGACCCTCATTTAAGGCATGTGATTAAGAAGAGAGCCAAGACAATCCAATAAATGGCATTTCGATGAGCAACAACAAATCTCTTCGCCGTAGTAGTTGGGCGTGACACAAACTCAGCAGCAAAGCAACGAGCCCAGTTTCAGAAGACTAGAGAAATTTGGCAATCCGCTCCAAGCAAGCCTCTTTGCGCCTAAAATTTGTCCAGAGACCTGTCTTGCTTCTCGTTAAGTTAAGTTGACGCTGCCGACTCACGGCATAAATTCGACCAAAAATAACTCCGTGCGTGCTCCAAAAATATTGTTGCAACAGAGCCTTTCCTCTTCCTTGCGCTGGAAAAAGTTAACTTGACTGTGCCATTTTTGCGACAGAGGCATTAATTTTTTCTTAATCATTAGATCACATAATGATCATATGGTTTAAAATTTAGCGTTTCTTAAAATGAGTAGAGGCAGAGTCAAAAAGACTTTAAATGAACGTACCCGTTTAATTCAAAAAGAACTTCAAGCTCGACATAAAAGATTGGCGGGAGATATTCAAGCTGCTAGAGAGGGCAGGCTGAATATCGATGGTTTAAATAAGTTAAAAATTGAGTTAGAAGAGCCTGTTAAGTTATCAGATACGCTAGGTATAACGGTGGAAGAATGTCACCCATCAACAGGCACTTATAAACGTGCATTGCCTAAAGGCTATCAATCAGATATAACTGCGATTAATAAAGCGATTGGTTCCCATTCAACGACGACTAAAAAGGAAACTGATAAGGCACCTGATGCCATTAAGCCTTCGCAAACCCAATTAAATAGTGATGTGGTAGCCCATTCTAGCGATGAAAGGCAAGAGGCACAGCTTAAATCATTGTCATTTGCCAATATTACAGGGTTAATCGAGCAAGAAATTTTAGCCTATGAATCTCATCCTAGTGAGGTTCTGATAAGCAATCCACACCATGAGCTCATTAATCGCGCCTGTAAAATCATAAAAACCACCCATATCGAGCACTATAGTGAATATCTGGATTTTCTCTTTTCTTTAACGTCCAAATACCCTAATTCGAGCATAATCGATGAGATAATAACTCAGGATATCGAGGAGACACTGATTGATGCACGTAAGCAGGGGTCTAATCAAAATGTTTCTCAAACTCAAAGAAAATTAACTGCTGCAGAACAAGGCATGATGGATGTTTGCGAGAGACTGGAGGCTGCATTAAAAAACGCAGGTGTTTCTGAGCAGGAAATTTCTAATTTAATGATGGAGGAACAGGGTGCCGAAAAAGAGCAGCCAGTTTATATCTCTTCAATACAAAAAGGGGATTCTCCAGATACAGAGATGGAATTTCAGGTACATGTTGTTAGAGCTTTGATCGACTTAAAGCCCTTAAAAGAACCTCCTCTTTTTGAAGATGATGAATTTATCTGGGAGCAATTAAGTCAGGACAAGGAGAAATTACTCGCAATGGGTAGGCAAAACCTTTTTGTAGAAAAGGAGGTTCCAAATAGTAGCAAGTTGATCGAGAAAGAAACTAGTTTTGACGAAGAAAGTATAGACTTTGAGCCTCTTTATGATGATGAACCGCCAAGAGATAGCACAGTTCAATCAAAAAATAACGACGAGATCGATCCTGAAATTCTCAGTGAACTTTTAGACGAGTTTGATCTGGAAATTGATGAGGTCTTGAATGACAAGTCAGGTCAACTACTCAGTCTTTTAATTAAAATGTTAACTCTAAAGCAGAGAGTAAAGGAAGAAGCCCATTTTGATGAAACAAATGAACCAGATTTTCAAACGGAGGCTGAGCTGGAGGAGTGGCTTACTCATTTAGGTTTTGATGAGACATACAAATCTGCTGATTTTTATACAACCAAGCCTTATGACGCTGGCTTAGAAGCCCCATTTTTCGAAACAGATTTTCTTGACGAGCAACAGGTAAGTGAGACCGAGGATGAGTGTGAGGTTTTAAGAGAGTTCCTAGCTATATTTGATTTGCAAATGGATGATCTTGTTAATGATAAGGACGGTGTATTGCTTAGTTACGTGCAAGGAATGATGTCCTTACTAAATAAACAGAAAAATGCTAAGGATGCATCTTATCCAAGGTGGGTAACTGATTTAGAGGAAGTTGATAGCCAGCAAATGCCAGAAAACGTTATTAGTAGCGATGAACTGGAGCTGCTTAATAGTCTAACGGATGAGGAAAGGGAGATATTATTTCCACCAGGCAACGTTTCAGATAGTCATATTGATAAATTGTTTGCTAAGAAGCCGGATCTAGAAATTAATTTAAAGAGAGTTGGTCAGGAAAATATCAAACATTTGCTTCAATTTTTTGATTCACAGGAAAAAAAGGGTATTCGAGTATGGAAAAAAGGTGAAGTCTATTCGTTTGATGATGGAACTGAGTTTGTATTTAAAAATGATGTGTTTCAACGCGCTAGAAAAGAGGGGCACGAAGGTGTTCGTTATGAAGCAATAAGCAACAAAGCAGCTCTTGGCGAAGGTGCATACGGTAAAGTCAAAAGAATTAAGGGCACTATTGCTTTAGATTCAGAACAGGAAGCGATCCAATTCAAAAAACAAGGAAAAGATGGTAAAAGGCGTGTGGTCAAAATTCAAGAACACGACGATTTGGGTGATAATTCCCTACGCAGTTTTCGGCAAGGATTCGCATTTGCAAAACGAGCCGAGCATCTTTCGCTAAAAGAACCAACTGTCGAAGATAAATCTTTATTTTCTCAAACCAGTTATACAGTTATGGACGAAATTACTGGGCCAGAGTTATTCGATGTAATCTCGGATGATCTGGATGGTATCAATATATTAACCACTGACCAACGTATTGATTTAACTCTCGCACTGCTATTGGCATTAGATGAGCAGGTTACCAATAAAGGTCTTATTCACCGGGATATTAAACCCGAAAATATTAAGGTTGTTCACCTGGGACCACCCGCTGTAGTTAAAATCCTTGATTATGATTTAAGCATAGATAATCCTGATGGAAGTGTGGTAGGTACCCCGGGTTATTTTTCTCCAGAAACCATATCTGATCCCATGAGCATTAACGCTAAATCAGATGTTTATTCTATGGGGCGTACGATTGCTAGGATTTGGTGTCCTAATGATGAAACCTATACTGGAGATTACACGCCTTGGAGCTATTCTCCGGAGCAATTACTAACCAATATTTTCGCTGGTATTGAGGACCTGAGCGATGACGAAAAAGTAATTATTAAAACTACTTTGCTTGGCATGTTGAAAAATGATCCAGATGAGCGTTCTTCAATTGAGAATGCCATTGATGATTTTATGGCTATGTATAGTCATGCACTGGTTGATGAGATTGTTGAAGAACCAGAGCATTCTCTTAATGATTCAATTAATGAAGAAACAGCAACTCTAAAGAGTTCTGTGGTTGATGAGGAAAATCCCACTGTTGAAACAATCCACAGTGGCATAAAAGATGACAAACTCGAAAAAAATGAGGCGAGCGAGTTATTTGTAGAGGCGCTTGGTACCATCTCAATTAAAATCGCTGATCTTATGGATAAAGCGCACAAGGAGCAGCGCTACGAGCCTGCTGCGGAAAAGGCCGTGGAATTACTCATAACTTTGACAGAGGCTGGCCACGATTTTTTTGATAAAGAGGGCAATGAAGAACAATTTAAGCAACGATGTGCTGAGGCTATTAACAAGGCGCGGCCAGAACTAGCAAAACATCGTGGTTGGTCGAAATTATTTACTGATATTACGTTTCTAACTGTTTCCGTATGTACTGCGGGTGTTGCGAATATAGTAAGTAAGCTTGCTACCGGAAGTTTCCGTTTCTTTACGCCGCCGAAAACTGAATCGGAGGAGCAATTAGATCTACTGGAAAAAAACATACATTCAATTGGGAAAAAATAGTAGTTCGGGGATCGCGTCTTGCTTGTTTGACGCGGTCTCATAGATCGGACCGCCCCAGTTAAGAGAAAATACACTTGAGGCCTGATGTGTACGTAGCCCTTATTTTCCGAATTAACTTGGCTGTGTCCTAGAAACCGATAACTTGGCTCATGTGCCTAAAGTGTGTAACAAGAAACCGTATACATGGCTGCATCTCCATCCTCGTTTTCTAACCATTGATTGTACTTCTTGTTGTATCCAGCGCTGGGTCGATACATGACGATGTCATTTTTGCGACACAACCTCTAATTTTCTTTTAAGCTGCCCTCTACATAATGTCAATAAATAACTCGATA
>NZ_LNYB01000079.1:12121-12635 GCF_001467625.1 Legionella feeleii
TTTAATTAACCGAGAATTTATTATGACTTATAATTTTAACCCTCATCGCCATATCAAAATTTGGCTTAGCAAAAATCCAGCCTCTTTTTTGAATCTTGAAAATCGAGCACGCCTTATTAAGATGCGAGCCACTAATCCAACAGACGAAATCAATTTCATCTATGACAGTAGTCTTTTGTCTGCACAAGCCTTAAGGGATCTTGATATATTTTGCAAAAAATACCAGATTGTGGCAAAAGATGTACAAAAAGATGTAATTCCCAATTGTACGACGGCAGAAGAAAAAAACTTAATTAAAAGTTATCAAGACGAAATTACGAATTTAGAGGCTGGCGGGAATTTGGCGGTAGCCTGTGATCTTATACGCTGGTTGCACCCTGTCTACGAACTTGGTACTTACACTGATTTTGATGTACCCGTAGATACTAGGTTCAATCACCATTTAATTATGCCCAAATAGCAATGGCAGCGAGAGCAATGGACGAGATAAAAATGGAGTCACAACGGTCATATC
>NZ_LNYB01000080.1:0-130660 GCF_001467625.1 Legionella feeleii
GTTTGAAGACGGAGTGCAGGTTGTTGAACAATCGGACTGGAAGGCCGCTTGATGATATTTTGCTCATACACCAGAATTGACAATAACTCCACCCCAGTTAAGAGATAATGAACTTAACTGGAGAAAAAAATGGTAGCAAGAAAGAAGTATTCTAAAGAATTTAAACTGGATGCAGTTAGTCTGGTATTAGAACAAGGCTATGGCTGCACAGAAGCCGCTAAAAGTTTGGGGATTCATCAAGCTCTACTCAGTCGCTGGCTTAAAGAGCATCAAGAGCCTGACGGGCAAGCATTTCGAGGAAATGGCAAGTTAACTTCAGAACAATTAGAGATACGTCGCCTGCAGGAAGAAAATAAACGCTTGAAAATGGAAAAGGAAATCTTAAAAAAGGCGGCGGTCTTCTTTGCTCAAGAAACGAAATAAAATACTCGTTTGTCGCCCAAAGTAAGAAGACCTGGCCGGTTGGCTTAATGTGCCAACTCTTGGGCATTACACGGCATGGATATTACAGTTATCACCAACGCCAGAGAAATAAACCAGATGATCCTGAGCATCAAGAGGTTGTTGAGTGGGTGAAGAAAATAGCTGAAGCGAGCCAGTATTGTTATGGAAGCCGCAGGATGAAGAATGCTTTAAATGCATTAGGCTATCCAGTAGGTCGAAGACGAGCTCAAAGTTTAATGAAAGAAGCCAAAGTTTTTGTTCGATATCGAAAGAAATATAAGGTGACTACGAATAGCAACCATAAACAACCGGTTTATGAAAATGTATTGAATAGGCAATTTCATACAGACAAGCCTAATAAAGCCTACGTATCAGATATTACCTATATCTGGACGCAGGAAGGCTGGCTTTATTTAGCAGTCGTTCTGGATTTATTTTCAAGGAAGGTGGTTGGTTGGAGCATGGGTTCCGGAATGAAAGCAACATTGGTTTGTGATGCTCTGAATATGGCAATTTGGCAGCGAAAACCTCCATCAGGGCTTATTGTTCATTCCGATAGAGGGGCTCAGTATGCTAGTTACCAATGCCGCAATTTATTAAAGAGCAAGGGATATATTGGTAGCATGAGCAGAAAAGGTGATTGCTGGGATAACAGCGTTGTTGAAAGCTTCTTTGGCAGCTTAAAACAAGAGCGAGTTCAGTGGCGAAATTATCAAACTCGATGGGAGGCCCAACAGGACATTTTGAATTACATCACCATGTACTATCAAAACCGGAAACTCTCATTTTTTCAAGTGCTTGTGTCATATTAAGTCAAAACTAATTCAGTTAATTTGTGATTTATATTTGCGTGTTTGAGTGGGGGAGTCAATGGGTTTTTGAGGGTGTTATTAAATGAACTCAAATGAACTTAAAAGAGTTAAATTTTCAAGCATGTTGTGATGAAAATTGCGATACATAAGTTTTTGATGCGGTGACTCTTAATTTTGGTCTCAACTATGAGAAGAACTCATTATTTTACTTTTTGCTATTATTGGAAGATCCCAGAAGATTATGTTTGTGTACAAGTTTTTCTAATTCATCTCTATTGATTAATTCAACATTTGCCTTCTTTGCTTCATCATAGCCATCTCGTGTAAAGTCTGTTGTTGTAATACAAATTTTCTTCGAAGCTCCTCTCGTTACAGCAAAACTATGTAATCTTTGGATAGGAGTGGATCCAATTTTTGATTTGGTATATCTTTTACACTGGACTATTACTAAATTTCCATTACTATCTAGACATCGGAGATCCACTCCGCGATCTCCCGCCTGACCGGAAACTACTACATCTTTATAACCTTCGCATTCTAAAAGTCTTGCCACAAAAGATTCGAATTCATAAGGGTTTAATTCTAATAAATTGGCAATATTACTTGGTATTTTGGGTAGAGGACGTTTAGTGAAATATAGACCTCCTTCAATAGGTTCAGCATAAAGATTCAATAAAGAATAGATAGAGTTTTCACCATCATTTAGTATGTCTTTGAGAATGCTTCTGGTACCATTTTCTACAAACTCAGCTACTTTTAATAGAAATTGATCAAAAGTAAATTTATTAGATTTAGATAATAACTCTTCAATAACATATGGTATGTATATTGAGACTCTTTCTATATAAGGTGTGTTAAATAACTCGTCTGAGTATGGAGTTATTGGTTTAGGTAGATAATATCCGTCATATTTTTCTTCACATACTCTGTCAAACGTCATTTTTAAGAGGGAAGTATTTTTGGGTAATAACAATTCATGTAAACCAAGATTAGTTAGTTTTTCAGATATCGCTTTTTTCCACTGGTGCCATGTGAATGAGCTAGCTAAAAAATCTTGTAATTCAACAGCCACTCGAAAAGATATTTCATCTAAATCATATTCTTTAATGTAATTACGTCGCTCATTTTTATCCAATTTAATAAAAGTTAAAATTAAATCGCTACTAAAAGCATAATGTGAACTTTGTTGAATTCTCATCGAAGGATCTTTGTTAGCAAGATCACATGTTAATAGCGGTTCAAATCCATTTATTCTTGCTATTAATTTTAATCGATTAAAATTAGTTATCCATTCTTGGGCAGGTACAGGTCTAAAATATAAAACTAAAAATGAATGTGTTTTAAGAACTCTATAAGTATTATAAAATAAGTCATTTATATCAGCCCACCATTGCTCTTTATCTTGTTTTTCTTTTCTTTCAGGCGAATCACTAACTATCATCTCATAATGCAATCTATCTACATCATTTTTCAAACTGTACCCAAGCCAAGGGTGATAAAGCTGTGCTCTTTCAAAATAGGCATTTCCATCATTCCATGGTGGATCAGTAATCATAAGGTTAATATTGTTGTCTGGGATAGTTGATAAAAATTTTCTAAAATCACTCATTTCAAAAATTAAATTTTTATAACTATCTATCCCGTAATCAAACAGTGTTTTAATTCTTTTGTTAAATTGAATTAAAAAAGCATTAAGAATATTTGATTCTCTTAGCGTTTTTGATGGGCAATGTAAATCCTGACTCTTGCTTCTATAGTCTTTATATTTTGCCATAGGAAGAATAGATAGGAATGTATTTTCCATGAATTTTTTACAAATGGAATCCATGTCAATTTTTTGAAGTTTTTCCCATAAATAACTTAATACTAAACGGCTTCGTTTAGGAAACAAATTTTTATAGTTTAAGAAATTTTTAGTTAAATTAATGCGGGAATTTTCTATTAACTTAATATCAAAAAAATTTTCATTAAGATAACTAATCTCATCTAAAACTGATTGATCAAAATCATCAAAATGTTTTTCAGTTGCCCCACATTTTTTGCATCTAAACTTTCCACGAAAGGTTATATTTTCTCCATTTGGCCCTAATCTTTCATGTTTGGTTATTTTTGTGTAACTTTCAGGCTCTCGGTCAAAAAATAATGAATCCAATGGCAGTATTTGCCCGCATTTACACTTAGTACGGTATAAGTTATCAATGTATGGTTTAACCTGCTTATAGTAACTATCAAATGATGATTTTAAATCTTCTTTATTAGGTAGATTAAATGGATTATATGCCATTTGATTTGTGTATAGCTCAAATTCGTTCACAATGACATTGCGTTTGAGCATTGCTCCTGCATACGCAAAACTACCAGATCCTAGAAAGGGATCACAAATTGTTTCTTCTTGGCTAGTAAGAATATTAATTACGGTCTTAGCATGATTAATAGCTTTCCTGCCTTGGAATGGAAATACTTGGTCGGCATGGGGTGGTTTATGATTAATACTTGATAAAGAAATTACTAGGTCATCTATTAATTTCCTTATTCTTTTTTGTTCACTTTCCTTAAATAACCAATACATTTATATCAACCTTGATATGTCAGTTATACGCCAGTTAGATAAATCTGAGACTTCTGACATCATAAATTTTTTAATAAAATCTGTAAAACGCTCAAAATAGTTATTTCCTTTTATGTTAGAGAGAATATCTTTCATTAAGATAGGCGTTTTTAAACTTTGTATGGAATCATCTTTTTTGCATACAATTATAAGATCACCATCTAAAGTCCTGCCTGGAGAAGTAACAGCTTTCATTGACCTTCTTTGTTTCGATATTGCAATAACATCTTCTATAATGCAGTTGGATGAATATATTGCTGTTTTAATTGCATTCCAATGAGAAATATTTTTATCAAGATAAAAGAAAACAAAGTATCCTTGGTCTTTTAGGAGCTTTAATATAGTCTGGATGGAATCTTGCATCCTAATGGCATAACAAAGAGAGTCGTTTTCTCTACCGACAGCATTCGTTTTTACAATTTCGTGACTCCATAAATTATGGTTTCTTTCACCGCTGATGATTGACCAATAAAAATCGGAATATTCCAAATAGGGGGCGTGATCAGCATATGGTGGGTCGGTTATTATTAAATCAACTTTCTGTTTATGTTTTTCAATGATGGAATCGGCAGCGCACTGAAAAATATTAGTCTTAATTTGGGGTTTATTTAGATATTGTTTTCCCCAACTGAAAAAATTTAAAAAAGCCACATACCGTTTATTAATAGCAACAATAGGATTTCTTGATGTTAAATGATTCTTAGGTCTCCAATATGGCCATTGAGAACTCGCTTTTTTATCACTTAATCGAAGCAGTGGTATCATTGACGATAAAAATAATTTAATAAAATTGATCTCTTTTTCACATGTCAGTTGTTTTTTTATAAAAGTATGAACATAGTTTATGAAAATGGTATTTCTTTCAGTGAAAAAATCTGATGCCTTTACATTTTTATGAACGGCAATTCTAGTATTTTCTGTAAAGCTTATTTTTGAAAAATCTATTGGCGCATTCAAAAGCTCTTCACAAATTTCATTTTCATATTCAACATATTTTACAATTTTTGTTGCACCTTTTAACTTTCCATCTTTTAGCGATTTTATCTTTGCCTCTTGAAAAACTAGTGTAAAATCGCTGTTAGCATAGTCTCCTTCTACACAGAAACTTTCTCTTTCAATATAATCGCCACATTTAGATTGATATAAATTTAATGTGAATTTTATCCAATCGTTGACTGCAAAATCTAAAATTTCTTTAAATTTATTAGGCAATATTGTTGAATTTAACATTGAATCAACGAACAATTTTGATGTAGGATTCAAATCACTGCCAATGATATTTCTATCATTTTTTACCGCAGCTAAAACTGATGTTCCAGAACCCATAAATGGATCAAGAATGGTGTCGTTTTTATTTGAATAAGTGCAGATTAATAGCTCAATAATGTTCAAAGGTTTTCTTGCCCAATAAGGATGAATTAGACCACCAGGATGATCATGCTCGGGCATTAATGAATTTATACTTTTTATAAAATTATTCATTTGAAAGTAAAAACAAAAATTCTGTAACTTTTTTATGTCTTGCTTGCCCTTGGCCTGTATGCACAAGTTCAAACTCCAATACATTTAAATCTAAATGTTTCTCTTTAGCGATATTATAAAAAAAGTCTTTTTCAACAATTGATGAACAAGCATAACTAATAGCTAACTTGTTTCCATAAATATTACATGAGTCACATAATTCAGAAAAAGCATTCCTAGCAGTATTTTTTTTACCAAAATCAGAGACTATTCTATTTTTTCTATATCTACCTTTGGTTATGCCATTTATTCTTTTATTAAAAGTGAGTTCTGGATAATCGTACAATACAAAAGTATCAAGTACGTGATAATAACGAGAATAATGTTCTTTAAAATAAGGTGGATCAGCATAAACTATACAGTTTGATGATAGATTTAAATCTTTAATTGCATCTTTGAAATCTGAATTTAATACTACACCGCCTCTGTAAAAATTTAGTTTTTTGAGCAGTTTTAATCGTTGGATAACCATGTCAGTAATTTTCAAAGCTCTTTTTTTTAATAGACATATAGTGTTTTTTTCAGTGGTTGGCTTTAAAAATTGTGCTAAATGAGTTGTACTTGAAACACAATATGTTAAGGAGGAAATAACGCTTGCCATTAGATGACATTTAAGGTTTTCATCTAAACCCTCACTTAGCTCTCTCAAATAATCTATTTCAGCAGATTGTTTTATACCAAAATAGGTATTTCTATAATAAGCTAAAAATAGACTCCATTGTTCGTGTTTTTTTAAGTAATCTATCTCACTTTTCTTCCCACTGCATAAGAATGTAGATTCACAAAAATTACGATAATTATCCCAGTTAAACAAATTTTTATTTAAATCGTTGATAAAATTTCTTTCAATATTATAATCTGCTAAATAATTATTTCGAGCATGACTAAATATCTCATTATCTGAAATATTGCTTAATTTATTTATTAGATAATCAATTCCATCCAAAGAAAAGTTAAGCATGGAAGAAAGCACAACAGATGAATATGGTTGAATATCATTTGCACTAACTTGATATCCTCTAAGCATAGCTTCGAAGGAAACCACCCCAGATCCGGCAAATAAGTCAATAAATTTATTGGTTTTAGTAAATCGCGAGGATATCCCATCTAAAATTTTATCAACAATCCGACCTTTTCCTCCCATATATTGCATAGGTAAAGGGAATTTAATTGGAGTAATATCTGTGTTTTTTAAACCGAAATCAGAGTGTTGTATACTCAAGTTCATTACGTCTCTCTGATGTTGTATCTGTTACTTATAGTAAAACAACTAGAGGTATAAATCTAGCAGAAGAAAATCATTGTAAGCCTCCCCTAAAATAGGTGTATTTCTGAGTAGAGTTCTCCAAGTTAAACTATGTTTGAGGAGAACAAAAACGAAAAAATCGCGGTATACAGAAACACAAATTGTCAAAATTCTAAAAGAAGTCGAAGCGGGTCGGCTGGTTAAAGAAATTTGTCATGAAGATGGGATTTCAGACGCAACCTATTACAACTGGAAAGCAAAATATGGTGGTATGGAGGCATCCGATATAAAACGTCTGAAAGATCTTGAAGAAGAGAACCGTCGTCTAAAGCAGATGTATGCTGAGCTAAGTCTTGATCACAAAATTCTGAAGGATATTGTCGAAAAAAAGCTGTGAAGCCATCTGTGAGGCGGGAGCTGGTTGATTATGCAGTGAATACTCGTACTGTGAGTTTACGCCGCAGCGTCATACAGGGTCACCGTCATACAGGGTCAGATCTTGCTTTTTGCCTTAAGCCATAAAAGACGGCAATCTTGGAGTTAACTCTTGATAATTATTTCCCAATGCCTTAATTTTCCTTCAAAAGGAATTAAGTAAGTCCAGGATCAGCGATGGTAAGACCTTTGCGCATTGAGTTTTCTGGTGGCCTCTATCACATCACCAGTCGAGGGAATAGAAAAGAAGCGATCTATTTATCAGATGAAGACAGAGAGAACTTTTTATCTGTTTTGGGTGATACTTGTTTAAAATACCGGTGGTTATGCCATTCGTATTGTCTGATGACAAATCATTACCATTTACTCATTGAAACTCCGCTCGGTAATCTTTCAAAAGGAATGCGCTATCTAAACGGGGTATACACTCAGAAATTTAATACATCACACAAGCGTATTGGGCACGTCCTGCAAGGTCGCTATAAATCTATACTGGTTGAGAAAGACAGCTATCTATTGGAGTTGTCACGTTACATTGTATTAAATCCGGTTAGGGCAAGAATGGTTGAAAAGGCAGATGAGTGGCACTGGAGTAGTTATTTAGCAACAAGTGGTAGAGTACCAGTTCCATCATGGCTGACAGTTGATTGGCTTTTATCATCATTTGGCTCTAATTAACTATGAACAATTCGTTGATGCTGGGTTAAGCAAGAAAAACCCGTTGCTTGACCTAAAGCATCAAATATATCTTGGTTCGGATGATTTTATTTCCAGAGTAGTGAGCTATCTTGACCCTAAAATTGATTTAACAGATATTTCCAGGGCTCACGTGCCTGATTTAGTTAAAGGTTTTACAATTGAAGAATATGAACGAATGTCTGGCAATCGAGATGAGGCAATATATAGTTCATATAAAAGTGTATTGTATTCTATGAAGGAAATTGGAAAACATTTTGGGCTTCACTACTCAAGAATTAGCAGAATTATAAAACAACATTATATACAAGAGGCAAAGGGCAAGATCTGACCTTGATAACTCCGTGTTGCCAAAATCTGCGGGCTTATAGCTATTGAATCCAATTATATTCTTCTAATCGTTGCCAAGCCGTTTTGATATGCGACTCTTGCATAATTTTACGTTTACGAGCGTTCCAACGTTGTATTTTTATGAGCACTTCACTAGCGCTTTTTGCGTGCTCATATGATGCAAGCCAATGAACGGAGGATAACAACTCCATCCCGTAAGGTGACTGAAAACCATCTATCAAATTAGCCACTTTTTTTAATTGAACTTCTAAATCTTTATTACCACTATTCTGAATAAAGTCATCTGCCTCTTGTAAAGCACTTTCTATTAACTCAATTTCTGATTCAAAAACACCGTCACCAACACCACGTATAAAATGTCCATCAATCCTATTCAACACATGTCTTAAATTATCTGCATATGGACCATAGTGATGTTTATCAAAATTTAATTTTAAATCAGCGCCTGCTTCTTGAAGAAAATAAGCAAGCTTTTGAATTTCAATATTTGATATTCCATAGTCCATTGAACGATAAATTGAGATTAACTTTAATAAAATAGCACGTCCGGGCGTCATTTTGGGCTTGGCCAAGTTATTTTCAGTTTCTTTGGGAACAACCGTATAATTAGGCTCAAATAACCTCACCACTACTTCAGGAACTTGTCTAAACGCTTCTTCTATTAATGGCCTCACTAAATCCCAAGACAATCCTCCATTACCACATCCTAGGGGAGGAATTGCAATCGAAGTTATGTTGAGATCTTTGACTTTCCGAATTAAATCGTTTAAACCGTCTCTAATATATTCAATTTTAGATTTTTCCTTCCAATGGGCTTTCGTTGGAAAGTTTATAATAAATAACGGATGGGTAGATTGCTCTGATTTATATACGTGTACTTTACCGGGTCTTAAGTGCCCTAACTTACAATATTTAGCATATTCAGCAAAGTTATCTGGCCATTTTTTCTTAAATTGCAAAGCAATACCTTTACCCATTACGCCAACGCAGTTAACAGTATTAACTATAGCATCCACATCTTTCTGCTTTAGCAGATCACCATGTGTTATTTTTATGCTCATAATTATTGCTCTAAAAAATACCAATCGGTCATAACATCTACTCTTAATGTTAGCCCATGAGTTAATAAAATCCTATCCACCTGATTTTTTACACTACTATTTATTACACCTATACGGGTAAAGCAATTCAATGGAATCGAATCTTTTACTATAAATTCTGCTTGTCGCCTAGCCCTTCTATCTACGTATTTGGGATCGGATTGTATATCGTGAAAATATTTACAGTAACCATCTAAAGTTGGTGGCTCGGTAATTAAATCCCAAGCAATTACTGATGGCAGTAGACCTAAATCAGTATAAGCTTTGCTGAAAGTAAGTGTTGCATTCATATCATAAAATATGAACTCTAAACCTAATTTAACTAATTGTTCAACGGTTGTTTCAAAATAGATAATTTCTTCTTGGCTCAATGAACAACCATCCACTCTTTTATTATGTATCGCTGATAGCATTGGGGAACGGGGAGCGAAGTAGAAAGGCACATAATCATGTAATAAACCACCGGGTGGATCCAAAACTGCACGGAGAGAGCGCAAATTCTGCGCTCCTGCGTGAGCAATGTTTTGATAATTAATACCATGATGCCCAACTTTATTTTTACTGATTAAAGCACCTTGGCAACAAATATCATTTAAATTCGCCAATGCTGTAATATGAAATAATCTAACTGGATCTGGCATCATATTTACATTACTCTAATATTTTGAATTACTTTACCAACAATTTCGACAGTAATTCCACTCTGGGCTTTAATGTTTGGCCAATTACCATTTAATGTCATTAATCCAATCTGATGAGGCATAAGACAATTTTTGATATTTACAAACAATAATTTCTGGTTTCCCTTCAATTTTAACTACTACATAGTCACCAGGCTTAGGTAATAAATTGGGGGCAGACTCGATTGATTTGCATTTTATTTTGATATTTTAGAGGTCTTCAAAATTCAAGCCCTGCCCCTGACCCCGTATCCATAAATGATACTTGTTAAACCATCAGCTTGATGATTTGTAAGATATTTCTTACATTATTTACCTGGTTTGTCTTAATGACGAGCATAAGCAATTAAGTCATACTGGCGTTATTGGAAGTTGCAAATATCAGCAGGACATGATGTTCGTGAAAAGGGAGCCAGCACAAGGATGTGCTGACACAGGAAGTGAAATTTGCAACTTACCAAACCAATTTAATCTTCCAGTACATTCTCCTTCTTAATCACACCGTAGCGAATACCTACAATAATTGCACTGGTTATATTCCTGCATCCTAGTTTTTTAAAGATTGCTTGCCGATATTGAGTCACTCGTCGCATGGAGACATTTAAAAAACTGGCAATTTCTTTCAGTCCTTTGCCTTGGGCGGATAAGTAAAGACATTGTTTTTCCTGCTCACTTAAACGCAGGTCAAAACAAATCGGTAGCCGTATCCAGGTATTGGACAGTAAGGCCTGGATTTCGGCTAGCTGTTTGTGAGTAGGATTACTATTCCCTAAATAGTCCAGGTAATTTTTTGCAAAGACTTTAAAAAAGGGACTATCGATTAAATTCGTTTCCGTTAAGGCTTCTCGCTTTATTGTCGCCATTATTCTTCCTTTATTTTTTTAAAGGTGTGACTTAGCACAGGAATTATTGAAAAAAATAATTCCTGTATCTTTAGTCGCTGAAATGATTAAGATTTTTGATTTATAGCGAATTAAAGCACGCTATAAACCATGCTCTTAAGGTTCAACCGGTGTAAATAATGGGAAATTTTGGCGGCTTCTTACGGACATGCCATTGAAATTCAAAACTGAAATAGACTAAGATTCGTTTAGCCATAATTATCTCCTTGAAGATATTGTGGTTAGCTGGCGGCGGGAATTCGTCGTTCCCTCTGTCAGCGCTTATTGCATTTAAACACGTCAAACGCAGATTTATACTATTTGATTCTTGAGTGTCTTGCAATTGAATTTTAATTGCAGGGCACTACAGAATTTTTACTTCCTCGTTCTACCTCTTTAGGTCTTTTCAAATAGGCATTCTTTACTCGTGTTTTTGGGTCAGGCCTTGAATTTTTCTAAAGCTTCGGCGAATTTCGCCCACAATGATAAACGCAAATTACCAGATCTTGCCAAACGACAGGCGGACCATTGCAAGATCAAGAAAAGCCATGATAGCTAATACCTAAATGGACGATGTTCCCATTGAAATGAGTCGTAACCTGCGACGAAACGACTGCTACAGGCGAGGAGTTCGCGGGAATTCTCGTTACTGTGGGACTCATCGTATAGTTTACTCGCCCCAAATCATAATAGAGGTATTCAACCTTGGCGCTCCAATCCGGGAGAAACATCCACTCCCCTCCAGCGCCAACAGTCCAACCCAAACGTATATTTTTTGAATAACGCCCTGAGGTAATGGTTTGTGGATCAAGCGTAAATTGAGCAAGGGCGGGATCGACCAAACTCCTTTCATTGTTAGTTTGCGTGATTGTCGCTTTTGACGATACACCACCATAAGCAAGGCCCCCTGTTCCCATGACTAACAACGAGGGTGTGATCAAGCCCCCAAGTCTTCCACGAAAAGTGCCCAAATAATTCGTATGTTTATTGCTATTCAGCGTGGTTGCATAAAATTCGCCAGGAAGGAAAGAATAAGCACCCCCATCATAAATACCGACCAGCGGAGCAGTATTGGAAGTTTTTCCACTATCATCTCCAGAGGTCATGGCTTGTAAATCTGTTTCCAGTCCGGCAAACAAATGGTCTGTAAATTGCAAATTATATCCAATTTGACCACCGCCAATAAATCCTGCGTTTCTGGTAGAGATAGTCCCCGTCGCCCCAGATGCTGATTGAATACCTGTATAAGTTGCGCCGTCAGGATAGGATGGATTTTGCGACCCTGGAACGAACGATGACAAGATACTGGTTTTGGTATTCGCACTCCAAACGCCACCCGCATTTGCACCAGCATAGAAGCCTGCCCACTTCGGCGCTGCCATCGTGGAGACTTCTGAGCTAACGGCGGATGTATTGCACAATACCAGTAGCAAGGTTACACAGAGAACCGTAGTATTCTTTATCATAAAAACTCAAATCCCTTGAGAATATCTTAGATTATCATTTCTTTTTTATATCCGCTAATGCATGAACAACGCGCCTTGGGATCACCCATTAAACACTTTCGCTCAAGAGGTAAAGCAACCAATAAAACTCATCCCCTTTTTGATGAGGCGATCTTATCCTTGGAATGATTCCCGAAGGTTAAACATGGCTGGGCTAACGTATCGGTTTACCGGTTGACCCGATTGCTCCCGTTTTTAGTTAAGGAATCACCATTTAAGCTTAAGCTTTTCCAGGTGGTCTGCGACGCGCCGTGTGGCTTCCTGACCTTCACGAATCGCTTCTTGCGCGCGATCGAATTCCATAAGACCGATATGGCTAAGCTTTGGTGTGATGAGAACATCAGGCGGATCCTCTGCCATGCGCGAGTTGGTGATGCGCTCCTGCATAATGTTAATTGAGCCGGCGATCACGTCGAAGAGGCCAGGTTTCGAGATGTTCTTCTTGCGTAAGGAGGAAATAAATGACGCTAACCTGATGTCGAAGTCAGCTTTCAGCTTGGCTCCCCAGGCGGCAATGCCTGGATTATCCTTTTCAACATCTTCCAATTGCTTTTGGTTTTCTTGATTGTCAGCAGCTACATCGCTTTGATCGAGGGAAAAATGTCTGCCGACGAGATCACTATTCAGGTTCACGGCGATGATGTAATCAGCACCCATAGCCCGTGCCAGCGAAATAGGAACAGGATTGACCAAGCCGCCATCCAGCATAAGATCCTGATGTAACGCAACAGGGGCAAAAATTCCAGGCAGAGCGATGGAGGCTCGCACGGCATCGAGTAAGGAGCCATCCCGTAACCAGTGCTCTTTTCCATTCAAGAGCGATGTGGCAACACAGGCAAAGGGAACGTTCAGATCCTCGATATTAAGGTTGCCCAGCCGTTTTTCGATGGCAATCATCAGCGCGTTCCCCTGGATAAAACCGCCGCCCGTCATGTGGAAATCCAGCAATTTTAGAATGTCCACGCGCTTAAGGGTGAAAATCCATTCTTCAAACTCGTCGAGATGACCTGAGGCATAAGCGCCCCCGACTACAGCACCTACGGATGAACCCGCAATCAGATCCGGTTTAATGCCCATGTTTGCCAATTCACAGATCACGCCTATGTGGGCCCAGCCACGTGCCGATCCACTGCCAAAAACGAGTCCTATTTTGCGTCTTGCCATATGCCTCCCATGCTCTGGCATGCCTACTCCTGCCGCCAGGCGAATGGTAACTTTTTGATAGCATATCTATATCAACAAGTAGCACAGGGAATCAACACCTTAAATTCATTACTATCTACTCATGCAAGTTGGGTCGCGACCCAACCTACTTGATTATGCCGTTTCATAAGCAATCCCTTGCTGATTAATGAAATTTTTGCTGATGAGGCCTGCATTCATTGTTCGCGATTCCCGAATAGCAAGTTGGGTCGCGACCCAACCTACTTGATTATGCCATTTCATAAGCAATCCCTTGCTGATTAATGAAATTTTTGCTGATGAGGCCTACATTCATTGTTCGCGATTCGCGAATAGCAAGTTGGGGCGCGACCCAACCTACTTGATTATGCCGTTTTCATAAGCAATCCCTTGCTGATTAATGAAATTTTTGCTGATGAGGCCTGCATTCGTTGTTCGCGAATAGCAAGTTGGGTCGCGACCCAACCTACTTGATTATGCCATTTCATAAGTAATCCCTTGCTGATTAATGAAATTTTTGCTGAAGAGGCCTGTATTCATTGTTCGCGATTCCCGAATAGCAAGTTGGGTCGCGACCCAACCTACTTGATTGTGCCGTTTTCATAAGCAATCCCTTGCTGATTAATGAAATTTTTGCTGATGAGGCCTGTATTCATTGTTCGCGATTCGCGAATAGCAAGTTGGGTCGCGACCCAACCTACCTTGATTATGCCGTTTTCATAAGCAATCCCTTGCTGATTAATGAAATTTTTGCTGATGAGGCTTGCATTCGTTGTTCGCGATTCGCGAATAGCAAGTTGGGGCGCGACCCAACCTACTTGATTATGCCGTTTTCATAAGCAATCCCTTGCTGATTAATGAAATTTTTGCTGATGAGGCCTGTATTCATTGTTCGCGATTCGCGAATAGCAAGTTGGGTCGCGACCCAACCTACTTGATTATGCCGCGCCAACCTTATAGCAGCTTCGGGCTTACACTCAGTACGGTAGTCTCACGGAAATTAATTACTTGATAACCAACTTACAAAACAAATTAACAGCCCCCATCTGACCAACACTATTTGCTATCGTATCAAGCAGCATCGGGCTATATGTTACAACCACCAGGCACTGTGCACGTGAAATTGCCACATTAAGCCGGTTCTTGTTGAACAAGAAATCAATACCGCGGGGCGATTCATTCGCATTACTGGCGCACATACTTAAAAAGACAATCGGCGCCTCCTGCCCCTGAAATTTATCTACGCTTCCTACTTTGGCTTGTTTGCCTAAGGTTTGCCGTAACTTATTCACCTGATGGTTATAGGGAGCTACAAACAGCATATCATCCCAATCAATCAACTGCTCTGTACCATCTTTCGCAATAAATTGACGTCCAAGTAACTCGTTTGCCAGTTCTACAATGCGTTCTACTTCTTCATCACTAGACTGCGTATTGCCTTCATGAATAACAGGAACAGGGATAATCCCAGTCTCCTGATTCAATATTCCTTGATAGTCTTCCGGCACTACTATATGCCGGCGATCATTCTCAGGATCTGATTCCAGTTTACCTTCATAAATCGCTTCACTGATAAACTGGTTTACTGCCGAATGCATGCGGTAGGTGGTTCCGAGGAAAACTCCCATGTTTTCAGGAATAGTCGGCGTGGAATGCAGTAAATAATCAAGAATGGACAGCCCGCTTTCTTCTGGATGGCTACCTTGGGACGGCTGCCCTAGTTGCATTTGATCGCCCATTAAAATGATGTTCCTGGCTGCCCGGCTCATCCCAATCAAATTGGCAACGCTGACCTGCCCTGCTTCGTCAATAAAAAGATAATCAAAGGCTTGCTCAAGCTCAGCTCTTGCAAATCCCCATGCCGTGGTACCAACCACACAGGCAGCCTGCAAACTGCTTGCAATCGCTTTGTTCTCGAATATAGTGATTCCGAGCTCAGATAACTCATTATCCGTATTTTTGGTACAGGCGAAACTGGCTTGAATGTTTTCATCTTTGCAATATTTAGCAGTACTTACCAATAAATGATTAATGGCCTTATGGCCGTTTGATGAAATACCGATGCGCTTGCCAAGCTTTAAAAGCTCGGCAATGACATGTTTTGCCGTGTATGTTTTACCAGAACCAGGAGGGCCTTGAATCGTAAGATAACTATTCTCCAAATTCTTGATGGCGGAAATAATTTGGTTCAGCCGCTCTTTGGGCTCATGGCTGGGTGCAATTAGCGCACCATGCGTTAACCCTGTAATTCTGGGAGCGCTTCGCGTCAGAAAATCATAAATGGCCGTATTTTCTAATCGGCCTTGCGCAAAGGCTTCAGCGACAGCTGCAATCGCCGTTGGGACGGGCTCTGGATTAATAGACTCATCTGGAATTAAGGTCACCACAGATTCTAATAGTGCGCCCGTTTTTAATACAATTAACCCCTCACCAAGATTCGATTCTTCTTTAATGAATTCAACGCTGATGGTTTTGCCATTAGCACGTTCTTGTCCCAAGACGTTATATTTCTCCGCAGCAGCTTTAAACTCCTGATTTGGATCAAAGGAGTATTCATAGCAAAGGTTTCTATCTCCTGGTTTGAATTTATAAGCTGGCCTCTCGGTTCGCACACAGTGTGCCAGGCAATCAGTATCGTCAAATAACTCGTCGTCACTCGCCCTTAACCGGTCAAATAAGCGCCAGTACACTGGCTTTTCTTCTCTGCGGTGGAATTCTAGAACCCAGGCAAAAAGGCTGGTCATTTTAGCTTCGTCTTCCAAGCCCTGTGCTTTCAATTCAATTACTTTTTGAAACAATCTGTCGCGTAAGATCGTGCGTTCAGTAACCTTTTCATTTTCCGGTGCGGCAACGATTTCTGTTTTTCCGAGGTAGGTAATACCCTTTTCCAACTGACGTTCGCGTAACCACTCAACCAGCTCTTGAGTTGAATTGCAGTCATCAATGTTGTAATCGCGGATAGACTTTAATAGGTTTGAGGTTTCCCACGTCTCACCGTCTGGTGATTCACGCCAACGTTCATAGACGACAATAGAATCACCGCCAGAGCCTACCTCCGTATCGCGCTTGCCGCGATAAAGATGCTCAACGTTTTTGATAGAATAGCGCGGTTCACCTAACAATAAACTGCCTTTGACAATTTTGTACAGATCAACAAAGACTTCGTTTCTAAGCAAGGTATCCACCATGTCTTCGCAAATGCCGTATCGTCCCATCAGCTTACGGCATGCGGCTATTTCATAATTGGCATAATGATAAATATGCATGTGCGGATCGCGTTGCCAACGCGCAAATGCCCATTCGATGAATGACCTAAATGCAGTCTTCTCCTGATCTTCATCGTGTGCCCAAAAATCCTTGTATTGGCGAATGCCTTTATCATCCAAATAAACAATACCCCATAAATATTCCAGCCCGCCTTCTTCGAGAGGGAATCCTTCGATATCAAAATAAATGTCTAATGGGGACGATGGCGGGAGTAAGGACAAACCCATTTTTTTATCGGACTCATGCGGCAGAAGTTGATAAAGTGGTGTGTCACAGCCTTTGCTGTTCTGTTGAATGGTGGCCTGGGCTTTGAGTCTGGCGAATACGTCCGGATTTATCCCTTTTACCCGCTCCAAAGGTGTTGCAACCATACTTTGCATGGTATCAATGCCAGCTTTATTCAATTTCTTAATTTGATGTCTGGTTATGGTAGCAATTTCAGATAAGTGATCTGCTTCAATCAATAATGTTTGAGCATGATTAGACCAGCGCCCCCAACTACCGGAATCAGCAGGATTTGGGCGATGTTCCGGGGAAAAATTTTGATGGGTTTGCAAAAATCGCTGTTTCAAATTGAGGTAATAGAAAAAATAATCATTGGTCGAAAAGCGCATCGATTCACCAGTACCAATCACAACCACTACGTTATCTGACCTTCGTCCCTGTACTATTTCCAGCATGTCAGCATAGCAACAAAGCTGTACCAAAAAATGAGGCTTGACTGTTTTTGAGAGCTTTGTATCCCAAACTTCGTAATGAAAATCACCTAGGCCACTTTCACCGTCTACTTTCACTAAAAAGTCGGCATACCCTTTAAACGGCAACGCTGAAAGAACTGCCTGATAGATTACATCTGCCCCTGCTTTCATGGCAGCGATAGTGTCAGCGAAGCCATGCCCCGTCTTTTCAATTTGGACAACGGTTAATTGGCGGTCAATAAAATGGTTTAAAATCTTTTGCTCAAGCGCCATACCTTTCTGTTGCAAGACAGACAGCAATTCATCTGTTTCATCAGCAAGCGTAAGTGCCTTTGGTTCCTGCAGGGCGAAATGCTCCATCCAGGACGCAAATGGGCTTTCAAGAAATAGCGTTAAATCGGAGGGTGAATAGATGATTTGATCGGTTTCAATATACAAGCAGTTCTCCCACAGAACTAAAGCTAGTTAATAACTTCTCCACCTCTTTCCAAGGTAATCGACTGCCAGATTCTTCCATTCTCTGAAACGCAACTCGTGCAACTTCAACGGTAATTTTTTTGTCCTCAAGCATCTGTTTAACAAGCCATATAGTGCCATGTACGTCAACATTCAGGTCTTTGGCTGCATCACGCAGGGCTTTATCACCTGTTAACAACTGGCTATCCTCGTGTTTAGCAAGTATTAGTGCAAGCATATCGTTAACACTCGGTCTCACATATTTTTGATGAAGACTATAAGCTTCTGCAACTAAATCACCACTCATTGTTTTGCATATTAATCCAAACTGCAATAAATGGGCATGTTGTTCCTCTAACTCTTCAGCAAATAAGGTGTCGGGTACTGCGAATTGGTATGACAAGCTAAACATCGCGCTCGTTAAATCGCCATACTCAATATCAATTAATACGCATGCATCACTGATGACAAGCAACATCCTGGCTCTCCATAGCACGCAAAGACCTAAATGATTCAAGCGGCATATTCATTAGTTCAGCGGCTTTCGATTCACCAATATATTGTTCGGCAAGGGCATGAAAAATCATTTGCTCAAAAATGCGAGTTATTTCTTTGGGGTATTGTTCCCCCGGTTCTTTTTTTGACCATCCACGATCATTAAATTCTGCACGTAGTTGACGATAAATATTATTAGAAATAATGCCAGTTTCTTCCGCTCGGTGCAGAATACTAGTCATACTAATCCCAAATTCTTGCTTTAATAAACTCAGTTCACGTGGCTCAATTGAATTGCGGTGTATTCCTAAAATGTTTATAAGAGACTGTTTTGGCAATAAAAATGCACCTGCAAATCTATTGCAGCAACTCTCAATATCCAAACTATCCTCAAGACGGCTATCTAATAGAAGGTGACCCAGTTCATGCGCTAAAGTAAATCGTTGCCTGTCACCTGGGCTTTGGTTACTAACAACGAAAATAGGAATTTCATTGACCTTGACATAAAGCCCATCAATTTTTGGATACTGTTCATTGTCAATTTGAAATACTTTTATACCGTTCTCTTCAAATATATCGATTAAATCAGGAATAGGATCCGAGCCCAAATTCCATTGCTTGCGGATCTGATCGGCTAATTTTTCAACATCCTCAATCTGATTGACTATCTTAGGTAAGTTCTTAATTGAAAATGGTTGAACTGGTGGAGTTGGGAATAATCCTTCAAGTTCAACACGGCGTTCAATTTGATCTAATACTATTGCGCTGATCTCTTCAAGCTGGCGCGGGGGCATATCAGCGTGCTTCCGATATTGGATATTTTGCAAAGTAAAACGCTCAGGCCTAAAAAAGTACTCCACTTTGACGTGAAGAGCCTTTGCCAGCTTGATAAGAACGTCTGAGGAAGGAGTCACCTCATTATCTTCGTATTTTTTAATGGCAGCATGACTCAGCGCAATTTGCTCTCCCAAATCACGTAGAGACAAGCCAGATGCTTTTCGTGCCCGTTGAATTCTATTACCTAACATTTCCCAATCCTCGAAGTTTACATTTACAATTATATACTATGTTTTTGTAAACTTTAAATTCCTTGAAAATAAATTGGATAAGGGTTCGCTGTTCGCGAACAGAAGAACAGTGTATTGGCCAAATTTGGTTCAATTCCGAGAGTCAGCAAAGTGGGCCTATTTGCGCGCTTTTCAACCTTCAACTAATCACCTTGCTGTAGTGAAACGGAATCAAGGTTGGTCCTGCAAAAACCTTGGTTACGCCTTCGGCTGCACCAAGGCTACAGTTGCTACACTTGCTTGTTTCATGCACCCAATTTTTGCTTAAAATTTTGAGCTTTTTTCGATTATCCCAATGTTGGTAACAGGGGTTGAACGAGGATAAGCCGTCTTGCATTGACAAAAGTTGCCAAGATGCTAGTTTGGAAAAGCATTCGATATAAAAACGTGTATTCAACTACGGATAGTGTTGAAAGGCGGTATAAACATCGTGTTGACAGGTCACGAGAGTAACTCGGCGGTCAATCGATTTAGCTCTAATTCGCAAAGGAGTGCTGAGGTCTATGCAACATAAAGAACATCATCGAATTGAACGAATTGGCTGGTTGCGCGCAGCGGTATTGGGTGCAAACGATGGTATTATTTCTACTGCGAGTTTGTTGATTGGTGTTGCTGCTGCCCACACGCCATACCATGGAATATTGGTAGCCGGGGGCGCAGGATTAATTGCGGGCGCCATGTCGATGGCTGCGGGGGAATATATATCGGTCAGTTCTCAAGCGGATACAGAAAAATCGGCTCTGCAACGTGAAAAGAAAGAACTGGAGACGAGTTTACCCAATGAAATTGAAGAGCTAACCGCTGTATACATCAACCGCGGATTAGAACCTGACTTGGCAAACGTCGTTGCAAGGCAATTGATGGCTCACGATGCATTAAGCACACACGCTCGCGACGAGCTTGGCATTACCGAAATAACAAGTGCACGCCCCCTTCAGGCAGCCCTGTTTTCCGCTGCCAGTTTTACTCTTGGTTCATTATTACCGCTATTAACCCTTTTTTTTGCTCCCCAGCCTTATCTTATTTTAACCCTATCCGTGATGGCGGTTCTATTTCTGGCCTTACTGGGAGGCGTGGCTGCAAAGGTTGGCGGAGCCCGAATAATAGTAGGATGCTTACGGGTTGTGGTTTGGGGAAGTCTGGCAATGATTGTGAGTGCGGGTATTGGTTCCCTTCTGGGCATAGCGGTATAAAACTGCCTGATTATTGGGTCCATTAGACCTTAATCTAAACTAGTATTCATAGGTTAAACGCCCTAATTAAGCGCATTTATTAATCTTCACCGAGTCACTTGGAAAGCCTATGGAAGAACCCCCAGCCATAGGCTATACTTTTTTTTACTGTTATCAAAAGTGAGACACATATCATGGGACAAGGGACTCCAATGGAATTGGTAAAAATTAAAAAAATCGTTGCTGAGATTCAAGAATTTCCAACCAAGATTGATTCCGCAGAGCAGGCTAAAAATGCACGGCACCTGCTGAGAAAATACGCCTTATTATCCGAAAAGATCGAGAGAAATGTTTTAATTGGTGCTGCACATCAAAAGGATCTTGCTAAAATTCGTACCGACGAGTTCAAAACCATACGACGTACATTAAAAGAAAAAGCAAATTCAATCCTGCATGCACACGACAGCAAGAAGGCTCAAAGTGAAAAACCGGCGAAAAAAACCGCCGCAAAAACAGCAGCCCCTAAAAAAACCGCAAAAGCGGCTGACTCGTCAGTTGCAAAAGAAGCAAAAACCACAAAGGCCTCTGCTTCAAAAGAGACAGGCGCAAAAAAGACCGTGAAAAAAGCATCACCTAAACCTAAAAAAGAAGCGGCCCCTAAAGAAAGCAAATAATGGGGTTCTCGCAAAAATGCTCATACGCCTCAAGGCGTGCACCGATGAAACCGTGAGCGAGTCATGACACAACAGTCTTGACTCGCTCATGCAACTCCCTAACTGATTATTGAATCAATTAAAAACCACCGGGAAGGTTAATGCTTCCAGCTTTATCCGCTGTTGCAGGGGATGAATTAATAAAACAGCCCTTTGATTTGTCGTTGATGGTAGAGACGACTCCATCCTTGCCAATTGCCAAAGTACAAAGGTTGCTATTGCTGCCTGTGATGGTCATCACCGAAGGGCCTGCAACATTCTTCACCAGACAGGCTGGGTTCTTCGTGGCCGGATCAGGGCAGGTAATACTATTGTTGATCAGCACCGGTTTAAAAGGATAACCCACATAGACTACGTAGGAAAACCGGTCAGCCGGTGGCGGGGGCTCCTCTTTGCCGCAAAGACCACCCTTCATTTCTCCGGGTTGTATATTCTCCAGACGGCAAACAAAACCACCTTCCTGATAAAAATTCACGTTTCTTACTGACGTTCCATGATTGTATGCGACCACATAGGTATTCTCCCCGGCACCAAAAACGGCATACGCTGGTGTATCTGCGCTGTAAGAGGTATTTAACGATCCTAGCGCTTTCAAGTTTTGAATCCAGTAATAAATACTGGGTTTAGACTCACCAGGATCGGGGGTGTTCCCTTGCACATCGAAATACTGGGTGTAATATTGCGATGCCTTGACCGGATCGCCTAAAGCCAGGTATTTCAACAAAGTACCGCAATAAGCAGAATTTGAAGCATCACCAGAACAGGGATTTTTAGCATCCTCCCTATAGACCTTGGTCACAAAATTGGGATCATAACCAAGATAAAACGATCCGGCATTGATGGGTAATGTATTGGAAGCAAGATTTTGATAGTAACAAGGTTGGCCAGCGCAGAAATAAGTTGAGCGATCCAGCTTACCCCCCCAGACATTTCCGACCAGCAAATAGTTTTGTCCGGTGCTGCTATTTGACCATCCTGTAGGGAAAACACCGGAGCCAGGGTTTTGGTTAAAATGATAATGATTCAACCCTTGTTCTTCAGTAGTATAAAGATACAAGCCTGTTTCCAGTACCTCTTGAGGGGAAGTCGTATCGCCATCAAAACTAATCCCTTCCGTATTTAAGCCCCATAAAATAATGGCTTGGGCTAAATTCATAAATTCAGCACTGTCTTCCTCATTGACGTTATCAAAGCTATAAGGCATGCCTAACGCTGAGGATAAACCTGCATAAGGATCAAAACTTCTAAAATGCGGAAACCTGGTTGCTTCGGCCTCGTCCCCATACTTGTAATTGCAAATATCGCGAATAAGCAAATTAACCATGCCGCCATAGGCTTGTGCCCATGCTTTATCAAATTGCGCAATGGTCGCCGCACCATCAATTAAATAACCCCAGTGAAAAGAATGATCGGTTAAGGTAGTCGCAGTGAAGAAACCACTGGGAAACCCCATCATCGTATACCATTGGCTATTATAGGCATAAAACCAGGCACCCTCAGCACGCGGGCAATCCCCGACACCACCGGGACAAGGATCGGTATAATTCAGGCCAGTGAGAAAACTGGTCACCTGATTTTTTAGATCAGTTAGCAAGCTATCACGAATTTTCTGATAGTTGGGATTAGCAGGGGCTGTTCCCATTAACACATTGGCTATTTTTATCAGCTGGGCTTCCCTACCTAATAATTTTCCTGTGGCATAGGTATCTGTCCAGGGATTTTTAGCGTCGAGGTGAGGGTCCGGAGGGAGTGTAAAGGAATAACTTGCGATTTTATCCAGCTCAGTCTGGCTTAACCGGTTGGGTAGCACAGGCAATACACCATGAAACCCTACCTCAGTAGAAAAAGAAGACTTATCGCTGATTCCTGAAGGCACCACATAAGCATGCATGGTCCCTTTTAATGTCTGAATGGTGCCTTTATCACTGGCACATTCATCCTGGAACAGGCATCCTGCTTTTTCGCTGTCACTCATGTTTTTAATCTGCCAGGGATAGAGAAAAACCAGTGGTTGGTTCTTTAGTGAGGCATTCGGATAGACCGTTTGTGAATCAAAATTAAAATGGGTAACCACTTTTGCATTATTTTTATCGTAGTCGTAAGTGACAGATGTACTTTTGATAAAGGTAGCAGCATAGGGCTTAAATTGATTTGCCATCTCAACCGCCGCTGAATCCGAAGAGGCAGGGATAACAGCCAGCGAAAAATAACGATTAGCTTCTGCGGTCTGAATGGTAGTACTCGGAACAATATTGCCGCTTCCTCCCTGATTAACCGGGACAATCACAGACCCTGAGGTAGTTTTCCAGGGTACGACTGCTGTATCAGGATTTGAGAAATAAGCATAATACCGGTAGCCCGAATCAGAGGCATTCTTTGTTTTAAATACGCTAATCCCCTTGTCCTGGCTTAATAATTTTGCATCTTGCGAATTAGTAAACTGGAGATAAGAGGTCGTTTGCTTGTTTTTCTTCTCAACAAAAATGAACGGGGAGCCCTCTACCATATTGGCAACGAGAAGAGGTGTATTATTACGTGCCCAGCCTACAGAGACCATCCAATCAGAATAGTCAGCAACTAAAGGGGCAGTCCCCATCAAATCGCCGGTAGTCACTGTTACATCGAGTGTATTGTCATAACCACGGTCAACATGCACATTGTCCACTTTGGCATTTTGCAAAGGAATCCCTAAAGAAACGCCTCTTTCTGTCAAACGTACAGAAAGCGGATTGGGAATTAATAATAAGGGATTGAGATAATCACTATCCTGTATTTGTCCAGACGCCTTATCCACTGCTAACATCGGCGTCCACCAAAGCCCCGTTGTTGTGGGTTTATTAGCCAAGCCAAACTGACTCCCCTGAAATCCTGACTTTAAGGTCGAATAGTTGTTGATTAGGGGATAACCCGCATCCTTTGAGACACGCCCGGGATATTTTTGTGCGAGCTTTTGAATTTGTTGATCGTCGTAATAAATCCCTTTACCAAGTTGTGTCGCACTATGAATTGCCTGACTATGTGAAAGAAAAATTGCGGTCGTTAAGAGGAAAATTTTTTTGGTTGTGTTTAACTTTCTGTTCATCCCTGTCATCGGTATCTTCTCCTGTTTTAGAAAATAAACTTCTGAATTCAATAGGTTGATCTTTCATGATAACTGCATTCTGCATGGAATGCACCCCAAAGCCCTGGATAATTGCAGGCGTATCTGGAAAATACTGGGGAGGGCGATTCGATAGTCTTTGGGGAAACAGTTCGCCAATCAAATTCGAATATTAATAAACTGCCAGGGATCACTGTGGTCAATATAGGTATTATTTAAATCGCCTCTGTCTCGCAGGGGAGTCCAATCGGTATAATAACCATCGACTTTACCAAGGTAAGGCAAGGCTATACTCAATACATACTCATGGTCCATATCTTCAGGCTCTATAATTCCACGTTCCGGATTTTTAATCGCCCAAATCATACCCGCTAAAACGCCAGCGGCCACCTGTAAACTGGTCGCATTATTGTGGTTAACCAACTCTCTCGCTTCATGGATGGAGAGATGAGAGCCATACCAATAAGCTCCCTTTTTATTCCCCATTAACAGCACGCCGAGTTCATCAGAGCCATCAACAATGTCATTCAAAATAATTCGCTTTTCATTATGAGGGAGGTATTGTCTTTGCACGAGCTCGTTTAAAGATAAAATCGCATCAGGGCAGAGATGATATGCATAATGGACTGTTGGCCTGTAATACACTTTATTATCTTTGTTTAAAGTTAAATACTCTGCAATCGATAAAGACTCTGCGTGAGTAATTAAAAACCCGTTAATAGGACCAGCGTTAGGGGTCCAGGTACGGACTTTCGTCTCTGCGCCTGGCTGACTAAGATATATTCCACACTTTGAACCAAAGTTGTGATGATTGGCATCATGAGGCCAATGCCGCTCATGACTTCCCCAGCCCAATTCAGCAGGCCGCAGCGCTTCAGAAATTAACGCATCGACTGACCATGTATTGATAAATTCATCCTCTCTTTTAGCTCGAGAGGAAATTTGCGTATCACGTTCAGAAATGTGGATGGTTTTTATATCAAGATCGTGGGCCAATTGCGCCCATTCCACCGCTTTTTTTGGCAGCTCCCTTTCCAGCTTATTATCTTTTGCCACGTTCCATAAAGCTTGTTTAAGGAAGTGGGATACTAACCCGGGATTGGCTCCATGTCTTACGACTGCGGTAGGCCCCTTCTTTCTAAGTTGCAGGGTCGCATCACGCAACGCATAATTGGAAAGGAGTTGGCTGTTATCACTATACCTTTCCTCCCAACATTCAGCGGCTGCATCCAAATACAATATTCCATTTAAATGGCAATATTTAATTAAATCAATACTGGATACGCCTACGGATAAATTTAATAAAAAATCACCTGGCGTAAGAATAGATGACAACAGTTCCTGGTAATTATTTTCGGTAACAGCAATTTCCTTGAATGGGACGCTATAATTTTTTGCCACCTCTGCACCAAGATTATGTTTTGACAGAATGTGAATTTGGGAGGGTTCTAATTTAAAATATTTGAATAAAAGAGGTAATATTGCTTGGCCAATACTGCCGAATCCAAGAATTAGAATTTTATTTTTATAACCTATTTGAGTCACGGATTTATCCATAAATTATCCTTCAAATAGAAGCTCTATTGATAATTATTTAAAGTATGGATTTAACAACACACTTCAGAATTTTTATCGGTTTAAATTTAGCTTACCTTACTTTGTCTTAAGTATAGTTCACAAAAATAATCTGTTTTAAAAGTTTTAAAATTTTTAACTTAATAAAGAGTTCGTTGAAAATAATCCCCATCCCTGGCAATGAAAAGGGAACCGCGTTTACTGGCTTGGATTTGATATCTATAATAGATTTGATGAACCTTTCTTTTTAACTTTATCCAGATTAACTTCGTTGGGAGATTGGAAACCAGTTTGCAACAGAACCATTCGGCTGACAAAGGAACTGATGACACGCAATAAAACTAGGGACTCAGTAAATGAAAAGTTATCAAATGTATATTGGTGGAAAATTTACGTCAGCTAAAAGCGGGGCCACTCGCGATATTATTGATCCTGGTAATGGCAAATTAATTGCAAAAGTTCCCGAAAGTGCCAAGGAAGATGTGGTGCTGGCGATCAAGGCTGCACGGAAGGCCTTCGATGAAGGTAGCTGGAGAAAAACATCAGCGCTTGATCGAAGCAAACTGTTATTCAAAGTTGCTGATTTGATTCGTGCCAATGCAAAAATGTTAGCCGAGCTGGAAACACGAAACTGTGGAAAGCCTCTGGCAGAAGCAGAATTTGATGTGGCCGATGCAGCGAATTGCTTTGAATTTTACGCCGGGCTCGCTACCAAAATTCATGGCGAAACCATGTCAGTTCCAGCGAACTCGTTCAGTTATGTTGTACGTGAGCCAATCGGTGTATGCGGACAAATTATTCCCTGGAATTTCCCGCTGCTTATGGCTGCCTGGAAACTTGCCCCAGCACTTGCAGCAGGAAATACCGTCATCTTAAAACCGTCAGAACTGACACCGCTCACAGCCCTTGAGTTATTCAAACTGATTGATCAATGTGACTTTCCAGCGGGTGTAGTCAATCTGGTTACTGGTCCGGGTGCAGGAGCGGGTGAAGAATTAGCAACGAATTCGCTGGTGGATAAAGTTGCCTTTACTGGCGGGACAGTGACCGGAAAAAAAATAATGCAGGCCGCCACAGTAAATTTGAAACGAATCTCCTTGGAACTTGGCGGAAAAAATCCAAACATTGTATTTGCAGACTGTGATCCGGAGATGGCCATTGACGGCGCTCTTTTTGGTGCTTTTGCCAATCAGGGCGAGGTGTGCTCTGCTGGCTCCCGCTTGCTCGTTGAGCGTTCTATTCACAAAAAAATAGTGGACGGAATGCTGAAAAAAATTTCCAATATCAAGCTAGGTCATGGTTTAGACGATGGCGTCAAAATGGGTCCCCTGGTTTCGCGCATCCACCGCGAAAAAGTAGAATATTACATTAAGGTAGGGATTGATGAAGGGGCAAAACTGCTCTGTGGCGGAAAACGCCCTGAAGGCGAAGCGTTTGAAAAAGGAAATTTCTTTGAGCCAACTATTTTTGATGAGGTAAAACCCGGTATGCGTATCGCTCGGGAAGAAATTTTTGGGCCGGTACTCGCAGTCATCCCTTTTGATACGGAAGAAGAAGCCATTCAAATTGCAAACGATACCGAGTATGGCTTAGCAGCTGCTGTGTGGACGAAGGACCTGACTCGTGCCCATCGCGTGACCTCTCAAATTCGTGCCGGAATTCTTTGGGTAAACCACTACCATCCAACGCATAATGAAATGCCTTGGGGTGGGTACAAGCAAAGTGGCTCAGGTCGTGAGTTAGGTTTGTATGGAATTGAAAGCTATCTTGAAATCAAGCAAGTGAATATTAATCTGGATGAGGCGCCAATTGGATGGTACTAATGAATCGAATTCATATTAAAACAGAAATACCGGGCCCAAAATCAAAACTATTGATGGAACAGCGTTATAAACACGTTGCGCGAGGTCCGTTTCATACTACCCCCCTCTTTGTGGAGCGGGCAAAAGGTTCGTTTGTAGAGGATGTCGATGGCAACGTATTTTTGGATTTCTCATCGGGAATTGGTGTGGTGAATACAGGGCACTGTCCCGATGCGGTAGTCAATGCAATCAAAACCCAGGCCGAAAAATTCCTTCATACGAGTTTTAATATTCTTCCTTACGAAAGCTACATCAAGGTCTGTGAAAAATTAAATTATCATACGCCTGGACGTTTTGAAAAAAAGTCACTCTTGTTGAACTCAGGGGCTGAAGCGGTAGAAAATGCGATTAAAATTGCTCGTGCCTATACCGGAAAGCAAGCAGTGATTTGTTTTGATCATGCTTACCATGGCCGCACTTACATGGCTATGACACTGACAGCAAAGAATAAACCCTACAAGCATGGATTTGGTCCCTTTCCTTCAGAAATCCATCGAGCGCCCATTCCGTATGAGTATCGCTGGCAGGGAAACAATTGTGTAGAAGAATGTTTCAATGATTTTTTGGAACTTGTTAATTATCGCGTGGGCGTTGAAAATACCGCAGCAGTGATTTTAGAACCCGTATTAGGGGAAGGGGGATTCATCCCATTTCCAGTCCCCTTTTTACAAAAACTCCGTGAGTTTTGTACAGCAAACAAAATTGTTTTCATTGCCGATGAAATTCAATCTGGTTTTGGGCGTAGTGGAAATCTGTTTGCAATGCAGGCCCTGGGCGTAGACCCTGACCTGACTACCACAGCAAAGGGTCTCGGTGGAGGGACAGTCATCGCTGCGGTAACAGGAAAAGCTGAGATGATGGATGCTGCCATGGTAGGCGGGTTGGGCGGAACCTTTGGAGGCAATCCACTGAGTTGCGCCGCAGCGCTTGAAGTATTCAAACTCTTTGAAGAAGGAGCCCTTTTAAAAAATGTAGCTCATCTTTCAAAAGTACTTCACGCCAGGCTTTCCAGCTTTAAAGAACACTATGATGTAGTAGGTGATTCTCGAGGTTTGGGTGTTATGTGTGCGATCGAGCTCGTGAAAGATAAAAGCACGAAGGCACCCAATAAAGAAGCGGCGGACAGATTAACAAGATTTTGTTTAGAGCATGGACTGGTCATTCTTAGCTGCGGAGGATATGGAAATGTAATCCGTCTTCTCATGCCGCTTTCTACGAATGTAAACGATTTGGAAATTGGCCTTTCTATCATTGAGGACGGACTCAAGACCTTATAACGGTAAGTTGGGTCACGACCCAACATTCAAGTTAAAAACTACGCAACGATGTTTATACGGAGACAGTTATGAAAAAGGACGAAGATATCAAAAATGAAGGTATTGGAATTGCGACCATTGTTTTTATTATTATTCTGGCTCTTATTGGGTTTTATCTTCTTTATTCTTATCACCGCCCGGCAGAGAGCATGCCTTTGGAATCACCTTCACCAGTCTCTGAGAGTACCAAGCAATGATATCCCGGAAGTAAATTTCAAAGGGTTATATGGGTTTATTCGTCGACCTTTTTAGGTTGGGTCGCGACCCAACCTACGGACTGGCGTGCAGAATGAACACACAAACTGAGTTTTCACAAGAAGTGCTAAAGTTGATTAAATCAATCCCTCGCGGGAAGGTTGTAACCTATGGAGATATTGCCAGGCTGGCAGGGCGTCCGCGAGGGGCACGTGGGGTCGGATGGCTTCTTCATTCCTGTACCATCAGCCATAATCTTCCCTGGCAACGCGTGCTAAAATCCGGAGGAGCACTTCCTTTTCCCGGCGGAAGCCCTCACTTTTTACTGCAGAAAGAACTGTTAGAAAAAGAAGGTATTGTCATTAGCAATGGTTATGTTGATTTAAAAAAATATTCGTGGGACGGTGAACCATAGCGCCTCGACTAACCTGGAGTGGCTCACACAACCGCCGATTTGTGTAGGTTGGGTCGTGACCCAACATGAGAGTTAATACCCCAGCTCAAATAGTCCAACCTAACCCAATTAATCGGCAGACATAGTAAATATCATCAAGTCTGGTAGGTTGGGTCGTGACCCAACATGAGAGTTAATACCCCAGCTCAAATAGTCCAACCTAACCCAATTAATCGCAGACATTGCAAATATCATAAACTAAGGTTATAAGCCTTTTTATAAAGGAATATACTGACGTCCAATCTCATGCACTATAGAAGAATAGCAATCCCAGGTGCCACCTATTTTTTTACCGTCAATTTATTAAATAGAAAGAGTGATTTATTAATTAAACAAATTAATAAGTTAAGAGATTCTTTTAAAAAGGTGTTAAATAGCTATCCGTTTGAAATAGATGGAGTCGTCATTCTCCCCGATCATTTTCACATCATGATGACATTGCCCGCTGCAGATAAAAATTATCCATTACGTATACGGTTAGTTAAAGGATATTTTTCTCAACAAATTGTTTCAGGGGAATTCATTAGTCCGGTACGAAAGAGCAAAAAGGAAAGGGGAATTTGGCAGCGAAGATTTTGGGAGCATTTAATCCGTGATGAAAAAGATTATGAGCATCATCTCACCTATATACACTATAACCCGGTTAAGCATGGCTATGTAAAGAGGCCGTCGGACTGGCCCTATTCAAGGATTCATCGCGCAATCAGATTAGGACATTTGTCTGAGAATTGGGCTTATACGGATGATCGAAATGAAGGATTATACGGAGAGTAAGTTTTTGTTGGGGCACGACCCAACCTGCTTCACTCAGACGTTTTTGTTGGGGCACGACCCAACCTGCTTCACTCAGACGTTTTTGTTGGGTCACGACCCAACCTACTTCTCTCAGACGTTTTTGTTGGGGCACGACCCAACCTGCTTCACTCAGACGTTTTTGTTGGGTCACGACCCAACCTGCTTCACTCAGACGTTTTTGTTGGGTCACGACCCAACCTGCTTCACTCAGACGTTTTTGTTGGGTCACGACCCAACCTGCTTCACTCAGAGGTTTTTGTTGGGTCACGACCCAACCTACTTCTCTCAGACGTTTTTGTTGGGTCACGACCCAACCTACTTCTCTCAGACGTTTTTGTTGGGGCACGACCCAACCTGCTTCACTCAGACGTTTTTGTTGGGGCACGACCCAACCTGCTTCACTCAGACGTTTTTCTTGGGTCATGACCCAACCTGCTTCACTCAGAGGTTTTTGTTGGGTCACGCCCCAACCTGCTTCACTCAGAGGTTTTTGTTGGGTCATGACCCAACCTACTTCACTCAGAGGTTTTTTTTGGGTCACGACCCAACCTGCTTCACTCAGACGTTTTTGTTGGGTCACGACCCAACCTGCTTCACTCAGACGTTTTTTTTGGGTCACGACCCAACCTACTTCACTCAGACGTTTTTGTTGGGTCATGACCCAACCTACTTCAACTCAGACGTTTTTGTTGGGTCATGACCCAACCTACTACACCACCTTATGTAGGTTGGGTCGAGACCCAACCTGGGACTATTGAATGATGCGGAGGTATCATTTGAGATGGGATTGCTTACGTTTTACTTGCGTTTTGGTAGTGCTACAAATAATGAGCCGGCGTAATTTAGTTCATTTGCTTCTATGCCAGCCTGCTCCCCTTCGCCTTTATAGACATCAACATGAGCCCCTACAATAGCGCCGCCTGAGTCTTGGGCTATACACCATGAAGTCGATTTTTTGCTGTTATAAATAAAATTCATTCCGACAGGTATTACCCGGTGATCGGTTGCGCAGGATACATGGGGAGTTAGAGTAATCTTTTCTGAGCCATAAGGCCCGCCATCCTCTTTGGCAAAAAATACATAGCTTTGATCGCGATTTCGCAAGTCGGCCGCTTTATGGCGGTTAAGCGGGTCATCCAGATACTGACGAATCAACTTTTCTGATGCAGCGCTTAGTTTAATTTTTTTAGAAACGTTACAACGTAACTTTTCTTCATCATGGCATTTAGGATCTTTAGCACAACGCTCAATAGTATCAAGGTTGCCGCCGCAGGTTGGATCTTGTGCGCATTGGACGATACGGCCAAGCATGGTACGTGGTCTGCCGTTAGCAGCATCGTAGTTAATATGGAATACTTGGCCATCAATAATTAGTGAGCCGGAACCTTCAACCATTAAAAAAGCGGGATCATTGGGATCTTCAACATAAGCGATGACATATTTTGGATGTAAAGCCCCCTGTTCAATTTCCTTACGATCGGGTACTACTGAGTAGGTGCCATTGGGATTTTTCATACAAAATCCCCGCTCTATTTTGGTAAGCGGCTCTACTCCGCAAAGAGGGGCTTTCAAATTAAGTTTTTTGCGTTCCAAAGCTGCGCTGACTACACCCGGGTTACTATAGAGTGGGTACAAAAATGAGCCCCCGCGTTTGGCGCTGGCCTTCACAGCGGCGGGCGCGTAATAGGCAGTAAATTGAAACTCTCCCTTTTTAAATCCTGCATGATTTTCAGGCCAGCCATCGCTTTTATACCAGTCAAATTCGTTTTTAATGCTGGTTAAATAGTTTTGAAAATTGCCATGAGCGGCTTTTGCAAGAGCAAGCATTTTTTTGTTGGTATTAAGACACCATTCCTGGCGTTTGAATTGACGGCCAGCAATAGTTACTCTCTGAAATTCACCACGCTTTTTAGTGCAGTTTTCAATCTGATTATTTAATGCCCTAATCACTTCATTCATATTGCCAACAGGGTTATTTAACGGCAGCTCTGAGGCTGAAATTTTATGGAATTTAAAGCGCAATACCCCGGGCTCTTTGGCAGCCATCTTCTGCCTTGTGGTAAAGTCTGCCAATCGTCTAACATCCAGACAACGCTGAATTGGATCAACGGGCAAGGCTGCCTGGGTGATCATGCTAAAAGTCATTAGTACAATTATTAAAGCGGATTGAAACATTGGTATCCTTTGCCTAACAAGGTTGGACTTGCGTCTAACCTTGGATTTGAATTGGTAATAACAATAATTATATAGGCTATTGGCCAGCTATCAAAAGAGGCAAAGGATGTCCTTCAGGGCATTATTGAATGAAGGTTGGATATCAGCCCTTGACCCGACGTGGTTATTTGAAAATGAACGAGGCCATTCGTGCTGTCGGGATGCCATCGATGACTTCTTCCCGGATGAGCGCTTTCGCCTGATCGTTATCAAAAACTTCCTTGAGATCCATAATTTTTCCGGCTGGAATATGTTCACGGTGCAGAATTTCGAGAAGCTTATCGCTATGTAATTTCGCTGTTTGTTCTGTAATTAGTGAAGCTAGCTTTTCTCGGTTTTTTACTCTGTTTTGATTATTCCTGAACTCATTTTTTCCCGGCAGGTCTTTCAGGCCAAGGATAGTGCATAACTTTGTAAAATGCTGATCAGAACCTATCGCAAAGACTACCTGGGCGCCATCTGCTGTACGGAACACTTCACCATAGGGGGCAATATTGGGATGTATTGATCCGATACGTTGTGGTATCTGTCCAGTCATTAAGTAATTGGATGCCTGGTTAACAAGACTGCTAATCGCAGCATCGTAAAGGGAGACAGAAACCACCTTGCCTTCCCCGCTTTTTTCCCGATTATAGAGCGCAAGAAGGATAGCTTCTTTCAGATGGTGGGCTGCGAGTACATCGATTAGCGCAACTGGCATTTTAACGGGTCCGCTATCATGGGTGCCATTCATTGACATAAACCCGCTTTCACCTTGAAGTACCAGATCGTAGGCGACGCGGTCGTTTTCCTCCCCGTAACCGTTTATTTTTCCAATGATCAAACGGGGGTTGATACTGAGAAGATACTCATCCTGTATTCGAAGCTTTACATCATCCCCCTTTTTGAAATTCATTATTAAAATATCAGCGTCTGAAATGAGGTTAAGAAAACGGACATAGTCTTCTTCATTCCCAAGATCTAAAAACAGGTATTCCTTCCGAAAATTAACACTTGCAAAATAGGCTGAAATCTCCGAATCAGGATCTTCATCCGGAAGCTTCCACGTTCTGGTAACATCCTTATGAAGGGGATGCTCAATTTTAATCACTGCGGCACCCAACTCAGCAAAAAAAGTAGCGACTGATGGACCTGCGAGGACCGAACTGAGGTCAATTACCTTTAAGCCCTTTAACATAGATTCGTTTTTCCAATTTTCAGTAAGCAGGAGGCGGGAGGGAACTCGCTTGAATAAAATCGACCTCCAGCCTTTCTTACTTTAATCATGGCCTGCCAAAAAATCCATCTTAATCCTAATGAATTCTTTACTTAAGCCAAATTTAGAGAAATTTAAACAGGCATTAAAAGTGATATTAGCCTGGGTAAGAGAAATAGGTTTTTAGCTTGGCTTAATTGACCGAACCCCTTGAACCAGTCAAGGCTAACTGGCGTACCCCGTAGTTCGCCAGACAATTTACGGGATACTTCCTCAGAAATGTTAAAGCATTAAATACTCATTTGGCTGCCGCGATCAGGCAACAGATCTTTATGGCTATCCATAAATTGATGGATAGCATTATCAATAACGTGTTCCATATAGGGAATTACTCGTTCAGGTTTTGATATGGAGAGCAAGAAATCTTTTAATTCCTTATATTGATGATGAGGAGAGCGTTGCATATGCGCCAGGAATTCGCGCTCAATTTTCTCTTTGGCAGGCTCCGGAAGATCGGCTATATCCGCTAAATAATCTTGTATTTGTTGCTTCGCCATGAGTTGAAAATGTTTCCCTAATATCTCATCAGCCTTGCCAGCAAAAAAGGAATTTACCCGCTCTACCATAAAACCGTCGAGATTTTGCGCCTCAAATTCTTCGGAGGTATAGCACTGTTTTAGGTATTCAGTTAAAGGACCTCTTAGAATAGAACCGAAATTGGAAAACTGCTTGGTGTGGTCGCTTTTCTCAATGTAATCACTTATTTTGGGATAAACCTCTGTGGTAAACAAGCCATAATTTGTAGCAGAAGGACGATCAAAGTAATTACCAATTTTTTTACCAATTTGTATGTCTATGTCCACTCCGCTGAGACTTAGCATGTATTTTGCCTGATCCGCATTCAGTTTTTTGACAAATTTATTGATGACAAAATTAAAAATTGTTTTTTGCTCACTTGTATCTAAAGAAGCGGTTTTGGGGTTCCTCTGCAAGCTCTGAATGACCAATAAACATAATTTATATTCGCTGGAGCCTTGATCATAACCCTGTTTATGCAATTCATTGACTAAATTATGGGTATTCTTATATAAAATATCCCTATTGCCTTCCATTCCAGCCATTAATTCCTTGATTAATTCATCATCTTCTTCGGAGGCATGCGTTTCTTGAAGGGTTGACTTGGGTTCGGTAGATGCTGGTTCTACTCCCTCAAAGCGAACTTGTTGGACCGATTTCAAATCCTTCTTGAGCTCATCGACTGATTTGTTGGTATTCGTCATTGCCTGAATCACCGCATTAACAGATTCTTGTGCACCGGATTCAAGTCGTTTAAACAGGAGGTTTAATTCCGTTTGCAGCGCTGTGATATTGGTAAATCCCATTTGTTTCGCCAGGGAGTCTGCAGCTACGGTCAATTGTGATGTTTGCATCACCGATACCATAGCCATCATTACAGCCAATTGTTGATTTTTAAATTGCGCTTCTCCCAGTAAGGCTGAAAATTTTTCTTTAAACGCTTTTGGAAGACTCGCATTTTGAAATAGAGACAACATTTTTTGAGTGGGACTGGTTTCCAGGAATGTTCTGGCAATTTCCACGTAATGATGCCATTTTCGAGGAATTGCAACCGGATCGTCAAAATAAATTCTTGAAAAGGCATCTCGTTCCTTCTCGTTAAAGCTGTCATCAACAGGTGCCGTTACCAGTTTATTTCGGAAGCGCTGTACAAATGACACATAGCCTTGATTAGACTGTTTGTAGGTATCGATATCTCGAGATCTTGGGATTCCCAGAGAGCCTTTGTAGGCATAAACCTCGTCTCTATGTATTTTGCTTGTTGCTTCCCGATGCTTGTTTATAGCGGCTTCATGCTGTAAAAAGTCATCCTGTTTAAGCAGTTTTACCAGTTCATCTTTTTGATAATGTTTATACAGTAAGATATCTTCAAGATAAACGATAAATCCCTGCACCCGTCCTTTAGCCGTGTTATAAAAACGATCTGCTTTATAATGTTGCACATTTCCGTCTGGGGAACATTGCTCCAATAATTGTTCCAGCAACATTTGTGTATTAAATGCTGTAACTAAATCCTCTCCTTGCAGATTATCCGCCAAAAGGAGTTCATGCATGGTTGCCAATGCCAATTGCTCGGACGACAGTTTGCCATATTTTTTAATGAGTGCGTCTTGATAGGTTAGAAACGTTTTAATGTCACCACCACGAAGGCGTTCAATATACTCGTCTAATAGGCCCGGCATAGTTATCTCCTGAAAAATCGATTAGTCACGCCATGCGCACCAAACACATTTAATATTCATATTGATTTATTATAGGGCATCCATAATGGAGGCGGTATGGGTAAAACTACCCACATTCACCACGGGATCAGACTTGATTGACTTGCAGCCATTGGGCAGTGTGAAAGCCAGATACAAAAAAACAAAAGGCAAGAGCTATACTCTAATAGAGATCTGACAAGCTAATAAGGAAATTTTAGAATGTCCAGGAACCGTGATGAAGACATCTCTTTAGGATTTAGTTATAAGCACTTCAAACATGGTGCCCATGCTTGCCTTATTTATCGAGATGAATCTGAGAAACGTCGGGTCATCTCCAAATATATCGAATCAGGAATAGCCAACAATGAACAAATTGGATATTTCGTCGATACGATGACACCCGAAGAAGTAAGGGCATGGCTTGCCGAACTGGATGTAGAGCTACCCCAAACCAGGCAGGTTGAAATTTCTCCTGCTGTCTCAGTCTATTGTCCAGATGGAAAATTTGTACCCGAGCAAATGCTTTCTCGTCTTAAAAATCACTATGATCAGGCTATCGCCGCAGGGTTTTCCGGGAGTCGTCTTTCAGGGGAAATGACATGGTCCTGCAGAAATATTCCTGGCTCAGATCAGTTAATAGTTTATGAAGCCCTCATCAATACCATCTTTGATACACACCCGGTTACTGTTGTTTGCCAATATGATGTCAATAAATTCGATGGGGGATTGATATACGATGTCCTGCAAGTTCACCCGCTCATGTTTGTGCATGGACAAATTGTTAAAAACCCCGCCTATGTCAGACCAGAAGAATTTTTGCATAACCGTATGAATACTACAAAAAATGAAGAATGAAAATCAGTTAACACATAATGAGCAAATTCTATTTAGACTTTATGCTGCGCATAGCGCGCTCTTCATTTTTACCAATACGGATCAAATCAAACCTTATCTTGAAAAAATTATCCGCAGTATACCTGGCGTAAAAGAATGTGAGGTGTGTCTCATCAAAAATAGTAATAAAGAGTTGCAATCCAAGCTTATTGGAACCATCGATTTGAAACATGGAACCTTTAGCATGACTGATTTTTTCCAACTTTGCGAATCAATTGAAGATAAGGAAATACAAGTGTATTCCCTCTTTGCAAAAGATATATTTTATGGATTAATTATCATAAAAATTAGCGATTTTAACCAATTCAATTTATTTGACTCCATCGTTAATAGCTTTACAATTTCCACTTCCATTATTCTAGAAAATTTATGTCAAAAATCCATCCTGGAAAAAAACAATAAAGAATTGATAATGCACCGGGAGCATTTGTCGGAACTAGTGAAAAAAAAGACTCAATCTCTACGGCAAGCAAAGCGCAAACTGCAGGATATTTTAGACAAAACGATTGAGTCCTTAGCCTCCATTACAGAACAACACGATCCATTTACGGCAGGACATCAGTTTCGTGTCGCGAAACTAGCCGAAGAAATCGCTAAAAATTTTGGCCTAAGCGCTAAAAAAGTACATGAAATTTATTTAGGTGCATTAATCCATGATATAGGTAAAACTCGGGTGCCAATGGAGATTCTGGTTTCCCCCGCAAAGCTTACCCCATTGGAATATGATTTTATAAAAATCCATCCCGAAGTAGGTTCTCAAATTGCCAAAAGGGTCGCCTTTAACCGAACCATTTTCGACATTATTTTACATCATCATGAACGGTTGGATGGTTCCGGCTATCCCCATGGATTAAAAGCGAATGAAATTCGTTTTGAAACAAAGATTGTGACAGTCGCCGATGTATTCGAAGCCATGAGTTCTCATCGGCCCTACCGCCCTAAAAATTCAATTGAAGCAACGCTAAATGAGTTGCAGGAAGGCGCTGGAAAACGCTATGACTCGGCTGTTGTTGCATGTTGTGTTGAACTGATTACCAAGAAAAATTTTGAGTTCCCCACGCCTCCTTACGAGCGGCTTAACGTCAATATGTATACCTGGAAAATACATGATTCATTACGGACAGAAAAGGACTGAAGAGGTAAGCCATGAAAGCCAAAAGAAGCTCTTATTTCTCATAGCAAGCTATTGGGATCCAAGCTAAACAACCTGGGCAATCGATAATAACTATCACAAAGAGTCAATTCTTTCGCCAGGTTTCCTCTTTATTCCTATGAAACAAATAATAAAGTCCTGGCAAAACCAATAAGGTTAAAAAGGTAGAGGAAATAATGCCTCCAATGACCACCGTTGCTAAGGGCCTTTGGACTTCTGAGCCTGTCCCCGTCGCGAGTGCCATGGGAACAAATCCCAATGAGGCGACTAGTGCAGTCATTAATACAGGCCGCAATCGTGCAACCGAGCCTTGAAAGATAGCTTCGTGCAAAGGAATGTGCTGCTCACGTAATTTATTGATAAAGCTGATCATGACTAAACCGTTTAATACAGCAACCCCTGATAAGGCGATAAAACCAACTCCCGCAGAAATAGAGAGTGGGATACCTCGCATCCACAAGAAAAACACACCACCCGTTAACGCCAGAGGAATACCAGTAAAGACTAATAAAGCATCTTTTGCACTGTTGAAACTCATGAACAATAATAAAAAAATAATGCCTAATGTAATTGGGACTACTATTTTTAAGCGTGCGGCGGCAGACTCTAACTGTTCAAATTGCCCTCCCCAGGTTATCCAATATCCACTGGGTAGCTCTACATTTCGTTCTATTTTATTTTTTGCATCCATCACAAACGAGCTTAAATCGCGATTACGGACGTTTGCAGTAACGACAATACGCCGCTTGCCATTTTCGCGACTAATTTGATTTGGGCTTTCATCAAGCTTTAAAGAGGCTACTTCACTCAAAGGAATAAAGTGGCGTTCTCCATCTTTGGACAAAGGGAGCGGGATAAAAATTTGGCGAAGTACATTCGATTTTGTTCTCAATGCTTCCGGTAAACGCACAACCAGTGAAAATCGTTTATCGCCTTCAAAGAGCTCCCCTCCTTTTTTTCCCCCTATAGCGATAGCAACGGCATCTTGTACCTCACTAATTTGTAATCCATAGCGAGCCAACGCGTTGCGATCAATCACTACCGTTAGTAAAGGCAAACCACTGACCTGTTCTACTTTAACATCAGAAGCCCCGGGTACTTTTTCCATTTGCCTGGAGATTAATTCCCCTGTTTTTTGGAGCGTGCGCATATCGTCGCCAAATACCTTAACGGCAATATCACTCCTGACCCCCGAAATTAATTCATTAAACCGCATTTGAATGGGTTGCATAAACTCATAATTATTACCGGGAATTTGGGTCACCGCTTTTTCAATTTCCTCGACTAAAACTTTCTTTTCTTTTTTAGGATTTGGCCAATCCTTGCGGGGTTTTAGCATAATAAAAGTATCAGCTACGTAGGGAGGCGCAGGATCAGTTGCAATTTCCGCAGTTCCCATCTTGGAGAACACTTGCTTTACTTCTGGGAACTCACTGACGCGCTGTTGCACCAAATTTTGCATTTTCAATGCTTGCGTTAAACTGGTTCCAGGAATGCGCATGGCATGCATGGCGATATCACCTTCATCCAGACTTGGAATAAATTCACCGCCGAGGTGAAATGCCAGCAATAAACTTAGGACAACCAGTATACAAGCCGCACTTAATATTTGCAGGCGTGCCTTAAAACATAACCGGAGAAGTTTTTCATAGCCCAAAGTAAGATAATGGACTAACTTATTTTCTTTTTCCTGTATTTTTCCCCGCAAGACAACAGCGACTGCTGCGGGTATAAAGACAAGTGAAAAAAGCATGGAAGCCATTAAAGCAATAATGACCGTTTCTGCCATAGGCAAAAACATTTTTCCTTCCACACCAGTTAAGGTAAGGATGGGTAAATACACTACCGTAATAATGAATACGCCAAATATACTTGGGCGGATAACTTCTGTGGTCGCTTCTTTAATGACCGCCAAACGCTCTTCAGTCGTTAAAACTCGCTGCAACTCATGCTGGGCCTGACCAAGATGTTTTAAACAATTTTCAACAATGATCACCGCACCATCCACAATCAACCCAAAATCCAAAGCCCCAAGACTCATAAGATTGGCACTGATTTTATTGGTTACCATGCCTGTAACCGTTAGTAACATCGATAAAGGAATTACCAGGGCTGTAATCAGGGCGGCTCGTACATTACCTAAAAAGAGAAATAAAATAATGCATACAAGCAAAGCCCCTTCAAGTAAATTATTTTTGACTGTGTTAATAGTGGCATTAACCAGGGTCGTACGGTTATAAACAGGCACTGCTTCAATACCTGCTGGAAGCGTTTTATTAATTAATTTCAATTTTTCTGCTACCCGTTCGGAAACAGTGCGGCTATTCTCTCCCATCAACATAAAAACCGTGCCTAAAACGACCTCTTTATTACCTACCGTGGCGGCACCTGCCCGAAGTTCCTCTCCTAATTGGACATTGGCTACATCACGAATGCGAATAGGCGTTCCTTCAAAACTTGCAATCACAATATTATTGATATCATTGATATTTTTTACCTGCCCCGGCACGCGAATCAAATATTGTTCGCCATAACGCTCAACATAACCAGCACCGATATTGGCATTATTACGCTCCAATGCCTGCAACACGTCATTTAAACTTAAACGGTAACGTACGAGCTTCGCAGGAAACGGGGTAATGTGGAATTGTTTTTGAAAACCACCAATGGAATTGACTTCAGCCACGCCGGTCACATTACGCAACTGCGGCTTGATAATCCAATCTTGTATGGTGCGAAGCTCTGTTGCGTTATATTGTTTATTAGCCGGGACATTCGCTTTATTGTTAACGGTGTACATAAAGATTTCGCCCAAGCCTGTAGAAATGGGACCCAGAGTGGAATTTATATCAGGCGGCAGTTTGTTTTTTACTTCTTGTAACCGCTCATTAATTAATTGACGGGCAAAATAAATATTCGTCCCATCTTTAAAGGCAACCGTAATTTGCGATAAGCCGTAGCGTGAAAGGGAACGGGTGTAGTCTAGCGAAGGTAAGCCGCTCATGGCGGTTTCAATGGGAAACGTAATGCGTTGTTCTACTTCAAAGGGTGTATAGCCATCTGCCTGTGTATTAATTTGCACTTGCACATTGGTAATATCAGGCACTGCATCAATGGGTAATTTATTAAAATTATATACGCCTAAAAGGGCGATAATCAGGGTGAATAGCAAAGCAAACCAGCGGTGCTTTAAGGAAACCTCTAGTATTTTTTCCAGCATTATTACTCCTTAATGCTCATGACTTGCTCCCGATTTACCGAGTTCCGCCTTTAGAAAAAAACTGTTTTTACTGACATACCGCTGCCCTGGTTTCAGTCCCGACCGTATTTCAACCCAGGCGTCATCCTCGTCGCCTATCACGACCGGTGTTGCCTCAAAATCATCCCCTTGTTGCACGAAAACAACATCCGTTTTCCCTAAATGCTGTAACGCATCACGAGGCACTGCTACAGCAACGGTCTTTTCCTGAATAACAATGGCTGCATTGACGTACATACCAGGCAACCATTCATTCGACTCATTGGACAGGATGCTACGAGCCAGAACCGTTTGACTGTCCTCAATCCCAAGAGGGGAAATATAACTGATTGTACTGACAGCCCTTGGTATGCCTTCATCACCTGTAACAATGACTTCCATGCCCGCTTTTACTAATGGGGCTTCTTTCCGATAAAGTGTTAAATCAGCCCATACATTCATTAAATCAGCCAACTCATAAATGGGCCTATCTCCCTTTGCCAGTTCCCCGGATGTTGCCTGCTTTTGTACAACAATACCGTTAATCGGTGCTGAAACGGTATAGTTTTGTAAACTTTCATTGCTTTCAATCGTGGCTAAGACATCTCCTTTGGCTACTTTATCACCCAATTTTTTTGTCATGGATTTGATAATACCGGAATAGCGAGGATACACAGGTGCGGATGTATCGCGGTTAGGTACAATTTTCCCTACAACTTTTAATTGTTTTTTTAAAGTCTCTTCTTTAGCGACTGCGGTTTCTATTCCCGCAGCCTTAAGAATAGGAACGCCAAGATGCATTCTGCCTTCATAGCTTGCATACTGCCATTCATACTTCTTATCCTGGTTAATAAGATCAACGGTTACATCAAAGGAATGCGGCTCTTGAATAATTTGCTGGCTCTGTAAAAAATCATTGACCGGTTCAAAAGTGATGGTATCGACTGCCCCCGTAAAACGGCGCAGCTTGATGGTTAAATGTGTTCCATCCACACTGAGAGGCTTGCCATCTTTATAAAGGTAAGCTCGAAAATGCGGCGGCATTCCTTTTTCAAAAACGGCTAACTCCAAAGTCAATGGCCCTTGTCTCAACAAACGGCCATGGTGCGGTCCTTTTTCCGTGTTTTGCTTTATTTCTTTATCGGAGGAGCATGATGCCATTCCCACCATGAGTAAAAAATAAAACAGAAAAAATAACCACGTTAAGTTAGGGGATTTCACTTTCAATTTTTCTCCTTATTCCTGTAGCCCCAATAGACCAGAAATTTGAATTAGCGCTTTATGGTACTCGGCATGCGCTTGTTGGTAATGCTGCTCTTCTTCATAAAGTGTATTGAGGGCTAGCGATAATTGCAGATAAGTAAATTTACCCATTCCATAACCATTTTGGGCTAATTTTATCGATTTACGTGCCAATGGTAATAAGGAATTCGTCACTAAATTCGCTTCAAAACGACTTTGTTCTGCTTGTAAAAACGCAATGTATAAATTTTTTCTTACTTCAAGACGAACACCTTGGTATTGATGAATGACTTGAGTTAATCCTGCTTCTGCAGAAAGGATATTTCCTTGATTACGATTATAGAGAGGGAGTTGAGACGAAGCGGAAACTACCGCCGCATTACTGCCATCATCGGAAAAATGACGTGCCCCGACCTGAATATTTAAATCAGGCCATACTGATTTTTTAGCAGCAACAATACCTGCTCGCTTTGCTCTAATTTGTACTGCCGTAGCGATAATCTGGGGACTTTGATTTAATTTTTTAAGTAAATTTGGCCAGTGCCAGATTGTATGTTTTAACTCTTTGTCAGACAAAGGGCTATCAATCCGCAACTCATTACCTACCAGGCGGGCCAAGTTGGCACGCGCAGTTAAAGCCATTTGAGCTGCAGCCTTTTCTTGAATAAGGGCCTTACCCAGCCGCACTTCAGCTAACCTTAAATCAAGTTCAGGTGCTGCTCCTGCATCTACCCGGCGCTTAATCGCTGAAACAATTTCCTCATTCAGTTGAATCAATTTTTTTGTGACCTGGTGCCACTGTTCAGCATATAACGCATCGACATAAGCGGTGGCCACCGCAATATATAACACACTCTTCTGCACTTTAATGGTTGCTAAAGACGTTAAATAATCAGCAAAACTCGCCTGCTTCAAATAGTGAAGGCGATGGCCAAGAGGGATAGGTTGCGTAATCGCAAGGGTGGTTTCCGCAGATTCATACCCTGTATATTGGCCAGACCCACCCATATTTTCTGCAGTTAGAGCGAGCTGAGGATTTGGAAAAAGGCCGCTTTGAATAAACAGCCCTTTCATTGCGCACGCTTTATCTTTTTCAGCTTGTAGTTCAGGATTATTACGATAGGCTAAATTCAACGCTTCACGCAACGTGAAGGACGGACTGGCCAGGGCAGTATTTAAAATGCTGATAAAGAAAACTACAGCTAATCCTAAGCGCATTATCTATCCTGTTATTTATTTGATAATGACAATTTAATATTCTTCACTATCTCTTTGTATTTGGAATTAATTTTACAGGGCAGTCATCCTAAAGACTCTCAATCGTATTCAATTAATAGAATGGACACTAAAATTAATTTTTCCTTCGATATCAAAATTGGTTCTATGAAGATGATAAGCCATTTCTATCAATTCATCGATAAAAATCCCACCTGGTCTTCTTGTTCTTGCCTATTGGTCAAAATTCTGGATAATTTTTAGCCATGGGCCAAATGCCCTCTGTTGGTGTATTGCCTTTTTCTTGAATGCAATGATCTTGAGTCAACACCGTGAAGTGCTTAAAAAAGATTCCAGCAAATAGCTTTACTTGAAATAGTGCTGAGAAAATGAAGTTATAAAAAAAGCGATTAGGATAACAAAAAATATCAAGAAGGCTGAAAGTGTAATAACAAGAAAACTCCTCGCTAAATGCTGGTGCTCACCCTTGTGCCAAAATACAATACCGAAAACAACGAAACTGGTTACTACAAGAGTAAGAATAGCCATTATCAACGTAATGAGCATGTTGTATCCCTCAATTGTTATTAATCCCTATGTTTCACGGTGACCGCCGCCTCCACCATAACCCTTTCCACCTCATCAACAGAGTGATGCTGAATGCCGTCGTTCATTATTAAGGAGTGGCAAGAAGACAGCAATACTATTGGACTCGGATAGTATAAAAACCATTGGAATTGCAGTTATTTGGAGCACTGTGTTCCATTTTCATGGATAAAACGTCCCAAGGTTTTCATACGGCAAATAAAAACCCTGGTTATACGTAGGCTGTCTGTGTCGCAAAGGCTGTTTGGGCTTATTGACGTTTGGGCAGTGCCACATAGAGCGAGCCTGCATGATTGAGTGAATTTGCTTCTATACCCGCTTGGGTTCCCTCCCCCTTATAGACGTCAACATGAGCCCCCACAATGGCACCCCCTGCGTCTTGGGCCACACACCATGAAGTCGATTTTTTGCTGTTATAAATAAAATTCATTCCGATAGGTATTACCCGGTGATCGGTTGCACAGGATACATGTGGCGTTAGAGTAATATTTTCTGAACCATAAGGCCCACCATCCTCTTTGGCAAAAAATACATAGCTTTGATCGCGATTTCGTAAATCGGCCGCTTTCGCCTGGTTAAGCGGGTGATCTAAAAACTGACGAATTTGCTTTTCCGATGCCCCGCTTAGTTTAATTTTTTGGGATAGGTTACAGCGTAACTTTGCTTCATCATGGCATTTAGGATCTTTAGCACAACGTTCCATTGTATCAAGGTTGCCCCCGCAGGTGGGATCTTGCGCGCATTGGACGATACGGCCCAGCATCGTGCGTGGCCTGCCGTTAGCACCATCATAATTGATGTGAAATAATTTGCCGTCAAGCATTAATGAACCAGACCCTTGAAGCATCAAAAAAGGCGGGTCGTTTGGATCTTCGACATAGCCGATGACATATTTAGGATGCAAAGCCTCATGAGCAATTTCTTCGCGGTCTGGCGCTATGGAATAGGTACCATCGGCATTTTTCAAACAAAATCCCCGCACCATTTTAGTAAGCGGCTCAACCCCGCAAAGAGGGGCTTTCAAATTAAGTTTTCTGGACTCTAAAGCGACACTTACTACACCGGGGTTACTGTAGATCGGATGTAGAAATGATCCACCGCGTTTACTGCGTGCCTCGACTGGGGCTGGTGCGTAATAGGCAGTAAACTGAAATTCGCCCTTTTTAAATCCTGCATGATTTACAGGCCAGCCATCGCTTTTATACCAGTCAAATTCGGTTTTAATACTGGTTAAATATTTTTTAAAATCACCCTGAGCAGCCTTTGCAAGGCTGAGCATTTTCTTATTGGTATTCAGGCACCATTCCTGCCTTTTAATTTGACGGCCGGCAATAGTCACTGTCTGAAAGTCACCCTGGTTTTTATTGCAGTTCTCAATTTGATTATTTAAGGCCTGGATAACTTCATCCATATTGCCCACAGGGTTAGCTAACGGCAACTCAGAGGCTGAAACTTTATGAAATTTAAAGGGCAGGACACCAGGCGCCTCTTTGGCAGCCATTTTCTGTTTTGAGGTAAAGTCTACAAGCCTTCTAACATCTAAACAGCGTTGGATTGGATCAGCAGGCAGGGCTGCTTCCGTGATGATGCTAAAAGCCATCAGTGCGATTATTAAAGCTGATTTAACCATTGGTATCCTTAACCTGACAATGGTTGAGCCCTCGTCCACCATTGATTTGAACTTGTAATAAAGATTATATAGGCTATTGGACCATCCATCAAAGGGCACAGAATAGAAGCGCATACAGGGTCAAAAGAACCGTTGTTAACGGCGAAAAGACCTCTGCCAGGACTGGCCCAGCGATGCGCCTTGTTCAGAGGAACGTTTAACAGGCTATAATTAGATTTTTTGCCAAAGAAGTATAGAATTGCAATAAGATTAAAGTAATGAACTATTTTTAATGAAACCTAATCATCTATTAAAGATAATTCTGGCCAGTGCATCCCCAAGACGTTTGCAGATATTGCAAGAACATGGATTAACTGCCGTGGTTATGCCCGCCAATATTGAAGAAGTCCTGCAAGAAAGCGAGGATGCTAAAACCTATGTCACTCGGCTTGCCAGAGAAAAAGCTCAAACTATTTTATCGCAGGTTCCAACAGGCGCTGCTGATATCATTCTGGCAGCCGATACCACGGTTGCTTATCAAAATCATATTTTGGAAAAACCAGCTGACCATAACGATGCTTATAGAATGCTGCGCATGCTTAGCGGCAATTCCCATGACGTTTATACTGGGTATGCATTAATTTTTCTTCCAGAACAACAATGGTATGTTAATTACGTAACAACCAACATTAGGTTTCACCCTCTTACAGAACAGCAAATAGAGAATTATATCAATTCGGGGGAACCTTTTGATAAAGCCGGGGGCTATGGTATCCAGCAGGTACGGGATACGTTTGTTAAAGAAATCCGTGGCTCTTACTACAATGTTATGGGGTTACCCATTGAGGAAATTTTGGAAAAAATTTCCCTGGTCTGTGCGGATTAATTTCGGCAAACAGGCGTGTAGAACCATATCCATCCTATGCCTGGCTATTATTAGGTGTTTGTTTAAGTTGAAGCATTAATGGCATTGGGCTCACTTGATTTTGGCTTTTAACAATCCTCCTCCAGGGTTGCTAAAATTCCTTAATAGAGCCATATACTACATTATCAATAGCTACGTATTTGGAAATCAGATGCGCTATAAAATTACCGAACACTATGCAAGAGGCGAAGAAAAACTGATTGCTGCCTTTAATAAATTAAATGAAGCAAGACTTTTTATGGCTCAAAAAGCATCCATTGATGAGGAAGCCCAAAAAAAGATTATTTATAGGCTCTACGACAACAATGAGTTATTGCATGAATTAAATCAAACAAACATTTCTATTACCCATGCCCAATATGCAGAAGGCAACGGCGATTTGAATAACGCAGCCCCCTTTATTTTCCAAGTCATGGTTAAGACCACCGAGTCTTTAGAAAAAGAAACCATTGCACAATTCAATGATAAAAATGATGCCAAACTATTTGTCGCATGCAAAATTGAAACTGACAAGACGATTCGTGATAGTGATTTATTTTTTACATTTAAAGAGAACATGCTAATTGATACAGCGAACAAAATTATCATTGCACATCGACAAAAAGAATGTTCCAGAGCAGGCGGTAACAAGAAAAGTCCAACGCTAAATCCTTTACCTACGAGACCAACACCCGGAGGAGGCCCTCCCGATTATTGGGTTGATAAAAGCGATGACGATGAAAATGGTAAATAACATTCGCTAAGATTTTGTAGGAATCTCTGTGATTATTTGTAAGACATTTCTTACAATATTTACTGGGTATATCTTAATGACGTGTATGAGCAATTCAGTCATACTAACCTCATTGGAAGTTGCAGATACCAGGACATGACGTCCTTAAAAATGGAAACAGCACAAGGATGTGTTGACCACAGGAAGTGGGATTTGCAACTTACCAAACCAATCCACTTACTTTAGTTTTAACTCTCAATCGTGATTCTCTACATTACATTAAAACCCAGATTGCTTCCTGTTATTTCACGGTGGTTTTATTCATTCATATCAACATCCGTTAGATCCCCTTTAATCAAACGAACCTGCCCATGTATTCTATATAACTGCTGATTTTCAAAATGAAAGTAGGCAATCACTTCGGCTTCTAAAGGAAGACCCTCTCTATTCTTTCCCAGGGGATAATAAATGGCAAACAGCTCATTTCCTTTTTCCAGGACATGTTTGTAATCAATCGAATCGATTGTCATCGTTTGCCTTTGTGCAAGTACATGCTGAGTGTATTCAGCACGATTCATTCTAACGCCATTAATACATTGTTCGTACTCTTTATGAAAGAATTTCTCTATTTTTTCAACAACATCCGTTTCGGGATCATAAATAAAATTCCAAATATTTTTTAATAAATCGATATAAGGCATTTTTTGCTCCGATTAATCATTTAAGCTTGATAATTTACCAGAGGCTCAAAACCGATTCATGTAGCCATACTCCCATAAATTGTACTCATCTGACAGTTCCTAATAGTGATTCTATTTCTCGGGCAGCTCGAGCCTTCCTGTTTGCAAAAAATGCGTATAACAAAAAATTCTCTCTTAAGTCGCGCCCCTTATCATTGTTTGAACACATAAAAAACAAATTCGATTACCTGGTAGTAACTGGCTTTTTTGATTTTCAGGGCCGCAATTGGAGAATTAAAATCATGATATCCACCACTGATATTCTTTTAAGTCATCTTGCATTAGAACTATTAAGGCTGCGCGGCGTTTCGATTGCATCAGGAACTTTTGGTGATGCCATAGCACGCATTAAACTTAATCCCCTGCAATTGCCTGAGGCGAAGCAACCACTCCATGCGAATAACGAAATGCCCGGAAATGATATGGGATTTTTCATTCCCATTGAGCCTCAAGAAAATCAGGATGACTCACTATTTGTTATGGTACAGGCCTTCCTGTGGCTAGCCGTTAATAAAAACTCCAATGAAAAACAGAAACTGGAACAACAGTTAGCCGAATTAATAAGAAACCACCACGATATATTGGCCTCTTATCAAGGATATAGTTTAGTCACTTTAATTATCAGGTCTGGCAGCGAGACTGTAGCAATAGCAGCCCAGGATTCTATATTTAAATTACCTAATTACGCGATGCTGGATCTGCTTGAGTTCCCTGCTCCTGATCAAGAAAGTCTCAGCATTAGTGCTGTAAAAAGCGGAGCCGAATTCATTATTAATTTGGTTCAAGCAATGTGTCTCCTTGCTAATTTTGATAGCATTTTGACCTCAGAATTTTTATCAACACTGGAGCACTTGGTAGAGAGAGAAAACGATCCTGATGCAAAATTAGCCCTTCAACAAGGACACGCGCTATGCAATGAAATAATGCGGATTAATAGCGAGAGACAACAACTTGAAGATGAACGGAAAGCTGATGAGTACATGAAGTACGCTATTTGCAATGAAGATTTATCCTCTCTGGGTGGTTATATAAACTCTCCGGCTAATAGTAATAAAATCAAGCCATTATTACATTTTGCCATCGATGGAAATAACCATTCAGCGATTCTTCTTATCGCACGGCGCATGACAGAATTGGGTATGATGAGTGACCATGAATTGCTTAATTTATGTGCAAAACAGATTCCTCATTCTAAACTTTATGCATTGATCAAAACAAATCCGAACCTTCTATTGCCCACTTTTTCTCTTGAAGCATTAACCAATGAAAGTCTTAAATTTATCATTACTTATTTTCCCCAAGATTTCAAAGCGCTTGTAAACACAGTAGCTGGACGTGAGCTCAAAAATTTACTGGATCATGCTTTGCTCCTGGATTTATTCATCTGCTCGGATCAGGCAAGAACCAATATAATGAGGCGTCTGGCAGCGTTTACGGGTAAAGAAATAGCTTCATTAGTTACAAACGATAATAGTGTCGTATTTTTAAGTTGTGCACTTGCTTCTGGTGTAGAGGCGGTTGTCCTTCAAGGAATAGCCACTAAAAATAACTATGACTGGCTAAGTATTCTGTTAATTGCAGCCTCTTACCCCGGCAGTCAATTCAGCGTAGAAACTATAAACTCTTTTTTAAACAGTGCGGATCAACAATCCCTTATCGTTACTAATATCCACGTATTCCTGGCAAGAAAATTAAACAATCCTGCCTTGTATGAGCATCTTCAAGCACATAAAGCGGATAACCCCTTATACTCTGAAGTTGAAATTGAAGATATCACCCATCTGCAGGGTGCATTACGAATATATAATAGAGCCAATAGCGTCTATTCAACTTTTTTTGCTAAACAAGAAAAGTATGATTATTGGATGCATGCAAAACCCCAGGCACGCTATGACGAACTTCTTAAAACGCCTGGCTTGGCATACCTGGCGCTCAAATATACGGACTTACACTATATCCCGGATTATCCCTATGGCGTTCCCCTTTTTCTACCAGTCCAGGGTACAAGTCAATATGTCAAAAAACAGGAAAACTATCAGGGTATTATGGGCACTGCGTATTTACTGTCAGAAACAGCGCGCTCCAATGTAGGAATGAATAATATGCCTACCAAGCTTGATAAGAGAGACAGGGCCATGCAAGATCAGGATTTGGTTTGCACCGCTCCCTTTAAAACAGCCTTTACGACCGAAAAGCATTATTGCAGTGTCAATTTTAATCTGGGAAAGATACCTCCATCCTATCTTCGCCACGTTGTCATTAAGTTAGGCGATTATGTAGCGAGACAGCAAGTCCCTGTACACATTCAATTAACACCGGAAATTACACTTGACAATGATTATCAAAACTACGGAATGTGTAACTATATTTTTACTTACAAAGAGGGAAGTGGCACCCTTCACTCAGTCACTGTTACTACCCCGGGATCGGATGAAATTTACCATGGTATCAACGGATTTAAAGAAAGTCTCTGCCATCTTTTCTATGTCATAAATTCTATACCGGCAACTCCCGAGGGAAACTTGATTAAATCAAAAATAATTGAGCATTTCGCTCAATTGGATGCACAAGGATTATTGAAGGGCGAGTTAGATTCTCTTTTCATAACGCTTAATCAATATATGGAAATTGATTTTCCAGGCGGATTACCTTTGTCTTTCAAATACATTGATTCAATCCACTTTATTGAGACTCAAACAACCTTCAAAGTTGATGAATTGTATGCCTTGATTGAAAAAGGGAATATCAGCGATTTTAAAGAGTTCTTTAGGAAATACCCGCAATTCTCAGACCTGCCTTTTGTGATGAGAGAAATCGTGGCCCTGGCTCCACCTTATCGCCTTCATGAAATCACGCAAATACTGGACGCTATCTATCCAACGAGTTATTTATCCTTTACAGAAAATTTAATTGAACTGAATACGCTAAATTCAAAAAATCTCAAACAGAGAGTGATGCAATCAAGTTTACGTGGACATCATGGTACGCATTTTGATCTGGCAGAATTAATTTCGCATTTGAAAATAAGATTGGCAGGGAATGAATTTGCCGCAACGCGTAAACAACTGATGGCAACTTATGAGAAAGAAGTAATAGCACTGCGTGATCAGCTAAGGGGGCTATATGCCAATGTACAATATACCGGTAATAACGCCAAAATGCAGGAAATACTGACAAATCCTGAGGTGATTGCTGCACTAACGGGAAAAAATCAGGCTTTGCTGGCTGCTATTCTGGCATTTGAAATTGAGGCAGAAAACGAATCTGGAGTTTGTGACGCCACGTTTATCCGCAGTGCTAAAAGTCAGCAGTCTGGTGAAATCATCCATTACACCCTCGGCAGTATTTTATCCAGTGCATTAGCGCTGCCACAATCCTTTATTGCATCGTGTCCACTCAATACAAAATGCGATAAGCCTGATGAAGCGCTTGCCTTAAGATCCTACATTAAACAAAAATGCTTTACAGAAAAACTTCTTCTGAAGATTGAGGCAACACTAGTCGATTTATGTAAATCTTACGAATCGGATATTAATCTTGAGGGCTTTGTAATGACTGATGATGCTCGTTACACTCCCGAACGATGGCAGGATGATGATTATCTGTCTCGATTGGAAATTATCTATAACCCTGTTAGTAAAGATGATTTTTGCGCCAACCCTAATATTCCCTCTGAGGTCAAGGAAGGTTTATTGCTCCTCATTCAGGCGCTCTATCCCGGTGTGAATGTTGGAATAAATCCAAATACTAATACGTTGATAGTCGCTGAAGTATCTTTTGATCAATTCATGAAAGATTTTCTTTCAACGACGCATGTTTTAAATCCCAGGATTTCTCATTTTCTTTTCGATACGCTCCATTTTGGTGTTGCGTTAACCAGAGGGGATGTAATAGCAAAAATTCAACTAAAAGATAAGACAATCTCTTTTAACGATTTAATTGAGCATGCGATGAAAACAATCAATCAAACAGGTGTGGATAGCACAAACTCTGTCATGGCAGAGCAATTAGCACTGCGAACAAGCATGTTGGAATCCTGGTGCATTGAACATAACAAACTGACTCTTCACAGCGAAGGGAGGCAACCGCTGCATAAGTTATCCTAAAGAAACAAAGCTTAAATTGGCCATTGGCAGCCTCCACGAATGGCCGATTTTACTCAACAGACTCGATTGCTATTTGCATTCCCAATTGGTGGTAGGACTATTTGGCTTCCCATCGGTTGCATCCAGGCTTTTTTGCCGGATACAGCGCAGTATCAGCATCCTTTAATAGTCTTGATGGGAATGCAACAGCACCGATTGCCCGCCTTAAGATTTTGGCAAGTAATTTTGCTCCCTCCAAATCAGTACCAAGTAAAATGCATCTATTGTTGATATTTCCAGAAATTTATTACATCTTTTTAACAAAGCATTTAATATGAGTATTAGTAACACTTATGAACCTAGTATAAGGATTTACATGTATAACCAATGGGTTATAAAAATCCAGCCTTTCCTTTACCTGTGGTTATTACCCTTAACACTCCATGCTTCTTTTATCGAATCAACCCTTGGAACAGCCGTTGTTAATGATGCGACGGCGGCTTATTACAATCCAGCCGCTTTAACACTTTTAAGCAAATTTCAATTGATAGCACTGGGTTCAGCTGCCTCTTTTCATACTCATTTTACGGGCCAGTCAATACAAGCAGCAACAGGATTCACTCAATCTGGTAGCTCGGCCACCCAAACAAATTATTATTTACCTTCTTTTTATTCAGGGTTACCCACTAAAAAGAAGCTGACATTTGGCGTTGCTGTTTTATCGAATTCATTTAACAGGAATATCGAAGAACACTCCATTTTACGCTATGCCCAATCCGGTAATAGGATTCAGGACATCGATGTGGTTCCCGCATTAGGATTGAAGCTCAATGAATTTTTTTCAGTCGGTTTAGGGGTCTCGCTATCCCATGTGAATTTTATTTTAAAGCCCATTTTTGGATTTCCAAGTTTAAACATCCCTGATGCGCAAAATCATAATGAAGCGAATAGTTATGGTTTGGGAGGAGATATTGGTTTTTTACTAAAGCCAAACAAAGCAACCCTGATTGGATTTAATTACCGCAGTTCTGTTACCTATCGCTTCCGCGGCAGAAGTGTCCTTGCAGGCAATCCTGACATTGTTTCTAATGATTATTCGTTTACTTTTTGGACTCCAGCGCGAGGTGTGCTTTCTATCAATCACTTTGTAACACCTTCTCTAGGATTTATCGGTACTGTTCAACGTATTCAATGGAGTATATTCAATGAAATAGATGTTCGTGGCATAGCCGCAAGAGCGGGTGCTACGCCAACTATTTTAAATGCCAAAGTACCTTATCATTTTCGTGATACCTGGCTTTTTACGATTGGTAGCCACTATCGTATAACGCCCAAATGGGTCATCAGAGTTGCGGCGAATTACAATCAAACTCCAGGCAACAGTCATTATCAGATAACCACGGGTAACGGGATTATTGCAGGCGCATCAATGGGTTATGACTTCTCTGAAACAATTACAATTGATGGCAGTTTTGCTCATGCATTTATTCAAAATCAAACGATCAATATTATCACTGGCAGGAATTTCATTCATGGTGAAAATAGAGCGTCTCGCGATGCTTTTTCTTTAAAATTAACATTGAATCAATAATAAAAACGATCCCGCAGGTTCAAATTCGTTTACTTCAATTTAACTGCGGAATCTGGCAAGTGGGTAGACAGAGAGCCAACCAATTTACGGGGCTGGCCTAAGATCATAGGAAATATGATTTGTCATTGGATTTAGGAAATCTGCCAGTAATTTTATAATTACTGCAAGAACCAGGAGACTGGTACCAAAAACAGCAATGGAACGAGTCGATAGTGTTGGCTGCTGAGCATGCATATCACACAAATTATCATAGATACTTGCCATGGTTGCATAAATACCCTTGCATTGAGTAAAAACCTCTACATACTCATCACCATTTATCTCTATCTTATCGACGTGTTCCATCATGTCCTGATAAAGTCCTAATGAGGACCGTTTTCCTGTGGATAAAAAGGGAATCGAAGAGGAAAAATCATATTGTTTTGCCGGTATTTGATAAGCAGTTAAACGATTACTGGGATTAATATATTTCGATTGAACAATGTACCCGCCATGCATAAAACCGGCAACATGCACTAAAAAATGTGCGAGCAGGGTTTTGGGTGTTAATTTTTCTATGTCCCCAAGATATTTTTCAGTTGTTTCTGTTATCTCGTCCCTGGAAATTTCATCAGGATTAACCCCTAATTGTCTTAAATCCTCTTCCATGGCTGGAGTACGCCATAATTGCCCAAGATAAGATAACGCAAAAAATGCACTAATCTCTATTTTGTCTGCGTTTGCCAGTCTCTGTAATTTTGTCTCTATAGCTTTGATAATCAAAAATTGTTGGATCAATCGTGAGGCATATAAATCCTTGGGTATCTTTTTATTTTTAAACAGATACTCCGATTTAAAATGGTGATGCTCAGCCCGCTCATGTTCCGCAGTAAGTTGACCGGGTTTGCCATTTTTATAGGTTGCATTTAATAACGCTTTGCTAAACATTGGGTATAATTCTCGATAAATAATGAAACTAAAATCATATAGTATTGTAGATTGGCTTACTATCCAACCACATAGTTTTCACTGACTATTTCTGTAATCAAACACTTTAAAAAATTTTGTAAAATCAAACAACGTCTTTCCATGATGGGTCAATCTACTATAGAGCGCTTAGGGACTGACTTAATCAGCGTACTCTTAATAGTACATAAAGATGGCTTTTGAAAAAATTATGTAAATTCCAATTAAGCCTGAATCCGATTGAAAAAAACAATGTTATATTGCAAGAATAATGATAGGAACGATAGAGATAGGCATGGGCACTTCAAAAGAAGATTTAGAAAAGCAACTGAAAAAAGAAGAGGATCTTAAGAAATTTATTTTACTTCAAGAAAATGAAAAAAGAGATCAACAGCAGAATGAGGAATATAACCAACTTCTAGCCCAATATGGTCATGAGATAGTTAAAAACCCATCTATCCTCCAACCAGTGAAAGGAAAAGAAGAGGAAGTCGACAAATCCAAACTACCCATGCAGGACGAATTCTATATTCAATCTAAGAAAAAAGGAAACAATAAGGAAGAGAAAAAGGAAGAGGAGCCGATATTTTCCTTAGCAATTTGTCGCGGATCCGTCTGTATTCCTGTTGATATGGATTTCGCTACAGCAGGGGCGTATTGTAAAGCCGCTAATAAGTTATTACTTAGTGACGATCCTAACGATAGGGCTAAGGGAGAGAGAGCATGGGATTTGTTGGCACAGGGCAAGGAAGCCGAGTCAATGAAACTGCTAGGAGTAGGTCCAATACCTACTAAAAAGACAGGGGAGCGGCAAGATGGACCTGAAGAATCAGAAATGGAGTCCACGACCCCGAAACCCAAATTTTAGAGAAAATCCTGATATGGCTTGGCAGCATAATCAAAAATTTATGAAATTCTCAATAGACCTATAAATTAATTTTAAATACTTTCTGATAATCTATGGCTTTGCCATCCAATAGCCGTTCGATATGCGGGCGTATAATGTCTAGCTCCGTTGATTTAAAACGACTATCAGGAAAATAACTACGATTCTCCGCTTGTTTCTTTAATATTGCTTTATCTTGTTTGAGTGCCAGTTTCACAAACGGTAGGAAAAATAACTTCTTAATCCAGCCAGGGAGCCAGTTTTTTCGATAACTGATAAGGAAGAAAACCTGATATTCATCGGTGGAAGTCATCGGGCTTAAGAAAAAGGTAAAGGCAACCGTTAAATGCTGATGGCCGTGGTATTCAAGTTCAGCAATTAAGGGTAAATGAAAACGCCCGATGGAAAATTGGCGATTTTTTTCAAAAAGGGAGCTTATCCAACCGGATTGTTTCGATTCATTGTCATAGCGAATTTCAGCACTCACTTGATTGACATTCAGCGTTGCTGTGACAGGTTGTCTTTGGTCATCATGCCGGAGTAATCCCGCATGGACAAAATGAGTATGCGTCGCATCCAATACGTTTTCCAGAATGTTTAATACATCGCCTTCTAATTTTAATTGAAGCAAATGCAAATGGTATCGTTCTGTTTGTAGCGCAGGAATTTCGTAAAGAGGTAAGGTATCCTCATTTTTTTCCAGGCAAACAAAAACCAAACCTAAATGAATTTGCGTGGGATAAGCGGGTACACGTTTATTGGTGCAGTTTGCTTTAGCCAAACCCGGAACATCGATACAGTCGCCAGAAGTATTAAAACGCCAACCGTGATAGGCACATTGCAGTACTTCACCATTCAATTTGCCGGCGGATAAAGGCGCACCGCGGTGCGGACAAAAATCCTGCAAGGCAACAATTTTTTCCTTCACACGGAAGATAACCAAGGGGATCCCAAGCAATAAAAAGCGCTGTGGACGAGAGGAAATTTTTTTGACAGGCCCAATTGGCAACCATTGGGTTTTTAATTGCGATAAGTTCATAATTTGTACCTTTTCACAATGGGGACAAAGAGCCAATTTAATAGCACCCTTATGGCTTTCCAGGTGAACCGTCTATAAAGTGGTAAATGCTTGATGTAGATCGCTGAATATTCTATGAAGGGTTGACCGCCACGTAATAATTTAAACTCCGAGGCACCAGAGCTTAGATTTAAACAGCATCCCTTTTTCTCACTATAATCGAGTATCAAATAGATCAAAATTCGATACAGTGCGTTTTGATTCGGTAGATGAGTGTTGTATCCAACCAGGGGCGCAGTAATGACTTTTTCGCTTTCAAAAATGCCGATAATCCCTTGCAAAACACCAGCTTGGTCTCTCAAGCCAAACATCGTTAGCAAGTGATTTTTATGCCAATATTCAATCAGCTTCTCACTAAATTGCGGGTTGTGCTGCGAGTATTTCTCCAAATAGAGCTTATTATAAAGATCAACGATAACCGGATAATCATCGCGGTTAATTTGTTCATGGGTAACCAGCCTGTAGTTACCTTTCATCAAAGCACGACGATCATTCTGGGTATTATTTCTTTTTTTAAAATCGCACAATTTGGAGTCAAAAATATACACCTGCCGCGATGCAATCAGCATGAAATCCAATTGAGTTAATTGTTGGATTAGCGCTTCATTGGTATGTTTATTTAATGACCGATACATGATTGCATGTTGTGGATACAAAGACTGAATTTTCTTTCTTTCTTCTTCCGCGCCATCACCGCTCCAATCAGGGTAAGGATTGGTCGATAATAAAAAATTATTAATGCAGAGATTCTTATTAACCTCCCCCAATCTAAGCAAGTTACCCAGTGTTTTCATGAGGAGACTTAAAAACAAGCGTAACGGGTAATTTTTAATTTTGAAAAGCTCATCCTGACCATAGGTCACAAGGGCGTTATAAGGAGAGCAAACGTAGGAGGAACGATATTCTTCTTCATTAACAGTCACTGGAAATACAAAGCCCCCCATTTCTGCTGTCATCATTTTAGTTTCAACATTCAAGATCCATTCGTTACTGGCTGAATGGATGAAGGGCTCACTGTATTTTAAGCTTTTGTCATTAAAGTCCATGGTTGCTAGTTTCCACCATTAAATTCAATGTCATCAGTCGATGCACTATGGAAATTTTTCTTCTCTTTAATCATCCGCAATAAAATATTGCCAAGGGTAATCATGCTTTTTAAGCCAAGCCAAGGATAGGCTCTATCGTTTAAGACATCATGGGCATGTTGATAATCAGCTATAAATCGTTTTGGATCTTTACGCAGATATTTCGAGCCGTGAAGCTTCATCCCAAGCCCCAGCATAAACGGTTGTGCAGGTAACTGGTAAGTTTGTCGTTGTCCGGCCAACATTTCAGCCCAGTTAATTTGTTTGGCAATAAGATGAAAACCGCTCGTGGTTCTTGGATTACATTCTAAAACAAAGGCCTTGTTATCCTCTAAAATAAAATCAAAAGCAATTTGTCCGTTAAATTTATAATTTGCACAAAAGGTCTTAATGAATCGGGTAATGGACTCTATTTCAACCGGTTCAAAATAGATGCCTGCGGCCGGGCCAGCCGTGTACTTGGGATGATAGCAAGACTGTATTAATACCTCTCCTTCTTGGACAATGGCATAAGCACAATATTCCTTACCAGTTAGAAACCGCTGTGCAAGGTAGGGGACATTAAGCGGCAATTCATCGATTGTCTTCCCGGTTGGTTTGATAATCACGTGGGAACCAAAACGGGAAAATACTGGTTTCAGGACAATAGGCTGATCCGGGGGAATTTTTTTCTTATCGTCTGCTGTAGTTAACAGCCAGCTTTCAGGAGCATCTAATCCATATTCATGCACAAGTTGATTAAACTCATATTTGTTATGGAGTGGATTTAAGCGTTCAAAAGGTTCACATAACAATCTGGTGTGTTTGGATAACTCCTCGTGACCTTGGCTAATAAAGAAAATTTCTTCACAAGTCGGGATAAGCAAATCAATTTTATCAGCACGAAGGATACCATTGAGGGCCTTTAGGAAATTGCCTGGATTGCGATTGGGCTTGGGCAAAGTGAAATGCTTCTTGACCCCTTTAACAAAGCGCCCAAGGGGAAAATTCATGCTATCCGCGCTATACACTTCATTCCCTTGACTAATCAGGCTACGTATAATATCCATGCTCGCAGGAGCACGACTGCCAGTTACTAGTACCCTCATTTGTTTTTTCCTGTTAAATCTACACTTGCAACAGTGTCTGCCATAACTCCAAGCCTGGATTGTATACGTCGCTTTTTACTGCCAGCCTTGTGCTTTTCATAATCCTGCCATTGCCACGTTGGTATCAAACAGCTTTTTTGTTTGAATAACTGATTTAAATGATCGATTATTAACGTTCTATTTTCTGGCTCAGGAAATACCTGAATATTAAATTCATCCAGTGTCAGTTGAACAATACGGTAATCCTCAAACTCCACCGGACTGCCAGCCATGTGCTGACGGCAGGTATCTGCAAAAATGGGGATGATTTCAGCCCCTCTCTTACCATACAGGACATCACCCAGACGACCTTCAATAGCAGTTAACTCTGTAAAGACAGCGTCTGTTTTTTTTGTTACAAGAACATCATCCAGACGATAACGAATCACGGGTTGCGTGGTTCTTAGTAAATCCGTCACGATAGGAACAAAACGGGTTTCATCGAGCCATTCTTTTTCAATAATCAAAAACTCTTCATTCATCACTAAGGCATTGGTTGTCTTGTCGCTAATAGCAAGAAATCCCTCTGTGCATTGATAAATTTGGGTCACCGGCTGATTAAAGGCTTTGCTGATAAGGAGTTCATCGCTTTTTTCCAATACCTCAGCAACGGAAATTATTTTTTTCGGTGGCTGGATGGTAAGTCGATGCCTTTGCTTGGCGAGCATCAATAAGACACTGGCAGGTGCCGATAAAATAGTGGGCTGAATAACATTCAGCCTTTTGATATGTTCATCGAAATCGTCAAGTAAATCAAAGAAATAAAATTTGATTTTTTTGCTTTTACTAAGATTTGTATACAATTGATTATTTGCCCGCAAAAAGAAGGCTATTCGTTCTTCAGCCTTTAACCCCTCAGGCAGTGCTTTGGCAAGAATAGTCCCTACCCAGGCATCACGTTCTCTTGGGCTAGTTAAAAATAACCCTCTTGAACCGGAGGTTCCTGAAGACAGACCCACTGCGATATCATTCATGAGTGGTGAAAAATCACGAGTTGTTTCTGCTTTTAGCGCAATAGCGAATGCGTCATCTTTTTTAATTTGCCTGGTATTGATGTCATCAAAGTGTTCCATCATGAGATGTTTATTAATAATTGGCCATTCGTGGAACGGCTTATCCAGATAGTTACGATAAAACGGAGAATTTTTTAATGTGCTTTTAGCGAGTTTATTAAATTGCTTTTTTTGATACTTAATTAATTTTTCACGGGAGTTTAAATAGTTTTTCAAAAAAATAGTTTTGTAATAGTAATAAAGGATACGGATTATCATGACCGTTTTTCTCTAATCCGCTCGCGGGTATGGAGGCAATGTGTAGGGATAATGTCGAGGCCTGGATTTTGTTTATAAAGCAAATGAAGATTGGCTATGGTTTGGATATATTGTTCCTTATTATCGTGAACCAAATAGGTCAGGTTACTGGGATAAATCAGTTTCTCGTAGGCTTCTTGATGCCAGCAACTGTCAGCAATTAAAAAAGTATCTTTTTCAGCTTTAAAATACAGTCCAATCTGGCCTTTGGCATGTCCTGGTAATGGAATAGCAAAAACCTGCTTATCGCCAAATAAATCAAATCCGCTGGTAAAAGGAGAAAGTTCTTCTTCCAGTGTTACTTCCTCTTTACCAAGTACAATCAGGCGTTCATAAAAATTCTTGGGCAACAAGCCGGGTAAAAACCCTTGTAACAAGGCTCTAAACCCTTTTTTAGATTTAACATCATGAATAGCGTCCTGATGGCAAATGAATTTTGCATTAGGAAAATCACGTAAGCCGCCAATATGATCAGCATGGAAATGTGAGATGACAATATAATTAATATCCGTTGGCTGAATGTTAATTGCAAGGAGTTGCTGTTTGAGTGATTGGCTCAGGGTAACGGGTGTTAAATGGCGATACAAAGAATAAGGAAAATACTTGGTAAGATAAAAAAAACGCGCACTATAGCCTGTATCAAATAGAATATAACCCTGCCTTTTGTGCTTTATTAACGCACAGGTCGAGGGGTATTCCCGCTGTTTAAACTGTCCCTTTGTCATGGTCATTCTTTCACAATGACGACAAGAACCCACTTCAAATAAGTTATAGCTAATCATAAGTCTTGATACCATTTAGCAAACATCTCAATACCCTGTTCAATATTGACAAGTGGTTTATAGTCCAAGTCCCGTTTCGCGGCATCAATGTTGAGGGTTTGCCCTAAGGCTAATACACCGGCACTATAACAGGTAAGCGGCGGCTCTTGCTTTAAACGTAATAAGCGATAGAGATTTTCCAAACAATAGGCGATTGCCCTGGCCCGTTGGTAAGGAAGATAGTTCACTTGCAGTGGTTTGTGAAGTGCCGCAAAAACCATTGATAAAATGGTTATCAGGGCTTTTGGTTCGTCATTCGTGATGTTGTATTTTTTGCCTTCCACCTTGTTACTCGCCGTGGCTGCTAACACTAAACTTTCTACAACATTATCCACATAGGTAATATCGATGATGTTTTGGCCGTCGCCAATTACGGGCAACACACCCTTTCTTTCAGATTGTAAAATGCGTGGCACGATAGCCCGATCATAGGGGCCAAAAATTGCGCGGGGTCGAATAGTGACAACCCGCAAATTTTTCTTTTGATAAGCGTCATCAATGAGTTGCTCCGCTAAGAGCTTGGTATGTATGTAGTGATTAGCCGGCTTTCGAGGTAATAACACATCCTCTTTAATGCGGTGCTTTTCCGTAAAATCAAAATAGATGCTTGGCGAAGAGACATGGATCAAACGAGCATGGCTGGGGGTTGCTGCAATGATATTGCGAGTACCAATGACGTTGGTTTGATAAAATTCGTCGTAGGAACCCCAAATGCTGGACCGGGCTGCGCAATGAAAAATAAGATCCGCCTTGGCCGATATTTTTTTAAGCTTTTCTTTTTCGGCTAAATCCACGGCAATAAACCTGGCACCTAGTTGAGAAACAACGTTGCCAAGATGTTCATTGCGGCCTAAAGCAATCACATCGTGCCCGTCGTGAACTAAGCGTTTAGTTAAATTGAGTCCCAGACAACCGGTTGCCCCAGTAACAATAGAAACCATTTTAATATTCCATAATCATGCCGGCTGAAGAAATACCGGCCCCAGTTCCCAGAAAATAGATTAGTTGACCGCGTTGCAATTTTTTACTCTCAATAAGGGAGTAAAGAACGGTAGGGATCGAAGCAGCCATTTGGTTACCATGAGTTGCATAAATATCAACAAATTTTTCGCGAGGAATACGGAGCTTTTTACGTACATGGTGCATTGCCAGCAGGCTTGCCTGATGAGGAACAACCCAATCAATAGCATCGATCGTTAATCCTGCTTTTTTAAATACGATTTCCTTGGTTCTGACCACTAGTCTGCTTGCTAATTTAAATACTTTTTTACCATCCATATCAAATAATGCGTAGCGTTGATGATCAGGATGGGATGGAAGAATCCGGGTGCCGCCTGCTTCCAGGCGGCAGTAGGTCGAACCGATACTATGAGTCTCCATGTGTGTACCAACAATTCTGCTTGTCCCATCACTTTTTTCTATAATACAAGCAGCGGCCCCATCGCCAAAAATGGTACAGGTTTCCATATCCTGCCAATTAAGGCCAAATGATGGAATATCGCTCGATATAATAAGGGCCCGCTTGAAACGCCCACTCTCAATGAAGTAAGCCATTGTCTCTAAGGCGGTTAAAAAACTAAGACAAGTACTGTTGATATCAAAACAGGCAATCCCTGATGTCTCTAGCCCTAACTGTTTCTGAATTAAGACCGAAGTAGATGGAATGGCCTGTTCACCCACACCACAGGCACTAACAATCACATCAATATCCGTTAATTTGAGATTGGCATTTTTTACCGCCTCAAGAGCAGCTTTTGCCCCCATATAGGAGGTTGTTTCGTGAGGTGAAGCAAAATGGCGGGATACAAGGCCAGATTTTTTTTCTACACTACCAGGGGATAAACCGAGTGTTACATCAAGTGCCGATGATAAAACTTTATTCTGAGGTAAATATTTCCCCATACCTATAATCCGAATACAAGGCATAGTTCGTCTTTTTGATCGAAGAGAATAAATTTTAACCAAAAAGAGGGTTATTTTCTACTCCTATCTACGTGACTTCAGATTATCGAAAGCTATCTATATGAATTTTAATAATTTTTATTTCTGGTAAATGCATGAAGTTTGCTTCCTGTGCGACATAATTTGTCAGGGTCATACCACCTAACCGGAGAGCGTTGGTGAGGAAACCTTTGAACAGGGTTAGTCGGCCTATCCTTGCCCTCTTACCCACTCGAAAGCAGATTAAAATTACACAATTTGTACATTATTTACAACTTACAGCGTAAATAACAAGACATTCAACGGTATTGCAATAAAGATAATGCTGGATTAATACTGAAAGATATTTAGTTAATTGCGATAACAAAGTAATATTATCTATGAGCCAAAATTTACTTCTAATCAGCAAGAATAACTAAATAATGAAAAAGGAATGAAACACTTTATGAAAGGAAAATTATTCTTGAAATATATCAATAGATTACTAAATTTATTCCTTTATTTAGTATTTTCAATGAATTGTTTTGCTGCCAATAGTGAAGCACAACTTGTTAAAAAAATTTATGATATCGAGAAAAGATCGAACGCCGTAATCGGGATTACAGCCATTCATATCGAGAAAAATAAGGTCATTGGCCATAATGGAAACAAGCGTTTTTTTATGGCAAGTACCATCAAATTACCTATTGCCTTGGCTTTTTTGCATCTTGTTGATCAAAAAAAGGATTCCTTGAATCGTGTTGTTAACTTGGGCTTGAACAATGTTGTCCCTGGTTCCGGAACGTTGCATTATCTCTGTGAAAGAAAAAAAATCCGTATGTCACTCCAGCAAATACTCAAATATATGATGGCCAATAGTGATAACAGCGCAAGCGACACCCTGCTTCAAACCGTGAATGGACCAGCCTATGTCACCAAGCGTATGCATGCACTGGGGTTCAAAAATATTGTAATAAACCGTTCCATTATTGAAATGATGATGGATACTAATCATGTTCATCCTTCGTTGAAGCAACCCCGTACTGTCTATTCCTGGAAAAAAATATTTAACAGGACACCCCTTAAAGAAAAAATGTTGGCCTGGCAGCGTTTTGAAAAGGATCCCCGGGATACAACAACACCTGCAGAAATGGCAAAGTTGCTGGTAAAAATATATAAAAATGAAGCACTTTCAGAGTCCAGTACTAAAGTACTTATGGATATCATGGAGAAATGCCGAACAGGTAGAAGTAGAATAAGAGGCCTCTTACCTCCTTATGTCAAAGTGGCTCACAAAACGGGAACATGGGCAATCGATGAACCGCAATATATCAGGTATCCTGGCTCCAACAAACTTTTCCGTTTTGTCAGTGATGTTGGAATTATTACCTTGCCTAACAATAAAGGACATATCGCTATCGCCGTTTATGTTAAATCACGGGCAGTCAGTAATTACACCCGTAGTCGAGCTATAGCACTGGCCAGTCGCGCTATATACGATCATTTTATGGCACAAAAATAAGGCTTGTTGACCAGCCGCCTTGCACATCATCGTGCAATCCCGGAATAGTCTCCCCCCCTTTTTCAGGTTAATCTATTTTTGTCAGTCACCGGTCTCTAAAAATTTAGTAAAAAGCCCCAAAAAACCCTAAAAATGGTCGCCATTAAACCTGGATGATCTATTTTTTTGCAATTATTCGTGGTGTTTAACTTGATTAGGAGAAGAAAATGCCACGATTAGCCCAATTAACATTTCAGAGAATCTTAGGTGCGGGGAATTTCGGAGAAGTATCCCTGTATCTGAATGAACAAGATGGCCAACAATATGCGGTAAAAAGATTCATGTCTCGCCGATACAGGGAAAATGAGTTTTACTCTACTGCCGAATCTGAAATGCGGAATTTCAATCATTTCATTCAAAAAATGGGTATTCCTGTCCACGATGCCTTTATTGATAATGACCAATTAATTCTTCCATTTTTTACCGGCAAAAAGCCAAACTGGGAAGAAATACAAACTAGTTTAAAAGAAATGTATGCAAAAGGTTTTGTCATGGGCGATCCGAAACCAGATAATTTTATGCATACTCAATATGGTTTAATGCCGATTGATTTTGGCGGAGTTTTTGATATCGAGGACACGCAATTTCAGAATGATGCGCTAGCACGTAATTTCGTTGTGAATGCGTTATCCCGTTATACAGAAGCCTTTACTGAAAACGATCTTTTCGATGCTTATTGCAGTCTCAGTTGTGCCATGGATTTTGACAGCGAAGAACAGGAGGAGGAAGAAGCGATCGCTTTGGCCAATGAGTTTGATTTGCCTGGGGAGATTAATACACGCCAGGAGACAACCCAGCCTCTGCTGAGTGCTTTTGAACTGCCAGACAATGTGGTTATCCCACAAAAATCTGCCTCGCCTAAAGTATCTGCAAGCATTCTGTCTTTTTGGCATCATGCCAAAGAGCAAGACAAACCAACTCAAAAAGTCAAGAGTGCCTGCTGTACAGTACTCTAAAGAAGACCTTCGGCATTCCGCATTACAGGGGTAATGCGGAAATTTTTTTGAAGCCTGAGCTATTGTCAGAAAAGCAACACCACTGTTACTCCTCTATGACTTAGCGGATGAGGAATCAAGTAGTAGTGAGTGCGGTCTGATATTCATCGACAGGTTCTGCATCTGCGCGATACCCTGTCCTGGTAAAAATAATAAGGTCAGTTGCTTTCTCTAGTGAGTGCTCCATAAACGCATTGACAACCTTGTGCATATCCGTTTGTTCATCAATCTCAGCGCGCGTTAAGCAGGTTAAAAGATAAGAGACTTGCTCTTTTACTGATAAATTAGGAAGTTCATAATAACCTTTCGCCAGAGGCGATAACTGTAAACTAACTTTTTCTCCTGTGACTGTTACTGAGAAAAGAGGCTCAAAAGTCAGTAAAGCGCCGCCAACAGATTCCAACAATACATCAAGTTTATTCCCTTTAAATTGAATCATTCTTCTCATTGTATGACCTCCTCTCTAATGAAACTGTCTATTGTTTAACTTATCCACTAACCGTATTCGCCTCGAATAATTAATCCAAACACTGCGTGTTAGCAAAACTCTCGGCTCCAGAGCGGGTTTTATTCATGCCGCTACTTGAGTAAGCAAAGGTATAATTATCGATATAACATTGTAATGAATTTTTTGCGTAAAATTTCGAAGCTTCATAATCACTAAGCATAGTTGCAGTCTTCTTTGCTTCCGATTTGGTTTTATTCATCCCGTTATAGGCATAGGCAAATTTATAGGCCAGTTTAAAGACTTTAAAGTAGGCTGCAGGACAGGTTTTACTTGTTATCAGACCGGCAAATTTTTCTGCTTCAGAGGAGAGCTCATTTAAACCATCAGAACTATAAGACCATTTATAAACGTCTTGAAATACCTCCGATTTAATACCACAGGTTGTATCATTAGGTAGACTGATCACTGCTTCAATTTGATTCGCCAAGTCATCGGTCATTTTTCGTTGTTCAGGGCTTAATGAATATTCAATGTAGTACATTTTTTCGGCCAGTCTGTATAGCTTTTCATATAAACTGGAACTGCTTGTTGATGCCATGGCTGTTACAGATAGAGTACTTAATGTTATAAATACTAATTTGTTTATCAATTTCATTGCTATCCTATGTTTTGCACTGAGTGGGCTACACTTTAAATTAACTTTTAATAAAGGGCGTACTGGCGAATTAGATAATTGCACAAAACGCTATAATTTTGAAATAAATTAAGAATTCGCCGAAAAAGCGGTGTCCTGAATAAAAGGGAGCGAACACGTATTGGTAATACTTGAATTTATTGAATTGTGTTTGTCTATACTTTAACTATTGCTTTGTAGAGAGTGGAGTGCGATGGGCGGTCAGTTGCATTTAAATAATGGCCATCCCCAAAACAGGGAAAACACTTGTGTTTCAGGTTACACAAAGGGGAATGAAAATTATGCCTTGAGTAATTTCGAGGATAATGATCGTAACGGGTATGACTTTCATGATCCTGATATTGGGCGAGTCCATTTCCGTACGTCTGAACATTACCTGCATTTCCAAAAACTGACCCCTGCCGCCAAGCAAGAGTACCGTCAAACCTGGGAGAATACGGATAGTCCCGGCGATATTTTAGATTTGAATAAAAAGATTCCAGCTGAAAAATTGCGCTATCAATTTCCTTCCGGACAAGCTTCCCCTGAATGGGATAGAGATAAAGTGGCTATCCAAATGCAAATCAATGCAACAAAATATGCACAATCTTCGGCATTTAGGAGCTCTATCCATAAAGCCATTGAAATAGGCAAAGGATTTAACGATGGGCAAGGGGCTGCTGTTATCATTGAAGATACAAGTACGGCTAGACGAGTTGAAAAAAACTGGGGGACAGGTCCTGATGGGAGTGGGACAAATATTTTAGGAAATACGCAGACCGCCTTTGCAAACATGGTTGCAAGTGGCCAGGTGAATGTTGCCGACAGGACACCTTCATTACAATCGATAAAAAGTAATCCTTCTGCAAAAACCAGTTATGACAATGCAACGCACCAATTCAAATCTGGTTTTCAACAAACACTGATACAGACTCGCAAACAAGCAGCCGCCCAGCGTGGCCTAAGCCCGGACAATCTTACCGTTGACACATCACAGTTGGGCGGAGGTTTGGTCGTTCCCGCAACAATAAATGGACATGCCAGCCAAACACCAACAAACGATGATGCCCGATTGACACAGCTAAATCGAAAAATGCATTCTGCTCATCCAACGATTGACCCGGGAGTACCATTACATGCATCAGCCATGACTTTTTCCCCAATTCCGGTTTCGATTGAGAATGCCGGCTGGAATGGGCTTAAGGATACGTTACATCAACAAAAAATTCCTATGGTATCAAGTGGAAAAACGATTTTTGATCATCATCTTGCCTCCTCTACGAGTGACAAAACGAAAGTTGAGGCCACCCATTTATTGACAAGCTATGCCATAAAAAGTGTCATGGGAAATTTAAATACAGAAAGCCAAATGACCATCGTTGATAATATTGGAAAATCGACCTCCACAGTAAAACACGACCCCCAAGCCATTAAAATAAGATTCAATAGTACGGAAGAGGCACAGGCGTTTGCGAAGAAATTATCAGAGCAAGGCATTCATAGCCACACCTTCCCTGGTCAAATGAAAACCCCTCAGGGTAAAGATAAAAATTGCATTTTTCTAACCCAACGTGATTTAGAAAAAATAACAGAAAACTCCAAACTAGCGTCTAAAGAGTCAGTCGCGCATGGTTATCATGCGATTGTAACCGATTACAAGCAAAAAGATTTAGAGGCTTCTCAAGACAAGCAGTTAGGAGGACGTGTACCCTGACGTCTAATAAATGCCCCTAACGAAAAGTCTGCCGAGTTGGACTACCCATTATAACTAGTCCTGATGTAGGATACTATTAACCCTATTAACTCTATTGTTTTTTATAAGAAACGTCGACAATTCAGGGCTGTCGCAAATGGAGGTGCTCTATGAGCTGTTCGAATAAAACCTTGTTTCAGGTAGGAGTGCTTTGTGGCTTTCTTGATAAAGTCTATGAAGGGGATCACAGCCTTGCCCAAATCATGGAAAAAGGAACTATGGGTATAGGGACCTTTGACGCTGTCCATGGGGAATTAATTGGATCGGACGGTCAATTTTATCGGATCATTGAAGATGGCATCGCTCGGCCTATCGATCCACAAGAAAAATCACCCTTTGCCTGGGTGGTGGACTTTGAAGAAACACACCAATTTTCCTTAGAAGATATTACAAGCTTCGAGCATTTTTCAGCAGAATTTGACAAACAGGCCCCCTCACTCAATTACATTTATGCTTATCGTTTTGAATGCCTAATGGACAAAATGGAGTGTCGGACAGAGTCTTGTCAACCAAAGCCTTTCAGGCCTCTTACAGAAACGATGCCCGGGGTACAAGTCAATTTTTCTTATAGAAATGTAAAGGGGTTGATCTGCGGTTTTTTCTTTCCTTCCTATATGGCAACAATGAATATTCCAGGACACCATATGCATTTTTTAGATCGGACTAACAGGAGAGGCGGTCATGTTTTTGATTTTTCATTTAAGAAAGCAATGATTAGCGTTTGCTGCATTAAAAATTTTGAAATTGCGTTAATTGAGTCAGACGCATTTAAAAATTTTAATAGCCAGGCTCAAAATTTGGAACGGGCAACCCATTTGATTGAGAAGCAAAGAAAGTAATACCAGGCTGCAATAAATTATTAAGTTCGCCTAATATTTTTACGTTTTATCAGTTAAAGTATTAAAAAATTATTTAAAGTCCATGTTATGCCCAAGACAGAAAAAATAAAAAAAGAAATTCTTTCATCAAGTCGGCAAAAAGATAAAGAACGGGTCGCACGGAAGTGGGCTAATACGTTCTTCTTTAATAATGATGCCGCTGCCGCTGCAGCGCGCCTTTTAATGAGCTGTGTTGCCCAAGGTGAACTTCTGGTAAGAGACTTTTCCACCACGGTGTTACAAAAACCCCATGCCTCTTTTTCGATTGCAGATTATCTTTCCCATGGTAGTCGGATTGTCATTGATTACCATGAATTAAGCCCAGGGCAGCGCGATGAACTGTTAGCCCTTATTCCCGATACCCTAAATCCTGATTGTGTTGCACGCTCTGCGACTCATGATGCATCCAGGAATGGCGATGGCCTGATCATAGAAGGTAAAGGATTCCTTCTAGGGATGAAAGGGCAACTTCCCTCCGTATTAAAAAGCTATTGTGATTTTGGAATCAATATCGCCATGGGAGGGAATGGCCAAACCAACGAAGTAGGCAAGACCATCAGGAGTAATGGTTACAGCGGCCATTTTTATATCCATCGCAATGATGCACAACAGTTACTAATGATGGGACTTGAACAAACAGCCCCTGTCGCGTCTTTTTGGGAGTTATTTCATAAAAAAAAGCAGGACGCTGAAGACGAGCAATGGGGAACGGACCAGTATGGACAGGGGCATTCCCTAACCGGTGCATCGGATACCTATACTGCGGCCGGTTCTTTGTATTTTAGCGATCCGGTTCTGCAAGTTAAGTGCCTGGTAGAAGACAACTGTTTTCCACCGGACAAATATGGCGCCATGCATGTGAAATTAACCGATGAGAATTGGTTAGAGATTAAAAAAATGTTGGAAGAAATGAACAACGCCGATCAGGATTGTTTATTCAATATTTTGATGGAATCACCTGTTTCAGCAACGAAAGTTCCCAGAAAATACACCAATTATCTTACAGTTGATTTTCGCCGTTATTTCCAATCTTTTTCTGACCTTTTTCTCGATTCAATGCAGAAAAATTTGGTAAAAGACCTACAAAATAAATTGTTAAAACTAATCAGGGAGTTTCAAGAAGGCATTGCCAATTATCAAGAGTTAGAAAGTTGCATCCAAACATTGCTCGAGCTTCCACTTCCTGAGCCATACAAAAAGGCAATTTCAGATTTTAAGGAATTGTTAGCAAAACAGCTTGATGAAAATAAAGGATTAGAGAAAAATTGCCAGCAATTTTTTCTGGACAAAGAATTTGAAGAACTGCAGGAAGAACAAGTCTGTACTTTGCAGAAATTGAGTCTGGTTGAAAATTTTTTTATTACTTATGCTGAGCTCTTCAAAAAAGAAAATGAACAGGATTTATCGAATTTTATCGAGAGCTTACAACATTGTGGGAACTCATTAAGATCAATGACCGAGCCGTCGCCTGAGGATATGAGCAAAAGTTGGCAGGTATTACCCGCCATCACAGCAGAGAGAATAATGCAGTTTAGATTGTGCCTGCTGGAGGCGACTAATTTGCTCGCCAAAATTCCTCAACTTTATTTAAGAAGTGAGTGGGAGGCTCTGAGAGCTTTAGTTTCAAAAGATAAGGCCGAAGATTTAAAGCTAATAGAAGAGTTGAGAGACAAAAACAAGGAATTACAATCCAAGTTAGAGCGCGCCAATCAAATAGAAGATAATTTATTACAGCGTGTCCAGCAAATTGCAACAGTAGTGGAACTATTTGGACGAATAGAAGGCGAAGTAAAAACCCTTAAGGGCGATGCACGGCAAGAAGGTGATGATTTGGTTAAAACATTAAGGGGAAATATAAATAATTATTTAACCAATATGGATTATAAGCTTAAAAATTTTCAACATGATTGCTGTGGAACGCTTGCAAAACCAAGGGAAAATCTTTATCAAAGAAGCAGTCTCCTGCGTCTTCTTGTTCAGGAAGCTTTCACTGCAGTATCCCTGCTATTTGTTGGATATGCGGCTGGAGTAGTTCACAATTACACTCGCTATGGTCAACTTACCTTCTGGAATTATAATAGTCGCGTGGAAACATTGAAAAAAGAATTGGAAATTTTAGTCCAGCCTCCAATAAGTTGCCCCGTATAAAATCAAAACAATAGCACAAACGATTAAATATCATCTGTGCGTCGTTAAGCCCTTCTATTTGTGCCAGGTTCTATCCAAGCAATACCCAGACTTATTGGTAGATCTATTGAAGACCAGGAGTGAAACGGAATCGCCTTAGTGGAGCGAAAGGATGGCTAAGGTTTATTTTGATATCCAGGCCGATGGGGAACGAGCCTGGCCTGGTGATGGAAATCAGGCAGGCTCATTGCTTTGCTTAATGGCGAAAGGATTGATTATGCCAGATTTCCAATCCATTTAAGACCGGCATAAGGACCTTGAAATGCCAAATTGGTTGCAGAAGAAGTCAGTTGAGGCAAATCAAACACACTAAAATAATTAACCACCATATAGCCTGCATCGGCAATCAGAGTACCTCGAGATAAATTATGGGTATAGGTTAAACCTAACTTTGCTTCAAGTTCCGGTATCACTTCTAAAGTAGACGCGTAGGAAACGGGTGGAACGCCGGATGTGTCATTTGTTTCACTGTCACCGATGATGAGCGCACCGGCAAATTTTCCATACACTGCGAAAGCGTTTGTAAAATTATAGATTAAGTCCATGCCTAAACGAGGACCAGCACCACTGAATTTTTGATTAAACCGATTATAAGTAGGTGTAGTTATCCCCGTATTAGGATTAAAAATGGATAGCGGAGCAAAATTGCCGCGTTTTAAATAGGTATATTGCACGCCCGCATGAAAGCGAATATCTTTAAATAGACCAAAATTGGCATGTTGTCCAAATTCCGCATTGACAGCGTTCCAGTGAAGAGCGATTTTATCATAGGCAAAATTTAACGTATTGCCAGAAATCAAACTCACATAGCTAATGCCGGGTGTTGTGAATTCATGATCAAAATGAACCCAATTAACATTAATATCGGCGCCAGTTCCAAAATGGTAGGACCCTTCCAATCTAAAAGCCCAGTTCCAATCATCATTTCTTTTATTGAAATGAATACTATCTCCGGAAGTAGAATACCCTAAAAAATTGTATTGATATTGATTTCCACTATAAGTTGGCTTGAGGTAGAGAGCCTGAACTCCCAAGTCCCAAGCAGTGGATGTGCAAGGAACGGTTACATTATCCGGATTGCAAACAGGCCCCATCGTTCCCGCAAAACTCAGACTACTGCTTAACGCTAAAATGGATAAAGCAATTTTTTTCACTCGTTTCTCCCTAACTGGCTATGCAGAATACTTTCTGACTATTGAGCGCTACTTCGCGGGTAAAATTTTAGAGTATTGCGATTGATATAGATAGGGTTGCAATATCAAAATGCTATAAATTTGAGTGGGATATCTCACACGGAAGAATCGTGCCGCGCTTAGGCGCTAGACGTTTTTTTCTCTAAGAAGCCTTGCGGCCTCTTCGGGGGAGAGTGGTTTGCTCATTAGAAAGCCCTGAATGTCATGGCATTGCCTTTTCTTGAGAAACTGGAATTGGTTTTGTGTTTCTACCCCTTCCGCAATAATATTAAAATTCATACTTTGAGCAATTGCTATAATCGCATCAATGATGGCTTCGTCTCCTGGTGATTTTGAAATATTCTGAATGAAGGACTGATCTATTTTTAGGCTATCAACAGCCACTTGTTTTAAGAGATTCAAACTGGAATTTCCCGTCCCAAAATCATCCAGGATGATTTGTACTCCCATAGATTTCAGTTTTTTAATGATTTTTTGTATTTCTCTATCAATAATGACATTTTCAGTTATTTCTATTTCTAACCACTGAGGCTCTATGGAATATTCTTGTAAAATACTTTGTACTGTTGCAAGGAAATTGCGTTGCCTTAGCTGTTTGCTTGCCACGTTACATGCGACGGGAATTTCAGGCAGCCCTTTTTTGCGCCACTCTCTAATTTGTCGGCAAGTTTCTCGCAATACCCACTCCCCAATCGGCACAATAAGCCCTGAACTCTCGGCAGTTGGGATAAAATCCAAAGGTAAGATAATTCCCTTTTTAGGATGATTCCATCTAATCAACGCTTCCATAGAACGAATCTGCCGGGTATTGATCTCAAATTGAGGTTGGTAAAGAAGAAAAAACTCATGATTGATAATTGCTTTCTGCAAGTCCAACTCTTGTTGAAATTGCAGGCTTGTCTGTTTATTAAGCTTGTTTGTATAAAATGAGAATTGGTTGCCGCCAAGGAATTTTGCATGGTACATCGCCATATCCGCATTACTTAATAAGGTGTTAACCGTTTTACCATCAGTTGGATAGACACTAATACCGATACTGGCATAAACATTGATGTTTTTACCGGTGACATGGAAAGGCTTTAAAAAAGATTTAAGAATCTTTTGAGCGACAGTAACAATTTGCGCTTCAGAACCAAGGGATGGGAAAATCATTACAAATTCATCGCCGCCTAATCTGGACAGAGTATCTTCTTTACGAGCCAACGATCGTAATCGTTCAGCAACTGCACAAAGTAACTGATCACCTGCATCATGACTTAAGCTGTCATTGATCATTTTAAACCGATCCAAATCAAAAAATAATACAGCGAATTTTTTTTTATAACGCGCATGACTACTGATGATATGTTCAATACGGTCAATTAATAATAATCGATTGGGTAGTTTGGTTAATGCATCATGAGTAGCTTGATACTCCAATTTTTCCTTTAATTTCGCTTGTTCAGTGATATCTCTAAAGCTCCATACCCGTCCTACTGTTTGAGAACCAACGCGATGAGGTTTGGAACAGCACTCAACAACATTGCCGTTTTTAAAATAATAAGTCTGAATACTGGAATCATCGATATGGATAGAAAATTCTTTCACTTGCAGCGCATGCTGGTCTGAATTTAAAAGCTGCGTTGACATGTCTTTAATTAATTTAGGCTCATTTGCCTTTTTCATGCTCGATTCAGTTATGTTCCATAACTTGACGAATTGCATGTTGTAATCAACGATTTTTCCCTGTAAATCGACCACCAAAATACCATCCGAAGAGGATTCAATGGTTGCTCGTAATAATGAGAGTGACTGTTGTAAAGACTCTGTTCGTTCATCCACTAGTTGATTTAAAAATTCAGTGTGTTTTTGCGTTTCCTTCGCCAATACCCATTTTTGAGTTAACGCACTGGCTAATTGTCTTACCGCAATCACATCAAAGGGTTTTTTCAGTACCAATAAATTATCACTTAAGCCTAAAGCATTGACTGTTTCTTCCCAGGAATAATCGGAGTAGGCGCTACAAATAACAATTTGCATTTCTGGATCAATAGCCCAAATACGTGTAATGGTTTCAATACCGTCGATGCCAGGAGGCATTCTTATATCAATAAAAGCAAGGGCATAGGGCCTGCCTTCTTCGAGTGAACGCTTTACTTTCTCTATCCCTTCAATACCTTGACTGGCCACATCGATTTCAAACTCGGGTAGGGATAATCCCGGATGTTGGGTGTTATCAAATAATTCCTCATCAAATTTATTTAACAATATGGAGCTTTTGCTAACATTTAATATTTTCATAAAATCACGATGAATTGCCGGATTGTCATCGATAACCAGAATGCGAAAGGAGGAAGTCTTCATAGGCTACCTCGCGCCACATTTTCCTCGCTGATGGGTAGTTCCAGGATAAATTGCGCTCCTTTTCCGGCACCATTACTTTCAGCATTCAGTGTACCCCCCAGATCTCGTGCATAAATTGCAGAACAATGAAGCCCGAAACCATGACCCGTTTTCTTGGTTGTAAATCCAAAAGAGAAAATTCTATCTAAATTGCTTTTATCAATGCCAATCCCATTATCTGATACTTTAATATTAAGATGGTTATCATTGGTTCTGCTGACTGAAACAACGATTTCCTTGGGACCATTGACCTCAGGTAATAAAACAGAATCTTTTGCATTAGTAAGTAAATTGGTTAAGATTTGAAATAGCTTGGATTTATCGGTTACAAAATCACTGATTTCCGGGGCAATCTCAATTTGAACATCAATTTGATGTTTTTCCAGTATGACTGATTTCACAGCGTTACGAATCAAATCAGGTATTGAAATTTTTTCTGTTAAATTGGATACGCCACTGAGTGATTGCTGCATTGCGATAATTTCATTGATATGATTAATATTGTTTTCAAGGGTGTTGGCTTCTTTTATATTCTCTTCATATTCTTCATAGAGCGCTTTTGACAAGGCATCCAGATAAGGAAGAATCAATTTCCCTTTAGGGTCATTCAATAAATAGTCACTTAAACGACTGATATTTTCATCCAGCATCGTTTTGATAGCCGATATTTTTTTGTAATGATCCCTGGCGACGTTTTTCCTTAGAATGAGAGTAGAAACATTGACGCTATTTAATAGATTGCCCACGTTATGAAGAATTGATGTGGCTACCTCGGACATTCCAGCAAGACGAGCAGTTGATAACAGTTTATTATTAAGCTCATGAAGTTGCTCTTCGATTAGTTTCCTTTTGGTTATATCCATTAAAACGCCCGATATTTGGTTTTTTTCAGGAGTTGCTTTTCCTATGGCTCTGTACCATTTGTAGTTATTGTCTTTGCTTTTTACCCTCAACTCATAATCATAACCAACTTTTTGTTCCAGGGCCTTTTCGATCATATTTTTTAACCGCGCTTTATCATTTGGATGCACAAGCTCTAAAAATTCAATATAGCTAAGCGCTGTATTACTTGGAGGTATCTCCAGAATTTTATAAAGTCCTTTTGACCAGGTGGTTATATTGCTATCCTTGTCATAATACCAGTAACCCATTTTGGCAATGTCCTGGGCATATTCCAATTTGGCATTAATGTCCCGCATTTCTTTCGAAGAAATATCAATAGAGCGTTCCAGTAAATATCGGTCCTGGTCGTTTTCGAAGTAAGTTTTATTAATATGTAAAATAAATTCCATCCATTTTTCCACGTCCTGTGGTAATTCATCAGGTTTAATATTAAATTTGTTCAGCTGACGCTGTAACAACCGATGTATTTCCATATTATTTTAAGGATCCCTTGTTTTTATAAACTTTCAAGTAATGTTGTAATGGTCATGGTTTGGTTATGTAATTCACAGTTTCCAACTGTCAGTGGGGAAAGCTCACCATAAGAATAAAAGCCAATTTGAAGTGATCCACTGGGTATTGATTGGAAAGTGGTTTCTGTTTCTTCTTCTGCGCGCCCACCTAACAGCAGCCTTCTCCCTACACAGCTAATATCAATTGCTAAAACAGGCTGTTGATTTAACCTATTATTTTTAAACAGAATATTATTTGCAGCTTCGCCGGCTTCGTCAGCACTTTCAATAAGCCTGTCAAAATTAGCCCGCATTAGTTGGGCATAGTACCCCTGAGGCAAATCACCAGCAAAAGTTAGCGATTGAGATGTTTCGTCGATACCCAGGATCGTGCGTACAATATGTTGCGAATCAGGATTAGACGGGTTACGGATAGCGAGTGGATAAAGCAAGCCAGCAGCTGGTAATTCAGACGCTCTATCACCAAGATAGGTTTTATAGAGTTTTAACGCAGGCTGATTGTCCAGTTCATAGAGAATATTTCCTTTCGAGCGGGTAATCCTTCTTTCTGGGCCAAAAATATCCCAGCCCCCTCGCGATCCATGCCCTACATGAATTTGGTCGCCATACAACCCTACTGCTCCGATGCAATGATCGATAATTTGTCCATCGTAAATAATCCAGGTGTTTTTAAAATCTGCACCATCCCCGGCCAGACCACCAGTAATAGTGACTTCATTTGCAGAATTCCTATTTAATCCTTTGATCAATTCAGATCCGTTAACATTTAACCCATCAGATAAAACAAATATCCCTTTGGGATTCTGATTTTGGTGTAAGGATTTAGCCAATTGGGCACCTGCCCTCAACGATTCTTCAGCGTTTTTAACCTCTGCTTTTGCCAACTGAAGCGTTGTAGACTCAAATTGAGCTACAGCTACGGCAATACTATTATCAAAAATATCAGGTCCAAAAATTTCCCCTGCTGTTGAACACCCAATGATTTTTGATTTTTTATAGGCTTGTGCCAGTTCTTGAATGGGTTTTGTGTTCGTTCTAAATGCTGGGCTGGCAAACACTAAAATCAGGGTATTTGTAGAGTCCAGCTCAGGGAATTTCTCAATACTCCATCCTTGGTTTTGAATGTATTGAAATGATTGAATTTTCATTATGTTAATGTTTATACAATTAATTTATGATTAATTATAGTACATATTCACACGCTTATTGTTTGATAAAAAAGGAAAAAAAGCCTTCCGTTCTCATTTTTATCGCATAAAAACTCCCTTTGCTGTTTCATTCCATTATTCCTCGCAGCCATCTACTTTATTTCAAAATGTAGCATTATATATTAAAGTATTATATTATTGGTTTTTTGGAGAAAATATGGGCATAGTAAAAATTTCTGATGAGTTGCACGAAGCAACGAAAGTGATGGCAAGAGCAATGAGTCGCTCCATCAATTCTCAGGCTGAATACTGGATTAGGATAGGAAAAATGGCAGAAGAAAACCCATCAATTACTTATTCTGAAATTCTCAAAATTTTAATTAATCAAGCCTCATCTGGTGAAATACGCGATGTTAGTGAAGACTTCTGAAGAAATAGAAAAAATGCGAGTTGTCGGTAATTTGGCTGCCTCTGTACTTCAAATGATAGGACCTTATGTGACTGAAGGTACAAGCACCAATGAGCTGGAGCGAATTTGTCGCCAATACATTCTCGAGGACTTAAGGGCCACTCCCTCAACACTAAACCATTATGGGTTTCCCGCATGCATTTGTACGTCCATCAATCATGTGGTTTGCCATGGTATCCCTTCCGATAAAAAACTTAAAAATGGCGATATCATTAATATCGATGTGACTGTACAAAAAAACGGTTATATTGGGGATACCAGCAAAATGTTTCTCGTGGGCAATGTAAAACCTTTTGCGAAAAAATTAGTAGAAGTTACCCAGGAATGCTTATATAAAGCGATTTCGATAGTCCGTCCTGGAACGTATCTTGGCGATATAGGCAGCATAATCCAAACCCATGCAGAACAGCAGGGCTATTCGGTAGTACGGGAGTTTGGAGGGCATGGAATTGGCCGATCAATGTGGGAAGACCCCCATGTGATGCATGTTGGCAAACCAAATACCGGATTACAATTACAGGCTGGCATGACTTTTACTATAGAACCCATGCTCAATTTGGGTCGTAAAGAAATCAAAACTTTAGGCGATGGTTGGACTGTTGTCACCAAAGATCACAAATTATCTGCACAGTGGGAACATACTATTCTTGTAACCGATCATGGATACGAGATACTTACCTTAAGACCCGATGAACAATTGTAACTATCTATCTTATTAAGCGACAATTCAAGGTTTTATCGGCCGCTTCATACTGGCATGATGATAGTCTTGCAAGCACATAAACGTCACGATACACTGGGCGCGTGTCATTGCCATATCGCTTGGGCTTACATGGTTTTGATCAACAAGGATGAATCGATTGTTAGGGAAAGAATGTCTCATTTTATTAAATTAAAACTACTCTTAGGCTGCTTTCTGGGATTTTCCATCAGCTTTTCTGCCGCAATCCATGCCCAGGATAGCCAAGGTTTTTATCTGGGTATTTCTGCTATAAAAGATACCTCCAGTTATGACTTCAAGCGCGTTGAAACCAGCCCCGGTTTATTGTTTATTGATCAAGATCGCTTCGATTGGAATGGCTCAGGATTTGGTGGCGAACTCTATATAGGCTATGGAAGTAGTTTGGCCAGCCGCTTTTTTTTGGCCGGAGAAGGCTTCTATAATGTTAGTTCCAATTCAGGGAATATTGCGTTTACTGATTCGAATACCCTTTATACACGCCAGCTCCATGGAAAATTCCGCCAGCGTTGGCAGTATGGTTTTGCCGTTCGACCAGGTATCTACCTCTATAAGCAGGCTCTCTTCTATGGTCGAGTCGGCTGGATAGTCAGCAATATTCAACTCAGTGGTGGTATCCAGCAGACAGGTAATATGGGGGCTTTCGCAGGCAATTTTTCATCTGATAAAAACTGCCAGGGCCTGCAATTGGGGCTTGGAGTGGAAATACCTCTTATTAGCAGGCTCATCGCCCGTCTTGAATGGGACTGGAATTCGCTGCAGGATTTTTCGAACCAGTCCTTTGTAAGAGATACAAATCATAATCCCTATACCACCTTTCGTAACGCATTTAATCCAACCTTGGAGCAGATTAAGTTAGGGGTAAGATGGACTTTTTCCTCTTAATTCTGCCGACTGCTGAGTCAAAATAGGCGCCCCCTTTATAGTTGGTAAATAGAGCAACGCGGACTAAATAAGAAGCGGAATGATCGGATCCATCAAGATTTGTTATAATTAATGCCTGACGATGTAAACAATTGCGAACGGTCATGTCACTTTTAAACTTCGAACCTCAGTTTTATATCAAAAATAAACACCTTCAAACGATATTGAGCTCCAAAAAAAACCCGGTTACCGGATCGATGGTTCGGAATGAAATAGCTGTAACATTAACCGTTAAAACAGATGAAACGGTCAATTTGACAGGGCTATTTTCACCGCAACCTAACCAGACGGCAAAAGGCCTGATTATTCTTCTTCATGGTTGGCTCGGCTGTGCTCAATCCACCTATATGTTAGGCAGAGGCGAACAGCTCTATCAACAAGGCTATGAACTATTTCGTCTCAACCTGCGTGATCACGGCCCTACCCTTGGACTAAATAAAGGTCTATTTCATGGCGCTCGGCTTGAAGAAGTATTTCAGGCTGTAAAACAAATTACCACCAATTATTCGGGATTACCCACTACCTTAATTGGCTTTTCTATGGGTGGAAGTTTTGCTTTGAGGATTGGTTGGAGAGACAGTTTTGAATCACAGAAAATATCCAATTTAAACCGGATCATCGCTGTTTGTCCCTCCGTTAATCCAGAACAAGTGACGAGAGCCATTGATAATTCCAACCTGTATCGACGTTATTTTATTGCCCGATGGAAAAAAAACTTGCTAGAAAAACAACGCTGTTTCCCCGATCTCTATGATTTTAGTAGCATTTTATTACAAAAAAATTCCTGGCAAATGACAGAAAAATTATTAGTAAACTATTCTGAATTTAAAGACATTGATGCTTACTTCACTGAATATCATTTTTCACCCGAAAAGCTAAAAGCGGTGAGGGTTCCCATGACTATATTAACGGCAGAGGACGATCCAGTAATTCCAATTCGTGGTTTTAATGAACTTAAAAATATCAATCCACTATTAGAACTTCATATCACTCGCCACGGCGGCCATGTCGGTTATATTAATAATTTTAGAGGCGAATCCTGGCTTGATACGATATTACCGAAGTTAATCTGACAAGGAACGGATGCAGGCTCGAACTTGAATTTTGTATTCAACAATCAGGATACCGGCCATAGCCTTCTTGACTTTGATTGTTGCAAAATGAAATGCAATTGGTAAAAAAAAGAACTTCGGACTAAGCTTAAATAGGATGTAAAGAAGTGAGGTTTGACTGATGAAGAAATTACGCAATAGCTCTAAAAAAACCCCTAAAGCTGACAAAAAGATTCTTAAAAAGGAACTTAACAAAGTTACAGGCGGGTTCGGCGAAGGGGATGACTGGAGAGAGGCTCAAAGAAGAATAGAAGAAAATAATTATAACAATACCCATTTTAAAGATTAGCCTGGCTCGCACTATTACCTACTCCGAACGCAGAGGTGTCATTGTTGCCTATCATGCAGCATAAGGGGTCGGGTTTTTCCATCTTTCAGGGTAAAGAAAGAGTTATCGTGAGAGCCTGGGAAAACCTGACCCCAGCAGTTTAATGCCCACCTTCTTTAAGTCATTGTAATCACAGGTCAGTATTGAGCCGCTTCAAACATGGTTGCTTCAATGACTTCCAATAGGCTGGGTAAAAATAACAGTATTGAACCGATAAACACTAATGAAATGGGTGTGCTAATGGGAATCCGCGTTGGATTATCTTTATGTTGTTTAAATTTCATAATCGCACACACTGCAAAGGCCAATCCTGCAATGTAAGCTCCCGAGCCAATCACTCTTTCCAAGCCTTCAAAACTCTGCGTAAGGCTTTCAGAGATCTCCCCGAGGGTGAATACTTGTCCGAATACCTTTGGCATACAAATCCACAAGCCAAATACCAGAATTGTACGTAATGGATTTTTTAACGATATTTCAAACATTATTTGCTTTCCAGAATAAAATTCTCAGGTGAAATAACTTCCAGATTTTACCTCGTTCATTTCGAACAGAAATGGTGTGAAATTCATTGCCCTTTGCAGGGCTACTATAATTCCGCAATAATTGTATACTATTTTATTGCAATTACCATTGATTAATAGTGGCAGAGTGAGTCTGTTAGATTGACCAATGCAGCCCAGTGGGGGGCGCTCATAAAAGTCATCCCGGTAGAAAGGAATAGTCATAATGATAGTTGAAATGCACGTTGTTTTAGGAGGAATTCTTCTTGGACTTGCTGCGGGGATGATGTTATTGATTCAAGGCAAAATTCTTGGTTGTAGCGGCATACTCTTTCGCTCATTGGATTTTGCAACTTATCGCCCTAATATCGACAATATCTTATTTATTCTGGGATTATTTTTAAGTGGCGTCCTCTTTAACTTTATTCAGGTTGTTCCCAACCCCACAACTATTTTTAAAACGACTCCCTGGATATTGATTCTTGGAGGTATCTTGGTTGGTGGAGGTACTTATCTTGGCAATGGCTGTACAAGTGGACATGGGCTATGCGGCATGTCGCTCTTACGCAAACGCTCTATGGTTGCTGTAAGTATTTTCTTTCCTGTTGCGATCATCACGGCCTGGTTAACCCACTAAGGAGATTAAACGATGAAATCGATTATTTCATTAGTCGCCGGCCTGATATTTGGTTTGGGTTTAATTTTAACAGGCATGTATAGTCCCGACATTATTATTTCCGGTTTAAGGATTGGCGCCGAAACATTCAAAATAAATTTATATGTCACCTTTCTTACCGCTTTGCTGGTTACCTTTCTTTTATTCCAGCTACGTAAATGGCTAACCAAACCTTTGCTAAACAAGTGCTATGAATTGCCGACCAGGGAAAAAATTGACTGGCAACTGATTCTTGGCGCCGCAGCTTTTGGCGTGGGCTGGGGAATGACTGGAATTTGTCCTGGTCCTAACATGGTGGGGCTTGGAATTTTTTCATGGCCGTTTTACTGGATAAATTTTGCAGGCATTCTTGTTGGTTTCTTCCTCACACGACTCCTTGTTTTAAAACTAAAGTCGCCTGATAAATAAGAAAGGTGCATGCTCCAAAAGCCGGGAGACACTCTTTATCAAAACGTAGCATGCAGCGTTTGCTTGTTCAAGGAAGCACTACTCCATTACATCTGATGTTTACGCCATGAGGTTGGGATAGCTTGTCATTACACTCCCTCAAGGTACTCCAATTATTCAAAACAACCAGGTTATGCCCTGCTGGTCTATACTTGTATTAGTTTAAATTCAGATCAGACAGCAATGAAAGTAGACATAAAGGCAGTCAAGGATCTTTGTGGTAATAGTAAGGAGGCCGTTATTTATGGCTTCAACTTTTACAACTACCAAGAGCTTTATGAGGCAATCAATAGTGACGGAAGCATTAAAGCATACAACTCAGATGATTATGAATACAAAAATGATTTAATGGTAAATAGTGGCCATCCTTTCAGCTCTCTGTATTCTCATTTTAAGTTTGTAATTAACGATTTATTACTGGAAAATTATAAGAGAGAGCAAAATGGGGAACCTTTAGTTCCTTTAATCTTTGTTGTTGGTTTGGATAGTAACCAATACGATAAAACCAGAATATTTGAAAGAGCACAGGATCCTACTGAAAAGGGAGTCACGCTTACTGAACTTCGACGCTGCTATAAACTTGCGCATGAGTTCGGGGAGGACATGACTAAGGTTGCTGAGAAAACATTTAAATTTGTTCGTCTGGTTAGCTCGGATAACGGTTATCAATTAGCAACAGTCGAGCCATTCTGGAAAGATGAGCAATGGCAAAAAGGCTGGGAAGAGAGAAAAAAAACCACTGAAAAAGAAATGGGCACAGAGAATCGAAATAATTTTTGGCGAAAAAAATTTCAAACGTTAATTGATGAAACGGATGAACAACAGAAGAAAATTGATCCCACGAATACCTGATTTACATGCCTACTTAAAAAATGCTCTTATATAGAGTCAGGTAATAGGGAGTCGCGCTTAATGATGCATCAGGTAGTCAATGTTTTTATTCTCTAAACCTAAACAGAGAGGTCAGCAGCAAGGCTTTAATTTCGTTCATGAGTACCAATTGAAGCCCAACCCCGATTTGTTTCATGGTTCAATGAGCTATATTTTCTAAATCACATCTATTAAAGATAAAGAGAGCATTATGGTAGAGATCATTAATCTTAATAAAAAAAGAAAGGCTAAAATTCGTTTGGAAAAAGAAAAAAAAGCGTCTGAAAATCGCATTAAATTCGGAAGGACAAAAAAAGAAAAGCAATTAGAGAGACAAGAGAAAGAACGTAGTGAACGGTATCTGGATGGTCATAAATTAGAAATAAACGAGAAAGAATGAAGGAGGCGAGTCTTTTAATAACAGTGTTTTCTTTAAAGCCTCATTCCATCCCTCATTGATTCGAACTTTAAAAGCTCCATCAGAACAAACTGACGGAGCTTTTTTTAGCGTTGCTACCAGCTTACTTGGCTGCAGCTTTCTTTTCCTTCTCTTTGGCAATCACTGCTTCAGCTACATTGTTTGGACAAGGAGCATAGTGAGAGAATTCCATTGAGAATTGGCCGCGACCAGAGGTAAGTGTACGTAATGTACTGATGTAACCAAACATTTCTGAAAGGGGAACATCAGCCTTAACACGTACGCCAGCTGCGCTGGGCTCCTGGCCAGAGATCATACCGCGACGACGGTTCAAATCCCCAATCACGTTACCTACGTCTTCTTCTGTACTGTAAACGTCAACTTTCATGATAGGTTCGAGCAATTGTGGACCGGCTTTTGGTATAGATTGACGAAAAGCGCCTTTGGCCGCAATTTCAAACGCAATTGCCGAGGAGTCAACAGCATGGAAACCACCATCCGTGAGGTTCACAACCACATCCAATACAGGGAACCCTGCTAATGTACCTGTGTTCATCATCGAGCGGAAACCTTTCTCAATTGCCGGGAAGAATTCCTTAGGAACGTTCCCACCCACAACGGATGTCATGAAAGTGAATCCAGAGTTTGGCTCACCTGGTTCAATCGTGTAGTCAATCTTACCGTATTGGCCAGCACCACCAGATTGTTTCTTGTGGGTATAGCTGTCTTGAATCGACTTGGTTATGGTTTCACGGTAAGCAACCTGAGGCTGACCTACTATCAACTCAACATCGTAGGTACGTTTAAGAATATCCACTTTAATATCAAGATGTAATTCACCCATACCACGGAGGATGGTCTCACCTGAATCTTCATCTGTTTCTACTCTAAACGTTGGATCTTCTGCAACCATTTTACCAATCGCAATAGCCATTTTTTCGGTTGCACCCTTATCTTTTGGCGCAACAGCAATAGAGATTACTGGCTCGGGGAAAACCATTGCTTCAAGCGTACACTCGTGATTTGGATCACACAGCGTATGGCCGGTGCGAACGTTTTTCATACCTACAATAGCGATAATGTCGCCTGCTTCAGCACTTTGCAATTCATTACGCTCATTCGCCTGCATCTCAACCATACGGCCGACACGTTCTGTTTTACCGGTAAATGAGTTAAGGATGGTATCGCCCTTATTCAGTTTTCCTGAGTATATACGTACGAACGTTAGAGCACCAAAACGGTCATCCATGATTTTAAAGGCCAAGGCACGGAATGGCTCATCAGGAGAAACGATAGCAAATTGTCCGTTTGGCTCACCTTCAGCATTAGTCAAAGGTTGTGGATTTACTTCATGGGGAGCAGGCAAATAGTCAACCACTGCATCCAGTAATAACTGCATCCCTTTGTTTTTAAAGGCAGAACCGCAATACGTTGGGAAGAAGGCTAATTCAAGGGTACCTTTACGGATACAGCGCTTAATGTCTTCTATTGAAGGCTCTTCTCCTTCCAGATAAGCCATCAGCAACTCATCATCCATTTCAAGTGCCGTCTCGATTAATTGCGCGCGATAGGTTTCAACGTCGTCATGCATATCGGCTGGCACGTCAGTAACCTTGTAATTTTCTGGCTGCCCGGTTTCGTCCCAAACATACGCTTTACGGGTTAATAAATCGACAACGCCTACGAAGCTGTCTTCAAAGCCAATAGGCAACGTCATAATTAAAGGATGTGCACCCAATACTTTTTTGATTTGCTCAGTGACTTTCAAGAAATTCGCGCCGACACGGTCAAGCTTGTTGACGAAAATCAAACGAGATACTTTTGAATTGTTCGCATAGCGCCAGTTGGTTTCTGACTGAGGCTCAACGCCGCCAGAACCACAGAATACGCCGATACCGCCATCGAGTACCTTGAGGGAACGATAGACCTCTACAGTGAAGTCGACGTGTCCTGGGGTGTCGATGATATTGAAACGATGGCCTTTCCAGAAGCAACTTACTGCTGCGGACTGGATGGTAATCCCGCGCTCAGCTTCCTGTGCCATGAAATCGGTTGTTGATTCACCTTCGTGAACTTCACCCATTTTATGGATTCTACCGGTAAGCTTAAGAATACGTTCGGTAGTGGTAGTTTTTCCGGCATCTACGTGGGCGAAGATACCAATATTTCTGTAAAGGTTTAAATCGTTCATAGCGCTCTTATTAACTTGAAATTGATTAAAAATTGGTTGCGTATTATACATTATTATATCGGGATTTGCAGCATCTCTCTGCATGGAAATACTAAAATATAGAAAATAGGTGAGAAAAACAGGGGCAGGGCTTGTGCTGTGCGGGTTTCAGCAGGCGCTACGTTGCAAAATCATGGTTGAATTTCGATCGTTGAATACAAAATTCAAGCCCTGCCCCCAAAATTCTACTCCGTTTTGCCTTGTTGCTTTTGGACTAATTTTAGTAATTCTTGCGCCCCGGCAGTGGAAGAGGCAGGATTTTGACCTGTGATGAGACGGCCATCTACCACCACAAAACTCTGCCAGTCTGGTGCTTTTTCAAAATGCCCGCCTAAGCGCTTTAACTCCTCTTCAACAAGAAATGGCACTACTTTCGTAAGATGGACTACCTCTTCTTCGCTGTTGGTAAATCCTGTTACACGTTTGCCTTTTACCAGGGGAGCCCCTTTATAAGTGACATGACGAAGCACACCGGGTGCATGGCATACCAGCGCAATCGGTTTTTCCGAATTATAGAAAGACTCAAGCAGGTGGATTGAATCTGCACTTTCAGCAAGATCCCACAGGGGACCATGACCACCAGGATAGAACACCGTGTCAAAATTCTCTGCCTTTATGTCTGCAAGCCTGATTGTTTGTGATAATGCTTTTTTCGCTAGCTCATCTTGCTTAAATCGCGTCATCGCTGAGGTCTGATTTTCAGGTAAATCACTCTTTGGATCGATTGGCGGTTGACCGCCTTTGGGAGAGGCCAATGTTAATTTTGCACCAGCATCCCTGAACACAAAATAGGGCGCTGCAAACTCCTCCAACCAGAACCCTGTTTTGCGACCCGTATTTCCGAGCTGATTGTGTGACGTTAGCACCATTAATATATTCATTAGCATTCCTTTCCATATGAATACATGATTACTTGCCAGATGAGAGCACTAGTATTTTTTAAAGTATAACATACAAACAAAAAGGTTAAAATTAACCCATGACAACGGGGTTAGGACTTGCGTTTTAATAAAGGGAAGCGTTCCACAGCGTAATTAATGTGCCTCAAAGGCACATTATCACACCATCAACATCCTCTGAGTCGGGCACTTTTTCCGGGGGGGGTAGGGCTTCAGGTGGTTCATCGATATTATTATTTTTAACTAAAGTGGCTAAATCCGAATAGTTACGCACCAAATATCTAAATTCACTGGGACTTAAGGAATTTTTATAATCGTCATGTTTCAACAAAATAGCCACCAAATCGCGCTGGCACTCCGCTAAACCAAGCATCCAATGGGGCAATGTTTTTGGCCTTTTTTCCAAGAGCGTTTTCTTGCAAGTTTCATCTAATAAAATAGCCAGCCCATCTTGTGCATTATCCTGAATACAATTTAAAAATTGCATAAACTGATTCGTAGAGGGCTTGGCCAAGATAGTTGCCAAACGACTTTGCATACGCTGCTGATGCAGCTCTTTAGCCAATTTGGAAGTAAAAGAAAACTCATAATCGTCTTTAACGCCTAAACAAGTACATATTTTAACTATTAATTCTGTGGGTAAACTATCAAACATGGTAATAACCCCTTCTGTTTATTTAGTTAATAATTACTTAATAAATACATAATTTTTCATTAATAAATTCGTAATATTTCATTAATTTTTAGCCCTTATAATATCACAAAAAATGATAAGAATATTAAATTTTTTGTTTGTTTTACTGACATTTTTTGAGTTGTTAAAGAGGAAAAAATTATGCCGAAATCAATTGGTACTTTATTTACCGAGTCTCGCTTAATTGCAAAAACGATTAATCGTATTACGGTTGAGACAGATCACGTAGACCTGCAAGATTGGCGCACTGAAGCAAAATTATTAGCCAGTCCCGGGGGCTCTTGTTTGTCTTCAACGACCCTTCTGGTTAAAGGGAAGCATGTCCCTACCTATGGAATTGATGGCCGTTGCTATGGCTTCCTGTTTAATGCCGAAGAGTGCAACATTTACGATGTGAGCTCTACCGATTCGAATTCAAACAGAATTTCAAAACTGGCTAAACGTACCGAACGGAAAGGTGTAGATATGCTGACATCAAATACCGTTGGAGCAAAAACACTGGATGAATTAGCCGCTGAAGTTAAGGGTGGTCGCGATGGCCAAATGAATGAAATCATGCTCGATGCCTGGAAAAAATCTTGCGTAGGTTTATTTGTTCGTAGAATCGACCTTGAAAAGGCAAGTCCAGAAGGTTTAAAGCATTATTATCAATCGTTATTGGAAATCTCTCTCATTCAAAAGTACCTGGTTCAGGCTTTCGATTATCCAGAAGATTTTAAAATTTGTCAGTACGAAGAACAAACTGGCAGGCTATTAACTACCCCTTCCCTGCAAGACATAAAAACGCAGGCAAGACTCTACGGAATAACAGATAGAACTCAGCCGGAATTGTTTAGACTACTCGATGATAGTCACCATTTTTCACCTTTGCCAAAGCCTGTTACAGTAGGGGCATTTCTTGATGCCTATAGCGATTTTGATATAAGCCTCCTGCGTGATGAAATTATAGCGGCTCTGGTTAAAGGGTTTGAGCCCTTTGATGCCAGACCCGTTGATGAAAGCAGTATCCTTTTAGAACCAGTCGACGGCATTGTCGATATTTCAGAATCCACTATCCTTGAAACGATCGAACACTGTGTTGAGATGCAGCGCTTGTCGACAAGTACCCAGGCGCTCAGTCTAGGAAGCGGTATGTTCTCAGGTCGGCCTGAAAGCGGCTCCACAAGCCTTGAGTGTGAGAAAGAAATCGCTCTTACGCCTACGAGTCGTGATTAAGAAATAAACTGCCGGAACTATGGGGGGATAGAGCTCGATTTTGATAATAAAATGCAAATTCAAGCTCTGCCCCTCAACTTTTCGCTACCGCAAGTGACGAATCTAGTCAATCAATACGCCCCCATGATACCGCAATTAATTTAACTCCCTGTTAGTACAACATATTTCTTTATTATTTATATCTCGCTATCATGCGCCGCTTTTTACAGATAAATTTATAATGCCTCAAAAGAACAATAACCCTACCAACGTGCCAGCCAGCTTTTACTGGAGTAAAGATAGTTATTTCTTGAAAGGAGCAGATTTAATCTTTAAAACAAGCATAACCAGTCTTACGACGTCCCTTATAACAGCACCGATTACCTTGCTATTAAGTAATAAACAATTAAGTACAACAATAAAACCAACCCCCCTGGCTTTCGCAAAATCCTCTTGGCAAATCTTTCAATCTCAAGCGATAGCTAATCAAAAACGTGGGGCGGTCAGTGTAACCAGCAAGCACATCAACAAGGAAAATGGTCCGGAGGGCGTCCCGACTCAACACAAGGAAGAAGCAGAGCCCATCCAGAATTATAATTCCTTCTTCACTTCGTTGACTTTTTCCCAAGCTGATACAGCACTTGGCTCTGTTTTTAATAACCGCGCAAAAATCCTGAGTGGTGGTATTGTCAAACCGGTTAAATTGACCGGCTATAATATTAGACAACTCTTTTTGATGGGATATCCGGTTAAGTCTCTATCTAATTTTATGAGTTTTACTGCCTTGCTAACGCTTTCGGACTCAATAACCAATCAATTACCTATTGAAAATTCTGCTGTCGCCAATTTTGTCGGCGGGGGCTTGGCGGGAGCCGTTTCTTCCTTACTGACGCACCCTTTAAATGCTTCCTACGACAGGATTATACTGGGAACCAGAATGGATTCTGAGGCAAAATTAATCCGCGTCTCCAGTTTGTCCTTCTTTAAGGAAAAGATGAACTATGCGAAAACGATTAGTTTGGGTGAAATAGCCCAAAATTTTTGGCTGATAACAAGAAATGAACTCCCGGTAAGGATGTTAAGCACCATTACTATCTTTTCAATTATTCAGGGTTTTAACTATCTGATGGGCGACAGGCCTGTGAGTCATTTTTTACCCGCTGATCCCGATAACGAGCCAGGTGGGGGTTCCCATCTGTCAAAATGATTGTGCAAAACCCATGCGGTGTTTTAATTAAGATTAGTTAGTAGCAGGCAGCCTTGGTGGAGCATAGCGCAATCAGGGGATTCACCTGTCCCTTGATGGCATAGGTTACAAATGGGCAATCGCAAAAGCGGTCATCGGATCAACCTGCCCTGTAGCCACCCCAACGGTGGTAAAATAGCGTCCATAAAAGCTCAAGGTTTTTTTCCTTTGTGTGGCTTGCATTGAATCTGGTAAATCCTCGACGATTTCCAGAGGTTTTTGCTCTGATTGACGCATCATGGCTTTGGTAAGCTGTATTGCCGCATAGTAAATACTTTCAAGAATGCTGAAAAATGCTATACCAAAATTAAGCGATGTCAGTTCTTGCCAAAAATAAGTTGACGTGTGAATTTGCCTTTTATCATATCCAATTCCACAATGATCTAACGCATCTGGAACCCTCGTCGTTGGCTGTAGCCCTTTTGCTTTAACCTGACGTAATTCATCAAGGGCAGCCTCTTTATGTTGCTCATCTTGTGTGTAGTTCCTGTTTACAAAAACTTCATGACCTATTTCAAAATACCGCTCCTGGCAGACAACATAACTTGCAGCATCGTCGGCCGCCTTTGTAAACACCGGTAAGCCTGCAGTAAGCGCAAAATCCGAGCGTTTACATTTAACGGCACAAATAATATTTTGTACCGGCACATTTTTGGCAAATGCTTCGTGACCGCTTAGGACGTAGCCTGCCATTGCAGGATTAACAGAGGAATCACTCATAATCTTTTCGAGTTGCTGAACCTGCAACGCTTCCATGTCAAATACATCAATCGGTTGCGGGGTATTAAAATCCTGAGGTAATTCGGCATCCGGTAACGCCATGACATAAATATAAATTTCTGAATCATAATCCACATGGTATTGGTCACATACCGGAAAAAGAGGGGCTGACTCAAGTTTTTTGGCTAAACAAACCACATTATTCATGTCTGCGTCAGTCGCGGCTTTTTTTGGCGAAGTTGAATACCGATCATTTGCACTCCGGACACCCTGCTGCCACCAACTGTCCCCATAGAGATTTAGAAAATTGTTTTTTGATTGAAACCCGTGTTGAAAAATAGTTTTGGGGCTACGGGTATCTGCTCTGTAGTACAAACGCATGCTAAAGCTCCTCGATTTGAGCAAAATAATATCATGTTAAAAAAATAGTTGTCTATTAATCGGCACGTTAAAGTGGCCAGGACGGATATAGCAACCCTCATATAGAGTTGGGATTCGCAGGAAATTATGCGATCCCCCATTGTTATATTCACTATAAAAGCTAAGATACGCAGCCGTTAAAGATCCTGATTATCACTATTCACTTAAGGTTTATAAATGTTAGTAAATTCCACACTCAAACTCGAAGTCGACAAGCAAACGGTTAATTACGTTTCTGCCTGGTCTGTTGGTCAATCGGCAAAATCAAGCGCTACCATTACGGTTGTACAACACGAAGGCATCATATATTTAGTGACCAACGCGCATGCGGTAGCCAATTCAACTTATTTAAAAGTGAAATTTAATCAAGGATCTACCGAATTACCTGTAACGCCGGTGTGGGTTGACCCTATTATGGATGTAGCTATCGTTGAGACGACGTCGACTGAGGCTGAAGCCTTTTTGGGAACTAAAGTTAACCCATTAGAAATAAATACGGAATTTCAACCTTCTTCAACGGAAGTAAATGCCTATGGTTATCCCACAGGAGGAAAAAGTCTTTCCTTTACCAAAGGCCATATCTCAAGAACAGAAGTATCCACCATTGCCCATTCTCGCTTACCAGGGATTACAGTACAAACCAGTGCCCCCATTAACCCGGGTAATAGTGGCGGACCGATTACGATAGTGCGGGAAAAACAGGAAGAGTGTATCGGCATCGTCAGCCAGGGAGCCACTTCACTCAGCAATGTGGGTTATTTTATTCCCGCCTGCACCATTGTACAAACGATAGAAAACTACAAACGCTTCGGTGCACTCAGGGCAAGAAAATTTATTGATTATGTGACCGTCCCTCAAGTCAGCTTTGAGTGGCAAACATTAAAGAATCCATCCCTAAGATCGGAATTGGATATGCAAGATTCTCTTGAGAGTGAGCCATTGGGCATTCGTGTATCGCAAGTACCACCCAAGTCATGCGCTTATAATCACTTGCGAGAAGGGGATGTGATTCTTGAAATTGATGGCCATCAAATTCATGCTGATGGCAATGTTCAGGTCAAGGAGCTCGAGAATCCTATCTCTTATCTTTATCTTTTACAGCGCAAGAGATACCTTGATGAGATAGAGTTTGTGATTCAAAGAAAAAATGATGAGGGAGAATCTGAAACACTACAAATTACCATTAGGTTAACGGAACAGTTAGGCCGCAGCATTGTCGGACCCAAAACCGACAAACCACTCAAATACCACATTCAGCCTTCAGGAAAAAATGGCGGCTATGTTTTTGTTCGTTGCACCCAACCATTGATGGACACATTTACAACAACCTATTCAACCGGGCAAAAAGTCATTGTAGATAAATCCAATGTTCCACCTATGTTTAGTGAATTTTCCAGGCTTTCACCTAAAAGGGATGGTTACGAAATTGTTGTCCTGCAAGATATTCTTGTGTCAGAAGACACGGACGGTTATGAAAATTTCGCCCTTAACCGTGGGGGAATGTGTGAAAGTGATCGCGTTACTGAGGTTAATGGTGAACCAATAGCAAACTTATGGGACCTGGTAGTCGCATTAACAAAAGACCCAAAGAAACCATCTTTAGTGAAATTTGCAAATGGCAAGGAATTAGTTATTGCACCTGAAGCCGGGCAAGTACGTGATGCATTAAAATCCAAGTACCAAATTGCATTTTTTACCAGCCCCAAAGTTGCCCCTATCCTTCAATTACCCTTTTTGGATGAGATTAACCGATTAAAAGAGGGTGCCGGGAATTCTTCGGCGATGTCTCTCAGCTCCTGAATGCCAGGCATGCAGGATCAGCGACACCGTCGAATAGACGGCTTTGTAGCCTTGATGTAGCACTGCTTGCTAAAAGATGCCAGAGAGGCAGGGCTTGCGTTTTGGTTGTTAACAAGACTCAAGCCCTGAGCCCATTCGGTTTGTTATAAGACGATTAGCGCCCTAAAATTCTGTTGATGATCGCGGTAGCCTGATTATCACAAAAGATGGCATCAAGTTCAGGTAACGTAACACAAGCGATATTGTGACAATATTCCTGGGAAGCTAACGCATCAAGGCATGTTTTTACATTGCTCTGGATCAATGAAATTGTCTGAGCCAATCTCTGATCGTGATCATGGTTCGTCATTCCTTTATATTGGGCGACTAATTCCGTTAATCCTTTCAATACTTGTTGGCGCGCAGCTTGATGTTGTGTGCGTAATTCACAGACTTCTTTCGCCAAATCATGCGTTTCATTATCGCTCGTCATCTCATTGGTATCTTCGATACATTCAGCAAGGCTCAGTCTGATTTTATCATTATCGGCAGGAATAACTGGATTACTGGGGCCCATGTAGGGGCCATCGTCTGCAAAGGCTACAGTAGTCAGATTGAAACCAATCAATACGATTAATGCCAGGATATTCATACTATTCCTTAGTAATGACAAGGTTAATTATTGCAATCAATAGAACAGGAGGGAAGATACAGTTTTTTTCAAAAAACAGGTATAACCGTCCTATAATTATGAAAGCCTAATCATTTTTTTGGAACGCAATGCACGACAATATTATATCCACATTGTTGAGTCCAATTACCCTTTTGTTTCTTGTTAATGCCTTCTTTTTGATTTTTGTTACCTCGTTTGTCTGGACCATTTTTCTCAACGTTAAATTCACGAATTCTCTATTCCATTCATTTAAGGCAAACAATAGAGCCCCTTTATTATTGAAGGCCGTGCTCTTTTTTCCTCTTGTACTTATTGCGTTCATTGCAGAGTATCAGTGGTCTGTATTAACACAAGCAAATTTTTTCCCCCTGGCCGGTTCTTCCTTTGTTCGACTGAATGCGATAGGCCTTCTCATTTCTGTAATTGCTTTGATTGTTATTAAAAATCTGGATAAGAAAATGGAGGTTGAAACGTATAGGATTCCTCTTTTTATTATGACTTATCTTATTGTTTTGTATCTGTTTTATTTGATCCTTCTTATGGCAACCGTCATTACGCGCTTAAATGCATTCCCCGATGGGTTCCTTAGAAATTATTCCTTTCCTGCGGCACAAAAAATCAATGAATATGTTCTTTTTGGATTATTCTTGATTCATTGGCTTGTTGTTTTCGTCACAGTATCTTGCCAAACCACGCAACGCATTCTGTTTTTCTTGGCCTATACCATTATTCTTGCTTTAGCCTATTCAATTGTTTTCTAGCAAGCCAAGGCAGACGAAAGGAGTCTCTCATTTTATTTAACAAAAGAACGATGAAAGGGCAGGGTTTGCATGCATGGTTATACCAGATTAAAGAGCTGCCATTGGTTGTAATTGCTTGATTAAAAAGGTTTTATAATGGAATTTGGGAAGGCAGGTTGAATTAATGGATACATCTGAGCCCTTTCCCTCCAGGCCTCGTTCGCTGCATCAGTCAAAAACATAATTTCACCATCGATATTTTTTTCACCATCAAAATACAATTTATCAAAAATAGGCTCTTTCAATGGCGTGAAACCCAATTTGAAATAAAATTCACCCGATTTATTTGCTGAATATAAACTAACTCGCCCTTCGCAGTCCGTGCTTAGGCTATATTCAAATACGGCTTGGACAAGGACAGTCCCCAAGGCATAAGCGCCCCGCTTTCTGGATGCGATAGCATCGATGACAAGAAAGGGCAAATTCACATAAGCGGGTTCTAAATGGGGCGATTTTGTATGGTAAGCAAAGCGGGCGTAGGCTACATCCTGCCCATTCGGATCGACTAATACAAAATGAGCCGTACCTTGTACGTTATCTGAAAAGACATGATATAAATTCAACTCAAGAGGAGCAGCCCTTATACCGCTTTTTGGCTCCACTCTCATTTCACAGATTTTAATGAATTTAAATGAACTGATTGAATTAACAGGTTTCCCAGTTTTTTTTTCCAAGTACTCGGCTAAAATAGCGTGTAGAGTGGTCTCCAGGCTGTTTGAACAATTCGTAACAGTTATTACTTCTTTTTCAAACGTCTGGCAATAAGACAATACTTTTGGCAAATTCCTTATCTGTTGTGCAGAGTCAGACTCCGCATCGCTCCAGAATCCCTTGGAAATCTGGGTCACTTTATACATCGTGCATTCTCATTTTTTAATGAATACAATTGTAACAAACGATAGAGAGTAACGTCACCAAAAGTGAGCGTTACCCTGAAAAGTTAAACGCCTTATTCTTACAGTATTAAAGGTTTCGATAGCGATTTTTTAAAAGTAACAATCACATTTGAATCCTTTGTTTTTGTCGCCATAGTGTTCGGATCATAGCCTTTTGGTAGTTGAAATACTTGACTATAATTGCTCTGAGAGTAGCTCACACTTTTGCTATTGCCTTGTTCTTGCGTAATTTTTTGCGTGACCTTTGCGCTAACGATTAATTGACTCTCTTTCACAGAAACATTGACTTTGCTATCAGCACCTTCGGGTAGTTTAATTTTATAGGTAATGTCATTTTTGCCTTCTTTAATTTCAACCGTATTTGTACTGCCAGGCTGACTCATCAAGTTATGTTGCATTTGTGAAAATTGACTCTTCATAAATTGATCCATTGCCCTTTGCATTTGATCCATTTGCTGCCAAATAGCATGAGGGGATTGAAAGAAGGCATCATTATCAAAGGGATCCCGGGTTATTTGCGGATTACTCTTTTGCACATGAGTATTTTGCTTTGCATCAAGTGCCATGGCTCCTTCAGATATCATCGTGATAAGAGGAACAGAAATTAAAATAGGAAGCAGTTTATTTTTCATATAAATCTCCTTTCTAAGTGAATATCAAATCTCCACGTCTTTGAATATACCGTTATGTACTAATAGCCATAACGCTATTTTGAGTTCTCTTTCGCTTTATTACCTTCAAAAGAGTATTTCCTATGTCGAGGCAAATTAGGTAATTTCAAGTCCTGCATCGCACATAGAACAAGGAACTTAAAACCCCTCAGGGATAAGATCCACTTGGGAATGAAATGAATTGGCTTCATGACCTATTGATTGACATCGATAACCTTGATTACCCTAGGCTCATCGAGGCTACACTGCCTTTCCTGGCGGGATGTAAAGTTCGACACATAAACCGTTTTGGCAGAAGCCAATCATCTGTCTCTTGTTCTTCTTTCAGGGATGAAAATGCAGGGTAGAAAACAATGGGGCTCAGTGCTTGAGTTTTGTTGTTGAATACAAGATTCAAGCCCTGCCCCCCGACCTTTTTTTAAGTAAAAAGGTACTCTTTAATTTGAGGCTGCTCCGATGCGCTTTTAAGAAGTGACTCCTCTGCTTCTTTTATGCCATCCAGCGATTTAAGGCTAAAGAAAGTATCCTGGTATCTTCCAAAGCTGATTTTTTTAATGCCCTTATTGGTGAGATCTTTCAGTAAATTCTGAAGATAAACCTTCCAGCCCAGCTCTTTACTCAATACGAGTTTTGCGCCTTCTATTGCCCCTTTGCAAGAGGCTTTAAACCATTTATCGGCGGTTACCTCTTCAATGCTATCGTCCAGAAGATACTCTTTGTACTTAATTCGATAATTAAGTAGCTCCACATATAAATCGCCAGCCTTCTCTTTAGCATCCTGATGTTGAAACTCAGTTGTCAGTATTTTTTGTGTCAAATTATTTAAAGCTGTATCAATGGGCGCTAATTTAGCCGCAATATCCTTTTCCCGATTTTCCTGATTTAAATAGTGTTTTAGCCCTCCCAGGCTGCACGCTTCAATTTGAGCAATCTTTTCTTCTTCGGTGAGTAGGTAATCCCTGAGAAAGGTACTCGCATAGAAAAAATATTTTTCCATTTTATGTTGAACATATTTACTTATTTTTTTGGTAATCCATTGCATATCAAAATAATCGGATACGTTCTTATTTTTCTTTATCGAAGCCAATGTACGATTATCAATATCGTCAGGTAATTTCTCCTGTTGAGAGCTTCGCATTAGGGGTGCCGGAGTAACTTTTTTCCAGTTGTGCTTTGTTTCCCACCCCCCTTCCTCGGGCTCGGCCTTGCGAAGGAAATCATGAAAATCAGTCCCTGTTTCTAAATCACGATAATAATAATCTTCTATATGGGACAGCATAAAGGCATCCTCAAGCGCAAAGACACCGCAACTATAACCATCTCTTTGGCGTTGGACAGGCATATAATAAATACTATTTTTAATGCCCTGCAAATTTAAGGCCTCTTCCAGGACAGATAACGCCTCTTCGTTGTGGCTATCAACAGATAGGGAGTCTGCACTAAAGATACTAACGCTGCCATTAGCTATTTTAATATCCAGGCAAAACCCATGTGACGTAGGATTTTGGCCATCCTCCTCACAAAAAACGACCCGAAATCGACAGGACCTATTCGCTTGCGCGGCTTGAGTTACAATGCCCGCCAGCTCATGTCTATCACTCTCTGTATTACTGGCTGCAAAAATAGCAGGGGAAGAATTCATTCGTGAATGATGTACCCTTCCTGCTATCGCTAATTTTGTACTGGAATAGCAAAGCATTCCAAGCTTCGTTAAGTCCTTAAGACGCGTCCAATAATCTGCCATAGTTCTTACTACCCATTAATAGTTCAACTCAATTGTTCAATTATAAAGCAAACGAGTGAATTTTTGAATGGGTGAAATTACCCATATTGCTAATAAATGGGTCTTATATGCCTACTATTGATAACAAGAACCAAAATTTGTGAGCATTGAAAAAAACATTTGCATTTGACTCAAATTTCAGATTAATCTGAAAAGGACTCAATAAGGAAAGGAGCTCACCATGGGTAACAAGAAAGTAACCTCTCGTGCTGTTAATGGAATTACTCGACCTGAACAACCTTACACCAATCAGGGAACTCAGCTTTTTTTTAATCAAAGACTTACACCCCCAGCCTTGGACGCTGGCCACCACCAGGAAGCCCAGCAAATACAGGAAATTCAACCAGTACAAGAAGCACAGGAAGTAGAACCCGTTGAAGAACTCCGCTTAGAAACGACTACTGATATTTTATTATTTGCCATTTTGAAAGAATTAAAAACTCGCAATGTGATTGAACTTGCAAAGCTTCAGGCGGAACAAGAAAAAGAACAGAAAGAATTGCAAGACGCTGAAGAAATGCAAGCGCGTGATGAGGCTCGGTTCGAAGGGATCCGGTCATCCATGTATCTTTGATTTAACATTCTCCCTAACCAATTAACAGGCCACTGTTAATTGGTTTTTTCCAATATCGCTATTAGCCTTGAGCAGACTTGAATTTGGATTGTGAATACACGTTTCAAGCCCTGATCCCATTTGCGCGCATGGTTATGATTATCATGGCAGGGTTACGGTAAAATATAGATCACAAGAGCAAATAGCCCTGCTACGGCAACCAAGGGATGAAGAGCGACTATGACCTTGGGAACATCGATCTTCTTTTCAGCAAGAATGACCAAGGTTAAACCACCCAATGCCCCAAGCGTTAAGAGTACTAAACTGACAATGAGCAAGGGGGAAAAACTGGTCATCAAGGCAACGACGTCAATGTATACAAGGACTAACCCACTTGCCGCCAAAAAACCGTGCCACGCCCGAACCGTTTTATTGGGGCTTCTGTCTTGTAAGATCGGAGGTAAAAGGCCTAAACCTAAAGAGACAACAAAAACAAAGAGAATAACAGCTGATATTAACACATGATCTCCTGAACTCTATGTTAACAGAATCTCACTATAACTCATTTAGGGGAAACCCTAGTAGTTGCTTTAATTACCTTCTCGGCTGCCTTGCAAAGATCGTGGGGGCCAGGTCCTGCTCCTCAACGATCCCGCTATGCTTTCTTGATATTCATACAATTTATTTCAATAATGAAACTAATATTGGAAGACATGCCGCAAACCTGAAGGGATACTAAAAATGGAACCAGTAAGCTTGCATTCCCTATTATTATATATACAACATGGCATTTCATTTTGTGGGGTGCTTGTTATTCTTATTGGTGTTTTAACCGCATTATTCCGCTATATTGCCCACCCATTTTATAATTCTGATACCACCAGCAAAATGGATATCAATCAAATTCGATTGCGATTAGGTCGAGTATTAACATTAGGTTTGGAGTTTATTGTCGCTGCCGACTTAATCGGAACAACGACTACTCCGGATTATTATTCGGTTGGTATCGTAGCTAGTATTGTTTTAATACGAACCTTATTAAGTTATACCTTAAACCGTGAAATAAATGACATTAGCCGGCAGGAAAATCAAAATAAAGCACTAGCGTGACGAAATGTCTTTTCCTGAGTTTAATTATTCGCAAGCCTTGATACAGCATAGCGAAATCAAGGCTTGCTGATTTTCCTCCAATAAAAAAATAGAAAAACTTAGGGAACTGTGGTAGCTTTCCTATGCGACTATTTGTGTATTATATTTTTTCATAGGGAGATGTGAAGTGAAATATGCTTTGAGTTCTGCACTGGTATTGAGTCTGGTAGCGAGCGGTGATGTGCTTGCTCTTTCCAAGGAACCCAGTTTGTGTGAAGGTTCATCCGCACTATGCGCCATGATAACTCCCGGCGGTTTATACGCCAATGTAACAGGCTATTATTTCCGTCCAAGTGAAACAGGTATTGGCATGGCTACTGACAGCTGGCAATATGGCTCCACCGCCGGTGGTATTAGCGCCATTAGCAAGCCTGCAGATCCTGATGGAAAATGGTCCGCCAGTTTTCTGGTAGGTTACGATATTCCTGATACAGCCAATAACATCGAACTTTCCTATTTATATTTAAATAACAGGAATCATGCTGTAAATACCAATGGCGATGGTCCGATAACCTTTGGTGCCATATTTTTTCCTGATGTAACCTTTCCCTTTGCTCCCGGGCAAAACTTTGTCAGTGACGCGCAACTACGTTACCGACTGGATCAGGTTGACCTGACAGTAGGCAGAACCTATATCGATTATCAGGGACAATTTATGCTTCATCCCAAAGTCGGTGTGCGCTATGCAAAACTGGATCATGAGTTTACCTTTTTAGCTCCGGGAAATGTGATGAGCGAATTCAGAGGTGCAGGTCCTTTGCTGGGGATGGATGGTCGTTACTCCCTGTTTCGAAGCAATTTTGGCCTGGTGGGCAATTTTGAATATGCTCCCATTGTTGGAAACATTAACTCTCATTCCTTTCTAAATTTTCCCATCTACGTCACTTATTCCTCTCCCAAGCGTGATCGGATAGTGAATAGCTTCACAGCCAAATTGGGTATCGACTATAACTATAGTTTCAAGAATAGTGGCTATGCGGCCGTTGAAGTAGGTTATCAGGTGAATCAGTATAATGATGCCATGGACATGATCCGCGGTAATTATGCTGTTGCAGGCGCCCAAAAAGTTGCCGGCGTGGAAACCACCAGTTTCAATTTCCATGGTCCTTACGTCAGCCTTAGCGTACATGCTTAATCCTTTAATGTGCGTCAGAAATTCCTGGCGCACCGTTTTCCCTACGGTCGACAAGGTAAATTGTCAGTTTGGCTGGAATGATTAACTGACTTCATTGGTACTTTTTAAGCGAAACGAAGTAAGAAAGGAAAAGTAGATGTCATCCCTGACCCCATTGGTGCACTTGGGGCGGGTCTTGATCCCATTTAGGTGCACAGAGTTACCCTCAAGAGTTTGTTATGACAGATTTCAAAACAGGCTCCGTCTCAAAAAAACCGAACTTGGTATCGTGATAAAAACTCACTTCGCCTGTTGAGATATCATGATGGCCACCAACAATTCCGCATTCGCCTGAGTCAATAAGTTCTTTTAAAATGGGGCTGGACTCCATAACGGCCTGTACGGTTCTATGGATATTAATAGCAGTGACCTTTTCCACAAACTCTTCGTTGCTTGAATTTCGGTTTGCAACTGTATCCTTTTCAGCACTAACAGCGGGTTGTATTTTACTTAACAAGGCGGTCAAATTACCCATTTCTACATCATCACAGGCGCCTTTTATTGCACCACATTTTGAATGTCCCAAAACCACTATTATCTTCGCCCCTGCTACTTTGCAAGCAAACTCCATACTGCCTAAAATATCTTCATTAATTATATTTCCTGCCACTCGAACACTAAATACATCGCCTAAACCCTGGTCAAATATCAACTCCACTGAAGTGCGTGAGTCAATACAACTTAAGATGATTGCAAAAGGATGTTGTCCATCAGAGGTTTCATTAACCTGTTGCAAAAGGTTACGGTTAACTTTTAAGTTATTTACAAATCGTTTATTACCTTCTTGCAATAAATGCAATGCAATTGCAGGTGTAATAGCCGCTTGCATTTCTTTGGTTAATGTTTTCATCTTTATGCTCCTACATCGGGTCTAAGTATTAGACAGACTCAATAAAATCTATCGTTTCAACAGTAATGTTTTTCAGTTTTGCGTTTATCTTATAATCACGGAGATATTCAATCACATCGTAGGCAATAGACTTTGAGTTTGAGCAATCAATAATTACTTTTGAATAAGGCGGGATAGCATCGAGGGCTTGAATGATGCTGGCCTTATTAAAGAAAGAAACCTCTTCTGCCAATACGAGGTGATGAACCGCATGTTCATTTTCCCTGGTGATCGTGTCTTTCATAGAATAGGCATTGTAATAGCTGTGCCGTAAGGTATAAAAAATACCAAAAGCCAGACCAATACAAATGCCTTTGAGCAAGTCCGTTGCCAAAATGCCTACAACCGTTGCAATAAAAGGGACAAATTGCTCTGAACCCAGGCGATACAACTGTTTAAACAATACAGGTTTAGCCAGCTTATAACCGATTAAAATTAATATAGCCGCCAGGCTTGCAAGGGGAATCAAATTTAGAAATTCAGAAATAGTGGTAACACTGATTAACAGGAAAAAACCATGAACTATTGTAGAAAGCTTGGTTTTTCCACCAAAGCTGATGTTTGCAGTGCTACGCACAATTACCTGGGTAATCGGTAATCCACCACAAAGTCCCGACACCAGATTACCCAATCCCTGCGCTTTTAGTTCCCTGTTTGCTGGCGTCACTCTTTTTAAGGGATCTAACTTGTCAGTCGCTTCCACACAAAGCAATGTTTCAAGGCTTGCAACAATGGCTAAAACAACAGCAGTTTTCCACACCTGGAGATGAGTGATTGCAGAAAAATCCGGTAAAGTAAATTGTTTGAAAAATTCCATTAAATTATCCGTATCAGGGAGATTCACCAAGTGGTCTGGGGCCAGGCTAAAATTCAAGGTTTTTGATTGGAACAGCAGGTTCATCGCAATCCCCATTAAAACAACGACTATAGGGCCTTGTATTAATTGAAAAACCTTATGCTTTTTTGTTAAAACTGTTTCCCAGAGAATCAGCACTGCTAATGATAAGATTGAAATTAAAATTGCACCTGGTGCAAACGCATGGAATGCACTACTAATTGACGCAAAGGTGGTTTCACCATCCACTTGAAAGTCTGAAAGGTCGCCAATTACCTCATTATCATACCCCAGGGCATAGGGGATTTGTTTTAAAATAATCAAAAGCCCTATACCCGTTAACATCCCCTTTATGACTGAAGAGGGGAAAAAATAAGCAATAAATCCGGCTTTTGCATAGCCCATGATCAGTTGGATCATGCCAGCTAAAATAACGGCCAGTAAAAATGCAGGCCAGGACCCTAATGTATTGATGGCCGTAAGTACAATAACAGCCAACCCCGCAGCAGGCCCGCTAACGCCCAATTGGGAGCCACTCGCTATACCGACTACTATGCCGCCGACTATCCCGGCTATAATGCCTGAAAATAAAGGTGCACCGGATGCCAGGGCAATACCCAGGCATAATGGGAGGGCTACAAAAAAGACAATGATGCCTGCCATAAAGTCACTTTTGAATTCTTTGAACATGTTAAATAACTCCATGGATGCGCATATTGCCCCTACTCATTGGCGGGCCTAAGTATTAAACGTCCAGAGCATGATGTCTTATGCATTTCAACCAGCGTCCTTAACGTCTGGCGCATGGCTCCATATCGTCTTTACTTCATTAACCGCTGAGCGGATAACTTCATCCGATTGCAATCCCCCTTCAAGGTAAGCTAGTCCTTGCAGCAGCCAATCTGCTAATTCGGGTTGAGCCAATTGATAATAAACCTGATTTCCTTCTTTACGTTGTTTGACTACCTTGTTAGCTCTTAAAATAGACAGATGTTGTGATACGACCGAATGACTCGTTCCCAAAATGACTTGTAGACTGTTTACGTTTTGTTCGCCTGTATGCAATTCCTCAATGATTCGAATGCGGTGTTGGTGGGCTATCGCACCTAAAAATTCTGCCATTTTCTCGGAAATTAATTTTCTGGCGGGCATGATGCATTCCAATATTAGAATATTTTAATATACTAATATTTTAATACATGAATTTTCCTTTGCAATTTAAATTAATAGCTTCTTGCTTGAAGAGATTTGTAACTATTTGATATTGCTTGAGACTTGGTTATTCGGATGCGGCGTTAATCAGCCAGACAATGATCATTTTTCCTGTAAATTGGGAAAATGACATTTGACCTCGACCAGTTGCCAAAGGCACACTTTAAATATCCCCTGCTGGCATCGTTATCCAGGCTTCATGAAGTAAAAATTGGATCCGTGCTTGCAGAGTCTTATTTAGCCTTCAATCATTGGTTTGAAAGTCTCTCGCTTTTTTGCTTTGGTAAAGGTTTTCAGGCTTATTAATTTTTTGTGCGTTCGAAGGTAGGCCTAGCTCCCCATTACTTTTATAAATTTCCATCACATTCATTTCTATGCCTCGGCAAATATCCCCTAAGGGCAAATGGCTAAGCCTTTCCGGGGAGAATGGATTTTGCAGCTCTATCCCAATTTGATCCAGGGAGAACAATGCATAAGCGACCAGTGCGGTAACTAATGGGTTTATAACAATCGAATAATCAACAAGGGCAATAGGAAGAATTAATAAAAATAATAGAATAAAACGCCGTGATTTAATTGCCATGACAAAAGGCATTGGGGTTTTTAATATACGTTCACAGGCTCCCTGACAATCTATTAACGTTTCACGACATTCTTCCGCTTTAAGAAAAGAAAATTCATTCATTTTATTTTCTTTTAACAAGAGTGAAAGCAACCCCGCCACTTTACTGGATATAAAATTGGGTTTATGACTGATTTTGGATAGCTCTACCAAAGTTGTTGGACTGACTAAATGCTGTACTTCCTTAACCGACTCATCCATTCGCAAGTTGTTTTTCATTAAGTAAGGTATGGCGGCGATATATCCCATCAGTTGCTGTATAGTGTGCTTTTCCGTTGATGGCACATAATTATTAATTATTATGGCTAGATTTCGACTGTTATTAACGACAGTGCCCCAAAGTTTCCTTGCCTCCCACCATCGATCATAACCTGCATTAATGCGAAACACTAAAATTAAACCCATCACAAGCCCTGCATATTCAAACGGACTGATTGGAATAGCAAGCCATGGGATACATAAACTTAACAGCGATATGAAACAGGCGTAAAGAGTCACAACAAAGACTTGCTTTAGCACCTTAGGTGTTACTGAACCATGAATGGCGAGAGCAGAAGCAAGAAAATCAGGATACTCATACTTATTAACTATTCTTTTGTTATCTTTCATCTTCGTCCACGATTAAAATTTAGAAATTAATCCGTTGAAACCTGACCCGAGATTTTATCAAGCCAAACATTAAGTTGATTTACAGGTTGGCGAGCCCCCCAATACAGGGGGCTTTTTACCCTTATTCTTCTACCTTAATATCGATTTTTTTCTCAACAGATTGTTCCTTTTTAGGAATAGATATCTCAAGGACACCATGCTTATATTTGGCACTGATTTTGGCATCATCAGCAATTTTAGGTAAACTAAAACGACGATAAAACTGTCCTTGAACTCGTTCTTTTCGAGTGTAATCCTTATTTTGTTCAGTATTTTCAAAATACCGCTCGCCGCGAAGGGTTAACACGTTGTTTTCGAGAGAGATGTTGATGTTCTCCTTGCTTACCCCTGGAATATCCGCCAGAACAAGAAATCGATCTTTTTCTTCTTTAATATCCACAGCGGGAGCCCAAGTGGACGTATCAACAAAAGAAGCATCCTCGAGTTGTCTGCCGAGCATGTTCTCTATCAGCGATCCGAGCTCCTTATAAACAGGAAAATAATCACGTTTAATAATATTCATAAAAATCCCCCATGTTATTTAGCGTAATCATTAAATAAGGGCTATGGAATAAATTTCAAGGGGTAAATCCAGGATCTTAAATAGCAGGGAGGCTATAAGAGTGTGTGATTATAAATTGGTAGAGGAAAAGAAACGAATTAAATCACGTGTCTGTTGTAAATTGACTTGTGAATTAATCAAATTGAGTTGAACCTGGGTTGAGGCTTGCTCCCGTTGATTAACTAAAAATAACGTACTGTCCCCCTGATAGAATTTTTCGGTTTCGCCGGCTTGAACCTGCTTCGCCAGCGCTAACTCCTCGGTAAGCAAGTTCACTTGCTTTTGATACATTTTTTTAGAAATGAGCAGGTTGGTTAACTCATTTTTCAATTTGTCGAAGATAAATTTTTTCTCTGTAGCGATTTGTTGCAGTTCGGTGGTAGCGGTAATTAGCTTGCCCTTGGCTTCGCGCTGAAGCAGCGGAAATGTAAATCTTAAACCAACCATGGCTGCTTGTGGAATTAGTAATGGATCGCCGCCACTGCCATTTTGCTTGAAGGTATAAGCCGTGGCTTCCAAATTAGGTAATAAATCATTTTTTGCCAGATTCTGTTTTAGCTTAATTATTCGATAATACTTTTCGAGTTTACAAAAAATAGGGTGTTTGCGTATTTGGTCCTCAAGGGTCGTATATTCCTGGCGACTCCGAGATCCAGACGTCAGGTCAGCTGGCAATTGTCGTTCCATAGGGTATTTGGGTTGATTATTTTCATCCCTGTAATAAATTGAAAGATTAACAGCTGCTTGCTCAAAGATCATTTGGCCTTGATTAACAAGTTGTTGACGCTGAATGATAAACTGCCTGTTTTCTGCAATAGCCAATCGGGCCAGATCACCCTCGCTTGCCTGTTTAATAATCGCTTTTTGTCGTTCTTGTGCCAGATTTAAAAGTTGTTTGAAAATGGTGAGTTGTTTACCCGCCTGAACCCACTGCCAATAAGCTCTAATGGCCTCTTGATAGATTTTAATTTTTGTTGCACCAACCTCCTGATTGTTCATTTCAATTTTTTCTGCTTGCGTTAATAGCTTTGCACGCTCCTTGTCAATTAATCGATCCTTTAATAGTGGTAATGTTAAGCCTGCCCTGTATTCCCCACCTGAATTGGTTAGATAGTTTTGGTAGTAAACCGGCCAATCACCCCTGCCGATACGATATCCACCAAAGAATTTAAGGCCATTTGCAAGAGTGGGTATATTGATTTGATTGTCTGTATAATTGTTTATATAACCCCCGGCAGGCTGAGAGCGGGTTTTCATATTCAGGTTAGGATCAAATTTACCCAAAGCACTTAAATAATCGCCTTGCGCTTTAGTAACTTCCAGGCGGGCAATAAGAATTTGTGGATAACAGTCATTCACCCGTTTTAAAACGGTAGACAGTGCCAGAGCATCCTTGCCTGTTTGGGAAAAACAGGCGGGTGAAATTAAAACGAGAAACAAGTTTATAACTTGTATGCCCACACGATATTTTTCAAGTCTAGACCTGGTCATGGTGTCGATTGCTCATCATCGCTTTCTGGCGGAAAACCATTATATTGACGCCAAAGCTCATACCATAAAGGGACTTTACCTAACTGGACCCATCCGTGAACACGTACACCTTGCCTTAGATATCGGTTATTTGGCCAAGGCTCATCAGGAATAATGACGGCGCGAAATAATCCTTGTCCATTATCGGTAGGGTCAATAAATGAAACGATACCACCGAAGGTTCCTACTGCAATTTCAGGCCAGCCACGAAATTGTATGGCAGGCCACCCCTCAAACTGCAGGCGGGCTTTCTGTTTTAAGCGTACAAAGGGGATATCATTGCCACTAATCCATAACTCAACGGCGCGGGATTTCGTGTCTGGAATAATTTGCGCCAACACATCGCCCGAATTGACGACTACACTTTCCTGGCCTGTCAGACGCTTGAAAATAATGCCGCTTGTATGGGCTTTGATAAGCTGGGTTTGCTGGCGAGCAATACGAACATCGATATTCACCTTGTCAATGTTAGCTTGCGCTAAATCATTCTGGTATTTGGCATATTCAATTTGAGCTAATTCGTATTGGCGTTTTGAGTTAATACCCGAATCATATAATTTCTTTTGTCTTTCTAAATTGGCTTTGCCTGCAATAATAGCTTGCTCAGCTGCTTTGATACGTAAGAGGATTGCCTCTTTTTCCATTATCAGACGAGATAAAAGCTCAGGATCATTATCAGTTATGTCGACAATCGGATCACCGGGTTTTACCACCATCCCTTCGTCAACGTACCATTTTTTTATCCGGCCTGTAATGGGTGAATTGACCGTGTGAAGTCGTTCAGTTGGGGAAAAAGCAATAACTTTTCCACTCCCTAAAGCAAATTGCTGCCAAGGTGTCATGAGTAAAATGATTACGCAAATAATGAAAATACCTACTATTATCCTCAATATTTTTTGTGGTTTTGGTAATTTAGCAATCATCGAATAGGCATACAATTTCATGATGGCAGCACCAGGTAATTCGATAGCTCATTGAAATGAGGTCGTTGGGTCATAATCAGTAGAAGCGTTTCTTTCAGGGAGAGTATTAAAGACAATATACTGTCCAGTTCATGCCCATTAAATGGATCCAGCACGCGATCGAGGACAATAAGCTGGGATTTAGTAATAATAGCCCGTACTATCATTAGTTTGGTCAGTTCCAATGGGGTAAAGACAGTTTGCCACTCATAGATTTTAGTCTGTAGTCCATCCGGCAAACCTACAATTTTATCGATGAGATTAAACTGTTTTAGCTGTTCAAAAATAGCATGACTATCCACGTTCCGGTGATTGAGTACGAGATTGTCGTAAATACTCCCTGCAAACCACTGCGGCTCACCAATAAGGGAAGTATGCTCCCTCAGTGCGATAAGGTTTTTACGGTTGTATGGAATGTTATTAATAGCAATTGAAACATCGAGGGAGTCTCTTAATCCTAAAAGTTCCTCAATAAATTTCTGAAGCTGTTCTGTTTTTTCAGAAAAAACCAGCAAGGGGTTACCATAGGATAAAGTTGCCTTCTCAACAGAAGGCATTTGGAACTCAATCAGCTGGAGCGGGTATAGCAAGCGAGCATCAAATTCCGGGGCGGTATGTTCTAAAGGCAAGGCAAAAACCTTTTCAAGTTTCTCTGCAGAAGCCCTAAGATCGTAAAAATTTTCTAACAGGGCCCCAAATCGTTTAAATGCATAAATTAAAGCACCCAGGACAATTTCTGACGCGACTAATTGACCGAGACTCAGCTGATTGTTAATAACCAAATAACCACCTAATCCAAGTAGCAGGCTGCCAGCCAGCGCAGACAACGTATAGAATCCAACCTGATGTTTTACTAATTGTTTGAAATGACTATTTCTGGCTTTCAAAAAGCTGACGAGCTTTTTATCGATTTGCTTGACCACATAATTTTGATAGGCATTGAATTTAAATAAATACCGATTAATAAGAATTTCCTCCAGCCATGCGCCAATCGCATGCTTTTCTGTACATTCGTCTTTAGCACTTTCCAACCCTTTTTTGTAAGGAATAAATATAATTAGCGAGACTCCCAGCAGGATAAAGCAATCAAAGGCAAGAAAAAGCGGATGGTAAAAAAGAAGCAAAATTAACCCAAAGAACATTTGTAAACCCAGGTTAATCCCATATAACAATAAGCTTGCTAAGGACTTTTTGATGCTGGTGATTTCAAAAAAACGATTAACTAATTCGGGTCCATGGTGGGTTGAAAAAATTTCAAGCGAAAGGTTAGTGAAGCGCTTGGCAAGATTCAGGCTAATTTTGACCATTAATTTTTGTTGAATAATTTCAATAATGACAATTTGCCACACGCTGAGTGCACCCAGACCTATCATCAGAATAAGAACAGTCAAACTTAAGGTAATCACCGGCTGTAATAATTTGCCGAATGCAATTAAATTAACCAGTATTTGTGCTGCAATGGGAACCACCAATGACAAAATACTAATCATGAAACTGATAATAATAATTGAAAGCATTGTCGAGCGGTCTAACACATCCATAATTGAAAATGCTGGATTTTTATTCATTTCAGGCCACTTCCTTGCATCGTTAAATCCACTTTATAGGAACTTTGTGATTATAAGTATTAATACTTCATTTTTTTTAATATAAAAAACTCCAGTGACTCCACTGCCTTGTTATTGTCCTTCTTTTTTAACAGGGAAATATGGATGTCGTCCAATGCAGGTAAAAAATCATAGTCAAGCCGCTCGAGGTAAGGCGGAATCATTGTGCGTTGAATAGCAGTGATACCCAATCCTGCCCGTACAGCCGCCATCTTACTGGCATAACTTGGGCTGCTATAGACCAGTTGCCAATTAAGATTGGCCTTGGCCAGTGCATTAATCACGTTACCACGATAGACACAAGGCTTCGGTGATAATACGAGAGGTATCCCGGTACCTTTATCCAGGGAAGGGAGCAGTTCTTTCTTCCCAATCCACTCAACAGGTTCACTCCAGACATTGAGCCCGTCATCAAATACATCTTGTTGCGTCGTTTTTATCAGGATTAGATCAAATTTTCCCTGATTGAATTTCTCGATCAAATTAAGCGTAAGATCACATTCCACATTGAGGATAACTCTTGGGTGCAATCGTGCGAACTCAACGAGTACATCGGATAATATCATCGTGGCAAAATCTTCAGGTAACCCGAACCGGATTTCACCCTCAAGTTCCGGCTCTTTGAATCGATCAAGCAATTCACGGTGTAGTTCATAGATACGCTTTGCATAACCTAAAAAAATTTCTCCATCCGTGGTTAATGACAACTCTTTGCCTCTGTTAATCAGCGGTTTTTCTACAAGGGATTCCAATTTAGCAATTTGCTGGCTGATTGCAGATTGGGTGCGCCCAACTCGTTCAGCTGCTTTGGTAAAACTTCTTGATTCCGCCACCGAGAGGAAGCATTGGAGTGTAATTGTATCAATACTCATTAGAATTCCTAATAGTTAACATAATTATTTTTAATTTAACTTATATCATTTTATCTAATATATTCCAATCGTACCAGAAACATTTCTAATGAGGAATAATGTGAACATTCAAACGACTTTATTTGTTGCACTTCTCGCCTGCCCCTTCTTCGCGCTGGTAGTGAACTGCCTTGCAGGAAGAAAGCAACCCATGGTAACAGCACATATCGCCAGTTTATTGATTGGTATTGGCTCTTTAACAAGCTTGATACTGTTGATCAGCACTCCCTCATCAACAGCGCCTTCTGTTTATTGGTTATTCGGCCTCAATACCCTGGGTTTATTGCTGTGCACCTTAATCTTGTTTGTGAGCTTTGTTGTGCACCGCTTTTCCATAAGATACATGGATGGCGACAGGCTTTATTCCCGTTACTTTTTTACCCTTGCCAGCATTACCCTCAGTGCAACATTAATGGTTCTTGCTGACAACCTCGCCTTGTTTTGGTTCTCCTGGTCGCTGAGCAATGTCTTTCTAATACTGCTTATGGTGCATAAAAGCCAATGGTCTGCTGCTAAAAATTCAGGCTGGTTGGCTCTCAACACGCTACTTCCAGGCAGTTTAAGCTTATTGGCCGCGTTCATTTTGATGGCTGTAACTACTCACACCTTGTCTATGCAGCAATTGATCGGTCAATCAACTGTAACTTTTACACCCGCTCTCTCTCTTGCCATGGGGCTGATAATGTGTACGGCAGTGACCCAATCGGCATTGTGGCCATTTCACCGCTGGCTCCTAAGCTCCTTGAACTCACCAACGCCAGTATCTGCACTTATGCATGCGGGACTCGTTAATGGCGGCGGCATTCTGATTGTTAAATTCGCCCCATTGTTTGCCATTAACAAAGAACCACTCGCGGTTTTATTTATCCTGGGTGCCGTATCCGCCTTATTGGGTACGATTTGGAAATTAATGCAAACTGACATTAAACGCATGCTTGCCTGCTCCACGATGGCTCAGATGGGTTTTATGATGATGCAATGTGGCGTAGGGTTATTTGCCGCAGCGATAGCACATCTTTGCTGGCATGGTTTATTCAAAGCCTACCTGTTTTTAAGTTCAGGCTCTGCGGTTAAACAGAAAAAATCAGAGCTTAACGCTTCGAAAGTATCTCCAGGGCTACTGGTAGCTTCTCTTGCCGGTGGGGTGGTTGCGATGACTGCTTTTGCCTTTGCCACGAATAAGCCTCTTTCCTTGTTTGAGGCAAGTGCTTTTGTCTTGTTTTTTGCGTTCATCGCTGGAGCGCAACTCATGCTTACATGGGTTCGTAGCCACCAGACACCTTTTAGCCTGATATCAGGGCTCGTGCTTACTTCGTTCTCTGGCCTCCTGTATGGCGGGAGCATTCACCTTGTTGAGTTCTTGATACCGAGCCTATTAACCCTACAGGCTCCGCAATTATCACTGCTCAACTGGTTCGTAATGATTCTATTCGGTTCCCTGTGGGCGATATTTAATCTTGGGGTGCATCAAACCATGGCGGAATCAAAATTTGGATGCTGGCTTTATATCAATTTGTTTAATGCTGGCCAGCCCTCAAGAAAAACAGTGACTGCTTTACGAAACGATTATAACTACTAATTTGTTAAGGAGTTTTTATGGCTACTGCAAAAATTTTATCTGAAAAAGAGATGACAAGTACTCTTACTAAAAAAGATGAAGCAGCCTTTCATCACACCAAAAAGGAAGACCTTCAAATACAAGCCCTGGTGCACAATGCCGCAAAATGCATCGCCCCTGTTTGGCCGCTTGAAACGTTTATCGCTTGTAATCCTTTGCAAGGATTTGAAGCACAGTCTTTTGAAGAGGCACTGGCTAAAGGGGGTTTTAGACGTCAAAGGGCAGAGCGTAATCTTCCATTGGAAGAGGTTAATCTGCAAATGATTAAATGGTGTGGTGGTTTTTTTGATGCCGGGCAGGGAAGTATTGAAATGCCGCATCGTGATAAGGGTTTTTATTTTGGGTTCGTAAAACTCGCTTCTTTTGATAAGCAATTGCACCAAAATAAAAAAGAGTCCAAAGAATTTTTGCGGCAATTGCCTGAGTCAGCCGAAGAAGCAATTAAACTGTGCCTTTCAAGACTGAATGTTCCTCAGGGACAGGAAGAAGCATTTCTTGCCAAGACACTTGGTTATTTACCCGGATGGGCAGGTTTTGTGAAATGGAAGACTGATTGGCAGAACTCAAAGCACCCGGAAGAAAAGCCAGTGACCCTCACCGATTTCATCGCAGTGCGTCTGGTACTGACTTGTGTGCTCTGGCCTGATGCCGTCAAAGAAAAAAAAAGCGTCGAAGATGGCTCTTTGGTTAAAAAAATGATGGCACAATTAAAAAGCAGGGAAGATTCCTATCGGCACAAGTTATTGAGCCAGCTTTTGCCAGAGGTCAAAAGGGGCGAGATCCATGTTTCACGACGAAGCGCCCAGTTCGTCTTTTGCATCGATGTCCGTTCTGAACCTTTCCGCCGCGCAATCGAGTCCTTAGGGCATTATGAGACCTTAGGTTTTGCCGGATTTTTTGGTCTACCTGTTCGAGTCAATGAGTTTGATATCGATAAAACGAAAGAGTGTTGTCCCGTCTTATTAAAACCAAAGTATGGTATTAAAGAGGTACCCGTTGCTGCGAACAAAGACGATTTTGAGCGCTATCAGCGAGGCAAAGCACTTATTAACAGTTTTACAACCCTCTATAGGCAATTGAAGCATAATTTTTCAACACCCTTTGCATTGGTTGAATCGTTAGGGCTTTGGTGTGGTGTGAACATGACTTTAAAATCGTTATCACCAACACTCAGTAAACATTCAGTGTCTGCCATCAGGAACTGGTTCAAACCTGCTATCCCGACTAAAGTGACTTATGAGTTATGTGAAACCGATCGAGAACTTGGTTTGTCTTTACAAGAGCAGATTAATTATGCAGAAACGGTATTGCGCCTCATGGGACTCACTTCCGGTTTTGCCAAACTCATTATTCTTTGTGGGCATGGCAGTACCACAGAAAATAATCCCTATGCCTCTGCGTTAGACTGTGGTGCCTGTGGGGGAAATCATGGCGGCATTAATGCCCGATTATTGGCTTCAATCCTGAATAAAGCGGACGTTCGACGCGGCCTGGAAGACCGTGGAATGCATATCCCCCTTGATACGGTATTTTATGGCGCACTTCATAATACGACCACAGACTCAGTGGAGCTATACACTGAAGAGGGGCCTAAACCCATTTATCCTGATCTCGTCAGCAAACTTCAAGAGGATTTAAAAGAAGCACGGCGTCTAACGAATCAGGAGCGAGGGGTTAAATTGCTTAGTAGTAATCCTGATAAAGACCTTGCAAGAAGAAGCCTGGACTGGTCTGAAACGCGACCTGAATGGGGATTGGCACGCAATGCTGCCTTCATTGTCGCCCCTCGTCATCTTACAAAGAATATCTCTCTTGATGGCCGGTGTTTCTTACATTCTTATCGCTTTGAACAAGACAAAGATGGCGCCTTGCTTGAGACGATTTTGACCGCACCCATGGTGGTTGCTGAATGGATAAATACCCAATATTTGTTTTCTACTCTCGATAATGTTGCTTTTGGAAGTGGCAGCAAGATAACCCACAACGTGGTTGGGACCATTGGGGTGATGCAGGGAAATGGGAGCGATCTCATGCATGGTCTTCCCCTGCAATCGGTCATGCGTTCTGATGAGCTGGCTTATCATGAACCACAGCGCTTATTGACGGTTGTTTACGCACCCAGAGAGCTCGTTTCCGAAGTGATTGAAAAGCACTCTATCTTAAAGACTTTATTCTTTAACCAATGGGTTCACCTGGTAGTGATAGATCCAATTGATCAATCGCCTTATCAATTGAATCAATCCGGTCAGTGGGTTTTTGTTAAATAAATTAGCAGGAGAAAAAAATGACAGTCATTAAGGTTCAAGAAAGAAAAAACATCGGGATTAATTTACATCCAATGAAAAAAATTGAGATTATTGTTGCCGGAGAACATGAACACCTTATCACCTCTATGATGGAAGAAGCATCTGTGACAGGGTATACGCTGATAAGAAATGTCTCTGGAAAAGGGCACCATGGCTTTCATGAAGGAAAAATGATGTTTAATGATAAATCCTCTTTAGTCTTATTTATTGCTGTGGCACCTGAAGAGGTGATTGCAACGATCGCCATGGGCATGAAAACTGTCTTTCAAAAAGAGTCTGGCGTGATGTTTGTTTCGGATGTTTCGGTCGCCCGGCTTGATTATTTTCACATTATGAATACCTAATCATGTACTATAAAAATCAGGACATTTTGTTGGCATCCAAGCATGAGAAAGAACATGCAATTGCCCAACCATTTATAAACAGGCTATCGTGCACCCTTCGTGTGCACGATTTTGATACGGATCAGTTTGGTACTTTTACCGGAGAGATTGAGCGAACCCTAAGCCCCTATGAAACCTGTCTCTTGAAAGCCAAAACAGCCGCAGAGCACTATGATTATGCGCTTGCTTTAGCCTCTGAGGGCAGTTTTGGCCCTCATCCGGCATTCCCTTTTGTACCGAGCGCTCATGAGTTGATGGTTTTTATTGATAGGGAACATAATTGGATTGTTGCAGAGCAGCTTGTAAGCCCAAAAACAAACTACGCGATGATAACGATTAATGAACAGACCGAGATTGACTCCTTTCTGGAGCAAGTTCGATTTCCATCTCATGCACTCATCGTACAGTCCATTAATAGAAAACATGTTTTTGCGAAAGGCATTAACGATTTAGAGAGCTTGCTTCATTATCTCTCCCTTGGCTTTAAAGCAGAGAAAGCGCTGCTTTTAGCAACAGATATGCGTGCGATGATGAATCCTACCCGAATGGAAGTCATTGGCGAGTTAGCCGATAAACTGGCACTAAGGATCGCAACCCTTTGCATCCAGTGTGGGTGTCCAGGTTTTGGGTTCAAAAGTACGCGCGGCACCCTCGCTTGCTCTTCTTGTGGTTCCTCAACGTCATTTTATGAAGAAGAGGTTTGGGGTTGTATTGCTTGTGATTATCAAGAGCATAAAATACGAAGGGATGGGTTGTTGGAAGCAGATCCAGCGCACTGCGATTATTGTAACCCGTAATTGCACTCGATTGGGTGTCGGTCAACAATTTACCATTTCAGACGGCCTTGCTTTAACCCTATGAAATTTATAATTCTTTTAAAAATATAAGAAAGTAGATTTTAATCTAAAACAGCCTGTTTTTGACCTATCTCTCTTCATCAGGATTATGTAATCAACCCTGATTTTGGTTTTCCGCACTGGGGGCAAGTCTATAATTAATTCATCAGTACTTTATTTGGAATTAAATATGATTACTGAAAATTCAACAAAGGAGGAGGTTCTCTTTGCGGTAAAAGACAATGGTGACTTGCTTGAACAGGCATCCTCTGTTCTAAAAAATGATCCCGATGTAGTGCTTGCCGCGATATCAAATCAACCATTAGCCATCGAATTTGCTTCCGATGCAATCAGAGATAATCTTGATATTATGATGAAGGCAGTAGAGGGAGATGGTTGGGCATTAGAGTTTGCTTCAGAGAGGCTAAAAAATGAACCAAGACTTGTGCTCGCAGCTATAAAAAAAGATATATACGCCTTTAAATATGCTTCCAGTGATTTGCAGCAAAACCCAGACTTTATAATTGACGCTCTAAAAATAGATATCAATCTTATTAATGTCCTACCCCCACCTATTTTCAAAGACAGGGCATTATTTCTTAAAATGATGGCCTTAAGTCCTCTTGTTTTGCAGAAAGCGCCAGAGGAATTTAAGGATGATAAAGAAATAGTAATGGCAGCTGTATCACAAAATGGTCTGGCTCTTCTCTACGCTTCCGGGAGATTAAAAAACGATTTTGAACTGGTTTTAGTTGCGATAGCTCAAAATAAAGGAGCACATCAGTATGTCTCTCGGGAATTGAGAGACGATCCACTTATTGCAGATTTAGCCGCGCCTGATTCACCTCCTGCAATTCTCAAGCCTATTAAGGAGCTCATAGATACCGTTGAGGATCAAGAAGTCAAACTGGCTGCAGTGACGTTGGTTGCTTCCCTGGAAAAATCTATTTCAACGTTGAGAGATAGCAGGGATGTAAACAAATTTTTTGAAGAAATAGCCCTTGCTGTTAATAAAGCGCAACCTATTTTTAATAAACAACAAACCTCACAGGAAATTTTTGACAAGTTCGAAGAAAAAATTCGCCCTTATGTGTTAAGGGGTAAAGCAATAATCAACAAGAATATATGGCTTGCAAAACTCGTTAATAACGAAATCACCCTTAAAGATATACCTGAAGAATTTTGTACTGATGAAATTTGTCTTCTGGCGATACAAAGAAACTGGAGCGAAATTGAATATGTGCCTAAAGAAAGGCTTGAGAATAATCAAGCTATCTCTTCCCTTGCTGTGGGTAAAAATTGGGAAGCGCTTAGATTTATCCCGGAAATTATGCGAAAAGAAGCGCTTTGTCGTTTGGCAATAGAGCAAGATTTCAAGGCATTTGAATTTGTTCCCAAAGCATTAAGAGGAACGCTCCTTAGAAAAGACAACACAGCAGAAAGAATGTTGAGGTTTTCATATAATCCTCAACATCTTATTGAGGATCAGGAAACATTGGACTACCTGGCAAACCTTCGTGAGCACATTCTTAAATCATGCAATATTGTTATATTGCAACCAGGACAATCCTCTTTTGAATTAGAAGATATTAGGCAAGTATATGCAGCAAAGCGTGGAGGAAATCATGTCATTGTTGTACGGGACGCAGAGTCGCTTTCCAAGCTATTAGCTGACCTGCAACATTATAATAATCCAATAAATTTAGCTCTAATTGGCCATGCGCATTTGGGTTCAGAAGATATTGCCACCATGTCTCCATCGCAAATCGCTGAATTAGCCCTGCAAAATCCTATTATCTCAAGAATTACTCTATTAGGGTGTGACACCGCAGCTGGAGATAAGCCCCTGGAGGAGGAGACAAGCAATGCCATAGAGCTTCTTAAATTAAAACAGAAAATGAAAGGAAACCTCTCTGAGAGATATGGTGATATTTTTAAAAATGAGAAACGTTTAGAAGCCCTGGTTAATGATATCCTTTGGAAAACTGGTGAACGAAGTTGCGGAGTAGGGGTAATGGTTGAGGCAGACTCACCCGCTCTATCGGAGCAGCTTAAGCAAGCCTTAGGAGACAATTTAGATTCAGCCTATATTCTTGTTAAAAGTAAAAAGGATGATACTTATGCTGCCTACTACGTAGAACGCGATGTAATGGATATCCCTGTCACTTGTCTCTCTGAAAAATTGAGCGAAGAAGACGTTAATTTTCTCAAACAACATAAACAACTGACAACAGGTAAAAAAGGCAATAAGAGTTCTTTCATGGAGAATTTATCTCCTAACGCAGTACAGTGGTGTAGTAACAAAAAGGGAGGTATTGCAGACTTAAGCCAAAGCTCGCTTTTGAAGTCTATTTCACTCATTTTAAATCATCGCAGAGAACGAAGTTACCAAGATTTACCCAAGCACGATGATAAAAAACGTTCCTATAAACGTAGTGTAGAAATTGATTCCACAAACGACGAATTTATAAAAATAAAATCATCGCTAGTGGGAAAAGTTGTAGACGCACTTAAATTAAGAGCTACTTCAGAGAAGCGTTGCCCGTCTGTACAATTTGTAAAAGGTTACAGAGGACTATTGTACCCGGATAAAGAGGGACTAATTTCTACAAAGAGCTTGAATGCCATCAGAGAAGGAAAATATCTAAAAACTTTTTTTGGTACAGGAGAGTCAAATATAAATGAAAGTGCAGTAAAAGATGATTATAAAGATGCTGAAAATAAAGGTACTGTCAAAAGCGTCAAGGTAAAAATAAACTAGTTAGATAACTAAAGAGTTTGGTATCTCGGATATGCTCCTAGTTGGGTTCATGTCCAGCCCCCTCACCCCCAATGGAATTCTGTCGCCAAGGCGCCAATTATAAAAAAACCGCCATGGAACCAGGCGGTCAGGGTTTGAATTTTGATTGTTAAATACAAAGTTCAAGCCCCGACCTATTTTGCGCGACTAACCGGTTTTAGCCAGTAAAATCAAACTCTCATTGACCAAAAACAGCCGATTCACCCATAACCATTTTTTCTGATGAGTTGCCGGTTCCTCTCGTGCAATAGTTAAAAAGTCCGAGCCAACCTCCAGGGGCAGTGGATACAGGCAACCGGCTCGCTTCTTTCTGTAGAACTCCTTGTAGTTCTACAGAGGATTTCGGACCCAAGCCAAGACTTTTTAATACTCTGTAAGTTGTTTCCTCCCGAAGCACACTCTCAAATCTATTCTCAGGGAGAGAAGCCGGAGAAACTGTTTCTTGATGTTTCAGGCGATATAAATTGGCTAAAACAAGCGCTGACTCAACAACCATTAATGCAACACCCATCGCTGGATTTAGTGCAAAGTCCAAAGCCACAAATAATCCTGAAGCCACCAGGGTAATGACTGAGTTATAAGTTAAACTCACGAATAAGTTTTGGGAAATATTTTGTTTGGTTTTTGATGCAACATCAAACGCAGTTGCGATAGGAAATAACAAACCCTGTTGAACAACAATACCCGCTTTTTGTTTCGTTAATTTATCACCAATACTGGATTCTACAGCAATCCCTATATCTGCTTCTCCGATGGCTAAAAGATCATTCGCTGCATCACCTACCATAGCGACTTTGCGTCCCTGGCGTTGCAATTTTCGAATGTAACTATCCTTAGAAACCTCCTCATCGGAAGTCGATACACCAACAGTATTTGCACAAATATTGTTGAGAGGAATACCGAGTAAGGTAGCATATTGTTTTGCAGTTTCCAGATCCGCACCCGTACAGATATGGACCTGTTTTCCCATCGACTGTAATTGCTTAACTGTAGCAATCGCATCGGCACGTAATTTATCGGTTAGAGCAATTTGTCCGATTACCTCTGATCCCCGCACCATATAAACGGTGCCATTTTTATTGTCGTCATAAGGCGGGTTAATCGTATCAATTCCGTTAGCACGAAGCATATCCCTATTGCCAACCATAAATGTTTCACCAGAGATAATCCCTTTAATACCGGAGTGGTGGCTTGTATCGGGTGATGCGACTTCCAGGGAGTCATCAATAAGAACCCCTTGTTTCTCTATATAGTCCTTAACCGTTTTTCCTACAGGGTGAGGTGCCTTACTTTCTAATAAGGCAATAAATTTCAGTAAAGGTTTGTTTTTTTCTTCGATAAACAGGCTGCTAACAGAAACCTCGCCTTGTGTAAGCGTGCCATTTAAATCAAAAACGACCGTATCAATATCAGAGGCACTCTGTAACGTCTTGCCATCTTTATAATGAACTCCTTTCTCGGAGGCTTTCTTCATACCAATTCTGACAGCCATAGGTGTAATCATACTCAATGCACAAGGGCATGCACTGACAAGAACAGAAATGACGCACTGAATAGCGAGTACAGGTGAAAATAATGAACCGACAACGACTCCTGATACTAATGCAACAGTCAGCAGGCCAGGAACAAAGTATTTAAGGATTTGATTTGCTAAGAGCTCAACAGGCGCTTTTTCATCATTTGCTTTATTTATTTTTTTTGCAATTAATGACAGATAGGAGTTTTGATAGGTTTTGGTAACCCGCATTTCCAATTGAGGCATGTGATTAGCCAGACACATACCGGCTTTTACCACATCCCCTGGATTAAATTGCTTCAGATGCGGTGAGCCATCAATTCTTGTGGTATACAATAAGGCCGATTGCAATAATACGCCGTCAACGGGAATAACGTCTCCCTTATTCAGGATAATAATATCATTGGGGACAAGCTGTTTAACCGGGATTTTACGCTCTCCACCCGCTTTTAATAAGGCGGTTTCAGAGACGCAATCACGTATATCCAGTTTTTCATGAAGTTTGTCCAACAAGGTATGTTCAATCGCCTCACCCAAGTGCCAAAATCCTAAAATCAGCGGGGCTGACTCCAGCATCATAGGTAAGCCTGGCACGAAGAAACTGACGGTAGAAACCGCAATAATAGTTAAGGTACTGATAGTATATAACGAGCTCATCTCCCATTTTCTTTGGAGCACCGCATTCCAGGCAGACTGGTATACTCTATGTCCTAGATATAAGGTGACCAAAGTAGAGGATCCAGTGATTAAGTAATAAGCGAGCATAGGGATGTTGATGCCTGCAACAAACAGTGTCAGCAATCCTACACCGTATACCAAACCTACAGCCGCTTTGAGCCAGTGGCGATCATGATGGTCATGATGGTCGTGGTGTTTATGGTGATCATGCTTGCCATGGTGTTTATGTTGGGCATGCTCACCATGGTGTTTATGTTGGGCATGCTTGCCATGGTGTTTATGTTGGGCATGCTCACCATGGTGTTTATGTTGGGCATGCTCGCCATGGTGTTTATGTTGGGCATGCTCACCATGGTGTTTATGTTGGGCATGCTCGTCATGGTGTTTATGTTGGGCATGCTCGTCATGGTGTTTATGGTGGTCATGCTCGCCATGGTGTTTATGGTGGTCATGCTCGCCATGGTGTTTATGGTGGTCATGCTCGCCATGGTGTTTATGGTGGTCATGCTTGCCATGGTGTTTATGGTGGTCATGCTTGCCATGGTGTTTATGGTGGTCATGCTCGCCATGGTGATCATGAGAACAATCCAGCTCATGTTCATGCGAGCATCGAACTTTTAACCGTTCTTCGTCCTCAAGTACTTCATGTTCTATTTTCTCTTTGACCTTTATGTGACTATTTTGAAAAAAAAGCGACCACTTGTCCTGGTGGTGTGTCATTTCCTCGTCTGATTCACATAAAATGCTAATGCTCGGGTCGTCGCTCGTTAAATCAAAGGACACGCGGATAAACCCAAGCTCTTTTTCAGAGGTTGATAGGGATTGAGATAGCTCTTCTGCATCATAGGGCCCTGATTCAGAAAGATAAAAGCGAAAATACCTAAAAGACATACAACACCTTTTATTAATGAGGTTACAGAAGTTTAATTAAATTAATGATTGAAAATTAATTTTTAAACGTTGTAAAAAATCATTGCTGCGATAACCATTGATAAGGCCAGATGTATCAGCTACAGTCACCCTGTTATCAATACAAGCGTTAAACATTTATGCCACTCCAACCAAATTAAAGTGGTATAATATAACACTTTGTTGAAGTGTTACAATATAACACATGATAAATAGTGAAAACATTAGCAATACGTGATTTATGGTAAAATCATGGTGTCGTGATTAGGAGATAATGTAGAGAATGAGTGAGGGCTTTCTAAACGAGGCATATGAGTACTGTATAAAAAACGGTTACCGATTTACTGAGCCAAGAGAACGTGTCCTGAAAATACTTCTCTATGAAGCGAAGCCTATGGGGGCTTATGAAATTTTAGAAAGATTATCCAGTGAAATGGGCAAACAAAATCCGCCTACTGTCTATCGAGCTATACAATTTTGGCATCAAGAAGGGTTTATTCATTGTATTGACAGCCTCAAAGCCTATGTCGCATGCTCACATGGAAAACATATTGGACAGAGCAAGTTTCTTATTTGTACGCAATGTGATTTTGTTAAGGAGTTAGACAGTGTTGTTGATTTTACTCCTGTAACCAAATTGGCAACAGCGATTGATTTTGAAATTATGAGTTGTACAGTAGAAATTAAAGGACTATGTGCTAACTGTAAGGTTCACCAAGTCATTGCCAGTCATTCCTGTTAATTTCAAACCAACCCATGCGGCATTGCCAGGCAATGTTGCGTTTGGGTTTGTTTTGCGAGTTTTGTCGCAAGGTCGCATCTGCGGAAAGGAACCCTTTGACACCGTCACTTAACCAGGGGGGCAGGGCCTGCGCAGTTTGCCATAATCAGGCCAAGCAATTACAATTCTCTAAATTTTTCACTTATTTCATTACGTCCTAAAGCGTTCAGTAATGATGGAGGACAGGTAACTTAGCAATCTTAATCATAATTCAGCTTGGCTGTTGAGAAAGATTATAAGTTATCTGTCCTCCTGGTTCGATGAATGACCCTTCACGTTTATCCAGGACATCTAAAACTGTTTACTCTTATTTTTCTGATTTGATTAGTCAACTGATTTATCCCTTATACCTTTAAAAGTTCGCAACTGAGAAACATTGTCTAGCCAATGTTCTCATGCATACCTCTCTATGTTGAAAAGGAATTAAGTCATGAAAAATTTAAGCAATCAAATTAGGAAGATCTATCCTCATACATCCATTTTAACGCTTAACCATTTGCTAAATAGCTCAGAACAATTTATTTCTGCTCTCAGCGAATTACAACATTTTTTTGCTGTTTATGGGGTTCTGTGCGATGAACTACTCAAAAGCACTAACCCTTTGCCCTATAACATGGTCCATGTTCTTTTATCACTAAAGAAAAGGATCGCCTATCTACAAGAACTCCATAAGACAGATGGTCTCCTCTCGGCGATTGCCCTCAAAAATGAACTTGATGAAGAGCAACTTGGGAGCCGTTGGACTGCTTTTTGTTTAACGTGTGAAGCGCTTCAAGCCAATATAGCCAACGCCTTTGCCAAAAGGCTTGCAAAGACTGACAGCAGTCACAACGTTGAAGAGATCCCCCCTTGCAAGATTGATGATGACCTCCGCCAATTACTAAACCATCTTGGTACTCAAATTAGCGATTTGAAGAATCATGAGTTATTTGGGCTTGTGAAAGCTTCTGAATTTAACAGGCAACAAACTGCAGTCGCTTCCGTCATGCCAACACAGGAGGAGCATCTTTTTTTTTCGATGCCAGAGGAGGTCAAAGTCAGTATTTTGACTCATTTGGATGTAGAAGATTTAATCTCAGCCCAGCTTGCATCAAAAGATTTATCAAGTACTGCAGCAACAGCTTTTGCAGTACGCTTTAGAAAAAATCCAGCGCAAGTCCTCGCCCATTTAAATGAAATCACCCCCGAAGAAGCCTATAACTTTGTTGAAGGATACCGACGGACAATTGAATACAAGGCTCTAAAAAGTCTGGTTGAACACAAAATGCCGATGTCTGATGAAGAGGTAGCCTGTTACATGCTAACTCGGCACCATCAGCAGCTCCCTGATATTGAACAATTAAAAAGGATTTGCACTGCCTCGCCTATCGATGAAAAGACGAGAGCCCATCTACTCATGCTTATCGAAAATACTCTGGAGATTGATGAGGCTGAAGTGACTTATTCACCGAGTGCATCCACTAAAGCAAGTGGCTTATTCGATTTGTTTCTAAGAACTTTTCCTAAAAGCTACAATAATCTTTTACCCTCCGTTCATTTTGAAAACGTCAACCTGGTTGGTGACAATTTATCGCGTGCGCCACTTTCCCATAGTCGTATCACCTTTACGGATCTGTGCGGAATAACCTTGGTTCAAGCAAACTTAAGCTATGCAAATTTAGAACGAAGCAAATTGAATGTAGCCAATTTACGGCAAGCAAATTTACATCATGCCAAGCTTATAGAAGTCTGTTTTGATAATGCCCTGCTTGAAGAAGTCAACTTTAGTCATGCGGATTTGAGTAAAGCCTCCTTTAGACATACCAATTTGCAGCAGGCAAATTTGAGAGGGGCTAATTTGCGTGGGGCTGTACTTGACGATACAGCCCTTGATGGGGCCGATTTTACAGGAACGCACTTAGCCTATACCCAACTTATTAACCTGGATATGCGGACCATCGATTTGAGTCAATTCCATGTTGAATGGAGTTATTTAAAAAAGGTACGCGTGGTTCCGGATACAGCCCTGGAGCATGCGGAGGCATTGGAGGCGTTTTTTAACTCATTTGAAAAAAATTTAGCGGACCATACTCCCGGAAGTCAAATGAAATGGCGAATCCAGATGTTAAAGGATCTAAGACGATTAATGAGTTCACTTTCACTCCGTCCTGAAGCCAATTTATTGTTGTTAAAAAAAATACTCCTGCACTACCCCCCGCAAGCACTTTCAAGCACCCTATTTACCAGCAAGCACCCCTTTCAACCTCTGTTCGAGCACTTTCAATTCATTCAAGTGGAGCCCCCAATCGAAGAGGTAGACCACTCTCTTCAAGAAGAAGTCATTTCCATACTCGATGGGTTACAAAATCGCATTGATCGTTGTTCCAAGGATGAGATGGAGATCTCATTATGGGACTTGGAGAAAAAATTTGCCCTTGTTTTTGCCAGGGTGCCTGGATTAACTAACGTGAATCAAATTTGCACCCTGTCCAGCCACCATTTTTTTCTTCTGCAACTGTTTTATTTAAATAACAGGCACGAAAGCAGGCTCAAACCCTATTTAGTCAATTATCCGCAAAATAATCTCATTACTGCGCGGCATTCATTACGGTATGCCAGCGAAATATTTGATGGCGAGTTGTTTCACCTTGAACGATTACAAAAAATCCAGCCAGAAGAATTGGATACTTACCTTTATGGGGATGAAGATTTTATTATCAAGCAGACCGGCCGCAACCCTAACAGAGTGAAATTGGGCGGCTTAATTATCAGCTATAATCGACTGTCGAAAGGCTGTTTCTCGGCTAAAGTAGAAATAATTGATTTTGAGAACAGGCAATTAACATTTGGTTTTACCCTCGATCCGAGCGCTTATTCAGAAACCTACCTTCCTTTCAGGCTCATCAATGATCTGGATACCCATTGCGGCTTTTATTTATACCCCCAGAATGTCGCTGTTATCCGGGCAGCGCTTGAGGTGAGGGCAAGCATGACTCATTATATTTTTGCTACACAGAAAGGCCCTGTCCCTGAGTTGGTTCCAATCACGAGAATCGCGCCAGTTCCTGAGAATGACAATACCGAAGCTTGTGCTCCGGTTGATAAAGATGAAAGCCCTTTATTGGGAGAAAACCGCTATGGCCTCTATCACCGAAAAGCCGAAAAGCCGTGTTTCACGATAGCTGAAAAAATACCTTGCTGCGTACTGACGTGAGTCATTGGGGTCATCGCTTGTGACCCCAATCAAGCCATTGCTGTCTTAGGTCCCTGACCCCGTGGACTTAAATGCGAGATTCAATCCTCTGACGCCATGGGTCTATATGCTAAACGACGTAAGAAATCGTTGTCACCGTTAACTTGCTTTCCTCGCCATTTACCCGCAACGTCACCCTATCTCCAACTCTTGCTTTCAATAATGTTTTCGCCAAGGGTGAAATCCAGCTTATTTTTCCTGCACTGATATCAGCCTCATCGACACCGACAATTTTGACCGTATGGGATTCACCATTTTCATTGCTATATTCAACCGTAGCGCCAAAAAATACTTGAGTAAGACCCACTTGCAGTTTGGGGTCGACTATCTGAGCGCTTTCCAGGCGTTTCGTCAAATAGCGGATGCGTCTGTCAATTTCACGTAATCGTTTCTTTCCATAAATATAATCGCCATTTTCAGAACGATCCCCATTGCCCGCAGCCCAACTGACTACTTTCACAATTTCCGGTCTTTCATTGCTGACTAAATCGCGTAATTCACTTTGCAGCATTGCAAAACCAACAGGTGTCATATAATTTTTGATAGTTGGTAACACGGTATCTGGTCGCTCCGGTTCAATGTACTCGTCATCTTCTCTAGTAAAAGCCTTCGTCATCATTTACTCCCCAATTGTCTTATACACGGGATAAAAAACTTCATCCACCGTAGCCTGGTTGCTTGCAACCGGGATTTCAACCCAATCCCCCATACCTCACTCACCAGAATCACACCCCGTGAACTCTCCACTCCAATTTTTCGGTAACAACCCCGGTTTGTTTATCAAAAACAAAACCCAGCCATCGTAGCCTGGTTGCTTGCAACCAGGATTTCAACCCAATCCCCCATACCTCACTCACCAGAATCACACCCGTGAACTCTCACTTCAATTTTTCGGTAACAACCCCGGTTGCAAGCAACCGGGCTACCTTGTTTATCAAGAACAAATCCCAGCCATCGTAGCCTGGTTGCTTGCAACCAGGATTTCAACCCAATCCCCCATACCTCACTCACCAAAGTCACACCCCGTGAGCTCTCTACTCCAATTTTTCGGTAACAATCCTTCCCTGACATACCTATGGAAACTTGAATGAGGCCAATCGATTACTTCTTTTACCAATCCGTGTTTCACCGGATTAAAATGAATGTAATTCACATGAGCATAAAAATCTGATTCATCTCGTATACGATGCTCCCAGAATCGTCGCTGCCATAAATTGTATTCATTTCGCTGGTTTTTTAATAATGGCTCTCCAGCGGATAGTATTTCTTGTAAAAAATAAGTTTTTATTTGGCGTAGTCGGGTGGAATAATCTGCGTCTCCTCCAGGTAGCTCCATTATCATATGTAAATGCTCTGGCAAGACGACAATCGCCTTTATCAGAAAGGGATTATTCTCTCTCGCTCGCCGAAATGAGTATCCTAGAGATATTATATAACTCGTGAGCCAATTTGATTTTCTGTCTCTTAAGGCTAATGTAAAAAAATAGGTGCCACCCGGCGTTTTATCTCGCCTGTAATTGACCATGAGGCTACTCTTCCATGTGAACTTGCAACCAATAAATTAGCATTTTTATATTGAGGGAAACAGGGGATCATCGCTTTTTTTGATAATCCCTGGTTGCAAGCAACCAGGCTACGGTTGCTTCGCGACGCGTGGGGGCATTGTTTAAGAATCCGGGGCATCGTGGTTGCAAGCAACCAGGCTACGGTTGCTTTCGCGACGCTTGGGGGCATTGTTTAAGAATCCGGGGCATCCTGGTTGCAAGCAACCAGGCTACGGTTGCTTTCGCGACGCTGGGGGGGCATTGTTTAAGAACTATAATAGGGTTATGTGGGTTATTTATTGTTCTAAAAATGAAAAGAAAACTTGAATCCGGGACCGATCCCAGACTTTTCAAACGACAAAAAAGCGTTGAAGATTTATCTAAAGAACTGATTTATGCTGCTTCATTATACCAAGGAAAATTACAACATATTTCAAGTAATGGCTATTACGTATCCCAAGCCTTTTTAGCATCTTATGCTAATGATTTTATTCTTAATTTTTGTGATAGCATCGGTGACGTGCCGCCTCAGATTAAATCGGCAGTAGCAGAAAAATTTGAAGTGGTAAAAAAATCTCCACCCAATACGACTGTTGTTGAAAGGCATGCAAGCAATGAAAATCCACATTTATGTTGCTGGGAGTTTTGTTTGTTGGTACTGAACGATATTAATAGGATATCTAAAGAACAAATTGATGATCTTTGTTATATCGTTTACACAATTAACGAACAAAACCAGGAACAAAATGAGGAGGATAGTAATCAGTTGTTAACCTTGGCTGACGCACTTTTTAACCCGGATGGATCCTATAAATGTTATTCTCCCGATCATTTACCATCCCCAGGTGACTTACTGATTTTTAGAAAAGTCGAACCAGTACTTCTTGCTGATTCCACAGAAGATAACCCTCGTTATTATAGTTGCCTTGCAACAGATACCCGTGAACAAATAGGAAATGAATCTCGTCCTTATCACTGCTCTATTGCCACCGATAACCAGGGCAATCACATAGGACTGGATTCTGAAGAGGAGTATGTCAAGAAAAAAAGTTTTACAACGCTAAGCTCTCTCCAGAAAGATGCTTTCTATGAAGACACTGAGTATTCATTTGCAGATGACGGTATGTTTTTACCGGACAAAGTTTATTATGTTCCCCTTGAAGAAGCGCTACAAAACATAGCGAATTTTATTACAAAACATCAACCTATTCTTGCTCAGAGAGATCCTGCGCTCAAAAAATCGGCAGGGGAAATACTGGAAGCACTGATTAAGAACGAAACCCAATACGATAAGCTAGCGCAAGAATTGCTAAATGTTCCAAAACCTTAACCAACCACCGTGGCCTGGTTGCTTGCAACCGGGATTTTAACCTAATTCCCTATAACCTCACCCACCAAAATCAAACCTCGTGAACTCTCTAATCCAATTTTTTGGTAACAACCCCGGTTGCGAGCAACCAGGCTACCTTGCTCTCTAATCCAATTTTTTGGTAATAACCCCGGTTGCGAGCAACCAGGCTACGTAGACTACGTAGACACGACATCGATTTTTGACGTTATCGTAACGTTGTGTACTGTTGCCGATGTGTTGCTGACCCGTTATATTGGTTGTTTGTAACAGCGAATTAGTCACAAAATCAAGGACGAACGATAATGACTACCGTACCAATAGCAATGCATCGATTAAAAACAGCCCTGCGCGCTTTCATGGCAATTTATCGTTTACCTCAAGCGCAAATAGATGCTTTCCTGCAGTCTTATGAGAGCTTTAACAAAGAAGCGTCAGATGAGAATGAAGAGCAAAGTATTGCTAACTATTATGCTGCTCTCAACCACCTTTGTGCGCTTGGTGAAGTGGAAAAAATGTATATTCCTCCCGTAATGGATCTCACCAAAGGCATCGTTGGCAATCAGATCTTGTTCGAAGAAAAAATGAGTAGGGATTTAAACATTCGGGAGGGTGATCGGGTTTTAGATATGGGCTGTGGCAGGGGACGGGTCGCTGCTCATTTGGCCACTATTACTAAAGCCAGAGTCACCGGATTTAATATTGATACTGTTCAGCTAGCAAGTGCCAATGAATTTGCCAATTTACATCGGTTAACGGATAGATGCCAATTTATAAAAGCAAATTTGAATGACCCTTTTCCCTTCGAAAATGCGTCTTTCGATTCGTTATATCAAATCCAGGTTTTAACTTATGCTAAAAATAAGGAAAAACTCTTTGCTGAAATGTATCGTGTTCTTAAACCTGGAGGAAAAATATCCTTCCTCGATTGGGTGCAACTGGATAACTACGATACAACTAATAAACACCATCGTGATTTGCTAAAACGCATTAAACCCTTAATCGGCGCCATTGACACGCCTACCCCTGATGAAATTAAAAATACACTCGAGAAAGTTGGTTTTAAAGTACTGTTAAATCAGGATATAAGTGTTGGAGGGCATCAAGCCCCCCTCATAGCAAAAGCGGATAACTATTATGAAAACATGCAAAAATTAGTGTACCTCATGGTTAAATTACGCCTGTTGCCCAAACACTTTAAGGTATTGTTTGACCGATTTGTTCAGGATGGTGAGTCATTTATTGAGGCAGATCAATTAGGCCTCTTTACCACCAGTTGCCAAACCATCGCAGAGAAACCCGGTGTGAGCCTTCATTGACATCCTGCCCAGGGCTGTTAGCAAGCGTAACCTTGATGTAGCGGAACCTAATCAAGGTGTTTGCGGGATCGTTCCCGTCGGGGCTTGAATTTTGAGTATGGATACAAAATTCAAGCCCC
>NZ_LNYB01000080.1:130761-341800 GCF_001467625.1 Legionella feeleii
GAAATACAACGCGTAGTGACAATCGTGTTCAGGTAAGTGGTGCAGTTTGAGAGCTTGCCAATTTGAGATTTTAATTTGTTAGCCATTCAGGTTACTATCTATGAGTCGGTTTTTTAGGGCACTTAATCCTTTTTCTAAATCATCCGGTATTTCTCCCCGGACTAAACCCATGCTGAGTATATTAGCCTCGGATGAAATAACCGATTTATTACCTCAGGAAATTATTCAATTACAATGGGAAGACAATTTATCCTGGGAAAGAACACTTGACGCAACGTACTTATGTTTAGTGGGTGAACATTATGAGCACCCGCCTGTAGCCGCTCAAAAAACTATATTTGAACAAGTCATGACAGCTTTTTTCCGACCCTATCTCATCCCGGTTATGATTGGCTCCGAGCTCCATGCTCTGCATAAACATAACCGTCAAACAGGCATTAAAGGCGTTTTAGACTATTTGGTTTTTCCTTTATTAGCACGTAAATTAATTTCTGATACCTATTTAGAGCATAGAAAAAATACGCCTATTATTAACTCTATAGCCTGGGGAATTGCTATTCCACTTGAAGTGATCAGACACTCAGTGGGATTAGCACTTACAATCGCTCTGGTTCCCGTCGTCGCATTAGTTCATCTTTTGAGAAATTTAATTAATGCATTGTCAGGGCTAGAAATGGGCACTGACGTTAAAAACAAGGATCGAGTTGTAACGATAATCTAATAACACACTAATGCTACTCCTGCTAATGGGGGCAGCCCCTGACTCCGTAACACCGGATAGAAAGTGATGAACCTGTAGTATCAGAGCAAGAATTATGCTGTAATCTTTACTATCTATTTGAAATAAAGTGCAAAGACATTAGGTTGCTGATTTTAATGGTAATTCAGGCAATATTGTGTTGGTTTCACTTCTGTGGGTGAACCTGCTAATACACTGAATTGGCATAACAACAGCGACCTCACGGCAGCATAAAAATAGTGTAATGACAAGCGAGCATCCTTTTAATTTCACTGATAAAAGTATATTAAATTGGAAACAAAAATAGCCTCAAGCCGGCATCCATTGATCACTAAAGAAGTACTGATATCCAGTCTCGGCAATACCATTGAGTGGTTTGATTTTGGGCTTTTTATTTTCATGGCGCCCATGATCGGTGCTAAATTTTTTCCACAAGCATCAGCTGGCAGTGGAACCATTGACGTTTTAATCTTATTTGCAGTTGGTTTTCTTTGTCGACCACTCGGCGGTATCTTTTTTGGTTATTTTGGAGATACGCGCGGCCGTACAAAAACATTAAGAATTTCTATCTTGATTATCACCATATCAACCTTGTTGGTGGGTGTTATTCCGTCTTATGAGACGATAGGGGTAACGGCTCCAATCCTGTTCATCCTACTCCGTTTAATACAAGGGATATCGATTGGTGGCGAATACAGTGGAATCATGATCTACCTCGCTGAATCAGCCCCGCAAAACAAACGGGGCCTTATCACCAGTTTTGCAGCAATAGGTGCAAATCTAGGGTTTTTATTTGCCACAATCACCTTGATGCTCATTCATTTATTTTTTACTGAAGAGGCTATTACACATTGGGCATGGCGCCTACCCTTTATTCTCATAGGATTACCAGGCTCATTAATCATTTATTACCGGTTTAAATTAGCTGAAACGCCTGTTTACTCGCAATTACAAAAAAGACATCGCATTGAGTCCTACCCATTTAGTGCGGCTATTAAGTTCGCACCCTACCAGTTGCTGAAAATTTTTGGACTTACTTGCATGGGCTCATCCTTTTACTATGCATTCTTTGGTTATATGCCAACTTATCTGGAACACTATATTGGCTTTTCATTCGCCGACGCATTCATCATGAATAGCCTGATGTTAGTGCTAATGCTGTTTACAGTACCTTTGGCAGGCCTGTGTGGTGATTATTTTACCCGACGAAAAATACTGATAATCACCTCGACAGCCGTTATCGTTTTACTTTTACCCTGCTTTTATTTCCTGCAGTCCAAATCGATATTCCTGGCGCTCTTAGCTCTGGCTATAGCAACTGTTTTAAGCTCACTCGAGCAAGGAAATACGCTAACTGCTATTGTTGAAAATTGCCCTGAGAACGTTCGCTATAGCGGAATAGCATTCTCTTATAATTTGGGAAATGCCTTATTCGGCGGCAGTGCGCCATTGATTATTACTCTACTGACAGAAAGAGCAGGCCTTATCACACCGGCTTATTATCTAATTTTTATGGCAAGTATCACGTTGCTTACCTCAACAACCTTATTGAGGAATAACCAGTCTTTAGGGCCTCTTCGCAAGCATCACGCCTTAGAATGTCAATGAATCAGCGGCACCGTCGTTAACTCATTGTATTTATGGGCCTCCAGGAGATGGCCGAGGTGGCTCATCTGCTTCAACCGCGTTATTCTCAAAAACCTCTTCGTTTTGGTTCTCTTTTAACTGTTCATTTTTTGGGGAAATGTCTTTTACACGATTAGCTCCTAAAATATTTCTGAAGAAATCCACAACCACCTGGCCGAAGTTACGCTTATCCATTCTTTTTGCCAGTTCACGATGGCCATAGCTAATCATATTATTTTCAACGTTGATAGATGGCTCTGTGCCGCTATTTGAAAAATCTATATTAATTGTGCCCGCCGCTTTAATGACATAATCAGAACCCTTTTTTGGCAAAAGTCGTGGGTTCTCTGAATCAACCTTCATTTTTCCAGCGACTAGGGGATTACTTATAATCAGGTCTTTTACTGTTGCGAGCTCTTGAATTTTAAACCCGGTTTTACTGGTAACGATGTTAATTGATACATCCATTTGACCTACTGTGGCGAAGGGTATATCCATATCCAGATCTTCATCGTATTCCTTCATTGAAACGGCCAGTGGACTTGATACTGGGTACATAAACCCGCCCTGGTGGAAACTCTTCTTTAAATAGTCAACGATTTCGCCGGCTTTGGTTTGGTCGAGAGGTTGCATATCTTTTAAAATGACTTTTTGAAAAAAAGATTCAACATCCTCTTCACTCTCGAATCCATTGAACTGATCAGCATATTCCTTAATCGGAACTCCATTAATTTTCATTCTACCTTGCAGGGATTCTCTAACCCAATCCAATTGAAGATTAGCATCACCAGTGTTTGCTTTAGAAATATCTACTGGACTATAGCGGCTGCGGAATTTTTCCCATTTTCCTTTTCCCATGAGTGATGCTTCGTTACAACGGGGCATACATTAATTTTAGACTGTTTATAAATTTGAGGGCGAACTATGGGGGCACTGCTTGTATTTTGCATCCGTATTGATTGTTGAATACAAGAGTCAAGCCTTGATCCATGCGTGCTTCAGATAAATAGCCAGCGTAACCTGGTTACTTGCAACCAGGGGTTTACAGGAAGCGCCTCTGAGCAGGCAAACTTTCCCCTTTGCCCAAGTTAATATGAGAGCGCGCCTTAGGGAATAAGAAAAAAAGGAAAGCCCCTTTCTCTCTATCTGTGTTGACTCATATGAGTGAATTCTGGTGAATTAAAAATAGTAGATGAAATAGAAATCCTGGTTGCAAGCAACTAGGCTACGCTTGCTGATTTAATTTTTATAAATAAAGCTGGTTTGTCAAATCTACCATCAGGTTTTAAAGCTTATCTTATTTTTGTACCTGAAAATATTAGAGCTTCAGAAACAGTTTTAGAAAATATCTTTGCTATACCACAGGATTTTAATTACCTTGAAACAGATGATATTGTTGTCATTAATCCAGAAAAGAATTCGATCAAAGTCGCTTTCAGAAAAAATAGCCAATTTAACTCAATATTAGTCACAGAAAATTGCAACAATTTCTGCTTGATGTGCTCTCAGCCACCAAGAAACATTAATGATAGATATTTAGTTAATGAAATTTTATCTATGATTCCTTTAATAAGCCCAACCGCGGCTGAAATAGGTATTACTGGCGGTGAGCCTACATTATTAGGTAACGACCTCGTTACCATGTTTAAACGCTTTAAAAATCATCTACCAAGGACAGCTATCCATGTTTTAACAAATGGCAGGAACTTCATAGATACGCAACTAGTAAAAAACATCGCCAAAGTAGATCACCCTGACTTAATGTTTGGCATTCCACTTTATTCAGATGTACCAAGTATCCATGATTATGTGGTGCAAGCTAATAATGCCTATAATGAAACGCTCAAAGGAATTATTAATTTAAAATCAGTTAATCAAAAAGTTGAAATTCGGGTTGTTCTTCATAAGCAAACTTATCAGCGTTTACCCCAACTTGCTGAGTTTATTACTCGCAATCTCTTATTTGTAGATCATGTGGCTCTAATGGGGCTTGAAATGATGGGCTTTACTAAAGCTAATCTTGATTCTTTATGGATTGATCCTATCAACTATCAGAACGAGCTTGCTCAAGCAGTTCAAATTTTACATCGGTTTGGTATGAATGTTTCAATCTATAATCATCAGTTATGCTTGCTTGATAAAACCCTTTGGCGATTTGCTAAAAAAAGTATTTCTGATTGGAAAAATGAATATATGCCTGAGTGTAGTGAATGTTCCATTAAGGACAAATGTGGTGGATTCTTCAGTTCAGCACACTTTAAATATAGCAGCCATATTAAGGCAATATCGTAATTAATATGTGTTTAAAAATTAAAAAATAATAAACACATGGATGTCATTAAAACTAATGATGCTGTGTATAATTCCGGAGTTAAATTGACTAATACAATCACAAAAAAACCAAATTATATAATTCATCTGATTTATGCAGGTTCTTTTTTATTGGCAGTATCGTTGGTTATTGCTTATTTAGTTTGGAGCAAAAACCAATTAGCAATTCGTCATAAAGAACTGGAAGAAAAAATTAGAATAAATGAACAAAAGCGTTTGGTTCAAGAAAGAGAGCACAAAATTAAAATAAAGCTTTGTATGAATAAAGCTATGGAGCTTTACAGTCAAGACTGGGCAGAGGCTTGTATACAGCAAAATAGAAAGAATAAAAATGGATTTGAGAACTGCAGAAACCGAGCAGATGCTTATGTAAAATATATGAAAACATCTTATACAACAACCGAAGAGAGTGCTCGTCTTTACAACTATCAGCTAGCCCAATGTAAAAGCTTATATAGCTTCAGTAATAAACCTAACCTAAACTGCAGCTTACCAACTACCCTAGCTCATAGCGTGAATGCCGGATTAAAAAAATACGAACAAACTTGTCGAGAAATAATATAACTCTGTAAATCGTTTTAATTTGAGGCAGCACTTAGCAGAGCTTGAATTTTTAGCGTTGAATACTGAACCCATTGGTAGAAGTGGATTCTATAATGTAGGTAATATGTAAATATCTGAGATGTAAAATGAAAAAAGCAATTGTTATATTAACATGCATATTTAGTCTAAACTGCTTTGCCTCTGATTATTCTTATGACGTCTCAGGAGAAGATGAAAACGGCAAAGAACTTGAGGGCACTATATACTCCAATAAAGGAGAGCAAGAGGTTACCGGCGAGTTAACCGATGAGGATGGAAATTCAGTTGAATTTGAGGGTCAATGGGATGGGCAAGGGCATATTAGTGGTGAAACGGAGGATGGTGTTTCAGTAGACCTATACACTGAATAAGTCATAATACTAAGTAAAAGTGGGGCTTAGGGCCAGAGCTTGAATTTGAGTATTGAACACAAGATTCAAGGCCTGCCCCATTGGTGCAGCAATGACACTTTCAACATCCCATGCAGTACTTCTCAAGCAAACCAACCTTCTTTTTTAGTTTAAGAACTTGTGGGCAGGGCTGAATTTGCTCACTTCGTGGGAGGTATGAGCCATGACCTACCTTGTTTCTCTCTGTAAATAAATATCTCATTTGGTAATGCTTCACCTCTATAATACGTTTTTGATAAGATATTTTTTACATCAGCTAATGTTCCATTACTGTATAAATCGTAATAATTTCTTTTAAACTGATTCGAGTTCTCACTAGATTTTATATGTAGAATCATTTCACAATTCCTTGTAAATCATCGGGTTATTTCCCAAGTTTCTTATTGTTCCTCAACCTACTCCTTATTTAATTATAGGTATAAGATAACATGAGGGTCGTCATTTATTTTTCAATATGCACATTAAGAGATCAATTAGTGTAACTTCATTGTCGAAAGAAGAAGAAAAGCTTCGAGCTGAGGCAAGGAGCAAGAATTAGCACCCCGCAGCGAGCCCCCTGAAAACACACTAAATTTTCCAGTTGCAACTCACTGCGGAATAAAATAAGATTGAAACGCGTTTTAAGTTTAAATGCACTAAAAGCGCTGATAGGAGGGATTGCAGTCCCCCGCTACCAGCTAACCACAATCTATCCAGGAGATAAATTATGGCTGACGTCATGTTATTTCATTTGCATTCCTTTTTTCAACGTTTCCTTCGTAAGAAACGGCATAAAATCCCCCTTTTTTCGACGTGACCCTTAGGTTTTGTTAGCTATTTGCGCAAGTAAATCGCTAAACGAACACTAATGTTTCCAATACTCACTGCACGGGTAGGAACAGTCACGTCTCTTGCCCGTGTTCTTTTAATGTAGGTCGGGTCTTGACCCGACTGCTGTTGGGTGAGTTTCCCAACCTACGCTGGAGAACAACATGGACAGTAACAGAATGAATGAACATGCTTTTATTCATTACCACACCGCGAAACAGAAACAGTTTTTTAAAGCCTTTGCGCGTGATTACTTAACCTATTTAGGTAATCCAAACCCTAGCAACAAGCAGCTTGCTGAAGTGCAGACCTTGTTGTCACAGGCCTGGGTACAGCGGCCGCTTTGTATCGATGGGCGCTTAACCCCGCGTGAGCAACAGTGTTTGTATTTATCCTCGCTGGGGAAAAGTATTAAAGAGATTGCTAGCTTTTTTGCGGTGTCGGAACGGCAGGTTGTGTGGCTTCGCAATACTATTTTTCAGAAACTTGGTTGTAAAAACATAGCGGAGGCGATTGCCAAGGGTTTGCGCTATGGGGAAATCGCAGCGCCTGAGTAAGGCCGGTGTAAAACCAGCGGTTCCCCAAAATTATGGCAACACGATGTTGGGCAAAGGTCCAATCTACAATAAAGGAATAAATCATGACACAACTTTTAATCGTTGAAGACAATGTTATCTGCCAACAGATGTATCGTTCGTTATTGAGTGACGAGTATCAATTAACCCTCGCAGAAACTGCACAACAAGCATTGGAAACACTGGCCACCCAATGCTTCGACTGCATCCTGCTTGATTTGGGTTTACCGGATAGGCCGGGTGAGGAAATTTTACCGTTGATTCGGGCAATCCCTCTCTATGAAAGGACACCGATTATTGTGATTTCAGCGCATGTGGATGAACCTTTGGGAAAACACTGTCTGGCGATGGGGGCAAATCAGGTTTATGTGAAACCCTTGTTGCCGACGATGTTGCGGCGGATGGTGGAGAGTACGTTGATTTAAAGGACTATTGCGGAGTTGCTCCCTTATGTAGGTTGGGTCGTGACCCAACTTACTAACCTGAGAATTCCCTGAAATGATATTCCAGAAGTTTTTGTTGGGTCGCGACCCAACCTACTTCGACTGCATCCTGCTTGATTTGGGTTTACCGGACAGGCCGGGTGAGGAAATTTTACCGTTGATTCGGGCAATCCCTCTCTATGAAAGGACACCCATTATTGTGATTTCAGCGCATGTGGATGAACCCTTGGGGAAACACTGTCTGGCGATGGGGGCAAATCAGGTTTATGTGAAACCCTTGTTGCCGACGATGTTGCGGCGCATGGTGGCGAGCGTGTTGATTCATTGATGTTGCGAGTGTTTGAATCCCCGGGTTACAGCCTTTGGCTTAACCCGGGCTACATTAAAATGCGAGCTCTGTGCGGAGGTGGGAATCTTATGATTATTATGGCAAGGAATCCAGCTTTGCCGATTTTTTATGGGGTTTTTGTTTTTTAAACATAAAGGAAATTTGTCCCCCACGCTCAAGAATAGCCTCATAAATTGGCTCTATGGTGTTGATACCGTGTTGGAGCCTCAATGCCTGTAAAATATCATTTGAAGTAATGCGGCAACACTGGAGGCTTTTTCTCACGTATCGTCCATTTTTAATAATGATAACTTTCTCCCCTTTGATGTACTTTCCAATCCCATGACTTTTATAGGTCAAGTAAGCGAGGAAACGGTAAACCAAAACAATCAGTGTGCAGACAATCATTGAAGGCAAGAGGGGAATATTATTGACAATGGCTTCACCTAATATGGCACCGAGAATGATGTAAATAATAAAATCCAGCGGGGAGTGATTCCCATAAAGGCGTGACAGGTTAACCCTGAACAAGATAATCGCATACAAGGTAATGACCAGGCCGCGTAGATACAAACCGTAGTCCCAAATTTCGCCAAACCCGAAGAACTTTTCCATGTCAGGGATCCTTTCTTTATCGTTAATTCTAGCATAGCAAAGCACAGCGCCTGTTTGAGAGCCGTCTGTTCAACCGCACATTAGGTGACGCTTGGGGAATCGGATGGGTATGAGGCGGGATGCCTGTGATCTGCCGTATTGGTAGAATTTCGTTATTGATTGGGCGGTAAGGCATCTTCCCCGCTTTCGCGGAGAAGATTAAAGGAATGACAAAGCTTAGTCTAACTCAACATCGGTTTCAGTGTCGGTTTGTGCCAGGAATTTATCTTCGTGGTCGATGATGAATCCTGCAAAAATACGTACTAAACGATCATCCAGTTTTTCCGGATAATGGACGCTGACAGTCCAGGTCATATCGCCCAAATTGCGACTGATTTCAGCAAGAGGATGAGGGTTGTCAGGGGTTTCCAGGATAGCAAAACGGTGGAAATCGGGAGTTGCGTAGGCTGCTGCAATCTCCTTGTAATTTCCTTCTTCATCGTATTCATAGATAGTGAATTTTGCGGCTTCCAGTGTTGCAAACTTGCCGCTGATTAAACCAATTTTTACACCGCGGGTATCATAAATATCAATGTCTTTTGCCCAGTGATACAAGATGCCAGGTGACAACACGCGAGTAATACCAGTCGCTTGCCAGCCATCTTTATTCGATAAGTCATAGTTGTCACGAATACGGAAAGCACTCTTCTTTACTGTTCCGGGGTAGGTGTCTTGTTGTGCGGATTTAATCTGGTACTGCTCAGAATATTTATAAACATGTTTTGAAATGGTAAAGGTATAAGGATGATCCTCATGAACGCTTGCCAAGGCTACAGACGACAATATTGCAAATAGAACAAACAGGCACGATCTAAATGATTTTCGCATTTTCTACTACCTTATATTGATTAATAATATTGCAGCAAGCATGAGCCAGGACTCAGTAAATAATCCAAATAATTTACAGAGTTACCTAACTTCAGGCAGCAGTATCATAAAGCAAATTGCTAAAAAAGTACTAAGGAAATTTGTTACGGCAGGTATCAATAACAATTGTTTCTAGGCTTCCACAGCCACGGCATGCCCTGCGCCTGGTTCCGGCTTGGTAATCCACACGATGGGAATTAGAGCCAGGAAGATAAGCGATGAGACCCAGAAAATATCATTTAATCCCAGCGTATCGGATTGTACATCGACGATGCGGTTAAACAGTGCGTAACTTTGTTGTTGGTCGATACCTAAAACATTCTGGCTCAGACTGATGAAATCATTGAAGGTTGTTGTGTAGGGTGTCGATTGTTCGGTTAACTGCGAGTGATGCACAATCGCGCGGTTATTCCAGGTCGTGCTCGCAATGGAGGTGCCAATGGCACCGCAGAAGACGCGTGCAAAATTGGATAGGCCTGCAGCCGCCGCGATCTTGTCGGTAGGTAATCCGGCAAGAATAATAAGCGATAGCGGGATAAAGAACATGGCAACAGGAATCCCTTGCAATAAGGTAGGGATCACCAGGGTCCAGGTGTCGACATCGCTGGTATAAAGCGAGCGTAGATAGAAGACAAGAGCAAAAAGAAGAAAGGCAATAGTTGTGATCACCCGGGCATCACTCTTGGGTAAAATTCGTCCGACAATGGGTGAGCAAATCACCGCAAAAACACCCAGGGGCGCCATCACTAATCCCGCATTGAGCGAAGGATAGGCCAGATCTTGTTGCAGCCATTGCGGTAATAAAACCAGGTTACCAAAAAACACGCCATAACCCACTGCGATAGCGATTGTACCGCCAGTAAAATTGCGGCCGGCAAAGAGGGTGAGATCGATCACCGGATTTTTCTGGGTTAACTCCCAGACGAGAAAGTAGCAAAAGCCTACGCCTGCAATAATAGCGAGGATAACGATTTCGGATGAGTTAAACCAATCGAGATTTTTGCCCTTATCGAGCATGATTTGCAGGGCAGCAACCCAGATGATCAGGAGTATCAGGCCGACTGTATCAATCGGAAAAATTTTTCTTTCTGTCTCACGATCATGATAAATCCACCAACAGACGACAGCAGCAAATAGGCCGACCGGGATATTGATGTAAAAAATCCAGGACCAATCATAACTCGCCGTTATCCAGCCTCCCAGGGTCGGGCCGGCAATGGGGCCGACGGTGGCAGTCATTCCCCAGAGCGCTAATGCAATGGAGCTTTTTTCCCGGGGATAAGAGCCCAGCAAAATAGCCTGCGATAAGGGAATCAGGGGACCTGCAACAAAGCCTTGCAATATTCGGGCAAAAAGTAAAAAAGGTAAATTGGTTGCCAGGCCACAAAGCCAGGAGGTCAGCACAAAGAGTATTATAGCCCCTGTAAACAAACGAACCTGGCCAAACCGCAAGGTTAGCCATCCTGTTAAAGGGATCGCAATCGCATTAGCCGCTGCAAAGACAGTGATAACCCAGGTCCCTTCATCGAGAGAAACACCGAGATTACCAGCAATGGTGGGAATGGCGACATTGGCGATTGATGAATCAAGGACAATCATAAAGGTAGCGAGGGCAACCGCTATCGTTGCGATGACAAGCTTTGCCCCTTCTAAAGGAGGGGGAGACGCATGTTGCGCTTGTTCGCCAGTCATTGGGACGATTCCTTTGCGGAGCTGGGGCTAGACCCTTGCTTCTTGGGTGCAAGATTCATGGTTTTGGCTACATTTTCCTGAATGACTTTCATGGTCTCGATATCGGCCTGCTTACCTAAATCATCATAAATCGTTGTGGTATACCCGGGTATTTCGGAGGCTTCACTGATGTATTTTCCGCTTTGATCACGAATATTGACGGTAACTAGCATGGATAGGCCAATACGCAGAGGATGCGCTTTCAGTTCTTGCGGATCAATCATAATACGAACGGGCAACCGTTGTACGACCTTAATCCAGTTTCCTGTCGCATTTTGAGCGGGCAAGAGCGCAAAGGCACTTCCTGTCCCTGCGGAAAAACCTACAATCTTGCCATGATATTTTACGGAAGAACCATAGAGCTCTGCGACCAGGGTGGCTGATTGACCAATGCGCATATCCCTGACCTGTTTCTCTTTAAAATTGGCATCTACCCAGACTTGCTCCAGGGGAACAACGGCCATTAATCGGGTACCCGGGGCGATGCGTTGGCCAACCTGCGCCACGCGCCGGGACACTTCACCAGAAGCCGGTGACCGTATTTCACTGCGTTTATAGGCAATATAAGCTTCCCGGAATCGTGCCGCTGCCAATAAAACACTGGGATGCTGTTGCAGGTTTGTATTTTCGGTTAAGGCCCGGTTTGCTAAAAGCGCGGAACGGGCTTGCGTTAGCGAGGCATCAGCGCTTGTAAGGTTGTCTTTCGCATGCGTTAATTCCTCATTCGAAACGGCGCCATAACCTATCGCTGCTTTACGGCGGCTTAAATCTAGATGTGCTTTAGCCAGCGTTGCTTCCTTGTCTTTAATACTTGCAGCTAATCCCTCGTTATTAATAAATAATTGCTGGGTATTGCGTATGGTGGATCCCAGATTGGCTTCGGCCTGTTGCAGTGCAATAAAACTGTCAATCGGATCCAGTTGCACTAAAACCTGACCGGTTTTTACAAACTGGGTGTCGTCCGCTTTTACCGCGATAATCGTACCGCCCACCTGTGAGGTGATGGGGATGACGTTGCCATTCACGTAAGCATTATCAGTTTCCACATAAAAACGCCCTACCAGCAACCAGTACAAGCCATAAAGTACCGCTATCAGCAAAAAAACGAGGGTCATTGAGGTAAGAATAACTTTCCGCTTCTGATGCATTCGCTGTTCATCATCGGGCTGGGTAATAACCTGTTCTGACATTAACTCTCCTGCTGTACTTTTTTGCATTTAGCAAATTGGGGCTGCAAAGCCCCCGCCAAGTGCTTTAATGAGTGCTATTTGCAGATTACGGCGACTTGTCACAAGTTGCAAATGTGCTTGTTGTTCGTTCAAATAGCTAAGCTGGGCATCCAAAACCACTAATTGCGAGGCAAGGCCGGTCCGGTACTGAACACGTGCCAGATTGTAGGCATGTTCGGCTGCATGGAGGGCTTCTTTCTGCGGCCCTAATTGCCTGTCGACGGATTGAATCGAAGCCAGCTGCGTCGCCACCTCACCCAGGGCGCGATTAAGCGTGCTGTTATACTCGGCGACGGCTTCTTCATAAAGGGCGTATTTGTCACGAAGTTGAGCGCGCAGGGCGCCAGCATCAAAGATGGGTAAACTAAAGGCTGCGCCCATAAATCTTACATTGGCAGTGTTAGTAATATCGCTCAGTGCAAAAGCCAGGAAGGCTGCGCCGGCAACTAAATTCACATCAGGATAAAATCTCGCCTTCGTGCCTTTTATACCATGGCGGCTTGCTTCTACTTTCCAGCGTGCTCCCACAATATCAGGCCGCCGCCCCAAAAGGTTTAAGGGCAAATTGTCGGGCAATTGCGGTGTCCTGGCCATTTTTAATCGCGGCTGGGTAATCCCCAATCCCCTATCCGGCCCCCCACCGAGTAAAACACCTAATTGCTGGCGCAACGTGATGATTTCTCCTTCGGCAGCAATCAGCTGGGTACGTGCTGTTTCTGTGCTGGATCGTGATTGGTAGACTTGCGTTTTTGTATCCAGGCCGGTACGTAACCGCACCATAGAAATTTTATTCAACCCCTCGCGTTGGGCAACTGTCCCCTTTAATACGTCACGTAACGCGTAATAGTAGGCCAACTGATTGTAGGTTGAGGCGACCGAAGTGGCGAGGGAAAGGCTGGCTTCTTGCGCTGCAGCCTCTGCCGCCTTTTCCTGTGAAATGGCTTCTCTGAGGAAAGAGATATTTTTCCCCCACAGATCCAAATCCTGATTGATATTTAAAAGGAAAGCACGCTGTGTGAAGGTGGCATTATCGATATCGAAAGGAAGGTCGGCAGAAGAAGCAAACCTTACCCGTTCAATGGCACCACGCGCATTGGCTTGCGGATATAAAGCCGCTGCTTTATTAGATGCCAGTGCTTGCGCTTGCTTGATCCGGGCCCTGGCAGCTTCCAAATCGGGATTGCAGGCAATGGCCTCATTAATTAAGGTGATCAGTTGCGGATCGCCAAATTGGTTAGCCCAATCCAGTTTAGGCCACTGCCCATGTTGTTTGGGGATACTTTTTCTGGTTTGAAACTGTGCGGGATGGGCCATTTTTTTATGGCTGTGAATGCCTAGATAATTGACGCAACCAGTCAGGGCGGCTAATAAGAGTATTAGCGCAAAGTAGTTTGATAATGATTTGATGTGAGCATTCCCGAAAATCACATTGACCCTATTTATCTGTTGAAAAACGGTTTTGGCCCATTCACAACTGCTGAATGCCAGTTCTCAATCCAAATTCACTCTGAGTTAGTTAACTTATCTGGTCAATGGGCGTTTCGCAATAGCAAGGTTAGCTGATCTGGACCAAAAGTACTTGTTTTTGCTTTAAATTTAATCAAAAAAGCGAGCTGGTAAAAGTACTGCTACACTAAATAAACACTCCTGCTGATAAAGGATTATCAATGAAAATAGTCTATTATCTGTTTCTTCTATTCGTTAGCTGTAGTTGTTTGGGACAAACGCGCGAAATTGCCCTGACCATCGATGATTTACCGCTTGTTGCCTCTCAAATGAATACACCAGGCAATCAGCAACGCTCCACGGAGCGTTTCAATCGAATTATTCAAGCGCTCACCGAACATAATGTCCCTGCCACAGGCTTTGTGATTGCAGGAGCCATAGGAAAAGGGCAATGGGAATTTCTTGAACAGTTTCGTGCTGCAGGATTTGCAATCGGCAATCATACTTATTCGCATTACAATTTAAATCAAATGAGCGCTGAGAAATACATTGCCGATGTGGCACGCGCCGATAAAATTCTTACCCCCCTGATGACTGAGCCAAAATATTTTCGTTATCCCTATCTGGCAGAAGGCAACAAGAACACGAAGCCCAAGGTTCTTGATTATCTGAATGAACATCATTACACCATTGCGCCGGTCACGATTGACAGCAAGGATTTTGCCTTTAATGAACAGCTTTATCATGTCCCTTATCGCTCGCGAGAAGCTTATGTAAAAAAGATGAAGGCACGCTATCTTGCTTTTATCTGGAAACAAACCCTGAGAGCAGAAAGGTTGGCCAAAGATCCCAATGCAAAACAAATCCTGTTAGTGCATGCGAATCTACTGAATAGCTATCTCCTGGGGGATGTTATTCAGATGTATAAAGACAATGGTTATACCTTCATTACCTTAACTGAAGCACTGCAAAATCCCGCGCCAACCCTTAGCATTCCTTCGACGGCAACTACGCCATCGGAGAGTGATATCTTAAAAAAAATTGGCAGTGACCTTTTTCCCTCGCAGCCTGAAAGTGGGGCGAATTAAACAGCGTTGCCCAAGCGCTGTTTAATGCTGTCGCCAATCCCTTTGTTTCCGACAAATAAACCCTGGCAATACCTCAGGGTTTGTCTGGAGGCCAGGTTTAATTAAGAATTCGCTTTGTCCTCACCAATCATTTTCTCAACCTCCTCTTTCTGCAAAAATGCCAATTCTTTTTGTCCTGTCAAAGTCAAATACAAGGCTGTTTTTAGCACGGCATTTAAAGCAGCACCCCAAGTTAGCCAGAATAAAATAAGCAGCAATAAAGCATAGAACAGATAGTCATCGAGAATTGCCTGGTAGGGCTCAGGGATCCAATAAGGAGACAAATGGATAAGCAGGTAGAGAGGTGATAAATACAGGGCCAGGAGCAACAAGATATTAACCTGAAACACGGCTGATTTGGGAAAATAGTCTTTGGCTTTGTCAAAGGCAAGGCTGGGGGTTAATTGTTCAATCATAATAAAAGGCATAATTAAAAAAGCACAGAGACGCCAGCCACCACCGACTGCTTTAAAAAAGAACCTGCCGAAATTACCGGCGCGAGAGAGGAGCGATAAAAGGAATCCGGCACAGGTAAAGAAAACGCCCCAGGAAATTAATGCATAACGCTGTGACCAACATTGTTGCAATCCTTCTTTAAGGGAAATGTCTTTCCCCGATAATTTAAAATTCGCCATATAAACTAACAGCGCACTACTGAAGGTATTGATGCCTACGATTAAAAAAATTAACGTCAGGAAACCGGCGATTTGCAGGTACCAATCGTATTGAGGCATATTAGGCTGCAGGTTAAGCTCCGCCCCCAAATGAACGCCCCAGCCCAATAATAAGAAGCCTGCAAATGTAAAAACAAGCGCAACCAGAGGAAGAATAACAAACAGTTTATGGGTTACTGTGAATCGCAGTGTTTGCAGAAACAAGCGATTGGTTGCTCTTAGCTTAACAAGGAACATAGTGCCTGATAAATAAAGCTCCGTAGATAACAGTATAGACGTCAGCAGCATCGCCTGACGTTTGCGGCGGAAAAGCTAGCCAAAGTGCGAATTACCAAACCATTTAATGGCCTGCATTAACAGGCAAAGTTAACACCGGCGCAGCCTGTGAAGTTCCATCCAGGCCCGAGGTTAATGCCGTCAATCTTACTAATAAGGCAAAGGTAATTTTTGAGTTATGATCCGAGGCGCGGATAAAAAACCAATGGCCGTTGTAGCGCGTTTTTACAAAGGCATCCAGGGGTTCTTTATTACTGGAGTAAATTCTCATGACCCCCTGCAGGAGCGGTTTCCAATCGAAACAGCGCCCTTGCGTGTCCTTCGTTATTTTGACCAGATTCGCTTTGACATCTTCTTCAGGAACCTGCACCGCATGGGACAGAAACAACATTATTCCATAAACGGAGCGAAGACGGGCGAACACAACATTCTTCGCCGGCGCAGTTTTGGCTATGGTAATGAATCCAGCATGGTTCACGGTGGTGGTTGCGATATCCGTGTCCATAATAGCAATGTCCGGGCTGTTTTGCGGTACCTTTAGAAGTGCTTTAAGGGCCAAGGCATCCCGTGAGTAGGGGCTGTTAAAGTGAATAATCAAACCTAACTGCTTTTGATAATTGATTGTTTCAATCCTTACTTTCTTCTCATGCAGCATTTTTTGCAGAAGATTAATGAAGCCTAGAAATTTTTTGTACTCATAGTGGTCAATGGGTGAAATGTCCGTGCTATTAGTGCCAGTGGCAAATGAGGCGTTATTCAGTTCCCCAAGTCGATTAATTACTACGCGCATAATTAACTGGTGATCGTGAATACCCCCATGAAAAAGTAGTACAAGCTGCTTAAAATTTATGGGCTGGAGAAGTGAAGCGACAAAATCCGCACTGTCAATGGGGACATAGGAAATGGTGGGGGAATCGGTATAGCTCACACTAGGCGCTACGGCGACGCCAACCGTGGGTATCGTTGAACCCGTATCCGTGGTATTTCTGTCAACCGGCCAGTTCACATTACCTGCCAGGGCGGAATTTAAAGAATAGGAGGCTGTAACGCTCGTTACCTTTAAATGGGAGGTAGGTTCCAGATAACGTAAACGGACGAGATTTTTTAATACCTGTGCATTATCCGTTTCACGGACAATATCGTTATAACGGGCCCTATCGAGATGAATTTGTCTTGGCCCGATGGACGTACATCCAGTTAACAATAAAACACTTAAACCAAGATATCGGAAATACAGGAATAGAGTTCGGTGAATTCGTGGGTAATCCATTACGTTGGTAAAATCCCTCTTTGCGCTTGTCTGGCATCATAGCCTAGTATGAAAAAATTTAGCAAGTGCTGATCGGCTACTTGCTGTGACTGAGAAAAATAAGCCCGCCACGATGACTATAGGCGTTGATATTATTTCCAATAATCGAATAACAAGCCCTCTGCCCCAAACACAGGATCCCTGGCCGGTAACCCTACGCGCTTGATGTTGTCGACGACCTGGGGATGCTCTTCCGCTTTGCCATAATTCATGTCGCACTCAACATCAAAAGGATAAGCACCGATGCATTTGAAATCGCTGCTTGAACCCGTATTTTTATGGGCAACACCGGCAGGGAGAATAATGACATCTCCGCGAGCAATCTCATAAATTTTACCCTGATCACCGCCAATCTGAACCTGGCAATCCCCTGCGATCACAACCAATAACTCATGCGTGTTACTATGGTAATGATGGTTTTTATAGATTCCATCAACCCAGGAATTGATCCATTGGTTGTGTCGCAAAAACGCCTGAATGGCATCCGGCGGTTGGTCAGTCAATGCAGCCATGTTTTTATAAACCAAAAAGGGGTATTGAGGGTTGTTGGGGAAATAACCATTTTTTCTGATTAATTCGTGAATCACTTCTTTGGGCTGTGCGAATTGTCCCTTATTCATTGCATTTCCTCATTATTGTTCCCGCCAACTAATATCCAATTGTAGCCGCTGTAACGTATCTAAATAATCAGTGAGGGAAATCTGCCCCATGCAGGCCGTAGCACCGGATAAACGCTGTTCTTCATCACTTAATCGCTCCGCGAGTAAAATCGCCGGGACACAGGGTATATAGAGGCCATCACCGTGTTTTGCGTAAATATCAAAGCGTATTTGTTTAACCTCTTGCTGGTGATCCAAGCCAGAGAGTTCCATATAAAAACCAGTATTATCATGGCCAAATCTATTGAAGCAATGCGAGATTTTAAGGAGCGCTACAGCAGATTTATCGAGAGAAGGAAAGAGGTTAAGCCTGACCAGCCAAGACATAAAAAATAAAATTAAATGCAAGGTTCTTAATTCCAGACTCGCCTGAAAGCGAATGGTGTTTAACTGGGGATAACGTTCGGGAAACAAGGCTAAATCAGGGACATCACAATTACCGAGAAAGCGTTTATTCAATTGCCAGAATTGTTTTAATTGCAAATCTTGCCAACCATAAATCAGCTGTTTTTTGCCATCAATCAGGGTATAAAAAGGTTTCCCGGCGTAACTTAGAACACCTGCAGTGGTTGCTAGTCCCTGATTGGTTAATTGCGCCGTTGCGATGGCATAGTCCACTTTCTCAAGGACTGAAAATTGATCAAGATAATGGTCGATAACAGCGCTGGTTAATGCGGGCAGGGAGCTTGCACCGCTGCAAATGAAAAGATTTTTCTCTTTTGCTTCCGAGTCCAGTTTAGAGATGCCATACACAAAATCCCGTGAATCAGACAAATCAATATAATGACAACCTTGCTCCAGACAGGCTTCGGCGACCCGATAGTCCTGGCCTTGGAAAGGACCCGCAGTATGAATAACAAGATCGGGTTGAACCGCTGCAAAGATCGTTGCCAGGTTTTGCGAAATATCGCAGCGAATGGCCTGGGCAGGATGAATCGGCTCCAGGGTTTTAACAAAGGCCTGCGCCTTCTCAAGGCGTCGCCCGCCAATGATTAATTGTATATTGGGATTCGTACTCAACACCTTTGCAATATAACGACCAAAATTGCCGTACCCGCCAAGAATGAATACTTTTTTTATTTTCATTTTAATGTCTCTGAAAAACGTCTTGCACCGACGCTTATTGTGCCATCACTATAATTAACAAACGCGAGATTTCAAAATGGGAATTTACTCTTTATTTTTTGACCGTAATAGTTGACGTCGATGACGCTCTGTTTCTTTCATCAGGTCTAAGGCCATCGCAGGATTGCTATGCCTCCCTGTCAAGCGAAACCGCGCTGGCGTGTAAGCGCCATGAATTAACAGGCGGCGAATCCCTGGAGGAAAGGAGTCGGGATTGGGTGCTATACCCAAGCGCTCAGCCAAGGAGATCGTAAATTGTACTTCGTCGCGATTGGTTGGTGTTTCGGCAATTTCTTTTAGCATCTGCCCGGTTGAAGGCAGGGTATATCGGCCGCTAAATACGGCACAAGCCAATTCTGCCTGGAGTTCAGCCAGTGGGAATACCGCACCACGCGCCCCCGGGTACATACCAATAAAAGCAATGCCCTTAAAGTCGGTGGGAAAGGTATCTTCAAAAAGTGGGGATTGTAAGCGCAACGCATCGGGCAGGAAGGATAAATTTCGCTGGTAACCGGTGCAGAAAATAACGCAGTCAAAATCAAGGCGATCACCGTTTTGTAGGGTAACGCTGGTTTTGTTGAACTGCTTGATATCGCCCCGTACAGGTTTCAGTTTACCGCTACGAACCCAATGCAAATACTCATCTGCAATGACAAAATCGACGGGTGAGTGAGGGTACATACGCCATTCAGGACATTCATTTTGCTCAGCGCAATGCTCAAGCATCCGTTGATATTGTTCTTCGTTTGAAAGTACTTCTTGTGCATCGGCATAAGATTTCAAAAGATCTCTCGGCAGCAGAGGGCCATTATTTTTGGGATCGCAGGAGCGGTATCTTTTGACCATCCAACGCTCTTTACGAATCAGGTGAATCACCGAGGTCATTTTTGCCAATTCTTCTGCAATGGAAGTACCGCTTAATGAACCGCCTACCACTAACACCGTTTTATCTTTAAAGGTTTCTGGACCGCGATATTTTGCGCTATGGAGCATGTTGTCTTTTAATGTCTCCAATCCTTGAAAAGGGGGAATAAAAGGATGGGAAAATTTACTGGTACAAATCAGGACCGAATCGAAGCATGCTTCTTGAGTTTGCTTATGATCGGTTTGCCAGCGCACAAGCCAGTGTCTATCTTTAGGGACTATTTGAATAATTTGTGAGTTAAATTGAATATAAGGCTCAAGCTTATGATGCCGGGCATAATGACATAAATAGTCATAAACCTCTTGAGTGGTAGGGAAATCACTGGCCTCCTTAGGCCAACTGAAATCAGAAAAAGTTCCTGTATGGCGAGAGATATTAACCCGCATGCCGGGCCAGGCCGTACTTGCATCATCAATGCCTCGTTTATCCGGACCCCAAACGCCACCCAGCCGGTAGGACCTTTCAAAAAGGGTTGGGGCTAATCCCTCTTTAATGGCTGCGACAGTGGAAGTCAGGCCTGATGGACCCGCGCCAATAATAGCTATTTTGTGCATCTTTCTCTGATCCAATACTGAGAAAAACCAGTAAAAAGAATCGTTGGTTAGTGGAGAATAGATGATAAATGTAAACTTATCTGTTTGCGAATACCATTAGCCTGATTAGTCTATTTCTCGTCAGGACCAGCCATTTGTCTTTTGCCATTCAGGATAATACTTACTCTCTCCAGCGCCTAACGCCTGTTGGCTTCATTACTAACCTGTCAACTCTTGCCCTGTCGACTCTTTCTCCTTCCGCACCACCTGATATTTCCTTCAGCTCTTTATCAGATAATTTATTTAACTTTTTCTCGGTAGGTTGTTTGTCTTTTCTCTTCGTCATAGCGGTTCTCCGTATTGGTACTAAGGAAAATTATAGACCACATGGTCTATACTTGCTCACTCAAGCAAGCGGCGAAAGGTTGAACAAAAGCTATACCAACTGTTAAAATCGAGAGATTAATTTTTCTTAGACCGCTTTCTTGTAGACATTTGGCATGCCTTTATCACCAATAAATCAAATAAAAGACTCCTTCTTTTACAAAGCCTCCAGGCGGCAAGGCCATTTTGATTTCAGGGCTGATGATTTTAAATTAAATCAACTGGATGCAGAGTTTGCGTCGATGTATCAGCTCTTTATGTCCAATAAAACCCGTTGGGAAAATGACCGTCAAAATGAAATCGTCCTCATGGTAGATGCTTTATGTGATTTGATGATTCAATATTATGAATCCCATTTTGTGCAGGCGAAGTCAGATGAGCTTAAGAAAAAGAAACGTGAAATAACGATTTTTAGAAACAATAATCCTTTATCCGGCAATCAAAACGATAAAAATCACACAGGCACCTTCCTCTGGAATAGCGCGATCGATAAGTTCCTGGATTTTGCCCGTTCCTTAATCAGTACCGCCAAATTAAATGACCATTTGTCTCGTTTGGATGACTACCGTACTTATTGGAATAACTGTCACAACCTTGCACACCATGTCGTGCTGTCGCTGCAACCGGCACTGCCTGATTTTATTGAGGGGATAAACAGGAAACTGGGCAACCATTACAGTACGGATGATTTCCTGCAAATACTCAATAAACCAAATAATTTTTTATCCGCCCTCAGTGTGGGGATCTATTCCTCCCGTTTCATGATTAACCTCGTGGTAATGTGCAAATATACTATTCAGGCTCATCTGGGTAACCAATTATCCAGTGAAAAAGTTTTCCTGGATGAGCTGGAACAACGTGGTTTTACGATGTTAAATGACATCGTTTGGGGTACCGTAAATTTATTAATATACCGCCAGGAAATGTTTCGTTTATCAACAGCAGCGATAGTCAATACCGTTGCTGTTTCTTTGGTTTTTAATGTCGCGCTGGTAGTAACCCATTGGTTATTTGACGCAACAAGACATCATGGCCGGATCCAGGAATTAGAAAAACAAACGGAAAATTTGCCTGCCGATTCGCAAAAAATGGCAATCATTCAGCGCCAAATGGATATATTACAGGATGAGTGGGACGCTCAATCAGCCTATTATGCGTTTAACTTCACCGCTGCCTGCTGTCAGGCTGTTGGATTTGGCGTGATTTTCCTGTTGTTTGGCAGTCTTTCCCTGACTTATGTTTTCAGTATGATGTTAGGCTCCGCCCTATACGCCACTGCCAATGAATTCAAACAGTGTGCCCAGGCAAACCTCGCTGTACAACGGGAGTTATTAAACGGCCAACAGGCCAACGATCCAACACACCGGAAACTACTCACCGAATTAACCCTGGAACGCCATAACGCCAATGCCCATTTCTGGAAAAATCTAGTTTATAATACAGCAGGGCCGACTTTTATCGTCACTGTCGCTGCCATATCCTGGCCCGCTGCTTTACTCATTACAGCAGCCTACCTCGCATACCAATCGACACATACCAATCAACAAAAGCGTTCTGAAACCCACGAGGATAAACCTGGCATTTATCGTCTGTTTACTCCGCTGCCTGAGGCTGAAAATCATGACAGGCTGACAAATGGAGTCCCTCGACAACCGTATAGCGCTTATTAAAATCCAATTTCTGAAGCTGCGAAGAAGCAATGACGATGCTACAACTGCAAACTTGCTTTCATCACTGCTGTTTTTAATCTTGTCATTTGTTCCCGGTTTCACACATGGCTTGCAGAATATCAAGAAAGGGTTTGGTCGCTGCACCAAGGCGGCCATCCTTGAGAATCTCTAATTCCCCTGCAGTAATGGGATTTTTATTAATACCATCCAAGGTTTTGATCACTTTAGTTGCTGTACAAATCTTGTCTTCCGCACTAAATCGTGATTTCAACCACATCAATTTATATCTGAGTTTTAAAGGGTCAGGATTTATATTGGTTTCGTCGTAGTTATCTTCTTCATTTAAAACAGTCTCAGCCTCTTCTGCTCGTGCTTTGATGTAGCATTGCAAAACGTATTTGAGCCTTTCCTCAGGCGCTGCAGACTCGGCAGGTTTCGTATAGGTCGTTGCAATTGCTGCAGAACAGATTTGTTTAAACACTTGTTCCTGACTCAGGTTTTCTTCCACATCCCCTGCGTGAGTAGATGGCAACTCATTGACGGGGTCTACTCCTCTTTTGAATTGACTTAATTCTTGCAATTCCTCCTGATTAAGCTCTCCGTCTGGATTGTGTATGGCTAATTCCCTGAGAGGGGGATCCTCGGAAAAGTACGGATAATAAATAGCCTTCCTGCGAGATTGACTGAAATCCTGTAATTTTTCCGGTTCCCTGTTTAATTCGAAAACAATATCCAGGGTGGGATCACAGATAACCCTATCCTCCTCACTCCCCAAACTGACTACGATATGTGTGCTGCCATTAACCCCAAGGACAGTCAGATTTATTTCTGCAAGTTGTTCAGGGTAATTGTTCTGGATATAGTGGAAGGCCAGTGTGGCAAATTCGCCACAATGGCCTATTCCTTTTTCTAAAACAAGGAGTTCTAGGGCGTGCCTTCTAATTGACTGACCGCGTTCAGAGTGTTCGTCGACACCTTTATACTGACAAAAAACTTCCCATAACTCATCCGCTTGAGCTCGCATATCAGCAACGTTTTGCTCATAAAGCTCAGGATAGTTGTCTTGCAGTTCATCGCCGCCAGGTATCCCACCTTGCCTGATGTGTTCCCTGGCATATGCACAGGCCTCTCGCGCTATGTTCAGAAGCTCAGAATTATCCATAGAGAAAAATAGGGCAATTGATTGATCATTATATACGATATATCCACTATTTGCTGGCTACTGGAACGTTCCTCTTTTTGTTTGAAGTCATAGCCAGGATGGGGCAAGGACTTTCTGAGGCCTGGCAAAAACCTGGCCTTTTGCGTCCATTTCCTCCCCCTGCCTAAGGCCAAATCATGCTGGGTTGACCGATGCTTCCTTTACAACGGGGCGACGCTTGTTAAAATTCAAGTTCTGAAGCACGAGTTAGGAATAGGACATGCTGATTAATCACGATGAATTACGATGCTACAAAGAAATCGAACTCAGCGAGCAGGGAAAACTGCAATTCTTTTTAAACAAACACAGCACTAAAGAGGGAACCTGGGGTCTGTTGCAACTAAGGGAAGGTGAAATCGATTTTATTTTTCTTAATGGCGCTGAAGAAGAGTTAGCACGGCATCGGGTTAATCAGCAGGAACCCCAATTATTAATACCACCAGCTTCCTGGCATAAAATCGTCCCACTCAGTGACAATTGGCGCGCATCACTCCAGTTTTATTGCAAGCCACAGCGCTATTTCTCTAAAAAATATGGCCTTCCCCAAATCCACAGTGACTTGTTGCAGGTGTACCAAACCTATCTTCACCAGCAAGAAAAAATGGCCGTACTGGATGTAGGATGTGGCTCCGGGAGGAATCCCTTATTTTTGGCATCATTAGGGCACTCCGTAACGGGCATGGACATCAATGAAACCGCCATGCAACAAATAACCGAGATAGCTCAGAAAGAAGGGCTGACAACGGTTCAAACGATTATCCATGACTTCAATTTGCCATTAAATCCAGCCCATCAAGCCTATGATTTTGTCTACTCAACGGTTACCTTGCAATTTTTAAATGCGAAACGCATCCCGGCGTTGTTAACTGAACTCCAACAAATGACCGCCCCTCAAGGCTTTCATTTCCTGGTTTTTCCAATCAAGGCAGAGCCCTATATTTACCCCTCATCGTTTAGTTTTTTAGCAGAGAAAGACGAGCTGTATCATTTTTACCAGGATTGTGGCTGGTCAATTCTGGAATACAAAGAAACGGTAGGCAACCTTCATAAACTGGATGAGCATGGGAAACCTATCCAGGGCTTATTTGGTTTCCTCTTTGCGCAAAAACTGAGATAACCACGGATTAAATCAGAACAAGGCCAACGAGTCAGGGAAAGCCAAAGCAAGGGGCTTTGGCTGTCTCGCAAAAATAAGCGCTCTAGACAATCAATTTATTTTAAACGCTTAATCAGTCATAACCCTGGCAGGCATGCTACGTGCCCGAGCCAATTTTGGAAAAAATGGCCGCAATTTAATGAAGAAATCGTACGCCATTAATAATGCACCCAGCGCAAATACCACATCCCCGGGAAGGCGTAACCATTGCCATAACAAGGTGGTATTGTAAAACTCAAGACTTCTTGCGTGGGCAAGCCCATTTTCATAAACATCCATCAATTGAGCCCAACCAATGGGGAAGAAATTTAAAAAAATCCATAGAACCAGACCGGCGTTATAAAGCCAGAATGCCCATACCCCTAACCGGTCACTCCAGATCAGTTGATTCCCTGCCGCATAACGCAGGCAAAAATAAATTAACCCCAGTGCGAGTAAACCAAACGCGCCGAATAAGGCGGTGTGGGCATGATTCAGGCTAAGGAAGGTACCGTGCTCATAAAAATTGACTAGCGGGGCATTCAGTGTCCCGCCGCCGAATACCCCTGCTCCGACAAAATTCCAAAAAGCCGCGCCGAGAATATAAAGATAAGCCAACTTATAAGTAAAATTACCTTGTTTCCTGATGCGTTGATAATCCTCAATCGCATCAATAATTAACAGGACGAGTGGCAATACTTCAATAAATGAAAACATGGTTCCCAACGGTATCCAGATATCGGGTGTACCCGTCCAATACCAATGGTGTCCTGTACCAATAACGCCGCCAAGAAAAATCAGGATTGACTCAAGCAGTACAATACGTTCCGCTAACCGTCTGGAAACTAATCCGGTCCCCATTAAAAGATAGGCCGTTGCGCAGGCGGTAAAAAATTCAAAGGACTGTTCTACCCAAAGATGCACAACCCACCAACGCCAAAAATCAGTGATGGTGAAGGATTTTTCAATGCCCGTTAAAGGGATCATACCAAAACAATACAGTACCGCGACGTTGATTGTGCTTGCCCAAAAAAGATGTTCCAGACGGATTCGACCAGTCCAGAACTCCACGGTGGCTGTTTTTAGTTGCTCCCAGGTCGGCCACATACCCCTGAAAACAATAAAACTCCAGAGAAACAGGCCGATACAAAAGCCGATTTGCCAGAGCCTGCCCAGTTGAATATAGGACAAGCCCTGATTACCCAACCAAAACCAGACAGGATTTACATAGCCCATAATGCCAAGATAATTGCCAAGAATCGCTCCACCAACCACCAATAGCGTGACCCAAAACAGCAAATCGACTAAAAACCCCTGTCCTTTGGCTTCCTTGCCGCTAATGATGGGCGCGAGAAATATAGCCGCGCTAATCCAGGAAAGCCCTATCCAGATAATGGGTGTTTGCGTATGGACATCACGCAGGAAATTGAATGGCAAAAAGGCATTAATAGAGAGGCCATAAAACCCATCCCGTTCGGTATAGTAGTGCGCCATGATCGCACCAACCAGGATTTGGGTTAATAGAAAAACGGCCACAATAGCAAAATACTGGCCCAATTTTCGCTGACTGTGTGTAAGCGGTTTAAAGCCTAAAAGGACAGGGCTCTTGACGCCCGTATCCACTTCGCTTAAATAGCGATGATAGACATAAAGCACCGCCCCAAAACCAAGGAATACAAAGCAAAAGGAAATCCAGGTCCAGTAGAAAGTTGCGGAGGTGGGGAGATTGCCCATGGTTGGCTCATGCGGCCAGTTATTCGTATAGGAATAATTTTTCCCAGGTCGGTGGGCAATGGTGGTCAGCGAGGAATAAATTAAAAAACTGGCCGTTTGTAACGCGCTTTGATTGTCCAGACTATAGGCGCGGGTGTAACCCGTTTCAAAATTATGGTTAAGAAGTGCCTGCGATATGTCGACTTGCAATTGCCTGACAGCCTTTACAACAGGGGGTAATAAAATGGCTGTGCTTTGATCGAGTCTTATTCCATGCAAAAGTTGCTGCATCTTGTTACGAGTAACGTATTGGTCCCCCGCTGATAAATTGGCAAAGGATTTCCCAAAATCTGTTTGCGCGATGTTTTCTTCAATTAATCGTCCAAGCTGGACAAGGTACTTCGCAGTGAAATCCTCACCGAAATACGAGCCCATACCATATAGGCTACCGTAATCCATCAGATCAGCACGCTGAAAACCCGCTTTGCCCGCAATGATATCGTCGGCAGTAATGATAGTCTCGCCGGATTCACTGATAAATTTCGTCGGTAATGGCGGGGCTAGTTGATAAGTCTTGACTGTACCCCATATCAGGATCATAAAGCAGATGATTGCAGTTATCAGAAGAATCCATTTTAAAACGGCGGCGACTTTATCAGTTTCGATGTTGTCTTTTATTTCCGATGAAAAAATAGTACTCATTATGCGTTCCCTGCAATGTTGCTAATTACCTAAATTATCCGAAGGAACTAAGTATATAGAATTTAACACCCTTGAAAAGCTGGTGTAGGAAGATTCCGTTTTAAGTCGTGGGCAACCTATGTGCCCCTAGCTGATTTTATTGAACAAATTAGGCTTCTTTAGAAGCCACTTCCTATTGAAACCGCTTTTTTTATTGAAAATAAAAAGGCAGTTATGTATCATGCCCCCCTCATTGAAGTACCGGTTGTACCTCAGAAATATGGAAAAAGGTTTTATACGTTCAACTCATGGATAAACGGTGGAAAATTCTACAATACCTCAACCTACCCGGGTATTGTTGGTTGTTTTTCCAAGTCAATTAAAGGGTGAATCCAAAGTTGCATGTCAGAGTAAGAACAAAATACAAACCTCAAATATCATTACTCTCTAATTGAGAGTGGTTCAGAAAGACAGATATCCATATTTTCAAAGGGACGCTGATCAGTAACCGTTTCCTGGTGATGCGTTAAAGGATAAAAGCATGTTAGAGTATTTTTCTGAAATAGAAATTGAGCATTTAAGAGCGCTCAAAGCAAACCTTTCGGTAAAGCCCAAAGACTATTTTTTTCATCGTATCGAGAATTTCGATGAGTTTAGGCAAATTAATGCCTCAATGTGGTTATGGCAGTGGCGGTATTTGTATTCCGGACTTACCCTGGTTGTTGAGACTTTTAAAGAACTGGTTAACGCAGTTTCTTCCTTGCTCACACTCCATTTTTCCGTAGCAGAAGAGCATTTCTATAAGGCACCAAAGGCTGCCTTGGCGGTACTTGCAAAACTCACGTTGGATATTGGTTTACTGTGTTTACACCTGACCCGTTTAACTACTCTTCTCATCGCTACTTTTTTTCCGCAGCTAACCTGGTTGAGCCTCACTGCTGCTTCATATGCGATGACTTTTTTGTCTTATCCCGTGCTGGGTACTCCTGGCTTGGTGATTGGGTTAGGGGCTTATACTCTGTGCGCCTCCCTTTTTATTCAGTCAGTTACTCATGAAAAACCCAAAAAATACAAACGACAATCGAACTGGCGTCAGGAGCTTGAAGATTTTGATAGTCTGCTTGATCAAGTTATTTCAGACAGACAACAGATTCGTCAGGTTTTAAATCAAGCTATAGAAGAAGAAAATATGGAGTTTTCCAAATTACCTCAATTAGATAAATCTCCTGGTAAGCAACAAAGATTTTTTTCAAATCCTGCTAAATTAAAAAAAGACTACCGGTTACTAAAAGGGGCATCTGAGACAACAAAAGAAATGAAAGAGACCATTGCGCAACTGTCTTTAGCTCTTGAATCTTATCCTGATTTTTGTTCTAAGCTCGCTGTCTCTGATCCTCATTATATAAGCCAAATTTACAAAGATACGGCTGAACATCATGCCACAGTATTGGCACTGGCTAAAGAAGTTTTGGGGCTAATTGAAAACTTAGGACATCAACGAAAGGGAATATCTGAAAATCGTACGGAATCACAATTTTCTTACCAATAATTTGTTAACTATCAATATATTAAAAATTAATAATAAAGTGCAATATGAAAATTAAATCAATACTAACAGGTACAGCATTGTCTGTAGGTACGGGAGGCCTGATTGCTAAGGGAGCTGCTGTCCTTCTTCATATAACCTTCCCCGCTGCTGCAACTTTGGGCTTACTAGTAGCAGGAGCATGTCAAATAAATAATTTAGTAGGGCTCATTAATGGTGAAAATGATGCGAAAGAGGAGTTCAAAGAAACCGAAGATTCGCGGAATGAAAAATTGGCTGAGAAAATAATATGTAAAGTGAAAGATAAGAAAAATAGTGAGAAACAGAGGTCACTAAATGATGTCGTGCAGCCGCAAATTGATGCTATGAAAATGGAAATTGATAGCGGTTTCAAGGCACACAATACTAGAATAACTAATCTCGAAGACCATGTGCATGAAAATCAGGCCAGATTAAATCCAGGAACATCCAGGGTCGATGATTCCCCTAGCCCGACTGGAGTTGACCTTTCCAAGCCAGAGAAAGTCGAACATCAATCTCCGGGACTACCCACAGCAGACTCTCAAGACAATTCAGCCAAGGCACTCACTCAACATGGCTTTTATGCAAGTTCAAATCAGAGCAATTTTAATCCCTCACCACAGGTAGCTGCCTCAGATACCTCAATGTCTCAAAGGAAAAAGCGCGTAGAGATCAGAATCTAACGTTAGTGCACTCCCAGGGGTGCCAATTCAGTTTTATACTAAAGCAAGGAACCGAAGGAACATGCCAGGTACAGCCGAACTTTTACCTGTGGGAACCCAGGATCTTGGTGTATTACCCCGCAAGGGGCGAGAAGATTATTTACCCGCGATCGAGTGGCATGACCAGCACAAAAGGCATGCCCTAATCAAACCCGATGAAAACAATGAATACACGATCACAGAAAGCCTGATAAAGGCCAGTTCCCATTGTGCGCTTTATGATAATCAAACGAAAATTTTAGAATGGCATTATGGAGAAGATGGCCGTTTAATTGTGCAATCCTATACTGAAAAGCAGGTGAATTTATTTGCTGCGCTTAAAGTTAAAGAATGTTTGATTAAAGCCCAAGGTCCTTTATTTTTCAAAGGAAAATTAGATAGTGAGGCTACTGTCGCTATTGATGCAGAGGCTTTATGGTTGGCTGATGCGGTTACCTCTGAAGGCACTATTGTTTTAAACACACGTCAAGGAGTCGGCCTTTTAGCACCGGTTAACGGGCAGCACTTGGTAATTAATGCCTCATACATTCACCAAGAAGCGGACCTCCAACTTTCAGGACAATTGGATGTCTCTACGCAATGCTTTAAACAAGATGCTTCTGTTAAAACCTCGGTAACCTCGTTACGCTTTATTGCTGCTCAATGTGAGATGAGAGGCGAGCTAACAGTTAACAGGGAATGCTTTTTGACCTCGACTATCCTGGTTTGGGGACATGAAACAGCACAGTCTACTTTCCGTTTCTCTGGTGATAATCATATCCATGCCCGCTACTTGCAACTGCACGGAGACACGCAGGCCCGTATCGGGAATTTAGAAGGAAATAAAGAAGGGAGCTTTATTGTTGACCAGGAATTACTGGTTGATGAAATTGCTGTTGCTCATTTTTTTAATACAAAATGTTCTATCAATAAAACGGATAACCAGGGTGAACTCTTATTCGATCAATGCAGCGCGGAAACCCAATTTGTTAAACAAAGCGGGATATTCGACGCACACCAATCCCTGTTAACTGTTGCTGGCGAGTTTACACAACATAACCACGCATTCACGGAACTAAAAGATTGTGTTTTTAATGCCTCCCTGACCAATGTGTGTGGTGGTGAGTTTTTTGTAAGCGACACTGCGTACAAAGGTCAATTTTGCAAGGTATATGCTGGTTTTTTGGCACTTCAAAATCGATCCGAGATTGAAATTGAAAAACTATTTTTAGCCAGGGAGGCTCGTTCAATAGTTCATGATTGTAATGTTAAAGCGCATCATTCTATCGAAGCATCAGGAGAACTGTCTTTTGAAAGCACTGATGTAGAAACAACCTACTTAAAAACTATAAATGGGAAGTTTACCAGTAAGAAGTCAACTATAAATGCTGATGCCCTCGTGCAATTAAGAGGTGTTACCGAATTAGCGGAGTCACATATTGTAGGAAAGACAATGACTCTGGATGGTGAGTTGTCAATTAATAAAGCCCAATTGAATGCGGATTCGTTAAAAATAATATCTCAAAAAGCAACCATTAACTTATTATTTTCTCATTCAGGGTACCTTCAATTGCAGGGCAGCGAGAATGCAGAACAAGTTGTTTTTAAAGGATGTGGGTTAACCACTCAATTACTTTCTTGCCTGGATCACATCACTTTTGACTCGTCTACTTTTTATGGTGTTTCTGAGAAAAAAATCATTCATGATTTGCGAGCCCATTTAAAACTCAATAATGCAAAATTTATTACGGAAGATCATATAAGAAATTATATGAATGGTGAGATTGAGTTAGAGAACAACAGTATTATGAAGGTGCGGCTGTTGCATTCGCAAGGGGCTATGAAGGCTAAGGATTCGCAGTTATTTTGCGAAATTTTATGGCAGGAGAATGCGGCTCTTGAGCTTGAGTCAAGCGCCGTTAAGATCAGGGATGAACTTCGAACAAAAGCCAGTAAACTCGTGTTAAATAAAGGCTCTGTCATATTGGCAGCATCCACTCAATTGAGGGAGGCTTCTGCACTTAACTTGAACGAAGGAAGTACGCTCATTTCCCAATCTGGGTTGGTTAATAGTTCAGATTCCACAATTACCAGCACAGACTCAAGAGTTTTTGCCAAAAAATTTAAAGCATATGGACGTACGGAGTTATGCTCCAGCTTATTACTTGCTGATGAGCTGCTTATTTATGACGGCTTTGCAGCTAACTCTATGTCAGAGGTTACTGTAGATGGCTTGATTGTTATTGCTTTAGAAGGTCATGCCCGGCTGGAAAATTCAGCAGTAGCTGCAGATACTCTTACAACCTTTGGCAGGATGGATGTAAGTAATTCTGCCTTGGTAACTAAAGAGGACGTACAGGTTTTTTCCTCTGCGACGTTAACCTTGGAGGGGCGGTCAAAGGTAGAAGCTGAAAACATGCTCGTCAGGGGTACTTTGGATGTTCAGGATAAACCCGAAGTAGATAGTGGGAAACAGCAAGAAAAAACCATTTCTTTAATTAAGGTGAATAAAGAATTACATGCTGCTGAGGCTGCTACGATAAAAGGGACCTCTGATTTATTGATTGAAGCTGAAAAATATGTGCATTCAGGCACTACAAATTTTACTGGGAAACTGAGCGTAACCGGAGGAATGCTCACTAATCATGGTTCCTGGGAAGCACGTAGCCTTTATCTGGGATTGGATGATCAAGTACGCAATTTTGGCTCTTTCTCTGCCGAAAATATGACGACTCACAGCAATTTTCTTAATTTAATGGGGCAGGTTTATGCCAGAAAATCATTATCCGTAGCGGGTTTTTATGGCGTTAATTCTGGTCTAATTGCAGCTAATAATTATTCAAACTCTACATTATTGTCAGTTAATGGTGGATTAGTACTTCCTAACTTCTCGGCAGATCCTCAGCATCTTTTTACATGGGGTAATTTTGCAGCAGTAGGCAAAATAGCCTTGACCACCCTGTTTCCCGGATACAGTAATGCGGTTAACCTGGGATTTATGGGCTTAGGGCTTTGGTACAACGAGCCGTCTCTTTATAACAGAGCTAAAGATTTTAATTTGGATAGCATGACTAAAGATTTTAATTGGAAGCGGTATAGGAGCATGCGTCGACATGAGTTGATGGCAGAGCTTTGCCAGCTTAAAGGTCTTGCTTCAACTGCATATAGTGCTTTTAATATGGCTTACTCAATTCCTGGTGAATTATCCAGTTTGAGTAAAGATTATCCTGCTATGAAAAGGGTTTTTGATCTCGAGAGTTACTCCTATTCCCATCTCAAATCAGCCGCATCTCAGTTTGATTACCAAAATTTTGGCAGACGTTCCGCAAGTATTGTTCTAGGTAATTACTTCGATGACTCTTTAGTTAATATCAACTTGGGACTAAGCGTGGCCCCAACTACCAAGAAAAGAAGTCTGTTTAGTATTAATACTGGGGCGGAGTGTTCTCTTCTATCACACAATGTCGAGAACCTGGCGTTTTTTAATAGTGGCTGGTCTGGCGGTAGCGAGGCATGTTTCTCAACTCGTTATGCCTATAACACAGGTGGTATACAAGGCGTTAATCGGTTTCTCTTTAATGCGGGTAAAACAGTAAACAAAGGAAACATTCGGGGTAATAATGCCTATGTGGCTATTGATCGCCTCACCCAAGAAGGACAGTTTGACTTAAGTAACGGTCAAGCAAGAATAGAGGAATTTAATGATAACAGAGACGCCGTAACTGAATATTCTGATATGTGGGTTACTGGCACCAGTTATGGGTCAGAAGGCCATTTTGCTGCTCAAAGAGCCCGATTCATTTATATCGATAAATTCAGAACCTATGAAAATTCTACAGCCAACACCTCCCAGGTTTTTATTGGTGCGCAGGAGTTCTCGCTTGGCGGGCAGTTAGCACATCAGGATGGGCTTGTTATTGAAGCAGATAAAGCGGTTTTAGCAGAAGATTCAATTGTAACTGGCAAACAAACCAGTAAAGACGAGTTATTTGTACCTAAAGCCGAAATTCCCAAGGAACAAACTGCATCAACAGGTGAACAACCCATGTCAGGTACCGATGCAGCTACAGTAGATGTAGAAAAAGAGTTTAAACCCCAACATATTTTGCAAATTCATGCACGTGAAGTGGTATTTGATGGCAAAATGAGCGGCGGTGATTACACGCAAATCCAAGGAAAGACAGCTCAATCGACTGCGTCGACCCAAACCGGTGAAAATAAAGAAACTACGGTTGCCAAGTTTGAAAAAATGACTGTAGAAGAACATGCCGACATTAAACTGACCAATGGCTCTATCGAAGGCATAGCCACAGAAAATTCAGGCCAGTTGGAGCTTTCCAAATTCTCTCTAAATATGCATGAGCTGGAACAGAACGCTGTAATGAGGCTTGATGATTGTGTTGGGGAGATTAGTGAAGTCACTGATTCTGTTACTGCGACTACTGCTATAGAAGGCTATTCATCACTAAAGGGTACAAGTTTTGTTTCCGTAGGAGGGCTTACAGCTCAAAGCACCCGTTTTAATTATACCGATGAGTTTGTCACCGGGGAAACGAGCCAATTTAAGACAGATAATGTGCATGTGGCTACCGGTCATTTCGAGGTTGGAGGCAAAGTTGACTATCAAAATGCTTTATCAGTCTCTGCGGAAAGGGCTCATTTAAAAGCCGGTTCTGTAATAAACGGCAAACAGACCGCAGAAGATGAATTATTCGTGGCCAAGGAGGAAACAGCAACACAATCTGGTAATACTCCAGCCCTTGAAAAAGAATTTAAACCGCAAAATACGTTTGCCATAGAAGCCGAAAAAGTAAAGTTGGATGGGGCAATTAAAGGAGGCGATTATACGTCAATCAAAGGTGTACAGATTGAAAAAGCAGAAGGTGTAGACGCTGTTGTTGAAAAATGTGAGACCCTGGAGGTAGGCGAATCCGCAGATATCGATCTGACCTATGGTTCTATTGCCGCTAAGAGTGGTGATATTTCAGGGCTAGCTCATTTAAAAAATTTTGATGTAACGCTTGATAAAACACGAGTAGACCAGGATGGGCAATTGTCACTTGAAAAATCCGCGCTCAAAGGTACCGCATTGACAAATGTGGACGGTACATTAAGCCTGGATAATTCTGTGGTTGCATTGGACGAAATGAATTTAAGTACTCGTGGACGCGAAACCATTAAAGATTCCACCATCACTACCGGGAAGTTAATCGATAACAGTCAATTACTCTATCAAGGTCAAGCAGCCCTCTTTACTGAAAGTTATGAACATGGTGGAAAAGTAACTTTTCTTAGCGCACCTCATGGGGGAAGCAATAATGGCAACCTGTTTTATGTAAAATCCAAAACAGCAGATTTACATGGGGCTTCAGCTATCGATAATGCGGTTTTTGATATTGAGCATTTTGCCCATGCTACGCAATTTACTTCCGGTCTGGGACGATACGGAAACTATGGTGTGACCAGCAATCTTGAATTGGATACGCTGGATTATATGACTCTTAATTCGCCCTTTTATCGTGATTGCAATTTGACTGTAAAAGCCAGCGGCATAACGATGACGGCAGATTACAACAGGGCAAAAGATCTCAGCCTGATTTCCACTGTGGGTGATGTCTCCTTATTAAGCACTATTATTAATAATAATTTGTATGTTAAATCTGCTGGAAGTATTCGAACTAACCATACTCTCTACAGTAATGGGCTAGCAAATTTTGAGGCTTCAGGTGGTTTTTATAATTTAGGCGGAACAGTTAACGCTAACACGGTCGCTATTAAAGCCAGCACCATTAAGAACGTCTCTGCAGGCTCTCATGCCGCGTCGGTGGCTTGGGGGGTACCGATGGGGAACGCTGGCATTATTAATGGCCGCACAGATGCCTATCTAGAGGCAACCGCAGCTAATATTGAAAACTATGGCGGGATTATTCGTTCAGGAAATTACACGCAGTTAATTGCCCGGGGAAGTGTCCTTAATCAGTGCAATATAGGTTCTTACCAAGGTGCTTATGATTTGATTACTACCTATAATGGCGGCCTGATTGCCGGTGGTAGCGGCGTGGGCACCAATGGTATTGGCCTTTATATTAAAGCTGACGGCCAAGTTTATTCAGATGCCTCCAATTTCGTCAGTAATGGCGTCAATTATATCGAAGGGGACAAAGGCCTTGAATTTGCTGCCCGGCAAGAAACCCATATTTCAAATATTACAACCACTAAAAATTGGTACGGAAAAACTACCCGTCATGTAACCATGACGACTACTGTTACCAACTCTATGGTTCATTCTGCAATTGGACAGAATATTTTAGTCACTAAGCATGGAGGAGTTAAATCAGTAGCAACCCGTTTCTCATCGCCTGGAGGAACGCAAATTTATGCCCGTGATAATGTTGATTTATATAGTCTAAGGACCGAATCGCGCGATTATCAATCCACGCGCAGTTTGTGGGGATTATCAAAACACTCCCGATTACAAATTGATCAGGAGTCCACCCCGACCTTATTTATTGACAATGGGGTAACACGTATCCATTCTTCAGAAGGCTCTATTGACGCACGTGGTGCTTATTTTACAGGTGCTGGCGATTTAGACTTAAGAGCCCATGGTCGCATTAAGTTTGGCGTGGATATTCTTGACCATGACGTTGTGGAAAAAACACGACGTTTAGGCCTCTCGGTACCTGGTATGGGAGCCTGGCAAGCTTGGAAGAGCACTGGTAACTTGATGGATACACTCACTGCTGAAGATGCAACCTTAGCCAAGCTAAATTCCATGCTATCCAGTAACAATACGAGCGAATTATTAGCTAACTCAGCCAACTTGGGTATTAATTTGTATAACACCACAAATGGCATAATGCGCGGTCTTGGAAACGATAACCTGACTAGTGAATTATTAGCACGCTATGGACTTGGAGGAGCCAATGGATTTTCTCCAACCATTACTCTCTCTATGACTGAAAGCAGAACAACAGCCCAATACCAAACGCAAGGGGTAGGTGGTGTTAATCGAGGTGGCGATGTTTACCTCGAAGCCAGCGAAGGGATTGACCTGGAAAATGGAGTTCGGGTTCATGCAGGCGGCGATATGGAAGTTAATGCACCTGAGTTGATCGCTAAAGCAGCGGAGTTACATTCCTGTGTTGATCAAAAAACGACAGCCCAAAGCCTCGGGCTCTCTCTGACTGGGGAATTGCAGGATGCGTCTGTCGGATATTCTCACCAAAAGACACAGGCAACCCATTATGTAAATGCCGAGTTATCTGCTAACGGCAATATGGATTTAAATTACCAAGGGGAGGCCATGCATCATGTCAGGCTCGATGGCGGTCGAATTGAGGCACGTACGCTGGATGCCAAAATTGAAAAATTAGATGTGATTGACAAGCAAGACCTGACAGTGACTCAAACTGAATTTGCCAGTGTCAGCCTGTCAGGTCAGGTATCTGCCTATAAAGGTAAAGGGACGTCAGCCATTACTACTGAGCATAGCGCTATCCATGTTATTGAGGGGATTAATAACAACGGACATTCCGTTCATGTTGATGAAGCCTCCATGCATGGCGGAGAAATTCTTACGGAGGGTGTCAATACTATTCAAATTGACCGACTAGTTACTGAGCAAGTCGTCGATCACCAATCTTACAGCGGGATTGGCATTAGCCTTAATGTGAATGACTTGCAACGTTTAACAGGTCAAAAAGCAACAAATGAAACAGGTGAACAGGCCATTGCTGTTGCTGAGATGAGTTTTGACCGCATTGATTATAAGGCAGAAAAAACGGCGGTGATTCACGGAACCCAAGGGACACAGGCACCGATTAAAGAATTGGTTGGCGAACTGCATACTGAATCTGTTGATGGAACCAAGGTTATTAAACAGGATGAATTGCATTTAACTTTAGATATTCCTGTTACTAATAGTGATTATCTTGAGAAATCCCGTGCCAACATTCAAGCCGGTTTAGATAAAATTTCCATAGCTTTAGGGATAAATGAGGTACCTGAAGTTGAGATACCTTTGCTGGATGAAAAAACACTGCCTTCAAGAAGAAAGGATGATGATGAGGAAGAAGAGGAGGAAGAAGAAATAGACAATAGTCTTGAAAAAGACAAGACTAGTGAAAGAAAAGAATCCGCTTCTGAGCGAGAAAAGAGTGCTGAAGAAAAGATTGTATTCTCTCCTGAGGAAGAAAAAGCGCTTCTAGAGGCTGCTTTTTCACTCATACCGAGTGAGGAGCAAGAGCAAATTAAAATACTTGTTTCTGAGCTTGAAAATAAGCGGAAACAAACTGGGAAAGTTGATCCAAAGTCCCAGATGGTTCTTCAACAACAAATCAAGTCTGCCATTCTGCAAGTATTTAAAGCTGCTTCAGAAGATAGTTGGGGTCGGCTCAGTAAGCAATTGGGCCCCGGGACTAGCGAAAAACTTGGCAAGATTCTTTCGTCTCCCGATGCGGCCTCTAAACTAGGGATCAAAACTTATTTGGGTACTAAAGGTGTATTCATTACGTTTGCCTTCAATCTTGGTTTGAAATCCGTAGATGGTGATAAAGATCTACTTAAAGAAGCAATTACTGATACGGCAGGAGATATTAGTTTTGGTATTTTATTAAGTTATACCGCCGGCTCTTTAGCCGGCCCCATTAATTGGACCTTTGTTGGTTTAGGGATTGCTGATTCATTTTTATATGATGAAAAATCCGTCGATCAATTATTCAAGGATAGCCTCAGCAGGATGCGTGAAGGCCAAAAATTGCTTGACCAGGGTGCGCTATCAGAAGGTCTTGGCGCGCAGATTACTGCTTCCGCACAACTAAAATTGGCCAGTCAGGCCCAGGCCGCTCACTATTTGTTGACATGGCCATCTTATTTCGCAAAGCCTTTTAGTTACGTTTGGGATAAAGTAGCAGGAAAGCGGGAAATCCCTGAGGCTCCCCAAATACCTACCCCCGCACCCAATCGCAATAGTTTCTTTTCCCAAACACCCGGTAAATCTGGAGACCAGAAAAAAGAAAATGTTGTAAAGGAAAGTTACTCACAACAGGAAAAACGTTCATGGTGAACTTGAAAAAAACAAAGCTAGTGTTGCTACTTTTCCTTTTACTAGGGTTAAGTCACGCCAGCTTTGCCCAATTAACTCCATGGGAAAAGCTCGAGAAACAATATTTAGTCGCAAAGAAACAAGGGCACTTCCAGGAAGCCCTTACGTTTGCGCGCCAGGCTTTTGCGGTAGCTAGGCATAGCGAGCTGAAACAATTCCCCATGAGTTGTCTTTATTTAGGCGCAGCCTATCATGATCAGGGTAACTATAAGCATGCTGAAATGATGTATAACTATGCTTTGTCCCTGTGGACAAAGATTTATGGCTCCGATAGCCTTGCAGTTGCTGGAGCAATGGATAGTCTTTCTAAAAATTATTCTGCCCAAGGAAAATATAAAGAGGCAGAGCAGTTTGCTCGCAAAGCGATGAGAATCTTAGGTAAAAAATACGGTAAAAATGGCCGCATGTGGGCTTCACAGCTCGCTAATTTAGGTTGGATTCAAGATGAACAAGGCAATTATTTAAAAGCTGAGGCGCTCTATAAGAAAGCACAAGCACTCTTGGAGAAAAAGCCTGTGCAAAACGTACGTCAACTTGCTACTTTATTAAACAATCTCGCTTCTCTTTATGAAACACAAGGGAAATATGAAATGGCCGAGCAACTTCACCATCAAGTCATACAAATGGTCGAACGAGCTCAAGGGCAAGACCATCCAACGTTAGCTACAAATTTCAATAATCTAGGCTCCCTCTATATTACTCTAGGGCTTTATAGTAAAGCAGAGCCACTTTTGAATCGTGCTTTATTCCTTGAAAAAAAATATTATGGCTCAAAACATATTATGACAGCGGTCACACTCAATGATTTAGGTCTCTTATACACGGAGCAAGGGAATTATCAGAAAGCCATATTAATGTATCAGCGCTCTTTAACAATTGATAAAAAAATAGAGAGGGAGGGACCCGATGTTGCAACTTCTTTAAGTAATCTTGCCAGAGTCTATCGAATTCTCGGGCAGTATCATCAGGCTGAAGAATTTGCTTTGGAAGCTCTAAAAATGGATAAAAAATTCTTACCAGCAAATCATGCTTCCATTGGGCGTGATTTGAATAATCTTGCGAGGATTTATGACGCTCAAGGGCAGGCGGCGAAAGCTGAGGATTTATACCAGCAAGCGGTATTAATTTTAGAAAAAGCCTATGGGACTGAACATCCTGAGTTTGCCACTTCTTTGAATAATCTTGCGACTGTTTATGCTGAAAAAAATCAACACCAAAAAGCGGAACAACTTTATCTGCGTGCCATTGCTATCAACGAAAAAAGCTTACCCCCGGAAAGCCCGAATGCAGCTGATGCATTGCATAATCTGGCAGAGCTTTATCTTCGTGAAGGTAAGTACAGCGAAGCGGTAACACTTTCTCAACGGGTAGTTAACTTGAGACAAAAGGCTTTAGGCGTTAATCATCCTGAGGTGGCTAGCAGTTTGAATAATTTGGCACAGGCCTATTCCAATCAGGCTTTATACGCCAAAGCAGAGCCCCTTTACTTGCAAGCCATAGGCATTGTTGAAAAAACGTTGGGACCCGAACACCCTGATCTGGCTACCTATATGAATAATCTTGCCGAATTATACCTGGCTGAAAAACAGTACGCCAAGGCGAAACCGCTCTTTGAAAAAGCGTTGCTAATCAGTACCCAAAGCTTAGGTGCCAGACATCCAACTGTATTGGCAATTCAGCAAAATTTAAAACAATGTAAACGAAAGAATAGATTGGGCTTCTAGGCAATCAGGTGAAAGTTGGCTTAATGACAGAAACGGGCATATAGCGTAGCAAGCTGCCCAAGAGAGTGTGGTAGACACACCGGGATTGAGGAATGGTCGTAAGTGCTGAAGAAAGTCAGATAATATAGCCTGCGATTTGAAGTACCTCCAAATGCCTACTAATATGACATAAAGTAAGGCACAGGGAGAGTACCATGATTAAAGCCAAAGGATATGCTGCAAAATCCCCTACCAGTTTGCTTGAGCCGTTTGCTTTTGAACGCCGCACCCCTGGCAGTGAAGATGTCCACATTGCAATTCTGTATTGCGGTATCTGCCATTCTGATCTGCACACAGCGCGCAATGAATGGCAAGGGACGGTTTATCCGGTTGTCCCTGGCCATGAAATTGTTGGCAAAGTGATCAAGGTCGGGGACAAGGTAAGCCGATTTAAAGAAGGTGAAACCGTTGCGGTTGGGTGTCTTGTCGGCTCCTGCCAGAAATGCGCCAGCTGTCAGGATGGCCTTGAGCAATATTGCGAGACTGGGCAAGTATTCACCTATAATAGCCCGGAGAAAGAAACGGGTGCGATGACCTATGGCGGTTATTCCGACAGCATTGTCGTCAATCAGGATTTTGTTTTAAAAGTACCTGCCTCCCTGGATGTTAAAGCTGTTGCTCCCTTACTTTGTGCCGGGATTACCACGTATTCACCAATGCGTCACTGGAACGTTAAAAAGGGAGATAAAGTAGGTGTGATTGGCTTAGGTGGCTTGGGACACATGGCTATTAAAATTGCCCATGCACTGGGTGCTGAAGTCACTATGGTAACAACCTCGCCAGATAAGGAAAAAGATGCCAGGCGCCTGGGTGCATCCAAGGTTTTAATTTCTACTCATGCGGAAATGATTGCTCAATTTGCAAACTATTTTGATTTTATGATCAATACCATTCCCAGGACTCATGATCTTAATCCTTACCTGAATTTACTAAAGCGCGATGGCACGATGGTTATCGTTGGCGCAGTGGAGATACTTAAATCGCCATTAGATACGCGTCCTTTAGTTTTCGGGCGCAAGAGTGTTGCAGGGTCGCTGATTGGTGGAATTAAAGAGACACAGGAAATGCTGGATTTTTGTGCTAAACATAACGTATTACCTGATGTCGAAATGATCCCGATTCAGAACCGCTTATGTGACTGGCGTTAAAGGGAATAAGCCTGTTGAGGGTTTAAGTGAAGAAGCTGCTTCTTTAATCAGAGAAGAAGAACTGATGCAGGAAGGGAGAATGAAGCAACTCTCGAGGCAAAAGATGGGGTTTGTTGCGTCCGCGACTTTCGGTGATATGTGCGTAACCCAGGTTCCCGGCACTTACACGACGTTGCGAAAAATACCCGGCCTGCTACCTGAGAATTTTAGATTTTCCAAGCCTGCTAACATTTTTCAGGCCATGAAAGCAGGATTTATACCGGCTTATCTGGCTGGACTGACTAATTACACCAGTCTTCTTGTTATGGAGCCCTACATTGCGGGATATATGGCGAAGAATCTACGTATCGAGGATAGAAAGGCCCAGCACTTTCTTGCGGGTGCGGTCAGCGGGTCATTAGCTGCCTTCTTCGCCTATCCTTTCGCTGCTACTTGCGATTATATGGTAGTTCGGACGTCTGTTAACGATCAAGGTATCTTATCCAGTAGAAGTACTCTGAGCATAGCCCAAGAGATTGCTAAAACAGTTAGAGATAATCCAAAACAAGCCATGCATACTTTTTTTGGAAATGCTGCCAAACAGCTGCCTATAAGAATGGGGCTCACTGCAATCATTTATTCTATCGTATCAGGGGTTGGTGAAACATTGGGAACTGAGCCATTGAAAGCCGTTGTTCCTGAGCGGTTTCAGCCTGGAAATAACTCACAAGGATTTTTTGCCAAACCCTCTGCTTCTGAAGACGTATCCTCTTCTGTAAAAAATACGCCTTCTTCTGTAGCAAATACTGACTCTTCTACAAAAGAAACTCCAGGGCTTAAATAGTTACAGGACTGAGTGGGAAAACTGTTTTTATTCTGTAAAAATGGTTTTCCTGCCTCATTTGCTGTATAATGGACATTTTTAAGCCAACTAAATATTAGGGATAGAATTATGTTACGCTTTTTCCAACAAGCAGCCTGGCAGACTGCCAAAGGTACTGGGACTATTTTGGCTGCAGCAGCTGTTACCAATATAACCTACTCCTTGGGTTCCTATGCGTATACTTATCTAAACACCAAGCTTCCGCTATTCTCAAAACCTCCATCACCGCCCCTTACAGGTGCAGGCACTGCAAATCGTCCACATGATGATTCAAATGATGACATCTCTGCGGGAACGCATGGGTTTGGAGCATAAACAGCGACCACACCATAGCTCAGCCGATTTTCTGCCTTCCGGGAGAACTGCTCGGGAGGCTGAATTACAATAACTGAATTAACGCTTCAGATGACGTGATATATAATTTATCAATAATCCTGGTAATTAGAGAAGCGGGGCCAGGGGCATCGCAGGAAGTAGGCCCAACACAATGGGCATAAAACTCCACTGCATTTTTAGCAGCGATGTAACGGTCTTCCTCGACTGAGTGGAAAACGCCAATAATGGCAGAAAGCAAACTGCCTATACCAGCTACTCGTTGCAGCAGATTGGAGTCAAAATTAAAAGAGTCCACTCTATCCTTATCAGCCACAATATGTCTCTTTCCACTGACAACAACAGTTAACTTGTATTTACCTGCTAATAGTTTCGCTTTTTCAGTCATTACAGTAAAATTGGTGGCATTATGATTTTGCAGCCCGATTTGCCCACTCAATAAACCATCAATTTCACTGGGATAAGCCCGAATAACAGAAATAGCGTGATTATTGATAATCTGGATGGCGGTATCCGTTCTATAGTGACTCGCCCCCGCTCCTACCGGATCTAAAATAATAGGGATTTTGAATTGATTGGCTGTTTTACAGATGTGATTACAAAGTTTGATAAAATCATCGTCCAGTTTTCCCAGATTAATCACAACCGCCTTGGATAGGTTCAGTAACTCTTCTACTTCTTGCCTGGCATTATTCATAATAGGCAATGCACCTATACTTCGTACTCCATTCGCTACAAGGTCAACCGGGAAATAGTCCGTCATATTAAGTATGAAAGGTCGTTGCTCCCTTATTTTAATCAGAATGTCCCTTATCGTCGGCGTCATACCAATTCCTTTTTAAATCCTGTTGCCATAAAACATCATAACCGGTGTTTTTCCAATATAAAACCATCAATCCTGTTGTTTCTGCGAGTTAGTTTTTTACGACCCTCTGATCCAGTTTGATAAATAACAACTATCCTAATAGAAGGGCATGGACAAAACCAATTCAATTAAGGTGACCATCGATTATGATTTGGCTATATCTGGTTGTTGGTGGACTAACTGCTTTACTAGTCGGTGGATTGCAATATTATTTCCGCAATAAACCCCTAACTACATTATGGATAACTGCCTTTGCCGTCGTTGTTGTTCTCCTGATCACGAAATGGTATGGCGTACCCTACTACCAGGCCTGGATCTTTGAGAGTGATTTAAGGAAAGAGTCTTCTTTCTTTGATTTACTTGCCAACAAATCACCGCAGGCGTTTAAAGAGTATATCGATAAAACGAAAAAAGACATCATTCATAATGATTCACAAAATGTGATTGCCTACACCAGTGAATTGGTTAGCTCGCAAATGACAAAATACGGTGCACAGGCAACCAATGAAGCAATTTATAACCAGGTTAAAGCGACCATTGATTATTACAATAAACTTGACGCCATTAATCCTGTATTAGTCTTGTTCCTGGAATACCCCAATATTTTTGCAGATAAATTGAGTGAGAAGGAAATAGAATTGGTCGGCGAGGGCCCTGAGAACCCTATCCCTGCTGCCAATCAGAACATCATAAAAAGTGCATTGGAAACGCCTCACCCTCCGTTGTCTAAAGCTGATACGATCAAGGCTCAAATGATACTCAACAAAATCATTGAAACACTATCAACAAAGTATGGTGAGAAGGTAGAAATGACTTTTCAACATCCTGATGATCCGGCTTTAGATAAAAAGGCGGCAGCAGAAATCATAATAACATTTTATCAATTACTGGCTGAAAGAGGGGAAAAAGATACGGGATTAGTTATTAGATATATCTCGAGTTCGAATCATTGAGCTTGTTTCGAAACGCTACTGCCCTGGAGAATTGCTTCGTCATACGGTGCTCGAATCTTCATGCACTGGCGTGTACACTGTGGTTGGGCGCGCGTTTCGAAAAGAATAATAAGTTAAGGGAATAGGAATGTTTCACTGGATAAAAAATTGGTGGCATGGGTATCTTATCAAGCACTCAGCGATCACTGATATTGAATGGCAAACTGCTTTCAGAAATTTATCGTTGCTCCATCGTTTGAGTGAGCGCGAGAAGATAAAGTTAAAAAAATTAGCCATTCTATTTCTTCACTATAAGTCCCTGGAAGGTGCGGGTGGTTTTGAAATAACCCCCTCTGTCCGCGTAGCCATTGCCCTGCAGGCTTGTCTGCCAATCTTAAATCTTGGATTAGACTGGTATAACGGGTGGGTTTCCGTAATTATCTATCCTGGCGCTTACCGCAGGGAGAACGTTGAAGTAGATGAATGTGGCATCGTTCACCAGGGCCTAGCCAATCTTAGTGGCGAATCCTGGCAAAACGGTCCGGTCATTTTGTCCTGGGGGGATACTTTAAATCACAGTGAAAATGATGGTTCTAATATAGTAATTCATGAATTTGCCCATAAATTAGATATGCTCAATGGAAAAGCCAATGGTTTGCCACCGCTCCATAAATGGATGTCAGTTCGACAATGGGCAACGGTTTTCAATCGCGCATACGCCGACCTGGAAGTACAGTTACAACAGCACAAGACGATTCCCATTAATCCCTATGCATTGACCTCCCCGGCCGAGTTTTTTGCTGTTTTTAGCGAGATTTTTTTCGAGCGGCCTATGGTTATTAAACAGCATTATCCTGAGGTTTATGAATTACTGAGGAGATTTTACCGCCAGAATCCCTTGGCACCGCCAGAGAAATGAGGGCAACCATGGGATTAGAGGATAGACCAGGCAGGTTGCCCTAATGGATACTACGAATCAGCATCGCGTGGTTTAAGATCTGTTTTTAACGGGTTGAGAGTGCTTGATTGTTTTTGTGTAGCGGCGTTGGTCATTGCGGGAGCACTATTTTTCTCTCGTTGATCCACGACCGCACTAAACTGGTTTATCTCAGTCATTCGCTGATTTTGCTCGGCACTGCCAAATTTTTCCTGCCGTGCCTCCTCTTGCAGCTGGCTTTTTATATTCGCAGCACTGCCTTCATAGAGCTTGCCAGAATTGTTTGAATACATGTAGTTGTCTATATTCTTGAGGCCATTATCGCTAGTGAGCACACCGCCGCAGCAAAATGAACACATCCTTGCTTCATCTTCATAAAATTTTTTCTTCTGCTGCGGATGAAAAGAAAGAATGGGTGGATATTCGTCTAACAACGATTTTCTTTGCTCATTATCTGGATCATTATCGTCCAAACATTCTTTTTTATACCGATCAATAAAGGGTGAATCCGATGTGCCAGGTACCAGGTTTTGAAAATAGAGCAAATCTTTTGGTTCGTTACTCGCACCCATTTTACTTAATTTCATAGTTTGCCTCCATTCCCTTTCATTCTCTGCAATCGTTGTCTTTACACGTTTTAACTGACATGGGTTACTCTATTGCTAATTGATAAAGCATATTACATTAAGGATAGCCCGGTTTTTAGAGGTGATTTAAATTGAAACGACTGAGGTTAAGTAAGAAACTGTAAATTCTACTATTTTTGTTCTATTTTAAGAGGGAAATGATATGAAGGACTCAGGCTTCTCCACTTCTACTCTTATTTCAGAAGTGATCCTATACTAAGCAGAGTAATTGGGGTGTAAAACCGTGACAAAATAGACAAGGAACTTCTATGTTACATAACCCGCTTGATAATCGCTCCCTTTATAATTGGTACGATTTTACCATGAGGGCTATTCAGCCTTATTCCGATTATTGCCACACCCTGTCAAAACGGTTTCAACGGCTGGCAGATAGCTTGAGTCTACCAATGACTATTCCCTTTCTTTCTGAATTACAAAATGAACTATTAAAGAATGTCGCCCAGGTGGGAATACAAAATTACAGGGAAGTTGCTGGCCACCTGTATGTATACCATATGATCACCAATATCTATGAAAAACCGGAATTTGGTATCAAGGAAGTTAAATTAGGGGATGATTATTGTGATATTTATGAGGAAACCATCGATCAAAAAAGTTTTTGCAATTTAATTCGCTTTAAAAAAAGAGAGATCTTGCGTGAAAAACCCTTTCCTAAATTGCTGGTGGTTGCGCCTATGTCAGGCCACTATGCAACCCTGCTCAGAGATACGGTGAGAGGCCTATTACCTTTCTATGATGTGTACATCACCGATTGGAAAAATGCCCGTGATGTTCCGCTAAAAGAAGGGGGGTTTGATTTGGATGAGTTTATTGCTTATATCATTTCCTATTTCAAACTCTTAGGACCTGATCTGAATGTTTTGGCTGTTTGCCAACCTACAGTTCCCGTATTGGCAGCACTCGCATTAATGTCCACCGACAATGATCCCAAATTACCGCAAACTGCCATCTTGTTAGGTGGACCCATTGATACGTCTCAATCACCCACTGCGGTTAACGAACTCGTTGCGTCCAGGGATGATGATTGGTTTCATCAAAATGTTATTTCAATGGTTCCAAATCGTTTTCCTGGTGCGATGAGACTTGTTTATCCGGGATTTATGCAATTGTCCGGTTTTATGAGTATGAATTTACCACGGCACATGGAATCACTTAAAAATGCTATTAATAGCTATGCCGCAAACCACCGCGATAAGGCGTTGAAAATTATCCAGTTTTACCTTGAATATTTTTCTACAATGGATTTGACTGCTGAATTTTATATGCAAACGATTCATACCGTCTTTCAGGAACAGTTACTGGTAAAAGGACGCTATAAATCAAAAGGAAAAGACATTCGATTACACGATATAAGAAATACTTCGCTGTTAATCATTGAAGGTGAGCGGGATGACATTACTGGACTTGGGCAAACGAAATCAGTCATTGATTTATGCAAAAATCTTCCTGCCAAGATGAAAAAATATTATCTGGCGGAAGGTGTCGGCCATTATGGATTATTCAATGGCAGTAAATTTCGCAAGATGATCGTTCCTGAAATCAATAAATTTATCGGTATATAAAAAACACCCCTATCCGGTAGGGGTTGAAAATAAGTGAGGGCTGATCTTCGACGGCTATTTTTTCCGCTGCAATTTGGTTGAAAGAGGATTCATATCAAAAGGAGTGGCAAACTTATCATTTTGATCCAAGTCCTCTTCCTCCTCATCTTTGTCTTCCTCATCGGGATCCATATCCAATGGGTTTATTGGTATCACGGGAACGGGTTTTGGAGTACTTGGTTTGGGTTGAGCGCCAAGCCCCTTCAGCATTTTGGAGTCAGAAAGCTCTGTATTAGTATCTTCTTCTACAGTGCTATCTTCTTTTTCAAAACTTTTCTTTTGATCCTCTTCTTCTTTCTTATCACTTTGGGGGAAAAACATTAACTGAAAAGTCAGCAAAAAACTTTTCATCATATGGAGAAGCCAATCAAAAGGCTTCTTCTCATCGATGTCTTTTGATTTCTCCAATTCGTGATTCAGTTCGCCTTCAAGCTCTCTTCTTTCTTGCTCCAACTCTTTGTCTTTTTGATCAGCCATCATTCTTCTCTCTATCAATCAGCCTGTAAGACCTATTATACAATTTATGTGGTCATGTTTTGACCATATTCAATGTAAAATATTAGTAAACCATTCATTACTATCTATTATAGTTCACAGATCCCTTGTCAGTGGCTTATTCCTAAAAAATCAAATAAATTCAATGAGTTATTGAGTTAAAATCGATTGGGCTTTCCTATTGTTTATTGCAGGTTACCTATGCCGGGCCTGTTGGAAAGAATATAATAAATCACTGGAATAATTTAGGTGAAGAGGCAATGGCAGCAGATAATCAATGTTACTGGGTTTACATTTTACTGTGCAGCAACAATACCTATTACACCGGCTATACCACGGATCTTGATAAACGCTATCAATCGCATGTTAATGGTACGGGACGGTGTAAATATACACGCAGTTTTAAACCGGTTTGTATCGCCCAGTCCTGGAAAATTAATGGTTCCAAGGCTCAGGCATTGAGAATAGAGCGCTACATTAAAAAGCTGTCTCACAGTGACAAGCAAAAAATTATTGCAGAACCACTGGACTTTTTAACCAGGGTAATGAGTGAGTCAGGAACACAGTAAATAAGACGCCTTCAGCAATTCGGGTTAAAGCCAGCAGGCTTTAACCCGGAAGATTATCCCCGTCCCTCATTAATTCCAGCGGGAAGCCCCGTAATACCACCAGGACAGAAGGTGATGATATAACTGGTAGAATTAGGTTCCCCGGCTACATTGATGTTATTGGTACAACCAAAACCACTTGTTTTGTCATCAAAAGGATAAACATAGGCTGAGGGGCACGCCTGCTTCATCCATTGAATCATCGGTTGAACAAGGGAATTCCACTGAGCATTGGTTTGTGGTTGCGAAGCGCCCACTTGCGTACAACTTTGGGTATTGGAATTTGCAGCAATAGCCACATTATTTGTTTGTGCCGGGTTCCACCAGTCAGCACAGCCGCAACATTGCGCTATGTCGGTCGCTGAGTATCCTGGATAGGCATTATAACAGGTATTATATCTTGGACCGGAATAACCGGTAGGAACAGCGCATAGCATCAAATTAGATAAAACTGCTCCGGATGGATAAAACGGTGTAGTCGCCGTGGGGAGTGCCTGATTACATTTAAAGTAGCTTTGCACTGCGGCAGGAGGACTAGCGCCGCAGACTTGATCAGCAGACCAGTATCCCAGGAAATTTCCACAGACCTGGTTAAAACTGCTATCGAGCCCGCAGAATGTATTCGCTGGGCAACCCTGATTGCCTGCAGTAATAGAACAAGATGTTCCGCCGTTCGTAACCCAATAAAATCCATTACCCGGCACTTGATTAATAACAGGTACTACCGCGTTATTCCAATTGCAGGCACCAAATCCATTGGTTGCTACGTTATTACCCGGTGTTCCGCAATTGTAGTTATTGGGAGTGGCCGGAATTGAAGTTGCCCCGGATTGATAATAAACCGGTTGCATCGAAATCGGGATATGGAAACCATTGATCACTTCCACATCATAGCTATCTGCACTGGTAAGATTCATCGTGATTTCAGCCTGGGTTGCCGGTTGGGTGAACCCTACTCCCGGTGCACAGGCTGTACTGCCACCATTATTACCGCAAGAGGCTTGTTGGCAGGATGATGTTCCATTACATAGCGTACTTGCAGAGATATTGCCGCTCCATTGAATACTGGGATCGGTCCCTGGATTCACATCGATAGTCACATTATTGGTACCGCCACTGGCACTTAATAAATAAGCCTGGGGAGCAACAACAATATTGGGTGTGGGATTATTCCAATAGCATTTGTGAGTAGACGTATTACAGCTGGTACCGGCAGGGCAAGCTTGGGTTGGGCAATTAGGTGTACTGGTCAAGCTGCTGCCGTTAAGTGAAAACCACACATCGAAATCACAGTCATTGACCAAGGTAACGGTTCTGCTTGTTGGCAATGCCGTGACGACAGAACCCGAAGTAATCGCCGTAGCAGCGGTTTGAGGAACACCATTAACCGAATAAGGAACCTGCGCTGTTAACACATAGGTATCGGGTGGGTTATTGGCTACAGGTGCTGTGAAAGTGACGGTTAACAGGCAAGCAGCATTGGTGAGGGTTTGAGGTATCAGACAACTGCCAGCGACTGCTGATAGTGTTGCTGAACAATCATTTCCTCCCTGATCACAATTAATCGTTGCCCCCCCGGGAATATCGACAGAACCGGTTGCTGTAAATAAAAACTGAACTTGATGGACACTGTTTTGCACAATCAACGGCGGTAAAGCGAACTCCGTCACGACGGTGCCGACCAGGGGCGCTGCCGGATTAACTACTTGGGTTAATGTACTGGCTTGAACCGGGCTATCGGGCGGGCCACTATAAGAAAGTGTTGCAGTGACTTGTTGGATAGAAGGAGTAGTCGAGGTCACTGTATAAGTCCCTTCTACATAGCAAGTTCCCCCGTTTGCCAGAAGCGTACCAATACAAGTCGAGGTGTGATTCGGTATCCCTAGTGTTTGCGTGACATCCACTGAAAGACTCGTTGCATCGATTGCACTGTTGTTGGTGAAGGTAAATTTATAGCTGGACGAGGAACCATTCGTTACCTGGAATGGCAAGGAGTCAGTCACAGCCACTGTGACCGCACTTAACGATTGGCCTGTTGCGATTGTCGTTATTTCTGGTAATGGGACTCTATCCCTGCTATAGCCTGCGATAGTCAATTTCAAGGATTTTTGGCCAATCACCAGTGGGTTTAACGCGACAGTGACTGTACAGGATGCTCCTGAAGCTAATAGACGGCCTGTGCATTGGTCATTAAAAATAAATTCCACCGAAGGACTTGTCAGATGCTCGATAACTAATGGCCTGACTAAAGAAAAAGGTAGTTGGTTAGTGAATGTATAGACAATCGTATACGTTTGGCCAACTGAGGTTTGTGCAGGAAAGGTATTCGAAACCCGCCAGGCGATAGGATCTTTCCCTGCATAAGCAAAAAAAGCAACCAAGAATAGAAAAAAACTTGTGATGATACGGGCAGAGCGGTTCATGATGGTCCTTCTCATTATTCTGATGGCGTTTAAACGCCATCTCGCTTAAAAATTACACTCATTGAAATCAGTGGTATTTCGTTCTCATCCCGGGCCTGTTTGCGGATCCCCGCCTTTGCACAGGAATTGGTTCTAGCCATGAAACAGATAGGTCATTCCGAATACCGCTGCGTTGCTAGTCAAGGTTCGAGACGATAACGTTGCATTACTCCATTCTTGAAGACCTGGTCCCGAATGGAATTTACCTAAATCCGTGTATTCGTATCCTAAAGAAACCAACCATTGGGGTTTGACCGCCCAATCCAATCCAGCACCTAACTGGTAAGCAAATGAAGTTTGGTTGTGATTAGAAAAACCGGGGCTCACGCGTGGTGTTACATTAGGCAGTACCGTTTCACTGTAGTCGCTCACATGATTAATACTGACGCCAATACCACCCTGAACAAAGGGCGAGACATGATGGATTTCCAGGATATTAATTTTTGATGACGCTAAAATTAAATCGGATGAGAGCTTCCATTGATAGTTATAATTGGTGAATTCGGGCAAGCTGTACTGCATAATTTGCCCATTAATTTTTCTGTTAAAGAAATGAGAATAATTGATTCCAACCGATACAGCCGGAACAATGAAATGAGTAAAGCGATAACCGCCACCAACGCCTAGCACCGCAGAGGATTCTGAGTCCATCGTATAGGTATCTTTATCACTAGGGCTAGAAAAACCACTGCCGTTATCCACTGTTAATTGATCATCGACATGGGTTCTTTGAGCGCCAATCTTTGCTGTCAGATACCAACTATTCGTTGCTTCCGAAGAAGAGGTGAACCAGGTTGTGGCTTTAACATTCTTTGCTGTCTTGGCTGGCGTTAATCGTGGGGGATTAACCTGAACTTGATGAGTTTGCTGATGGGGAACAATCGGTTTCCGCACGCAACATTGCTTTAAATTCCCTGAAAATTTTGCCCCAAGTTGATGAAGTTCCTGCGCATTGAGAGGTCCTATACGAACAGCAAACATAGTCGATACAGGGGTAATAGTGACAGGAAATTGGGTTTTGCTTTTAATTTTCCTGGCTATAGTTTGAGCGTTACTTTTGTTAGAAAACGCGCCTAATTGCAAGAAATAAATTTTCTTATGGGGGTTTCCCACAAAACGCACCGCATTTTGTGTTCCATAAATAACCTGTGATGACCAAGCAGTACTAATAGCGCAACAACTAAATAGGGTCAACAGCAAAGACAGGGTCCACGGACCCGGGTTAATCCTTAACAAAATTAAATCCATTTAATACTTCGAAGGGTAGAAAAGGTTACAATAATTTCCCTCCCAGACGCAAGGTCATTTTCGATTTGTTTATTAGGAATATCTCTATACATCGAGGTGCATTCAAGCCACCCTGTAGCCATTAATAAAGAACCAAGTGATCTTCTGTTAATCTTTATGTAATAAAAAAGATCTAAAATAGAACTATGAGACCTATTATTAATAGGGGTCACCGTGCCTACTATTACTCCATTCTGGCAGTACCGCCAAGCCTCTTTATTTAAGCACGATAAGATAAAGAAAAGTGACATTGAACAGTGCGTGAAAGACTGGACTAGAGGTGAGGAAGAAAATATTACCGTCAACGGAATCAGGTTTGACAGACTACTTGCATCGCGTGGACTGTCAGCCGAAACCCTGACCGGCGAACAGTTAAGAACAGTTTGGCGAGAAACGCTGCTTGCCGAGCTGCCAAAGGCCGAGCAAGATAAAATGCTTGCATTCATGGAACAACTATTTCATCAGGGCGGTGTGCCTTGTGCATTGCGAAGCCGGCTTACGGACGTCGCTTCAACCAAAGGACATATGGTCGGGGCAAGTGGCGTTAATGGCACGATGAATTTTACTGTAGTAGACAATAAGCTGATTATCAAAGAAGACATGCATTTGGATAAAATGCTTTTGAATTCAAATTCCAAGCACGGCGTAAAGCCATTATTGGCAGCAGAAGGGGAGCATTTACTCAGTGGGACAGCCGTTTATTCTATTGATCTAACCGCTAAAGAACCTGCGGTAGAATGCGTCGACCTGGTATTAAATCACCACAACGATACGACAACAAAAATATTTGATACCTGAGGAATCCTTGCAAAAGTCGTGGATTTTCTGAAATCACTGACTGGTATGAATAAATTAGTCGATCCCACTGAAACACAAACACAAGCACCGAGTATGTAAGGGTAGGTTGGGTCACGACCCAACAAAAACCTCTGAACTATCATTTCAGAATTCTCAGCGATTACGGAAGCTAATTCCAAACTCCGAACCGATGTAGGTTGGGTCACGACCCAACAAAAACCTCTGAAATATCATTTCAGAATTCTCAGCGATTACGGAAGCTAATTCCAAACTCCGAACCGATGTAGGTTGGGTCACGACCCAACAAAAACTTCTGGACTATCATTGCGGAATTCTCAGCGATTGCGGAAGCTAATTCCAAACTCCGAACAGAAGTAGGTTGGGTCACGACCCAACAAAAACCTCTGAAATATCATTGCGGGGAATTCTCAGCGATTACGGAAGCTAATCCCAAACTCCGAACCGATGTAAGTTGGGTCGCGACCCAACCTACATAGGGTAGCCAATAAATCCCCAATAGCCCTTCAAATCAACCCACTCACCACTATGCTCCGTGGTTTGTGAGTTCAAAGGCTTTTGTTGATACCAATTCAGTCCGTAGGTTGGGTCGCGACCCAACCTTCATAAGGTAGCCAATAAATCCCCAATAGCCCTTCAAATCAACCCACTCGCCACCATGCGCCGCGGTTCGCGAGTTCAAAGGCTTTTGTTGATACCAATTCAGTCCGTAGGTTGGGTCGCGACCCAACCTTCATAAGGTAGCCAATAAATCCCCAATAGCCCTTCAAATCAACCCACTCGCCACCATGCGCCATGGTTCGCGAGCTCAAAGGCTTTTGTTGATACCAATTCAGTCCGTAGGTTGGGTCGCGACCCAACCTTCATAAGGTAGCCAATAAATCCGCAATAGCCCCTTAAATCAACCCACTCTCCACTATGCGCCGTGGTTTGCGAGTTCAACAGCTTTTGTTGACACTAATTTAGGCTTGGTTGCTATCACTTGTAAGCACCAGAAATGGACGGGAATTATTTCGTCATCGTAATTTGTTTGCTTTAGATATTCAGTTACAAAATCGTTTAAAAATTCTTCTGTTCTACTTACTGGAATCTGTTTAATTTGAGCACTGGCAGCATTAAAGAAACCTTTGAGCTTTTCTTTTGATGGAAAAGTATAAGTCATTTTTTCTTCAGTAATCTCTATAGTTTTTAATCCAGCTTCTATTAGCATTTCCTCATACACATTCGGCTCAAAGAAGAATCGTGGATTTATAAAATCTGTGAAATATTGTTTCCAATTCTCACGCGCACAAATTTCATCCAAAACAAAATGATAAATTGATTTCCTGTGAGATAAAAGCAATGCAATTTGAGCACCTTCAACGGCAGAGTCTGCAATTCCTTTGAGGACTCCCATCTGATCTTTCACCCAATGCAAACAATTAAATGAAGTTATAATATCAAATTGTGCGCGGAAAATATTTTTACTTGCATCCATTTGAATAAAGCGCATATTGTCTTGAGCTGAATATTTCTCTGCAGCATATTCAATCATCTGAGTTGATATGTCGGTGCCTATTACACAGCCAGTGCTAACAATTTTAGCAACCTCGCTTGTAATAACTCCATCCCCACATCCTATATCTAACACCCTTGCGTTAGAGGAAAAAAATATTTTACTTAAAACGCTCATAGCAAAATTGTATTGTAACTCATTATTTTTACTATATTTAATTGGGTTCTTGTAAACATGATCATTCATAATTGAGCAACTTAAGGCAAGAGAGAACTTTTACACTTATCAATAAACAATACAGATACAGAATGCAAGGAATATGTTAATATCGTGTTGGTTGCGGGCAATTGCTTATCAAGGGATTAGTAAACGAATGCTCTTTCTCAAAATATCTTCTTATTTTAAAGAACTAAGAATTCCGTCCTTTAAAATAGAATCAGAAAATGTAGACACAGAAACAGGGTTAATCTATTTCTGGGTACAACTTCATGGCAAATGCACTCCTCTGATAAAAAAAGACCCCATAGAACTTCTTAGAGAAGCGCGAGCTAAAAATTTTTTTTCCGAAGATGATTACGATCGAATAATTGCAGCTCTACTTGAGAATCAGAAAAAATTGATTGAATTTAAATATAAGAAAAAATTTCACTTGATAAAGCATCAATTTTCTGAGCAATTGGAACAACCATTGATCGTTTATAATGATTCAACCAATAAAGTTTATATTAAACCAGCAAAGGAAATATATTCTAATATAGAAAGTCTTAGGATGTTTAGTTCCGAAGATAGCGCCTGCATAGGAAATATAGTTGGTAGCCATGAAACCGAACAAGAATTTAGAATACGAAAAGAGGCAAAGACAGAAAATATTATTAAGTTCGATACTTTACTCTTGACGGATTGAAATGTAGAACCTTCTCACTGTTATATGAAATAGTATTGTTAGGCATTATTTTTTTAAATTTACTTACTAGATAAGCGTTTGGTATGCAAATTATGAAAGAATATAGCATCTTCAGTATGTAATCCGAAATAATAATATTGGTTGTATCCCGCAAGCTGGCGTCACTTAGAACATGAAATGTTATTAAATTAGTGGAAATTGTAAAAAGCAATTCCCCTATAGCAGTTGCACCTAGGCTTCTTCTAAAAAAACCCTTTCCAAACCATTTCATTCCCCATCTATCCATTACATAGGTATTAGCAAAAAAACCAATTGCCAGAGAAATTGAATCTGCAAATGCTATATGCACAAAGCCGGTAGTAAAAATAGAATAGATTTCCTGATTGTGCCAATTAGAAGGTGATGACAACAGTGATAAACCATATGTAACAAAACTGAATAGGAACTCACAAATGATAATTGCCAAAATCATAAAATAAGAAACTCTGGCTCCTAGTAGTTCTGTTATTGAATCATTAAGTGGGAAAAGAAATGGAAAAACAAAGACAGAGGAGCATAAAATTCGGCCATATAGTTCTACTGTTTTATAGCCCATTACAAAAGAGCAGAAGAATATCGTCGCATACAACATACCAAGTAAAACCAAATACGTGCCCTTATCAATGGTATAGAAGTAATTTCTTACATTTTTTAATATGGGTAGTTTCACAGGACTATCCTTGTTAATTAGTCTTCACCCTCATGGAAGTAGATAAAGCATGCTGAGTATTATTCTTTCCCATATCAAAAAGATTTGTTCGGTAATGGACGATCACCCCTTTAAAAGTGTATGCATTTAAATTTATTCTCTTAATTTGTATAGGAAAATTTGAGTTGAGGATTTTTATATAAAAATCCTCCCCATCTGAAATTATTTGTCTAATTTTAGGGGGATCATTTTCATTTTTAATGAGTAGAACAAAATCCTTGTTGGTTATATCTCGCTCGGGATCGACAATAACTATGGAGTTTACAAGTATAAATGGTTCCATCATATTGTCTTGAGAGAACGTTGCAAAACACCGGTTATTTGTTGGAAATTCAATAGGAATTGTATTTAATTGAGTTCTCCCCTCTTGGGATAGTTTTAAAAATGAACATATTTCTGTAGGTTGAATCAACGGTATTTGTTTACAACCAATAGGTTCTTCACCAATTAATTGGCTCACGGTAATTTGAAAAAAAGATGATAATTTCTTTAAGACCTCAATTGTGGGATTCCCATTTTTGTTTTTTAACAATCTATAAATTGTGCTTGACGGCACACCCGTCATCCTTTCTAACTCTAAAACATTTAGATTAAATTTTTCTAGAAGTTCAGCTAGCACAAAATCGATTGACATAATTCGCCATATATAGTAATTTTCGCCACAAATGGTTATATTACCATGTATGGCGAAATCTTTCATTTATTAATTAGTTTAATTAATTCCACTGTAAGAATAAATAATTAATAGAATTACCTACGTAGAAATAAAATGGGTTATTTATTGCGAAAGGAAATAATGAATCAAAAAACAAGCTGGGATCACTGGCTGACTCTTATATTTAAGGATTTTATGACTGAAACTGATCCTAAATCTGGATATGAGATACTCCATATTTATGAATGCAAAAAAACTGGTTTCACAAAAGCAACGATTAAAATACCCCCATGTGACACTATTATAGAGAAAAATATTAGAGATATAGTTATAGAAAACGAGTTTTTGGAGAATCTGGATAAAAAAACTATTCGTACACTAACCCATATTGCAACAATGGAGTACTTAAATCCAGACTGTTTCATTGTGTCCCAGAAAATGACTGGAAAAGCAGATAATTATATTCTGGAAATAAAATCCAACAGTGATTACAACACGATAAAAAAATCACCAACAGAAATATCAAAGGATAAGACATTAGTTGCCAGATTTAATTCTATAGAGGCAAATAGAATAGGCTATATGGCGGGCGTTCTTGAGACGCTAAGGGAATATGGCGCTCTGAAGCAAGGGATTTAATTTATAAATAGTAAATGTAGGCTGAGCATGTCGGGCCAGCAAAGCCCGACCTACAATGACTTTAAGTCGATAACCAACCAAACCACTCATTTAACTTGGTAATCAACTCATCAACCCCTTCTTTCTTCAATGAAGAAAAGGCTTGGACGGTGATAAGTTCTTCCATTAACTGGTAATGGCGGCGCACTTTTATCACAGTATTTTTAACGTCACTGCGGCTTAATTTGTCTGCCTTGGTCAGTAGAATATGGACGGGTAATTCGCGGTCTAACGACCAGTCAACCATCATCTTATCCAAATCCTTCAACGGATGGCGGCAATCCATTAGCAACACCAGGCCCTTTAAGCATTGGCGCACTTCAAGGTAATGCGCTAAATTTTTCTGCCAATCCTGCTTCACTTGCTGGGCAACCTGGGCATAACCGTAGCCGGGTAAATCGACCAAACGCCGTTGGTCATCCAGGCTAAAGAGATTGATTAATTGTGTACGCCCCGGTGTCTTCGAAGTACGGGCGAGTTGTTTGATACCGGTTAGGCAATTAAGGGCACTGGACTTACCGGCATTCGAGCGTCCAGCAAAAGCGACTTCAAAGCCCTCGTCAGGAGGGAGATGCTCAACACGCGCTGCGCTTTTTAAAAAACTGGCCTGAGTATATGGATTTCTTAACATTATTTTTCAATTTCATTTTGGGATTTTTGCTCAGGCAGTGTACCATTAAATGAGATAAAACCTTCGGAAAAAGAATGAAAAAAATCGTGTTTGCTGTTGTACTATTCTACACATGCGCGATCCAGGCTGCTGAGGTTGCTTCTTCGGTTGAAGAAAAAGCGGCGCTCTGCGTTGCCTGCCATGGTGCAAAAGGAATTAGCACTAATCCCGAGTGGCCAAGCCTTGCAGGGCAACATGCAAAATACCTGCTCAAACAAATGCTCGATTTCAAAAAAGGCATTACTCGTAATGCTCCAACGATGACAGCAATCCTTGCCAACCTCAATGAACAGGATATGGCAGCATTGGCTGAATATTATGCCAAACTCCCTTTGCCAGAAGGCTCTGTGCCCAAAAAATATTTAAAACGGGGTGAGCAATTGTATCGCGGCGGCGATTTCGATAAACACATTACTGCTTGTATAGCCTGTCATGGCCCCAGAGGGACAGGTAACGAGCAGGCAGGGTTTCCCGTGTTATCAGGGCAACATGCGCTTTATACCATACAGCAACTTCAAGCCTTTAAAGATCAAAAACGCAAAAATGATTTGAATTCCATTATGCGTGATATAAGTGCACGTATGAGTCCAGAGGATATGGCTGCGGTGGCCTATTACATGCAGGGCCTCCATTAAGGGCTGTTTAAATTTCTACTAGTTTGGCGCTTAAGGTTTGATGTTCTGCGCTTCGCTGCTCACATACTGACGTGTATGCTCCGCTGCGATGCTCAACCATCAAACCTTAAGCACTCAACCTAGCGAAATGTAAACAGCCCCTCCCTATTATTTCTACTAACTGGCCACTTAGGCCTGTTTTTCTCCGCTTCGCTGCCCACATACTGACGAGTATGCTCCGCTGCGATGCTCAACCATCAAACCCTAAGCACTCAACCTGGCGAAATCTAAACAGCCCCTCCCTATTATTTCTACTAACTGGCCACTTAGGCCTGTTTTTCCCCGCTTCGCTGCTCACATACTGGCGTGTATGCTCCGCTGCGATGCCCGAACATCAGCTATAAACGCCCAACCTGGCGAAATGCAACCCGTCCAATTATTGCGAAAAAATACAAATACACTTGTGTTTCATGTAAACTGCACGTTCTCAAACATTTTGAAGTGAGAAACTATGTTAAAACGTTTTTTATTAATTGCTTTATTACTGCCAGCGTTAGCTTTCGCTGACGATTTTGTGGCAGGAAAAGACTATGAAGTAGTCAACGGCAATACAACACCCCTTAAGAATAAAATCGCTGTAACAGAATTTTTTAGTTATGGCTGCCCCTGGTGCTATCGTATTGAGCCTTCATTGGCTGGCTGGGTAAAGAAACAGGGGAATAAAATTCAATTCTCCCGTGTACCAGTCGTGTTTCATAAAGATTGGAGTTATTACGCTAAGGCTTACTACACCGCGAATGTTCTAGGCTTGGAAGCAAAACTCAACCCGGCTTTGTTTAAGGCGATCCAGGACAATAAACAGTCACTGAATACCAATCAAGCCATGATTGATTTTTTCACAGCCCAAGGCGTAGCAAGTGCGACTGCAAAAAGTGCCTTTGAAAACTCAACCACTATTGATATGAAAGTGACTGCAGGAACAGCTTCTATGGCTCGTTTCCGTATCACCGGTGTACCTGCTGTTGTTATTAACAACCAATACAAGACTGATTTGCAAATGGCAAAAAGTGAAGAGCGTTTGTTTAAAATTCTTGATTTTCTGTTAGCGAAAGCCAATCAAAAAACAGCTTGATGTACCACCAGCCACCGGATTTTCCGGTGGCTTCACACACGCTATTTCGTCTAGCGATATAAAACAGAATTCTGCTTTTATATCGAACTAACCCTAGTTAATTTTAGTAGAACCAGAGATACCCGGATTTTCCAAACTTAAAATACCGCTGGTAAAATCGTAGGCAAAAATCTCTGCATAGCGTCCCCAGTCAATCATGGTACGCAATACCCGCTCTGATTCCTTTTCACTTAAATAATCTTCCAACTTGCTCAGGAAGCGTTCCTCGGAAACGCGATGACCAATTTTTTCATCCAGGACGCGGCGAATATAACGTGCCAGAGGTACTTTTTCTAATAAACGTCTGGCAAACAATTGCTTACGCTCTTGCAAGTCGGCCTCAGAAAATTGTTTACCCAGTTCACTCAATTGGATATCCCCATCTGAAACTTTGGCAAAACCCAAAATTTCCAGTGTTTCGAGGATAGGGAACAAATCGTCAATGTTCATCATTAACTCATCAGCAAGCTCAGGTAAATCAATACGCTCTTCAAAGGATTTCATCGTTTCGATAAGGCCTGATAATTCTGAAGGTTCTACATCAGGCAAACGGTAGCCCAGGCCAATTTGCCGCTCGCGTTGGGCACGCCTTGCCTTTTCCTTGGGACCAGTGGTCATCAAGGTATAGATTTTATCAACCAACGCATGGTACTCCGGTGTATCAGGTTCACGCGGTTGCGGCAGGGTAACCTGTAATTCAGCGCGAATATAACCAGGATCAGAACCAAAAATAACAATTCGATCAGCGAGTGTTGCCGCTTCTTCAATATTGTGCGTGACCAACAAAATACCATTCGTGTTGGTCTTTTTCTCTTGCCATAATTCGAGTAAATCCGATTTCAGGTTTTCTGCTGTCAACACATCAAGCGCAGAAAAAGGCTCATCCATCAATAACACATCGGGATTGGTCACCAGAGCACGTGCAAAACCTACCCGTTGCCGCATTCCCCCTGATAACTCTTTGGGGAAAGCCGACTCAAAACCATCCAACCCAATGGTATCAATCGCTTCAATAGCGCGATGGCGACGCTCCTCTCGACCTACCCCCTGGGCTTCCAAACCCAGCTCCACATTTTCCAGTACAGTCAGCCAAGGCATCAGCGCGAAGGATTGGAAAACCATCGCAATACCCGGTACGGGTCCGGTGACGGCTTTACCGCGATAGGTTACTTTTCCTGATGAGGGTGGTACCAACCCGGCAATAATACGCAAAAGGGTGGACTTGCCGGAGCCTGATTTACCCAGCATGGCGACAATTTCGCCTTCCTGTAATTTAAAATTGACATCCTCAAGCACCAGTAAATCTTGCTCAGATGCTTTTTTAAAGGATTTACGACAATTTTCAAGAGCAATAATGGTTTCTGACATCGAAGCCTCAATTAAAATGAAAGCGCTCTTCCGCCAAACGATAGAGCGGGCGCCAAATTAGGTGATTAAACGCCAAGACATAGGAACACATCATTGCCGTACCTAACGCAATTTTCGGAAAATCACCGGCAATCGTGCTGGCTTGTATATATTCCCCTAAACCGGTTGCCTTTAACGTGGTGCTCCCCCAGCTGACCCATTCTGCCACAATACTGGCATTCCAGGCACCGCCTGCCGCAGTAATTGCGCCAGTGATATAAAAAGGGAAAATACCGGGTAAAGCCAGTCGTTTCCACCATTGCCATCCCTTCACACCAAAATTATCAGCCGCCAGATAAAGATCTCGCGGAATGGTTGATGCCCCGGCAATCACATTAAATAAAATATACCACTGCGTACCCAGAATCATCAGCGGCGTTACCCAAATTTCCACGCTTAAATTAAAGCGTACAATGGCAATTACAAATAAAGGATAGAATAAATTAGCAGGAAATGCGGCTACAAACTGGATGACCGGCTGTATTTTTTGCGCGAGGCGCGGCCGCAACCCGATCCAGACCCCCACGGGAATCCAAATGAGAGAACTGATAATAATCAAAACAATGACGCGAGTACCGGTAGCAGCCCCAAGAAGAAACACGTGGACAATCTCGCTGACCTTCAGTTCGGCAAGAATGAATTCCAGCAATAACCAGCCACTGCCAATAATGACCAACCAAACGACTGCATACCATAGCCAATCAAGGTGTTTTTGACGGTGGAAATCGACTTCTTTCACCACCTTCGGCCCTCTACGGCGAAACCACTGGGCATTAACAAAGTTATCTTTGACAATATTGAGCCCTTTGCCAAAGCGCTTGGTTAATCGACTGCCGCGCAGCAAATCAATGAGCCAGGATTGATATTCTTCCTCATCCGGCGCTTGTTCCATTTTAAACTTTTCTGACCAGGCTATAAGTGGTCTAAACAGAATCTGATCATAGAGAAAAATAACAATAACCATGGTTAAAATAGCATACCCTACCGCATGCAAATCACGCCTTTCGATAGCCAGGGCAATATAAGAACCCACGCCAGGTAAACGGATATCCTGATGAGCGACAGCAATTGCCTCGGATAAAACAACGAAAAACCAGCTTGCGGACATAGACATCATCATATTCCACAACAAACTGGACATGGAAAAAGGGACTTCAACCTTCCAAAAACGCTGCCAGGCTGATAATTGGAACATAGCCGAAGCCTCTTTTAAGTCATGAGGCAAGGTTTTTAACGATTGATAAAATCCAAAAATAATATTCCATACCTGCGCTGTAAAAATAGCAAAAATACAGGCACATTCCGGCCCCAATAAACTGCCGGGGAAAAGATGAATAAAACCGGTAACGGTAATGGATAGAAAACTTAATACTGGCACGGATTGCAAAACATCGATTGCTGGAATAACAACTTGTTCAGCACGCCTGTTTTTTGCTGCCAAGGTACCGACAATAAACGTGAAAATAATAGACAAGGCCAGGGCAATAAACATACGTAACACGGTACGTAAAGCATAAAAGGGTAATTTTGACGGCTCAAGTGAAATGGGTAGCGGCTCCCCCAATTGATAGGGGCTTGCCATCTGTTTGCCTGCCCAGCCAAGAAAAAATAATACAGAAAAAATAAGGATCAGGAGCAGCAGATCCCAGCGGTTAATAAAGCGACTGACATTTTCGCGGTTGGCAAAGTAAAAACGACTGTTGCGCACAATGCCCCCCTCATTATATTCACGCCATTGAACCGAACTATACCTTATCCAATCAAAAGAGATACCTGAATTTTGATTGGCTATTAAAGAATGGATTTTGCAAAAGGCCTAAGTCACTTATTGAATAACCCAAAACCGCATAAAATACCATAAATACCGGCTTATCGGTATATAGTCTGTCATTGTGAACCCATTAAAATTAATAATTTATTTTATTTCAGATGAACTTTTTTCAAACAAATGTGTCTAATAAGTGAGCATTCCCCCGAGTGCTCTACTCTGCTTTCCCTCTTTATGCAGAGTAGTGTCCGTACGAGAATGTCGGACACCCGTTTTCCCCGGCTTTCAGCCGGGGTTTTTTTGTGTTTTAAACCCGTCTACAATTAACTAAAAATCTTTACGAGAGAATACAGTGCGATACATTAAGCTCTATGCCGTATTAATCACCCTTTTTTCCTGCTCTTTGACATGGGCTGCACCAGCGTCCGATGATACCCAGATGGCTGTATGGGTCAACGAAGCCATTGTCGCTACCTATACCTTCAATTATAAAAATTTTATTGACCGGCAACGAGAAATCGCCAAATATTTTACTGCTGCAGGCTGGACGGCCTATAGTGCAGCACTCAATGCGTCCAAACTCCCTGATGCAGTGCAAAAAAATTCTTATTTCGTCAGTGCAGTAGCAACGTTACCCCCTGAAATCAAGGTGATAAATGCCGCGCAGTGGCAAGCTGTCATGCCCTTACTCGTTGTTTACAGAAACCCTCAATACCAACAAAAACAAAACTTGCGGGTTACCATTAACTTTAACCGGGCACCATCAGGACAAGGTGTACGAGGTTTTGCTATCAGTAGTCTGCAGGCCCAGGTGATAACGCCACCTTGCCAATGTAAGCAAGACGTCGATAGCACTGCTACAACAAGTGATACCCAACCACCCCAAGGTGCACAATAATCAACAAAACAAGCAAGATAATAATCAAATTTAATTTGCGGGGCATGGTCACATCGAGAGCGGCCTGCTCCGGATTATTGGGATTATAAAAAATATCTATTTCTTCGTCTTTTTCAAAGGCGATCGCAGCACGATAGGCCACTTTACGCGCATATTTACTATTAGGATTATTGTGTGACGTGTCCAAAAAGAGGTATTCGCCAATAAAATCCCTATCAAAAACCTGATAAGTATATTCTATTTTCGGCCACAACTGGTGTCCTTCACGAGTCCAGACAAAACGTGTGATACGTCCTTTAGTAATGAGCCAGAATTTGGTTTGCTGTAATGATTGCCGATCCCGCCAGAAATGCCGCAACAAAACCAGTAAAAAAATTAACCAAAGAAGATCAAGCAGCCAATGCCAAGACACAAGCCAATTCGTCACGGATATTCCTATGAGCAATGATACTTTATCCTAGAGCAAATACCCGAGTTAAGCAAAGGATTCGCTAGCGAGTTTTCGAATGAGTCCATTGTTACTTTTGGCCATGGTGTTTATTTACAAGACAAAATTGGAGGACTATGCTTGACATGAGTGGTAATGGACTAGCTAACCGCTTCTGTGCAGTTCAACTTCAGCGGAGGAAGTAATCATGCATAGACTATTTACTATTTTAATACTCATCAGCAGCAGCTTATCCTTCAACGCGTTTGCGCAGCAATCAGGCGGTAGCGGCGGTGGAGAAGATCTCAAAGGGGTTTGCGAATTGTCCGGTGGTAGCTGGACCGGTTCAGAAACAGGTAACTGGGCTTGCTGCTGGCCTGATTGGGGTTGCTACGGCTGCGTTGACGGCAATTGCAAAATTAAATGCCACACACAACGCTGTAAAGACGCTAATGGCGTAGGTAGACCAAGCACCAATGAACTATTGTTGCAAGGTATAGCGCCAACAGGCATGAAAGCACCTATTGTGCCTAAAAGGCCAAAGGCGACTATAAAAAACCCATCAAGCTCAACACTGCAAAAAACGCAGTAATTAATCCGTACGACATCAAAAGCCTCGTGCTTTTATGTCGTACAATGACAGTCATTTTGAGAGATTATCTTTAATATCTGCTTCTGCTGGCTGAGTTGTTTTATTTAATGCTTGCGTTTGCCGCCGACGCATAATAAAGAGGTAGCTGACCACTACGGCAACAAGGATAATACCAAGAGACCAAAGCGGCCTGATAGCGAACCAGGCTATTGCCGTTGCGATTGACCAAAGGACAAAACCGCAAACAAAAGCAATCAAGCCCGTACCAAATCCCATAATAGAACCTAATAGGGGTAGTACATCTGCCAGGACAACCAACGGCTTTAATATCAGGGAAAATCCAGCAACCATCGCGAGCAGGGAACCCAGACGCAGGATCCAGGTGATAATTCGATTTTCAACCAGCGCATCATGAATCATTTGGTCTGGTGATTCCTGTCCGGAAGTCAGGAGTATCACCTCTTGCCCCGCTTTGGCCATATAGGGTTGTAAGGTATTTCCTGTTTGTTGGCCAATAATGCTAACCGTTTGAGGTAAAACCGCCGTTGCTTTAATGCGTAGATCGCCAATTTGCGGATTTTGGTAATCCGCTCCCCCGTAGAGTTGATTATTTACATAATGGACTGGCTTATTGATTTGTTTCTGGATCGCGGAGAGATTCACTTTGGAAAGGTTAACAGGGCTTGTTTCACTAATTTCACCAATCAGGCTTTGTGGAAGCAAGAAATCTCCCACAGTGACTGTCTGAGCATATTGCTGTTGTGACTCAACGGGCATTGCCGCAGGATTCTGATGCCCAGCCTGATCGTTAAACGACGAACTATCAAGCAGTTTTTGTGACCAGATTTTTTTGTAATTATACGTTTTCGTTGTTTTCTCTGAGCCGCCCATCTGCGATTCAGTTTTGGTTTCGGTATATTCTTTCCATTGATACATTTCTACAGTTCTCGTGAGGCCAATGGCGTTTTCTTTAATGCCAAGGAAAGAATCTGTCAGAATATCTTTGGTCGTTGCCAAACCACTGAAATAGACAACACGAAGGTTATTTTTATTATCAACAGGGGCATCAGGAACAGAAATTAATACGCGTTGGGCTTCTATCAGCGATTGAGCCCTATGCAAGCCATGGCCTTCATTCCAGAATGTCAGGACAAAAGAACCGATAATTAAAAGGATACCGGCAAAAACACCTATAAAAGCATCTTTTATACGGCTACCCCAGGAGCGCGTACTGATTTCTTCTGTCATCTCAATCCTCCCTGAGTAAACTCTATCGCTGTCCGAGTGATAGGTATTACGCTCTTCACACGCAAAAAGTATGCCTGAGAAGCAACGGAGCAAGCCTTTCTGGTACCTGGCTCCGCGCTACTTAAGGATAGTCAGACTTAATTGACCCGTGTGTAAGAATTATGACCAATGAAACGTGCTCCCAGGTTTGGCTGCTGATTGTTCAGTGCCTGGTGGGCAACGACCCAGGTCGTATCCAGTGATTTCTTATTTTCAGCAATATTGCCAATAATACTTAGTGCTGAACCACAGTCAGGGTAATCAATGCTGATAGTAAACGCATTACCTGTCAGATAACCAACCAAAGGACGTTTTTGACCAATTGCTTGCTGGCATTCTTTCGAAGCAACAGCGGTAGTAAAATAGCCTGTCACATTACCTTCTTTCGCAACCGTTAATTCTAAAACAGAACCCTTTTCATTTTTAAAAACCATCGCATCTGCAGCGAAGCCAGCTTGACTAACCACTGTTAGACCTAGTAATGCGGCATAACCTAACTGTTTGAATAACATTCTAATCCCCTTGTTTATCTGATGATAAGCGCGCAAGAAGAATAATGGATTATCAGATTATTTTCTATCTGAAAACTGCGAAAAATTATGGCAGGCCTAAACAATGAGATTAATGATGTGTCATCCACTTGTCGTTATAACTCATCTCGGTATAATCATTCGCACCAACGCGCAGAAAAGAGGGATTTATATGATTGCAAAAACACCATTGCATGCTAATCATTTGGCACTTGGCGCTAAAATGGTTGATTTTCATGGCTGGGAAATGCCCTTGCATTATGGCTCACAACTGGAGGAGCACCATTACGTTCGGCAACACGCCGGTATGTTCGATGTGTCTCATATGACGGTTGTTGATGTACTAGGCGCAGGCGGACGACAATTTTTGCGTAAGTTGTTGACTAACGATGTCGATCAACTCGAGCATACGGGACGTGCACTTTACAGTTGTATGTGTAACGAGCATGGCGGAATCATCGATGATTTAATTGTTTATCAACGCGCCTCTGATAATTACCGTGTTGTCTTGAACTCAGCAACCCGTTTACGTGATCTGGCCTGGATCCGCGCCAAAAGCGAAGGATTTTCTGTAGGCCTGCAAGAGCGAAACGAACTCGCCATGCTAGCTGTCCAAGGTCCGGAAGCTATAGCCAAAATAATGACTATTCTGACCCCTGCTCAAAGCGACGGTGTATCTACGCTAACCAATTTCGAATGTGTTGATGTCGACAACTGGTTTTTTGCCCGCACGGGCTACACCGGTGAAGACGGCTTTGAAATTATTCTGCCCCACGATGCAGCAATTAATCTCTGGCAGTCTCTCTTGCAAATTGGCGTTAAACCCTGCGGTTTGGCTGCACGCGATACCTTAAGATTGGAAGCTGGCATGCTGCTATATGGCCAGGATATGGATGAATCAACTACCCCCTTGGAATCCGGTTTGGAATGGACTGTAAAATGGCTGCCAGAAGATCGCGATTTTATCGGGATGGGTGCTTTATTGTCACAAAAACAGCATGGCGTTAAACGCAAAATGGTCGGCTTGGTTATGCAGGATAAAGGGATTATGCGTACCGGCCAACGTGTTGTGGTCGACGGACAAAGTGACGGTGTTATTACTAGCGGCACTTATTCGCCCACCCTGGGAAAATCCATTGCCCTGGCGCGTGTACCTGCAAATACCGGTGAACAAGTCATGGTTGATATCCGCGGTAAATTAATTCCCGCGAAAGTGGGTAAGCCGCGATTTGTTAAGCGCGGAAAAATATTGTAGGGCGGTTGACTTCATCGCTAACGTTTATAATTTAAGAATAATAATGAGGAAAGGATAATGACAGATTTAAAATTTACCCGCACACATGAATGGCTAAAAAGCGGCGGGGATGAATATACCATCGGTATCACTGAACATGCTCAACAACTGCTAGGCGATATGGTCTTTGTAGAGCTGCCCGAAACAGGTGACGAATTTAAAGCCGGGGATGAATTGGGCGTTGTTGAATCTGTAAAAGCGGCCTCCGATTTCTATGCTCCAATCAGCGGTGTAGTTGTAGCGGTTAATCAGGAAGTGAGTGCTAATCCCGCACTGGTTAACAGCGACCCCTATGGAGCTGGTTGGTTAGTCAAATTAAAAGCGCATAATCCAGCTGAGTTAAATGAATTGTTAAATGCCGAACAATATCAAAACGAGATAGCAGAGGAACACTAATAATGCCTTATATTCCACACACAGACGAAGATACGCAAGCCATGTTGGCGAGCATTGGAGCCAAACAAACACAAGACCTGTTTGATGAAATTCCCTCGTCTTTGCTCTATGGCGAACTAAAAAATATACCTGCCGGCCTCAGCGAAATGGCGATGCTAAAAGAAGCCCAACGTTTAGCAGATAAAAACCAAAATGGCATTTGTTTTATTGGTGCAGGCAGCTATGAGCATCATATCCCGGCTGCAGTGTGGGATATTGCATCACGCGGTGAGTTTCTAACTGCCTATACGCCTTACCAGGCAGAAGCCAGTCAAGGAACATTGCAGTTACTCTATGAATACCAAACGATGATGGCCGAATTAACCGGCATGGATGTAGCCAATGCGTCGATGTACGATGGTGCCACGGCTCTCGCTGAAGCGGTTTTGATGGCGGTACGCGTGAATAAACACAGTAAAACCAATCGCGTTCTGGTCGCCGGTACCGTTCACCCCTTATATCGTGAAACGCTGGAAACTGTGGTGCGTACGCAACATATTGAAGTCATCACACTGCCTTTTGATGAAAAAGAAGGGATCACGGCTTTATCTGCCCTGGACAAGTATCAAGGCGAAGATATTACCGCCTTAATTATTGCCCAGCCCAACTTTTTTGGCTGCCTGGAACAAGTCGATGCAATGAGTGATTGGGCCTATGCGAATCGCACAGTGAGCATTGCCTGCGTTAATCCAATTTCTCTTGCCCTCTTAAAACCACCTGGGCAATGGGGTTCTCGTGGTGTCGATATCGTTTGTGGTGAAGGGCAACCCTTTGGTTCCCCGCTTGCCTCAGGCGGCCCATATTTTGGATTTTTTAGCACACGCATGGAGCATGTTCGTCAAATGCCAGGGCGCCTGATAGGGCGTACCCTCGATAAAGATGGCAAAACAGGCTTCAGTCTTACCTTGCAAGCGCGCGAACAACACATAAGACGGGGTAAAGCGACTTCCAATATCTGTACCAATCAAGGTTTGCTGGTCACTGCAGCAACCATTCATATGAGTCTTCTTGGTGCTGACGGCATGCAACAGGTCGCTCGCCAATGCCATCATAACACTCAAACCCTGGTTGCAGCACTGAGCCAAATTGAGGGCGTAGAAAAAGTATTTTCAGCACCTTGTTTTCATGAAACCCTTCTACGTTTTAATCAACCTGCTGCTTCGGTACTCCAACAGTTACATGACGCAGGCATTGCTGGCGGTTATCCCGTGGAGTCTCATTATCCGGGATTAAAAAATACCATCCTGGTTTGTGCGACAGAGCTGCGTACAGATGAGGAAATTGCTCATTATGCCAATTCACTCAAACAAATTATGTCTAAGCGAGGTAGTTGATGTTTATTGTACAGCTAACCTACAAAGCAGCGATCAGTGAAGTAGATAAGTATTTGCAGGCACATCGCGAATTTCTGGATTACCATTACAAGCAAGGTTTACTTCTGGCTTCCGGGCCAATGAAACCGCGCACCGGCAGTATTCTTATCGCTACAACCAGGGACAAAGCGCATTTGGAAGCCATGTTGCAGCAAGACCCTTATTACCTTGCTGAAATTGCTGATTACCAGATTATTGAATTTACTCCTGTAAAACATCGTGAGGAACTCAAAGACCTCATTCAAGAAACGGAAGGCAAATTATGTTAATCTTTGAACGCTCTAAAGCTACCCGCCAGGCAACCGCCCAGGCTCCCCAAGGCACCGAACAGCAATTTGCTATTCCAGCTCATTTTTTACGCCAAACCCCACCGCGTCTGCCAGCCTGCTCTGAATTACAGGTAGTACGCCACTATACCCGTTTGTCACAGAAAAATTTTTCTATTGATACCAACTTTTACCCCTTGGGTTCCTGTACGATGAAATACAACCCTCGCGGGGTGCATAAAGCGGCTTCCATTCCAGGATTCAGTAATCGCCATCCTCTAGCCTTAGAACAAAGCAGCCAGGGCTTTCTGCAAGCACTTTATGAATTACAACTTTATCTGACCGAAATTACCGGCATGGCTGGCGTCTCTTTAACCCCCATGGCCGGCTCCCAGGGAGAGTTTGCTGGTGTGGCAATGATTAAGGCCTATCATCAATCACGTGGCGATACGACCCGTGAAGAGATCCTTATCCCTGATGCGGCACACGGCACTAATCCCGCTTCGGCCGTTATGTGTGGTTTTAAAGTAGTTGAAATTCCTACGGCAAAAGATGGTGATATCGATCTGGAACAGCTGCGCTCCAAAGTAGGTCCCAAAACAGCGGGCATTATGTTAACCAATCCTTCCACGCTTGGTTTATTTATGCGCCAGATTAAAGAAATTGCTGAAATTGTCCATCAGGCTGGCGGGTTACTTTATTATGACGGTGCCAATCTGAATGCTATTTTGGGTAAAGTAAGACCTGGGGATATGGGTTTTGATGTCATGCATTTAAACCTGCATAAGACGTTCGCCACCCCCCATGGCGGCGGTGGGCCAGGGGCAGGTCCTGTCGCAGTCGGAAAACGCCTGCTTCCCTACTTACCGCTCCCGGTTGTAGTAAAAGAAAAAGAAACCTACCGCTGGGCAACAAGAACTGACTACCCGCAAAGTATTGGCCGCTTATCCTGTTTTATGGGTAATGCCGCTATTTTATTGCGTGCTTATTTTTATACCCGTGTTCTTGGTAAAGAAGGTTTATTGCGCGTATCTGAATTTGCTACTCTCAATGCCAACTACTTACTTTCCCAATTAACCGAAGCCGGTTTTAAACCCGCTTATCCTGGCAGACGTGCTTCCCATGAATTTATTCTGACTATGGGGCAGGAGAAAAAAGAGTTTGGCGTCAGTGCAATGGATTTGGCGAAACGGTTACTGGATTATGGCTTTCATGCGCCAACAACCTATTTCCCCTTGCTAGTACCGGAATGTTTGTTGATTGAACCGACTGAAACCGAGTGCAAGGAAGAATTAGACGGCTTTATCAGCGCCATGCAGGCTATTCGTCATGAAGCACAAACAAACCCAGACTTATTAAGGAATGCACCTCATAGCCTGCCTGTTAAACGTTTGGATGATGTGAAGGCAGCAAGGGAATTGGATTTGAATTATTATGGTCACCATGAGTCATAGAGAGAATTAAGCTGATCCAATTTCTCATAAGGGCTGATTCAGCAAGGGGCAACCTCTGTTGAGAAATCAGCCCTTAAATTTTTCCGCCCATCACCGCTTAAAAAAATATATTCACCACAAATCATAATAAGCGCTATTTAATTGATTATACTAATAATACGACCCTAGCAATAAGTTATTAACTTGACTCAACAACTGACTCCAATATTATTTGCACGCCAGGAAATCTATGATGCAGCAGGTTCCGTTTGCGCCTACGAACTCCTGTATCGCAATGGCGATGATTTGCAATCTAATATTGACCCACAGGATAATCAGGCAGGAGACAACGCAACCTCTTTTGTCCTGTCTCATCTTTTTACTAACCTGGGTTTGGATTCAGTGGTCGGTAAACTTCCCTGCTATATCAATTTTACACGCAACCATATTTTACAAAAAATTCCACTGCTATTGCCCCAAGATAGAGTCATTATTGAATTGTTGGAACATACGGTTATTGACGAACCACTCCTGGATACCATTAAATTACTGGTTAGAGAGGGATTCAAATTTGCCCTCGATGACTTCGTTTTTCGTGACGAACTGATCCCTTTAATTAACTTAGCCCAGATCATAAAAATCGATGTCCTTAATTTAAGTGAGAGCGAGATCAAAAAACAGTTGACCTTACTTAAAAACTTTAAAGGTCGATTATTGGCCGAAAAAATTGAAGATAAGAAACAACTGTCACTGTGCAAAAAGCTTGGCTTTTACTATTTCCAAGGTTTTTTTCTCAATTTCCCACGCCCAATCCAAGGCCAGGAATTATCAGAGAACAAAGCTTACTTACTAAAATTATTAGCGGAGCTGCATCACCCTGATGTGAAAATAGAGCGCGTGGAAGAAATCATTCTGCAGATCCCCAAATTGAGTTACCGCATTCTGCGCCTTGCCAATTCACCAGCAATGTATATAGGAAAAAAAATCGACTCGTTGCTAGAAGCCATTCAGCAGCTCGGTCTTGTCCAAATACGCAACTGGATCAGTTTGATTTTAGTATCAAGTCTGGATGAGGTTACTTATGATTTACTAGAGCGGACTTTAATTCGGGCTAAAATGTGCCAGGTATTGGCTCGCACTTCAGGCTTGGTGAATTCGCAGCAAGCCTATACTGTAGGGATGTTTTCCGCACTCGACGCTATTTTAAATGAACCCATGGCCTCCTTACTCAGTAAAATTCCCCTTAGTGAAGAACTCAATGACGCCTTACTACACAAACGTGGCATTCTCGGTCAATTGCTCTCGCTAACTCAACATTATGAACAGGGCCGCTTTGATCTGCTCGATTACACTACCTTTACAGCACAGGATTATAGTCAGGCCTATTTAAATGGAATTGACTATGCGAATACTGTCATGGCCGTTTTATGTTAAAAAATAATCGCCATGGTTTTTCAACTCCCTTTCAACCCTTTGAAATGAATAAAAAAAAGGCAACTAATTATTAAAAATGACCAAAGCCTGCTAAAGGTAACTAATTGTTTTTAAAATAAATAGAAAATACTTTGCGCCAGAAAAAAAATAAGTTATAACAGACTTACCTGTATCAGGGACTGACGGGTATGAAAAAGGGCGCGGCTTATCAACTAAGGTCTGTTGACGTTTCTACCCTTTTGGCCGAAAAGCATTGATTCCCTGCGTTTCGCTGCTCACTTACTACCCTGTAAACTGTGCTGCGATGCTCGTAAATCAATGCTTTTCGACTCAAGTGAGTGAAATGTCAACAGGCCCTGGAAGGCTGATAAAACAATTTTTTTCATGGAGTGAAAAGTGAACAGTAAAGTGTTTTCACAACGATTTAACCGTGAGCTATCATTACTAGGTTTTCCCGAGGAATTAGCGGAAAAAACAAAAGCAGTTGCAAAGGTATTTGGCGTCACCCGCCATTTGGCCAATGCAATGATCTTTGGTCATCTATTACCACCGGCCGAGCAACTGGATAAAATTGCTGAAGTGCTGGAGGTTTGCCCAAAATGGCTGAGTGGCATGACCGATAGAAAAAAAGCCTATCCCGGGCGCGAAACAGAAACAGGTGGCCGCGAGACTGAGACTGGTCGCGAAACAGAAAGCGTGTAGTCTCGTTATACTTCAGTTATAATTATTACTAGTTTGCTGACTTGTGATATCAGGCTCCCTATTGATATCACAAGCTATAATCTACTTCCAAAAGGCTATTTATAATCATGGAATGCTTAACATACTGCATTGCCAGCTCGATTGATTTAACACGGTTAGATCATTACATCAAAACCACCCTGGATGGTTATCATTCCAATAAAACGCGTGACATATTAAAGCTTGGCCATAACAGTAATCATAATCATATAATCTTTGTCTTTAAAAATGGTACGATCGTTTCCTGGGGAATCAAACGCCATCAAATCGAAGCTTATCTCAATATCATCAAAATGTTTGGTGAAAAACCCGTTCCTTTTTTAGTGCGGGATGAGTTCAGCTACAAAATCGGTGATAAAACAGCCATAGAGCCCCATGATTTTTTTGATGTGGACTGCTTAACCATCGATACAGATAGTGATGAGCTAAAATTAAGCCTGTCTTATGGATTTTCCCAATCAGCAAAATTGCAGTATTTTGAAACCATCATTGAAGCACTGATTGAGAAATACAACCCAATGATTCAGAGTCTCTCCAATAAGGGAGAAATGCCAATAAGCCGTAGCCAGATTATCCAGGTTATCGGAGAAATTCTGGGCGCAAAAAGCGAAACCAACTTAATTTCCAACTTCCTCTACCATCCCAAATATTTCTGGCAGCATCCGACACTCGAGGAATATTTCATCATGATGGAGCGTTATTTACATATTCAACGCCGCGTCAACGCGATTAACCATCGGTTAGACACCTTGAATGAAATTTTCGATATGTTTAACGATTACCTGGAAACACGTCATTCCCATACCTTAGAAATTATTATTATTGTTTTAATTACAATTGAAATTGTTCTTGCTGTTCTCAATATCCATGTCTGATCACTACAAGTAAAACACTGAGGACAGTGGGGGTTGTTGACACATCGACTATCCTGGCGCTTATGATTTGATTCTCTGTGCTGTGATGCCCGAAAATCAAATCATAAGTCCTCAAGCTAACGAAATGCCAACACCCCCTAGTAACTCTCCCTTATCTTTTGTAGGATCTCCTTTTGCCTCAAGCAAAGCCATCATGAATACCTTAAAATCCCGTCTGCTAGAAAATACCTCGCTGAAAAAAGAATTTTTAGCAGGAGCCACTACCTTTTTAACGATGGTTTACATAGCCTTTGTGAACCCAAGCATCTTACAACATACCGGTATGGACCAAGGTTCTGTTTTTACTGCGACCTGTCTGGTGACCGCCTTTGCTTGTGCCCTGACCGGTCTTCTCGCTAATACTCCCATAGGAGTAGCGCCGGGGATGGCTCTTAATATTTATTTTTCCTACAGTGTTGTGCAAGGACTAGGCGTGGATTGGCAACACGCTTTAGCCATGGTGTTTATCTCGGGAGTCATGTTTCTTTTTATCAGTCTGACCCGTTTACGGCGCCTCTTGATTGAAGCAATTCCACATAATTTGCAAATAGCTATCTTAATTGGAATCAGTTTGTTGATTGCCTTAATTGCCCTGGAATCTAACCAGCTTATTATTAGTAACAAATATACCTTGATGCATCTGGGCGATATTAGTCGCCCGCAAAGTGGACTTTTCTTTGCCGGTTTCCTATTAATTCTGGTATTGGATTATTACCGAATTCCAGCAGCAATCATTATTGGTATCCTTTGCATCAGTATTCTGAGTTTGCTGCTGGGTTTGACCAGCTGGCAAGGTTTGGTTGCGTTACCGCCCTCCATAGCGCCGACTTTCCTGAAACTCGATTTTTCAGGATTAACGAACGTAACCGCACTTAAAGCAATTTTTACCTTTTTCCTCATTGCTGTATTTGATGCAACGGGAACCTTAATTGGTTTGCTTAATCCATCCATTTTTAAACATCAACCCGATTATCAGCATCGTCTCAGCAAAAGTTTAACCGCTGATGCAACAGCCTCCATAGCAGCAGGATTGCTAGGTTCAGCCAGCACGTCTCCTTTTATTGAATCAGCAGCGGGTATTGAAGCAGGCGGCCGCACGGGATTAACCGCGTTGGTGATTGCTGCAGGGTTCATTTTAATGTTGTTCTTTTTCCCATTGGCAAAAATGATCCCCAATTATGCTGTAGGTCCTGCATTGCTTTATGTAGCCTGTTGTATGATGAAACATTTGGGTGAATTAAAACTCACTGATTTTAGTGAAATAGCCCCCTGCATGATTACCATCATGATGATACCGTTTACAGCATCAATTGCTGATGGCATAGGCGGTGGGATCATTCTCTATACCCTACTTAAATTACTTACGCGCCAGGCAGTGAATCACTTATTAATTATTTTAAGTGTCGTGTTTGTGATCTTTTTTATGATTAGTTAATTTTTTTAAATACCGGGGAGTAGGGGCAACATTCCGCTAGCTTGCGCTTGATTTTCGAGCTTCGCAGAGAAGCCCAGAATATCAAGCCATAGGCGCCAGGATTGTAGAAATGTCAACTCCTCCTGTTGTTAGGTAACATCGCCCAACTCACACCGGCCACTACTAAAAGAGCCCCTGCCAGTTGCAACAGCGTAGGTAGATTCCCCTGCAGTGAATATAAACCTATTGTCACAATTGGCATGAAATTAAACATCAGATTAGGCTCCGACACACCAATTTGATCAATTGCCTGCGTCCAACATAGATAAGCACTAACCGTAGAACCAAGGATTAGTCCTACTAGTGCCCAGACAGGTGTCATTGAGGGTGGAAAACTATCCGGCAAGAAACTAAGTCCCAGAGGTAATAAAAAAATTGCTCCTATCGTGACGATAAGAGTAACGTTAAATAGTAATGAAACTTGTTTGATTAGCCATCGACGCGAAGCAACGGTATAGAAACTAAAACAGAGAGAGGCAATAAAAGCAAAGAGATCCCCGCCATTCAAATGAAAATGACTTAACCCTTGCGGACTAGCTCCCAAAATAGCAATGACCGCACCAACCATTGAAATCACTATCCCGAATATCGTCGCTGCGGGAGGCATTTGCCTGGTTATTAAACCTTCCAGAATCGCCGTCAAGGCAGGCGACAGCGCCATGATAACAGCAGCACTGACAGGTGACGAATAATACACCCCCAAGAATAGAAAACCCTGAAAACAGGTAATCCCAATAAAACCCAGTAAAAAATAATGCAGCCAGTGGCCCTTAAATTGAGAACGGCCGGGTTTGTTAATAAATACGGTGATAATCAACATAATGAATGCCGCAAAACCAAAGCGCGCCGTGGATGCTGCAAAAGGGGATAACCAATCCATAGCAAGCTTGCCCCAAACATAAGCCGCTCCCCAGAAAAAAACAGCGATGGCAGCTAATAACCGTCCTCTGGTTTTCATGAGCTTCTCCTGTTATTCCTCTGGCAACCTCTGTGCTAAGAGCCTGGTTCAGTAATAGGAAATTATAACCAGAAAAAATAATTCTGTGATGAGGGGGCTGTTTATATTTTACTAGCTTGAATACTCTTGAAATTCAACATCGCAACGGCGATCAACGCGGTATGTGAATAACGAGGCACAGAAAATAGGGACCATAAGCGCCAAGACTGTAGAAATATAAACAGCCCCTAGGACAATTTAAAAAAATCTGACAAGATATGCGCTAACTTATTTATTACCCACAAGACCATGCTGATCTGTAATAATCATGTAAGTGACACCCAACTAAGCGCTATTGATGACCTGGCTGCCCTATGCCGTGAGTCAGATGGCGGTGTACCTCCACTCTATCGTCATTTGCTCATTGAAAAAAGAGCGACCGACAATAATGTCTTCTATTACCAAGACAATCATTTAGCGGGATTTTTGAGTGTTTATTTTTTCTATGAAGATGCTTGTGAAGTAAGTATTATCGTTGACCCTACTTATCGCCGACAGGGTATTGCGACACAAATGCTACAAAGCATCATGCCCTTATTATTTACAAAGCAAATCAATACAGTCATTTTTTCTACACCAGCAAAGCTCAATGATGAATGGTTATCCAGACTCGGTTTTCATTACCAAAGTAGTGAATACCATATGCAACGACACAGTTATGAGCCTGTTTTAATTACCCGCCGTGAACTGACGATGCGGCAGGCAACCGAGGCGGATATTCCCATTTTATCGGTGATTGATGAAGCCTGTTTTGAAGCTGCCAAACAAACTGATATGGCTGCACGTTTTAACAGCCTGCTCAGTGATAATAATTACGTCATCTTCCTCGCCTCACTCCATGAAAAGCCGGTTGGTAAAGCACATATTCGTTGGCAATCCGATGACGCTATTTTGTCTGACATAGCAATCTTGCCTGCTTATCAACGCCAAGGCTTGGGCAGTGAGTTGTTAGCCTGGTGTATTAATCATGCCCTGTCTCACGGAAAAACTCATTTGGCACTCGATGTTGAAACCTCTAATCAGGGTGCTCTTAATCTTTATACGCGCCATGGTTTTAAAACCAAGGATGCGAATGATTACTGGACTATTTCCATTGATAAGTTGCGTACGCTTTCCTAATCATGCTAGTTTAAACAAGTTTTTTAACATGGATAAATTCCCGACTGACTACTGACTTATGAAAAAATTATTGACTGTATTGTTAGCTCTTCCTGTTCAATTTGCTGTAATCAGTTGCAGCGCTGCAACAAACGAAACGATTACTCCTGACACCCTTATCAAAGGGCATCTACGTCAATACGGACCACAAGAAATGTTTTCCGCTATCCAGGTTTCTATTAGGACTGGAACGAAAGATAAAATCAGTACTTATACAGCGGGTAATCGCTCGCTTGAAGCAGGCAGTCAACCTATCAGCGCAGATGACCTCTTTAATATTGGCAGTATTACTAAATCGTTTACTGCTGCCCTTGCAGTGATGGCTGAAAGCGAAGGGAAACTTAAACTCGAGAACCGGCTCAATAGTTATCTTTCTGCTTATTCCCATTGGGGCCAATTAAAATTAGACGCCTTACTTAATATGAGCACCGGTATTCCCAATTATTCCGATACGCCTCGTTTTAATTATTTAACGAGTAAAAATCTGCGGCAATATTGGAGTCAGTCAGACCTCATTAATTTAGTTTACTCCACCCGGTTTAATCCTCCCCTCAAACCGGGCTATTTTTACAGTAATACCGGCTATGCTTTAATAGATATGATTCTTAGTAAAGTCTATAACACCCCTTTTCAAAATTTGTTAAGCGATAAAATTCTCACCCCTCTAAAATTACAAAATACTTTTTATCCTCTTCCTGATTATCCTGCTGAGGTCTTGCAACGCCTGGTAAGAGGATACTCCTATAATGTTTACGAGAATCCTGAATTACTGGGGCAAGATGTAACCGAGAATAATCTAAGTTGGGCTGGCGCTGCGGGAGGCCTGGTGGCTAATAGTGAGGATGTCATTCATTGGATAGAGCATCTGTTTATTGATGGTAAATTGCTGACCCCAGCCCAGAAAAAGAAAATGCAGACGCTCATTGCTATTCCGACCGGTTCTCCACTGGCTAAAACGGATGTCAAAAACCCACAGGGTTTTGGTTTAGGTATTGTACAAACTTATGATAGCAAAATAGGCCGTTACTGGCGCTATGAGGGACAAACCTTAGGTTATCGCGCCCTGTATATCTATGTACCCTGCAATCAGGTTATTATTAGCGCTTTATTTAACAGTGCTACTAACGGTGAAAACGATCACGCCCATTTGCTGGTTGAAGCGCTTTATCAACAACTCCTTAAACAGGATAAGACATTGATTTGTAAATAAAGCATTCGATCACGAAAAAGCTGAGGATTCGCCTTGACAGATTTTCTGTCGTCCCTTTAGTATTGCGTTTTACTGCGGCAGGACGACGCCAAGTGGATATGGGCTAAGAGGATATGGAATGAAAAAACGGGTTGTCATCACTGGGATGGAGATCATTTCCTCCATCGGTAACGGGCTTGAATCCTTCTGGGAAGCCGCAACGAATAGTCAATGTGGTATAAAGCGTATCCAATGCTACGATCCAACCCCTTATCCCACTCAAATTGGTGGTGAAATTACCAATTTATCCCTGGCTCATTTGCCCGAATTTGATAAAAGCAAGCGCTACCCACGTGTGGCACAATATGCACTCTATTGTGCTCACCATGCCATAGAACGTTCGGGCTTAACAGCAACGGAGCTACAACAGGCAGCGACTTATATCGGTACAAGCCTGGGCGGAACACCTGAATTGGAAGCAGCTTATCAATCCTTCTATAGTGAAGGGTGGAAAAAAATTCCTGCCTTGAGTGTCATTCGTGGCATGCCCAATTCAGTAGCTAATCACGTGGCTATCGCCTTTGGTCTTGGCGGACCTAATTCCACAATCTCCAATGCTTGTGTCTCTTCTGCAGAAGCAATAGGCAACGCCTATCACCAAATCGCTAATGGCCGCCTCACGCTCGCCCTTTGTGGCGGGACCGAATCGCTGCTGTGGGAAACCATTATGGCTGCCTGGTGTAAACTTCGCGTCATGTCCACACAAAATGAAAATCCTGCTTTGGCTAGTCGTCCTTTTGATAAAAATCGTGATGGTATGGTCATGGCCGATGGGGCTGGCATTTTAATTGTGGAAGAGTTGGAGCACGCTAAAGCTCGTGGCGCCAAAATTTATGCGGAAATTATTGGCTTCGGTGCAAGTTGTGATGCCTATCATGTCACTGCACCGACTGTACAAGGGCAGGTTCGTGCTATTCAAACAGCCCTGGATGATGCAAAACTGGCTGTAGGTGATGTGCAATACATTAATGCTCACGGTACCGGCACCCAACTCAATGATGTTACTGAAACAGAAACCATCAAAACCGTATTTGGCAATCGTGCCTATGAAATACCTGTAACAGCACAAAAGGCTATGACGGGCCATGCCATTGGGGCTGCGGGAGCAATGGAAATCATCGCTACCATTTTAAGCTTACAACACGATACCCTCTTGCCAACAATTAACCTGCACGAGCCTGATCCGGCTTGCGATTTGGATTATGTGGCAAATCACGCACGTAAGAAACGCATTGATATTGCCCTATCCAATCACTTTGCTTTTGGCGGTGCAAACGCAGCCTTGTTATTACGTCGATATTAATAACCAATTTGATCAAAAAATACTCTTTTTGTCGTTGAGGAACTCGTTTCCTCAACATTCTTCTGAAACATGATTCGCAACTGAAGCTGCATCGGAGTATAATCGTACTATTTTGCGTAATTATAAGGCCGATTAATGAATGCTTCGTTGTATGAGATAGCTAATTTAGTTCAAGGTGTTGTTGTTGGTGATGAAAAAATTATTATTACCTCTCTCGCCTCAATCAATAATATTACTGCTGGATCGCTGGTTTTTGCAGATAGTGATGATAATTTCCAACTCGCCGAAAAATCCGATGCTGCAGCCATTTTAGTTAATGGCCAATATAATAGTGAAAGTAAAGCTCTTATACGCGTTTCGCATCCTTTTAAAGCCTTTATTCAATTATTAAACCATTTTCATCCACCGAGAAAGGCAACCCCAGGTATACATCCTACAGCAGTGATTGCGCAAGATGTCACCCTCGGTAAAAACGTCTCTATCGGTCCTTATGTAACCATTGAAGCAGGATCTGTCATAGGGGATAACACGGTTATTAAAGGGCATGTCAATATTGGCTACGACGTAATCATCGGTACCGATACCACCATACACCCGCATGTAACCATTTACCACCAATGCCAAATTGGCTCCCGTGTGTCTATTCATGCCTCAACAGTAATTGGTTCAGATGGATTTGGTTATACTTTTACTGACGGCCAGCATTTGAAAGTACCTCATATAGGCCGGGTAATTATTGAAGACGATGTTGAGATTGGTGCAAATACAGTAATAGATCGAGCCACATTAGACGCAACGGTTATTGGGGCAGGAACAAAAATTGACAACCTGGTACAAATAGCCCACTCAGTAAAGCTGGGTCAACATAATATTCTTTGCGCCTTTACTGGTATAGCAGGAAGCTCAACCAGTGGTAGTCACGTCATTTTTGCAGCTAACGTGGGAGTCAGTGATCATGTCCGGATTGATGATGGCGTGATTCTAGGTGCCCGTGCCGGTGTACCTCCCAAAAAACATTTAAAGCAGGGCAATATCTATTTGGGAAGTCCCGCTCGTCCTAAAGATAAAGCCATTGAACAGGAACTATCTGTCACTCGTATTCCTATAATGCGCAAAAACTTGAAAGGATTAGGTGAAAAAGTTGCAGAACTGAACGCACGCCTGGATCAGTACGAGGCTCAAGAATAATGACCGCACCCTTAATTTTGGTAGATGGTTCTTCTTATTTCTTTCGTGCCTTTCATGCATTACCACCACTTACCAACTCTAAAGGGCAACCTACTGGCGCCATCTATGGTGTTGCCAATATGGTTAAACGATTAATCAAAGACTATCAGCCTCAGCAAATCGCGGTTGTCTTTGATGCTAAAGGTAAAACCTTCCGGGATGAATGGTACCCGGATTATAAAGCTCACCGCCCCCCCATGCCCCAGGAGTTACACGATCAATTTAAGCCCATGATTGATCTGCTACAAGCGATGGGTTTACCCTTATTGATTATTGAAGGCGTTGAAGCAGATGATGTGATTGGCACTCTAGCCCACAGAGCCGTCGAACAAAGTCTTGACGTGTTGATTTCAACTGGTGATAAAGACATGGCTCAATTAGTTAATGAGCGGGTCACGCTTATCAACACCATGAGCAATCAACTGCTGAATATCGATGGTGTCAAAGAGAAATTTGGTGTCAGTCCAGAGCAGATTATTGATTATCTAACTTTAATTGGTGACAGTGTAGATAATATACCAGGGGTCACTAAATGTGGTCCTAAAACAGCAGCCAAATGGCTACAGGAATACGAAACACTGGATAATTTAATTGTTGCAGCGGATAAAATTAGCGGCAAAATCGGAGAGTATTTACGCTCAAGTCTTACTTATTTACCCCTATCTAAAAAACTTGTCACTATCAAAACAGATGTGGAGTTGCCATTAACGCTCTCCGATCTCAGCCCTAAAACAGCGGATAGAGAACGATTAATAGCACTTGTCAAAGAGTTGGAATTTAAAACCTGGTTAAAAGAACTTTTAGAGCAGGAAGAGCGGTTACAACAATCCAGTCCGGCACCCACCACACAAAGACAACAAGCTCCCTTTAGCGTCATCACCAATGAAATGCAATTTAATGAATTACTTTGTCAATTGGAGGCTTGTGATCTGTTTTGTGTTGATACTGAAACAACCAGTCTCGACTCGCTGGATGCAGAAATTGTCGGTATAGCCTTAAGCATTACTGAAAACAACCCGGTCTATATTCCCCTGACACACAACGATGGTACTGAACAATTATCTCGTGACTCGGTACTAAATCGCTTAAAACCAATTCTCGAAAATCCAGCTATCGGCAAACTGGGGCAAAATTTAAAATACGATTATAACGTCTTTAAAAACCATGGTATTAGCCTGCAAGGTATTGTTTTCGACACCATGCTGGAGTCTTATGTGTTAAACAGCAGCGCAGGGCGGCATGATATGGACTCCCTGGCGTTAAAATATTTAGGCCATAAGACCATCAGTTTTGAGGACATTGCAGGCAAAGGTGCAAAGCAACTACGCTTTGATCAAATCCCTGTTAGCAAAGCAGCCCCCTATGCTGCAGAAGATGCTGATGTCACTTTAAAATTGCATAACAAACTCTATCCCATGCTCGATGAACGGTTGAAAACCGTGTTACATGACATTGAGATACCGTTGCTTACTGTGCTTGCAAATATGGAATACGGCGGGGTTCTTATCGATCTGGAGACTTTGGCAAAACATGGTCATCGACTTAAAGAACGTATCATTTTGCTGGAACAAGAAGCGATACAATTAGCGGGAAGACCTTTTAATCTGAATTCTCCCAAACAGTTACAGGAAATTCTTTTTGATGAGTTAAAGCTACCGGCTCTGGCTAAAACCCCCACCGGGCAGCCATCCACTGCAGAAGCAATCCTGCAAGAACTCGCCTTTGACTATCGCCTGCCAGCAGTTATTCTTGAATACCGTAGTTTAAGCAAACTGGTATCTACTTATATTGATGCCTTGCCTAAACGTGTTAATCCCAAAACAGGGCGGGTACATACCTGTTATAATCAGGCAGTAGCAGCAACTGGACGTCTATCTTCCAGTGAACCCAATTTGCAAAATATTCCGATACGAAACGAAGAAGGGCGCCTGATTCGCAAAGCGTTCATCGCGCCGCCTGATCATGTCTTATTGGCAGCGGATTATTCACAAATTGAATTACGCATCATGGCGCATCTCTCGCAAGATGAAAATCTGCTTAAAGCGTTTGCCTGTGGTTGGGACATCCATGCGGCCACTGCCAGTGAAATTTTTCAGGTTGATTTGGCTGAGGTCACTAGCGAACATCGTCGCCGTGCCAAAGCGATCAATTTCGGCTTGATCTACGGCATGTCGGCTTTTGGCCTGGCCAAGCAACTGGGGATTGAACGCCAGGACGCTCAATATTACATTGATGTTTATTTTACCCGCTATCCCGGCGTACTTGCCTACATGGACCGCACCCGCAAGCAAGCTCATCAACAAGGTTATGTCGAAACGCTGTTTGGCCGCCGCCTCTATCTGCCGGAGATTAATGCGCGCAACTTAATGCGGCAAAAAGCTGCAGAGCGCACAGCAATCAATGCTCCCATGCAAGGTACAGCAGCAGATATCATAAAAAAAGCGATGCTTGCAATTGCTAATTGGCAAAACTCATCGGGAAAACCACCTGTAAGGATGATGATGCAAGTGCATGATGAACTTGTTTTCGAGATTCACGAATCTGCTATTGATTACGCAACGCAAACCATTCGCGAATTGATGGAACATACTGTACAACTATCGGTACCGTTAATCGTTTCGATTGGAGTCGGCCATGATTGGGATGAAGCCCACTAAATAAGGACCACAAAGTGGAAATTCATTTCTTTGGTTATGCCAGGCCAAGCGACACAAATTAAGCGTGAAGTATTTCTACTCTTTCACTGCGTTGCAGGGGTTCAAAAGAACCCGATCCAGTACGCAATAAATACGAGAAAGACATACGGATACGCTCATGACTGACCACTTTGGGCCAATAAGTATGCTCGTTAAAGGGCTTGTTATATTGTTTGAAAATTTCAGCAAAAGCATGTCGCATGGTCTCACAATCTGACCAAGCTAGTACAGGAAGATGTGGATTGGTTTGCCATATAGCATCAACCAGCGCGGGACCATTGCATTTTAGTCCATCGCCAGCCCTTAAATGACCATCCACAATCACCAAAGCTGGGGTATTGTGCCTAAGATAATTGAGGGCACTAAGACTATCACCTACTACAGTGACTTGCGCCTGCTGACAAACACTTTCAAGCAAACGAGTTAGGCAAAACGCATTAAAAGCACCATCCTCGACAATTAATACACGCATCTCATACTCCCTTTTCAGATAAGGGAAGTATATCGAGTATAACTTAAGAAAAAATTAAGAATGCGCGGGTTAAAAAGCCCGGATACAACGTACCTGCATCAGAGAATCCTTCAAAACAAAATTCTGGCTACCAAGCGCAAAACTCTGGGACCAGGCGTCGCTTGCCGAACTTTCGGTGGAACTCCAATAACTATTAGCAGTAAAACCGCCAACTACAGCTCTTTGTAAATAAAGTTGATTAAGCTCAAATCTTGAAGGGAGATACCAGTCCGCATAACAAGTGGCGCCAGCAGCACCCGGATCGGCGCAAGCGCTAGTGCCATCGGACTGAATGGCATAATTATAACACACTCGGGCTGCGAAAATATTATTGCCATCCGGAACTTGCAGCGCCATAATCTGTCCCGTATTAGGCCTTCCACCATAGATCCCGTCACTAATGGCCCTGGTCAGTACATCAGTACTATTTCGCCATGTTACCGTACCTCCTCCTTCATTATCGGCACTGGCAGCAATTAATCCATGCTGGCCGGAGGAATCCACCCAGAACACGATACCTCCCATAGCCTGCTGGCCAACAGCGTAAGTAACGGGTCCATCAATCCATTGAGTGTCATAATCAACATTTGTCACTTTTGCGAGCAACTGCCCGGTAGTCCCTCCTGCAGGAACACCCACACCACTTGTACCTTGTGGACCCTGCGGGCCTTGGGGGCCTGGTGTTCCGGAAATACTGGCAATTTGCGACTCAAGCTGACTGACAGCTTGCTGAACTTTTTGATCAACGTACTGTGTTGAAGCAGGGTTTGCTCCATAGATTGCCGTTGTAAAACTTACCGCTGAAACAATACCCACCATTGTTATTTTTTTATTCATCACAATCCCTATGATTTGTATGGATTAAACTCTAACTGAGAAACCAAGCAATACCCCATGTTGTACCGGAATATTAGCGACCTGACCTGTCTGCTGAAGTGCATTAACACGAAAATCGGGGTTACTGCCAAAAATTCCCTGATACAACAAACTCAAACTGGTACACTCACTGATTGAATAACCCAAACCCGCTTGTACTTCTCCAGCCAATTGCGACTTATCGTTAATACTGACACGATTGTTAAATTGCCAACGACGATAGGCAACGCCTCCTTTGAGTTGGCCAGAAAGCGCGCTTGTATTCCAAAGGGGGACTTCCAATGTGGCGAGTACATCCAGGACAGGTTTAACCGTCGATTGAATCGGAAGACCGCCAAGTTCATCCAGCGTAGCCTGGGAAACACCAAGGCGCATGTCATTGCCATTTTGTATGCCTATTTCCAGGCCAACGATCCATTGCTTGTAAATCAGCAAATCTCGGCCAAGAGCAAATCGGCCTATCCCCGTTTGACCATCGGCTTTGTACATATTTTGGTAATCGGTGTAGCCCAGGCTTCCTGTTATTGACCAAGGCTTTAGTTCCCGCTTGCCAGACATTACAACCTCATTCATACCACCTGCCAACGACGACATGGATATTAGTGACCCAGCTATCAGAAGCATGATAGAGAAAACGGAGCTAACTGTCCTGCTAACAATATTTTGCAATAAAATTCTGGTAAAGTTCATAAACTTGGATTCCCTTTTATTCCTTTCATAACATTTGCTACTTCTTGTGATTGACTCAAATCGTTCAAGTCTGTTTCATCAAATGACCTTTACTCCATTTTCGCTGGCAACCAAAACCTTATCCGCCAGTCGTTTAGCAAATAAACCATTTTCCACTACACCGGGAATACAATTGATTGTGTCTTCTAACCGCCTCGCATCAGTAATTTCCAGGTTATAAACATCAAGAATAATATTGCCATGGTCAGAAATGAAACCTTCGCGATATTCCGGATCCCCCCCTAATTTAACAATTTCACGCGCAACATAACTGCGTGCCATTGGTAAAACTTCGACCGCCAGAGGAAAAGAACCTAAATGCTTTACCAGTTTTGATTCATCAACGATACAAATGAATTGACGCGCTACCGTTGCAACAATTTTTTCGCCGGTCAGTGCGCCCCCTCCGCCCTTAATCATTTCATACCTTTCGTTCACTTCATCCGCCCCATCGACATAAATGGGTAAATCGCCTGCTGAATTTAAATCGATAACGGGAATACCAGCGGCACGTAATCGACTCTCGGTTGCCTTTGAGCTAGCCACACAGGCGTCGATACGATGTTTGATGGTTGCCAGCTCATCAATGAAGTAATTGACTGTTGAGCCGGTACCCACGCCGATTATCATATTATCATCCACATAAGCTAATGCAGCCTTTGCAGCCTGTGCTTTCAATGTATTCATTTATTACACTCAACAAAAATTGATTGGAAATCGTATTGGTCTTTTGCTGCGAGCATACACGAGGATGTCTGGTCCGTGAAGACGATCAATTATTCCGCTTCAAGCTCCAATACCTGACAAAATTTAATGATCTAGTAGAGTCCTGGTACCCACCCTCTGGGGTCCGTTGACATTTCGCTAGCTTGAGTCGAAAAGGGTTGATTTACGAGCATCGCAGCACAGTTTACATGAGAGTAAATGAGCAGCGAAGCGCAGGAAATCAACCCTTTTCGACCAAGATAGTAGAGATGTCAACAGACCCTGGTCTTTATTGACTAACTGTCGGTGGAGCCATACCACTGGGTGGTGTACTGGTCGTTGCTGCTGGCGTTGTTGACGGGGTCGATGTTGCGGTGGTCGGCGCTATAGTAGGCACTGTAGGTGGTTCAATAGGAACACTGCCGCTGGTAGTGGTTGATTGAGTCGCTGGTGTTACAGAAGCTTTCCCTGTTGAAGTAGAGCCACTGGTAGTCGTTGTATATTGAGTCGATTGCGACTGTGATTGTGATCTATTCGCCCTTCCATAACCAGCCCCTGTATGATGGCCTTGCTCGTAGGAGCGCTGGGAAGAATCAGTAAAAAGTTCTTCTATACCCTGGCATCCGGTTAATAGTAAGGGAGCTGTACACAATACAGCGACAGTCAGATTCGTAAAAGGAAAAATTTTTTTCATGCTGTCATCCTTGAAATTGAGTGATTTAACATCTGTTTAGCCATTCTAGCTGCTGCAAGCCCACTTGTAAAATCGACCTGCGATCTACCACGAAACAGGAAAACTCAAAACAGGGAGCACACGCGTATCCCCATTAACAAAGCAAATCTCATCGCTCATAGAATTTCCGATAAAGTCTTAGGTAAATAGTACGTATACAGTGGGCAAGCCTTAGGCTCTGTCGTATACTGAATGGCAAATCATTACAAGGACCTACCTATGATTTATCAAAACATTCTCGCCACTATAGGACATACACCGGTGGTAAAAATTAATCGCCTGGGCGCCAGGCTTGCCTGTGAGCTTTATGCTAAATGCGAATTTCTTAATCCTGGCGGCTCCGTTAAAGACCGTATCGGTTATGAAATGGTTAAGAACGCAGAGCGTGAAGGGCGAATCAAACCAGGCGATACATTAATTGAACCCACTTCAGGCAATACAGGTATTGGGATCGCTCTGGCAGGTGCAGTCATGGGTTATAACGTTGTCATTACCATGCCCAACAAAATGAGTCAGGAGAAACAGTCTGTTTTAGAGCGCCTGGGAGCCACCATTTATCGCACTCGTACTGAAGCAGCATGGAATGACCCCGATAGCCATATTTCGCTTGCCAAAGACTTGCAGCGTCAAATTCCTAATTCACATATCCTTGATCAATATGCCAATCCAGATAATCCAAATGCGCATTATCAGGGTACTGCCCAGGAAATCATTGACGATTTTGGTAAGGATTTGCATATGGTAGTGGCCGGTGTAGGTACCGGAGGGACGATAACAGGGATTGCCAGAAGACTAAAAGAATATAACCCTGCTATTAAAATTGTGGGTATCGACCCTATTGGCTCTATTCTTGGTGGTGGTGACGAGATTAAGCCTTACCACGTGGAAGGAATTGGGTATGATTTCTTTCCTGATGTGCTCGACAATAGCTTAATTGATACCTACGTTAAAACAAATGATGCCGATTCGTTTCGAGTTGCAAGAGAATTAATTCGTGAAGAGGGATTATTAGTTGGCGGATCTTCCGGCGCTGCCATGTGGGGTGCATTGCAAGCGGCAAGTTCTCTTCGCGAAGGACAAAAATGTCTGGTTATTTTGCCGGACTCTATCCGCAATTACATGTCTAAACATGCCAATGATGAGTGGATGAAAGAACAGGGGTTTCTTTAAGGGCTATTTAAACGTCTACTAGTTGGCGCTTCGGGTCTGTCGCTCCGCACTTCGCTGCCCACATACTGGCGTTTAGGCTCCGCTGCGACGCTCGAACAGCAAACCCGAAGCAAGCGAAATGTAAACAGTCTCTAAAAAAACGGCCACGCGAGGTGGCCGTTTCAATTTCATAAACTTTTATTTAAGAGCCGGCATAGCCATTCTGAAATCTTCGTCATGTTCAATCTTGGCAAAGACCACTCCGGGATCCAATTGACCAATACTGATTGCCCGTGCAATAGCATGGACCAACTCGTTAACAACTTGCTTATCATGGCTATCAGAACCCAATCTGACTGCTTTGATTTTCGCTCCAGGTTTCGCACTCTCAATGGCTTCGAAAAAGCGTTGATTCCCGTGTTCAAGACCTACATATTTTACCCGGCCCTGCAAATAATCACTCTTTGCCATGCCTTTAACATAAATTTCAAGCAATTCTTCTTTGGTCACTTCACCTGCAATTACACTGGCAGTGAGTTGATTGACAGTATTTTCAAATTCTTCCAACAAACGCTGATCTTCTGCTGCAATTTTAGCCAGAATTTCAGATAAAGGAGGATCCTGAACACTTTGAGTGACAGGTTGTAATGGTCCCATATTCTTTTGTTGCTCACTAATATTCATAAAGCGAGCTGGCTGACTTACGCGGGGTATATAATGTCCATTCTGTAACTGCATTACCACCTCTGGTGTGGCATCAGAAGAAGCATTATATTGCAGACGCATAGGCAACTCTTTATTCTTTGTCACCACGTGTACTTCTATGGGCAATTTAAGGGCATTAGCCAATGCGGCAATAGCGCTCTCATCAATCCAGGTAGTTTCCTGGCGCATCCGTTCTGGTGTTGCTTCCCTATCTTCATTGGCATGCTGATCATTATCCTCAAAAGAAGCAAAGGCACCGCGATATTTCTCTGGATGTGCACATAATTCATCAACCGCGATCTGGCGTAAAACATAAGCCAATCGACGCGTACATTCCGCTATCGCCAAAGGACTTCTAGTCATACTCTCCAAGCGATCTCTTGCCGTACGTCCAAAGGGCTGTGGATGAGGAAAATATTCAAAGTAACGCGCAAGCAGTCTTTCAAGAATCTGTTGATTAACAAGATTTCTCTTGAATAAATAATCATCAATTAGACAAGCTGCAATCGACCTAAAACCACAATCGCCAGTTCCACCCACATTGACAAAAGCTGGCTCTGAAGAGGTTTTGACAATGGGCTTTGCAACACTGCCAAGTTGGCGCGTAAAAAAGCCTGGTGTCGATGTAACAGACAAAGTAGGCACAATGTTCTCCACGCTAGAGTTATGATTCCATTCTAATCAATTAAGGTTAAGGGAATATTAACATTAAATTTACACTAGAATGCACGAATCATGCCCATAAAGATCTTATTAATGGCAATTGGTGCGAATAAAGCTCTTTACTTCCTGCGTAAAATAAGGGCTCCATAAATCGTTATGGCCTCTATCAGCAATACTCACCAAATGCTTGGGCTGATTTGCCTGTTCGAAAAGGATTAATCCTTGTGCATAGGGAATAATGCGATCTTGCTTACCATGCAGGATCAATAAAGGGACGTGGATAGTTTGAATACGCGCGAGAGAATCGTATTTATCCCACGGTGATATTAACAGCCAAGGATAGTGGAATCGAGCGACTGCTGACATTGACGTGTAGGGTGATTGTAAAATCAGCGCGCAGATGGGGAACTCCGTAGCAAGTTGAGTTGCCACGCCTGTACCCAATGATTCCCCATAGAATATCAATTGGCTGGGTTTAACCCCCTGATTTAGCAGGAATTGTACGGCTGCACGGCCATCCTGATATAATCCTTGTTCTGTGGGCTGGCCATGATTACCGCCAAAACCCCGATACTCCAGTAACAATACCCCCAAACCGCTCGCCAGAAATTGCCGCACCAAAGGCATACGGTAGCCAATATGCCCTGCGTTACCATGTAGAAACAACAAGGTAGGTTGCCCTAGGGCAGCGGGTTTGTACCACGCGTTTAAGCGTAATCCATCAACTGTATGCAGGGTGATTTGCTGCATATCACCTGCCTGGTAGGCATGGCGATCAGGCTTATCCTTTGTTGGAAAGTAAATCAAATTCCTTTGCCCATAATAAATCATTAGCAGCGCAATAAGAAAAACGAAGAGAATCGTAATAATCAGGCTTTTAAGCATGGAAAAACCGTTTTAAGCTCAATACAGCGGATAAGCGAAAAAAGCATAAAATAGACCATTTCACTCTAATAAAGTTATACACTGTATTAAGGAAACCAAGGGGAAGCTAGTATGAAGCCTCAAAAAGCACCTCTACTTCACATGCCTAAGGACTACCGAATTTAATATGTTACTTGCATCGCTTATTGTGATTTGCTCTCTCTTTTTATTTTTGCCAATCTGGCGGCGGCAAATTAAATTACAACGCTGGCGAAAAAACTTGCGCCTTAATAAGCACCACAAGGTTTATCGACAACTGTATGCGAATGTCGATGGTTTTGCCTTATCTAAAGCAGAAAGAACCAGGCAGGATGCGCCGGAATATGTGTATGGAGAAATAGACTTTGAATCCTTTATTGCACTGCTATCCTTAGGCAAACCAGGACCATCCACTGTCTTTTATGATTTGGGCAGTGGTACAGGCAAGGCAGTATTGGCTTGCATCATGGTGTTTGACGTAAAAAAAAGTTGTGGAATTGAGCTTTTTACCTCTTTACACCACTGTGCCCAACAGCAACAGCAACGTCTAAAATGCATTCAAGACTATGAAACCAAGGCTACGCGCATTGAATTCATACAGGGTAACTTTCTAGAAACCAATTTTGCCGATGCCAATCTTATTTTTATTAATGCAACTGCTTTTTTTGGCGAAACCTGGTTGGCGATTAGTAAACTTGTTGAGCAAATTAAACCAGGAGCCCTGGTCATTACTACTAGTAAAGCACTCCGTTCTGATTTGTTTACCTTAGAGGCAGTAACCCAGGTAAAAATGAGCTGGGGCATCGTTAAAGCCTATATCCAACAACGCCAAGATCAAGCGTTCCCCGGGCAGGATCGGCAAAAAACAAGGTAAACTAATGTTTTCCCTAGTTGCAAAAGGTAAATTATTTAATAAGATGGGTAACAATGTGTTACTAATTAGAATATTATTACAGTTAGTTGATAACATTGAATAATTTCTTTTCGTGTCTATACTTAAATAGAATAAAGAAAGTCAGCACCTGTTGTGTCTTGGTACTGACACCCTAACAACGCGGCTAACCGAGGTGGGTATGATTAAATCGCAACTCATTGCAAACCTTGCTGCAAAAATGACACATCTGCCTGAAAAGCAGGTTACTGATGGCATTAACCGAATTCTTGAATTAATGAGTGAAGCCCTTGTTGATGGCAAACGCATTGAAATCCGGGGCTTTGGCAGCTTCTCACTACATTACCGTCCACCACGCAATGCTCATAATCCTAAAACAGGCGAGAAGGTAGTTACTGAGGCAAAATATAGTCCTCATTTCAAGCCGGGAAAAGAGCTTAGAGAGCGGGTGGACGCATCACGCGGCCATATCCCACTCAAAGACACAGACGACTAAACGTCGTATGGAATCAGGTGCGCGGTAACGTAACGCCAGTCTGTCCTTGATATTTTCCACCTCTGTCGCGGTAAGATACCGCGCAAACTTCATCGGATTCCAGAAAGAGCATTTGTGCCACACCCTCATGAGCATAGATTTTAGCGGGTAGTGGCGTGGTATTGGAAAACTCCAGGGTCACATGACCTTCCCATTCCGGTTCCAACGGTGTGACATTCACAATAATACCGCAACGTGCGTACGTTGACTTTCCTAAACAAATCGTTAGTACATTACGCGGGATACGAAAATATTCTACTGTACGCGCCAAGGCAAAAGAATTTGGAGGAATGATGCAAACATCGGATTTTACATCCACAAAACTATTCGCATCAAACGCTTTTGGATCAACAATGGCGGAATTAATATTGGTAAATATTTTAAATTCATCCGCGCAACGCACATCATAACCGTAACTGGAAACCCCATAAGAAATGATTCGGCCTTTATCTGTCTCACGGACCTGTCCGCGTTGATAAGGTGAAATCATCCCATGTTCCAATGCCATTTTCTCTATCCAGCGATCTGACTTTATTGACATGTCATGCCCCATGTATATTTTGCTATCAAAAAGCACTTTCTACCATAAACGCATTTGGAGGGGAAGGGGAAAGTCATTTGCGAGGTTTAATAAAGACTGTGCCGTCTGCATTTATTCGCAGGCGCCCCATTGAGTTGTTCATTTAGAGATAAATTAGGGATCAGAAAGGTAAACTTATATCGTATAATGACTGGCAAAATAGTTAACAACAGCAAATTGACCCAACCAATAACAATATGTTTTTTATTTTTGCATTTAAGTGAAAAATATTTCCCAAAGATTTAATCAACGAAGGATCTCAAGTATAGTGGCTATTTTAAAAACTATTTACGCATGAAAAGAATTGATGGGATTGATATTACACGCGGCCTGTTAGCTCTATCGGTGGCAATTTATCATTATATTCAGTTTTTAGATCTCGATTATTTAAAACAGTTTCATGGCATTATGACGGCAGGAATAGTAAGCGTTGATGGCTTCTTTGCTATTAGCGGCTTTGCCCTGTTTTACAGTTATCACAAAACAGACTTTAGTAATATCAGGAATACAGGAACTTATTTATATAAACGTTTTGCTCGAATAGCACCTTTATTCTACCTTTGTATGTTGCTTAATACTCTCCAAGCACCAGCAATCCTGCTAATTGTTGCTACTTTATTTGTATTTGGTTTGGTTGGAGAGAAAAAAGCACCTTCCCTGGGAAAATATCCTTTCCTCATAATCACTTTAGTTTTGCTAATACAGCTGGTCACTCCTTTAACCAACACCAGTGAAAAATTAATGAACGCCAATAATTTATTGTTTATTTTTGGCTTTATTAATACTAATTTAACTCCCGTGAGAGGGGGTTGGTCTATCGGTATCGAATATGTCTTCTATTTTTTGTTACCTTTTATTCTTTGTTTAACCAAAAATGATCGCAACTATGTAACTATTCTTACTTTATTTACCATTTTTTTGGCAGTAGATTACCAGTTTTTAAACAACACTAATCTTTATACCTATAATTCAACCGAACATGTTCAGGAATTAGTGGCCAGTTGGCCCCTTTATACAAACCCGCTCAATCATTTCTATTTCTTTATGGCAGGAATTCTTTTATTCATCTTCTATGAGCGTTATCAGACACAGTTGCGTCAAAAACAGCAACTTCTTGTAAAGATGATCTTGATTTTACTCATTATTTATATGGTATTGGATAAAATTGTTGGAAATCCAAGTTATGGTATTGGGCGTTTTTGTTATTCACTCTTAACCATCGCTATTATAAGCCTCACTCCCTTTATTGAGATGAAGAGCTCTTGGTTAAGGAAAAAATTAATCTTGTTAGGTGATATCAGCTACAGTGTTTATCTAATCCAATTTCCCGTCTATACCTGTGTAATCTATTTAACCAAGAAATTCACCTTGTTCAATAAAACTGAAACGTTCTTCATTGCCTTACTAAGTTTGCTATCTATTTCCTATTTTATTTATAAATGGTATGAAGTACCTAGTAAAAATTGGTTAACAAATCTGGCTTTTTCTCCCCGGAAAAATAGACTTGAGCTTTCAGAAACAACCTAAATTTTTTTGCCGAAATAATTTTTCATCCCTCATTTACCAAGGGCTCTTCATTATTAATACGGCTTAAATGGTAACGTTTACCACTTCGATACAATAAAGAAGCACCTACGGCCGTTGCAAAAAGGATAGAGGCAAGTGAACTTAATTTACCATGATAAGTCAGACTCACTAATCCCGTAGCTAATAGCCCCGATATGCCAAGGCCGGTTGATAATACAGCCATTCGTGAACCCATAGGGGCATCCGATGATTCAATCGCCAAGCGTTGCAGGGAGGCGGAAGAAAGCCCAAAACCAAAAGCAAAAAGCATGATGCCGCCAATTAGCCCAAATAAATGCGAAGGGTAGAGCAACGACGTAGCCATAGAAAAAAGACTGCCCGCCAACAGAATAAACAAGCCCAGTTCAATCAGCTGGTTAAGCCTCATTTTGTCTACAAGAAACCGCACTAATCGGTTAGCAACCATATAAAAGCCAAAAACCAGTAACTGAAAAATTCCAAAATAAAGTGGCTTATAATGAAATTCATTAGTGACCAGAAAAGGTCCGCAAACCAGCCAGCTCATGAAACCACAAAACATCAGCCAATAGGGCAATAAATAATGCATAAACTGCCAATTTGTCACGATACTTTTATATTGACCTAACACAAAAGGAAGGTTTAGTGGTGCACGTTTGTCAGCCGCCAGGGTTTCTGGCATACGCGCCAGAACCCAACCCGTAATTAATAGACCCCAAACAAATAAAGATAGAAAAATCCACCGCCAATTCGTTAATGTCGCCAAAAGCCCGCCAAGGAAAGGACCTAAAGCAGGGGCAAGGACCGTAATACTGCTCATAGTCGCTAAAAGGCGAACCGAATTTTTTTGATCATAGAGTTCATGGATACTGGCATATCCTGGAACAATGATAAAACAGATTGTACAACCTTGAAAAAAACGCGCTGCAATCAAGACACTAATATTAGGGGCGATTGCACATACGAAGGTAGATAACACAAAAATTAACATACCCGTTATAAAAACCGGACGTCTGCCAACTCGATCGCAAATAGGCCCTATAAATAATTGCACCGACATACCGCCTAAAAACCAAGCAGACAAAGTGAGTTGAACAAGACTGGTAGATACATCCAAATCATGCATCATATCGGGTAAAGCAGGCAGATACATATCCGTTGAAAGAAAAACTGCCATTTCAGCACAAATCAGGATCAGGGGAAAAATAAGTAGATTTTTAAACATTCAGCTATCCACAGTAACAGGATTGATTGGCGGGCCACATCAATCAGAGAAAATCACGCTGGCATTGCATTTTATTACTACAAGTACAGACCTTCCTTGGTTAAAAGGAAGGCTCATAACCAACTTATTAAATATTAATTAGTGCTTGTGGATTAGGCTTTGATAAATATTCTTCCAATTGCTCTTCACTAAAAAACATTTTGAAGATCGAAGCTGCGAATCATGTTTAACAAATGCAATATCAACCTGCGCCAGGGCATTATCAATTGCACGATAATGTCCTTCTAATACCTCATAACAGCGATAACCTAAATCAACCATGGTTGAAATAATTTCATGAATCTCAGGAGCACCCTTACGAAACTCATGAAATGAGGTTTCGATAATTAAAATATCAATTTTATCCAAGAGCTCTTTAGAGCCTTTCAATACTTCTAACTCATTCCCTTGTGTATCTATCTTCAACAAGCTGGGACGTGCTATTGTTTGAGGGATCAACGTATCTAATCGCCTCAAAGGCACTGTAATTTTTTTCCCGTCAAACGATTCCCCCTCCCATTGGCGTAAACAACTCGAGCCAGAAATGTCATCGTGGAGAAAAAATTCAATTTCACTATCTTCTGCACCTGCAGCCACGTTATAAGTAGTGGCACCAATACTATTCTCAAGCTTTTTAAGTAAAGGTAAACAGTGGGGGACTGGCTCAACCAGATAAAATTTTGCTTCTGGCAAAAATTTATGAAGCGCCGGCGTACCATAAGCGATCCCGACATCAATAACAGTTTTAATATGATAATTAAGTCTTTTCAAATGGCCAATAAAGGAGCCAAAATCTCTATTTGGCGTATTCTTGGTTGACAATTTCAGATTAAGAGGAGATAAAAGGCGATTTGCAATTGGAAACAAATAGGAGGCCAAAAGATGTTTATTAAATTTCATTGATTGTTCCCTAATCTTTAACTATAAACTGGGTTACAAAATAACCCGGGATTGTATATTATTTTTACCGTAAAAAGAATATCTCGCCTCAAAATTGCAGTCATTTAAAAAAAAATATTATATTATCAAGCTAGTTTGCATTTATTTGGAGTCATCTTATGCCCATCCAAACACCAGTTAATGCCAAACCCAAAAAAAATTCTCTTATTGTCTGTGCGGGCACGGTAACCTGCCACACGGTATCCAGTATGGGTGCAGGCTTCACCGTCTTTAAAGCATATTTTGACAAAAATCTTCATCACGAAAATCGACCTGGTGGTTGGATTGCTGCCTTACAGTTGCAATTGGATAATTTCCATCAGCAAAAACAAGAAATGCCCGCTTATAGCCGTCTTGCCAAACAAGGTGATTATCTTGGCGGTGTAGCCACCGTACCTGATAAATTGGGGCATAAAGGATTGACCTTTGCCAAGACTCTCTCTGAACAGGATTTGCAGGCACAATACAAGGAAGCACTTAGAGGAGCAATAAATGACGCCTTGGTCCTGCAACGCCCTCTGTTTATTCAACCGTTAGGTATTGGTGTGTATGGTTGGGATCCTGAACTCGCTGCGACCTTTTTTGCGGAAATAATTTGCCAAACAGATCCCGAAGGCAAACTGGATATCAGCATTCCTATCTTTAATCCCACCCCCGGTTCCAGTAACGAAAAATTCAAACTCCATTTTGCCAGTGAAATGGAAAAGAGTGGACATCCCATTGTACAATAACACCAGTGGAAGCATTGTCTAATGCCGCAGAAATCGTTCCCGGATGCAAACGAAAGTTGGGCACAATGGCCAAAGGAAAGAGCAGAAAAAGAATATCATTGTTAGCAAGCGCAGGTCATTAAGGCAGTTTTACTTTTACTCTCCTGTCGACGCACTCCAGTAAAACTACCAATCGAACTTACATTATTTATTATTCATTTTCCGCAAAAATTCTCCCAGTTCGATCGGCATGGGAAAAACAACCGTCGAAGTATTACTTCCTGCTAAACTGGCCAGTGTTTGCAAATAACGTAATTGCATCGCCTGCGGTTCTTTCACCAGTACTTGCGCAGCTTGTAATAGTTTTTCTGAAGCTTGCAATTCACCTTCCGCATGAATAATTTTGGCCCTTCTGTCTCGTTCCGCTTCGGCTTGTTTCGCAATGGCGCGAATCATACTTTCATCCAAATCGACACGCTTGATTTCCACATTAGACACTTTAATACCCCAACCATCCGTTTGCGCATCCAATATTTTTTGCACATCACTATTCAATTGTTCTCGTTCTGCCAGCATTTCATCCAATTCATGTTGGCCTAGAACAGAACGCAGAGTAGTCTGTGCCAGTTGGCTAGTTGCCTCAAAATAATTTTCTACCTGAATAATTGCCTTTTGTGCGTCAACAACCCGGAAATAAAGTACAGCATTAACCCGAACAGAAACATTATCGCGCGAAATAACGTCTTGGCTGGGTACATCCATTACCACTGTCCGCAGATCAACACGAACCATTTGTTGCACACCAGGAATAATGATGACCAGTCCTGGTCCCTTAACCCGCCAAAAGCGGCCCAGCATAAACACAACGCCTCGTTCATATTCTCTCAGTACACGAAACGCAGCCAGAAGTATAAAAATGACAAGAATTACAATGAACCCGAAGAATGAAGTCATGATTTTCCCCTTAGGCATCCTTACTGCTGATATTGGAATCAGCGTCATGATTGATCTCTTCTACCTGTAATTGTAGACCTTTAGTGGCAACTACCCTTACACGTTTATCTGCGGGAATTGGTTGGCTTGCATGCACACTCCAAATTTCCCCTCTAATGACCGCCTGGCCACAGGGATCGACGATTCCTAAAGTTCGGCCCTCAGCCCCTAGTAAAATATCAACGCCGTGTTGTATTTTTTGTTTTCTTGATTTGATCGCTATGGTAAACAAGGCAAATATAAACACTACATTGACCGCTGCCATCGCCCAAATAGCTGACCAGGCAATTTGATAACTGGTATGATCACTATCAATAAGCAAAACAGAACCAATAATAAAAGATACCGTCCCCCCCAAACCGAGAGTCCCAAAACTGGGAGTAAATCCCTCTGCGGTAATCAGTATAATACCGAGAATAATCAGGCCAAGGCCCGCGTAATTAACAGGCAAGAGTTGCAGGGCGTATAAAGCCAATAAAATTGCTACCGCACCAACAACACCAGGGAGCATAAATCCTGGATTCATCAATTCAAAGAAAATACCGTATATACCTAAAAGTAAAAGCAGGTAGGCCACTGTAGGCTCTGTAATGATCTGTAGAAATCGTGTTCGCCAATCGGGAGTTATGCTCTCTACCTGTGCTTCCTTCGTGTTTAACTGAATTCTTTGGTTATCCTGGACCACTATTAAACCATTTAATTGGGTTAGAAGATCAGCGCGATTTTTAGCGACGATATTAATCACGCCTGCTTTAAGAGCCTCATTTGCTGTCAATGTCGCTGCATCAAGAATTGCTTTTTGCGCAAATACGGCGTCACGATCACGGAGTTGGGCAAGGGAACGAATATAGGCGACCGCATCATTAGTGACCTTCTTCTCCATTGTTGATTTCTGTTTTGTCGTCTTATCGGTCTTATCCATATCACCCAACAGATTTACAGGACTGGCTGCTCCTAGATGGGTACTGGGTGCCATGGCTGCCACAGTACTGGCATAAAGCAAAAAAGTCCCTGCACTGGCCGCTCGGGCTCCATTGGGTGAAACATAAGTTACAACGGGTACTTTGGAAGAAAGAATATCGAGTACGATCTGGCGAGTGGATTTATCCAGACCACCCGGGGTATCCAATTGGATCAAGATAAGGCCTGTGCCATTTTGTGCATCATGGATAGCACGTGACAAATAGTCGGCGGTAGCAGGGCCTATTGCCCCATTAACGTTGAGTTCAATCACTTTCCCAGGTGCTGCAATCACGGGCAATAGAATAACCAGTAAACCTAACAATACAAGTAAGCGATGTCTCAATTTCCCGCTCATGACATCGTACCCTTGTCAGTCAAAAGCTCGATTAGGTAACCATCTGGATCTTTAACGAATGCTAAAATAATATCGCCATATTTCATGGGGCCTGCATCCCTGACAATGTTCCCGCCCTGGGCTTTAATGCGAGCACAAGCCTGATAGACATCATCCACGGCAATCGCAATATGCCCGTAGGCATCACCTTTCTCATAACTGTTCTTATCCCAATTATAAGTAAGCTCTAATTGTGCTCCTCCAGGATTATCAGGATAACCAAGAAAAACCAGGCTAAAACGCCCTTCAGGATATTCCCTATGGCTTATTAATTTCATATTTAACATGGAAGTATAAAAAGCAATGGATTTGTCCAGGTCTGTAACCCGCAGCATGGTATGTAGAATCCGCATAAAACATCCTGTTCTACCACTTATTTGATTAAGCATAGCAGGATTTTTGTGGATAAGCCGTGTTCTATAGGATTTTAAGGAAGACTCTGAAAACGCTTACCGCGCAATTGACTGCGCGGTAATAAAACTGATTCCACTCTTTTTTAGAAATACACACCGATTTGGGCAAGTATCGTATCTGAAGATCGGCCAGTACCAATTGTATTTTGGTTGACCACATTTGGAGGTGATGCACCATTCGCGAATTGGTTGATTCTATAATCGTTGTCATGACGATATTCAAGGCTTTCAACGGTATCTTTCCATATCGAAATACTATATACGCCAGCCAACCGCCGCTTGGGTAAATTTAAGGCCAAGCTGTCTTTTGTCCATTGATAACCGACTGAGAACGACGAGGGCTTACAAAAACTCATAAAGGTTACGCCAGCTTCTAACTGGATAGCCTGTGGTTTTGCTCCTCGGCCATTAAAACTTAAATCTTGTGTTCTAAAGGCCTTTGTAGCGCCCACCCATTCGGCAGTAAAGTTATAGCGATCGATATTCATGTTCCAATGAACACCTAAACCCGGTACTTTACCTACTCGTTCATTACCATTGGTTATCGAACTAAAACCACCAAAGGTTGTACCAGGAGACGAACCAGTGTCCTGCATTCCTGCGGAATCATCGATCGAACCTATATAGCTCGCTCCAATTTCCCCAGCCATATCACCTGATTTGATCGTATAACCCAGGTTGACCCCGCCTACACCCGATTTTCCCAGTGTAGTATCTGATCGGAAACCATAGACAGCGGCGTAAGGTCCAGAGTCATATTGCGATTTATAACCGAGAATGAAAGGCCGAGATTTTGTTCTGGTCAATCGTAAGGTCAAAGGAGAACTGATCATTGCACTGGAGTAACGGCCAAAGGGTACGTATAATTGTCCCGCAGTGAAATAATAGGGGGATTGATCCAAATCACCAATATTGACAAACCCCATGTTTAATTGAAAAGCCGAATTGCTAACGCGGGGACCACTCACCAACGGTGGTGTTTCATCGTAAGCAACCGACATAAATGCTTCTACCTTATCATTCAACATTGCTGCAACATCAAACTCACTAGAACCTAAATCGATATCACCAGTGGTGTTGCCTGCATAGGACCGGTTAAAGTTGGCAACAGGTTCAGCTTTTCCACTTAAAGCAATAATAGGGACATTAGGAACCGGGTACCCTATACTTTCATATGCACGGTAAAGACGGCGTCGTTGCTGCATTAAGCGAATATCTCGGTTAATACTTGAAATATTGACGATATAATCTGAACCATCAAAAGCAGGTCTATCACCAGTATAAGGAGCGGTTACTACCGGAGTTCCTGCAATGAAGGTAATTACTTTTCCATCAGCAAGTAAGGCTGTAGGGTAAAAATTACTTGAATCCCGATGGTCATCTACTGTATGAACCGTTAGTGCGCTTGTATGATACGATTTAATTGGTTCATCGCTATGCCGCGCAGGCGGCTTTGCAGACTGAGATCGGCCTACTTCTACCGGCCTTTTGATTACTCTCTTTTTAACTGGTACAGGTTGTCTTGCCCGTACAGGCTTGCTGCTTGATGTCGTTTTGCCAGCTTGCTTGGGTTTACTGGCCTTCTTCACCGCAGGCTTATTTACAGATTGAGTCACTAACTGTTTTTGCAAACGGTTTAATTGAGTCTGTAGTGCCTGTGTCTGGCGTTGTAAACGTAAAATTTCGCGCTGCAGTTGTTCATTATTTGCAGCAAAAAGCGAGCCTGAGAAAATCGCGAGCGCGATCATTATTAATACTTTATGTTTCACGAGGAGTACTCCTGAATGTTTTTTTTACTTCCTGGATAGTTTGGCGAGGCGATTATATCGTGCATTGAACTTATTGGCCAGTGATTGTGCACAATATTTATTGTTTGATTCTTATGGACTTATGAATGGAAAACATTAAAAACAGCAGGCAAAAAAAAAGCCCATTTTCATGGGCCTCGGAAGGAGTATTAACTATCAATTTTAGGCATTGCCAACCCATTTCAAACCGAAGTAGGGACCAAAAAGACCAAAATCGCTGTTTGTTGGAATGCGGATAGTGCCAGGAACAACTCCGTTAACCGTAAATTTTCTAGTTGGTAAGGCATTAAAATAGTTAACAACCTGGTAACCACCTTCAAGATTGAGCACACCTTGCGCCAATTCATAGGCATAGTTCACACCTACTTTGGCTTCAAGACTTGGGACAATCGACTTCTTACTTGCATAGACATCATTACGCACCAAACCGCTTGGAGCGAAAACAAAGCCACCAGAATAGCGACTTGAACCATACAGAATAGAGGTAGCTGCATTGGCAGTTATACTAAAGCTTGGATTCAAATCATAAGCATAATCAACACCAACAACAGGACCTACACCGTTAAACTCGGAATCACGGGTTTGGCGAAAACCTGCAGGAGCAAGTGCAGCAATTGCCAAAGGTGTTGCTGTATAGTTATTTACAGCATGAATTCGAATGTCTGCGTACTGTAATCCACCGTAAAAGCGGGCATTTTTTAACAACCCCATATCGGTATGTTGCCCCAGGATCAAGTTCACTTGATCGAATTTGTTGTCAAGAAACAAATTATAAGGAACATTCGTTGCAGAAAATGGTGTTACTCCAAAATAACCACTATTTCTTGTATCCACATCGTAGTGCATCCAAGTCATAGTAATATCATTTCCAGTATTGAAGTGATAGGAACCTTCCAAACGATAGCCCCAACCCCAATCACCATCCCATTCCTTAACGCCATTTGTAGTTGTTGTGCTGTTGTAATCATAACCTTTTTCAGCATCGTAAATTGGCTTTAAATAAAGAGCTTGCGCGCCAATATCCCATTGACTTGCTGCACAAGGAACAGTGACATCCCCAGGAGCGCAAGAAGGCGCTGGAGGAGTTGAATACATTCCCGCCGTGGCAACACTACTGACTGCCAAGCCAAGAATAGCTATGGTTGTTTTTTTCAGCATGATCACTCCATTTATCTCAAAAAAAAGCCCATCAACAAGTGATGGGCTTTAATAAAACATTGTCGGTTGACAAATTACACGTTACCAACCCACTTCAAACCAACATAAGGACCGTGTACAGCGAAGTCACTTTCTCTAACGTCAGTTGCATTAACGAAGTGGTTAGCGTTGAAGTAGTTAACCCACATCCAACCAGCATCCAGGGTTAAATCACCTTGTGCCATAGCATAAGTGTATTTAGCACCTACTTTAGCTTCTAATTCAGGGACAATAGCTGTCTTAGAACCAGAGAAGCTGAAAGAAGCTGGGAATACAGCAACGTTGCTGTTGAACTTGCTGTCACCAACCAGGATAGCAGTTGCGCCGTTACCATAGATAGCGAAACCATTACCTAAGTCATAAGACATGTCCATACCAACACGAGGACCGAAGCCGTTGTATCTGTGGTTAGTTGAGTTCAAGAAAACGCCTGTAACAGCATCTCTGTAGTCAGTTTCGATACGAGCGTATTGGAAACCGCCGTGGAAACGGATGTTTTTGAACTCACCGAAATCTACGTGTTGACCGAACTCGATGTTAACTGCATCCCACTTAGGCTCGAAGCGGTTGTAAACGCTGAAAGGACCGAAGTTAGAGCCATTGAATGAGAAGGCACCAGCATAAGTATGGGTAGTTTCATGTTCCCAATGGTACCAGTTAACGTTCAAATCGTTACCAGTGCTGAAGTGGTAAGAACCTTCAATCTTGAAGCCCCATCCCCAATCAGGATCCAGGTCACCAAAACGAGTTGAAACGCCATCAACAACAGAAGGATTCAGACGACGGTAACCGAAGTCAGCATCATAGACAGGCTCAAGATACAGGGCATAAGCACCGAAATCCCATGCAGTTCTTTCGCAAGGAACGGTGACGTTACCAGGGGTACAAACTGGACCCATGGTTCCAGCAAATACTGCACTGCTACCTAAAGCAAGAACAGCTACCGCTGTTTTCTTCAAATTTAACATGCTTCATCTCCACTTTTTTATTATTAATTTCCCGTTTAGCCGTCAAACCACAACTTGGTGTTGACTACAGTACGCAATCATCGCTCTATCCGAGAACGTACATGGACAAATTATCAAGCGCTACTTTATCAAAGTCAACACTATTTCTACAAAATTTCTCTATTAATTCGATAAATAATTTACTTTACAACACGACAATGACTCTTTTATGACCACACTAATTAATTCACTATCACTTACGTAATTTGCAAATTAATTATGCCTGACAATAAAGAAAAAAAGCCTTTCGTCTAGCAAACCAAATTTAATATCCGCCATAAAAAAATATTTTTATAGAGAATATTAAATATTTCGAATCAATAGGTTGGCTAAGGTTAGTTGACTCTATCAGATAAAGTGTATTTCGTGCAATGATTTTTTCTAATGAGAGGGAGACTGTTAGATTTATTTATATAGCTTTATGACCACTCTACGGTTAGCAGCTTTTCCTTCTTCAGTGTCGTTTGGAGCTACCGGATTTTGCACGCCATACCAGGTAACTGATAAACGGCTCTGCTGCACACCAAGGCTTAATAGATAATTGGCTACTGATTTAGCCCGTCCCTCTGACACGGCGTTATTATAAGATTTTCTACCGGTGTCATCGGTATAACCTGCCACTTTCACCCGTTTAACCATAGGGTCAGCCCGACAATATTCAGCAACTTTCTTTAATTGTTGTTTTGCTGCATCGCTTAACTCATCACTGTCCGTATTAAAGAGTAATATACTTTCCCGCACACTGGCATAATCAAAGGGTAGAAGATTACCCAGACAACGCTGATATTTTGCATACACCTTTTGGAAGTTTGCTGGCGACAGCGAAACCGTCACTGCAAATCCTTGTTCTGACTGATATTGAAATCTTGTTTGGTATCCTTGTGCCAAATAGGTTAATAATTTCATCGCTGGATCGCGTGGGAGATACAGACCATATTCACCAGGATTTACTGACGTTTTTGCGATGAGATAAGAATTGCCCCCAGGTTTCCAAACCGGAGGGGCAGCAAATACTACAGCAGGTAATCGTCGTTCCACTTGTTGCCATTTACTCAGAATAAAGTGACTTGGTTTTGCAGCGTACTGTTCAAAGTAGGCAATACCATAATTGGGGACAGTCAAAGACAAACCACAACGTAAGCGATTGCCACTCATTCGCCAATTTTCATCGCCCATAGGGCTCGCATACTCGACACTGATACCAGCCAGGCAGCTATTAATAGGCCAACAGTAAAGGAAAATACTCCCTAAAACTCCTGATGTGATGAAGCGCTTAAATGCCATTTTTTGCTCATCCAGTCGACCAAACCATGATATGCTTTCGTATCGGCATTTTTAGAGGAACCTTTACTTTGCAAACCTTAACGATTACTCGCCCGGATGATTGGCACGTCCATTTTCGCGATGACCTGCTCCTGCAGCATACTGCACCAGCAACAGCACAGCATTTTTCCCGTGCACTGGTTATGCCTAATCTGAAACCCGCTCTAACCTCAGTTGCTGCTGTGTTAGCCTACCGTGAACGCATAGTGGCGGCGTTGGGTAACCAAAATTTTACGCCCTTTATGACTTTATATTTAAATGAGCAAGTCCTTCCCGAGGATTTAGCACAAGCTAAGCAGCAGCCTTATATTTTGGGAGCCAAGCTATATCCTGCTGGCGCCACTACTAATTCTGAGGAAGGAGCACGCTCGCTACATGCGATTTATCCTTTATTGGAAATCATGCAGCAACAGGATCTGGTCTTGCAAATTCATGGCGAAGTGACTCAAGGGGATATTTTTCAGCGTGAAGCTGAATTTATTACCAGCTGCCTTAAACCCCTCATTAAAAATTTTCCTAAACTGCGTGTAGTGCTGGAACATATTTCTACCCAAGAAGCGGTAGAGTTTGTTAAACAGGCCCCTGAAACCGTCGCAGCAACCATAACCCCACATCATTTATTATATAATCGTAATCAATTATTGGCCGGCGGTATTCGACCCCACTATTATTGTTTACCCATCTTAAAACGCGAAAGCGACCAACGAGCTTTACAACAAGCAGCCACAAGCGGTAATAGAAAATTTTTTGCCGGTACCGATAGTGCACCGCATGCTAAAAGCAACAAAGAGAATGCTTGTGGCTGTGCTGGTATTTATTCCGCCCCCTTTGCTGTCGCTATGTATGCCCAGGTTTTTGATGAATTAAATCGACTTGCAAAACTCGATGCCTTCATGGGGCGCTTTGGCGCTGAATTTTATCATCTGCCGATTAACCAAACTCAGCTTATACTAAGAAAAGAGGTACAACACATACCGGACACATTACCTCTCGGACTGGACTCGGTGGTTCCCGTCGCTGCTGGTGAAACTTTACAATGGAGTCCGCATGAGCCCACGTGATGTTGCCCTAAGAACACAATTAAAGAATAGATTTCGTGGTTTTATGCCTGTTGTTGTTGATGTCGAAACCGCTGGTATCGACCCCTCTAAAAATGCTTTATTAGAAATGTGTGTCGTGTTAATCGATGTTGATGAGCAAGGGTGCTTTACACCAACAGCCACCTATTTTGAGCATATTTTACCTTTTGAAGGTGCCGAACTGGATGCCAAATCACTCGAATTTATTCAAGTTGATCCTTTCCAACCTTTACGCTTTGCCGTTGATGAAAAACAGGCTTTACAAACATTGTTTGCTCCTATTAATCAAGCCTTAAAAAAGAGCAAATGTCAGCGTGCTGTCCTGGTTGGCCATAACGCCTGGTTCGATTTACTATTTATAAAGGAAGCCGTCAAACGAACAGAAATAAAATCGCCTTTTCATTCATTTACTTGTTTTGATACTGCTACACTAGCAGGATTTATGTATGGTCAAACGGTATTGGCAAAAGCGGCTCAAGCAGCAGGAATTGCTTTCGACAGCAATGAAGCTCATTCAGCAATTTACGATGCCGAGAAAACAGCAGAATTATTTTGTACTATGTTGAACACATGGCGTGATGCACATACCAGTTCTTAAACTGGCATGTGCACTAGTATTAGAGATTGTCAGAATGGGCTGCAAGGTACTCGGCCACTCCTTTAGGAGAGGCTTTCATTCCTGCCTGGCCTTTTTGCCAACCAGCAGGGCAAACTTCGCCATGCTCTTCAAAAAATTGTACGGCATCAATGACACGTAACAATTCATCGATATTACGGCCAATAGGTAAATCATTCACGATTTGTGAACGCACCATACCATTTTTATCGATAATAAATGCACCGCGAAAAGCAACGCCCGCAATCGGATGTTCGACACCATAAGATTGGCAAATTGTATGAGTCATATCTGCCGCCATGGTAAATTGTACCGGACCAATACCACCTTCTTTCACAGCTGTATTACGATAAGCATTGTGGGTGAATTGCGAATCAATAGATACGGTCACCACTTCAACACCACGCTTCTTAAACTCGTCCATACGATGATTAAGAGCAATTAATTCTGAAGGACAAACAAAAGTGAAATCGAGTGGGTAGAAAAACACCACACCGTATTTTCCTTTCAATGCTTCATGCAAATTGTATTTATCTGTTATTTCGCCATTCCCCAAGACAGCAGGAACTGTGAAATCAGGGGCTTTACGTCCAACCAAAACGCTCATCTATATTCTCCTTAATGATGCGCATCACCGGATACGCATATAAATAACCAACTTTAAAGGGCAACCGCATCTCGTAATAATGACTCAAGCTCACCTTGCTGATAAAGCTCTAAAATAATGTCTGAACCACCTATTAATTCACCTTTCACGTACAATTGCGGGAATGTAGGCCAATCAGCATATTGAGGCAAGGTTTGGCGAATATCTGGATTGGCTAGCACATCAACATAAGCGAAATCCACACCACAAGCATCGATACATTGTACAGCGCGCGCTGAAAATCCGCATTGAGGCATTTTAGGGGTGCCTTTCATATATAATAGAATAGCGTTTTCGCTAATCTGTTGCTTAATCTTATCAATTGTATCCACTTAGACACCTATTAAAAAATATAAAAAAACAGCTTTAATTATGGCAAAAATAAGACCAATCAGCAACTAAAGCCACTGGGATAAGGAGGCCAATACCTTGAGTTATCAACATTGAATATGTCTACCATCCTGCTAAACTTAAGCACTCAATCAATATAGGGAGTTTCCAAATGGCTTTTACCTTACCACAATTACCTTATGCAATGAATGCACTAGAACCTCATATTTCGCAGGAAACCTTGGAATACCACTACGGTAAACATCATAATGCCTATGTTACTAATCTCAATAAACTTATTCCTGGTACCGAGTACGAAAACTTAAGCCTGGAAGAGATTATCAAAAAATCCTCTGGCGGCATATTTAATAATGCGGCTCAAGTTTGGAACCATACTTTCTACTGGCATTGTTTAAGTCCTAATGGTGGGGGTGAACCAACTGGAAAACTGGCTGATGCAATCAAAAAGGATTTTGGCTCATTCGCAGCCTTCCAAGAACAATTTACCCAAACTGCGGCAACAACTTTCGGTTCTGGCTGGGCTTGGTTAGTACAAGAAAAAGATGGTAGCTTAAAAATTACCAGCACGAGTAATGCCGGTACTCCAATGACTGCAGGACAGCAGGCCTTGTTAACCTGTGATGTATGGGAGCACGCTTATTACATTGATTACCGCAATGTACGCCCAGATTATATCAAGGCATTTTGGTCCCTGGTAAATTGGGAGTTTGTTGAGAGTAACATGCGTTAAGTAACACCATAGGATTGCTCGATCAGTTTTTTGGAGGATTGGGCATCCCATGTTAATACATGGGTTTTGAGCACCGTATCGACGACGTAATACGCCAATGCCGTAGCGTTTCGAAAGAAGTCTAATAAAGGAGTTTTTGATGGCATTAATTACCAGTTACAACCCGTTGCCGGTCACCTTTACTCATGGTGAGGGTGTATGGTTGTATGACGACGCAGGCAAAGCCTATTTAGATGGATTAAGCGGTATCGCCGTTTGCGGGTTGGGGCATGCTCACCCAGATGTAACCCGGACCATCCAACAGCAAGCAGCAAAATTACTGCATACCTCGAATACCTTTCATATTAAAGAACAAGAATTACTCGCTGAAAAATTAGTTGCCCTATCTGCAATGGAGCAAATCTTTATTGCCAATTCGGGGGCAGAAGCCAATGAAGCAGCCATCAAACTTTCTCGCCTGTATGGCCACAAAAAAGGGATTGAAACACCCTCCATTATTGTTATGGAGCGCGCTTTTCACGGGCGTACCATGGCGACGCTAACCGCCTCAGGGAGCCGTAAAGTACAGGCTGGCTTTGAACCACTAGTCCCCGGGTTTATCCGCGCCCCCTTTAATGATATTGATGCTATACGCACCATTGCAGCAAACCGTGATGATGTAGTCGCAGTCATGCTTGAGCCCATCCAAGGGGAAGGCGGGATTTATGCAGCAGATGATTCTTATTTACGCGCGGTATCGCAACTCTGCAAGGAACATGACTGGCTTCTTATCGTTGATGAAATCCAAACCGGTAATGCCCGTACAGGTAAATTTTTTGCTTACATGCACGCCAATATTCAACCGGATATAATTACTACTGCCAAAGGGTTAGGCAATGGAATCCCTATTAGTGCCTGCCTGATGAGTAAAAAAGCCAGCGACCTGTTTAAACCAGGTAATCATGGCTCAACTTTTGGCGGCAATCCTCTTGCTTGCGCTACAGCATTGACTGTTTTAAATGTTATCGAACGTGACCAACTCTGCGATTTAGTGACTCGTCACGCTGCCCTGCTTAAAGAGAAATTAATGCTAGAGCTAGGCGAGCATCCCAGTGTGCGTGGAATCCGTGGCAAAGGATACATGTTAGGAATCGAACTTGATAGGCCCGCTACTGATGCACGAACTATTGGTCTTGCGAATGGGGTACTTTTCAATGTCACTGCTGATACAGTTATCCGGCTATTACCTCCTCTTATCATTAACGAAAAAGAAATTGATGAACTTGTCCTTCGATTAACAAGGACCATCAGGCAATTTGTCGGACAGTAAGCTTATCACCGCCATTCATATTTGCACCGGGCAGGTCATGGATATTGAAAGGCGGTCACTTTCTATGAAAGGCTATGAATTAATATCAGAAAAGAAAAGGATAATAATACTGATTCTGATATTAATTAGGTTTTTTAAAAGAAAGTATTTTATAACTTAATAAATGCGTCCACGATAAAAATCGCATACCCAACGTAAAACTACCTACCAAGCTTTTATAAGGCTCTTCCAAATGGACAGATTTAGTCAGGTAACGCAAATACTGGTAGGTTGGTGATATGTTTTTTGTTATATCACAAACCTCCATCTTAAGACCATGCGCGGATGCCAAGCGTCTATATCTATTAAGGGTATAGTTAAGATTGCACGATCCAAAAAAATTAAATTTTCTAACGAAAGGTAAATTCATTGCCCAGCAGTTAGGAAGGAACAATAGATGCGGTATGAAATCTGATAAAGTGATGCTACCCCCTGGTTTCAGTACGCGGTTAGCCTCTTGAAAGAACGTTTTTCTACAGGGGAAATGAAAAATACATTCAATAGCCAGTATATTATCAAACTCATTGTCTTTAAAAGGAAGGGCACAAGCATTTCCCTCTATAAAGTTAACTGTATTATTACCAGATGCCTTTACCAGTTTTTTAGCACGGGCAAGTTGCCGATTATCGATATTTAATCCCGTTAATACCATACCCGAATGATCACTATTCAACTCGGAAATGGTTCCGCCAAACCCACAACCTACATCCAGGATGGCTTGATCATTTTTTATATCAGCAATCGCACAGATTTTCTTTGTTAAATTTTGAGCTGCCAAATAATAATCATCATGATTACACTGAGCTTGCGAGGGATCAGGCCAATATCCCCAATGCACATGCTTGCCAAAACTCTTTTCAATTGACGATTCTCTTTGCGCCAATTCCGAAATAAGAAAATCAAAATAGGGCAGCGATCCTTTAGACATTATCCTTATTTCCTTCTTTTTTTAGACTTAACTCTTTAGTGTCACATGGATTAAATCTTGGATTAAAGAAGGCTAAATAAGTTTTTAGTCTTCCCCATAGCGCACCTTTACGTCCATACATAAACCTGTAAGCCATATTAAAATTTTTAAACTTCACTTTACGCTTTTGAGCCAGATCAGCAAAGAAAAATAGCGGCAAAAAAAAGTGGGTTGTAAACGAGGCATAAAAAGTGAAAAAAAGCAGGATGGTTACACGTCGAATATAACCGCCACCGAAATATTTATATACTCTGAAGCAAACACTGGAATGAGTCATTTCCTCTAATGCATGCCATCTTAAAAAATCATAGATTGCCAGTTCATCGACTGGAAAAAGATTGTTTTCCAGAGCAGACGTAGCTAATTCATGCGCATAAAACTCCATAGCTAAAACAAAAGCCAATTTACTTTTAATACTTAGCCTGGATATTAACCAAAATAATCCTTTTGAGTATTTCATCATAAATTTAATAGGGTATTTATGACGCTTTAGATCGTTAGTAACACAGGTATGCTGATAGGCATGAGCAATCTCTTCATCAATAAGTTGGGCCCATTCCAACTTGAGCTGTTCATCCTTAATTTTATCTTTAAGTGACAGCCCAGCCTTGATCGTGAAACGCTCAACGTCGGCAGTCACTATAATGTAGGTATTACCCAAATAGGTTAAAAACGGCTCACCCCTTAGCCAATGCGCAGGGGTATTTTCAGCTGCCCAGTTAATTTTTTTTAATTTTCCAGCATTAGTAAAATTTTCCGCTGAGCGCATAGTCAACCTCAATTTTTACATAACCTTATTATAGAATGCTGATTTATATTAGACCAACTACCCTCAGGACGGCACACCATGCAAATTTCTAATGTTTCACCCTAAACTGAAGACAGGCGAGGATTGTTTCAATCTATTATCACTGTTTGCGTTGGCGCACTACTTCATACAAGCAAACACCTGTCGCGACTGATACATTTAGACTACTTACAGCCCCTAGCATTGGTAAAGAAAATAAACCATCACAGTGTTCGCGAGTTAAACGGCGCATGCCGGTACCTTCCGCGCCCATTACTATTGCCATCGATGCTTTACAATCTGTTGTATAAAGGCTCTCACTTGCTTCACCAGCTGCACCATAGATCCAGACACCTGCCTGTTTAATCGTTTCCATAGCACGAACAAGATTGGTGACACGTACTACTGGAACAGACTCCGCAGCACCACAGGCAACCTTGCTGACAACAGGAGTAATCGTTGCACTCTTATCCTTTGGAATAATCACAAAATCCACTCCAGTAGCATCTGCTGTTCTCAAACAGGCACCCAAGTTATGTGGATCAGTCACCCCATCCAAAATTAATAAAAGGCAAGGCTGTTTACTTGCTGCAAGTAAGGCAGGTAAATCGCTCTCGCCATAATCAGGTAAATTTGCTGCAATAGCTACCACCCCCTGATGAACAAACTCAGTAAAACGTTGGTTCATTTTTTGGATTGATAATTTTTCTACCGGAATTTGATATTTGACTGCTGAATCAAGTATTTCTTGTAGACGTTTATCAATACGTTCCTGATTAATAATTAATTTTTTAGTTGCTTCCGGGCGATTGCCAAGGAGTGCCGTGACCGCATGTACACCATAAATATAATGCTCAGTCATCTACAGCCCCTGTTTCTGCAGGTTCAAAATCGATTTTACGTTCGTCTAAATCAACTCGTGCCACTAAAACAGTCATTTTGTCACCTAAACGATACACCTGCCCACTGCGCTCTCCAATTAAACGATGCTTCACTGCATCAAACGCATAATAGTCATTTCGTAACGACGTCACATGAACCAAACCTTCCACGTAGATCTCATCTAACTCAACAAAAATACCAAATCCTGTCACAGCCGAAATGGTACCTTGAAAAATTTGTCCCAACTTATCTTGCATATACTCGCATTTAAGCCAGGAAACGACTTCTCTTGTTGCCTCATCAGCACGTCGCTCAGTAGAAGAACAATGCTTACCCAAACGACTCATGTCTTCGCCGCTATAAGTAAATTCTTCCACACTATTATTATCAATCAGATGCGTAATAGCACGATGAATTAATAAATCCGGATAACGCCGAATAGGTGAAGTAAAATGCGTGTATGCTGGGTAAGCCAGACCGAAATGGCCATCATTTTCTTCAACATATTGTGCTTGTTTCAATGAGCGCAACATGACCGTTTCAATAATGTGTTTCTCTGGCCTGTTCTGTATGGCAGCCATTGTTTTTTGAAAATCCTTAGGATGAGGTTTTTTACCACCACCAAGCTGTAAACCAAGCTCACCAAGAAATAATCTCAGCGCAGCAATCTTATCTTCATCTGGCAATGAATGAACACGATAGAGTGTAGGGATTTCTGCTTTTTCCAAAAAACGCGCGGTAGCCACGTTAGCCGCCAACATACACTCTTCAATCAGACGATGTGCATCATTGCGAATGACTGGCACAATCCGTTGTATTTTCCTATTTTCATCAAATTCAATACGTGTTTCCGTCGTCTCAAAATCGATTGCCCCTCGGCTTTTACGTGCCTGTAATAAAACACTATAAAGGTTGTTTAATGCTTGTAATGCCGGCCATAGGCCCTGATGTTGTTCATCCGCCTGTCCTTCTTTTAACCATTGCGCTACCTGGGTGTAAGTAAGACGAGCCTTTGAATGAAAAACAGCACGATAAAATTGCGAACGGGTTATTTTCCCATCTGCGGAAATGGCCATTTCCGCAACTACGCAGAGTCTATCTACTTTGGGGTTAAGGGAACAAATACCATTGGATAACGCTTCTGGCAGCATTGGAACGACCTGGCCAGGAAAATAGACTGAATTACCACGCCTTGCCGCTTCCTTATCCAAAGCAGATCCTGCCTCTACGTAATGACTCACATCAGCAATTGCCACATAAAGCTGATAACCACCTTTGGGTTTGGCATAGCAATAGACTGCATCATCAAAATCTTTGGCATCTTCACCATCAATCGTAACAAAAGATAACTCCCTTAAATCAGCACGTCCCTTTAATTGCTCTTCACTTACCCTCTGTGGAATTTTAGAGACTTCTGCAATCACGTCATCAGGCCATTCAGCAGGAATACCATGCGCATGAATCGCAACTTCAATTTCCATACCTGGTGCCATATGATCACCAAGGATATGGATCACTTTACCAATCGCTTGATTACGCTTACTTGGAAAAGCAATCACTTCTGATAATACCATTTGTCCATTTTTAGCATTCGCAGCAAATTCAATTGGAATGGAAATATCTTGCGTCAAACGCTTATTATCAGGAATAACAAAGCCCACGCCATGTTCGGTAAAATACCGCCCTACAACAGTTGTATTTGCGTGCTGGATAACCTCGTGAATTTTACCTTCCGGACGTCCGCGTCGATCGACACCGGTTTGATACGCGAGAACCAAATCACCATGCATCACTGTTTGCATCTCTTTTGCAGACAAGACCATATCCTGGCCCTCATCGTCAGGGATGAAAAAGCCAAAACCGTCTGGATGACCTTGTACGGTACCACGTTGCAAATTGATACGACGCAAAAGACAAAAACGACCTCGGCGATCCTGCATAATTTGACCATCGCGTAACATGGCCTTTAAGCGGAACCCCAGGGCCTCCTGTTCACTTGCCTCGTCTACCTCAAGTTTAGAGATTAATTGATTACGCGACATTGGACGGCCAAATTCTTCCAGTACCTGCATAATCAATTCACGACTAGGTATGGGTATAGCGTATTTTTCTTTTTCCCTTTTATAGAAAGGATCCTTCGATTTTTTACTCACATTCACCACTTTTTTATAGAAATTAATTTGAGTCTACCACTTATTGTGGCGAAGGAGGTAATTCAAAACCACGACTACCTAAATGAGCAGTTAAAGCAGATAAGCTCATATCTTCACCAGCCCAAAAAGTACCCGTTGTCTGTGCCGGCATCGTCATTGAGGACCATCGACAGGCTGAAATAACCCCGGCACAGGGAACTTGCTGCTCATGGCCTGGCTTCGATTCAATGCAAGTCAATTCAAATGACTCTTTATCGAGAGCGAGGGCCGACCAATTACCAGACTGTAAACGACTGCTCCATCCTGCACTAGCGCTGGGATCGGAAACAGGATGAGTGATCCATAAATCCGTTTTAGATTGATTATGAATCATCACTAAAACAGGTTTTTCCGCAGAAAGCATCACTGACTCACCGTCTACCGTTATAGGTTTACAAGATAGGGGCATATTTTCATCAGCATTTGCTGTATTCATTAATAAAACAAGTACCAGAGAAAAGACAAATCTCATATTACCTCCCAATATACCGATTTTTACAAAAGCTACCTTGGCAATCATACCTAAGTAAAGTAATCTTTTCTAAAAATTAAAGGATTTCAATGTGAGAAAAATTATTTTATTCCTCACCGTTCTTCTATTATCCCCTCTACACGCTCAAACAATTAATATTGGCATCTTACCCTATAACCCTCCTTTTGAAATGGAGGCCGATCAGAAAAATCATTTCTTTGGTTTTGAAATTGATATCATGATGGAACTTTGTAAGCGTATGCAGACTGATTGTCATTATATACCCTTAACATTCGCCGAGATATTCACGAAACTTCTAACCAATGAAATAGATTTGGGTCTTGGTTCCATTAGTATCACAGAACAAAGGCGTATTAATTACTTGTTCTCTTTACCCTATATGAAAAGTACAGGGCAATTTATTACCAATATTGACTCTCAAATTCACGGAATTGATGATATTCGCAATAAACGAGTAGGTTCTGTAGAGGGTAGCCTATTTAAAGCGCTAGTCCTGGAAAAATTTAATGATGAAGTTGTCATTATCGAATATCCAACACTTTCTGAAGTGTTTCAAGCTCTGGCAGATGGCAAGATAGATATTGTGATCACAGATGGAGGGGCGGCGAAATATTGGGTTGTAAGCAATAGTCACTTGTTTAAGTTAGTAGGAAATGAGATACCTATTGGTATAGGATATGGCATAATGGCTAATAAAAAGCATAAAGAGCTCATTGAAACAATTAATAAATTACTTTTGGATATTGAAGCAGACGGTTCTTATCTAAAAATCTATAAACGCTATTTTGGTTAAATATTGTTGATGAAAATATGGGTTGATGCCGACGCGTGCCCCAACGCTGTTAAAGACATTCTTTTTCGAGCAGCAGAAAGAACAAAAACTCATTTAGTTTTAGTGGCTAACGCGTTTTTAATAATTCCACGCTCACACTTTATTACTACTGTTCGTGTTGAAAAAGGCTTTGATGCTGCTGACAATTATATTGTGCAACAAGTCGTAGCAAATGACCTGGTCATCACTGCTGATATCCCTCTGGCTGCCGCCATTATTGCTAAAAAGGGACTTGCGCTCAATCCGCGCGGAGAATTATATACTGCTAATGATATCAAACAGCGCCTGGGCATACGGGACATGATGGAGCAACTGCGCTCAGGCGGCGTTAACATTGGAGGGCCAGCAACCTATAGTGCCAAGGAGAAAGCTTCTTTTGCCAATGCACTAGACCGAATTCTAGCCCAAAAAAAATAGTCTAATCCTTCCTTTTTCTAACTTAAAGATAATCAGAAAAGTCAACAGACAAGCACTCCTTTTAAATGCATGTTAATATACCCTCTTTTTGAATTACCTCTGGCGGAGTGTGTCATGAGCAATTTAATCCAGGTCACTGAAATTGCCACCCTACAGCAAGATAGCATTGTACGTTGGAAAGCAAGTGGTGTTGTCTTGAATCAACAAGGTTTTTTACGTCTGGTCGAAGAAAATCACGCCTTCAATTATCAGTTGTGGCTGGCAGAAGATAAAGCCAGGCGCGATGATGCAGGCTTTGAATTTGTTTATCGTGCCAAACGGGAAATTGATCATTTTAATCAACAACGCAATAATCGTATGGAAGCGATGGATGAATGGTTATTTACTGCCTTACAACCCGCCAGCCCCTCGGAGTGTCCTGTGCATTCTGAAACACCAGGAATGATGATAGACCGATTATCTATTCTCGCACTTAAAGCTTACCACATGGCTTTACAAAGCAAACGCATGGATGTTGATGATGCTCATCGTCAAAATTGCCAGCGCAAATGGGAAATCATTCTTGAACAGCAAAAACAACTGATTACCTGTTTACAGCAGCTGCTAGAAGAAATAAACAGCAAGCTACGCACATTTAGAGTATACCATCAATTTAAAATGTATAACGACCCTGCATTAAATCCTGAGCTTTACATAGTACGGTAAGGTGACGGCAGGATTAAATCATCAGAAGCGCGAAGAGTCACAGTGTCGTTAACCGGTTGCTCTCCGAAGAAGAAACTTGAAAAACTTTTTGTGCGTCTAAGACGGGGAATCTGGGTAGTAGTACGAGAAGGCACCTCAGGAGCCACAACCTTATCTGAGGATAAATCAGTATTGGGACCAGTCGTTGTTAGATCGGGAACCAGCAGGTCAGGGGCGGAAGCAGAGAAGAAACTCCTTCTTACAGTTGCATAATGATGACCAAATATTGACGTCCTACGACGATCCCCGCCACTAGTAGCAGGCAACCCTGATTTTACATCAGACGCATCGGTTTTAATTTTATCAAGATGCTCACTACCAACATCCAGTTTCTGTTTATCAGTCACAGCGGAATCGTTTGGCGTTGCTTGCTCCTCGGGATAAGCATCGACCGGCGGACGGCCTAAGCCGCGCGCAAAAGCTCGAAGAGCAAGTATTAGGGCATGGGCAACAGCACTAACCATCATCAAGCCCATCATGATTGGCGTATCATGATAACGGCCATGCTCATCTACTTCTTGTAACGCATAGAGAGTAAACCCTATTGCCTTAGTCCCTTTACCTATACCAGAAAAAAAGGAGCGTCCCACCTCAGACCATGGCATAATCTCAGACTGAGGCAGACCTTCCACCTTCTGTCCATCCGCAACAACTTGCTGAACCTTGTCTAAATTTCCTACGTCACAAAGACGGTGGTTTTCCTCTTTGAATTGACTCAATATTTTCGATACATGGAGAAACTTGTCGTCAAAAAGCTTTTCTTCTTGCTTTATAGCATAATGGTTATGGGCAACATCTACCGACTGTACTACAAAACCTGCAAGACAAATCATGCCCAATAAGATGCAAGTAACCAGTAAATTTGGCGGAAAAGCCGTTGAGGATAAAACAAGCAACGTTGATACAGCAAACATGGCGCTGGCAAGCGCACCATAAGCTGCCAGACCATTTCTTAATCCGGCTAAAACGGCAGTGGGATAGGATAAAGAAGATAAAGAACGAAGTTCCTCACGCTGATTTCTAAACTTTTCCACCGCTGCAGCAATACTCTCAACAAGTTTCTTTCGTCGCAAGACAAGATCTGCAACTTCTTCCTCTTCCTTTGCTTTGGAGATGTCTGTGTTTAAAGACGCAAGCTGGCTCAGTAACGATTCTATCCCTTTACCCTGTATGGCCAACTCAACCCTTAGCTCGGATATAGAGAGTAACTGTTGAAAATAATATTCTTCATAAATACGTGTTGCTACACAAGCTAGAAAATAGATCGCACAAAATACGCTCATCGCTTCCAGCACAGCAGGCGCCAAGCTACAAATACCCAAAACACCAACATAGAGATAAAGGCCGTCAACAATGCCGCCATAACCAGCTGAGAGTAAAGCCATTGTCCGCACCCGCTCAGAGTGCTTGTTTATTTTCTTGCGTTCGGCAGCCATCCCCTCTTCAGATAATCCGGGACCTTTCTGGATCGCCGAAGCTAATGTGGTATTCGCTTTCGTCATGTCTTTACGGTCTTGACCGACCAGCATGCGGAACCATAAACGGTTCAGTACTGACAAACCGCCTAATAACAGGCCGACAGGAACGATAAGATGGCTCAAATCCTGGGTTAAATTTAATAGCTCAAAGACCATAAGAGTGCTACGCACCCCTTTGTAAGCATTTTTTAGCCCTTTCATGGCATCACGGCCATAAGGCCACACTACCGCTATATAGCGCTTAAATAAATTGGCATCGTTATCGCTGAAATGATTAGCCAGCATGGAAAACACAACCAGACTTACTGAGGTTGCCGCAACTGCCTCCATCCCTTCTTGCGACATCATCCAGTCACGCATCGCGTCTGCAGAGGAAATTTCACCGGTAGTGAAAAGAAGATCAAAAAGGTATTTGATCATGCTGTAGGAGAGGCTCAAGCCATCTATCGCCCCGTAAAACACGTAGACAGCGCCTGCGTTGTGCAGTCGAGCTGCTAACTCTACTGGGCGTTTATTACTCATGGGCAAAGATCTATAAAAAATGGAACTTGTTTGCTGAACAACCGAAAATAGCCATGGCGCGTCATGATTAACCATGGATAACGGCTAAGATGACAGAATTGTACGTAATTAAGCGCTAAATAACAACTTAAATTTTCATTTTTGCTTGAAATTAAGACACAGAGAATCAGTCAACCCTGGCAACCAAAAAATAGAACCGCCCCAAGCTCCAAAGAGCCGGCCAGTTGGCGAAGCAGATACTTGTATATCAATCGTTTTTTCCATTACAGTTAGGCAATTTTTTTCCGATCCAACTAAAAGTTAATATGATTCTAACCAGAGAAATTACCTACCAAGATCACGAAACCATTTGTCGTGGTTTCATCGCCTATGATAATAACCCTGCAAATCCAAAACCGTGTGTGATGGTTGCCCATGATTGGGGGGGACGTAATGAAGATGCCTGTAATAAAGCCCAAAAATTAGCCACAATGGGTTTTATTGGCTTTGCTATCGATATGTATGGCCAGGCACAATTGGGGCAGGACAAGATAGAAAAAAGAGCATTAATGACACCACTTGTACAAAATCGCAAAAAATTAGCTGCCCGTATCCTTGCGGCTTTCAATACAGCGACCCAATTACCCCAGGTGGATAAGACAAAAATCGCAGTAATCGGCTATTGTTTTGGTGGTTTATGCGCATTAGATCTGGCTCGTACCGGCGCTGATGTAAAAGGAGTCGTCAGCTTTCATGGGATACTCACCGCACCAGAAGAAGAGGAGCCGACCAAACTTAAAGCCAAAATTCTGGTTTTACATGGCTATGACGACCCCCTGGTTTTACCTGAACAAGTCAATCAATTTGCTCAGGAAATGACAACAAGAAAAGCCGATTGGCAAATCCATATGTATGGCCTTACTGCCCATTCCTTCACTAATCCAGAAGCGAACGACGATGAGATGGGTCTCCATTATAATGAAACCGCCGATCGCCGTTCCTGGATCAGTATGGAGTTATTTTTAAACGAACTATTTGCGAATTAATGTGCATTCGATATAAAAAATAGATCCTGCTTTTTATATCGCTACACAAAGGTTAGTTAACCTGGGTCTGTTGGCACTTCGCCAGCTTGGGTCAAAAGCGCTGTCAACAGCCCCTAATCGTCATAAACTTAGTAAAGCCAACGCATTAGTACGACACAGAGCCTCTTTTCGCTGGCTTGATAACCCCATCTCAGCAAAAAGATTTGCCGAATAATTAATCCAGTCAGTAATATCCATTTGACTGGTTTGTCCAAGATCAGAACTATAAATAACCCGCGGTACCTGACGTAAAACCTTTGCCAGATCATCGCTATCCTGATGCCCCAGTAAATGAGTAAGTACCGTTTGTTCAATCCAAACAAAATCATGTTGACTAATTTCTTGTAATTCTTCAGCAATTAAAGCCGTTAAAGGGTGGGCAGGCTGATTTAGTAATAACGCAGGAACCCTATACCTAACGCAAGCATCAAGCAAAGCGTAGGTTTCGTCCTTGGAAGCATGACCTGTCGATAAAACAAGGGGATAATCCCGTGTCATTTTCAAAACGTCGATGACTTTTCGCCTGAGGCGTTTTCTCTCATCAAATACTGTTTCTCCAACAAAACACTGCTCACTTAAAGCCGGATGAACCAATTGCCGAGGTAATTTCGATTGAAATTTGCGGCCTGTAATTGTGGGAAAATGCACGATCATTTTAGCAGGTATTAAAGGTTGATACTCTGCCAGAGCCCTCAGAATTACGCGATAATCTATCCCCCCAGCAATATGATTTAAAACTAAAGAGGGTAGAACTGGTAATCCTTGTCTTTGTGCCAAGGTTGCTTGAACGCTCGTAGCCCCCAAATGACTCTTTAATACCACAATTCCTTGTAAAGACTGGTAAATTTTTCCTGCCTCAAGCGCAGTTAAACGCCGCTGATAAAGATCGGGTTCAGCATGATAATGAATATCTATAAACTGGTAATCTGCCAACTTCTGCAAAAGTTTACTCATCACTATGTTTTAGCCAAGGTTGATCATAACGATAATCCTTACGTGCCTGCTCCAGGCTGACTCCTCTTTGAACAGCCGCATTAATTCGTTGTTCCGTAATTTTTATATTGTGAGCTTTCTCAATGATTTCTGTCACTAAATAAGCAGGGATAACCAAAACACCATTATCATCAGCAAAAATAATATCGCCGGGCTTGATTGCGATGCCGTTAATGTTCAAAGGACATTGTTCATCTGCCATGTATACACGATTTTTACCCGAGCGCATAAAGTAACCCGTACAAAATACCGGATAGCTGGCCTCGCGAATAAACTTAACATCTCTTACGGCACCATTCACTATAGTACCATTTATGGACTTCTTTAGGGCAACCTGGGTTAAAATCTCTCCCCAAGTAGTGCAATCATTGCGTCCCTGATTATCAATAACAATGACTGATTGGGCAGGAACCGCATCGATATAATTTGCTGCCCCCTTAAATGCATCTGGTTGCTGCTCGTAAGGTAGATATTTAATGGTATAAGCAGGACCTATTAACTTCACGCCTGGGGATAACGGTTTAAGATTGGTTATAGCCCCTTCCACACCGCAAGCATCAAGTGCATCCGCAATTTCGGCAGAGTTAAACATCCTCAAAGCCTCAATCTGTTGCTTGCTCTCTTGCCCTCTAATAGGGGAAGCCTGTTCTTTCTTTGTCATGTCAGTTTCTTCGGCCTGGTTTAAGCAGTGCTCAATAATAGCCTGTGCCATCTCTTGGGTAGTGGCATGACCACCTACATCATAGGTTACAAATTTACCTTGCCGCACAATTGCTGCAACTGCCTGCTTAATCTTTTCTGCGGCTTCCGTGTAACCAAAGTGATTCAATAACAAACCAATAGTTAAAAACATTGCACTCGGATTTGACCGATTGCTCCCGATGCGGGGCGCGCTCCCATGCACTGGTTCAAAATAACAACCTTTGATTCCAATATTCGCACTTGGCGCAAAACCAAGACCGCCCATTACACCGGCCCCTAAATCAGACAAAATATCACCAAACATATTTTCTGCAACAATAACGCCAAATTCTTCTGGCCGTCTTACCAGCCATAAAGCCATTGCATCTATGTTCAAAATATCGGCGGTAATGTGTGAATACTGACTGGATACCGCCTCGAAAAGTTCGCGGGCAAAATCACTGCTCTGGCGTAAAACATTGGGTTTATCCGCAAAGGTGACTCGTTTGATTCCTTGCTCATTCGCATATTTGAATGCAAACTCAAACAAACGTATTAATCCTACCTTGGTCTGTAGACGCAACGTACAGCTAATTTCATTTTTTGCGATTTTTTGCCAATGTTTATTTTCATCCAGGAGACTATGCAATTGTGTAGGCAACGGATAATAGTCAAAACCAGAATATAAGCCTTCCGTATTCTCACGAATAATACAAAAATTAAAATCCTTTACATCCCTCTTAATATTAAAACAAGGTCTAACATTAGCGAAAAGATCCAATTTTTGCCTTAATTGGATAATTGGGGATACATAATTGAGCTTAGCCTGCTTAAACTCTGGGGCTAGCTCTTGTATAGCCTCCCGTTTGGGTTTGCTGGTAATTGCTCCAAGCAAGGTGGTATCTGACTGGTTAATTAGTTTCCATGTTCTTTCAGGAAGGGGATTCCCTTCTTTTTGCCAAAAGGACCAGCCTACCTCACCAAAATTTAACTCCACTGGTATCTTAAGGGCTGTAAAGACAGGTATTGCTGCCTCAATAACCTCAACACCTATCCCATCACCTGGTAAAACTGCTATCTTGAGTACTTTCTTAGGTTTCACTATTTAATCTCTCCAAGATCAGTTTTTTGCAATAAGAGGGATTGTCCTGTAATACACGCATTCCTGCCTGTGGCACAATGCATAAATCACCTATTCCTGGAGCCAAAACATTTTCCTTATTGACTAGCGCTGAGCATTCACCTATCAAATGTAAATGGTCAACCATCGTTTGTTCTAAAATTGCTGTTGCATCGGTATCTAAAACACGTTGCAAACCGAAAATCAACCGATTAGCTGCACTCATCACCCTGTTTTCTGGAAGAATTTGCAAGGGTGCCTCATTGGGAGAAAAAACCTCTTTATATAAAGAAATCAGAGCATCATTCACTCGATTTGCTTTACAAAGCGCAATAACATCACCCAGTTTTTTTTGCAGGGCATTATCAGCAAAAGTCGGGGTAGAAAATAAAACAATGGGTTTTTTGCTGTCAGCAAATAAAGAAAAACATTGTTGCAAAATAACCCCGCCAAAAGAGAACCCAAAGAATGCATCATAAGTTGCTAACCATTTTTTGAGATGATCTTGCCAAAGCTGATAATAAACTTCATTGGAAGTATTGACAGAAAAAGTCTCGTTAATTGCTAATGGGTCGATAAAATCGATCTGGTACACTACCTCTAAAAAGGAAAGCGTACTTGCAATAGATTCAATATCAGATTGCTGAGGCATAACCGGAGCAATAGTTAATATTTTTTTTCTCATATTAATCCCAAGTTTAGATTAAGCTAGCAGAGCATATAAAAATAGCGCTTGATTTGACAGGAAATGTTTATTTACCAGCATGTTTTCCCCGACTACAATAAATTCAGCGTATCGGTAGTTTCTTTAAATTTCTTCATTTCTGCCGTTGAAAAATCAGAAATGCCACGAATAAATTCGTCCATTTCAATCTCTTCACTGCCGATCCCCAGAGCCTTACGCACATAATTTGCTGCCATTAAAACAGGAGCAAGTCTGTATTTTTTAATATTTATGGCATGTAGATACGCAGTAAAAAACTCCGTTCTTAAGTTGCCTATACCCTTGCCCATACCAGCAAGTGACGCATCAATATAGTGTGCTCCAGCATTCATTGCCGCCAAAGTATTAACCTGGGCTAATCCTAAATTATCATGGGCATGAAAACCCAAAGGAATCGAATATTCCCTGCTGTATTTACGGTAAATCTGGTCAACTCTTGCAGGCAATAGACTACCATTCGAATCAGCGAAATAAATCATATCTGGCTTATGCGGATTAACTCTCGCTAATACTTCATCCAACTCCTTTTCTTTATAATGTGAGGTATGAATAAAATTGACGGAGGTTGCCAAACCATATTGTTTTCCCATATCAATGAGTGGACACGCCTCTTCCACATCACCTTTGATAACACAAATTCGAAGTAATTGGACACCACAGTCCCTTAATTCCTTAATATCATCTGCTGTTACGTTCTTAGGATGCGCCATGACGGCAGTTTTTGCTTTTTTTAGCAGGGAAGTACAAAAAAGAAGATAATCCTTTTCACATAACCCTGCTGGACCAATATTCTCAATAGGAGCAATGGAGCCATTGCGGTAACCAATTTCAATATACTCAATACCGGAATTATCGAGGGAAGTTAAAATTGCTTGCAGCTCATTTTTTTTAAAATGAAAGTTAGTTCTATGCCCCCCATCTCTTAGTGAAACATCTAACAATTCTATGATATTCATGATGACTGCTGTCCAGTTACTTTCAGGCTTTCACAACCAAGGTTTAATTTGCCAGTAACTTAATAGGGATAAGTCCTGAAAAAGCTAAAAAAATTAATCTTGTTATAGTCTATATAGCACATACCGCCAAGAAAGGGGCAGCGAAGATTATTGACCACCAAGACCTAATGGCAAATTATGCAACGAAATTTACCTGTTTGTCTTTATAATGACTAACAAACTTGCACAAATTATTATAATCGAGTAGCTTGACCATTCTGCTTTTCCCTAATTGATTAATTCTATGAACAAATTAGCAATCGTTACTGGCGCAAGCAGAGGTATCGGGAAACGTGCCGCCTATTATTTTGCCGAGCAAGGTTTTGACCTGGCTTTAATTGCCAGAAATAAAGCACTATTGACTGAAGTCAGTAAGGAATTAACTGACAAATTTGCTATCAAGACCAGCGTATTTGCTCTCGATGTAAGCGACTATGAAGCCGTTTCCAAATGCACTCAATACCTTGCCTCACGCTATCCAACTATCGATGTTTTATTTAATAACGCTGGACTTTGGTCCCTTGGTAGTAGTGCAATCGAGCCAGCTGAATTTAATGCCATGATCGATGTCAATCTGCGTGGCATTTATAATATGGTTCATACCCTTGTTCCTTACATGAAAAAACAACAATCAGGCTATATTTTTAACATGGCATCCTACGCAGGTAAGCGGCCTGTCGCACGTTCAGGTGCTTATTGCATGACCAAGTATGGTGTAGTCGGTTATAGCCAGTCCCTCAGTCTTGAGTTATGTCAAGACAATATTAGAGTAACAGCCATTTGCCCCAGCGTTATTGACACAGATATGACGAGAATGATGCCTGATTTCCCAGATGACGAGAAAATTCTCTGCCAGGATATCATTGAAACCATTCATTATCTTCTTCAACTAAGCCCTAAGGTTTATATTGATGAAGTGATTTTAAAATCCAGTTTTTTGCTTAAGGGATTAAAAGAATAATTGCCGTTCGATATATACAGCGCTTTGCCGATCAATTTATCGCGTCCAGAAGATTCTTGGAAATTGAGGAGTCTTACCAAAAGTAATAAATAGCTTATTTTAAACCCCAGGAAAGAATATATACTGCGCAGCATGGTAGATTTGCGAGCAAAAATCCGTATACTAGTACTTGCTCTGCATTTGCACGATCTAGCTCTGGGCGTAGGCCCACAAATCTGCTAGTATTGCGGGTATTTTTCACGATTATTTAAAGGTTTTTTTAATGCGTTGGCGTAATTTATTTGTTCTAGTTTTATCAATCTTAGCGGGATGCTCCATGGCAGCAGATGAAAAAAAGATTTATGGCTATGTTGAAAAAGCGACTCTGATCGATAAAAACATGACTTTATCAGCCAAATTAGATACTGGTGCGAAATCTGCTTCGCTTAGCGCTATTGATATCCATGAAGTAGAAAAAAACGGGAAACCCCATTTACGCTTTAAAGTTCCCGGCAAAGAAGGTGAAGTCGAATTTACCTGCGAATACCTGGGTAAAGTTAGAATAAAAGTGCGTGCCGGGGAAAATTTAGCGGCTGAACCAATCAAGCGGCCGATCGTTTTGATAAACATTAAAATTGGTGAAAAAATTCGTGCGATACCTGTTAATTTAACCAATCGCAAACGCTTTAATTACCCGCTACTTCTTGGTAGAGACGCAATTATTGCCTTTAATGGACTGGTTGACCCAAGTCAAGCCTTTATGATGAGAACCGAGAAAGTAGAAAAAAATGAAGTCAAATAAACGCCATGTTTATGGCTTAATCCTCACCCTCTTTTTAGTAGGAATAGGACTGTTCTTTTACCGTCATCTTGTCTTGGATGTTCCTTTAACTGATACAGAAACAGTGAACAGTTGGATGGTGGAAGCCAATTTGCGTTTTACAGCGGAGCGTAATACCCCTGTTAAGGCAAGTTTTACTATTCCCTATATGCCTCCCTATTTTGCAATTCTGGATGAATATTTCGTTTCCCATAATTATGGGGTAACGACCAATCTGAATGGTTATAACCGTCAAACAGTATGGTCGCTTAGACGTAGTAGCGGGGCACAATCTCTCTACTATCGCGCTATCTTTCGTGAAATAGATAACAATGAATCTTCATTGGGCAAACCACCTATAGTAAAAGCGCAACCGCTTCTTGAAAATCAGAAATCGGCCGTCGACACCATTACCACTCAAGTACGTCAATCCTCTGCTGACATTCAAACCTTTGCGCAAGGAACCATTAAGGAATTAAATAAGAAAGACGGTAATGCAAGATTATTGGTGGGCAATGAATTTAATGATGAAAACGTTATAAAAGCTGCGATTACCATCTTAAATCAAGCCCGAATCTATGCCATGCCAGTCAAAGGCATTTATTTGAATCAACAAAATAAAGCTGACTTTAAGTTGTTTATGGTGGTTTACAATGGAAAAGATTGGGTTTACATCAACCCTCGCACCGGTGGGGCTGGTTTCCCCAAAAATTTCCTTGTTTGGCAGTATGGCTTTGATCCACTCTTTGAAGTGGTTGGCGGTAAAAAACCAATCTTTAGTTTGACGGTGTCTCCTACCCCTATTAATGCTTTAACCATTGCCAAGGCACGCGGCCTGCAAACTGATTCGCAGCTACTCCGTTTCTCGCTGTTGCAATTACCAGTGAATGTCCAGGAAACCTATAAGATTTTACTTACGGTACCCATTGGCGCTTTTATCATTTTGTTACTGCGTAACTTTGTGGGTTTGAAAACATTCGGAACCTTCATGCCCGTGTTAATTGCGCTCGCGTTTCGTGAAACACACGTGGTTTGGGGAATCACTCTTTTTACTATTATTGTTTCATTTGGTTTACTGGCACGGTTTTACCTCGATCAACTCCGTCTCCTTTTGGTCCCAAGGTTAGCTGCTATTCTTACTGTTGTTATTTTGCTCATGATTTTTATCTCGGTGGTATGCCAAAATTTAGGTTTGGATTCTGGTTTATCCGTGGCTTTGTTCCCAATGGTTATTCTCACCATGACCATTGAACGCATGTGTATAACCTGGGATGAGCGCGGAGCCTCCGATGCAATTAAATCAGGGGTAGGCAGCCTTATTGCAGCAGTTATTGCTTTTGGTGCAATGAATTACCCCCCCATGCAGTATTTAATTTTTGCTTTCCCTGAATTATTACTGGTTCTTCTGGCGTTGATTTTATGGTTTGGCCAATACCGCGGGTACCGAGTTACGGAATTGTTTCGCTTTAAAGTACTTGGCGGGGAACACTAATGTGGAATTTGTACCGCCGTTTATCCCAGCGCGGCATCCTGAGTATCAACCAACGAAATAGTGATTACGTTCTTAAATACAATGAACGCAAACGCTATCCCCTGGTTGATGATAAATTGCAAACCAAGCGACTGGCAATGGAAGCCGGAATAGCCGTGCCTCGCTTATATGAAACGATTGAAAGCGAACATCAAATAAAGAATCTTGAGCAAATTTTGCAACCCTATAAAGATTTTGTAATTAAACCAGCACATGGTGCAGGGGGCGATGGCATCCTGGTGGTTACTGATCGCGTTTTTGGACGATATCGCCAAATTAATGGCAAATTAACTACCTTGCAGGAAATGAGTTATCACTTATCCTGCTTATTATCGGGCGCCTATAGTTTAGGCGGCCACAGTGATTACGCGATTATAGAGCATCGTGTCGTTGTTGATCCTGTCTTTAAGGAAGTGAGTTACGAAGGGATCCCTGATATTCGTATTATTACCCTGGTAGGTTATCCAGCCATGGCCATGGCGCGTTTGCCTACTCGTTTATCAGGCGGTAAAGCGAATCTGCACCAGGGTGCCATCGGAGTAGGTATTAATTTGGCTACAGGCAAAACGCTGGGCGGTGTATTTCACAATGACGCGATTGACTTCCACCCCGACACGCTGGCCCCCATCGTTGATATTACCGTACCTTATTGGGATAAGATTTTAGAAATTGCTGCCAGCTGCTATGAGCTAACTGGCTTGGGTTATTTAGGTGTTGACATCGTCCTTGACAAAGAGCATGGGCCACTTATGCTGGAGCTCAACGCTCGCCCCGGCTTAAACATTCAAATCGCCAACCGCGAAGGCGGCCTTAAACGCTACAGACAAATCGAAGCTCGAGCTGCAGAAGGAAAAGAGTCTGTTGCCGCACGAGTCGCTTACAGCAAACAACAATTCGCCCGTTAAGCTCAACAAATTAAAATTTGCCTACTTGCTTATCTAGACTTAAAGCTTGCATCTTCGTCTTGGCGACGACTAAGCTAATTTTGCAGGCAAAGCACATAGGGCTTATGCGAAGCATTTTGATTTATTAATGAGCGTTCTTTATAATCGACCCCATTACAGTCTTCAGAGGTCTGATAATGTCTACCCGCCGAAGAAATAGGGGGCAACCTGTCAATCCTCTACAAATTAATGTCTTGGCAGACTTACCAGCTATCCCAAACTCCATGGAAGCAGACCCACCTGCGGCGGCATCTGCAGAGCCATTAACAGACCTGCCAGCCTTGGCAGAGGGAGAAATTGCTGTTGACAATGCGAGTGGTGATTTTTTTATCGCGCTGTGTCAAGACAGCATTCATTCTTTTGTTATGCTTGGTATCATGCAAGATAACAAGCCAAAAATACTTGCTCGAGTGGGAAAAACGAATGCCGTTGATAAAGACTATGGCGGGAACTTTGGTTCACAATGTAAATTGGCAATGAAACAGTTGTTTTCACAAGCTGAAGCTGAATTACGCAAAGAATCACTCCATCCATACGGAAAAATCAGTTATGCAGCCTATGCGATAAGCTACAACCAATACTTGCAATTCACTAAGCTCATGGCCTTGGTACATCGGAAAGAGGCCGATGGTAAACGATCCGAAGCTATTCGATGCTATTTACCGGCCAGGGAGGTAGGAGGAACAAGTATTTTGCAATTTAGGGAAATTATCCAACAGGATGAGTTTGGCCCAGAAAACACCGAGCAGGAAAGAAGAATAGTTGCCTCTACTCATAATTTAAAAATAACCAATACCTGCAGACACACAGCAATTGAACTAATTGCGTATGTTTTGGGAATCAATAAGTTAAGAGATAATATTTCCAGATTCTTTTTTTGGGGGCTGCCCTTAGCAACCACTTTCACAGGCGGCGATCCTGCTGATCCCTTTTACGTTTTCCCCCTTCCTCCCGTCGCCTATAGAGCAGGGAAAGAAAAAACGGCGTTATTAACCAAAATATATACGCGAATGGAAGCGCTATTGACTAAAGCGCCCTACGAGCAAAACACTCGGGATAAATTTAAAGCGTTAAAAGAATTGTATATTGAGCAAGCGGGCTTTTCTTCAAATGATAATATTACTGATGCTCTCATTAGTATCCATCGGTGGAGAGCAACTTATAAGGATGTCATTAGTCAGCTAAGGCAACAAAGCTTTTTAGGCAAAATGCTTACCCGCAAGTCATCGACAGAAGCCATGGCAGATGAAATTGAAAGCGAATTTACCTCCATCGCCAGAAGGGCATCTAGCAGCCTTATTTAAGGCTGCTAATGACGAAGACTATTACAGTGAGGCACTGCGAATACGCAGTACTTCCGTAACCAGCAATTTAAAGTAGTCATACGACATATAAAAATCGCCCTGATCACCAATTTTATCACCCCAGGAATTACGCAATGTCAGTAAGCCATGATGCTCATGACCTCTATTATCAACAGCTACCGCATTATCATCATAACCAGTAATAATCATCTGATGGCCGGCAAAGCTTGGGTTCAGCAAAATATCCAGAGCAATTTCAGGTGTTAATAACCAGGTGTCCTCTACTGCGTTATGGGTCCCTACTGCCCCTACTGTTCCTATATCAAGATCTACTAACAACACGCCCAAAATCAATCGATCGCCGGCTCTCAGACTGGCTTTCACGTCATTAAGGATTTTCCTGCCATTGGTACGATCCGTAAAGGCTTGATAAACATCTAATATAGGCGACCAAACAATCTGCTTGTCATCCAAACGCTCACTAATTTGATGAAAATCCTCAACATTCATTGTAGAGTCTGCCGGGGCATTTTCATAAAGAGGATACTCTGACATACCAGCACAACTATGAGCAGCCTGTTGCTCTTTGCTCACTATACCAAAAATCTCCATTTGGCTCATGATTGTACGCCCGAAAGCACCTTCCCAGCCACTGATAGCATAACCTGATTTTTCCAGGTAACTACCCAGCTGTAACTGGCACAATTGGCTAATGTAGTCGCCTTTGTTTAAAGCAGCATCGATTGCTGCTGTACAAGCAAACGTTGTGCAGGTACCGTGGGCCCCCTGGTTTAATACTGGCACATTATTCATCCCAAGTTGAATCTGCATGGGGTAGTTACCTGCTATAGGCTCCTCGGCAGGATGAACCAATTGTTTTATATCAGTCAATGCATTTTGTGCTTTATGGACAAGCTTTTGCCTGGCACGTTCTGAAAGTTTTACTTTGAGTAAGGTAATTTTTTTTATCTGGGCTTTGGGTATGACTACTGCGCGTCGAGTAGCTTTCATGGTCACTGGGGAGGAAGGGGGGGATTTAACTGTTTGTGTAATTGTCCCTACGAGTTTAACATCTTCAGCGGCTAAACTACCGCTTACTGCCATCAATAAAACAGCGAGTCGTGCTAGCTTCATATAGCTCTCCAAAAATTTACGAAATCCTTTACCGCGGCGCGAGTATATCACATGCTTACGCGTTATGGGGCTGAAAAATGTCAGGCGATTCAATGTTGTACTGAAGATTAGAGACGATCCGGATTTGGCAAAAAATCGACCACTAAACTATATTAATCAGTATAAGGATATAACCCTGGTTTTATTATGGATAGATTAAAACCACCTTCAGTGAAAATCGATAACTATTTGTTATTAATAGAGAATTCATTAAATGCCATTCCATTTAATATCTTGGTAGCAGCTCTGCTTTCTTTTGATTTGTTTTACAACCAAATTCCATTTCCCTTCATCCTTTACTGGTTTATGGCAGTAGTCATCACCAGTGTAATCCGCTTTGCTTACTGTAAAAAAGCACTTAGGCGAAAGCTATATCTATCAGGGCTGCACCATTCCCTATTTATTTTTTTAGCCCTTACCTTTCTAAACGGTTGTGTCTGGGGATCAAGTTATTTAATTTTTTTACCTCTTCTTACCGGAGTTCATGAAAGTGTGCTTATTTTGGTGCTAGGTGGTATGGCCGCTGGAGGAGTCGCATCGCTATCAGCTTTTCTACCTGCTTATTACGTTTATATATTACCCATGTTCTTACCGGTTATAATTTACAACTATTCTTTTCTGCAGACCGAAAGAAGTATTTTGGCAACCATGTTTTTATTATTTGTTGTTATGCTCCTTGTTATTGCCAAAATTAATTACGATTTAGTGAATAGAATTTTCCAATTAAATACTCAAAAAGATTCTCTGATTAATGAATTATTTATCTCTAATAAAAAATTAGAAAAATCAAATGAGGAAATACGGACCATGTCAGTCACCGATGCCTTAACCGGTTTATTCAATAGGCGTTACTTTGACACCGCTCTGGCCAGAGAATTGGATCGTTCTAAACGCAACGCTTATCCTCTAATTCTTATCTTGCTTGATATTGATAATTTTAAATACCTTAATGACACCTTTGGCCACCCTTACGGCGATAAATTCTTATGTTTGGTTGCAGGCGTGCTAAAAAACTCTTTACGCCGCGCCAACGATCTTATTATACGTCTGGGAGGTGATGAGTTTGCTATTATTGCGGCAAACATGGATATGGAACAGGCAAAGAGTCTATGTCATTCCATTAGAGACGCGTTTGCCAAAAAAAATGAACATTTCAATATCACACTTAGTATGAGTATTATCTGCATTGTCCCCGGACATAAGCCCGATCTGAACAGAATTGTTTCAACCGCTGATAAAATGCTTTATAAAGCAAAAGAGCTTGGAAAAAACCAGGTCGTATCACAAGAGATCTAATGCTATCCCTGGTTCAGGATTTAAGACCAGGAACAGAAAAACGCTGCCTATCCTGCAAACGTAATGCCGTTAATTGACCACCCCACAAACAGCCAGTATCAATTGCATAAATCGATGGCTCCGAACACAGTCCGCCCAATGCAGCCCAATGACCAAAAACAAGATCCGCATTGATCTTTTTACGGCCTGGGACGGCAAACCAGGGTATTAACCCGGCAGGAGCCTGAGCAATGGTTCCTTTGTAATTGAGAACAAGGCGCCCCTGATTATCGCAAAAACGCATCCGGGTAAAATAATTGGTAATAACACGTAATCGCTCAATACCTGCCAGATCGGATGACCAGTAACCAGGCTCATTCCCATACATTTCGGCTAGATAGCTACGATAATCGGCACCAGACAAAACCTGTTCTAACTCAAGGGCACAGGATTTTGCCAAAGCTAAATCCCAAACAGGAGCAATCCCTGCATGACACATGACAATATTTAATTCCGGTTCGTGGTATAAGATTGACTGCTGGCGTAACCAATGCCCAAGCTCTTCACCATCACTAGCAACTAAAATATCATGCAGAGTATCATCATGATTACTCCAGGGATGGCCGCCAAAAAGCTTACCTAACAAATGCAAGTCATGGTTACCTAACGTAATCCGCGCAGAAAGAGGTAAATTTTTAATAAAACGTAAAACAGCCAGGGACTCAGGCCCCCGATTGACCAAATCTCCCACAAACCATAAACGGTCAACCTTCTCATCAAAATCGACATGAGCAAGCAGGCGCTGTAAGGGTTCATAACAACCTTGTACATCGCCTATTACATAATCAGGCACCGTTAAGTACCCCTGGGCGTATCGAAGCCTGTGGAGGAGGGGCGACTGGCGCTGCCTGCCATTGGCCCGCCACTGTCAAATGCTGTAACGCATTGGCAATATGTGCATTCTGTTGTCGGGTAAAATGGTTATTAAATTGAGCTTGATTGACCAACTCAGTTGCCGAAATCGCCACCGATTTACCGGTATTCAAGTTATGCAACTGAACCTGGGCAGGAAGCGCAACAGCATAATTCACAAAAACAATACCATTATGCATTTGTTGATTAGAGGTTTGCTCAAAACGTGTGGAAACACTACCATCCGCCGCTACACTATGTAAGCCTAAAGATAAAAAGCCTTTTTGTATCGCCTGCCAATTTTTATACTCGGGATGCTCTCGCACAAAGAGTTGGAATATCTCTGGTGTCATCAACATACCACCTGGCACCATGAATAAAGGTGCTTTATTGACATGAATACGACCTGCCTCTAAAGCTCGAGTAAGCCACTGAATAAACTCTACTCCAATCTGCTGTTCTATTTCAGCTACTGATTCAGGTACACCCCCGGTAAAAGTGCCCACTCGTCCATAGCGATTCCCGCGTGAACCATAATTACGCAGCATCATTTGATTAAAATACCGCTGAATAGCAATTGCATCTGCACGGATTAGAATCGCACCCAACGTTCCCGCTGCATGAGCATCTTCATTGAGCAAAGCAAGCCATACAGCCAATACTTGCGGATTTGCAGCAATCCAGGCGAAACCACCAGCCGGCATTAACAATCGCGCTATCAGTATATTAAGGCGGCGGCGGAACTCATCGTCCGATTCTTTTTGGAATTCATAACTATAATGACTCCCCACCGCCACAAGGCTTTCCAGTAAGGGATTCCACTGCTTTAAAAACTGGCCGTTGTTATCGTATAAATCAAGGCTATAATCGATATAGAGTTTACCTACACCTTGTAAGATAGCGGCAGAAAACAGTGCGTATTGCCACAATTTCTGCTCTTCTGATAATTCGGCTCCGCCTTCTTGTACGAGGTACTGGCGAAAAAGACTTAGTGCAGCTTCGGTGCGGTTTAATGCGTGATCTAGCAAACCACCTTGTTGTGAATAATAACTATTAGACGTGTCAGGTAAATTTTGGCAATGATTAATTAGATTATGCACTAGACTCAAGCATAGGCTGTCGAAGCGCACTTCTTCCAGAGCGTTCGCCTCACGAATTTGCACCATGAGCGTCTTGCGTTTTTCTTCCGCTAATATTAGCGCGGCGGGCGTAATACGCGTCAAATCCTTGAGTGGTTTGGCATTCAACGATCCTGCCTTTTTTCCGGGACGATGAAACAAATCAGCCTCCAAATTCAGCATTTATTAATATTTTACACTAATTGACCATAAATTTCGCTAGTCGTACGTAATCTATCACTGCTATTTGTTCGGGGCGCGAAAGGGGATCGAGCCCTAATTCTGTTATTTGGGTTGCACTAAATAGGGGTTTTAAATTATTTGCCAACGTCTTACGCCGCATGGAAAATGCCTGTGCGACTAACCGTTCAAGCCTGTTAGTATCCACTATTGGATAAGGTGATGATCGGTAGGGTGTTAAACGCACAATGGCCGAATCCACTTTAGGTTGAGGGTTAAACGCCTCTGGCGGCACATCAAACAAATGCTCCACGTCACAATGATATTGGACAATAACGCTTAGTCGTCCATATGCTTTCGTTCCAGGCTGCGCCGCTAAGCGCATAACAACTTCCTTTTGCAACATGAAGTGCATATCCTCAATCCATTGTACATAATCAAGAAGATGAAGCAGTAGAGGGGTGGAGATATTATACGGTAAATTACCTAAAATGCGCAGCTCTTTACCCCATTGGCTATAATCAACCGTTAAAGCATCGGCAGGGACTATATCCAATTTTTCGGTAGCCGTAGGCAAAGTAGCCAGGTGAGCCTGTAAATCGGTATCGATTTCAATCGCTATTAAATGATTGAGCTGTTTTAATAAAGGCTGGGTTAACGCACCTAACCCTGGACCAATTTCAACGACCTTATCGTCCTGATGCAAATGCGCAGCATTTAAAATATCAGTAATAATATGCTTGTTTTGTAAAAAATTTTGACCAAACCGTTTTCGGGGGCGATGATTCACTTCTTCACCTAAAACAAAGAATTAACATTTTTATATCGGAGCCCATTCTATCCTTAAAATCATTTTTTTGCTTGCCAATCAATAAAAAACTATCACTTGGCGAATAGCCATGTTAGGTTAGTGAGTTAGGTATCGAGAAGAGAAATAGTGCTCATGTTAAGTCATTTGCTAGAGCTTCGTAAACGTGCACTACATATTATTATTACTTTTTTCTCTTTTTTTTTATTATTTTTTTTCTGTGCAAATGATTTGTTTCATGCTCTTATTTCTCCTTTAATCAATGCGTTACCGAAAGAAGACTCGCTAATCGCCACTCAAATTACCTCTCCGGTATTAACCCCTATCAAACTTGCCGCTGATGCCGCCATGTTGTGCACCGCGCCTTTTGCGCTTTTGCAATTATGGTGTTTTGTCGCCCCAGGGCTTTATCGGCATGAACGTTACAATTTGCGCGGGGCACTGACAGGTAGTCTTTTATTATTTGTTCTGGGGGTTTTATTTTGTTTTTATTTGGTTTTGCCCTTTATGTTTCAGTTTTTTGCCAAAGCAGTTCCTTTAGGCGTTAAATTTATGCCTGATATGACTTATGCCCTCGATTTTATTACCCGAATGTTATTACTCTTTGGTTTTTGTTTCCAAGTACCACTTCTCTGTTTGACCCTGGTTCGTTTGGGGTGGATTGATGTTCACGCATTGAAAAAAGTGCGGCCTTACGTCATTGTCGCTGCGTTCACAATAGGCATGCTGTTGACCCCGCCGGATGTTTTTTCCCAAATTATGCTGGCTGTTCCTCTTTGTCTTTTATATGAGCTAGGCATTATTTTGGCAAAATACACCCCAAGCAAAATAATTAGTAACTATGATGAGATAACCAAATAACCAGTTTGTTCCAGGTTGGACTAAATAACAAAACAACAATTAAAATAGCAAGCACACTATATCTATTAAGATAATAAGCAAAATTTCTTACAGGGGCATAGTTGGGCTCTGATGAAATGAGCCAACAACGTATGGCTACGCAAACTGGCAAATAAAGAAGAATTATAATTTCACTAAAGATCCTTGCTTCCATGAAACTACCAACCAGTAACAGGCCGAGAAAATAACAAAGGCTAACATAACGAATGGGTCTATATTGCGTAGGGATAAAGTCATAAAAAGCAAACCAAAATAATGGTAACCCCGCAAAACAAAAGATAAATAAAAAAATATTCTGTTCATTGAACAACCATAGCAAATTAACTTCAAAATATGTGGAAGAAGAACCACGAAAGTACCACTCCATTAACTGCCCCGGAATGTCCTGTAAACTCATCACAATAAGAAAACGTGCCAAAAGATAAGCGAAGATCGCAAACACTAAGGGCTTAAAAATTGTGCGGGGATGTTGCCAATAAAGAGCAGGTATCAATAAAACCAGCAAAATACTACTCTCGCGATTAAACGTGGCTAAAAACACCCAAGGGATTAGGTAAAACCATTGCGCACGCAGGCAAAATAAAAAGCCGGTAGCCATAAAAAAAAGCGCGGCAGAATCACAAGGATAAAAAAATGTGGCATCACCATCACTGTTAAAACGGAAATTAATGACTGTTATCAAAGGCAAAAGCAGAATAAATAGCCAACTTAGTAACTGCGCTGCCCGTGGCTCAAATTCATAAGCAAGTAATTTAGTGAGGGCATAATAGAAAAGGCTCACAAATAACCATTCCAGTAAAAAGAATAATTGATCGACTTCCAAGGGCAGAATATAAGCAAGAAAATGGGCCAAGGCGGGTACTAATATTCGCTGTCCATAAGGCAAGCGAACCGAAAAATCGATTAATTCCGTCAGTGGTGCTTCAGTATAGACACCAGTAAGGGCTGTATGAATGTAAGCATAACTAAGAAGAAGGGCAACCGTTACAAAGTGCACCTTATAGCGCGTGATATCCTTATTCATACTTTTTATTGCAGCAAATTCAAGATTTATCGAGGCTAACCGATATCAGAGTAAAAACGCAAGGACTGGCTAAAACCAGGAGAAAGCGATGAATAAAACAGCAAAATTTAATGTTGGTGAGCAGGTAATTCATACACAACAGGGTTATCGTGCTGTCATTATTGATGTCGATCCACTTTTCCAGGCATCTGGCCGTTATAATCCCCAGGCAATTAAGCGGGCCTTTGCGACCCGGAATCCCTGGTATCGCTTATTGGTTGATGAAAGCAGTTTGATAACGTATGTAGAAGAATGCTTACTAAGGAAAGCCCCTGACTCTTCAGCAATCAATAACCCTCTTCTTGGTCATTATCTGAATGAACGACAAGGGAACTATTATAGTAATGCAAGCCGTCATTAGGGTCTGTGATATTTCTACTATCTGGGCCGAAAAACATTAATTTCCTGCGATGCTCGTAAATTAACGTTTCTCGACTCAAGCTAGCGAAATATCAACAAACCCTGGAGAAGTTGTACCATCTAGGTATGTCTTAGCACAAAAACTAATAAAGCAACAAAGCCAATGAGCAGAACACCTAATACACCCATAGTGGAAAAGCTTTTACTGAGATTTTCACGACTAAATTGCTCAGGACGCCCTTTGATACTGCGATATAACACCCAGACAATTAACCCTGCAGCTAATAATCCTAATAGTTGATATAAAGTTTCCATTTACTAGCTTCCTTTTTCTTCAAAACTAAACGCGTCTGCGAATTGTTGTGTACGTGGTAACCCGGCAGCCACTAAACAATCTCTGATGGTATAAACCATATCAAAAGGCCCGCCAATGACTGCCTGCCATTTACTCAGGTCGTTAGGGTGATGCTCAAGTACTTTAGAGATCAGTGTTTCTTTATTCGTGTTAGAAAATAAAGAAAAATAACGAAAGCGTTCCACATGAGCCTGCCATTGTATAACCTTATCATCGAGATACAAATCGCTTTGCGAACGTGCACCCCAAAATAACTCAAAGGGCCGTTTATCTCCACTTGCCAGCAATTGCTCTATCATTGCCTTAATGGGCGCAAATCCTGTACCCCCGGCAATAAATAAAATGGGCCGTGTAGTTTGTAGTTTGTCCAAGTGACACTCACCCAGTGGTAACCGAATAGTTACTACCCCTCGTTGCCTGATTTCAGCAAGTAGACGTTGATTACTGGCATTCCCCTGGCTATGGCGTATATGTAATTCATATTTGCAGGAACCTAAGGGTGCATTAGCAATTGAATAACTTAATTCTTCACCGCCAGATAAAATTTGCAAATATTGTCCTGCCTGGTAATCAACATAGCGCTCAGGCAGCAAAATAACTTGTAAAATAGTATCGGTAAGGGGAGTAATACTCTCTATTCGCGCACTAACAACAGTACTACTCATGTATCCAATTCCAGTTGAGACCAATAATTATCGACTCGCTCTAAGACGCCTTTATCCATAGTAATTGCCGTACCCCATTCTCTCTGAGTTTCTCCTGGCCATTTATTGGTTGCATCCATTCCCATTTTCGAACCCAAACCAGAGACTGGTGAGGCAAAATCAAGATAATCTATCGGTGTATTATCAACCATTACCGTATCGCGCAAAGGGTCCATACGAGTAGTTATAGCCCAAATTACATCCTGCCAATTCCGTGCATCAATATCGTCATCACAGACAATAACAAATTTGGTGTACATAAACTGTCTTAAAAAAGACCAAACCGCCATCATTACTCGCTTTGCATGGCCAGGATACTGTTTTTTAATGGTGACAACCGCTAAACGATAAGAACATCCCTCTGGAGGCAAGTAAAAATCTACAATTTCCGGGAATTGTTTTTGTAGTAAAGGAATAAATACCTCGTTGAGAGCCAGGCCTAAAATCGCCGGTTCATCAGGAGGCCGACCCGTGTAAGTACTATGATAAATAGGCTTGTCGCGATAACTAATTCGTTCAACAGTTAATACAGGAAAAGACTGCACCTCATTATAATAACCAGTATGATCGCCAAACGGTCCTTCATCAGCCTCCAAGCCGGGCTCAATAAACCCTTCCAAAATAATTTCAGCACTGGCCGGCACATGTAAATCACTACCAATGCAGGTAGTAAGTTGTGTACGTTGCCCTCGCAATAACCCGGCAAAAGCGTATTCTGATAACGTATCAGGTACAGGAGTAACCGCTGCCAGCAAGGTTGCAGGATCAGCACCTAACGTTACCGCAACCGGGAATCTCTCGCCAGGATAGGCTTTCTGCCAGGCTTGATAATCCAAAGCGCCCCCACGGTGTGACAACCAGCGCATTATTAGTTTATTTTTGCCTATTACTTGTTGGCGATAAATCCCTATATTTTCACGTGGCTGATGGGGTCCTTTAGTAGTCACTAATCCCCAGGTAATAAGTGGTGCAACGTCACCCGGCCAACAGGTTTGAATGGGCAAGCGAGCTAAATCCACCTCATCTTTCTCCCAAACATGAGTCTGGCATGCTGCGCTACTGACGTATTTTGGTGCCATATTCAAAGCTTGTTTGAGCAGCGGTAATTTACTGAATGCATCTTTAAAACCCTTTGGTGGTTCAGGCTCTTTTAATGCAGCTAAAAGTTTACCTATTTCACGCAAGGCTGTAATAGTTTCTTCACCCATGCCGAGTGCTACCCGTTCAACGGTACCAAACAAGTTGGTCAATACAGGCATCGTACTATTTTTAGGATGAGTAAACAGTAATGCTGGCCCTCCAGCTCGTAAAACCCTATCACTGACAGCCGTCATTTCAAGATTTGGCGATACAGGATAAGCGATACGACGCAATAAGCCGCGAGTTTCTAACTGCTCGATAAAGTCACGAAGATCAGCATATTTCATGAGTAAGAATTCGGGAAAATTAATTGCGTTGATTATGGTACAGGCGACCTCATACAAAAACAAAGGGTAAACTTAAGTCGCCTGTCTATCCGCGAGAACGGGGTGAAGCAGGGCTGCGCAAATAGCGACTCCCAGCAACACCGAAACCAACTTTATTCCTGGCGTTTCATCGCTTCAAAAAATTCAGCATTTGTCTTGTGATTTTTCATGCGCTCGAGTAAGAACTCAATGGCATCACATTCATCCATAGATTGCAGAATTTTACGCAGAATCCAGGTACGATGTAATTCTTCCGGACTCAATAACAGGTCTTCACGACGTGTACCAGAACGATTGATATTAATGGCAGGGAATACACGGCGCTCGGAGATATTACGGCTTAAGTGGATTTCCATATTACCGGTTCCCTTAAACTCTTCGTAAATCACCTCATCCATCTTGGAACCAGTATCCACCAGCGCTGTTGCTATAATAGTTAAACTACCACCTTCTTCGATATTACGTGCAGCACCATAAAGACGCTTGGGTCGCTGTAAAGCATTAGCATCCACACCACCTGTCAGCACCTTTCCTGATGAAGGAACAACGGTGTTATAAGCGCGCGCTAACCGGGTAATAGAATCAAGTAAAACAACCACATCACGCTTATGTTCAACCAGACGTTTTGCTTTTTCGATAACCATTTCCGCAACTTGTACGTGGCGATTCGCTGGCTCATCGAAAGTACTTGCTACCACTTCACCTTTTACCGAACGTTGCATTTCGGTAACTTCCTCTGGACGTTCATCAATTAATAACACAATCAGATAACATTCAGGGTAATTTTTCTCAATCGAATGGGCGAGGTTCTGTAGCATTAATGTTTTACCCGCTTTCGGCGGAGAAACGATAAGGCCACGCTGACCACGACCAAAAGGAGCACAAAGATCAACAACACGAGCCGTCAGATCTTCTGTACTGCCATTTCCTTGTTCCATGACCAACCGCTGGGTAGCGAATAAAGGAGTCAAGTTTTCAAATAAAATTTTACGCTTAGCGCTTTCTGGTGAGTCGAAATTGATTTGATCGACTTTCAGCAGGGCAAAATAACGCTCATTGTCTTTAGGTGGCCGAATTTTGCCTGTTATGGTATCTCCAGTACGCAAACCAAACCGTCTTATTTGGCTGGGAGAAACATAAATATCATCCGGCCCTGCCTGGTAGGAGCCGTCTTCAGATCGCAAAAAGCCAAAACCATCGGTTAATACTTCCAAAACTCCACCGCCAAGAATATCTTCTCCTTTGTGCGAATGTGCTTTGAGGATGGCAAAAAGAATATCCTGTTTACGCATGCGGGCAGTATTTTCAGCCCCCATTTCTTGAGCGATATTAACAAGATCGGCAATGGGTAATTGCTTAAGTTCACTAAGATTCATACTTCTCACTTGATGTGTTGGTTAAACGAAATGGATTTCCGAGATAATTTTAGGAAGGACAACTTGGCATCACTCTAAGTTCGCCAGACTTACTTTACCCATCTTATACTATACAGCAACAAACCAGTAGCGCTATAAAACTAAATTGGGTTAACTTGAAGTGGCGGCTCTGAGTATAGCCACATATTGAACTAAGAGCCTAACATAGCTTTTCCAAGAGATCCACTGTTTTTTTATCTCTCCATCTTTAATTATAAGCTGGAGAGAAGATGGAATTGATTAAAATCAGGCATTACTCTCAACAAAAGCACTTAATTGCGACTTGGAAAGCAAACCCATTTTTACTGCTTCGACTTGGCCATTTTTAAATAAAATAAGTGTCGGAATACTCATAACACCATATTTAGAAGGCGTTTGTGGGTTTTCATCGATATTGATTTTGGCAAAACTGATACTATCGCTGTGATTAGCCGCCACCTCTTCCAGGATTGGTGTTAATGCACGACAAGGACCACACCACTCAGCCCAAAAATCCACTAACACGGGCTTAGTAGAATTCAATACATCCTGCTCAAAGCTGCCATCAGTAACTGTCTTAATGTTATCGCTCATGAAAAACCTCTTGATTAAATTGTCTGACTAGCATTATAGATCACCGCCGATAGCTTGCAACACGCTAATCGCTGCAATTGCCGCAGTTTCTGTACGTAATACACGTGGCCCTAAACATAAGGGCCTAAAATTAAAAGAAAAAATATGTTCGATCTCTTCTTGGTTAAATCCACCCTCAGGTCCGATTAACAAAGCAATGTCTGCCTGGGAAAAATTATAATCTCGCCAGGTCTTTGCCGCCTCAGGATATAAAATAAATTTCAAGGAGGCCTGCTCTTTTTTTAAATAATCGTCTAAAGAGAGAGTAGGTGTAATAACAGGAATTTGATTACGCCCTGATTGTTCACAAGCGGAAACCGCAATGGTCTGCCATTGCGCAAGCTTCTTTTCCATTCGCTCTTTGTCTAATTTGACCACCGAGCGCGCCGTAATAAGAGGAGTAATCGCAGTAACACCCAATTCCACTGCTTTTTGCACGACAAACTCCATACGCTCACCCTTTGAAACAGCCTGGGCTAAATGAATGATTCTTGGCGACTCCCTATTAACGTTTCGTTCTGTTAGCACAGTAACAAGGACTTTCTTTTTGTGCACACTGGCAATGGTTGCATCAAATTCACGATTATCCCCACAAAATAGGACAATTTGTTGGCCTGGCTGCATACGCAAAACCACACCGACATGTTGTGCCGCCTCAGCGGATAACTCGAACTCCTGACCACAATGATAGGGTCCAGGTTGATAAATACGAACAACTCTCACGTTTACTCGCAGCAGGCAATTTTGCCCTAGTATACGTCAGATTTCATGGAGTTAAAGCATGGTCCGGAAGGCAGTATTTAAAAAATACATACGATTTCATCCTCTTAGGTGAATAATCAATTTAATTACCTATTCTTATAAAAATTAATTAAGTGACCGGATGCTCTATGCTAGAATTTTGTTTTTATCTAAGGGGAAATAATTACGATGGCTAGCACGCGTATCGAAACAGATAGTATGGGCGAAATTGCTGTTGACGCCGATAAATACTGGGGAGCGCAAACAGAGCGTTCCTTGCATCACTTCAATATTGGCCGCGATATTATGCCGATTGAAGTATCACACGCCTTCGGTATTTTGAAAAAAGCAGCAGCGCTTACTAATCTTGAGCTTGGCAAATTGCCCAAAGATAAAGCTGATTTAATTGTTAAAGCAGCAGAGGAGGTTAGCAGCGGTTCATTAGATGAACATTTTCCTCTCCATGTCTGGCAGACGGGTAGCGGCACTCAATCCAATATGAATGTTAACGAGGTTATTTCCAATCGCGCAATTGAAATGGCAGGTGGCATCAAAGGTAGTAAAACACCAATCCATCCTAATGATCATGTCAATATGTCACAATCCTCAAATGACACATTCCCTACTGCGATGCATATTGCCGCGGCAATTGCCTTTCATAATAAACTACTGCCTGCTGTACGTAACTTGCGTGATGCCTTGGCTGCCAAGATGAACAGCTTCAAAGACATTGTAAAAATTGGCCGAACTCATTTACAAGACGCTGTACCACTAACCCTGGGACAAGAATTTTCTGGTTATGTCGCGCAATTGGACGCTTGTATCCATCGCATCGAAGGGGTAATGCCTGAACTGTATGAATTGGCGTTGGGCGGCACCGCTGTCGGTACAGGCTTAAATACCCATCCCCAATTTGCAGTTAAAGCGGCAACCCATATCGCCACCATTACCAAACTGCCTTTTATCTCTGCCGCCAATAAATTCGCAGCCTTGGCTTCACATGAGCCCCTGGTAATAGCCCATAGCACACTGAAAACCCTAGCCTGTGCATTAATGAAAATTGCTAATGATGTACGCTGGCTGGGTTCAGGTCCACGTTGCGGTATTGGCGAATTGATTCTACCTGAAAATGAGCCTGGTTCTTCGATTATGCCTGGCAAAGTGAACCCTACCCAATGCGAGGCAATGACCATGGTTTGCGCTCAGGTAATCGGCAATGATACGACGGTTGCTATTGCTGCCAGCCAAGGTAATTTTGAGCTAAACGTGTTTAAACCCGTCATTATATTTAATGTCCTGCATTCATTAAACCTGTTAGCCGACACCTGTCATTCTTTCCAAGAGTTTTGTGTGGAGGGTTTACAGGCGAATAAGACAACCATTGATTACTACCTCCACCACTCTCTCATGCTGGTAACCGCCTTAAACCAGCATATTGGTTATGATAAAGCAGCTAAAATTGCTAAAACTGCTCATCATGAAAACATTTCATTGCAAGAGGCAGCCGTAAAACTCGGATTTTTAACCGCTGAACAATTCAATGACTATGTTAAACCTGAAGAAATGGTAAATCCTCGCTAAGTGGCTCCATTTCAATGACGCTCAGGCCTCTTGGCCTGAGTGTCACTTATTAGAAACAATGAGCCGCCAACCAATTTCATTTCACACTCGATTTCCTGTTTCTAACTCCTGCAAACAAGAACGAAGCAAGCTGACATTATCGCTAAACACCCAATGCAGACCACGATTTAACTCTCTATATAAGCCAAATTTTGAATCAACAAGACCCACACCAACCCGCTGATTAGCTGAGCGCAACTGGTTAATTTTATTATTGTTCAATAGTAAATAGTGACCCAAGACCCCAGCATAACACCTCTTTAAGCTGAGCTGGCAGAACTGGGTAACATTGTTATGGGCGGCGACTAACAACATCACTTCACGTGGCAACTTTGAACAAGAAGCAAAGAGGGGTTCATTCAAACTAAGTAAGTGGTAATCAATACAGGGGGTCAATGGTCTTAAGGTAGAAATCAACGCGGCTTCCTGAGTAAAAGGCGCCTTAAGCTCAATGAATAAATGAAGCCGTTTGCCATATCGATCAATCACTTCAGCAAGGCTAGGCAGAGTAGGGACCAATTTACGCAAAGCCGTAAAGCTTAGGTCTCTGATGGCGAGATCCTTACCCCAAAGCCGCGTTAGGGTAGGATCATGATTGACTACCAACACACCATCTGCTGTCGCATGAATATCAAGTTCTATACCCCAGCATCCTAAAGCCAAAGCACGTTCAAAGGCGGCGTCAGTATTTTCTATTAATTGCAGTTTCTTATCATGTGCACCCCGGTGGGCAATAAGGCAAACCTCTGATAGTACGTTTTTATCTGGTTTTTTTCGTGGTAGAAAAGCAAAACAACAATCAACCGATTTTTCAATTAAATTAAGTATAGCCATCTCATACGCCCGAAGAGTATCCACTAAAATTTTTACCAGACTTCACCTCATAGACAAAATTAATTGGTCTATTTTTAAGAGCAGGCCCAATAAAGATTGACAGCTTAACTGATCTTGAGTATTTTAGCGACCTATGCCGAGGTGGTGGAATTGGTAGACACGCTAGCTTCAGGTGCTAGTGGGGGTGACCCCGTGGAGGTTCGAGTCCTCTTCTCGGTACCATATTAATTTTAAACGTTTAAGCGCTCAAGAGCGCCTTCTCTCAAATAAAGTGATGTTTTTCTTCAGTAACTTTTAAAGTACACTATGCTTTTTTAAAATTAATACGACAAGTCTCAAAAATATGGATATTTCTATATAATGCACCTTACTTCTACCAGCAGCTGGAAGACATTACAGCAACATGCCGATGCTCGTAAATTTAGACTATTAAGTGATTTTAACCCCAGCGTACATACCCAGGATTTTATGACGAAAACCTGTGGTATCCAACTTGATTATTCCTATCAACGTATCACTACAGAAACATTATCTTTTCTCTTTGATTTAGCCAAAGAGCGAGAGTTATTCACCAAAATAACAGGTCTGTTTCAAGGAGAAAAAGTTAATATAAGCGAAAACCGGCCCGCCTTGCATTCCGCGCTTCGAGCACCTGCTGGTACCCCTGTTTTTGTAGATGGACAGGATGTGATGCCTGAAATCTTGAAAGCACGCCAAACTATACAGCATGTTGCAGAGAAGATTAGAAGCAAACAATGGCTTGGTTTTTCTGGGGAACCTATAAAAGATATCGTTAACATCGGCATAGGGGGATCAGATTTAGGCCCTCGATTTTGCGTTAATGCCCTAAGAGAATATATTAGCCCTAGCCTGGGCCTACATTTTATATCAGACGCTGACCCCTCTAACTTTCAATATGCACTTGGCCATTTAAAACCAGAAACCACCTTGTTTATTATCTCTTCAAAATCTTTTAGCACTCAAGAAACACTCTATAATGCTAAAAAAGCCATAGAATGGCTAGGCAACAAACAATATGTGGCAAACCATGTAATCGCCGTAACAGCTAATCAGGAAAAGGCAGCTCAATATGGGATTAAGACTATTATTCCAATTTGGGAATGGGTAGGGGGGCGCTACTCACTGTGTTCCGCAATTAACTTAATCACAGCTATTGGCATCGGCTTTGAAATGTTTAGCGAGCTTCTTGCGGGAGCTCATGAGATGGATAACCATTTTCAATACAGTAATATTTCAACGAATTTACCCATACTTCTGGCACTTTTAGGCATCTGGAATAATAATTTTTTACACATTAACAATTTACTCTTTTGGGTTTATTCCAAAAATCTTGAACTCTTTGTTCCCTATCTTCAACAACTCGACATGGAAAGCAATGGTAAATCTGTTGATATATATGGACGTACAGTGAATTACAAAACTGGCCCTATCGTCTGGGGTGGCTTAGGGAATCAAGCGCAACATAGTTATTACCAATTACTATCTCAAGGCACACATAAAGTTACAGCCGATTTTATTTCACTAAAACCAAATAACGGGCAACTTATTAATGAGCTATGTAATTTAAAGATAAATTTATTAGCTAAAGGTGAAACTGGTTTTGATAGTGCTTCTGATTTTACTCCCGGAAATATAACCATGAACCACCTTCATTTAGATTCGTGTTCACCCTATACTATCGGCGCGCTGGTTGCACTATATGAACATAAAATTTTTGCGCAGGGTGTTATTTGGGGTATTAATCCCTTTGATCAACCAGGCGTTGCCAAGACCAAGCGTAAAGTGAATCATGCCACTGCGATTTAAAGAGTTTAAGAATTACCCGTTTCTTTTTTACTCCCCTCCTTAAAAAGCTAATGTTAAAAGAAGTGTTTTCTTGTAAGCTATATCTCCAGGAAATTCTGCACATAAAGCAAAACTTGGTGTTCTATTATTTTATCCAGCCTCAAGCAATATGTAGTATTAGCAACACAAAGGATTTAATGAAAACACGCTAATTGCAGAAGTATTTATACATACAAATTTGTTCTAATTCAGCATGAATATCTTCCACACAAATCCTTGAGGACAACGGCTATGATTATTTCAGTGTATGGTGCGGGATATGTCGGCTTGGTTTCTGCGGCATGTCTTGCAAAAATTGGGCATCAGGTTCTTTGTGTTGATATTCATACGCAGCGTATTCGTGATCTGCAAGAAGGTCGTTGCCCTCTTTATGAAGAACAACTCCCTGAGTTGATACAAGAACAATTGCAAAACGGCTGCTTACAATTTACCAGCTCGTTAACACAGGCAATCCAGCAAAGCAGTTTGCATATAATTGCAACCGGAACTCCTGAGTTGCCTGACCAAAGTGCGGACTTATCCCAGGTATTCTCAGTAATTGATTCTTTTATTAATGAAATTTGCTCAGACGCAACATTAATAATCAAATCCACTGTCCCTGTAGGAACCGGCGATATTATACAACAGCGAATTTCTGATGGGTTATTGCGCCGCCATGCTTCCTATCGTGTTCAAGTTGTCTCCAACCCTGAATTTTTACGGGAGGGATGTGCTGTTAATGACTTTCTATATGCCGATCGGATTATAATTGGTGGAGAAAAATCTGCACTCATACCACTACAAGAGATGTATAAGCCACTGACAGATCAAGGGATCCCTCTTCTCTGTATGAGTAGACGCTCCGCTGAATTGACGAAATACGCAGCCAACGCCATGCTTGCCTGCAGAATCAGTTTTATTAATCAAATTGGCAGTATTGCAGAAAAAATGGGGGCTCATATCGATGACATTCAACAAGGAATAGGGTTAGATCACCGTATTGGCCCCCATTTTTTACAGGCAGGCATTGGCTACGGCGGCTCATGTTTTCCCAAAGATACTCGCGCCTTACTGCACACGGCAAAAGCCATTCATGCCGAGACAAGCCTATTGGAAGCAATCGAGACTATTAATCAAGTACAAAAAAAATGGGCCATTGATATATTATTCAGGCATTTTGATCATGGCCTCCAGAATAAAACCATTGGCATCTGGGGGCTGGCCTTTAAACCAGGCACTGATGATATGCGGGAAGCAAGTAGTTTGGAGTTAATACGTGCACTCCTTGAAGCTGGCGCAACTGTACGGGTCTATGATCCAGCGGCCATGGGCGCAGCAAAAATCCTTTTCACGGCAGAGTCCGCCATTGTATGGTGTGAAGATGCCGAGTCTGTTTTGAACCCCAACCTTGATGCGTTAGTCATTGCCACGGAATGGCCTGTATTTAAACAATTTCCCTTAGAGGTCTTATCACAAGCCCTTAGAAAGGCCCCCCTCATCGATGGACGCAACTGTCTGGATTGGTACCGGGTACAAGAAGCGCAATTTGCCTGGTATTACTCTGTAGGAAGGCCTGTTCTCCGCAATGGGAACGTGTATGACAATCACCATTAAAAACACTGCTTTTCAGTGAAAAGACCAGGATTACACACTTTTACCATTAGGGTTTGACATAGGTCCCGCAGGCATTTCCCCGTTGGGTCCGACTCTAAGCCCCCTGGGACCATCAATTCGATAGAATGCCAAGGGACGTGCTCAATTAATACTGTAGATTGCCCGATGGTGTTAGCCCTGCCGACATGTCTTGTTCGAATTCAGCAAGCATATTTGTTTTACCCCATAATGGACCATAATAGGCATTCATTTTGAAAAAACCCAGGTTAAATATATTGGTATAGGAAATATTTACCGCATCCTGAATTGAATGGAGTTTATCAAACCTATCGGTGCGATCATTATCGTATTCATCCTTTAAGTCTATCGGATTATTAGCCCCTGGATACGGTCCATACCAAGTCCATATTTCGGATTGATAACGTATTAATGTTCCCAGATCAGAAAAATCTGCCCGGGACAATTTTCTCATGTTTTCCCCGCCATTCTCCTGGTCAACACGAGTAACCCCAGGTTTTGATATAGCTTCTTTCAACGTAATTAAATCATCGAGTCGCTGAACTGCCAACCTAATTTGAGTAGCTTTTTCCTGACTGAATTTGTCTCCCGCACGCACCAGCTTTTCAATTTGGGTTTGACATTTCGCGCTTATAATTGGAAACCAGGTTTGACGGGCTATTGTCCCGGTATTTACGTGAGAGGCCCTGATATTTATTGTATGCGTTTTCGATACCATACCTTTTTGCATTTTGATTTCCTTATCTTGCGTGGGGGAGAATTTAAATACTCTTGGATGTTGAGGTACAAAATCCATAGAAGTCTATACGCAGCATGCCTGGCAATAATCTAGAGCACTGGGGCGGCTGGATTTTAACATTCTAAAATTGGCAATTCAACTATCATTATCTGGTCAGGCGTTTTCTGCACTGTAACCTATCTAATCCTTCATTACAGCCAAAGATTCGCCATAACGAATGCTTGTTCCGGCACGCAGAGTATCCAGCCAATCCACACGCCGACCATCAGCAAATAAAAGCACCACCGTTGAACCCAATTTAAAATAGCCCATTTCGTCACCTTGCCGTATACTTTTACTGGTGGTGATTTGATTGGCGGAAAAATATTGTTTTTCCACTGAACGCTTGATATCCCCACTCCAGCGGGTACCAATAGCGCCTACAATTGTTGCACCGACCAGAACCATTGCCATCAAACCAGCCCGGGTATCAAAAAAAGCAACTAACCGCTCATTACGAGCAAACAATTGAGGTATAACACGCACAGTAGTAGGCTGGACAGAAAATAATTTTCCCGGCACATAAATCATTTCTCTTAACGTTGCATCAATAGGTATATGAATGCGGTGATAATCCTTTGGTGACAAATAAAGCGTGGCGAACCGCCCTTGTGAGAATTGCCCGCTTACGCTTTCTTCACAGGCTAATAACTCTGTTGTCGTGTAATAGCGCCCTTTGGCCTGGAAGATCTGTCCTTTTTCGATAGCCCCCAACTCACTGATAGCCCCATCTACGGGAGAAATAATATCGGCTTTGGCAAAAGGTCGGCATTCAGGCTTTAAATGACGAATAAAAAAGTCATTAAAACAAGCGTAATTATTGGGATTTTCTTCTCTTGCCTCTTTCATATCCACACCATATTTTTGAATAAACCACCGAATCAGCGTATTTTTAATGGCAGGAGTACGTACATTCGCCAAGAAGCCAGCCAAATGAGTAAGAGCCGGTTTTGGTATCAAATATTGGGGCAACGTTTTTAAATAATCATTAACCATAGGAAACAAGTAAAATAAAATCAGTTGCGAATAATACCGTGAAAGACCGTCATTATCATAGCCTTGATAGTTAAATGATAGATTTCCACTTGATGTTATTGGCAAGATGATACGACATTGGCTGTCTTTTCATTCATTTTCTTATAAATTTCTGCGTACGCTTCCAACGAATTAAGAAAAACCTGCATATTCAGCTTATCCATTTTCATTATCGTACTGTATCCTGGTGGGAATTCATTTCTATAACGACTAAAATCTTCCTGCATTGCCTTAATAACTCTTTTAAATAAGAACGTGTTTAATGAATTCTCATTTACCTTTCCATTGGCAAAAATATTGGCAAGAACTTGACGATTACTCGGACCCTGCTGGTCATAAAGATAACCTCGTACCTCCGGTCCCCTTCTTTTCTGACTTAGAAAATTAAGCCTGTAAGGTTCATATTCTCCCAGGGCGGCTTCAACCATTTTTTGAAAAGCGCTTACATCCATACTGTTAATCCATCTATAGACCGCGCTATTAAATTGGGCCATATTTTTATGAGTATAAACATGCGTAAAACGCCCCTCTTCTCGTGCGTACTTTGTTGCGCTACAAGTATAAGCGAGTGCATCAAACTCACCGCGCTCACAAGCATCACGCACCCCCATAAGATTGACATCCACTTGACCAATAGTGTCTTTGAGCATTTCAGGGATCAAATGAGTAATGAGCAGCGTATTCAAAGAGGTGGTTTCATGTCCACCTACACTTAAAATAGAAGCCAGGCAATTAGCGCCATCGTCATCACAGTCTTTTAAATAAAGCTGCACCTCTTCAGCTCGTGTACGGTTTGCTACGATATTCCATGGACTGGGTTGATAGCATTCTTTAATAATTGCCAAAATATGGCCTTCAAGAATCTTTTTATCCAGCGCATTAGCCCAATCAAATAAAGCACTTAAACAAGCATTAACGATTTCCTCTTCCGTATGGGAGCGCTTCAGTAAAGCAGGATAATCGTATCTTACGCTAGTGAACAACTCTGCATCGGTAGAACGCAAATGACGTTGAAAATGCAATCCACCATAGTAACGCTGTAACTCTTCAACAATTTTAACAAATTTAAACGCCCAGGTACTTCTACCGAAAGTCTTATAAATATCCTTTTCATGGTCTCTGATTATTTTTGCTAAATCATCACAAAAAGCCTGATTATTTTCTATCGTCAGTTCAGTTAAATTTAAACGATAGTACTGATGAGCACATTTACTTAATTGCTCAATAAATTGTTCCAGAATATATAACCCCTGACGTAAGCTACTATTTGAATCGCATTCTATCCGCCTTGATTCACTAAGAGAGGGTGTTTCACCAAGGAGCTGCCAAGCTTCTGTTAATGAGCTCAACTCATCGATCATCACCGACTCACCTAGTTCTAAAGGCATGGACTCCGTTGACAAATTATTGGCCAATTCATGAGCTAAAATACGCGCCTCAAGAATAATGTTATTCAATTGAAGTACATGAGCATCGCGCCAGATTTTATGGTAGCGCTGCTCCAGCGTTTCCAAATTGTATCGCCCCTCGGGTCCTACACAATAGGCATCCAAAGGGCTTGCATCACCGGTTTCTGGAGTTATGGTTGTAGTAGTGGATTTCTTCGATTGGTACTGGCTCCAACAATGATCCATCCTTTTATTTTGACACGTTGCCCACCCCTTAATCTCATGATAAACCGACGGTCTATTACGCAAAAAACTGCTAAAAGAGACGACAGGCACACCACTTTTGTTCTTATCACAGCCAATATAGAACACTACAGCTCGATAAAACTCATCATATTGCTCTTGTAAAACTGCCATCATATGATCAATAAATAATTGCTTGTCAGCTTGTTCCGTAAATAATTTAGGGTGGCTTTTTTGCAGTTTCTCTTTCTTTTCATCGCCAAGAGAAAAATAATCTAAAGGTAAATCGCCCAGATACTCTTCTAAACGCACACGCAATACATTGGGGTCAAAAGTGAGCAATTCCTTCAATAATGCAGCAAAAAGCTGCTCTTGAAAATGAACCGTCTTCTCATTAATTTCTGTAGACGGATTCTCGGCTAAGGCTTGAAATGCAGCGTAAGACATGCAACGTTTATTAACATTAAGATTGCCTGGGAGTGCATTAGAAGGCCAATGTGTTCTATCGTCAAGGATTGGAAAATTATCCAAATTGGTCGACTTTAACCTCATCCCTTTTTCCGGCGCCTCCTTGAGAATGCCATCAATCAAGCGTTGGCCTTTAATAATGGAAGTGATATGGTAAAGAAACATATCCCAGTCAATCATGCCGACGAGGCCAATATTACCAGGATGACGATCATCACATTTGTAGTGGAAGGCAGCGACCAGCCATTCAACGACATTGTAACGCAGTAACGAAGCCACAGAAGGGCATACCTGCTCCCTCTTTTGTGGATCAGCAGGAATTGTTTCCAGTGAACAAAGCAAGGGTTTAAAGTTGGTTAAACTAATCGATATTGAACCTACAATTTTGCCCTCATCATCAAAAACAAGACGATCTTCCGCTGCACGATCACCGAGTGCAAGACGAAGCGCTACACTGATAGCGACAGAGTACTTGGCAAGTAAGGGTGGATAGGTGCTATCCAAAGGTTTAAAAAATCCGGTCTTTGTTTGGCCATCAACATCAACAAATTCAACTTCCGAAACCTCATGACCAGAGGGCGTTGTAGCTCCCAAAAATTTTAACTGTTGATAACGTAACGCCTTCACTGGCAGGGTCATTGATCCATTCCTTAGAGTCCGATTCCAGAGGAATATTCATATTAAGCAGAAATGGACACCCAGTTCAATGGTATTATTATGACAATATTGAGTCGTCATAAATTAATTTGATGATTTAATGGACTCGTTGAATTGCCTTTTTGAGTTATAAAAAGTCTTTGTGGATTTAAATTTAACTTTAAGGATAGCAAAATCATCTAAGGTTTAATTTCCAATTAATAGGACTTAAAAAAAAACAATTAATTTAAAATTTAAACCTCAAGCTGCTCTTAATTTCCGTTAATAGAATTTGCTTAAGAAATCATTCTTATCGTCATCCGATACTATCAACTCAAAGATTCCTATCGCAGGCATAGTCATATAAGATAAGTACTAGAAATCAAGGTAGATAACCCGACCTGACTCAGGACAGTTGTTATTAAAAAGGGACGTACTTTATGATTAACAAACAAAACCCTATGGAAGGCTTTAATCCAGTCAGATGGGCATTTATTGTTATTTATCTTATTCTTACTGTTGCCTCCGTTTTTTGGCATTCCCCACTGGCTTGGGATATTGTACCCATCGTACTCGTCTTTTCTATTTTTATTGCTGTCTCACTACATGGCAAAGAACGTTACGGGATGAAGAATCTGCTGATATTTTTTATCATTACCTGGTTTGTCAGTCATTTTTTCGAGGCCCTTAGCATTCAAACCGGTTTTCCTTTTAGTTATTACCACTACGATAAATTAGCGGGGCCACGTTTATTTCAAGTCCCTCTTATTATCATGTTGGCTTATTTTGGAACTGGTTATGCTTCCTGGATTTTATCCCATATATTGCTCGATCAATACGCCAAGAGGCTTCAAGGGAAACAAATCTTTTTAATCCCCTTGATTGCAGCATTCATCATGGTTATGTGGGATCTCTGCATGGATCCATTGGCATCCACTGTTGGTTCCTTATGGGTATGGAAAGAGGCAGGCAGTTATTTTGGTGTCCCTTTAAAAAATTATTTTGGCTGGTTTCTGGTCGTTTATCTTATTTTTCAATTTTTTGCTCTTTACATTGCTAAATATGATCTTGAACAAGCAAGCAAAATAAATGTCTTTTCTAATCGATTCTTCTGGTTGGAAGCCGTGGCAATTTATGGGATCCAAAGTTTGATACAAATACTGGAACCTTTCAGTGCCTCAAGTCATATGGAAATTTATGGGCCCATCGCTTTAATTACTATTTTAACGATGATGTTCGTAACCTTACTGTCCTATCTGAGTATTAAAAATAATAGCCACTTAAAAGGCTAATATCTTGCCGCTATTAAAGTCCCTCTGTCATTTTATCATTTGTCGAATACCCAAACTGGTATTGATAGTTGGAAAGTAGAATGAAGCATAAAGTGACTGTCATAGCGACTAATAAACCCGGTAACCAAAAGATTTTCATGATGGTGGCTTGCTCTGCAATAGGGAGTCCGACTGCACCAAGACCTGCGGCTATTGCCCAGATGGTGGAGACACCACGGCAACGGTATTGAGCGGGGAGTTGAAGATAAAGTAAATAATACAATGAGGCGCAAATTAATGCATTGGTTAGTGCATAACCAGTAATAGCAATTAAAACCCCGACCGTCTTTGCTTGTAGAGTAAAATAAAAAAGGGCCGGAGCAGTTATAATTGCCAGCAACATGCTTGCGCGCATCAAATGATACACCTGCTTAGGCTTGGCAAAATAAGCAATAGGTATCGCCAATAAGGCCGAAGCCAATTGCGCCAGCGAACCGGTCCATGCACAAGCCTTCTCACTCCACAACTGCCTATCAATTGCAAAAGACACCCAAAACACATTGCAGATATAAACAGTTATGCTCACAAAAAAAGCAATGGCAGCAATATTTACAAATCCTCGCCAGTAACGTCGCCAAATACCGGCCATCGGCAATTGATTTTTACGAAACTCCGGCGACTCTTGTAATTGTTTACGTAAATGACAAACCCATAAGGAAACAAAACCCACTAAAGCAAAAATGATTCGCCAAACTTCCGGTAATGAAATGTACTGCAACAAAGTTGCTAAAGCACTTCCTATAAACATACCGAAAGCACCACCTGCTGCAACCAAGGCGCCTGCTAACAACACCCTGTGAGGATGATGCTCGACTAAAAACATGGCAGAAGTATTTATTTCTCCTCCCAACGCTAAACCTTGTGCCATGCGTAATAAAAGTAAACCCCAAGTAGCCCATAAGCCTATTTGTGCATAATCCGGCAAAAGGGCGATACCTAATGTAGCCAAACCCATCAGTGCAGCTGAAAATACCATTGGATTACGACGACCACTCAAATCAGCTTTACAACCAAAAAGCCACCCCCCCACAGGGCGAGCAAAATAGGCTGCAGCAAACAAAGCAAAAGTCAGTTCCAGGCTATACTCAGAAGGCGGGAAAAACTTCACGGCAAACACTGATTTAGCTAAATAAAGATAAAGACTGAAATCTAGCCATTCTAGAAAAACGAGCGCTAAAACAAGGAGTAAGGCTTTTCGCTTCATGGAGATAATACAAGGTAAGTAGGTTTTTGAATCACTTTGTTGCCATTATACATCATTTGTAAAGACGAACTAAGTTCTTCTATCTAGCTTGCCAACACAAGCATCAATACTTGCAAAAAGAATAAAAAACCTTCATCTTAACTCTTTCTTTGACAAAGCTTGGAAATAGATTTGATTAGTGAGAAACGTTGTTATGCAGTTTAATGTTATTGGCGCTGGTCGCTTAGGAAAAAATATTGCCTTAGCTCTGACTAACTCCGGTTTGGCACAGCTTGCCGCAGTTTGCAACACCACCCTCGACAGCGCTGAACAAGCAATCCAGCAAATCGGTTCAGGCTTTGCAGTTACCCAGTTAGCTGATCTGCCTAAAGTGAATTTAACTTTTATTACTACACCCGATGATCTTATTTACTCCATTGCCGAGCAATTGAAGGAACAAGTACCGACAGATTGCTTTATTGTGCACTGCAGTGGTGTTTTGAGTTCTGCTGAATTAATGCCGCTAAAAACCCGTGGCTGTCATATTGCCAGTCTCCATCCATTAAAAGCATTTAGCGAAGGGAATCTGGATCAACGTGCCTTTATGCATTGCGATTGTGTTATTGAAGGTGATGAACTGGCGGTTGAATTACTTACCCCGCTATTCACAACATTGGGGGCAAGGATTATTCCCATTAAAGCGGATGGCAAGGCTATCTATCATGCGGCTGCAGTCATTGCCTCTAATTATCTGGTAACTTTGGCAGCAACTGCCGCTGATTTACTGCAAGAAGCAGGTATTGAGGCCAAGCCGGCTCAACAAATGATCGTAAATTTGATGACTAGCAGCCTTAATAATGTGCAACAAGCAAGCGAGATAAAAAATGCACTTACCGGTCCCTTGGCACGTGGCGATTTCAATACTATTAGCAGGCATTTAAAGGCTTTGAAAAATTGCTTTGCAAATGAACTCTACCGCCATGCTGCACTTGCTACGCTACCAATAACTGATTTAGACACCAAGCTTAAGAGCGCGTTGACTGTCTTATTACAAAAGGCACTCTAAGATAAGAAGGCCTGGATTTCTTCAATCGACCTTATTTTTCTGAATACGCTTCACATAAAGCGTTTTTTTGACCGTCGCAATGATCTGTTTGCTTTCATCATAAATCTGAGTATGGAAAATGGGTAATGTTTTACCATTATTTTCACTCAGAGCCTGTTTTATGGCATCCAGCTGTTCATTATCCAGAGTGAAATCAGCATAAACGCGGCCTTTTCCTGGCTTGATATAGTTAATTTCTCCTTCTTTATCCCACACAACGTAATCAGGTCCTAAACGGTGGATCAACAGGAGAGCAAAAAAAGGATCTGTCATTGAATACAAACTGCCACCAAATTGAGTACGCATGTAATTTTTATTGTACCAACGGAAAGCCAGAGAGACTTGAGCAAAAGAAAAATCCTTAGCAATTTTCTCTACTTTGATTCCAGCCCCCCAAAAGGGCGGCCAGCAATTCAAAATAAAATGGAGCGTGCGAGCCGATAATTTCATAGAAGCTTACGCACCGGTGGTATTACCAGATACCTGCATGGCCGTCACATTTTGCAAACCACGCGGCAAGCGATTACCACGACGGCCTCGCTCACCCTGGTAATGGCCAAGATCAGTCGCTTTCAGGGTAAAATGACGTTTACCGGCATACACGGTTAAGGAATCATCAGCAGATAATATTTGCAGATCGATGACAAACTCTTCGCGTTGTTGTGCCTTGGCAGAGGGGATATTAATCAATTTATTCCCTTTGCCTCTGGAAAGTTCCGGTAACTCACTTGCTGAAAACACAAGTAACCGTCCTGCATTGGTAACGCAGGCGATAAATTGCGATTCTTTCGCTACAAATAAGCGTGGTGGTAATACCCGGCTGTTTTCAGGCAATTTAATACAGGCTTTTCCGTTGCGATTTTTAACATAGAGCTCTTTCAATTGGGTAACAAAACCATATCCAGCATCACTGGCTAATAATACCCAATCCTCTGCCTCACCACTAATAAGCGCTTCAAAATGCATCCCATCACTGGGGTTTAACTTACCGGTTAAGGGTTCTCCTTGGCCGCGTGCAGAGGGTAAAACATGGCCGGGCAAAGTATAAACCTTACCTTCACTATCAAAAAACACAACTTGCTGGTTAGATCTGGCATTCGTTTGCGCTTTGAATTCATCGCCCGCTTTGTAACTTAATTCACGGCCATCAATATCATAGCCTTTCGCGGCCCGAATCCATCCTTTTTGTGAAAGCACTACCGTGATGGGTTCATTAGGAAGAATATCTTCTTCTTTCAACGCTTGAGAATCCTGACGCTCAACCAATGGCGCTCGTCTGGCATCCCCGAATTGATTACGATCAGCAGTAATTTCATCTTTCACCAGGGCTTTTAACCGCTTTTCATTGGCTAAAATTGTCTGCAAGGAATCACGTTCATTATTCAAGTCATCCAATTCTGCACGTAATTTGATTTCCTCCAGCTTGGCAAGATGTCGTAACTTCATCTCCAGAATAGCTTCTGCTTGCCTTTCACTTAATTTAAACCGTGCAATAAGCTCTTGTTTAGGATTGTCATGTTCTCGAATAATGGCAATCACCTCATCAATATTCAGATAGGCTATCAGCAAGCCTTCCAGGATATGGATCCGTTCAAGTACTTTATCGAGGCGAAACTGCAGACGTCTCTTAACGGTTGTCAGACGATAAGTTAACCATTCTTGTAAAATGGTTAGTAGCCCTTTAACACGCGGCTTGCCATCCAAACCAATCATATTGAAATTAATGCGGTAACTGCGCTCCAAATCGGTCGTAGCGAACAAATGTGACATTAAACCTTCGACATCCACTCGATTTGATTTCGGTACGATAACAAGACGAGTTGGATGTTCGTGATCGGATTCATCGCGCAAATCCTCAACCATGGGCAGTTTCTTTTGCTGCATTTGTGCAGCTATCTGTTCTATTACTTTTGCGCCAGAAACCTGGTAGGGTAAGGCTGTAATCACGATATCATGTTTTTCCAGACGATAAATCGCCCGCATTTTTATTGATCCCCCACCTGTCTCGTAAATAGTACGAATTACATGGCTGGGTGTAATAATTTCTGCTTCTGTTGGAAAATCAGGACCTTTAATGTGGTTACACACAGCAGTTAAATCTGCATTGGGATTATCAAGTAAGTGAATGCAGGCATTAGCAACTTCTGTAAGGTTATGAGGCAGGATATCAGAAGACATACCGACCGCAATTCCTGTTGCACCATTGAGCAGTACATTGGGTAATCTGGCCGGCAATAACGAAGGCTCTTGTAGAGTGCCGTCAAAATTATCAATCCAATCGACGGTTCCCTGCTGCAACTCCGCTAAAAGCAAGTCAGCGTATGCTGACAAACGGGCTTCGGTGTATCGCATTGCAGCAAAAGATTTCGGATCATCTGCAGAACCCCAGTTACCTTGCCCATCAACAAAAGGATAACGATAAGAGAAAGGTTGAGCCATCAATACCATTGCTTCATAGCAGGCTGAGTCGCCATGAGGATGGAATTTACCGAGGACATCCCCCACGGTACGTGCTGATTTTTTATGCTTTGCACTGGCTTTCAAACCCAATTCCGACATTGCATAGACAATACGTCGCTGTACTGGTTTTAGACCATCAGCAATATGGGGTAGGGCTCTATCGAGAATAACGTACATGGAATAATCAAGATAGGCTTTTTCAGTAAATTCAGTAAGTGGTTTACGTTCTATGGCATCGTTCATAACACTGGGATTTTATACTTCAATTTGCTAATAACTATCATCGTAGTGCAAATAGGGTTAATAAGAAAAGCTATTTTAACAATTAATCATCATTAGCGCGAACTAAACAAATGAATAACCTGTTAATAAAATTTTTGTGAAATCATGACAAAACATATAACTTATTGATTTAAATAAGATTTAAATCAAATATTTTCTTCTAGGCTACGTCGAACCTGTGGATAACCTTGTGAATTAAAAGAATAACTTTTTGTAAACAAATAAAAAAACCTGTAGCTCTAAGCGTCCAGGAAAATTAGTAGATCAATTTAAAATGGTAGCCAATCAGCCAAGCAAAACTAACCTCCAGCGAAGTTAGTTTTGCTTTGACTCAATCTCATGGGCTTCTTACCTGGGACTGGCAAAAAAATCTGAATAAAACCTTATTTAGTTTTCTTGCGTAGTTTTTGGATTGCACGAATCTGTGCAACTGCACGAGCTAATTCTGCTGCTGCTCTTGAATAATCCAGCTCCGCACCTTTATGAGTAATTGCCTCTTCTGCGCGTGCTTTTGCAGCCAGTGCAGCAGCTTCATCAATTTCTTCCGCACGCTCGACTGTATCAGCCAGCACGGTTACATAATGAGGCTGAACTTCGAGCATACCACCAGAAACATAATAGATTTCCTGTGCACCACCTTGGTGTGTAACACGAATTTCTCCGGGTTTAAGCACGGTTAATAAAGGGGCGTGACCAGGAACAATTCCGATCTCACCCAATTCGCCTGTGGCGATAACCATTTCGACAACACCCGAAAAAATTTCTTGCTCAGCACTAACGATATCCAAGTGCGTTGTTCTTGCCATGTTTGTTTGCCTCATAGGGTTTTCGCTTTAGCAACAGCTTCCTCGATGCTACCAACCATGTAGAATGCCTGTTCAGGCAAATCATCATACTCACCAGCCAGAATACCTTGGAATCCTTTGATAGTATCTTTTAGTGATACATATTTACCAGGAGAACCAGTGAATACTTCAGCAACGAAAAACGGTTGGGAAAGGAAACGCTGAATTTTACGGGCACGGGAAACCACACGCTTGTCTTCTTCAGACAACTCATCCATACCTAAAATAGCAATAATATCTTTCAGTTCCTTATAACGCTGCAATGTTTGTTGAACCCGACGAGCCGTATCATAATGCTCTTGACCAACAATCAATGGATCCAATTGACGTGAAGTAGAATCCAATGGATCTACGGCTGGATAAATTCCCAGCTCAGCGATTTGACGGGACAAAACGACTGTCGCATCTAAATGCGCGAAGGTGGTTGCAGGTGAAGGGTCGGTCAAGTCATCCGCAGGAACATAGACAGCTTGAATGGAGGTAATAGAGCCTGTCTTGGTGGAGGTAATACGCTCTTGCAGCATACCCATTTCCTCTGCCAGTGTTGGTTGGTAACCCACTGCAGATGGCATCCGGCCAAGTAATGCAGATACTTCAACCCCGGCAAGCGTATAACGATAAATGTTATCGATAAACAGGAGTACATCACGTCCTTCATCACGGAATTTTTCCGCCATGGTCAAACCAGTCAAGGCTACGCGTAATCGGTTTCCTGGTGGCTCATTCATTTGTCCGTAAACCAATGATACTTTATCCAGAACGTTAGAATCTTTCATCTCATGATAGAAGTCGTTCCCTTCACGAGTACGCTCGCCCACACCGGCAAATACGGAATAACCACTGTGTTCAATGGCGATGTTACGAATCAACTCCATCATGTTAACGGTTTTACCCACACCGGCACCACCGAACAAGCCCACTTTACCACCCTTGGCAAAAGGACATAACAAGTCAATAACTTTGATACCGGTTTCCAGCAATTCCTGACTACCAGCTTGTTCTTCGTAGCTTGGTGCCTTACGATGAATTGCCCAATGCTCATCAGCATCGATAGGACCAGCTTCATCGACCGGACGTCCCAGTACATCCATAATACGACCCAGGGTTTTCTTACCAACAGGTACTTGAATTGGTTCGCCAGTATTTCTAGCCTGAATTCCACGTTTCAAACCATCAGTGGTACCCATTGCAATAGTACGAACAACACCGTCACCCAATTGCTGTTGCACCTCAAATACCAGATCCCCTTCAACGAGTTTTAACGCATCGTTAACTTTGGGAACGTTATCACGAGGAAACTCAACGTCGACAACCGCGCCAATAACTTCAACTACAGTTCCTAAACTCATCATATGCCCTCTTATAAAGCGTCCGCACCACCGACAATTTCTGCCAATTCCTGAGTAATAGCAGCTTGTCGAGCTTTGTTATACGCTAATTGAAATTCTTTGATTAACTCACCTGCATTATCAGTTGCACTCTTCATTGCAATCATTTTTGCAGCTTGCTCACAGGCAATATTTTCCACAACAGCCTGATAAACCTGCAACTCGATATAGCGCTCCAACAAAGCGTCTAATAATTCTTTGGCATCGGGTTCGTAAATATAATCCCAATGATGGCCAAGCTCTTTACTATCTTCTTCAGAAGCAGGTAAGGGTAAAAGCTGTTTAATGGTCGGTTTTTGCGTCATGGTATTAACAAATTCATTATACGCAATGTGCAACGCATCTATTTCACCCTTATCAAAGGCGTCCAGCATGACTTTTACCACGCCAATCAAATCCTTTACGCTGGGTTTATCACCCAGTTGATCAACAGAAGCGATAATATTTCCACCAACCCGTTTGAAAAATGCTTGCCCTTTCCTGCCAATAACGCAAACATCGATTTCTTTGCCTTCATGCTGCCACTGGCGCATGTGGCGTATTGTTTCGCGCAGTAAATTAGCATTCAAACCACCACACAAGCCTCTATCCGTAGTTACGACAATGACACCAATACGCTTAATGTCACGCACGGTCATAAATGGATGTCTATATTCAGATGTCGCGCGAGCCAGATGTCTAACAACTTTATATATTTTGTTTGCATAGGGCTTGGATGCTCGCATTCTATCTTGCGTTTTGCGCATTTTACTTGCGGCAACCATTTCCATCGCGCGAGTTATTTTTTGCGTGTTTTTAATACTCGCAATTTTTGTACGGATCTCTTTCGCTCCAGCCATATCTTGCTTCGCCTTTAATTAACAGATTTTTTGCTAAAAAAACCTGCGTAATCAATTAAGCCACCTCTGCCTGACAAAGGTGGCTAGTGAATTTACCAGCTACCAGTGCGTTTGAAGTCTTCGACAGCTGCCTTTAATTGGGATTCAATATCACCATCATAAGCACCAGATTCATTGATCTTGTGCAAAAGTGCCGCATGTGAAGCCTGCATAAAGCCATGTAATGCTGATTCAAATGCGTTAACCTCGGTAACTGGAACATCATCCAGATAGCCTTTCTCTACGGCAAAAAGGGACACAGCCATTTCAGCTACGGAGTGGGGTGAGTATTGCTTTTGCTTCATCAACTCAGTAATACGTTGTCCACGCTCCAGTTGCTTACGTGTTGCATCATCCAAATCAGAAGCAAATTGTGAGAAGGCCTCCAACTCACGGAATTGGGCAAGGGCCAAACGCGTACCACCACCCAGCTTTTTCATGATTTTGGTCTGTGCTGCACCACCAACCCGGGATACAGATAAACCGGAATTGATTGCAGGACGGACGCCAGAGTTGAATAGATCGACATCAAGGAAAATCTGTCCGTCTGTAATCGAAATTACGTTGGTTGGTACGAAGGCCGATACGTCACCTGCTTGCGTTTCAATAATTGGCAACGCGGTCAGTGAACCCGTTTTGTCTTTCACCTCACCATTGGTCAATTTCTCGACTTCCTTCGCGTTGATTCTTGCTGCGCGCTCGAGTAAACGTGAATGCAGATAGAAAATATCCCCAGGATACGCTTCGCGACCTGGTGGGCGACGGAGTAATAACGATATTTGTCGGTATGCCCATGCCTGTTTGGTTAAATCGTCATAAACAATCAGAGCATCCTCACCGCGCTCCATGAAATATTCACCCATGGTGCAACCGGCGTAAGGAGCAATAAACTGGAGGGCAGCCGAATCAGAAGCACCGGCAACGACTACAATGGTATGTTCCATAGCGCCATGTTCTTCCAGCTTGCGCACAATGGCTGCTACTGAAGACGCCTTTTGGCCAACGGCTACATAGATACATTTTACTCCAGTACCCTTCTGGTTAATGATCGCATCAATAGCGATAGCTGTTTTTCCAGTTTGGCGGTCACCAATAATCAATTCACGCTGACCACGTCCGACTGGAATCATCGCGTCAACTGCTTTCAAGCCGGTTTGTACTGGCTGATCAACTGATTGACGAGCAATTACACCAGGAGCCACTTTTTCAATGGGAGACATCTTGGCGGCTTCAATAGGTCCTTTACCGTCAATTGGATTACCAAGTGCATCGACGACACGTCCAAGGAGATTTTTACCTACAGGAACCTCAAGAATACGACCAGTACACTTTCCTTTTTGGCCTTCAGACAGGCTTGAGTAATCCCCGAGGATTACCGCACCGACTGAGTCGCGCTCCAAGTTTAGTGCCAGGCCATAGACTCCCCCAGGGAATTCAATCATTTCCCCTTGCATAACGTCGGCAAGGCCGTGAAGGCGAACAATACCATCCTTCAGGCTAACAATGGTTCCTACATTTCGCGCTTCGGAAACAACGTTGAATTCTTCAATCTTCTTTCTGATTAATTCACTGATTTCAGATGGGTTTAACGCTACTTGTTCTGTCATGAAATCTATCCTCTCTCTAGGCGGCTAAATCGGTGATAAGCTTACTTAATTTGCCTCGCACCGAGCCATCAATAATTAAATCGCCAGCTTGAATAACCGCACCGCCCAGCAGTGATTGGTCAACATTGACATCAAGCGTGACCTGGCGTTGTAGCCGTTGGCTAAGTGAACTGATTAAATGCTGTTGTTGCTCAGTTGAAAGTTCTGAAAAGCTATGAACTTTAACTACCAGCGTTTTTTCTTGCTCGGCACGCAATACCTCAAACAACACTTTAATATCAGGCAATAGCATCAAGCGCTTATTATAAGCCAACAATGCTATCAGACTTTCTATTGCTGTTGCTTCTTTATCGCTAGCTTTTGCAAAAGGAATCATTAATAGTTCTGTCTGCTGTTTTTCTGTTACTGCAGGATTGGTAATAAATTGCGTGGCTTTATCATCCAACACTGATATTGCCAAACTATGCAGTATTTCAGACCATTGGCTAAGTTTTTTGACAGCCAGCGCGTGCTCAAAAATTGCTTTTGCGTAAGGTCTAGCGATCGTTGTGGTATCTGCCATGTTAAATCTCTTTAATCAGGTTATCCAATAACGCGCTATTCGCTTGTTTATCGATTTCACGCATAAGAATCTTTTCAGCACCAGCTACTGCCAACTGAGCTACCTGCTTGCGCAAGTTCTCTTTCGCACGATTGATCTCTTGCAGTAGTTGCTCATGAGCAATTTTGGCTTGCTTCTGTGCTTCCAGTTTCGCTTCTTCTTTAGCTTCTTCAATGAGTTGAGCAGCACGATGATTTGCTTTTTCAATAATTTCTGAAGCTTGTGATTTGGCTTGTTTTAATTCATCACGGACACGATGTTGGGCCAGTTCCAATTCTTTACGGCCACGCTCTGCAGAGGATAAGCCGTCAGCGATTTTGTCTTGGCGCTCTTCCATTGCTTTAGCCAAAGGTGGCCAAACAAATTTCATGGTAAACCAGACAAACGCGACAAAAACCAACATTTGAACAATCAAGGTCAAATTTATATCCAAGGTAATTTCTCCTGTAGCATTTGGGGCGTAAAACCGCCCCCATTTAGTGTTATCAAGAACCTAAATTGCTGAGGAAAGGGTTAGCGAAAGTGAAGAACAACGCAATACCCACACCAATCATTGTTACCGCATCAAGTAAGCCTGCAACAATAAACATTTTTACTTGTAACATAGGAACCATTTCAGGTTGGCGTGCAGAACCTTCAAGGAATTTTCCACCCAGTAAACCAAACCCAATCGCGGTACCTAACGCACCTAAACCTATCAGCAGGGCGACTGCGATAACAGTCATACCTTGAACTTGTGCTATCAAACTTGCAGCTTGCATATAAATCCCCTTAATGGACAATTGTTTAAATTAAAAAATGATTAATGGTCTTCATGGGCCAGACTTAGATAAACGATAGTCAGTACCATAAAAATAAACGCTTGCAACGTGATCACCAAAATGTGGAATATTGACCAGGCCAAAGCTAATAAAAACTGTGCCACGCCCAAAGTAACTGTTCCAGCCAATGAGGATACAGTTGCATTCAAGGTTAGCAAGGCTATCAGAATAAAGATCAATTCACCAGCATATAAGTTTCCGAATAGACGCAGTGCAAGCGAAATCGGTTTAGCAATCAATCCCACCAATTCCAACAATAAGTTGAAAGGAATAAATGCGGGATGATTGAAAGGCTGTAAGGCTAATTCTTTTGCGAACCCTTTGACACCCTTGATTTTCACACTATAGAAAATAATAAGCATGAAAACTGATATCGACATGGCAAAAGTTAGATTCAGATCATTCGTAGGTACGACCTTTAGATAGTGAATACCAACTGATTGAGCCAGAATAGGCAGCACATCAACTGGAACAATATCCATAAAATTCATCAGGAAAACCCAAACAAAAATGGTCAGAGCCAGGGGCCCGATTAATTTATTCTTTCCGTGGAAACAGTCTTTAACCTGATTATCAGCAAACTCCAGCATTAATTCAGCAAAATTCTGTAGCTTGCCTGGTACACCTGTCGTTACCCTGCGTGCGCCAATGTACAGCAACGTCAGGATAAAAATACCTGATACAACTGAGAAAAACAGTGTATCAAGGTTGACCGTCCAAAAACCACCCGAACCAAAACTCATCGTTTTGAGGTTAAAGGTGAGATACGTTAAATGATGTTTGATATATTGGGTGCTTGATACCATTTCAGTCACTTTCTGGCCTATTTTGTTTGTTAGCAAAAATCAGTGGTGCGAACCAATGGTTCATCAACACCATAATGTAAGTGAAAAAAAACGCAAGAGGGGCTACTTTAAACAGTACAAACACCAGCGTAAACAGGATAACAGACGACACAATTTTCAATGCTTCACCTATATAGAAGCTTTTGACTATTTGTCGAGCCGCTCTGGCGCCCTGGTAGCGAAACAGTTTCCTTGCGAACAATATAGAAGGTATGACTGCTACCAGTCCTCCTAATATTGCGGATAGCGCCTCTTTTGTTCCGAAAGTCAGCAGAAAAACCAATGCTATTATTACACTGGTAGCCAGCTGAGCTCCCATCAAGCCTATCACGCCTCGTACGCTCCGCCTATCTTTCACATTTTCACCCATCTTTCAACGCGCAAATTATAAAGTAATCAAGCTGGATAAGCAACGTCAGCAGCAAGTTTCGTCTCTATTTGCTGTTTTTTTTGCTAAATCAATTACTTTCGAAATTGAATTTTTATTAATCTTATTAATTATTTTAAATCCAGGTGTTTTTTTTTGGCGCAACCAATCTGTAATCGACCTAACGGCGTTCTGCGCTGGAATATTAGGCGTATATTGCTTATATTTTATAATAGGTGCACTTATTATTGTCACCTGCAGTGTTTACCTCGAAGTAAGGAATTATGATATGTCAGAAAAGCAACAACGCACCGCTGCCAGTATGCGGGAAAAAATGCTCAATCGGTACGGTGATGGACTTCACCACAAACATGATAAAAACCATAACCCCTATCGAAAACATTGTAAATCTCACCCTGTACAACTAATGAACGGACATAGCAAAGAAGACGAAGCAAATTCCTCGACGGGATTGTTGCGTGCTTTTAAATTAAGAAAAATTCGTAAACGACTGGATAAAGGTCGCATCCATTGATAAAGTAATGGTATCCTCCAGGTTAGCCACTTCCTGGTTTGGAACTGCGCACGGTGGCTTGAGTCTACTCAGGCCACACTCTTTTAATGCAGATTAGGCATCTTTTACAGGCTGGACGCTTAAATTGTAGTATTTGAGTAATTTAACGACTCGCTCGACCCCGGCAGTATTCCTGGCTATATTGATGACAACAGCAGCTTGAGCTGGCCTCACATCTCCCATCAGGTAAACAATACGATCAGAAGTAATTACCTTAAACGCATTGGGATCAATCGCTGAGTCAGCAAAAATCTGACTGCGAATTTTAGTTGTAATCCAGCTATCCTCTAAGGTGTTACCTGGTTGTTGGCTAATATCCATTTGGTTAAACAAACGACGATAACCCGATAGAGCCGATATCCGTTTAATCGCCGTCTCACGCAGTTCCAGGCTGGGGACATGACCTGCCAACAGAATATCTCCATTGAAAACGGCCAAGTCGATTGCGCAACCCTCTGCTTTAAAAACTTTATCGCCGTACAAGACCCGATGAGCTTCTGCGGAAAGCTCATAGTCACTGAGTTTTTTATAAACATTATGGCGGTCATACACTAAAGTAGCCCCGGTCCATACGCCACCAAGACAACCAGTCAAAAGACTGCAGCCTAAAAAAATGACAACAAAACATCCCTGTTTTCTCATAGTTCCTAGACAATATATTGGAAGACTTTAACCACTTTACGAACACCTTGTACCTGTCTGGCAACATTGACCGCCAAATTGGCTTGCTCACGTGTAGCAATTCCCATTAAGTAAACAACAGCATTTTCGGTCACAACACGAATGGAGCCAGATTCCAACCCTTTTTTGGTTAACATTAAGCTACGTACCTGACTAGTTATCCATGTGTCTTTTGTTCGTTGGCTTATAGGCAAGGGATAATCGACCGAAATCTCATCGTAGACTCTTCTCACATTCGGTGTATTTTGCGCGATTTTTTCCGCTACCACTCTTAGTGAGGCTGTTGGTGTTTGACCAACAAGCAATACAACACGATTAAAGCTGCTTACCAGAATGCGTGAATCACGAAAACGAGGATCAGTAACTATAGCAGTATGAACCTTATGAAAAATACGGGCATCACTTTCTAATGTAACAACGCTGCGGCGATCATAAACAACAAGACCAGCGGCAGCACCGGCTACCACTGCTGCGACGCAGCCTGTCAGCAATGAACTAACGAGTAAAAAAATTATTGAGCGAATCTTCATAACTTACCCCAACATTTGACCAAACAATGATTGATCTATCAAATCACAAAAACAATGCAAGATGAATAAATGTGTTTCACGAATACGTGCTGCACTATCAGCCTGCACTCTTAGTTCGATATCTTCAGGCCCCAGATGATTAGCAAGAACACCACCATCTCGCCCGCTTAACGCAATCGTATCCATCCCACGATCATTTGCTGCATTGACAGCATGCAAAATACTATCCGAATTACCTGACGTTGAAAGCGCGAGTAAGACATCTTTTTCTTGTCCTAATGCATGGATCTGGCGAGCAAAAATCTGATCATAATGATGATCATTGGAAACTGATGTTAGCGAGGCCATATCTGTACTTAATGCAATCACAGGTAAAGGAGGGCGTTCTACTTCGAAATGATTAAGCATGGCAGCAGAAAAATGCAAACAATTTGCAGCTGAGCCGCCATTGCCACACAACAATATTTTCCCATCGTTAAGAAGGCAGTTAACCAAGCGTAACCCTGCCTTGGCTATGAGTGCAGACATAGTATCAGCAACAGCTATTTTCCCTTCGATGCTAATACCAAAGAGTTGCCTAACTCTGTCTTCCATCTGTGTCATCTTTAGTTTCCCAAGTAATTTGTATTATTCTAAAAGCCCAAACCAAAAGCATTTTTTATCCACTCAATTTTTGCAGGCTTGCCATCTAAAGTCAGTACATCAAAACGTGTGGGTTGTGTTTCATTAATTTTATTTGTAAGTAAATAATGGGTAGCCGTTTTTAAAAGTTTTTGCTGTTTGCTGTAAGTCACGCTGGCTGCAGCACCTCCAAATGTAAGTGAGGTACGGGCACGCACTTCGATAAAAACAAGATAAGCACCTTCTCGCATTATTAAATCTATTTCGCCCCAGCGGCATCGATAGTTACTCGCTACCCATTTCAATCCCTGAGCAGCAAGATGCATCCGTGCCTGCTGTTCTTCGATATACCCAATCCTTTGCGACATTGTCTTACCTATACGTCTGTATTAGTCGGCCATCGCCACTGCTACACCATTTCTAAACTGTCCCCAGGCAGGAATTCTTGCAACCTGCTGTGCCCGATTCAGATAAAGAGCACCACTTTTATCATTAACACCCATCGCTGGGAAGAGTAATAGCTGATTCAGTTGATTAGCCAGGGCATAACTATCCATACCTAAAGCATATAAACGATTATAACTGTTAAGTTGTTCAGGCCAGTTCTTATTCCCCAACTGATGAGCAAAGACCCAAGGCATGTCACAGAAAATGATGCCATTCAAATCTTTATCTTTCATGATGTTCAAACTTCCACTATATACGGTGGAAGTAGCGTAAACCGGGACATCACCAGCAAAATAATATTTTAAAAGAGGCATGATTTGTCGTGCTTTTGAAGGGTAAGCAAGCATAAAAATCATATCAAAATCTTGTCGTCGTGCAGGAACTGATTGAATATTACTGCCCAATAGTTGTTTAAGTTTCTTTTCCCGTGCCTGGCTATCAGAGATATGAAGAATATCCCGTACAGCAATATTCAAATCCTCATTATTGGCATATCTCAATTGATCAGAGATGATCCCATCACTCGAGCGCCACTGAGACGAAAATGCAGCAACAATTTCGTCGCCCCAACTCCCTTTTGGAGCAATGATTAAGGCACGTCTTAACCCTCTTTTGCGCGCCTTGACTGCAACCTGCCTTGCCTCGTTAGAAGGTGACAGCCCGAAGCGATAAGCATTTGTATTAGTTCCTGTTTCCATATCATTCAGCAAAAGTGTCGGAACAGGATGATCCATGGCTGCAACACTGGCAACATCTGTTTTACTTAGAGGACCAACAACATAATCGGCACCATCTGCTACTGCCTGCTGATATAAATCAGAAACATTTCCTGCCGCCGTATCGTATAACCGAATTTTCGCTCCTGAAGCAGGATTACTTTCCGCTGCGCTGACAAAACCATCACGAATAGCATTGCCTGGTCCAGCCAGAGGCCCGGTTAGCGGGAGTAAGAGAGCCATTTGACGCGGTGTTCGATGCAAATAGGGCTTAACGGCAGACAAAGGGGAGGGCAAAATACCATTCGCAGGATGCCCAGAATATCGCTGTTGCCATTGTTCAACACGGGCATAAGTAGCCTCAGCGTTTGCAGAATTCTGGCGTGGGATAAGTGCTAACTCCATCCATCCCTGCAAATCAGACCCTTCTTGTGCTTCGATTGCCAGGGTATTCAGTTCAGCAACAGGTAATTTGGTCAAAGTAAGCCATAAAATCCGACGGTTATTAGCCTGGGCAACCTCATCAGTTAATAGGCGTTCCAATTTAATGCGTTCAATAACCGATTCACTGGCATTCCCTACAGACTCATAAGCGTTAGCCAGGATTTCATGAAATTGAACTTGATAAAAAGACGGCAAACTGTTAATTTCACGCACGCCTGATAGCCTGGCGACAGCAGCTTTCGGCTGTTCACGAATCAAATCTGTTTTGGCGAGTAAAATATTTTTTTCGCTAGTCTGTTCGGGTGATAAATTATTGGTTTGAGCTAACGTTTTTATACCTTCTCGCCACTGGCCATCGTAGATAAACCGGCCGGCAGCCATGAGCAGAAGATTTTGTTGCTCATCACCGCCCTGATTTTTTGCCAAAGCGAGGTATGCACTTGCAGGCATAGTATAAGGAATGGCAGATTGCTTGTTAGGGCGCGGAGGAGTATTTTGATTTTCAGCAACTTTTGTGCATTGAGAAAGCAAAATGACTGAAACGATTAACGATACTACTTTTAATACTAATGAATTTGGTAACATGGAGGTACGTCCGAAGCGCTGGAACGGAATAGGATAAACTATGGTAAAAAGTTCAGCAACTATTGTTGGCACTCTTTATGTTGTTGCCACGCCGATCGGTAATCGCGATGACATTAGTTTGCGTGCCTTGGATGTTTTAAGATCGGTTGATACCATACTGGCCGAAGATACACGGCATTCTCAGCAATTACTGAATGTCTTGGGGATTCATAAACCCTTGCTTTCATTACATGCACACAATGAAAATGACAAAAGTGAACAGATTCTCAGTGCTCTGCAGCAAGGAAAATCGTTTGCCCTAATTAGTGATGCCGGGACGCCATTAATCAGTGACCCAGGCTTTCCACTCGTACGGCTCGCACAGGAAAAAGAAATTCCAGTTGTTCCGGTTCCGGGAGCCTGTGCCTTGATAACGGCACTTTGTGCTGCTGGTGTTCCTTGCGATAGCTTCACCTTTGCTGGTTTTCTTCCAGCTAAATCGGTTGCAAGAAAAAATAAACTTAATGGGCTACAAAATTCAGAACATACCTTAATTTTTTATGAATCTACACATCGAATTGTTGATTGTATTAATGATATTATGCAAGTTTATGGTCAACATTATGAAATGGTACTAGCCAAAGAATTAACTAAAGTTTTCGAGCGCTTTATTAGAGGGACGGTTCAGGAAATAAAGGATTGGTTACTGATGGACAATAACCACTCAAAGGGTGAATTTGTCCTTATTCTTCCTGCAAAACCTACAGCGACAGCCGATACAGAAGGAGAAGAAATTTTAGCTATTTTACTTGAGGAACTTCCTTTAAAACAGGCAGTAAAAATTGCGAGTTTATTAACAAAAATCTCGAAAAATGAACTCTATAAAAAGGGGCTAGATATGTTAGAAAATGGCAGATGATGCTATTGAAAACCTTTACCATAGCTGATTTATGCTGCAGATGAATTCATATTTTACAAGCATAAAGATTATTTTTTACATACCGTAAGACACAACGTGCATTCTATGTAGAACAGCTTGATCTGTTTTAATTGATAAAGTATCAGCTACTTAAAAATCAATTTTGATCTGTATAGAATGTGAGTATGGTTGTGTTAATAAGGATATTAATCATGCCAAAATTGCCTAAAATTTGTTTTTTACCTTTGTTATTATCTTGTTCGCTTAGTTCTGCAATTACTTTAGGTCGAGTTGTTGTTGCAGATCCTCTCGTCGGCAGTCGCTCAATCATTTACGAACAAATTAATGGTTTTGCTGTTGTTGAAGGAGATATCCTTGTTGCCAAAATTACTGATTTACGGCGATTTCGTGCTGTAATAAGACATAAAATTGGTGGCAGTAGATGGCCGGACGGTATTATTCCTTACGAAATTGCAGAAGATTTACCGTTCAAAAATAAATTAGCTGTTTTGCAGGCCATTGCCCACTGGCAAGAAAAAACCAATATCAAATTGGTGGAATTAACAAGTAAAAATCGCCATATCTATCGTGATTATGTTGTTTTTGTTCCTGCGGAAGGCACAACCTGTTCCTCTTATGTAGGAAAGCAAGGTGGACGGCAGGAAATTAACTTGTCACCCCGTTGTACTGCCATGAATACAGTGCATGAAATTGGCCATGCTCTCGGCTTATGGCATGAGCAATCCCGTGCCGATCGTGCAGAATTTATTCGCATCCTTTGGGAAAATATTGAAGAGGATCATAAATTTAATTTTGACCAGCATTTAACCGATGGTGAAGATTTTGGTAGTTATGATTACCAGTCAATCATGCATTATGGGGCCTATGCTTTTTCAAAGAACGGCAAAAGAACGATTGAACCCTTAATGGATGGAATCGAGATAGGCCAAAGAAATTATTTAAGCGATAAAGACATTGCTGCAATTAATGCGATGTATCCGAACGACTATTAACAGCAATCTATCGATCAGGCTTTTTAGGAGACTCGCTACAGAGAGAAGTGCAAGAAATGAAACGTAAAGCACATTAGATTTCGAGCACCGTAGCCTGGGAGCAATTCAATCTGGAGTAGGGTTTCCGAAGATAGGCAGCCTACTATTAGTCTAGTAGGCTGTAGGAGATGGATTTTTATACAAAGGAAAATGTTCGCGGAGTATCGTCCAGAGAGTTGATGCTAAGCTCTGTCGCTTTATCCTGATTATGTTTATGATAAGAGCTTCCCAAGCTGTATACCATGTAAGTCGCTGTCATTACTAAAGCAGCGGGCAAGGAGATCGCCATTGTAGTCATAAACAAAGCAGGCATCACCGCATTTTTACCTAATGTAAAATAAAAATTATCGCTCGCCGTTTTCTGTTCCCACTGAGCCAATCCAATTGTTTTTGAGCCTGCGTTTTCTAACTCTGCTGTACGAAGGGCGACGCTTTTTTCCTTATAGTTACTATAAGCCCCGTCAGATAAGTAAATTGCTACCCCAAGAGTGCATACCAAATAGGAACCGGCGATCAAGGCAGCCGGTGTCAGTAACATGGAAGCTGAAAAGCCCATCAATAACAATAAAGCGCCCGTGGCATTAAACAAATAAGTGGAACTTTCTATTTCCCAACTGTTATCAAGTTGTTTGATTTGTTCCCGTAATATTTTCAATGCCACTGCATGCTCTTGTTGATCAGGGAATTGCTCATGGTAGATGCATTCTTCTTCATATTGTGCTCTTTTAGTCAAATAAGCACCTTTAGCAAGTTCACGACGGTATAAAAGCAGACTGACGTCAAAGAGCAGGAATGCTGCTGTTGCCCAACCAGCTACAGGATTAGAAATACCAAAATAGTCGTTATAATTAGTAAGGCCGTTAACGGTCGCCCAAACTATATCGTTTAGATAAGTTAGTCGACGATCATAAAGTTCATCTGTGAATCGCCGCCAGGTAGTTAACGCCTCTTCATCAGTTGATGTTGGGGCAATCGCATGTTTAAGCGCAATTCCCATATTGAGAATCATACGGCCGACGAAAAAGCCCACACTCAAAGCGCGAAAGATATGATTGGGTTTTTCCCAAGTATGAACAATAGCTTCAACATCAATCTCTTTGCCCAGGATATTGCCCAGTTTTTCTATCCATTGAAGTTCACGAGCCAGGAATAGAGAATTTTTCATGGTTAGTCGGCAGAAAGTCCAGTAAATACGGCTTACATTAGCAAAACCAACATTACTGACGATTTTTGAAATACTGAACGGAGTCGCTTTCATCTCTTTTAAACTGGCTCCAATGTCTTCACCCAGTTTCTTTAAAAACCCTTCATCCTTAGGACCAATTTTAGCGTCTTCTACATTCTCACAACGCTTTCTTATTACTTCAGCAAAATCTGCGAATTTTTTTGCATTGGGTTTCCCTTCTCCGTCATGAATTTCATAATAATTTTTCAGCATAATGCTGCAGCTATAACAGTAAAGCCAGAATTTCTTTCCAGCACCATCATTAGCTATCGCCCCCTTTTTAAGGGCGGCATATAATTGGTTAAATTCTTGCTCAATGAATGTTTTATTATCTGCCAGGAATTTGTAGCGGCGTTTGTCATCTGGACCGCCTTCAGCCCATCGGCGAGCATCCGCGGTACTATCAATATCCGATGTCAAAAAGCCATGTTTGTCGCGAGCAAAAAATTGGTATTGAGCTGAATAGGAAACCATAATCTAATCCATCAAAAAAATGTGCAATAAGTTAAAAATACAAACTTAGCATTAGTGTGATCCGCAAAGCAAACAATTTTGTATTTATTTTTTTCATATTGCATACTGAATAGCACTAAGGGTGTTTGCCTGTTATTAACAATTTGATTAACAAAGATTTTTTCAGAGATAGGGAGGAGCTGTTTATGCTGAATTATAATCCCTGCAACAAATATTAACGTTATTTGCCGATGCAAAAGCTGGAAAAAATTCTACCAAGTAAATCATCGGAAGAAAATTCCCCTGTAATTTCCCCCAATGCCTGATGAGCAAGACGCAAATCTTCAGCAAGTAATTCCCCGGCTCTTTGCGTAGTCAACTGTTGCTGTCCAGCGAGTAGTAACTCTTTTGCCCTATCTAAGGCATCTAAATGGCGCCTTCGAGCCAAGAATAAACCCTCCGTTGGCTGATAACCGACAACCTTCTTAATTTTCTCTTTTAACAATTCCAGGCCTGCACCGGATTTAGCGGAAAGGTAGACAGCTTGCTCTTCGGTTTTGGGAGTAAGGCCCACAGAATCAATCTTGTTATAAATTTGAATCACAGGAACACCCGGTGGTAGTGTATTGCGAATGGTTTCACTTAACTCACTGCTACAATCAGTCTGGTTAATATCGATTACCATCAATAAGCAATCGGCACGACTTACTTCCTGCCAGGCCCGCTTAATTCCTTCCTTCTCTACCAGATCCTCGCTTTCGCGTAGACCTGCTGTATCGATCAAATGTAAAGGAATATCATCAAGCAAAATATGCTCGCGCATAACATCACGTGTAGTACCAGCCACATCGGTTACTATCGCCACATCTCGGCCAGCGAGGCAATTAATAAGCGTTGACTTTCCAGCATTCGGACGACCAGCAATGACAATCGACAAGCCTTCTCGAATAATGGCACCTTGCGATGCACTGTTCCGAATAGTCACCAGTGATGCTAAAACATCTGCCAGCATTGCCGCCACTTTACCATCGCTGAGAAAATCAATTTCTTCTTCCGGGAAGTCTATGGCAGCCTCCACAAAAAGGCGTAAGTGAATTATGTTTTCGTTTAATTCGTGGATTTTATTTGAGAAATCACCTTGTAGTGATCTCAGGGCCATGCGAGCGGCTGTTTGTGAACTGGCATTAATAAGATCGGCAATCGCTTCAGCTTGGGTTAAATCCATTTTATCATTCAGAAAGGCCCGTTCGGAAAATTCTCCCGGTTTGGCTAATCGTGCTCCGAGACTAATGCATTCCTTTAGTAGAGAATCCAAAACAATAGGGGCCCCGTGTCCTTGCAGCTCCACCACATCTTCTCCGGTAAAAGAATGAGGCGCTTTAAAGTAAATCGCCAAGCCGTTATCCAGAACATTGCCCTGTCCATCAACAAAAGAGCAATATTTTGCGACACGGGGAGTTAAAGTCTTTTTCGCATTCAATTGTAAAGCGATGGAATACGCTTGCGGACCCGAGAGACGTATAACACCCACTCCCCCGCGTCCAGGAGGAGTGGCAATTGCTGCGATAGTATCCGATGACATTTACTTCGCAGAAACCAGAGTTTTCTTTGGCCTATCATCACTGTACTTACGTGTGATATACCATTGTTGCAGGATTGATAAAGCGTTGTTGACTATCCAATACAAAACCAGACCGGCTGGGAAATTCCAGAATAGGCCGGTAAAGAGGATTGGCAAGAACATCATTATCTTCGCTTGCATTGGATCGGGCGGCGCGGGATTCAAGCGCTGCTGGATCAACATGGTAGCGCCCATAATTATGGGTAATACATGGTATGGATCAGCAACTGCTAAATCCTTAATCCAGAAAATAAAAGGTGCCTGACGTAATTCAACGCTTTCTAGTAAAACCCAATAAAGGGCAATGAAAACCGGGATCTGGATAATAATAGGCAAACAACCACCTAAAGGATTAACTTTTTCCTGACGGTACAACTCCATGGTTGCCTGGCTCATTTTGGCCTTGTCATCACCATAACGCTCACGCAAAGCTTGTAATTTAGGTTGTAACTTACGCATACTCGCCATCGATTTATAACTGGTGGCTGATAAGCGATAGAAGGCTAATTTAATTAATACGGTAACTAAAACAATAGACCATCCCCAATTACCTACTACTGAGTGAATGGCTTTCATTAATGAGAACAATAGGGAGGACAAAAACCAAAGCCAACCGTAATCCACTGTCAAATCAAGTCCTGGAGCAATCCCTTTCAATACACTGGTAATTTCAGGACCGATATAAAGGCTGGAGCCGATTTTTTTCTCTGTTCCAGGTGCAACCTGGATTGGTTCACTGACTGAACCAATGGTGTAATCCTGCTTGGCAACACGTGTATAAAACAAGTTGTTGCTGATCGCATTCGGTACCCAGGCACTCAGGAAATAATGCTGTTGCATCGCAATCCAACCACCTTGAGATTTTGTCTCCAGATTGGTTTTAGTCATATCCTTGAAAGTAACCTTTTGATAACGGTGCTGGGGATTGGAGTAAGAAGCACCAGTGTAAGATCCAACATGGAAGATACTTGATTGATCCTCTTGCGGTGAACTACGCAAGAGTTGAGTATTCATATAGCCACTCCAGGCTTCCTTACCCTGATTATTCAATAAGTAATTGATTTGGATTAGGTAACTTCCCTTGGTAAAGACAAACTCTTTTTTGACGTCTAAACCTTCCGGTGTTTTCCCATTAAGAACAACCGTGAGTTTTTCTGCGTCTGGCATTAATTCATATTGTTGTTTGTCAGAAGTTAAATTGAGATTAACAGTCTGCACTGACTGTCCTGAGCCAGTCAGCAAACTGCTATTTGCCACATACCGTTCACTGGTACGATTTTGTAACAAAGTAATCGGGTTATCTTTATCTTCAAGACTTTCCGGGTAGTCAAGTAATTGCGCCTTAACAATATCACCATGGCGTGTGTCAATATGTAAATCGAGCACATCCGTTTTAACCCGAACTATTTGAGAAGCAGCGTTTTCATTTATCGTTTCCTCGGATCCAGTAATAACCTTTGTTTCCGGTTGATTAGTACTACTGCTCGCTATATTAGGTAGCAATTGACTCTCTTTGGATTCTGTGACGTTCTCTTCACTGACTATTTGTTGGGGCTGGACTGGCGGATAATCATGCTGCCAACTAGTCCACAGAGAGTAAACAATCAGCGCTAGCGCTGCATATAAAACTACACGACGTATATCCATCAAGGCTTCTCTTTGTTAGGTAATACAGGGTCATAGCCACCAACTGACCAAGGATGGCATTTCAGCAGCCGTCGGCAGGTAAGCCAGCCTCCTTTCAAAACACCAAAGTGTTTAATGGCAGCCAGGGCATACTCTGAACAACTTGGGTAATAACGGCAACAGGGTTTCATGATTGGACGTAATAGAAATTGGTACATCACAATGGGCAAGCAAATTAGATTGCGTATAAAGCGGTTAATTTGTTCCATATTGTACCTAATTTGGCAATTATTGTTTTGTTTTCTACCTTTGCCACACCGTGTTTGGCCAAAAATATTACATCTATCGCAGGTAACTGATTAGTTCGAAATCCTTCACGTAATAAACGTTTGATGCGATTTCTATCATGTGCTTTGGGTATCATCTTTTTGGATAACGCTAACCCAAGCCTAGAGTACCCCAGAGAATTCTCACGGTATAGGATAATGAACTCTGAGGTAACTATCTTCTTTGCCTGCTCAAACACATGGTCATAATCGCTTTTTTTTAATAACCGACGTGTTTTGTCAAAACAGTGCACTTAGGCTGATAAACGCTTACGTCCTTTCGCACGACGACGTTTTAGTACCAAGCGACCGCCTCTGGTTGCCATGCGTTGACGAAAACCATGATCGCGTTTGCGCTTCAGATTACTTGGTTGAAAAGTGCGTTTCATGATGAACCTGTTGTTAATTAATTTTTGAGGTTGGCAATGATAGAAAACTTTACATCGGCTGTCAAACCATGTTGGAAGAATAACGCACGTTTTTTATTTGTTAATGGCGCTGTTAATAATTAATAAAAAAGATATTTTAGAATTTTTATTTATATTTATGTTAGCAAATTCTGTTGAAAGTTTTATTTTTTATTTTAAATACAATTAGTTATATAATTTTTTTGCTGTTAAAAACCACTCAATATGCTTTCGATGGTGTGTCCATAAGTTAATAGTCTTTCTCTTGTAAGCCAAGTTATCCACTTATTTTAATAGTGTTTGTTTTAATGTTACTAACATCTTTGTGTGGATTTTTAGAGTCAATCTAAAGTGTCACTTTATAAAAATTACCAGATTTTGGTTGTTAGCTAATTAATATAAAGTTATTTATTTAAAACCTTATTATTCTTATATAGTCATTAAAATCTGTTAATTCTTGTTATATTTAGATTAAATACAAATAGTTACGATATTTTTTTGTTGTAGATAAGCGTTGTTTATTCGGACTGATAACTTCTTTATAAGATCTTTTTTTTTAAAGAGAACTTTGTTATACCTAACTTATACGTCTCTTTTAACCAGTTTATCCCAAGGGTTATAAAATCGTTTATTTATCTTCGTCGTTGTCTTTACTGAACAGGCTATTTCCTGATTTCATCAATTTGATATTTTCATTCTGGTATTTTATTGTTATTGTGGATAACTCTGTTCTTTTACTCATTGCTTAGTATAATGACGCCCTTGTAAATCTGATTTTACCTAAATTTAATATTGTTCCTGATTCTCATTGGCATTTTGTTGCCGGTTTGATATGGGCAATCTTTTAAATTTCCTGAGCAAGTATTTACCCTTGCTCCTCTGGTATATTCAGTGGCAATATTTTATTTGATTATGCTTGCGTGATATTGTTTTAGCCTATTGAGGAGTTTTTGTGTCTGCAAATGTTTGGCAGAAGTGTTTGGGGCTGTTAAAAGAGGAATACCCCGTTCAGCAATTCAATACCTGGTTACGTCCCTTACAAGCGGAAATACAGGATAATGGTCTTGTGTTGCTTGCCCCTAATCGTTTTGTAGTAGATTGGGTAAAGAAGAATTTTTATTCAAGAATCAAAGAACTGGTTAGTCAATTTGGTGGTGATACTGTTTCGATGGTTAGTATTGAGATTGGTACTAAAGTAGCCCAGCCTGTTGATGCGGATGTTCAACCTTTAAAAACACAGACCAATACTGCCAAGGCAATACCAAAGAAAGCCGCTGATTATAAAAATAGCTACCTTAATAAGAAGTTCCTTTTCGATAGTTTTGTTGAGGGTAACTCAAACCAATTAGCTCGTGCCGCTTCCTTGCAAGTAGCTGAGCGTCCAGGTGATGCCTATAACCCTTTATTTATCTATGGTGGAGTGGGCTTAGGTAAAACTCATTTGATGCATGCCATTGGTAATACTATCTTAAAAAATAATCCTGAAGCCAAGGTTCTTTACCTCCATTCCGAGCGCTTTGTAGCTGATATGGTCAAGGCATTACAAACGAATTCAATTAATGAATTTAAGCGTTTTTATCGTTCTCTCAATGCGCTGTTAATCGATGATATCCAATTCTTTGCTGGCAAAGATCGATCTCAAGAAGAGTTTTTTCATACTTTCAATGCCTTATTGGAAGGACAGCAGCAAATTATTCTTACCTCTGATCGTTATCCAAAAGAGATTGAAGGGGTTGAAGAGCGCCTTAAATCCCGTTTTGGCTGGGGATTAACTGTTGCTGTAGAACCTCCAGAACTTGAAACGCGAGTCGCTATTTTAATTAGCAAGGCAGAGCAATCTAATATTGAACTTCCCTATGAAGTTGCTTTTTTTATTGCCAAACGTATTCGTTCCAATGTGCGTGAATTGGAAGGTGCACTGCGTCGCGTTATTGCAAATGCTCATTTTACTGGCAAACCGATTACTATTGATTTTGTGCATGAGGCTTTACGTGATCTGCTCGCGCTGCAGGATAAATTAGTTACCATTGAGAATATTCAAAAAACAGTTGCAGAATACTATAAGGTTAAAGTTGCCGATTTATTATCCAAAAGGCGGAGTCGTTCTATCGCCCGTCCGCGGCAAATGGCCATGGCTTTGGCAAAAGAGTTGACTAATCACAGCTTGCCTGAAATTGGCGATCATTTTGGTGGGCGGGATCATACCACCGTTATTCATGCCTGCCGTAAAGTCAAAGAATTAATTCAGGATGAAACTGATTTTGCCGAGGATTACAAGAATTTAATGCGTACTTTGTCATCTTGATTAGGGATTAACTATGTTCGATCTGACTCTTACTAAGGAACAACTACTTACTCCTTTGTTGACAGTTGCCGGTGCGGTTGATAAGAAGCAATCTTTGGCTATTTTATCTAATTTTTTGCTTGCCTTGAATGATAATCGTTTGTTTATTACAGCGACTGATCTGGAAATGGAAATTACAGCCCTTATTAACTGCAATATGAGTCATTCAGCAGGCAAGATAACGGTTCCTGCGAAAAAATTTATTGATATTATTCGTTCGCTTGATGATGATGCCTGCCCAACGATTACGATGAAAGATAGCACAGTCGTTATTAGTGCTGCGCGCAGTAAGTTTAAACTGGCCACTTTGCCTGCGGATGATTTTCCCTCTAGTGAGAATGAAGTTAGCGAGGTTGAATTTTCTTTATCGCGTACAGATCTGATTCATTTGCTGCAATCTACCCATTTTGCCATGTCGCAGCAGGATGTTCGGGTTTTTTTAAATGGATTACTACTAGAGTTAGATGCGAATGTAATCACTGCTGTAGCTACTGATGGTCATCGCATGGCAGTATGCCGTTTACCTTGTGATTCCATCGTGTCGCATCATCGCTTTTTACTACCCAAGAAGGGTGTTCAGGAAATGCTTAGATTGCTTAATAATATATCAGATGAGCAAATTGGCATTGCTGCTGGTAAGAATTATTTTAAATTGTCTAGCCAGGAATATACCTTTCAATCCAGATTGATTGAAGCCCGCTTTCCTCCTTATGCCAAGGCTATTCCTAAAGAACAAGATAAATTTGTACTCTTAGATCGTGATCTGCTTAAGAGGGCTCTTGCCAGAATCGCTATTCTGGCTCATGAGAAATCCCGTGCGGTGTTGCTGCATGTGCAACCTGCTCTCCTTACGCTAGTTGCAAATAATCAGGAACAAGAGGAAGCGATGGAGTCACTGGAAGCTCATACCGATGGTAATGAATTAAAAATTGGAATTAACGCGGGCTACCTGCTTGATGTTTTAAATTTTGTTCCGGAGGGATTGATACGTTTATCAATGTCGACTACTGATAGTAGTATTTTGGTTGAGTCAGTACAGGATGAACATTACCAATATATTATCATGCCTATGAAATTATGAGCCTTGCCCATTTGCAGATCAAAAACCTTCGTAATATTGAATCTGCGCGTTTAGATCTACACCCTCATCTCAATATTATTGTTGGCGCTAATGGCAGTGGAAAGACTTCTTTTTTAGAGGCTATTTACCTTTTGGGCAGTGGGCATTCTTTTCGCACAAGAGAAATTTCACCCTTGGTGAGAGAGTCATCTGACTCTTTGACAGTTTTTGCCAGAGCGGACGATGAACAAACGATCAGTATACAGAAATCTCCTCTTTCACCAACACAAGTTCGTATTAATTTATCCCCTTGCCAAAGTAGTAGTGAATTAGCCTATTTTTTGCCTTGTCAGGTTTTTTACCAGGATATTTTTCAGATTATTGATGCTGGTCCATCTATGCGTCGTAGTTTATTGGATTGGGGATTGTTTCACGTGAAACAATCTTATCATTCGCTATGGAAAGATTTTCGAAGAGTACTAAAACAAAGAAATAGTTTGTTGCGGCAAAAGGCAGCCCCAAGTCAACTCGTACCCTGGGATAACCTGTTAGTAACGCTCTCTGAACAGTTAGACAACCTACGTGGGCAATACTTTGTTGAACTCAATAGAGAGTTTCAAACCTTATTAAGCCAGCTGACAGACAGCAAAGCGTCACTAACTTACTACAAAGGATGGGATAGGCGAGGGAGTGGCAAGCATTTATCAGTTATCTTGGCTGATAGTTATGAGAGTGATCTACATCGCCAATTTACGCAGTATGGAGCACATCAAGCCGACCTGATTGTGAATAGTGATAATTTGCAAGCGAAACAGTATCTGTCACGAGGGCAACAGAAAATTATTCTCTTTGCATTAAAACTGGCACAGGCAAAACTAATAACTAAACATTGTCTTTATCTCTGTGATGATATTTCTTCAGAGCTGGATCAATCACATGTTAACAATTTGTTTAAATTAATTGAAACCATTCCGGGACAATTCTTCATTACCTGCATTAATTTTGACAGCCTTTTTATAGAAAAAGAAATTACTGACTACAAAGTTTTTTCTATTAAAAATGGCCATTTCACATGTTCGGAAATTTGAGGCAAAATACCAGGTTTAGCTCATTAACCACAAGTGACATCATGAGTATTGATTTAGCATCACTAAAGGAATTATTTGATTTCCTTGAAAAACGGCTTATTAAAAATGATATGGCGGCCAGGGAAAAAGCGTATGGGTTACACGTCCCCCTGATGTCATCCATTTCAAAGAAACTTACCTCGGAACTAGCTGAAGGACAACAAGCAGTATTGGGAATGAGTAGACAATTGCCCACAAGATATAAGGGAGTAAGTCTGCAAAATGAGAAAACAGAGCTTCTTGAGAATATCAATACAGCTGTCAAAGCGATTTGCACCTACGAAGCGTTAGTTCTCTGTGTGATGACTGCCTTTCGGCAAGGACTAAATGGCTGCCAGGAACATGCTACACTGGTCAGTTTGGCGCTATTGAGCCTTTATGGTGTTAATAAGGGGCCTCGCGTTGAAAATACAATGCTTGAGATTCGCGGTACCACGTATAATCATGAGTTTGTTGTATTCGAACGAGCAGCTGGGAGTGTGCTGGATGACGTTTCGAGTTGGGGGAACTGCCTTGTTATAGACTCTTATGGACACTGGTTTTCCGGTATCCAAGGCTTGCCTCCTGGCACCGGCATAGCCAATTTATTGCATGATAAAACTCACAGCGGCCTGAATATCTCCGTTTACCACGATAACAAAATGAAGTTGGATTTACTTCATCGTTATCAGGCTGATACAGATCACCCCTTCCATACAATTGAAAAAGTCAGCTTAAAGATACTGACAGACCATCTTACCAGTTTTGTTGAAAACGCAATGATAAAATTGGGTTTACCGCGATTAAAAGTACTTTCCTCTCCATCATTATGCACCGATTCACTCTTTGCACCAACGAAGTCACCCGCTGCTGATGAGCCTGCTATCACTCCCCGGGTAGAAACAGAGAGTAACTTAACACTTTAACAAATTTGTACAGGGAAGAAATCTAAGGATTGTTTCACGTGAAACAGGAAACTTGCCAGGCTGAAACTCAGCAGAAGTATGGCAAGATGAATCATACAAAATGGCTTCAACTAGTGGTATAATAGCCAATTTGTTACAGCCATAGGTAAAGAGGATCTTTATGAGCGTTGATGCCAGTTACGATTCGTCGAATATCAAAGTTTTAAAAGGCCTGGATGCAGTTAGAAAACGTCCAGGTATGTACATAGGTGATACCGACGATGGCACTGGTTTGCATCATATGGTTTTTGAGGTTGTAGATAACTCCATCGATGAGGCCTTGGCTGGTTACTGCAAGGAAATCCGCGTCACCATTCATGCCGATGAATCAATCACTGTTAAAGACGACGGCCGTGGAATACCGGTTGATATTCATAAAGAGGAAGGTCGTTCAGCGGCAGAAGTTATCATGACAATTTTACATGCAGGTGGAAAATTTGATGATAACTCTTACAAGGTTTCTGGGGGACTTCATGGAGTAGGGGTGTCTGTTGTTAATGCCCTTTCAGAAGAGTTACATCTATCGATTCGCCGAAATGGAAAGCTGCACGAACAGCACTACCGTAATGGTGTTCCCGACGCACCCCTTGCAGTGACAGGGGATGCAACTGCAACAGGGACACAAGTTTGGTTTAAACCAAGTGCCAACACCTTTAACAATATTGAATTCCATTACGATATACTTGCCAAGCGTTTAAGAGAACTCTCTTTCCTTAACTCCGGCGTTTGCATTTATCTTTACGACGAACGGTCTCAAAAGCAGGATACTTTCCGCTATGAGGGAGGAATTCAGGCCTTTGTTGAGCACCTGAATCGTAATAAAACACCTATTATGCCGATCGTCTTCTCACTAAGCGGTGTTAAAGACAACATCAGTGTAGACCTTTCTTTACAGTGGAATGATTCGTTCCAGGAAACTATTTTTTGCTTTACCAACAATATTCCTCAGCGCGATGGTGGTACGCATTTGGCAGGCTTCCGCGCTGCATTAACACGTACACTTAACACCTATATTGAGAATGAAGGGTTTGCCAAAAAAGCAAAAATAACCACTACTGGTGATGATGCCCGTGAAGGTCTAACTGCCGTATTATCCGTCAAGGTTCCTGATCCAAAGTTTTCATCACAAACCAAAGATAAACTGGTTTCATCGGAGGTGAAAGCGGCGGTAGAATCTCTGGTAGCTGAAAAATTAAATGATTTTCTTTTAGAAAACCCAGCAATTGCCAAATCGATTGTCGGTAAAATTATTGATGCAGCAAGAGCTCGCGAAGCAGCGCGTCGGGCACGTGAAATGACTCGACGCAAGGGTGCGCTCGATATTGCTGGCCTACCAGGGAAATTAGCTGATTGTCAGGAAAAAGATCCCGCCCTTTCTGAATTGTATATCGTTGAGGGAGATTCTGCAGGCGGTTCTGCAAAACAAGGCCGCGATCGGAAGTTTCAGGCAATTCTGCCGCTTAAGGGTAAAATCCTCAACGTGGAGAAAGCACGTTTTGATAAAATGCTCTCTTCCCAGGAAGTAGCTACACTGATCACAGCATTAGGCTGTGGCATCGGTCCTGATGAATACGATCCGGATAAAATTCGCTATCACCGTATTATTATTATGACCGACGCCGATGTGGATGGTGCGCATATTCGTACCCTATTGCTGACCTTTTTCTACCGCCAGACACCCGAGTTGGTTGAACGCGGTTACATTTATATCGCTCAACCTCCTTTATATAAAGTTAAGCGCGGTAAGCAAGAACAGTATGTAAAAGATGATGACGCCTTATTTGAATACTTAACACAGTCGGCATTGGATAATGCTGAATTTTTCCCGGGCAAAGAGATTCCAGCAATCTCATCTCAGGCTCTGGAAGAGTTGGTGCGGCAATATAGACGGGTTGAGAAAATTATAAAGCGTCAATCAAGGCGTTATAGTGCAGAAATTCTCAATAGAATACTTTATCTACCCGCATTACAGCATGATAATTTTAACAATCAAGAACTTATTGGTAACTGGGCAAAGCAACTACATACGGGGTTACAGCAGCTAGGAAGCAAAACTCATCAATATGCAGTCGATGTCATTCACAATAACGAAAGTGGTTATTACGTCCCTCGCGTGATGGTTACCCAGCACGGCCTGGTCAATCCTATTTTGCTAAATACCGAATTTTTCTTCTCGAAGGATTACAAAGAAATCGCTAGCTTGGGAACAAAACTGGTATCTCTTATTGAAGAAGGTGCCATGATCAAGCGTGGCGAACGGACACAAGCAATAGAGTCCTTTGAAGAGGTTATCAACTGGTTGATGGATGAGGCAAAACGAGGACAAACCGTACAACGCTATAAAGGTCTTGGGGAAATGAATCCAGAACAACTTTGGGAAACGACGATGGATCCTGAAGTTAGACGTATGCTACAGGTGAGTGTGGAAGACGCTGTCGCTGCCGATGAAATCTTTACGACCTTAATGGGCGATAATGTTGAGCCGCGACGGGAATTTATTGAAAGCAATGCATTGGATGCCGAAAATATTGATGTGTAAAAGCTAGCTATATTAGGCAGAGGGTAGTTTAGAGCAACCTTCTGCCAATTTCTTCTATGGCATGAATTTATTGGCAATCCAGGTTCAATTAGCCTCCTTCCTAGATGGTTTTCACAATTGAGATGGCTTAAAACAATAGTATGCGTATTAAGGATAAAAACGACCCACTCTATTGGCCAAATATACCCAAAGAGAATTTAATACTGCTAAGCAGCGGTAGCTATGCGAATGCGCGTGTATTCAGGTATACCAAGGGTGAGGTAGAGCTTACAATAAAGAGTTTTGAACATTGTCCCTGGTGGATAAGATTGTTAGTGGCTAGAACAGTTGCCAGGATTGAATATCACTGTTTAAATCGGCTCCTGGGACTCGACGGAGTTACCAGCAGGGTTTTACTTCTTGATAGATACACAGTCGCCTTTTCCTATATATCAGGGGAGTCCCTTAGAAAGATTTATAGAAACAGGCAACACCTCCCAAAGCGCTTCTTTATAGAAATGGAAAAGAGAGTGCGCGCCATGCACCGCAGAGGTCAAGTACATTTAGATTTAAGAAATCTGGGTAATGTTATTCATGGAGAAGATGGAGCGCCCTATCTAATTGACTTTCAATCCAGTCTAAAAACGAACTACCTGCCTAAGAAATTACGAACAGTGTTAGAAAATTTTGATATTTCAGGTGTTTATAAATGCTGGAAGTTACTTTGTGAAGAACCCCTAGACCCGCAAAGAGAGCAGCTATTACATAAATTCACTAAACTAAGGCGCTTTTGGATCTTTAAAAATACACGACGCAAAATAAAAAAATTCCTATGAAGATATTGGTCATACAGCATAAAGCAATCGGCGATGTATTAGTTGGCAGTATACTTTGCGATAATCTGCGTAGAGGATTTCCTACAGCAAAAATAGACTATTTAATTTATGAGGCAACGGAATCAGTGTTGCGTGGTAACAAGAGCATTGATCGCCTGGTGCTCTTCAGACGCAAACACAGAACAAGCAAAATAGAGTTTTTAAAATTAGCATTTACGATAAGAAAAGAAAACTATGATCTAATCATTGACGCTTATTCGAAACTGGAAAGCTGGATTATTGTTCTGCTTAGCGGGGCAACTAGACGCATTTCCCACAAGAAGAGGGCAAGAAATTTTTTATATACGGATCCAGTCCCCTTTGAGCGATTTTCTCATCCACATCTCGGAGTGATTATTGAGAAAAAGCTATCCTTACTCAATCCCTTAGCATTAACTATTGATTTGGATCCAGTACCCAAACTTTTTTTGACTCTCAATGAAAGAAAAAAAGCAGAAGAACTGTTTATAAAACATGAAGTAAAAATAACGCGAAAAACAATTATGGTTAGTTTGCTTGGTAGTTCTGCCAGGAAAACGTACCCATTGGATTATATGCTCATCTTAATTAATGAAATTGCGAAAAACTATGATGTGAATATTTTATTCAACTATCTTCCCCAACAAGCTGACCAGGCAAGTTTCGTTTATAACGGTTGTACAAAGACAACAAAAGCAAAGCTTTCTTTTAATTTGATAGGGCAAAATTTAAGAGAGTTTATTATTATCATGGACAAATGCGATCTGATTGTGGGAAATGAAGGTGGTGCAGTTAATATAGCCAAAGCACTCAATAAACCCTCTTTTTCTATTTTTTCACCCGCAATCTCCAAAAAAGATTGGGCTACCTTTGAAGATGGCATTAGAAATGTATCAATTAGTATGGAAGATTTTAAGCCAGAACTAATTAAAAACAAATCCTATCAACGATTAAAACAAGAGAGTCTTCAGCTTTATGAACACTATCTCCCTGAATTAATCATTCCCAAGCTACACACTTTTCTACGAAGGCATTTAGAAGTTTTAACAGACTCTCCAAACCAGTAAGAAATTAATCAGGAATACACGCTTCCACCAGTTGGTTAGCCAGGAAAGAATCCAAAGAGCCGACTCTTTTGTTAAGCCAGGAAAATAGGGTGTTCTGTGTTAACAAGGGCACGCTATCGAGACTTTGTATACAAACAAAAGCGACATTTTTATCCCTGTCCGCATCGGCAAGTTGCCGTTTTACATGGCGCAAGGATTGTGCAGATAATTTCAACTGCAAACAACGCAATTTATCTTCAAAGACAACATTATTGTTTGCAATCTCAAGATGGGAAGCAAGGGCAGTTGTTAGAAATTGTTCGGCATGGCGGAAACGAAAATTAATATTAAACGTTAATTGTTCGGCATGGTTAGAAAAATAATTTGCCAGCGTTGAAAGACGAAGACTATGCGGGCTGTGATAGAGGTAGAAATAGTTCTCTGTATGGCCGAGCAATTGTGCTGCTTTTATTTGTGCTAATGAGTGTCTAGGAACATGTACCTTCTTAGGACGATATTTTTGTTTAAACGCTTTCAATGCCGCTCGTATTCGGTAATACACGCTATGCGATTGCTGCTTTTTCCACTCCCCACGCAATACAACCTTGTTATGGTAAAAAAAATTCTCCGGGGAGACTGGTCTTATAAGAAAAAAATCATCGTTAAGGTAAAGAAATTTTTCCGCTAAACCAGGAATACGCCACAGCAGAGACTCTATTGTCCTGCTATTAAAAGTTGGCAGAGCATCGGAAAATCCAGAAAAAATTATTTTATGATCAATAAGATGAATTCGATGTTCATAGTCAGTCCCAGCAAGTTTGCTAAGTAATGCCGGTGTTTGGTTATCCGTAACCAAGTAGATATGCCTTAGCCAGGGTGCAAAACGAAACAGCGAAACAAGACAGAATTCGAGTTCACCTACCTCTCCAAAGCGTGTTGGGCTAATTGCTTCCTCATGAACGAATGTGGTTTGCGTCAAATAATGGAGGAGCTTTTGCCTATAAATCGATTCATTTCCGTTAACCCAGGTAATCACCGCGTCAATAATTTCTGGTTGCAAATGATTAGAACCCATGAATGTTCCTCTTAAGCTCGACTAAATCGGACAGGTGTATGCAGCCTTTTGAATGAGCTAGAGCATAGCTCCAAAGTGGTTTTAAACAAAGAAATTAATCAGCCATTTAATTTTGTCACCCTGCAAATTTTTGCGCAGAGAAAAGAGTGTTGGATAGAAAAAATAAAGCTGCTATGATGCCTAAGCTTTTCGGGAATCTAGACTTGTTATTTTGACTGAATTAAAGGAGTAAATCAGATATGTACAGTAAGTTAAGCACTTTTTCTGTGTTGCTTTTAACTGCGCTAAACACCACAAATTCGTACGCTGGGACAGTCGGAAACGTAGAAAAAGAACCAGCATCCCCAGGATATTCGTTGAGTGTGACCCCTTTCTACGGTGCAATTAATGATGAGGGTATCCGAAAATTATATTTGGCAAAAACAATTTCTAGCGGAAATAACACAACTTATGTAAAAACGCATTTTCCTGATAACGATTCCAATTGGGGTATTGCTGCTAGTGCGGGTTATCGCTTCAACCCATTTAATGATGTTGTTTTAAGTTATTCTTATTTATCAACGAGAGGACGAAGGGATGTATACAACACAACAACGCCCGGAGTACTCGTTAATACTTTATCGCAGATTGCCAATTTTGGTGCTCAAAACTTAAATGGTGCAGCAGTGGCTTCAGTGAAGACAAAATTCACCTACCAAACAGGTGATTTAATAACTCGTCGGTTTTTTAACGCAGAAAATTACGAGAATATTCAATTTTCACGATTTTTTGGTATTAAGGCGGCCTATTTCACCAAACGGTTTGATGCTGTTTACGCGGGGACCATAATTCCGAATTTTGTCGGCACTAGCGAGCCTGTTCGAGATGGGATTAATTACAAGTCCCAATATTATGGAATCGGTCCGCGTATTGGTATGGGTGGGCGATGGTTTTTTAACCGTTATATAAGTCTAGGTGGTGATGTTTCAGCCTCTTTGCTGGTTGGTGCTTATGATAATGAGTGGCGCGAAACACTGACAACTAATTTTCCTGTAGGTGCCCTGCCTGCAAACGGTATTTATCAATTTAACCAATCAACAGACTCTAACGTTTGGATCGCCCCTGTTTTAGCAGGTAATATCTCTGTCGCAGGTAATTTTGATATACCCAATAACAGTATCTTCCAAATCGAAGGGGGGATTGGTTCAGAGCAATACTTGCCCCAGTTAAATGCTGATTCCTATTCACACCCCGAAAATGCAAATAAATTACGTATAAATCAGCATTTTATGGTAAGAAATATTTTTATAAAACTTAGCTATTTTTGTTAATCATATTTGAGCATGGCTTGATTTAAGCGAGCCATGCTCCACTTCTTTCATAAAACAATAGCGATAAAATTTCTGGGTATCCATTAATGAGTTTTGCCTATCTGGGTGAAGTGTAGAGTTGTAAAGGAGGTGACACCGTGCTTATGAGTCCGTTAGATCAGGCACATCAACGTGACAATGTTGTGGTTATGTACCCTAAAATTCACCCAACAGCACTTGTTTCGCGTCATGCACAAATTGCGTCAGATGTTGAGATCGGCCCTTACACAATTATCGGTGATCATGTCTGTATCGATGAGGGTACCGTTATTGGTGCCCACGTAGTCATTGAGGGTTGGACTGCTATTGGCAAGCGAAACCAGATTTATCATGGTGCAATAGTCGGTAATGTTCCCCAAGATCTAAAATTTAATGGAGAAAAAAGCAAACTTACTATCGGTGACGACAATATCATTCGTGAATATGCCACGATTAGTCGCGGTACAACTGGTGGTGGCGGCGAAACCCGTATCGGTAACAATAACTTGATCATGTCTTATGTGCATGTGGCTCATGATGTGCACATAGGGGCTCATAATGTTTTAGCCCATGCTGCAGGAATTGGTGGTCACGTAATTATGGAAGACTGGGTGACCATTGGTGCTTTGAGTGGCATTCATCAATTTGTCAAACTTGGACGTTTGGCCATGATCGGCGCTAATAGCATGATAGCGAAAGATGTGCCGCCTTATGCACTTGTAAAAGGTAATCCAGCCAAATTTTATGGGGTTAATTTCACCCGGTTACGACGAAATGATTTTACGTCAGAAGAGCGTATGCAAATTCAACGGGCTTATAAAATTCTTTATAACTCGGGGTTAACTTTAAACGAAGCCATTGAAATAATGGAACAGGAGTTACCTAACAGTGAACATATCGACTATTTGCTACAATTTCTGCGTCATGCCAATCGGGGAATTTACCGTTAAAAGGATTAAGTTTAGGCTCACGAGCCTAAAGAGAATTAGTCTATGAGAGTTACCAAAGTGGATGTAAAGTGTAAGCCTTTAAGTCTTCAGGAGTTGGCAACAATTTCTGGTGCACAGCTTTATAGAAATGTAAGTGAAGATTTATTTCTAGTTCAAGGACTAGCCTCACTTGCTGAAGCCGATAAAACACAATTGTGCGTCCTCCATCATAAAAAATACCTTGGTGCTTTAAAAAAATCAGGGGCAGGGGCCTGTATTATTGCACCCACTTATGTTGATTCAGCCCCAAAGAATATGCATTTGCTTGTGCATGAGAACCCTTATAAAGCTTACGCTCTGATTGCACAGGCACTTTATTCTCCTAATGATGAAAAAAAAGGCTTTATCTCGGAGAAGGCCCACATTTCTTCTACTGCCATAATTGGCGAGGGATGTAGAATTGAGCCTGGTGCTTATATTGGTGAGCAAGTGATTATTGGCAAAGGTTCTAAAATAGGGGTAAATACTTTTATTGGTGAACGAGTTGTAATCGGTGAGGACTGCCTGATCGAAAATAATGTCAGTATTAGTCATGCCATTATTGGAAATAAAACCATTATTTATCCTGGAGCTAGAATTGGGCAAGATGGTTTTGGTTTTGCTAGTGATAAAGAGGGCCATTATAAGATCCCTCATTTAGGCCGAGTTATTATTGGTGATGACGTTGAAATAGGCGCAAATACTTGCATTGATCGTGGTTCTCTCAATGATACAGTCATTGAGGACCTATGTAGAATCGATAATTTGGTTCAAATTGGACACAATGTCAAAGTTGGTAAAGGTTCTGTTTTAGTTGCTCAGGTTGGTGTTGCTGGTAGTACAGAGTTGGGAAAATTCGTGGCCTTAGCTGGTCAGGTTGGGGTTATTGGTCATTTGAAAGTAGGTGATGGGGCAATGGTTTTCGCAAAAAGTGCTGTATTCAAAAATGTTCAGCCGGGAGCAAAAATGGCGGGTTATCCTGCTGTACCTTTGTGGAGTTGGCACCGACAAGTCGCCTATTTAAAGAAAATCTTAAGACCTAAGAAATAACAGGGTGATAATTACATTAAAAATTATTGTTTAAATTGAAAACCATAGGATTAGAGCCAAAAAGAATGATTGAAATAGGAAATAAACTAAATCAATTACCTGTAAGTTGGGCCGGGCGGTTTCTTTATTATTTCTTGCCCTATAAAAAGGATGTGGTATTTAAAAATATTGATTTAGTATTTCAGGCCAGTATGGGGAAACGAGAAAAAAAACGTTTTGCAATGGCCTATTATTCGCATTTTTTTTGTACCTTAAAGGAACTGATTTTTTTTTCCTTTACACCAATGAAGCGCATGCAGCAGCGGACGGAGATACGAGGTCTAGAGCATTTTTCAGCGGTCTCTGCGAGAGGGAGGGGCGTCTTGCTTCTTAGCGCCCATGTAGGTAATTGGGAGATAGCACCTCTTACATCATTTCATGCATTGAAAGCTTTTAACAAACAAATTCACTGTATTCGCAAAACGTTAAAAAATAGATTTGTAGAAAAAATTTTATTTCAACGTTGTGAAAAGGCTGGTTTTCCTACGATCAAAAATAGCGGCGCCCTAGCCAAAGTACGTAGGGCGTTGGCAGCCAAGGAAGTTGTACTTTTTTTTATGGATCAACGAGGGCGTGAAACAATAAAAGCAAGAGTTATTGCTGATTTCTTTGGCCACAAAGCTACTAACTATAGCAGCCTTGCCATTCTGGCAGGATATACAAAAGCACCTGTGGTTCCGGTGGCCTTCTATCGCCTCAAAAATGGCCGGCATGTGGCCGAATTTTATCCGGAGGTAAAATGGTTGGATTACTCTGATAAAAGAAAAGCTATCTACTATAATACGCTGGCATATAACCAAGCTTTAGAAAGAATAATCCTGCAAAACCCTGAACAATGGATCTGGTCTTATAATCGTTGGAAATTATAAGAAAATATTCCTCAGGAATTCTAAATGATGGGAATGCTATCAATGCCAGAAATACAAAAAAAATTTTGTCAATTACCTATCAACCTTCTCGGCCGTTTTCTTTACTATTTCCTTCCTATCAGAAGAAAAATAGTGAGGCAGAATATAGAGTTGGTATTTCAAAAAACTCTCTCAAAGGGGGAAAAAAAGCATTTAGCACTGGCGTTTTATTCCCATCTTGTAATGATCATTAAAGAAGTTTTCTTTCTATTTTCTTTTCAAAGTATTAGCCAATTAAAAAGAAAAGTTGAAATTCGGGGTACAGAATATTTGCTAAAGGCAGCTGAGCTTCAAAAAGGGGTTCTTATACTGACGGGGCATTTGGGTAGTTGGGAGTTTACACCTGTTATAGGGCTTCAAACCATTACTGGCTTTAAAGGCCAATTCTATGTTATTCGTAAAAGGATAAAAAATAAATTTCTAGAAAATTTTTTGTTTCGACGTTGGCATAAAAATGGTCTGACAGTGATTGACAAAAAAGGGTCTCTTCGAAAAATATATAGGGCGTTGGCAGCAAACCACGCCGTACTATTTCCGATGGATCAGCATGGGCCTCTTGAGAGCAAGCAGGGAATTGCCGTGGAATTTTTTGCAAAAGAAGCCGGTACATACCGCAGTTTGGCTTCTTTGGCGCATCGAAGTGGTGCGCCTGTTGTCCCTTCGGTTTGTTACCGCTTGAAGAATGGGAAGCATGTCCTGGAATTCTATCCGCAATTGGAATGGTTGCAATATACAGTACCGGAAGAGGCTATCTATTATAATACCCAACTTTATAATCAGATTTTGGAAAAGCTCATTTTGGTTCATCCTGAACAGTGGTTATGGTCGCATAGACGCTGGAAACTCTAATCCAACGCATGTTAGCTGTTCTCAATACCAATAATCCTCAATCCAACTAACAGGCAGAACCTTACGATACCATTTACCGCTTTTGCCAAGAACTGCTTCATGTGGATTAGGCTTGCCGTGAAAAACAATGACTTTGGCTTCTTTTGGCAATTGTGCCTGCCTATAAAAATTGCTGGGAAATGATGGCAGGCAATGACGTTTAAAGCTTTGACACCATCCAGGAGGCCAATAGCTTAATTGATTCTGTTTGGCGATAAACTGAGTACAGTACTCTTGTTCATTGCGGACTTTTTTAAGCCCATAAGGAGCCCTTTGCAAGGACTCCAAGAGATCCTGATGTTGGCCTATCGTAAATTTAAATACTGAAGTATTCCCGGTTCCATCCGATTTATCCCACTCCCTGATGACTAAAAAATCCCCTTCAACTGTAAAAAAATCATCTAAATTGCCCACGATAACAATATCTAAATCAAGAAATAAGGTTTCCCCTTCCAAATCATGAAGAGGGTTGGCAAAACAGGTTAACTTTAACCAGCCATGCTGTAAGGTCCATTTCTTCCGTTGATCAAAATCAGGAAAACCAACCAGGGGAATTGGTTTTATTTCCACTTCCTGGCGAATATCCCTGCTATCATCCGTTAGACAAATAAAGCGAAAAGGGCGTCTTAGATTACGCTTAACCATTGAATACAGAACGTTTACATAGTTTGCACTGTATTTCTGCCCCCATTTAATACACAAAATATTAACAGGCTTCATTTTTTCAGGCCAACAGGTTATGAAAATAATGCTCTTATCGCTTATTTCCATTGATTAGGCAAGTGCAAACACCTATTTAAAATATTTACTTGCCGGAACGAAGGTGCAATTATGAGGGCCAAAATCAGTCTGTTTTATTTATAAATGTTTGCCAATGATGAGTGTGCAGTACGCCGATCCCCTGATGATGAAACAATCTAACGCTAGAATCCTGGTGTGTGAGGAGTTTGTCGATAAAATAGACCCCCTTTGGTTTCAGCCCTCTTTTTGGGGTAAAGATGCCTTGCCGATAATGGCTGGTGGAAGGGGTATGGCGTGGTTTATTGCGCGACCAGAAGGTGATTGGGTTTTACGCCTCTATGGTCGTGGCGGATTAGTAGTGCATATTACCAGGAGAGCCCATTTTTTTCTTAATCAGTATTTCGTTCGCGCTTTTCGTGAGTTTCGTCTTCTAACCAAACTTCATCAAGCAGGTCTGAACGTACCTAGGCCAATTGCAGCAGCCTATCGGAAAGTGGCCTATGGCTGGTATCACGCTGAAATTATTATTGAGCGTGTTCCTCACGCCTACTCTTTTGCTCAACATTTAGGAAGCTCTAACGAGAAATTATGGTTTGAACTAGGCCGTCTTATTCGCCAGTTCCATGACTATGGTGTTTATCACGCCGATTTAAATTGCCATAACATTTTGATTTCAGAATCAGGCGTTTATTTAATTGATTTTGATAAGGGCCGATTTAGGAGGGGGCAGTCATGGAAAAAAAGTAATTTGCAACGACTAAGACACTCGATTGAGAAATTATCAAACACGGATTTAAATCATTCGCCTCGGCTAAGAAGTCTCTGGCAAATATTACTTTCAGGCTATGACGCTGGTGAGTGAGGTTTTATTCAATAAACTCGTTAACAGCGATCCCTTTAAGCGATTTTGCATGCCAATTTTTTTTGCCCTAACAGGAACCTGCCTGTTAGTTAAGAGAAAAGGGGAGAGAGATGAATTATTGGTCTTTATGTAGTAAAGATAAGATAAAAAAAAAGCCGCGTCCTTGCGGCGAAGCACGTCCAGTGTGCTGGTCCATTTAATCGACATCCTGTCAGACTGTCCATGTCGTTCCCTATGTGTTCATAGTATAGGCGCGTCCCGAGAGGATGTCATGGTGGAATTTGCTGGGTGGTTTGTAAGAAATATCTTAAAGAAATAACGGTATTATCTGTATGTTCTTTAATTCCGGGTTCTTTATGGGGATGGACCTTTGCGCTTGGTGTATTCCACATCTGCCGAATTCGCATACCCTCCAAAAGATCGTAAACAGTTCAATAAGGGAGCAAAAAAGCGTAATCCTTTTGAATAACAGGAAGACGGTTCTTCTTCCTGGGCGTGTTCAAGAGGCTTCTTCCCGGATGGTTGGTAAAGAGATTCTTCTATTGGGGCAAGGTGATGGTAGCTATGTTCAACCGGCGCTTCAACAACAGGCTCGGGAGAGAGCAGATTCACAATTTGCTCTGCTGTCCAAAAAGCCCCGGATAAAGCCAATATAGGAATTGATAATACCGTGACCAAGGCTCCAACGACGACCCCGAATGCGGCTACTGGTAGCACTGTTAAGGGAATAAATAGCAGCGTTAAGCCCAGGGAAGTAAACAAAGGGGTATTTCCTAGTTTTCTAAATTCCTCTATAGAGATAGGCACTGTCGGGAAAAGCCAGTCAGTAATTTTTTCCGAGAGGTAAGAGCCTGATACAATAGAGCCACCTAAAACAAGCAATGGCGAAAAGAGAATTACAGCCGCAAGTGTAAGAGCAATCAGTGCAAAGCTCATCAGTGCAGCAACAGGAAGAAACAGAACTGTTAACAAAGCAATAAAGACACTCTTCATCGTTTATCTGGCGGTCGTTAAACTAATTGTGCAATATGATATCATATTCTGTGTTCAAAAGAGAGCTGCTCTATAAGGCAGGACAGCCCCAGGAAATCTTGTTCGTCATTGAGATTGCGTGAAAGAAGAGAGCTGTGATTCGGAATGAGCGATTTCCATATCAGTTTCTGACGGAGTTCGATTTCTTCTTCGTGCCTCTTCTGCAAACCTGTTATTAAAATTGGCTCCGATAGAAACAGGTGCAGTCACTATCTCTTGGCGACGACTTTCAGCAAATCCACTAAAAAAAGAACTTATTTCTCTAAATAAACCAGTTGCATCATGACTCAGTCTTGTTAATCCTTCTAGATGTCTGCCAATTTGGGAAAGCTCCCCTCGTGGTGCTGTGGCTAATTTTTGAGCGATACTTTCTGTTTTTGATGCCAAGTGGCGAGTTACCAAGACATGGAATTTATGGAACAAATCAACATTAAACTCCGGGCTTTTTAACAGTTCGGAAGGTGTTTCCCCTTTTAATAAGTCGAGTTGTCGTCTTAATAGTAAAGCCTGCCCCATTGTTACCAAAAATTGTGTATTGCAAAATGCTGAGCGCAGTTTAGTCATTAATTCATGTTCTTGCTCTTGCGGCAGGGTATCCACTAAAGAACTAGCCAGCAAAGTAGAATGTTGGTTTACCAGCGTGTGGCTTAAAAGCTGGAATTGGTTAAATAGGTCGGCGTTAAAGTTTTCTAAAAGCAGTGTGTGTGCCTGGGTAGTGGTAGGCTCGATCAAGGCCTCAATAAGTGTGCGTATTTGCAATGCCTGTGTCGTTAGGGTGTGAATGGCAGTGATTGGTTCTAAACTTTGAAGCTTGGATTTAAACGTATCAAGTTCATTGACTGGGCATTGCAAAACCATTGTTGTCACTAAATGAAGTTTTTCCTTGCGCGATAATTGTGCTAATCCCTCCCTGCTTGCCGACATTGAAGCGAAATCAGTGACCAGGCTCTCATAAGGCCGGTCCATTTTTAGCAATTCCTCTCTGGAATAGTTAGGCATTTAAATCCCTCCTTATTAATAGTGCAGCAGATGTTGTATTGGTACTGGGACAACCTTTGTTATAGTAACGAAAACCAGGGTGGATGCAACGTGATAATAGAGTTGCTGCAAAACCTTAAAGTTTTATTGTGAAATGACGACTATACTAATGTAAGTGGTTGCCTGAAAATAATAATAAGGAGTGGGCAATGTCAAAAAATCACCTTCTACAAGATCCTTTCTTAAATGCATTACGTAAGGAGAAGATCCCGGTATCTGTGTTTTTAGTCAATGGTATTAAATTACATGGTATTGTTGACTCTTTCGATCAGTATGTTGTGATGCTGAAAAACTCGGTGACGCAAATGGTATACAAACATGCCATTTCAACCGTAGTTCCCTCACGCCTGGTGAATTTTTCTGCTGGTGAGGAAGAGGGAAATATGGCAGACTAAAAGCTCTTCTTTTTACCGGAAAAATGCAGTTGTTTGAACGTCCGCAAGGTGGTGAGCGCGCTATTCTCGTGCAATTAGCGCTTCCTGGGGTTGATGCCGGAACGGCATTGGCTGAATTTAAGGAATTGGCGGTTTCGGCGCAAGCGGAGGTGCTGGCTTGCGTACTGGGCACGCGCGCTGCACCTGAGGCCAAATATTATGTTGGTCTTGGTAAAGCAGAGGAAATTCAGCATTTGGTAAAAGAGCATCAGGCAGAGCTTGTTTTGGTCAATCATGAGCTTTCACCCTCACAAGAGAGGAATCTGGAGCGCTTGTTTCAGTGCCGTGTAGTGGATAGAAGCGGTTTGATTCTGGATATTTTCGCACAACGAGCACGGACCTTTGAGGGGAAACTACAGGTTGAATTAGCACAATTACAGCATTTATCGACCCGTTTAGTGCGCGGTTGGACCCACCTGGAGCGGCAAAAAGGTGGAATTGGCCTGCGCGGGCCTGGAGAAACCCAGTTAGAAACGGATAGACGGTTATTGCGTGAACGCATTCGTTCGATTCATAAACGTTTAGAAAAAGTCAGGCGCAGTCGTGATCAAAATCGCCGTGCCAGACGTAAGCTTGCTATGCCTACTGTCTCACTGGTTGGTTATACTAATGCTGGGAAGTCTACTTTATTCAACGCGCTGACCGGTGAACAGATTTATGTTGCTGATCAGTTATTCGCGACTCTGGATCCGACGATGCGTAAATTGGAGTTGCCTGGCGCTGCGTCTGCTATTTTAACGGATACAGTAGGTTTTATTCGTGATTTGCCCCACCATCTAATAGAGGCTTTTCGTGCCACTCTTGAAGAAACACAAGAGGCTGATTTATTACTGCATGTGATTGATATTTCTGATCCACATTGGCGGGACACGGTGTTTGCTGTTCAGCAGGTCCTGGATGAGTTGGAGGTAAAGGATATCCCTATTATTCAGGTTTTTAACAAAATTGATCAACAAGAAGGTTGGCAACCGAAACTGGACAGACAAGAAGAAGGCTATAAAGTTTGGGTTTCTGCAAAAACAGGGGTGGGCCTTGATTTGCTTCGCGAGGCCATTGCCACCCAATTGCAGGGTGACATTATTGAAGAAGAAATCCGGCTCGCTGCCAGTGCTGCAAAGTTGCGCGCTCAATTATATCAATTAGGCGCTGTACTGAGTGAAACAACCTCAGAGGAAGGAGGATGGCAGTTAAAAGTGCGTTTAACAGAGACACAAAAATCGCGTTTATTCCCTGCAATGGATGATACTAAGAGTTCTTAATGACACGATTTAAACTGGCCAAGGTTTGCCCGCCATATAAGGTCTGGCTTAATTCCCCCTGCGGATTAAACACAAAAGTTACTGGTACACCACGAATATTACCTAAATGAAGCTCTCTTGCCGGATTATGTTGCAGGCTTGGATAGCGGATATTGTATTGCCTGATTAAATCCAACTGCTTTTCTACAGGCAGCATGTCATAGTTAACTGCGAAGAGGGCTACCTTATCTTTCTTATTACGATAAAAACGATTAAATTCGGCAATTTCATCCAGACAAGGATTACACCAACTGGCCCAGTAATTTATGAATATCCACTTGCCTTTCAAACTGGAAAAAGAAATATGTTTGCCGTTAACATCTTTCAAGACGATTTCACTAGCATGTCCCAAGAGGACAATCCCGAAATAAACAACAATAGCGAACACCAGCTTTAAGCGAAACACGGCTCACCCCATAGAATAAATTTTTGCCATTCTACCACATTCTTTGTAATTCGAGACAAGCTTTAAATCCCTCTGCTATTTCTTAAGCGATTACCTTCCTTCTGCTGGAAGGCTAATTTTTCCATAGAACAAATAATTGCATGGGCAAATTCGTCATTTTCAACTATGCTTATTTCTCTATTTCTGTGAGTTAAGCCAATGAATAACATTCAAATTGAACAGTTACTTACCGGTACCTTGATGAGAGAAGGAGCCGGGGTCAAACTTCAACGCTATATCGGTGCGGATAGACAGAATAATTACGAACCTATTTTACTGTTTGATTTTTTTGATAGCGACGAGGCAATGGATTATGTTGCTGGTTTTCCAGAGCATCCCCATCGTGGTTTTGAGACAATCACCTATATGCTGCATGGTCAAATGGCTCACCAGGACAATCAGGGACATCAAGGTACGATTGGTCCTGGTGATGTGCAGTGGATGACTGCCGGGCGGGGTATTATTCATTCAGAAATGCCCAGACAGCAAAGTGGCCGTCTAACGGGCTTGCAGCTATGGCTTAATTTGCCTGCTGAACGCAAATGGTCCGAGCCGCATTATCAAGAATATACAGCTATGCAACTTCCCGTAGAAAAACATAGCTCGGGTACCACGATTAAGGTGATTGCAGGAAAGACTGACAACGGAACGTCTTCTCCGATTAGTGGTATTGCAACCTCGCCGTTGTTTTTTGATATTACTTTTTCAAATCAGCAAAAATTACAACAAATTATCCCTGCTACCCATCAATCCATGCTTTTTGTTTTATCAGGCGAAGTGATGGTTCAGGGACAAGGGGTTAAGCAGGGCGTATTGGCAATATTAAGTGCCGGAGAACAGTTGTTGTTACAAGGCGGAGATAAAGGGGGGCGGTGCTTGCTAATTGCAGCAAAAAAACTCAAAGAACCCATTGCCAGGCTTGGTCCCTTTGTTATGAATACACACGATGAAGTGATGCAGGCTTTGGATGATTTTCGCAATAATCGTTTTTGACCCAGGAGAGACAAATGACAAAAGTGCTCGTGCTTTATTATTCTAGTTATGGCCATGTCGAAATTATGGCTGAGGAAGTTGCTAATGGGGCATTAGAGGTAAAGGAGGTAGATGTTGCAATAAAACGGGTACCAGAAACAATGCCCGAGGGAATTGCTAAGAAAGCGGGTATTAAACTGGATCAAAAAGCGGCTATTGCAACTCCGGCAGAACTTGCGGATTATGACGCTATTATTTTTGGAACACCTACTCGCTTTGGTAATATGGCCGCGCAAATGCGTAATTTCCTTGATCAAACGGGTGGGATGTGGGTAAACGGTTCTTTAATTGGTAAAATTGGTAGTGTATTTGTATCCACGGGTACTGGCGGCGGCAACGAGTCAACGATTTTATCTTTTTGGAATACATTAATGCATCATGGCATGATCCTGGTTGGTACTCCCTACTCTGAAAAAGGATTAACAGATCTCAGTGCTATGCGAGGTGGCTCACCCTATGGGGCTGGTACTATAGCAGGGGCTGATGGTAGTCGTATGCCAAGTGAAGTTGAACGACGAATAGCCCGCTTTCAGGGCCGACATGTGGCTGGTATTGCTAAACGATTATTTGGTGTAACGCCGCCTTAAATTTTTAACAGGAGCCATCTATTCCTCCCATCTTATTGCTTGTATGGAATAAAAGGGGAGGGGCTAATTTTTCAATTTATTGAAGGGGTTACAAAATTTTATGCCCCCGATGGGAGATCAATAAAATATCCAATAGAGCATAATATAAACAAAAAAGACTGTTATTTATTCTGTTTTTGCTTGCCCGAAAGAATTAATGATGTATAATCAGTGTTCACCCTTCTGCATTCACCCTAAGGTGGCCCACAGACTAGAAGTGTCCGGGCACAATGCTTCTGGGGTTCATAAAACGAACAGTATGCTAGGAATCTAATGGCTATCTCTTTGATAATAGTGGCAATATTAATTTTAACTTTTGTTTGTATAATAGCCATGTTGTACAAGCTTAGAAAACAACCTCCCGTGCGTTTATCTATTTTGGATTATATAAAGCTCACTGTGAGTGGGGTTATTGCCTTTATTGCTGATACGCTTGGAGTTGGCAGCTTTGCTGTAAACGTTACCCTGGCTAAAATACTGAGGACTTTTCCCGATGATGAATTACCCGCGGTAAACAATGGTGCTCAGGTTATTCCAGGGACGATAGAGTCTCTCTTTTTCATGCAATTAATCGATGTGGATCTTACCACACTGGTCACGTTGGTAATGGGGACTTGTTTTGGGGGATTGGTTGGCGGGGTCATTGTGACGCACTTAAGTAAGCAAGCTATCCGCCTGGCAATGATGTGCTGTTTTGTGATTATCATCGGCCTGCTAATCTGCCATCAATTACGTTTAATACCTTCGAGTGGCGAGCTGATCGCGTTGCATTCTGGTAAACTTTTTATTGGTTTTTTTGCAATGGTTATCTGTGGCGCTTTAACTTCCGTGGGCATTGGCCTATTTGTGATGGTGCAAGCCGTGTTATTTTTACTGAATGTGTCGCCAGTCGTTGCTTTCCCTATTATGATGACGGCTGGGGCTATGCAACAACCCTTAACTACTTTAGTGTTTGTTCAGCAAAATAAAATTCCTTTAAAAAAGACCTTAATCCTGAGCCTGGGTGGTTGTATAGGTGTTTTTATTACAGTCCCCATTTTTATTCATTTAACAGTGACCTGGTTACATTCTCTATTACTAGCCATACTGGTTTATAATCTCTTCGCTATTAGTCGAGCTTATCTGCGTTCTCGAATGAAGGGCCACGGCTATCAGCCAAACTCTATTCCTCTTGTCGCAGCGGATTAATTTCCAATATTTCGCGGTCTTTATTCTCGTGGGAAGAGCGTCGCAATGCCTGCAAATCAATGTTTCTTGGGCAAGGCCAGCGAAATGTCAGCAGACCCTGCTAGAGACACTGTCAGAGAAAGCAGCAAAGATGCTAAAATAAGAAATACTGTTTTTCTTCTCCTGGGTACCCTGTAAGTTTCACCTGGATGGAGCAATCACACATTTAGTACGATGAAACGAGAGCATTCAGACCGAGTGTATATATTAGTTTTTAAAGGGTCGTTTGATGGAAGAGCCGAAAAGTAAATCACAAAAAAAGCGTGACGCTGATGCTTTGCAAAAGGTAGGCGTCAAATTAATCGCGTTGAGTTTGTCTAAACTTGATACCTTGCCATTACCACCCAATTTGCGTCAGGCTATTATTGATGCTAAATCGATCAAGAGCCATGGAGCGATAAGACGGCAAGCACAATTGATTGGTAAACTTATGCGAGCTGCTGATAACGAGGCTATACTGGCTGCATATGAAACAATTATTGCTGAAGATAGTGCCCAAACGGCTGCTTTTCATGAATTGGAACAATGGCGGGATCGCCTGATAAATGAGGGAAAAGAAGCCCTCACTGAATTTATTGATGCTTTCCAACCCACTGATGTGCAGCAGTTGCGCCAATTGGTAAAGAAAGCAGTTGACGAACAAAACAGCGGCAAACCTACTGGTGCTTCAAAGGCCCTATTTCGTTTTTTAAGAGCTTGTTTATAATGAATTATTCTTTATTTATTAGTTGCCCGAAGGGTTTGGAATACCTGCTGGAAGAAGAGGTTAAGGCGCTGGGGTTACGAATCACTCGTGTGAGCCCCCAGGGTGTTTACGGGGAGGCTGATTTAGCTGTGATTTATCAGTTGTGCTTGTGGTCCCGCCTGGCTAATCGTGTACAGCTTCTCCTGTTTAGTGGACAAGCCCATAATGAGCAGACTCTTTATCAGCTTTGTAACCAATTTCCCTGGCAAACGGTATTTTCCGCCGATAAAACGCTGGCTATTGAGTTTCATGGTTCTTCAACACATATAAGAAATTCCATGTTTGGCGCACAAGTAGTCAAGGATGGTATTGTGGATCATTTTCGCCAATTTAAAGGGATGCGCCCTTCGATCGATCGTGAAAAAGCGCAAATTCGCCTCCATGCCCATTTAAAACACGACATCGTCACAGTCAGTTTTGATTTGACGGGTTATAGTTTGCACCAGCGTGGCTATCGAACCCAGGCCGGTGAAGCACCCTTAAAAGAAAATATTGCTGCAGCCATGTTAATACGTGCAAAATGGCCACAATTAGCTGCTAATGGTTATGCCTTGCATGATCCTTTCTGTGGTGCTGGCACCGTGGTTATTGAAGCCGCAATGATGGCAGGCCATATTGCACCTGGCTTATTACGCCATGATCAATCGTTGATATACTGGGCGCAGCATCAACCCTCTTTATGGGAAAAGATGAGAGCGCATGCCTTACAACAGGTAAAACCCATCAAAGTAAAATTGAAGGGAACGGATAATAATCCACGGTTAATTACGGCTGCCAAAGCAAATGCGGAACGGGCTGGCGTGCTGCCTTTAGTCGAGTTTGATGTAAAGGCAGTCAAAGATTGCCAGCCATCTAATGATCAAGGCTTGTTGATTTGCAACCCTCCCTATGGGGAGCGTTTAGGTGAAGCAACACACCTGGTACCACTCTACCAACAACTAGGCAGTACTATCCATACTCATTATCAGGGGTGGCAAGCGGCTGTTTTAACGTCTAACCCGATGCTTGCCAAGGCTCTGGGTTTACGTGCCAGTAAACAATATACCTTGTTTAACGGGGCTTTGGAGTGCAAGTTATATTGTTTTGTCCTTGATGCCAAAAACCAGTTAAAAAGCAGTGAGGAGGGTTCGTTGTCATCAGGGGCCCAGATGCTTGCCAACCGTCTAGCGAAGAATTTCCAGCATTTGCAAAAATGGGTAAAGCGTAATCAGATAAGTTGCTATCGTATTTATGATGCCGACTTACCAGAATATGCTTATGCCATCGATATTTACAATGATTATGCCGTCCTGCAGGAATATGCCGCGCCAGCATCAATTGCTGCACATAAAATTGAAAAGCGTAGTCTGGAAGTTATTCAGGTCGTTCCGCGCGCGTTGGGTATTGCGACCGATAAGTTGGTGGTTAAGCAGCGTAAACAACAAAAAGGTTCCAATCAATACCAAAAAATGAATCAGACTCAACGAACGATGACGGTGCAGGAGGGGCGTGCCAGGTTAAACGTAAATTTATATGACTATTTGGATACAGGATTATTTCTTGATCACAGACTCTTGCGCATGCGCTTTGCTCAATTAGCGCCCGGGACACGCTTTCTTAATTGCTTCTGCTATACCGCTAGTGCCAGTGTACATGCTGCCCTGGCCGGCGCCTTGACGACAAATGTTGATTTATCAAGAACTTATTTAAGCTGGGCTGAAGAAAATTTCAAGCTTAACCACCTTGATCTGTCCAAACAGCAATTTATTCATTTCGATTGTATGGAGTGGCTTAAACTGACACGAGATCGTTTTGATGTGATTTTTCTGGATCCGCCCAGTTTTTCCAATTCAAAACGGATGACTACTACCTTAGATATACAACGTGATCATCAAGATTTAATTGATGCGGCCATGTCCTTACTAAATCCAGGTGGTAGTTTGTATTTTTCCACCAATTTAAGACAATTCAAGCTAGCGCCTCAGGTTAACGAAAAATATAAGGTAGCTGATATTAGCGCTGAAACCATTGATTTGGACTTCAAGCGCAATAAACGCATCCACCAGTGTTTCCTCATCACCAGGGGCGATAATTAGGAGTTAATCTGATTTTTTTACTGGCTCCTGAGGCTGTGGCTCTTCAGGTTTGCCATAAATTTGTTCTTTTAACGCCTGCATGTGGCCGGCCATAAAAAATACCTCGGCGGTCAGATATAATGGAGCAATCAATGCCTGCCAGAAATTATCCATAAACGCCGGTCTTTTTCCCTCTAGAAAATGGCCAAAGAATTGTAACCCCCAACCAAGAATAAAAGTAATGATAAAAGTCCATAAGGCCCCACTGGTTGGACCTGCATAGCTAATAGCATCAGCTATCCATAATAAACAGAAGAGAATGGGGGTAAGGCTTAATGCCAGGCGCCAATTAAGGCGGAAATAATAAACAAGTAAGACTATAGTCGCTATTCCGGCAAGGTTGGTGTCGAGTATTCCTGGAATAACCAGATGAAAAAAACCGAGGAAAATCATCAAGGAAAAAATGATCAAGGGAATACCGGCAAAATGCGTATAGCGAGTTATAGGTTTTTGATGGTATCCAACATAAAATTGAGCTTGCTCAATAAATGGTTTCATCGTAATCATCCTGAAATGGCTTAAGTAAAAAGTAGCATAGTCTTAATTAAACTACCAATCCATGTTGTTGGTATTGTCAATTTTGAATCAAAAAAATCAATATTGATTCTTTTTGGATAAATTGTTATCATTCCCGCTTTCAATTAGCGGGCTAATCTATGAAATGCTTTAGGATTTTAGCAGTCATTTGTGTTCTCTTTATTACTCATTCAGCCATTGCTGATGAAGTTAGCTTACGGGATAAGATTGGCCAAATGCTAATCATAGGATTTGATGGCAAGATCGTAGACAGAAATTCGCCGGTCATCAAAGCGATTAATGAGGATAACATTGGTGGGGTTATTTTATTTGATTATAACCAGCGCACACAAACTTTTGATAAAAATATAGCAAGTTCAACTCAGGTAAAAGAATTAAACCATTATTTGCAATGGAGTAATTCGCGTGCCAATGAAAGGCAGCATCGTCCACAATTGCCTCTATTAATTTCAGTTGATTATGAAGGAGGCGAAGTCGATAGATTAAATAAAAACTACGGTTTTCCTGGAACAGTTGCAGCGGAGCTTGTTGGTAAAATGGGGCTCGAGAAAGCAGGGCAGATAGCTGACACCATGGGGGCGACGCTAGAACTTGCCGGATTCAATTTAAACTTTGCGCCGGATCTTGATGTTAATATTAATCCAGACAATCCCATTATCGCCAAATTAAAACGCAGTTTTTCTGCTAATCCAGCTGAAGTCGCTCGTTATGGCAGGATTTTTTCACATTATTTTTTACAACACGGTGTTCAGTGTGCCTATAAACATTTTCCTGGGCATGGTAGTGCCAATGCCGACTCTCACTTAGGCTTTGTAGATGTTACTGATACTTGGCAAGAATCCGAATTGGAGCCTTTTAAATTACTCTCCAGAAGTAATGACACTTGTGGCATGATTATGACAGCCCATATTGTCAATCGGAATCTTGATAAATCTGGGTTACCTGCTACTTTGTCCCATCAAGTGTTAACGGAGCTGTTACGGGAACAGTTACATTTCAATGGCGTCATTATTACTGATGACATGGAAATGAAAGCGATTAGTGCTAATTTTGCCTTGGAAGATGCGTTAACACTGGCCATCAATGCTGGCGCAGATATGTTCATCTTTGGCAATCAGCTCTCTGAGTCCCCTCAGGATCCCAAGGTAGTGATTGATATTATTGAAGCCAGGGTAAAAACCGGTAAGATTAAAGCAAGCCGGATTGATGAAGCTTATCGTCATATCACGGCATTCAAGCGCTCTATCATTCGTAAGACAAATGCAGTAAGCCAATAGCTGCTGTAAGAGGAAAATTTGTATTCCTGCTAGGTTCAATCACCATTTAATTATGCCCAAATAGCAATGGCAGCGAGAGCAATGGACGAGATAAAAATGGAGTCACAACGGTCATAT
>NZ_LNYB01000080.1:341810-358260 GCF_001467625.1 Legionella feeleii
GCATCAAGCGCAAAATCAGCTATCAATCACTACGTGAAAAACTTTATGTTGCACCGATTAAAGGGGTTAAAACCGGATGCCCAAGTCACCAGCAAATGAAACGAGCAATAAAATCCTTGGCACGTGAAGGGATTATTGAAATCCGATCAACAGCCAAAAATCTCATTGTGAAATGCCTTCTTGCTGATCCACATCCAGTACTTGAAAATGAAACCGGAGAAGAACAACACAGAACATCTAAAACTCAAAACATCGTTCCTTCTAAAGCTACTTACGAAATACCCTATCAAACTCCTATTCCCTCAGATACCACTTGTCATGATGAACATTTACAGAAAAAATTTGAAGAATTCTGGCAAAGCTATCCGCTACCATCATACAAATCCCATGCTTGGGAGCAGTTTAAAAAAATTAATCCTGATAATGCATCATTTAAAAGGCTCATATTGTCTCTGCAAAAGCAAATTAATGATCCTCAGCAATTCAAATACGATAAGAAAAACTCAAATTGGCCTTATCCCTCGGTGTGGCTAGAACAAAGATACTGGGAGTAATATCATCCACATAGTTCAACTTATTCAGGCTTATCTCGTTTTAGTTTATGCTCAATAGCATTACATATTTTATGGAGTGCCTTAGGCTCTAACGCTATGATTTTCGATAACACTTTGTGCGGATTTGTAAGACATCTCTTACAGCATTTACTTTATATGTCTTAATGACGAGTATAAACAATTAAGTCATACTGACTTTATTGGAAGTTGCAAATATCAGGACATGATGTCCTTGAAAAGGGAAACAACACAAGGATGTGTTGACCACAGGAAGTGGAATTTGCAACTTACTAAACTAATCTATTCTTCTGTTAATAAATCCTTTGTCTTAATTTCTCCATATCTAATACCTACAATAATTGCACTGGTAATATTTTTGCAGCCTAGCTTTTGAATAATGGATTGCCGATATTGAGTGATTCGTTTGATAGATACGTTCAAAAAAGCCGCGATTTCCTTGAGTCTTTTCCCTTGTGCAGATAAATACAGGCATTGTCTCTCTTTTTCCGTTAAGCGCAAATCAAAACAAACGGGTTGTCTTATCCAGATATGTGAAAGTAAATCTTGGAATTCGGCAATTTGCTTACGAGTGGGCTTACTATTCCCTAAATGATTTAGATAGCTCTTGGCAAAGGTTTTAAAAAAAGAGCTATCAATTAAAGTATGTTTCTTATACGGGGCTACTTGTTTTATTTTTTCCATCATAGTCCTTTATATTTTAAAGACGAGCGATAGCACAGGAATTATTGGAAAAATAATCCCTGTGTCTCAATGTTTTGAATTAATTAAGATTTTTAGGAAAAAGAGCGCCTAAGGCCCATAAAAATAGGCTCTTAATTTTTCAATGTGTTTAAATAAGGGAAAATTTCGGCGGTCTCTTACAGACTAACCATTGAAATATAAAACTGAAATAGACTAAGATTCGTTTAGCCATTTTATCTCCTTTGTAGATAACTTGGTTAGCTGGCGGGGAGGAGTCTCAGTTCCTCTCTGTCAGCGCTTGTTGCATTTAATACTTCAAACGCGCTTTTATACTATTTTATTCTGCGGTGTCTTGCAAATGAATTTTTAGACTTAGGCAGACACCACAGAATCTATCTAAATGCCAATCACAACTATAGCCCCTTCCTCTCTAATTTTCGTTTACGCCACAGACAATCAACTACCAATTAATTCGACATGCTATTCTGCGTCACTGCAAATTTCCCAGCAGTGACGCAGAAAAATCACCTTGATTTTACCGCGTACAATCAACACATTTCAGCACTTTGTCCGATCCCGCCAATCGGGATTGGACAAAATTCCTTCCAAAAATTCTTGCGAAGCAAGCACCGCTTTGCTAATTTGGTATCAAGCATGACTGACGAGCGGGTGAAATTCCCACGAAACGTCCACCGACGTCTCATGCTAAGCCACTTCATTCCCTAACCCTGTGGCTGGACGATCAGTCGGGAAAACCATCTAGGAATCTCTGTCATCCGACAGGGCAACTCCCTCGGGAGTTTAAAAAACAAGGAGGAAATAAACACTCAAAACTGCTGTAAATCGGCGAGATCGTTTGCCTTATAACGATTTGATTTGCCCCCTACTTCGAGCTTCATGGCTTTGGCCAGGTTTCATCTTTGAGTGAGCCGCTCGTTCAACACTAAACCAAAGACAGGGCAAATAAATTAATATCGGATAGGATGATAAGAAAATACCAATCAAAATAAAAATCCTGCACCAGAATCCATATCAAATGTACCCCAGCGGTTTTTTTATTAATAAGAAATCCCTTATCCATTAAGGATTTGTTTAATTTGATTTTCATAAAAAAGCAAACAAGCGAAAGTTTGTATATTGTGCCCTTGTGCTCTTTTGGTGTGACTCGATGAGTCATCTGTGTGATTGTACCGGTGGTGGAGCAACGGAATGCATGCACCGGTTGCGTGACGACTATTAGAGTACCTATGATTCGGATCATAGTAGCCTAGTTCATCCTGCGTTACTGGTAAGAGTTTCGTACGAAGATCGAATGACAATGTACTGAAATTTACTGACGTAAACGTCGTGAATTTGCTGACAAGTAAAGCACGAATCTGGAAGCCTCATCCGGAATAAGGCTAGGCTAGTGGTGAAGGTTAATATAAGTGAACTAATATAGCAAAAGCAAAACTTGTCCCTGATTTACAAAATGGATATTAGTTATAACATTGCGTCTTGTATTGTTAAGAACAACCATTCCGGTTGTTGAAAAATATTGCACCCCTTTGTTAATTCCTCGGCAAATAAAATAAGTTTCAAATTTGTATTATTTAAATTGATTACTCTTTATTTTTTCTTGAAACAACAGTTTTTTAATTTTTTTCCACTGCCACATGGACACTCTCTATTTCTGCCACTATTTTTGGGGTATTTTACGTTATTTTCAATTTCCGTAGAGATTAAACCGTCTTTGTAGCTAATAACTTGAATGTGAAATTCGTTTTTAGAATCTAGCAAAATTCCTATCCCTATACTTTTCTCGCAGTTATTATTTATTTTTTCATCTTTTACTTTATTGATAAGAAAATCTGAAAATATCTTTTTTGCTGCGCGTTTGGAGCAAACAAGAGAGATTACCGAACGAGTTGTACGAATATAGGAGGATTTAAATAGTTTTGGAAACTTCGAATTTTTAAATTCTGAAATTAGCTTCGAAAACAATAGTAAGTTCTCATTCTCTAACTCGAGAATTTCAAAATATATTAGTTTGGCTTCATCGGTATTTACTTGCTCTAGCTTGGTTAAAAAGATAGATAAATTTTCTGGTAGTCTTAAAGATATATCTTGTTTGTCAATTAATTGTCCTCTTCTTTGTATCATGAGGCGGTCAAATTTTTCAGACATTCCAGATACACAAATCAAATCTTGGTGATTATTTTTATCAAAAACAGATTTATTCTCCGTATAGGCGGAAAATAAATCGAGCTCATCACCTAACCATTCTTGATTTCCAGTTAAAATATTAATCCTTTTTTGAATATAATGTATAAATTGTATAGGAGATATATGAGATAAACTAATTAACTCTAAATCGGCCAAACAAATTGAAAAAGGAAATTCGTTTTCTGCGAACAAATTTATTTCTTGTGTTGCTTTTAACCGAGTCGCTACTCCACCTAAATGCATTAATGAGAGAGAAATTGGAAAGATAGCCCTTATTTTCTCCCTTTTAAAATCTAGAATTCTTCCTGTGTTGCGCTCGATAAATTTGGGATGTTCAGTTGAGTAAATATATTTAATTGCTCGTGTAGCTTGTTCATAGCTATCGTGTATATTTTTTTTTAGATCTGTTCTTAATCGACCAACATCCCCTCTTGTAGATTGATAACGAAATAGCTTTGCTTTAGCTTCAATTAGCAGCAAAAAAGGTCCCACTTTAAGTGCAATATCAAGTTCAGTTGTGCTTGGTGTATTTTTAGTAATATCTGGATAGTCTAACGTTTGATAAATAATATCATTGGGGAAAAGGCGCGTTAGAGCCTCAACCCCTTTTTTCTCAAGCCAATTGGATTTGAATTTTTGATATTTATTTTGATAAAAAAACCCATCATTTTGTGCTAATGACTCGAATTTATCCCAAATGACATCAAGGCAATTCGATAAATCAGAAATTAGAATTTTTCCTGAGTTTAATATATAGAATGGCGTCCTTCTTATTTCTTTATTTTCATCAAAATCTCTCTTTGAAATACAAAAATTACTTATAAAAGCTTCTATTTCTTCCTGAGAAAGATTAACTCCAGGCAAATCTTCTAATTTTATAGGTAAACTGGATGGGATGATTTTACAAATTTCCAGAAAATAGCCAAATAATTCAGCACTCATCTCATCTGCAAACGCAGAATGAAATTTAGTCTCAAATTCATCTTTTTCAATTTTTTTATCTATTTTTTTGTAAATATTGCTATATTTTTCAGACAATTCAGCGAATTTATACTGATTTGTATTAAATGTTTCCTCTGTATGTTTAACTAAAGCATTAACTATAGTTATGACTCTTAAAGGACCAAGGTTAAATTTCCTTTTAAACCATTCTTCATATTTCCCTTGAACCTGCATAATCCTTTTCATTGTTTGTTCTGGATAAGCACTCCCTCTTATAACTTCAGAAGACCAACATAGATTAAATCCAACTTGGGGTAGATTTTCAGGTATCTTCGGATTTGTAATTTTAGTTTGTATACAATTTTCAAGAATTGAAAAGCATTCAAATACCTCAAATGGACTAATTACCCCGCTATTATTTCCAAATCGAGGAATAGCATTTTCCGCAAGTATTTCGAGCATTGCTGGGTGACTACCATAACTATCACCTACCCACCCATCGCCCACAGTAATGAGTAACCGAATGGTCATAATGGCTAACATTGCTTCCGTATTTAAATTATCTAAAAATGAACAAAGCTCATTTCTTACTATCTGATAATCTGGTATCGAATTCAAAATCGCCTCTTTAAGTTTTATTAAATCAATTGAAGAGTTATTTTTTATTTCTTTATAACCCTCAATAGGATTAGCTCATTTCATAAGCAGTAATCTTTCGGAGCTATTAGCAGCGCTGTGTGAGTTTATTTTTACCATGTACCTCCCTTCAGTGAGAGATTGTAGTTTTTTGAAGCAATTTCAATAAAATCTGAAATAGTATTAGCATCGATTCGTCTGCAATATTCTGAATCTCCAACAATCCAACAATAACCAAATCCCGCTTGATAAAATATACCTATACCATATCTCGGTTCAGTAGAAGACAATAATGAAATTCCGATATTAATTTCTTCTGCACTGTTACCTCGTCTAACTTGTTGCATATATTCAAAAATACCAAATCTATTCACTCTGACTCGAAATACACCATCACCTAATACACCAACGGTATTAGAGGGAAGTATTATCATCGCATTAGAAATTTCAATAAAATTCTTTTCCAAATCAGTTAGTACAAAGGGCCTTTGTATAAAAGATCCATCTGATTGCTGTACTAATTCTTCAGTTGGGGCTTGGAAAGGAAGACGAATCCTTTGTAATTCTTTATATGCCTCTGGATCGCCAATATATGATTTTTTAAAATGCCAAATACCTTCATAAGAAATTTTTTTTAAGCAAGTACCTTGAGGCGTTATTGCCATTACTAAAAATTCGCAGGCATTTAAATGACCTCCACATTCATTTTTATAAATAGAATGAACTAGTTCGAATATTGAATTTTCAATATCTGGTTGACTTACATACTGAGATACTTTGTGAATTACAGTTAAACCTAACTCATAATAACCAGCTAAAGCTATGCATATTTTCGGGGATAAAATATGTAATTTTAACGCATGATATTCACCATTAAATGGACCACTTTTTTCAAGTGATGGAACAACTGTTAGCAAAGTATCTCCAACAAAAAATCCATCATCCTTATCGCTTTCAGCCATTATTAATGTCATTACAACTCCTTCTGTTTTATCTTCTGCCATTATAACATGGTATTTACCCACTTCGTTCAAAATTAAAACACATTTGTTAATAATCAATTACGCACCAATTATTTGCACTGACCTATCCCCAAAAAATAAAACCATGACAAAGATGAAAAATTCAAAAAAATAAGCGCAATGATAAGCGACTCCTCAGGGTCAGTCCTTTGTTTTTGATTATTTGAATTTAGAAAAGAAAAGAAAAGAAGCAAAAGTCACTGTGTGAAATTTGCGTATTTCAGTACGACACTGTTCTACATCGTAGGACATTTGTAGTGGTTTCCTGCGATAAAACTTATAATAAAATCAATTAACTATAATTGAAGTAGGGTGACTGAAAATCTTCGTGTTGGCAGTTCGAGTGTGCGCCTGACCGCATAGCTGCTCTAGAGCTTCAAAAAGAGGGAGTTAATCATCTACCCTATGAGGAAGGAATTCATGGCCATGTTTTCCTAAAAATTCTTTCCATTTCTTATGTAGTTCAATAGCAATATCATCCCATCGTTTAGCTTCCGCATAAGATATTTCATCACGCGAATACCTTTCTTGCTCAATAGCAGCTTTTTCTTTAGCGTCATCATATGCCTGTTTCAACCTTGTTTCTTCTTCGGCTAATTGATGACCTCTCTCACTTATATATTTCATCAAATCATCCTTAATTGATGGTTCCTTACTTAATTATAGAGGAACTTATAAAGTCAGAGTTAGGTTTACTCTTCGGGAGATCGTCGTATTTGAGTACGACATCGTACGACACTGTACGCCATTTGTAGGAAAACCCGCGGCAAAATTTATAATAAAATCAATTGGTTGAAATTGACGCAGCTGACTCATAATCCGTTAGTCATTATGTTGTATAGCTAATTAGCTGCGAATTAGAAAGACCACAAGAATTGAGCACCGCTTTCCGAAAAGAGAAAGCCCCCAAGAGCCGTCTTTTATTTTTGAAAGTACACCCAGAAGTACACCTAGCAGAATTTTTGATTTAAAGAGAGTTTAACTACGAAGATGCAACTTATTGATTTTAAAGTGGTTTTTATGGTCGGGACGGAAGGATTTGAACCTTCGACCACTAGCACCCCATGCTAGTACGCTACCAGGCTGCGCTACGCCCCGATTGGTAGCGAATAATAGCCTTTCTCCAGGGAAATGACAAGGTTGTTTACTCAACTTTGGCTTGCCGCCTTGTTACTTCCCCTAAGGTATCGGTGAAAAAGAGGGAGTCGATTGCTCTTCGTCTTCATCAGAAGCACCGCCACCAGAACCAGACCCTCCCCCGAGTATGGATGAATCAACGTCTCCCAATACACTTCCTACCGCTCCGCCTACTACGGGAATTTGATCAGCAATATTAGTAATATCACCCATAAACTCATCAACAGGGGACCCCACTGTATCCACAATTTCTTTTACCAGATTAGTATCCTGTTCTATCTCGTCTATTGTCGAATCGCCTGTTTGTGATTGCGATGGCGAGGGTGATGGCGACGATGATTGTGATGGCGATGAGGACTGTGGTGAATCGGACTGGTCGTTTATTAAATCACCAACAACGGGTATATCCTCAATAATTGCCGCCTGTGGCACTACGGATACTACAGTATCTACGATTTCTTTTACTAATTTAACCATAGCTGCTCATAAATCGGTAAATAACATACCTTAAGTATAGATGTTAATTTAAGGAGAGATCACGGGCATTTCTAAGATCGCTAAAGATTTGTAGAATGGGTTGTTTATGGTAAAAATTTTTAGCGGTGTAAATTACAGGAGGTTATAAATGCTGCGTAGCATTGTCGAGCACATTCATCCATCGCTTATCTTTGTCGGTTGGGTTTGTATTTTTGCTGCGACTAGCAGCTTATTCTTTTATTTAAAAGCGAGATTTTACAAAGAGGAGGAAAATCAGGATATTGTCCGTCTCGTAGTCAATCTTATCACTAACTTCTATAGTATTTTTTTAGGTTTTATCGTTTTTATTTTGTGGACTGATTATACCAATGCCCGTACTGTTGTAATCGATGAAACAACAAAGCTCTATATCATCTGGAAAAGCAGTATGGACTTTCCACCGGCTACTACCCAGATAATCCAGAACGACTTGTCGCAATACCTTTCAACCGTTATTAATCAGGAATGGCCTGCCATGGCAAAAGGTCATGACAGCCCGCAAGCAGAAAAAACAATCAGCCAGCTCTATAGGAGTCTACTGAACTATCAGCCACAAACAGCCATTTTACAATCCTTTTATGACAAAACGGTCAGTGCCTTGAATGAAGCGATTGAATATCGCAATCATCGACTCAGTATGCTCGATATTTCCATACCTACAGCCTGGTATGTCATGATCATCATTGGAGCCTTTTTTATCATCATCATGTCTATCTTTTTATGCACAACCTGCAAAATACATTATTTCATGCACACCCTTCTCTGTCTCTTTTTAGGCTTCTATCTTACGGCAACGACTATATTAAAGTACCCTTTTTCCGGTTTTCTTACGGTATCCAATCAACCCTTTGTTAAACTGCTTCACAGTATTCAAGGCCATTCAATGAAGACACCTGCACTGGTTGTAAAACCCGGTTAGGACAAAGTGAAGTGAGCACCGGGATAACGTTCTAACTTATCCCGGCAATTGAATGAAATACCTTAACCAAAGGCATTAATCCCCGTGATGTGGCGCCCAAGCACGAGCGTGTGCACATTATCAGTCCCCTCATAAGTAAAGACTGACTCCAAATTCAGCATATGACGGATAACATGGTATTCGAGGCTGATGCCATTGCCACCTAAAAGATTACGGCATTTGCGAGCAATGTTTAACGCTTCACGGCATGCATTTCCTTTCGCCAATGAAATCATGACTGGGGTCTCGCGTTGCTGTTCTTTTAAACGTCCAATTTGCAAATTGAGGCATTGCGCTTTAATAATTTCACAGTACATATCAGCCAAATCTTTTTGAATTAACTGAAAAGAGGCCAGCGGCTTATCAAATTGCTTACGCTCGAGCAAATAATCACGGGTAATATCAAAGCAGGCCATTGCCGCCCCCATGGCACCCCAGGCAATACCATAGCGTGCCTGGCTTAGACAACTGAGAGCCGCTCCCAAGCCCTTGTCGCTTTTGGGCAGCAAGTTAGCATCGGGAACAAATACATCTTCAAACACTAACTCACCGGTTATTGACGCACGCAAGGACATTTTCTGTTTAATTTCGGGGCGAGAAAAACCTTTAAATTCTTTTTCTACGATAAACCCACGGATACCTTCATCTGTTTTGGCCCAGACAATAGCAATGTCAGCGATAGGTGCATTGGTAATCCACATTTTTGCCCCATTCAACCGCCAGCCGCCTGCTACTTTTTGCGCCGATGTACGCATACTTCCCGGATCTGAACCTGAATCTGGCTCGGTCAGACCGAAGCAGCCAATAATTTCACCAGCTGCCATTGCAGGTAGAAAGCGCATTTTCTGCTCTTCATTCCCATAACGGAAAATAGGGTACATGCACAAGGAGCTTTGTACTGATACAAAACTTCGCAATCCACTGTCGCCCCGCTCTAACTCCTGGCAGACAAGGCCATAAGCCACATAGGACGCTTCTGCGCCTCCATATTGGGCCGGTAAGGTTAACCCCAATAATCCCAGCTCTGCCGATTTCTTAATGAGTTGCTTGGGAAATTGGGCATGCTCAAATGATTCTGCCATTAGAGGGATTACATCATGATTAACAAAGCGGGCAACGCTGTCGCGAATCATCCGTTCATCATCATGCAATTGTTCATCAAGAAATAACAAGTCGTCCACGCTCTTTCTCCCTTTTAACTGAGTTTAAGGCGATAACCGCTGCAACAATAGAGTCGCGGCTAGGCAAGAGATATTGCCAGGCTGTACCCAATGGAATGAAACAATCCTCGCCAGTAATTCGCTTAATCCTTATACGGTTTGCTGCCTGCTCTACTAGCATGGTCATTAAACCTTCGCTGATAGAGGCACTTTGTCGTCCTTCATCGACAATCAACACACGTTTTGCTTTCGCTACCTCGCGTAAGATTGCTTCAGTTGGTAAAGGACTTAACCAGCGTAAATCCACTATTTTTACATCAATACCATGTTGCTCCCGAAGCACCTTAGCGGCCTGTCGCGATAAATAATAACCATTGGCATAGGTCAAGATAACCGTCTCACCTTCACCATAAACACCCACCTCACCTGGTTCGATGGTTTGCTCTATAGGGGGATAATCAAATAACCAGCCATTATCACCGGTTTCATGCAAATCTTTCGTCATATACAACGCGATCGGTTCCAAAAAGACGACCACACGACCCTCTTGATGAGCCAGCTTCATACAAGTACGCAGCATTTTGGCCGCATCGGGACCATTGGACGGGCAGGCTACTATTACACCGGGTAAATCCCGTAGAACAGCAATGGAATTATCATTATGAAAATGTCCGCCAAAACCCTTCTGGTAAGCTAAAGACGCAATGCGAATAACCATTGGGTTCTGATATTGCCCATTTGAAAAGAACGATAAAGTAGAGGCTTCTCCACGTAGCTGGTCTTCTGCATTGTGCAGATAAGCTAAAAACTGAATTTCTGGTACTGGCAAAAACCCGTTATGAGCCAAACCAATGGCGGTGCCCAGAATCGTTGTTTCATCCAGCAACGAATCAAAGACACGCCGCTGACCAAAACGCGTCTGCAGATCGGCAGTCACCCGGTAAACACCTCCCTTCTTGCCAACATCTTCACCAAAGATCACCATGTTAGGGTATTGCATCATGAGATCGGTTAAGGCGAAATTGATGTGTTGGCAAAGGTTACGCTTCATGGCTAATTGATTAAACGTGCTGCCATAAATTTGCGTCCTTCTTGCTTCATCAGGCAGTGGATAAGCCTTCTTGTTATTTCTTTTCGGCACGATAGAGGACATGACCTCCTGGGCACTATTCATCTTGGGCAAACGAATCGCTTCCATCGCTTTCGCTTCAATCAGCGAACGATTATCTTCATATAAATCAAGCATTGCCTTACAACTCATCCACCCTTCGCGATAAAGCAGGCCTGCGGTATGTAACAAGGGATCATCCGCTTCACGACGCTCGATCTCGCTTTGAGGATTATATTGCGATTCAATATCAGAACCAGCATGCCCCAAGAGGCGAACACATTTCATATGCAGAAAAACAGGCTGCCTCTTTACTCTTGCCAATCGTTCGGCTTCGTTCGCCTGACGATAAATATCGGCAATATTCAGGCCGTCGCAAGCCAGATAATGCCAACCAGGCCGCTGTTTAACAGAAGTTTCTATCCAATGGGCCGGCGTGGGCACAGAAATACCAATTCCATTGTCTTCGCAGATAAAGACGAGTGGCAATGGATAGTTCTGACTCGCTATCCAGGAACAGGCATTAAGTGTTGTTTGTGCCGAAGCGTGGTTAGTTGAGGCATCGCCAAAAGAACAGAGAATGACTGAGTCGTCGGGTAGTTTACTCGTAATTTCCAACTCTTTTGCCCGTGTTATCGATAACGCACAACCTAGCGCTTTAGGTAGATGAGAGGCAATGGTAGAGGTTTGCGGTGGAATACTAAGGGGCACACTGCCAAATACCTTGTGCCGCCCGCCGGCAATCGGATCGGCCGCTGCGGCCACCAGGGATAAGAGTATATCCTTTACCCCATCGCAGTTTTTTACTTGCTTGGCCCGTTGAAGATAGAAAGCACCGCTACGATAGTGCAAAAAGGCCATGTCACTTGCGCGAAACACACGGCCAAGAACGGCATTGCCTTCGTGCCCGCTACTGCCAATCGTGTAATAAGACAACCCTTTCTCTTTCAACTGGCGGGCAATCAAATCCAACAAACGCGATTTAATTTGAGAATCAAACAATTCAATCGCCGTTTTTTTATCCATTCCCACGTCTAAAGGGCGGGTAACCGTTTTACTCTGCGGAAAATCCGCCTGAGTCAGGCGGTTAATAAATTGCGCATCGACCACACTTGCTCTGTCTAACATCGTCACACCCTGTCTTGTTAGAGCTTGTCTTCAATGACAAGTACTCACTCTCCCATATCCCTTTCTGCCAGCAATCTGTCAAGAAATTGCGATAACTGCCGATAACAGTGGGCATCAGTATAGTGAAATGGTTTGATAAATGACAAGCAAATTAAATTAAAGGACTACCGACATGCCTGTGGATATAGGTTATACCCCGAGTATCCGGCTAAATCCTATTCAGGAATTAAAAATAACAAAACCCGATATAGAACTTTATGCTGGTCAAATTTTAAAAACGGTCGTGGTTAAAGAATTAAATGAGAATCAGGTGCTCATTAATATTAATGGCCAGAATATCAATGCCAACACGGCGCATCATTTTGATGCCGGCGAGTTACTGCAGGTGAAAGTGGTTCTTGCTAACGATGAAACAATCTTGCAAGTATTGCATGAGCCCCCCCCATTAACGCCCATACAAACAGCATTGTTACAAGCCTTGCCCAAACAAGCGTCAGCGACCCATTTGCTTGCTTCGCTCACTGCTCTTGAAAATATGCCCAATCTTCCTGCAGCAGTACAACAGCAATTGCATCAACTAATTGACAGTATTACTCCACTTTCGCGCTTACCACAGCACTTTGCCCAGGCAATTCGGCAAAGCGGTCTTTTTTGGGAAGCTACGCTCTTGGCATCACAACAGAACAATGTTACTCAAAGTTTAAATAATGATTTTAAAGGGCAATGTTTGCGCCTCCTCGCTGTCTTGCTTAATGAAGGGATTACACCTGCCAATGCTGCGCCAGACCCAGTGGTGCAACAGTACTCACAAGACGATACCCTTCCCTTACCAGGCGCCATTCCACATCCTCCTCAACGGTTGCCTCTACCTAATTTTAATGATCATACAATCAACTCGATTCTGGGAGTCTTGCTTGAGCAAACCGAGCAAGTGCTGGCAAGAATCAAGACCAGCCAACTCACGCATTTGCTTCATTCCCCCGATCAACCTTACAGCTTGATGCTCGAACTCCCTTTACGTGTCGATGCCGATCTCGAACTCTTGCCACTCCTCATTAAAGAACATCGTCAATCGGCAGCAACCGCCGAATCAAGCTGGTCAGTAACATTTGCAATCAATCTTGCCAATCTGGGCTCTCTCCAGGCGCGATTAAGACTACAAGACAGATTACTTGATATCCAAATCAATGCAGAAAAGCCCGACACCGTTGATTTGTTGGCGACACATCAACAAACCGTTGCTGAGTTACTTGCAGCCCTGGATCTCGATTTAGGGTTATGGTGCTTGCATTTGGGCTTGGAAAAAGATGACATTGATACAAGCAATTTGCGTTTGCTGGATTTACGCGTATGAAAAAAAACAAACCACAAGCCGTTGCCTTGCATTATGATGGTAAATCAGCCCCTAAAGTAACCGCAAAAGGGGAAGGGTTACTTGCCGAGCAAATTGTCAGAATTGCACGAGAACGTGGCATTCCCCTGCAGCAAGATCAGGAATTAACAACCTTGCTTGCTGAAGTAAACTTAAATGAAGAAATACCGCCAAAGCTTTATTTGGCAGTCGCCCAGTTGTTAACCTTTCTTTACTATGTGAATGGGAAAACACCAGCGGATTACCAATAATGGACATTCTACTGCGATGGAGAATTGCTTCGTTGATACGGTGCTCGAATCGTCATGTACGGACGTTGTACACGGCGGTTCTGCGCTCCGTGCTACCTTGCCCTTCTCTCATGGCAGCGAGTTGCGAAACTATGCAAACTGGCAAACGATGTACAAATAATCTACAATCTTTAATAGGTTAGCGGACTTGAGGTCAATCATGAAATGGATAGCACTAACACCTGCCGTACTGTTACTGACAGCTTGTGGTTGTTGCACAAACTCCGTAGCATACCAGGAAGTCAATGTAGCCCCAGTTGTCGCTACACCCGTTTATTATCCAACACCGGCTTACTATTCAAGGCCTGTCTATTACGATTCTGCCGTTATTATTGATAATGAACCTGTCGACGTCACCACCACAACGATTGAATACTATTAATAAACAGCCAGGAATACTTCGCTCTTAAAGCGGTTTAATACGTAGCCTGGCTGCTTGCAGCCAGGATTTCCCAGTCGAAGCAAAAACGCCTGCCGCCGTATTTATGCTCTAGGGAAAGCTATAGAATCTTATAAGCATCAAGCGACGTGCATTAAATAATAAAAAACCCGACAAGCTTGGAAGCTATGTCGGGTTTGGATGGTGTTTCCATCTTTGAGTGGATAATTACATCGTGAAGTTGTCTGTCACTACTACACGCTCATGACTATCATCCTTACTTTTAACTCCAACCCGAATATCCACTCTTTGTTCTTCCACAGGTTCTTCTACTACCAACAGAGGTTGCTTAATTCCCTCACCCATCGAAGAAACTTTCTCTTTCTCAACTTTCTGTACTTTCACACCAACAGCAGGGGTGGTCATATATTGTTGCGCAGTAACATCACTGTATTTACCTTTGCGCAAACCAGACAAATCTTTTGCCAATTGCTGTTCTTCAGCCGTTTCTGCAACATAAGACAGAACCCCGGCCCGAGCATTAAGGAATATACCACGCGTTTCGTCATCGCTGGTTCCAGGCGTTCCAGTTGCCATTTCCACGAAGTCATGTTTAGCCTTGGTACTTCCGTATTCACCATAAACTCGAGCTTTTTCAGTAGGTGAATCATTGTAACTGATGATTTTTCCTTCCTCAGCAAATTGCTTTTTCATCATTGCACGTTGGTCACCCTGCTCTCCTGCCCTATCCGCCGAACTCATACAACCGCCTTTTAAGCTTCCCAAGCTCTCAGCCAAAAGCCCCTCATAAGTACTCTTGTACATTTCCCTTCGATCCCCTCGATGTTTAAACCATTGTGGCAGACTGACGGGGAATGTAAGGATGCCGGCAACTACCTTTAATCCCAATGCAGCGACTGTCATGGCACCACGTACAGCCCAATCAACCAAGTGGCCTAAAATGGGAATCTGGCGTACATAGTCGCGAGTAAAATTGTCAATGTTACGACGAGCTGAACCCAACCAGGTTTCATGAACCGTGCATTTTAACTCCACTGCTGCCTGTACACTTAAGGCAAGATTTTCTCTGACATCTTTGTCTAAATTACTAAATGGATCATCACCGTTTCTTAATGCGCCAGAGAGTCTTTGAACAGCGTCTTTTACTTCTTTCCCACGAAATTTAAACGGTGTAACCAAAGAATGATCACGAGAATTTAGAAAATCAATAACCGTTTTTAAGTCCTGGTTAGGGTATTTAGTGTCGACTTTATTAAGCACATTAACCGCATTGCCGATTAATTGGCGGGCATCGTTGTAGTCATTATTTCTAACCCGAGTGCGAGCACCCCACATGTTGATACCATTATTGGTTTCTAATAAATCAACATTCACTTTTTGCCAACCATCAGGAATCTGTCCGTTGTAAGGCTGCTTTGCAAAATCTGCATTGGATAAGAATTTGATTTCACCTGTAGCCCTTTCTCTTAATATGGTACTACTTTCTAGCATCTGGCGAACTGCAGCATTGGCTTCTGCTTTAGAATCGATAACCGATGCTTGCAATTTAGACGCTTTTGCTTTGGATTGGTCAGGGGAAAAAGTGACTTCATCACCAATTAGCGTTTGATGCAAAACGGTGAATGGAATAGGCTCATTAGCATCAATGAAAGGCCCCCATTTTTCCATGAAACTGGTTAATCCGGATTTTAACCTGGCTTTACTCATTAATTGCAAATGGTTCCAATCTGTCACATCTTGCCGGCTATTGGTCCCACCAACATTCAAAGGCTCGGTAACAGCAGTCCTCTCATGGGAACTGATATGGGTTACAACACCATCCTTATCAATAGTAATGTCGCTGCAATCAAAGGCATTAGCAGGATTTGGAGTAAAACGGGACATAGGAGTAGAAGAAAGTTTCTTCATTGTTTCTAAATTGTCACCCATGAAATGCTCAAACCATCCAGCCACTTTTCCGCCGCCGCCAACTGCTTGAGCCAGTTTGGTTTTCCAGGGTTGAGCGCCATCCCAAAAATTAATGGGCTCATTCGTTGCAGAACCAATACGTTTAACTTCTGCTTTGCCAAACTCCATTGGTTCAGCATAACGAAGAATTTCAGACTGGCCATGTTTGCCATTTTTTTCAATAACACAGTTTGCTGTACAAATATCTTTTTTCCACAGAAAATCACGGACAAAATTAATTGCTTGAATCGCTTCGCCACGCTTTGTTACCACAGCGTTATGCACTAGGTTCAATCACCATTTAATTATGCCCAAATAGCAATGGCAGCGAGAGCAATGGACGAGATAAAAATGGAGTCACAACGGTCATATC
>NZ_LNYB01000080.1:358270-467695 GCF_001467625.1 Legionella feeleii
GCTTTTCATTAACAGCAATTACAGAAGTTTCTAACAATGACTGTATTTCCCCAAAATCAATCAGTGCATTTTTCGAGAGTTTCATTAGCTATCCCATATTTCTTCAAATACTGCATAATTAATTGTAATATAATTCCGCTATTCTCATCATCGAGAATATTCTCGTGATTACTATTAATGGTATGGCATATGATTTTTCCCTTATTATACTTAGACCATCCGTTGGTAGGGTGATCAATAGTCTGATAAACATCGGATAGATAGGATGCTTTAAATAATAAGATTTCTTGATCCATAGTACTCAATGAATGATTAAGTAAAAACTGTTGTCTTTCCCACGCAAGGTTTGTTACTTCCTCTGATAATCCACTAATTTCTTCGAGATGTTTTTTAAAAAAAATTTTATTATGTAGAATAGGAGAATTTATTGCCCAACTGTCAATTAAGGCCAGTAGACTGACTTTTTCTCCCTGCTGTAACAACTTATTTGCAACTTCAAACAGGACATTTCCTCCGAAAGAATAGCCTACTAAAAAATAGGGGCCAACAGGTTGAATCTTTTTTATAGTCAATAAATAATCTTCTGCCATAGAAAGTAAACTATCATACAACATCTTATTTTTTTCTATGCTCGGATCTTGAAGTCCATAAATAGACATAGGTAATTTACTTTGCGAAACAAAAGATTGAAAGGAATTAATTAGCCCACTAATTGGATGACATAGAAAAAGATTAGGATAATTTTTTTTCTCTTTTAAAAGAATCGCAGTATATGGCAAAATGCTCTCTGAATTATTTAATATAGTTGAACAAAGTTGCCTGATTGTTGGAGCAGAGTAAATTTGGGTTACTGGGAAATTGCAATTAAAAATTTTATTAATTTTCCCCATTAAATTGATCGCCTTAAGTGAGTGCCCTCCAAGCATAAAAAAATCATCATTTATACCGATTTGTTCGATACCTAAGTTATCTTGCCATAACTGGGCAAGCTGTTTTTCGATGGGATTACTCGGTGGTGCATAATCAACATTGGGATTCAAATTTTGACGGGCTTGTTTTGGGAGAACGTTCTTTTCCCCAGCGATTTTCTGATTAGTCTTTGTAGAATAATATTCTATGTCAAAATTAGAAACGACAAGATTAGGGTCTTGCCTTTGCATTGCCTGCAAAAATAGTTGTTGCCCTTGTGCTGGAGAAATGTCATTTCCGCGGGTTAAGAAATTTTCTTTATATATCCGTGCAGCATCAACTGCCATACCAATGTCGCGCCAAGTATTCCAATTAATACTAAGTATAAAAGAAGTTGAAAAAAGTTTACTCACTGAGAAAGCATCTAAACAGGAATTAGCTGCACAATAATCTATTTGCCCTGGTTCGCCTGTAACAGCGGCAATAGAAGATTGTAAGACAACAAAATCTAAAGGGTAATCCTGAAAAGCTTTTGCAAGGTTGTAAGTTCCATGTATCTTAGGTAAGAGTATATCGTGCATCATTTTTTGGGATTTAAGCGTCATTAAACCGCCACCAGCAATCCCTGCTCCATGAATAACTCCATTAATTTTTTCAGTAGTTGTATAATGATTGATAATAAGAGATAAAGATTCAAACTCAGCTACATCTACTTGATGAAAAATAAAATGGGCACCAAGTATTTGCATTTTTTTTAATTCACTAATTTTTTGATAAAAAGCGTGATTTGGATCTTCTAAGACATGCTCCCATTCTTCCTCAGGAATCATTGAAGTCCTGGAAAGTAAAATAAATCGCGGATTTTTGATGCTTTTTGTGATTGCTTCACAAATCACTAAAGCAATGCCTCCAAGCCCTCCAGTAACAAGATAAGTTCCCCCATCTTTCAATCGAAATACACTTTTATGTGATTTTGCTAATCCATATGTTAAATCCCACCGATAATTATTGCGATAAGCGACAATAGAAGACTCTTCGCTCCAAGCCTCATTCAAGCAAACACTGAAAACGATATTTAATAAATTTTGTAAAGAAAAAAGAGGTTCGTCTGGATTAATATCAATTAATTTACATTGTATGGACGAATGTTCTTTGTTAAGCCCTCGACAAGGTCCCATGAGACTTGCATTAACAGGAATTAGGCTTTCTGAACCAACAACCTGTTGTGTACCTGCAGAAATGATAAGTGTTTTTAAAGCTCTTTGATCACCAACACACTCTAGATAAGATTGAGCTAAAAACAATATGCTATAAAAACCTAATTCAAGCTGCCCATCAATTTCCCTATGTGAAAGCATGCCTTTTCCTGTATTTGAACAAGTAAGACAATGTAAAACTATGGGATTATATAGTCTGTTGCCGATTGCGCTAATAACTTTTATATAATGATTTTTATTAGAGGGATTTATTTTAAAATACTCACCTTGCTCCTCAGAATAGAGCTCACTCGTTTCAATGATAATCGGATTCGTATTATTACTTTTTAAAAAGTTAATTATTTGATCAGCTATCCCTAGGTTCAATCACCATTTAATTATGCCCAAATAGCAATGGCAGCGAGAGCAATGGACGAGATAAAAATGGAGTCACAACGGTCATATCGAGTTGCGATTCTCCTCCAGTGCTTGAATCGATTAAATGCTCTCTCAATGAGATTTCGCATTTTGTAGGTATCTTTTTCATACAGGCGCTGCACAATACGGTTCCGTTTTGGAGGAATAACGGCTACTGCCTTCATACAGTGCTTAACATAATGAACAATACTATCGGTGTCATAACCTTTGTCTGCGAGTACAGCCTCTGCTGTTTGCCCCTCCAGCAAAGACTCAGCCTGGGTGCAGTCAGCCGTGTGTCCCGCTGTCAGTTGAAACTTGACCGGCTTGCCTGTCCCGTCTGTGACAAGATGCAGCTTTGTGGTTAATCCTCCTCGACTTCGCCCCACAGTCGAGTTTTTTTTACACCTCTTCCAGTCGTTGCATGCTGATGTGCACGTACGATACTGCTGTCTATCATGCGATAACGGTTTTTACTATCTGACAGCAGAATTTCAAATACTTTTTCCCATACGCCCGCATGTGCCCAGCGACGAAAACGATTATACGTCCTCTTCCATGGCCCATATCTCTCCGGCAAGTGATGCCACATCGCTCCACTGCGGATCACCCATAAACAGCCATTTACAAATAAACGGTTATCTGTCCCTGTTCGACCCCTATCCGTTGCTTTCCCTGGAAGAAATGGCTCTAATTTACGCCACTGCTCCGCTGTTAATTCATACCGCGCTGGCATTTGACTACTATTCCCTTGAAATTGTGAAAAATAACAGTTTACGGATTTTTTTATTGTATTCAATTTAAATGGTGATTGAGCCTAGTGGTGAAATTGAGTTTTTGTAGTACTGTTTGACAAAGAACAATGAGTAAATTAGGATAAATTCGATTTTTAAAGATGGCACGGGGTGCCGGTTTACCGGCTGAGAAATACTCGTTGAACTTGAACTGGATAATACCAGCGTAAGGATGCCTTCAAAAAGTCTATTACCCGATTAGGGCTGCTTATATTTCTTTGGCTTGAGAAATATAACTGGCTCCTGGGTAATGGAGCCCTTTTGCCATCTCCCTTTCTTTTTTACCCAGGAGATCGAGCAATGCAGACACTTCATTCAAGAACTACCCTTCTTCTAAATTGGCGCGCTAATCCTTACCATACTCCGATTTTTGTCGCTCAGGCAAAGGGATATTATCGTCAGGAGGGTATACACTTGGCTATTATGGAGCCTAATGATCCCAGTGATGTTACGGAGATTGTTGGTTTGGGCAAAGTGGATTTTGGTGTCAAAGCAATGATCCACACCGTAGCGGCGCGAGCTAAGGGTTATAATCTAAGTTCCGTTGGCACGTTGCTTGATGAACCACCTACTGGCCTTATTGCCTTAAAATCGAGTGGTATTCAGACCTTTCATGACATTGTAGGCAAGCGAGTTGGTTATATTGGCGAGTTTGGCAAAAAAATTATTGATGATTTAGCAAAACTAGCAGGGATTGCCCCCTCAAGTTATGAAACAGTCCGTATTGGTATGAATCTTACGGACGCTATTTACCGTAACAAAGTCGATGTGGGAATTGGTTTTATTAATTTTCAACGTGTTGAATTGGACTATTTATGCGGGGAAACCATTTTTTTACGTCTCGATCAATTGGCTGGGCTTGGTTGCTGTTGCTTTTGCTCTATTCAATTTATTGTGCCTGAGACGACACTACAGCAGCCAGAGTTGATTAAAGGGTTTTTAAGAGCGACTCAACGCGGTGCCGCTTATACAACTGAATATCCAGATGACGCTTTTGAATTGCTATGCGAGCAGCAACCCCAACTGCGGCAAGAGATGTATCAGAGAGTATTCATCCGTACTTTACCCTTTTTCTCCCGAACCTTGCTCAATGTTTCCCGTGATTGGAAGAAAGTCAGAGATTATAGTGAGCATTTGCAAATTATTGATAAGGCGTTTGACATTCGTCATTGTTATAGTAATGAATTTTTACCAGCAAATCCTTATTCGGAACTTGATCCGATTGCTTGCTGTATTGAAGCAATCGATACGATTGAAGGCTAGCTAAAACCTTAATTTCTTGCCTTAGTTTTTTTCTGCGGGTGGATTACCACTATTTCCACCCACGCTCTGCCAGGATCAAAAGAATGGAGGCAAACAAGTAGAAACTACAGGTCACTAGGTTTTCGTTGTCATCGGCTTCTGAAGGACATGAATTTAATAAAAATCAAAAACATCTGGTACGTTGTTTGCTAAACTATTATAAAAAGTAAAAGAAATGGGGGATCTCCATGAAGCCTTTGATTCTACATCCCACCGAACTTAGCCAGTGGCATGCCTTAGTGAATGAGGCGCAGGCTTCCACTAGTCTTGTACTCAATGAAAATACCGAGAGTTATTTGGTTTTTCTGTTAATGCGTTTTTCCCAGGGGACCAAATTAATTGAATCGGTTATTGCTCTTGATTTTCTTGAGTCAATGAATAATCCAAGACGGCGCCAGCTCGAATTATTAAGAGATGTAGGTGATAAAAGCTTGCTTTTTTGTGGGCTCTTTCCCGGTATAGCTGAGCGCCGCCACCTCAGTCTTGATTATTTTGCCGATATGGGGCAGGCTGCTTATCTAACGATTGGTGAATTGCAGGATAGGCAAGAGGGGGATCTGTATCTGCAATTAAGTGCGCAATTTCTTCATCTCCAACAAATTTTACGGGCAATGCGCGGTGATTTTTTGCAATATAGCAATGATAGAATGCTGAAGATTAATTCACCTTTACAATAAAAATCAGTTCTTCTCAGTTAGCGAATTTTTTTGTATTTCGCTAACTTACGGGGGGATTGGAGTACATACAAATTAATGATTAATGGTTAAATAATTTTCGCCTACAACCGTTTTTAACAATTGGTAGGCAGGATGTTTTTTCGAGCTAACTTTTTTTAACTGCAATTGTCCGCCGCGATTTTCCATATAAGTAGGTTGATAGCTTACCTTGTTAATCACGGTAGTTTCATCGCGTTTTTCCAAATAGAGCGATAGCAAACCGCTGGTACGGTTTTTCAAGCTGCCTTGATTAGAAATAAAATTACCTAATGAATAAGCAACAAAGACCTGTTTACCCCTGGTATTTAACCAGGCAAAGGGCTGTACGCAATGTGGATGGGAGCCTAAAATAGCCAAAGCACCAGCTTCTGCCAATTCTTGAGCAAATCGTTGCTGGATTTTATTGGGACGGCTTTGATATTCGATACCCCAGTGGGGAGTCACAATAACGGCATCATGTGTTTTAGCAAGTTCTGCTACTAGGTGTAAGACCTGTTCTTTATCGCGCTGACATAACAATACTTGTCGATGTTTATCAGCAATACCATTGGTGTCTTGGGTACAAGCTAACCAGGCTATTGAAAGATCGTTTGTTTTGGTTTCTGTATACCAGGCATCTTCACTGTTCTGCCTGCGAGTGCCTGTAAAAGCCAGTTCGTTCTCATGGAGGGCCGCAATGGTTTTGTTAATGCCAATAGCGAAGCGATCCAGAGTATGGTTATTGGCTGTGGAAACAATATCAAAGCCAGAGGCTTTTAAGGCACTAATCAATGCCGGTGGGTAATTAAACATAGGATAGGCGGTATATGCTCTACGGAGACTGGTTGTTGTATTGCCGTGCTGGTCAAGCATTTCTGCCGCAGGTCCTTCCAAATTCCCATAAGTCACATCAGCTTCTTTCAAGGCAGGTATTACCGGCTCCCAAAGCGTACTAAATCCATCAGCAAGACCTTTGTGTTGTAAGGGAGGGTGTAAAAGCACATCCCCTACGGCAATAATGTGTACCTTGGTTGCATGTAAAGAAGAAATTAGCAACAGGTTAAGCAAAGCATAGCGCATCTGCATAACTGGCTCTCGGCAATCAATAGGTAACTTAACTTTTATACAAGCAATATGCCAAGGTTTACAACATTATCTTTTAAACTAGGCGTTAGAGGCCAATCATCAACACCGCTTGCACCGCTCCTGTTGAAAAGAGCTTATTTGCGAAATAGGAGTGTAATATCAATGGCATCAAAGCGGTAATGCTTATTACAAAAGTCACAACTTACTTCGATGTTTCCTTGCTCTGCCAGTAATTGCTTGGTTTCTTCTTCACCAAGAATAGTTAAAACCTGTTTCATTTTTTCTTCGCTACAGCGGCATTTGAAGTACACGGGACGGTTGTCAAAAAGGCGTAATTCGGTTTCATGATAAAGACGATATAACAGGGTTTGATTATCGAGTGTTAATAGCTCGTTATCGCTCACAGTTTGACCCAATTGGACAGCATACTCCCAAAATTGTTCACGTTGGACAGTATCTTGTCCTGGCATTAATTGCAGCAACATACCGGCCGCCATGTCATCACCAATAGCCAACCAGACTCGACTGGCAACCTGTTCTGATTGCGCAAAATAATGCATTAAATTTTCGCTCATCGAAGTAGCATGAATGGGGACAACACTTTGATAAGTTTGAGTTTGCTTGTATTGATTAATGGTTAATACCATCTGTCCATTTAAAAAGGCCTCAGCATAATCTTTTACCTCAAGATTTTCTTCATACTTGGCAAAAGCACGTAGCTGCAATTGATTATCACATTGGACTAATAACAGCGGTAAGCGTTTGTCACCCTGGAATTGTAAACTTAATTCCCCTTCGAATTTGATACTGCCTGCTAAAAGCAGGCAAGAGATCAATGCCTCCCCGAGTAAGTGTTTTACCATAGCTGGATAGGGGCGTTGAGCCATGATGGTTTGATAGCTTTCTTTGGCGTGAGCTATTTCACCGCGAATACTGGCATGCTCAAATAAAAAACGTTGAAGAGAGTCAGTTTCTTTCATCTTGGACCTTAAGAACAACAAATCGATTAATTCTACCATAAAGTAGATTGCTTGCCTGCCTGCGAGTGACAAGCGATAATAGCCTTTTTCGAAACGCGTTGGTTTCGAAGGAGCTAAATGTTTCATTTTTGTTCGAGAGTAAGGCATGCTTAATCCACAGCAAAAGGCGGCTGTCCGATATATTGATGGGCCTTTATTAGTGCTGGCTGGTGCTGGTAGTGGTAAAACGCGAGTGATTACTCAAAAAATAGCCTATCTTATTGAACACTGCAGTTATGCAGCCAATACGGTCTGTGCCGTTACCTTTACCAATAAAGCGGCTAATGAAATGCGTGCGCGAGTCGCTGCTGTCTTGCCAGCCGCTAAGCGGCATGGTTTAAGAATCGCTACCTTTCATACCCTGGGCTTGAGTATTGTTAAACGGCATGTGGCCTTATGTGATTTAAAAACCGGATTTTCCATTTTTGATAGTGAGGACTGTCTGCAATTGTTGCGTGGATTTTTACCCGTTGGTAAAGCCAATGAGCGTGATTATCTTATGCAGATACAACAACAAATTTCACGTTGGAAAAATGATTTACTGGAGCCTCATGAGGTGAGTGGTGGTACTACTGATTTGCCGATTTACGAAGAAGCTGCTTTAATTTACCCTCGTTATCAACAAGCTTTAAAAGCCTATAATGCCGTCGATTTTGATGATTTAATTCGTTTGCCGGTACGTCTTTTAAGTCATCATGCTGAGCTACGAGAATATTGGCAAAATAGAATTCGTCATTTACTGGTAGACGAGTATCAGGATTCCAATACCAGTCAGTACAGTCTGGTCAAACTTCTGGTTGGTGTACGTGCCCACTTTACGGTAGTAGGTGATGATGATCAATCTATTTACGCCTGGCGAGGGGCTAAGCCGGAAAATCTTGCCCAGTTACAACGCGATTACCCTCAATTAAAACTAATAAAATTGGAACAGAATTATCGTTCCACTAGCCGAATCCTGCATGCTGCCAACCATTTAATTGCCAATAATACGCATCTGTTTAGTAAAAAATTATGGAGCGAATTGGGACATGGTGAACTGTTACGTGTTTTGTGTTGTAAGGATGAAAATGATGAGGCCGAGCAAGTGGTCGCTGATTTAATCAGTCAAAAATTACGTCAGGGCACTCAGTATGGGGATTACGCCATTTTGTATCGCGGCAATCACCAATCACGAATTTTTGAGAAAATGTTACGTCATCATGGTATTGCGTACCATATTAGTGGAGGGCAATCCTGGTTTGCACGCCCGGAAGTTAAGGATATTTTTGCCTATCTTAAATTACTTTGTAATGAGGCTGATGATGCGGCTTTTTTAAGGGTAATCAATACGCCCAAACGGGGTATTGGTGAGACAACCTTGGATGCCTTAGGGCACTATGCTCAAACGCGAGGTCAAAGTCTTTATCTATGCTGCGATCATCTGGCACTTGGCAGCCAGATTGCCGATAAGCCACGTATGGCTTTACAAGTATTTAAAGGATGGATGGATACCATAAAAACACGTATTCAGACCGAGCCAGTATTGGAAATTTTACGTGAAATGATAGAAGACAGTGGTTATGAAGCTTATGTTTATGAGCAAAGTGATACACCGGCCAAAGCTCAAAAACGCATGGACAATGTTTGGGAGTTAATAGAATGGGTTGGGCGTTTACTGGCTAAAGATACTACCCAGCAATTAGCGGATGTGATTAATAAATTGATTCTTATTGATATTTTAGAGCAAGCAGATGAACAAGACGCTAATACAGTGCAACTAATGACGCTGCATGCTTCAAAAGGTTTGGAATTTCCTTTTGTGTATCTGGTAGGCATGGAGGAGGAATTATTGCCACATCGAGTGAGTATTGATACAGAGCAAATAGAAGAAGAGCGGCGTTTAGCTTATGTCGGGATTACCCGTGCACAAAAGAGTCTCTGTTTAACGTTGGCGAAACAGCGTCGTCGTGTCGGTGAATTGCAGGAATGCCAACCCAGTCGCTTTTTGGATGAATTACCGCAAGATAGCCTGGAATGGTATGGTAAGAGCGGTGAGCGTAACGAGGCCAAATCAAAGGCCCTGGCGCAGTCTCATTTGGCAGGATTAAAAAACTTATTGGCTTAGTCCTTAAATAATCTTACATTGGTTATCAGTCTCACTATTTCAGGGCTTACGAAAATTTGTGGTCGAGGCAACATTTGCTTTTAATGAGAGAGTCTCGTCATTAGTAAATGATCGAAATAAAATCAAATTTAACGAAGTGAGCGGAGTTTTAAGTAAGCCCTTTACTCTTAATAATTACTGTGAAAAGAAGGACCTGATCAATGAAGCAAAGTGCGAAGTCGACGGATTTATTTCAGCCTACTGGTTTAGGCTCACTTAAGCTGGCTAACCGTATTGTTATGGCACCGCTAACACGTAGTCGTGCAGGTAAAGGGGATGTTTTAGGGCTGATGAATGCGGAGTATTACGCGCAGCGGGCCAGTGCAGGGTTAATCATCAGTGAAGCAACTCAAATTTCGCAACAAGGTAAAGGTTATGCCTTTACGCCTGGTATTTATACTGAAGAACAGATTGCCGGGTGGAAATTGTCTACTGACGCCGTGCATGCCCAAAAAGGCCTTATCTTTGCGCAATTATGGCATGTGGGGCGTATTTCCCATCCTGATTTGCAGCTTGACCATCAATTGCCGGTTGCTCCTTCTGCAATCAAGCCTGAAGGAAAAGCGTTTACGGAAACCGGTTTTAAAGATCTTGTTACCCCTCGTGCCCTGGAGACAGAGGAAATTCCGGGCATAGTCAAACAATATGCCCATGCGGCTCGTTGTGCCAAAAAAGCAGGCTTTGATGGGATTGAAATTCATGCAGCAAATGGTTATCTCATCGATCAATTTATGCGCGATAAAACCAACAAACGAACGGATCGTTATGGTGGTAGTTTGGAGAATCGCGCTCGCTTCTTATTAGAACTGGTCGATGCAGTAAAACAGGTTTGGCCAGGGGATAAAATAGGTATTCGGTTCTCACCAGTTAGCCCGGCTAATGATATTGCTGATAGTAATCCAATGGCTACTTTTTCTTATATGGTCAGTGCGCTTAATGAGTTTGGTTTGGCTTATATCCATTGTGTTGAAGGTGTTACTATTGGGCCGCGTACGATCCCTGCAGATTTTAGCTTTGCTACCCTGCGCTCTTTATTCAAAGGCCAGTATATGGCCAATAATGGTTATGATTTGCCGCTTGCCATGCAAGCTCGTGAGAAAAATCTGGCTGATTTAATCTGTTTTGGTCGCCCTTTTATCGCTAATCCTGATTTAGTCGAACGTTTGCAAACTGGGGCGATATTGAACGAAGCGCCTCGGGAGTTATGGTATGGTGGTGGGGCACATGGTTATACTGATTGGCCGACTTTGGCTGAGGAATTAGCTAAAAAGCAGGCTGAATGAAAATTAAAAGGCAGTATTGGTTTACCATACTGCCTTTTAATTGTTATGCGGCTGGGGAGCTAACCCGGTGAGATAAATCTGCCAGGAAATCTTCCGTAGTTGTTGTTTTATGGGAAAATAATCCAAAAATACCATTCGTGCGATGTATCTTATAGATAGGTTGTTGGGCTTCCTCTCTAATTATTGCTGCAGCAGTCTGATCGCCTCCCTTTTGACGTAACTTGTCTTGTTGTAATGAGGTCAACTGCTCAGCTTTGCCTTTAGCTAGGCTTTGTCCCATCACTACATGACTCAAATGAGCATCTTTGAAGCGTTTAATGCGGAAATCAGCTTGATGACGGCGCCAATCTTCAGAAATTGTGTCAATATCTTTTTTATCCAGTTCCACGCGGGGCGCAACAGCAGGTTGGCCAGTTTGTTTATCCCAGGCTGTACTTAACCCCAATCGTTGCTTAGGATGGTTGAATTGGCTGAATGCACTATCCCAGAGTGTTGCTAAACCATAGATTGGAAAAGTAATCAATTTGAGTATGCGTGTTGGTAGATCGGCATTGTGATCATGGCCATGGCCAGCTTCCAGACGTTCTTCTAAAAGTCCTTTGGTTGAGTGGCTATGTACATGCTCATAAGGGACGAAATAATGGACATCTTCAAAGCCTTCGCTGACAATGCCCAGAATTGCAGAGACAATTTCTGGAATCCCTGGCATCCTATCAGCAGTAACTCCGATACTGACTAAGTGACCAAGAAATAGTAGAATACGTAGAGGTATGATCGTAACAGCTAATACTAAGCGGGCAGGGTTAACTATTTGCCCCCAGTTTTCTCGTTCTCTAAAGGCCTTAAACGCTTGAACGATTTTTTCCCATTGGGTTTTTAGAGGATGTTCCCTTAGCCATGTACGTAACTTTTGTTCATCCTCACTAACCAGCTCACCTTCTGTTGGAGCCAATTGTTTGGCAAGAAAGGTTTCCAGTCTATTCAATTCGTTGATAATTTGCTTTTTTTGAACCAGATCGTCTTGGCTTAGATGTTTGTAACTGTATTGGTGCAATAATTTCAATTGCGCTTTATAGTCTTTGAAAAATTGTGGGCAATCCTTCTCTTTAATGTTAGGGAAATTCTCCAAAAGATAAGCATTCCTCGGGAATTTAGACTCCGTTATTTCCTCAATCATTTCCAGCGATTCGCTAGTATTTTCCATATTAAAAACAAGCGCTGACATACTGGTAATTAGGGGATTGAAAAAACCCATTACATAGCTGGGTACATTTCCCATCCATGCGAAAAGAGGGCGTGTATTTTTCGCAACGGTCCACCAGGTACCTGCCGTGCAAGCAGTCAGAGCAAGGGTAAGACTAAGGAGAAAGAGTGCCGTTCCCGTAATAAACATGTTGCGTGGCGTGAATCCTTCTTCCTGAACATTTCGTTTAATTTTATGATACCACTTGCGTACAGTATCATTATTAATCATATCGGTAACAGCGTTAAAGGTTAGAAAACCATAGGCACTACCAGCAATGATAGCCATGGGAACGATCAACATCGGTAAGCTCGCGGCAGGGATAGCCGCCAGGAATGGAATGACCTCAAAGGCTTCGACGAGCAGGTAAGTAGTACCATAGCCCATAAACAAACCGGCGAGTAGGCTGAATATTTTTACTCCATTGTAGGTAGCACGGCGCTGTTCCAATAATTGAATTTGTTCGGTTTGTCCATTTAGAGCCAGCCAATCACGTAGCTCTTGCTCATATTGGCTGAGTTCCCTGTGGTCACCTGCCTTGGGGAATAATTGGGTAGCGAACCATTTTTCCATGTCACCTAAGGTTTTCTCTATCAGTTTTTTTCTGGCTGCATCTTCCTTGCTTAGCCGTTTATGACCAAATTTATGTAATAAATGTAATTGGGCTTCGTAATCCTTGAAAAATTGTGGACATTTTTCTTTCGTATTAGGGAATTTTTCTAAAAGATATTCGTTGGCGAGATGATTTTGTAAAAAATCGCTTTTAAAAAATAATTTTTTTAGAGCGCCACTGATGTTTTGTAAATAAATTTCACCCTCGTAGGCGACTGATAAAGTAAGAGCCATTCCTGCAACAGTCAGGGTGGGGAATAAAACGAACATGCCGCCAAAGCTTAATAAGCCTAAAATCAAGCTCGCGCCGGTAGCAAGAAGCAGAAGGAGGAGGTAATAGGGAATTTTTTTTGCTTTTACTTTCATTGTTCACCACACAAGCAAACCAAAGGAAGTGGAACTTTATAACAAATGAAAATGATTATCAATAACTTTAAGGGCAAAAAAAAATCATATTGTTTTATAGAGAGATTTATCACGATAAAGAATGAGTATAAAAAATAATAGATGACCAATATTACCCGTTATCGACCATAAAAATAACAGTTGCATCCTGGGAGCCTTTCTGTAGGATCTAGCCTGTTTGACTTAACAGGGAGTTACTATGCGTTTTTATTCACGGATGATTTTTCTGACAGTTGTCTTTATTTTCTCAGCCAAGCCGTTGTTTGCAGAAGCCAAGCCTATACTGGAGCAACTTCAGATACCCCAATGCCTGGCAGCCAAATTATCTGGAGAGTTCAGCGTACTCGCTCAAAATAGGAATTTTAAAGTTATTGAGCTTCATACAAAGGAATTGGATAAACTTGCTTTATTAGCTGATGAAGCACATTGTGGTCGTTTTGTGAATGTGAGTCACTATTTTGTTACCAGCAAATCGACTGACAAACAAAAAATTGCCCGGCAGTTATTAGCAAAACCACCAGTCTTTAAAACAGCGTTTATCTCTTCGCCGCCTTATAAAATAAATCAGGAAAGAAAAGTTAATGAAGCTTTGGCAAAAATTGATGCTGACAATATTATTCAAGTCGTATCCCATTTGAGTAACTATTACAATCGTTCTGCGACTGGGGATAGCGGCGTAGAAACAGCAAAATGGTTACAGAAACAATTTGATGGATCAGCTCATGCCTATGGTCGTAGTGATACGAAAAGCTATTTTGTAAAGACAGGAAATTACATTCAACCTTCCTTAGTTACTGTCATTGGCAAGGATATCCACGCGCCCGCGATAGTACTTGGTGCGCATATGGATACCTTGGACGGTTTTATGCCAGGTGCAGGCGATGATGGAAGTGGCTCCGCCTCACTGATGGAAGTGGCTCGAGTGCTATTGGCCTCATCGCTGACATTTAAGCGGCCAATCTATTTGATCTGGTATGCAGCGGAGGAGCGTGGTTTGGTTGGCTCCCAATATGTAGTGCGAGAGTTCTTGCGTAAAGAGATTCCGGTTCAAGCAGTCATTCAATTTGATATGACAGGGTTTCGCAATGAAGCCAATGATCCCACCATGTGGGTCTTTCGCGATTATACCGATAAGATGTTGAGTGATTACATTGCTGAACTTATCAAAACCTACATCAAGGTACCTGTCGCTTATTCCCGTTGTGGCTATGGTTGTAGTGATCATGCCTCCTGGATGTCTGCAGGTATTCCCGCTGCTTTTCCCTGTGAAACCAGTTTTGAACGGCATAACCCTTATATCCATTCTGCAGCGGATACGATAGATTTATTGAACACCGATCATATGGTTAATTTCACTAAACTGGGATTAGCCTTTGCAATAGAACTGGCTAGCGATTAGGGGTAGCATCTCGAGGCGAGGTGAAGATAACCTTGCCTTTTTATTGATTCTACAGCTCAAAAACCGATGAATCCATAATAACCGAGTCCACAGATGGCTACCAAAATCAAGGCTCTCAGGTAGACGCCAGAACGAGGATTTTTATACAGCGCTGCTAAATAGGAGAGTGGATGGCGGTAAATCAGTCTGCGAATTATTTTTTTACTGACTTTAACTGGTATGCCTGATACAGGCGATTCATGAATGCGGATACTTGGGCCTACTGCATTAGCCTCAATAATAACACCAGCAGTGGATTGGATGGGGCGGTTAATATCGGCACATTGTATATCAAATCCTACCAGCTCAAGAGACAGCGCTTTTGCTGCGGTAGCCATCAGGCGGCGGTTTTCTTTGCATATTTTGTTGCCTAGAGAGGTGTAGGTGCCTCCCCGCGTAGCATTACAGGTATAACCTAAGGTAAGCCATTCGCCGGCGAAAGGGATATAGTCTAAAGTAATCCCTAATTCATCTAATCTAATCAGACACTCCTCATCAACAGTAATTGGACCATATGCATCACTGATTTGCGTTCGTTCGATGTTTGTTAGCTCAATCAACTGCTGTACAGTATGAACACCATCACCGATAATATGCGAAGGATAGCGCTGGATAACAGCCAGAACACGTCCATTCAATACCAGGACACGATAAGAGTTTAGATTGCCATGAAATTCCTCAACAAGTAGGTAGTCATCAGACAGAAAACCCTTGGACATATAATTCTTTAACTGGGCAAGTGTTTTAATATTGCATAACACGCCTCTGCCTAATTTGCCTTCTTGAGGCTTTACCACGAGTGGATAAGAGAGAGGGGCTATTTTTTTTTCCATTTTTTCTTGCAAGTATTCACTGACATGCACAAAGTCGCTCTTAGGGACGGGCAGGCCAGCTCTCTCAAGCGTTTTATTCATACAATATTTGTTGCGGGCTACAAGCATGCTGCCACTGTCATTAATGGGGGTGGCACTACCATAAAAAAAATAATTCTTTTTACCTAGCTTTAAAGTAAATCCATCTATTTCAGGTGTTTCTTCAACAGGAAGAAGGAGTTCTAAGGCGGCTTCATAGTAATAACGTGCATTTTTGTTCATAATGATTCACAAGTCAGATAACCTATACTCCTTGGAAGGTATACTGAATTATTGTGTAAATTCAGCAAACTAGCAAGGTTAGCGTTGGTAAACAGATCCTGTTTCTTGTACAACGTTTAAACTAAAATTAAGCATTAATTTTTAATTGTTATCCATGTAGTCGTAAAATGCCGACAACCAAAGCATTAGCGAATCAACAAAGCAAGATATGCTTAAAGAGTTTCTTCAACAGTATGGGGCACTCTCTTGGCTGGTATGGTTTGATGTCCTGAGTTGCACTGCCCACCGATCAAGATATAAGTTCTTAACCCATTTTAACTAAAATTTTCTTTTACGAGTTAATTGATTTTTGATGAGGCTGATAAAATCTTCAGCATTCTCAAAAGCTATTTCAGGATCGATATAAAATAATGGCTGTTTTAAGTAATTTGGCTCATTTTCAATGATTACCGGTATTGCTCCCATGCCTTCCAAAGCTAAGACAGGCAAAGTATATAACTTGATCTTATTATTTTTAGTTCGCTTAAAGACTCCAGCGCCGTGCCAGGGTTGTACAGGATCGCCAAAAGCCGTTGTAGTGAGAATAGCCAGCTGACCTGGTTTGGCATGGATAGTCCAGCGGATATAATCAGGAAGACAAGTTGATATCGGATCTTCTTTCAAATCTCTATCACTACGAATTTCAGCAATGTAATTAATGGCTGCCATCCAGGCTTCTTCCAACATGGATTGTCGTAGATACTCCATGAGGCTTTCGTTGGAAAAGTCGTTAACTTGACTTACACAGGAAATCGATTGCTCTATTTTAGTTTTAACATCCGAAGTTAAAACGGTATAAGGTACAAAAATATGCTTGGATAATTTGCTATATAAATCGGAATAGCTTTCTCCATATAAATCAGCATAATGCGATAGACATTTATAATTAACAATATAGATAAGCGATTTAAATAAAGGAACAAATCTTCCTTCCAAGTTACTGGATTCAGGCTCTGGATCCATGTCTATTGCTTTGTGTATGGTGCGGTCCATATCATAGAAATCGAGCAGTGGTAACATTAATTGGAGATAAAGCTGGCGTACCTGCTCCCTTATGCTAGTTTTATTTGCATAGAGTTGTGTTGGAAGGGAGAGGGTAATGAGTTTTTGGTAATCCCTTATTTCAACATCTTCTGTTATTTGTAGAATTTCTAACCAATTATTTAGCTGCTCTTGGTAAATTGATAAATTATGTGAAGGTTCGTTTAAAAAATGGTTAAAACGACTTCCGTCTGTAACAATGGTAAAGCCCTTGATTTGTACTAACTCATTGGGGTAATACTCTTTACAAATCCATTTTATGGTTTTAACAACTTCAGCCAAAGCCAGCAAAAAATTAACTTCGGCAAAATCAGGCATGGTGCCTCTTGATTTTAATGGCGAGGAAGTCTTATAGGGTAAGGCTGGGATGACCATCCTTAGTGGTTTTTGTTTTTCTAGCAGGTCGTTTATTTTTTTTGCTAAATTAAGACGAGGGTAATTGGATTTGGAGCCTTTTAAAAATTGCCTGTCGACCATGATCTCAGCAATCATTTCTACCAGGCCTATCTCATTTTCATTCTTCAGGCCATATTCTTTATAATTTTTCTTTGCTCTTGCCTTTATAGCAGCGGCGCGTTCCTTAATAAATTGTTCTGAAGCGCCAAGAATGGCGGGAATTAACTGTTCCTGAATGGTTTTAAAATCCCAGACTATGGCTTTTTGTGAAAAAGTTTTAGCATTGTATAACTGGGAAGTCGATTCCTGATTAATTTTGTGCATAAAATGTGCACTAATAACGGCTTCACGTTCACGATCCAAGCCAGATTTATATAATCCCCTTTCACTCTGAGGAAGTACTTTTTTTTTCATAAAGTGGTTAAAAATTTCTAAGTCTAAGATGAGGGCCAAAGTCCTTAACCGCTTTGATTGTATTGCATCCCGCCAATTTCATGGCCATTTCCAATTCACTAATAAGCATGCTTAGCATAGTCAATACTCCTCGCTCTCCGTCAACCGCCAAAGCCCATAATACCGGGCGTCCTAGCATGACCGCATCTGCCCCCCATGCAATGGCTTTAAAAATATCAGTTCCCCGCTCTATCCCGCCATCTAATAGGATCATCGTTCGGCCGCCTACCGCTTTAGAGATATCAGGCAAGGCCAATAATGTTGCCTCTGTTGTATCTAATTGCCGCCCGCCATGATTAGACACAATAATTCCATCTACATTTAATTGACAGGCTTCCTTGGCATCTAAGGGATTAAGAATGCCTTTAAGAATCAGAGGTAATGGGGTAATTGTTTTGAGCCATTCAACGTCACGCCAGGTAATGGAGGGATCGAGCTGTGCTGCAGTAAAATCGTAAATCACTTCTGCGTTAACATTGCTTTTAAAATTTCCAGTGGTCAGTTGTTTGGGCAGCGAAAAGAGGTTTTTTATGTCCCTTTCCCGTTTCCCACTGAAAGGAACGCCAACAGTTAATACAATCGCTTTATAGCCTGCCTGTTCAGCACGACGAACCAACTCTTCTGTGATAGCTCTTTCTTTGAAAATATAAACTTGAAACCATAGTTGCTGATGCTTTGATTGTGCTGCGATTTCTTCCAGTGGCTTATTAGACATCGAACTCACAACCATTGGTATCCCGAGAGATTTGGCAGCTTTGGCAGTACTCAGTTCACCTGATGCGTCTACCAGCTGATGAAAAGCTGTCGGTGCGAGCAATAATGGGGTTGGAATTGGATAACCAATTAACTTGGCTGTAGAATCAATTGTTGCAACATCTCTTAAGCAAAAGGGGCGAATATCTACTTTGTCAAAAGCATTCCTGTTATTTTTTCTGGTAATTTCATCACAAGCACCGCCCTCAATAAAATCAAAAATTTCTTTGGAAATTTTCTGTTGAGCAAGATACCGATAATCAGAGATTTTCACTGCAGTCATGTTGGTATAATCCCCAAAGCGTGAGGGTTCTTTTATGGGTTAGTTGTCGAGCGGATGATAGCATGGCTTAGAAATTCATCCATATTAGAAGATAAGTATAGAATAAATTAAACCGGTAAAGGAATAAATTAGAGTTAATAAGATAAAGAGCAACGCGTTTTTTATATAGATAGTGGTATGTCTGTTCTTATAAAGAATCTTAAAATAGGCAAAAGGATGTCTATAGATCAGGCTGTGTATTATTTTTTTTGAACCATAACGGAGACACTCTCCAAAGTTTATGGGGGTTCTTGCTCTACTGGAAGATTAAGTTGTATGGCGCTTTGATAATAACACTTTGCATTTTTGTTCATAATACAATAAGTTCTGCTTGCTGTTTATTTATCGGGTTTTCTGGCAATTGTGAAAAGGCCTTCACGGCCATCCAACTGCAAATCATTGGGAAGATCAGCCGCGTAAACTTTCTGCGGAGAATATTAAATAAATTGTTGTGCGCAGTTATCAATATAAATGGAAGTCACACCCTTACTATTGAGCGGTTGACGTAAATTAATTCCCCTGGATTCACTATTAGTGATGAGCGGACTCTTTTTTTCAGTACTGTTTCTAATTATTTTACAACAATAATAACTAATCAAATCAAGGTATTTCTCTGGGAACTGGATGCGGTTGCATCCAGTCCAAAATGGTTAATGAGTATCTTGCTGATGACGCTTCGTGTTGGGGAGAGGAGGGCAGTGGTATTCAGCGGTAATTTGTCCTTGTGTATCGACAGCCTGCATAATGACCGGAAATTTCCACAGCGAATGGAGATGTCTTAATACCTCATTGGTGTTGTCCCCGAGAGGAGTACGATTTTGCTGTTTGTACTGTAAAGTCAACGAGCGATTTCCTTCCATATCAACAGAGTAGACTTGAATGTCTGGCTCCAGATAGCTCAGATTATATTGGCGAGAAAGGGCTTCACGGATCATTTGGTAACCTTGTTCATTATGAATGGCGCCGACCATTAAATCAGGATGTCTGTCATCATCGACAATATGGAATAATTTCATTTCGCGTATTAGACGCGGTGATAAATATTGAGCGATAAAACTTTCATCTTTAAAATTACGCATAGCGCTATCAAGACTACCTAGCCAATCGGTATTGGCTAGGTAAGGAAACCACTCTTTATCTTCAGCAGTAGGATTTTCACAGATACGTTTAATATCTTGCATCATATGATAACCGAGGGTGTATGGATTAATGCCACTGAAATAAGGGCTATTGAAAGCTGGTTGCATAATAACATTGGTGTGATTTTGCAGAATTTCCAGCATGAATTCATCGGTTACTAAACCTTCGTCATAGAGTGCATGTAAAAGCGTGTAATGCCAAAAACAAGCCCAACCCTCATTCATAACCTTGGTTTGCCCTTGAGGGTAAAAATATTGCGCAATTTTTCTGACAATACGAACAATTTCACGCTGCCAGGATTCCAGTAACGGCGCATTTTTTTCAATGAAATAGAGAATGTTTTCTTGCGGTTCTTCCGGAAAGCGTTTTTTGCGGCCATTGGCATCAACCTGTTTGCTTTGTGGAATAGTGCGCCATAATTCGTTGACCTGGGATTGCATATACATTTCGCGATTTTGTTGGCGAATTTTTTCTTCTTGAATCGATAAAACGGCTGGGTGTTTGTAGCGGTCGACACCATAGTTCATTAAGGCGTGGCAGGCATCAAGAATGGCTTCTACTTCGTCAATGCCGTGACGTTCTTCGCATTCGCTAATATAGTTTCTGGCAAAGACTAAGTAATCAATGATGGCATCTGCAGAGGTCCACATTTTAAACAGATAATTATTTTTAAAAAAGGAGTTATGTCCATAGCAGGCATGAGCTATCACAAGCGCTTGCATTGCCATGGTATTTTCTTCCATCAAATAAGAGATACAAGGATTGGAGTTAATAACCAGTTCATACGCTAAACCCATTTGTCCTCGTTTATAACTCTTTTCTACACCAACAAAGTGTTTGCCAAAAGACCAGTGGTGATAACCAATGGGCATGCCCACTGACGCGTAAGCATCCATCATTTGCTCGGCCGTGATGATTTCAATTTGATTGGGATAGGTATCTAATTTGAATTCTTTGGCCAGGCGCGCAATTTCTTTATCATAGGCTTGAATCAATTCAAAGGTCCATTCAGCGCCGGTGGATAAAGGCTTCTTTCTCATGCGGTTTTCCTTTTGAATAATTCGCGAAATACAGGATAAATATCAGCGATATTATCGATATTTTCCATGGCAAAATTAGGGTATTGATTACGTACTTGCTGATAAACCTCCCACAGGCTTTGATGATGGCGAGGCATAATTTCAATGTAAGCGAAATATTGCAGCAAGGGCATGATTTTTTCTTGTAGTAATTCCTGGCAATAGGGCGAATCAGCGTTCCAATTATCGCCGTCAGACGCTTGCGCAACGTAAATATTCCAGGAAGCAGCTGGATAACGTGAGTCAATAATGGCACTCAATAATTCCAGGGCACTGGAGACGACGGTACCCCCTGTTTCTCGTGAATAGAAAAACTCTTCTTCATTCACTTCTTTGGCAGAGGTATGATGACGAATAAAAACCAGTTCAATTTTCTCGTAATTTTTAGTTAAAAATAGATACAACAAAATGAAAAAACGTTTAGCGATATCTTTTTTGGCTTCATCCATAGAGCCTGAAACGTCCATTACACAGAACATAACGGCTTGTGTTGATGGGGCAGGAATTCTGACTCGATTATTATAGCGTAAATCAATTGTATCAATGAAAGGGACAGCACCGATTTTCTTTTTTAAAAACTCAATGTCGCTTTGCAAACGCAGCAACTCTAATTTATCTGGATTAGGGGATGCTTCCAGACGGGCTAATTCTTCTTCTGCAAGGCGCAGATCACGTTTGTAGGGCGATGCTAAAGCCACCCGCCGCCCGGTCGCCTGGCGCATAGAGCGGACGACATTAATATTAGAAGGAATACCGCTGCTAGTTACCCCGGCACGTACGGTTTTGTAGGTAGTCATGCGCGCCAATTCTTTTTTTACAAGATCAGGGAGTTCTAAATCTTCAAAATATAATTCCAGGAACTCCTCTCGTGATAATTGAAAAACAAATTCGTCTTCACCCTCACCACTGTTAGAGGCTTGGCTGCCACTGCCGCCATCGCTGTTGCTACTGGGGCGTTTAATCCGGTCCCCTGTCATGAATTCATCATTCCCCGGTAAGATCCTTTCTACTCGTCCACCTTGTCCACGGTGAAAGCGTGGTTCGGAAATATCACGGGCAGGGATACTGATTTGTTCGCCTTGATCAATTTCGGTAATACTGCGTTTACCCACCGCATCGGATACGGCACGTTTAATTTGGTTTTTGTAGCGCCGAAGAAAGCGTTGGCGATTAACCGTACTTTTCTTGCCGGCGTTCTGTCGTCGGTCAATCAATTGCGACATAACTACATCCTTATCAGCTGTTGTCTTGTAAGCCCATATTAAATTGGCGTTACAAGACAAACTTAGATTTTGTTATTGCGATTTACGCACTCGCAAATACCATTCACAGAGCAATCTGACTTGTTTGCGGGTGTAACCTTTATCTACCATGCGTGCAATAAATTCCTCATGTTTTTTCTTATCATCTTCAGAGGCTTTAGCATTGAAGGAAATCACCGGCAATAGATCTTCTGTATTGGTAAACATCTTTTTCTCAATAACTGATTTCAATTTTTCATAACTATTCCATACGGGATTTTTGCCATGGTTATTAGCGCGTGCCCGTAAAACGAAATTGACAACCTCATTACGAAAATCTTTCGGATTGGAAATACCAGCTGGTTTTTCTATTTTTTCCAACTCAGAATTAAGTGAGCCGCGATCAAAAATTTCGCCAGTATCCGGATCACGATAGTCTTGATCCTGGATCCAGAAATCAGCATAAGTAATGTAGCGGTCGAAAATATTTTGTCCATACTCAGAATAGGACTCGAGATAAGCAGTTTGGATTTCCTTGCCAATGAATTCGACATACTTGGCAGTCAGATGCTCCTTCATGAAGGTTAAATATTTTTCATGTAACTCTTGAGGGAATTGTTCCTGTTCAATTTGCCGCTCAAGTACATAGAGTAAATGGACAGGATTGGCGGCAACTTCAGAATGATCAAAGTTGAATACTTTTGACAGGATCTTAAAGGCGAAACGGGTGGAAATTCCACTCATACCTTCATCAACACCGGCAAAATCACGATATTCCTGGTAAGATTTTGCCTTAGGGTCGGTATCTTTTAAACTTTCGCCATTGTACACACGCATTTTGGAATAGATACTCGAATTTTGTGGTTCCTTTAGCCGAGTCAAAACTGAAAATTGCGCTAGCATATCAAGTGTTCCTGGGGCACAGGGCGCCTCTTTTAGCGAACTGTTATCCAGCAATTTTTGGTAAATCCTTATTTCTTCAGAAACGCGCAGGCAATAAGGCACTTTAACGATATTGATCCGGTCGATAAACGCTTCGTTATTTTTATTGTTACGGAATGATTGCCATTCTGATTCATTCGAGTGCGCTAGAATAATGCCTTCAAAAGGAATCGCAGATAACCCTTCAGTGGCATTGTAATTTCCTTCTTGAGTAGCGGTCAGTAAAGGATGCAATACCTTAATCGGGGCTTTAAACATCTCGACAAATTCTAACAGGCCGCGGTTGGCTCTACACAGGCCACCAGAATAACTATAAGCATCCGGATCATCCTGGGAAAATTCTTCCAGTTTGCGAATATCTACCTTGCCTACCAGCGAGGAAATATCCTGGTTGTTTTCATCTCCGGGTTCAGTTTTGGCGATGGCAATTTGTTTCAGGCGCGAGGGTTTAACTTTTATTACACGAAATTGGCTGATGTCGCCATTGAACTCCTGCAAACGCTTCACTGCCCAGGGCGACATGATATAACGTAGATGGCGTGATGGAATACCATAGCGCTCATAGAGTAATTCCGCATCTTCTTCCGGGTTAAACAGAGATAGTGGCGAATCAAAAACGGGAGAGCCTTTGATGGCATAAAAAGGAATTTTCTGCATCAAATCTTTCAATTTTTCTGCCAGTGATGATTTTCCACCGCCAACCGGACCTAATAGATAGAGGATCTGTTTCGTTTCTTCCAGGCCTTGTGCGGCATGTTTTAAGAAACCAACGATTTGTTCAATGGGCTCTTCCATGCCAAAAAATTCTTTAAAAACAGGGTATTGGTGAATAATTTTATTGGAAAACAAGCGAGATAATATTGGATCGTGGCGGGTGTCGACTATCTCTGGTTCACCAATAGCCAATAATAGTCGTTCAGCTGGATTGGCATAAGCGGCAGGGTCTGTACGACACAGTTCCAGGTACTCATCCAGACTTAGCTCCTCTTCTTTGTTGTCCACAAAGCGTCTTGTGTAACCTGCTAAAAACTCTTGTGTGCTCATAAAGTCATCCCCTTTTACTGAATCCCTTTGTGGGAAAAAACGCTCTTTCTTACTTTATAATTTTGCATTTCGCTCATAAACTCTTAGACTTGTAAAAGCGAGATACTGTCTCCCTAGCTTTAGTATAGAGTCTTTTTATATAAAAATATTAAAAAATTACACATAATCAAACTATTATTTTTTTTGTTTGTTACCCTTTCCATACCGGAGCAAAGTTCATGCCAGACACGACTATTTATCTGAAAGATTATCAAGCCCCTGCCTTCACGGTAGATACAGTTGCTCTTGAATTTGATTTGCATGATGATCATGCGTTGATCACCAATCAAATGCAACTAAAACGGCAAGGTGAAGGGGCTTTGCATTTGTACGGTGATGAACTTGAGTTGATCAGCTTGCATCTGAATGGGGAAATTCTTGGCAACGCTGCTTACCGTTTGCAAGATGGCGATTTGTTAATTGAGCAATGTCCGGCAGAATTCACCTTAAAAGTGGTGACTCGAATTCGCCCACAGGATAATAGCAAGTTGTCAGGTCTTTATCGCTCAAATCAACTGTTTTGTACTCAATGTGAAGCGGAGGGATTTCGCCGCATCACCTTTTTTCCTGATCGACCGGATGTGTTGGCGGCCTATACCACTCGTATTTGTGCCGATAAAACCAAATACCCGGTTTTACTTTCTAATGGCAATTTGATTGATGCCGGTGATTCAGAAAATGGCCGGCATTGGGTTGTTTGGCAGGATCCTTTCAAGAAGCCCTCTTACTTATTTGCTTTGGTTGCCGGTAATTTGGCGTGTGTCAAAGATGAGTTTGTGACTAGTTCAGGGAAAAAAATTGATTTACGCATTTATGTAGAACCAGGGAATGAAGATAAATGTGGACATGCCATGCATTCTTTAAAGAAAGCAATGCGTTGGGATGAGGAGGTATATGGTCGAGAATATGATCTCGCTATTTTCATGATCGTTGCTGTCAGTGATTTCAATATGGGGGCAATGGAAAATAAAGGATTGAATATTTTTAATTCTAAATACATTCTTGCTCGGCCTGATACAGCAACTGATCAGGATTTTGCCGATATTGAAGGTGTAGTGGGACATGAATATTTTCATAATTGGACTGGTAACCGCGTTACCTGTCGGGACTGGTTTCAGTTAAGTTTGAAAGAAGGATTGACGGTTTTTCGTGATCAGGAGTTTTCACGTGATATGAACTCCCGTGACGTTAATCGCATTATGGATGTTAAAATGCTACGCAATACCCAGTTCCCTGAGGATGCTGGTTCGATGGCTCATCCGGTTCGCCCGGAATCTTATCAAGAAATTAATAATTTCTATACCGCAACGATTTATAATAAAGGCGCTGAAGTAATCCGCATGCAACATACCTTGCTAGGTAAAGAAGGGTTTCGCCGCGGAATGGACTTATACTTCCAACGCCATGATGGGCAAGCAGTCACAATAGATGATTTCGTTGCTGCCATGGAAGATGCCAATGGTGTTGATTTTAGCCAATTTAAACGCTGGTATAGCCAGGCTGGAACACCGGAAGTGCAATTAAAGAGTGATTATAGTCACGGTCGCCTGAGTTTGACGCTTAGCCAATCGTGCCTTCCAACACCGGAGTGCCAGGATAAAAAGCCTTTTCATATTCCTTTGCGGATAGCACTCTTCGATCTTAATGGTCAACGTATCCCTTTAAAGGAAGACGTTTTGGAATTACGTGAAACACAGCAAATATTTCATTTTGACGGTTTGCCCTGTAAACCGATTATTTCCTTATTGCGCGACTTTTCAGCGCCGGTGAAATTACAACGCGAAATAAGCCAGGAAGAGCTGCTTGCTTTACTGCGTTTTGAAACCGATGGTTATGCAAAATGGGATGCCGCTCAGTGTTTAGCACTGAAATGTATCCATGGCTATCTCAACACCCCGGAAAAATCATGGGAAATTCCAGTGCCGCTTATTGCGGCTTATCGCCACGTATTGGTTGATGAATCATTGGATTTAGCGTTGCGTGCTGAAATTTTAATGCCGCCAAGTTTTGAAGAGGTTATTGCTGATTTAACCTTGGTTAATGTTGATGCTGTAGAGAAAGCACGCGATTTCTTCCGCGCTGAATTGGGCAGAAATCTTTTACAACAAGCATCTGAAATCTATGAGAGCTTATGGCAACAAGAGAAACATGCTATGGATGCTCGTGCTTTTGGACAAAGAAAACTACGGAATCTTTGTTTGTGGTTAATGATGAAAGCTGACGAGAAAAACACCCTGGAGCGCTGTCATCAGCAATTTGTTACAGCACACACCATGACTGATCAGATTGCTAGTTTTGCCTTATTAAATAACTGTATGCAGGGTACTGTTCGTGAACAAGCCATTGATAGTTTTTACCGTCAATGGTCTCAAGATGAGCTTGTCCTTGATAAATGGTTTGCCCTGCAGGCCAGTAGTGAACTGCCCGATACGTTGGCACGAGTAAAAACTTTGCTGCAACACCCTGCTTTCCACATCAAGAATCCGAACAAGGTGCGGGCAGTGTTAGGCGCATTCTGCCAGGCTAATCCGCGTCATTTTCATGCAATTAGTGGTAGTGGTTATGCTTTTTTGGGTGAAATGCTTGCTAAATTGGATAAGATAAATCCACAGATTACCGCACGGTTGGCAACGCCTTTTACCCGCTGGCGTCGTTTTGATCAAAAAAGACAAGCCTTGATTAAGCAACAATTGACAGAGTTGGCTAAGCTGGATTTATCACGTGATCTTCGAGAAGTTGTTATGAAAAGTTTGGCTTAACGAAAGCTAGCCTATTGTTAGGCTTAGTGTTTCGTCAATTCCATGACGAAACACTAGGAATTCTTCCATAAATAACTAGAGAGGAAAGGGATATGTCAAGCCGTTGTGCTGTCATGGGGAATCCTGTAGCCCATAGTTTATCTCCCTTCATTCATCAGTATTTTGCTGAACAAACCGGGAAGCAGTTGAGCTATGAAAAAATTTTAGTCGCGGAAGACACTTTTGAGTCCCAGGTAACGTTTTTTTTTGCTCAAGGTGGGCTGGGATTAAATATTACTTTACCCTTTAAACAACAAGCCTTTGCTATGGCAGACCTGAGCACCCCCCGTTGTCAGCAAGCCAAAGCGGCTAATACCTTATGGATGGAGGAGGAGCGTCTGCATGCGGATAATACTGATGGTGCAGGTTTGATAAAAGATTTAAGTCGTTATCTCGATTTAAATGCTAAGAAAATTCTCCTGATAGGCGCAGGTGGGGCTGCGCGTGGCATTATTGCTCCATTATTAGCGGCCAACATCGCTCGGCTAACAGTAACGAATAGAACAGAGGAAAAAGCAACGATCTTGCAGACGGATTTTCCCGAGATAAGCTATTGTCCCCTGACTGAACTTCAAGCGGAGTATGAGGTGCTGATTAATGCTACTTCAGCTAGCTTAACAGGGGAAGCGATACCCTTAGCTCCCGCGCTATTTCAGGCAGCAACCTGTTGTTATGATTTGGCTTATAGTGCTACAGGAGAGACTGCCTTTGTTGCTTGGGCACGTGCACAGGGTTGCCGACAGGCAGTGGATGGCTTGGGGATGTTGGTAGAGCAAGCTGCTGAGTCGTTTTTTATTTGGCATGGCATAAGGCCCGATACAAGGCCTGTGTTCACGGCTTTAAAAGCTAAGCAAAAAACTTGATGACGTCAGTCGCAGTTGCAAGCGTATCTTGATACCCTAATTCGATTAATTCACGTGTGAATTCTTTTTCAAAGAGTAGAAAGCTGAGTAAATCACCGGAATGATCTTTGGCGCCGAGAACATTCAGCAAAAAGCGAAGCAAAGCAGGCATGTTAAGGTACTGTGCTTGTGCCATGGCTGCGACATCAACACTTGGTCTCAGATGAAGCGTTTCTATGGGACGCCAAGGTGAATGGCGCTTTTTCCACATCGAAAGTAGACGCGCGATATCATTCATTCGGTTTACCATTTCAATGTCACGATCAAGGTTATCGAGAAATAAGCCATTTAACATCCCACCTAAAACACGGGCAAAACCAATATCACCATTGCGTAATAATTGAGGATCAGTAAATGCGGGCAATGGGCGTGTACCTAAAATCAGAATACGCTCAACTTGAAAACGGATTGCTCCGCGTAAGGGGGAAACTAACCCTATACTCCCATCGCCATAGTGAAAACCATCAATCTTTGCTGTGGGAAAAAATAAGGGCAGTGCGCTGGAGGCTAAAATATGCTCCATACTCAGTGTCGCACGTTGACTGATATGACGGGGATAATGCCAATCCTCAAATGAAAGATGATCATGCTGATAGAAAGAAATAGTTTGCTGGGTTTCATAGCAATGACTAATTACTTCCATTGCCTCTAATTGGCCACTGCTTATATTAGTCTCTATAAGTTCGAAATTAATACTATTGGTAATAAACTCTCGCAAAGGTGTCGTGTCAAGAAGGTGCCCCGACTGGCGTTGTTTTACGATTAAATGACTCAGATTACGTAACACGGATTTGCCGAGTTCATAATTACTGGCATTAAAAATTTTTTGACAGTGAATATCGCTCCAAATAGCTTCCAGTTTTTCAAGTCCTGCAGGAAAATCGTGGGCTTGCTCGGCTAAGATTGCAGCATTAATACTACCGACGCTGACACCACTAATCATTTCAAAAGGAAGTTTTTTGACTTGTAAAATATGGCCGATGGCTTTTAGTACACCAGCTTGATAGGCGCCACGGGCACCACCACCTGCTAAATAAAGGGCTTTTTTAGCCATAACTACTTATTTTTTTGATAGATTATAGAAATATAGTGACTCACGGGGAGGTTGGCAAGAGTGCTGAACAGTCTTATCAGTCAAAAATTAGAAAAGAAGGAGGGGCTGGTTACATTTTCTACTATCCTGGCACTTATGCCTTGATTTTCAGTGCTTCGGGGCTCACCTGCTCGCGTGTATACTCCGCTGCGATGCTCAAAAATCAACGTATAACTATTCAAGCTAGCGAAATGTAAACGGTGACCGGTTTGCATTCGTTGATAAAGTGGTATAGCGTTTTGATTTTAACTTCCCAGGTAAAGAGGAAAAATGCTGGCCTTGTTTCGTACACAACCGCCCGCTTTTCGCATGATTTTTATGTTAGAGGTCTGGGAGCGTTTTGGTTTTTATACTGTTCAAGGTATTTTGACGTTGTATTTCATTCGTTTTCTGGGATTTAACGACAGCGAGGCCTACTATACCTTTGGGGCTTTCTCAGCCTTGGTCTATGGGATGGTTGCTTTAGGTGGTTATCTTGGAGACAAAATATTAGGTACCAAACGCACTATTGTATTAGGGCTAATAACACTTGCTCTGGGTTATCTGGCGCTCGCTTTGGTGAATAAAGAACAGGTCTTTTTAGCCTTGGGCCTTGTTTGTGTGGGTAATGGCTTATTTAAGGCGAATCCTTCCAGCCTGTTGGCAAAATGCTATGAAAAAAATGATCCGCGCTTGCATGGGGGATTTACTCTTTATTACATGGCTATCAATTTAGGGTCTACCTTTGCGTTATTTATCGGACCTGCCTTAGCGAGCAGTTTTGGTTATGCCTATGCGTATTTTATTAGTTTTATAGGTTTAGTTTTGGGTTTGGCTAACTATTGGTTTCAACACCAGCATGTCGCTAATATCAATACCAATGCGGATAACAAAACTATTCCATTTGTGTACTGGTGCTTTGTGGTACTTGGAATAGTACTTGCCACGCTTATAGCTGCTTACTTATTGCAACATGTATTGTTTGCCCAAAGTTTGGTATGGCTAATTACAGCAGTGGTTGTTGCTATTTATTTGCTCTATATGCGCCGTGAAGACAAAAGGGCGTGCATTCGAATGCTGGTGGCCTTGGTCTTGATGTTGGAGGCAATTGTCTTTTTCACTCTGTACCAGCAAATGCCCACTTCCTTAAATTTATTTGCTGTTAATAATGTTAGGCCGATCTTGTTAGGTATAACTCTTGATCCACAGAGTTTTCAAGCCCTAAATCCAATTTGGATTATAATAATGAGCCCTGTATTGGCGATGCTCTATCATAAATTACAACAAAGAGGTTTGGCTTTTTCCATTCCCTATAAATTTGCAGTAGGTATGCTTTGTTGCGGTTTAAGTTTTACCTTATTGTATTTTGCCCGATATTTACATGATAACGGTGGTATGGTCTCATCCTGGTGGTTGGTAGCCAGTTATTTTTTTCAGAGCACCGGGGAATTGTTTGTGTCCGCCTTAGGTGTAGCAATGGTTGCTGAATTAGTTCCTGTCCACATTACCGGCTTTGTAATGGGCATGTGGTTTTTAACCTCTTCTATCGCAGGGTTTGTAGGGGCATCGGTGGCTTCTTTAACGGCTTTACCAGCAAATGTAAAACCGGGAATGGAATCATTGGCGATTTATACGAAGGTTTTTGCTTATATAGGCTTAGTAACACTGGGCATTGGGGGCCTAATGTGGTTGGGGGCAGCTTTTTTGAGTCGTTATATCAAATCGGGGCAGCCTTAGGAGGATGGAGAATGTTATTTTCCTATATCAATATTCCATTTTAATTATTAATTTGTTGACTTCTATGTCTAGTAAAATCCTTGCAATTAGTGGTACTTCTGGTGTTGGAAAGACTACTTTAACGAAGGCATTAGCAAAAGCTTTGGATGCAACCTGTCTTTTCTGGGATGACTTTGATGAGCTTGCAAGTGGTCCAGACGATTATCTTGACTGGTACGAGCGCGGCCAAAATTATGCGGAATGGGATTACACAGCACTTGCTGAGGTTCTTTATAAACTTAAAGCGAATCAACCCGTAGAACACCCTGTACTAAAAAAACAGTTGCTACCAACAGACTATATTATTTTTGATGCTCCTTTAGGGCGGTTACATCAACAAACGGCTGGTTACATTAATAGTTGTTTTCATATTGTGACCCCTTTAGATGTCTCTCTAGCTCGCCGTTTGCTTCGAGATTTTAAGGAAGTGAATACATCTAAAGAGGATTTGCTTGCTGAGTTGGAATGTTATCTTGCTGGCACAAGGAAACTTTTTTTTGATGAAGCGTTAAAGAAGAGTGCCAATTTACTCATTGATGGTCTTCTTTCTACCGAAGCTCAAGTTAATTTAATCCAAAATTATTTAAAAAAGAGATAAGTAGCCTGGGAGAAGGTCTGCAAGACCGTAACCCGGGTTTCACTTCGTTGACCCAGGCTAGTTGCTAAGTTGGTGTTGTTCTGCCGCTCAGCCTATTGCCGCTGTACATTGAACCTCTACCAGTAAGCCAGGCATGGCAAGTTTTGAAATCCCAATGGATGCACTCGTGTAGGAATTGACAGGCATTATTTTTGCACGGGTGGCAAAAAAATCAGGGCCATTTTTTTCAATATCCACAATGAAACAGGTCATTGCAAGCATGTTGGTCAAATCAGAGCCAGCGGCAAGAAGCAATGTGCGGATGTTATCAAAGGTTTTAAGAGCCTGCTGTTTTATATCAGGGCCCACTAATTGCCCTTGCTCATCGATGCCTGCTTGTCCAGTGACATAGGCGATGCCATTATAAACTACACAATTGGAGAAGCCATAATGGGCATAATCAAAGACATTTTTGGCGGCAATAATTTTTTTTTCCATAATGTAGGTTCCTTTCATGATGAAATGTCGGGCTCGCAAGCTTCAAGTAGCCTGTAAACTTTTCTAACAGTATAGCAAGCTAACCAGAAAGGCTGAATTTTCGGTTCTTTTCGTTTTAGCCTTCATTATTTGCACTATTGTTACAAATCCTTAAGCTCTGATTAATAAAGCGTCATTACTATAGTGCTATCATTGTTTGCCGATTTGCTCCTAAGCAGTAAATCCCCCATTTTATGTAATTGAGGTAATGAAGTGGCGAGAAAAATAGCTCTAAGCGATAAAACGAAGCAGTTAATGGTTAAATTAGCTGAGACTCAAGCTCTTTCCCCGGCATTAATTGCAGCGCAAGACAGCAGCATAATCGAGCAAGCGGATTTAGTGCGATGGCTGAATACAAGACCACAAGGCGATAAAAAAAATGAATTTCTGCTTGAGTCATTATCTGCCTCATTATTAAATGATTTGCATAACACGTTATTAAAGCCCCAAGAACAACATAAAAAGAAACCCGATAATAGGTCCAAGAGAACCTATTGGTTGTTGGCAATTGCTGGAATATTTTTTTTCGGTTGCGAAGGCTTTGATGGTATTACCGCGATGCTTGAAGTATTTACACTCACCCCTGCGGTAATTTTGGCTACGGGGGTGGTTTTTGCATTGCTTGCAATTACTGTATTTTGTGCCTTTGATTTGGTTGAAATTGCGAAAAACCTGGGGATAAAGAATAAAAACGCACCGCAACTCCTGGATATTTACTTAAGGGAAGTTAAATTAATCACTAAGATTCGAGAGATCATTCTTGCCGAGTACCTCACGGCAGAAGTGATGTCTGTAGAGGCGCTGCGAGAAAATCTTGAGCTTGTGAAGATGTTACAGGCAAAACAGGATGATTTGGACGTCGCACGCGCTACGATGCAACAGTTAGGTCGCCGCCCAGCTTTGCAAGCGGCAAAATCAATCACGGCGGCTGTAGCAGGAATTATCTTTTTTAGCGGGGGGTTTTTTGCTGGTCAAACGGTTGCTTTAAAAGTTGCCGAACTCTGTTTCATACCAGTTGTTGCCAGCTCCCTACCTATTGTTGTTATGAGTCTTTTGGCCGGTGCAGCCGCGTTTAGTGTTTATTGGTATGTCGAACGTCTGGGTATCGAAAACCTTATTGCGAGCTATGTTGGCTTGGATCAAGAAAAAATTGATGAATTATGCGGGGAAAAAAGCGTGGCAAAAGAAAAGAAAAATTTGACGAACTTAAGCAGCCGTCTTACAAGAGAGCTCGGTGCTGCTACAGAAAAGCTTAAAGACCCAGTGAAAGTAGTCCATCACAAAGATTCAGAGCCTGTCTCTCAAGCAAGAGTACTGCCTGCAATTAATGACGAGATAGTCTTAGGTAGTAGCCGCCATGGTTTTCTTGCTAATAAATTGGGAATAAGAAGAGTGGCATCAACGGGCGATTTGCTTGGCATGTCTTCCACACAGTCAATAACTGCTCAAGTAGACGCCTCCGCTGGAGTGTATCTATAAAACACGTTCTCCAGACAGACCAGCGTGGCTAACGTTAAATACTCAAAATTGACTTAACAAAGGGGATAGTAATTTTTCGTTGTGCTATTAGAGACGCTTCATCGAGCTGGTCAAGTATAGCGTGTAAATCATGCATATTACGTGCGCAACGATTAAGCAGAAACTGCCCAACACTGATCGGTAATTTAAAACCGCGTTTACTTGCATGTTGTTGTAGTGTTTTGATTTTTAAATCATCTTCTAACTCATTAAGTTGTACAACCAAACTCCAGGCAAGGCGAGAGCGAAGATCTGGTAAATGGATGGGTGAAGAAGACGGTGGGTGTTGACTCGTGATCAACAGAATAGTTTTTCCATTATCACGAACTTTATTATAGAGATGGAATAGCGCTTCTTCCCAGGCTGTATCATTTGCAATTGCATCGATATCATCGATGGCAATCAAGTCTTGCTCTGCTATTCCTTCAATACTCTCTGGTCCCCATTCTTTAAGAATTTTCAAAGGCAAATAAATGGTTGCTGCTGCATGAGTGCTCATTGCCTGGCAACAGCCTTGTAATAAATGTGATTTACCGCAACCGGGATTGCCCCAAATGGTGAATAAGCGTTCCCCTTTCCCCTGCAGGGCCATTGCTAATTGTTGTTGTAATAGCGTATTAGACCCCCAACAAAAATCGGTTAGGGTTGCTTCATCATTCAGTTGAATTGCCAGGGCCAGTTGACGATTCATTTGGCGAGATGATTGATTGAACACGCTCTTCTGCCCCACGTAAACACATAGTCAATGTAAGTAGCGGCCGTGGTTAGCGCTGCGAGCACAATGAGTGCATTGATTAAATAAGGTGAAAAAGCAAAAAAAGCCAATTCAAATAGACAGGAAATGACCAGTGTTATCTGAAGGGTAGTATTAATTTTGCTCAACAAGGTTGGTTCAAAATCCAGTTTACGCTGAATGAGCCAATACCAAGCTATAACACCAATAGAGATGGTTAAATCACGAAGAAAAACCAGAATAACCAGCCACCAAGGCAATTCCCCGATAAGAGCTAGCGAAATAAAACTCGATGCAACGAGCAATTTGTCTGCTAAAGGATCGATGAATGAACCAAAAAAACTTTGCCAGTGAAAATGCCTTGCCAACCAGCCATCAATGCCGTCAGTTAGGCCCGCTAGCAGAAATACGTAAAAAGCATTTACATATTCCTGTTGGTAAAGAAGCATTAAAAAGGGCACTATTAATACCAGACGAAATAGGGTAAGTGCATTCGGTATGTGTTTTAGTATCATGGGTAAAACGGTAAATTTAACATGCCTTCATCCGTCCCGACAGCATTAAGGGTTACGCCAACGCGCCTTGGCGCCTGTGACGGTATTTTGCTATAAAGTGTATACAATAGTCTCGCTACTGTCACGCTGTTGACATTCATTTACGAAACTGGATGCCAAGGTTTTAGGGGCGTACTGTCTATTTGATGGCCTGATTTTGCTGAACAACAAAGGCTGTAATTAAATTATTTGTTTAAAAACAATCAGTTATAGAATGCCTGTAAAGGGTTGGTAATGAGTTTGGACAGACGCTCACTGCGATTATTTAGAAACAGGCTCAATTGGCACTGCCAGTGCCAGGGTTCTGCTAATAAGCGGTAGCTTTGCTGCTTGAAAATGCCTGATTCAATTGAAGGGGCGAGTTTCTTTAACGCAGTTTGCAGTTCATTATAAACGACCCGCCATAGCGTTTCTGCCTTAAGAGAAAAATAACGATTGAGCAGGGACAGCCAATAAGCCAGATTATTTTGCAAATTACCTTCAATAAATTGTTGGCAGAGTATGGCTAAATTATCGCTTGTTATTACCGAGCCAGTGTGAAAAACGGGTTTAACGACGTGCTGATAAGAGGGATGGATACAAACAAGACCTTTGGCTTGCTCCCGCACGACGAGTGCTTCTGGTTTGTTGTCAGCAAATATTACAAGAGTATTTTGTTGATGCGAGTCGATAGCTACACCGTAATCAAGTAGCAAATGTAATTGACCTGTTAAAACCTGGCGACAGTACAATCTAAAATAATCAATGGGGTTTAAACCGCTACTATTTATAATCTCAATCAGTAGAGGAAGATTACTGAGGGGGGATTGCGTAAAAAGAGCCGCCAATGGAACCATTTTTTGCCCCGGCTGCAGAAAACTGCCGGGGTTTTTACGCAGGGTTAAAACAAATTGTTTATCTTGTGTTGTAGAAATGGGGTTCTCCTGGATATTTAATCCCGCCAGCTCTTCGGCAAGGAAAAGACTTTGTTGATAATGCTGATTCTGGTGGAGTAACTGGCTAAGCCATACCGAGAAAGAGAAACTGTCAGTTGTTGATGTTGATAATAATGCCAGATCGGTGTGCGCTGTAGAAGCAAATTCTATATGGCAAGCGTTATTCCTTAATGGCATCGTTGATCGAAAAGACATGGATGGTTTTACCAGTTGATGATGGGGTATTAAAATCAGTGCCTTCTTGTCAATTAGCGAAGAGAAGGTGTTTTGTATTTGATTGCGCCACTGCCAGGGATGCATCGGCATAGGGTAGTATTCTGTGATGTCGACTTGCTTGAAACGCAGCTTTTCTTGCCACAGTTTATATTCTTTGGGGAATTGGTTGGCCATAAATTCAGAGTAGTTTATTTGATTGGTGGTGAGTTGGGCTTGTTGTTTACGTAGAGCACACCAGTGCAGGCTGATTTGTGCATTAAATTCTGGTGAGTATTGTAATACCTCACGACGACTGAATCCTATTTTGGCGCGAAAGTGAGGTTGGCTGGGATGGCCGAGGCAACCCCATTGTTCGAGCAGCTGTATTGTATCTTGGCAATTTTGTTCATTGCTCAGCCACATCCAGAAACTAGCGTAACCTTTTGCTTGCTGTTTTAATCCTGCTTGCCAGTGTTGATGATAAGCTTGCGCCATCGCATCGTTAGCAATGGATTCATCCAGTTCATCTCGTAAACGCTGCCAGTGAAAAAAAGCAGAAGCTGGTTGATTGGTTTTAAGTTTTGCTTGTAATTGGGTGAGAAAATCGTGCACATGATGGCTTACGACTGGTTCTGCCATAAGACCCTCCATCATTACTGTCTGCTGAAGACGCTGCAAGCATTGACGATGAGCAAGAGAGATATAATGCTCAATCGCACGCTGTGGTAAACCAATTCCTACTTCAAAAAGAAGAAAGCGTAATTGATGACTTAATTCCTGAAAATTATTGTGAGCCAAGGCCATGCTTCACTCCTGCTTAGGCGATACAACGAGAATTGAATTCAATATAAATGATAATCATTCTCATTTGCAAGGGGTGATAGAAAACAGATTCGCTTTGCAAATAACTGGATGGTGGAAACACTAGCCCTAAGACATAACCAAAAAATGCGTACTGTTTAAATTAAAAACAACAAGGGATAAATAATCAATTAAAAAAAACTGTCGTAGCAGATAACCCGTTTATATCGGGTTACCACGCTGCTTATCAGGCTACGATAAATGGAGTGAAGTTATTCTTCGTTTTGACGGTAAATGATGGCTGTGTTGCCAATTAATTGCACTAAATCAGCCTGCAGCTGCGTACAAAGCTCAGTTGCCATTTTTTGTCGATCTTCTTTTTCAGCACCGGCAATTTTAATTTTTATGAGTTCATGGGCCAGCAATGCTATATTTGTTTCCTCAACGACTGCTGGTGTAAGTCCCTTAGCGCCTAAAAGAACCACTGGCCTTAAATGATGGGCCTTTGCTTTTAAAGATTGTTTGAATGCAGTGTCCATAATGGCCATCCTGATTATTAAAATGACAAATTATTGCACGTTTTGCTGGGAAAAGGTAGCAAATTTCAGTATCATGCACTAATTCCTTTAGTGATTAAATTGTTATGCCTCGTTCCAAAAGTAGTAAACGCTGGTTGCAAGAACATTTTGATGATGTTTATGTCAAAAAAGCCCAGGCTGAAGGGTACCGTAGCCGTGCAGTATACAAATTAAAAGAAGTCGATGAGAAGGAGCGATTGTTGCGCCCCGGTATGACAGTCGTTGATTTAGGCGCGGCTCCGGGTGGATGGACACAGTATGTGACTGAAAAATTGGATGGACATGGTACTATTATTGCATTGGATCTATTGTCTATGGATGCATTGCCAGGTGTCGATTTTATTCAGGGTGATTTTCGTGAGGATGCTGTTTTGCATCAGCTGATGGATTTAGTCCCAGAGCGTGGGGTGGACTTGCTTTTATCAGATATGGCCCCAAATATGAGTGGTTCGGCAGCAGTGGACATCCCCAGTGCCATGTATTTGGCAGAACTAGCTTTCGATTTTGGCAATAAAATGTTAAAACCAGGAGGTACATTGCTCATGAAAATATTTCACGGAACAGGGTTTGACGAGCTCGTAAAACAAGCTCGCGGGCAATTTGACAAAGTGGTCATTCGTAAGCCTGCAGCTTCTCGTGCCCGCTCACGAGAAACCTATTTGCTGGCGAAGGGCTATAATTTATAGTAACTTTATCGTTCTAACGTCGTAGAAATACGTCACAATCGAGGTTAATGCTTTGAACGACATGGTAAAAAATTTATTTTTGTGGTTGATTATAGCAATTGTGCTGGTCTCCGTGTTCAGTAATTTTGGCCCCCGCCATACTTCCGCCGAGAAACTTTCTTATAGTCAGTTTTTAAGGGAAGTCGAGCAAGGCACGGTTAATTCCGTCACCATTGAGGATAATAAAATTATCAAAGGGGTGACCAAAAATAATCATCGTTTTGTGACTTATATGCCTATGCAGGATGATGCCTTGCTGGGTGAATTGCTAAAATCAAAGGTTGATATTAGTGGTCAGGAAAAGCAACAGGAAAGTTTCTTGCTTCATTTATTTATCAACTGGTTCCCAATGCTCCTCTTAATTGGCGTTTGGATTTTCTTTATGCGCCAAATGCAAGGTGGTGGTGGCCGCGGAGCAATGTCTTTTGGCCGTTCACGCGCCCGCCTGTTGGGTGAAGATCAGGTTAAAGTTACTTTTGCTGATGTAGCTGGCGTTGATGAAGCTAAAGAAGAAGTGAAAGAGCTTGTCGATTTTCTGCGTGATCCCAGTAAATTTCAGAACCTTGGTGGCCGTATCCCGCGCGGGGTTTTATTGGTTGGTCCCCCTGGTACCGGGAAGACTTTGTTGGCGAAAGCAGTAGCTGGCGAAGCAAAAGTTCCTTTTTTCACTATTTCTGGTTCTGACTTCGTCGAGATGTTTGTGGGTGTCGGTGCTTCACGTGTCCGAGATATGTTTGAACAGGCAAAAAAACACGCGCCTTGTATTATTTTTATTGATGAGATCGATGCGGTGGGTAGACATCGTGGAGCCGGCCTTGGTGGAGGGCACGATGAGCGTGAGCAAACCTTGAACCAATTACTGGTAGAAATGGATGGTTTTGAAGGCAATGAGGGTGTGATAGTCGTATCAGCGACGAACCGACCTGATGTCCTTGACCCTGCTCTGTTGCGTCCTGGCCGTTTTGACCGTCAAGTTGTTGTTCCTTTACCGGATATTCGTGGACGTGAACAGATTCTGAAAGTGCATTTACAAAAAGTGCCTATCGATAAGCAAGTTGAAATAATGCCTATTGCTCGAGGTACACCAGGCTTTTCTGGCGCAGATTTAGCGAATTTGGTAAATGAGGCTGCATTATTTGCTGCGCGTGCTAATAAACGCAAGGTAGGCATGATTGAGCTTGATAAAGCAAAAGATAAGATCATGATGGGTGCTGAACGCCGTTCAATGGTCATGGATGAGAACGAGAAAAAATTAACAGCCTACCATGAAGCGGGTCATGCTATTGTGGGTTTGTTGGTTCCTGAACATGACCCTGTTTATAAGGTAACCATTATTCCTCGTGGTCGTGCACTTGGTGTAACTATGTTTCTGCCCGAGCAGGATCGCTATAGCCATAGTAAACGGCGTTTGGAAAGCCAGTTATCCAGCTTGTTTGGTGGTCGTATCGCGGAGGAAATAATTTTTGGTGTTGAAAGCGTAACGACAGGGGCATCAAACGACATTATGCGTGCGACTGAAATTGCTCGTAAGATGGTTACAACTTGGGGATTGTCAACGCTTGGTCCGCTGACCTTTGGCGAAGAGGAAGGTGAAGTATTTCTCGGTAGAAGTGTTAGTCAGCATAAGGAAATTTCTGACAAAACAGCGCAACAGATTGATGAAGAAGTCAGACAGATTGTAGACAGGAATTATCAGCGGGCTAAAGAAATTCTTAATGCGAATCTGGATAAGTTGCATTTGATGGCTGATGGTTTGATTAAGTATGAAACTATTGATGCGAAGCAAATACAGGAAATTATGTCAGGTCATGAGCCTTCTCCACCAGATGATTGGGAAGCAACCAAGGCTACACAGAAGGATAAAAAAGGCGAAGATCCCACATCAAAACCGGTAAATGGCAAACCAGTGGATCACCCGGCTGGGGAACACTAAATCCAATCTTAATCATTATTATCATCAAGCTGCTGGTAAAGGGCTTGATGAATTTTTTTTTTGAGAAATATTATAGTGAATAGAGAACAGCTTGAACAATGGTGCGAATTTCACCAATCTACCAATAACAGAGAGGTGTTGCGAAAACCTTTGATTATGGGCGTTTTGAATATTACCCCTGATTCTTTTTCAGATGGCGGACAATACTATAATGCACCGCAAAAAGCAGTCGCCCGCGCGCAACAAATGATTGCAGAAGGTGCCGATATTATTGATATCGGGGGGGAGTCTTCAAGACCTGGTGCTTCGCCTGTTGGCAGTGCCGAGGAATTGGCAAGAGTGATTCCCTTAATCAAAGCGTTGCGAGCAGAAAGTGATGTGTGTATCTCTATCGATACTACTAAAGCAGACGTTATGGCACATGCAGTTGCTGCGGGCGCTTCTATGATTAACGATATCAGTGCTTTAGCAGGTAATGAGTCATTGGAAACAGCCGCTACTTTAGGCGTACCCGTATGCCTGATGCATATGCAGGGGAGGCCTGACAGTATGCAAAATAATCCCCATTACAGTGGGAATGTCGTCGATGAGGTGAACTTATTTTTTCAGCAACGTGTAGAATGTTGTCTTGCGGCTGGAATCAAAACGAAGCACCTTATTCTTGATCCTGGCTTTGGTTTTGGAAAGACACCGGAGCATAATCTATTCATGGTTAAACGTCTTGCTGCTTTTAAGCAACATAATTTGCCTTTGATGCTCGGTGCATCGCGCAAAAGTACACTCGGCTATTTGACGGGCAAGCCAGTTAACCAACGTTTGGCCAGTGGCTTGGCAATTGCTCTTTTTGCCATGTTACAGGGGGTTGGCATTATTAGAACCCATGATGTTGCTGAAACCTATCAAGCCCTACTAACAATGCACGCTATTAATCAGGCTGATAAAGAATAACGAAAGAGGAAATGCGGATGAATCAACGAAAATATTTTGGTACAGACGGGATTCGAGGACAGGTTGGTTTATCCAATGTTAACCCAGAATTTATGTTGAAGCTGGGATGGGCTGTAGGGCGGGTCCTTGCGAATGGGCAGCGTAAAAAAGTGATTATTGGGAAAGATACGCGTATCTCCGGCTACATGCTTGAGTCGGCACTGGAGGCTGGGCTTTCAGCGGCAGGTGTTGATGTTAGCTTGCTAGGGCCAATGCCAACTCCAGCGGTTGCTTACCTTACCCAAACCCTGCGAGCTAATGCGGGAATCGTAATAAGTGCCTCACATAACCTCTTCGAAGATAATGGAATTAAATTCTTTTCTGCTGATGGTAGTAAATTACCGGATGAGGTGGAATTAGCAATTGAAGCTGAAATGGAAAAACCATTACAAACGGTTGCCTCAGCAAAATTAGGAAAAGCTATGCGTATTAATGATGCGCCTGGCCGCTATATAGAATTTTGTAAATCGACTATCCCTTCATTGACTCGCTTGTCGGGTCTTAAAATAGTGGTGGATTGCGCTAATGGTGCGACTTATCACATTGCTCCCAATGTATTCAGTGAGCTTGGAGCGGAAGTGATTACTATCGGGGATAAGCCTGATGGCTTTAATATCAATCAGAAGTGTGGTTCAACAGAGCCAGAGGCTTTGAAACGGCATGTTTTGGCCAAAGGTGCCGATCTTGGGATTGCTTTAGATGGTGATGGCGATCGACTGATTATGATTGATGCAGTCGGCAATATAGTGGATGGTGATCAGGTTATTTATGTTATTGCTAAAGATCGGTTTCAAAGAGGGTCATTGCAAGGTGGTGTTGTTGGGACCTTAATGAGTAATTATGGTTTAGAGAAGGCAATTACAGCGATGGGCGTACCTTTTTTGCGTACAAAAGTCGGCGATCGCTATGTGTTGGAAACCCTGAAAAGACAAGAATGGAAAATTGGTGGCGAATCCTCGGGCCATATTGTTTGTCTCGATAAAACAACCACAGGTGATGGTATCATTGCTGCCTTACAAGTCTTGGCTTGTATGGTAAAACAGGAAAAAACCCTACAACAGTTAGTAGAGGGTGTTCAATTATTTCCGCAATCACTAGTCAATATTAAAACCGAAAAAGCAGTGTTACTGGCTGAAGATCCCCGGGTTTTAGAAATTGTTGCTGCTTTAAGCAACCAATTACAGGGTGAAGGGCGGGTTTTATTACGTCCCTCAGGGACTGAACCCTTATTACGTGTGATGGTTGAAGGTATTGATAGTCATCAAGTAAAATCGCAGGCCGAGCAATTGAGCGCTGAAATAAGGCATATTGAGCAAAAAATTGCTGGAACACCTCTTTGAGTGGGCAAGTTGATTAATCCGCGCAAATTTTAACTGATTTAAGAGGCAAGCAGCCTGTAATTACTAAAGAATCAACACAGTTTAATAAAAGGCAAATCTAACGCTAGGATTTCACAGTACTTTGTTGTATATTCCGCACGGTGATTTGGGGGGCAAATGAGGAAAAAAATTGTAGCTGGCAATTGGAAAATGAATGGTCGATGCGATCAGGTAAAACGTCTATTGCAACAATTACTAGCACTTACCCAGGGAGAGGCATTAGGGGCTCAATGTGTTGTTATGCCACCCGCTATTTATTTGCCATTGGTTAAAGACTATCTGCACAGCAGCAACATCAGTTGGGGCGCTCAGAATGTTTACCCAAAAGATGCCGGAGCGTTTACTGGAGAATTGTCCGGTCCTATGCTTACCGATTATGCCTGCCAATATGTTTTAGTAGGGCATTCAGAGCGTAGACACCTATTTAGTGAAGATGAAAAATTTGTTGCAGATAAATTCCACCATGTAAAAGAACATGGTATGATACCGATTCTTTGTGTGGGTGAGACTATCAAAGAGCGTGAGCAAGGGCTTACGCAAGAAGTTCTTGCCAAACAATTACTCGCAGTGACAAGTGTTGGCAAGCGATGTTTTAACGGGTGTGTTGTTGCTTATGAGCCGGTATGGGCAATAGGAACTGGGAAAACAGCTTCCCCCGAGCAGGTGCAAGAAGTGCATTCTGCAATCAGGACCTTGGTCGCTGAGTTTGATATTGATGATGCGAAACATTTAACCATCGTTTATGGTGGTAGTGTGAATGAAAAGAATGCGCGCTCGCTGTTTGCGATGCCGGATGTTGATGGTGGTTTAGTTGGTGGAGCATCCCTTAATGCCCAACAGTTTGTGGATATCTTGAAATGTATCAATTAATTTTAATGGTTCATATGCTGGTCGCCCTGGTCTTAATTGGCTTGGTTTTGATTCAGCATGGGAAAGGTGCCGATATCGGTGCAGCATTTGGTTCCGGGGCATCTAATACTGTGTTCGGCAGCCAGGGGACAGGTACTTTTCTGTTCAAATTAACCGGTGGTTTGGCTCTGACTTTCTTTGTCACTAGTTTGTCATTGTCATACATAGTGTCAACACAGTATAAAAAAGCGGAACAACAAGTTATCCCTCATCAAACCAGTGTGCCGGAAAATAAAATTCCAGTACCGGTTGATAGCAGTAAGAGCGGAAAATAATAACTAACATGCCGAAGTGGTGGAATTGGTAGACACGCCGTCTTGAGGGGGCGGTGGCGTAAGCCGTGCCGGTTCGAGTCCGGCCTTCGGCACCATTAATCCGAGCAATGCGAAATGATGCTATCACAATACTTACCAGTACTTATTTTTATTATAATCGGGCTTGTTATAGGTCTTGCAATGTTGACCGCAGGTTCTTTGCTTGGCAAACATAACCCTGACTCTGCCAAAAATTCGCCTTATGAGTGCGGATTTGGTGCTTTCGAAAGTTCGCATTTACCCTTTGATGTAAGATTCTATCTAATTGCTATATTATTTATCATATTTGATTTGGAAACTGCTTTTTTCTTTCCTTGGGCCTTGGTGTTGCGCAAGATTGGGTGGTTTGGTTTTTCTGCGATGATGATCTTCCTTGGCCTGTTGGTGATTGGCTTCATCTATGAATGGAAACGGGGCGCACTTGAATGGGAGTGAGTGTTTTCGTTTTGTAGAAAAGTAACACCACGTTATTATTTGTTAACCCAGAATATTTAGAGGCTTGCTATGGCGGTTGCAGAATTGCAAAAAACTGGCTTTGTTACAACCTCGGTGGATAAACTGCTTGGTTGGGCGCGTAGCGGTTCAATGTGGCCTATGACTTTTGGTCTTGCCTGTTGTGCCGTAGAAATGATGCATGTCGGGGCTGCCCGTTATGATTTGGACCGATTTGGCATTATTTTTAGACCTAGCCCGCGACAATCAGATGTCATGATTGTAGCTGGAACTTTATGTAACAAAATGGCGCCTGCCTTGCGTAAAGTATACGATCAGATGCCGGAGCCACGATGGGTTATCTCTATGGGCTCTTGCGCAAATGGTGGTGGCTATTACCATTACTCTTATTCGGTAGTGAGAGGTTGTGACCGCATTGTCCCAGTGGATGTCTATGTACCAGGTTGCCCGCCAACTGCCGAAGCGCTTCTCTATGGCATTATTCAGCTACAGAACAAAATCAGGCGCAAACAGATAATTGAGGCTTGAGACCAGCACAGGTGCATATCAGATGACAAAATTAACCGATTTGGCTGAAAAATTAACTTCAGAATTGAATGGCTTGTTTTCTTCGATTATTGTAGCCAACGATGAGATTACCCTTGAGTGTGAGGTTAGCAAGCTTAAGACGACCTTACAGCAACTATGTAGTCATGAATTATTTTTGTTTGATCAACTCATTGATCTGTGCGCTGTCGATTATTTGTCGTACGGCGAATACGATTGGGAGACAGAGTCAGCCACAGAAAGTGGCTTTTCGCGTGGGGTAGAACGACAGGAAGCAAAAGCTTACGCATTGACCAAGCCACGCTTTGCAGTCGTTTACCATTTATTATCTACTAAAAAGAACCACCGAGTGCGCGTAAAAGCATTTGTTGAGGAAACCCATTTAGTTGTTCCTTCAGTACATGATATTTGGAAGGGTGCAAATTGGTTTGAGCGTGAAGCTTATGACTTATATGGAATTTTATTTGAAAACCACCCTGACCTAAGACGCATTCTTACTGACTATGGATTTATTGGTCATCCTTTCCGTAAAGATTTTCCACTTAGTGGCCATGTAGAAATGCGTTATGATGCACAGTTACAAAAAGTAATCTACGAACCAGTAGATATCGAACCAAGAATTCTGGTTCCTAAGGTAATACGAAACGACAATCGCTATCTTGACAAAAACGGAGCGAGCAATGATTGAATTAAAGAATTACACGCTCAATTTTGGTCCACAGCATCCGGCAGCTCATGGGGTATTGCGCCTTGTTCTTGAGTTGGAAGGTGAAACCATTACTCGTGCCGATCCACATATTGGATTGCTGCATCGCGCCACTGAGAAATTGGCTGAAACCAAGCCTTACATACAAAGCATAGGTTACATGGATAGGCTTGATTATGTTTCCATGATGTGTAACGAACATGCCTATGTTCTTGCTCTGGAAAAATTGCTGGGTATAGATATCCCTTTACGAGCAAAGTACATCCGCACTATGTTTGACGAGGTGACTCGTATTCTGAATCATCTGCTCTGGTTAGGAGCTATTGCCTTAGATATTGGCGCAATGACTGTATTTCTCTACTGTTTCCGCGAGCGTGAAGATTTGTTTGACTGCTATGAGGCTGTTTCCGGTGCCCGCATGCATGCTACTTATTATCGTCCCGGCGGTGTGGCCCGTGATTTACCCAATACGATGCCAAAGTACAAACCATCGCGTTGGCATAATGAGCGTGAAGTTGAAAAAATGAATGTCCACCGAGAAGGTAGTTTATTGGATTTCTTGTGGGCTTTTACCGAACGTTTCCCAAAATGTGTTGATGAGTATGAAACCCTGCTCACTGATAACCGTATTTGGAAACAGCGTACAGTGGATATTGGTGTTGTTTCACCTGAAGAGGCATTACAATGGGGATTTACTGGACCCATGTTACGTGGTTCAGGTGTGGCGTGGGACCTGCGTAAAAAACAACCTTATGCTGCTTATGATCAAGTGGATTTTGACATTCCGGTTGGCAAAACAGGTGATTGCTATGACCGCTACTTAGTACGAGTAGAAGAATTACGGCAATCAAATAACATTATAAGGCAATGTATTGAATGGTTGCGTGATAATCCTGGCCCGGTAAAAATTGATGATAACAAGATTACGCCACCAAAGCGTGAAAAGATGAAGCATGATATGGAGGCATTGATTCACCATTTTAAACTTTTCACGGAAGGGTTTTGTTTGCCACAAGGTGAAGTCTATAGTGCGGTTGAGGCTCCCAAAGGTGAATTTGGTATTTATTTGGTGTCAGATGGCGCTAACAAGCCTTATCGTATGAAGATTCGTGCGCCGGGGTTTGCTCACTTATCAAGTTTCGATGCGATGGTGAGAGGGCATATGCTTGCTGATGGAGTTGCGATTCTTGCAAGTCAAGACATTGTATTTGGTGAGATTGACCGATAGATTAATAGACTTCTCTCGAAACTGGCTGCCTTGAAAGCAGGGGAGAAGAAAACGGCGCGCAGAACAACAGCGAGCATGCGAGTACATGAGGATTCGAGCAACGTATCGACGAAGCAATGCTCCAATGAAGTAGAGTTTCGAAAGAAGTCTAATGAGCGTGGTCTCATTATTAACACATTAAAGGTTAGAAAGAATGTCTGAGAATTCAGCTAAATTACTTCGTCAATTTGTTTCATCCACGGGTATGGATGAAATTGACCATTGGATCGCCAAGTATCCAGCAGATCAAAGACAATCTGCTGTGATGCGTGCATTGATGATTGTCCAAGAAGAGCAAGGGTCGTTGACTCCTGAGCTCATGGATGCGGTAGCAGATTATTTGGAAATGCCGGCTATTGCAGTTTACGAAGTAGCAAGTTTTTACACGATGTATGAACTCAAACCCACGGGACGGCATTTGGTAAATGTCTGCACCAATATTTCGTGCAAACTGTGTGGTTCATCAAAGATTGTGGAGCATTTGCAGAAAAAACTAGGGATTAACTTGGGTGAAACTACTGCTGATGGTCGATACACGTTAAGGTCAGTTGAATGCCTTGGTGCTTGTGTAAATGCGCCAATGATGCAGGTAGATAAAGATTATCACGAGAATCTGACCACTGATAAGATTGATAAAGTCTTGGAACAATACCAATGAATGATAGAGGTGGTTGTCATGGTTGAACAAAATCAAGTCTGTTACCGTACGTTCCATTTGCAAGAACCATGGACTTTGGCTGCCTATCAAAGTATCGGCGGTTATAGTGCATGGCGGCGTATTCTGAAAGAACAGACACCTCCGCAACAGATCATCGATGAATTAAAAACGTCTGCTTTACGTGGTCGTGGTGGTGCAGGATTTCCCACTGGCCTGAAGTGGAGTTTTATGAATCGTAATGCGCAGATCCAAAAATACGTGGTATGTAATTCTGATGAAGGAGAGCCGGGTACGTGTAAGGATCGAGAGATTTTAAGCCGTAACCCGCATCAATTAATCGAAGGAATGGCTATTGCGGGCTATGTGATGGGCGCAACCGTAGGCTACAACTACATTCGCGGCGAGTTCTGGGAGCCTTTCCTAAGAACTGAATCCGCGCTGAAAGAGGCTTATGCAGCAGGATTGTTAGGCAAGAATATTTTAGGTTCTGGCGTTGATTTTGATCTTTATAATCATCTGGGCGCTGGTGCTTATATTTGCGGTGAAGAAACAGCCTTATTGAATTCCCTGGAAGGCAAAAAGGGACAGCCGCGATTTAAACCGCCTTTCCCAGCCAACTATGGCCTTTATGGTAAACCCACAACGATTAATAATACGGAAACATTCGCTTCTGTTCCGGTCATTATGGAGAAAGGGGGCGAGTGGTTTCTCCAGTTAGGTAAACCGAATAACGGCGGCGCAAAGTGTTTCAGTGTCAGCGGCCATGTTAACAAGCCAGCAAACTTTGAGATACCTTTAGGGACTCCATTTAAAACCTTATTGGAATTGGCAGGCGGCGTCCGTGAAGGGAGAAAAATCAAAGCAGTCATTCCTGGTGGGACATCGATGCCAGTATTACCAGGTGATATTATGATGAACTTGGATATGGATTATGACAGTATCCAAAAAGCGGGTTCAGGTTTGGGTTCCGGTGCAGTCATTGTAATGGATGAGACCACCTGTATGGTCGATGCTCTTTATCGTATTTCCGAATTCTATATGGACGAATCCTGTGGACAATGTACACCCTGCCGTGAAGGTACAGGTTGGCTGGTTCGCTTAATCCACCGAATCAAAGAAGGACACGGTGAACCAGGTGATATCGAAAAGCTGGTAAACGTTGCCGATAAAATTGAAGGTCGTACTATCTGTGCACTTGGTGAAGCGGCAGCGTGGCCGGTACAAAGTTTCGTAAAGCATTTTTATCATGAATTTGATTATTTCATTAAGCATAAACGCTCGGTCGTCGCAGCATAATTGAAGAAGGTTTAAACAATGGCCACCATTGAAATTGACGGTAAAACATTTGAAGTCGAAAACGGCAAAATGATCATCGAGGTTGCTGATGAGGCGGGAATCTATATTCCCCGTTTCTGCTATCACAAGAAATTATCAGTAGCAGCTAACTGCCGTATGTGTTTAGTCCAAGTCGAAAACGGACGTAAACCAGTCCCTGCTTGTGCGACGCCGATTACTAACGGCATGAAAGTGTTTACAAAATCAGAAGAGGCTATCCGTTCGCAAGAAGCAGTGATGGAGTTTTTGTTGATCAACCATCCCCTGGATTGTCCTATCTGCGATCAGGGTGGCGAGTGCGAATTGCAAGATATCTCCATGGGGTTTGGTTATGATGCTTCCGAGTATGAAGAAACCAAGCGTTCTGTCGTCGACGATGATTTGGGTTCATTGATAGCTACCGAAATGACTCGCTGTATCCATTGTACTCGCTGTGTACGCTTTGGGGATGAAGTTGCTGGGGTCCCTGAGTTGGGTGCGACAGGGCGCGGTGAAAAAATGCAGATTGGCACGTACATTCAGCACAGCCTGGTTTCAGAGGTATCAGGCAATGTTATCGATCTTTGCCCAGTGGGCGCACTGACTTCCAAACCCTATCGCTATACTGCCAGAGCCTGGGAAATGACTCAGCACGATAGCTTGGCTCCTCACGATTGTTTGGGCTCAAATGTTTATTTGCATATCCGTCGTGAAGAGTTAATGCGTGCGGTGCCTAAAGAAAACGAAGCGATTAACGAAACCTGGATATCTGATAGAGACCGATTTAGCTACTTAGGGCTGAACAGCGAAGCACGTGCAAGCCAGCCGATGATTAAAAGAAACGGTCAATGGGAAACGGTAGATTGGCAAACTGCGCTTAAATTTACTGCTGAAGGAATAAGTCGCATTATTAAACAGCATGGTCCAGAGCAGTTTGCTGCCTTTGCGTCGCCTTCCTCCACCTTGGAAGAGCTTTATCTGTTGCAAAAATTCATGCGGGAATTAGGGGTTAACAATTTAGATCATCGTCTACAACAAACCGATTTCCGTGATCAAAACAATCAAGGAACGATGCCTACCAGCTCTCTGAAATATGCTGAGTTGGAAAATCAGCAGGCGATTTTGTTGCTGGGTTGTAACATTCACCGGGAAGTACCACTTGCTGGTATTCGGGCACGTAAGGCTTTCAGAAATGGAGCTAAATTGTTTGCCATCAATCCAGTGGATTATGATTACCATTTTGATCTCGCCGGTAAAGCGGTTGTTTCTCCACAGGAAATGCCTATGCAACTTGCCAAATTAGTATTGGCAATGACTGAAGACGTCAAAAAATTACCGGAAGAAGTACAGAAACTCCTGCTTGGCTTAGAAATTGATGAGACAACCAAGGCAATGGCTAACGCACTGAGCCAACCCAATGCTGCCATAATTACTGGCGCGTTATGTGAAAACCATCCTGATGCCTCTTTGCTGCGCACTTTGGTTTATTTACTTGAAGAAAAGGCTGGTGTCCGCGTTTTAAGGCTTACCCAGGGCGCAAATAGCGCAGGTGCATGTCTTGCAGGCATGTTACCGCACCGTACTGTTGCAGGAAAAGCTGTAGAGACTAGTGGCATGGATGTGCAAGCTGCACTGGATGCCAAATTAAAAGGATATTTTTTACTTGCAGTCGAGCCCGGATTTGATTTTGCTAATCCTTATCGTGCCAGGCAGTCTATGCTTGGTGCTGAATTTGTAGTGATGCTTTCGGCATTCCAAAATGAGTCCATGCAAGATTACGCAGATGTCATTTTGCCAATGGCACCTTATGCTGAAACGTCTGGTACTTATATTAATATTGATAAATTATGGCAAACCGTGAAGGGTGCAAAGTTGCCACATGGCGAAGCCCGACCAGCCTGGAAAATTTTGCGTGTACTTGCAAATTTATTGCAATGCAAAGATTTCCAGCAGGTTTCCTCTGAAGAAGTATTGGCAGAAATAAAATCATTGGCAGGAATGGTTGCGGAAAGTAAATATCAACCGTACTATCCGGAATCGTTGCCTGTGATCAATAAGCAGTTGGTGCGTGTGGGTGAATGGCCTTTATACCGCTGTGACAGCATCGTGCGTCATGCACAGGCACTGCAGTTATGTGCAGCATCTGAATCGGCCTGCATAAGAATTCATCCAACGACTGCTAACAGATTGAAATTAGATGAGGTTGCCACTGTATCTCAAGGTGATATTGAGATAACATTGCCGCTTAAACGTGACGAGCGCATGGCACCCGATGTTGTATGGGTAGCAAACGCAATGCCGGAAACAGCAGATTTAGGGCACTCTTTTGCTGCAATAACTATCAAGCGCTAAACAGGTAAAAATATGCTACAAGATATCAGCATTTTGCTCTGGATCATTATCAAGATCCTGGTTATAGTGATTCCACTCCTTATTGGAGTTGCTTATCTAACCTATGCTGAACGCAAGGTAATCGGTTATATTCAAGTCCGTATAGGACCCAACCGTGTTGGTATATTGGGGTTACTGCAGCCTTTTGCCGATCTATTCAAGCTAATCACTAAGGAAATTATTGTTCCTAGCAGATCAAATAAATACCTGTTTGTTATAGCACCCCTCTTTGCACTTGCTCCTGCCTTGGCAGGCTGGGCTGTTATACCTTTTTCGCAGGGAATCGTTTTAGCTGATATTAATGCTGGTGTTTTATATCTCTTTGCACTAAGTTCCCTTGGTGTTTACGGAGTATTGATAGCCGGCTGGGCTTCAAACTCAAAGTATGCCATGTTTGGTTCGCTGCGTAGCGCGGCGCAAACTGTATCTTATGAGATTGCCATGGGGTTCGCTTTTGTTGGCGTTTTACTGGCAGCTGGCAGCATGAATCTAAGTGAGATAGTTCTATCACAACGTGGCGGCATTTGGCATTGGTGGTTTCTACCTTTACTGCCCCTGTTTATTGTTTTTTGGATTGCGGGGATCGCTGAAACAAACAGAGCACCTTTTGATTTGGCAGAAGGAGAATCAGAAATCGTTGCTGGGTTCCATGTGGAATACTCAGGAATTGGTTTTGCCTTATTCTTCCTTTCCGAATATGCCAGCATGATTTTACTTTCCACGGTCATGGCTATTTTATTTTTGGGTGGCTGGTTATCACCTTTTGAGGGAATGCCGGTACTTGGTGACATTTTCTTTTTTGTCCCCGGGTTTGTTTGGTTACTCGCAAAAATTTCATTCTTTCTTTTTGTTTATTTATGGGTCCGCGCCACTTTCCCACGTTATCGCTATGATCAACTCATGCGTTTAGGATGGAAAGTTTTGATCCCGGTGACCATTGTATGGGTTATTGTTACAGCCCTAATGGTTGTAGCTGAACTTAAACCTTGGTTTTAACCAGTCAACTGAGCAAACGAATGAAACAAGTATATCGATATATCAGACATTATATTCGTAGCTTCCTGCTTCTGGAATTACTATCCGGTTTGAAGCTAACAGGGAAATATTTTTTTAAAAAGAAAGTGACAGTGCAATTCCCTGAGGAACAGACACCGCTATCTCCTCGTTTTCGCGGCTTGTTGGCATTAAGGCGGTATCCCAATGGCGAAGAAAGGTGTATAGCCTGCAAATTATGTGAAGCAGTTTGTCCTGCACTTGCTATTACCATTGAATCAGAGCCACGAGAGGATGGTTCGCGTCGGACTACCCGCTACGATATTGATATGTTTAAATGTATTAATTGCGGTTTGTGCGAGGAGTCCTGTCCTGTCGATTCAATCGTGGTAACACCGATCCACCATTATCATATTAGTGAGCGTGGTCAGAATATTATGACGAAAGAGAAACTGCTTGCAGTGGGTAGCCTAATGGAAAAGAGATTGGCCGCAGACAGAGACGCTGATAAAGAATGGCGCTAATGGGGTAAGAAATGCATCAATTATTTTTAGACATAGTTTTCTACGTATTTGCAGGGTTGTCGATACTATCTGCCCTGATGGTTATTACACAAAATAATCCAGTACGCTGCGTCTTGTTTTTGGTCTTGACCTTTTTTGCAAGCTCTGTGCTTTGGATACTCGTTGAAGCTGAGTTTTTGGCACTGATACTTGTCTTGGTTTATGTTGGTGCTGTGATGACCCTGTTTTTATTCGTGGTCATGATGCTTAATATCGATACAGAGTCGATGAAAGCACATTTTGTTCGCTATCTGCCATTTGGTTTGATTTTGGTTGCATTGCTGACAGGGTTGCTCTTGATTGCCGTCCCTGAAGACACTTTTAAAACTGACATTGAACAACCTGCACTGAGTGCACAAACAAGCCCAAACACAACAATAGACGAGAGTAATGTAGTTGAGCCAGTGAAAGCATTATCCAATACTGAAAAAATAGGAATGGTCCTTTATACAGATTATGTTTTTGCGTTTGAACTTGCCGCAGTCCTGCTTTTAGTGGCAATTATTTCTGCAATTACTTTGGCGCATCGGGGAGCGATTCGTTCTAAACGACAGAATATTGTTGGGCAGATTATGACTCGTCGCGAGGATAGGGTCAAACTTGTCAAAATGAAGCCCGAGAAATAAACACTAGGAACATAGATGATACCAGTAAACAATTATTTGATATTGGCTGCGATTTTGTTTGGTTTGAGCCTCGTAGGCATCATGCTTAATCGCAAAAATATAATACTGCTGTTGGTTTGTATTGAACTGATGCTGCTGGCAGTCAACACCAATTTTGTCGCCTTTTCCCATTTCTATGGTGGGGTTGCTGGTGAAGTATTTGTATTCTTTATCCTAACGGTTGCCGCTGCTGAAGCAGCGATAGGTTTGGCTATAGTGATGTTGCTCTACCGTAACAGGGGCAATATCGATGTCGATAAGATGAATCATTTAAAAGGTTAACAACGTGAGCATTCAACAACTATGTCTTATAATTGTTCTTGCACCGCTGCTCGGTTCAATCATTGCGGGGTTTTTCCGCAACCAGATTGGTCGTTCGGGTGCACATTCCGTAACCATTGCTGGTGTTGGTTTATCTTTTCTATTATCGCTTTATGTTGCTGTACTCATATTAACTGGTTCGGCTGATTCGGTTAATAGTAATGTTTATACATGGGCTAGCGGCGGAGATTTGTTCCCATATGCGTTCCATATTGGGTTTTTAATTGATCCCCTGACTGTAGTAATGCTGGTTGTGGTAAATTTTGTATCTCTGCTAGTTCATATCTACAGTATTGGTTATATGGCCGATGATGATGGTTACCAGCGATTTTTTAGTTATATTTCCCTTTTTACCTTTATGATGTTGATGCTGGTTACCGCCAATAATTTTTTGCAGCTGTTTTTCGGTTGGGAAGGCGTAGGTCTGGTTTCCTATTTACTTATCAGCTTTTGGTACGACAAAGAGTCAGCTATTGAAGGCGGTTTGAAAGCCTTTATAGTCAACCGGGTAGGGGATTTTGGTTTTGTGCTGGGGATAGCCATGGTCTTGGCTTATACCGGTAGTTTGGATTACGACACGGTTTTCCAAAGTGCAAATCATCTGTCTGGCACTACTGTGGAGCTATTTTCCGGCCATCCGTGGTCATTGCTTACGGTGATTTGTTTGCTGCTTTATGTAGGGGCTATGGGTAAATCAGCTCAAGTTCCCCTGCACGTATGGTTGCCAGAGTCAATGGAAGGTCCTACTCCCATTTCCGCATTGATCCATGCGGCAACAATGGTTACCGCCGGGGTTTTCATGATTGCCCGTATTTCCCCCTTGGTCGAATTGTCAACTACCGCACTGAGCACCATTCTGATTATCGGTGCTACAGGGGCTCTGTTTACTGGAATTTTGGCTTTGGTGATGAATGACATCAAGCGAGTTGTTGCCTATTCTACCTTATCACAATTAGGTTACATGATGGTTGCGATGGGCGCTTCTGCTTATAGTGCTGGAATGTTCCACTTATTGACGCATGCTTGCTTTAAAGCCCTGTTATTTTTAGGCGCAGGCTCGGTCATTATTGGTATGCACCACGAGCAGGATATGCGCAAAATGGGCGGTCTATGGTGTAAAATGCCAATTACCTATGCCACTTTTGTCATTGGCAGTCTAGCGCTTTGTGCTATCCCTCCTTTTGCAGGCTTCTACTCTAAAGATACGATTATAGAAGCAGCAAAACTCTCAGAAATTCCTGGCAGTGGTTATGCCTATTTTTGTGTGGCTTTAGGTGCCATGGTTACCGCGCTATATACTTTCCGTGCTTTATTCATGACTTTTCATGGAAAGTCTCGCGCGGATGAGCATACGCTTTCTCACTTGCATGAGTCGCCTTCGGTGGTATGGTTCCCATTAGTGATGTTGGCAATTCCTTCAGTCATTATCGGATATATCCTTTATATGCCAATGCTTTATGATACACCGACGCTCCTTGGAAAATCCTTGTTTGTTTTACCTGAGCATAATGTGCTTGCTGAATTAGCAAAGGAAGTCTCTTCCCCTTGGCAAGCAGCCTTGCATTCAGTCGGTTCACTAACGTTCTGGTTAGCTATTGCCGGTATTGTGATTGCCTGGGTTTGCTATATTGCCTTGCCTTCAATCCCTGGCGTTTTGGCCAGGACCTTAGCTTGGCCATACCGTATTCTGATGAACAAGTATGGTTTTGATGCATTCAATGATCTCGTCATTGTGCGTGGTTCCAAAGCTATGGGGCAATTCTTTTATCAAACAGGTGATCAACGGCTTATTGACGGCATGCTCGTAAATGGTGCAGGTCGTACGATTAGGTGGTTCGCACAAAAAGGTCGCGCTATCCAAAGTGGCTATTTGTACCATTATGCAACAGTGATGGTACTTGGTCTTTTTGTTTTCCTATGCTGGTTATTGCTAGGCTGATTATAAGGTGAAGGTATGTATCATTTGCTCAATTTATTGATTTGGTTACCCATTATCGGAGGGGTTTTTGTATTCCTCACTGGCGATGATAATAACCCGAATGTATCACGTTATTTATCTTTATTTACGGTTATACTCACGTTACTAATCTGTATACCATTGGTAACCGGATTTGACGTCAATACCCCGGGTATGCAACATCTCGATGAAATAACCTGGATGCCAGCTTTAGGAATTAACTATAGCTTGGGAATTGATGGTATGTCACTGCTATTAATTATCCTGAGCATCTTTACCAATCTTATTGTGATCCTCGCAACCTGGGACAGTATCCATCAGCGTGTTGGCCAATATATGGCTGCATTCTTAATTATGCAGGGTTTGTTAGTAGGTGTCTTTTCAGCACTTGATGCAATTGTTTTTTATATATTCTGGGAAGCAACGCTTATCCCTATGTATTTGATTATCGGTATTTGGGGTTCAGATAATCGCGTCTATGCAGCAATAAAATTTTTCCTATACACCTTCTTGGGTTCTGTGCTTATGCTGGCCTCGTTCCTTTATATAGGCTATCAGGCAGGGTCATTTAAAATTGAAGCTTTTTATGCCGTAAAATTAGGGATGACTGCCCAAACGCTCATCTTTATTGCTTTTTTCCTTGGTTTTGCAATCAAGATTCCAATGTTCCCCGTGCATACCTGGTTACCAGATGCCCATACCGAAGCGCCTGCCGGTGGTTCAGTTGTTCTGGCGGCAATATTGTTGAAGCTGGGTGCTTATGGATTTATTCGTTTTTCCTTGCCGATAGTACCTGATGCCTGTAGTAAATACGCGATGGTTATGATTGCCCTCTCATTAATAGCGGTAGTCTATGTGGGCTTGGTCGCTATTATCCAAAAGGATATGAAGAGACTTATTGCCTACTCATCAATATCCCATATGGGTTTTGTAACCCTTGGTTGTTTTGCTGTATTTGCTATAGCGAAACAGTCAGGACTGAGTAATGCGGGTTTGGTTCTTGAAGGAGCCATTATTGTGATGATTTCCCATGCTTTTGTCTCCAGTGCCATGTTTGCCGGCGTAGGTTATATTTATGACAGAATGCATACTCGTCAAGTTAAAGATTTTGGTGGGTTAGTCCATTCCATGCCAATATTCGCTTCCTTTTTCATGCTTTTTGCTATGGCAAACGCAGGATTGCCCGGAACTTCAGGTTTTGTTGGTGAATTTATGGTGATTTTAGGAAGCATTAAAGCAGGCTTCTGGATCGCATTTTGGGCTGCTACAACATTGATTATTGGTGCCGCATATACTTTGTGGATGTACAAACGCGTCATTTTTGGTCCGATAACTAATCAAAAGGTTGCATCCTTACGTGATATATCCGGCTTCGAAATCAGTGCTTATGCACTCCTTGCTTTTATGGTGGTAGCAATGGGTGTATATCCAAAGCCCGTACTTAATTATATTCATCAAACAGTCAGCTACACCTTGGCTCAGGCTGATAAATCAAAATTATAACTAGCAAGGTTAAATAAACATGACAGTATCATTACTTGAGAATCTACACATCGCATTACCTGAGATGATTGTGTTAGTCACCGCCTGTATAGCCTTGTTGGGTGATCTTTTTTTCCGACATCGCTACGCTTCGATTGCATTTGCCTGCGCAATTGCAGGGCTGGCTTTAGCTGCTGGTGTAAGCTTTATGCTACTTGGTAGTTTCAAGACAGTAATCCTTGGCGGTCTTTATGTTAGTGACGATATTGCACAGCTGATGAAATTATTTATTTATCTTAGCGTTTTTCTCTGTTTTTTCTATTCGCAGCGTTATATCGATGAGCGTCAGATGCCTGCAGGCGACTACTATGTCCTTGGCCTGTTTTCCATGTTAGGAATGATGGTACTTGTTTCAGCTCATTCATTACTGACCATTTATCTAGGTCTGGAGTTACTTTCCTTACCTTTATATGCGATGACTGCAATCCGTCGCACTAACAGCGACGCATCAGAGGCAGCCATGAAGTATTTTGTGATGGGTGCGATTGCCTCTGGCATGCTCTTGTATGGTTTATCCTTGTTGTATGGTGCTACAGGGAAACTCGATTTGCTTGATATTGCTAATGCTGTTGCTGCCAATTGGCAGCAGGACAGTACTTTATTGTCGTTTGCTTTAGTATTTATTATGGTGGGTGTAGGGTTCAAATTAGCTGCAATGCCGTTTCACATGTGGGCACCGGATGTCTATCAAGGTGCGCCAAGTGCAGTCACCCTTTTTATTAGTGCTGCGCCTAAGATAGCCGCGCTTGGCATGGCATTGCGCTTGTTAACGCTAGGTTTGGCGGGTATTTCACCGCAATGGCAACAGTTACTGCTGATAATGGCTTTGCTATCAACCGGACTAGGTAATTTGTTGGCAATTACTCAAGTTAACATTAAGCGGCTTTTGGCTTATTCTGCTATTTCCCATATTGGCTACTCGCTTTTTGGTCTCTTGGCAGCGAGTGATGCTGGTTATGCTGCAGCGCTTTATTATGTACTGGTCTATTCGTTAATGACGGTTGCTGCCTTTGGATTGATTGTGATTTTATCAAATAAGGGTGTCGAAATAGATCAGGTCGATGATTTGAAAGGCTTAAATAAGAGAAATCCCTGGATTGCCTTTATGCTCTTGATAGTCATGTTTTCAATGGCAGGAGTTCCACCTACCGTGGGCTTTTTTACCAAATTACTGGTTTTGAAGGCGTTGGTTGATGTTAACATGACTTGGGTTGCAGTACTTGGCCTTTTCTTCGCTGTCATTGGTGCTTATTATTATCTGCGTATTGTTAAAGTGATGTACTTTGATGAGGCTAGTGATAGCACCCCAGTGCGATTTTCTATGCCAACCCAAATTATATTTTCCTTGAATTGCCTGTCTCTTCTGTTCCTGGGTATATTCCCTTCAGCGCTAATAACCGCTTGTATTAACGCGTTTGCTGGTTAGAGGCTGTTGAGATTTCTACCTTGTCAGGTATGGCTTGATTTTCTGCACTTCGCTGCGAAGCTCTAATATCAAGCCATAAGCTGTGCAGGTTGGAGGATTCGCGCAATGGTCCATGGGAGCATGTCGGTCAAGGGGATACGGCTGAGGTGCCCCAATATCAGGCTATAAGCACTCAGGCTAGCGAAATCGCAACAAGCCAAATACTGAAGGAATAATTAATTTCTTAATATCCTCCAACTGATAAAAAAAGCTTGATAAATAAAGGGAGGGTGAGTATACTTGCCCTCAGTTGATGCGGGGTGGAGCAGCCTGGTAGCTCGTCGGGCTCATAACCCGAAGGTCGTAGGTTCAAATCCTGCCCCCGCTACCACTATTAAAAACCCCATCATTGGGGTTTTTTATTATGCTCAAACAGGTAATGAGCAATATAAAGCTATCAGTCAGGCGATGGTGAATTACTCAAGCTCTGTTTTAAGATTATATTTGGGGCCGTGGGCAATGATGTTCATAGAGTAGTTCCCAAAATAGTCATTTCGAAAAATATGCCTGAATCAATGTCAATCCAGGAAAAGTAGGTGGTCGGGTAGCATATGATACAGAGCGAAATTGAACAAATATTAAAGCCGGTGATTGAGGATTTGGGTTACGAGCTTTGGGGATGTGAGTACTTATCACAGGGGAAACATTCGCTGCTGCGTATATATATAGATAAAGTCGATGGCATTGGTATCGAGGATTGTGAGCGAGTTAGTAAACAGGTTAGTGCGCTCCTCGATGTGGAAGATCCCATCTCGGGAAATTATAGTTTAGAGATATCTTCTCCAGGAATACCTCGCCCGCTGTTTAATAAAGAGCAGTATAAGCGTTATCTGGGGTGCGATATCCAGGTAAAATTGTTTAAACCCGTAGCAGGTAGACGCAAACTGTCTGGTACTCTTATGACTGTTAGTGATGATCAGTTGATATTAAAAGTGGGTGATGAGCAACTGGAAGTACTATTTTCACAAATAGTAAAAGCAAATTTGACAGGCGAGTGAGGCGAACAATGAGCAAAGAATTGTTATTAGTTGCTGAGGCATTATCTAACGAGAAGGGTGTGAGCAAAGAAGTTGTATTGCAAGCAATCCAAGCAGCGCTTGAATCTGCCACTCGTAAACTCACTGATAAAGATATTGGGGTGAGAGTAAAGCTTGATCCTCGTTCTGGCGAATATGAAACTTTCCGTTATTGGGATGTTGTTGCTGATGAAGAGATGGAGTTCCCTGAGCGGCAATTAACGCTTGCTCAAGCCAAGGAGCGCCAGCCAAAAATTGAGATCGGTGGACGTATTGAAGAGCCGATGCCTTCAGTTGAATTTGGTCGCATCGCCGCGCAAACCGCACGTCAAGTTATTATGCAAAAAGTACGTGAGGCAGAAAGGCAACAAGTGGTTGATCAATTCAGGAATAAACTGGGTCAACTTGTTTATGGTACAGTCAAAAAAGTCACACGAGATAACATCATTATTGATTTGGGCGGTAAAGCAGAAGCCTTTATGCCGCGTAACGAAATGCTACCTAATGAAATGTTTAGACCGAATGACAGAGTACGTGCCTATTTATATGAGATAACACCTCAGGCACGTGGGCCGCAATTGTATGTTAGCCGTACTCGCAATGAAATGTTGGTAGAGCTGTTTCGTATCGAAGTACCTGAAATTGGTGAGAATGTTATTGAGGTTAAAGCTGCTGCCCGAGAGCCAGGCAATCGCGCTAAAATTGCTGTTAAGACCAATGATGGTCGTATTGATCCAGTAGGTGCTTGTGTAGGAATGCGTGGCGCTCGCGTTCAGGCTGTTTCTGGTGAATTGGGTGGTGAGCGTGTGGATATCATTTTATGGGACGACAATCCAGCACAATTAGTCATTAATGCGATGGCACCTGCAGATATCACCTCGATTGTTGTTGATGAAGATAGCCATACAATGGATCTGGCAGTACAGAAAGATCAGTTATCACAGGCAATTGGCCGAAGCGGGCAAAATGTAAGGTTGGCCAGTCAACTGACAGGCTGGACTTTGAACGTAATGACGGTTGAGGAGTTTAATAACAAGAGCCAGGAAGAGTCGAGCAAAATTGTTAATCTCTTTACCACAACGTTGGAAATTGATGAAGAAATTGCCAATCTTTTGGTGACACATGGATTTTCTTCTCTGGAAGAGATTGCGTACGTTCCCAAAGAAGAATTACTTGCTATTGAAGAATTTGACGAAGAAATTGTTGATGAACTAAGAAACAGGGCAAATGATACGCTATTGACCCAGGCGTTAACTTCTGGGCAAGGCCTGTCAGGCACTCCCACCGAGTCACTTTTGGAAATGGATGGGATGACGGAGGCTTTAGCTATTAGCTTAGCAGCTAAAGGGATTACAACAATGGATGAGCTTGCCGAACAATCGGTTGATGAGTTGCTTGATATTCATGGTATGACAGAAGAGCAAGCTGCCAAACTGATTATGACAGCACGAGAGCCGTGGTTTCGATAAGAATTAATTAGATTGTTCGGGGTTGGAAAATTTCAACTTCATGCATTACCAGATTATCAAGGCGTTTGCTTATAATGCGTTGATTATACAGTGAATTTTGAGCTCATAGTATTTAGAATTAGAGCAGTTTCTATGTGGGATTGCTGAAAGGGGATTAAATTATGGCGGATGTGACGGTTAAACAATTGGCTCAAGTCGTTGGTATCCCTGTTGAACGCCTATTGAACCAGTTACAGGAAGCAGGGTTATCTTTTAGTGATGAACAACAGACAGTCAACGAAGAGCAGAAACGTATTCTGTTAACTCATCTTAAAGGTAGCTCTAACCGAGAAACACGCACAACTCCGGAGCGAATTACTCTTCGCCGTAAGAGCCTTTCTCAAGTGACTGTTGGCCATGACGTACACAGTGGCAAAACAGTAAATATCGAAGTCCGTAAAAAGCGAACTTACGTCAAACGAAGTAGCTTGCTTGATCAGCAAAGTGAAACTGAGCATGAAGAGGATATTGCTGCACCAGTTGAAGATCTTGTAACGAAAGACGTTGCACAAATCTCCGAAGCTGAAGCGATTGCTGAGTCTGGCGCTGAAATTGAAGTTTTACCTGAAGAGCAAAATGGGCAAGTAGAGCTGGCTGCTGAAGAGCCGGAATTAGTTGCTGAAGCAGAAGAAGCGATTATCCCAGAAATTCTCCCCATAGCCGATCAAATTCTGCCGGAACCTGTTGCTGAAGAAAAGGTTGAGAAGGCTTCTAAAAAGAAGCACGGTGATAAAAGCGAGAAGACTGATTCTGAGGTTGAGTCAGATTTCAAGAAAGGGCGTGCTGGCAAGAGAGGTAAATATCAGGCTCCTGAGCGTGAGGATGATGAAGGCTCTGTAATGCGTCATAAGCGTAATAAAGTTAAAAGGCGCAAGGGTAGTGAAAAATCAGAGAAATATCGTGAGGCCGAAGAGGCATTGACCCATGGTTTTGCTATGCCGACTGCACCTATGGTACATGAAGTATTAATACCAGAAACAATTACTGTAGCTGAATTGGCTAAACGCATGTCGGTAAAAGCTGCTGAAGTGATTAAAGTGATGATGGGCCTTGGTGCTATGGCTACTATCAACCAGGTTATCGATCAAGATACGGCTGCCATTGTTGTTGAAGAAATGGGTCATAAGTCAAAAATAGTAAAAGAAAATGCTATAGAAGATACACTTGGCGATGTCTTGAATAAAGGAAGTAAAACAGAAGCTCGTGCTCCCGTTGTAACCATTATGGGTCATGTGGATCACGGTAAAACTTCTTTGCTTGACTATATCAGACGTACCAAGGTTGCTGCCGGCGAAGCGGGTGGAATAACCCAGCATATTGGTGCTTACCATGTGAGCACACCTAAAGGTGAAATTACTTTTCTTGATACCCCCGGCCATGCTGCCTTTACCGCAATGCGTGCTCGTGGAGCGCAGGCTACTGATATCGTCATTCTGATTGTAGCGGCAGATGATGGTGTTAAGCCACAAACTGTTGAAGCAGTACAACATGCCAAAGCGGCTAATGTGCCAATTATTGTCGCAGTTAATAAAATGGATAAACCTGATGCTGATCCTGATCGGGTTATGAACGAACTATCAGCCTATGATGTAATTCCTGAGTCGTGGGGCGGAGACACAATGTTCGTAAAAATTTCGGCTAAATCCGGATTAGGTATCGACGAATTACTGGATGCTGTTTTGTTGCAATCGGAAGTGTTGGAATTAACAGCAAATACTGATGGTGCAGCAAAAGGGGTAGTTATTGAGTCACGACTCGATAAGGGACGTGGTCCTGTGGCTACTGTGCTTGTACAAAATGGAACTTTGCATAAAGGGGATATCATCCTTGCTGGTTTGCAGTATGGTCGTGTTCGCGCCTTGGTCAGCGATAATGGCAGCCTGGTGGACAGTGCTGGTCCCTCCATTCCTGTTGAGGTACTTGGGTTATCGGCTATTCCACACGCTGGAGATGAAGCAGTTGTTGTCCCTGATGAGAAACGAGCCCGAGAAGTGGCTTTATTCCGTCAAGGAAAATTCCGTGATGTTAAGTTGGCTAGACGACAAAAATCTTCTCTGGATGGTTTCTTTGAAACCATGACGACTGCAGAAGCAAAAGTGTTGAATGTGGTCTTGAAGGCTGATGTACAGGGCTCAGTTGAAGCAATTGCTGATGCGTTGGTTAAATTATCAACTGACGAAGTGAAAGTTGAAATTATTGCAAGTGGTGTTGGTGGTATTACGGAATCTGATGTCCATTTAGCTATCGCTTCCAATGCAATTTTAATTGGGTTCAATGTCCGGGCTGACAGCGGTGCTAAGAAATTGGCTGAACAGGAAGCTGTTTCCTTGCACTACTATAGCGTCATTTATGACATCGTTGATCAAGTCAAAGGTGCGCTATCGGGTATGCTGGCGCCCCAATTTAAAGAAGAGATTATCGGTATTGCAGAAGTACGCGACGTATTCCGCTCACCCAAGCTGGGAGCTATCGCTGGTTGTATGGTTGTTGAGGGTATGATCAAGCGTAATAATCCAATTCGTGTACTCAGAAATAACGTCGTTATTTATGAGGGTACGCTGGAATCATTAAGACGATTTAAAGATGATGTTGTTGAAGTTCGCCAAGGATTTGAGTGCGGTATCGGGGTGAAGAATTACAATGATGTTAAGGCCGGCGATTTGATTGAAGTATTTGAGACAATTGAAATAAAGCGTGATTTATGAGTAAGGATTTTAAGCGAACCGACCGCGTTGCAGAGATGATGCAGAGGAAGCTTTCGCAAATTATTCAGCAGGAAATCAAAGATCCGCGATTGCCTGCTTTTATTACTATCTCAGCTGTAAAGGTTTCTGCGGATTTGGGACACGCAAAGGTCTATTTTACCGTGTTCAACGATGACGTGAAGGAAACTGCAGCAATTCTAAATGCGGCTGCAAGCTATTTGCGTTCTGCCTTGGCAAGATCAGTGAAATTGCGTACGGTTCCTCAGCTTCATTTTGTATATGATGAGTCAATAGAATATGGCAGGCGGTTAAGTCGATTGATTGATGAAGCTAATCCCTCAGACGCTGATGATGAACAAGATTGAGAATAAGCAGTCTGTAAACGGTATTTTGCTGCTTAATAAACCACAAGGATTGTCGTCTAATGCTGTGTTACAGCAGGTTAAAAGATTATTTCAAGCAAAAAAAGCGGGGCACACAGGTAGTTTGGATCCATTGGCTACCGGTATGTTGCCGATCTGTTTTGGTGAGGCGACCAAATTCTGCCAATATCTTCTCAATGCTGACAAATGCTATGAAGCGAGCGGCTTATTGGGTATCAAAACGAATACTGCCGATGCTTGTGGTGAGATCACCCAGGAAATCTCTAATTTTACAGTGACAGACGCTCAACTATTGACTGTCCTTGAGCAATTCAAAGGCAAGATTCAACAGGTCCCTTCCATGTTTTCGGCTTTGAAACATAATGGTACTCCCCTCTATAAATATGCACGTGAAGGTGTGGATGTTGCGCGTGCTGCACGAGAGATTATTATTCATCAATTGGATTTAACCGGATTTAACAATAAGGAATTTGATATTAAAGTATCGTGCAGCAAAGGAACATATATCCGTAATCTGATTGAAGACATTGGTGATAGACTGGGGGTTGGAGCGCATGTGACCAGGCTTCATCGTGTGCATACAGCAGGGTTTGCTGATGAGCCAATGTACGATATAGATGATTTACAGAATAAAACAGCTGAACAACGATTAGCTTGCCTTTTGCCCATGGAACGAGCGGTATCCTATTTACCTGTTTTAGTTTTAAATAGAGAAGAAGTCGTTGCTCTAAGGCAGGGAAAAGTGCTTGTTGATAAGAAGGTTTCCAATTTGAATAGCAGCTGTATTCGCCTTCACGATGATGAGGACCGGTTTGTGGGATTGGGAGAAATTCAGGCGACAGGTATTTTAACAGTAAAACGTTTATTGACTAGCGAGACTGTTGCAGGACTTGAGTAATATTCTGCCAGCAAGCTTTGAAAGAAGCCCAATGTTGCCAACAACGAGAATCGGTTGTGTCATGGCTTTATAGATTTTTTATGCAGGGAAAGGTCAATAAATATTGCACAAATTCTCTGCTAATACTTGTGTCAAAGGGCTGGCCTTGATAGAATGCTCCCCTTTGAATGAACACTTAGCTTATCCTCAGGAGTGAATAATGTCGCTAACTAGCGCGCAAAAAGCAGAAATTGTTAACGAATATAAGCGAGCTGATAAAGATACTGGTTCGCCTGAAGTTCAAGTTTCTCTAATGAGTAGTCGGATTAAATACTTAACCGATCATTTTAAAGTCAATAAAAAAGATTTCCACTCACGACGTGGTTTGCAAGAATTAGTAAACAAGCGCCGTAAGTTGCTGAAGTATCTGAAGAGAAAAGATCAGGCTCGTTATCAAACATTGATTCAAAATCTGGGCTTACGGGATTCCTATTGAGCGTTTGGAACAATGCTAATGGGACTAGTCTGCTCGATTCTCAGGTCAAATGAAAGGCGCAGTTTTCTGCGCCTTTTTTTTCATTATAACAATTCAAAGAGGTGAGTTACGTGGCTAAAATCACTAAAGAAATACGATTCGGTGAACACACGCTAGTACTTGAAACTGGTGAAATAGCTAGACAAGCGGATGGCGCTGTTTTTGCAAGTATGGGCGGAACGCAGGTTCTCGTTACTGTAGTTGCCAAGAAAGATGGGGCTGAAGGGAATGATTTTTTCCCTATGACTGTTAATTATCAGGAAAAATCTTATGCAGCAGGAAAGATTCCTGGTGGATTTAATAAACGTGAAGGACGTCCCAGCGAAAGTGAAACCTTGACTTCCCGCTTGATGGATAGACCTCTTCGTCCCCTATTTCCGGAGAGTTTCCACAATGAAGTGCAGATTATTGCAACGGTCATGTCGTTGAATCCTGAAGTACCAGCTGACATCGTTTCAATGATTGCTGCTTCCGCAGCCCTCGCGATTTCAGGTGTCCCTTTCCAAGGGCCTATTGGTGCCGCACGTGTGGGTTATAAAGATGGTGTCTATCTGTTAAATCCGGGGTATAAAGCAATTGCACAATCTGAGCTTGATTTGGTTGTTGCAGGTACACATGATGCTATTTTGATGGTTGAATCAGAAGCACGAGAGCTAAGCGAAGAAGTGATGCTTGGCGCGGTATTATTTGGCCATGAAATGATGAAGTCTGTTATCAGGACAATTGTGGAATTCGCCAAAGAAGTTGGTAAACCTGCTTGGGATTGGGTTGCGCCTCCGACAGATACAGCCTTGCAATCGAAAGTTGCCGAATTGGCTACTTCCGCAGTTACCCAGGCTTATTTGTTGAAGGATAAGCAACAACGTTATCAGCGTCTTGCTGAAATAAGACAAGAAATCGTTGAAAAAATCAGCAGCGAACAAGAGGAAGTTAATAAAGACGCTGTGGTCGATATACTATGGAATTTGGAAAAAGCGATTGTACGTAACCGTATTCTGGATGGAGAGCCACGTATTGATGGGCGCGATCAGAAAACTGTACGTCCCATTGCGATTCGCACAAAATGCCTGGAGAGAGCACACGGGTCAGCGTTGTTTACTCGTGGAGAAACGCAGGCGATCGTTGCGGCAACGTTGGGCAATGAGCGTGATGCCCAAATTTTGGATAGCTTGAGTGGTGAATCCAAAGACAGATTCATGCTGCATTACAATTTCCCTCCCTATTCAGTTGGTGAGACAGGAATGGTTGGTAGTCCCAAGCGACGAGAAATTGGTCATGGCCGTTTAGCTAAACGCAGCCTGATAGCGGTGCTCCCAACTGCGACTGAGTTTCCCTATGTGTTGCGTGTTGTTTCTGAAATTACCGAGTCCAATGGCTCAAGTTCGATGGCAACAGTGTGTGGTACCAGCTTGGCTTTAATGGATGCTGGTGTACCTCTGAAAGCACCTGTTGCTGGTGTTGCCATGGGGTTGATTAAAGAAGGTGATCGTTTTGCAGTTTTAACTGATATTCTGGGTGATGAAGATCATTTAGGTGATATGGACTTTAAAGTTGCAGGTACCGAAAAAGGTATTACTGCGCTGCAAATGGATATAAAAATTACCGGGATTACCAAAGAGATTATGGAGCAGGCTCTGGATCAAGCTTTAGCTGGACGGATTCATATTCTTGGTGTAATGAACAATTCCTTGTCTGAGCACCGTGAAGAATTGTCCCAGCATGCGCCTAGAATTGCCACTATGAAAGTTGCTGAAGATAAAATTCGCACTATTATCGGGAAAGGTGGTGCTACAATTAAAGGCTTGATTGAAAGTACTGGTGTAGCTATTGATATTGATGATAGTGGTACTGTTCAACTATTTTCTCCTGACGCTGAAGCCTTGGAAGAAGCACAACGCCAAATCAAGGCGCTGATTGCTGAAGTAGAGGTAGGGCAAACGTATAAAGGTAAAGTCAGCAAGATTGTCGATTTTGGTGCCTTTATCAATTTATTGCCTGGTAAAGATGGTCTCTTACATATTTCTCAGATTTGTTCCGATCGCTCTCAGAAGGTTGAATCTGTATTAGGTGAGGGCCAGGAAATAGAAGTCTTTGTGGCAGGTGTTGATAAGCAAGGACGAGTCAAGCTGGAGTGGAAAGACAAACCGCAAGCAGCTGCGGCTGGTAATGAAAAATCAGTACCAGTGGAAGCAGTGGACGACGAATCTTTAGATAGCGAAGTTCAGCCTTCCTCAACAGAAGAAGAGTAAATCGTACAGCAGCGTGTTTATTGAAGCGCGCTGCTATTTTTATATTTTTTAAATTTATTCAGTGTAAACGAGGGCTTAGTATAAACTGCTGGCTCGGCTAATAAGACGCAAAAATTCACTTCGGCTGGCGGGATTATCACGCATTTCACCAAGCATAACTGAAGTTGTCATAATTGAGTTTTGCTTCTCTACACCTCGCATCATCATGCATAAATGTTTTGCTTCCATCACTACTGCTACACCACGCGCACCTGTTATTGATTCAATGCAATAAGCAATTTCACTAGTCAGGCGTTCTTGAATTTGTAAACGGCGAGCAAAATAATCAACGATACGTGCGATTTTAGATAAACCCAAAACCTTACCATTAGGCAAATAGCCTACATGACATTTTCCTAAAAAGGGCAATAAGTGATGTTCACACATGGAATACATTTCAATTTCTTTTACAATGACCATCTCGCTCATATCGGATTCAAACAAGGCATTATTGATAATGTCCTCAAGATTTTCATTGTACCCTTTAGTAAGGTAGCGTATGGCATTTGCAGCACGCTCAGGGGTGTCGCGCAGGCCTTCGCGGTTCACGTCCTCACCCAGTCTTTTAATAATTTCTTTATATAATTCCTGCATTGTAATGAGTCCTAGCCCGGGGGCCACGTCATCTGACGACCGCCCAGTAGATGTAAATGAATGTGGTAAACTTCCTGCCCGCCACCGGAATTAACATTGAAAACTAATCGATATCCATCGTCACTTAGTTTTTCAGTTTTAGCCATTTTCTTTCCAGTAAGTATCATGCGGCCTAATAATTGCTCATCCTTACTATCGGCTTCATTAATTGTTGCAATGTGTTGCTTGGGAATTATCAGCATATGTGTTGGCGCTTGTGGCCTAATATCATGAATGACGATAACTTCCGGATCTTCAAATACCATCTTCGATGGAATTTCTCCATTTACAATTTTGCAAAATAAACAGCTCATGATCATCCTGATGGTAACGGCTTAACCGAGGATTATACTCTGAGTTAGGCTAGATAAAAAAGTATTCCTCTGTTTATCCGGAGAATTCTATTGGTTGTGGCGAGAAAATAGTTGCAGCGCGTATTTTATGGTTAGAAAAGATTAAAATCCATGCAAAATATCCATAAATAGGCAGAAATCTGCCTTTTCCTTGGGAGGATAAATACAAACATTGGGTAACAGTATGAGCGATGGTTAAAATTTGATTTTCTATTTTAAACTTCGTAGATTGTATCTTTTGACTAGATTACTAACCATGGAAAAAACAGCTTTAGTCACAGGTGCTACTCATGGAATCGGACTGGCGCTTAGTAAGAATTTATTAAGCAATGGCTGGCTTGTTTTTGGGACAGGGCGTGATCTTGCGAGTTTGGAAACTACACAGGCTCTTTTTCCCGATTTCATTCCTATTCAGGCCGATTTTACCCAGAATGATGATATAGAGAATGTAGCAACAACAATTAAGAAGACTGGTTTGCCCCTGCATCTTTCTGTGCAAAATGCGGGAATGAAAAGCCCGCCACGACCTTTGGAGCAATATACTTGCGGGAGTATTGATGAAGTGCTCATGGTTAATTTGCTGGCGCCAATGAAATTAACTGCGCTGCTTACTAGCCAAATGCCGTCAGAATCCCGCATCTTGTACCTTACATCAAGGGCTGCCACGTTGAAGCTTAAAGATGGCTCCACTTATTGTGCAAGCAAAGCGGGTTTGGATGAAGTAGCTGCAATCGTGAGACAAGAGTTAGAGGAAAGAAATATCGGGGTTTCTTCGGTGATTCCGGGAGAGGTTGATACCCATATTCAAAAAATCTTAAGAGAAACAACCTCTTTTCATTTGCATCAAAAATTTGAAGAAATTTATCAAAAAGGCCAACTCATTAGTCCAGCGGTTTGTGCTGCTTTCCTGAAATGGCTTTTATGTGATCTGCCTTTTGCTGAGTTTAAACAAAGTAAAATGCCGGTCTCAATCTATGACAAGTGGCATCATCAATTTTGGTTGACAGATGCTAATCAATTACCCGCATGCCCATTTTAAATGAGGTGCTATTGTACGAAATGAATACTTCCAATTGTGCCTTAAATGATCCTGGGTGAGGGAAGTGAGTGAAAAAAGTGAGAGAGAGAATATAGCGCTAATTTTATAAGGGAATGTATGCAAAAATATTATGGATATATTGTGTGGTTCGTTGTAACCCTATTTGTTGTCTATTCTTTTTGTTTAAATACGGCATCTGCTGTTTTTTCCGAATCAATTAAAGCCTCTCTGCATACCAGCAATTTAGGTGTGTCAATTGCCAGTGGCGCATTTATTTTAGGATTTGCATGCATGCAAATCCCGGCAGGTTATTTACTTGATAAATGGAACGCGCGCCTGGTCGTAAGTAGCGGGGTGCTTTTGTTGACTATGGGCAATATTATTATTTCATTCGCGGAGACACTGACTGTTTATACTCTGGCCAATTTCTTACAAGGAATAGGCGCTTCCTTTGCCTTTGTAGCTGCTGCAGTATTAATCGCTCGATGGTTTGCGGCAGAAAAATTTCCTATTTTATTTGGTTTTACGCAAACATTGTCTTGTATTTTCGCAGCTATTATTCATTATTATTTCACGTTGGCCTTAATTACCCATCGCTGGAATGAGTTATATTATGGTTTAGCAGGCTTTGGCTTTATTTTATTACTCCTCTCTTTATTCCTGCTTAAATCCCCTTCAGGTTATAAGCAGGAAGCAACGCTTTCCCTCAAGCAATCGTTAGCAGTTGTTCTTAATAACCGACAAATTTTACTGAGCTCTATTGCTGCTGCAACTTCGTTTGGGGTGCTTTTAGCCTATGCAGGTCTTTGGTATTTGCGGGTACAGAGCTATTATGCTGTAGATAATCTTCAAGCCGTTATTGTTGGCGGTATGATCTTTGGGGGGACTGGAGTCGGAACTCCCCTATGGGGTTATCTCTCTAATAAAATAAAATCGAGAGTTATGATCATACACGTTACTCTCTGTGTAGGGACGATGTTATTATTACTAGGCCTTTATCTGCCGCATTTCAATATTAATACCCTCGTCATCAGTAAAATTGTCTCGTTTTTTATAGGGTTTTTTCTATCGGGTTCAATGCTGTTTTTTACACTAGTAAGTGAGATTTCAACCGCGTTAACACGAGGGGTTGCTGTTAGTGTATTGAATACAGCCGTTTTCTTATTTAATACCTTGTTGCTCTTTATTCCTTTTTTATTTTTAACAGCCTTCTCTACGGATTTTTTTACCTATCTGTGGATACTGCCATTCTTCCTCTTACTCGCTATTTTGTTGGTTTATTTTATTAAAGACAGTGTTTCATCACGTTAAGTTTCCTGGCTCTCTGGTAACCAGGAGCCAGGAACACAGTAACAGTTTTAACGGTAAGCATTGCATACGGTAATTTCTTTTTCAGAAGACGCGCAGTTAGGAGTTGGATCTTTCTATTAACGGTGTGATTAACCGAAAAATTTCGTTCTGTTCACTGCATGTGAATATTCTGCCATTTTTTTCCAGCTTTAATAGTGTTTCATAAATAAAGGACAATACGGGTGTATCCAGTCCATGTGCTCTTGCATAATCGATAACATTAGCCACAATATATTGAGATTCAAGCCGCCGGCCTTCTTGAAAGTCAACGTACATGCTGGGATAAAAGCCGTGCAATGTTGCGGTCGCTGCCAGCAATTTCTCAATGTTATTCGCAATTTCGGCATCATCCAGTTTAGCGACTAGACAAACTTCATACATGAGTGCACGTACAATTTTTTGATAATGGCTTTGTGTAGCGAGGGCATCAACAGAGGTATTAAATAGTACCGCTAAACTGCTAAAAGGAGTATTCCATAATAATTTTGTCCAACGAAGAAAACGATGGTTTTCAGCGAGTTGAATTTTGGGATACATAGCATGATTGACTGAAGACTTAAGTAGTTGCTTAATCTCTTCTCCACTTGATTGCCCAGTTAGAAAAGGGGCTAACTTTAACTCACCAAGGTATTTTATCTTGATATATCCTGGCCTAATGCGAGTGGCGCCTGTTGTCGTTACACCGCACAGAATAGAACAGTTTTCCTTGATGAAAGAGGCGAGATATTCTTCGTTGCCAATCCCATTTTGCAAAACAAGAATTTTGCTTTCAGGTTTAAGAACATAAGGCAGGATTTCTTTTAATACTTCATTTGCAGTGGTTTTGAGTGCAATAAGAATGATGTCAGATTTAGGTAGTTGCTTATAATCCTTCTCAATTTGTTTCGGTGTAACTTCTATGACAGTGCCATCTGGCAGCTCAAGTTCATAATATTTTTGTTGCTGTAAAATTGAGAAGTCAGAACGCTCAAGATGACAGACATGAAGTTCTGCAAGAGTAAACAGGGCTCCATAAAATTTGCCTATTGCCCCAGAACCAATAACGGTAACGGTTATCATCGAGTCATCTCTCATCGTTTTACTAATGCTAGGGCAACTCGAAAACTCACTAAGAATACCCCTAAAATCCTGGCAATGTATTTTTCGCTCTTTTCCAGTAGTTTTATTACTTTAGGATGGGACAAAATCATCGTTAAGGTAAAAAACCACAACGCGATGATAACAAACATTTCAACAATAAAAATCAAAACCCACACAGTTGGCGTTTCCGATTTAATAATGGTAGTAAACAACGCAAGGAAAAATAAAGTGGCTTTGGGATTTAGCAGATTACACAAGAAACCTTGGCGAAAAGCGGTGACTTTTGGCAATGATGTTTTCTTAATTTGCATTCTTTTTTTGTCTACAAAATGAATAGCAGGTTTGGAGAGTAGGGAGGTGACCCCAAGATACAGCAAATAAGCTGCGCCAAGGTATTTAATAAGGCTGAATAGTAAGATGGAGTTGGAGATAACAAAAGCAAGTCCTAGAGAACAGTAGCTAATGTGAATCAAATTGGACAGGGCTACACCAAGCGCGGTGAAGAATCCGGATTCACGAGAATGTAATACTGTATTTTTAGTAACAAGGGCAAAATCCGGTCCGGGTGACATCACGGCCAGTAACATCAGTAACCCGATAGTGAAAAATTGTGTAAACAAGGGGGCTCCTGATAGATTTTCATCGCACGTAGTGTTTTTAAAGAGATACGTTATCACTATTTTAAAAACACGGAAATTAATCAAGATAAAAGTGACGTAAAAAATACCTTGTTTTCATCGCCCCTTTCTCTCAGCCAGAGTCTGGCATGGCCCCTTCGCTTGATCGCACTAAACATTTTGATCTCTCTAAACAAGGTGTCTGGCTAAAATATAGTAGTGAGGTCATAAATGAATGGTTATCCCATTTCCCACATCAAAAACCACAAGTACGTGAAGATATTCATTGTCCAGAAGACGTATTTAGGACAGCAATAGGTTGTGCTTATGCTTTTTGTGATTTGGACTATAAGGGAAGCTCTAAGACTTTTCAGGAGGGACCTTGCTGAGATTGGTTATACTGCCTATTGTCTCTCCTCTGCCCCCAACTCCACGATTCATCTCCTATTGTTGTTGAATCAAATTTTCAATCCCAGGGTTTAACATCGCTCGATTTTGGAAGTTTTTTAAAGTGGAAGTATGGTAGTATCTTTAAAAACAGGATGTGTGGAGTTGCGGTTAAACGAACAGTTAATGCCTGTAATTCCAGATGGTCAAAGTGAGTTGAACCAGTGCGCACCAAATTTTTTAAGATATTAAAATCATTATTTAAATTACTCTGCATTGTCCTGGTAACGTTGCTAGCCATCCGGAGCTATGATTCGCTACGTGGCCCTCCTCTGGAAATTTGGCACACCTACATTCCTAAAGACTTAAAGGCGGAAGAACTTGAACAATTGGATTGGTCACAATATATCAAGGCTGAGAATACGCTATTTGAATCTGTCCGGAGAGAAGTTACTCTCAAATTAAACAGGGAAGAGCGTGTTCCGGTAAATCGATATTTTGATGGTAGTCCAGTTTACCCTGGAAAACTTCCTCATGATTGGAATCATTCTTATATACTTGAACCGCAGGGGCCCCCGGTTGGGGCTGTTGTATTTTTACATGGACTAACAGATTCCCCTTATAGCCTTCGCCATATTGCTCGGCGTTATCGTGAGCATGGTTACGTGGCTATTGCGATTAGATTACCGGCGCACGGTACCGTTCCTGCTGCTTTGACCGATGTTAAATGGGAGGATTGGTTAGCAGCAACACGATTAGCAATCAGGGAGGCTCGGAAACGTGTAGGTCCGTCTCGGCCTTTGCATCTTGTCGGGTTTTCTAATGGGGGAGCACTGGCATTAAAGTACACTCTCGATGCGCTTGAAGATGAAAAACTAACACGCCCAGACAAAATTATATTGATTTCGCCGATGATTGGTATTACCCGTTTTGCTCGTTTTGCCGGACTTGCAGGTTTGCCTGCTCTATTACCTGCTTTTGCAAAAGCAGCATGGCTTAGCATACTTCCTGAATTCAATCCATTTAAATATAATTCTTTTCCTATCAATGGTGCGCGACAATCTTACTGTCTAACAACAGAGTTACAGCAACAAATTCTGCGCTTGATTCGCCGTGGGCAACTTAGTCAACTTCCTCCGATACTTACTTTCCAATCAGTCATGGATTTTACGGTCAGCACCCGTGCTATTGTTTCTGCTTTTTATGCTCAACTTCCCGCTAATGGCAGTGAATTGGTATTGTTTGACCTCAATAGAGCTGCAAAATTCGGTATTTTATTGCGTCCTGCGGCGGATGCTGCATTGACGCGCCTTCTAAATCCACCCCCCAGGAAATTTCGGACAACAATTATCACCAATGTTAACGAAGAAAGTGAAGCGGTGGTCGAATCTATCACAGAAGCGGGGGCTGTTAATGAACAAAGCCGTCCTTTGGGGTTATCTTATCCCAAAGAGGTTTATTCTTTATCGCATGTTGCCATACCTTTTCCAATCACGGATGGGCTTTATGGCTTACAACCTGATCCAACTGAAAATTATGGCATTCAGTTAGGAGCAACAGCTACTCGTGGGGAACGCAATGTACTGATTGTTAGCCTGGATTCGATTCTGCGTCTTTCATCGAATCCATTTTTTCCTTATATGATTAAGAGAATAGAAGAAAATATTCCAACAACTCCTTCTAACAATAAGCAAAGTTAGCTAGCAAAGTTGCTATAACCTATACTAGTTTTGAGCTGCGTTGCCATAAAAGGTCCGATTTTCGCAAGGAGGCCTGCCATGAAACAAACACTGGTCCTAAGTCCTGGAGTAAGTGGTGATAGCGGTTTATGGCAACATCAAATGAATCATTTACAAGAGGTAGTCGATATTAAAGTCATTGTTGTTAAGCAAGCGAACAACTTGCCAGGATATGGTCGACTATGTTCTTGAGCAAAGTCAGCAATTCATTTTAACTGGCGCAAAAACACTCATCATTCATGGGGAATCAGGATCCTTTGTTTTCTATAGAGGAGCCTGCAGATGTCGTTAATTTAAGTGTTGTAAAAGGGAGAAATCAATGAAGATTTTAGCTTGTTTACTCCTCCATCTTTTCCTCATTTTCAGCCCATTAGCCAGTGCTGAAAATTGTCTGATGGAAGGAAAGGAAATCAAATTGGAAGGTAAGCTTGGGGTGCAAACTTTTCCTGGTCTTCCTAATTATGAAAGTATCCAAAAAGGTGATGAGCCTGAAACCTACTGGATTTTGACGACTGGAAAATCTTATTGTGGAATAGGCCGAAGCCTCGACAACGATAAGTTATATCGCCTTGAACGGCGTACCACTAAATTTCAATTGGTACTCACGGCGGAGCAATATAAAGAGAAAAAAGTTCTATTAACCAAGAAAGTGATTGTCAAAGGAAAAATGTTTATTGCTCATACTGGACATCATCATACTGAGATGTTGATTGAGCTGACGAGTATGGAGGCTGCTCCCCAATGGGTTGTTGCTAATTCATACTTGCATTTGCTATGGAGTATTTAAATCGCATAGAATGTGCACAAATCATTTTGAATAAAAAGTATACATGCATTCATTTTATTACTCAAATAAGCGATTTAATTCACTGAGTTTTATGCGTCTTTCTGATAAGAAGCTACAGTCTTTTATCCGTTTAAATCATTTTAATCCCAATGCTGATTGGGCGCCTGACAATCCTGTTTTACATTTCCTGCTAGCTAATGAACGGTTTATTGATGTAGCACGGTTATTTAGCTTAATGTCGAGACGTATTGACCCTAATCTGTGTGATGGTTCCCGGTACGGCAAAAAATCCCTCCTCATTCTGTTGACGCTATTGCCCTCTAGCGGGTTATTAATACATAAATTTATTGATGTCTATAAAGAGGAGCTACGCGTCAACTATCAGGATGACAAAGGTAGAACAGCACTTCACTATGCGGTTATCCTTGGCCGTGCAGACGTGGCTAGCCGCCTTATAGAACTGGGTGTATCTACCCAAATTCGCGATAAGGATGGTTTATCTCCCCTGGATTACTTGCACTGTACAGAAAAAACAATTTGCTCTACTTTAAAAATGGTTGATATAGAGCCTGCACGGGATACCAAGGCGTTAAGAAATTCGCTCACTGACCATTATGGTCGCCCTTTAATGATACAAGGAGCTCATCCTGCACAGTGTAAAAAGACTGTCGAGAATCTTAGAAATGGTAAGCAGATTTTAGTGAAATACATTCAAGGCAATCCGCCAGCTTGGTCGACTTTTATTGGTGATAATTCCGCGAAAACTTATGCTGACATGTTATCTTTTGCCAAAGAGATTGCAGAGAGAAAGCGGGTAGATTTGTCAGATATTTTTGTCAATCAGCCGTTGGGTAGTCATGAGCAGCAAGAGTTTAGGGAAATGTTAGCAGCTTTTAGTAACGACTTCTCGGGGCAATCTGTTCTTGAGCAATGTATCAGCGGGCATGGAAAAACAGAGCAGGCAATAAAAAATGCAATGGAAGCGGAGTATTCTCCAGACATGGAAGAATATGGCAGTATGATTCCATACTAATTTCATCAGGCAGGCAGGACGATGAATTACAGAGAAAAATTAAGCAATGTCAATGCGCTTAGAGTTTATGCTATGGTTTTTTTAATTCTTTATGACCGGCATTATTTTTTTAGTTTGTGTTATCGTAAGGGCGCTGGATTATCCACAACCTTTGTGCCTTTTTATTTTAACGCAGGTTGTTTGTATTTAGCCTTATCGACAATTTTGCTTACGGGGGTGCTTTTATTATTACTCACCGCTTTGCTGTTTGGTATTTATCGCTTCTTTAGCAAGAAAAACACACCACCCTTGTTAGTGAGTCTATTGATAATTGTCTTGGTAACCTGGCTCTTACACCTTCTAAGCCCCTTTTCCTTAGTCACCTAACACTATTTACATTAATTTGGTGTCAGCATGCCTGCGCCTTCTTCATCGAGCGCTATTAATGCCTCTATGCTCTGTTTATAGAATTTTTCCTGGGAAAATAGGCTGCGGTAAAGTGGTTTTAGACCACCACTGAATATATCGGTGGCTTTTTGAAAAAAAACTCTTTCCTGCCAGCAGGGTGAATTGTAGTAACAAATTTCCATGGCTTTAACTATAACCTGCTTGTCACCATAGCTAAAAACAGTTTTCTCTTTCATCTGCTCCACCAGAACAGCAATAATTTGATAGCGATTCATTAACTTTTGCTGTTTGGTGGTTGGTTCGACGAGTAATGCCATTCCCCCCTCAGTGGAGAAGATGACCCCTTCTTTTTCAAGCTTGTCCTGTAAATGATCCCTAAACGCGGCAAGAGCCTCTTTGACCATTTGGGCTTGTTTTCTTCGTTGTATCAAGGGGCAGAAAAAATGAACTTTTTCTTTCGCAAGTTGCTGTCCCAGTTGCTCAAGCTCCTTGTCTAAATTAGCAAAACTCTGGGTCCCCATGGTTGCTATCTTTTTAGCCAATTCTACTTCCGCCAAAGATTGGCTCATGAGTTCTATCCATTTTCTGGCGCGATCAGCGTTGCTTGCTATTAATCTGGAAAAATCAGAGTCATCTTGAAGAAAAGATTTCAGTTGATTGGCATTTTCAATGGTAGTCGCTGCAGTAACTTCTTCCAGTTCCTCATCTTCTTTAACCGCCAAAACAAGACTGGCTAAAGATAGAAAGGTCATTAGGGTATAGCCCTTTTCACCATTTACAAGATAACGGTGGTATTGCAGGTAATTGTATATAAAATTAATAGCAGGAATGTCATTCTTATCAATATCTGTTTGGCTTAATTCATAAATTCCCAATTGTACAAGTTCATCAGCACCCATGAGATCTTTTTTCATTGATTGATATTTTTGGCTAACAAAAGCAGCCAACTCGAGCGCTTTGAAATAACAACCCGATCTTAAGGCATCAACATAATCCTGTGCATGGCTCATAGTGGTCGTCGTTATAGAAGATAAAGGTTGAATTAGTATATTTGGAAAACAATTTAAATTGCAAAAGAACAAGTCGTTTATTTCGTCCCAATTTACATCAATAAGGCGAATGAAAAAAATTTATTTGGCTTAAGAATTGGGAACCGGTAGGATTGATCTAATTCACTATTTCTGATTAATGGAGATTCGTTTAGATGTCTCTAAAAAGAAACCTTCTACGTGTCTTATTCTGTCTATTGGTTTCGCTATTATTTTTAAAGTCAATGGCTTACTCCTATCCAGCTACCGAGAGAAAAAAGATGTCGCAGCAATTTGCCGATCTTGCAGACGATTATGAAAAGAGCTTATTCGATTATTCGCCGGAATTAGGTCTCTTTTGGGGAAAAACCAATGTAGCACAAGATCGTTTTATGGATGCTTCTATAGAAGCTTATAACCAATGGTTGCAAAAAGAAGACGATTTCTTATTAGCCCTGTACAGAATAGATGAAAAGGCATTGCAGGGGTCGTCGCAATACCTGACTTATCTCCTTCTAAAAGAAACACTGGAAGCGAAAAAAGCAAGTCGAATTTGTAGAGAAGAGCTTTGGGATATTAATCCAAGCTTTGGTTGGCATAATAAAATGGCTATTGTAGCTGAGAAACAACCCGTTGGAACCCCGGAGTCTCGCCAATTTGCTCTTACCCGCTGGCAGACTTTTGATAAAGTGGTCGATAATCAAATCGACAATTTAAAATTGGGATTGAGCCTTGGCTATACTGCGCCAAAGCCTGCTGTAACGAGAGTATTAGCGCAACTTAAAATAGTACTCAATAGTCCCATTGGCGCATCCCCTTATTTTGATTTTGCTCGCCGGGATGGTGATGAATCGTTTAAAACGCAAGTTACCCTTTTAATTCAAAAAGTTATAAATCCTGCTATTAAAAAATATGTGGATTATCTGGAGAAGGACTATTTGCCTAAAGCCAGAAATGAAATAGGTGTTATGGCATTACCAGCAGGGTTGGCATGCTACCAGGCTAAAATCAAACAAGAAACCACCCTGGGGCTGTCGCCGAATGAAATTCATGCATTGGGTTTACAAGCAATACAAAAATTATCTGGAGAGGTTGCTGAAATTGGTATGAAAAAATATGGTACTGACGATATGACCGTAATTTTTCAGCGTGCAAAAGAAGAGTCAGAGAATTATTTTTCTACGGAACAAGATATCTTGGATTATAATGTCGCCGCTCTGGAACGGGCCAAAGCTAAAGTTTCTGATTGGTTTGACCTTAGGCCAAAAACGGAAGGTATTCTACGACCTTATCCTGCCCATCGAGCAAAAACAGGGGCTTCTGGTGAATACCATCCGCCTAATGAGGAGGGGACAGAGCCTGGTGTTTTTTATATCAATACCTATGAGCCTGAAAAACGTAGTCGTATCGATCAAGAGGCAACTCTCTTTCATGAATTGATACCGGGTCATCATTTTCAAATAGCCCTGCTTTATGAAAACAAAGCGATACCTACGCTAAACCGGTATTTGTTTAATGCTGGTTTTGGTGAGGGTTGGGCTTTGTATGTCGAACGCCTGGCTGATGAGATGGAGTTATATCAGGATGATATTTCTCGTTTGGGAATGTTGTCGAATGAAACCCTAAGAGCAGCACGCCTCGTGGTTGATACAGGCATACATGCTTTTCATTGGAGTCGAGAAAAAGCAGTGGCTTATTTAAAACAGCATACAGCTCTGAGCGAAAACATTATTGAGGGCGAGGTTGATCGTTATATTATGATGCCAGGGCAGGCTACTGCTTATATGCTGGGAAAAAATGAAATAGAAAGTTTGCGTCAATTAGCCAAAGAACAATTGGGAAGTCGTTTTGATATACGCCAATTTCACAATCAAGTGCTAAAAAATGGGGTCGTCAGTTTACCTTTATTGAGAACCCAAATTGAGAGTTGGTTGGAAAAGCAAAAAAGGAGTTAACCCCCCAGGTCAATGCTCTGAGGCTTGCGGCTATGATTGCATCCCGATGCTCTCAAGTTGTCAGCGGGGTGTTATTGTCAGTTCCGATGTTGAGATTATTTCTGGTGTTAGTGGTTTACAGGCAGTGAGCGCCTCTCTCATCATCTCTATTGCTTTTCTGTGAATCTCGTTATTGAGTGTGAGAGAGCCTACTGCACAATGTTCTGTTAAGCTAGCAAAAAATCTATCTTCACATACTGCGACCCGCATTGACTTATCTCGCAGCAGAGGTTGTTTGTTTTTTCGTTTTTCTTCTTGTTGTGCGACTTTTTTATTATAACAACCAACCGTTTTATCTAAGTCAGTCTGATATTTTTTAAGGGTCTTAGAAAAATCACTGAAAATCGCTATTTCCTTGTGTTTTTCGAGGCCGTAGTGAATGGCTTTTTCAAGGTATTGTTTCCCTTGATCACAATACTTTACCTTAGCTTTTTTTTCGCTTGCTTCAATCAGGCAGCAGATTGCTTTTAGATAATATCCTTGAGCCCCCAATACATAGTGAATTGCCATGGCATTAGCTTCCAGGATAGGCGCAAGTGTTTTAAGAAAAAGGTTCAATTTAGTAACCCCGTCTTGATAAACACTTTTATCTTTTTCAGCAAGAAATTGAGCAAATGATAGATTAATTTCAGCTAACAGAACGAAGATATTTATTTTGCCAGGTGAGCTCTCTGCTTCTCCAGTAAAGAAAGCATATTTTGGCTTCCCCTGTTGACTATTTTGGGGGGTATTATCCACTGCTTTATCTGTTTTATTCCTGCGCATAATAAGAGTCCTTTAATCTAGTCTTAGAGAAATAAATTGTTTTTCCAAAGTAATAGCTCATTGAATCATCATTGTAGGCTGCTGGGGTAAAAACTGTAATATGTGGGTCTGAACCATAGTAATCAATGCGCCAATAGAGTGCTGGCTCAATGGCTTGACTTTTAAGGGGGGAAATTGAAACACAGCTCCATCGTCAAAGTAAGTCAACGACGCAAATAAAGTGGCCTGATGCAAATAAATAGCTCTCGGTGGTTAATATTTGGTTAATGTTTGCTAAGTATAATCAGGCTTTTTTACTGGCAATAGTGTAATGGCTTTTTCAATCACAAAACTAGTTTCCTTGGCTGCTGAATTAGAAATAGATTTTGGTGTTGGGCCCTGTCTGGGCTTTGATGCCGTTTTAGCAATGGCTTATCTGAGTGATCAACAAGATGCATGGGATAGTCTGTTAGACAGGATTGGCCGTTATAAAAGCATGACAAGTCTTGCTGCCGAGATTAATGAGGCTCGGTTACGAGTCGGCCTGGGCAAAGGTAAAGATGGCGATAAGAAATTGCTTTCAATTTATAATTTTTTAGTTTCTATTGCGAAGATCAACTCACTGCAGTTTCAGGTCTTCCATTGTTCATTTGCGTATCAGGCATATCACCGAGAGAAATTGTTATTTACGCATCACACACAAGAAAAAGGTGGTTTAAGAAGTCAGGAGGAAACTCTTGTTATGCAGAAAAGGGAAGCAGAAAGACTATTCGCAAATTTGCAACAGTTCGTTAAAGACTATCCACAACTTTGTTTTTGCATAGAGTCGCATGATCATGACGTTTTTCTTTGTTATAACGTGTCTACAGGGTTTTGGCAGTTAACAGATATCAATGATTTTGAGGAAGAAACGAACGACTATTATATGGAGTATACTCGGGAGGAGATTGCTGAAGCAGTACTTGCTTGCTTTAATGATGAGGAAACCAGTTTAATGAGGATTAAGCTAATTGGCCCATCTGCGACTTTTACTACGACTGTTCTTTCTAGGTTTAAGTGTTGTCTCGGTAATTTAGGCGACATGGATGAACAGAGAGCCCAAATGATCAATGCAGATGGGGTTGGGTTACTCTATATGGAAGCCTTTTATGGGAATCTCGACAAAGTAAAACACTTGCTTACCTTGGGGGCCAACCCTGGTCAAACCTCCGTATCGAAGGGTTTGGATCCTGCCTATGTTGCCTGTGAAAATGGCCATATTGACATTGTTAAGGCGTTATTGAGCACTGGTCAACGGGATATTAATCAGCAATCCAAAGATGGAACCACCTTATTACTACTCGCTTGTTACAATAAGCATTGGCACATCGTTCATTATTTGCTGGCCTACGAAGGGATTAATGTTAATTTGGCAAATAAGGACGGCCTAACCGCGCTACACCTATTAATTATTAATGAACAAACAGAACTTTGTCAGTCAGTTCTTGAGTTGGGGGCAGATAGAAACGCCCAGGCTCTGGAAATGGGAACGCCTCTCGAAGTAGCCGGAGTTATCAATAATCAGCAAATAACGGCGCTTCTTACTGGGCAAGAGTCTATTAGGGACAGAAATCTGTCGGATACTCCGGGGGCTTCTATTGCTTCCAATGTGGGTGGTGAATTCTTTCCTACTATGAAGACTGATAGAAATAGCCAACCTTTGATGGGCATGGCTTAGAACAAATATTATTCAAAAAGGGTGTTAATGGCGCATTAGATCATATATAATGCAATTTGATTTTTAAGAGGTTTACAATGGCAAGTTTTTGGCAATATAGCGCTACTCAACGATTCTTTTATGGTAATAAGGAACAAGGGGGCGGTTTCGCATCATTAGAATCAACTCTAAGTGACTGGAACCGAGAAATTCGAGCTGGCAAAGGCACTCAAATTTTAATCAATGGAAGACCTATAGGTGAGTTAAGACAGGGAAAGGAGTTTGAGAGTCAGGACGAACTACGTACTTTTTTTGCGACGGAATTGTTCTCAAAAGCAATCCCAGAAGAAAAAGAGATATTGGCTAATCATGCTTTGTCTCATTTTCATCAAGGCGGACTTCCCTTTGCGAGTCACCATTGTTTGGTGAATGCGCAATTAAAGAAAAACACACAGATTAAATTTCCTAATGAAGTATCTAAGGTAAACATTGTACCAATTAAAGGTGGTGTTTCTATTATCGCAGATCATACTTATCCAACAGTCGTGGTAGGAAACAAAAAAAATACCACGTCTACTTATCATGCAAAAATTCATTGTGAAATGAGCTTTACCACCAAAGGTATTCATGTGCAGGATTTAACGATCGATTGTCCAAATAGCGCGGCTGCTAAAATACTTGATCCCAGGACAGTGAGGGAGTTGCTGCAACATATTATCAACAAAATCTCGCAGGCAATATGGCCTAATCAAGATCTTCCCCAACCTGCAGAACTCAATGCAGATGATTTGGATGAGGCAAAGGCTGTTATGCGTTTTGCATCTAGAGGGGCAAATAGCTAAATTGCCTGGTTGAATCTGACAGGGCGCAGTTTGTCTCATTGTTGCAGATTTTATCTTCGCTCACCTACATGCTGTGCTTATGCACAGCATCCGGTCATTCACGGCTCTCAAATTTAATTGGCAACCACGCCTTCTAATAAACCCAGAAACAAATCATTCTGTTTATTTCAAAATTATATATTAAAAAATAATAGGGGGTTGATATCCACCTAATAATTCTTCAAGTCGCTCGGCAACTGCCAGAGCAGTGGTATCTTTCCACCGATTTGCAGCGATTTGCACCCCGATGGGTAATCTTGTAGCTGAGGTGCCGCATCGTAGACTCACCGTTGGACATCGGCTCAAATTATGGGTCATCGCATAGGAGAAATCGCTGATTTCTTTAATCCCGATACCATGTGGTTTGGCTACTTTCGGAAAGACTGGGCTAATTAATACATCATACTTGTGCATGAAAGAAAAAAGTTCCATGCGGAATAAATCGATTTCTCTCATATGACTATATAATTGAGTCATTGAAAATTGACAGTTTTCTGCCTGGCGGAGAAATTCTCTTAACTCCCAGGAGAGTGTTTCAATACCCAGCTGGTGTAATACCTGCTTGAAGCCGCTTCCATGATCCCCTCCCAGAAAAAGATCCCAATGCAGCGCATAGGATTGACTGACACAGTCCGGGCGTTCTTCAACAACGACAGCAACGTCATCTTCCAGGGCTAAAGCTGCCGCTTTAACAACCTGTTGTATTTCCTGTGCTACGGGAGTAAAACCATTTTCGGTGAAATAGGCAACACGCAGTTTTTTTAGTGGGGGTGCTGGTTCAATCGGGACGGGTATTGTATATGGGTCAAACTGATCAGGGCCTGCAAGCACTGACAAACCCAAGCGGAGATCATTGACGGAACGGGCCATAGGACCATAAGTGAGCATAGAACCAATGAGGCCTGGCGAATCTCCTCCTACAGTACCTGTGGATGGGAGATGTCCATGAGTGGGTTTTAAGGCAACAATTCCACAACAATGTGCAGGTTGGACAAGACTACCGCCTCCATCTGAGCCTATTGCAAAAGGTACACCGCCTGCAGCAATTAACGCGGCAGAACCACCACTACTTCCACCACAAGTTTTATCCAGATCATAGGGATTATTAGTCCGCCCGTAGATTAAGTTGTCGGAATCCCCACCGCGACACATTTCTGGAACATTGGTTAATCCAATAACAATGGCGCCTTCTGCCTTTAATCGCGCGACAAGCGTTGCATCCTGCTGAGCCTTTCCTGCTTTATAAAAACCAGGGCTGCCAGAAGAGCAAATTAAGCCTTCCACATTTAAAGCATCTTTGATTGCAACTGGGAGACCTGTTAATTTTTTTAATGATTTCTTAGCAGCAATTGCCTTATCGACATTGACGGCCTGCTGCAAACATTCCTCGGGAGTAAAACGCTGGGTTAAGGCATTAAGAGCAGGATTAACTTTGTCGATTTGTTTCAAATGCGCCAGCATCACTTCTTTGGCAGAAAGCGTTTTTTTCTGAATATGCTGAATGATTTCTATTGCTGTCAGTTGGTGGATGTTATCCATTTCGTAAAATTCCTATTAGGATATGGAATAGATTTGCTCTATTAACGGCTAAAATGAAAAAAAATTAAATTTAATAGGACGATTTTTGAATGCACAAATTATAAATAACATACAAGAGTTAGCATTGGAAAGATTTTATTCATGTTATAGGCAAAATAAGATAAAATTTTTTACCATTAAATCAACAGGGCAGGATGATGGAACAGTTCGCTATGCATTGTTATGTTTCTGGTAAAGTTCAGGGCGTGTGGTTTCGATCCTCTACGAAAAGTGAGGCTGACAGGCTTGGACTTAAAGGATGGGTACGTAATTTAAGCGATGGGCGAGTAGAGGTTTTTGCTTGTGGGAATGAAAACCAACTAGAGCTATTTTACGCCTGGCTGCAGCAGGGGCCGCGATTCGCTGACGTCAGTGAATGTACGCGAGAAAATTTGCCCTGGCAGGATCGCCCAGGATTCGAAATTTTGAGGTGATTGAACAATTGATAGGATATTCTGTATACATCGATGATTAAAAGGAGTGATAATGTCTGCAAGACAGCAAGAATACAATACACCGTTAAATGTTTATTTACACCTGCTTCGTAATACTTCTATCGGTCTCATACTTATCATCGCGGCTCTCTTTATTGGTATGCTTGGCTATCATGTTTTTGAGCAAATGTCCTGGGTTGATTCCTTTCTCAATGCTTCGATGATTCTGTCAGGAATGGGGCCTGCAGCTACACTTACTACTTCCGCAGGTAAGCTATTTGCTGGTTTATATGCATTGTTCAGTGGTCTTGCCTTTATTGCCATCGTCGTTATTATGCTTTCACCAGTCATCCACAAGTTTTTTCGTAAAATTCATCTGGAAAGTGGCAGGCATAATGATTGATAGAAATTTCCCCCTGTAAAAATCCAATTACTAGTGAGAGGCTATTAGCAGAGTAAATACCGTATTAATACGGCGTTCAGTATGTCAGCTGTTGATTATAATTAGTGCTTTAGTTAGTAGCCAAAAATGAAGTAAATAAAGGTATTTTTATGGGAAAAATCTTGGCGGAATTACAACGCCATCCTACCTTGCTTTATACGCAAGAATTAAAAAAATTATGCAAGCCTCTTGAGTCCATTGATATTACTACTTTTTCTCATGTCAGAGTTTATAGGGATCAGCGCTTAACAGTATTATGTAATCATCCTGATTTTATGCTCAATTATGCCAGGAGAAAATATTACGATGCTGATCCCTGCATTAACATTACACCGGAAACGATTGATTTTGGGCAATATTTAGTATGGGATGCAGTTGAGTGCTATGGTAAAACAGCGGCGATGATGCAAGATGCAGCTGATTTTGATTTCAAACATATATTCACTATTATAAAAAGCCAAACTGAATTCACTGATTTTTATCATTTTGGAACGCACCTTTTAAATCCATCCATTAATCAGATCTATATTAATAATCTTGATTTATTGACGCATTTCATTTCTTTTTTTGATAAGCAAATAAAACAAAGAAGGGAGCTGGCAGTAGCATATGAAATTGCTTTTAATCCCGATAAAGAGAAAGCCTGTGTTTCAGTTGATACTAGTAATTTCATTGAGAATAAGCATAAAAAGAGAACCACCTTTTTAAAAGCGCTATCAATATCAGATAATAAGCAATTAACAACAAAGGAGAAAATCTGTGCTGATTTACTTATTCAGGGAAAAACAGTAAAGGAGATAGCGCAATTAACGGAGCGTTCCTATCGTACCATTGAAGATAGAGTTGATTCATTAAGATATAAATTTAATGCTAAGAATAGAACAGAATTGGTTGTTAAATTATTGGCTGAATTTTATTAGGGGCTGTTGATATTAGTGATTAGGTGTTAACTAGAGAAAATACAATGAATTTAACAATTACCCCAATTAAAGTAGACGAGTTATCTGCCCTAATGCTGGAAGACGCTGTTAAAGAAGGATGGCTCTACAGTACCTATGATGTAGATTGTTATTTTAATTATCCCCTTAATCGAATTTATGCGATTCATGTCGATGATGAATTGGCAGGCTGTGTACTCTTACATGAAAGTCTAAGTCGGGTACAGGGAAGCCCGCTGCGTTCAGCAGGATTTTTTTTGGTAAAAGAAAAATACCGCGGCCAACGAATTGTTGGTCCGCTGTTATGGCAGAATGCCATCACAGCGTCTATTTCCAGAGAAATGTTGGTTTGTTTTCATGCAGTACCTCGGGCAGTTAATTTTTATGAGCGGCTAGGTTTTCTAAGAACATCGCTGGTCAATATTTTTTATTCTCTTCAGCTCAAACAAATTAACAAGGCTCCATTAGCGGCAATTATTCCGCTTATTGAAAAGGGGGTACTTAAAAGGATTACCTCCTTTCACGAGATTGATGGTTATACAGAAACATTATTCAATGGTGCAAGTGGGGCGGGTTTTTGTGATTTCATTCACCATTGGGTTGCCCGAGCTGATGCAATTATTCTTGCCTATTATGAACAGGGAGTTGTTAGAGGCTATGGTGTTTTAACAGTCTGTAAACAGAGTGATAAAGAGGGTGAAACCTCTTTATGCTACCGCGTGTCACCTCTTTATGCCGATTCGATTGAAATAGCAGATTCTCTAGTAAAAGCCCTGGTTTATGATGCTTGGCAAAACAAGGCAGAACGTATTGAATTAAACTCTTTGGCAAGCGCTGATTCACCCTTTGCGAGTAAACTCGCAGATCTTGGATTTATTGCCAGAGGTAAAAATTATGTGATAGCCAATCATAATCATCTGATTGATAATAAAGCAGCTATTTTAGACAAGGTTTTTGCGAGTTTGCCGCTTGAATACCCTCATGAAGTGACAGGCGGGTTTGACTAGCGTTTTTTTGTATCGGATTTGTATATTGGCGTGTGCTGACAAATGGCCTCGTCTGCCCAGGTACTTCGACACTTATCCGAGGTATGTTCAAATTAGAATCGGCATTTAAAAAATTCAATGTGTTGATTAATAAGAGTAAGCTCGTATTATAGTGAAGAGCTTAGCTGAAGCATGTAGGCGTTGGAGGCCGACACTGAGCAAGCAACAGAAATAGAAGGAAATCTCATGTCGAATTCATCTGTCAAGATAGTCCGTTTTCACAAAATTGGAGCTCCAGAAGTACTAAAGGTAGAAGAAATCCCGCTACCAGAACCAGGCGAGGGAGAGGTGCGCTTACGTGTTCACGCGATTGGTTTAAACCGCGCTGAGATCATGTTTCGTACAGGAAACTATTTGATACAACCTGATTTGCCTTCCAAGATCGGTTACGAGGCGTCTGGTGTAGTCGAAGCAGTTGGTCCTCATGGGGACAAAAAAATGATTGGTCAGGTATACAGTACGGTACCTTGTTTTAATCTTGGTAAATATGGGGTATATGGAGAAGTGGCAATAGTACCCGCTTTTTCCCTTGCAAAATACCCAAAGAAACTGTCCTATGAGGAAGGAACCTCTATTTGGATGCAGTACCTGACTGCATATGGGGCTTTAATCCATTATGGGAAACTTGCCCAAAATGATTTCGTTTTGATTACGGCTGCAAGCAGTAGTGTAGGGCTTGCTGCCATTCAAATTGCACATGCCCAGAAGGCAATCAGTATTGTAACGACGCGAACTACCAAGAAAAAAGCAGAATTATTAGCCTTGGGCGCCGATCATGTTATTGTGACAAATGACGAAAATCTACCTGCTCGTATCAAAGAAATCACCAATGGGAAAGGCGTGAAGATAGTTTTCGATCCTATTGCTGGTAAGGGTGTTGAACTACTGGCAGAGACAGTGGCCCCAGGGGGAGTTCTTTTTGTTTATGGGAATTTGTCGATGGAGCCCATGACTCCATTTCCACTTGTTACAGCATTAAACAAAGGCATTTCAATGCGGGGTTACACCCTCTTTGAAATTGTTAGCTTACCTGAAGTTCGTGCCAAAGCCGAAAGATATATTTTTGATCATTTAGAAAATGGCTCGTTTGAGCCCAAAATTGCTCGAACCTTTACTCTTGGACAGATTGTCGAAGCGCATCGTTATATGGAGTCAAATGAACAAATTGGTAAGATTGTGGTCAGGCCTTGATTAAAGGCCTGCTTTTATGCATTCAGCCTCTTGAAGGGCTGCTGCAAATTCCTCGTCAATTTCTTCTATCTCTTCTGCGCTTCGATGGGTTAGATCGATGTCCAGATCCTTTTCAAGATCCTGAACAGGAATTCTATTTTGCAGGTTGGCGAAGAAACCTTGTCTATTGATTACGTCATAAACGGTGTTCTTTACAAATGTTTGATAGTTCTCAAATTGCTCATGCTCTGAATTTTGAGTCGCTACAGTCGCTTCGATAACCTGATCGACTTTTTCACTAAGTTCTATGTCTTCACTAAAAAGCAATTCAGGAAGTGCTTCATATTCTTCTTGCGAAAGTTGTTTTTCAAGCAGTTCGACCAGGATGTCTGCGTGGCTATGCTCCAGATAATCGGAATCTGCTATTGTTCGGTACGCGTTAATTACCCGAGTGCCACAATCAAAATCATTGAATTGATCTTCAGTAGAGTACACCAATAATTCATTATAATTGTCTTTGCCAATCAATTTATCGAGCAAAGCAGTGCTGTGTTTCAGCATTCCTTTTTGTCTGATTGAAAGTGCTGCTTCATCGTCTATAAAAGGTTGCTCGTCTTGTATCGACCAGACGTCTTCCTCGCCTTCTTTTTCTTTTAGTAAATAAAACCAATGTCCATCATAGTTAACCGGTAAAAATACTTTCTTTCCTTCTCTGGCAGCTCGCTCTATCAAGGCTTTTACCTGCTCTTCCTGGTCTGTAGACATTTCCAGGAGTGAAAAGGGGGCTGAGACTAAAACGTCGTCAGAAATAAAATCAGGATCTTCCAAGAGATCGGTCATATCTTTTATAGTGAGTAAGGTTTGCGCAGAAACCTCCCCTCTTTTTTGGTATTGATCAGCGATGCTTAGATAAGCCTGATCATGTAGAGTAACTAAAGCCAAGGTTGCTTTTTTTACCTCTGTGTCAAAGGTCTGTTTCCAGGTTAGGAATTCCTGATCCCATACGACATTGGCTTCTTCTAACTTTTCGTATTGTGCCATAAGCTTTAGTAAGCGGCTTAAAAGCCCACTGGCTTTCATAACATTTAGTGCAGCCATATTGTATAACGGAATATCATTTTCGGTGCAAAGGGCGATGATAGCTTCTTTTTTTGCTGCCCACTGGTCTTGCTCTTGTTCAATAACCAGCTGGCTTAAATCATCATATTCCTCATCCAATTTGCCTTGTTCTGCTAGTGACAGAGCCATAATCGTTGCCTCGATATAATTTGGTTTACACTCTTTGTGCGAATATGATATCACATGGAGCTTAAGTAGAGATTAACTCCTGAATTTAAGAGGATTAAAAGATGATTACAGTGTTTGCTACATTGACGGCCAAAGCTGGCAGGGAGTCAGAGGTAAAAGAAGCGTTGTTAGCATTAGTGAAACCCACGCGTCAAGAATCAGGCTGCATTGAATATCATTTTTATCAGGGGCAAGATAATCCTTGCGAATTTGTCTGTTTTGAAAAATGGGAAAGTAGAGCCCATCTTGATCAACATAGGCAAGCTAACCACCTCAGAGCCTGTCTAGCCAAAATAGAAATCTGGTTGGGAAAACCTGTCACGATGATTATTAGCGATAAAATATCTGCTTAAGCGCAGCAATTTGTCCTGCAAAGCCAAGCTGAATGACACGGCTGCCCCATAAGTTAAAGCAAGTAATTCATTTTTTTAACATCATGACCACCTATTCATTAATAAAGCATGTTTATTGACAGACTGATCTTGGCTCGTTAGACTCGTGATGAATGATTCACCAGGGGTGCTTTGGTTTCTACCAAAGCTGAGAAAGACCCTTATAACCTGCACTGGGTAATGCCTGCGGAGGGAGAGTGAGATTGATAAAACTGAGTTTTTTGGGCTCTGTATTAACTCATTGGGTACTTCCTCCGATTTATTTTGAGGAGGTAAACGATGGTATTTTCAAGAATAATGCATAGATGCTCGACTGTTTTTCCAAAAATATACCACCATCCATTTAATCAAAAACTCTATGAGGGCTCCCTATCGAGGAAAACCTTCAGGCTTTATTTAGAACAAGATGAACTTTATTTACGTGAGCTTTCTTATGCACTGGGATTAACATCACTGCGATGTTCTAATCCAGTTCATGCAAAGCAATTGCGAGGGGTATCAGCCTATATTAAGGAAACAGAGCGTAAATTTCATCTTAAGTATCTTGCAGAGTCCCCAGCAATAACTTTTTTTAACCATAAAGCAATTCGTAAAAAAATTCCTGTTATTGCTAATTATACCGATTATCTTCTTGCTAACGCGAAACATGCTCCTGTAGAAGTAGCAGTGGTCAGCTTTCTTCCCTGCTTTATGATCTATAGGGAGCTAGGAAAGCGAATAGATCTTACAACCTGTGCTTTAGATCACCCTTATCGAAAGTGGATGGCCTCTTATTCCAGCGACAATTTTATATCTGCTACCAAAACTATAACCCAAATTACGCAAGAATTAACTGAGTCTATAATGTGTCCTTTACAACAAGAGCGAGTTATTTCATCTTTTACGCAATCGGCAGAGTTTGAATGGCAATTTTTTGAAGCAGTCTTTACCGGTGAAAAAGGTTATACGGTTGTTCACGATAATACTCTTGGTCGTTGTTAATTGGGTTGAATATTACTTTACACAATCCATTATTCAGTTTGGCTATACTTAGACTAGCTATTGAGTTTATTTATGAAAACAATCACTGCTGTTATGTGGGACCCAGGTGATGATTTAGTTAATAAGAGCCTGGATGAAAAGATTACATTGATTGAAGCCAAATTTAAGCAGGCTTATCAATTAGCCATGGCTGGAGATCCTGATAAAGACAATACGCTTGTTTTCTTATGTCCTGAATTTTCCCTGCTTAATATGGATGCTTCTGAGAAAAGTTTTTCTTATTCAAAACAGGCGTTTCAAAAGGCTGGGGAACGCTTACAAAAGTTAGTTAATGATTTTCCTAATGCCATTATTATTCCAGGTACAACTTATCTGGAAAAAACACTAGATCTGGCCGATGCAAAGAAAAAGATAAAATATGCTGACACAATAAAAAAGTGGCAACTTAGAAATTTCAAGCCAGCACAAGATTTTCAGCAAGAAATTGCAGGGATGACCTTGGTAAAAAATACCAGTACTGCATTCTTCCATTCGGGAGATGTAACGCATAAACCCAAACGTTATAGCAAGCGAATAGAAGCAAATGAGCTTTTGGAGCCATTTATAGGTATGTTCTACCCTGGGCATGGAGAGCCATTTTTTACCCAAAACGGTATTCGCTTTGGCATTGAAATTTGCGCTGATCACAAAGAGGGTGTTTTGGTGTCTGAGCAAAGAAGAACAGGTCAAGTGGTGGATGTACATCTTATTGTGGCAAACACGATTTATACTATTCCCAATAAAGTAGCGAAGGACACTGCCATTGTAATAAATTGCGCAGGGAGTTTTCAAAGCGATATCCATGCGGCTAAAGCAACCGGTGTCTGGATTCGAGATGCCGATGGCACGCTAGACGCTGTAGAAATGAGTCCTTGCGCGATTGATGATTTGCGAATTTATGCTGATATTCCGCTACCCACCCGCAAAGGAGACTACTCTTTTTCACCCAACGTGTTTATTTGATAAACAAAATGCTATTATATTACTAATTCACTGACAAAGAGTTAAAAATGTATAGTAGTAAAACATCAGAGCGCCCACCAAGAACAATGTTGATTGCTGGTCAAAATGAAACTGTCAGAAAAACTGCGGCACAAAGCGGTTTTCCAGCAACAGTAGGTCTACAAGGTTGTGTTGCTGTCATCATCGCTGATAAAAAAGGAAATGTAAGCTTAACCCACGCTGACGCGGATACCGATTTATCCTTCATTAGTAGGGAAGTAGAATTTATGGATGGCGAATTTACCATTGATTTGGTCAAGCAACGGGACTGGGGGGAGCTTGATTTAAAGATCCTGGGCTTGCTTGATGAGGAAAGGCTTTCTAATACTAAGTTCTCTGGCAGAAGCAGGGTTCTTGAAACGGATGAAGGAACCGTAATGTACAATTACATAAAGGGTGTTCCGCAATTTTTTTTGTTTAACGAGTTTAAAGAAATTGCAACACCTGGAGTTAACCCTAGTCAAACGAATGCATTGCATACACTAGGTTATAATGTGCAAACTTGTGAAGCGGATCCAATGAAATTTCAATTACGAGTATATACTCGTCAGCTAAATCAAGCGTTGTCATCTCAGCCTACTGCTTTTCCCATACTGGTACACGATGCATCTGGCTGGTTGGAAACGGAAGTTAATTTGGAAGAAGAGGTAAGTTTATTGTTAAAAAAAGGACAGCCAAGTCATAACACCTTTTTTTCTCCTGGGAAGATGGCTTCGTTTAGTCACGTTTATCCGCGTTACCAAGCATTAGTCGAGGCTTTGGATGGACCTCAAAAAACTAAAGAATTTTAAGTTATGTTGTATAAAAATACCGTGTTATTGCTGGCATAGTAGTATTCATTTAATTCCATTCATTAATGACTAATTCCTGCTTTTGTTCTTCAAAGTGGGATTTAATTATGTCTAATAGTTCTGTTGCATCGCCGGTCCATAGTACGGGGGTGCCAATGACCACGTCAATAACAAAGGGAACAAGTAATGATTCATCTTTAGGGAGCGCTTTGCCTAAACCATACATGAAGATGGGGTAAATAGGGACAGTAGGATTACTTTTGGCCAGATGGGCGATGCCTCTTTTGATTTCGCTCATTTTTTCCGGCTCGCCTCGTGAGCCTTCGGGATAAAAAATAATAATTTTATCCTTGTCGAGTGCAGTTTGAATCAAGGCAAAGGGATTTTTACCGGCTTTCGTTTTCCTTTGAATAGGAATAATACCGATGATATGTTGTGAAAACCAAGCGAGGAGTTTATTTTTCAGAAAATAATCAGCAGCGGCCACAGGATAGATATTTTTTTGTAATTTCCATGAAAATAGAGTCATTAAGACCATGGTATCTAAGTGACTGTTATGGTTAGCTACCAGAATGGCAGGGCCTTTTATGGGTAAACGCTCACGATGGCGAACATTTAAGCCGAGCAAAATACCAATGATTGGTCTGACAAAGAATTGAAAGAAAAGGAAACGTAATAAAGTATTCATCAGTAATAAAAATACCTCGCAAAATGAAAAAAGAGGGGTGCAGTAAAAATAATACTGTCTAGGCGATCTAAAATCCCTCCATGTCCGGGCAATAATTGTCCAGTATCTTTAATGCCTAAATCTCGCTTTACTGCAGACATGGTAAGATCCCCAAGAAAACCGCTAATGGCAATTAATAAGCCGGAAAATAACCCGCCTGCCCAGGTAAAAGGAGTTAAAAAAGGGCTTAACAGAATGGCTAGCAAAGAAGTCGTTATTACTCCTCCCAAAAAACCTGCTCTGGTTTTATTTGGGCTTATTGCAGGAATGATTTTCTTGTGGCCAAACAGCTTACCGCAAACATATTGGCTGACATCATTAAATTGCGTTAAAGAAATTAAAAAGATAACTAGACTGATTCCCTCATTACGCCAATCATTACCGGCAGGAAGCACTCCAAGATAAGCAATATGACTAATACAATAGACGGTAAGCATGAGACCCCAATGTAATGTGCCAGAGGCTTTTAAAAAGCCCTCTGTCTTTTGCAACATCACCATGCGCATAGGGATTATTAGAAACATATAAATCGGAACAAAAATGACAAACATGCCATACCATTGCATAGCGACCCATAAATATTGGCAAGGGATAGATAAATAGGCGATAAAAATCACTCGCCTGTCCACGCGGCGGGTGGGAATGATCGTAAAGTACTCTTTCAAGGCGAGATAGCTTACAAACATAAAAAATACAATCATTGTCATGGGATTGATACTGAGTGCGGCAATGAGCAGTAAGACCATGACCCACCAGGATTGCATCCGTTGGGTTAGTTCAACATAATTTTTTTCGTCAATACGGTTTTTAACTAAATAAATAATGGTATTGGCTATGCACAAGATGATAAACAGCGCGGCGAATGCAATGAGGTTCGTCCAATTAAGTGCCATTTAGGGTCTCCACTTCCTGCAAAATTTGGCGTACACGATTCACAATGGTTAACAGGATCAGGAAACAGATTATCAATAACAGCCAATTAATCCATGCCGAGAAATCAAATAAGGCCAGCCAAATTGCCAGTAAACTAAAAATAAAAGCGCGATCGCTTTTGCCCATTGGACCATCATAGCGTCTTGAACCACCAACCAGTAAACCACTTAAACCAGCTGCCTCACTAAGCAGGGCCAATACGACAATAGCAATAATTAAAAAATTGTTTATTCCGGGATAAAGCGCGAAGGGTAGATAGAGTGCAGCATCAGCAGCCATATCGGTCAACTCATTTAAAATTGCCCCCAAAGGTGTTTTTTGATGATGTTCTTTGGCAAGTAAACCATCAATGGCATTAAGTGCCATACGCAAAAATAGAACAATAGGGAAAAGGATTAACAGCCAGGAAGATTCAATAAAAATTGCTAAAAGCAAGGCATAAAGAATTGAAAAAATGAAAGTAAAAACAGTAACTTGATTCGCAGTGAATCCCTTGATATGAATTTGATTAACCAAGGGCCTTAGCAGCGCTTGAAACGTTGGTTTTATATCATAAATACTGAACATGCTATCTCCCTGTCAGTTATGGAATCCTGATTATCCCGCTAGCATTGCTAGCGAGATAATAGCATTAAAAATAATTTGATAATGAATTTTGTGAAGCGATTTTATTGAGGCCTTCAGGGCGGGCGTGTAATCCCTTGTTGCAGCCACAAAATTATTTAAGGCGCCCATTTCTTGCAATTCACGGATTAAATTCTTTAAATAGGCCATGGGCAGTTAGACCACCTCGAATTAGACCGAGAGAGCTGCTTGCTGCAACAACAGCTACTGCTGCTGTTTCACTTGCCATAAATGCGGTGATAAAAGCACCTGGTCCTGTCTATAGGCCAGCAGTCAAACCAACACTGTAGTAGCCAGGATAGTCACTATAGCGGCTGCTCCAACACTCAAAACAGCATTGCACTTGTCATCAGGTAACTCTTGGATAGATAGCAATAAATTATGGGTCGCCTCTTGCCAGAATGAGCCGATTTTATAAGCATGGGTGAAAGCCAGGCGTGAGTTTAAAGAGAGTCAGAGGAGTAGCTTTTCAAGTGTATTTAAGCCTTGACGTGAAGCCGCAGTGGTTTTAAGGCGAGCTTTCACGCCAGCTTTTCCAAGGCGATCAAATTCGGACTTGCGATTCTGCTTGGGCTTGCTCAACTATAGTCCCCACGAGGATTAATAGGAAAACAGCCTGTACGGTGGGGTTCTATTAACGTCCCCCGCCACCATAACCTTCTTCTGCTGTTGTGTCAGGACTAGTATTAGATAGGGTTCCACTACATGCGCTGAGAGTTGCAGTGGTCATGAATAAAAAAGCTAAGAGCAATGTACGTATTTTGAAAGGTTGCATATATAGACCCTCTTGCTTGTTTAGTTACCAATAGGGTAATGGTAAGAGGAATTAATTGTATAGACTTATAAAAATAATAATTCGATAATTGCGATGAAAATCATGTGGGTTAATTAAAAATATTACTCAGATTTAGGATTTTAGTTAAAAGGAAAGGAATACCACTATGACTATAAAAAAAGTGCTGGGTATCTTACTGTTGGTTTTTTTACCTTCGTTGCTTTTTGCCCTGCAAACCAAGCCAAATTTAAATGAATATTCTACGCTTATGAGTGGTAGTGATACTCGTACGGAATTAGTCTACGTTTTCCGTCTTGTTATCGCTACGGTATTAGGCGCTATGATTGGTTTATTTCATCATCGCGAACAAGGAATTGGCCCTTTAATGTATGCGGCTATTGCGAGCAGTTCTGCTGTATTTGGTGCAGCCATGCTTCATGGTTCTCTTTCCTTGAATAACCCCTATTTTATGTCCGGGATAACGGGTTTAGTAACGGGAATTGGTTTTATTGGCGGCAGCATTATTTTTCGCAATGAGCAGCGTCTTATGGGGATGATTACTGCGATTACCATGTGGGGAACTGTCGCTGTTGGTTTATCTTGTGCACTTGGAATGCACATTATTGCTGCTTTTTCTGCGCTAATTATCAGTATATTTAATTTGATTCCGCAGCAATTGCAGAAAAAGCAATTGCAGGAATGAGGGTTTCGCGATGATAGGTTGAGTTTGGATGCGTTTCTCATCGAGCTTTTGGCGGATAATTTTCTTGTTTTTTTGAATGTGAAATATAAGAAGCCTTGTGTTATCTAAGCCAAGAATAAGCAAAATTAGTATTTTCAGAATGCTTTTTTTCAGATAAATAGACTCAATTAAACGTTTGCTTATTGGTTTACATGGTTAATATTTTCTTTATAAAGGTGTATTTTTATTCAATATCTCGGTAAAATCGCGCTGTTTCAATGCAACAGACAAGAGAAACCACCTCTTCGTTACAATGGATATCATGGGGATTTATATGAATCAGAATCTAGAGGGAATTATAGAAAACAATGCTCAAAATCTCATTTCCCCACCGCAAGGCAAGGCTAATTTTACTAGTAACGTGAGTAAAAAAATACCTGATAGGGTAAATTATAAAACTCATTTGGCCTATGCTGATTTTATTAAGACAGCCGATTTTCGCAGTAAAATTCATTCGTTGCTTCTTTTTGGGAAGTATTTTTTTATTGTTGCAATAAAACGAGTGATCTCTTACGAATTGATCCCGGCTGATCAGCGTAATCCAAAAACGCTCTCTGATTTTATTGTAACTTTAAAAAAGATCGCCTTGAATATTGGGTATAAATTTTTGCCTAGACAGAATAAACCTGTTAGCAAGACAGGTGAGCAGATTTCCGCTAGCCTCGATAAACAAGGCATCTGTGTTGTTGATATTAATTCCTACCAGTTCGACAAAATTGATGTTTTGGCCTTACCTTTACTGGAAAAATTACGCCAGATTCGTGACCAAAAAAAAGAAGGGAGCCGTGAGTTTATTGAATCACGTAGTACGGCGCTGCGGTCGGTCAATAAAGATTTATTTCACGCAGTTGAAGCTGCATTGACTGCAAGCGGTATTCTGCCGGGTATTGCAAAATACCTCGGACGCCCAGTGAGTGTAGTTGATATCAATCCACAAATTAATGATAGCAGCGATGATTTTTGGCAGCGTTTCTTTCCTGATTTAGCGATTGAAAAACCCTCAACAGCTTATTGCCATCGCGATGCTTCGGGAGGAGATGTCAAAGTAATAATCTATCTAAGTGATGTGGGTTCAGAGAATGGACCGTTCTCTTTTATTTTAGGATCTCACCGCAATCGGCCTGGCAGATTTGCCAATCTGATACAGGAAATCAACGATACCTCTGGTTTTTCTTCCACGGATCCTAAAGCGCGTCAGCTGTTTTCTGCCCTACCTGCCTTCCTACGGAAAAAATGTGCTTTTGGAAATGATCTGCAAACAGAGTCTGACGTAGCACAACAAATTTTAGCTGCGGAGTGGAAGATAATGGCAAGTAAAGGTCATGCTGTAATTTTTGATTCTAAGGGAATTCATCGTGGCGGTATGGTTTTGGAGAAAGAAAGGATAGTACTGACTTGTGTGATAGGTTAAAGCGCTGATGTACTTGATAGTCAGAACATATAAGGGGAGAGTTATCATGGATGCTAATGTGAGAGCCGAGTCAGTATGAGACGATTTATTCATCCAGCTGTATTAATGATTTCCTTTTGGTTGTTAATTTTCCTTACTTATTTTTTAGCACCTGTCATTCTAACGCCAGCCCCTACTCTGGGTGGGGTTATGTTTTTGACCGCTCATATTTTACTGTTTGTTATCGGCTCCATTTTTTACACACATCTTTTGCCAGGTAAAGGCAAATCTCACCATTCTACAGTGGATGGCTGTATTTCCAGGCGGTTACAACGACGAATAAATACCGTTTTACTAATTGGCATGCTAGGTGGTTTAGTTAGTATTTATAGTAAATTTGCCGAGTTGACCGAGTTTAGTCTTGCTTCTATATACAGTTTGCGACTTTTGCGTGCTCAAAGCTTACTTGGTGTAGAAGAGGTTCATAGCGGTCTTGCTTCAGCTGGAGCGTTTTTATGTTATCCAGCAGGTTTTGTAGGTTTAGTGAGCGGTATACTTTATTATGAAAATATGCCGCGCATCACTAAACTCTTGATGATTGGCTTTGTTTTTACCATCTTGGGTGTTGCCATTTTAGCAGGTGGCAGAAGCCCTATTCTTGTTTTACTGCTATTTACAGGGATTGCATTTTATACAAGAAAATATTTAGGAAAAAGTTTCTTGCCTAAATCGTTATCTATTCGTTATGGTATTGCTGTGTTGTTCATAGCATTTGTTGCATATAGCAGTATTCTTTGGACAGTACGCTCACAAAAAACTGGTTTGGACACGGCTGCTTTTATGTCTCATGCAGCCAGGGTTTGGGGTGTAGAGCCAACAGATGGCTTAATAGAAATAAGCAAGTCTTTAAATAAACCGCAACTTCCACAAACTGTTGTGAGTTCTGTTTTTTATTTCATTCAGAATCTATCCATGATAGAGCGGCTATTAGATTCAATGCATGATATCAAGTTTTTATATGGCGGGTACCATATTGACATTCTTGCTGCTGCATTACGCGCTGCACCAGGAGGAGATGATTTTTTAAAGCCCGGCTACCAAATTCTCCTGAATGCCAATATTTATGGTTTTTTTGTTGGCGCTTGGGGGGCATTGTTCATTGATCTTGGCTATTTTAGCTTTTTAGCTGCCTTGATATGGGGCGTTGTGGCCGGAAGGTCATGGCGAAATTTTTACCGCAACCCTAATTTGTTGACGGCGCTGAGTTACGTGTTTTGGAGTTATTCGATATTGATCAGCTTCGTTTCTCCGCCATTTGGTTTTTCTAATTCTTTTGCTATTTACCTTTGGTTTGTTTTATTTTTAATATGGAGTAAAATTCATATTCCCATCAATTACGGGCAGTTTATTAATCGCCCTGATATGAGCAATCAGTGTGCTACCTGATTAGCATCTGGGGCAGGAAAATTTTAATTTTCAGATCTCTATCCTTTTTATCGCTCTACGGTATAATCAAGCCCGTTTCATAATGACAAGATTGTTATGAGAGACTAGCAATGGTTGGAATGAGTTCCATTTTGTCCTGTATGAGATTTTTTTAGACGCAAGACTGGCTGAGCCTGCGCGATAAATTAATACTAATGAAATCAAAGTGTTATAAAAAGGGATTATCATTATGAGCAAAGATACGATACTGGTTACTGGGGCTAATGGTTTTGTTGGTCGAGCCTTAGTTTGCTCATTTTTAAAAAATAAGCAGCCAATTCGTATTCTTACTCATTCAACAAAGTCTGCAGCTATTTTAAAAACAGAAGTGTCTCCTGATCTCGATGTTTATTGTATACAGACAGTCATCGATAATGATCTGTGGGATAAATTATTTGATGGGATTGATGCAGTTATCCATTGTGGGGCGCAAACCCACCCTCAAAAAAACATTGAAAACTCTCAGCAACAGTTCATGAAAGCCAATTATGATACAACCATGAATTTGGCTAATAAGGCGGCTATATATGGAGTTCGTCGTTTTATATTTCTAAGCAGCATGAGTGTTTTTGGTAATATGAAACGATATATTCCCTTTACTGAAAAAACAGCATTGTTGCCAATAACACCTTATGGGATCTCGAAATTAAGGGCTGAAGAAGCATTAAAGGAACTTTCCGATAGGATAGAATTAGTCATTATAAGACCACCATTGGTTTATGGCCCGGGAGTGAAAGGCAATTTCAAAAAGCTATTTTCATTAGTGTATAAGAAATTACCCTTACCGTTAGGTGCGATAAAAAATAAACGTCATTTTATAGGTATCAATAACCTTGTTGATTTTATTATTTTGTGTGTTTGGGCAGAAAAGGCAAAAAATGAGATTTTTCTTGTCGCAGATAGTGAAGCTTTATCAACAACGGCTCTAGTTAATCAAATTGGTCGGGCTATGGATAAAAAAAATTATTTAATTCCGATTCCACACAAACTTTTAGAGCTAATGCTTAAAATAATAGGGCTATCTCGATTGGCAGACCAACTGCTGTATAACATCGAAATAGATTTTACCAAGGCAAAAACCTTACTCAATTGGGTTCCCCCTTACTCATTACAAGAGGAACTGCAATTATCAATTAATCATTTTCTACAAGAAAAAAGAGCACCTAATAAAGAAGTCTGTGCTTAATATAAGTTTGTTTACTTAGATTACTCGCTAGAACCGGTAAGTCGTTTAGTTGGGCTATATTATAACTAAGCACAAAATATGACCTGCAAATGAAACACACAACGGATGGTGCTGAAAATGTGGTTTCTAAGAGTGATACTATTTCTTTGCCTTGCAACGTTACCCATTGTTGTTTATGCCAATGTTAAGGTGGGCACAGTTTATTTCTACCCGCCCTACGTAATATCGACCGAGGAAGGGTTTGATATCGATCTGATGCACATGCTATGCAGAAATTTGCAAGAGGACTGTCAATTTGTACCTATGAGTTTTGATGAGCTTTATCCCGCGTTAGACAAGGGCGACATTGATATTGCTCTTGCTGGAATCCCTATTCCTAAAAACCAACTGGGGCCTTATATTTACAGTTTGCCTTACATGATAAGTAAAGCTCAATTTTTAATTCTAAAAGGAAGTGGTGTTCACTCCATGGAAGATCTAAATGGTAAATCTGTTGGTGTTATATTAGTTGATAAGGCTCAAAACAATGTTTTTTATGATTATTTATGCACCGGAACAGAGCAGTTTGATATTAAAGAATATCGCGATATGGACTACCTCATTAATGCACTGACAGATGGTTCTATTGCAGCAGCTTTCCTTCACCGATCCGCAGCAAATTACTGGGTAGTGAATGGTGATAATCAATTTCAAACTCTCGGAGATACTTTTCTTTTAGGTGCGGGTGTTGCGATGGTTGCTCTTCCTAAAAATATGATTTTTATTCAAAGAATCAATCAACAATTACAGCAAATGGAACAGGATGGTATTTTTCTCAGTTTATATAAGATGTATTTTTATAATGAATGATAGTTAAGAAAAGCGCTGTGCCGATTGATAGCACTCCAAAGTTTCCTGATTAAGTGTTTCTACAGAATGTCCTTCTGATAAGCGCTTTAGCAAATTATCCAAAGAGTTTATACGGCCAATAAGAATTTTTTCCAATATATAGCCAGATCGCCTGCCGCCGCGATAGTAATTATGATTTAAAAGGGTCGACTCCCTATTGGTTAAACGCTCTTTGGTCGTCTTGTCAGAATCTTCGCTAATCTGCTCATAAGCCAGATTAACGGCTTCCTGGATACAGGAAGGATTAGCTTCCAGTGAGGCTTTTGCTTCCCTGAGCATGTCGGTTACGCCTAGCATGAAAAATTCATTATCAGGAGTAAACAGATCACCAACAATTTGCCTGGGTAAGGTTAAAAAAACTTCGATGTCGAAGGGAAGGGTAAAATTAAAACCTCTGTGCGCAGGAATAGGTTTAGCATCGGAATTAAATTGGGGGTTTTCGTTAGCTGATTCAGCACAGGTAAGTCCACCAAAGCCAAAGTGAAATTTATTGCCTCCATCCACTACTACAACTTTTTTTGCTGTTAAAGAATCACCCAGGCAACCAGAATTCGATAACATGATGTTATTAACGACATCCCAATCATGAGTTATCAGTGCTGTGCAATAAAGTTTGCCTAGTAAATAAAGTTCGTTATTGCTGAAATTTAAATGAGCTCTTTTGGGTTTTGCCCTCTCGTCCCATTCCGCAGCAGATTTCATCGAGCTGCCCAGAAATAGGGTTAATTTTTTCTCAATAAACTCGTTGAAATCTGGAATCAAACGGGAAATTATCCATGGTTCGCCTGTGACCGGATCGATATGTAAATAATTATCGGGGACTTCCATACTGTTTGGGAACAAGGCTCGGAGAATTTTCATATAAACAACTTCACCGAAAGCGGCTTCAACGGCTAAGTCCTTGAGGTGACGAACATAGGGTTCAAGTTTTGTTTTGTCCAAGATTGTCATATTGGGCTGCTGACTCTCAAAATCCAGATAAGTCCATTCTTTATAGCGGGTTAACTCGCTTGGAAATGAATCTTTAAAAATACCGATGAGAGTACGATACCGAGGCTTTTTCACTATATAACTAGCTGCAGCAGCCCCCTTTAGAAAAAATTTTTGAGCAGCCCCTAAGCTTATGGCGGGGGATTTAGGCAGTGGTTCAAGAACTTCCTTATGTCCTTTAACTAATAATACCGGCATGATCTACCTGCTATTGATATAAATCGAGTTAATTGCCTTTGGCCATTTCTTTCTCATCAAGACGAACAGGGCTAAAATTTAATAGCCATTGAATCCGGTAAAAAAATGAATGCATTAAAGTTGCAAGATAACGATTCGTGCTTCAGGATAGAAAAGAATGCCGCCGTGCTTTTTTCCATGGCATTCGAGTGAAAGCAATGACTAAGCTCAATAACATCCGGTTCACCAATAGACATATCTTACTCCCTGATTTAATTAAAAAATCCCTCGTCTAATTGTGGCATAGTTATTCTGTATATTAGCGGATATTCTTTATCCACGGAAAGATAACGGGGTATACCTTAGCCAGTTATTTTAGTTACAATAACTTTTTTTAAACCGATGCAGCAATGCTAGAAAATTCTTAGTGTTGTGCGTCTTGTATTTAAATAGGTCAATTATGCCATCTTTTGATATTGTTTCAGAAATTAATGAAGTTGAATTAAGGCATGCAGTAGAAAATGCGGTGCGGGAAATGGGCACACGTTTTGATTTCCGAGGTGTAGAATCCAGTATAGAACTGAAGGACTTAACAGTGACACTTAAATCGGAATCTGAATTTCAGGTTAGACAATTAGAAGATTTATTTCGTAACCATTGTACTAAACGGGGTGTGAGTGCTGCCGGTGTTGATATGGAAGATAAACCCGTTCATAGTGGTAAAACGTACTCTTTGTCAATGACCTTTAAACAGGGTATTGATCAACCAACAGCAAAAGATATTGTAAAGTTAATTAAAGAGAGTAAGGCAAAGGTACAGACTTCTATTCAAGGGGATAAAGTACGGATAACTGGCAAGAAACGTGATGATTTGCAAGAAACAATAGCTTTGCTAAAGAAATCAGACATTGAGTTACCTTTGCAGTTTGAAAATTTTCGCGATTAGCTGGGCAGTTTTGTTTTTAATGATGACTGCGAAGGAAAAATTATTTGCAAACGTAACGACGATTGCAAATAATTTTTTCGGCGAAAAAATGTCTAAAAAAGCAATTTTATTTCAATAAATTAGAAATCCTTCTCCTTTAGAACATGCAGAGCCTCTGATTTGAACTATTAGTTAGCTTTAAAACAGAGGCAGGAATAGCTTGGGAGCGCTTCAAAAAATGCGCCGAATGGTCTATTATAAACCATATGGGTAATGACTATCCCTGGCTGAACCAAAATGTAATTTCAGTATAGGGAGATTGGTTTGGGGTGCGGTGTGTATACCTGCTTGTGGTGCAGGAAACCTAAAGTACTTCATAGATCGCCACCATGAGCGTCATTGAAGGCTCAGATACTCAGGAAGTCGTTGCCTGTATTAAATAATTGATTAGTCATATTGCAAGATTTTTCCTTCTTTTCGCAACCTCGACAGGCTGAACTATTGTTTTAGCCCAATCAACCCGAAACTTACCAGCCCGCCTATTGGTTTGGAGTGGGTTTGGCAGTGGCGCTTCATTGACGAATAGTAGTTTTGCTAATCACCTTGATGCACTTATTGCGAGGTTATTGCCGTTTAAACGCAAGAAGTCATTGGTCATGATTTTGTTCAAAAATAATTCTTATGATATAATTAAAGTGCATTTATTGGCAAGGAAGCAACTATGAAAAAACTAATTATTGCCTTAGGTCTATTTTTTCCAACACTGTTTTTAATGGGTTGTGCGCCAACAACAGTTTATTCCCCAGGTTATAACAACGATTATGTTTATTCTGTTGGTTATTATAACTACAGACCTTATTACTGGAACAAGCCTCTCTATTGGGGCAGACCCTATTACTGGGGTTCTAGTTACGGTTGGCGTAATATTAGCTGGCCTGGCCACCGTGGTGTTTATGGCTATCGGGGCTGGTATAATCGCGGTTGGTAATGCCGCAACGAGTTGTGGCAATTAAGTTTTATTGTGAGCAGCTTTGCTCCTCTGAGTTGCTCACTACCTCCCTTGTCATATGAATCCTGCTCATCATTACAAGCATCGACTATATCATCACTTATAGGTTCACAAGTTTGGGGAAGTACGGTATAAACCTGCCTAATTTTTTTGTACCATTTTCTCTTTAATATTTATATGCTGGCACGATTGCTGCAGCTCTAGCAAACGACTTATGAATTTGTTGCCGAGTGGTATTGATTTTGAAAATAGAATGTCATGATCTGCTCACAAAAAAATGGACGAAGTCTATCCTGTGTTTTTTTTCCAATTTGGAAGATAGATTTTGTTGTATATAATTTGATATACCCAGGGCGCGAGGTTACATGAAAGGCTGGATCTTATACAAACGTAACAAGCAAGAATTGCTGCCAACCGATCATGGTGTTAATCGGCTATTAGCGGCTGCTACTAGTTTACAGATAGAGCTTGATGTTTATAGGCCTGAACAATTTGAATTGGTTATTACTCAACATGATAAGAAAAGTATTTTGCTGGATGGTGCACGAGTGGCATTGCCTGATTTTCTCTTGCCTCGTTTAGGTGCTGAAACGTCTTATTTTGCTTTAGCAATTATTCGTCAATTGGAAAAATCGGGGGTATATACCTGTAATAATTCTGCTGCTATTGAAATAGTTAAAGATAAAATGCTCCTTAGCCAACTATTTGCGCAAAGCGATTTACCCTTTCCGAAAACGATGCTGGTTAAATTTCCAGTTCCTATCGATCTTGTTGAACGTGAAATTGGTTTTCCTTTAGTGATCAAGAATATTTCCGGTGCGCGTGGCATTGGGATTCATTTATGCGAAACTGCAGATAGTTTTAGGGATTTGATGGAACTGATTGGTACTCATAGTGGCGATCATCAGATGATTTTACAAGAGTTTGTTGCTAGCAGTTATGGACGTGATTTACGTGTTTTTGTATTGGGTGCTAAGGTAATTGGTTGTATGAAACGTACGGCTAAAAATAGCTTTAAAGCGAATTATTCTTTAGGTGGCGAAGTTTCTCCCTTTGCCATTACCCCCGAAATAGAGAAATTGGCGATAGACTGTGCTGCTTTGTTTAATTTACAAATCGCTGGAATCGATTTGTTGTTTGATACCCAGGGTTTTAAAATTTGTGAAGCCAATTCTTCGCCGGGGTTTAAAGGAATGGAGCTGGCAACAGGAGGAGATATTGCCCGGCAAATACTTAAATATGTTGTTAAAGAAACAAAGATGGCTGCAAAAATTTGACAGTCATTTTACTGTCTTACCATGAGAGTAAGCTGCAAGATTGGGATTGAATTCGTCTCCTGCAGCCAGACAATCACTATTCTTTTGCGCGGGATACGTATTCACCTTTACGGGTATCAACTTTAATCAACTCACCCGTTTGTACAAACAAAGGAACACGCACCACAGCACCTGTTTCCAGTTTTGCCGGTTTGCCGCCACCGCCAGAAGTATCGCCTTTAAGGCCAGGATCGGTTTCTGTGATTGCAAGAATAACAAAGTTAGGGGGAGTGACCTGGATAGGTTCATTGTTCCATAACGTAACCACACAGAGGTCCTGTTCTTTTAACCACTGTACTGCATCAGCTAAGGCTTCAGACGTTACAGCATATTGCTCAAAGCTGTCAGGAACCATAAAGTGCCATAGTTCACCATCAGTATATAAATATTGCATTTCGACATCAGCAACATCTGCTGAAGGTAGGGTTTCACCGGTTTTGTAAGTACGTTCAACGACACGCCCTGTTTTCAGATTCCGGATTTTCACACGTGTAAATGCCTGTCCTTTACCTGGTTTAACAAATTCGCAATCGACAATGCTGCAAGGTGCATTATCAACCATAACTTTTAAACCATTCTTAAATTCATTGGTACTGTAGATTGCCATCAGTGCTCCACTGTTGAGATTTTGTTGCAATTTCGTTAGAGTTCGCAGTTTATCAATTTTGTACAATTAATGCGAGATTACTCTATAAGTTGGCAGAAGATTCTGGCGCAAGGCTTTGCCTCCGTCAATGAATTGCTGGAATTTTTAGCACTACCTTCTGGTTTAGGTAGTACTGCTGCTGATAAACAGTTTAAAACCAGGGTCCCACGCAGTTTTGCTGCACGTATGCAACGCGGAAATCCCCGCGATCCACTTCTTTTGCAAGTGCTTGCTGTTGACGATGAATTATCTGTTGCGGATGGTTACGTTGTGGATCCACTTAGTGAAAGCAAAGGTAATCCACTTCCTGGCCTTTTACACAAATATCAGGGGCGTGTATTGCTGACCTTAACAGGCGCTTGTGCCGTCAATTGCCGCTACTGTTTCCGACGGCATTTTCCTTATCAGAATAATAATCCGGGGCGTGATGGCTGGCAGCCGGTGCTTGATTATGTCCGTGCTGATACTAGCATCCGGGAAGTCATTTTCAGTGGTGGCGATCCGCTATTGGCAGCTGATGCAGTATTGGCTGAATTGATACAGCAATTAGAGGCTATCTGCCATGTGCAAACTCTGCGTTTTCATACTCGTATTCCGATTGTTTTGCCGGAACGGATTAATGAGGATTTATTAAAATTACTTGGAACAACCAGATTACAAAAAGTTATTGTTTTACATAGCAATCATGCGCAAGAGCTTGATGAACAGGTTGCAGAGGCATGCTCGGCTTTGCGCCAGGCTGGGTGCCATTTACTTAATCAATCTGTTCTTCTAAAAGGCATTAATGATGAAGCAACTATTTTGGCCGAATTAAGTGAGCGTCTTTTTGCCTGTGGAGTGCTGCCATACTATTTACATTTGTTAGATACAGTAGCAGGCGCTGCACATTTTGACCTACCGCAAACAGCCGCTTTAGCAATTTATAGACAATTACAAAAACAATTACCGGGCTATCTGGTTCCTCGTCTAGCGCGAGAAGAACCAGGAAAAGCCAGTAAAACACTTTTAATCTAATTTGAACCGGGGAGGCTATTGCGTTGAGCTTGCATAGAGCTGTAGTAACTTATCTTGAGCACAGTAATTACCATTAGTCATTGGTTTATAACTGCCATCTGCCTGCATCTCCCAGGCATTACAGTTGTCGCGTAAGTAATTTTTAAAAATTTCTTGCTTGATGCGTTTCTGGCAGTTTTCATCAAGAATAGGGAACATAATTTCAATGCGATTGTACAAATTCCGTTCCATCAAATCAGCACTGGAGCAATAGTAATGTTCTGCATTGTGGGTACAGAAATGATAAACGCGGTGATGTTCCAGGAACCGACCTACAATTGAGATAACGCGGATATTATCAGAGACCCCTGGAATACCGGGTTTAAGGCAACAAACACTCCGTACTAAAAGATTAATTTTCACCCCTGCCTGAGAGGCGCGATAAAGAGCCTGAATCATGGTTTTGTCAGTTAACCCATTGACCTTAATGTTGATCTCAGTCTCATGGCCTTCGAGAGCACTTTGACTACATTCCTCTATTAACTGTAAAAGATTTTTTTGTAAGGTAAAAGGAGAATGACATAAGGCTTTAAGTTTTACTGTTTTTCCAAGGCCAGTCAGTTGCTGGAAGATAATTTGCGTGTCGGCGGTAATGGTTGGTTCGCTGGTTAATAAGCCGAGGTCAGTATAACGTTTCGCCGTTTGTTCATGATAATTACCCGTACCCAAATGGACATAGCGCTTTAATTTTCCATGCGTTCTACGCACGACAAGGGTCATTTTTGCGTGAGTTTTATAACCCATGACACCATAAAGAACGAGTACACCGGCTTCATGTAAATGATTAGCAAGTTTTAAGTTTGATTCCTCATCAAAGCGTGCGCGCAGTTCAACGACTGCCGTGACTTCTTTACCGGAACGAGCCGCTTCTATCAATGCTTTAACCATTACTGATTCAGAATGGGTGCGGTAAAGAGTCTGCTTGATCGCCAAAACATTGGGATCGGCAGCTGCCTGGTGAATAAAATCAATCACGACACCATAGCTCTGGTAAGGATGATGAAGTAAAATATCCTGTTCATCTAATACATTGAATAAATTACGTTTTTCGTGAATATATTCGGGATATTGCACCGTCAGTGGCGGGTAGTTTAAATCGGGTCGATCCACTCTGTTAATGGTATTCGTTCGGGCAAATACACCTACCTGAGAAATTTAAATTTTCTAAACTAAGCTTTCTCAAACGAGGAGCTGGAAATGAAATCAAAAG
>NZ_LNYB01000080.1:467705-479398 GCF_001467625.1 Legionella feeleii
CAAAAATTAATACTGTTCAAGTTACTTACTTTGACATTAGCCTTTAACAGCAACCATTCCTACATACTCTTTGCCAATCCTGTAGTGACATCCATTTTATGGCTCGTGAGATGGATGCCTAGCGTGTTAAGGGAATTCAATGTTAGTCGATGGATTTGCACTTCTTGCACCACTGGCGCAGTTTTCAGCGGTATTTATTTAAAGTCCTTACCTTTGATGGCATGAATGTAACTTATCGTTATTACCTGGATGATCTATTAGTTTTATGACAAACCCCCCACTAACTTGAACACGGCAGCTGTTAAAAGAAAAACAGTTATAGTGATCAAGAAAAGAAGGTATTGCGAAATGCGCACGAGCAGTGAAGAAAATCCTCGCAACTGGGCTGTCTGCCCGCAAGATTAACAGTTACTTCCAGTGTTGGGGCAGGCGTCTTATCTTGCTGCGCTAATCTATTTCACCCTTTTGCCATCCTGGTTCTCTGTTCCTTAATCAACCGTTGTAAATTAAAGTGACGTACCTTATGCTCTGCGCCTTTTATATACCCTGAGTCGTGTGTTCTTCCACTTGTTGTTTCAGCTCTAGTCTTATCTTGTTACCCTGTGGCATCGTCTATTGAGTGGACTTAAAAGCAATGCGCTGCATATTGGCTTTCTATCAACTTAGGTGCCTGTTTGGTGAAGTTTGTTATTTAAATGAACCTGATGGATAAGGGATTATGGTTTACTCCTTGCATTCTGCGTTACGGTAAAATAAGGATAGCGGGGCAGATGTAGATGGATTTACAGAGGCGATGTAGTCAGTGCCATTTGGTGAATTTAATCAGTCAACACGGGGTGCGATGGGGTTATCTAATCTTTCTGCATAGGATGTGGATTCTACTGTCCAGAGGCAAATATCGCTTATCCTGCTTTGGCGAATCTACTCATTAAAAAGTGGTGGGCTTGCTGTGAGAATGGGCAAAGGTCTTAATAAGCGTTGCCCTCAAGGCCAAAACATTTATCAAGAGAGTTTAAGCCATTATAAGTGCATGCCTTTTAATGATTCTTTAACTCAAGCATGTTCTCACTGAGTGTGGGGCACAATGATTTATAAAATTGGTTTAAATGGAAGGTACTGGCAATAAAAAAGCCTGCTTGGCAGGGTTGACAAGCAGGCTTGAAGTTTAAAAAGCTGGGGTCTTAATCATTAGCGAAAGTAGTTTTTCTCGCTCCGATAAGATTTGGCAATCGCAGATCTTTCAGACGCTCATGCAATTTAGTAAACATAATGGGGAATACGCCATTACCGGTAACATTTGCTGTTGTACCAAAAGGATCACAGATCAAATAAATTGCTGTAATTAAACCAACCATGTCACTTGAAAAACCAAGATGGGCTTCCAAAAGAGGGGTAACGACGATAATAACTCCGCCGGGAACCGCTGCAACAGCATATTTCGCCAACGCGGTGTAGAAGGCAAAAATAATAAAGGTATGCAAGGATGGCAGTGGCAGACCAAAGGTTAAGATAGTTGCCAGCGCTAAAATAGGAACACCAATAGCACTACCGATAGTATGAATGTTAATAATGGCTGGAACGAGCATCTTCGCTTTTTCAGCATCATTAAGATTTTTTTCTGTTGAGACGAGTAACACTGGCATTGAAGCCGCGCTCGAAATAGTACTTAAACCAGTTAAACTAGCTGGCAATACATTTTTTAAGTAGAAAAAGAACTTTTTAAGTGAAAAATTACTGGCTGTGAGGTACCAAAAGGTAAGATATAGCCATTGGCTGGCAATAATTAATACTAAAATTGGGCCGTATAATTTCAATGATGTTTGTAAAACTTGTTCATATTCAAGCTTGAACAAAAAACCTAAAATAAAGAAGGGCAGCAAAGGAATAAACAGCTTTTTTAGGAATCCATTGGCTGCTTTATTTAAATTAGTACCTATTTTTTTTGCTATTGGATTAGGACGTAAAGAAAAGAAGATACCTGTAAAAAAGCCAATTAATAATGCAATATCATTAGAAATAAGCTTTGTTAAGTGAAATTGCCAGGCGGGTACTAACTGGGGCATTGAATCGATACTGGCGGCATTGAAATGAAAGAGACTCAGTCCAATATAGCCAGAAGTATAACCAAACATCAGCGCTGTAAAATTAGACGCAAAAACGCAAACGATAAGTAAAAATACGAAAAACACTGCGCCTTTTTGTAAATTTCCCAGGCATGAAAAGACAAAACTAAAAATAATAAAAGGCATGAAAAACTCAAGTACGGCTTTCATGCTCAGGCTAAATGCATAACTAATAGACTTAATTTGAACGGGAATGTATTGACCGAAAAGCAGTGGAACTAAAAAAATAGCCAAAAGGATGAGTGGCAATTTAAATTTTTTAAAATCTAGATGCATGTTATTCCTTTAATTAAAAATTAAAATATTTGCAGCGGTAAAAGCTACATGGGCAAGCGTATCTCGTCAATTATAATTAGTAATTAATTGTATTCAGTGTTGATATTAAATACGTTAACTACCAATTTGAAGCAGTTTGGCTTACGCTTATCCTCATTTTTACTCGCCTCACTTTAAGCGGTTGGGCTATAAGTGGTTTTATAATTGAGCATAATGGCAATTATTTTTAATTTTTACAAGAGGAATTGGTCAATAAGAGGAAGGAATCGCCCATTTTAAGGATGTAAGCCCAACAAAGAATTCACGTCAGCTTTCCTTAGGTTTGTTGATATTCCTGCTATTTGGGCCGAAAAACGGTAATTCCTATTTTTCACTGTGCTGCGATGCTTGTAAATCACGCTTTTCGATTCCGGCCGGGAAATGCCAACAGACCCTACTGTGGTGGCTGTGGTGGGTACAAATAGTTATTTTTTATTCTAACATAGTGTTCAGCAGAATATTCTAAGTTAGTTAATTCTTCGTTGGTTAAAAGCCTCACTGCGCGAGCCGGATTACCCAGATAGAGATAACCGCTTTGGAGGCGTTTCCCCGGGGGAACAAGGCTGCCTGCAGCAACCATAACATGATGTTCAATATGAACTTTATCCAGAATCAATGCTCCCATCCCTATCAGACAATAATCGTCTATCGTACAAGCATGTAATACTGCTTTATGACCAATAGTTATACCTTTGCCAAGAATGAGCGGTTGGCCACCAGGGGTGAACGGACCATCATGGGATACATGTAAAATGGCAGCATCCTGTATATTGCAAGCTTCACCGATCCTGATGTAATTCACGTCGCCCCGAATAACAGCCATAGGCCACACTGATACATCATTAGCAAGTGTTACATCGCCAATTACAGCAGCTTGGGGGTCAATATAGACCTTTTCACCAACAAGAGGTGACTTGTTTTCATAAGAACGAATAGTCATTTTTATACCATGGTTACCAGTTCTTCCGCGCTAGTCGGATGGATGGCGACAGTATCGTCAAAATCACGTTTGGTGGCGCCCATTTTAACAGCAACTCCAAAGCCTTGCAGCATTTCATCAACGCCATAACCAATCATATGAAGACCGATAATTTTTTCATTTTTTCCCTGAGTAACCAATTTCATCGCTGTTGGGGTTTTTATTTCACTTAACGCGTCATACATGGGATTAAAGCGGGTTTGATAAATTTTAATATCTTCTTTACCAAATTTGGCTATCGCTTCCTCTTCACTTAATCCCACGCTGCCAACTGGCGGATGGCTAAAAATTACTGAGCAGATATTCTCATAATTCAGATGTGCTTTTTTCTGTCCACCGAAGAGACGATCAGAAAGCCGACGGCCAGCAGCGATAGCAACAGGTGTTAAGGCTGGCGCGGCAGTTACATCGCCAATGGCATAAATACCGGGTATGGATGTATTTTGATAGCAATCAACGTTGATAAGACCGCGTTTATCTCTATCCATACCAAGAGCTTCCAGATTTAAACCGAATGTACGGGGAGACCTGCCAACAGCAGCAATCACTGTATCCAGATCAGAAATCATAGAGCCGCTATGGCATTTAATCGCTTTGCGCCCATCTTCCTGCATGATAATACGTTGGGCATTATGGTTGAAATGAATCTTGATCCCTTGTTGTTTCATAATGTCTACCAGGGTATCTCCTAACATCGCATCAAATCGAGTCAGAGGGCGCTCCCCACGGATAAGTAAATGTGTCTCAGCGCCAAGGCTGTGCAGCAAACCTGCCAATTCCACACCAATATAACCACTCCCAATAACAGCTACTTTATTTGGTCTGCAGGCAAGCGAAAAAAAACCATCTGAATCGATAGCATATTCAATTCCTTCCAAATCATTGGGAAGCAAAGGTTCGCCCCCAGTAGCGATTATAATATGATCTGCCTGATAGGTTTTTCCGCAAACATCAACGGTGTTAGCGTCAACGAAGACCCCTTTGCCGTGTAAATAGGTCATATTGTATTCGTTGAAGCGTTTGGCGTAATTTTCTCGTAATCTCTCAATGTAAGCATTGCGTTTACTGACCAGTGTTTGCCAATCCAATTTTACATTGACAGGATGGAAGCCATAGTCAGGTGATTTTCTTAATGTTTCTGCCACCATTGAGGCATTGAACATGACTTTTTTAGGAACACAGCCGAGATTGACGCAGGTACCACCGAGATGATTTTCTTCAATGACCGCCACTTTAGCGCCATGACGAGCAGCACGCACGGCACTGGCAATACCACCGCTTCCACCACCTAAAACTAATAGATCAAATTTCATATTTGTCCCTAATCTCAACCATTTCTCTAGAATGTAGCATTGAATACGCCTGGCTACCATATTGAAATAGACGGTTAACGATCACTAGGGAGAAATGGGTGATCCAGGAGTCGCTGGCGCCATTTCTTCCTTCTCTGACGGGGGCTTAATTTGAAATAGCCTGGCATCTTTTTTACCGTGATTTTCCTCTTTTTTCAGTCGCTTTGGTGCATCACTTGGTGAAGTGGGCGGCGAAAGGTCTTGTTGTCTTTTGCTGACTCGTTTGGGGGAAGAAGGGGCAGCTATAATGTTATTGTCTGGTATTTGAATACGATGCAAAACTCTCGGGAAGGTTGTGGCTGACATTGACTTTTCCACGCTAATGCCATGTTCGTCCTGTAAAATCTCGCAAAAAAGGTCGTAAGGTATTCTATGCGCAATTCTGGGTTGTTCAGGAACACTGGCATCATTTGGATCGATATAATAAATATTACCTCCATCCTCTAATTCTGCACCAATAATTTTGATGACATGTGTCTCCTCGCCTCTTTCATTATCAGTCTTTTTTATTATGGTATGAATGAGATAGCCGTTATCTTCGGATGCAGTAAATTGATGAACAGGGGGTTCAGCAGATGTTTCAATAAGATCATAATCAATTTCAGCAATGCACACGCCTTCACGTAATTCATTAACCAGTGCCTGCAACCCTTTTGCCGGATGCCAAGAGGAAGGAGCACAACCTTGAAGTCGCCATATATGGTTAATGATGGCACGGTCGTAATAGGTTGACAGCTCCTCTAAACTGAGTTCGTCGAAAGATAAATTAATTTTACTTGCCTCAAGTAGTTCAGAAACAGCTTGTTTTACGTCAAATCGAAGTTCCTGGCTGACAGCAGTGATAGCCGCGATCAACGCTTTAGCCTGACGATTTAGGGTAAAATAAGTCAAGTCATCAAACTCTCCATTGCCTAGAAAATCCTGGAAGAAACGAACCGCGTCCTCTGATAGAGGCCTGTGTTGCAAAATCATTTTGGCAAAAGCCAATTCGGTGAATTCAGTCCTTGTATCGCTTGCTGTATCTTTTGATGCCTGCTCTCTAAAAGATTCAAACTGCTCGTTAAACCAATCTACCATGGCATCTTCCCGCACTTTAAGTTTTGTTTGTTGCGTACAAATTTTGCGGTAAGTTGAAATAATTTTTTCGTAATGGCGTTCTGGCCCCATATAAAACTTACCAAACCATTGTGTTTTGGAGGCGTAATACCAGCAGAGTCCTCCTTTCTGTTCAGATTGATATTGTGGGGATTTTGAGTCAGACAACCGCACTATACGCCTACCGTCAAGATAGGAAAGCGCTAAGTGGGTTCCTGAGGGTACATTTTCTTCCAGGGATTTGATTCCAGCTGTTGCTAAAGTATTTTTATAAGTCTTACCACCAGGAAGTTTGCGGATAACTTTTTGTTTTTCGTTTACATAAAACATAACTCAACCTTATTTTAAAGAAGATACCAATTTCTTTGTCGCCAATTAGAATTCGGGTACGCCAAAAGGGAAGCCATTCTAAACAAATTATCCCGGCTTGTTTACTAATAAAGTAGAGTCAATAAATAGACTTGCCTATTACAGGAGGCCATTGGCATAACGATTTATTGAGTTAGTTATGATTCTCTTGAGATTTACATGAAATACGGCGAGCCTTTCATTATACTAATTTAAAGAGTGTAAAAAAAATGATGGTATGAAAATAAAATTTCTCTTCATAGCCTTATTAATCCTAATGGCTGCAAACTGTGGGCAACAAAAAGAGCGCAGTTATCAGGGCTATGTTGAAGGGGAAAATGTCTATCTTGCTTCCCCTAACTCAGGGAGATTGATGCGATTGTATGTTCACCGCGGCGATCAGGTGAAAAAAGGCCAACTATTATTTTCGTTGGATGCAGATCCGCAAATATTAGTGGTCAAACAAAATGAAGCCGATTTATTAGAAGCTCAAAAATTATTGAATGATTTAATGCAGCCAAGACGTACACCGGAAATTGCTGCGATCCAGGCCCAAATCGAACAAACCGATGCACAATTGAAGCTTGCAGAAATTCGTGTACAACGTACCCAACAACTCTATGCAAAACAAGCTATTGATAAAGACTCGGTTGATGAAGCAGTTGCTTTGTATAAAGAGCAAAAACAGCTTAAAGCACAATATGAATCTAATTTACAGTTAGCAAAACTGGGTAGCCGCGATGAACAAATCAAAGCCCAACAGGCACAGGTTATTTCTTTAACCGCAAAACTTGCAGAAGCTAAATGGCAATTGGAGCAAAAAACGGTTTATGCGCCAAATGATGGCTTTATTTTTGATACGTATTACCGTGAAGGCGAGTTTGTAGGCAGTGAGCAATCGGTGCTGTCTCTTTTACCACCTGAAAATGTCCGTATTGAGTTTTTTGTACCGGTACAGACTCTGACTCGATTGCGGCGCGGACAAGAGATTACCTTTCTTTGTGATGGTTGTATAAAAAAAAGCGAAGCTACCATCAATTATATTTCTCCTGAAGCACAATTCATCCCCCCCCTTGTCTATAGTCGCGACAACAGCGATAAATTGGTTTTTCGCATCAAGGCGAAACTGAAGCACCCCAGTGAATTTAAACCTGGGCAACCGGTATCGGTATTTCTACCATGAAAAAAGCCATTATTGATGTAGTTGATTTACGTAAATCCTTTGACGATAAAATAGTTGTCAATGACATTAGTATGTTGGTAGCACAGGGGGAAGTCTTCGGCTTTTTAGGACCCAATGGTAGTGGAAAAACAACGACAATCCGGATGTTATGCGGGTTATTAACTCCAGACGGAGGACGGGGTACTTGTTTAGGCTACGATATTCTTACTGAGTCAGAAAAAATTAAAAAACAAGTCGGTTATATGACGCAGAAATTTAGCTTTTATACGGATTTAAGTATTGAGGAAAACTTAAATTTTATTGCCCGCGTTTATAATCTTGATAAAAGGAAGGAGCGTGTGGAACGGGCGCTGGAGGATCTTGGTTTAGTGCATCGACGTCGCCAGTTAACCGGACAATTGTCCGGCGGGTGGAAACAACGCGTCGCATTAGCAGCTTGTTTGTTACATGAGCCTCAGTTGCTGCTGCTTGATGAACCTACAGCGGGTGTCGACCCAATAGCACGTCGTGAATTTTGGGATAAAATTCATGATTTGAGTGAAAAAGGCATTACGACGTTGGTATCTACCCACTATATGGATGAAGCAGAGCGCTGCACTCGTCTTGCTTATTTGGCTTATGGGAATTTATTGGTAACAGGCACGGTAAAGGAAGTCATTGCCAGTACCAACTTAAGTACTTGGCAAATAACAGGTAATGTGACTACAAATTTGCTGCAAGAAGCAAAAACGATTGACGGAGTGACGCAAGCCGCACTATTTGGTAACCAGCTTCATATTTGTGGTTATGAGCAAGAGAAAATAGAAGCAGGGTTGAATAAATTGGCGGAAGAAAAGTCTATAACCTGGCAAGCTATTGAACCGACTTTGGAGGATGCTTTTATAAGTCTAGTTAAGAAATCAGAGGGAGAGCTCAGTTGAAAAGAGAGGCAATTTCTCGTCTGCTAGCTGTTATGGCAAAAGAATTTATTCAAATGGCTCGTGATCGAGCAACCTTTGCAATGATTATTGGCATACCCTTAATACAATTATTCTTGTTTGGTTTTGCGATTAATACGAATCCGCGTAATTTACCAACAGCCATTGTTAATCCCGATTATAGCAATTTTGGCCGTAGAATCCTGGTTGCCATGCAGGATTCAACTTATTTTCGCTTTATAAAAGCTGCATCAACGGAGGAAGAGGCACACGCCTTGTTGAAAAAAGGGGAAGTACAATTTGTAGTTAATTTTCCACCTAATTTTTCCCATGATTTGGTTAAAGGGGTCAAGCCAACTTTATTATTGGAAGCAGATGCTACTGATCCTGCAGCAACCAGTCGCGCAGTTTCCGTATTTAGTGATCTGGCTTCTTTGGTTTTTAAAGAGGAGCTTGTTGGGCCTCTAAATCAGTTGGCTGCAGGCTCTCCGCCATATGACCCTATAGTCCATGCCATTTACAATCCATTGGCGATCACTGCCTATAATATAGTACCTGGCCTGTTAGGTGTGGTACTGACCATGACGATGGTCATTATTACCGCATTGGTTATTACTCGGGAATTTGAGCGTGGAACGATGGAGAATTTGTTAGCGACGCCTCTTAAGCCGCTGGAGGTTATGGTTGGGAAAATTGTTCCCTATATTATCGTGGGATATTTACAAGTATTGCTTATTTTATGCATGGCTAAATTTGTGTTTAATGTCCCTATGCAAGGCAGTATCTTACTCTTATTAACTCTCTGTTTGCCATTTATTGCTGCGAATCTGGCGGTAGGCTTAACCTTTTCCACTTTGGCTACTAATCAGTTACAAGCAGTGCAAGGCGCGATGTTTTTCTTTTTGCCTTCTATTTTATTATCAGGGTTTATGTTTCCATTCCGAGGTATGCCGGATTGGGCTCAATGGCTAGGCAATATCTTACCTTTAACCCATTTTTTAGTAGTAGTCCGTGGGATTTTACTAAAGGGAAATGGATTCTGGGAAGTATGGCGGCAAATTATCCCCATTATCGCTTTTATGGCTGTGGTCATGATAATAGGTTTTAAACGTTATCGAAAAACGCTGGATTAAGTGAGGAATTGACAGACTGTCTTTTCTACCCGCTCATCTATTAATACGCTAACATGGTCTGCTCCCGGCAATAAAGCCAGTGAAGCGTGCGGGTATTGTTTGCAGAAAATGATTGATTCACTGGGCAGAATCGAGTCATCCTTGTCGCCATGAATACAGAGAAAGGGTGTTTGGGCATTATTGATATAATGACGAAAATCAAGCTTTCTCAAATCAGTTATAGCATGTTGACGAAACACTTCGCGTAAGATAAGAAGACCACGACCACTTAATTTAAATCGTCTGGCTAGTTTACCCACCGGTGTGCGCATGCGGGTTGGTGAAGCTAAAAGGACTACCCGCTCTGGTTCTGCATCCAGCCGCCACTCGGGTAGCTGGCTGGCAAGATTTAAAGTATTCAATAGCATAGAACCACCAAAAGAATGGCCTACCAGGCCATAGAATGGACCAAAATTATTCAATATATGGTGTAGCAATAAAACAGCATCTGTCCACGGTAATTGCATTCCTTTTGCTTCGCCGTGTGCTGGAAAATCCAGAGCATACACATCAAAACCTTGTTGATGAAGAGCACGTATCAAGCGAACCATGTACGCTGCCCGTGACATCCAACCATGGGTAATGAGTACTTTTTTAGCTGTTGAGCGATCAGGGGGGGCAAAATGATGAAGGACATGATGACGTGGATAAATACAGTCAATGACCTCAGTGCGTTTTTCCACGAAAAACTCACAAGCGCGCCGTGCAAAATCGCGATAGGGTTTTTCAACGGGCAGATGAATAGGTGTAATGAATAATTGATAACATAGTTGGGCGTGAATATAGTCTCTAAACTCTGTCAATGTATTAGCAAGCATAATTCCCATCCGTGTTCGAACTATAAATTGATCATAGTTCAAGAAAGATCAATTTGGGCATGATTATAATAAAATTGTATAAGCACATAATGAGCCAGTTGGGAGCGTATAATTGATTATTTAAAAATCAACAGATTGAACATTGGCAAGAGGATAACTAACAATCAGGTACTGGACATTTGCCAATATCAATTTAGACTGTAAACAATGAGAGAAAAAGGACTGGTTATGCATACATCAAATTATCTTTACCATCATGGTGAACAGGAGTTACATGGTTTTCTTGCTTATGATGATGAAAATGATCAACCGCGGCCGGCAGTTTTAGTCGCTCATGATTGGAGCGGGCGTAATGAATTTGCCTGTGAAAAGGCTCAAATGCTTGTTGAGATGGGATACCTTGGTTTTGCTTTGGACATGTATGGACATGGGCGCGTAGGAGCCAGTACCCACGAAAAAATGGGACTCATGCAACCTTTAGCCAATGATCGTCGGTTACTCCGCGAACGTATTCGTGCTGCTTATGATGCATTAATAGCCATGCCGGAAGTAGATATTAACCGTATAGCGGTGATAGGATTCTGTTTTGGCGGTATGTGTGCCTTGGATTTAGCCCGTAGTGGGGCTGAATTAAAAGGGGTGGTCAGCTTTCATGGTTTATTAAATAAACCGGAAGAAAAGCTGCCTAGTCATCCTATCCACGCTAAAATTCTGGCTCTACACGGTTATGATGATCCAATGGTCCGGCCTGAGCAAGTCGATGAGTTCTGTCAGGAGATGACCGAGGCCAAAGTCGATTGGCAAGTGCATATGTATGGCCATACCCAACATGCATTTACTAATCCACATGCACATGATACGCAATTAGGTACAATTTATAATGCTAAAGCAGAACGCCGTGCTCTCCAGGCGATGGCTAATTTTTTACAGGAAATTTTTGTTTAACTTCATCTGAATGAGGCTGAATCTCAGTTCAGCTTCATAGAAACTTACATAAATATACACGGTCCTTTTTGCGATTTTTGTTCCTCTATTTTAATGTTTCTTCCAGGATCTTTTTCTGCTTTCGAGTCGTGTAAAATAACCGGTTCAGGAAGTTTTTGAGGGCCGATAGATTCAATAGCTACCCGCGCAGAAAGAATGGTGAGGTTTTTTTTACAATTAGTATTTTTGATTTGACCAATCAAAATAGTTCTACTTTCGCCCCCCAAATTCATGAAATGAAATGGATGCCATTGGGTTTCTATGCGCTTCTTATTATCAAAAGCAACCTCAAAAACGACTGGATGATAGAGAGTAGAATCGTATTCGTTCGGGCAAATACACCTACCTGAGAAATTTAAATTTTCTAAACTAAGCTTTCTCAAACGAGGAGCTGGAAATGAAATCAA
>NZ_LNYB01000081.1:0-82835 GCF_001467625.1 Legionella feeleii
GATATGACCGTTGTGACTCCATTTTTATCTCGTCCATTGCTCTCGCTGCCATTGCTATTTGGGCATAATTAAATGGTGATTGAACCTAGCCAAAATCACCGTATTTCCATTGATGCAGGCTATAGCAGTGAAACCTTCAGGTAAATTGATGCGTTTTACATTCTGATCCTGCAATTGCACAGCAATACCCCCAGCTATCAAGGGTGCTTTAACAACATTTCTTTTTACTTTAGGATTTTGCACCACAAAAACACCCTGTGCTCCTTCGCCGAGTTTTACACTTTGTAAAAATGCACCAATACCACCCGTGTCATCAACAGATGAACTATCGGCATGATGAAGAACAAATTGATTATCTTTTTTACGTCTCGCCAACACTGGATTACAAGGACCGAAACTCTGGGAAAATACATGGTGGCCTGTTCGAGTTCCATTCACTTCAACCTCATTACCGCGACCACTCTGTAATCGAAGTTGTCTAATTACTCCCCTCACTGTAACCCAGTCATTGTTCGCTCGATCCACTTTTTGATTATCATCAAGTTGGAGAAGATTTAGTTTCTCTACATCAAAGCCGTATCTTATTTGACTAGGCGTGGCAGAAACCAAGCCTTTATCCTCAATAAAATAGGCAACCCTCCCTTTTCCACTTCCCAGCAGGATAATTGCATCACGACCAGCTTTTATTATTTCGTCAATTTTTTCGCTAAGATTTTCATGATCTTTAAAAAGATAAAGTTCGTAATCAGGCGTTACTAAACTTTGTTCTACTAAGATAATCGGAATATAAACAAAGGATTCAGACATCCCTAATGCCAAATTCCCACCTTCAGAATCCTGACTTAGGATCTCCCCACTTGCAGAGGGTGAGCGGCTCAGGATAACAATCTTTGGTAAATTGCTTTTTGCAGCCATATAACTCTTCTATTAATCCTATTAATGTCTATTATATGCCACCCAATAGATAAATAATGATCTGATTGTTTTATTTCCCCTCTTTCCTTTTGGCGGTCTGCTGTAAACTAAGCACAATACTACCCGCCAAAGTAATAACGACTACCCCAAGGGCAATATAGATAGGCATCTTGAACCAATAACTCAACAACATTTTAAATCCAATAAATACCAGAATCAGTGCAATGCCATATTTAAGTAAATGAAAGCGTTCGGCTATATTAGCCAATAAAAAATAAAGAGCACGTAAGCCCATAATGGCAAAAATGTTCGATGTAAAGACAATGAACGGATCGTTTGTAATGGCAAAAATGGCGGGAAGACTGTCTAAAGCAAAAATTAAATCACTAACCTCAATCAATACCAACGCTAAAAACAAAGGGGTTGCGTAAAGCAAATTACCTTGTCTTATAAAGAATTTTTCCTCATGAAAGGAAGGACTGACTCGCAGATAAGTTCTCATCCAACGTAAAACCCAATTTTCCGTAAAATCAAATTTTTGTTCAGAAAAGATAAACATTTTAATACCGGTTGCTATCAAAATCAGACCAAAGAGATATAGAATCCAATGGAATTGTTCTACCAGAAAAACACCCAACAAAATGATACCCAAACGCATGATAATTGCGCCCATGACTCCATATAATAAAACCCGGCGCTGGTATTCGTGAGGAACTGCAAAGTAATTGAAAATCATGATAAAAATAAACATGTTATCAATTGAAAGTGACTCTTCAATTAAATAACCAGTTAAAAATTCCATCGCTTTTTGATGAGCGATAACGACACCTGCTGTATGAATTAAATACCACCAGAGAAACAAATTAAATAACAAGGCCAGGGATATCCAGATTGAACTCCAGGTAAGTGCCTCTTTAATTGAGATACGGTGTGCTTTCTTCCTGCCTAATAAAAAAATATCAAGGGCTAATACCAGGCTCACTAAGAGAAAAAATCCCAACCACATCCACCATTCGCTGATCGAATGCATTATCTCCCCCCGAAGCCAAGCCTGATCCCTTAACAGGGACATGTTATGAAAGTTTAGCAACAAACTCGTTCAGCCAGAGGTATGCCAGGATAACCAGTAGTCATGTAAGGCTTGGATATTACCAGAGCATAATAGAGGCATCGCGGGGGTCAATCGCTCTAAAGGCCAATCCCACCATGCCATGGCCAATAAAATATCAATAGTTTGATCACTAAAACGCTTTCGAATAAGTTTTGCCGGATTACCTCCAACAATAGCGTAGGGTTCAACATTTTTAGTGACTACAGCGCGGCTGGCAATAATCGCCCCATGACCAATCTGAATGCCGGGCATAATCAATGCTTCGGTACCAATCCAAACATCACTTCCAATAACAGTATTCCCTGCTGCCTGGTAGCCATCTATTGCGCCGCCCAATTCACTTTCATCAAGGTAAAAAAATGGAAAGGTACTAATCCAGTCTGTGCGATGTCCCTGATTACCGGCCATCATAAATGCAACGCCACTTCCAATCGAGCAGAAGCTCCCGATAATAAGCTTGTCTACCTCTTCACAGTCAGGCATGAGATAACGGGCACAATCATCAAAGCTATGTCCATGGTAATAACCAGAATAGTAGCTATAAGGGCCCACACTAATATTGGGATTAGTCACTTGTTGTGCCAACGGCACACCCTTAAAAGGGGAATCAAAATAATTTTTTGACATAATCAATACACGATAACCTTGAATGCTTTACCAATCGATTATACTACCATCATAGCTTAGTAGTACTTCAGCATGGCTATGTTGCTTATGTTTTGCAATGACTTTTAACATACTGGCGACGCTGGTTTGTGCATCGATTGGTGCATCTGGGCCTCCTAAACGGGTTTTTACCCAACCAGGATGCAATAGCATCACATGAATACCTTCATTAGCCACATCCAAAGCGAAGGCACGCATAGCACAATTCAATGCAGCCTTGCTTGTGCGATAGGCATAACTACGTCCTCGCTGGTTATCACTGATACTCCCCATACGCGAACTAATGTTAATGATTAATTTCTCCTTCCCCTTACCTAATTGTGGTAACAAGGCATCCGCAACTTTCAATGCACCAAAACAATTGATCGCCATTACCTGTAAAAAATTATCACGGTCTATATTGCCAACAGTCACTCCTTGAGCACCACTAATACCGGCATTATTAATAAGCCAATCGAGAGGTTGATTACTTAATTTTTTAGCCAAGGCCAAAATCGTTTCGTCCTTGGCAAGGTCTAATTGGCAAACAACGATATTTTTTCTTTCTACTGCCAAGTGTTGTAATTCATCGGCTTGTTCTGGCAGTCGGCAAGCAGCAAAAATATAGCTGTCCAGCTCACTTAATTGCCTGACAAATTCCAATCCCAGGCCCCGGTTAGCACCAGTAATCAATATATTTTTCATCCTATTAAATACCCAGCTCTAGAGAGAAATGTTGTCTCAAATCAAAACATGCCTTGTACCAAACTGCAATGACTACCTGATCGAAATACGCCGTTCTGTTTGTCATGAAAGCCAGTTTTTTATAAGATAAAATCTCAATCTCACCTGAATAGTGAATCTAAAATCTCATGCAACAAAAAACTATCCTGATAACTGGTTGTTCCACTGGCATTGGCCATGATGCTGCACTTGCCCTAGCCAAGCGAGGGCACCGTGTTATTGCCTCCTGCCGCAAAGAGGACGATGTCCAAAAACTTACAGCGCTTGGACTTGAAGCCGTTCGTATGGATATGGATGACACCACTTCCATTGAAGCGGCATTCGCAGAAGTCCTGGCAAAAACTGGCGGGCGCCTGGATGTGCTTATCAATAATGCAGGTTATGGCCAAGCAGGCGCTTTGGAAGATATCCCGCGGGCAGCCTTGCGTAGTCAATTTGAAACCAACGTTTTTGGCCTGTTAGATCTTACTCGCCTGGCTATCCCCCTCATGCGTAAGCAAGGCCAGGGACGCATTATCAATATCAGTTCCATTCTGGGGGTTATCAGTTTGCCTTTTCGTGGTGCTTACAATGCATCGAAATATGCCGTAGAAGGTTTAAGTGATACGCTGCGTCTTGAACTTCAATCGTCCGGCATTCGGGTAATCACTGTAGAACCTGGCCCAATCGAAAGCCGATTCAGGGATAGCAGCATTGATAATTCTCTGCAAAAAATTGATAAGGAGCATAGTTACTTTCGAGCTCAATATCAGCAGATGCTTGGTAATTACCGCCAGCAAAAAACCGATTCTCCCTTCACCCTGGGTACTGATGCTGTTATTAAGAAACTGGTTCACGCCATTGAAGCAAAAAATCCGCGCGCCAAATACCGTGTCACGTTTCCTGCCCATCTTTTTGTATGGCTCAAACGGCTACTCAGTGTCAAAATGCTTGATCGCTTCCTCATTTATTTGTCCCGAAAAGAGTTAGGTTCAAACTGAAGGCATGGCTTACCTTTCGGCGTTTAGGAGTTTTTTATGAAACTGTTGCCCACCTCAGCTCTGTTTTTTGTTGCTATCTCTTGTTTTGCAAGTGAAAACGACACTCAAGCTTACGCAGATTATTGTCTTGAATCAGGGGGGCAAGTAGAAGAGATGCCTGCACAATTTGATGGGCCTTTTGGGCAGGTGCACGGTAGCAGTAGACAGTTCTGTACCTTTAACATAGATAAGGGCTTTGTTGTGGTTGGTTTAGAATCATTTGCCTCGGCCAAACCCAATATCGCTGCTACCTAATTAAAAAGCTGCCTGCTATTTCTTTTGATTCACCTTTGTTTAAAGGTAAGTACAATAATCCTTCTTTAAATTTTTGTAACAATATAGGCGGCTCAAGTATTCCATTTACAGTTATCTCTGGCGGCTTTGCTAATGAATTAGGCCAAAGTGATATTTGTGTATTTGGTGATGCGTCGATGGTTAGCGCCTGGTCCTTAATTTATATCGCTAATGGCAGAATCGGCTATGAACTTGTCAGAGAAAAGATTAAGGCGGAACCCCTTCATCTTAGAATACCGATTTAATCCATCGATAGACAACAGCAGATGTTGTAACAACATCTGCTAACAATAATGATTTTTCTAACTAACCTAGATGGGCTGCATTATCGGTACGTACAAAAATTTGAGTGAAATAGAGTTTACCTTTACTGTCGCGGGCCAAGCCTATGCCTGTCAAATTATAACGTCCTTCAATGTTGCGACGATGCCCTGGGCTGGTTAACCATTGTTCAACAACTATTTTTGCATCTCTGTAATTATAAGCAACATTTTCTGCACCACCATGACATTGTTGAATATTGTCAAAAATGCGCTTAATACGCTTACTGAAATACTGATGGCCAAAGGGGACACGGTGAGTTGCCATATCACGGCTATGACGTTCTGCTTCTTGCGAAATAAGCTTATTCATTTTAAGAGGAGGCAAACCACGTTTTTGACGGTATTGATTCACATACACCAGTATTTTTTTCTGGTTCTCTGCATCGATAGCAGCATAATTCGTCTTTGCTACCGCATAAGCCTGAGGCAAAATACTTATTGCTAGGGCAACAACAAGAAAGCTCTTCACTAGTTTTTTTATCTTTTTCATAATCTCACTCTTATTCTGCTAATACAGTTTAAACTCTGCTGTAATTTTATGCAGCGCAATAGTGTTACAAAAAGAGCTCTGTTGTCCAGAATTAAGCGACTTTTCGATCAAATTTAGATCTTATTGTCAATAAATACACCCAATGATTTACCTACCTGTTGTCCTTAGTCAAAGCAAGGCTACATTCTCAATTTGCTCCAATTCATCAACACTCAGGGTGAAATCACCAATCGCTAAATCCTCACGCATATGTTGCTGATCAGTTGTTCCTGTCAAAGGCAACATTTTCATTTGGAGTGCGAAACGAAAAATGAGCTGAGCCATATTTTTTTGATATTTCTGGGCTATGGAACGCAACCAAGGCTGTGAAAAATACTGATAATTGGCAGTCAGTAAAGAAAAACCTTGATAAATGAGTCCGTGCTCTCTACAAAAAGCCCTGATTCCCTTATCCCATTGTTTTACCGCAAAACACCGGTTCTGGACAAAAGTGGGTTTTACTGTCGAGTAAGTATAAAATTCTTCTAATTGCTTAAGAGTCACATTTGAAATTCCCAGGAATTTGATTTTTTTGGCCCGCCACAATGCTTCCATAGCATGCCAAACTTCCCAATCCCCAGTACTTAGACTATCGGACAATAAAGGCCCATGAAGAATATAAGAATCAATATAATCGGTTTGTAAATGCTCCAGTGAACTGCGAAAAGATTGCTGAACCTGTAACTCATAAGAGTCCATTTCGTTATATGGTTTGCGGTGATCCTGGCCATCGGCAAATGTAAATTTTGTCTGCAGAAATAAATCCTGACGCGTTTTTTCACTGCCCGCTAAAAATACTTGAATCGCTTTACCAACGCCTTCTTCATAATAATGTTTGCGCTGATTAGCTGTATCAATACCAGTAAATCCTGTCTTAAGAGCGGTAATAACCAAATTTTCGGTTGCCTCTTCCTTCCAGGCAGTACCATATAAAAACGCTGGGAAAATCTGACTATCTTGCTTGTGTTCGCCTTTTTCACCTGACATAAATTTTCTTCCTTATTGATCCAATAGACTACACAAAAGCGCCCTTGCATTTCTATCTTGAATACTATCTAATAAAATCATCATTATCGACGGAGAAAGGAATGTCTGTAAGTAATGAATGCCTCAGTTTACTCAATAAATTAGTCAGCGGCTATCAACAAGAAACCAGCGACAAAAATCATACTGAAATTTACTCAACCTTAGCTGAATTGCTTGAAAGGATCACTAGCAATCAAGCGACGCTTACTGATGCAAAAGTGATTTCTTATTTATCAGCTTCATTTGTGTTTTTAATCAGGACTAATCCAAGATTCGCTGCTTGCTGCGAGGCTTTTTTTCTTGCTTATCAAAAAGTCAAATCATTAGATTCTTTGGTTAATAGCCAGTTTCAGATAAAAACAGAATTGGATTCATGGCCAGCAGTCAAAGAAGTCTCTCAGCCAGAATCACCTGTTCAACCTTATCAATCTGCTTTTTTCACTGAATTACAACTTGAGATTGCCAGGCGTGCCAAGCACAAGATTGTAGAAACAACGACGGAAGCAGAAAAGCAAAGCCAAACATATAGCAGCAATCCTTGTTAAGCCTCTTGCGCCATTCACAGTTACAGCTCTTTGGTTTCTATCCCAATGAGCTTTATTCCTTTATAATTTCTGGCTTTAACCCTTTATTTGCCTGCCGATGACTCTTATTGTAAATTTATCTTCCATTCATTCTTTGTATCCCATCTCCACAAGCGTGCGAGCTTTTGCCCAGCTTTGCAATAATTACTCTACAGGCTGTTTAACCTGTTGTCCGAGTTTTTTTCAGTCAGGAACCAATTTTGCGTGGGTTATGTACCAATATCATACTCAGTACAAAGCATTAATCGAACCCTATAAACTTGGCAAAATTACGAGCCGACAATTCTTAGCTAATTTGCTAACCATTTTTGATTTTCTTGATGATGATGATTTTGTCTGTAACATGAGTGATTCAGTAAAAATTGCTGGCTGCTCCTATAAAGAAGCCAATTTGGCTCTGCTAGAAAATGCGTGGAATGCAATCATTGGCTTGGAGGATGATAGAGTAGCCCGCTTTGCTACCCTCGCCGAACGAGCTGCGGAAGAACCAGTCTATTTAATATCCAATACCAATGAATTAAATGTAAACAAAATAATTCAACTCTTACAAAGCAAGAATCCCGAAATTCATTTTTATCCAATCGATCTTGATGTGGTAGATGATAAACGGCCTATTGAGATAGCACCCAATATCTTTCTTTGTTTATCCTATCGCTATCAGCTTTTTAAAACAGACTCTCAAAACCGCGCGGCAACAAATTCTAATTCCACCATGTCTTTACTACGATATCTGGTTGAAGAGCAGTTACCTGTCAGCAATAGAGAAAGTATTCACGTTATCAGTCAGTATCCAGCTGATTTGGAAGAGGCGATAAAATTAGGCATTGCTCCTGCCAATACTCACCAGGATAGCAACTATTTCCCCGCACCAACGCTGACAACCCTGGAAATAGATTGAGAAAAACCAGCTTTGCTAACTTTCTAAAAAGTGCTTAGCTGGCTTATGATTGTTAAAATATAATAAAAAATAAAGATTAGGATGTAGTTTTCTTGGCCCTTGGCTTAGGCGCAGCCTTAACTACTGTTGTTTCTTCTACAGCGCATGCTTCGCTTTTTTTACAGCAGCAATGAGCAAATAAATTGTAGAGCCAGGCTAGAATAACACCACCAATGAAAGCATCTATAAAACCGATTATGCCGCCAATCACACTGCCCAACACCGAGGGTTGATAACCTACATACAAAGAGCCCATCGCAGCTACAAAAGGCTGGCCATAACTAGAATAATAGGCGATGATACCCATCAGAAAAATAGATATGCCCCACAAAATCCCCAAAGCCAATCCTAAAGCCATTGGACTTAACCTGCAGTTAGTCATAACAATCTCCCTATTATGAGACCTTGGTGTAATTTCATTACAGTCTCGCTGTAACTTCTTATCATCATTGCAAAAATAGTGCAACGATTCAAGCAAAGTCATGAATCCAATTTTTCTGGGATTTAGCGAAAGGCTGGGTCCCAGAAACTACGCAACTTACGACTATGCAATTGTTCTCCACCTCGTTCACGCATTAATTCCAATGCTCTAATACCAATTTTTAAATGTTGATTGACAGTCTTTTCATAAAAATGGCGGGTTATACCAATTAATTTGATTTCCCCATGCAAAGGCTTATCCGATACACACAATAAAGTCCCATAGGGAACGCGATAACGAAAACCATTGGTTGCTACTGTCGCACTTTCCATATCCAAGGCAATTGCCCGACTCTGATTCAAATGCAACAAAGGAATACGATGATTACGCAACTCCCAATTACGGTCATTGACTGAGGCAACTGTGCCAGTACGCATGATACGCTTCAATTCATAGCCATTGAGTTGGGTACAATCAGTAACGGCATCCTGCAATGCCAACTGTACCTCAGCCAAAGAAGGAATCGGCACCCACAAGGGCAGCTCCTCATCCAAAACATGATCATCACGAACATAGGCATGCGCCAAAACATAATCACCAATTCGTTGTACAGCCGACAAACCAGCACAGTGACCTAGCATCAGCCAGACATGCGGACGCAGAACAGCGACATGATCAGTAATTGTTTTTGCATTGGAAGGACCCACACCAATATTAATCAAGGTAATACCAGATCCATCTGCTCGCAATAAATGATAGGCAGGCATTTGTGGCTGGCGTAGTGGTGCAATGCCATTTTGCACACGATCAATCAGTGAGTCAGGCAAATTAGTATTCCAGGTCATCACATTACCAGGCTCAACAAAAGCCGTGTATTGTTGTCGATAGGCACGCAGATCGGGATCAGGTGTTGCCTGCATTAACTCTCGCCCAATCCGGATAAATTCATCAACATAAAACGCATAATTGGTGAACAAGATATAAGACTGAAAAAATTCCGGTGAAGTCGCCGTATAATGCTTCAAGCGATGGAGGGAATAGTCAATGCGAAGGGCGGAAAAAAGGGCGAGGGGGTCCATACCATCAACTTTTTCGTAAGTTCCGTTAACGATACGATCATCTATTGTAGTCAGATCGGGTACGTCAAATATATCGGGTAACTGTTCTATCCTATCTGGTTCGATTAAATCCCGCCCAACATCCAATCCCTCAGGGAAGGCAAAATGTACTGGAATTGCTACCTCACTGAGTCCAACTGACAAAGGCACATCATGATGAGCAACTAATGCTCTAAATTGGTTAAGTAAATATTCTTTATATAGCAAAGGCCTCGTCAAGGTAGTTTGATAGCAACCTGGTCCTGTGACAAAACCAAAGGAATGACGCGCGTCGACATTCGTACGTACTGTTGTCTTAATACGCACAAAAGGGTAATAAGCCCTAACTCGTTTAGTGAGGTCCTCGCCGTTAACAAAACGCTTGAATGCCTCGCGGAGTAACGCGGTCTGGTTTTCATAAATTTCGCCCACGCGCTCGACCGCTTGCTGTGGATCATTATATTGTTTTATTGAAAACATGAATTATCTATAATCCCTAAAGCAAAATAATTCGATAATTTTAGTGTAGCCTCCTTTATACAAAATTGTACTAAACTTAGCAGGTGAGATCCTGCAAAAGAAGCAATAGCTTACAGGATAAACAGCTATTCGGACTAAATTGATAGGTTCTATAGGGAAATGAATAAAATAAAGAAAATGCTATCAATTATTGCGTTGAGCTATTTAATGCAAATTGCTGTTGTTTACGCAACAATTAAAGTCGGGAATCCTGTTTATAGACCCCCTTTTGTGTTCAATCAGGAAGAAGGATTCGATATTGATTTGATGAAACTTCTCTGCCAGAAAATAAAGGAAGATTGCGAATTCCATTCCATGGAATTCGATAATTTATATATCGCGTTGAATGAAGGAAAACTTGATCTGGCTATCGGTGGAATCACTATATCCCAAGCCAGGAAAGCTACTTATATTTTCAGCTTACCTTATATGGAAAGCCATGGGCAATTTATAGCTTTAAAGAGCAGCGGCTTGAAATCGATCAGTGATTTAAAAGGAAAAAAAATAGGGGCGGTAAGAGGCTCTGATTATGAAGATTTCCTGGTCAATCATTATGGTTTAGAATTCCAAATCGCTTTGTATGAGGGACCTGTTGCTTTAATTGCCAGCCTAAATCAAGGGGATACTGATGCCATATTTTCAGATAGTATCTCAATGAAATATTGGCGACAAACCAGTGATGGAGTGCTGGTCAATGTGGGCGACCCGATGCCTGTAGGGAGCGGTTTTGCCATCATGGCATTGCCACAAAACGCTGATTTAATTAAATCAATCAATCAACAATTACTAAAAATAGAAAAAGATGGTACCTACATTAAGCTTTATAATAACTATCTCACCGATTAAAAAATAACCCTCTTCCTCTTTATCCATCCTTAAGGCTATAAGCAAAATTCCAGCCCTACTGCAATTAATATTTTTTTAAGTTTATTAATCTAAACTAAAACTATCCCATGATTTTTGAGTTCTTGAAAGTGACCATAGCAACATTAAGCAAAACACTGGATGGATTTAATGCTTATATTAAGGGTGGATCAACTTTTAAAGACTTAAAAGCACGTATGAAATTTTACGATAACAAGCTTGTAAAGCTAAATACGGATTTTCATACCATCACCATTTCAGATTCAGAGGAAGATAGTTCCCCTGAATATAAGGAAATCATCAAAAAACTAAAGGCACTGCTAACAAACCTGAATATACCGCAAAGTCACTGGGACAGGTATTTAAAATCAAGTTTGACCGTTTACGATTTCTTTGCTGAATTAAAAAAAGAAAAAAATATGCTCCAGGCCGGAGATATTCTCGATTTGATTGATGAAAAGACTGCCTATGGGAAAATGGAGCTTGCTGTAGGCGGAGCCTTGATACTTTCAATATTAGCCAATTTATATATGACTCCCGTCATGGCTGGCACCATAGACGTCATAAAAGGATTCCTGGCGTCAGCGACCGGGATACCCATTCTTGGTGCAGTTTATACTGGTTTTGCCGCCGTCTACGCAATGTATCAAAATCATTTTGATAAGAAACGATCCCTCTTTAACCGCATCCGTGATAATGCGTTCCTATTCACTAATACAGCAATTAACATCGCTGCCTACGCGATTTGGATAGCTTCTGCAACGGTTATGTCACCGATTGTAGCCAGTTTATTCGTAGCTGCTTCTGCTGTAGATGTGTTTAAAGAAATGTTTGCTGCAGCACAAAATTATCTTGAATACAAAAACAGCCCTCCTATTGTCGGCAATGATTTACAAGCCGAACAAGAACTTTTGCGCCGTGAATCGAATTATATAAAACACCGAAACGCAGCAATCGTTAACCTTGTAGCTGCTGTTGTCCTGGTAGGTATTATGGCTGCCTGGTGTTTTGTACCAGGGGGGATTTTTGTAACACTTGCCGCAGTGGCCGCCATTGTGACTGTCTATGCTGTTAAGACTGCTATTCTTAAATACAATGAATCGACTATGCGTGACCGCTTGCAAACTGGTTTAAAAACCTTAGAAGAAACCCATGAGGAAAAAGCAGAAGTTGAGGCTGGCAACGATCTTGACATGAGCCCTCATCATGAAATCAGTACTGGCTTAACTCAGGTTTTAACTCACACTGTAGATTCAACACTAACTACTGTTACAGTCTCGAGAAGTGATAATAATGAAGAGCCTTCCAAATTGCACGTCAGTGGAGGAGCATCATTTTTCAATCATGAACATGGGCACCATGAAACCACCACACCGGCCTCTGATGTAAAATCAAAAAAGGATGGAGCGATTCCACCCTCTTCTATTCCCACCACTAATTAATAGATTTCTTTTGAAATCCCTACTGCCATGGAGAATTGTTTCGTCGAGACGCTACGGTGCTGGAATCCTCCTATCTGACGTGCAAGCTGCCGGTTCGAAAGCACTTCAAACTACCCTCTTAAGGGGTGATTTCATTAATTTTTTATCCTTTTACGCAGGCCAATGGCTTTAAAAAAGCGACTCTCCTGGCCAAACCGGCAAATTCTGTTGCTTCAACGACTTTATCAACATCCTTATAAGCACCTGGTGCTTCTTCAGCAACCCCACGCATCGAATGACTCCGGATATAAATACTTTGTCGTGCCAGTTCATGAATTAACGCTTTTCCCTGCCATTGTTTCAGTGCTTGCCTGCGGCTCATCTGGCGCCCGGCACCGTGGCAAGCGGAAGCAAAAGCATGATTTAAATCCTCGGCATTACCGGCCAAGATGTAAGAACCTGTTCCCATACTGCCGCCGATACAAACCGGCTGCCCCACCTCATTATAACGTTTGGGTAAAGAGGGGTGTCTTGGTCCAAATGCCCTGGTTGCTCCTTTACGGTGGATGTAAATTTCTTTTTTTCTCCCTTTAACCAAATGGGTTTCCCGTTTACACGTGTTATGTGACACATCAAACAAGGTTTCAAGGCGAGCATCTGCCAAAATATTGCTAAAGGCATCGCGCGTTAAATGGGTAATAATTTGGCGGTTAGCAAGCGCACAATTCACACCACAAACCATGGCACCAAGATATCGTTGACCTTCCGCCGATAAGATAGGGGCACAAGCCAGTTCTCGATCGGGTAACTTAATCCCCAATCCTTTAGCTGCCTTGGCAAGAGAAATCAGATAATCCGAGCCAATTTGATGTCCCAAACCTCGTGATCCACAATGGATGGCAACAATAATTTGATTCTCAGCTAGACCGAAGGCTTTGGCTGCAAGTTCATCATAAATTTTTTTAACCACCTGAATTTCCAGATAGTGATTACCAAAGCCCAGAGTTCCCATTTCCTTTAATTGGCGTTTTTTGGCCAATTCAGAAACACTCTCAGGATGAGCCCCTGCCATTATTCCTTTTTCTTCAATGTAATCCAAATCGTCGTGAAAACCATAACCTTGATCGACTGCCCACTTTGCCCCTCCACGCATCACGTTATGGAGTTCTAAAATAGATAAAGAAATCTTTCCCTGAGAACCCACGCCAGAAGGAACAGAAACAAACAGCTGCTCAGCCAAATCCTCTATATAAGGAAGAATATCATTGATAAAAAGATTGCTGCGTAAACAGCGTATACCACAAGAAATATCGAAACCAACACCACCTGCAGAGATAATGCCACCCTCATCGGCATCAAAAGCAGCGACGCCACCGATCGGAAAACCATAACCCCAATGCGCGTCAGGCATTGTCATGGCAGCCCCTACCAAACCAGGCAGACTCGCCACATTCATGATTTGTTGCCGGACTTTTTCATCCATTGCGACAATAAGCTCCCTGGAACCAAACATCATCACTGAATCGGGTTTTTCCAGGGGAACCCAGCGGTACTCATCGATTTGCTTTAATCCCTTTATATCCATCTCACTTGTTATCCTTCACCTGGCCAGACTTAAACATCAACAACACATTTAGCCTGCCACAAATCGTCTTTTTGTTTTACTGATAATAGGGTCAAGGTAGCGCCTTTCACTTCAATGCCGCGCTCAATCCCTGCATGCCAACTTTCTCCTCGCGCTTTACCTTGCCAGAAAAAGCCGGTTTTCTTGAGTTCAAATTCTGCCAATATTAAATTATTAGCCTGTGCTTGGCCAATGAGCAAATTGAGCCAGGTCACAAAAGCCAATTCAATGTCTTCTTCTGTAAATTCAACATTGATTTCATGGCTTGGATGTACAGCGGATAAATCAGCCATTAAAGCAAACATGGCTTTTGCAGCATCAGCAAAACAAGCTTCCATTGAAGTCCCATAGCCTATAATGCCTACATCAGCGTCATGCTCAAAATAATTGTCCTTCCTTGACATGATTATCCTTCTAAAAAGGGCGATTGCTATTAAACGATGAATCTAAAGTATCTGCTTCGATAAACTTTATAGCCCATGCAAAGTCTTCGGAAGCTAAAAAAACTTTGGTTTTCTCGTAACAGGATTGAGCCAAATCCTGATACGCTTTGAGCTCACAGACATCCGTCTTATTCGCTATTTGTGTCCATGACCAAAGCGTAATCCACCACTCTACCACTGGCTTATACATTGCGCACCAAGCCAGGATTGCATCATTCAGGTCAGCAAAATAGGCGGCAAGTAATAATGTTTCCTGTTTTTCATCATATTTGGCATTGGATACAAAATAAACCACATCCATAAGGCCATCATTATTGCCGGAATACTCCCAGTCAATTAATTTCAAACCCGCCTGTAAACCGGAGAACGATGGAATCTCTGCATTTTCTACCCATAGAAAATTACTGGGTGTCGGATCATTGTGGCAGGGAACCATCTTGATGCGATATTGTCTGAATAAAGACTCTATCTTGACCATTATCCCGCCAATAGCATCAATATCCATAGGTAAAACAACCTGACCACCGGCGATTAATTTTTTTAATAACTCGGTATTACGAGAAAATACATCAATGGTATTCTGAAAAGCATCTGATTGGTGTAATCGTTTTAAAGTCAAGCCAATTGCTTGAATGACTTGTGGATTTGCCAACAGTTTGTTATTCAATGGCTGACTATTTTCAAGATAACGGGTTAATTGCAAACCGCCTTCTTCATCAAAAAAATCAATATCAACATTCAGGCATAAATCAGTTGCCTGCTTGGCATTATGGGCTTCATCCTGGCGTTTGATAAAAGCAGAAGAGCCTTTGCCAGCAATGCGTAAAGCCCATTTATAGGTCTCTACTTTGGCTTTACGATTGACTACATCGAGCTCTACCAGGGAGGTACCATTGGTCATCCCTCCAGAGAGAGGTTTGCTTATTATTCTCGGTAAACGATGGTCACACAGTTGCGGAATACGCTGCATGGTAGGTAACAAGGCCAGAGTATGCTCTGTGGTTTTGATCACTGATCGCCACTCTTTGCTCACCAAGGTTAAGTTTTGCCTTTCTTTGGGTTTTAAAAAGCTGAGTATATAGACACATAAGCCCTCATCCAGAGGCAAACTATCACCACCAAAAAACCTTAATTTCATGTAACGCTCTCCACGCCTAATGTGCATGTCTCTTTATTAACCAGGCGCGTTAACCATAGCCTTTGACTTGCTACGTAAAATTAATTTCAGAATCAAACCATACAACGGCACAAACGAAATTAGACTGATTAGCAATTTAAAAATCAAATCAACCGTAGCAATTTCAAGCCAATGGGTACTTAAAAAGACATTGCCACTCTGATAAAAAGCAATAAAGAAGAAACAATAGGTATCAAACAGATTACCGAAAATAGTCGATACTGCAGGTGCAACCCACCATTTTGCCTGCTGGCGCAAGCGCTGAAAAACTTTGATATCCAGCAGCTGGCCTGCCACATAGGCGCAAAAACTGGCGAACGCGATACGCAAAACCAAATTATTGTAGGCTAATAAAACACCATGTGCATACCAATTCGAAATCAAATAGGAAGATAGAAGTCCCGGTATCATGGCCGCAAAAATTGTCTTTCTCGCGCTCTCTGGCCCTAATAATCGTGTGGTTAAATCAGTAAGAATAAAAATCAAAGGGTAACTAAAGGCCCCCCAGGTCGTCCGGAATCCCCAGAGTACAAAAGGATACTGAACCAAGGTATTACTTAAACAAATAATAACAACGTGAGCTAATACCAACCAATTATTTTTGCCAGGATTAGAAGCCATAATAGTCTGTTTAAAAATAGTTCATTATGCCATCGTTAAGCTAACCATTTCAATCCGTCTTCTCCTGTCTAATGATTTTTACAATACTTAACAATTTTGTTACAATTTCCCCCTCAGCTAATACGACTTATGCTGATAAAAAATGGACCAACTTTTGATTAGATTAAGGAAAATATATGCCCGGTTTTTTTGACAACCTCCGAAATTGGGTCGCTATGCGCGCTCCCTATACCTCTACCGCTGGGCACCGCAATGCACAGCGTACGAATGCAGTGACTCAAATCGCTGGCCAAGGGTTGGAGTCTTTAAATAGTACAGCGGTCATTCCGACTAAATTTGCTCAATTTTTAACCTCTGGTTATGCCTTGTTTCGCCATGATACGCATGTCAGTGAAAAACTAATCCACACCATTCAACTTCTGCTGGCTGGTGCGCATACTGGCTTAGCGATTGCTCTACTCTTTCAAGAAGGTGATTGCGACGAATTGACCTCTAACGTTTGTAAAGCAGTTACTCTCTGCGAATTTTTATATCAAGGCACCTTAATCGTAGGCTGGGTACCCAGTGAGTTATCCAAAGATCCGCCCCCTGCTCCCGCGCCTGTCTAGACAAGGATAGCTACAGTTTTGCCAAGGCATGTTGACTATTTGTCAACATGCCCCTAACGTCTTGCCAGGAGACTCAAAATCAACGATTAATTCCTGCCACCAAACTTGGGTGAGCAAACATAACATCACGCAACCGGTATTGGGCAACCGATAGCTAGACTCATTTATTGGCAAGGAACGACCATACTCAAGACAGTCTTCACTATATTTGCTGTTTTTTTATGCTATTAAATGCAATTTTGCTGATAAAATAGTCACTGCGGTTATTTTGACCGCTAAATGAATGCTATTCCATTAAGGCAGGCTAAGAAATTACCATTCTGTCTGCTAATCTTTAAATCGAACCATTTTAAGGGGATTTCCTTTTATGTCCACTATTCTGCGCATTTTTGATTTCGATAAAACCATTAGTATCGAACATACCATGCATAACCCTGCTCTCTATCATCCGGAATCCAATACCAAAAGTGGTTTGCAAAAAACAGTTGTCCATAATGATCAGGAAATCTGTGCCATTGCTACCTTTCATAAAGATCCCGAGTATGTTCTCTCTTATCTGCTTCCCGTGCTTGGTTTAACAGAAAACGATATCACACGTTGCGAACTTGAATCCTTGACAGACCATCAACTGACGAAAGTGTACTTAAAAAACTGCAAATACCCTCTAATCATTTCCACACCCCTAACCGATGACTATAAAGCGCACCTTCTTGCTCTTGCATGGAGTGGCAAGAATACACAGATTAGAGACATTATCAGCCAACTTCCTCCCTGTGATGAGTATCATTTTTATGATGACACTGAAAAAAACTACTCCACCGCAACCCTGCTGGACACTCTACACTGCTATTGGGTAGAGGAAGATAATGTTGAATTTAAAATCTCTAAAACAAGCAAACCAACTCCGATGGGAGAGTTGAAAACCAGGCTTCAAGTTTACCTCGAACACCATCGGGTAAAAGAAGCGGAAGAAGAAAAGCAATCAGAATCCTTCCATGCTCTGTCTTTATTTGCGCCCACATCTGACAGTAAAAACAATAATCAGCAAAAAGAGGAGAACGATAGCGTTGCAACTTCGAGCTCAACGACTCACCCACAAATCAGTGCGGCAACAGCCTTATTGAAATTTTTAGATTTCGGCCCGGCTCTCGGGAACGCCGAATTGGAGCAACTGCAAGAAGGAATGCTTGCCGTTGTCCTTAGTGATTGGGAACGCAACACCGAACGGTCACTGATGGATTTTATTAGTAATCTGGTGAAGCAACGCGCGGAAGTCGCAGCAGTTGACTACCTTTCTGATGATGACCATTATGAACCCCTGCCGTGGTTTAAGGGCTAGCGCTTTAACTGATTTCCTTTCGGGTCTGCTGGCATTTCGCCAGCTTGAGTCGCAACGCGTTAATTTAACGCTGCGACTCAAGATAGTAGAAATGGCCAAACCCTATTCGCTGCGCAAAGAAACCATCGGTTCAAGTTTTGCTGCGCGTCTTGCCGGGTAAAAACCAAAAAAGATACCTGTAGCAACTGATACAGCAAAACCTGCCAGCGGTGGCATGAAGAAAAACGTAAAATGCCATTGACTGAAATAGGCAACACCCCGGGTAAAAATCAATCCCAGGATAACACCCAGAACACCGCCCAGGAAAGACAACATGACGGACTCAATTAAAAAAAGGGCTTGAATTTCACTGTTCTTTGCGCCTACCGCTTTGCGGATACCAATTTCTTTTTTACGCTCACTCACAGAAACTAACATCACGTTCATAACCCCAATTCCACCGACAAGCAGCGAAATACCACCAATGACGGCTAATAATAAAGTAAAAATCCGGCCTTGATTTTCCATACTCGCAATAATTTGCTTGGCACTGCGGGGAAAGATATTTAATTTGGGTGCCTGGGCAGTAAGAATTTGCTTAATTTGGGCGATTACCTCGTCAATAGGGCTATCTGGTTGCAACATTACAACCGCATTATTAATTTTGCTGTCTTTAGACACTAAGGGCATACCAGCAATAGGGATAATCGCTGACTGATTAATGTCCTCGTTAAAAAAACCATTCTCTTTCCAGGGTTTCGCCACCCCAATGATGGTATACAGTGTTTGCCCGATGCGTAATTGTTTACCAATCGGATTATCGAGACTAACCTCTTGTAATTGACGGGCCAGGCCATCACCTATCACACAAAAATGCTCGAACGACTCAACAAAAGAGACAAAATGGCCGTGAGCCAGTTTGATATGAATAGTAGCAGCTAATGATTCATCCGCCCCAATGACTGCTCCCTGCAGAATTTTTCCTTGGAAACTTAAGGGCTGGTAAGCCGTACTGTAAGGCGCAATTTGCAAGATTGCAGGAATCCGATCTGGTAATTGCCGCCACAGTTCTATCGGTATCTGGCTCTCATTACTATGTGTTTTGTCCTGCGTTTTCTGATAAACAGAGATTGCCAATAAATCGGTGCCCAGTGCTTTAAATTGCTCCAGGGCTTTTTCTGTTGCCAATTGGCCACAACTTATCAAGGCTACTACTGCCGCAGTACCAACCAGGATACCCAAGACAGCAAGAAACGATCTTAATTTTGATGACGATAAATTAACCAACGCTTGTTGAAAATGGCTGAATAAAGTCATTGCCTGGATTCCGCAATAATTTTTCCATCAGCCAGGGTGATCCGTCTCGCACACTGGGCTGCTATTTGTTCATCATGCGTTACCATGATAATAGTTCGCCCTTCACGATGCAGTGCTAAAAACAAATTCATGACCTCCGAACCGGTACGTGAATCAAGCGCCCCCGTAGGTTCATCGGCTAAAATGACGCGAGGCTCCCCAACTAGCGCGCGCGCGATGGCAACACGCTGCTGCTGCCCACCCGATAACTGCGTCGGCCGATGTTCGGCAAAACTGTCCATGCCCACACGAGTCAAGGCACTCATAACGCGTTCATTCAATTCACCAGTCGCCATCTGACGATAAATTAAGGGCAAAGCGACATTCTGCCTTGCATTAAAACGAGGTAACAAATTAAATTGCTGGAATACAAAGCCGATACTCTGATTACGCAAAACAGCTAAATCATTTGCTGTTAAACCAGCCACGTCTCGTTCATGAAGTAAGTAATGACCACTATCCGCTTTATCCAACAAACCAATAATATTCATTAGTGTGGATTTTCCAGAGCCTGATGCACCAACAATGGCGACTAACTCCCCCTCTTGCACCGTCAGGGAAATATCTTTTAGTACTTGGGAGCAGGCGTCGCCAATTTGATAGGTCTTTGTTATATCACGCAATGCGATTAATGACTTTTCAGTCATAGGCCACCACATCCCCTGCTTTTAAACCAGAAGCAATCACGACTTTATCCGCCTGAGCCGAGCCGGTGGATACAATACGGTTGGTTAAGGAGCCATTGCTGGCGAGTATTTTAACGACCGAATTACCTTTTTCTTGTTTCACCGCAACAATAGGAACCAATAATTGCTCGTTACCAGTAATAGGTAACTCAACAGAAGCACTCATGCCAACTTTGACCCAACGGCGTTGTTCTTCACTCAGGTTTTTAACCTCCACCACGGCACTGAAAGAGGGTAAAGCCCCGCCATTATTTGACGCTTGTACATTGACCGCCACTAACTCTCCCTTTAAAACTTGTTTCCCCAGAGCAACCCCGGTGATGTTCGCGGTCATACCGGTATGAATTTTATCAATATCAATTTCAGGCACATCAATTTCGATACTTACCCCGGTTAAATCGCCCACCAAGGCTAACACCTGGCCGGATTTAACGGCTGCACCGACCATTAACCGGGCTGACTTATCTTCACTGGCCTTGGGCGGGTAAAGCAAGACGCCATCCGTTGGCGCCTTTAAATGAATCAAATTATGTTTTGAACCCAGGGCTTGTTTTACTTTAGCAAAATCAGCAATATTGAGCGCTGATAGATTTTTGGCTACCGCTTCACCGTTATCCATTTTCTCTAACATTTCACTCAGCTTACGCGTTGACTGCATCAGACTTACCCTTGCCGTATCCAAACTGGATTTTTCACTTAAATAGTTGTTTTTGGATAGCAATCCCGCATCCCAAAGCTCTTCGGTACCAATGAATTTTGCCTTGGCAACGGTGAAATTATCCTTAGCCTTTAAATACTCGGTAAGCGTGTCATTGTATTGTCTTTGCAGATCCGTGGAGTTCAAGGTCACAACGACTGCGCCTTTTTTTACTAATTGGCCATAATGATAGTGCATGGTTTCTACAATAGCATCCATCGGACTGGTCAAGGTACTTTCCTGTATAGGCTGGATAGTCCCGTTAAAATACAAGGTTTTTTGCACCGGCTCTGTTTTGACAACATAAGTCTGCAACGTACTTTTTTTCTCTTCTTTATGATTGCTGCACGCCATTAATAAGCTGGCCATCAGAACCAAAAAGAATAAATAGAACCTGTTTTTCATTCGCCATACCTAAGTTTAATTTGCCAATGATCAAGCGTCGTTCCCAGTATACGCTGTAGGGCTGACAACTGGTTAAGATACGCAACTTTGGCAACGATTAAGCCAATTTGTGCCTGAATAAGTTGATTTTGAGTATTATTAACATCAAGCGCGCTGGCAATACCAGCTTGCTGCTTTTTCTTTTCCAGCGCATACGATTGGGCTGCCAATTTAACCTGCTTTTCAGCCAATTGGTATCGTTTCGCCAGACTTTGGATCGCATTAATTGTATTCGTAATCGTTGTTTCCAGCCCTCGCTTCGTTGCGATAAGGGCAAGGCGATCTTTTTCCAATTTGACCTTGGCCGTAATGAGTTGGCTGCGACGATTAACATCATTAAGAGGGACCGTCAGCGTAACCCGTGCCGACTCGGTTAGATTGCGGCCACTATAAATACCACGGAAGCCGCTATTATTCGCATCCACCTCAGTGACCGCGCCACTTTGTACATTGGCACCTAGATCAAGCTGCCAAAGCTGTTGGTTTTTCGCCACCTCATAAGCTCTCTCATCGGCACGAAGGACCATTTTCTGGGCTAAATATTGCGTATTATGATTGAGTGCCAAGTCAATAGATTCCTTCAGATCGGGCACAACGATTCGATCCACGGTCACGTCGCTTGGCACCGATAACCGCATCTGTGGATCAAGACCTATGGTTTGCAGCAAATCTTGTGCTGCTGTTTTAAAATCATTCTCTGCCTGCTCTACCATCAAACTCAACGATTCAATCTGGTAGGCCTGCTGAATGTTACCGGTGGGCTCCAGTTGCCCAGCCTCTATTTTTTTCTCATTAAACTCATAGGATTTACGGGCCTCTTTCAATTGTAGACGTTGGGTTTGCAAGGTATTGCCGCTTAAAATTAATGCCCGATAAGCGATAATCACCTGGGTGATCTGATCAATGACTGCTTGTTGCAAATTCAATTTATTAAGCCATTCATTGTCAATGGCATCCAGCAAATTGGCCTCGTTGGCCGCCTTGCCAAAACCGCGTAATAAAGGTTGCGTAAAGGAAAAATTGAGTACCGGTGTAAAACTGTTGTAATTGGAAACGTTGTTATCCATATTCAATGACAGCTGTGAGCCCAGCCTGGTTTTCAAATTGACTTCCGGGGTAGCCAAAGAACTGTTATTTGTTTTACTACCCACACCACTATAGCGGCTTCGCTCCACGACCGCTGAGCCGGCCAGTGCATACTGCAATTCGAATTCATTATGAGCCAGGCGTAATTGATAGCGTTGGATAATGCGATCCAATTCCGCATTTTGGATATTCGGGTTATAGCGCAAGGCAAGCAAAATCGCTTCGCGCAAACCCAGGCGCTGTGGTTTTTTGTGCCGTGATTCGGGTGAAGCCGGTAAATCCACCCAATTATCCAGCATGTATTCAGGATTTTTAATGGCTTGCCGCAAGCGCTCACCAGCCTGCTCTACCCGCAAGGCTTCATCCTGGGGCTTATCTACCCAACGATAAAGCGAGGGTGTCTCACTTGCTTTAGGGACTGAGGCAGCCGAGAGCTCACCAACCCAGAGGCTGCCTATCAGGCAACTCCAGGTTAGCAGTCTCCTGCAATTTAGTGAAAACAACACCGAGCCCCAACCCTACAAAGATTCATGGCTAAAATTAAACCATATATTCACTGAATACAGAAGAGGCCCAGGGAATTAATCACTGCGAAATCCTCTGTTTTATAACATTTCCTCTTGTAATCCTTAGGGAACAGGATAAGTCGCCGTACGGGTGCAACGGACAGCGAGGAAGGGGAAATTAAATATATAGTACTCTGCCTGCACCCCTGTACTGAAGTGCTGGGCCATCGCATAATTCAGATCAGCCTGATTAGAAGTCCAATAGGGATTGGTCGTTTGAAAATTGCCCAAACTTATACCTGAACTATCGACATTAAGTAAGTTAGTGTAGATAGCATTGAGCTGATTAATTGCCGGCAAATACCAAGTGGTCACTCCCGATCCACCAAACTCCGTGCAATTATTAGCGGCATAATCATCATTACCATAAGTTTGTATAATGAGCTGAGTATTTTGAGCCCCATTGTTAGGATCAGTCGCGCCAGTATAAAGATTCAAAACAGAACCCCAAATGTCGACAAAATTGTCAGCAGGGGTAACCAGGTTCATTGTCTGAGCGCCTGTGTCAACCATAAATACAATGTCATGTGAACTGCCACTTGTAAAGCCCATGGCAATTTCCAGTGGATTGGCAATTGGAGAGGTAGTCGTGATTGGAAGCACGGCGGGTATAAAAGGGGTGTCTGAACTAAAGAGCAACTGACAAGTGTTTCCCGGGCCTGGGCTCGGCGCCAGGTTAGCACACTGGCTATCGTCCAGGTTCACTGTTCCAACCCAGCTGGCAGGAAGAGTCGCTGAAATGCCGGTAACGTTGCCTATCGTAGAGGTATTCGTTAAAGTCACTGCAGTCTGTACCGCACCGTTGTTATCGATAGAAACAAGTGGTCCTAATGGGCTTACTGTCACAACGGGATCAGTCACAATTTGGACAACAATAGGGATGGTATTGGTATTGTTCCCTCCTATATTCACCGTTGCGGTTTGTGGCGTGTTTCCCCCAAAGGTTATATCACAGCTATTTTGCGGTGGCAGACCAGCAGGACATGTAGAAACAGCGGTCATGCCCGCAGGGACAACTGGATTAACATTGAGGCCGTTTGCATTGAGTCCACCCGGCGGTTGCGTATTGGTTATCTGCAACACTTGTGTATCATTGGCCACGTATTGCAGCGTCGGCGTGGGGGGGGTCTGGGCTGGGGGAGATGTCGTAATAATGACCGGCGCCACGGTTACATTCACAGTCGCTGGAGGATTTGACGTATTCGTCCCGGTAATCGTAATGGGAGTACTGGCTACCGAAACCGCTGAAGTGACAGTAATGGTGCAAGTGGCATTTGGTGCAAGCGTGGGCGTACAAGTATTGCTGACCAGCGTAATCGGAGCAACCAAATTAGGCGCCACATTAAGCGCAACAACAGGGGAAGTATTTTGTACTGTAATCACGCCATTAGCTCCCACCGTAAATTGCAGGTTTGTCGGCGTAGCAGTCAGCGTGGCGAAAACGGCCTGCAGTGTTATCGTCTCCTGGTTGGTATTCGTACCACCAATGATGACCCCTGTGGGTGCGACCGCAACAGCCGAGGTAAAAATGATCGTACAACTGCTTCCAGGCGCTAACTGCACCCCGCAACTGTTACTACTTACAGTAAGTGGGCTTCCCAGTGGAATTTGAGCGGCGATATTCTGTGCAAAAGCGCTTGCCGACGTATTGGTCACGGTGATTATAGCCGTACCCCCCACAGAAAAAGTTCTCATATTGGGGGAGGCATCAATCGTCGCTGAAACCGACGGCGTTACCGTGACGCGTAAGACGTCGTTATCTTTGGGTTTTGAACATAAAAAAGGATCGGGGCGGAGATCGGTCGCGCTTCTGGTCTTACAGACTACCGGCCCATAAAACAGTGGGCGGGGTATCTCACTGCCGAAAAGCTGCAAACGGAGCAAACACGATTGTCCCACAGCCAAAGGAAAGGGATAGGGGCAAGCACCAGCCCCGCCAGTGAGCTGAATGATTCCAGAAATGGGTTGCATGACCAGCGTACGGTTAAAAATAGAGGTATTGGTAACCCGGTAGGTTGCAAATCCAGTTCCATTGGCAGTAATCTGCGTAGGTGCCTTGACAACAGGTTCGATATTAAATACAGGCCGCGAATCATTCGCCTGGGCCGTGATGGAAAATCCCAACGACAAAGCGATGGTTAATCGTTTGAATAAACTTACTATTTTCATCATCAAACCCAATCCTTGAAAAAACAATCCTTAACACAAATAGGTCAAACTTAATTGAAATTGGGAGCTGGTGATATTATTAATACTCGGCCCAGTTCCCATCGTTTGCCCGGGCGCACGTCCTAATTCACTCTTACCCCAACCCATCCATTCGTAGCCAATGCCAGCCCACCAATTAGGTGCGAAGGGCATTTGTATCCCCGCACCCAAGGTATAACTGAAACTATTGGTGCTTGTTGTCTGGAACGATGGCGCGGGTACCGCTTGTTGAATTCGTGGCGTAATAGAGTAGGAAGAGGCCTTGTTACGACCATAACCTAGACTGCCGCTTATGTAAGGGACGATCTCGTAATCAAAGTCGAGGTTAAGCAACAATTTACCTTTCAAAGCAACATGCATATGCTGCACTTTGTAGCTATAGGCAAAGTCATTGTAGAAGGAGTTCCCATCTTCATAAACATCACCATCCAGTGATGAGGATGACGTTCCTGCAAAAGCCAATCCCAATTGGCCTTGCAATTTGGAATTCAGTACTCTTTGCATGCCAAAAAATAATTCAGCAGCAACGATTGTCTCCTTGTCACGGTCAGCCGTATAGGTTTTAAACACATCCGATTGCAAATAAATGGTTTGCGTTTGCCCAGCTTTCATCCATGCAGGTCCAGCACTTGCAGTGATAACCCAGGCCGAATCACCATCCCAGTACTCATCGCCCATGACTCCCGCGGTAGCACCGGCCGATACGATACAACCCAACAGCTTGCAATTTCTTTAAAGTCATTACACATCCCGGTATTTATTATTTTTTTAATGTCGTCATAGGAACTGTTGATGACATTTCCGCCTGATTAGCTAACTTACCGCATTTAAAACAACTTTTCCACGCTCTTATGTGTGCTTATGACTAGATTTTCGAGCACCGCAGCGGAGCATCAGCAAGTATGTGAGCTGCGAAGCAAAAAAAATTCAGTCATAAGCGCCAGGATAGTAGATAGGTCAGCACCCCTAATAGTCCAACGGTTTTCCTACTGCTTGCGCAATAAACAGGCGCTTTAGCGGCGAGCAATGATTGGAAATACGCAAACCCAAACCGCGAAGGGCAATCATAGGACTAAAAGGGCTGGTAAACAGAGTTTTCAAACCATCCATCATGGCAATCACCTGCCAAACAGCATACTTGCGTTGACGTTGGTAAGCCCCTAGCGCTCTTGATGAAGTTAACGCGCCTTTTCCCCTATCAGTCAGACAGGCCAACCAGGCAGAGACATCCGCCAAACCCACATTAAGACCAAGGCCTGCAAGCGGGTGAATAGTATGTGCAGCATCACCTAATAAAAGCCAGTGCTTCCCACTGTATTGTTTCGCATGACGCATACTCAACGGAAACTGATATCGCGCTCCCTGTACTTTTACCTGCCCCAATTTATTAGCAAAGGCCTGTGTTAATTCCTGACTGAACGCGTCATCATCAAGAGCCATCAATCGCTTTGCAACATGGGGTATCGTTGACCAGACAATAGAGCATTGCCGCTCATCGATCAGGGGAAGAAAAGCTAAAGGGCCGTCAGCATTAAAGACTTGATAAGCCGTTTTTTGATGTTTTTTCTCTGTACTTACCGAAGCAACAATGGCCTGATGATGGTAAGACCAACTCGTCAAAGGCACTTTCAGTAATTGGCGGCAAGGGGAATTGCCACCATCAGCAACCATCAACAATTGAGCTTGCCAGGATTTACCAGCGCAGCTGACTGTAATTGAATCCCCTTGTTGTTTCACTGCCGTGACCGCATTGTCTGGAAATAGGGTAACGTTGCTCTGTTTGGCTATTTCTTGCAATAAGGCCTGTTTAAGTATCGATTCCTCCAGAATCGTCCCTAGCTGCTGTGCCGCAATCATACGTGCATCAAATTCAATATGGGCTCCGTTTCCAGCATCCCAGACATACATCCGTTGGTAAGGCGATACACGCGTTTGATCTAATTGCGGCCAAACCCCAAGCTGCTGCAATAAATCCTGGGATGCCTGGTTAATCGCATAAACACGACTATCCGGTTTTGCTGCGTTAACCGCCATAGTACCGGCATCCACCACAGCAGTAGAGAATCCTTGCTGAGCCATTGCCAAAGCAGCCGTTAAACCAACGACTCCCCCACCAATAACAACCACATCAAATTGCTGGTTCATCAAGACTCCTTCGATTCCAGAGCGATCCCACAAACCAAATCCGGCGTTACTCCTGCAAAACCGCGTGTGTAGCGAGTTAAGATTTTTTTTAATAGTGCACTGTTATCCATCGCAATGAGGCCTAAATTGCGAGCCAAAGCGATCCCTGGCAAACGGCTGGTGAAAAGACTAACCAAACCATCCGTCAAGCGGATTATCGCTGTTTGATCATGGCGCCTCATCGCCTGATAACGCTGTAACATCTTGTCATTCAGGCCATCTTCAATAATGCATTGGGCCAAAGTCGCCACATCGCGCAAACCCAGATTAAACCCTTGTCCTGCCACTGGATGCAAGGTGTGGGCAGCATTGCCGACAAAGACTAAAGGCCAGGCAATTTGCTCTGGCATAAATACCTGGCGTAATGGATAAATAGCTCGCTTACCCAGTTTTAAAAAACGTCCCAAGCGGTAACCAAAAGCCTGTTGTAAAGCCGTTAAAAAGGCAGTTTCATTAAGCGTCATCAGACGTTTTGCTTCTTCGGGTGGCAAAGTCCAAACTAGGGCAGCACGATTATCAGTCATCGGTAATAAGGCTAAAGGCCCAGAGGAAGTAAAACGCTCATAAGCCTGTTCTCGATGGGCTCTGGCCAAACCAATATTGGCGACAATCGCCTGCTGGCCATACTCTTTTAGCTTCACTCTCAAGCCACTAAAACGGCGTACCGCTGATTCAGCGCCATCTGCAGCAACAATTAACTTGGCCTGAACAGTGCACTCACCAGCAGCACTGCTAATAGTTGCCAGCCCTTCTTGCCTCGCCAATGCAGTCAGCTTGGCAGGCGCTAAAATCTCTGCCCCTTTTAATAATTCATGCAAGGCGCGATTAATAGACTGCATTTCCACGACATAGCCTAAAGGATGGGTTACCTCGCCTTGCAAGCGCGCGGCACCAAAACGATACTGATCGGACACATGAATTGTAGTGATAGGCGTTGCGTCTTTCAGCAAAAGCGGCCAAATCGCTAACAGTTGTAAAATCCGCACACTGGCTGGAGAAAGCGCTAAAGTGCGCGCATCAAAATCACTGTTTACTTTGTTGCTAAAAGGGTTCGCATCAACCAATAATGTGCTATACCCTTTGTTTGCCAAAGCAAGCATTAATGTGGCTCCAGTCAATCCGCCACCAACAATTAGAATATCAACCTGTTTATCAGCCACGCATTAACGCCTCAATCTCAGTTATTTCTGTCGGCAGAGCAGCCGTTAAATTCTCATAACCATCTTCGGTTACAAGAATATCATCTTCTATTCGCACACCAATATTCCACCAGCGTTGCTCAACCCCGTCCATTCCAGCACTGATATACAAGCCTGGCTCTACGGTAAGCACCATCCCTGCCTGCAAGGGACGCCATTGACCCTCGATTTTATAGTGACCGCAATCATGGACATCCAAACCTAGCCAATGCCCGGAATTATGCATGTAGAAAGGCTTATACGCTTCTTGATGGATTAGCTCATCCACCTGCCCTTTTAGCAGGCCTAATTCACACAAGCCACTGGTCAAAATACGAACCATCCTTTGCTGAATTTCATTCCAGGCTACTCCTGGTTTAATGCAAGCGATTCCGGCTTTCTGGGCCTTAAGGACTAACTCATAAATGGCCCGTTGCTCTGGGTTAAAGCGGCCATTGACAGGGAAAGTTCGGGTGACATCAGAAGCATAATTACTGAATTCACCGCCAGCATCAATCAACACCAAATGACCGTCACGCAATGGCTGATTATTCTCGGTGTAATGAAGAATACAGGTATTTGCACCACCACCAACGATTGGATCATAAGCAACAGCCCGGCAACCTTGACGACTAAATTCATAAAGCAATTCTGCTTCCAATTGATATTCATAGGCAATCTGGCTACAAACCTGCATTGCACGTTTGTGAGCGGCAACGGAAATATCAGCAGCCCGACGCATCAATGCGATCTCTGCTGTTGTTTTGATTAAACGCATTTCGCTTAGTACAGGCTCCAAATCACACAAGGCTTCCGGTGCTTTAACGCCTCGTCTTACTTGTCCTTTTAAGGTTTGTAAGGCTTGTAAAACATGTTTTTCATAAGCTGGATAACGACCGATAGCGTAGTAAACGGCTGTCTTGCCTGTCAGAAACGCTGGTAAATGCTCAGCTAGCGTCTCTATGGCATAAGCGGCAGTCATATTGAGTTCTTTACAGGCTCCTTCTTGACCCAAACGCTTGCCAGTCCACTGCTCCTGGGCAGGGTTACGGGGACGGTTAAATAAATAATTTTCATTGTTTTCACCGGCCACGATCAATAACAGGGCTTCCGGCTCATTAAACCCCGTTAAATAGTAAAAATAACTATCCTGGCGAAAGCGGTAATGCGCATCGCCATTCCGTATGACCTCATCAGCGGCAGGGATAATTGCAATAGCGCCACTGGGTAATTTTTGCGCTAATCTTCGCCGTCTTTCCTGATATTCTTGCTGACTAATCATCTCAATATCCTTTCAAGAATTCTTCAATTAATGGGTGGTATTGGAAGAATCACGACCTTCATGATTGGCGAGTAAATCACCGTACAAGCGCAAAACGGCCATACGTGCGTATTCACTGACCTCCATCAATGCCTTTTCGTCCTCTTCATCAATCTGTAACGACTCATAATCCAATTGTGCAAATTCCAGCAAATGCTGTAACGCCTCCTGCGATTCATCTTCTTGCAATTGTTCATAGCTGATACCAGCCATCGTCATACCTTGCGTAAACCCTTCGCACCACTCGCTAAAAGCTTGGGCACGATCAACAAGGGACTCATGCTCATCAGGCAGCATTAATTGAAATTCAAAATCAAAATTGGCAAGTTGTTGCTGGCTCAGTGAATAAACATCGAACATGGCAAGCGCTGCAGCCCGGGTCGATTCATTGCGTTTATAATTAACCATTAACGCACGCAAATAAGCTTCACCCTCAGCGATCGCACCTGCACAAAGATAACCACACATCACACCATGCAACTCACTGCTGGAAATAGGTAGCCCTAAAACAGAAATAGTATCCACGAATGATTGATATGTAGGAAGGTGTATGGGATTATTTTCAGCAGACATAATAAGCTCATTAGCATAAAATGACTAATAATAACTGATTTGCTCGGGCAAACCAAAATTGTTACCATTTAATAGTACGGGTCACTACAGGTTGCGATAAAATGACAACTTCTAAATCATGCTCCATCAAGTTAATGAATAAATCCTATGAGATTAAATGCCCTGATAATGAGGTGGAGAATCTACAACAGGCAGCAGATAAGCTGAATGAAAGAATCGTTCATAACAAGAAAAAATTTAAACAACTGGACGACTTTCAAACACTGCTCCTGGCAGCACTTCACGTCAGTCATGAATTGATCAGCTGCCAAAGACAGCAAGAACAGCAACGTTTGCAAGTTACTCAATTTATCAACTCCCTGGAAAATAAAATTCACCAGGTGGTTCATGGCAATATTAGCCAGGACCCGCAAACTGATTAGCCTTGTTTTAAGCGTGTTGGTACCTGTTGATAGCGATTAGGTCTTTCGCTTATCGTTATTGATTTAATTCGGTTGGCTCCATCATTCAGGTGTTTAAACCAACATCCAGCACGCCGGACAGACGAGTCACCCGCAGCCTGCAATTGAAGTAAAAAACGACAACCAAGATTTTCTTCATCGAATACAACGAAAAGAATATGTAAATTCAGCGAAAGCCAGTTTATCTGAAAAGCAATAATGCTATACTGCAACTAACCCGACAGCGAGTGATTTGTGAACCAATAATCACACTTAGGGGAGCGTTCTGTAGCCGGCGTTGTGCAAGCCCATTATAAAGTGGGAAGCCTGAACTGACTCATCTGCCCCCCACTTGAACCCCAGGGTTCAAAATCATAGCGGTCGGGCTCTCTTATACCAGTTTATGGCCTGAGCCGTCGCCCTCGAACATATTCACCAACGCCCCTAAACGCCCCTGCTTTAAGGCAATAACCTCAAAAAAACCATATTTAATCGGAAAACCGGCTAAATCCTTACGTTTTTTCTCAGCAGCATTACATTTAGTCTTGCCGGAAGGGGCAAAAGGATTGGCAAATTTATCCTTGGGCCGCTCCTCTTCATACACGTACAGGCAAAAAGTATATAAAGCATCATGCACGAGATTAGCTTCTCTTTCCGTTAGACAGTTTATTTGCCGCCTAGTTTCTGCCGCAAAATCAAGTGCAGCCGAGTAAGAGCGATCTTGCAAGGTAGCAAACTCTTTGCGGAACAACTCGATAGTATGGTCAAGCAACTGATTCTCATCAAGAAGTTTTAATTGCCTGGATTGATAAATAAACGAGTATATCCAACGCGTATTATCAACGGCGTGAAGGAGCGCCATGCGTGCCGTTGGTATTAACGGAGCAAGGTCTTTTAAACACGCTTCATCCCTGAATGCCTTGGTGTCCACATAACAATTGTTCCGAGCAAAAAAAGCCTGCCAAACCGGGATATCGCTGCATAAGCTGGTAAAGATCGCCAACTCGGAGTTTCTTTCTTCGTCAGTAGTATGCAAACGGTAATAAATTAACGGGGGTATGAGGGCTAATTGCTCAACAGTACAACAACGGTGAAGCAAATAAAAAAGAGTGACCAGTATTGTGGTTTTTGCTTTGAGCTTCCCTACTTCATGCCCAAGTTGCAGACGTTCTATTTTGGCAATAGACGCGTTTAACTGGACCATCGGATAACCAGGACTCCCCCCTCTTTCCACATAACTTATCAGCCGGCCGGAACGTGTAAGCATAAACAGCAATTTATCGAGTTCTAACTGGCTCTGGCCTAAAGAAAGATATTGCCTGGCTAATACACGGAAAAGAATAGGATGATGATAGTCACTTTCTAACAGACCCGCACGGCTTAACTGTTTTTGCAAGTGCAGCCAGGGACTGACCTCCTCCCCTTTTTGCCAGCTTTCGTGTGCGATATTTTTAGCTACCCATGCCCAATACTGGTCCAGAATCAAACGAACCTCAACCATAAGTTCAGGGTAAACCGGACTTTCGTCACTTAAATCCTGTAACAGGGCGCCCAATTGGAGTACTAAAGAAAATACTTCCCCACCCTCACCATCTCCCTCTAAAAATGCCCCTAATGCGTTTTCCTCTTTAAAGGCCTCTGACGGTGCGTCAAGCTGAGTAACGGATGCTACTCCATCTTGTTTTAATGCTTGTCTTAATTCACGCACCGCCTGTTTAAATTCACCAATATTCATTTTTTCACTCCCTGAATAATGAACTTCTTAGCTACTGCAGAACGTCGTAAAGATAAAGCAAGGCCTATTACCTTAGCACGCCACGCGCTTAAGTTCAAATTTTGCCCTTGGGAGTTAATATTTACCCGGCCTTAAGCTGTTCCTTGAGGAGTAACAACTCATCACGCACTTTCGCAGCCTGTTCAAATTCCATATTTTTGGCGTGATTATGCATTTGTTTTTCCAGAATTTTTATTTGTTTTGCTAATTGTTCTGGCGTCATTAACAAATATGGCGCCTGGCGCTCAGCGAGCTCCATTTTACGTCGACTGCTATAGGCTCCTTCCATGATATCCGTGATGGATTTGTGAATTGTTTTGGGAGTAATACCATGTTTCAGGTTAAATTCTTCCTGTTTACTACGCCGCCGCTCCGTTTCATCAATAGCACGTTGCATAGACCCTGTTATCTGTTCAGCATATAAAATAGCGCGTCCATTTATATTACGGGCAGCTCGACCGATGGTTTGAATCAAGGAGCGATCAGAGCGCAAAAAACCCTCCTTGTCAGCATCAAGAATAGCGACTAAAGCAACTTCCGGCATATCCAGGCCTTCGCGTAAAAGGTTAATCCCCACCAGCACATCAAATTCTCCCAAACGGAGATCACGAATAATCTCCATTCGCTCCACTGTATCAATATCTGCATGTAAATAACGTACCTTTACCCCATGTTCACGCAAATAATCCGTTAAATCTTCTGCCATACGTTTTGTTAGTGTCGTTACTAAAATACGCTCCCCTTGGGCGACGACTTGGCGAATTTCAGAGAGTAAATCATCAACCTGATTTTTAACTGGCCGGATAATAACCACCGGATCCACCAAGCCGGTAGGGCGTACGACCTGTTCAGCAATGTTGTCAGAATGATCACGCTCGAAGGGCCCGGGGGTCGCCGAGACATAGATAGTTTGCGGCGAGCGCTGCTCGAACTCTTCAAAACGCAGGGGACGATTGTCCAGGGCGGAAGGCAAGCGAAAACCATAAGCAACCAGAGTTTCCTTACGCGCCCTGTCTCCTCGATACATGCCGCCAATCTGAGGGACTGTCACATGCGATTCGTCAATGACAAGCAAGGCTTCCGGTGGCAAATAATCAAATAAGGTGGGTGGCGGTTCGCCAGCCTTACGACCAGATAAATAGCGGGAATAATTTTCAATCCCCGAGCAATAACCTAATTCCAACATCATCTCAATATCAAACGCAGTGCGCTGTTGCAAACGTTGTGCTTCCAGTAACTTATCTTGGCTTGTGAATTCGGCAAGACGTTCCTGTAACTCTTCTTTGACCAAATCAATCGTTTGCAAAATTCGCTCACGCGGCGTGACATAATGGGTTTTAGGGAAAATAGTGACTCGTGGTAAACGCTGCAAAACTTCACCAGTCAGTGGATCAAAACGGGAAATGTTTTCCACCTCTTCATCAAAAAGCTCGATACGAATAGCCTCTTTTTCAGAATCGGCAGGAAAGATATCAATGACATCCCCATGAACCCGAAATTGCCCACGTTCAAGCGAAACCTGACTGCGAACATATTGCATTTCAGCCAATCGTTTTAAAATCTTGCGTTGTTCGCATTGTTCTCCTCTAGAGAGATGTAATAACATACGCAGGTAAGAATCGGGATCACCTAAACCGTAAATGGCAGAAACCGTCGCGACAATAATGGCATCCTTGCGTTCGATTAGCGCTTTGGTGGCGGACAGGCGCATCTGTTCGATATGTTCATTAATGGAGGCGTCTTTTTCTATGAACGTGTCAGAAGCCGGGACATAAGCCTCTGGCTGATAATAATCATAGTAAGACACAAAGTATTCCACGGCATTGTCAGGGAAAAAGGTTTTGAATTCGCCATAAAGTTGGGCTGCCAAAGTTTTATTCGGCGCCATAATAAGGGTTGGCCTTTTCATCGCCTGGATAACATGTGCAATGGTGTAGGTTTTACCTGATCCGGTGACGCCTAGTAGAATTTGGCGGGCTAAACCAGATTCCAGGCCGTCAATCAGGGATGCTATGGCAGCAGGTTGATCACCGGCAGGCTGATAATTTGAGTAAACTTTGAATGTATTTTTCATAGTGTAACTATAACCGATCAATCAGGTGTTGTGACAGTTTTTAAAACAAAACCAGTTGATCAGCAACAAAGCACAGGAGTTTAAAAGTGAATATTGTACTGTCAGATCGCATACAACAGGTAAAACCGTCTCCTACCCTGGCGGTAGCAGCAAAAGCCGCTAAGATGCGAGCAGCAGGTTTGGATATTATTGGGTTGGGTACGGGTGAGCCCGACTTTGACACTCCGCAACATATTAAAGATGCGGCGATCGCTGCAATTAATGCCGGTTTTACCAAATACACGGCGGTTGAGGGTATTGCTGAACTAAAGCAAGCGATTAAAGACAAATTCAAACGCGATAATAATTTGGATTATGAGTTAAACCAGATTCTCGTATCCGTCGGAGGCAAACAAAGTGTTTACAATTTATGCCAGGCACTGATTAACGAAGGTGATGAAGTCATCATTCCAGCACCTTACTGGGTGTCTTATCCTGATATCGCGCTATTAGCTGGCGGTGTGCCCGTGTTTATTCCTTCAACGCCCGCCGCTCGCTTTAAAATTACTGCAGCGCAGCTCGAAGCAGCGATTACACCCAAAACCAAATTACTTTTCTTAAACAGCCCATCTAATCCCTCCGGCGTAGCTTATAGCCTCGCTGAATTGAAGGCCTTGGGTGACGTATTAAAAAAACATCCAAACGTGTTCATTGCCACTGACGACATGTATGAACACATCATTTGGACTCAACCTTTTGCCAATATTTTAAATGCCTGCCCGGAATTATATGAGCGTACTATTGTCTTAAATGGCGTTTCCAAGGCCTATGCGATGACCGGATGGCGAATTGGTTATGCTGGCGGCCCAGCACCGTTAATAGGGGCCATGGCTACGGTACAATCCCAATCAACGTCTAACCCCTGTTCTATTGCCCAGAAAGCATCCGTAGCAGCGTTAAACGGCGGCGATGAAGAAGTGAAAAAAATGGTTGAAGCGTTCCGTCAACGCCACGATTACATTGTCAGCCGTTTATCTGATATTCCCGGGATAGAAGTGATTCCCGCTGATGGGACCTTTTACAGTTTCCCCAACGTCCAGGCAATTATCGAAAAACGTGGTTATCAAAATGATGTTGAATTTGCGGAAAAGTTATTGCAGGAAGTTGGCGTAGCCTTGGTTCCCGGCTCTGCCTTTGGTAATGAGGGTTGCATCCGTCTCTCCTTTGCTACCAGCATGGATATCCTGCGTGACGCAATGGATCGTTTACAGCGTTTCTGTCGTTAAAACAAATAGGGTAATTCCCTGGGGATGAGCTTAAAAGGCAAAAAGTAAAAAATTGTCGTAAATCCCCTTGACCCACCAGCGGAATCGATTTAAGATTCCGCCTCATTCCCCGGTAGCTCAGTCGGTAGAGCGGATGACTGTTAATCATTAGGTCGGCGGTTCGAGCCCGTCCCGGGGAGCCAATAGAATCAAGAAATTATGATGTTTGATTCAAAGCTTTTAATTTTCATGTAGAAGCAATGTAGAATTTTGGAAGCCTCATCATAGCCAACACGGATTATTTTTAAAGGAGTAAGAGATGAAATTTATCAATGTTGAAATTAACGAAACCCTAATGACTGAATTACTAAGCATGTGCTTTGAAATTCATTGTACAGTTGGTTAATTAATTCATTTCAATATTGTCGATCAGAGAAAATTCTTTTCGACAATACTCATTTTATATCTTTATGTGCTTAAGATGCCTCTCAAATCAATCGTATCTATTTTATTTTCAATCTTTTTTCTTAGTCTAATCAGTCTATTTGTTAAGGTCACCTCAACAACTCACGTTTTCTTGGAAATATTCTTTTTTAAGTGTTTTTTTGGGTTACTACCTTTTTTGATTATTTTGCCTTTCAAGCCAAAGATACTCTACACTAAGATAATTAAAGGCCATTTGATTCGAGCCTTAATGGTTTTTGCGAGTACGGGACTTTTATTTTTATCGATAACCCTTTTACCCATTACTGTTGTTTGCTCCATTTCTTATACCTCCCCCATTCTAACTATGTTACTAGGGGTGCTTTTATTAAAAGAAAAAATTCCCAAGTCTCATCTTGTGGCTATTGGGATTTGTTTCATAGGTATTTTAATTATTATCAACCCGCTTACCAATCAGTTTAACTATTTTGTAATAGTGCCTGTATTACAGGTCTTGCTAGTAGCACTGAACAATGTGTTGCTAAAAAGGTTTGCTGTTACTGATAGCGAATTAACGATTATATTTTATAGCGCCTTATTTAACTTCTTTTTTGCTTTGCTGTTACCTATAAAATTTGTAATCCCAAACAATCTCAATTTATTGCTCTTTATGGCTATAGGAATATTATCTTCTGCTGTCATTCTTTTAAGAACTCGAGCTTATAAAAACACGGACCTTTCAAAACTCGCACTGTTTGAGTATACATCGATTGCATGGGCACTCCTTTATGACTATTTACTTGATTCAAAAAACTTAACTGCATCAACTATTGTAGGGGTGGGCATGATCGTGGCTAGCTGCTTTTATATTGCCTTCCTAAAACAAAGAAAAATAATTACAATTCAGCCAAATAATAAATTGTCGTTTAAGGAAAATACAAATGTTACAGAACAAATTTAAAACGGATGCGCTTTTCGATTTATTGCCTCATAAGATGGAAGAATATTTTTACAGAAAATTAGTTGGTGAATCGCAGGAAGAAATAAGGGTTAAGTTAATTGAGTTTCTAAAATTCTGCTTATTATACCCTCAGGCAAAGTGTAATATTCCTTTTAATGACGAAATCGATGAAATTTGGCATTTGTGGATTCTTCAAACAAGACAGTATCAAGAGCTAATGGACAAACTTCCGACTAAAACCTTTATACACCATACATCAAACGAATATACCACTGATGAAGAAATATTTGACCAAAAAAAAGAAGTAAACATGCAAGTGTCCTTTCTAGTTTCTTATGTCTACAATTTCGGTGAGTTTACTGAAGAGACTGTTCATTTTTGGCCTATGGCAAATAAACTATATTATAAACACGATAATGATATGAATAAATTGAACCTGTTTCTGCGTGAACTTGCAGTCAATTACGCTTAGGGATCAGCATGTTTGAGATGCAAGCTATTATTCCAGAAAATTGGGACTTACTCGATAAACCAATTAACGAAACTAGTAGTTATAATAGCTGCCACTTTACAGAAGAGGAGTTAATCTCTAAGCCGGAGCCTGTGTTCGACAAATTAAACCAGCATGGTTTTTCTATAGTATCTTTAAAAACAGCAAAAACTTTAGAAGAAGCGACTTTATTACTCGATACATTGTTTGCAAATCGAATGTTACAATCGAGAATGATTGATAATTTTCATACCATTATCACACCTGTTGCAGATTCAAAAAGAATTTTACATTCAGATAAAGCACAAACACTGCATGTAGATTGTGGTGATAATAATGTACAACCAGAAATAGTAATATTATATTGCATTGAAGCTGCAAAAAGTGGGGGAGAAAATCTCATAGTCCCTGTAAGTGCTATCCTTGCCTACTTGAATGCGTTAAATTTATCAGCCAATCAATTAGAAGCTCTTTATGATAAAAAAGCTATAACATATGAAAGAGGTGCCTCAACTCTCACTAGCTCTATAATGCACAAAGATAAAAATGGTACCTCTTGTATCAGCATCATGTATGCAGACCGCATTCGCTGTAAAACCAGCCTTCATGAAGCGCTTTTTAAAACAATTTTAGAGTTTGCTCATAGAGAAGAAAATCAAATAAAGATCAAATTAAATGATGGAGACATTTTAATCATTAAGAATCATCAGGTACTTCATGGAAGAAGCAGATTCGAAGGCCAAAGAAAAATGGTACGAATTTGGTACAAAGGAAGTTGTAAATAATGCAACTCAGTAAAATTGGTTTTGGTAGTTTATCAATTAGTGGCCTTTGGGATGAGGTTAGCGAAAGCCAAGCTATCAACATTATCAACCATGCACTTGATAAAGGAATTAATTGGATTGATACCTCTCCTCTGTATGGTAACGGTCGTGCTGAAAAAATAATAGCGGAAGTCGCGAAAAATAGACGAGATGATTTTTTTATTGCAAATAAGTGTGGCCGAATAACTGCTGATAATGGACAAATAAAAACAGACATGAGCCCATCTACCTTGAAAAAAGAATTAGCCGATAGCTTAAACAAACTCAAAACTGCTAATATTGATTTATATCAGTGCCATGTAATTGATGCAAATATTCCTATTGAAGAGACATGGCAGGGCATGTCCGCACTTGTTAAAGAAGGGTTAGTTAAATATATTGGGGTATGTAACTATAATCTTTCTTCATTAAAAATAATCCAAAAAATTCACCCGGTGTACTCAATTCAACTTCCTTTTAATATGGCTACGCATAAAACTGAGCCCGATTTAATAAGGTACTGCATTGAAAATAACATAAAAATTATCTCATATAGCCCCCTGCAATCAGGTTTATTATCAGGAGAATTTGACTTAAGCAAACTCAAAAAAAATGATAAGCGCCTTGCAAGAAAAGAGCTTTTCTCGGCTCACAGCATAGAAAAACATCTTTATTTAGTAAATAAAATCAAACCCATTGCTTTAGAATTGAATATTCCATTCTCAACTCTCGCTATTAGCTGGGTTCTGCAAAATAAATTTATAAGCAATGTAATACTGGGTATGACGTCAATTCAACAATTAGATCAAAATATTCAAGCCTTAGCGATAAACTTTAAGCCCCCTGATCTCAAGCTAATATCACGATATATGGCAAGAATTTTTTAGGACTGAGAAATATTTATAGGTAAATAGTGTCGAATTGGTAAATGAAGACTCGACAATGCCCCCGCAGTGATAAAAGGAGGCAAACCATATCCTATCTTATTGATTGTAAAAGTTTAAGCATCTCTAAATTTTGTTCTATTTTTTTATAATCTCCTTCAAAATTGATGGTCTTTGGATTAAAAGAAACCAATATTTTTTGAAATTCATCTTCCTTGGCAGGCAGGTCAAGACTTACTTCAGTCCAAGTTGCGGGAAAGAGCTTCTTTACAATTGTGAATGTGTTCTGTTGGGGAACTGGTTTTTTCTTGGCATTGGCAACCCAGAATGCGCTCATTTCAAAATCATAAATAACAAATGAATATGGATTACCTAATAAAAGTGGGTATATCTATATCCATCATTGCCTTTAAAGCCATGGGGAAATTACCAAGATTCGTTTTTAAAACGCTTAAGCCTTTTGAGTCTTTTTGAAATTCGACTAGGTTATTTACCATTTTCAGTTCACCTAGACTATATAGCACATCTGAAATTATCTTATCATGTGCTTCCAACATACGTTTCATGTCTGATGTTTTTTTATCTATTTTGCTGATTTTATCATCTAATTTGGTTTGATTTGAAAAATGTTTGCTTACTTGGTCACATCCTGTGAGACCAATCAATACAACCAGTAGTAAGAGTTTAAACTGCATATTTACAACCTCATTGGTATGGCGTATTAACAATTACTAAATTGACAGCAATTAATAAACTGAAAGAACGCCATAATCTATACTTTTAACTCATATTTCGCATATAGAAACGGGAAAAGGGTCTACCACGAACGACCATTATTTACGTCGTTATTGTGATGACCTCCTGATGAGGCGAATGCGCTATTAGCCATTTGCTGTTGCTGCAATCGTTGTTGCTCTTGCTTATATGCTTGTTGCTGTCGTATTTGTTCTTGTTGTAAACGAGCTAATTCCCCCTTTAAATGAACTCGAAAATCCAGTGTAAATTTAAATTGATTCTTTATTAATTTTTATGATCTGATTAAGCTGCTTTTTCCACTCTGTCATTTCCCGTGCCAAAGTCCTTATTTCAGCAGAGCGAGCACCATGCTTATAGGCATTCATCCGACTGATAGCTTTACCCTCGGAAGTTTTTACCCCTGCTGATTGCCAAGGTTTCCATCTAGCCCCATTTCTTTTACGCGCCAGTTAGGCAAAGCCTCTAACCCCTTCAGCTATACTTGTTTGTACAAACAATTACGTCAATAGATAGATTGATATGAAACTTAAAATCGTATTTTGCGAACCACCTGTGAAACACATTCAAGCTGCTGACGATGAAAAATTAATTGTCATTCAAAGTCCCTATAAGATTATTCAGGCTGAATTAGGTGATACAAGAGAGTATGAAAAATTAGATGGCTCCAAAATGCCTGAAGATTTTACCTATGAACAATATTGCCATGAGATGAATACCCTCATCCATACTGCTATCAGTGAAAGCAGTCTATCGGATCATAGTTACGATCAAATCACTATTGAGGGATTCAATCAACCTCCCAATTTTAAAACAATCTGTTCTGAAATAGAAAAAAGACGGATACCCTGTGCTTCAAGCAGTAAAATTTTATTTGAAAACTGTTCTTTTGGGGGGAAACAATATACTGACTCAGTGAGTAGACTAGTTGGCTCCCTGCAAAATCACCATTTTGAACATCACCATGAACCATTAACTTTCGAAATAATTCTGACTGATCAACGTAAAACTCACCTATCCAAACATGATGAAGCGCGTCTTGCACTGTTGAAAGATGTGGTGGTATACCGAGGCAATGAGAATATTTCCCTGAAAACATTTAGGGATGATTCGCTAATTGGAGTGAAGAAGACTCCCTTAATAACAAGGTTAGAGGCGCCTACTTTTTTTTACCGCAACCCTATAAAAACGATGAATGGGCAAACCTCCGCTGAAATGGTATTAAAAAACTTCTTCAGCCAGGAGGCACAGCAACAAAGTGATTTTACCTGTGGTCCAGCCACTGTAAAAATGGTTGCAGGTTATTTTGATTCCATGCAAAGTCGAGGTTTTTATGGCGCTCCAGTAACCAATCAAGACGTATGGCATACAATCGCTCAAACCCCTGAAATGCTTCTTGCAGAGCAAGTAAATACCTCAGAAGCAGAGGGCTCTGGTATTCCTGAAATCCGCAATGGATTGATAGAAATGGGCATTACTGTCTTTGATGATAATGGTTTGAGTGATAAAACCCATGATGAAGAGACCTTAAGTGCCCATAAAGAATTGTTATGGAATAAAATCCATCAAATTGTGAAAATGGGTATCCCTGTCATTTTAAATATGCAAGATAGGGGTGGTTGTGGTCATTTTGAAGTAGTTATTGGTATTGAGGAGAGCCCGGAGGGAGAACACATCATTCTAGCCGAACCAGGAACGGCCTTGGTTGGTAATCTTGAGTTTGAGCATATTCCAAAAGATAAATTTATTGACCGATGGAAAAATATGAGTGGTGAATTTCACGGCCGATTTATGATTTTATCCCCTAATGAAGCCTCCAGCCATAAAATAGATACCATTCTCGCAGATGTACCTCACTATAAAAATGGGGAAGAAATGAACAGAAGAGCAGAGTCCACACCTGGCATCTGAGCTTATGCAGGATAACAACTGAGGACTTTAGGTAGTTTAAAAAATAGCGCTGTCCTTGAGAACGAAAACCTTGGTTTCGCTACGCTTTATCAAGGCTACCAGCATCATGTTTTCTATCGTCTACTTGGCAACGATCAGGACACTATTGTTTTTCCTAAAACGTACTCTTATTATTTGCACATAAAGAACATTCATAAGAGCATTCTTAGGATGTTAATGGTTTGAATCAGGGAGGAAGTATGTTCTATAGGATTTTGTTTCTTTTAACCATTCCCTTTTTATCCTTTGCTGATCCCGCCCCCTTCGGTTTAGAAATCAATAAAACCACACTTCCAGAGGCCCGCAAACTATATTCATTAGCACTCGCCTCTAAAAACAAGGAAAGCAAAACAAAAACTTACCAGATCGATACCAGAAAAATTAATTTCAAAGGATTACTCTCTCTTCAGGCTACCTTCAATGAAAAAGGGATCCTCGCAGCTGTCCATGGAACCATGGAAAAAACAAATTTCGAAAGAATGTTAACGACTCTTGATAACAAATATGAATTAATAACAAAAGACGTTCCTCCGGCAGGTAACAAAGAAGCAAAACTTAAAGATCACAATACCATTATTTTCATTGAAGCCCCTCATCTCAGTACACAAATGGCTTTTCTATACATGAATGAACAGATATGGAATAAAGCAATGGCTACAATTGCCAAGAATGGGAACAATCAAAAATTACAGGAAAAACGTCAGGCATAATGTCATCAAGGTTTAGATAGTATGCCAATAACGGCTAAAGCTTTGTTTATCTTTTATAAAATCTGTCAACAGTTGATTCCCCTCCTAATACTGGCTTAATATTCCTGCTGTATTATTGCGCGCATATTGATCTACTTAACGAATAATTATGCAAGACAATAGCCGTATGAAAGGCGAATTGCTATTAAGAAAGAATTTTTTGTTCTTTAAATCGTTTGAAACGATAAGAACACTAATCCTTATTAAAAATATTTTGGCTTTATACGGTGACAATATTAATGCCATGCATCATTTATCAACCGGCGAAAAACCGGAGTTAGTTAACCCATCTATTGCCATTTACAACTCCAATGACTTTTCTTTTCATTTTTCTGATAAAGTCACTGCATTTTTTGCAACAACCGAGCCATTTGATGTTGTTAAATATAATAAATATTTATCCGACCTTTTAGACAGGCAATTGAGGGAAATTTTTGGATCAGCTGTAGTTACAGTACCTTATATACCAATGAGTAAGGAATTCGAACAAATAATTCATGCACTACAGGCGTTTCAAACCACGACTACTAGCAATCCTTTCCACAACTATAAAATCATAATTGTCAGCGAAAAAAACTATGTTGAGCTAGAGGAAATACCAGAAAAAGTAGTTTACCTTTTTTTAGAAAAAGAAGGGAGGTACCAAGCTAAATTCTCATTAGCTGGTCAAAGAGTAGCTACCTCTTTTTATCAATCTACGGGTAGTGAATTGATCGATGAGTTTGCTTTTTCTCTGGATGCAGCGGATATTGTTCTCGATTATGCTCTGAATGAGCGAGAGCGCGTTGTTGAAGCTGTGATCACCAGAGACCAAATTACTAATTTGGTGGAGCATATCGACTGTGGGACTTTGGCCACGAATATTTTCAATTTATTAGCCGACTCGAAGAGGGAACTTGACACAGCAGGAAATCATCTCGATTTTTCCTATTTACTGGAAACGTTGAATTCAACCCGGGATGAAGGAATCCCATTTTTCAATGTTGATGGCTTTGCAGGCCACGTCTTTACCATCCTGCCCGTCAATGATGAAATCGGCACTTCCGAGTATTGTATATTGCAATCAAATACTGCCAACGAATTACACCGGCATCATGCCTATAACGGTAAACAATGGGTTGAAAATAATAAAAGCGAACACGTTTATACCTTGGAAGCGCTCGTTAATCTGTTTAATGAATTTTATTCTGTGGATACTAAAGACGACCGAAAAATTGCAATCTACGAAGAACTTTTTTCATTGGCGCCCCTCAGTAAGGAGGAAAAGAAAGCCATTTTATCGAAAATTGAATCAGCACCCATCCATATTTATTTATGCCATTATCAACCCCAAACCGTTTCCCATAAAATTTCCACCAGGTTATTGGACGTTCAGCCGGCTATAACTAATATCTTGGTTGTAGGCTATTAAGGAAGGCATTTAGCTCACGGCAACTATAGATAAGGAACCATCGTTTATGATGCACGCTCAAAGCTTCATGGCCTAATTGATTCTGAACACCAAAATACTAGATCAGGAATGGGCAATTAGGGTTACAATAACCACTAACTATTGGCTGTATGGAGATGACGGTGACGAAGACCCCTGAGGGATTTGCTGAACAGCAAATTCTGAAAATCTCGATAGGTATGACCTTTTTTTTATCAATCACAGGGATCGTATTCGGCCTTCTATCTGGCTCATTGGCGATTGTGTTTGACGGCATGTTTGACATGATTGATGCCTTCATGTCCATACTTGCTTTACTGGTTACCCGCCTTCTGACTAGTGAAGGCAATCGCCGCTTTCAATATGGCTATTGGCATGTTGAACCGATGGTTCTGGTTTTTAATGGCAGCATTCTTATCCTGCTTTCGGCTTATGCACTAATCAACGCCATTGGCAGCTTCTTATCGGGTGGTCGCGAATTAAATTTTGATCTGGCTTTTTTTATTGCCTTATTAATGGCTGCTTTATCCATGTATATGTATTTTTATGTGCGCAAAAAAAACCAAATTGTTAATTCTGAATTTTTAAGACTCGACGCCCATAGCTGGCTTATGTCCGGCACCATTTCATTATCCCTTTTAATTGCATTTGGTATTGCTACTTTTATGGATGGGGGGCGATACCAGTACCTTACTCCTTACGTTGATCCACTCGTGTTAGCCGTCCTTTCCATCTTTTTAATTTTTGTGCCCATGTCCACAGTAGCTAACGCCATGCGCGATATATTTCTCATCGCCCCTTTTGGGCTTGATGAAAAGGTAAGGCTTTTTCTAGATCAACTGGTTTTACGGTATGGCTTTAAAACTTACGCCAGTTATGTAGCCAAAATAGGCCGTGCACAATTTATTGAAATACATATTGTTGTGCCTGCTAATTACCCTATCTCGAGTGTTGAGGAATTAGATGGGATTCGGCGCGAAATAGCAGATGCTATGGGTGGAGATAGCCCACAACGCTGGATAACAATCGCCTTTACTACCAATGAAAATTGGATTTAAGCAATCCTTATAACCGTCGCTACGCTGCACTGGTACCGAACCGTTAGCATCCAACTGCTCAGGAGGTAAAGTATGTGGTCGAAGATCCTTAAAAATGATTTCTATCCTTTGCTTAAGTTGGCATCCCCACTTGTCATATCGGGTCTGGTCAGTGCATCCATAGGATTTTTTGAAACCGTATTTCTCGCTCATTTAAGTCACGAGGCAATGGCCGCTGGCGCTCTCGTTAGTTGGCTCTTTGGTGTTTTTGTTGTCATCATCTACGGAACTCTGGGTTCTATTAATGTTTTGATAGCACACATGCATGGGGCACAAGATCGGGATGGAGTGGCCAAAGTTGTTCGCGATGGGCTACTACTGGCAGTGTTGCTTTCTATTCCGGCCATCTTTTTATTTTGGAACATGGCACCACTATTTCTATTCTTCGGACAAAAGCCCTCATTGGCTTTGCTGGCAGAACCTTATTTACACGCATTGACCTGGGGACTATTACCTACTTTTATCGTTGTCGCGCTCTTTGAGTTTATTATCGGCCTGGGGCATGGCCGTGTGGTGATGTTATTTACCACCTTATCCGTTTTGCTGGCCTTATTTTTTAGCTTTTCTCTCATTTTTGGACAATTCGGCATGCCCGCTTTAGGCATTGCTGGTGCTGGTTGGGGGACCACTATCAGTTACTGGATCATGGCTTTCATTCTATCGACCTACGTCCTGGTAAATAAACGTTACCAAGTTTATTTTAGCCCTGTCTTTACCCGCGAAAAGCCTGCTTTTATTTGGGAATTATTGAAAGTTGGATTCCCCATGGGCGTGATGTACTGCTTTGAAGTTGGCTTTTTCTTTGCCTTAACCTTGATCATGGGTTCCCTAAGCCCGCAATTACTCGCTGCCAACCAAATTGCCTTGCAATATATGGGGACACTCATGAGTGTTATTTTTTCTGTTGCCCAGGCGGTAACCGTTCGTATGGGACATCTAATTGGAGCCAATGAAATTGTTGCCGCAAAGCATGCCAATTACGCAGGTCTTTGCCTTTCAGTCAGCTTTATGAGTTTATTTGCTATCATTTATTGGCTATGGCCGAACCTATTAATTGCCATTGATTTGGATGTCAAAAACCCGCAAAACGCCCTCATAATCAATTACACAAAACAATTATTTGCAGTGAGTGCTGTATTTCAATTATTAGAAGCAACACGAATCACCTTATTTGGCGCTTTACGTGCTTTAAAAGATACCCATTTTACCTTAATTACTTCGATCATTAGCTTCTGGGGTATCGCCTTACCTGTTGGGTACTTACTGGCAACCCGATTCAATTTCGGTGGCGTTGGCCTATGGTCTGGAATGGCAATAGGGGCTGGGTTCAGTATGTCTTTGTTGCTATGGCGTTTTAACAAAAAAATAAAGGTGAGAATGGCTTGAGAAAACTGGTTATACTTCACAACACCCTTTTTTATGATGTCAAATGGACAAATTCGAGAAAATTATTCTGACCGAGTTAGCTGGTGAGCGTGTATTGCAGGTTACCAGTAAATTAGCTGCAGAAGGTGTTATTCAACAGCGTGATAACTTCTGTTATTTAAAAATCAATGATGACTATATTCACCATACTCATCCCTTCCTGAATGAATATGGCGTCATTGAAAAACCGGCCTATTTTATCCCACCTGACGATGTTGGCGCTCATATTTCCATTATTTATCCGGAAGAAGATAATGTGCCGCAAACAATAGTCGGACAAATCCATTCTTTTTCAATTTGCGGATTACTGAAAGCTCAGTATGGCTCAAGAGAGTATTTTGCCCTTGCGGTGAGTTCGCCTTCCCTAACAGCTTTTCGCCAAACACATCATCTGGCAGAAAAACCAACATTTAAGGGCCAGGAAATTTTTTTCCACATTACGATTGGCGTCAGGGATTGTTTTGAAAATACGATTAACACGCCTTCGAGAAAATAAAATGGTCAAAAATATCTTAGGGTTAGCTAGAAAATTACGAATATTTACTTACCTTAACTGACTAATAATTCCCTAACCTGTATTATTTTGTTATAATAAGCACTCCAAAAGTCTACTTAATCAAAAAAGTACTTTTTTATGCAAACCGAACGACATGAACAAATAGCTAAAATCGCTGCTAACTTCGCTACCTTGCAGGTAGAAGAAGCGCGTTCGGCCAATTCCACCTCTGATGAAATCGCCAGCCAGTTGAAAACCGAACTGGGTTGTCCCGCTGCCTAACCTTTTTATTTTTTACATTTAAAAGAACCCGCACATAAAAAAGTATTGTGGGTGCGCTAAATTAATCGATAATTTGAGGTTTTTGTGGCTAATTTAATCCCTGAAGAATTATATCATTTACTCGTCGAAAAACAGGCTCTCATTCAAGACCCTATTGTGGTACCACACAATTACTCAAGTCTTAAGACACAAACGATTCAGCAAGAACTTCGTGATGAAATTGAAGCGTTAATAAAACTCTTTGGAGAAGGGTTAGAGACTTTTCGCCAGGGTTTTTTAGACCGTTGTAAACACCGTGCTGAACAAAATGCCGGTACTTGTTTAAGCCTGTTTGCAATGCCTGATGGGGAATGCAATCAATTGTATTGGCAAATTGCCGAATGTCTATTTGAGCCCAAGACCATGGGAGACATGTTGCGGCTGTTGCTTCCTGATAACACCATGTTGATTAGCTATGAAGTAACGGAGGAAAATCGCCAACAGTCTCTGCGCGAACGCGTAAAAAATCCAGTTTTTCATTTTGAAGCAAAAAATCTTGCCTGTTTAACCCAAGAACCTTCTCGTACTGCCTTGAGCCAATTTGCGGTAAGCGGCGGCCAGCTTTTTGATGTGACAGATCTCGTGCAATGGGAGTTTACTACCCATACCAAATTCTTTAACAGCTTCTCCCAACAATATCCAGAGTTAGCTGAAGCCCTCTATCAGCATAATGAAGCATTTAAAAAACTACGCCAACATTTATTGGCAGTAAGCAAAGGTCAATCACCACGAGAAGTGATTAAAGAATTCATCCAGCAGCTTCTTTTAGGCGGTGAAACCTTAACCGGGGAAGCCTATGCCAGTCTTGAGGCACAAACAGCGGTAACCGATTTCTTTGGCTATTTGGAATCGCTTCCTGACTCCCTGAAAGAGGGGCTATTAGAGTTAGAAACACCGTCTGACATTTCATTAGACTACGTGTGTGAGCATTTAAAAGCTGAAAACTGTGTGGAGCAGGCTGCTGCCTATTTACAAGAAATTTTAAATAACAAGGAGAATGCAGCTACTCTGGATACCAGACCGGATTTATCGCCCGAACAATTACAGGGTATTCACAAGTCCTATGGTAAGTCTCATGCTTTATCTTCAGTAAGTGATAGCCCAACAGCACTCCCACTAAACTATCTTAAGAAAAACCTGGAAGCATTGGTTATTGACGATATGCATGTCCTTTTAGATCTGCTCCTTGCCTTTCCTCCAGGCTATTACCCCATGTTATTCAAATATGCACAAATTTCCTGCGATGCCACGTCACTGGGAGACATGATGGCAAGTGGGATTTTTTTAGGTGAGCAACTAACTGCCCTTAATCAAGCCTTTATTGATAATATGGAAAAATGTGGTGGTTTTTCTGTCTGTTTGCAATTTGCTCTACACTATAACAATGATGAGTTAGTTAAACATCTTTTCTCTTTATTGGCTCAAAAAGAGCAGCCCGCTATTTTTCTCATTGAGCAATTAGGTGGTTTTTCTGAAAGCGTGCGAATAGCTATAGCTCACAAAAATTATGACTTACTCAAACTAATTCTCACTTCGTTACCCCTTGAGGAACGCCTGGCTGCACTCGTTGAAGCTAAACTCGCTGACGGCACCCCTATGTTGGCTTTCGCCACAGTTAGAATGCCATCACAATTCCATTGGATTTTGGAGTTGTTGCCCGAAGAGCATCGTCTAACTGCAATTACCCTCACAGCAGGAAACCCCACGGTTTTATACTTGACAGCAGATCCTGAAACCATAGCTACCACATTAAGCTTATTGCCTGAGAAAGATCGCCTAACTGCACTTAGAGCGGAGACAAGGGGAAAAAGTGGCTTATGGCGAGGAGCCTTTCGTATCGAAGTATTCAAAGTAATCTTGGCGCTGTTACCCCCGGCTGATCGCTTGAATGCCGTTACTGAAAGAATATTCTCCGACCAAAATGCCCTTGAAATAACTTTGAGCAGGGAAGCCTTTAAAGAAATATTGAATTTGTTGCCTGACATCGTCCCACCTCCGGCAAACCCGACTCACTCAACCAAGCAAAACAAACAAATTGTGACGCTTTATAATCGTATCCGGGATTTAAGGAACTATGGCTTGGAGTTATATAGCCAGGTTTATTCTAGAGACGCTGAGACAGCGGGTAAACAAATCATTTGCATAGCAATCAGTCTCGCCATGTTTGCCAACCATTTTATTAACGCACAAACCAATGTTGAACAACAAACTGCACAAAGAAATTTTCTGGGAGAGTTGCAGCAAAATATACGTATGCATGAACAAACATTTTTGCAGCGTCTTCTCATCAATATTGTCATTAGCGCATTTGCTTATGCGCTATGCTTATCAAAAGAATTGGGGGCTTTAGTAGAAGACGGACTCTTCAATAGTGAACAGCTGGCTCATCTAAATGAGACTATTGTTACCAATATTGAACAAGCAGGTGGTATTTCCACGGGCCTGCGCTTTGCCCTAACTTACAAAAACCATGAGTTGTTAAGACTTATTTTACTTTCATTGGCCCCAGAAGAACGCTTGGCTGTAATCAACGAGAAAAGCAGTGAAGGCAAAAGTGTTTTACATTTTGCTGCACATGACCTAGAAGCGTTAAAAGCTATTTTAATGTTGCTGCCCGAATCCGATCGCCTGGCTGCCGTTAATCAAAAGGATAACAACGGTGATTCTGTACTCCATCTTAACCCAGGACCGTTAAAAACTATTTTAATGTTACTGCCCGAATCCGATCGCCAGGCTGCCATCAATGAAAAGAATAACAACTTCGGTTACTCTGTAATCCATCTTGCTGCCAATAATGCAGAATCGCTAACAGCTATTTTAACGTCGATACCCGAATCTGCTCGTTTAACTCTAGTTAATGAAAAAGCCAACAATGGTCGCACTGCTCTTCATTCTGCCGCCAATAAACCAGAAACGTTAGAAGCTATATTGAACTTGTTACCCGAAATGATGCCTCAGGCCAACCCAAACTACTCGGCCAAAAGGAACGAACAAATTTCAATGCTATATAGCAATATTAATCAATTAAGAAGCTACGGCCGAAAATTATATAATCAAGTTAATGATAAAAAGGCTGAAACAGAGGGTGAAAAAGCCGTTTGTTTAGCACTTACTCTTAATTATTTCGCCAACAAATTCATGAATACCCAAAACAATGAAGAACGACAAATCGCGCAAGAAGCATTTCAAAAAGAGCTGAAGCAAGGCATTCTCGATATGCACCACCGCGCACGTTGGAAACCTGTTCTCGCCAATATTATCATTGCAGCCACAGGCATTGGTCTGCTGGTCATTTTTGGGAAACTCTACTTAACCAAAAGCGCCTTTTTTATGCAAACCGAACGGCATAAGCAAATAGATAAAATCGCCAGTCACTTTACTGCGTTGCTAACAGAAGAAGCGCCTTCGACTAATTCCACCGCCGATGAAATCGTCAGTCTCTTAAAAACCAGTTTGAGTGGACCATCTGCTTAAGAGGTTATTTTTTTATTTACACTCGCAGTAAAAAACTGCCGGGGCACTCAACTAATCAATAATTTGAGGTTTTTGTGGCTAATTTAATCACTGAAGAATTCCATCATTTACTCGTCGAAAAACAACAATTAATACAAAATGGTGTTGAGCTAGTACACGATTATCCAAGCCTTAAGGCACAAACGATTCAGCAAGAACTTCACGACGAAATTGAAGCATTGGTAAAACTTCTTGGCGAGGGTTTGGAAACCTTTCGCCAAGGTTTTTTAGACCGTTGTAAACAGCGTGCTGAACAAAATGCCAATTCTTGTTTAAGCCTGTTTGCGATGCCTGACGGGGAATGCAACCAACTCTATTGGCACATTGCAGCGCGTCTATTTGAGCCTAAAACCATGGGAGACCTGTTAGGCATCTTAGCTCCTAACATCACTACTCTAGTCAGCTATGAGGTTGCTTCTGATGCCAATCAGGGTTCGTTACGCGAACGCGCCAAAAATCCGGTCTTCCATTTTGAAGAAAGAGACCTTAGCAGTTTAAACCAGGAACCATCGCGTGCTGCCTTAGGCGAACTTGCTGTTAGCGGCAATCACCTTTTTGAGGTGACTAACCTCGTGCAATTCGATTTTGCCACCCATGAAAAATTCTTTGATGCCTTCCAACAGCAGTACCCAGAATTAGCCGCAACACTTTATCAGCATAATGAAGCCTTCAAAACGCTTCAAAAGAACTTAGTGATAGTCAGTAAAGGTCGATCACCACGAGAAGTCATTCAAGAGTTCATCCAACAGCTTCTTTTAGGCGGCGAAACCTTAACCGGGGAAACCTATGCCAGTCTCGAGGCTCAAAAAGCCGTAACCGATTTCTTTGGCTATTTGGAATCGCTTCCTGACTCCCTTAAACAAGCATTATTAGGGTTGAAAACCAAGAAAAGCTTTTCATTAAACGATGTTTGTGAACACCTAAGAAATGAAAACTGTGTCGAGCAGGCTGCATCGTATTTAAAAGATATTCTAAATAATGAAGCCAATACAGTTAAGCTGGATACCCGACCTCATTTGTCGCCAGAACAGTTGCAAGCGATTCAACGGCCTTATGGAAGAATATACCCTTTACCCGCCGCCAGTACGAATACCACCACAACGCTCCCCATACACTACCTCGAAGAGAGTTTAAACCAATTAGTCATCGATGATGAACAGGCTTATTTAAATCTTATTCTTGCCTTCCCCCCAAGCTACTACTCCCTACTATTCAAACATGCGCAAATTACCTGTGAGCCAGCTTTACCGGAAGAACTGGGTGAAATGATAGAGAATGGATTCTTTAATGAAGAACAACTGGCTGCCCTTAACCAAGCTATTGTTGACAATAGCGAGCGCTTGGGCGGTTTGTCCGAATGCCTGCAATTCGCCCTCTATAACAATTATGAATTAATAAAACTTATTTTAACGCCATTGCCTTCTAATGAACGCCTGGCGCCCTTCAAAATAAAATATCGCAAAGATGAAACGTTTTTGCACTTCTTGACGGAAGAACCAGAAGCATTAAGGACTGTTTTGCCTTTGCTACCTGAGTCGGAACGCTTGGCTTTAGTCAATGAAAAAGATGCAACAGGCAACAGTACTTTACACCTTGCTGCCAATAATCCAGAAGCCATAAAGGCTATCTTAACGTCATTACCTGAATCCGACCGTCTTGTGGCAGTCAGCACAAAAAACAGTAAACACAACTCCACACTCCATCTTGCTGCCAATAACCCGGGAGCGTTAAAAGCTATTTTAGACTCCCTCCCCGAATCCGATCGCCTGGCTGCAATCAACATAAAGAACAGCGACGGAGAACGCATACTCCATTGTGCCGCCGATAATTCAGAGGCGTTGAAAGTCATTTTGACCTCCTTACCCGAATCCGTGCGTTTAACTGCCGTGAAAAAGAAGAACGGTGAAGGTAACTCTAGCCTGCATTACGTGATCGATAAGCGCGAAGCCTTGGAAACTATTTTAACTTTGCTGCCTGAAGATCAGCGCTGGGAAGCGGTCAAACAAAGAAACAGCAATAATGCCAGTCTTTTGCATCGACTGGTCTATTATAAAAAAAATGCCTTAGGCGTGGTTTTTGGCTTATTACATGAGTCACACCGCTTGGCGGCAATTCAAGAAAAAAATCGCGCAGGCAACAGCCTCCTGCAAAGGCTTTTTTCTCAACCAGAAACCATTATCATGCTGTTGACTCTACTGCCTAAAGCCGACCGCTTTGCAGCAGTTACAGAGAAAGACGATAGAGGCAATACCCTCTTGCATCGGGTAGAGGTACAAACCTTGGCAAGTCTTTTAGCGCTGTTACCGGAAACTGAGCGTCTTGCAGCACTCACCATACAAAACAAACGCGGTAACAGTGTTCTGCATACGATGCCTATTGATAATTGGGCAGCAATGGCAGCTGTTCTCACCGTTGTGCCAGAAGATAAGCGCCTGGCTGCACTCAGAGATAGAGACCATGAAGGCGAGCGGAGTTTACTGCTGCGAATCGCTGATGAGCCGAAAATTTTACAAGCCGTCTTAACTTTATTACCTGAGACCGATCGCCTCACCGCACTCCTTGAAGAAGACAGCGAAGACAATAAAATTTTATATGAATTCGCTGATAATTCAGAATCCTTGCAGGCTATTTTAGCTTTATTACCACCGCCCGATTATGAAATTGCTGTCAGGGAAATAGACTATTATAAGCAAACGACCTTATTTAATTTCCTTCAGGAAAAACGACGGCTACTAAAGGATATTGGGGTAGCCCATGATTACCCAAGCCTTAAGGCACAAACGATTCAGCAAGAACTTCACGACGAAATTGAAGCATTGGTAAAACTTCTTGGCGAGGGTTTGGAAACCTTTCGCCAAGGTTTTTTAGACCGTTGTAAACAGCGTGCTGAACAAAATGCCGGTACTTGTTTAAGCCTGTTTGCGATGCCTGACGGGGAATGCAATCAATTGTACTGGCACATTGCAGAGCGCTTATTTGAGCCTAAAACCATGGGAGACCTGTTAGGCATCTTAGCTCCTAACATCACTACCCTAATCAGCTATGAGGTTGCTTCTGATGCCAATCAGGGTTCGTTACGCGAACGCGCCAAAAATCTGGTCTTCCATTTTGAAGAAAGAAACCTTAGCAGTTTAAAGCAGGAACCCGCTCGTGCTGCTTTAAGCGAACTCGCTGTTAGCGGCAATCAACTTTTTGAGGTGACTAACCTCGTGCAATTCGATTTTGTCACCCATGAAAAATTCTTTGATGCCTTCCAACAGCAATACCCAGAATTAACCGCAACACTTTATCAGCACAATGAAGCCTTCAAAACACTTCAAAAGAACCTAGTGGTAGTCAGAAAAGGGCAATCACCACGAGAAGTCATTCAAGAGTTCATCCAACAGCTTCTTTTAGGCGGCGAAACCTTAACCGGGGAAATCGAAGCCAGCCTCGAGGCTCAAAAAGCCGTAACCGATTTCTTTGGCTATTTGGAATCGCTTCCTAACGCCATTAAAGGAGCATTATTACTATTAGAAACTCAGTCAGGCACCTCATTGACCGGTGTTTGCGAACATTTAAGAAATGAAACCTGTGTCGAGCTGGCTGCATCGTATTTAAAAGATATTCTAAAGAATGAAGCCAATGCAGTTACACTGGATACCCGACCTCATTTGTCGCCAGAACAGTTGCAAGCGATTCAACGGCTTTATGGAAGAGCACGCCCTTTACCCGCCGCCAGTACGAATACCACCACAACGCTACCCATACACTACCTGGAAGAAGGTTTAAAGCAATTAGTTATTGATGATGAACAGGCTTATTTAAATCTTTTACTTGCGCTTTCCCCAAGCTACTACACGCTATTCCTCAAACAGGTGCAAACCTCCTGCGATCCTGATTTGCCGGGAGAGTTAGGCGAAATGATGAGGAGCGGACTCTTTAATAGGGAACAGTTCACAGCGCTTAACCAAGCCATTGTTGACAATAGGGAGCGATTTGGCGGCTTTGCCGAAAACCTGCGATTCGCCTTAAACTACAGCAATTATGAGTTATTGGGACTTGTTCTAACTTCATTGTCCCCTGAGGAGCGCCTGGCGCAATTCAAAGTAACCTATGATGGAGACGACGGGTACAAATACACTCTCCTGCATATGATGTCGGGCAAACCGGAAGCATTAGCGACTGCTTTAACCTTGCTCCCGGAGTCAGATCGCCTGGCTACAATCAATGAGGAAGACAGTGAAGGTAACAGTGTGTTACATCTTGCTGTTAACAACCCGGACGCGTTAAAAGCTATTTTAACCTCAATGCCCGAAACGGCTCGCCTGAAGGCCATCAACAAGAAAAACAGCGCAGGCAACTCTGTGCTCCATGTCGCTATTAATAGTCCCCGGGCATTGCAAACTATTTTGGATTTACTTTCTCCAGAAGAACAAACTGCCGTCAAGGAAGAAGAACTTTATAAGCGGATGGCCTTAGTTAATCTCCTCCAGGAAAAGCGTGCGTTATTACAGGATTTGGGGATAGCCCATGATTACCCAAGCCTCAGGGCAGAAGTGATCGAGCAAGAGCTTCACGTCCAAATTGAATCATTGCTAGAACTTCTATGTTACAGCAAGGATTTAGAAGCCTTTCGCCAGGTATTTTTAGTTCGCTGTAACTCCCGTGCTGAAGGAAATGCAGGGACGTGTTTAAGCTTGTTTGCAATGCCAGACGGAGAATGTAATCAACTCTATTGGCAAATTGCCGAACTTTTATTTAAGCCCAAGACCATGGGAGACATGTTAGGCATATTAGCCCCTAACGTTACCACGCTGGTCAACTATGAGGTTAATTCCGATGCAAGTCAGGATTCATTGCGTGAACGCACAAGAAATCCTCTCTTTCGTTTCCAAGAAAAAAGTCTGGCCTGCTTAGAGCAGACTCCCTCCCGTGCTGCCTTGCGCGAATTGGCTGTTAGCGGCAGTCAACTCTTTGAGGTGGCCAATCTCATACAATTTGATTTTGCCACCCATGAAAAATTCTTTAATGCCTTCAAAACGCAATACCCAAACTTAGCCGAAGCACTTTATCAACATAATGATGCCTTCAAAACACTGCAAAAAAATTTAGTGCTAGTCAGTAAGGGCCAGACACCTCGAGAAGTCATTAATGAGTTCATTCAGCAGCTTCTTTCGGGAGGTGAAACCCTAACAGGAGAACCCTTTGCCAGTATCGATACACAAAAAGCAGTGACTGATTTTTTTGGCTATCTGGAATCGCTTCCAAACACGCTGAAGGAAGCATTATTAGAGTTGAAAACCAAAGAAGGTGTTCTTTTTTCATTAAATAATGTTTGTGAACATTTAAGAAGAGAAAACTGTGTCGAGCTGGCTGCATCCTATTTAAAAGATATTCTAAAGAATGAAGCCAATGCAGCTACACTGGATACCCGACCTCATTTGTCGCCAGAACAGTTGCAAGCGACTCAACGGCTTTATGGGAGAACACGCCCTTTACCTGCCGCCGGTACTAATACAACCACGACACTACCCACATACTACCTTGAAGATAATTTAAAACACTTAGTGATTAATGACGAACAGACTTATTTAAATCTTCTTCTTGCCTTTCCTCCAAGCTACTACACGCTACTATTCAAGCATGCACAAATTTCATGCGAACCAGCTTTACCAGTAGAGCTCGGTTACATGATAGAAAATGGCCTCTTTAATAGCGAACAACTAACCGTCCTTAATCAAGCCATTGTTGACAATAGGGAGCGATTGGGCGGCTTTTTCGAATGCCTGCAATTCGCCCTAAATTACAGCAATTATGAATTAGCGAAATTTATTCTAACCTCATTGCCCCCAGAACAGCGTGTAGCACGACTCACAGAAAAAGATGAGGTCGAAAACACACTTCTACATGCGGTAGCAAAACTACCCGAAATCTTAACGATTGCCTTGACCTTGTTACCTGAATCAGAGCGCTTGGCTATAATCAATGGCAAAGGCAGTAAAGGCAAGAGTGTTTTACAGCTTGCAGCCAAAAACCCCGATGCATTAAAAGCGATTTTAATGTCGCTTCCTGAGTCAGACCGCCTCGCTGCTGTTAATGAAAAGAATGGTAATGGCGATTCGACACTCCATCTTGCAGCCAAAAACCCCGATGCATTAAAAACGATTTTAATGTCGCTTCCTGAGTCAGACCGCCTCGCTGCTGTTAATGAAAAAAATAGTAATGGCGATTCGACACTCCATCTTGCAGCCAAAAACCCCAAAGCCTTGGAGACTATTCTAACCGCCTTACCTGCCATTCAACGCTGGGATGCAGTCAACGAAGAAAATGGCAAGCACATCAATCTGTTGCGTCAAATTATTAACAAGAAAGACACTTTAGCGATGGTTTTTGGCCTATTGCACGAATCACATCGCTTGCTGGCGAATAAAGTCAATAATCTCCTGATGGGTACTATCTATTCTTCAGAAACCTTAACCACCCTATTGGCCTTAATACCCGAAACCGAGCGCTTAGCAGCACTTAAAGACGATAGAGGCAATATTATCCTGCCTGATTTATACGCACGATACAGCGCTAATTGGACAAATATTTTACCGTTATTGCCGAATAGTGACCTCCTTGAATTCTTTACTGCAAAGGGAGGCGATTATCAAAATATCCTCGAGCGAATAACTACAGAAGAAGAATTTGTCACCCTATTGGCTTTATTACCAGAAGCAGTACCCTTAACCAGCTCAGCTTATTCTGCTAAAAAGAATGCACAAATTTCACTGCTGTATAGCCATATTAACCAATTAAGAAGCTACGGCGGAGAATTATATGATCATCTTATTGACAAAGAGGCCGAGAAAGAAGGTAAAAAAGCCATTGTTTTAGCACTCAATCTCAATCATTTTGCCAACAAATTTATTTATGCGCAAAATAACGAGGAACGACAAGTCGCGAAAATGGCGTTTGAAAAAGAACTGCGAAAAGGCATGCTCGATATGCAACACCGGGCACTTTGGAAGCCTATTCTGGCTAACATCGTCCTTGCTGCTACAGGCCTAGGCTTGTTGATGATTGTAGGGAAAGTATGTTTAACCGGAAGCGCTTTTTTTATGCAAACCGAACGCCATAAGCAAATCGATAAAATCGCCAGTAATTTTACTGCGTTACAGATAGAAGAGGAAACGCCTTTGGTGAGTGCTTCCATTTAAGTCTATCACTAAAAATCCCTCTTCAATTGTCACCCCGAACAAAGAGAAAAATCTCCTGGGCCCTCAGGAGATTCTCCCGCTACGTTCAAGAGGATGATGTGGAGGGAACCCAAGATGACACATGGAATACGCATCAAATCTCATACATCATTATTTGCAATCACCGGGCTTCACAGAGGCCCGGCCTAATTCAGCGCCGTTTTTATCATCATAAATAGCAGAAAAAATGATCCCTTGCTTAACGTAACGACTTAAATCCTTGTCGCTGCAAATTTCTTTTATTAATTCGGGTTTGATGTTTTCGTTAAAGTAATTCAGATCAACCTCTGATTTATCCGCCTTCAGTAACCGATAGCTGTAGGTAATTGTTTTGTTATCAAATGAAATCGCGTAAATTTCGGTGTCGGAGTCAATTTTACTCGGTAAGCCTTTCTTTAGCTGAGTGACTTCCATTTTAATTTTATCGGACAAGCTAGCCCTGAAGAATAAATTTGCTAATAAAACCGCTTTCACAATAAGTAGAACAGCACCCGGTATAACTGCCAATTTGGCAAGCCATCGCCAGAGTCTACGCCCCTTGTATTTATTACTACTTCGCCAAATTGCAACATAAATTAAAGGGAAATAAATAAAGGGGAAAATAAGATAGAGATAAAAAAACCACTCCATATGAGAGGTTGTTGCCAATTGAAAGTAGTATTTCTCGATTACCTTCCCTATACCATTATAAATAATCTCGGGGATTACTCCAAAAACCCAATAGGTAATAACCAGCCGAATATTCCCTTTTAGTAATTCCCGCATCGTTTAAAGCCCCTTGGATTCGTTTATTTATTGTAGCCAAAATCAATATCGTTTTCGTATCAAGCCTGGCCTTATTGCTCCAGCATTTCAATAATTAAATGATTCACTTCCACCTCGTTGTGAAAAGCATTTTCCACCATTTCTCGCGAATACTCTTTTTGGCTTGGCAGCATGATGAAAACCTCGCGTCGAGGATTATAGAGGGCATGTATTACACCATATTCAAAGGTATTTATGGTATCGGCTTGCGGAGAACATTTGTTTTTTAGCCACCTTTTAAAGTTTTCATGCTCGGTCATTATCTTTCCTTGAATTAGAGCTACAAACTAAATATAGAATAAAGGCAAGCAGTTGGCACTTGAAGTAATCTGTGATAAAAATTTTGTCGATTAATATTGTTCCAATTTTATTAAGGAAAAAAATGAAACCGGCTATTTCAATGTACAATGCTTCAGTTCCAGTTTTTAAACAATTACTGAATTCATTAAATACCATTCTGGATAAGGCTCAAACTCACCTGGTCAGTGGTGAAATAGCAGCTGATTCCCTGCTGCAGGCAAACCTCTTTCCAGATATGTTTAATTTTACTCGCCAAATTCAAATCGCAACTGATTTTGCCAAGGGAGTTGTTGCCCGTTTAGCGGGGGTGGAGGTGCCTGTTTATGACGATAATGAAGATAGCTTTGAAGCCTTACAGGCACGCATTGAAAAAACCCTGAAATTTATCGCTGCGATTAAACCCGAACAGCTTAATGGTAGTGAAGAAAAAGAAATCACCATTCGCCCCGGCACCCCTAAAGAAAGAACCTTTAACGGCCAAACCTATCTCTTACACTATGGTCTGCCGCAATTTTTCTTTCACGTGACAACAGCCTATGGCATCTTAAGAAATCAAGGTGTGGAAATAGGAAAAATGGATTACATGGGAAGAATTCCGTAGTCCCGGTTTATTTATATTCACTGGCTAATTAAAGATAGATAGAGTGATTGATACATCCTTTTTTCACCGAATCAGTGAAGAATCTCCCGGGAATTAGGAGATCTCCCACTGCGTTTGAAATGGCGAGGGAGTTACAAGTCTATGTACCATTTTTATCGCACCTTTTTAATTACAGTGATTTGGCTTTCCCTATTGGCCGTACCCTATATGCTCGTTGCTTATGCCTGTTATGCAGGTCTGTGTGGTGGCTCCGCAGCAACAAAAATTAGAAACGAGCATCCGCACTATATTTCAATCATCGGTTATTCTATCTGGCTCTACCCACTGATCGCGCTTTATGCGCTCTACCACTCTCGCAAACTGGCGGAATATGCTTATCGTTCTACAACCATCTTATGGCTTCCTTTACTTTGCCTGCTTCCTTTTATTTACGTAATGCATCAAACCAGTTCGATAGAGACTAAGGAGACGCAGCAGCGGGAAGCTTACTATCGTGCCCAACCTAACGATTTCGTCTGCGCTCCGGGGAAATTTATCCGTTTTGATCCCTTACAACCTGAACACACCTATTTTTTTACGGGAACCCCCGATGGGAAAGGATCAACTGTCTCTTATTTTTATAAAACTGACGAGTTAAACGCGTTTTTAAAAAACAACAAGATAGATGGTTCGCAATGTAAAAATCAAAAAGGAATTCCATTCAGCAATTTTATCAAACCCTAAAGCGTGGGGCTCAGCAGAATACCCTGCATAAAGGATGTCCGGTAAATAAACCCTGGTTTTTTGCTTATACTTCCAATTAGACTTAAGTTTTTGTTACCGTTAACCCTGGCGTTCGGGCAGAGATGGCGCATAGCGCATACCAAGCCCGAACGCCAGGGTGAGTAATTTAGACCATTTAAACTGCTCTTGCCCTCAGGTCATTATGAAAAATAATACACAGCAATCACTCACTCAATTTATCGTTAGTCTTTTAAAGCCCTATAAAAGTTATCTGGCCATTTTTGCCTTTGTCGCCCTCGTTTGGGCAATAACAAATACCCTGCTGCCTTATATTCTTAAGATCATTATTGATAAGGCGGTGGCAACGGCTGGCGATCGCTCATCCTTTGCTCTAATTCAACCTTACATTTTTTTATATATCGCAGTATGGATAGGCCTATGCCTTGATATGCGCCTCCTGGATTGGGTCAAAATGAAACTGTTCCCCAATCTTCGCCAGGACACCATGGAAAAGATGTTTGCGTACTTAAACCAGCATTCTCACCAATATTTCCAAAACAATTTTGCTGGTAGTTTAATTAATAAAATTTCCGATATGCAGGGTGGAATTATTGAAATTCTTACTACTCTCGATGATATGTATGCCCAATTATTAGGCCTTATCATCGCTATCACTACCTTACTGCTCATTCATCCTGTCTTCGCCTTCATTTTGATTGCCTGGGTTATCAGTTTTCTACTCATCACTTTTTTATTTTTAAAACCGATTGAAAAGCTTTCCCATGTCTTTGCCGAAGCACGTAGTTCTGTAGTGGGTAAAATGGTAGATAGCATCAGTAATATTGTGAATATTCGTTTGTTCGCCAAACATGCTTATGAAAACAGTTATATCAGCAGAGCCATTGTTGACACGGTACAAAAAGACAGGAAGATGCAGGCGAAGATCATCCACATGAGAATTTATTGGGATATCAGTATCGTTGCCTTATTAGGCTTCAATCTTTGGTTGCTGGGGCGGATGTACAGCCAAAATCTGGTAACGGTAGGCGATTTTAGTTTTATTATTAGCCTATCCATCAGTATATTATGGAATCTCTGGTTTATTGCCGGTCAATTCGTTGCCTTTTCCGAGCAAATCGGTAAATGCAAACAGGCCCTTTCTATCATTAATGCCGTTCATGACATTGTAGACGTTAAGGATGCAAAACCCCTGGTTGTTCATCAGGGTGAAATCCAATTTGAAAATGTCAGCTTTCATTATGATAAAGGATCGCGTCTTTTTAAAAATAAGACGATTGTGCTTCATCCTGGTGAAAAGGTAGGTCTTGTTGGTTTTTCAGGAAGCGGTAAAAGTACTTTTGTAAACCTCATTTTAAGACTATTTGCGGTTGAATCCGGTCGGATAACCATTGATCAGCAAAATATTAGTGAGGTAACGCAAGAGTCATTGCGAGAAAACATCGCGTTAATTCCCCAGGATATTTCCTTGTTTCACCGTACGCTAATGGAAAATATTCGCTATGGGCGCTCGGGTGCAAGCGATGACGAGGTCATTGCTGCCTCGGAAAAAGCCCACTGCCATGAGTTCATTAGCCAGCTCGATGAAGGATATCAATCGATGGTGGGAGAGCGGGGCATCAAATTATCCGGCGGGCAACGCCAGCGCATTGCGATTGCAAGGGCAATATTAAAAAATGCACCCATTCTCATTTTAGACGAAGCCACTTCAGCACTTGATTCGGTAACCGAAAAATACATTCAGGATGCCTTACACCGTTTGATGGAAGGAAAAACGACCCTTGTTATTGCTCATCGCTTATCCACTCTCTCTGCAATGGATAGAATCCTGGTCTTTGATAATGGCCAGATTATTGAAGATGGAACTCATCAAGAGTTAATCGGGCTAAAAGGACATTATGCCAAAATGTGGCAAATGCAGGCCGGGGGTTTTCTGCCAGAATATTCAAGCGAACCGGTGGAGAAATAACCAAGGCGGATTCCGTATACCCCGCTTGGCGGGGAATAAGTGGACTAAAAATTAGGAGTTGGTAGAACCAAGACCATTAAAACTCGATTGCTGTTGCTCATCGTCATCAGAGTCTTGAACTTCGACAAACGGTGCAATAAAACCTGACTGGCTCAACGCTTTTGTTGGCGCACTGGAAACCTCTTGGAAGAAATTAGTTTTTCTTTGAAACGTGTCGGAAAGAGAAACGCCAATAACAACCAAAACTCTTGAAATGGTTGCAAGAAAACTATAAAAAACAGATTTAATTTGTGCACCCGGCAATACGTCCGTTTGCACCGGACAGTTGCGGGAGCACAGGAAAAATTAGATTAATTTTCCTTAAACTTGGTTATCAACCATTTTTGAGAGGAATCACTATCCTTAGGCACGGGTTCTACAACAATCGTTTGGACCAACGGCGGGTTAAAGGGGCCGCTCGAAGTAGCCCATTGATAAGTAATTTGAAATTGCCAGACCGTCTTCTCTTTTGACGTCTCTTTAATTTTATAAGAAGTAATCCAGGGACTGGATGTTCCAGATACCCAATAAGGCCAATTGTCTTTGTAGTTATTTTTCAGGGGCGGAGAAAACAACATAAATTGCACAGCTCCATTGCGATCTTTATTAGCCTGCGCAAATAAGGCAGCGACGTTAGCTGGGCTATCAGGTGCCAAGGCTTTTTCCAGCATTGCAATGCGAGCAGCATCAGACTCCGACTGCGAAACAGCCCCGGCAGCATTAACTGGGAAACAAGAAGCTAAAATAACCGTGCAGAAAAATATGAAGGGCAATTTTGAAGTTTGCATAATGATCCCTGGCAAAAACATTAAAATTGTCCACCGAGTTTATCCGTTTAATGATGGCTATTCTACCGATATTTCTGTATTAATTACGGGATTATGATCAAGGTGCTGCAATCCTTCGCATTACCTCAACTGCAGTGGGAAATCGCTGAAGATTGAACACTGCGCTAGTTTTCTACCTTATGTCCAAGAGGTAGCATTTTTTATCATTTTCCCGTAAAACTCCCGGCCATTGGATTGAATGGGGCATTTACTGTTCCTACAGGACGTAGGCATGCCATTGCAAAATAATTAACCTGATATTGGAGTTCATGATGACAAAACTGATTAATCCTATTTTTGAAAAAACCGATGAGGAATTGTTGAAATTCGCAACTCAGCGTTTTTTTACTATGTTTACTCCAATCCAAAAAACCAAGACAAAACAATCTGATTTCGTTGCATTCGTGGCAAATCCGTTTATTGATACTTATTTAGAACCAATGTTTGCACTTGACGCTACAATTCATCTTGCGAATGCTATTGCCTCCTTAGCTAAAGGATTTTATACCTGGTCTCTTAATCAGCAGAAGACAACTAGCCTCTTGGATGAGGAGTCTGCACAAGAATTTGGTGAAGCATGGGAAAGCGCATACCATGCAGGGTCAATGATGATAGCGGAAAGCTTAGGCGCTCTTTTCAGCATCATTAGCCTCTTTACGCGTCCAGTAGCCTCTATTGTTCAAGCAATTGCTGATGAGAGTTCTTCCTACTCGCCTGGTTACCGATAAAAATAACCCGGATGCGATTCACTGCATCCGGGGAAATCCCCCTGCTCATCTGTCCGGTGTTTCGACTCCGCTACGACAGTTACAATAAATCCAGAACCAAGATAATCCTTAACACTTCGATTTCTTAAGGCATTTTTCAAGCATTTTATTGGCTTGTACGGCATTGCGGAGATCTCTTGATTTAACCGCTGCGAGCAAATATTCCGATATGATACGTACCGGCTTAATGACCAATACCATCTGCCTCAAGGCTGCCATCGTAGCCGGCGAGGCATTATTCGCATAGATTTGAAACAGGTGAGCCAATACCGAATAATCTTGCTTGCAATAGCGCGCTACACTACAAAAAAACAGCCAGATATCTCTTGCCTGTGCTTGCGCGAGGCTCATTACTGCCACAGGATTTTCTTCCAAATCAATCAAGAAGACCGTGCCATTTTGCAAAGTCATATCGCGCAAAGAAGGCCGGCCATGACACAAATTAGCCTGGTGTAAATTGACAAGGGCAGACATTGCTTTTTCAAACAAAGCAACTCGTTCTTCGCGATCGGTGATTTGCTCTGCCAACTGCTGCAAATTTAAACCAACATCGCTGGTAATAATGTAATGGGACGTTGATGCTACAACGTCCGGTACGGGCAAGCCTTTTGTAGCAAATAGACGCAGGCGCTCTGCTTCCTGGATCAAACTATCCGATTTATCTGTAACCACTGTAGGATAAAAGGTAGCGATAGGAATGACGTAAGTTAACAGCGAGGCCAGGCGGTGCCACCTCGTTCTTTTAGAGGGTGGACGGCGCTTTATCCAAATGGTTTGACCTTCCAGGTCGATACGGCTTAACAATTCTAAAGGATGCTTTTTTATATACTCATCCGCTATTTGAAGAACTTGCATTGTTGACTGCATATTTTTACACCAATATAACTGGCGAGTACTATATTTAATAGTCACTAAATTTGCAAATAAACTCTTGGTATTCGCAACTGCATCCTTTCTTAGGGTCTTCACCCCCAATTTTAACCGCCGGCTTTCCACCCTAATTTATCGGTCATCTTTTTAAGAAAAATAGCTCGCTATTTATGCTATATTCAATTCTTATCATACCCTTGTTGCGCAGGGAAATTCCGGCCTATTTTGCACAAACGAGTTTTTAGGGCTATCGGCTTTTAATTTGCCAATTTTAATCTAAGGCGGGAAACCACTGGATTCGTCTACCGAAAATGATAAACATTGTCTTCCTGCGCAATAGGGGTAGCAGGTAAGTTGGGCGCTTCGCCCAACACAATGAGGCATAATAGGAACAGCTTCTATTTTTTTGCCATTGATGCAAAGAAGGCCTCGGCCCGCTTCCCAATTTCATGCTGGGTCAAATCTTCTTGGTGTGTCGCGATCATCCAGGAATAACCAAAAGGATCTTGAAGATGCCCGGCACGATCCCCCCAAAACATATCGGTTACTGGCATTGTTTCCTGGCCTCCGGCAGCAACAGCCTGCTTGAAGAAGGCATCCACATTAGTGACGTAAAGAAAGAGTCCTATTGGTGACTGTCCCAGTGTCTCAGCACTTTTTGCACAATTTTCCCCGCCATTCATCTCATCACCCATCATAATAATCGAATTACCGATTTTGATTGTGGCATGCATAATTCCTTTTCCGTCAGGATTAGGAAAAAGATCAACAAGTTGGGCATTAAATGCTTTTTTGTAGAATTCAATGGCTTTTTGACTGTCTTTAAAGGTGAGGGTTGGTGTAACAGTATGAAACCCCTCTGGAACTGCCTGGGTCATGTTTCTTCTCCTTCAGTTTTTTTACAAAATTCCGCGTCAACGCTGTACTTTCGTCTAACTTCTTAATCTAATCAACAAAATAGCTTAAAAAATGAAGAATACAAAGGCTGGATGCTCTCATCCCGCCAATAAGAATTGGGCCCCGCTTGCTGCAAAATCCAGATTACCCAGTTACTATTCATTAAAAACTCCGCAGTGGGCCAATTAACAAGGTTATCCAGCCATATCATGAGTTAAAGAATGGAGTTATCCCGCTCATGCCTTTTCTGATTTTAATTTTTTAAAAAGATTACCTATACTCCAATAACTAACCCCATTGGAGGAACTGTAATGGAATGCACATGCAACAAATGCGGAATGGGTGTAAAAGGCTTAACCTGCAGTAAATGCAATACGTCCCTGGTTAAGGATACAATTAACAAGGATAACCATAAAATACAGGTGGCAAAATGCCAGAAAGGATGTGGCATGATTAAATCACCTGTCTGCTGTGGCCAGGACATGACTTGCTCAAGCTAATAGCCAGATTGGACTCAAAGTCCAATCTGACTCATCGCGCAGGCGAATAAACTGATTGCAGCCAGGGTGGGCTACTATTTTTATGCTCTTTTTGCATACTCCACATCGATACAAACGCGCCTGCACATGCCTGGGATATCTCTTGCCTATATGAAAAATTCGCATCCCAGCCTTGTAAAATGCATTTTCGTTCTCTTGATTTACGCCATTCCCTCCACAAGGTAACCAATAATTTACCAAAATATTAACCATGAAAAGCATTGCTTTATTTGATACCATTATGTCTCAAATTCTTGACTTAACCAGAGAAGGCCAATGAGCAAATTTTTTGAACGTACCAAAAAACAATTAGTCGGCGATGTTGCTGTTGGTGCTATTGGCGGGGCAAAAAATGGTGTTTTTGGCAATCTCTTGTTAGCCGCCGGAAACCATATGGTTACTGTTGAATCACTCAGCACACTGGCTGGGGCATGTGCCCTTGGGGGAGCACTAACGATTATTCCAGCGATGATCGCCCACAACTGGTTATTTGCTAATAAGAATAGCGATACGTCTTTTCTTATGAAAATAGCAACCGTGGGCTTTAGAGGAGGCTTTGCTTTTATTTCAGGTTGTACCGGAGCAGCTGTTTTAGGATTGGCTATTATTCCTACCGGGCTAACTTCCCTAACAGCTTCGTTAACTTTTAGTTTACTTGTCTTGATGACTCGTATGATTGGTGAGGCGGCTGCTCCAGCACTCCAGTCCGACACAAACAAAAATGCAGCCATGAGCATTGCCTATTAACTATTTTTCTTTAATCAGGTACGCCTGTCCTGTTATAAAGAAGCCTTGCTAAATTTTTAACCACCAAAACGAGTAATCAAGGGTCACGAATCCTCTTTTTGTCCAGGGCAAAGATTATGGTCTTTCAGTGCTTTGACAATCGCATAATTAATGTCGCTTGAAACAAGTTGTTTTAAATCGACATTTTTAATGAAATACCACAAATCAATGACAACATATAAAATATTATGCGCAGGCGTTAATTCAAAGAGCACTATAGGCTGATGGGGAGGCTCCTGAATGACATTGGGATTGCTCTTGACCACCTCAAGTAAAAGTTGCTTGGCTAGCTCAAAATCACTGTTACTATCAAGAATAATCTGGCTATTCATGCGGCACATTTTATTGTTATGGTAGGTATAATTGGTAAAGGATTTATTAATCAGGCTTGAATTGGGAATAATGACATCAGCATGGGTTAAAGTCGTTATTTGTGTCGATAATAAACGTATTTTTTTTATGTAACCTTCCGTATCATCAATGATAACCAGATCACCCGGTGTAACTGGTTTACGCATTAGCAAAATGATGCCGCTGACAAAATCACTGACAAGATATTGTAAACCAAAACCCATTCCAATGGATAAGGCACCCGCAATGACGGCAAGGCTCATGAAATTAACCCCGGCCATCAACAGGGCTGATATGACAGCAATGACAAAAACAATATAAGTGATGAGCGTAGCAATAGTATCCTGGCGATATAATTCACCTTTAAATGCGCTACGGCGTGCTACATAAGTCGACAAGGCCCTACCCAACATAATAAGTATACAGAATAGAATGGCGCCTCTTACTATTCGTTTTGGCCAGATGGAAATATCAGCAATAGTAAAGCCATTAAAATAAAGTGCTTTACCCGTATCAATGTAATATTGGGAAACTCCCCATATTTTCATAAATATGAAGAGCATAAATAGAATGAAGCCCGCATTCAGAATCATTCTTATAGTGAATAGTTCAATGAGTTTCTTGTGGGGTTTTAACCCCATCCAGGCATGAATTTTTTGCGAAAGAGGTTGTTCAGGAGCACTTAATAAAAAATAGACCTTTCCAAATAGTTGGGTTACCTTCCAGGTGATCCATATCAACAAGATGCTGGCAAAGACATTGGGAAAAAAGTGAATAGCAAAATTAATATAGCCTAGCCAAGCCATAACAATAGTAAATAAGCTCATACCGGCTAATAAAATTTTAGCCAATTTAGCTTTAAGAGAAGAGATTGTTTTAAAAAAAGGAGGCCGGAAAATAAGCCATCCTAACCAACAGGCAGCCAGGCTAAGCAAGGTAATGAAAAGAGTGATGCGTAGCTCTAAAAGTTGAGGGGGAACCCATTGCCCGCGTATTAAAATGGCTCCTAGAGCCCCGCAAAGCAGTATAGTCATCAGAACAGTACATCGCTTTAGTAAAACAGCTCTTAGACTGTCCGTCATATAGCCTATATAATTTGCGCCTATAAGGAGAACGAATCTTAACAGGGCAATAGCAAGCAGATAGTAGAATAACGCATTGAATAATAAAATAATTCCTGGATAGGGTACCACTCCCGCCAAAACCCAATGAAAATATAAATTAGCTAGCAAGATAGGAAAAAGGAACGATAACGGCCATTGAAGGATGGGAGTTATCTCTTTGATAAAAAATGGTTTTTTAATATTGTTCTTGATAAAATTAATTCCAAATAAAACAAAAGCAATGCCTCCCAACAAGATACTAACCACTATGACAAGATGGGTACTATTCAACTGTTGAATGCCGCTATACTGGTAAAACGTTTGCTCATTGAGTGGGAGTGTGAAGAATTGGCTATCGATTTTCTCCCAAATCGGCGATGTTCTGGTTAGAAGGTTGGATAAGCGGGTTTTAGACATTCTGGCATTAATTTCATTAATTACCTCCTGAGCCCTATAATCAAAAAAAATACATTCTGCAGTTAGTTTTTCATTGAGACTTCTCTGGTTAATTAAATATTGATAGCGCGTATCTTTTTCTTCCTTTAAAACCGTCAATACGGAGTTATTTTTCAGCATCCCATCAATTTTTTGTAATTCTGCTTTTCCTTTTGATATGCACTGGTTGGCCTGCTCTTTGAGTACATTGATCGTTTTGACCGCCTCATACAGCTCACTATAATTCACCTTCGTTGCCAATTCGCGATTTATCTCTTCAAGCTGGTTAAGAGCCTGGGGGGCATTAAAACCGATGTTAGACTGAAATTGCGATTCGGCCGCCTTGGCAGCAGATAAAAGTAATAAAACAAAAAGCAGAATAAATACCGTTATTCTATATATTGGCATTGCTGCTTACTCCAACTCGCTTATAAGCTCGCGGGTTACAACAAAATCTGTGCCATTGCAAACACAGTGAAGCAAACCAGTACCTTTGGGTTGCTTTGCCAAGGCTCGTAATGACGACATTTACATTCCCTGTGACCACTTACACCCGCAGTTAAGATCTTATTGTAATAATAGCAGTTAGAAATATAGATAAAGCAAAAACTTAGGATTTGAAGGTTAATCGTTAGCAGAGAGAGATTGAAATATTAAAGGGCATACAAACAGGCAAAATACCGGCTAAACTGTTTTCTCGCATCATCCTCTTGAATAGAGAATAAAAACCCTCAAAAGGAGGGTTTTTAGTATAAAACTCTAGTTTTTACGCCTATCTTATAGACCAATACTCTTTGGTGGACAGATATAGGCATTACCCATATTGGTAACATTGGTTTGTGACATATGGCCGCTCATATTCCCATCAAATCCGCTCATGGAGCCGGTATTTCCAGCTCGATTACTAATGATTTGAATATAATTAGCTCCCAGCCGGCTTGCTTTATTCTTCAAATCGTTCATAGCACCTTCTTCGAGATTTTTATTGGACGTCCAATCGCCAGTAAAGAAATTACCTTGATTTCCTACCACCTGCCCTACATATTTACATCCTTTAGGTGCTGCATTAGGAGATGCGATGACCCGTGCTGCCTGAGGATCCAGCTTTATAGATGCACAAGCACACATTAGTACAGAAACCGCAATAATAGAGCTCATTTTTTTCATTTAGAACGCCCTCGCAAGGTTAAATATGGACGATTCTAAATTCAAATAAAATTCAAATCAACGTGTTCAACTGAAGATTATTCCGCCCGTATAATAATCAAGGCTCGGTTTTAATGCTAAAATAGAACGCTCTATTTTTACTGCATGTTTAGACCTCGTTCCGGTACCACTTCTTCATGACCTTTTATCGCGTTCAATTGGCTTTTCATGTTTTGGACTGTTCCAGCTGCCGTAAAAACCGGTTTATAATCAAGGGCAATACAAAGGCTATTAATCAACCCTTTAAAGCCGGAGGTAACGGGTACTTTGGTTTCCAGCTCTCTTGCAGCTACTAAATGCATTGCGGTCTTGCTTTGATGATTATTTATAATATCTTCGGGTGTAGTTGCCACCACGCCGGCTTCTGATGTTGAAAGGGTAGTTAAAGCAGTCAGAGTCGTTTTAATTTCCTTACTCAATGAATCGCACAGGTGATTTACAACCTCTTTCTCTGCAGACGAAAGGTTTGGATCGTTGTTGGCTTTTTCTTTATAAGCTTTAATTTCTTCTAATTGATTTAAATAATTATTAAGAACATCCGGTTTGACTTTATTAGTTTGAGCTAATGAAGCGAATACCTGGTTGGCATAGTGTTGTTCACTCTCCAGGATAGGTATCTCTTTTTCTGAGATAGTTCTTCCTGCATCGATCATGGTTTTATAGGATTCCGCTGTTTGTAAAATGGTATCTAAAAAACGTTTTTCTTTTGGATCATCGGTTGTAGCACGTTTAGCTTTTAAAATTGAAATAAGCTCTTTTAATTCCTCTCGTGTTGTATCTGCTGCAATCCCAAAGGAGGAAATTTCGTTTTTTTCATCTGCAAATTGATTAAATCGCTCCAATGTTTCATTAATTTGCTTTTTAGCACTAAGCCTGTTATTTAATTCTACATGGCTCTGTGCCATTTGCAGAGTATATTCTTTTTTCGGTATCGCTCCTCTACGCAATAAATTATCGAGATCCTCTTCAATGGAGAATTTCGTATCATTAATGATCTGCTCATTAACTTCTTGGACATCCTTAAGATTTTTAATGGTAGGTTGTATCAAGGCTTGAACATCTTGTTTGGCCAGTTTTCTTGCTGAAAAGGGCATAATCTCTCGTAAATGACGAACCGTTCATTTTTTACTATAGTTCACCCAACAATTAGTTGCGCAATATTTAATCAAAATTACACCCGATCATTTCCACCTCCTTTAAAAACCCCTCCACTGCTTCAATCCAGACCATATTCAGGCTACCATTAGCTAACCACATCTTAATTGAGACTCCCATGCGCCATTTAAGCGTGTTTGAAAATTTGCTATGCGGGATGGATGCAGCCTTACGCACCCTAATCCCTCCTGCACAGAGGATCAGCAAACGGAATACACCCGGTGCAGAACTTGCCATACCTCCATTGGCAGTAAATGAACAGCGTCATGTCGCGGGGTTAATGCGGGTTAACCATGCAGGCGAGGTCTGCGCTCAGGCATTGTATCAAGGCCAGGCGTTGACAGCGCAACTAGGGGAGATCAAAACCCAGATGGAGCAAGCAGCTGCAGAAGAAATTGACCACCTGGCCTGGTGTGAAGAGCGCCTGCATGAATTAAACAGTCAACCAAGTCTGTTAAATCCTTTGTGGTATTTTGGTTCCTTTATGATTGGTGCGTTGGCCGGCTTGGCTGGCGATCGCTGGAGCCTTGGTTTTGTAGCTGAAACCGAATTACAAGTCTCTGCTCATTTGCACAAACATTTGCAGAAATTGCCCGTTCAGGACACAAAGAGCAAAGCCATCCTGGCTCAGATGTATGAGGATGAAATGCACCATGCCGATGTTGCCAAAGAAGCCGGTGCGGCAGAATTGCCCTTTGTTATTAAAAAACTAATGCAGGGAGTATCTAAACTGATGACGCACTCCAGTTACCATATTTAATTATGAGTAATTTTCTTCTCATTCTTGCCGGCTTTGCTCTCGTTCTATTGAACGCTTTTTTTGTTGCCGCTGAATTCGGCATGGTAAAACTGCGCCACACACGAGTTGAGGCAATCAAAACGCAATATCCCTGGCGCGGCAATATTCTGGCAAAGGTGCATCAACAGCTCGACGCTTATTTGTCAGCTTGTCAGCTTGGTATAACCCTGGCCTCCCTGGGTTTAGGCTGGATCGGGGAGCCAGCTTTTACTCGTCTACTTTCGCCACTATTATTGAAATTAGGCCTTGTCCAACCTGCTTTGATTGAATTTATTAGTTTTGTCATCGCCTTTTCACTCTTATCTTTTCTTCATATTGTTGTCGGTGAATTAATGCCAAAATCACTGGCTATTCGCCAAAGCGAGCAAATTTCATTATGGACAGCCGCGCCCTTGTATTTTTTCTATTGGTTAATGTATCCCGTCATTTGGGTACTTAATTCCTGCTCCAATTTTCTTCTTAAACGCTTGGGATTGGACATTATCCATCCAGGTGAGCAATTTCATTCAAGTGAGGAAATCAAATTAATCTTGCGTTCCAGTCAAGTACACGGTGAATTGACCCAGCAAGAAAGCAGCATTCTGGCTCATACGCTGGAATTGGGTGATCTGCGTGCTATGGATGTTATGCGTCCTTATGATGACATGATTATGCTTGATAGCCACATTGCCAGTGACCAATTAATTGAAGTTCTAAATCGCTATCGCTACAGTCGCTATCCAGTCTATGATAGAGCAAAGAAACAAATTATTGGCATCCTTCATGTGAAAGACTTACAACCCCTATTACACGAAACACAAGCCAATAGAGAGCTGTCTTTAGAGGAATTAATAAGGCCTGTACCCAAAATTTCCTACCGACAACCTGCCTTGTCCTTATTACGCCAGTTTCAAGAGGGAATGCCTCATTTTGCTTTGGTTTATGGTCGCCAGGGGGCTATCGTGGGGTTTTTAACCTTGGATAATTTATTGCATCTGGTTATAGGTGTTATCCAGGATGAATTCCACAAAACTCATGATGCCTGGGTAAAACAGCGCGATGGCAGCATCATCGCACGCGGAGATTGTACCCTCCATGCCCTTGAGCGCGCCTTAAATCATGAATTAACATTAGGTATCGAAGAGGAAGAGGAGGAAGTTGCTACCGTAGCTGGTCTGATATTACACCAGGTAGGCTCGGTCCCAAAAGAAGGGGATACGGTTTCATTCCCTGACTTTCTTGCCATCATTGAGCGCATACAGGGAGCTCGTATTAAACAGGTAAGAATTATCCCTAAACACAGAGAGCAGGCCAATTAAGTTTAAGGACAAATCATGGCGTCTGGTAGTTCATTTATCTTGTTTGTTATTGTAATAGCCTTTCTCTTTGATTTTATTAATGGCTTTCACGATGCAGCAAATTCCATCGCCACCATAGTCACTACCGGCGTTTTGACACCGCGCCAAGCTGTTTTGTGGGCGGCTTTTTTTAATTTTATCGCTTTCTTAATTTTTAATTTAATGGTTGCAAAAACTATTGGTAGCGGTTTAATTGACACCACCATAGTAGATGCCTCTCTTATTTTAGCCGCGTTAGTAGGTGCGATTTTTTGGAACCTGGTAACCTGGTACTATGGCCTGCCATCTAGTTCTTCGCATGCCTTAATCGGTGGCCTTGCTGGCGCAGCACTTGCAAAAGCCGGTGTCAGTGCCCTAAAACTCGCTGGCTTTTTGAAGGTTGCTATTGGTATTTTTGTTTCTCCGGCAGCGGGATTACTAATTGGTTTTTTCCTTACTTATCTCTTTAGCCGTCTATCAAAGTATCAAAGTGAAGTAGCTCTTAATAGAATGTTCAAAGGGTTCCAGCTTGCTTCTTCAGCCCTGCTAAGTTTGACTCATGGTGGAAATGACGCGCAAAAAACCATGGGGATCATCGCCGTTTTGTTATTTTCTGCCTCCTGGCTTGGCGGTACTTTTTATGTCCCTTTTTGGGTTGTTATCTCTTGCCATCTGGTTATTAGTTTGGGGACTTTAGCAGGTGGCTGGCGTATTGTGCACACCATGGGCACAAAGATCACTGAACTTAACACCATGCGCGGTTGTGCAGCAGAAACAGGGGCGGCCATCATGATTTTTGCAGCCACTGAGTATGGTATTCCTGTTTCAACAACCCATACAGTCACTGGTTCAATAGCTGGTGTCGGACTAATTAATGGTGTTAATGGCACCTACTGGCCTGTTTTAAAGCGAATTTTTCTCTCCTGGTTATTGACTGTTCCAGCCGCCGGAATAGTAGCAGCGGGTCTTATGCTAACCCTTCGCTAGGTGAAAAAAATAACAAAAATTTCCTCTACTACATTGGCAAGTAAAAACAAATACAAAGAAGTAGCACAATAGGCGATAAATAATAACAAACCATCTTTTTCCGATAATCCTAATCCAAACAAAATAATTAAGAGCGCAAGCACAAAATTACTGAAAGGAATTGGTAACATTAAAAGCAAACCTAATCCCAGTAACATAATACCGTGTATTCGCTCCATCACTGGCGAAGAGAGAAACTGCCAACGCGGTTTTAATAAAAGCTCTATGCGTTTTAAATGAGGGGCAGTCCTATGAACAATATTGGCCAATTTCTCAGCCTCAATGCGTTGTCTTGCCAGTGCCACGGGTAACCATAAAGAAGGCCTTGCCATAATAATATGCACCGCAATAAAAATAATGGGCACGCTAAAAATAAAAGAGACGCCAGGAAGTGCTGAAATAGGTAAAGCACTTGGTAGAGCAAAAAGAATAATAATTAAACCGTAGGCCTGCTCACCCATGGCTTTAACCAGAGTATTATAAGTCAGTAGGCCTTCCTTGTGTGTCTTTACAAGACGCTGTAACAAATAAGAAATACTGGTACGTTTCTGTTTTCTCACAATAACCTACGTACTTTCCTTGTGATTGAGCACACTGTTAAAACGGCCGTAAAACCAATAAAGGCCTATGCCAATCACCATCCAGACAATAAAACGGAGCATGGTAAACCATGGCAAGTTAATCATTAGGTAAGCGCAACTGATCACACCCAGAACAGGGATTAAGGGCATAAAAGGTGTTTTAAATGGTCGAGGTAAATCGGGATGCGTATAACGTAAAATAATTACTCCGATACAAACTGTGATAAAGGCAAAAAGAGTCCCTATATTGACTAACTCAGCCAAATCAGCAATAGGTACAAAGGCAGCCAGAATGGCCATCAACGTTCCACAGGAGGCAATAATACGTATTGGTGTTTTAGTATGAGGATTAATCGAAGCAAAAAATCGTGGCAACAGCCCATCGCGTGCCATCGCCAAAAACACGCGGCTAAGACCATAAAATAGTACCAGCATTACGGTGGTCAGCCCCGCTATAGCGCCAACACCAACTAATGCAGCAGCTATTTTATGTCCCAGCATCAATAAAACATAACTGATGGGAGAAGAAACATTGAGTGTGCTGTAATGAGCCATCCCTGTTAACAACCCGGAAACAATAATGTATAAAACAGTACAAATAGACAGAGAGCCTATAATACCTACAGGCAGATCCCTTTGTGGGTTTATAGCCTCTTCTGCCGCAGTGGATACGGCATCAAAACCAATATAGGCAAAGAAAATCAGGGAAGCCCCCTCAATCACGCCACGCCAACCGAAAGGCATAAAAGGCTTCCAATTATTCGGATTAATATCAATCAGTGCTATCCCGATAAAAAGGAAAATAACCAGTAGTTTCACCAGAACCATTAAATTATTAAACCGGGAGCTTGTTTTTACTCCATAAACCAATAAGGCAGACAAAATCAAAATAATAGTAAAAGCCGATAAGTTAAATATTCCACCATCGGCAGGACCATGAATGAAATAGGGAGGTAAATTAATTTTTAATGCTCGTAAAAAATCATTGAAATAGCCGCTCCAGCCAACTGAAACGGCAGAAACAGAGATAGCATATTCCAGCAATAAATCCCAACCGACAACCCAGGCAATACATTCACCAAAACCAGCATAAGCATAGCCATAAGCACTGCCACAACCGCCAATGGCTGCTGCTAATTCAGCATAAGAAAGAGCGGCAAAGGCACAGGCAAACCCTGCTACAACATAGGATAAAATGATAGCCGGGCCCGCTTGCGTTGCGGCAACAATACCGGTTAACACAAAAATTCCCGCGCCGATAATAGCACCAACGCCCAGGAAAACCAAATCAAAAGCTGACAAGCACTGAGCCAAATGCGAATCAGTATCGACCGAATCATGAATACCTTTTTTGCGAAACAAGTCCATGTTAGTATGCTCTCGACTAGGTGACGTTATAAATCGTATTAGGCTATAGCCCGTCATCAATGATGTCTGAATCACTTTAGCATTAAACCAAGTGGTGTAGAAACCCCGGACATATTGAAAACCCAGATGAAAACAATTTTTATTGGCCTGTTACTCTTGATGATGACGACTATTGTCAGGGCAGAAAATGACGCAACGTGTTCTACCTGGCATGCGTGGTTTAAGCCTGTCTGTATCAGTCAACGCTTAAAGCAAATATGGACAGAAGGCAGTAATGAACTATACCTTACCGGCTATGCCTGGCATAACCGTTATACCTATCCACCTGAAAAGATTAAAACTTATAATGAGCTTGCCTGGGGCGGTGGTTTAGGTAAGGGCCTGTATGATGAAAATGGTGATTGGCATGGACTCTATGCCTTCGCTTTTCTTGATTCGCATAAAAATGTCGAGCCAGTCGCTGGCTATGCTTTTCTTAAAGTTGCGCATTTAAGTGACAACATGCGAGTTGGTGCAGGGGTTGCCGCCCTGGTTACGGCGCGTCCGGATCTTAATAAGGGTATCCCCTTTCCAGGAGTTCTCCCCTGGCTATCATTTAATTACCGTCAAGCAACCCTCTCCGCCACCTACATTCCTGGCTTGTCAAAACGTAATGGAAATGTCCTGTTTTTATTAGGGAAATGGACCTTTGATTTAATGTAATTTCGAGACGTCTACTGATCTTGCAAATTATTCTTGCCAGAAAGAATCGCGCTTGCTAGTCTGGCGATTCTAATCCACATATGCCAAGGAGATTATTACATGACGTTAAAATCCCTTTTGATCGCTTTCGTTAGTGCATTGGTAATTTCTGGCTCTTCGTTCGCGTTCAACCATCCTTCCAGTTGCCCGGATGCCAATTTAATAAAAAGCACCAAGATGGCACTGGCTCAAACATTATTACGTGATATGTACCTAACTTATAACCTTAGCAAATACGGCACTCAAAATTCCTGGCTTTTTACAATGGGGCCTATCCCTGCTGAATCCGCAGAAAAAGCGGTCGCTGAAGGGAATAAGCGATTGGTCAATCTCTCTGGAAATCCTGTACCACAACAGGATGAAGAAGAGATCTGGGCCTGTGTTTATAACATGAGAGATGATCACACGCTTGCGGTGGCTTTCCAGTCTGATTCCATGCTGTCTCCACTCAAAGTAAAACATCTCCTCAATACTAAACATTAATGAACACGGAAGCTTTGCTTCCGTCTATTCACGGTAATGACTATGCCACGATGCGCCTGGTGCACTAAAGATCCCCTCTATATCTCATACCATGATGAGGAGTGGGGGGTTCCTGTCAGAAAACGGGAAAAACTCTTTGAAATGGTTCTTTTGGAAGGCATGCAGGCAGGCCTAAGCTGGTTTACTATTCTCAAAAAAAGGGAAGCCATGCGCAAAGCGTTCTTGGATTTTTCACCAGAAAAACTGGCTATCCTGACCGACAAAGAGCTGGAATTGTTACTCAACAGTGAAGGTATTATACGTAATAAATTAAAAATTAAGGCGGTACGTACTAATGCCATCAGTTTTTTACGCGTAGAGGCGCGAGAAAACATTGTTGATTATTTCTGGCAATTTACCGAGGGACAAATTATTCAAAACAGCCGGGAAAGTCTGACTGATGTTCCAGCAATTACTCCGGCTTCGATTGCAATGGCCAAACAATTAAAGAAAGATGGTTTTGCTTTTATGGGCCCAACCACCTGCTATGCTTTCATGCAATCTGTGGGCATGGTAAACGATCATGTCAAATCCTGCTTCCGTTGGCAGCAACTGCAATCATAATTGGAAACCAGGTATACCAGGTATATTGTCTTCTTAATCTCAGTACTTTATTCCAATACTGAAATCCTTCTTATCGTTGTTAAGCAGTTCCTGCTTAAACCGCAACAACTTAACAAAATTTAATAGTCACAAGCTTTTTACACAAACAGCTACTCGGCTATTCAACATCAGCTACACCGAACTTAACCCCTTTCTTTCCCTTGTTTGATCTAGGGTTTTTCAACGCTTTTTCCTATTTTTTACCCCGATTTCAGGAGCTGTCTATGGTGGCGAAATAGAATTATTTATGAACAAGTTGTTCATAAATTAAGGAGTCCATCATGTTTACTAAAACAGACAGCCAACCTCAAGGCCCAGAAACAGACATCGTTAATCTACCTACAAAATCATCCAGCTTTGGTTACACGATGTCCATAGATCTTGCCCCACTTAATCAATTTAAGAAATTTTGGCAGCATAATGCGAATACGAATAAAAGCGGGATTTGGCAATGCCTGGCTAATAACTATATCAATCGACCCTATCTTGATATCCCCTCCGTAATAGCAAAATACTCTTATAATTTACAGCATGACAATTATACCGTTTATCACCGCAATCATGATGTCACCCATGCCGTTAGACAACGACATTATGCAAAAAATTATCTGGAAATTATTGCTAAATACGGCAAAGACGAATTCAGTACTCTAGCCAAAGCAATAATAAATGATGCTGAGGTAAAAACCTGCTTAGAATTAGCCATCTTTTTATGTCGCAGTGGCCGAACCAATGAGCAATCAGGCAGAGATGATCCAAATAACGCCAAACGTTCTTCAGAATTATTTACCGAGGTTGCAACCAGACTAGGATTTGACAAGGGGTTGATTGAATTTCTCGCTTTCTCAATCGCCACTCATAAACCGGATTTTGCTAAGTATAAGGATTTGGTTAGCAAACTTCCCGGTAACGATAAAGAAAAGCTGGCGAAATTATTATATAGAATTATAGACTTAAGTCATCATACGGATCTGGTACGTTGCAAGACGGGCGGCCCCGATCAACCCGTACGCAAGGATATTGAACATGAACTGAGCGAGCTTTTAGCAGAAAACAAAGTGAATGTTCCCAACGCCGTGTCAAATCTGCTTACTTATGCTATCCAAGCCTGCAAAACGACTGGTACCTGTGTTAAATATCAGGAATTTGGCAGAGAAAATACAGACTATGATGCACAGTTAAAAGTCTTGCATACCAAAGATGTTCTATGGTCAATGGGTGAGTTACAAAAAGTAGAACTTGATATAGAACAAGAAATTCATAATGGTAAATATGGCGCATTTCAAGAACTGATTAAGAAGGTCACCAATACTAAAAAATTAGATTTAACTAATTGGAGAATTGATACTAAGGAATTAAATACTCTCCTTAAAATTATTGAGCAACACGAATTAACAAGCGCCTTCCTCGTAGGTTTAAAACCAAGTGCTCATCAACAGACATTAGTTACCGCGTTACAAAATAAAAGTAAAAATCAAAATACGCCGATCCTTATCAAATATGCGCAAGCATTGGGTGAAAATGCCGTCAATAACTTTGATCAGCAATTTCAGCAACAAGCTCGTGAGCGCCTTAAAGTCTCTATGGCTTTTGAGCCTTCACGCCTTGCTCGTGCCAAAGATAACGGGATAAGCGCTTATTTTTCTCAAATGATAAAAGAAGCGAAAGGTGATGTACCTGCTTTTGGTGGCGATCAATTTGCAACCCATGTTACCGGCGTTACCAAATTAGCTAACGATGAAATCGAACAAAAATATGCAGCAGTCAAAAAAGATATAAAACTTCAGAAACCCCTGCCTCAAAACTATCTTGCGCAAATGCAAACGATTGAGATACCTGATATTCAATTAGAGGACGGTGAAATGTTACTTTACCATGGTACTGGTGCGGATATTGCCCACCTTATCATGACAAATGGTTTTGATGAAAATCGTTGCCGCCGTGTTACTGGCAATGGCTATGGTCCTTTGGGAAAAGGAATTTACTTTACCTCCGAGCTTTCAAAAGCAGCCACCTTTTCCCGTTGCAGTCAATGCAATATGACTGAGCAATGTTCCTGTTACGATAAAGAAACCATGCAGCCTGCGGAACGTGTTGTTTTACTAAATCGTGTATACGTAGGTAATGCTGAAATTTTATCGGCAAAAAACGACCTCATTAAAGAGAGAGAAAAACCAGCTGATTCTTTTGACTCCTGCATTGCCTTATCACAAGAACTTGATCCTAAATCAGATTATCGCTCCACTGAAATTTGTGTTCCTAAAGGTGCGCAAATCATTCCACTCTATGAGATTCGCTTCACCTTCACCCCTAATTATTTGTTGTCAGCTAATTGGGATAAGGCTCTGGCTAATAACGGTTTGGCAAATGTTCCTTCTGATTCATTCCAAACATTACTTAAAAATCATCGCGCGTTGTTAGCTAAGGTAAATGAATTAATAGATAGCGATGCTTCAAATATTAACGCCCAGATAGACCAGCTTCAAAAACTGGGCAATAAGATCATTTATCACCTAACTGAAATGAGAAATCAGCTTGGGCAAATACAACATCCTGATATTCAACAAGAACAGAGTCTAAAACAGCTAACCATTCAACTTAGAGATATGAATACCCTACAAACACAACTTACTGACTATCTAAAGCAAAATATTGCTGAACAAAAAGATAAGCAACTCCAAGAGCAAGAGCAGAAGCCAGTTATATCCAGTTATGCATCATTTTTTACCCCCAAATATGTCTTAAAACAAAAAATAACAACTTTAAATGATGATGCACTTAACAGAGACACCTTCATTTCAGGCCTGATTAAGAGCCTTGACATAGCGCTTGAATATAATCAAAAGAAAAACCATTCTAGTCGCTTCGCGCTCAGCATGTTCTCTTCAAACCCCCCACATCGAACTCGCTTAACGCAAGAAATGATTAGGTTGCGTGAGTCATTAAATAAGTTGGATAAGAACGATTTAGTACAAGCAAACAAACTGTTATCCGAAGCGCTCGATGACTTGACGCAAGCCGCCGACAATCATAACAACCTTAGTGCTATCAAAACCTCAACTGCTTATAAAAATCTTCTTCAACATCAACAAAAATTACAACAACTCATGCTTAATGAAACTGTTGAGTTGGCAGATCTGCAATCTGCAGCCAATAATCATTCCGTTGACAATGGGAATGAATTGGCTTTTAAGATGGAATAACCGTAATAAATGGCTCTTCGTTGTGAAAGCAATGAAGAGCTGATTTCTTTAGACAAACACTCTCAATCTCTTACCCCACACCATTAAATATTAAATTTGTGACTATAATTTGAAAAGTTAGGGGCTGTTTATATTTCGCTAGTTTGAATGCCTCGCAAGAGAGCATAAATGCTAGTATGTAAGCAGCGAAACGCAGAAAACCAAGCCATAAGCACCAAGATAATAGATATGTAAACAGGCTCTATTGTAGCTATCAAGGATGGGAGAGGCTGCGATGAAAATCAAGATACTTTATGTATTAGTAGCACTGATTGCATTCAGCACATCAAGCTTTGCCCAGAAAGTTATCATTCATGGTTTTCCTGTCCAACTTCATGCCAATGGCAATTACTACGATTTCCCTGACTACTATTTCTATGATCGTCCCGAGAGTAACTATCACTTTGTCATTTTAAACGGGGTAAAGCGCGTTTGTTATTTGTCTATAAAGAAAGAGTTTGCTGCACTTGATAGAGTGCGCATCCTTCTTGAAATTAAAGAGCAAACCTTACCCTGGAATTGCTATGCCTTTAATCCGCAATTTTTTGAAGTAGATTATTGAGGAAAACTCTAGGCTCAATCACCATTTAAATTGAATACAATAAAAAAATCCGTAAACTGTTATTTTTCACAATTTCAAGGGAATAGTAGTCAAATGC
>NZ_LNYB01000081.1:82845-278493 GCF_001467625.1 Legionella feeleii
ATGGTCTTGCCGCTCAACTTGCGGCCCAGGAACCTGAATCAGCAGCTATTTGTAGCGATAAAGCCGCAGAAATCTATCAATTGCAAAAATTACATCAACATATTGAAGACTACGCAAACAACACTACTCGCTTTATTATACTCGGTAAACAATTACCTACTCCCAGTGGTCATGATAAGACTTCACTCATTATTTCCACACCGCATGAACCAGGAAGTCTTCTTCATCTGCTTGCTCCTTTCGCCAAATATAATATTAATATGACCTTGATTGAATCACGTCCTTACCGCCATCGTAATTGGAGCTATCTATTTTTTATTGATTTTGAAGGACACCAGACAGAACCCCATATCAAGGCAGCCCTGGATGATCTTGGTAGTATGTCGGTCATGATGACTTTACTGGGATCTTATCCACAAACCATGGGATAAATATAAACGGTCATATTTCGCACATCTTGCGAGAAAATTTTTCTAAAACTACTGACATGGTTATTATGCTGCGCATTTTTAAAAAAATTTTCTCGCAACCTGTGCTCAAATCTGACCGTTCTTGCATTTTCTTCCTGTAGTGTGTTCCGAAGAAATCTAATAATATTAGACTGTGGTATAAGCCTAACTTAGTTCTTTAACCAACTTGTGAGCCATCACCAGATCTTCTTGGGTATTTATATCTTGTAAAGGTTGCAAACAAGCGTCATCGACTCTAATTTGATACCCAGACCATAGAACACGGAGTTGCTCTAACGCTTCATGGCTTTCAAGCTCGCATACAGGCCAAGTAACAAAATCGAGTAAAAAAGCCGCCCGATAAGCATACAAACCAATATGGCGAAAAACGTGTTTAATACTGCCTGGTTCATCACGGTGGGCTGGAATCGCACTTCGAGAGAAATAAAGTGCGTTATTGTGGCAATCACGCACTACTTTCACCACATTAGAATTCGCTAATTGTTCATAATGGTCAATTGGCCAACATAATGTTGCCACAGGGCATTGTGAATGATGTAAATTATGTGCAACCTGCGAAATAAGCTCTGGCGCTATTAAAGGTTCATCTCCCTGAACATTAACAATAATGTCCTCGGGCCGGAATTGACCCTGTGCCACTACCTCAGCAATTCTATCAGTACCAGTCTCATGAGCAGGATCAGTCATACATACTTGCGCCCCAAAATGACTGGCATGCTCCGCAATCAACTCATTATCAGTCGCTATGATGACTGATTTAGGCTTTGCTTTCAGAGCTTGTCTATAGACCCGCTCTATTACTGTATAACCCGCCAATTCCATCAATAACTTGCCAGGCAACCGCGTAGATTGGTATCGTGCAGGAATAATCACATGAAAATCAATACTCATAAACGTTCCTTTTCCTCTAAAGGAATCAAACGTGCTTCTTGTTCCAACATCACTGGGATCCCATCACGAATAGGATACGCTAAACGATCAAAACGGCAGATCACCTCATTTTCTTTTAACAGCAATTTTCCTTTACATAGCGGGCAAACCAAGATTTCTAACAAACGTTTATCCACGTGTTTCTCCTTGCGTTATTTGATTGCGCACATAAACAGGCAATGCCTCTGCTGCACTAATCGCTTTTACCTCACCACTTAAGGCAAGGCGAATCATTGCTTGTGCATGGGGGTAAATTGTAAAATGATTCACAAGCCGTGTATGTAAAGACACCGGTAATTGCCGCAAGTAAGCATCAAAACCAACACCAGCTAAAACGAATTTTTTTTCACCAGGTACATGAATATCAGCAGCATCACAAACCTGTTCTTCGCTCTCTTTCGCATCACCAGAAAAACAGGCCCAGTAAAGCTGATTCATCCGAGCATCAAGTACTGCCAGTATAGCAGCATCCTTTGCTAACTGATTCTGCACTCGTACTTCATTGGCTATAGCCGCCAGGCTACTGACCGGCAATAAAGGCAAATCGTGGGAATAAGCCAATCCCTTGGCCACACTGCAGGCAATACGCAACCCAGTAAAACTCCCAGGGCCACGTCCATATACAATTGCATCGAGTTGACTTAAACAGAGTTCACTGTCAGCCAGTAACCGGTCAATCATGGGTAAGAGCATCCGCGCGTGCTGACGCTGTACGTCCTGTTCTTCCCAACGAATCTCACCATTTAGTGCCAAAGCCACAGACGCTTTTTCTGTTGAAGTGTCAATTGACAATAGATTCATTTTGTAAGGCCAATTCATGAATAAAAGTTAATACTGTTTGCTCATCGCGTGTTTTACGCAGTGAAGGTAAACTTGCAAAAACGTAACGACCATAGTCTCTACCCGTTAAACGTGGATCAGCAATCATTAATACGCCTCGATCACTGCTATCTCGAATCAGACGCCCTATCCCTTGTTTCAAGGCTAAGACAGCATTGGGTAAGGATAATTCATCGAAACCAGATAAACCGCGTGACTTTAGGTAGGCCATTTTACCACGTACCACCGGATCAACTGGGCTGGCAAAAGGCAGTTTGTCAATGATAACACAAGAGAGAGCCTCCCCTTTGACGTCTACACCTTCCCAAAAGGTCGCTGTACCCAAAAGTACTGCATTACCGAGCTGGCGAAACCGTGCCAACAAGATTGGCTTGGCTTCTTCCCCTTGTACCAAAAGGGGATATTTTAAAGTATTGGCCAGTCGTTGAGCAACTAATTTTAATGCCCTATGACTGGTAAACAGGAAAAAACACCGCCCACCACAAGCATCAATAACTGGTAAAGCCTTCTCTAACAGAATATCGTAATAACGATTGTCTTTAGGATCAGGCAATTCACGAGGTAAATATAGCAAGGCTTGTTGTTGATAATCGAAAGGACTTGGCAGTAACAATGTTTGAGCCTGGGTTAAACCTAAAGGTTTGGTAAAACAATCAAAAGAAGAGGCCATCGTTAAGGTTGCAGAGGTAAACACATAAGCGCAATGTTGCCGGGTTAACAGATTATGGAACGCTTCGGCGACATCAAAGGGCGTGGCATGAAAAACCAGGGTGTGCTTAAAACGTTCCAGCCAACGGATTTGTGCTTTGTCAGTCTGGCTAAAACGCCCCAGTATTACCTTGAAATCTTCCAATCGTTTTAAACATCGTGCCAGACCAGGAGTCTCTTCAATCGTTGCCTTATATACACAATCTAATAACTCATCAACCAAAGCAAGCAGAGCCTCCCAACCTTCTCTAAATGCTTTATTGCGCTCCAATTCTTCCCAAGCTATACGTTCCTCACGTACTGTCAAAGCGCACAGCAATTGTTCAATAGCCTGCTCTATTTGGAAGCTCAATTTTTTCAATGGTTGATTCGCCAAATCAAGCACCGGCCATTCGCGTAAGAAATCGTCTACCAAATCACGAAGCTGACGCGTACCTAAGCGCTCGCCATTAAAATTCATGGCAATTTCTGCTAACTGGTGGGCCTCATCAAATACAACCACATCAACACCAGGTAAAAGTTCACCAAACCCCTCTTCTTTTAAACGAGAATCAGCAAAAAACAAATGGTGATTAATGACAACAACATCCGATTCAAGTGCTCGCTTACGTGCCTTTACCAAAAAACAGGTTGCGTGATGCTCGCATTCACTACCAAGGCAATTTTCCGTTGTTGAAGTAACATAGGGCCAAACTGGTGAATCCTCACTAATCTCGGGTAATTCGGAACGTTCTCCGGCAGTCAACTGAGGCAGTTTTTCACGTACATGTAAAATCTCATGGGCACATTGTGGATTGATAAATCGCCCCTCTTCGGCATGTAAATTGACACGATAACGACAAAGATAATTGGCCCTACCCTTAAGATTTTGTACTCGTACTGCCACACCCAATGCACGTACCAACATGGGTAGATCTTTATGAAAAAGTTGATCTTGCAGCGTTTTAGTAGCAGTAGAAATGAGTGCTTTTTTACCACTTAGTAAACAAGGAATTAAATAAGCAAAGGTTTTTCCAGTCCCTGTGCCTGCCTCAGCAATCAAGGTTGATTTCTCCATAATAGCCTTGGCTATCGCAGTAGATAAAATCACTTGGGGAGCACGGGCTACAAAGCCGGGAATCGCTGTAGCAAGCCGGCCGTTATTGCTTAATACACGCTGACAATGCTTACTGACATCGTCAGCCGAGTTTATTACTTCGTCCACTCTTTTTCTAAATATTGCAGCTTGCCTTCCACACCTTCCCAAGATTTAGCGTCATCTGGTGCATCCTTTTTGGAAGTGATATTCGGCCAGGTTTTAGCAAGTTCCGCATTGAGTTGTAAAAATTGTTTTTGCTCGTCCGTTAAATCATCCTCAGAAACAATAGCATCAACTGGGCATTCAGGCTCACACAAAGCACAATCAATACACTCTTCAGGGTGAATGACTAAAAAATTGGGACCTTCATAAAAACAATCCACTGGACATACTTCAACACAATCAGTGTATTTACACTTAATACAACTTTCTGTAACCACAAAGGTCATGGCAGAACCCTTAAACTTCATTAACAATAAGGCTTATTAAAGCATAAATTGCCTTAGTCCCGCTAGCTCACTCGGTAGACTTCTCTCAAAACGCTACTACATTGGCACATTACTTCGTCGATACAGTGCCCGAATCCTCATAGACTGCGGCTTTGTGCGCCGTGTCTCCTCGAACTATTCTCACTACAGCAAGTTCAAAAGAGATCTAGTGAATCCGGGATGAGCAACGTAAAATTCTATTCAAAATCAAGTTTTGGCCCAACCGGAACAATCTGGGAAGGGTTAATTGTTTTATGACTAAAATAATAGTGTTGTTTAATATGCAAAAAATTGACTGTTTCTCGTACACCAGGGTAATGATACAGCTTGTGTAAATAGGGTTGGATAGCTGGGTAATCACTGATTCGCCGTTGATTGGTTTTGAAATGACTATAATAAACTGCATCAAAACGAATCAACGTAGTAAAGAAACGCCAATCTGCTTCAGTTAATTGCCCACCTACTAAATAATCATGACGGCTCAAATGAATATCCAATTCATCCAACACCTTGAATAACTCGTAAAAAGCTAACTCATAGGCTTCTTGGCGAGTTGCAAAACCGCATTTATAGACACCATTATTGACAGCGTTGTATATCTTGTCATTGATAGCATCAATCTCCGCTCGTAAGGCAGTGGGATAAAAATCTTGTTTATCACCCGTTAAATGATTAAAAACCTGGTTAAATTGACGAATAATCTCTGCCGATTCATTACTAACGATAGTCTCTTCTTTTTTGTCCCATAAGACAGGTACAGTCACACGACCGCTATAATGGGGATCTGCTTTGCAATACAGCTCGTATAAATAGCGCAAGCCATATAAGTGGTCTCCTGTAGCCCCCATTTCTGCTTTAAATTCCCAACCCTGTTCAAGCATGTGAGGATGAACAATAGACAGACCAATATAATTTTCCAATTTTTTAAATTGTCTAAATAGAAGAGTACGATGAGCCCAAGGACAGGCAAGCGATACATAAAGATGATAGCGTCCTTTTTCTGCCGGAAAACGGGCACCGGACTCCAGACTAATTGTATTTCTGAATTGTGCTGACTCTCTTTTGAAGGCACCCTCTGTTTTAGCAGTATCGTACCACTTATCTTGCCACTGACCGTTGATTAACAAACCCATCTTATCCTCCTGCTGAATTAGAGCCTGGGGTATTTACACCATCACTCAAACTGGCGAAATGTAAAATAACCCAGGCTATTTTTATTCACATTTTAAACAAGAAGAAAACGAAAATTTTTCTGAATTTCAGTCAAACTAAATTTATTTAGGAATAAAGAAAAACTCATCCATGCACTCAGTGCAGCAAGATCACGAAACGGTGGTGGTAGGTATACCGGCGGAATTAAAAGTCCGCGTTCTTTTAATTCACCTAAAAGAGGCAGATCATCCAATACCAGCTTACCAGTAAATAAAAGCGGTATAGAATCAATTCGACGCTGACTGATAGCAAAACGCATGTAATTATAAATTAATAAAAACCCTTTTGCATAAGACAAGTCTTTGGTAAATGGCCCTCCATCAGGGGTACTGCCCCTGAATACGCGTACAGCATGATTATAGCTATCGTCTGCTGTTAACCCACATTCAATAAAATAACGATAGATGTCAATAAAATTAGCCCCTTGCCTTACTTTATCAAGAGCAATAACACGGTTTGTTATTTTGCGTACCCGACCAGGATATGAGGAAAAAGTAACGACCTCAGTAATAACCGCTAAACCTTCCTGAATCACACTACTTGAAGGTGAGCCTTTGGAGAGGAAAAAACAATAAGGCTGCATGGCACCATTTAAAGTCGTGCCAACATGTACCCAACCCTCATGCACTTCAAGGTATTTCAAATCACGATCACTGAATTTGGCATGTTGACTTAATTTGATACTATCAGCTCCCGCAGAGGCATCAGCAACCATATCATCACTGACCATGACAGTCACTTTGCCGGGATGCTGATCAAAAAAGCAGCTTAAGCGCTTTTGCAATAAATCCTGTGCCTGTTTAGGCGTGTATTGTTTAACATCCGCCTCTGACTGTAATTGCACATCCAACGCCGTTAATACATCAAAAAGCAGAGTACCCAATTCGGAAAGACGTGGTCCGCCTGAATAAAAAGCATCGTTAGGACTACCATACAATTCCATGGCTAACTCGCAAAAGGCAGGGGTACCACGCATGGCTAGCATTTGAGCGGCTCTGGAATATTCTTCACATTGCCGTTTAATTAAACGGACAACCGGTGAATATTGGCCTAACTGATTTTGTGCATCACGCAAAATACAACGAAATTCTTCCTGCTTCTCTGAGGCATCAAAGGGTATCGGTTTATTATCGTAGTAAGCTTTATCAATTGCAGGCAACTTCTCTGCTTTATTACGAAAAAAATCCTGCTTGATTGAATCATCCCATTTAATACTATCCAAAATACGTATGTTACGCTGTGCTTCTACTAATCGCTTTGACAATTCCTGGATAATAACTAATTCGTCTGATTCTGACATAAGTGCCAACCTTAAATTAGGTAATTTACGAGCTAAGTGCCGGATCCGTCGGAGGAGCAATACTTACCTGCGCATTTTGGTTTTGCGGAGGTAAATCATAGAAATGGCTTATATTACTATCCGTTAAAGGGGGCGGCACTACTACTGTAGTACCATTTTTACTGCGTAAATACAATTGCTCACCATTACTTGCATATTGCGAACAAGCGGTTAACAGCATTATTGATAAAACAAAGAATCCAATTTTTTTCACAACAACCACCCTCAGTTTAAACAAGTTGCAAAGTACGAAGTACTTGCTCTAAAGCTTGATGATGCTCTTCTGACAAGGACGTCAGAGGTAACCGTAATTCATCATTCACTAATCCCATTCTACCTAAAGCCCACTTCACAGGAATAGGATTTGACTCCACAAATAACAACTGGTGTAACGGCGTCAGTTGCTCATTGATACGTAAACAAGTAGCATGCTCATTGTCTAAGCCAGCATCACATAATTTGGCCATCTGTCTGGCAGCCACATTTGCTGTCACTGAAATAACACCTTTTGCACCCGCTAACAGCCATTGGGCAGCAGTCAAATCATCGCCACTATAAACATCAATACTCGCTTCACAACTACGCAGTATCTGTTGTAATCGTGTCATCTGCCCTGTTGCCTCTTTTATCCCTACAATATTTGATATTTTGGCGAGTCGCGCCACCGTTTCAGGTAGCAGATCACACGCAGTCCGACTGGGCACATTATATAATATAATAGGTATCGCTACAGAATTGGCAATATGGCTGTAATGCTGATACAGCCCTTCCTGGGTCGGTTTGATATAAGCTGGTGTCATAATAAGTGCCGCATGAGCACCGTACTCCATAGCCATCTCAGTCAACTCTATGCAATCCCGAGTAGCATTCATTGCTGTACCCGCAATGACTGGAATGCGCTCTCTAACCTGGTCAACAACGGTCTTTATCACTAACAATTTTTCCTGATGAGACAGAGTACCCGATTCACCCGTGGTCCCCGCCGCAACAATTGCATGTGTACCAGCTGAAATATGAAATTCAACCAGTTCACGTAAACGCTCGACATCCACTTTGTCTTCTGACATTGGAGTAACTAATGCAACTATGCTGCCTCGAAACATGATGCCCTCTTTTCCTGAAAACGATTTGCCAATACTACTGGGGGATAGATAATTTCTCAAGCCAAAAAGTTTTTACCAGAAAAGTTGGCTATTCTTGAGCTAATAAACGACTCCATTCAGCATTCCTGATTTGTAGCTGGTTTTCTAAGCAGAAGTAAAATCCAGATCACATTAGCAATCACCCAACATGAACAACATTTACGCAAATGACTTCTTTTTGTACTAATATGACTATGAAGGGATCAACTTGGAAGAGGATAGTCATCATGAGAAATATCATAGGTACGCTGTTTTTCTTGAGCTTATCAACAGCAGGACTCGTTTCTTGTACAAGCACGCAAGTAGGAACTGCCACAGGAGCCGCAGCAGGCGCTGGTATCGGTTACGCTGTCGGTGGTGGTTGGGGATCTGCGATCGGTGCAGGTGCAGGCGCCTTAATTGGTAATCAAATCGGCCAGGAGCAAGACCGAAGATACTACTATCGACACGGTCATTACTATTACTACTAATCGGCTTCCATTTTGTCTTGATTCATAGGCTTGTGCAATCTATGCGTTGTGTTAAGGCAAAATGGAAAACCCGTTGCTATACTGGTAAAGAATAATAAAAAACAGGGAATGTAAGCATGCGATTAAAAAATAAAGTAGCTATTGTAACCGGTGCTGCCAGTGGAATTGGTAAAGAAATTGCACTTGTCTATGCGCGTGAAGGAGCAAAAGTAGCCATTGCTGATCTGAACCTCAGTCAGGCACAACAAGTTGCTGAAGAAATTCAATCCATGAAACACCAAGCCATGGCAGTAGAAATGAATGTTACGGATGAAGACCAAGTAACAAAAGGTGTTGATGCTGTTGCCAAGCATTTTGGTGGTGTGGATGTTTTGGTAAGTAATGCAGGCATTCAGATTATTGATCCAGTCGATAAACTTTCTTTCGCCAATTGGAAAAAAATGCTTGCTATTCATCTGGATGGTGCCTTTCTTACTACCCGAGCCTGTTTGAAACATATGTACGCTTCTGGCAATGGTGGGAGTATTATCTACATGGGCTCAGTCCATTCCAAGGAAGCATCCAAATTAAAAGCACCTTATGTGACAGCAAAACATGGCTTACTCGGCTTATGTAAGGTTGTCGCCAAAGAAGGGGCGGCTTATGGTGTGCGAGCTAACGTAATCTGTCCGGGCTTCGTACGTACCCCTTTAGTCGATAAGCAAATTCCAGAGCAGGCTAAAGAATTAAAGATTAGTGAAGACGACGTTATCAAAAAAGTTATGCTGAAAGATACGGTTGATGGTGAATTTACTACCATTGATGACGTCGCACAAACTGCTTTATTTTTTGCCTCTTTCAGTACCAATGCATTGACTGGACAATCGTTAGTAGTCAGTCATGGTTGGTATATGGAATAACCGCACAATAAAAGATTCCCACCTGCTTTTTCAAAGCAGGTGGGAATGTACGGCGGGCCACTAATAAAGACAGGAGCTTAAGAATGAATGAGTCAGAAGTTAAAAAAAATGCGTTTGCCATGCCCTTTAGTAGCCCCTCTTATCCACCAGGTCCATATCGCTTTATTAACCGTGAATTTTTAATTGTCACCTATGAAACTGATATTGATTTGCTTCGTGAAATTGTACCCGCGCCCTTAGAAGTGGTCGAGCCACTGGTCAAATTTGAAGTTATCCGCATGCCTGATTCAACTGGTTTCGGTGATTACACCGAATCAGGTCAGGTTATTCCCGTACGTTACAAGGGTAAAGCTGGCAGTTATACCCACGCCATGTATTTGGATGATCTTCCACCTATCGTTGGCGGGCGTGAAATCTGGGGCTTTCCTAAAAAACTTGCCCAACCTAAACTCACTGTTGAAAAAGAAACCCTGCTTGGCTCGCTGGATTATGGTTGCAATCGAATTGCTACAGCCACTATGGGTTATAAATATCAAACACTGGATTGCAAAAAAGTTGCTGAATCCCTGACAGCCCCCTGTTATTTATTAAAAATAATTCCACATGTTGATGGCACCATACGCATTTGCGAATTAGTTGAATATGAATTAACTGATGTCATTATTAAAGGAGCATGGACCGGGCCTGCCCAGTTAGAATTGTTCCATCATGCTATGGCACCGATTGCTAAACTGCCTGTGAAAAAAGTTGTGAATGCCGTTCATATTCTCTCTGATCTGACTCTACCCTATGGCCGGGTAGTACATGATTATCTGAAATGAACGCACAAAAAAAGAATTCATCAACTTTCAGATAAAACGTGTTGAATTCTTGAAATTAATACTTCAAAATCAATTAGATAGCTTTTTAGGGAAAATAAATGCTAATTTTGCTGGGGTATCTGGTAATACTACTGTCTGTTTTTGGCGGCTTTGCATTGGCTGGCGGGCATTTAGCAGCAATCATACAACCTGTTGAATTATTAATTATTGCCGGAGCTGCCATTGGTTCTCTAATCGTTGGTAATAAAGCCAGTGTTTTAAAATCAATCGCCAAAGCATTACCCAATGCCTTTCGTAGCGAAAAATCGGCCAAGATTATGTATAGAGATATCTTGGGCCTGCTTTATGCCCTTCTTAATAAGGCTCGACAAGAAGGCCTTATGTCATTGGAATCCGACGTTGACGAACCTGCAAACAGCCCAATTTTTACCAATTTCCCGCGTCTAATGGCCAAACCCCATTTGATTGAATTCATGTGCGATTATTTTCGCCTGATTATCACTGCCAATATGCAGCCTTTTCAACTGGAATCGCTGATGGAAAGTGAAATTGAAACCAATCATGAAGAAGAATTGATTCCAGTACATGCCATTACCAAGCTGGGAGACGGCATGCCCGCTTTTGGTATCGTAGCTGCGGTATTAGGTGTCGTGCATACCATGGAGTCAATCAATCTGCCACCAGCCCAACTTGGGGTGCTGGTAGCACAGGCTTTGGTTGGAACCTTTCTCGGTATTTTATTAGGTTACGGTTTTATAGGTCCCTTAGCAACCGCAATCGAGCAACGAGCTAACGAAACCCAATTGATGCTCAATTGCATTAAAGTAACGCTAATGGCCAGTGTACATAATAATCCACCCATTATAGCGACAGAATTTGGCCGCAAGGTTCTTTTTTCTAATGCAAGACCTTCCTTTAATGAACTCAATGAAGAAATTAAAGCAGTCAAAACTAGTAGTTAGGTAGGAGTCTATGGCTGGTAATAATAATGAAAAAAACCTTATCGTTATAAAAAAAATAAAAAAGCGCGATTCCGGCCATCATGGCGGTTCCTGGAAAATTGCCTATGCTGATTTTGTAACTGCCATGATGGCATTTTTCTTATTGATGTGGTTGCTGGCTTCCTTAAATAAAGCACAAAAAGATGGCTTATCAGAGTATTTCAAACAACCCCTTAGAATAGCTTCCATTGGTGGAGATAGTATGGGGGCCAGAAAAGAAACCATCAACGGTGGAGGTGACAATTTCAAGAAAAAGGATGGCCAAGTAGCAGGAAGCAATCAAGAAAGCGCTGAGATGAAACAGCTTGAGCAATTGAAAACAGACATCATGTTGAGCATGGATAACGACCCGTCCCTATCTGAATTGAAAAAACGCCTTCTAATGGATGTTGTTTCTGAAGGATTACGCATTCAACTCATTGATAATCAAAATAAGCCGATGTTTGGAATGGGTAGTGATGAGATCGATCCTGAAATGCTGGTCGTACTTGATAAAATAGCAAAACTCTTGCAACACATGCCTAATAAAATAACGATTCAAGGCCATACAGACGCCCATCCTTACCACAACCCCGAGGATTTGGAACAAAGTAATTGGGAATTATCAACACAACGAGCCAATACGGCACGCCGCGCCTTGGTCAAATCAGGTATGCAAGAAGAGAAAGTCATGCGGGTAACAGGTTATGCCTCCACTGTTTTACTAGACAAGAAAAACCCTTTAAACCCCAATAACCGCCGCATTACGATCATTGTGATGAAAAAAGAAGCTGAGGCCAAGGTTATTAAAAACGATTGATATCAAGGACTCAACCAAGTTCTTACCTCTAATTCCAGCCAAATTACCAGGATTCCAGTCAATTTAATGATTTTTTAAGCTTTGGTCTTATGACCGCTTTTTGGGGTTGGAGTTCTGATTATCTTAATAGAAAAATAATCTTGATTGCTGGCGCGTTGTTGTTCATTACATTGAGTTATCCTTTATTTTGTGGCTTAACTGCCTGTGGGGAATCAAAGTAACCTGGCCGACCATGCTATGCTTATTAAGGGTTAACTTTAATAGCGAAGCAAGGAACTCACTATGAAAACAAGGCCAGTCTATATCGCAGGAGGAATGCGAACCCCTTTTGTAAAATCGATGACCCACTATAGCAATGTTTCAACTCAAGACTTAATGACTGCTTCGTTGCAAGAATTAGTCAAGAAGATGCATTTAGAGAATAGAATTCTTGGCGATGTTGGGCTAGGCGCTATAATGAACAGTTCCTTCAATTGGAACCTGGCACGAGAATGTGTTCTGGGCACTTCACTTGATCCACATACTCCCGCTTATACTTTACAACGTGCCTGCGGTACCAGTCTTGAAACAACCTTACAAGTTGCACTTAAAATTGCTAACTTTCAAATCGATGATGGGATTGCAGCGGGGATCGATTCAAACAGTGATTTGCCTATTATGTTTAAACCCTCTTTTGCCCAAAAATTACTTGCCTTGCATAATGCCAGGGATTTCACTGCCAAATTAAAAATCATCGCTTCATTTCGTCCTGCTGATTTTAAACCTCAATTTCCGGCCGTTGTTGAACCACGCACTGGTCTATCAATGGGCCAGCATACCGAGAAAATGGTTAAAGAATGGGGAATTACCCGCCAGGCCCAAGATGAGTTAACCCTAACTAGCCATCAAAATGCGGTCAAAGCCTATGAAGAAGGTTTCTACGATGATCTCGTTTTTCCTTTTATGGGCTTAAAGCGGGATACTTTTTTGCGTGCTGATACAAGCATGGAAAAACTGGCTAAATTAAAACCGGCTTTTGATAAAAGCGATGCAGGTACTTTAACAGCAGGCAACAGTACCCCTCTCACCGATGGTTCAGCTGCCGTGTATTTATTATGCGAGGATATTGCCAAAAAATTTAATCATCCAATGCTTGCCCGTTTTGTTGATGCTCAGGTTGCTGCGGTTGATTTTGTTGGTGGAGAAGGGTTACTTATGGCCCCAACCAAGGCTGTCAGTGAATTATTAAAACGTAATAAATTGACCTTACAGGACTTCGATTTTTATGAAATTCATGAAGCGTTTGCCGGCCAGGTTCTCTGCACTCTCAAAGCCTGGGAATCGGATGAATATTGCAAGAAAGTGCTCAATCGTAACCAGGCACTGGGGTCCATTGATAAAACAAAGATGAATATTAAAGGAGGGAGTGTTGCCTTAGGGCACCCTTTTGCGGCTACAGGAGCACGTATTGTCGCTAATCTTGCCAAATTACTGTATCAACGAGGCAGCGGTCGAGGATTGATCTCTATCTGTACAGCGGGTGGCATGGGAGTAGCCGCGCTTATGGAGGCTGTGTAATAAAGAGTATCGCAAGCCTGCTTGACTGGTGAATCAGCGTTTATTTCCTACTCGTCACTAACCAATCAAAGGCAAGGCCGCCAATACGGCCTATGCAATTCAGTCAAAGAAGCAACGTTTAAATAGAAGTGGTTGTTTCCATATAAATAATCGTATTTCCAGTTTATTTATTATGCAGATTAAGTTAAAGTATAAGCGCGTGTTTTACTGGACAGCAAGCTATGAAGCCCTTGACTCGTGACATTTTACTAACCCTCTTAGTCAAGCTTTTGTTACTCATTGCGCTATGGTGGGTTTGTTTCAAAGATGTAGAAAAGTCTTCAAAAAATACACAGCAATGGCTGTTGGGCACTAGTTTGCCATCCGATACGGCACTTATCGCTAAAAAGAAGTCGTGAATTAACGCATCATTTCCTTTTAGCCTTATAAACCTCCAACTTCTGAGGTGATGCTGATGATTCCTGGTAGTGAAATAGTTGATCTCTCTCGTCTACAATTCGCCCTTACTGCGCTCTATCATTTTCTCTTTGTTCCGCTAACTTTAGGCCTGTCTTTATTATTAGCAATTATGGAAACAGTTTATGTCATGACTGGCCGAGAAATTTGGCGTCAAATGGTACGTTATTGGGGTATCCTATTTGGCATTAATTTCGTCTTGGGAGTAGCAACCGGTTTAACCATGGAATTCCAATTTGGAACAAATTGGGCTTATTACTCACATTATGTGGGTGATATCTTTGGTGCGCCATTAGCGATTGAAGGACTGATGGCTTTCTTTTTGGAAGCGACCTTTGTTGGTCTATTCTTCTTTGGTTGGGATAGATTAAGCAAATTCCAACATATGTGTTGTACTTGGTTACTTGCGCTGGGTACCAATTTATCCGCATTATGGATCTTGATTGCCAACGGCTGGATGCAAAATCCTGTTGGTGCAAAATTTGATTATCAAACGATGCGTATGGAAGTCACTGACTTTGCTGAAGTCATGTTCAATCCCGTTGCGCAAGCAAAATTTGTTCATACCATCAGTGCTGGTTATGTGACTGGGGCTATTTTTGTCCTGGCAGTTAGCGCCTATTTTCTCTTGCGCGGCCGCAACAAAGAATTAGCCAAACGTTCGATGACGGTTGCTGTTTCTTTTGGCTTGGCCTCCGCTTTATCAGTAGTCGTGTTAGGTGATGAGAGTGGTTATCTCTCAAACTCTAACCAAAAAATGAAATTAGCCGCCATAGAAGCAATGTGGCACACTGAAAAAGCCCCTGCCGGTTTGACTTTCATTGGTATTCCAAACGAAAAAGAGATGAAAACCGATTACGCCATTGAGATTCCCTATGTATTAGGAATAATTGCCACCCGCTCATTTAATGAGCCAATGGAAGGCATTTACGATCTCATTGAACAAGGAAAACAACAAATTCGTGAAGGGATCCTGGCCTATGACGCCTTAACCCGTTTGCAGAAAAACCGCAATGATGAAGCAGCAAAACTTGCGTTTGAGCAACATGGTAACTATTTGGGTTACGGCTTGTTACTTAAGAAATATACGGAAACCGTAACTGACGCCAGTGAAGAACAAATTGCACAGGCAGCTCAGGATTTGAAACCACACGTTATCCCTCTATTTTTCTCTTTCCGCATCATGGTTGCTTGCGGAATTTTCTTTATTCTCTTATTTGCTGTTGGTTTCTACCTCATTGTTAGACGAAGACTTCACACAACACGCTGGTATTTGCACATCGCGTTCTGGTCATTGCCTTTACCATGGATTGCTGCGGAACTTGGTTGGGTAGTAGCAGAATACGGACGCCAACCTTGGGTGGTGCAAGGTATTTTACCAACATTTATGGGTACTTCTTCTCTTCATTCTTCGCAGGTGTTAACTTCACTCGCTGGTTTTATCCTGTTCTACACTGCCCTCGCCATAGTTGAAGTCTATTTAATGGTGAAATACATCCGTCTTGGCCCCGATGGCATGCAACATCAAACCGGAGAAGCATAATGCCTTTAGATTATGAAACATTACGTGTTATATGGTGGGTTCTGTTAGGTGTTCTGCTGATTGGTTTCGCTATCATGGATGGCTTTGACCTCGGTGTTGCCATGTGGTTACCCTGGCTTTCCAGAAACGATTCGGAAAGACGCATTCTTATTAATAGCATTGCGCCAACCTGGGAAGGTAACCAGGTTTGGTTTATCTTGGGTGGTGGTGCAATCTTCGCAGCATGGCCCATGCTCTACGCCATTTCTTTTTCAGGCTTTTATCTAGCAATGTTACTTATCTTGCTTGCCCTGATTTTGCGCCCAGTAGGCTTTAAGTATCGCTCCAAAATGTCAAATCCTGGATGGCGTGCTTGTTGGGATTGGGCTTTGTTTACAGGTGGATTTGTTCCTTCATTAATCTTCGGGGTCGCTGTTGGTAATGTCTTACAAGGCGTACCTTTTCATTTTGATGACAGTTTACGTCCTTTCTATACAGGAACATTCCTTGCTTTACTCAATCCTTTTGCTTTATTGTGCGGTTTACTTTCTGTATGCATGCTTGCAATGCATGGCGCTTTTTTCATTAATGTCAAAACAGAAGGGAATATCCAGCAACGCGCAATAACTGCAGGAAAGAGTTGTGCTGCATTAACAATCGTTCTATTTATCTGCGGGGGATTGTGGGTTTACTATGGCATTGATGGTTATATTTTAACTAATCTACCCTTGCATGATGGGCCTTCCAACCCGCTCTATAAAACCGCTGCACGCCATGCAGGAGCCTGGTTCTCTAATTTTCAGGACATGCCTATTACTTTTCTTGTACCGATACTCGGTATTGCCGGTGCTCTTTTAGCCATACTCGTTGCAGCAAAAGCCCGCCTGGCCTTTATTTCCAGTGCTGTTTCTATTATAGGCATAATTGCAACAGTCGGGGTTAGTATGTTCCCGTTCATTCTGCCCTCTTCCTCTAATCCGGAACAAAGTTTAATTGTATGGGACAGCTCCTCTAGCCAGTTAACGCTTTTTATTATGTTGATAGCAACAGCAATTTTCTTGCCTATTATCTTAATCTACACCGCCTGGGTTTACCGCGTGTTGCGCGGTAAAGTAACCGTTGAAACGCTTAAGGCCAATCACGAAACAGCTTATTAGGAGTTATTAATCATGTGGTATTTCTCTTGGATTTTAGGTACAGGCTTGGCTTGTACCTTCGCTGTATTAAACGCAATGTGGCTTGAATTACACGAAAATGATAAGGCAGCTGACGTATCAAAATCATCAAACCAGAGAGTGCATTAATACCTGGGGATTTTGTTACAACTCAATTCAGATGCACTCGTTTAATTCTGGGTTTTAGTTTTGAAATTTTGTTTATGCAATAACCTGTCTGCCACGTAACGGCCAACCAACTGTCCCATAAGGACAGCAAGATAGGCTTGACCTGTAAATGACTCAAACCAGGATAAGGTTTGGGCAATTGGACTTTTAGGAACGATATCGCCAAATCCCAGCGTAGTGAGGGTTACAAAAGAATAATAAATCATCGTATTCTCAGTCATATCAACTAAACCCAAAAACGCGCCAGGATCCAACATATAAAGAAACAGATCAAGATAGGCATAGGCCAGTCCAATAAAAAGATAAGCGGATAGGGAGCCAAATAAAGTGGTTACACTAATTGTTTTATCCGCCAAGGTATAATGTAAACAACCAGCAGTCATCAAAGAGAAATAGCAAGTAGCAAAAAATGCCTTGATTGCTCCTACCCAAGATTGAGCCAACCATAGACTGATAACAATAAGCAATAGCTCAATAAAAGCGATACCAAGAATCAATAACAATAGCTTATTTCCCCGTTCTCCGATTAATACCAAACTACAGATAATCAGAATCAGAAAAAATAAATCAGTCACTCTTGATAGCTCAAACTGGGATTCCAATGCTTTAGAAAAACAAAAAAGCAACAAGACAAAAAAAAGAAATAAAAACCGTAGGCGTTTAATGAGTTTGGTTAAATGAAATAGGCGTCTCATTGTTGAACTCAGACGTGAAATCATCCCTAGTGTTTCCTAAGTATCTCTGCACAGTCAATAAATATCAACTGTCATAAATTAGGGGCTGACGCGGGATCAAAATGACGCAATTATGGTCTAAAATTAACTTAAAAGAATATTAAATATGCTTTTAATAGCATGGTTGTAATAGCAACCGCTTTATTCAGGAGTACAATCATGAGTCATGAAGATGAAGCACTTACAATTTCAAACCCGCGGTTACTCTCTGCTGTTTATTTCGCTTTGTTAGCAGTTATCGCGACTGTAATCATTGACTTGCTTTTTTATTCGATAGGATTAGAACGACTGCTACCAACTTTTCAGGCGATTCTTCTAGCAGTTATTGTAGCAGCCTGTTTCGGAGCCCTTTTTGGAGAACTTATTGTTCATTGCCCTCAACCTTATCGCCGTAAAACGTTTTTATGGGGATTTTTAATGGTTATTGTGGCCCTGCCTTTTTATGATTTGGGTTTCCTTTATCTTCTCAGGGGCTCCTATAGCCATTCTTTTGAGGGTTCAACCTTCAGTAATTTAGCTGTTATGTATTTATTTGTCTTACTATACAGCTTTATACTGGCAGGATTGTGGCTTGCTATTGCAGCGGGATTTGCAGCGATGTATTTACGTGGACATTTAGTTTACGACATACTACATTCAAAAAATCAGAGAAAAACAACGCCTGTTTCTTTACAACAAAAAGCAGAAGCATTGAAGCAGTCTAAGAATGATAAAATAATAACTCACTAAATGGCAGGTGCTATGACATTGAATGCTGACGAACAAACTCCATTAAGCCCCGGATTTGCTGGGGCTATTTTCTTTGCTATTTTTGCTGTGCTATTCATGCTGTTTACTAAATACACTTTATTATCGCTAAAAGACAGTTTGTTACTGCCTCTTTTACCTTCGCTATTGATCGCCGCAATTACCGGTGCTTTTGCTGGAGGTATATTGGGGGGAGTTTTAGCAAAAAAAGGCCATTGGGTACGTCCTTTTTTCATTGGTATTTTATTAGCCTGCCTGTCACTTATTTTAGGTAGTTTAGGCATATTGACCCATTCTTACTTAAGTAACCCCAGTTTTTTTGCTCGTTTCCACCACTGGCAAGACTATTTTGTTGTGTATGGTGTAGTGTTATTATCCTTAACATTAACGATTGGTCTATGGCTGATCCCTCTTACTGGTTTGGTAGCCATTTATTTTAATAAGCACTTTTTTCCAGGCCTCCTCGCTGTGGATGAAAAGCGGCAACTAGAAAATAAACAAAGTAAAACTGATTCCACTAAATCTGATGAATAATAAAACACAGTTATTAACCCTTATGCGAGAAGGGGCTATTGTGATTACCCCTAATAATCGCTTAAGCACAGAACTGTTAAATGATTTTTTTGCTGCCATACCTCTTTCCATTCAAGATAAACCCCGATGTTTTCCATACCGGGCATTTTTATTAGATACTTTCAAAAAAATAAGGCACAAAAACCCGCACGTTAATTACCCTATCGTATTAACCACACAACAACTTCGTCATTTATGGCGCCAAATACTTAGCAATCACGCATCACTTCCTGTTAACGAAGGATTGTTAAACGCCGTTGAAGAAGCGTGGAAACGTTGTCATTTATGGCAGCTTGATTTTCATCACCCAGCCTTTTCTTACACAGCCCAAACCCGCCAATTTCAGCAGTGGGTGCTGCAACTTCAACAAGAACTGGACAAACTGGATGCAATAACAGAAGACGAATTAGCGACTTATCTAAGTAGGCAACAGAACATATTAGATGCCCAACCCTTAATCTGGGCTTGTTTTGATGATTACACCCCCCAGCAAAAAGCATTGCAAAAACTATTTAATGCTCAAGGTTGTCAAATCTACCATTACGATTTGGCCCCACAGTCAGCTATCGGTTATCAATATACTGCACAAAATGACGACGATGAACAGCAACAACTTATACATTGGATAAAAGGACGCTTAGCCCAAGGAGAAACGCATATTGCAGTCGTTGTCCCTGATTTACAAATTCAATCCCAAGGCTTACAACGTCTTCTACAACAGCAGTTTCCTGTAGAACAATTCAACCTGTCTTTAGGTCAAGCCTTGGCTGATTACCCTCTAGTCGCACACGCTTTATGCTGGCTGCATCTCGATAGCAAAACAATAACAGCCCAGCAAGCGCGCTTGCTCTTACATTCGCCTTACCTTGCCTACTCACAAACAGAAATGTTAGCAAGGGCACAATTTATGGAAGACAGTTCTACATTACGAGAACACACTATTTCCTATGGCACATTGATTAAAGACTTGCATTATGCCACGCCTAAACTTGCTAAAGTCTTGGAAAATATCACGGCCTATCCTGAACAAGCCTCTCCACAAACTTGGGCAAGCGCATTTAAGACACGGCTTGCAGCGATGGGATTTCCTGGTCAATATCCTCTCGACTCAGCAACGTACCAATGTTATCAGCGCTTTTTAATCGTATTTGACGAATTTAAACAATTGGCACTAATCACACCAGGTATGAACAAAGAGCAGGCTCTCCTGACTTTAAACGAACTATTCAAATCAACCATCTTTCAACCCAAAAAAGCAAAAGCGGTTATCCAGGTTCTTGGTTTATTAGAGGCGTCAGGTTGTCTGTTTGAAAGCCTTTGGGTCACTGGCCTTACTGATCAGTGTTTACCACAAAAAGCGAAATTATCAGCCTTTATACCTATTTCCTTGCAGCGTGCTTATTCCATGCCACACGCAGACCCGCAACGTGAACTACAATTAGCACAAAAAACCTTAGCAAGATTAAAAAACAGTAGCGCACATACCGTATTTAGCTATTCTCGCTTAAGCAAGGATCAGCCAAATATGCCAAGTCCCTTGCTCGCCGATTTAGAAACCTACGATGCGCCACTTATTGAAACAGTAGCTCAACAATCGCATCTAACCAGTTTCAATGAAACCTACTACCTTCCACTGATCGACAATGAAAACATTAGTGGCGGAACTGCTATCTTGGCAAATCAGGCCAAATGCCCGTTTCGAGCCTTTGCCGCGCATCGTCTCCATGTAAGAGCAGCCGCAGAAATGTCAACGGGTCCAGACGCTATGGAGCGTGGCCAGTTAATTCATAAGATCATGGAGCTATTATGGCAAACGCTGCAAAATCAGGAAAATCTTTTATCTCTAGATGAAGGGCAGTTAAACGAACATATCGAGACCGCCATTACCTCAGCTATAGAACCCTTGGTAAAACAAAGACCCTCCACTTTTTCTACTCTGATACAGGACGTTGAACTATTAAGGCTTAAACGATTAGTGCATGCCTGCCTGGCGTGGGAACGGCAACGACCACCGTTTAGCGTGGATGCTCTGGAACAAACGTTTACCATTAATCTGGCTGGAATTGATTTTTACGTACGTGTTGACCGTTTAGATAACATTGCAGAGAATAAAAAATGGGTGATCGATTATAAAAGTAGTTTGCCGCAAAGCCTGCCATGGAAAGAAGATCGCCCACAGGAGCCTCAACTCTTACTCTATGCTTTATTAGATGAAACAATTAATGCACTGTTGTTTGCCCAGTTAAAAGCTGGTCAGTTAACCTGTAAAGGATTAAGTGCAGAACCCTATCCTGTTCCCGGCATCATAGCTTTAAAAAAAGACGAAAACTGGGTTGATTATCGCCAACATTGGCAAAGTCAATTGAATGATTTAGCCGGTGAATTCAGTCAAGGCCATTGCCCTCCCAAGCCCAATAACGTTTCAGTTTGCCAGAATTGCGACTATCAAAGTTTGTGCCGCTTTAGGAATAATTTATAGGAGTATTCATGCACCACTTGATTATAGGCTACGGCTATTGTGGCTATCATTTGGCCCAATATTTATTAAACCGGCAACAAACGGTGACGGCTATATCACGCCATCTTGACGAATCAATGAATTTGCCAGGCTTACGACACATTATTCACGACATCAATAAACCTTTTCTCTGGCAAGAAAAAAACACCGTCCTTTATTATTTAATTCCTCCCGCCAGTGAGGGTGAACAAGATAAAATCCTGGAGACCTTTCTTAACCTAAGTTCCATACAACCTGCCAAGATTATCTATTTTGGTTCCAGTGGTGTTTATGGTAATCACCAGGGAAACTGGGTTGATGAACAGTCAAGCTGCAATTTGGATCATCCCAGACAACATCGTCGCTTAAATGCCGAACAACAATGGCTCACCTTTTGTAAGCAACATCAAATTCCTTGCGTACTTCTTCGTGTGGCGGGTATCTATGGACCCAATCGCTTGCCAGTGCAAGCCGCTATTGCCCAAAAACCGCTACTTGCGCCTCATGAAGCCCCCTACACCAATCATATCTACGTGCATGATCTCAGTGAGATTGCTTATCAGTTTGCCGAAAAAATTGAGTTAAGCGGCATTTATAATATCGCTGATGGTAAACCAGACTTATTGGGTACCTTACAACAACAAGTTGCACAAGCACTTGGATTAGAAGCAGCACCTTATGAACCGTGGGAACAAATCTGGGCATTGGCAAGCCCAATGAAAAGAGAGTTTATGCTCGCCTCCAAGCGCTTGAGTATTGATGCTTTACGCGCTACCTTAAAGGAAACATTAAGGCTCACTTCTTTATCAGAGGCAGTCATTAATAGTCTTAAAGAGGAAGGAAATTTTTCATGAAGATCTTGATTGCAGGCGCATCTGGCTTTATTGGCCAGGAATTAGTAAAAGCATTAACCAAGCATAATCTTACTGTGTTAGGACGAAACAGAGCCACCTTACAACGGTGCTTTTCCAACGCGGCCACCATTTGCACCTGGGAGACTCTGCATGAACTGGATGCCCAAACTTATGATGTAGTCATCAATCTTTGTGGTTACAATATTGGCGCATCCCGCTGGACTACAGAAGTAAAAAAACAACTTATTGAATCGCGTGTTAACACAAGTACTGCATTGATCGATTGGGCCATTAAGCAAGAGGCAAGACCTCGATTTTACTGCGCAAATGCAATCGGTATTTATGGCCTGCAGGAGAATGGGGCCCCGGAAGCTTTTGACGAAAGCAGCATCCTTGATTTTAACCACCCGCGGGATTTTCTTAACGAGATAGGATTGCGCTGGCAACAAGCCTTGCAACCGGCAATCGATCATGGCATGCAAACAACAATTACCCGTTTTGGTGTTGTGCTTAAAAAAGGTCAGGGTATGTTAAAAAAGCTGGCCCCCAGTTTTTATTTTGGCTTAGGCTCGATAGTAGGCGATGGCAGACAAGTCATTTCCTGGGTACATAGTCAGGATCTTGTCGACGCTTTTTTATTCTTATTGGATAAGCCTGAATTAACTGGTGCCTTTAATATCACATCCCCCTATCCGGTAAGTCAGGCAGAATTTGCTCGTACGCTGGCCAAAGCCATGCATCGTCCTTTATTACTTAAAACCCCGGCATTTATTATACGGGCGCTGTTTGGTGAAATGGGCGAATGTTTATTGCTTCAAGGACAACGAGTCATACCCAAGCGTTTACTGGAAAATGGCTATCAATTTCACTATCCGCTTCTAATTAACGCTTTAACCAAGGAATTTGGGTAGGCGCTGTTTACCTAGGTATCATCTTAGCGCTTATGGCTTTATTTTCTTGCACTGCGATGCTCGAAAATACAGCCATAAGCACTAGCTAGCAAACTGTAAACAGCCCCAACTCAGGTTATAATTAATTGGTATGATGCTATCAGGGACTTGATTGGAGGGGGTACCATGACTAATTTTATTAAACAAACTATTGCACTGGCAAAAGAAAATGTAAACCATGGCGGCCGCCCCTTTGCCTGCCTCATAGTCCAGCAGGGCCACGTTATTGCCCAGGCAACCAACCAAGTTGCACAAACCAAGGATCCAACTGCCCATGCAGAAATTGTGGCTATACGTGAGGCTTGTACAAAGTTAGGTACGGAACATCTAACCGATTGCGAGTTTTACATTCTTGCTCATCCCTGCCCCATGTGCCTGGCAGCGATGTATTATTGTAGCCCATCTAAAGTTACTTTTATTACTACACGAGATGATTATTCACACTATTACGTTGATCATCGCAAATATTTTACCTTAGATAATTTTTATGCTGAATTTGGCAAACCCTGGCAAGAGCGCAATTTACCAATGACCTATCATCCTGATCCGGAGGGAATTGAAGTTTACAAGCTTTGGCGCAAACTAAATCCCACTTCACAATAGTATGAGCACCTTCTACTGCAGGGCTTTTTCTAAGTAGATACGTGCATATCCTTGAATATAGCCCGATACTTCAGCAATTACCTTATAACCTAATTTTTCATAAAATTGTTGCGCTTGAAAACCAAGGGTATCGGTTATACATCGCCTACAGTTAAGCGTAAGACCTTTAGCCTCTGCTGTTTGAAGAACAAGTGAACCAAGGCCTTGTTTCCTATATTTTTTATCGACATAGAGTGTATCTAAATACATGGTATCGCCATGAGTCCAGATAAAAGCACCAGCAATAATACTTGCGTCTGAAGCCCGGTTTATCACAGTAAAATGGTGATTATTATCCGGCAAAACTTCCGCATTATACTGGTTTAAAGCACCTTTAAGCCATTTAATATCATCATGAGAACAGCCAGCATCAACCAAGATTTCCAAGTGATCCGAACCAGTATTGTTAGGCATTAAAGTCTCCGATGAGAAAAAGGGTTATTAATCTGATAAAGAAAGCTACAAAATTATAACCCAATAACATTCCTCCTACTAAAATGATAATTTTTTTACATCTATAAAGGTTTTCAAGTACCGGGCCCTTCGAAGAAAGACCCTCTTCACTAAGGATAGTCTTAGCTAATTCAAAATATAACTAGGCTAGAGAGGAATTCACCAGTCTTATCCACAAATTCTGTGGATAAGACTGTGTATAGGCGGTCAAATCCTTCTTTAACCCTAGGTCACCTCAGATGTTCAGCAAATTGACAAACCAGATGTATTCAATAGAGAAGGCGGCAAAGTGGCTGTTTCGATAATAAGACGACAATTCTGTGTTCAAATTAGCAACAAAATTCCGAAGAGGAGCACTCTTATAGGCCAATCCCAGCAATGATTATAGGGTTTTCAGGTGGAGAGATCGGGGTAATGAGCACACTCAAGCCCGGCTAAAATCAAATGCTAAAGTGTTAGCAATTGCTGTCTGTTTACACGCTAATGCCAGAAGCCGATCAACACCTAAAGCAACGCCGCTACATGGTGGTAAACCATGCTCCAATGCTTGCAACAAATATTCATCGGGTTGAGGCCGAGATAGACCTTGTCGTGCGCGAATGGCCAGATCCTGTTTAAAACGTAATGCCTGAGCCTTAGCATCAGTGAGTTCATGGAAACCATTCGCCAGTTCCACGCCTTTAAAGTAAACTTCAAAGCGTTCAGCAACTCCTTGATTGATTTTAGCCAAAGCAGCCTGTGATGGGGGAAAATTATAAACAGCCACCGGTAAGGATTCTTTGCCCAGTGCAGGTTCCACGACGTGGCTCATTAATAGAAACAGATACTGATCCGGATCTTGTTCATTGGGTGTCAGCACATTATCCAGCTCGAATCGTTGTACGACTTCCTGTAACTGAGGAATTGTTACTGCAAGAGGATCAAAACCACAATGCTCTAGAAATACCTGCTGATAAGTTTTTCTCAACATCGGCTGGCAATCCAATACCATTTGTAACAAAGCATCAACCTCATCCATCAGGGCATAATGATCAATATCCAATTGATACCATTCAAGCATCGTAAATTCCGGGTTATGCCAACGCCCTAACTCATCATCGCGAAAAACTCGCGCTAATTGGAAAATGGGGCCACTGCCCGCAGCCAATAAACGCTTCATGTGGTATTCCGGTGACGTTTGCAGGCAATAATTTTGTTCGCGAAAAGTTGCTTTGATATTTGCTAAATAAACATCAGTGATACCGAAACGCGCCATAATTGGCGTCTCCACTTCCAAATAACCGCGTTGATTGAAAAACTCACGAATTTGACTGAGAATTTTTGCTCGCCGCTGCAAAAATTCCATAGAAGCTGAAGGCAGCCACAGTACCTCTTGATCCATTAATAAAAAATCCCTAATTCAAGACGAGCCGCTTCGGTCATTCGCTCTTGCGTCCACGGCGGGTCCCAAACCAATTCAACGGTGCAATCGCTGACTCCTTCAACTTGATTAACCGCTTGTTCAACAGTACCCGGAAACGTTTGCGCTACCGGACACCCGGGTGTAGTTAAAGTCATCTGGATGTGAACATGCTGTTCTTCATTAATAGCAACATCGTAAATCAAACCCAAATCATAAATATTAACCGGTATTTCCGGATCAAAGACGTTTCTAAGCGCTACGATGATCTGTTCTTTTAAAAGGTCATGATCCTGCTTTTTTTTAAATCCAAACATGACAATTACTCCGTAGAAACAGTTTCTGAACTCTTCGAGAGTGCAGCTTCCAGAGTATGCCAGGCCAGAGTGGCACATTTAACCCGTGCAGGATAAGCCCTGACACCAGCCAGCACAGCAAGCTTGTCTAAAGAGAGTAATTGGTTATCATCATCTTTGGTTACCATCGTATGAAAACGCTCAAACAATTGATGCGCCTCTTCAACGGTTTTACCAACCAGGGCTTCTGTCATTAGCGAGGCAGAGGCCTGTGAAATTGCACAACCGCAACCAACAAAACTTACATCAACGATAATCCCAGCCTCAAGCTTGAGATAAACAGTCAATTTATCACCACAAAGAGGGTTAAACCCATTCGCTTGGGTCGTTGCATCAGGCATAGGATGGTGATTACGCGGATTACGATTATGATCAATAATAATTTCCTGATAAAGCTCTCGCAATTCCATACTCATGCAAATACCTCTTTCACCTTATGTAAGGCTCGAATACAACGATCAATTTCTTCCTTCGTATTATAGAAAGATAAGGAAATTCGACTTGTTGCAGCCACATCAAAAAAACTCATTAATGGCATGGCACAGTGATGGCCACTACGAATAGCAATTCCAGCACTATCTAATATCGTACCAATATCATGCGCATGAATTTTTCCATGGACAAAAGAAATAACCGGCACTTTTTGTTTCGCTGTACCAATAATATTAAACCCCTTCACAGACTGCACAGCCAAGGTGGCATAATCAAGCAAATGGGCTTCGTAAGCGGCAACGGCCTCCATATCCAAAGACCATAGATAATCCATAGCAGCCCCTAAGCCAATTACCCCCGCTATATTAGGAGTACCTGCTTCAAATTTGTGAGGCAGGGCAGCGTATTCGGTTGCTTCAAGAGTAACGTAGTTAATCATCTCGCCGCCACCTTGATAAGGCACCATATCATCCAGGAGATGTTCTTTCCCCCATAACACACCAATGCCCGTAGGCCCATACATCTTATGACCAGAAAAAGCATAAAAATCGCAATCCAGGGCCTGCACATCAATAGGCAAATGGGCTGTGGCTTGTGCACCGTCCAGCAAGACCAAAGCACCATGGGCATGGGCCATCTCAATCATTTTTGCAACAGGATTAATTGTACCCAAAGCATTTGAGGCATAGCAGATAGAAACAAATTTCGTGTTTTCATTCAGCATTTTTTCAAATTCGTCCAACAGGATTTCACCCTCAATGGAAATAGGGGCGACTCGTAAGCGGGCACCGGTTTTTTTACAAACCATTTGCCAGGGAACAATATTGGAGTGATGTTCCATGTGAGTGATCAAAATTTCTTCGCCAGGAAGGATTCGTGGAGCAACAAAACTTTGTGCGACCAGATTAATCGCTTCCGTTGTACCACGCACAAAAATACATTCACGAGCGGAGCGGGCATTAATAAAATGCTGCACTTTGTTACGCACAGCTTCATATTGTTGTGTAGCGCGTACACTTAAAGCATGCACTCCGCGATGTACATTCGCATTATCATAGGAATAATAATGGGCAATCGCGTCGATCACTGATTTGGGCTTTTGCGTCGTTGCTGCATTATCCAAATAAGTTAAGGGATAATCATTTATTTTTTGATTCAGTACTGGAAAATCAGCACGAATAGCCTCTATATCCCTATCTTCAATTAAAGCTGTTGCTGCACTCATACTCTCACCTCAACTGCTGATTTAGCAAAGTCCCCATCCATTCCGCAAGTGTACGATGAGGAAGAAGACGTAAATTATCAGCGGCAAACGCATGGATTAAGTAACTACTTGCTTCACGTCTATCTATTCCACGAGTTGCCAAATAGAACAAAGCATCCTCATCCAATTGCCCTACTGTCGCTCCATGTGTACAAACCACGTCATCAGCAAAAATTTCTAATTGCGGTTTACTATCAATTTCGGCCTGCGCAGATAACAGCAGATTCTTATTTTGCTGTTTGGCTTGGGTATGCTGTGCTCCCCTGGCTACGATTACTTTGCCGTTAAACACGGCACGGGAACGCCCGATCAAAATTCCTTTGTAATCCTGTTCGCTCTGGCAATTGGGTACTCTATGATGGATGGTCGTGTGATGATCAATATGCTGGCCTTCGGCAGGGGCATAAATACCATTAAGGAAACAACGCGCATTTTCTTCCTGCAAATCCAGGCTCAGATCACTACGCACCAGCTTACCCCCCAAACTCAAAGAATGACTATCAAATTGACTATTTTTTGCCAACTTCGCTGCAAGATAGCCAATGTGATAAGCCGACTTACTCTCACGCTGAATTTTATAATGAAGCACTTTCGCATGCGCGGCAGCAAATACCTCAGTAATCGTGTTAGTAAAATAGCTACACGCTTCTTCGCCTCGATATTCTTCAATGATCGTGGCCTCACTCCCCTCTTCAGCGATAATGAGATGGCGACCATAAACAGCCTGATTGGCTTGATCTTGCCAATGCGATAAAACAATCGGTTCCTCAATACAAACACCTGCTGGCAAATAAATAACAACACCGGTGGCCAACATCGCTGTATTTAACGCATGAAAACCATTTTCATGACGTAACAATTGCCCCAAATAGGGTTTAATCTTATCAGTCTGTTGCTCAAGAGCTTGGGCAAGAGATTGTACTAGAACCCCTGCAGGCAATTGTTTGGCAACTTGATCAGTACCAAATACCTGACCATTCTGGAGAATCAATTGCATGCTTGCTGGTAAATCAGAACGGGGGGCCGTCGATTCGGACGCCGAAATACCCTGCTGTTTTGCAAAGCGTTGCTGCAAAAATGAGTCTACAAGCGTGTATTTCCAATCCTCATCATGCCGTGTTGGAAAACCGTAGCGAGTCAGTTCACGCAAGCCTTTTGCCTGTAAGTCGGCTAGCCAGGGGATGGTTGATATCCCTGCCTTCGCTTGCTGCTTATAAAAATCAAGGAGTTCGCTCATGCCTGCTCAGTCTCCTCAAGCCAACTGTATCCTTTTTTCTCCAACTCTAATGCTAATGACTTGTCACCAGACTTAATGATACGACCATTGGCTAACACATGAATAAAATCAGGTTCAATATAATCTAACAATCGCTGATAGTGAGTTACCAGAATGATGGCGCGTTCCGGTGAACGCATGGCATTGACTCCATGCGAAATAATCCGCAATGCATCAATATCCAGGCCTGAATCTGTTTCATCAAGAATGGCAAGTTTCGGTTCAAGAGCTACCATCTGTAAAATTTCATTTCGCTTTTTCTCACCACCAGAAAATCCTTCATTGATGCTTCGGTATAAAAAACTCTCATCCATGTCTAATAACTGACATTTTTCGCGAATAAAACTTAAGAACTCAATGGCATCCAGCGTGTTTTTACCCTGCCCTTTACGTACTGCATTCACCGCAGCTTTAAGGAAATTAATATTGGTTACACCAGGAATTTCAACCGGGTATTGGAATGACATAAAAATTCCCGCTTGAGCACGTTCTTCAGGTGCCAAGGGCAATAAATCTTTTCCTAAATAAGTGATGGAACCATCGGTTATCTCGTAAGCCGGGTGTCCAGCCAAAACTTTTGATAAAGTACTTTTACCAGAACCATTGGGTCCCATGATGGCATGAACTTCACCTGGTTTTACGGTGAGATTAATACCTTTTAGAATAGGTTGCGCATTAATTGCGACATTTAATTGATTGATTGCTAACATATTAACCGACTGCCCCTTCCAAACTAATGCCTAATAACTTAGTAGCCTCTACAGCAAACTCCATAGGTAACTCTTTTAAGACTTGTTTGCAAAAACCATTGACGATCATGGATACCGCGTCTTCTGTATCGATGCCGCGCTGTTGACAATAAAACAACTGTTCTTCACTGATTTTAGACGTGGTTGCTTCATGCTCTAATTGTGCCGTAGGGTTTTTAACTTCAATATAAGGAAAAGTATGGGCTGAACATTCAGAGCCCATTAACATGGAATCACATTGCGTATAATTACGAGCATTGGTAGCCGTAGGAGCAATACGCACCAGGCCACGGTAAGCATTGTGTGATCGACCAGCACTGATTCCTTTGGATATAATGGTAGAACGGGTGTTTTTACCCAAATGGATCATCTTCGTTCCAGTATCAGCCTGCTGAAAATTATTAGTAAGTGCTACAGAATAAAATTCACCGACTGAATCATCACCTTGCAAAATAACACTAGGGTATTTCCAAGTAATTGCCGAACCCGTTTCAATTTGTGTCCAAGAAATTTTGGAGCGTTTACCGCGACAAGCACCACGCTTGGTAACAAAATTATAAATACCACCTTTCCCTTCTTTATCACCTGGATACCAATTTTGTACAGTTGAATATTTAATCTGCGCGCCTTCCAGCGCTACTAATTCAACCACTGCGGCATGCAATTGATTCTCATCACGCATCGGTGCGGTACAACCTTCCAGGTAAGATACATAGCTATCACTATCCGCAATAATTAGAGTACGTTCAAACTGACCAGTTGAAGCGGCATTAATACGAAAATAAGTAGATAATTCCATGGGACAACGTACACCCTTAGGAATATAAATAAAAGAGCCGTCACTAAATACAGCTGAATTAAGTGCTGCATAAAAATTATCACGATAAGGCACAACAGAACCGAGGTATTGGCGTAGCAAATCAGGGTATTTATGCACAGCCTCTGAAAAAGGACAGAAAATAACACCAACCTCAGCCAATTTCGCCTTAAAGGTTGTCGCAACAGAGACACTATCAAAAACTGCATCAACGGCTACACCGGCAAGCATTTCCTGTTCTTTTAAGGGAATGCCTAATTTTTCATAAGTACGCAATAATTCCGGATCGACTTCATCAAGACTTTTAGGCGCATCTTTTTTATTTTTGGGCGCCGAATAATAAGAAATAGCCTGATAATCGATTGGCGGGTAATGCACACTGGACCATTCAGGATTCGGCATAGTTTGCCAATGCCTGAATGCAGCCAAACGCCATTGCAATAAGAACTCTGGCTCACCCTTAATTGCCGACAGACGACGAATCACATCTTCGTCCAAACCGGGTTCGAAGGTTTCAACCTCAATGTCAGTAACGAAACCATGTTGATATTCCCGCTCAAGGAGGGAATTAATTTGTTCACTGCTTTTCGCCATTACTCACTCCACTTGCCAACTGCCTGATGCGGTTAATATCAACCGCCTGGAGAGATGGTTTTGCCAATGCCTCCAAACTCACACTATCAAGTGCTGTTTCGATAGCTTGACTTATTAACCGCCAATTTCCTTGAATGTGACAGACTCCCTGCAAAGAACATTCATTCGGTTGCAAACTGCACTCAGTCAACCCGCGCTGCTCTTCCAAAGCATAAATAATCGCAGCGACTGATATCTCACTTGCAGCCCGCTGCAAACGGTATCCTCCACTCACACCACGTACTGAAGTCAGTAATCCTGCTGCAGTTAAGCGTTTTAATAATTTGCTGACTGTTGGTACAGTCAGATGGGTGTGTAACGCGATATCACGTGCATTACAAAGCGTTTGTGCCCGCTTCGCGAGATACACCATCACAACTGTTCCATAATCGGCCAATTTGCTGATGCGCAGCATACCACCCCCACACCAAATAATCTAGTACCAAATAAGTCTTAATTTTACAGGAATTATATTCTTTAATATAGTACTAATTCAGTTCTATTTAAAGCAAAAGACGAATGATACTCCATTTTAGAAGTCAGAGGCAATCAAAATAGAATTGACTCCGCGAGTTATTAACTTCTTCAAGATCAATTAGATATAATGTTCTTTATTTTATCACACCGACCAAGTGATATACAAATAGTCAAGCTGAACAATTGACATCCATCCTTTAGGCGTTATAATGCCGGCACTTACTCTCAGTGGAATGACCGATGAAAGGATCTTTTAAAGTTATCATGAAAACTCTGGCAGTAATAAGTTGTACTGCTTTGTTTTTCTCTCCTGTTTTTGCTGAACCTGCAAATCTTAGCTTAGTTAAAAAAGAGATTCAGGTTTATCATGATTCTGGTCTTTATGAAAAAGAATTGGCGCAAGTTATCGCTCAGGCGCGTGGTTATATTGTCAAAGAAGCACTGGCAAACAGCCAGAGTAGAAATCCCAAAAAATTGGCTGTGGTACTTGATATCGATGAGACGAGTTTAAGTAACTACGATAAAATGGTTAAACGGGATTTTGTTGCCAATCGTGACCAATTGCACAAAGAAATTTTAGCTGCTGATGCACCAGCAATAGCCCCCATGTTAGCTCTTTACCAGGATGCCCTGAAATATGGTGTGAAAGTCTTTTTTGTCACTGGACGCCCTCTTTCCGAATTAAAAGCAACCAGAACCAATTTATTACGCGCAGGTTTTAACCATTGGGCGGGTCTTTATTTACGGCCTGACACCTATCGTCAACCTTCGATTACACCTTTCAAAACCCAGGCGCGAAAATCAATTGTCAATCAAGGATATACTGTAATTGCATCGATTGGCGATCAAGACAGTGATCTGAAAGGCGGCTTTATGCAAAAAGGATTTAAGCTACCTAACCCATTTTATCACTTACCGTAAGATTCTGCGTAAACCGCAGTTGTGTAGCCCGGGATTTTAAAGCGCTTGGTACCTGGCTTTGAATCCCGGGCTTCGGCTATACCTTCACCCGGGCTACCGCCTATTCTAATGGTAATCTACAGCAATGATTTCGTATTCAACCAAACCACCTGGTGTTTGCACTGTTACCGTATCATCGACTTGCTTGCCAATTAAGGCGCGTCCAATTGGCGAACTGTAAGAGATTTTATTTACTTTAATATCCGCTTCATCTTCACCAACAATTTGATAAGAGAGTTCTGCATCAGTTTGTAAATGACACACGGTAACCACTGCGCCAAATACCACCTTGCCATTATTCGTTACTTTACTTAGATCAACTATTTGGGCATTCGAAAGTTTGGCTTCCAACTCTTGAATCCGCCCCTCGTTAAAACTTTGCTGTTCACGTGCAGCATGGTATTCAGCATTTTCTTTCAAATCACCATGTTCGCGAGCAGTTGCTATCGCTTCAATAATACGCGGTCTTTCAATTGATTTAAGACGCTGTAATTCATTTTTAAGCGCTTCTGCTCCTTGCACTGTCATAGGATGTTTTGACATAGACCACCACCTTTAATGTAAATCTTGTAATCGGGTGACCGTTTCCCGGTCCTCGTATTTCATTGCCAAACACGCTGCTTCGGCACCTGACAAAGTTGTAGTATAGCTGACCTTATGCTGCAATGCATTGCGTCTAATGGCAAAGGAATCTGCTGTTGCCTGCTTACCTTCTGTGGTATTTACAATAAAATCAATTTCATTATTTTTTATAAAATCGACAACATGCGGTCTGCCTTCTGCCACTTTAAAAACTCGTCGGCAATCAATCCCAGCGGCCTGCAAAACCAAGGCTGTACCACGGGTTGCGATGATTTCAAAGCCCAATTGGATAAGCCGTTTAACTATTTCACCAACTCGTGCTTTATCCGCATCACGCACAGAAACAAAAGCACGTCGCCGTTTAACAATATTACAACCGGCTCCCAACTGTGCTTTAGCATAAGCTTGACCAAAGCGTCTGGCAATACCCATGACTTCGCCCGTCGATTTCATTTCTGGTCCTAAAATTGAATCAACACCAGAGAATTTAATAAAAGGAAACACCGGAAGTTTGATTGAGTAAAAAGCTGGCATTGGATAGTGCTGGCTTAAACCTTGCTGCTTCAAACTCTGACCCACTTTACAACGAGCTGCAATTTTTGCCAGAGGTAATCCTGTCGCTTTCGAAACAAAAGGTACCGTTCGTGATGCTCGCGGGTTCACTTCCAGCACGTAAATATCATCAGCCTGAATAGCAAATTGCGCATTGATTAAGCCAACTACCCCTAACTTCAGCGCCATCTGGCGAATTTGCTCAATTAAATCCTGCTGCACCACTACACTTAAACTAAAAGGAGGTAACGTACAGGCAGAGTCACCCGAATGCACCCCAGCTTGTTCTATGTGTTCCATGATGGCACCTATCATCACCTCTTCGCCATCACAGACTGCATCAATATCGACTTCTATAGCGTCGTTTAGGAATTTATCCAGCAATACTGGCGAATCATTTGAAACAGCCACTGCATGCTCCAAATAATAACGCAAATCTTCTTCCTGATAGACTACTTCCATAGCACGACCACCCAATACATAAGAAGGCCTCACCACTAATGGGTAACCAATACGTTTGGCAAGCTCTATCGCCTCATCTTCACTACGTACTGTACCATTGGCTGGCTGATGCAGGTTTAACTCAGTCACTAATTTCTGAAAGCGTTCTCGATCTTCTGCTTGATCAATAGCATCTGGAGAAGTACCGATAATAGGCACTCCGTTTGCTTCCAGTTCACGTGCCAATTTCAACGGTGTTTGTCCACCATAATGCACAATAACACCTGCTGGTTTTTCAACAGCAACAATTGACAAAACATCTTCCAGAGTAACAGGCTCGAAATAAAGGCGATCAGACGTATCAAAATCAGTCGATACTGTTTCAGGGTTGCAATTCACCATGATGGTTTGATAGCCAGCCTCTCTTAAAGCCATGGCAGCATGTACACAACAATAATCAAATTCTATTCCCTGTCCTATGCGATTAGGTCCTCCACCCAGAATCATGATTTTCTGTTTGCCAGTCTCAGCCCTTGCCTCACAAACCGTTTCATAACAGGAATATAAATAAGCGGTATCACTGGGAAACTCACCCGCACATGAATCAATGCGTTTATAAACCGGCATTACTCCCAGTTCTAATCGATGCGCTCTAACTTGTTCTTCACTGCAATATAAAAGGCGAGCAAGGTAAGCATCAGAAAAGCCATGCCGTTTGAGATGGCGCAGAGTGGTTTTATCCAGGTCCTGAATTGATTTTTCATGAAGAAATTGTTCCAGTAACACCAACTCTTGAATCTGTGCTAAAAACCAGGGATCAACTTTGCTCTCCTGGTATATTTCTTCTAACGATAAATCGTGGCGAAAGGCATCCGCTATATACCATAATCGATCAGGCGTAGGCTCACGCAAATGGCCTCGTAAACGTGCCATATCACCTTTCATAAATAAAGGTTCCAAACCACAGCGACCAATTTCTAAACCACGAATTGCTTTCTGTAAAGATTCCTGGAAATTAGAGCCAATTGCCATTACCTCACCTACTGACTTCATTTGTGTAGTTAAGGTCGCTGGGGTTTGGGGAAATTTATCAAAATTAAATCGCGGAATTTTAGTAACCACATAGTCAATACTGGGCTCAAAGGACGCCGGTGTTTTGCCCCCCGTAATTTCATTGGCCAGCTCATCCAACGTGTAGCCAACGGCAAGCTTGGCTGCTATTTTAGCAATAGGGAAACCTGTTGCTTTGGAAGCCAGGGCAGAACTGCGTGACACACGGGGATTCATTTCTACTACCAGCATACGACCATCTTCAGGATTAACCGCAAACTGAACATTAGAACCACCCGTATCGACACCCACGGCACGCAATACTTTAATAGCTGCATCACGCATGCGCTGGAATTCTTTGTCAGTCAATGTCTGTGCGGGTGCAACAGTAATTGAATCACCGGTATGGACCCCCATGGGATCTAAATTTTCAATCGTACAAACAATAATACAATTGTCCTTCTTATCCCGCACCACCTCCATCTCGTACTCTTTCCAACCGAGTACGGACTCATCAAGTAATAACTCATGGGTAGGTGATAATTCGAGGCCGCGAGAACAAATTTCTTCAAATTCTTCACGATTATAGGCGATACCCCCACCACTTCCGCCCATGGTGAAAGAAGGTCTGATGATGGTCGGGAAACCCAGTTGAGCTTGTACCTGAAAGGCTTCTTCCAAACTATGTGCAATTGCTGAGCGCGGCATCTCCAAACCAATTTTCTTCATCAATTGGCGAAACTTATCCCTGTCTTCGGCTCTGTCAATTGCGTCACGAGTAGCCCCAATCATTTCAACAGAATACTTCTCTAATACACCTTCTCTTACCAAATCCAAGGCACAATTAAGAGCCGTTTGCCCGCCCATGGTTGGCAATAAAGCATCGGGACGTTCCTTGTCAATAATTCGCGCTACTTCCTGCCATTGCACTGGTTCGATATAGGTTGCATCGGCAAGTTCAGGATCGGTCATAATCGTTGCTGGATTAGAATTCACCAAAATGACCCTATATCCCTCCTCTTTCAACGCCCTGACGGCTTGTGTCCCTGAATAATCAAATTCACAAGCCTGGCCAATGACTATCGGACCAGCACCAAGAATGAGGATGGATTGAATATCAGTACGTTTTGGCATATTAACTACAAAATGGATTAAAGTGGCCTATTTTACCGATTTTTGCTTAAAGTTTATACCCATGCATTGCGATTTTTCCTCTATCCGCCATGAAATCGCACTCGTTGAAATCACTTTTAGTTCCAGTTAGCCATTAATCATTATCAATGACGTTATGAATTGTATCTATTGAAAGAAAGATTATGGGGATTACAACATCAGTTTGGACAATCGTGTATGCTGTTGTCTTTCCAATCATTTTATTTGTAATCACCATGTAGTTTTGCCCATAAGCGCCCTAACAGTTCGTGCATGGCAATACTTAAATAAAAAAGATTATGCGGGTTAGGTAAGTAGGTTTTTCCCCAACGCTCATCGTTCCAATAAAAAGTAAAATCAGTCGGAGCTGCAATAGGGTGCATACCTCTTGCCTGGCAAAGCGCCATTGCACGTGGCATATGAATAGCAGAAGTCACTAAATAAAAGGGTTCCTCATGCACGATTTTTTTAATTGCCTTGACTTGATCAGCGGTATTTATGGAGGCTTTTTCTAAAACAATATGACCAGCCGGAATTGTACACCAAGACGCTAACTCTGCCATACGTACTGCTTCAGGCAACTCAAAACCATACCCCCCGCCCGATAGTAATAATTTTGCTTGTGGTAATTGCTTATAGAGCCTTACTCCCTCTAACAATCGCTTGATGCTGGCTGAATATAACAAGCTGTTTACTGCCTGGCCTGGCATTTCTGATTGCCCCCCGCTAAATACCACCACCCAATGAATGGCAGGATCAACCTGGGTAATCACAGGATACTGATCTTCCAATTGACGGGTAAGCGCTTGTGGTATCCAGCCTGTACTGCATAATAAAAGTAACAGCGCGACCAATAAGAAGCCACAACGCACCAACACACTGTCTCCGTACAGCCACAGCAGGATCAAAAAAACGCCCAATAATAACCAGCACAGAAAAAAAGGATTGAGTACCCCTTCAAGTACATGACGAATAATAACCACTATCTAACCCTACTCATCAGATAAAGTCCTAGCAAAGCAAATATAAAAGTCGGCCCTAGGGCGGCTATTTCCGGCGGCCATTGAAATACCTGACTTACCGGTCCGAAGAAACGATTGACAATATGGAATCCAAAACCCACCGTAGCTCCAGCCAATAACTTCGAACCCATGGTTGACGAGCGCAGGGGGCCAAAAATGAATGGGATAGCCAGGATCATCATCACGACCGTTGTCAATGGTTGTATCAACCGTTGCCAATAAGCCAATTGGTAATTACCTACATTTTGATGGCTGTGTTTCTGTGCACGCAAATATTGGCGTAATTCATGTAAAGTCATTTCATCCGGTTCACGACTACTGACACTTAAAATATCCGGTTTCACCGGCACATCCCAAGGCATTGCTTTAATTTTGCGAGTCTGCGTACCCTCGTTATTAATGATAGTTTCCGCTATATCATGGGCTTCCCATTGACCATTCACATAGTTAATTCTGTCGATGTGACGAGCAAAACGCATTTTATGAGATTCATCGAAATGATATTGAAACACTAACTCCAGGGTATTGTTAGGCAAGATGGTTCCGATGGAAATAAAATCATTTAGATGACGCAGCCAGACGCCATGTGCTGTCCGTAAAGTCTGGCCACCACTCATAGCCTGTATTTTTTGATCATTGGCATAAGAAGCCAGCCTTGGCACGATGGTTTCCCCTACCAAAGTGACAAAAAGAATAAGGAATAAAGCAGCCTTAAGTACAGCCAGTGTTACTTGACCAATAGACATCCCGGCTGCGCGCATAACAACCAATTCGCGATGATTAGCCATGATACCTAAACCAATCAAACAGCCCAACAAACTAGCCATTGGGAAAAACAAATAAACCTGATAAGGCATCTGTAAAAAAACATAAAGGGCTGTTTGGACGATACCATAATCCCCCTTACCCAAATCATCCAACTGGTTCACAAAAAGAATAAACACTTGTAAACCTGCAAGCATCAAGGTCACCAAAGCAATGGCTGCCAAAACCGTTTTTGCGATGTAACGGTCGAGCAATTTCATGACAATTTCACCTGATTACGCCAAATCAACAGTAAACCTATTCCTGCAACGGCAAAGTGTAACCACCACATGCCAAACCACAGCGGTACTTTACCAGCTATCAGCCAGTCGCGGGAAACAAATATAAAATTGGCATATACAATATAAAGAACTATCGCAGGTAACAATTTTGCATATTTACCTGCACGCGGATTAACCCGACTTAAGGGGACAGCAACCAAGGTTAAAGTCAACACCATAATCGGTACCGATAACCGCCATTGCAATTCAGCAGCTTTCCGCTTATCTGGGTTATTGAAGGGCAACAAACTGGCAGTATCCGTCGTACGGATGTCTTTTTCTATTTCAACGACCGGATGGGGCAACCGAGCTTTATATTGATCAAATTCTGAAACCTGAAAATCGGCCTTTCCAGGCATCCCCTCATATTCGCTGCCCTGTTGCAAAACAATATAGTTTTCCAGGGTAGTCGGATCAGTTTCAGCAAAAGCCCGCTCTGCCAATAGAATATCCCATTGCAAATGATTATCTTTAACGACCTGGCGCGCAAGAAATACCTGCTGAGCTTTTGAATGCTCTCGATTCATTGATTCTACATAAAAGATTTGCCTGCCTTCCGATAGAGCCCTAAATCGGCCTGGCACAATCATTTGAATGGCGGTTTGAATACCTGTTGTGCGTAATAATTTTGCTCGCTCAGTGGCAATCACCGGGCTTGCCCATATCATAATAATCCCTACTAGTACGCTTACAACTGCCGCCATCACAAAACTATGACGCAGTAATTGAGAAGGTCCATAACCACAGGCTTGCAACACCGTCATTTCACTTTCAGCATAGAGACGGCCATAAGCAATTAACAAAGCCACATAAAACCCAAGCGGGAGCAATAATCCCATAAGATTTGGCAATTCCAGCATCATTAATTTCATAATGATCATGCCAGGAATTTGTCCACTGGCAGCACGATTAAGATAACGTACAAATTGATTAGACATGAAAATTAACAACAAGATAGTCGTTAACGATGCTAAAGTAACAAAAACTTCTTTGGCTAAATAACGAAAAATCAGCACGGCCTGTCTCTATTGATCAGGACGTATTAGATAGATTTTGGACAAAATGTTTCTCCTGAATCGTTTACGATACTTAAACGTAGATTCTTTAACAGCACAGCATAACATAAGAAGATAGATTGCTTAACGTCTTCCCAGAAATGGCAGTAGAATTACGAACCGACCCTAGGTAAACTAGCAGTTTTTGCGCATGATAGGAAGTAGAAATGAAGTATGGGTTAATTGCAACACCATCACTTAAAACCAATGAATGCCTTGTTCTTGGCTTCTTTGACGACTGCGGCTTGTGTGATTTTGGCAAAACACTGGATAAGCAGTGCAATCATCTTATTTCCCGTTTATTTAAAAAATTAAATGAAGAAGGCGATTCTATATGGCAGGCTGATATTGATGGGCACAGTCTAATGCTTCTTCATTGTGGCAAAAAAGCCAAATTTTCTGCAAAAAATTTGCGCAAACGTCTTGGTGACGTCGGTGCCGCGCTGATTAAACAACGTATCGTTACAGCCACGCTCTGTTTACCACAGGTTAATGAGCATAATGCCGATTGGCAAGTTCAACAAATGCTGCTGCAGTTAGATGCGCAGTTATACCAACTTTCCGATTTTAAAACCAAAAATAAAAAACCCAATCGACTGGAAGCAATTGATTTTTATCTGCCAGGAGCATCCAGCACTGTTATCGAAACTGGCAAAGCAATCGCTGCAGGCGTACAGCTTGCTCGCACACTGTCCGACTTACCGGCCAACCATTGCACTCCCACCTACCTGGGAGAACAGGCTATGGAGCTGGCACAACAGCACGAAAACCTATCCGCAAAAATAATGTGCCCTGAGGATATGCACGCCATGAACATGGGTGCATTGCTTGCGGTTGCTAAAGGCAGTGCAGAACCACCCCGTTTAATTGAGATGCAATATTGTGGCGGTGGCGATACCCAACCTGTTGTCCTGGTTGGCAAAGGGATCACCTTTGACTCTGGCGGCTTAACGCTAAAGCCAGGTAATGCCATGGATGAAATGAAATATGATATGTCGGGTGCTGCAGCTGTCTTTGGAACCATCAAAGCCTGTGCAACATTAAAATTACCGATTAACCTGATTGGCCTTGTTGCCAGTGCAGAAAATATGCCCAGTGGCACCGCCATAAAACCGGGTGACATTGTAACCAGCATGTCCGGTCAGACGATTGAAATACTAAATACTGATGCCGAAGGACGGTTAGTGCTAGCCGATGCGCTAACTTATGCAGAACGGTTTCAACCAGAATGGGTTATCGATCTGGCGACACTTACCGGAGCAATGATTATAGCGCTTGGCCATGTCACTACAGGTTTTATGACGGAAGACGAGGCGCTGGCTAACATGATTCTTGCTGCCGCCAATGAAAGTGACGATAAGGCCTGGCGCATGCCACTGGATGAAGCGTATCAGGAGGCTCTTGATAGTCCACTGGCTGATATGATCAATGCTTCTTTTGATCGCAGTGCTGGTGCAATTACCGCTGCCTGCTTTCTCTCACGCTTTGCCAAAAAATACCGCTGGGCTCATATGGATATAGCAGGCACTGCCTGGATTTCAGGTAAAAAACGCAATGCGACGGGTCGCCCTGTTCCTTTATTAATTGAGTTATTACGCCATGCCATCAGTACGCGTTGATTTCTACTTATTAAATAGCAATGAGCTGTCTTCTCGTTGGTTACTGGCTTGTCGTTTGCTGGAAAAAGCCTATCTACGCGGCCATCAGGTTTTCGTCTACTGCGATACGAAACAGGATGCAGAACAACTAGATGAGTTACTGTGGACTTTCAAAGACAATAGTTTCATCCCTCATAACTTACAAGGAGAAGGTCCCGAGCCACCGCCACCCATACAACTTGGCTATCAGGGAGAGCCACGCGGGTTCAATGATATTTTGCTGAATTTGGCTTCTCCAATTCCCAGCTTTTATGCACGCTTTCGCCGTGTTATGGAAATCGTTGTCAACGACGAAACAGCCAAAGAATTAAGCCGCGCCCATTACCGCGAATATCGGCTAAAACAATGCGAACTGCATACGCATGACATTCAATTGTAGCCCGGTAAAAGTTCAGAGGTCATTCACCGTATTGAATCAAATCTGCACTAAACTCTGGGTGAAAGCCAATTGTCTTCAATGATTAAGAGTTGTGCCATGATTTTTCCTTGTATTTAAAATTCCAAATTCCGGCTTCACCGATGCTACTTACCGTAAGATTCTCTAAGTTCCGCGCTTTATTCGCGGAATCCAGTGAGTGCTCTGACTGAGAATTAACTAAGCTGCGGAACGTCGAGCAATTGTAGGTTGGGCGCCTCGCCCAACAGCTCGTCGGGTCAAGATCCGACCTACTTTAAAATCAACACAAGCAAGAGACGAGACTGTTCCTGGCCGTGTCGGACTATAGGAAACATTAGTGTTCGTTTAGCAATTCAATTGACTAAAAATCTAACAAAAACTAAAGGTCACGTCGAAAAAATAGGAACTTTACGTCTAATTATCAGTGTCTCTAATTATTACGAGATCTCATTGGGCTGAGAGGAGTTATCTATTTCAAAATATTTAACTCTACTCATGTACGTTAAGCTATAGATAGACCTATTAGTCGATCCTATTTATATTTTCCATAAGTCTTCGCTAGATAATGCGCCACCGCTCGCAAAGCCATCGCTTCGCCGCCCTCTGGTTTTCCAGGCTTGCTGCTGACATTCCAGGCCATGATATCAAAATGGATCCAGGGAATAGAGGAGGCAACAAAGCGTTGTATGAATAGTGCTGCAGTGATGGCGCCGGCATAACCGGAAGAACTTGAATTCACCAAATCGGCAATTGATGAGTCAAGCATCGAGTCATAACCGGCAAAGAGTGGTAAACGCCACATCGGATCATTAACAGCCTTTGACGATTCAATCAATGCGTGTGCAATATCATCCTTATTGCAAAACATAGCAGCGATCTCAGTCCCCACAGCAACACGGGCAGCGCCTGTTAAGGTAGCAAAATCAAAAAGCACTTCAGGCTTTTCCTCACACGCTTTGGCAATTGCATCCGCCAGAATTAGTCGCCCTTCTGCATCCGTATTATCGATTTCCACCGTTAAACCATTACGCATGGTTAATACATCGCCTGGGCGAAAGGCATCAGGCCCTACTGAATTCTCAACAGCCGGAATAAGAACTTGTAAATGGATAGCCAATTGCTGGGTCATGATCCACTGCGCCAAGCCTATCACATGCGCAGCACCGCCCATGTCTTTTTTCATCAAACGCATACCACTGGATGGTTTGATATCCAGGCCACCGCTATCAAAACAAACTCCTTTCCCCACCAGGGTTACACGTGGATGTTTCTCATCACCCCAGGTCAAAGATAATAAACGTGGTGCTTTTGCCGATGCCCGTCCAACAGTATGAATCGCAGGAAAATTAGCACCTAGCAATTCATCACCTACCCATTGCTCAAAATGCGCACGATGTTCCTTTGCCAAATCAGCCAACACCTTGGCTAATTCCTCTGGACCCATATCATTGCTCGGCTTGTTGATTAAATCACGCACCAGAAAAATGGCATTACAGTCTGCGAGGATTGCCGTCAATTGCGCTTTATTGACGATGAGTACAGTAGGAAGAGTGTCTTGTTTTTTATAATCGGTAAAACGATATTGTGCCAGTGCCCACGCGATACAGGCTTCCTGCTTTAAATCCTGTTGTGGAATATAATGGCCAGGCGGCAAGGACTTAGCAGCTTGAGCAAGGGCTTGACTTTGATTATCGTCATCACCCGTGCCGAGATAGACCTTGTGAAGAAGACCATCCGGCGTATTGATCAGACAAAGATCACCTGCTTTACCTTTGAATTGCTGTCCAGCAAATGCATTACGCTCTGCTGTAGTTAAAGTTTCCAAACCCTTTTCCCATTCGGCTTTAGTCACTAACAACAAAGGCACGGCCTTTTCAGAATGAGTATCATAAAACAGATCTGCACGCATCATTACTCCTTCATATGACCACGGAATTGCGCTGGACGAATACCAGTCACATATAAACTGACAAAATAAATCAATACTGCAACCGTCACATGGGCCAGTAACCAGGTTAATCTTAATACAGGCGATTGGGCTAACCAAAAACTCACTTTACCAGTCATTAATAACAAATAGACTGCCACTGCTGTATTGGCAACGCCTAACTGTAGAATATACTTAAGCCAACCTGTCATTGGTTGATAAATCCCTCGCCGCTTTAATAGAAACAATAAGATCGCGCAATTAATATAACCTGCCAAAGCCGAAGCCAAAGTAAGGCCTGCGTGAGCAAGAGGCCAAATGAACACCAGACACAGTAAGCTATTAATTACCATGACTAAAGCACCTACTTTGACCGGTGTTTTGATGTCCTGGCGAGCATAAAAACCGGAAGCAAGCACCTTAACCATCATGAAAGCGGGTACACCAGCACCCAGGGTAATAAGACTTTTTTGGGTTTGAATGACATCATCAGCCGAGAATGCACCATAGGCAAAACAACCAGCAATTAAAGGCATGGCAAATAAAGACAACCCTACAGCGGAGGGAATCCCTATCAACATTAACAGGCGTAATCCCCAATCCAGTGCGCGAGAAAATTTCTCATTGCTTTGTTCCGCATGGCGTCGGGATAAATGAGGTAGAATAACTGTAGCAATCGCCACTCCAAACACACCTAAAGGAAAATCGGTCAGCCGATCCGTGTAGTACAACCAGGTCACACTACCTACTTTCAAAAAGGATGCAAAGATAGAATCAACCATTAAATTAATCTGTGCAATCGACACACCAAACAAGGCAGGGATCATCAGTTTTAAAACGCGCTTTACACCCGGATCGTTCCACACCAACTTGGGTTTAACCAGCAATTTTCGTTGATAAAGGAAAGGGATTTGAAACAATAATTGAGCGATTCCCGCGATCAATACTCCCCAAGCCAAACCAACGACGGGCTGACTAAGCAGTGGGCATAAATAAAGCGCTGCCAGAATCATGCAGATATTGAGTAACACTGGCGTAAATGCTGGAACGCCAAAATAACCATAGGTATTTAAGATAGCGCCAGCCATGGCGGTTAGGGAAACCAGCATTAGAAAAGGAAAGGTTAAGCGCAGCATTTCTGTCGCAAGCAATGAACGCACACTGTTCTCGCCAAAACCTGGTGCAAAAATAAAAATAATCACAGGTGCAGCGAAAACCCCGATTACTGTGACTATTGAAAGAATCGCTCCTAATTGGCCCGCAATACGAGCGATAAAAGTACGTACTTCATCAACCGTCCGTGTTTGTTGATATTCTGCAAGCACCGGAACAAAAGCCTGTGAAAAAGCACCCTCTGCAAATAAACGGCGCATAAAATTGGGAATTCTAAAAGCAACATAGAAAGCATCCATCCCTGCCTGCGCACCAAACAGTTGCGCCAGTATCATATCGCGTGCAAAGCCCACAAGCCTTGATATTAGCGTCATTATCGACACAAGGGAGGTAGAGCGCAGCAGGCTTTGTCGTTTTGGTACCATGGTTTCAATCGCAGACATAGTTTAATTATTTTTTAAGGCGTGCTCTATGATATACCGAGAAACCAGTTTTTATTGATTTTTAGCAAAGATTTTTTATCTTTTTAAATTGGGTCGTAAACTTTCTGTTAAAGTAACTGGATTAGAAGAATAAAAGGATTTTCATGATAGTCACTTCACTCCCCACTATCGCGTTATACTCCCTGGCACCCGCGCTTGGTATGATCCTCGGTGGTGCAATTGCCAGTGTCTATCAGCCCAATGAGAAATTAACCTCTGCCACGCAACATTTTGCAGCAGGCGTCGTATTTGCCGCAGTTGCAAAAGAATTGTTACCCAAACTTGGCGCTGAAAATGAACCTATAGTGCTCATTATCGGTTTTTCTCTAGGTGTCATCTCCATGCTGTTGCTTAAAAAATTTTCAAATAGGCTCATGGAGAATGAAGAGCAAAGAAAAGGGATTTCACTGGGTCTAGTAAGTGCAGTGGGTGTTGATTTATTCATTGACGGCATCTTAATTGGCGTGTCCTTTTTGGCAGGGGCCAGAGGAGGCATCCTGATTGCCATCGCCTTGGCAATGGAAATTCTATTTTTAGGGTTATCAACCACAGCAACCTTAGGCAGTCGCTCGGTAGGAATTAAAACTCGTTTACTGCTAAGTTTTTGCCTCGCATTATTGATTCCCATTGGCAGTATTGTTGGTGCCGCTTTATTATCGCAATTACCCATTGTTATTACCGATGGTTTCCTGGCCTTTGGTGTAGCCGCCTTGCTTTATCTGGTCACAGAAGAATTGTTAACCGAAGCCCATGAACAAGAATTTACTGAAACACCCGTCATTACAGCCTGCTTCTTTATTGGATTCCTTTGTATTTTGCTATTAGAAAACCTTGCCAGCTAAGTAGTACACAATAATTAAATCAGGCACCGGCATAGGCACGTTCACGGGCCACAATTTGTTCAGTGCCAGTCTTTACGTACAACGCTCTATTTCTTTGGGTATATTGACAAATTCTGGCACATTGTGCATGATCACCATCTTTTGTGACATCTGAAAATGAGTGGAGATTCTTAAGTGGCAAATATTAAATCAGCGATCAAACGTGCGCGCCAAAACGTCAAACTACGCCAACATAATGCTAGTGCACGTTCCATGTTCCGCACCTTCGTTAAAAATGTTCTTAAGGCTGTTGAAGCTGGTGATAAAGAAGCTGCACGTGCTGCCTATGCTAAAGCACAACCAATTATTGATAAAGCAGCTGGTAAAGGCTTGATCCACAAAAATAAAGCTAACCGTATTAAAAGCCGCCTGAGCGCACGTGTTAAAGCCATGGCTGCTTAAACCCAGTGTTTCCGTCGCTCTAAGTCTGTAACGTAAACACCGAACCGGGCTTCCCGGTTCGGTTCCTCTATCAAAAACAGAACTTTTTTCTCAAAGCCTTTTTTGACAAAACCAACCTCTGCCAAAAATTATTTTTAAGATAATTTGTTGGGAAAGAGCTAACCCGAACAATAACTTATACGGAAGCACCAGGACTCGCGTTGAATGCTTGTTCGAAATCCTTGGGTAAAGACTCAATCTTTTTCATCTCAACCCTATTTTGTTTATCCCAAGGAGAAATGAGCAGAGCAGAGACACCTCTGTCTTCTGCGGACCAATCTTTTGCATACTCGTTAAAACCAATACTCTTTAAAGCATCACCAAGGTTTTTATTAGATGAGTCTATCAATACGACAATTCCCCCATTGGGTGGCTTCCTTAGATCATGAATGCCAAAGTCAGCCAAGTAGTCCAACTGGCCATGATAGCTTTTCCCCCCTGCCGGGTCATAGACACAGACATTAAAATCTAATTGCTCTGCTAACTCTTTAGCAACCCGACAACAAATACTAAAGTCTCTCCTGACTTTTTGTTGTAAGCTCTGCAATTGAGCTACCTCATTTGTCGTTGCTCTTTCCCTCAATATTTCTGTCGGAAGCTTACTGAATGACATACTATCCCCTCAAATAGCTCCACTCCCCTAATTAATTTATTTATCAAAAGGTTTGTGAATAAAATTACACTACCAAGCCGTTTTAAGAATAACATGATTACTACTATTCGAACCTACTAAAATTAAGGATGTTTGTCTGACCGTTAACAATTACGCCATCGGTCAAGATGGCGTAATTGTTTTGCTCACTATTTCGATTTGAGTCAGCCTGAGAACGCAATGTCCTGCTGATTTAATTGTTCATAAGCACGTTTGGCAGGCACATATTGTGGGAATTGATTCCTTAAGCGATCCAGGATCATCCGTGAATAAGCCTCATCACCACTGTTCCATTCACTTAAGGCATCGAAATACATTAAATCAGCTGATTTATCAGCTAAAGACGGCACCTTGTTGATAGAGATAGGCTCAATGAAACTAAAGCGCTCTTGCTGCTGGGCATCCATCCATTGCAACAATTTACTTGCTTGTGGACTACCATTTGCACGGGCTTGTTCTAATAATTTCTTGCCCAACTCAGGTTTGCGCTCGCCCAAGAGACCATCCAAATACATCTGAGCTAGTTGATATTGGGCATAGGCATTATTGTTTGCCGCCAATTCCCCATACAAACGTGCTGCTTGTTCATTATCTTTAGGTATGCCTAAACCATACTGATACATCCTTGCGAGTGCAAGCTTGGCCTTTTCATTACCTTTTGCAGCGGCTTGCTGGTAATAACTAGTGGCATTAGCAAAATCAAGTTTCGTAGCAACACCTGTTTCAGATAATAATCCTAATTGATACAGTGCATCGCCATCCCCTAAAGCGGCTGATTTTTTATACCAGTGCAGAGCCTGTTGTTCATCTCTACTACCTAAGGCACCCGAAAAGTAGAGATCAGCAAGCTGTGTCATTGCTTTACTATAGCCAAGTGATGCTGCTTTGGTATAAAAATCTTTTGCTTTGACATAATCAACTGGCAACCCTTTACCATCCTCATACACCAGTCCGAGGTTATATTGACCCACTGCATCATTCTTTTCCGCAGCCAATTGGTAATTTTCTAATGCTTTCAAGTAATTATCATCAACCGTATCATAGATAAAACCAAGTGCTACTGATGCTCTGGGGTAACTGGTTTGTGCAGCTGCGTACCATTTTTTAGCAGCAGCATAATCGGGTTGAGTACCTATACGACCCAATTGATAAAGTTGACCAAGCAGATATTGGGCTACAGGCTCTCCCTGTTCTGCAGCCAAACTGTACCATTTTGCAGCTGTTGCCCTATCGATTTGGCCACCAAACCCTTTATCATAAAGATAACCCAACTTCAGTTGCCCCTCTTTATCCCCTTTTTCAGCAAAATGCTGGTAAATATCCCGAGCCTGTTGCATTTTTTCGGGATCACTGGCTTGAGCCAGATAATAATCAGCAAGCAATAAACCAGCTTTACTATTGCCTAGCTCTCGCGCCTTATCTAAATCAGAGAGGAAGGTTTCTCCTGATTGTTGTTTCAATACCGCTAAATTTAGGTTGGCATAGGAAAAATTCGCATCAGCCGCTTGTTGTAAAAGCGCCCTCCCCTTTTGCAAATCCTTGGTAAGCCCAATGCCTTGGCTGTAATAAGTACCAAGAATGAAAGCAATGCCTGGATTCATTGCAGTTTGCTGATACCAATATAAGGCTTCCACTTGATTGGCCGCTACCGATAAACCTCTTTCAAACATCATTCCTAGTAATAAAGCAGCACGACTATCACCTGTATTCGCTTCTTCCTTGGCTACAGCAAACGCTTGCGCTTGCTTTTCTGGATTGTCATCCATCGCATTATAAAACGCCAAGGGTAACCGGGCTTCGGCGACACCATCTGCCACTGCTCCTGCATAAAGTCGTTTAATTAGCTTTGTGCGGTTTCTCTTCGCAGCAACACTTAAACCATTCTTCGATTGCTTAACCAGGTAATCCGCCAAATGGTATTCCGCCAAACCATAGCCATTGGCTGAAGCGAGATAATACATCGCCATTGCTTGCTGCATGTCAGGCTGAACAACCACAGTACCATTAGGCTCAGTAAAACCTTTTTCATAAATGGAAGCCAACACATACTGAGCATAAGGATTTCCTTTAAAAGCCGCATCGGTCATCCAATTTATACCCTTTTGATAATCAACGGGGGTTGTTTGTCCTTCAAGATATAAAATGCCTAAATTGTATTCAGCCCTTACATCTTGTTGTATCGCAGCTAACTCATAGTAAACAATTGCCTGCTGTGGATTTTTAGCAACGGCAACCCCATATTGATAAAGCTGTCCTAACTCAAATTGGGCATCAGAATCGCCAAGAATTGCCTGGCCATACAATTGGCTAAGAACTGCTTGGTAATTGGCTTGATGCTCCCATCCTTTCGTCATTTCATCAAAATAATCAAAATGTTGCGGACCAGCTTTATCAGGATAAGGCAAGCCCTCATTAATCATGGATACCCGTGGTTTATGCTTTAAAACCAACGACTCATTTTGCTGTAACGCCTCTATCTGTTGATCAAGAGGATAACGGGGGAAAATTAACGCTGTTTGCTGATTACCGCCCATGCTTGGCGCAAGGAGGTCAAAATAATCATTAATAGCAATTTCATTGGGCTTAACCATAACAAATTGGGGTTTATAAAGTTCAGCCCGAGTAACTCCTTCCATTTGTGGAGCCTGATTATAATTATTCTCTTTTAATGCAAGGGGATTTTTCCAAGCACTATAGATTCCACCTAAACGATAAGTTTCATCCTCAGTGAAAGAGTTTGCTTTATCATTACTTAACCAGCGGGCAGCTTCGCTCAGCGCGGCCACTTTCCCTTCATTGGCAACCGTTTCTTTAGCTTTTAGCTGCCATTGTTCTGCCAAGCGCTCATCAGCAGCGACGCCTGTGCCCTCTTTATACATTAAAGCCAGAGCTTCCTGCGCCTCACTAGAACCATTCTGCGCTGCTTGCAACATCCACATAAAAGCAGTTTTTGGATTATTAAAACTAGACTCTGGTATTAAATAAAAACGCGCCAGAGCAAGCTCTCCATGAACATCATTTTCAATAGCTGCTTTAGTAAACCAGTCTTTGGCAACTTGGAAATTTTTTTCTTTTACCGCCATTTCACCGAGCATGAGCATAGCTGGCACATACCCTTGTGTTGCCGATTTTGTTATTAAATCTTGTGCCTTGGCCTTGTCAAGACCCACTACTTTACCAGCTAGATACAGTTCACCCAGTGCTAATTGGGCTTTGGGATTACCTTGATCGGCCGCTTTGGTTAACCAAATCACACCAAGCTTTTTATTTTCACCATGACGACTATCCAGGAAATGATCTCCCAAAGTATATTGCGCAATCGCATTACCACTTTTGGCAGCATCAATATAGTAACGTCTGGCTAAATCAGGATTCTCTTTTGTACCAAGACCAAACAAATAAGCAGCTGCACAGTACATTTGTGCCTGTATATCCCCTGCCGCCGCCGATTTTTTAAACCAATACAAAGCCTGCTCGAGATTTTTTGCCTCTACAAGGTTATAGCGGGCAAGAAACTGCTGGGCTGGCAAAACGCCTTTCTCCGCAGCCTGATTGAAATACCGCAGAGCCATAGCATTATTTTTTAATTGACCATAGCCATAGAGGCGCATGCGGCCTAAATAATAATCTGCAATGGGGTCTTTACCCGCCTGATTAATAAGCGTCTGTGCAGCCAATGGATAATTCCCCTGACGATAAGCATCCAAGCCATTAATCGCAAAGGCAGCTTGACCTCCAGTAGCAGCAACCAGATAAAACCATGGTACGAATGATTTCATGGTAATTCCCCTCTTTATTTGTTTACCACAATATTGCGGTTTACTGCGCAGGAATAATGCCGTATCGCACTACTTCCCTTAATGCCCCATTTCTTGTATTGGAATTTACTATCCAATAGTTACCCCGATTATTCATACCATAGCGAACGTTTGTGTACTCACAGATGGTAAGACTTTCCGAGCAATCCACAATTTTGCCATAGCGTGATTTCTTATCAGGTACCGTACAAATAAATTTTACCTGTTTCTCACTCGTTGATAACACCGCCCATTGACGAGGGTGAATGGCATGATTTAAATACATACTACGCGAACTTTCTTCATCTCTCATTTGATAAAGGCTCACGGGCTGACCTAAGGTATTAAACAAGAAATACATCGATTGCCGATCACCACTTTTTCCAGGCAATAAATGCAATGTCTTCAGTTCAAACTCATACCCAGTATCCCGACACCCCAGTGGGAGTTTATTATTATCTTTTTCTTCCGCATCAGCGAAAACTGATGCCGAAAATACAGAGAAGAACAGTGCACCAGTTAGACTCAGTTGAATTATTTTTTTCATTGCTGTTTCTCACTTATCATAACTGGACGAACAATAACTTTTGTTCCCAGATAATTATTTTTCTCAGTAGAAGTCTCAACAAAATCATGATTAAGCCATTGAGCATCACGAGTAAATAATCTCACGCAACCATGACTGGCACGATAGCCTGGTATGTCAAATGAACCATGTAAAGCAAACCCTTTGTGGAAATACATGCAATAAGGCATCTTCGCTCCACCACGTCCTATTGGGTAAACATTGGAACGGCATTTTTCATTTTCTTTACTGAAGAAACGAAATATACCTGTCATTGTTCTGCAGGAATGAGCGCTATCGGGACATTTATCCCTACCAGAAGAAATAGGCCCCCATTTTACCAACTGGCCTTGCGCATCATAGGCACCCCAAGCCAGTTTATCCTGGTCTACAATAACTTGTTTTTCACCTTCGGCATCAATTTTTAAAGGGAATGGAGAAAAATCCAGGATCGTTTTTTGAGCCAGGTCACGTGGTACAACAATCACCTTCCCTGCCCATAAATAATTATAAGAACGATTTAAACGCTGTACGATATCGCGTTGCTGTTCATCAGGAAACAATTTCTCCCAGCTTTGCCCGCTCCCAACTTTGATACATTGGTATTGCGGGTAAGCACAAAGCCCTGTACCATAATAACTCACTGCCTTGGCTTGAAAGGCCACCATCATCAGTGTAATCACTCCGGCAAGTTTTCTCATGTCGTGATTCCCCTAATTAACGTAATCTTTGTGATGCAAGAAGTGTGCTTAAATGCGATTCCACCTTCTAGCTACTATTTCGGTCATGCAACTAAAAAGTTTAGCTACACAGAAAATTTCACATAACCTACTGTTTATATTACATAAAGTTGAAATGCCAACGCTTAGGAAAACAATGCCAAATGTCAAAAATTTAACTATTTAGAAAATAAAAATTTCTTTTTATTCTTTTTGTGAACGGGAAAAAATCTATAAATTGCCGCCGGCAAGGTGCCAGGCAACCATCAAATGCAGATCTCATGGCTTGGCTACAATGTTTTATACCCGGATTTTGCTAACTTATTGGTGAAAATGTTGAAATATTCGTGTTGCCAACTCCTGGTTAATGCCATTAACCTTGGCTATTTCATCAAGAGGGGCTTTCGCTAGTTCACGTAGACCACCAAAACGACGCAATAACGCTTGTCGACGTTTAGGTCCAACACCTTCAATGGTTTCCAGAGAGGAATCAAGCCTGGCTTTCTGTCGTTTTTTTCTATGCGCACTTATGGCAAAGCGATGGGCCTCATCGCGAATATGTTGTAAAAGATGCAAGGCAGGTGAGTCAGCAGGTAAAGTCCTTTCTATTCCATCCGTCGCTAAAATCAACCGCTCCCACCCCGCTTTTCGATCGGGTCCTTTAGCAATACCGAGCAAGGTTACTCCCTCTATTTGCAAGGCAGCAAAAACGCGTTTTGCCACAGCGACCTGCCCCTTACCTCCATCAATAATCAGGACATCCGGCAAATGCTGTTCTTGGATCAGACGCTTAAACCGCCGTAAAATTGCTTGCTCCATAGCAGCATAATCATCACCAGGAGTAATCCCATCAATATTAAATCGGCGATATTCATTTTTACATGGCCCATGGGCATCAAAAACTACACAGGAAGCAATAGTAGCCTCTCCCTTCGTATGACTAATATCAAAACATTCCATCCGTGTAATGGCAACGTCTCGTTCTAACAATTCATTCAAGGCTTGATAACGTTTTTTCATAGTTGTTGATGAAGCTATGTAGTCGGCTATAGCCAATCGTAAATTATCCCGGGCAAAATCTAACCAGCGAGCTTTAACACCACGTGGAGCAATTTGAATTTGGCAGTTTTTTCCTCGTAATTCACTCAACATTGATTGCAAAAGATTAAGTTCAGCAATGGGTTCATGCGTAATGATCAAGGCAGGGATTCTCTCCGGCGCATCAACATAATAAAAAGCGATGAATGCTTCAAAGACTTGCTCCCACAATCCCCGCTCATCATTTTTTTCGTCAAAACGAAGCTTTGGTACAGAAGGGAAAAAGCTTTGGCTCGTTAACACGTGCCCATCACGTACTGTGACACAGTGTATGCAGGCGAAACCAGGCCGTGCCTCAATGGCAATCACATCCGCATCCCCGCGTAATTGCACGACACCTTGTTGTTCTTGTACAAGGCGCAGACTCTTGATCTGATCACGCAAAACAGCAGCTTCTTCAAAAGCAAGACGCTCTACAGCCTGCTCCATCCGTTTAGCCAATTCATCAAGGATTAATTGAGATTTTCCCTGCAAAAAACGAATTGCATCATTAACTGACTGCTGATAATCCTTAGCGGAAATATAATTTGTACAAGGCGCACTGCAACGTTTGATTTGATATTGCAAACAGGGCCGTGAGCGAGTGCTGAAATAGCTGTCTCGGCAATTACGAATTTTAAAAACCTTCTGAATGGTATTTAAAGTTTCCCGTACTGCCGCCACGCTTGGATAAGGACCAAAATACTCGCCTTTTTGCGGTTTTTTCTTACTACGATACAATTCCATGCGTGGGAACGGGTGGTTAGGAGTAACGTGAATATAGGGGTAAGACTTATCATCCCTCAGCAACACATTGTATTTGGGACGCAATGCCTTAATTAAATTGCTTTCCAGCAAAAGTGCTTCGGTTTCACTACGTGTCACACTCACTTCAATGGACGCAATTTGATTTACCAAAGAGCGTGTTTTAGCACCAGCATTTTGCTTGGTAAAATAACTGTTAACCCGCTTTTTTAGACTACTTGCCTTACCTACATATAACACCGTACCTTCGCTATTTAGCATACGGTAAACACCAGGCTCATTAGTGAGATTGGCTAAAAATTTATTCAAAGAAGCTGGAATTAACTTTTCATTCATGAACTGTACCCAATTCAGTAAACAGGCTTGTGGGTTATTTAATTGCTGCAGAAATGCCTTTTACTGATGCGTTATTACTTTATTATTCATCATGTAAAGCATCATTAGGCTGTTCAATGACTCGATGTTTCATTGCCAGGAAGGTAAGTTCTACATCATTTTTTATACCCAACTTATCAAACATACGGTATCGGTAACCATTGATGGTTTTGCTGCTTAAAAACAAACGATCAGCAATATCCTGTACAGTCATACCACTCGTGATCATCAACATCACTTGCATTTCTCGTTCAGACAACAAATCGAAGGGAGAATCTTGTACTGCTTCCAAACTGTTAATTGCCATTTTTTGCGCAATTTCGGCACTTAAATATTTTTCTCCTTTTGCTACCTTACGAATTGCTGCAGCCATTTCTTCGGCTCCAGACTCCTTTGTCAGATAGCCCATGGCACCAAGTTGCAGAACTCTTGTAGGCATTGGCTCTGCACACACAGCAGTTACAGCAATGACTTTCACTTGCGGATTCGATTTCTTGAGCCGTCTGGTTACTTCCCAGCCGTCAATTCCCGGCATTTTCATGTCGAGTAAAACCACATCGGGTTTATGAGATTTAACCAAGGTTAATGCCTGTTCGCCGCTTTCTGCATCAGCAACCACATCCACATCGGGTAAATCCTCTAGTAATCGTCGAATCCCCATTCGTACAAGAGCGTGGTCATCAACAATTAGAACTTTAATCAAGCGTTGCTCCTTGACTGTATCGCCAATGAACATAAGATATGCTCTGATATTAACAAGACTGAACAGGCATTACAATTGGAACTGATTTTAATCATTTCTTTCACCATCAATTCTTGAATTATCTTCCAATAGCACTACAAACACAGCCATTTAAAAACCTCTACCGCTATAGATTTAGCATATACTAAAACTCTACGCTTAAGTGTTGTCAATTTTTTAACAAGCAAGAATATGAATGTTAGGATTATCTTTATCCACTGGAAACAACGGTGGGTATTCACCTAATTCTCTTGCGCGTTGAATATATTTATTAATATCAGACTCTACAAATTTATACAAAATTTTGTAATCGTCGATCACAAAATAGACTGGTTGCAACATATCAATGCGATAAGGCATGCGGAAGGCGACAACAGGATCAAATAGCACACGCATGGCTATATCACTCTCAACACTGTAAGCCGTTTCACTGATTGAGGACAAAATCCCCCCACCGTAAGCACGGATTCCTTGGGGTGTTTTAATCAAACCAAACTCAACCGTAAACCAGAATAGACGTTGTAAAAGAGGCCATTCTTCTTCCGGCAACTCCAAGACTCTACGCGCATAAGTGCAAACAAAATCGGCATAAACAGGATGAGTTAACATAGGACAATGCCCGAATATTTCATGAAAAATATCAGGTTCTTGCACGTAATCGATTTCTTCTTCACAACGAATAAAGGTGGCTGCAGGAAATTTCCTCTCAGCCAATAATTCAAAGAATTCACGAGCTGAAATCAACGCAGCAACTGGCGCTACTTGCCAACCAGTTAGTTCTTGCAGACGGCAACTCACATCAGGCAATTGGGGGATTTGTTTAGCAGTCAAACCAAGATTCTGCAAACCGTGTATGAACTCCTCACAGGCCCTTCCTGGAATGATTTTCATTTGGCGCTCATAAAGCGTTTGCCAGATACGGTGCTCTTCAGTGGAATAGGATACCAGACCTTGGGCATCAGGCTGATGAGAAACGTAACGGCTAACAAATTCCATAGTGACTCCTAACACAAGCAAACCTAAGGGCTGTTGACAATCTGCTATCTTGGTACTTAGGCCATGATTTTCTGTACCCCAGAAAATCATGGCCTAAGTACTCAAGTTGGCGAATTGTTGACTGTCCTTATAAACTGAGATGACTTAAATTATAGCGCTTTGCTCAATTGTGCAAGACTTGTAAAAAAAATTAGCATAAAAGCATCAACTGGATTTTATCAATATTGCACAAAGCTTATCTTCCAAGGCTTTGTACTTTTCTGGGGAATCAACAAAACCATTAATCATAATAGAAAAAATAAGCGTTCTTTTCGTCTTGGTTTCAAGGTAGCCCGATAAAGAGGAAACAGCTGACATTGAGCCCGTTTTTGCATGTACTTTTCCACGTGTTAAAGGGTCTTTCATTCTATCTTTAAGGGTTCCATCCACTCCCGATACAGGTAGAGAAGAAATAAAATAAGCAGCATAATCAGAGTAGAATGCTTTCTGTAATAAAGCAACGATTTGCTCTGGAGTAATAAAATTATAACGAGAAGCTCCCGAACCATCGATAAGTGTTGTTGGTGGAAAATTCAAATGCGCCGCTTCAGCCAGAATAGCCCGCACGGCATTATTACCATTAATGAAACTGCCAGCTTCATGGGTATAGAGAGCACCTATAGTCTTAAATAGGGATTCTGCAATACCATTATCAGACTCTTTTAACATGGTTGTAATTAAAGCCTTAAAGGGTAGTGAATCCTGTTTTGAAAAAACTTCAGCTGGTAAGAAGCTCATTTTTCTAAACTCTATTTTTTTACTCACTTGAATATGATTTTTCTTTAATAAGTAATCCACCAGCAACCGAGTATTCTCACGGGGTCCACTAATCGCCATCGCTACATTTTGAGGCTGTGCGTTTGTTTTAATACACCCACTGATTGCATAAGTTTTATCCCCTTCTGGCTTGACTTTGATAGCACAATCTTTCGTTGCTGGCGCCTTAGTAGTCACTTGATTAATAAAACGAATAGGTTGAGGATAATCAGGCAGTTTAAGTGTCGCCGGCTGCCCTGGCCTGGAAGCGGGAACAAGGGTCGCATTGGCACAATTCTGATTAATCATCAGAGCACTAACCGGAGCGCCCCAACAGAAATCCTTATCATCCCAGGTCGTGCCAGGGCTCATCGCTTCATTATCAAAAGCGGTATCATCAATGATGACAGCACCCTTAATTTTTTTTATCTCAGCTTGAGCAAGGGAACCAAGCAGTTGCTCGAGTTGGTCACTAGTCAACCTGGGATCGCCAGAAAACTGGATGTAAATATTATCCTCTAAAATGCCGTTTTTAACTTTAGTTTTATCGGCAAAAAGGCGTGTTTGATAGCTAAAATCAGGGCTGAAAGACTCTAATGCTGCAAAGGCGGTAAATAATTTTTCATTACTGGCAGGCATAAAATAACGATCAGCGTTTCTTTTATAAAGTACTTTGCCAGTCTTCGCGTCTTGAACAAGAATACCGATATTTATGTTCTCACCAAACGTTTTTAACGCCTCATCAATATTCTTGCTTATTTGTCCTGCCACCATGTTTTTATTTGCAAAGCCAGCACAAGACATAAAAGAAACAAACAACAGTGTTAACCAATAGATTTTTTTCATCACTTAGAACCCATTATTTTAGGTCGGTTGACATTTCTACTACAGATCAGATCCTAACTACCCCGGCTAGCGAAATGTTAACCTCCCCTGGTTATTTGCCTAAACGCCGAATTTGCGAAACGGGTATGAACGTTTCCGTACCATCATTCATTCGTCGTTGCTCTCCTTTCCAAGCATGCCCGTAAACGACTTCATAGCTGAGTGGATATTTAGCATCGGCGGTGCATAGCGTTTTATACTCAGCTTCAAAACGTTGCCAACTACCTTTTCCTGTTAATCCTGCATTACGTGCCTGATTAATATTACGTACACCTTGCGCTTTCAAACTACGCACCAGTTGTTTTAAACCGGTATAGTGTACTTTTAACACTTCCATATCCACAACTGGATCAAGAAAACGTTCAGCCAACAAGCAATCCCCTATATCGTGCATATCCATGAAATCATTGGTATGAGCATAATTATCCGCTTTAAGCCAGGCTTGTTTTAATTCTTTAAAGGTATCAGGACCTAAGGTCGAAAACATCAAGCAGCCTTCGAGATTCATGACTCGATTTAACTCTCTGAGGACAGTGGATAAAGGTTGAATCCAATGAATCACTTGATTGGCAAAGACCAGATCAAAGAGACCACTGGGGAAAGGTAGCGCAGTCATATCAGCATTGACTAAATGCCATTTGCGTCTCCAACCTTGTTTCTTGTTGGCCAAGGTTAGCATCTCATAAGCCAAATCCAAGCCGATAACCTGTGCTTGAGGATACTGCTTTTTAAGCAACACGGAAAAAATACCTGTGCCACAACCTAAATCAAGTACATAACGAGGATTAATCTTTAAATAGTGCAAACGCTCAAATAAACGCTCACCAATTTCATGTTGTACTTTGGCGGCCTGCTCATACTCAAAAGCGTGCCTGTTAAAGGTATTGCAAATTTCTATTTTCAAATTCATCATGGACAATGGAAAGAGTTTATACAGGAATCCAACGCTCGTGCGCCAAAAAATTACCAGTATAGCACAGTTACTGCGTTTGCCTTCGGTTTGCGTACTGTGTCAGCAATATCATCGCGACCCATTTGCTGTTTGCCAACCCTGTAATGATTTATTCAAGCAAATCACTCATGCCTGTTATTTTTGTGCTCTTCCCTTACCCGATGCAAAATTTTTAGTATGCGGTGTTTGTTCCCAAAAAAAACCAGGCTTTGATCACACAATTACCCGTTATTATTTCGAGGAACCACTACGGACCTTGATACATGAATTCAAATATCGTGATGCCTTCTATTTACGTACTTTTTTAACCAAACTCATGTTAGATGCTTTGCCGGAGAAAACCACCTCAACACAATGTTTAGTTCCTGTTCCACTGCATCCCAGGCGATTACAACAAAGGGGGTTTAATCAAGCAGCTGAACTCGCTAAATTATTGGCAAAACAACTCAAAATTCCTTGCGAACTCAACCTTTGCAAAAAAATTATTCACACAATCCCTCAAGCCAATCTGGATAGTCAACGACGTCGTAAAAATCTACATCAGGCTTTTCAAGTTAAAATAAATAGCTATAACCATATAACGCTAATTGATGACTTATTAACGACAGGCAGTACTGTGAATGAATTGGCGAGGCTTTTCAAACAGCAGGGAGTAACGCGTGTAGATGTTTGGTGCTGTGCCCGCACAAGCAGCAGTTAGGACTGTTACATTTCTGCTATCTAGACGGTTATGGCCTGATTCTCTGTGCTTCCCTGCTCACACACGAGTGTATGCTCCGTTGCGATGCCCGAATATCATGATAAGTACTCAAGCTAGCAACTATCAGCTGTCCCTCTAATTAACTGGTCAAATAACGTTGAAGATCATTCAAAATAAGTTGTACTAACAAGACACAAAATATAATTACCGCTAAACGATGAAGAAGTAATTCCCAAGCAACTGGCACTGGTTTCCCACGAATTTTTTCCACAAGCGCATAAATAATTGAACCGCCATCAAGGCCTGGAACAGGAAATAAATTAACCAGACCGACAACAAGGCTCAAACTAGCAATAAAATATAAAAAAACTGCAAATCCCTGCATAAAGGAATTTGCTGATGCGGCTAATAAACCAATCGGTCCCAACAGTACGGCAAAAGGAATCACTCCCGTAAGCAACTGCTTTAATATAACTAAAAAGAAAATCAATAACTGTCCTATCTTTTCAATAGAATGCCACACCGAGCTTAAAAGAGGCTGTCCTTTTACCTGATAGCGATATTGTTTTAACGCACCGGGTTCAATTCCAAGGGTTGTTAATAAAGTTCCTGCTCCACGTTTGTAAGTCCATTTTTGTAAATCAAGCGTGAGGGAACGCGATTTCTTTTCGCTATCAAGAACATTTATCCTGACCTCAGCCTTACCAAGTACCATGATAAGGCGCATACCTACATCTTGCCAGGAAGAGGTTTCCTTCGCTGCTATTGAGGTGATCTGATCGCCTGCTTTAAACCCTGCTTTAGCTGCTAGACTTTGTGGAACTACTTTTTGGATAACTGGAGCATTCTGTTGATAGCCTATGGTAAACATGATGGTTAGCATCAGCCAGGCTGTTAGCAGATTTGCACCAGCACCAGCCAGTAAAATAACGCAACGTACCCACACCGGTTTTTTATCAAAACAATCGTTATACTCTTTTTTGGGAACAGGCTGAATACGCGAATTCAGTAATTGCACATAGCCACCCAGCGGCCAGATAGCCCAGACCCATTCACAACCTGTTTTTCCTCGCCAGGTTAATAGTGGTTTGCCAAATCCAATGGAAATCCGTTGAATTTTTACCCCAAACCATTTTGCCGCAATTGCATGGCCAGCTTCATGAATACCCACAACCAACACCAGAGTCAGTACAATGGCAAGTAAAGCCAGAATCATCAAACCCTCCACTTAGCGTGTGTTGTCGACTACTAATTGCAACATGGGCTGGCCCTGGCGTCCAGTTAATTCATGCCCTTTTCTATACACTTCGAAAATGCGATAGGCCTGTGCAGTTTCGCTATCAACTAGCTCCACATCATCACCCTGATCATCGACCAACGTTACTGTTAAATGCATTTCGCGAAACTGACTGATATGGTAACGCTCTTTAAAGAGGCGCAACACACTCAATAAGCTTTCAGCAGCTTCTTCACTATTATGTTTGCCTTGAAAAATAATATCCATCTATTACTCCTATCAGGATAATCTTCCTGTGCAAAAACTACTTACCTCTATTAGCGGCGAAGGTGAAAGTTACTTGAGTGAAACATGCAAATATATTCATCTCTTTTTGCAATCAATTTTATACATAATATTTCGTTAATATTTTCATAATATTTCTTTAAGACTAAATCATTAATATATGCCGCACGAGACAATTATCAGAGTTGCATTTATTTTTCAAAGATACGCAAAAATATTGCAGATAATTTTTTATATAACAATCAAGGATAGTTAAAAAAATGACTTTTAAAAATTACCATACCTAATAGAGAGTTGTAAAAATGTTGAGTAAAAGCGTTGCGAAAAGATTAGTTGAAATTGAAAAACGAGTAACCGAATTAGATGAATTATTGAAGAGGGTAGAGCTAGAAAAAGAAGCGCTTGCACGATTTAAATTAAAAATAGGCGATAATCCTTCTGTAAAACAATTTGAGCAATTAAGAGTACTCACCAATATAACTCTCGGGCGAGAAGCACGTGTACAACAAGAGCTGCAATCACTTGCTTTAGAGAAAGCCATGCTGACTCAAACAACGCCTATAACCTATGAGCGAATTGTTATTGGCGCTGGTGTTGCAGGTACAATGCTGTACGGCGAATTACCCACAGAACTACGCGAGAAAAAGAATAAAAATGGTACACCTGCAGTCATTGTTCTTAGTGATCCATTAAGCTGGGATCAATGGCGTAAAGATGGTCATACCTTGATGGGACAACCCGCAAAAGTCCAAACTCCGCAGATATACAGTACTCGTTCAGAAGATTTTGCCCGTGATGAGGTTACCAAACGTAATCCCTATCAATACACGATGGCCAATGATTTTTATCATGCGACGGTTTGTACCCAACGTGATTTAGGTATGACTATCTTAAATGCAACAGCTATTGCCATCGAAACGAAAGCAACTTATAACGGTACTATAGCCTGGGAAGAAGATGGTTTTCCTCATCGTATTGCGGTAAAAATCCTTGATATTCAGTTTTACCTCTATACTGCTCATATTGATCTTTGTACGGGTCCTGGGCCTACAAGAAAATTAACAGCAACCCAAGTTGATTCTGTGCTGTCAAAACAACTATTAAGTACTGGCAAGATGATTTATGGTCAAGACCATGGTGATGCCCGCTTAAAAGGCAATGTTGTTTTTTATGGTGGTGGAGCCAGAAATGCAGCGATGGTTCTCGATATCATCAATGGATGCCAACCCGATGTTACCTCCTTTGTTTGGGTAGCACGTGACGGACAGAATTTTGATACTAATAATATGTTCAACCGACAATTTTCTGATTTGGATGACAATCCAAAGGCTAAAATGGCCCTAGGTGATTTAACCAAAGTAGAACTTGACGATACAGGCAGCCTTAGCCTTACCTTCGGAAAACCAGTAAAACAGCGTAAAACAAAAGTACTTCCTGAAGTCACAACGCTTGTTTGTGATCAATTAGTCGTTGCCATTGGCCAAGAGCCCCATTCTCTAACAAGCTCCCTAAAAGGATTTGTACCTTGCCAGTTGGAAAGAGGATTGAGCGATTTAACTGAAACAGAAGTCCTTCCTCTTGGTACCCGTTCAAGCGATGGCACTATCCTATGTTGGGGAGCTGCTGGTATCATTGGGACTGGTCTGGATGACAGTCGTTCATTTATTGACATTGGGCTTAAGCATGCACAATCCTTACCGCGGGAAAGCAGGGCAAACGTCGGTATTTTCCGTAGTTCGATTATGATAGAAAAAATGGTAGAGCTACTGCGTGCATTCTATCCAGCGAAATTTATTTCAACAGATAAATCCTTTCATCGCTATGATCTTCCTGATATTAACCGTGCGAGTCGCAGTGAACTCTATGAAATCATTAGAGAAACAATGAAAGCTACGTTGAGTGCGGAAGCCTGTTTGATACTAACAGATAAAATTCTTGAAATCCGTAGTCAATTACCGACCGGGCTTGAAGATATTGATGTTCTGGCAAAAGAAGTTCCAGCACCAGTACTGAAGGCATTGAAAAAAGCCTATATTCCTTTCCACATTGAAGAAATAGTAGAACCCAAGGTCAAGGTAGAACTGCCGCAATTAGCATCTGTACAAATGCCCACCCCTGTTGACAGACCAGAAGTAATATCGGTAGAAGTACCTCCGATAAGACGTTCCCCGGAATCTATTCAACCACCAGTGGGTGTTTCTGTACAAAAGCAACCCATATCCATCAATGAAGAAGATGGGGTTAGTTCTCCTGTAATCGCTGAAAACCCGACTAAAAAACCAAAGTCTGTTAAAGTCAAAATTGTGGACAGCTCTGACAGGTTCTTTAGTACAAGTGTCCCTACTCCTAAGTCCACTAGAGGAGAATTCAATGCACTTGTTGAGGAGCTCAGAGATGAAGAAGACGATAATATTCAATTACCTATTATTCCTGTGGGAAGCAGTAAGAAACCTCAAAAATTGGATGAAATGGATGGAAGCACGGCCAATCTTACCGAGCTCTCCGTGTATAGTTGATAGTTTTTGATTGATCTGGTGCTATTTTGCTGACTTGGGGTATAATATATCCACTATTCTCGACCTTGAGTCAGCTTAATGCCCTACCAGACCTTACAACAATTTTTAAAATTAAAGACGGCTGAAAAAATTTCTCTAAAGCCTTTACTTGAATTAAGTGAGGCTCTGGAGCAAGGAGGTTTATCATCTCAGGAACAAGTAGCCTTAGCGAGTGAGATTGAAAAAATCGACTTCGCCCTTTTGATTAGAGCTGCTCTTGGTAACCCGAAACTCAATACCTTATGTAAGCATCCAAGCTTGAATGACATCTGGAATGAGAAATGGCGTCTTTGTGGGCTTAACCCACCACGGACTGAAGAGCCTCCTCAGGCAGGCAAACCCATTCACGAATACAAACCCCAATCTACCCTGCACACCTTTGAATTGTTAAAAGGTATTTTTGTCTATGGCCAATACAAACGCCACCTTAAAGCCGAAGAAAGCATATTCAAGGCTTATGCACCATCCTATCTACAACTTGCAGCCTATCTGGGATATTTTCCGGCACTGGGCGGCTTATGCAAACAAGCACTTGCTCAAAACTCGTTGAATAACGCCCTCTTTTATGCCAGTAAAGCAGCGGAACTATATTGGACACCTGGTTATTTTTTACTTGCTATTACCACCTATACACTGGCCAGGCAGGATCACAATGAGAGCTTCTATCAAACAGCGTTGTTGCAACTGATTATAGCTGAGAAACTAATGCCTCATGCAGAAAACATGATAAACAATGCCTACCAGGGAAAATCCGTTGCAACTGCATTAGCGGAAGCTGGTTTAAGTGATCTGATTGGACTGAAACAAGAGCTTGCTCGCCTTGCAGGCCTATCAATGTCTTGGGTTACGAGCACTCTCTACAAGCAAGCAGAAAAAGAAGCCAAAAAAATTGTAGATGAAGCCTCTTCGAACAACAAAAATGAAGACAGACCCGGCTCGAAAGAAGAAATGAGTGAGATAGAAATATCAACACGTCTTTCACTTTAAGTTTTCATTGGTTAGATAGCCATTATATCGCTCTCAAGTCTACAAATTTCTCGGGTAATAGTTTACAATTCCCTGATACTCTGCTGCCTTTAAATTGAATTCTATGGTGTTTGTCGCCTGTGGACTAAATCATGAAACTGCCCCACTGACAGTGCGTGAAAAAATCGCACTGCCTCTTGCTATGCAAGATAAATTGCTTAACGAGTTAATTCGTTTACCTGCAGTAAACGAAGCGGCTATGTTATCAACCTGCAACCGTACCGAAATTTATTGCGACACAGAAGAGCCAGAAAATATAGTACCTTGGCTTGCCTATCAACATGAATTGGCACCCGAGTTATTATCACCTTATCTTTATATTCACCACGGCCATCATGGCATTCGCCATACGTTGCGAGTTGCCAGTGGTTTGGATTCAATGATGCTTGGTGAACCGCAAATTCTTGGCCAAATGAAACAAGCCTATCAATATGCCTGTCAGTTAGGAACGGTAAAAACAACTTTACGCTCTGTCTTTCAATATATATTCAGTGCAAGCAAACGTATTAGAAATCGAAGTGGCATTGGTAAAAATCCTGTTTCTGTCGCCTATGCTGCGGTGCAATTAATTGGTCAGTTATTTCCCAGTCAAAACGATTTGCAAGTCTTTATAATTGGCTCTGGCGAAACTGCAACCCTCGTTGCCAAATATTTGCATAAACAAGGTGTTAAGCGCTTTTTAATTGCAAGCCGTACCCGCGAGCATGCTCAACAGCTTGCTAGCGATTTCGGCGGCGAAGCATTAACTATCGGTGATATCCCGCAGTACCTGTCTCAAGCTGATGTGGTGATTTCTGCAACCGCCTGTCCATTACCCTTTATTAATAAAAGCTTGGTTGAACATGCCTTAAGCAAGCGAGCACAAAATCCAATGTTTTTTCTTGATTTGGCAGTACCCCGTGACATTGAAGCAGACGTGGGTGAGCTGGAAGCCGTTCATCTGTATAACATCGATGATTTGCAATCAATGATTACCAAAGGAATGGATGAGCGGCGTTCTGCAGCCCGACAGGCTGAACAACTCATTGATTGTGAATTGGATAATTATATTCGTTGGCACCGTTCATTACGTGCCAAAGAAGTTATCTGTGATTATCGTAATCATATGCAAGTATTGGCACAGAAAGAATTACAGCGGGCCCAGGACAAATTGTCAGCAGGCTATTGCCAGGATAGTGTATTACGTGAGTTTTGCGAGCGGCTGGTGAATAAATTAGTCCATCATCCTACTGTGGGCTTTCGTCAAGCAGCATTAGACGGGCGTGAAGAACTCTTTGATTTGGCACGCTATTTATTTAATCCTTTAGTACAGTCTCCTTATGAAGAAATCTCTTGAATTAAAATTGGAGCAAATGCTCGAGCGCTTCCAGGAAATTAGCCGTTTACTGTCAGAAGCATCGGTCATAGCGGATCAGAATCAATTTAAAAATTTATCAAAAGAATATGCTCAACTAGAGCCTGTTGCCACTTGCTATGATGCTTATATACAGGCGCGTAATAATGTCGTTTCATTGCAGGAATTACTCGATGGAGATGATGCCGAGCTCGCAGCGATGGCAGCCGACGAAATGGCCAGTGCCAAAGAAAAAATCGATGAGCTTGAAGAGCAATTGCAATGGCACCTGATTCCGAAAGATCCTGATGATGAACGAAATATTTACCTTGAAGTGCGTGCCGGTACTGGCGGGGATGAGGCAGCAATTTTTGCCGGTGACTTGTTCCGTATGTACAGTCGTTATGCTGAAACAAAAGGTTGGCAGGTTGAAATAATCAGCGCGAGTCACGGAGAACATGGCGGCTATAAAGAAGTCATTGCACGTGTCAGTGGTAATGCCGTTTACTCACAATTAAAATTTGAATCCGGCGCACATCGTGTGCAACGTGTACCAGAAACAGAATCACAGGGACGCGTCCATACCTCAGCCTGTACAGTAGCTATTTTACCGGAAGTTGAAGAAATTGATGACATCGAAATTAACAGTGATGAACTTCGTATTGATACCTATCGCTCATCAGGAGCAGGCGGTCAGCACGTCAACAAAACTGATTCAGCCATTCGCATCACCCATCTCCCCACAGGGGTAGTGGTTGAATGCCAGGATGAGCGTTCACAACATAAAAACCGTGCCAAAGCGATGGCCTTATTAAAAACACGCCTACTCGACGCAGAACAAAGCAAGCAACGGCAACAGCAAGCACAGACACGCAAATCGCTCGTAGGGACAGGTGATCGTTCTGAGCGGATTCGTACCTATAATTTTCCCCAGGGACGCTTAACCGATCACCGCATTAATCTGACGCTTTACCAGCTCAATGATGTCATTGCGGGTGATTTGTATCCTGTCATTGAAGCCTTACAGCGCGAATACCACGCCGAATTACTCGCTGAATTGGGTAATCATGATTGACATTAAAAGCGCTCTGTTACAAGCAATAACGAAGCTTGAAACACAGAGTAGCAGTGCTCGCCTGGATGCAGAAATTCTTCTCGCCTATGTTTTGCTCAAAACACGTACCTATCTTTATACCTATCCAGATGCAAACTTAACTCAAGCCCAGTGGCAGACCTATCAACGCCTGGTTGATCAACGTTCGGAAGGTGTTCCTGTCGCTTATTTAACCGGTACGCGTGAATTCTGGTCTCTACCACTAAAAGTCTGTGAGGATACGTTAATACCGCGGCCAGAAACAGAACTTCTCGTTGAACTGACCTTAGCTCAGCTGGCTGATAAACCACAAGCAGAAATCCTTGATTTGGGAACAGGTAGTGGTGCTATTGCACTCGCTTTTGCATCGGAATGCCCTGACTGGCAAATTACTGCCTGTGATTTTAGCCAGGGAGCCTTACAGACTGCCGAAGAAAATGCGGCGCGTTTGGGATTAACCAATGTCTGTTTTTGCCATTCTGACTGGTTTGAAAAGATATCAACACAACAACACTTTGATGCTATCGTATCAAATCCGCCCTATATAGCAGCCCATGATCCCCATCTTGCTGAAGGCGATGTACGCTTCGAACCAAGTTTGGCTCTGGTTAGTGGTGAAGATGGATTAACTGCAATAAAACACATTATTAAACATAGTATTGCTAGGCTTAAGCCTGGCGGGCTATTATTATTAGAGCATGGCTTTGATCAAAAATTTGCGGTAATGTCTATGCTTAACGAATATGGATATTTACAGGTTCAATGCTGGCAAGATTGGCAAGGTAATGACCGAGTAAGTGGTGGCAAGCGAATTATTAGTTGATGACTAGAATGATTTTTGGTATACCTAGCGCTTTTCAATCGCATGCCATAATGGCTTGTTGAACAGGATGCAACAAGGAGGCATAGATGCCAGAGCAATTAACCGATTCAACCAACGAGAGTATACGAAACGTGAAAAATGACGCCGTTAGCAGTATGGGAATAGCCCCCTATCAGGAAACTGAAGGCGAAGAGTATATGAATGACAAGCAATTAGCACATATTGAAAAAATATTGCTTGCTTGGCGTCAATCGCTGATGGAAGAAGTTGATAGAACAGTAACTCATATGAAAGATGAAGCTGCCAACTTCCCTGATCCCTCTGATCGAGCTAGCCAGGAAGAAGAATTCAGTCTTGAGCTCAGAACCCGTGACAGGGAGCGTAAATTAATTAAGAAAATCGAAGATGCCCTTGAAAGACTTCGTGATGAAGATTTTGGTTATTGTGAAGCTTGCGGTATCGAGATTGGTTTACGACGCTTAGAAGCACGACCTACTGCCACTTTGTGCATAGACTGCAAGACTTTATCTGAAATTAAAGAACGTCAAAACCAGGGTGGTTAATGACAACAAGCAGAGCGTTAAGCTCTGCTTGTTAGTTTCTTATCGTCTACCTCTCCAACAGGCTAGGAATTAAGGCAAACTTAACCATTGAGAATTGATTGTGCCTTGGCTACATATCGTGCCACAGCTCCTTTGTTAGCTTCGAGAACCATCGTTGCATTAGCCACCAGATTCTTTTTTCTATTTCCATCCTGATGTAAAGCAATGATTCGCTCGATCAAAATATCCGCATTCTCCACCAACTCGATAGCCTGTGCCTCCTGCAAATCACGACAGATGGTTTTAAAATTATGAACCTGCGTTCCACTAAGAACCGGGACTTTCATAGCAATAGGCTCTAATACGTTATGCCCGCCCACCGGCACCAGACTACCACCAACAAAAGCATAATCACTGATCTGATAAAAGCCTAATAACTCGCCCAGGCAATCTAGAATAACCACTTCGTTTTCTTTACTCAGCGTTTCTTTCTGACTACGCAAACCCGTGTTAAAACCAAGCTGGACACTTAATTGATGGACTTTCTGAAAGCGCTCTGGATGGCGAGGGGCAATTAACAGGATCATATTATCAATAGCAGCCTGCAATTTTTTTAAGCGTGATAATACCAACTCTTCTTCATCTTCATGTGTGCTTGCAACCATGACTACAACACGCTCAACTCCCCAACGGGCTTTTAAATCCAAAAAGAGCTCTGTATTAATATTTTGTGTTTGCAAATCAAATTTCATATTACCTAAAACAATCACCTTGGACGCAACTGCACCAAGGGCTCTAAAACGTTTAGCATCATCCTCACTTTGCGCCAAAATAGCATTAAACTGGTTCAGCACTGGTTTGAATAAAAATTTAACCTTGCGATATCCCTGATAAGAGCGCTCTGATAAGCGAGCATTAACCAGAAAAAGATCCATCTGTGCTTTATAGGCATAATGAATTATATTTGGCCATAACTCTGTTTCAACGATGAGTCCTACACGAGCTTTCGTTCTTTTAAAAAATCGCTTGGTTACACCAGGTAGATCATAAGGCATATACTGGTGAATAACTTTTTCACCAAAACGCGCCTTGACTCGTTCCGCACCAGTAGGCGTCATTGTCGTTACTAAAATCGTCCATTGCTTGGCAAGCAAGGCATCGATTAAGGGTGTAGCTGCAATCACCTCTCCTAAAGAAACAGCATGAACCCAGATATCAACCTGAATATCCTCTCTGTCGTTTAAAACAAAACGCTCTGAGATCCGCTGCCGATAAGCCGGTAATTGACGTCCTTTCCACCATAGCCGCAATAACATATATGGTGTCATCAAGTACATTAAGAATGAATAAACGTGTCGCATAAACTACCCTATTGAAAAAAGGAAAGTATATATTTATTTTGCTCTCTTGGGTTAATAATTTAAGAAAAAGTCCAAGACATCATTATCAAAGTAAATGCTTAAAATAACTACACACTTTCGAAGAGTGTAGTTATATGATACGAAAAAATTAAAACACCCTTCTCATTAAGCAAAATTAGTAAGCACAATTTTTCCTAGAGCGTTTCCATTTTCAAGATGGGCATGAGCAGCCCCTACTTGAGTAATGTTAAATTTTTGCTCATCGATTAAAGGACGAATAAAGCCTTCATCCACTAGCGTAGCTATTTTAGCTAGTATTTCCCCATAATGAGCGCGCTTAATACCAGTGATAAGAGGTAAAGGCTGTAATACAAGATGAATGGATAACCCTTTGAAAAATGCGGGATATAAATCATAATTACCAGCAGCAAGAATAGAGATCACTTGACCAAAAAGAGCGGCCGCCTGAAAACATTCACTAAAATTTTCTCCGCCTACGGTATCAAAAACAATCTCAAAACCTGCGCCATTAGTATGCTCAGCAACATAAGACTCGATCGTTGTCTTTTTATAATCTATCGCAAAATCAGCACCCAATTGCTTGGCCATCTCTAATTTTTTAGCTGATGAACCAGTTGCAAACACTTTTGCACCCAACCATTTAGCTAACTGTATCGAGACGTGACCAACACCACCTGTACCACCATGAATGAGGACTGTTTGTCCTTTTTTCACCTTAGCATAGGTGACTAAACCTTCCCAAGCAGTGAGAGAAACCAAAGGCAAGGAAGCCGCTTCAACCAAGGATAGCGTTTTAGGTTTAAGCGCAATTAAATCGGCATCAGCAAGTACGTATTCAGCTAAGCCTCCTCCCATATCAAGAAGGCCTCCAACACAGCCATAGACTTCGTCGCCCACAGAAAAATTAGTAACACCCTCACCTACTTCTTCAATAATACCAGCAACATCGCCATGCAAAACCATTGGAAAATTTTTTACCAAATCAGGGAAATAACCTTTACGCATTTTATAATCAAGTGGGTTAACGCTGGTAGCAACTACCTTAATTAATACATGGCCAGGTTTAATCTCTGGTTTTGGTAAAGTAGCTTCTGCAAAAACATCTATATCCCCAAACTTGGTTAAAACGATAGATCTCATTTTTTCTCCTGATAGCGATTAATGGACTGGCATTGCTAAATTTAAGCCGAAATATACTTTTTTTAATCAATATTGTCAAAAAATTCTTAACCTCTCATTTCTTACGATATTAAAACTTAAGGTTCTTCCCTGCTACTGCATACTCATGAATTGACTCATCGCCTAAACCCAAAACGACAAGGATTGTCATCCCTATCCTTAGGGAGTACTACCAAAAAATTGCTCGTAATCTTTCTTCTTTACTAAACAGATGGATTAAAATCAAAGGTAAAGAAAGGCTATTTTTAATTTTTTAAAAGACGGGTTGATAAATATATAAACTGATTAGTGGGTCGATTTCAGTCTTTTTTAATAATACAAAGCGTATAATTACACTTATAGTTATAAAACTTATTTAACATGAATGGAAAACAGGGCGAAATGAATTTTCGGCAATTTTTTACTAATCATCAGTGGTGGGGAAAAATCCTCGGTGCTTTTTTTGGCTACCTGATTGGAGGTTCGGCCGGAGCACTCTTTGGAATTCTCATTGGCAATTTTTTCGATCGTGGTATCGTTAGCCACTATACCCGCCCTCATTGGTATTATCATTCCGAAAAACGGCAAGCCGTACAGAAAATTTTTTTTCAAGCAACCTTTTCTGTAATGGGGCATCTTGCCAAAGCAGATGGGCGTGTTTCTGAGCAAGAAATCGAACTGGCTAAGACACTTATGGATGAAATGCGTTTGAATCATGAACAAAAAACCCTGGCCAAGCGCTTCTTTAATGAAGGAAAAGCCGTAAATTTTGATTTAAGCCGCATTTTAACTCTTCTCCAGAAAGCATGCCGGGATAACCCTGAACTATTAAAGTTATTCATGGATATTCAATATCGCTTTGCACAAACAGATGGCTTATCTAATATGAAGCTACAGGCTCTTGACGTCATCTTCAGGCAGATGGGGTTTGCTCCATTGAACCAACAATACCGCTTTTATGAGGATTTTGGCTATCAGAGTTCCAGGCAATCATCGAATCAACACTCTTCTTCGCGTCAATATAATGATCACTATCAAGCGCCACCACAGAATACACTCATGCAGGCTTATGCCATTTTGGAAATCAACCACACTGCCAGTAAACAAGAAGTAAAGAGTGCTTATCGACGCTTAATTAGCCGCAATCACCCGGATAAACTGATTGCCAAAGGCTTACCCGAAGAAATGATAAAAATTGCCAATGATAAAACACAAAAAATACGCAAAGCTTACGAACAAATTTGTACCAGCAAAGGGTGGTAAAGATTAACTATCTTGACGCTTTAAGCCATCGATTATCAAGAACAATCGGGGGTTTTGCCGGTGATGCAAATTGCAATTTTTTCATCCATCCATGTAAATAAGCCACTAATAATTGCCGTGCAAAACAATAATTATGGTCTGCGCCAGGGATTTGAGTAGTAATATAGGATTTATTCTGCATCGAATCGTGGCGGGTGGCTGCTTGCTCCAAAACCAACTGATAATCAAATTGACCCGTCAGATCAACCACAGGGAACGTTATTTTACGCAATAATTTGGGTAAATCTTCTTTTACAGGCTGATCAAAGGCAGAAAGTAAAATCAAGCCATTTACTTGTTTTGACTGGAGTTTGCTGAAATAGTCGACAGATAGTTGCAATTGGTCACCATAGTGCAACAGCACCAGGCGTTTATTTTCTTTCTGCCGTAAAGCTGATAAGGCTTCAGGAAGCTGCTCAATCCAAGAGGTGGAACCTTGCTGTCCCGCTGAGTTTATTAAAAGCACTGCCCACCCAAGTTTGGCAAATTGAATAGCGAGGTTATTAAGTAGCAGAAAACCTTCATTAGCCAATTCACCCTGCACCATGACTAAACCACCTTGCAATTGCCTGCCTGTAGCAGGCCAATAAGGCAGCATTATTTTTTGCCCTTTAACCTGGATTTCCAAATCCGCTGCTTTAGCGACAGAAAAATTTAAAAAAAATAATAAACAAAGCCCTAGAAGTAATTGCATAACTACTCCATTGCTGTATTGGATTTTAAATTAAGCAAAATTCCTGCCGAGACCAAAAAACTGGTTAAACCAATACCTAAGCCTTATCAACAATGAAATGAGTTACAACCGCGGGAAGCCAGGATTAAAAGGCCTTGTTTTATACTAGTACAAGGCCTCGATTATAGAGAACGATTAATCAGTAAATTGAATCCCTGCCATGTCCAAAAAGTCCTTGGCACGCTCTGCCATAATCTGGTGAGCCGGCAAAGTAGGATGGACCAGATCAAAAAACAAGTATCCTTCGCATACGTTTCTTTTGTTTTTCAACCTTGCTCTTGCTGCCATGCGTAAAACAGACTTCTGGGGTTTTTCAACCATTACGTTATAGCAGGTATCTGTTATATTGTTAAAACCATAAGCTTCAGGAGTAACAAGCAGGTCATTTAAAGTTCCATGCACATCAAAATAAAGCCATTGCACATTTTGATAAGTACGTTTCAATTCATTTATTTTTTCTGCCAAGTGTTTATTATGCTGCTCACTTAAATAAGTCATTTTTTCTTGGGCATCGAACTCTCTCGCCATGGGTGTTTGCCCCAGATCAGGCAAATTAACCACAAGAATATGTTTCGCGCCAGCAGTAACTAAACGTTGTAAACCGTGTTGAATACCTATGTTGACGTCACGCAGAGTTTTCTCCACCATGTCCTCATCGGGCACACCGAGATAATTATTAGCCCCTATCCAGACTACAAAAAGACTGTATGGATCTGCTTTACCTTGATGTGCATCCAGATAAATCTGGATTTCACGGTTTAACGTGAATAAAACATCATCATCTTCTTCCGAGATACCTGCACCACCAAACGCATAATCGAGTAAATGTGCAGCGCCATTACCAGGGAAATAAGATTCCACCAAATGCTCAACCCACACCTGGCCATCGGTAAAGCGTCCGGCATGATAAGGTGGTGACGGCGGCACTTTATGTTCCAAGTGCTCATATAAATTACCGTTATCCGACAAACTATCACCAAAAACAACGATATTATGCAAAGGTTCATGCAAAGTCTTCGCAGCTACCAATCCTGAAAACACCAGGATAAACACGGAAAATAAGACCTTCATCCTGCCACCTTAAATCAATTGATTGCCTGTCAAAAAGGTTGAAATTATAATATGCAACTTCACAAACAATCAATTTTTTTATCTCCTATAACCTCTTGAAAATAGGTCTGTAAAATGCCTGCACAATCAATCTTTTCTTGTACGAAAAAAGCATACTCCGTAAAATGAGGAATCCGAAGAGCCATCTTCAACTAAAGTAAAGGATTAAAATCGTTTGAATGCGCATAGAGCCTCCCTGGAGTCTTCCCTCACCGTTTTACTTGCTGCTCTTATTTTGCTGCAATTAGTCAATGCGCTATACCATGCGTGGCCTTTTACCACCGATGATGCATTTATCAGCTGGCATTACGCTCAGACCATGGCTAATGGATTAGGTTTTCGCTGGTATGCCAATACGCCACCGGTAGAGGGTTATTCCAATTTTCTCTGGGTTCTGCTTGCCTCACTATTTCTCAAGCTGGGTGTCCCTTTAATTCCAGCCGTTAAATGTTTTGCGAGTATAAGCTTATTGGCTGCCTTAGTGTTTCTTTATCAATTTGCGCGCACTTTTTTGTCGCCTTTGCTGGCTATGCTACCTGTTTATCTGTTTAGCCATTATCAAGGTGTTAGTTGGTGGACTGTAAGTGGATTTGAAACCAGCTTTTTTGTTGCGCTGGCTTTACTCATGAGTTGGCAAACTGCATCTGCCCTGGGCTTTACTAAATGGCAGGGTGCAATCCCTTTAAAAAAGAATCGTTATCACGCCAGAGCATGGTTAATAGCTTGCTTGAACTTGACTTTACTGGCGCTAACGCGTTTTGAGGGATTGTTGTGGATCATTGCGCCTTTTGCTTTCCTACTCTGTTCTCATTCTCACTATAAACTCCCCTCCTCTCAACTACGGAGTATGTTTCTTGTTTTTTCCCTTGGTTTTATCCTGCCCTATAGCCTATATTTTGGCTGGCGTCTTATTTACTTTGGCCATCTCTTGCCGAATAGTTATCGCTGTAAAGCGATTGTTAGCACTCACAGCTTCCATCTAGTCAATGATTATTTATACCTTCTATTTCCCTGCTTGATTTTAAGCCTGCCTTATTTATGTGCCCGTAAAGACTGTCGGCATCTACTACTTTGGCTACCATCACTATTGTATTGCCTGCTTTTATGCCGTGCTGATCCCGTTATAGCTTATTACAACCGCCTTTTTTTAGCTGCTTTTGGTGTTTTTAGCCTCTTACCTGTTTTAGGGGTGAAAGAATTTTTAAATAATTTTCATTTTTCAGCAAAAAATAACACCTTACTCAGTATGTTAATCATCGTGCTCTTTACTCATCTTTTTATTCCCAGCGGAAAAATAGTGAACATCGATACAGAAGTTAAACATTATCAAGAGCGTTCAGCTATGCGTATGAAAGTTGTGGAGTTTTTAAACCGCCATGCAACAGAAAATGCAAAAATACTCTTGGCTGATTGTGGAATCATTCCATTCTTTGCGAGAAAAGATCTTCAATTTATCGATAGTCAATGTTTGACTAATGCTGAAATGACTAGTGCCAGGATTCATCTCTCACTCCCTTTGTATGCACAAGATTTACAACAAAAGATAAAGCCTGATTGGATTATCCGAACCTATTACCCTCAATGGCAACGTGGGAATGATCTCACCGAAGTGTTACAAAAGCAGGATTTTTTTAAAAATTACCACCTCATTGTAACCTATCAATCTCATCGTTTTGACTCGCAACAAGGTAAACCTCAACAGCAGGAAGCAGATTTTATCTATCAAATATATGCTCGAAATGAACTGGCAAACTACTTAATGCAGAAAATTGAGCATTAATTCAACTAAGAATCGTGGAGAATCAATGAATTCTCCACCATAGATAGCTCCTCTGCTATTGCTGGGCAGGAAAAGAATGACCTTCCAAATTCCTATAATCAGGAAAAGAGGCATGCATATGAGCAATTTTCCAAGAGCCTTCTTCTTTCTCTATAACAATTGTTCCTCTTAAATGGGAAAAAAGATATTCCTTACCGGCTATAGTCACTTTTGCTTCACAAAGAGCAGCTGACCATAAACCTTCTTTTTTGTTAGCGGGCACAAAAGATAGAATTTGAATCTCACCTGTCTCTGATTGACTCCAATCACGCAATAATTGCTCTTCGATTTGTTTTAGGCCAACGCGGTATTCATCAATACCTGAGCCCCACATATTGCTGTTTTTAGTAAACAGACTAAGCAAATAAGGTAAATCTCGCGCTTTGTATCCAACACAAAAGTTCTTAAATAATTCTTCTGCCCGTGTTTTTTCTTCAATGATCATAATAAATCCTTCTTTAATACAGCCTTTAACGGCGATAGTTGAAAAGTACACGCGGTAGTATAAAAGGTTGTTAATAAGAACTCTGTCCGTGCTTATTACGGACACAAAAGAGCGCGCTCAATCTCGGAGCGAGAAAAAAAACCGGTCCGCTGTTTTATTCTATCCATATAAGTCTCGACAGTACGGGAAGATAAATGGAGTAAGTTCGCGGCTTCTTTATAGGAGGCGCCTTGCAATAACAAACGTAAACAAGCTAATTCCTGGGAGGTAATATAAGTTAAGCCTTCTGTACCTTTAAGCGTGACACGTCCATTTGTTAAACAAATTTTTTGATAATTAACATCGCGATAGGAACTGGGAAGGATTATTTTATTATTATTGATAAGCGTAATTAACTCTTTATTTTGTTTATCAAAATCATTGATATAGTGTTCAATAATTTTTAATTTATTTAAATAAAATGATCCCGCATTGGCTTGTTCTGCAGGTAAAGCAACAGCTATCATATCGTAATAATTTCTTGAGCGCCTTACCAAGGTAATTCCATTATGAATATGAAATTTCTCTCGAGCCAGTTGCACCGGGAATTTTGGCAAAACCTCATCCCACAAAAACCAGTAAGAATGTGAATTTTCATAGTCATTATTAAAGGAAGAAAAAACAACAGGAGAATTATCCACGTGCTGAAAATATTCTATCAGACCTGTGTTATTAGTTAGCAAACTTATAGAACCATCATCAAAACATCTCAAATATTGAAAATAACTAAAACCGTAATCAGCTAAAAATCTCTTGTTAATTTCTTGAACTTTCTCTCGTAGAGTAAAGGTTGGATGATCCAGGGAAATTTTTATTGCCATCACCTCGCTCCAATTTCATTTCTCGATACCTTCTTTGACAACTATCTCTGAGCAAACTATTGTTAAATTAGATTACATAAAGGACTACCTCTATGCGGTTTGTTGCACTACTCCTCCTATTGTGTAGCATGACCTTTTCACGCGCCGAAACACTGAAAATTGCCATTCTATCTTATGCACCCCCCTTCAGTGTTGTCGCGGATAATAATCATTTTTTTGGTTTTGATGTAGAGCTTATGGATGCTGTATGTAAAAAAATACAAGCTGAGTGTCAGTATATCCCCGTTGGTTATGCAAAGTTACTCACTATGGTCAAAGAGCAAAAAGCCGACTTGGGTATTGGCGCGATTTCGATTACTCCTGATATTCAATATCAATTCCTGGTTAGTTTACCTTACCTCACTAGCGACGGCCAATTGATGACGACTTTAAAAAGCCCCGTTAACTCGGAAGCTGATTTACGTGGCAAACGAATTGGCACCTGGTCTAACGCATTATTTACATCCATGGTTGAAAAAAAATACCGCGAGGTGGCAAAAATTAAGCAATATACGGAGCTACCGGAATTACTGCAAGCCCTGGCAGAAAAAGAAGTCGATGTCGTATTAATTCATGAACAAGTAGCCAAATTTTGGTGTGCAGGAGAAGAATTGAAAGCTCAATTCAAACTGATTGGTGAAAAAATCTCTCTGGGAAGCGGCTATGGCATCATCGCCCCTCACGGAAGGCAAGCGCTAATTGACCGTATTAATCAGGCTTTAATCCAGCTTGAAACCGATGGGACTTACGTCAAGCTCTACAAAGATTATTTTGATTGATAGCCATCCATTTCTCATTACTGCGTTTAGAATGTAGGCTGATATAGTTTATTAAAATAAGGCAGCCTTGATTCTACGGGAAAAAATTTCTGTAAACATTTTAAAGATTTAAAATTCTCTATCCCATAGGGGGCATATTTTTGTTTTTGTTTTTGCCAAGTCATGTGTTCACCAGAATAATCAATTTCATGCCATTCCCGTCCTATAATATGTGAAGTATTGTTGTCAAATGCAGCCAGATTCTTAAATTTATAATATTTTGCTATACCTATCAAATAGTTAGACATTTTATCCGCTTCACTCATAGCCAATCCTCGTTTATAAATAGCCATTAACAATTCCGTTGCTGTTTTTGGCATGAGCGTTTGTAACCTGGGTAAATATAAAAAATTGGCATGCATATTTTGTATATATTTTTCAAATTGTTGTGTTTCAGCTTCTTGTAATTTCATCTTAGAAACAGGTTGTTCTACTCGAGTTTGTAAAACAGGACATAATTTTTTCCATTGTTCTGGTAACCTACATTGTCGGGCCATGACAGGTTTTACAAGAAGAAAAATCATAGTTATCGTAATAATAGTTAAGGACTTTTTCATTTTATTAGCCTTAAAATTAAACTGGTAAATGGGTTCGCAGCAAGTGTACTGTAAGCGAGATGCAGCAGATAGCTTTTTTCTTGGAAAGTCAGGGTTGAAATGCAAGTTGGGAATAAATTGAATAGTTCATCAGGAAAGAATTTTGCCGAGGCAATCCAGGTTACCCTTAGTTATTGCCTCAACACTCCCTTAGCTAAAAAGCGAAAACTGATTACCGACTTCTGAAGCTGCTGCGCCCGGATTTTCTTCGGCTTTTCGAGATAAGAAGCGATAACGATCTGAACTCAAATGGTGTTGAGATTCTGCGGTTTTTTCTGTCTTGACTTTTTCAGTACTGTGTGAGGAAAAGAAACAATAACGATCTAGACCTAGTTGTCGTTGAGATTCCGAAAAATTAAAGGCATCGGCCAATAATTTTTCCGGTGAATCAGAGCGTTCAATTGAAGCACAACTACTTACCAAGTATTCGTATTTAGCTTTAGCCTGAGAAAGATAATTAACAAACAGCTTATTTCTTGTATCGTTGATATATAGATCATCTGAAAAACTACTTTCCAGCAAGTTTAAATAATTTTCCGCAACATCTAGAGATGCCTGAGCCAGATCATTGCGGCCACGATTTAATCTTATCTCTGCCATTCTTAGAGCGGCATCAAGTCTTTTCAAATATCTTATCAACATAAATACTGCTTCTATCTTAATATCATGCAAATATAATAAAGAATAAAACTTAAGAAATTATTAAGAATTTGGATAAAAAATTATCTTTTTGATAATAATATTAGTGGGAATTTCTAATATTTTTTTAAAAAACGATTTTTCTATTGCCAAAAATTACTATTATTAATAGGTTGAAAATGGCGTTCATTAGATTGTCATGTATTCAAAAATTTTAACGATTTTTTACTACTTAAACCTAATTACAAGCCCTATTAAAACATTATTTTTGTTATAAAAATGACAACATTTTGATAAAATTTTAATTTATTTTTGGCAGAGATATATTGGATTCTGGAAACAATTATCGAACCGGTTTTCTTTAACGTTCTATGATTTTCTCAATTAATAAAATTAATTGTATACGATTTATTTAAAACCGGCTGCCATGCGACAGCCGTATCTGACAGGCTTACGCCATCTCTAGGGAAGTTAATTTCAATTGCCGGCCGCATACCCAAGCTTTATTCAACTCCTGAAATACTTCTTTCGGCATTCCTTTGGGTAGGCGTACAGTGGAGTGATCATCATGAATTTTGAGCCCAGTTATAAAACGGCTTTGTAATCCGGCTTCATTGGCAATAGCACCAACAATATTACCCGGTTTAACGCCATGCACACGACCAATATCGATACGGAATAATTCCTGCGGATGATCCTCACGGAAATGCCTTCTATCTTTACCTTTATCGTTCTTACGCTCAGCATTACGACCGGTTTTAAAATCCCCCTCTCTAACTCGCGCTTCTTTAGCAGAACGAGCAGGTTTTGGAAGAGAGAGTTCGCGCTGCCACGGCTTATCCTGATTTAATAATAAAGCAAGTGCAGCGGCTACATCAGTCGCTGAGACCTGATTTTCTTTGACAAACTCTTCAATAATACGTTGATAGGCAGGTAAATTCTCATGTTGCAAACGCGCAGTGATAGTCGCCATAAAACGCTGCTGTCTCGCTACCTGGATCATGTAGTCATTCGGCACTACAATTTTTTCGATACGCTGACGAGTATGACGTTCTATGGTATTTAGAATACGTGATTCTTTCGGTGTTACAAATAAAATCGTTACACCACTGCGACCAGCACGGCCTGTACGGCCAATTCGATGGACATAAGTTTCACAATCATGCGGTACGTCATAATTAATGACATGGGTAACACGTTCAACATCTAACCCGCGCGCCGCAACATCAGTTGCGACTAAAACATCTATTGTCCCTTGTCTGAATTGCGCAATAATTCGTTCACGCAAAGCCTGGGTGATATCGCCATGTATTGCCATAGCGCGATATCCCTGTTGCTGTAAAACCTCTGCCACTTCTTCTGTACTGCTTTTGGTGCGCACAAATACAATAACACCTTGAGAGTCTTCTACAGCCAATACACGCAGTAAAGCATCTGTTTTCTGTGCCGGCGAAGCAAACAAAAAGCGTTGCTCAATACTTTTTACGGTCGCAGTTTCTGCACGAATCTCGACAGAAACCGGATTATTCAAATAGCTGTTGGCAATCTGGCGAATACGGTGGGGCATCGTAGCCGAAAATAGAGCCATTTGCTTTTCAGCCGGCAATTTGGAAAGAATGGTTTCCACGTCTTCGATAAAACCCATTCGCAACATTTCATCGGCCTCATCAAGAACAAAAGTCCTTAAATGGCCTAATTGTAAGGTACCGCGATCGATGTGATCGAGAATGCGTCCTGGCGTACCTACCACAATTTGCGCGCCTTCACGTAGTTGTTTTAACTGACGGCGATATTCTTGCCCGCCGCAAAGCACAGATACAGTGATGTTTTGATGGGCACTCAAGCTTTCAAATTGTTCAGCCACCTGAATGGCTAATTCGCGTGTTGGAGCTAAAATTAATGCTTGGGTAGCCTGAGATTTTTGCACTAATCGTTGCAAAATAGGTAAGGCAAAAGCAGCCGTCTTTCCAGTTCCTGTTTGTGCTTGCGCAATTACATCCCGTCCTTCCAACAAGACAGGTATAGTTTGTGCCTGAATAGGTGATGGGACTTTAAATTTCATGTCTTCAAGCGCTTTCAGTAAAAGATCCGATAAATTGAGCGCTGCGAAGCTTGCTAATTCTTGTGTCATAAAAATTCCAATAGATTAAAGCGTAATGCTAAAAGGGGTAAAGCGATATAAAAATTGCTCAGTATTATAACAAAATAAGCAGGATGATGCACGAATTTTATTTTCCCCAACCTTAGTAAAACAATAAAAGATGAACAATAAACTTAACCTAGATGGATTCAAGTCTATAAATAATTTATTGTTTTTAAAACCAAAATAAAAATTTAATGGCCTATGGGGAAATAAATTCGTTTAAGAATTTCTATTTAGTTCACAGATTTTTTCCTTTTATAGGCTTGTGAAACTTGTAGCTCAGTGATCTTATTTTCATTTTACAACAAGGCTGCCAAACGACAAGCTTGATCAATGGCATGACGTGCATCCAATTCCAACGCTTTAAAAGCTCCACCAACTAAATGCACCGATTGCTTTCTTTGTTTCAAAGGTTCAAACAGATCTCGCAATTCATCCTGTCCGGCACAAACCACAATTGAATCAACTTCTAAAACCTGTACTTTATCATCAATACGAATATGCAAGCCCTGATCGTCTATCCGCTCATATTCTACACCGGCAAGCATTTTAACCTGTTTGTGTTTTAAACTTAAACGATGGATCCAGCCGGTAGTTTTTCCCAACCGCTTACCATGCTTTTCCTTTTTGCGCTGTAATAAATACACTTGTCGCGGACTTTTACTGATCTCCGGGTGCTTTACACCACCGCGATGTTCAGTTTCGATATCAATACCCCACTCATCATAAAACTGTTGTGGATGCTCGTTAACATGTTCATGGGTTAACCATTCAGCCACATCAAAGCCAATACCACCTGCACCAATAATAGCTACTCGCTTGCCAGGAATTTTTTGCTGTTGAATCAGTTCCACATAACTCATGACTTTTTCATGATCTATCCCGTGAATATCAGGTATCCTTGGCTTAATTCCTGTTGCGAGTACGACCTCATCAAAATCACACAGTAAATCCACATGGGCGGCAGTGTTTAACCGAACATCAACTTGAAATTTGTTCAATTGATGCATGAAATAATTAATAGTATGTTGAAATTCTTCTTTACCAGGGATGTTTTTTGCCAAATTAAATTGCCCACCTAAAACGTCACTTTTTTCAAACAAGGTCACTTGATGGCCACGTTCAGCTGCTACTGTTGCAAATGCAAGACCCGCTGGCCCGGCACCAACAACAGCAATTTTTTTGGAATGATGTACTGCTTGATACACTAATTCTGTCTCGTTACCAGCTCGCGGATTGACAAGGCAGGATGCTGTTTTATTCACAAATACCCTGTCTAAGCAAGCCTGATTACAGGCAATACAAACATTAATCGCTTTACTCTCCCCTATCCTGGCTTTTTCAGCGAATTGCGCGTCAGCCAAGAACGGCCTTGCCATTGACACCATCTCAGCAACCCCTTCCCTAATTAAACGGTCAGCCAGTTCTGGGGTATTGATTCGATTGGAAGTAATCACTGGAATGTTAATTTCTGGTTTGAGCCGTTTCGTCACTGGAGTAAATGCTGCTGGAGGAACCATGGTTGCAATTGTAGGGATACGTGCTTCATGCCAACCAATACCGGTATTAATCAAACTAGCCCCGGCTTGTTCGATTGCCTTGGCCAGAGTAACCACTTCTTCCCAACTGCTGCCATCGGCGATCAGATCGAGCATCGATAAACGATAAATAATAATAAAATGCTCACCTACTGCCTCACGCACACTGCGTACCACTTCTACCGGAAAACGTATACGGTTAGTAAAACCCCCCCCCCATTCGTCTTGGCGCTGATTGGTATGTGTCACAATAAATTGATTAATGAGATACCCTTCACTGCCCATAATTTCTACCCCGTCATAACCGGCTGCTTTTGCAAGGCGGGCACAACGGGCGAAGTGTTTGATGGTTTTTGCGATACGACGCTTACTCATCATCCAGGGTTTAAACGGACTTATCGGCGATTTTAAAGCACTGGGAGCAACGATAAAGGGGTGATAACCATAACGGCCAGCGTGTAAAATTTGAAGAGCGATCTTGCCGCCCCCCTCATGTACAGTGTGGGTCACAATTTCATGACGTTGTTGCTCCTTAATGGACGTCAATTTTGCTGCAAACGGAGCCAAACGCCCGGAGCGATTGGGTGCAAACCCTCCTGTTACTATCAAACCGGCACCACCTTGCGCTCTCTCGCGGTAAAAAGCCGCCAAACGCTGCAAGCCCTCTTTGTCTTCTTCCAAACCTGTATGCATGGATCCCATCAGCAACCGGTTTTTTAACTGGGTAAAACCTAAATCAAGCGGTTCGAATAATGCCTTGAAGGGTGTATTATCAATTCTCAATTCCATGAGCACTCACAAAAGGACAGAAAACAAGATTATAATGCTTTTAGCGTAATCTAACAGCCTTAGATTTTAACCTATTTCATGCAGTAATTTGCATCTCAATCATTTTTTGCATTACTCTCCCTATTGTCTGCAGCATTTAGGAGGGAGTCTATGCAAGGGAAACTTTTATTTCTTATCGTCGAAGAAGGAAAGTTCAATTTCTTCCATGGTGATTTCTCACCAGCAATACCAGAGGAATTAAATGGCCTTTTTGCCTACGGTGCCTATGAAGCAGCAAGTGGTGAAAAAATATTTTTTATGCAAAGATTGCTCGGCTATAACAGTAATCATAGCGGAATAAAATTAATTTTGGAGGGATTAAAAAAGGTAGATCGGAATACTTTTTTTGCAACGCCTGAAAAACAAGAGCAATTTAATAAATACAAAAAAGGTGAACCTCAATTTGGTGGTGAAATGCTACTACTAAACGGCGAGTTTATTTTTTGGAATTTCAAAAGCACCGTCTATTCACGCAGCAAACCAGAATACAACGATGCTAACCCTGAGCTTGAACAGACAGTTAATAGCAGTTTATTGCCCCCCGAGCGCTTTGTTAAAGCCTCTGCAGCAGAAGCTTTTGCCCAAACATCAATGACCCTGTTCTTTGAATCCAATGGACACTATAAAACGCCTGAATTGGCTTCTCAGCATGCATTAAGGATCTGCAATCTCCTGCAATTACCACCTATTGCAGCCGCTTTGGCGGAGGACGATGCAACACCACCCACTCCTGTCGCAATCAGAGCAAGCGGCTAGGTTTATTCAAGATTTTTTCTCAGTTCAAAATCAATAATTTACTTCAGCAATTTTTTCGGGAGTTTCTCAACCTGGGTTAAGACTGGTTGAGATACTCGTAATCGGGTAGCCAGCAAAGCACCTACTAAAGAAATAACACCACCGCTTAGCGATAAAAAGGATGACTCTTCGTGCAGTAAAATAAAACCCAAGAATGTAGATAACAGAGGTAAAGCATAGAGATACATGGACGCTTTGTAAGCAGACCAATGGTGCAAAACATAACTCCACCCCACATACGCAAAGGCCGCAGGAAAAACTCCCATATAGACGGCAGCAAAAGTCGCCTGTTGGCTAGCGATTTTGATTTCTTGCCATAACTGAGGAGAAAAAATAAGCAACATGAAAGTGCCGCCCCATATTATCCAGGCGGTTACCGCTACCGGGTGATAATTTCGCAAGTAACGCTTTTGCGCCACAGTATAAAAAGCCCCCATAAAAGTAGCAATTAAAATAATGAGTGCGCCACTCAACATGGAAGCAGAACTATCTTCTTCCCCTATTATCAAAAACAACAGTCCGATAAAACTGATCAGGATACCCACCCAAACAACAGGGCTTGGACGTTCATGCAAAAATAGAACTGATAAAACAATAGTAACAACTGGAATCAATCCGATAATAAAGCTGGCCACACCTGCAGAAACACTTAGTTCCCCATAATTCAGGCAAATGTTATAGATACCAATACCCGCCACTCCCAGTAACAACAGCTGTAAGCGATCTGGCCAAGCGATTTTTTTCTTATCGGGAAGATAGAAGTAAATTATTGCCATAGCGAAAGAAGCGACCAGAAATCGCAATAAAGCAAGTGCGCCTGGAGAATAAGCCGTCAACCCAACCCGAATTCCGACAAAAGCTGAAGCCCAAAACAATAAGGTAAAAATCAATGCACAGTGCACTTTTAAAGAACCCACAAGAAACACCAGCTAACAAAAAGACTAATATTTTAACAAGATAAATACCTGGTGGTCTAGTTCCAATTGGTTGCTATTTACCTTTCTTCCCAGGACCTTATTTCTTAAAATTCGCCTGATAACCCTATTAAAACATTTGTAGGCAACGTAGAATTGACCATCAAGAACTGAATTATTTAATAAGCAGGAAGCACTCTATGAAAAAAATCGCTGGCTTCGTTCTATCTTCACTCCTGTTTGCGACAGGCCATGCCGCACAAATCACAGCAATCATTTATTCTACTGCAGGCGACAAAAAGGAAATAGGGCAAGTTGTTTTCACAGACACCGAGCTTGGCCTGCTAATAAAACCTAATCTCACAACGCTGCCCCCAGGTTTACACGGCTTCCATTTGCACCAACATCCTGATTGCGGTGATACTGGCATGCATGCTGGCGGTCACTATGATCCTCAAAATACAAATAGCCACCAGGGTCCTTATGGTAAAGGGCATCTGGGGGATTTACCGGTCTTGTATGTGATGGAAAATGGCAATGCTAATGTACCCATTCTGGCTCCCCGTCTGAAAACTAGCGATCTTAAAGGATTGGCTGTGATGCTACATGCCGGTGGTGATAATTATAGTGATACCCCCCCTCTGGGCGGCGGCGGGGCCCGAATCGCTTGTGGAATAATAAAATAACGTTCGCCTAGCGAACGTTATTCTGTAGAAAGACATCGTCTTTTGATTCATTAGACTATATTGGTTCCGACTAGATTGCCCCCTGATAACAACCCAATTGCCTGTATTGCTCAGCCCACATTGCAACAAAATTGTTCTGGACAGCAATAAAATCTAACAATTACAGCCCAAACTAATGTGTACCGCATACACCACTGCAGAAATACGACCAATACGTGCCAGTGCTGATGTTGAAAAACCATGTTCCTGTAATTGGCGACTGTGAGAGCTAATGCAAGTGCCACAACCATTCAACGCTGATACTGCCAAACACAGCACTTCAAAAGTAACACGATCAACACCAGGGTTTGTTATCCCTTGCATACGTAAACCAGCTGGCATTTGGGTTAATTCCGCTTGGCCACTGAGATGGACAAAACGATAATAAATATTCGTCATTGCCATTAAGCTTGCAGCAAGTTTAGCTGCTTCCACTGTTCTTTCATCATTAGCAAGTTCACCTAAGGTGACAATCAATTCTTTATTATTTAGATGGTAAGCCACAGCCAACGCAGCGCCAGTAATTTGTTGTTCCGTCAAGCCATCCATCTGGGTGAAATCCAACACTTTACTCAAATTAAGACGCATATCTTTGGCAAAATCAGGCAATTGTTGTTTTATTGTGTCTAGCATGGTTTTATCCTCAATGAATGGAGTTAACTAGTCCAGATGAATAGTTTGTTCACCTTTTTTCCAATTACAGGGACATAATTCATCTGTTTGCAACGCATCAAGGACGCGTAGTACTTCTTGTGGATTACGACCAACATTCAAATCAGTGACCATGACAAAACGTGTCGTTCCTTCGGGATCAATGATAAAAGTAGCACGCTGGGCAACACCTTCTTGCTCATCGAGAATACCCAGAGCCTGAGTTAAATCCCGCTTAATATCAGCCAGCATTGGGAAAGGTAATTCACGCAAATCAGGGTGTTGATTTCTCCACGCCAAATGAACAAACTCACTATCCGTGCTGGCCCCTAAAACCTGGGCATCGCGTTCATTAAATTCGCTATTCAGCTTGCCAAACTCAGCAATTTCAGTGGGACAAACAAAGGTAAAGTCTTTGGGCCAGAAAAACAAAACCAGCCATTTACCTTCATAAGTTTTATTGGTAATTACTTTAAAAGCATTATGCATATCATTGCTAACAGTCGCTTTAAGATGAAAATCAGGAAATTTGTTGCCTACAGTAATCATAGTCCTCTCCAATTTATGGGGTTTACACCTGTAACTGTAGGCAAGGGATGATTATAAGTAAAATCGAATATATTGATTGTTTTAATAGATTTTAACTATCATAAGCAACATCAGTTTTGGACTCGGCTTCGCGATTAGATAAGACTAATACGCCGATACCAATAAGACTAAATAAAACAGCGGGGATTGCTAAAGGCAAGGTAGAGGTCACTGTTTTATTAATCAATAAATAACCGACAATACCTGCAAATAGAAAGCGTAATGCCCCTCCAGCCGCTGCAGCAGCTCCTTTTGCTTCTTCAAAGGGAGCCATGGAACCGCCTGTGCCAGCCCCCATACAGAAGGTACCACCAGTGCCGATAAGTAACATCGGATAAATAAAATTGTGAATACTTAAACCCTGGAGCAAATACCAGATAAGCATCCATAATCCCCCAACAAGTGTTAGCAAATAACCCAAGAGACAGGTTTTTAAAATACCCAGACGCTCAACAATCGAACCGCCAACGAAACTGCCAAACAGAAGAGAGATCCCCATGAAACAAAAATAAAATCCATAATGAGTTTGCGGAATGTGAAGCGCACGAAGAATCAGATAAGGAGACAAGGCACAAAATAAATAGAGATAACAATGGCCGAAAGCCGAGGCCAGAGTATAAACAGCAAAATCCTGATTGCGTATGACATGGAAATATTGTACAACTATTTTTCTGGTTAAAGGAGTTCGCTTTGCAACGGGTAATGACTCATCAAGCCAGATGCCCATTGTATACAAAGCAGGTATGGCAACCAGCAAAAGAGCCCAAAAAGTTGCCGACCATCCCAGATAAAGATCTAGATAACTGCCTATAAACGTAGCAAAAATGGGAGAAAATGAAATCATTCCATTTAAAAAACTATAAGCTTTGGCGCTTTTCTCGCCCGTATAATGATCCCTTACCATGGCAAAACCAAGTACGATCATCCCGCAGGAACCTAATGCTTGAATAATACGGTAGCCAATCAATTCGTAGACGTTCTCTGCCAAACCACAACAGATTGACCCAATAGCAAAACACACAATTACCACTAATGAAACTTTCCGGCGGCCATAATGGTCAGAAATAGGCCCAATCACTAACTGCATAAACCCTGCACTGAGCATAAATAAATTCAAGGTCATCAACATTTGGGTGTCACTAGCGTGAAAATCCTGTGTTAGATGAGGAATGGCAGGCACATAAATATCCATTGCCAAAGGCAGAGCCAATACCATAGGAGTTAATGCGATAATTAATTTGGCAAACATCGGAGTGATTTACCTGGATATTTTAGATACAATCTATTCTAACTCAGAACAATACCTTTGTTCCAATAATTCTAATTAAAATTAGGCTGTTTTAATTTATCCTTCTCCAGCAATTAGTTATCATTTTTTGCCCACGCGTTGTCAAAATAAGATTAGAATTACAAAGTGTTCGTAAACAAGGCAAAATAATGATTGATTTATGACTACTATGCTGTTCAAATAACCTATTTTAACGATTCTGGAGATTGAAAATGTCTAAAAAAGAAATGATATGCCGTATCGTTCGTCATATCACCAAGCAACCTGACTGGCAAAAAGCCTGCTGTCGCTAATGAGATTACCGCCCCTTACTGAACTACTTACTTATAAAAACGAGCAGGTAGTTCGCTATTTCTGCCATCTACATCCCGATTTTTCACATGAAAAAAGTACCCAATTATTTCAGGATCTCCTGGCTTGGATGTGGATCAATGCCTATCGTCAAACAAACAAACGCTCAACTTATCTGTTCGGTCCTTTACTGATTGTGGATAAAATGTGGCATACCTTCATCTTGCATACACGAGATTATGTCGATTTTTGTTATCGCTACTTTAATGATTATTTTCATCATCATGTCGAACCAGCTGGTTTTGAGCACCGTTTAACAGCAGAAGAGCTTGCCGATTTCCTTCAAGACTGCTTTGAATATCTTGGTGAAAACTGGGTTCTCCGTTACTTTAACGATGCGTTTGATGAAGATTGACTGCTTTTAACACAACTTATCGACAAGGCTTTATAGATAACGTATTATCGTTAGACCTTTCACATTTTTTTAGAACAATAGTAACTGCACCCTCAATCCTTAGATGCCTCCAAAACATCTGAATTGTGAATATGGTGAAAAGTTACAGATAATTAATCCTATTTGGAGTAAAACCATGGCAGCCGAACGCTTTTCGGCCTCTTTTGTCAGCCGACTGTCATTATCTAACGCGCAACAAATGCCCCAAGGATATTATCGTTCTAAATTATTTATTGCACCTTTTACTACCAACCCGCTTGTAGCTGCAGCAGGCCCCTTGCTCTCACTCTTAGAGCGTTTATGTATTACACCTTCTTTGCCGCCGATAACGAGTATCCGTGAAAATATCGAGCATGAATTACGTGCTTTCCATAGTCGGGTCAATAGCAATACATCTACTGAAGAGATAGATGCTCTTGCGCACTATATCCTGTGTGCCACTATTGATGAACTGTTGGGGAAAAACTATCTGCGCCTGTATGGCAAGGTTGCTGAATTTAAAGCCTTCACTCCCTCGTCACATGATGAGGTAGGCCCTCAACAGCGTTTTTTTGACATTGTTAATTATATTAAACAGCAGCCAAATCAATATCTGGATTTAATCGAACTTGCTTATTATTGCTTAATTGCAGGTTTTGAAGGGGAGCAGCATGGGCGCCCAAATGGCAGACAAGCCCTGGATAATTTAATCGAAGACTTGTATCAGTTAATTCAACAGCACCGTGTCAACAAACCACATCGTTTATTTCATGAACAAAAAGTGATTGACAACTTTCCCCAAAATTATAGGCCTGTCATTGTGACAGCTGTCTCCGCCTTGGTAATATTGGTCGCCGGTTATTTAATTAGCCATACGTTATTAGAAAATCAGGCCAAAATCGTTCAATTTGGGCATACTGTAACCGCTAAACTGGATGATTAATGGACAAATCCTTAACCGTACTTTGTGATGCATTAAAAAAAATTCTGGGTTACTTAAAACCACAAAATAATGCTATCTCGTTTCTCTTGATTACAGGCAAAGTAAATCAAGGCAAAACAGCTTTGCTACGTCAAAGTAATCTAACCCATTATCCAGTTGATACCGAAGGTCGTGCTAACTTTTTCTACAACCAGCATGGGGTGATTTTAGAGCTTGGAGAAACTTGGCTTAATCAAAGTGAAAATTTACTAGCCTATACTCTGAAGCAACTTAATCGTTGCCACAATAATGTCAGAATCAGTGGCATTATTTTATGCATTAATAGTAACGAGCTGTTACTCGCAGAACCAGTGCAACTTGTCGAACAATGTAAATCACATGCACAACTGCTGGAGCGTTTTGGACATGCCTTAGGCTATAGTGTTGAAGGCTTTATCCTTTTGACGAAGCTCGATACTCTCGCCGGGTTTTGCGAATTTTTTCAGTCAGATCATGCCAGTGAACTTGCAAAACCACTCGGATTTTCGCTGGATTATACAAAACAGAGAAGTAAGATACTTGTAAATTACAGGCAACAATTTGATCAAATGCTGGAAGTATTAAGCCAGCAAATTATCAATAAATTACATCCTGCGCGTTCCAGTGCCAAACGTACTTTAATTAGAGAATTTCCCCTGCAACTTGCCAGCTTGCGTGTACCGGTACAATCCTTATTACAAAATTTGCCGATTCAATTATTGCGCATACAGGCCATCTACTTTACCAGTGCCGAACAAGGTGGTCACAGTATTGACCGGCTTAATAAGAAGATTCAACATGAATATGCCCTAACCGTTCAGGATAAATTTCCTCAATCCAACAATTACCGGCCTTATTTTATAGAAGGTGCTTTGAAAGCTTGCCAGGAACAAACCAAGCGCCATATTAGGCAGACTAGTACCATTCAGAAATTACTAACAGGGTTAACCGCTGGTATACTTGGTTTATCGTTTGTGGGGATAGTTCATCAACATTTCAAAACCTCCAAACTATTAGATGAAGCGAGTAAGGAATTGTTAGCTTATGAGTCAATGCTTGGACAAGTCAATGATAAAACTGCCGCACTCTACCATTTGTCATTGGCTGCGACCAAATTGCAACAGATTCCCTCGAATATACTTTCTGTACCAGTTATTGAACAATTAAAAACTCAATTGCATAGTAATACGAAACATCGTTTACGGGATAATTTCTTACCTGAATTACTATCTTATGTTGAGAAAACCATTTCCGATCCTGCCCAAACACAAATAGCTCGTTATCAAGCCTTGAAAATTTATCTGATGCTTGGTGAACCAGAGCATTACTCAGAAAGCGAAGTAACCCATTGGTTCTCTCAGTATTGGCAAACCAATAACCAATCGAGTAATTTAGCTAAACAGTTGTTATTGCTTAAGGATGCTTTAAAACAACCCATGCAGCCTGTGGTTATTAATAAACAACTGGTTAGTGATGCGCGGAATTACCTCAATGCTTTACCCGCAACCTATCTTTATTACTCACTGGCAAAAAGTAATTTTTCTAGCGAGAAGCAAGATCTTGAAATGAATGGCTTTGAATTAGCCAGTAAGGAGCTGCCTGTTTACTATACGAAGGCTGGCTTTAAAGAAGTCATCATGTTGTTGCCTAAGCTGGCAACCCAGCTCCAACATGAAAATTGGGTTTTAGCACGTCAAGATCTGAATAACTTGCCTGCACTCCTGGAAGAGGCTTATTACTTTGAATATGTCACCTGGTGGCAAAATTTCATTCGCCGCACGAAACCACAACATTATCAGGATTATCAACAAGCACGGCAACTCACTCAAACGTTGCATCAAAATAATTCAATCAACAAGCTTATTGAGTTGATTCAACAGCAAACAAGCCCCGAATTGACTGAAGATGACGCTTTATTTAATCAAAAAGTAGCTAACCAATTCATGTATTTAAATTTGCTGAGTAATTCTGCCACTAACGAACTCTCACAGAATATCAATGAATTGGAAAAATTCCTTACCACACTTTCACTAATCAATGATCAGGGTCGTACAATCTTTGATTTAACCAAAACGCGTTTTCAAGGGGGTACCTTATCCGATCCGCTCAGTACTTTGTACAATAGAGCCCGTCAACTCCCAGAACCTGTTTCTACCTGGGCAAAACAGTTAGCGGATGATACCTGGTTCATTTTCATTAACGAAAGTAGAACTTATCTAAATAAACAATGGCAGCAATCCGTTTATAAAGAATACCAAACCACCATAGCCAATCGTTATCCTCTTGATCCTTCAAAAAAAGATGAGGTCACTCTCGGTGATTTTGATCGTTTCTTTGCACCCCACGGTGTACTTAATGTATTTGTTAATAATTATTTGAAACCGTTTTTAGATACGTCTACACCACAATGGCAACCCAAAGAATTAAATGGCTATGTATTACCTATTTCAAGTGAGATCACGAATGAGTTAATCCGTGCCAATGTCATTACCAATATGTTCTTCCCTGAAGAAACCGAAACAAGCAAGATTGAATTTAGTCTCCAAAAAATCAATTTAGATCCTGTCGTATCCAATTTACAGTTGACCATTGGTAAAACGACATTAACGGATAATCAAAGTAGTGACTCCTATACGCTCTTTAGCTGGCCCCAGACAGATGCAAAATTAACGTTATATTCCATTGAGGGGAATCATTACGAACTGGAAGAGGTTGGCCCTTGGGCATTCTTTAAGATGCTGGAAAAAGTCAATGTACTTGTTGATAGCAATGATAGCGCCAGCTTACAAATCCTGTTTGAAGTGAATGGCAATTCTGGGCGGTATCTGTTGAAAACTCAAAATCAAATCAACCCTTTTAGCCCAGGCATATTAACAGGTTTCATACTGAAATCAGACGTTGCCTAGAACTTAGAAAAGAAATAAGCAAACAACAGGTTTGCTTATTATCCCTCTCCTAAAAGATTAGAACCCTGTCGTGGCAGTAACAGAACTGTTAGTGTGTTCTATGACAAGTTCTGCTAACAATCCTCTTTCTTTTGTCGATACCATATCGGCAGTATTGTAGTGTATAGAAGCAGTTTCGACTTTCATAAAGTGTTGTTGTGGTAATTTATAGGGTTGTGGAACCAAGCGAATCACCGCATCTATTTCAGCAATCGGAACCATGTCATTGACAGTACTTCCATTTATCTCTGATTTAGCCCGTTGCATAATATTTTCAACCGCATCAGCATCCACGTCTAATAAAGTGTGGCCATCCGCAGCAATAGCATAAAGTTTAGGGGCTTCTTTTTTGTTTTGATAATTTACATAACTACAAGTTAAAACTTTAAGTTTTACTTGTGCAACAAATTCACCCGTTGTTACATCCTTAGTCCAGTTAATCATGCCCTTGGTATAACCAGACTCGAGTCCTACAATTTTCTTACCAACTAACATGGCTGTACTACAAAATTCCTGTAAAAGAGTTCCTTGCAAAAATTGACCACCGAAGTTAAATATTTTGTTAGCCTTCGAACCCGGCGTTGTGATTTTATCACCGGTCAGTGATTCAATTGCAGCAATAATAGCCGAAGGGTCAGAGGAATCCTCAGTTACTATTTTTTTCCCCGCGATAGTGACACTACCCCTACCCACATCCTTAACAATTGTTGCTCCATCGGGTAACACGGCCTGTTTAGTCGTCAAACTCATTTCATTAAATTTTTGCGACTCCTCTATCATCACCTGATGATAATCAACTTGATTGACTGGCAATTCCCCGCGGGCGTGAAGATATGCTGATTCATAGGAAGAAAAAAGACGATCATGGATTTTTGTCAACAGAGGGAAAAGAGACGGAGAAACCTTAGGTCGACCAGAAAAAACAGCCTGTTCAGGAATATCAAGTTTCAAACTCTTTAAATCATCCAGGGTGCGATATCTCTCTTTATCCAAATAATTTTTAAACGCTGGAATACTTTCCAGTATAGCGATTGCTTTCAGTAAATCATGGATTGCCATATCATCACTTAAATTAAGCTGCTTATGGAGTGCACTGAAAAAATCAGACTCCGTATCACTAAATAAGGTAAATGTTCTCTTGGGTTTTACTCTTCCTAAGAGTTCACGATTAATTTGGTCCAGTACTGTTGTCATGATTCTATATATGATTTAATTGGAATAAGACTGTACTATACAGATCAAAAATGAATAAAATATTAACAAGATGTTTCTTATGGATTTCTTTACAAAAATGAATAAACTTCAAGATGCTGATACAGGAGAAACTTGCCATGCCTTCGTTTTTCGGACTAAAAAATAACAATCGGGAACTAGTATTTTACACACCTATCTTCGAAGCAATCGATCCTGGCCACGATCTTGGTGAATATAATACTTGGAGATGGATTGAAAAACCGACAAACGTCTATAGAAATTTTTATCAATCCCGTGCAGATTTACATGCAGATACAAAAGCTCATGGCTGCTATAAAATTACTCTTCCTACTACGTCTGAAACTGGAAGCATCTTAAGTGGAGTAGACTTGAGAGACAAATGCCATACACTGGCTCTCTCATTGCCAGCCGAACAAATAATCAGCTATATTGCCAAAAATGGGACTGAATATGAGAATCCATTTTATGCTCAAGCATCCATTCCTGCTCCATGAAAAAGGAATAAACTAAAATCTAAAATCTGGTAATTCAGTGAAAAATCAGAAGCACTGGCGAATAAACAAAAATAGCTTATTACTTATTAAGTTAAAAATTTAAAATTTTCTATAATTTAACAATTTATCTATTGCCTACTAATGGGCATTAAGGTTATTTTATAATCAATAGAGAGTATTTCTTGTCCGGCTTACAAGCAAAAAGAAGGAAGCCAGGTTAATGATGTGGTGTGCATGCTTAAACTAATTTAAGAAGCCTAAAACATCTTACGAGGCATCCACCTGAAAACATGAACCGTGACAAGAATACCCTCTATTTAATTCTCTCTGAGACAGTGCCCCCAGTATTTGTTCTCCCTATTCCTGCGACCTCCCTGAATTCTAAATAATAGAGCAAGTCAAGACTGTTTTTTTATTATTTATTTGTTATGATTACAAACTTGGTAAAATTTGTTACCAGTCTTATATCCTGTGGATATTTTTTATTCTTCCCTATTTTTATTTCTTAATAGAAAGCCTTATTTCCAAAAAAACCCTTGTATTTAAAGGGTTAAATTGTTTTTTCTTTTTGTTTCGATCTCGTGTTTTATCCACAAAATCTGTGGATAAACATGTGCATAGACTGCCGAACCAGTTAAAGACAGTAATAGCTAAACAAAGGGATCAACACCGTTGCACCATCCTAACTATCGTTCGTATTAGCGATAACAGCCTACACCTTGTTTACCAATGAGCTGGCAACGCCTAAATCCTGAATTATTTAAACGGTAACTTACCGCTCCATAGTTCACAATTATTTCGTCCCCATTCGTTTGCCGCAGTTGTATACGGGAGTATTCATTTTTCTGCTGACAAGCTGTTGTCATTTGCAACCACTCTGTTGGCTCTTTCTTTGTACCAGTATTTAGTATGGTAATAGCAGGTCGATAAGTACTTCTGCCACAAGAGGAAAGAGTTAATCCATTGGCTGTTGGCACAGTAATAATCCTATCAAAATTGGCTAATGTGGCTTTAACAGCTTTCTCAGCATCTAAAATTCCATGCCCGCAAGGCTTTTCACCGACGCAAGATTTATTACTGTCGTTGCTTTTCCCAAAATCATGGGTCGTTGCATAAAGAATTTGCTCTACCTGCTCTGGCAATATCTCTCCCTCTCTAATTGCAAAAATCAAACCAGCTACACCTGCTGCATGGGGTGAGGCCATACTGCTTCCCTGGTAGAAGTCAAAACCCGTGCCTTGATAACCACCGCCGGGGTTAACCGTGGAAAGAATGCCACCTTCCCGACCATAACGCAGATCCCCTCCAGGAGCAGAAAAACTCACGCTCGGCCCATAATTAGAATAGTAAGCACGCAAACCTTCTGGTCCTGTCGCAGCAATCTTCATAGTCCCGTTACACGCAGCAGGAGCATTATAATGCTCCCAGCGATTGTCATTACCTGCAGCTGCAGTAATAACCGCGCCTTGTTGACGTACAAATAACAAAGCATCTTGTAAGGCCGCATCACAATGGTCAATTTCCTTACCAGGACGTTCATCAACACCAAAACTCATATTGAGTACTTTCGCGGGATAGGGGTTATCCGGTGCTCCAGGTACACGCCCTCCCACAGACCAGTATATGGCATTAATCACCTGACTCTCGTAAAACATCCCTCTTGCATCAGGAATCTTAACCGGTAAAATTTTCAGATTCTCACCAACTCCCACCATAACATCGCCATAACCGGCGATAATCCCTGCTACATGAGTGCCATGATAAGTGCCTGTTTCGTCAATAACATTGTTATTATTTGCAGCAAAATTCCATCCCCAAATATTCCCTGCAGCATCTTTAACAAGGTTATTAATCAAGCTGTCATTAAGGGTAATACCGGTATCCAAGACAGCAACAATCACTGGATTTCTTGCCAGGCCAGTACTATAAGCCCAGGCACCATCCCGGCGTCCTGGTGCAGATTCCAACATCATACCCGCCGGCGGTGAAAACTCATCCCATTGCAATTCATGAGAAAGCATCGGCATTGATAGCACTGTTTGAGGATGAGGAACCGGTTTGAAATGACCTACCCTGTCTTTAACTGCATAAACTATATTTGGATTTTTACGTAGTTGCTCAAGAATCCTCGCAGTGCTATCAATTTTTTTGAGGCCGCTTTTCGGTAAGTTTTTATCATTAAAGACTAGCGTATAGGCACCACCTGCAATAGGTGTTAATGAATAGATAGGATAATGCGCAGTTTGACTTAGTACAGTTCGCAAAGAAGATACTGCTAAAGGTTGTTTATATTTTACAATAACCCGTACAGCAGCTTCTTCAGCAGCAACCAGACGAATAAAAGAAAAAAGTACTAATCCAATCAATCCTTGACAACGCATCTACCTACTCCTTTTGCTCTAATTCAACAAATAAGTATGTAAGAGAATCAGCGTTGTGACAACAAGAGCACTGACTTACATGTCTATTTATTTTGGTCCCTCTTGGGTTGCCACTCTTCTTATCTAATAACGATAGTATTCAGGTTTGTAAGGACCATCAATGGGAACACCAAGATAAGTCGCCTGCTCCTTAGTTAACTGGGTCAGTTTTGCACCAATACGTTCCAAATGTAAGCGTGCGACTTTTTCATCCAGATGTTTGGGGAGAACATAGACCTGCTTGTCGTAGTGTTGAGTATGTTGAAATAATTCTATTTGTGCCAGAACCTGATTTGTAAAAGAGGTAGACATAACAAAACTGGGGTGCCCGGTAGCACAACCCAAATTGACCAAACGTCCCTCAGCAAGAATAATCAAACGTTTACCATCGGGGAAGATAACATGATCAACTTGAGGCTTAATATTTTCCCATTGGTATCCGCGTAAACTCTGGATATCAATTTCTGAATCAAAATGGCCTATATTGCATAGAATAGCTTGATTCCGCATCCGTACCATATGCTCATGTTTGACCACGTGGTAATTACCTGTCGCTGTAATAACAATATCAACCTGCTCAGCGACCTCATCCAGCCTAACGACTCGATAACCTTCCATTGCTGCTTGCAACGCACAAATTGGATCAATTTCACTAATCCACACCGAGGCACCCTGACCTCGCAGCGCTTGTGCACAGCCTTTACCTACATCCCCATAACCAAGAATAAGTGCTACCTTTCCCGCTATCATCACATCTGTTGCGCGCTTAATGCCATCCAGAAGTGATTCACGACAGCCGTAAAGATTATCAAATTTAGATTTGGTTACTGAATCATTGACATTAATAGCAGGCATTCCCAATTGCCCTTTTTTGGCCATGTCGTAAAGTCTTGCTACGCCAGTTGTGGTTTCTTCTGATACGCCCTTAATTGTCGCCAACATTGATGGGTATTTTTCATGGATAATCTGGGTTAAATCACCGCCATCATCGAGTAGTAAATTGGGTGACCAGTCATTGGGGCCGCGCAACGTTTGCTCCACACACCACCAATATTCATCTTCCGTTTCACCTTTCCAGGCAAATACGGGTATACCTGCAGCCGCAATCGCGGCTGCAGCATGATTCTGCGTAGAAAAGATATTGCATGATGACCAACGAACTTCAGCTCCCAGAGCAAGCAAAGTTTCTATCAAAACAGCCGTTTGAATTGTCATATGCAAACAACCTGCAATACGTGCACCTTGCAGTGGTTTTTCGGTAGCAAACTCCTTCCGTAAAGCCATCAAACCCGGCATTTCCGTTTCCGCAATGGCGATTTCTTTTCGCCCCCAGGCCGCTAAAGACAGATCAGCAACTTTATAATCTTGGGTTGCATGATTTTTTGTTACAACAGTATCCATCTGTGTCATCAGTTTGTCCTCTCAATCGATCCTTCAACCAGGGGCTATTGACATTCCGCTTAAGTCGAAAAGCATTGATTTGCGAGCGGTGAAACGCAGCAAACCAATACTTTTCGGCCAAGAGAACAGAAATCAACAGCCCCTAATCAACTATTAGGGCGTTAAGGTCATAAGGCTTTACTTAAAGCAGCAACTTTATCTAAACGCTCCCAAGGCAAATCTTCGCGCCCATAGTGTCCGTAAGCAGCAGTTTGCCTATAGATAGGACGTAATAAATTATGATGATCGATAATACCTTGTGGTGTTAAATCAAAATGAGTATTAATCAATTCAATAATTTCTGAATTAGTCAGATGGCCAGTACCAAAAGTATCAACACTGATAGAGGTCGGCTCCGCAACACCTATAGCGTAGGACACCTGGACTTCACATTTGTCTGCCAAACCAGCTGCTACAATATTTTTTGCTACATGACGCGCAGCATAGGCAGCAGACCGATCCACTTTAGAAGGATCTTTACCAGAAAAACAACCGCCGCCATGGCGTGCCATACCACCATAAGTATCAACTATGATCTTACGCCCGGTTAAACCACAATCACCAAGTGGGCCACCAATGACGAAACGGCCTGTTGGATTAATAAAATAACGCGTTTTAGGCAATAACCACTCAGCAGGCAATACCGGTTTAATAATTTCCTCTCTAACCGCTTCGGTTAACTCCTGATGACTAATATCTGGAGAATGCTGAGTAGAAAATACGATGGTGTCGACAGCAACAGGTTGTCCCTGCTCATAGCGCATTGTTAATTGACATTTCGCATCCGGCCGTAACCAAGGCAGCTTATTTTCTTTGCGAAGACTGGCTTGCTTTCTCATTAAGCGATGCGAGTAGGCAATAGGTGCCGGCATATAGACATCTGTTTCCTTGCTGGCATAGCCAAACATCATGCCTTGATCGCCTGCGCCAAGAATTTTAGTCTGTTGGTTATCTACTCCTTGGGCGATGTCGGGAGATTGCTTGCCAATTGCTGATAAGACCGCACATGAAGCCCAATCAAATCCCATCTCTGAACTGTTGTAGCCAATGTCTTTAATCACCGCACGAGTAATTTCATCAACATCAACCCATGCAGTGGTCGTAATTTCACCACCAACTAAAACCATTCCGGTTTTAACAAAGGTTTCACAAGCCACACGAGCTTTAGGATCTTTAGCTAAAATAGCATCCAAAATAGCATCAGAAATTTGATCGGCAATCTTATCTGGATGCCCCTCAGAAACTGATTCTGAGGTAAAAACATGAAAATCACTCACTTTATCCCCTTTTATACCTATTAAATTTTTAACTCATCATTGTCATAAACTGCTCAAAAATGGCTTCAATATCATGCGGCCCGGGACTAGCTTCCGGATGACCTTGAAAACCAAAGGCTGGCTTATGTTTATGCCTGATTCCTTGTAAGCTCTGATCAAATAAAGAACGGTGTGTGACTTCCAGGCAATCCGGCAAAGAATCTTCATCAATTGCAAAACCATGATTTTGACTAGTTATTAGAACTCGTTTAGATCCATCAGTCTCGATTACCGGATGGTTAGCACCATGATGGCCAAATTTCATTTTAAGTGATTTTGCACCACAGGCCAAACCCAATATTTGAAAACCTAAGCAAATTCCAAAAACCGGAACATTCGCATCGAGAAATTTTTTGGTTGCTGCAATTGCATAATCACAAGCCAATGGATCACCTGGCCCATTAGATAAAAAGATACCATCAGGATTCAATGCCAGTGCCTCTTCAGCCGTGGTTTTAGCTGGGACAATCGTTACATGGCAGCCTTTATCATGGAGAATACGCAAAATAGTATGTTTCACACCAAAATCATAGGCTACAACATGAAATCGAGAGGGTTTAGAAGCCTCTCCCCATCCCCCGCGCCCTTCATGCCAACGTTCCACTGTTTTCCGCGATACTTCACAGGCCAGATCCATACCTTCCAAACCAGCAAACGCTTTAGCCTTCGCTAATGCAAGCTCTGTTTCATTGGCCGACGTACTAATACAGGCGGCCACAGCACCGTGTTGACGCAACCGCAGTGTTAAGTCACGTGTATCTATACCAGCAATTGCCACAACACCATGTTTTTTTAACCAATCTGGTAACGATTGTTCTGAGCGGTAATTTGAGGCCACCAAAGAGCAATCGCGCATCACTAAACCAGCAGCCCAGATCCTCGATGACTCCATATCTTCAAGATTACAACCTGTATTTCCAACATGGGCGGTGGTTAGAGTAATAATTTGTTTAGCATAAGAGGGATCTGTCAGCATTTCCTGATAACCAGTCATTGCTGTGTTAAAAACTAATTCACCTACGGAGTCACCATCGGCACCAACAGAGACGCCTTCAAAAATCGTTCCGTCGGCAAGCACTAATATTGCAGGTTTATTGAACATATTAAGACTCTTTAATCATGGCGTTACTACCGGAGCAACGTGCCTAGGTCTTTCAACCTAAAGCCTCTGTTTGCTCCTCGCAACGCCTACAGGCTGTGATAAAAATAATCAATTGTACAGCACAGCCATTAAAATTTCATGTCTTCAAAAAACTTTTTTACACCATCAAACCAGGAAGTAGAGCGCGGTGAATGAGTTTTCTTGCTGCTATCCAAAGAATCTTGCAACTTAGTCAGCAATTCTTTTTGTTCTCTTGATAAATTCACCGGAGTTTCTACAACAACGCTGCATAATAAATCGCCTGTCGCATGGCCTCGCACTGACTTCATACCCTTACCACGCAAACGGAATGTTTTTCCAGTTTGTGTTTCGCTGGGAATCTTCAAAGTAACCCGACCTTCCAGGGTAGGTACTTCAATCGACCCGCCTAGTGCTGCAGTAACAAAACTAATAGGTACTTCGCAATGCAGATCACTTTCATGCCGTTCAAAAATAGCGTGTGTTTTAACATTTATCTGTACGTATAAATCGCCAGATGGACCACCATGGATACCAGCCTCTCCTTCACCACCTAGACGCACACGATCGCCATTATCAACACCGGCAGGAATTTTGACAGTTAATTTTTTGCTCTCTCGGACTCGACCTTGCCCATGACAATTAGTACAAGGATCAGTAACGATTTTTCCTTCCCCATGACAAGTGGGACAGGTTTGTTGTATAGAAAAGAAACCTTGCTGGATGCGAACCTGGCCTACACCATTACAGGTTTCACAAGTTTTTGGCGTGGTGCCTTTTTTAGCGCCCGAACCTGTACAAACTTCGCAGACTATATGTCTAGGTACAGTGATCTCAATTTGTTTGCCAAGAGCGGCCTCCTCCAACGTGAGCTGCACATTAAATTGTAAATCCGCACCACGCTGTGCCCGGGACTGTCTACCTGCAGAACGCCCACCAGAAAATATATTCTCAAAAATATCTTCAAAAACATCACCAAAGCCACCAAAGCCGCCATGTCCCCCACCCATAGAAGGGTCAACACCTGCATGCCCGAAACGATCATAGGCAGCACGTTTTTGTTGATCGGATAACACCGCATAGGCTTTCTGTATTTCTTTAAACTTTTCTTCTGCTGCTTTGTCATTAGAGTTACGGTCGGGATGATATTTCATCGCCAGTTTGCGATAAGCTTTTTTGATTTCGCTTTCCTCAGCATTACGACTAACGCCAAGAAGTTCATAATAATCCTGCTGTTCCATAACTCTAATACCATCAAAAATTAAAGACTACCTTAAGCATGTAGCCATAAAAGAACGGAGTGCCACAAAGCACCCCGATCACCCTCTTATAAGCCTTAGACAAAACTCCGAGCTCGAAGTTTTTCATAAGGCCTGTGCTTTATTAAGCTTTACTTCTTATCATCCTGAACTTCTTCAAATTCAGCATCAACAACACCTTCATCTGCTGCTTTCGTTGATTCTTGAGCTTTAGCGTCACCAGGTGCTTCCTGTTGCTGGCCTTCCGCTGATTTTTTCGCATAAATACGCTCGGCCATCTTGGAAGAAGCATCACTTAGAATTTTTAATTTATCTTCTATGTGGGCCTTGTCATTGCCTTTTACAGCCTCTTTCAATTCAGCAATAGCCGTTTCTATGCCTTTTTTCTCATCATCAGACAGTTCGGTCGCTAAATCCTTTAATGATTTCTCACTGTTATGAATAAGACTATCGGCTTGGTTACGTATATCAGCCATTTCTTTAAATTTTCTATCCTCTTCTGCGTGCGATTGCGCGTCTTTCACCATCGCGTCAACTTCTGCATCACTCAGCCCACTGGACGCCTTAATCACGATGGATTGCGCCTTACCAGTTGCCTTATCTTTAGCAGAAACATTAAGAATACCATTCGCGTCGATATCGAAAGTTACCTCAATCTGTGGTACACCGCGCGGTGCAGAAGGAATATCAGTTAAATCAAAACGACCCAGCGATTTGTTGGCAGAGGCCTGTTCGCGTTCCCCCTGTAACACATGAACTGTCACTGCTGTTTGATTATCATCCGCCGTTGAAAACACTTGATTCGCTTTAGTTGGTATAGTGGTATTTTTCTCGATTAGCTTGGTCATCACACCACCCAGCGTTTCGATACCCAAAGAAAGTGGGGTAACATCAAGCAAGAGAATATCTTTTACGTCCCCGGATAGAACAGCCGCTTGAATAGCAGCACCAACTGCCACAGCTTCATCAGGATTCACATCTTTACGTGGCTCTTTACCAAAGAAATCCTGTACCGTTTTTTGCACAAGCGGCATACGCGTTTGACCACCAACCAGAATCACTTCATTGATTTGTGATACAGTCAAACCTGCATCTTTCAAGGCTACACGGCAAGGCTCAATTGAACGTTCGACTAATTTCTCAACCAAAGACTCCAATTTGGCGCGAGTCAATTTGATATTCAAATGTTTTGGCCCGGAGGCATCAGCTGTAATATAAGGCAAATTCACATCAGTTTGTTGTGCGGAAGACAGCTCAATCTTGGCTTTCTCAGCGGCCTCTTTTAAGCGCTGCAGAGCCAGGGGATCATTGTGTAAATCAATCCCACTGTCTTTTTTAAATTCAGCAGCAAGGTATTCTATCAATGCCAGATCAAAATCTTCCCCACCAAGGAAAGTATCCCCATTAGTAGCTAATACTTCGAATTGATGCTCGCCATCTACCTCAGCAATTTCAATAATAGAAATATCAAAAGTACCACCACCAAGATCATAAACAGCAATGACTGAATCACCTCGTTTTTTATCCATACCATAAGCAAGCGCCGCTGCGGTTGGCTCATTGATGATACGTTTGACTTCAAGTCCAGCAATACGACCAGCATCTTTGGTAGCCTGGCGTTGTGAATCATTGAAATAGGCAGGTACAGTGATAACTGCTTCTTTCACTTCTTCACCTAAATAATCTTCAGCAGTTTTTTTCATTTTACGTAAAACTTCTGCAGAGATTTGTGGTGGTGCTTTATCTTGATTATTTACTCTTACCCAGGCATCACCATTGTCTGCTTTAACGATCTCATAAGGCACCATTTTAATGTCTTTTTGTACGACAGGATCATCAAAACGACGACCGATTAATCGTTTTACTGCAAACAGGGTTTTTTTAGGGTTAGTCACTGCCTGACGCTTAGCAGACTGGCCAACCAATACTTCATTATCATCGGTAAAAGCAACAATTGAAGGAGTAGTGCGAGAACCTTCGCTATTTTCAATTACACGAGGTTTATCACCTTCCATTATTGCTACGCAGGAATTTGTTGTACCTAAGTCAATTCCGATAATTTTTGCCATTTGTTCTTGCTCCACTCAAAAGTTAGTACTGCAATAGTTGTCATATGGGGATAAAATTTGCCAATTTCAAGCTATACCCGTAATAAAGTAACCAAATTAAACCATTAATTGGTTTATTTCGCCTTGGCAACAATGACCCTTGCTGGGCGAATCAGTCGATCATTTAATTTGAAGCCTTTTTGGAATACCGTTAAAACCGTATTCGCTGCAACACCAGGAACCTCTTGGATAGACATCGCTTCATGCTCTTGTGGATCAAAAGGAGCTCCTTCCGGATTTATCTGCGTCACACCATGTTTTTCCAAAGCATCGATGAACAACTTCATAGTCAACTCCAAGCCTTCCTTCATGCCTTCCTGACCTTCTTTTTCACAAAGCTGTAGAGCCTGCTCGAGACTATCAACCACTGGCAATAACGCATTAATTATTTTTTCCAGGCTATAGCGATGCGCATTGGCCACATCACGCTCAGCACGACGGCGAATATTATCTACTTCCGCCATGGCTCGCACTGCTTTTTCCCAGTTTTCATGTGCTTTTTGTTCTGCAAGGGTTAGTTGTTCCTCAAGCGCGGAATAACTTGGGTGCTCTAAAGCATTTTCGCCAGGCTCAGACTGTGCGTCCTCTTCATCCTCAGAGTCTTCTTGGTCAAGGAACTCGTCTTCTAACTCACTATTTTCTTTGATTTTATGCCAATTCTTTCTTTTATCTTCGCTCATGCAAAAACTCCCGAATAAGTTTGATGGCAATAGTTGGGGGCTATCAGGAAAATTTCAAGTCCGTTTGTCATTAAATTGCTTAATTCTTTACAAACCAGCCCACTGCTTCCTGCGGAAGCAAAATCTTGTCGTTAGCAAGAACTAAATCTTGCTAGAAGTGTTCATTCATCGCATACTCAGTATTATAGATAACCAAAGGATTTTTTTTATGCACCAGTGGTCGCCAATGTCATGGCAACAACATTCTTATGAGCAAGCTGCCAATTACCCTGATCAGAATCAATTAGCAAAAGTGGTTGAACAATTAAGCAACCTGCCACCACTGGTGACCAGTGGTGAAATAAAAAATTTAAAGCAAGCCATTGCAAAAGCTGGTCGAGGCGAAGCGTTTATCCTGCAAGGGGGCGATTGTGCCGAATCTTTTAATGAGTGCCGTTCTGATATCATCAGTAACAAGCTGAAGATTTTGTTACAAATGAGCCTGATCCTGTTACACGGGATGCGCAAACCAATCATAAGGATAGGCCGTATCGCTGGCCAATACGCGAAACCGCGATCATCTGATCACGAAACCATCGATGGCGTTACTTTGCCAAGTTATCGTGGCGATTTGGTTAATTCACAACAATTCGATGCCCCCTCGCGCGTACCCAATCCCAAATTGATGCTGCAAGGCTATAGCTGCGCCGCCATGACGCTTAATTTTATTCGCGCTTTATTAGATGGCGGTTTTGCAGATCTGCATCATCCCCAGCGCTGGGATTTGCGTTTCGTTGAGCATTCACCCCAAGCCGATGAATACCACGCTATTGTGCGCTCGTTGTCTGATTCCCTAGCCTTTATTGAAGCAATTGAGGGCTCCAGTAACAACAGCCTGTTTAATAAAGTTGATTTTTTTACTTCTCATGAAGCGTTGCATCTTCATTATGAACAAGCTTTAACCCGTCATCTGCATGATGGCCTATGGTATAATTTATCAACTCATTTACCCTGGATTGGCATGCGGACTGCTAAATTGGATAGTGCGCATTTGGAATTTTTGCGCGGTGTACAAAATCCAATCGGCATTAAAGTTGGCCCCTCTGCCACGAAAGAATGGCTGACCGAGGTGATGGAAATAATTAATCCAAACCGTGAGGAAGGACGCTTATTACTTATTACCCGTCTAGGAGCAAAAGGTATTGATAAATTATTGCCGCCTTTAATTGAAACCGTTAAGGCAACCAAAAGCCCGGTAACTTGGTCTTGTGATCCCATGCATGGCAATACAGAAACAACCTCTGATGGCATTAAAACCAGGCATTTTGACAACATCCTGTCAGAATTACAGCAAGCAGTTAAAATTCATCGTGAAATGGGTAGTTATCTGGGTGGAGTTCACTTTGAATTAACCGGTGATAACGTTACTGAATGTATCGGTGGTGCGCGTGGTTTAAGTGCAGAAGATCTAAAACATGCCTATCGCAGCCTTGTAGATCCTCGCTTGAATTACGAGCAATCGTTAGAAATGGCCATCCAGCTCAGTAAACAGTTTAATGCAAAGTAGCAAATATTTTTTGCAAGTAGTCAGGAATCCGCTGTTCTAACCAATAGAGCGGTTTTCCTGGCAATTTTCCACTAATAAAACCAACATGTCCTCCGGAGGAGCTAAGTTCCAAGGTAATATCTGAAGATAATTCTTCTGCTTGCGGTAAAACCTCTGGTGTCATAAAAGGATCATCCAGTGCATGAATAATTAAGGTTTGGGTGGCTATATAGCGCAGATAACGGCGGGAACTCGACTCTCTATAGTAGGCATGAACATTAGGAAACCCGTGTATAGGCGCCGTTACAAATTCATCAAAAGTCCAAAAACATTGCCATTTATGCATATTCTGCAAAACTTCGGGTAAATCCTCTGTATAGTTATTTTTCTTTTGTTCAAAAACCTGTCTTAAACGACGCAATAAGTAACCTTGATAAACTCGAGAAAAACCCCGGCTAATCCGATCAGCAACCAAACGTAATTGGAAAGGCACCGATACAGCCACTGCAGCATCAATTAAAGATTGTTGCCCCTGTTCTCCAAGCCATTTGAGTAAAACATTACCTCCCAGTGATATCCCAACTACCGCTTTTTTACTGTGGGGTTCCCTTTGCTTTAATCGGTTCAGTAAATAATTGATATCGTCCGTATCACCCGAATGGTAAGCCCGTAACAAACGATTCGGTTCCTCACTTGCTCCTCTGAAATGCATTAATACAGCCCGCCAACCATAGCGATTAAACGCTTGCATTAACCCACCGACATAAGAAGATTGAACATTTCCACCCAAACCATGCAATAAAATAACCAAGGGTGCTTCACTATGGTTGCCATTAATTGCCCAAGCCAAATCAATAAAATCACCATCTGGCAGTTCAATGCGCTCGCGCAAATCAACTGGCGCCTGAATACGGCGAGTCAGGGTTGGGTACATCGTCTGTACATGAGAATTTGGCAACCACCAAGCGGGCTTGAAAGTACTTTCTATTATCATGAAAACCCCTCCTTATGGTAAGCAGGACTATATTCATGAACAGCCTCTATCATTGCGGCAACATGTTCAGGGGGCACATCCGGAGTAATCCCATGCCCCAGATTAAATACATGGCCATTTCCCCGACCAAACGAGGCCAAAACCTGTTTAACTTGATGACGTATACAATCTGGATTTGTTAGTAATACAGCCGGATCAAGATTACCTTGTAAAGCAACCTGGTCACCAACCTGGGCTCGAGCCCTGCCGAGATCAACCGTCCAGTCCACACCAAGCGCATCACAACCAGTATCTGCCATCTGCTGCAACCACTGCCCTCCACCCTTGGTAAAAAGGATAATGGGAATATCGGGATACCTGGATTTCAATTGCGTAACGATTTCTTCCATATAGTGAAGTGAAAAATCACGGTAGTTTGCAGGAGTCAGAATTCCTCCCCAGGTATCAAAAATCATCAAAGCATTCACGCCTGCTTTGATCTGTTCTTCTAAATAGAGGCTAACTGCCTGCGCAAGTTTAGCTAAGAGCAAATGAGCTGCCTGTGGCTCCGAATAGAGTAAATGCAAAACTTTCTTGAATTCCCGGCTACTTCCCCCTTCCACCATGTAGCAAGCCAGAGTCCATGGACTTCCCGCAAAACCAATCAAAGGCAAGTGTTTCGGCATCTCCTGGCGGATCAAGCGCACTGCATTCATCACATAGGCTAACTCATCGGAGGGATTGGGAATCGGTAAGGCATCAATGGCCTGTATAGTCTGTACTCGCCTTTTAAAGCAAGGACCTTCCCCCTCAGCAAAATAAAGACCCAAATCCATCGCATCAGGAATAGTGAGAATATCAGAAAATAAAATGGCTGCATCCAGGGAAAAACGCCTAAGCGGCTGCAAAGTCACTTCACAGGCTAACTCAGGATTTTTACATAGATTGAGAAAATCACCTGCTTGCTCACGAACTTTGCGATATTCTGGCAAATAACGGCCAGCCTGACGCATAAACCATACAGGAGTTCGAGTAACTGATTTCCGCTGCAACGCTCGAACAAACAAGGATTCATTAATACCTGTCATAAACAACCATTTTTTTATTAGTAGAGTTATCAATTTTAGCACTGTTTTCGCTTTCCAGCTTAAGGTTACCTTAACTTTTAGACGTTAAAATTAGGCAAGACATTTTTGTGGAACACGCATGGAAACCAATGAACACCGTAATGCCGGTAATAAAATTCGCATAATGACCTTGGGCAACCGTTATTTAGAGGGAAGTGAAGGCCTATCTGAGAGCGATAACAATAACTTGCGTGTCCGCATGATGCGGCTCGTTAATGGCATACCTGTTCCATTAGGATTTGCATTAGAAGCCGGTGATATTGTTGCGTTGGCTGGAGATTATTACACCAAAGCAGGTTGGGGTCTGGATTTACAACTTCCCCCTTTAACAGGCCATGTAAAAAAAGATAATGAAGCCTTATTCAACTTGCCTGTCAGCCCCAAAGAGAACGATGTTTATCTTCAGGCCTATGGTGATTTAGCTTCCCCAACTCTCCGGAAAGCGGATATCCAACAGATTTATGCTATTGAAGAAAGAACCTATATTCCTTTTTTCCCCGCGTTGAATAGCATTTTTCAACAACTGGTCTATGCATTTCGCGTTAATGGTTACAATAAAAAACTGACATTGAACGAAGCTCATTTTGCTCCCTGGTCAACTCGCGCCTACATGGTTGGCCACACAGAAGCACTCCATTCTACTGAGCTGGCTTACGCGTTTAAACTCTTGGCTACTGAGGGCGATCTCAGTGAAATTGAGCCCGGGATACTCAGCGAAGCACGACGTGTTGCAGAAACAATAGGTCAAAATCCGACTGCTTATGGTTATAAAGCCTCGCTGGACAATAAGACGCTCTACAACGAATTGTATTATCGTTACCATGCACTGGCTGTTGGGCAAGATCTGTTTACCATGCATTTTTATTCTGATCACTTTGCTGGCGGACATCTAAGCCGCATAGGTTTGTTGCGCCAAATTATGCCTGCACAATTTGGTAATTGGGGATCTATTCTCATCAACAATATGCACAATGAAGATAATACCTTTGGATTAAACGTCTTAAATCCGTTTCAACCCAAAGGCTATAAACACTATGGAGCTGATACCGTTTTTGGTGTTAACCCTAGTGAAGATCAAGCATACGGTGATGGGACCTATTTTGAACGCTCAAACGATGAAGATAGCAACCAACTCATTAATGGCATGGATAATTCACTCGGTGATATTACGAGACGCTTGTTAGGCGGCAAAAAACCGCAACCATCCCAATACGGTGGCCTTGCGTTCCTGCCTGAGGTGAATTACAAAGAATCGCAGCCTCAACCCCTATTGATACACGGAGTGGACGGCAAGGTTTATTATCGAGCGAATATAAGCCAAGTAGACCTATTAAGTGCTGAGCAATATGCAGCAACACGTCAAGATCCTGCTAACCATGGGTATAAGGAATTAGGTTATTTCTCCGCGATTTGGCTGGTAGCCAAATTAAGATTGTTAAGTTTTATCTATTCTCCAAAACTTGAGCAGCCAACTCCTAAAAACACGGCAGTGGTAACATCGCCTCTGCAAGAAGAAGCAGCGCGTTCAGTTATGGATCACTTAATCACAACAACAGTGAATCCAGTTGCTTCATCCCCTGAGCCAGTGGAGGAACAAACTTCTGTAGGTGCTTGGCGTAAGAATCTTTCTCTCTCATCCGGTCTTAGTAAAACTTGCGGATTTATGCCTCATCCTGGAACCAGTGCCTTGAATACCCAACAAACTTCTGATGAAGTGGTTTTAGGGTTGTAACCGCACGTCATCTCGAACAAAACGAGGAATCTCCTGGCAATGGTTCCTCATGGAGCTTTATTAACTTGGGATCCTCAAAATTAATCAATGAAGCGCGTTCATTGATTTTATTTGCCATAAAATCTGCACAAGACTTTATAAGGACTTTTACATCATCCCAATATTCATTTTCCACACCAATACAAATCGATTTAGCCCGCTGCATTACCGGTTGATACCCTTTGGGTAAATGATTCATCACCCAGTCTGCGGCAGCAGGTTTAGATCTTATTGCATTGGTTTCCAAAGTACTCCAGATTCGCGCATAAGTAAGCAGGACATTTCGAGTATCATGCTCAAGATCCATGGCAAGTCGATTTAAATCATGAAGCATCGCTTTTATAAAATCATGGTATGGCACTGGTGCCAATAGCCGCTCAGGCTCTAACCCCGATAAGGTTTGGCTCTTTAATAACACTTGCGTAACAATGAGCGCAAGATCAGGCATTTCATGGGTCACCCAGGGTTCAATGATGCCCTTCTCAAAAGATTGGCGTAACCAATCCCCATATTGAAAATCAAAGTGAGGGGGATAACGCCAGGGATTAATCGCTGCCTTCTCAACAAGGGTCATTTCAATAGGTAATTTTGAACTTTTCATGTAAATTCCAGAGATTTGAAGAAGATCAGCAATTAATCTGGCTTTTTCCTCTGAAGTTGTTGCGCGCCTGGTAACAACGAATAAGTCAATGTCACTATATTTTTGTAGTCCGCCCACCAGGGAGGAACCATACAGATAAACGCCCAAAAGATCAGATCCTAAAATCATTTTCAATAATTCCAGGCTATCTTTGAGCTGTTGCTGCATGTCAGGGCTATACATAGGGGTCATAAATTTTGTTATTTGCTATTGGCATCGTTATATTGCCATAATTTCAATGGCATTAGAGTCTTTAGCCTTGTTTTTGTGTTTATAATCCATCCAAACTGATTAATACTGATTTTATAAACGTATTCTATCTATAAAACATTGCCCCTAAAACACTCACTTGCTATGCTAGTGAAACTTCTTTCTGCTTAAGTTTGCTTATGGACAGTCTTCATATCCAGGGTCTCACGGTAGCCGCCCGTATTGGCGTCTATGATTGGGAACAGCGAATTTGCCAGCCTTTATTAATTGATATTACCATTCCCGCTGACTTTACTGATTGTGAAGATAATTTAGCGAATACTATCGATTACGCCAAACTATGCCAACAAGTCACCAACTATGTGGAAACCAATTCTTTCCATCTCATTGAAACCGCCGCCGACCGTATTGCTCGACTAATTAAAAATGAGTATAACCTCCCACAGCTAACCATTAGCATTAGTAAACCGCAAGCAATAAAAAATGCCCGCGATATTCGGGTGACTGTAACGCGTTAGATAAAGCTGGCTGTAAAGTTAGTTGACTCTACAGTCGGAACCCTGGTTCCTGCCATCCTGTCACCGGTACTCTGCTCAGGTAACGAAAAAAGTCCTTTATGAACCTCTTGATGGGCAGGAGTTGTTGTATGTTTTGGAGTCCCCCGCTGTCTTTTGATGACTGAAGACTCACGCTGGCTTACAGCGCCATCGCCAGTCATTGGGGTAAATTGATCAAAAATTAGATAGCCGACCGCTGTCAAAGTGAATAACGTTAATAGTATCCCTCCTGACAGAGCGGCGGCACTGCCTATTGCGGCCCAACCTCCGGCAGTCAATGCAGGTAAACCCAATCCCTTCGACATCACGGTTGAGATGAGCAGGCCACCAATTAATAATGTACTTGCGCCAGCCGCTAAACCAACAGAGGCATCTGAAACAAAAAAGCCTCTAAACCATGAGCGATGTTTATCAAGTGCCTCATCCACCGAAAGTTTGACACGGTAACAGTTGAGTAAAGTAAATCCGGTAGTCGACATCATGATCAACATCGGAATCAAAGGAGAAACAGCAAGGCCTGCGATTGAAAAACTGATAATAAACGCTAAAAAGGCAATGGCACTATAAACCAGTAACGCTTGGTTTTGACGAATATTTTTTTGAAAAAAACGATCCAGTTTATGATGTTCAAATAGATAAGCCAATGAACCATTTAAGCTAATATCTGTAAAAAAAGCAGCCTTGTCAGTAGAATTCATTGCACAACTGACGCCTTTTTTTTCTGTCACGATTCGGGCGCACGGGGCATCATTTAAGCCATCGCCAACAAACCAAACGCCTCCTTGAGTTTTTTTAGGTTCTGAAGGCGTCATCCCGCCCCCAAAAAAACCTCTTACTGTGCTTAAAAAACCCTCTTTACTACTTTCTTTTTTAGGTGCAGCAACAGGCTCAAAAGATTTCATTAATTTCTGCAAAAACTTTTCCTTCATATGCGGTTGCTGCTCTGCATGAATATTTTGTGGCTCAAAAATGGTTTCTTCGCTATGTGGATAGGCCTTTGCCGATATTTGTTGATTAAATGCCATCGCCGACACTGAATTGTCACCGGTAAGCATAATTAAAGTTTTACCTTCTTTCTTTAAGCGCTTAAGTGCGTCTAAAATGTCACTTCGTGGTTCGTGTTGTATGAAAATAACTCCTTTATAAACCTTTTCTTCAGCCACATAAATGGGTGTATAGCCCTGCAATAATTTGCTTTGAATTAAAGAACTATGCTCTTCTGCCACCACGATCTGGGATTCCTGGATGTCCTGCATATAACTGAGATTACCTATGTGAATTGATTTACCTTGAACTGTCGCTGATAAACCACGATTTTTTGGATCAAGAACCGGGTTACTTATATCTGTAAAGACAATCTTCTGGGCAATATGGGAGTCGTAAAAACTATTAATTGCGTTGGCCAGAGGATGACTCGCACCATGGGATTGCTCCAATAAATGAATTTTTTGCCAAAGGGCCTCATCAAGCCCCGCATAGGACTCTACCTTACTCCTCCCGGTTGTCAGCGTACCTGTTTTATCAAATACCACGGTATGAATCGTCTCTTGATTCGCATTATTCTCATTGCGCAATAAGATATTTTTATTATTACGCTGATAAATACTTAACAACTGCGGTAACTGGTGGGCGATAGCAATGGTGCAAGGGCAAACTGCAAATAAAATACCGATGACATTTTTTAAAACCAGAGGGACAGTGAATACTCCCAAAGAAAGCGGTGTTATGATGGAGGCAACAATACTAACCATAATCAGACTTGTATAAAGAGATGTGAATTTAGTCGTGTCATCGGGTGAAGTCGTCTTTTCTGGGGCTCGATTTGAGCGAAACAATAATCGATTGACAGTACTATTATAAGAATCGTTAGTCACATACACTGTAACTGCCTGTCCAAGATTAATCGCACCAGCCGGAATAGTATCCAGAAGCTGTTTGGGCTGTTGTGGTTCACCTGTTAACAACGATGCATCAACCAGAGTACTTCCTTGTACAAGGGTACAATCGACTGGAAAACAATCCCCAGCATTCACTTGAATAAGCATCCCCTTCTGTAACGATTGCTTGGATCGCTTGACTTTATCACTACTCAACAAAGTCTGTACGGGAATTAAAAATTCTTCAACACTAACGTCTGAAGGTTGAGTCTCCATTACTGACATTAATTTTTCTTGCGCATCTGGAGGAATTTCATGGCAAAGGTACTCTTCTGCCATTTGTGGGAATAATGATTTCATGCCTTTTAAATGAATTGTCTTTGATTTTTGCAAGACCAGACGTTTAATTTCATCCATGCCATTTACCATTGCAATCAGCATCACCGGCATAATAAAACTCATGAATACCATCGAAAAACTACTGGCCAGCGGCATAGTGACTGAATGATAGAACGTGTGAGTCAGGGATAATAACCAACCGAGACTAATCGTCGATGACATATCATTAATTTTTTTATTGCGCAGGTTATGTAAAAAGGTAGAGAGATAATTTCTTCCAGTGAAAGCAGTAGTTAGAGTAGTCACTGCTGTTAAAGCAACCGTCAAGAGCAGTGAAGGAGGATAACTAAGTGATAAAACAAGAATACCCAACATAGCAACCAGATTAACTAGTATGTTGATCCGGTTAGGCCATTTTGATTCATCTTCGGATTCGAGATTTTTTTCGTCAATAATCTGAAAACCATATTCGGTTAACTTACTTGTGAGGCCAGCAAGAATCGTTTTATTCTTTTCGCCACTCTGGTTAAATCCTTCCTGTTTACTTTGAATCGATATAGATATTTCATGAATACCTAACGTTTTAGGTTGTGCATCGATAGAATGAACTTCTGCATCCGAAGGTAATTCAATCCCACTTAAATCACTCAGTGCGGTCTTAACTAAAGAACCACACCCAGCATGACACATAATCCCAGAAACTAAAAAAGAACCATGAAATATTATATTTTTCGGCATAAGCTAAATTCCTGTCGTGATGCATGCCCTTGCAAGAAATTATCGTTGATTATAGTTTCTAACCTCCTTTCAACGACGGCAGAGGTAACGTCATCAAGTAAGTATTACCTTGACTTCCTGTTTCTGTTGGAACTCACTTCTCTCGAAATTCTACTCTCATGAAGTATCATTTCGTCACTACGGTGCTCAAACCCTACTGTACTACCGTTGCGCATTTCGGTTCTGCGCTCTTCTTCCCCAGCTTCGCTATAGAGCGAACTACTGAAGAATTTTATTTATTCCCCTAGGCATCCATTTTACGAATCATCCCTGTAATACGTTCTCTGCGTGCTACGGCCATCCGTGCTTTTTCAGCATCTCCTCGTGAATGAAAAGGTCCGAGAACTACCCTAAACCAATTACCCTGCTGCGGAGAAGACATAGCAACGTGAACATCAAAACCCTTTAAAGTCAGAGCAGCTTTCAAACGCTCAGCCTCCTGCTTATTTTTGAATGAAGCAAGCTGTAGCAAATAAGACTCTTTGCTACTCGTATTAGCTACTGCTATAGGTTTGCTTTCTGTAACAACAGCGGCGATCTGCGTTTGCTGATTTGCAGCAGCTGGCGTGGGAGTATTCGAAGCAGAGGCGGCAGCTGATGAAGGTGAAACCACCACTTTAGTCTGCGCCGCCAGCGTAGCAGGATTAACCTGGTGGGTTACCTGTGCAGGTGCGCTGCGATCTTTAGCCAGTAACGTATAAAACTCAAATTTTGGCTTTGGCATTTCATTTGGTTTTGCAACGACTTGTGCCGTATTTTTTTGCTCATTTTGCTGTCCTAATACCTGCGTATTAATCCAAGTAGTCAAGCTGGTAAAATCAAACACTGTCGCTGCCAAATAACCGCCTAAAAAAGAAGCGAGCACCCAAAATACTTGCTTAGGGGCACTACTCCTTTGCCTACTCGGCCTTCTTCCGTAATCCTTTGCCATCACATGCTCTCAGGAGTTGATACACCAATTAAATGCAAGCCATTCCTCAAGATTTGACGTACTGCTTTTAGAAGGCATAAACGCGCATTCCTTAAGACCTCTTGCTCGCACAATAATTGTACGGCATTGTAATAGCTATGCAATCCATTCGCTAACTCCCGTAGATAATAGGCAAGCTGATGCGGTTCACAAGCACTGGCTGCTGCTACAACTACTTCAGGGTAACGATTTATTAAAGAAATTAGAGCGGCTTCCTGTGGTTCCACGAGCAATTCAATATGGGCAAGACCATTTTCTTCATCCCATTGCAAACCACGTTCTTGTAATTGCCGCAACACCGAACTAATACGCGCATGAGCATATTGAATGTAATAAACAGGATTATCATTTGATTCAGACTTCGCCAAATCCAAATCAAAATCCATATGTTGCTCTGGTTTACGCATAACATAGAAGAAACGAGCAGCATCATTGCCAACTTCTTCACGCAGTTCGCGCAAAGTCACGAAAGAACCACTGCGAGTAGACATTTGAACTCGCTCACTACTACGATAAAGGATCGCAAATTGTACCAATAAAACATCCAAGGCACTTTGATCATGGCCCAAAGCAGTTACTGCTGCCCTCACTCGTGTTACATAGCCGTGATGATCCGCACCAAAAATATCAATGACACGTTCAAAACCTCGATTATACTTATCCCAGTGATAAGCGACGTCCGAAGCAAAATAGGTGGTATGCCCATTTGCACGAACCAACACGCGATCTTTCTCGTCGCCAAAATCAGTTGCGCGGAACCACAAAGCGCCTTCTTTTTCGTAAGTATGGCCAGCGTCTTTTAATGCCTGGATCCCTTTATCAATTGCTCCGCCATCCAGTAATGATTGTTCTGAAAACCAGTAGTCATACTTAACACCAAAACCTGCCAAATCATCTTTAATATCGTCGAGTACCGAATCCAAAGCCAGCTTGTGGAACAATTTAAAACCCTTTTCACCAAGCAGAGTACGCGCTCGAACAATCATGGCATCGATATAGACTTCTTTATCGCCCCCTTGTGGCTCATCAGCAGGCAAGCCCTCTTGCACCACAGACCAGGGATGTACAAAATCATGGCCGTATTGGTCTAAAGCGTCCTGGGCAATAGTTATGACATAATCACCACGATAACCATTAGCAGGAAAAACAATTCCCTCACCAGCCAGACTCAAATACCGCAGCCAAACGCTTGCAGCAAGAATATTCATTTGACGGCCAGCATCATTCACATAATATTCACTACTCACCGCAAAACCCGCCGCCACTAAAAGATTTGCCAACGTTGCACCAAAAGCAGCACCTCGGCCATGACCAACATGCAGGGGGCCGGTTGGATTTGCCGAGACAAACTCCAGAATAACTTTCTTTCCTTGGCCAAAATCACTACGACCGAACAGCTCACCCTCTCTAAGTATCTGAGCAATAATTTGGCTGCGTGCTTCATTTCGCATGAAAAAATTAATAAATCCGGGACCCGCTATCTCAACTCGCTCTACAGCTGAATGGGACGGTAAATGATTGATGATTAATTCAGCTAATTGACGGGGCGCCTGGCGACAAGGCTTGGCCAACATCATAGCTAAATTCGTCGCAAAATCACCATGACTACTCTCTTTAGCGCGCTCAACTTTGAACTCTACTTCAACATCTTGCGGAATAACAGTTGATTCTTTGAGCGTTGTAAGCGCCTGTGTGAGCAATTGTTCGACGGTTTGTTTCATAACACTTTTTTCACTCGTCAAAAAGCAGCTATTATGCGCTTTTTCGTACCAGTTGCAAAGTCTATTGGCAATATCAAAGGAAATCCATGGCAATTAAATCTGTTAACCCTGCAACAGAAATAATCAGGCGAGTTTAGCGGTAAAAAAATCGACAAAAGCACGAATCTTGGGTAATTCAAAATCATAAGCACGGTAAAACATAAAAATTTCATAATGACGAAAAACATATTGCCCTAACACCTGGACTAAATCACCACTAGCCAGCCATGATTTGACCAAGATATCTCCCGTCAAAAACAAACCAACCCCGGCCAGACAGGCTTGATTTAATGCCTCAAAATTATCCATGTAAAGAATGGGTTTCGCACAATGTAATTGCCCTCCATCAGCAAGTGGTAAAAAGTGAGCCGGTTTACGCAGGCTGTGTGAAATGATCTTAAAGTGTGGTAATTCCTCTGCATCCTTTGGCAAACCATAACGGGCAGCAAATTCTTTGGAAGCACAGAGGATATTATTCACATTAAACATTTTACGGTATTTCAGTGTTTCTGTTGCCGGCGGAATAACCGGAAACCCTACCATAATATCGATGTCAGTACGTGCCAATTCATCATCCTGTTCTGAAAAAACCAACTCAAGATCAAGCAATGGGTAAGCATTGATAAACGCTGGCAAATGCTGTAACACCCATTCCTTGGCAGTAATTGTTGAAACCAGGACCCTTAATTCCCCTTGGGGCTCCTCGCGGTTTGATTCGATAAATCGATTAACAGCCTGGATTTGCTCTTCAATTGCCTTACAACGCTCATAAAATAGGTGGCCAAACTCGGTTAGATCGACACGTCGAGTGGTTCGTAAGAACAATTGTTCACCAATTGCCTGCTCTAAATTTTTAATTTGCTTACTGACAGCCGTTACAGTCAAATGTAAGGTCTCGGCTGCCATAGAGAAACTAGCCAACTCTGCCACTTTTAAAAAACAGGATACCTGCCCCTGGTTATACATTGCTTGAACCTTTATTATAAACTTATTGTTCATAATGAATTAATTACAAGTCAATTTACAACTTTTTTAACTTAATTATACTCATTATAAAATTGTCAACGAGGCAAAAAAATGACTATAAAAACCACAGGCTATCAATATCATCACATGGGGATACCTACGGATAGTCCCCGTGAAGGTGAAAAATACAGTTCCACATTCAAAATGTACACGAGTGGCGGGCAAAACAGTGAGTATCGTATTCAATACCATCGCTTTGAACCCGATTCTCCTTTACATCCTTTAATAAAATCCAAAGTCCATGTGGCCTTTCAAGTACCTAGCCTTAATGAAGCCATAGCAGGGAAAGAAGTGATTCTTGCACCTTATGAGCCTTTCCCGGGATTTAAGGTCGCTATGATTGCAGAATGTGGTGCACCTATTGAATTCATTGAAACAGAATTAAGTGAGCAAGAAATTTGGCACGGCAGTCATAAGGCGTCAGTAATTTATCCTGAGATAGAGTAAACGGACTATTTGAGAGGATTTCTCCTCTCAGCATTTGTTTAAACCTATTTAAGGGTTGTTTACATTTCTCCTCGAATGAGCAGTTAGGCCTGGATTTTTTGTGCTATCCTACCTCCCTAACGAACCTTAGCTCTAAAATGAATATGCCAAAAGCGTTTATGGGGGTTAATAAATTTGCCCTGGATACTCCCTGCCTGGTTATTGATAAAGACAAACTGGATTACAATCTTAAACTCATGCAGCAACATGCTGATGCAAATGGTATTAATCTTAGACCCCACTGTAAAACTCATAAATGCTCGCAACTGGCAAAACTTCAACGCCAATATGGCGCAATTGGTATTAGCGCAGCAAAAATCTCTGAGGCAGAAGTACTCATTAACCAAGGGATCACGGGTCTTCTAATTACGTCTCCCCTTGTCAGTACCTACAAAATCAGACGTTTATTGAACTGCCTGAAAAAATCACCTGATACGATATTAGTCGTTGATAATGAGAAGAATATTGCGGAGCTTGCCACAGCAGCTGCTTCCATTAATCAAAAAATAAATGTGTTACTTGATTTGGATCCAGGTATAGGGAGAACTGGGGTCAAACCTGAGCTCGCTTTGCCCTTAGCAACCGCTATCATGAATTCCCAATGGCTAAACTTCCTTGGAGTCCAGTGCTATGCAGGGAATTTGCAACATATTATTTCTTATCAGCAACGGCAAGAAAGCTCTTTACAAGCAATGCAACAGGCCAGCGAAGTAGTACAAACACTTAAAAAAGCCGGACTGCCCTGCCCTATCCTAACGGGTACTGGCACAGGCACCTATGATATCGATAGCGTAGCGGCAGAAATCACTGAAATACAACCAGGATCGTATGCCGTTATGGATGTTGATTACGCCAGAATTGGCTCCAAAGAAAATCCTCATCAGTTCACTACTTTTCAACATGCCATGACATTACTGACTACTGTCATTAGCAGTAACCGTCAGGAACATGTTACTGTTGATGCAGGTACAAAAGCACTTTATTTTGATCCCGTAAATAAACCTAAAATCATCAGTCATCCTCATTTAAATTACGATTGGGGTGGCTTTGGTGATGAGCATGGCAAAATAACGGCCCCAAACAAGGCCCCACTACCTGCTAATAAAGAAGTCCTTGAATTAATCGTTCCACACTGTGATCCCACCATCAATTTATTCGATAAATTTTATATTACCAGCAACGACATCGTTATTGATGTCTGGGATATTGATGCACGAGGAGCTTCGCAGTAATAGGTAAATCAACCATGTCGACATTTACTTCTATTAATATAGAGACTTTAATACTCGTGGCAGTTTGGGAGAAGCCTTTTGTCTTTCAAGGCTGTTTTAAATTGACAGATAAAAGCAAACATAAGCAACGATTGCTCTTTTTTCGTTGTGAATGCGATAAAACAGATAAAAAAGAGCTTATTGAGCAAGCCTTTTCTGCTTATGAATATCAGTTTAGCCATCTCTATGATGGAGCCCAACCTATTCGACTGAGCGAGCGAAGCAAAACCGATGAACATGCGCTCTATCTATTAAAATACGCTCTTCATATCACCCTGCAAAAAATGCTAACCAGTAGCAAACAATATCTCCTCTCTATCGACGAGGTAGCCTTGCAGGCTATAACCAAACAAATAGAGCCTATTTTGCATCAACGCTCCTGGTCTACTGAGGAGAATGATCTCGGTTTTGCGGTAACAATGGATTTTAATCCCTATGAAGAGTCTGGGCAGAAGGCTGTGTTATTTTTATTAGAGAAAGAAAATCCAATGAAGCCAGATAATTACGCCTTACATTAACTGTTTTTCAGTACACACTTAATTTTTCTGTTTTAACTCTCACAAAACAACACTGATAATAATTTTTGCAAAACAAAAAATATCCTATTGATTCATTTTATTGCTCATTTCCAACCAAAATGCATGTAATTTTTTCTTAATAATTAAATATTATACTAAAATTAAAGAAATGCATTACCTTCCCTAAGGAGATCAACATGCCTAAAAATCCCGGTTTTTTCGCTAAGCTGTGGCAAGGGGCAAAAGATGTTAAGGTAGTCTCTAGTCAAAAAACACCCGATGCTAAGAAAAATTTTCTCCAGAACTATTCTGATCATTTGGATCAATTAGAAATAGATGCTAAAAAAATATGGGAAAAAACAAAAAACAAAGGTTCTTTCGAAGAAGCCTTTAACTTCATCAAAGATGAAGCTACTAAACGAATGAACTTCCTTGAGGGATTTCGTGATCGTTATGATTTTGCAGATGAAGTAGTGGGGGCTACTGCAATTCCGGCTCTAGGAATGGTAGCTTCTGTTGCTGCTCTTGGTTACGCCATATGGGAAGGTGCTCAAGCTTTAGCAATTCATGCAGGATTCGCTAAAGACGATGGGAAAGAGCATGGAGAAAATGCTGCCATTGGTTTAATGGTTTCCGCAGCAAGCTTTGTGGGCGCAGTTGCAAGCTTCTTAAAATCCGCAGTTAGCTTAATAACTCGATCTGTTGCTACAGCAATTAATGGTTATGGAGAGTCAAAAGAGGCTCGTTTCCATAATGAAGATTCTGTCCTTGGTACTGGTAGCGCTTTCAATGGCCCTAAATAAGTGTCCTCTATAGGTGCTAGCTCTATAAAAGACCGGTTTAAACCGGTCTATCTTCTCAATAAAACAAAAACACAAAAGAAGATCTACAGGCTACAACTCACTGGTGGTGTAGATTCATCAATATTTCTATAAAGAGCAATTAAATCCTGTCTATTTTTCTTAGCTTGGGTAAAAAAATTTTCTCGCTTCTTTTCATGTCGATGAGCGGACATTGCTGACACTTTTTCCATCTTAATATTATCGCGTTTAGGAGCTTCTTCCTCATCAATTGAAGTGGAAGTCAGCGTGTGGCAACAACGGGTTAAAGGGACATACTCGCTATCAGATTGTGCCCAGAAAAAACCATTCCTATCCGGTGCCGCAAGATTACCCGCATAATAATAAATGGGAGCTTGCTCTGATCGCAGCCATTGAGTTTGAAAGGTTGAGGCACGTTCATAATTGTTTTTCTGGGAGCCGCAAAAATAAGTGTGCACTGTTGCGATACAGGGAGCTATAACAAGGAGATCATATTCAAAGCGCTTTGTTACAGTTTCCATATCCAGGAAAATTGCTTTGCTGGCTTCCGCACAATTAGCAACTACTGTTGGTTTCTCTTCGTAACCATGAGCAACTATATAAACTTTACTCTCCGGGCTTACTAAATCTGGAGAGTAGTCATCTTGATGATAGATAACTTTCAACCGCTCTTGTGAGCTTATTCTATGATTTGTTTTCCATAAGGCTACACCACTCGGCAGATCCCCTGCTTCATCTCTGGAGAAAGGAATGTAAAGAATAATCATGGCTTATTTTTTCACACTAAAAGATCCCTATTTTAACGATCAATAGTTAAGAAAATATTAAACATTTAGAATAAAAAATCAGCTTTGGTTTACAATAATTATTATGGAACAAAAGAACTACCTGGGAATTTTTTGGAACTGCATGCAGGGAAAGAGGGAGGCCTATTTTGAAAACACTAAGACAAAAAGGACGTATCTTTATTCTCCAGCTTATATTTCTCGGCTATGCGTTACCAGTATCAAGCACAACAACCAATTTTGCCCCCGAAGCACAACCAGTAAATGACTTCGCTTTTGATCTTTATCGACAAATAGGCACAACTGATCAAAATCTTATTTTATCACCCTATAGCCTATCGTCTCTTCTAGTGATTTTAGCTAATGGTGCTAGCGGTAATACTCAACGGCAGCTAAGTCAAGTGCTGCATTTTGCTGCAGGAAATACCGATGATCCTACTGAATTAGCTAAAATTGATACCGAGTTAATGCCTGATAGTGATTGCCAGGGATGGCTCAGTTGCAAATTTAAACACGCCAGTAAATGGTTTGGTTTCAACCAATCATCCACTTTTTTAATTGCCAATTCACTTTGGGCGGAAGAGCGTTTGATTTATAAAACGCCCTTCCTGGCCGCTATGGGACAAATTAATCATTTTTACCGGGTTAATTTTAATAAAGCACCTGAGGCTGCCAGACAACGTATTAATAACTGGGTCGAAGAGAAAACAGACCAATATATCAAAGAACTGATTGCTCCAGGCATGATTACCGGAGCGACTCAACTCATTTTGGTCAATGCTATTTATTTTAATGGGTTATGGGAGTCCCCCTTCAAACCGGAAGCCACTGAACAAAAGCCCTTCCTGTTATCAGACGGAAACCCTATACAAACAGCCATGATGGGCAAGCTGGATAATTTTTTCTATAGTGAAAATGAGCGTTTACAAATGCTGCAATTACCTTATCTAAAAAGTACCATAAGAATGGCAGTCTTATTGCCAAAAACTACTCACTCGGTAAAGGAAATACAACAAACATTGACGCATGAAACATTTTCCCAGCTTCTTCAAAATGCAGCTAACCTCAAAGTTCTTGTTAGTCTGCCGAAATTTAAACTGGCATCAACCTTTAACTCCTTAAAACAGCCTTTGCAACAAATGGGTGTTATCGATGCGTTCAGTGATAATGCCGACTTCTCCAACATGACAACGTCTGCGTTGGCAATTTCCGATATTATTCAAAAAGCCGTTATAGAAGTCGATGAAAAAGGTACTGTAGCGGCCGCTGCAACGGCTGTAGTGATGTTTGGGAGTGCGGTACAGCAACCGATGCAATTTAATGCAGACCATCCCTTTTTATTTATTCTCTATGACACTCAATCCGGAGTTATTCTCTTTATAGGGCAAGTTTTCAATCCACAAAAGGAATGAGCAACCAGCAAGTTACAGAACCTGGATCCGTTCATTCATAACCAAAAAATACAAACATAGGCATAAAGAAGACTCATACCAATCACAGGAATGACAAGAAAGCCCAAAAAGACATGAATCTGGGTTCTATTCTCTGCAGAGGCTTGATAAAATTTTTTTAGCTTCTTAAAAACTGACATCAGTAAGCTCCTCGAATGAAGCCGTTTCTATCAGTATAAACCAAATAGAATTATTAGAAAGAAAGCCAGCCAACCGCTATAAGGTTTCGTAGGCCTTGTGTATTTGCCCATCCTGCGACAACATAATGGCCAAAGGCCGGGTTGCCTCAAAATGAGCAAAAATAATCATCATCATGACGGTAATAGGCACTGAAAGAAACATGCCTAAAACACCCCAGACAGCCCCCCATAACGCCAAGGCAAATAAAATCACCAGGGCACTTAAATTTAACGATTTTCCTAAAAAGCGTGGTTCAACAAGATTACCAACAATAAATTGTATTGCGACAAGGCCTGAAGTAATGATTATAAAAGGCAGCCAACTTTGAAATTGAATTAGCGCCAATAAAGCAGGAAAAGCTGTCGCCAGGATAGCACCAATATTGGGAATAAAATTTAGGAAAAAAATCAGTAAGGCCCAGAATTCTGCAAAATCCAAACCGACGCATTTCATGATAATCCAACTCGTCGTTGCCGTAAGTAAACTCAACAGGGTTTTTAAACCCAAATAGGTTTGGGTATCCTTTACAATGTGGCTAATGATGTTATTGACCAATTGGCGATGGCCAGCCTGAGGAAAAAGAGCGTCCAGCTTTTGAGTGAAAAAATGTTGTTCTACAAATAAAAATATGACATAGAGAGCAATTAAAACGGCAGAGCCTGTGATAGAGGTAAAAACACCGTAAATGTTGACTAAAATACCTTGCAAACTAAGTCCACGAATAAAACCATCCACATTTGCCAGGGTTTTAATATGAAAACGCTCGTCCACCTTATTAAAAATATTGGTCAAATTCTCCTGATAACGAGAGGAAGCAGCAATCACGTCATTGACATTATTACCAATAATATCAATGAGAATCTTCACCAGAAGTGCTACTACCAATAACGCCAGTACCATACTAAGCCAATTAGGTAAGCGGGGACCAACAAAAGGTGTCCGCTGCACAGCGTTATGGATTGTGTTTAACAGATGCCAGATAAAGACTGCAATAACGATAGGAATTAATAAACTGCGACCAGCAATAAGCAAATAGCCGATGATCCATACTAAAATCAAACTGGCTGCAAATGTAACGGTACGAACCCTTGTTCCAGCATTTATAGTCATAACGGTCAACAGTAACTTATTTTCTGCTATTATGAGTTTTTTTTCTTACAAATCATACTGTGTTACATCAATCTTGTGAAATTTTAGCAGGGGTAGGCCCCACATTGAGTGCCAAACTTAGCAAATGTGGTATAACCACAGTGGCTGATCTGCTCTTTCATCTACCTTATCGCTACCAAGATAGAACTCGCATTACAGCCATTCGTGACTTGCGCGCCAATGACTGGGCTGTGATTGTGGGCAGAGTCTGCAAAACAGAGGTGAAATATGGCAAGCGCATGATGCTTTATTGCCATGTGGAAGATAAAACCGGTATTTTGCAGTTGCGCTTTTTTCACTTTAATAAACAACAAATCAAAGCATTGCAGGAATGTACTCTGATACGCGCCTTTGGGGAAGTTCGCGAATTTGCTAATAAATTTGAAATGATTCACCCGGAATACCAATTATTAGCGAATGAAGAAGATTGTATAGTGGATGAAACCTTGACACCGATTTATCCTTCTACACAAGGGTTAACACAAAGCCGCCTGCGACAACTGGTCAAAATAGCCCTGCAAACCTGCCAAGAAACCATCGACGAATTGGAATGGATGACAGCAGAGCAGCTAAAACAACAGCAGTTTTACTCTCTCGCACAGGCCCTCACAACCTTGCATAATCCGCCCCCCGACATTTCCTTACAAACCTTAGAAGAAGGCACACACCCGGCTTTGCAGCGGTTGGTATTTGATGAGTTATTGGGGCAGCGGCTGGCCATGCAATTTGCCAGGCAGCATAGAAGCCAGTTATCAGCACCACTTATTTCCCAAAATCAGGAATTACAGGCACGCTTTATTGAGCAGTTACCCTTTACATTAACAGCGGCACAACAACGCATCAGTGAAGAAATTGCGACAGATTTATCACAATCAAAACCCATGTTACGCCTGGTTCAAGGTGATGTGGGTTCTGGTAAAACGGTGGTAGCGGCACTGGCTGCTTTGCAAGCCATTGCGAATGGCTATCAAGTTGCGTTTATGGCACCAACAGAATTGTTAAGCGAACAACACGCAGCCAATCTACAAACCTGGTTTAGTCCTCTTGGGATAGGCTGCCGTAGGCTCAGCGGTAACATGAAAACCAGTGAACGCAAGGAAACTTTGGCATTGCTGGCAACTAATGACTGCCAAATTCTTATAGGAACCCATGCCCTCTTTCAAGAGAATGTGCTCTTTGCCAAACTTGGCCTGGTGATTATTGACGAGCAACATCGCTTTGGAGTCGAGCAACGTTTATTATTACAACAAAAGGGACAGCAGGCCGCACTTAATCCTCATCAACTGCTAATGACTGCTACCCCTATTCCAAGAACCTTGGCAATGACTCAATTTGCTCATCTTGATTTATCGATTATTGATGAATTACCCCCAGGGCGTACACCGATTAGCACCGCCGTATTAAGCCAGGAAAAACGTGAACCAGTTATCAGTCGCTTACAATCGGCCATTGCTGATGGCCGGCAGGCCTATTGGGTATGCACACTTATTGAAGAGTCGGAAAAATTACAGTGTATGGCAGCAACTGCCACTGCCGAAAACCTCCAGGCCCAATTACCCAACGTGCGTGTAGGTTTGGTTCATGGTCGAATGAAAAGCATCGAAAAAGAAGCCACTATGGCAGCATTTAAACAAGGAGAAATCGATTTATTAGTGGCAACTACCGTTATTGAAGTGGGGGTAGATGTACCTAAAGCCAGTTTAATGATTATTGAAAATGCAGAACGCCTGGGCCTCTCACAATTGCATCAATTACGCGGCCGAGTCGGTCGTGGTAGTACACAATCTCATTGCCTGCTCCTTTACCAGTCACCCCTTTCACAATTGGGTGCTGAACGTTTACGCATTATGCGGGCAACCTGCGATGGTTTTATCATTGCAGAAAAAGATCTGCAATTACGTGGAGCTGGTGAAGTATTGGGTACTCGGCAAACAGGTTACCATCAATTTAAAGTGGCCAATCTACAGCGCGATCAACATTTTTTCCCGGTCGTGGCAAGCATGGCCAAACAGTTAGTGCTTGATAATCCTCAGCTGGCACGTGCAATTGCTCAGCGTTGGTTAGGTGATTTTGAACAATTTTTGCAAGGTTAAAACGCCTGGAAAGCGTTTCCTCGCAACAATAAATTTTGTAAAAATAGTTAAAATATTCCAAGTCAAGACTGTTTTTTCATTTTTTCTTTAGCTAATATAGTCGGAATGGCTTCGCTGTTCCCTCAAGCCATACCTGTGGATAACTTATTCATTACTTCTAACACCATAACTCCCGTCATGTGCCCTTCTCTACCATCGATCTTTACCAGTACTGGCTTTTATTGTTTTTTGTTTAATTATTTAGCGCTTAGTTTATCCACAAAATCTGTGGATAATCCTGTGTACAGGATGGGAAAAAGCTTGAAAATAAAGCGCATCATTTACCTGCCTCAGAACTTACCAACTTGCTCCCGCTGACTAACAAGGCTTATGCAAAACGTCGAGGTCGAAGCAAAATTCGCTTTTAATGAAGGGGTTTAACCAAACTAACTAACTGAATTAAAATCAAATTTTAACGAATAGATCGGAGTTTTGCATAAGTCCTGAAATACTTGAGCTTGACCCTTAGCAGGGAAAGGTTAAAATACTGGTCATTTTATTGTCAGGTCACCCCATGTCGTCACAACGTAAAGCAGTCGCCTTGATTTCTGGTGGTTTAGATTCCATGTTAGCCGTTAAAGTTGTTCAAGAACAAGGCATTCATGTTGAAGGAATCAATTTTTATACTGGTTTTTGCCATTCCGGACATACGTCAGCCATCCGTAATCGGAAAAATAGTGCAAAACCCCTTCGCAATGATGCTCTGTGGGTTGCAGAGCAACTCGGCATTAAATTACACATCATTGATATCGTTGAGCCTTACAAAGATGTTCTATTGAATCCCAAACACGGTTATGGCAAAAATATTAATCCTTGCCTCGATTGCAAAATTTTCATGGTGCAACAAGCACACGAATGGATGGTAGAGAATCATTTTGACTTCATTATTACTGGTGAAGTCGTCGGCCAACGTCCAAAATCGCAACGAAAAGCCACCATGCCCCTTATTGCAGACGAATCAGGGGCAGAAGATCGTTTAGTGCGCCCTTTATGTGCTAAGTTATTGCCGCCAACTTTGCCAGAACGTGAGGGTTGGATTAATCGTGAAAAACTGTATGATTTTCAAGGCCGTAATCGAAAACCACAGTTAGGGTTGGCTGCAGCAATGGCCATTGAAGAATTCGCCCAGCCTGCTGGCGGTTGTTGTGTATTAACTGATGAAAATTACACCCGGCGCTTACGAGATATGTGGGAACACCGTGACAGTCGTAATTACGATATGGAAGATATTATTCTTTTAAAGGCAGGCAGGCATATCCGTCCCAAACCTCATTATAAAATGATCATTGCCCGCGACGAAGCCGAAAGTAATTTTTTAACCGGCTATCGCAAAGAATTCATTCATATGCAAGTACGCACACATCGTGGTCCGATGATTTTGATTGAGGGGCAACCTACAGCGGATGACTTGTTTACTTGTGCTCGCATTGCTGGCCGCTTTTGCTCCGGACGTGATGAGCCGCAGATTGAAGTAGATTTACACCATCTGGATGGCCAAACTGAGATATTACAGGCTAAACCCATGCGCGCCGAAGAAATTCCCCAAGAATGGTATTTGTGAGATCGTTATGCCCCATTTCGAACTAGATGCTCGTCGCTTGTTATGCCCTATGCCAGTCATAAAAGCACAAAACATGGCGAAAAAACTGAACCATGGTGATACATTAACAATCATTGCAACCGATCCCGGCGCCCAACATGATCTGCCAAGCTGGTGCCGTATTAATGGCCACCAACTTATCGACTGCATACACAGGGATGATGAAATCCATATTACTTTACAACTAGTGAAGGATGGCGAATGATACAACAGGATCGTTACTGGCAGGCAAAAAAAGTCACGCTTATTGGCGCACTTACTAACGCTGTATTAGGTGTTATTAAACTAATTGGTGGTTTTCTCTATCACTCACATGCCCTGGCCGCTGATGGTGTGCATTCTTTTGCTGATCTCATTACCGATTTTATGGTGATCTTTGCTTCCAAATATGGCAGTCAAGATGCCGACGATTCCCACCCCTATGGCCATCAACGTATCGAAACGGCAGCTACCCTTATCCTGGCCTTGCTGCTTATCTTGGCAGGGATCGGTATTGCCTGGGATTCTTTGGATGAAATCATTCATGGTAATCATGATAAACCAGGTTGGATTGCACTTCCCATTGCCTTGTTATCTATTGTCGCCAATGAAATTTTATTTCATTATACTCGGCATGTAGGAACCTCTATTCAATCAGCGCTGGTCCTTGCTAATGCCTGGCATCACCGTTCTGATGCTGCCTCTTCCATCGTGGTTGCCCTGGGTTTAATAGGCTCTCTGGCTGGCTTTCTCTATCTTGACGCTATCGCGGCAATTATTGTTGGATGCATGATCGTTAAAATGGGCTGGAGTTATGGTTGGAACAGTGTCAAGGAATTAGTCGATACTGCCGTTGATCCCAAACTACTAACTCAAATAGAGCAAACTATTCAATCTGTGGATGGTGTAGAAAAAATTCATCAGTTACGCAGCCGTTTCATGGGTGGGGATATCTTGATTGACGTCCATATTTTGGTCACTCCACATATTTCAGTATCGGAAGGTCATTATATTGCTCAACACGTCCATCGAACCCTGATTAAACAATTTATGCGGGTCAAAGATGTTATCGTTCATGTTGATCCTGAAGATGATGAAATCACTTGTCCTTCCTTTAATCTGCCAAGCCGTAAAGTACTACAAAAAAAACTCTTGCGGGCCTGGCAGCTAGAGTATCCTGACTTGCAAGATTGGACGATCCATTATCTCGATGGCAAAATGACCATCGACTTGATCTGTAAGAATAACAGTACTCGATTAGAATCACTCAAAGGACGTATTAGTTCTGATCTGCAAGCTTATCAAGAAATCAAACAAGTACGTGTATTGAGTCAACAGGGAGTTATCACTCATGAAAAAGCCTAATATTGTCTTCCTTGATACCAAACCCCTAATTAATGATGGCTTAGGTTTAGATAATTTATATGAACTCGGTGAAGTGAGTCTTTATGATCAAACTTCAGCTGAACAAGTAGTTGAACGTGCAAGAGATGCGGACATTATTATTACTAATAAGATTAAATTAAATGATTCCCACTTTTCACAATTACCCAAGCTTCGTTATATTGGTGAAACAGCGACTGGAGTAGACAATATTGATATTGCCGCCGCAACAAAGCGGGGTATTGTCGTTACTAATATTCCTGATTACAGCACCAATAGCGTTGCCCAACATGTGATTGCCTTACTATTAACCCATACCAATCAGGTTGAAGCCCACAATCACTCCATCCAACAGGGCGATTGGCAAAAACAACCCTTTTTTGCCTATTGGCTCAATCCAATTACCGAATTGGCGGGCATGACTTTAGGCTTGCTGGGTTACGGTAAAGTGGCGCAAAAAGTAGCTACTATCGCGCAGGTCCTGGGAATGAAAGTCATTGCTCATAAACCAAAACCATTTAGCGACAATCTGGTAACCTCGGTTTCCCTTAGCACCCTCCTGGAACAAAGCGATGTCTTAAGCCTACACTGCCCTCTAACAGAGGCGACCCAACACATTATCAATCGCAATACCCTTCAGCAAATGAAAAAAACCAGTATCCTGATTAACACAGGACGTGGAGGATTAATCGACGAAGCGGCTTTAGCTGAATCCTTAAAACAAAAAGGCATTGCAGCGGCCTACCTTGATGTCCTGAGTCAGGAGCCGCCTGCATCGGACAATCCTTTACTCGGTATAAAAAACTGTATTATCACGCCTCATATTGCCTGGGCCAGTGTGGCGGCAAGAAAACGCTTGCTAAATATAGTTTGTGAAAATATTATTCACTTCCTTGATCAAAAACCTATTAACGTCGTTCAGCTTTCATAGAGGATAAAACATTATGGCTGTGGCCACTTTAAAAATAATCTTTGCTTTAGCTATTTTTATAGTCATCTTACTTGCAGGCTGGTACCCCTTTAAAAAGCGAAAACAAGGTAAAGATGAAGAACATCACGTTGATTTTCCAATTGGTGAAACTCTGGCAACAGGCGTTTTCCTTGGTGCAGGCCTCTTACATATGCTCCCTGAATCAAGCAGTTTGTTTCATGAGATGGGTTATCATTATCCCTTTGCTTACATTATCACGGGTGCAGTGTTCCTGATTTTTTTATGGTTTGAGCATTTAGGCAAAGAATTGTATCACCATCATGATGCAAGCCATCCGGCCTTCGCTATCATGGCTTGGGGCATGCTTTCCGTTCATTCCATCATGCTTGGCGCAGCTCTGGGGTTGAATGAAAGCAATTCCATGATCATCATGCTGTTTCTGGCAATCATCACCCATAAATGGGCTGAGAGTTTTGCAATCGCGGTTCAATTGACTAAAAGTTCACTAAGCAGAGCACAAAGTCTCGCATTTTTCATCAGCTTTAGTCTTATGACTCCTCTCGGTATTTTCTTTGGCTGGTATTTTGGCCATGGAGTAGAAACAAACTCCCTGTTTGATCCAATCCTGATTGCTGCCTCAGCGGGCACCTTTCTTTACCTCGGTACCCTGCATGGCCTGGAGCGTTGCGTTATGGTTGAGCGCTGCTGTAATCTGCGTGATTTCAGCTTTGTCATTATTGGCTTCTTATTGATGGCTTCGGTTGCTATTTATGTCTGATTTTATTCATCAGCAACCCATTATATTAGCATCCGCCTCGCAAAGTCGGATACAATTACTGCGTGCACTAGGCTTGCAATTTGAGGTCATTCCCGCCAACTGTGATGAAGAGAACCTCAAAAAAACCTTTACAGGCTCTAAGCTTGAGTTAGCTGCTCTGCTTGCCCGAAGTAAAGCAATGGAAATTAGTCAGCATTATCCAAACTATTTTGTTATTGGTGCCGATCAACTCTGCTTAATTGGTGAACAATGCCTTGATAAACCAATGAATCATCCTACTGCGGTCACACACCTTCGTTTACTGAGTGGGAAGACCCATCAACAAATTTCTGCCTGTTGTCTTGTTAAAGCAGGTGAGATTGTTTGGCAGGGTTATGAAACTGCAACCCTGACTATGCGGGAACTAAACGATAAGACTATCGAATCTTATCTAAAATTAGAACAGCCTTATCAAAGCTGTGGCGCTTACCATTATGAAGGAAGCGCAAAATGGCTTTTTAAAGAGGTGCAAGGTAGCGACAGCACCATTCGAGGGTTACCCTTGCAGTCTCTCATGCAAGCCATGATAGCTTATCAAATTGTCCTCATCTAACGAGTTTTTCGTGCTCACAATTACAAAATTATTATTAGCAGGTATATACTTCTTTCATATAGGGATTTTTGGAGCATATCCATGGCGGCAAAAAAAGCCCGTAATAAAACACCTCAGAAACCTCACAAACGAGCACTTGGCTTAATTAACAAACCAGAAAAAACAACCACTGCAAAGCAGTCCTATGAACGTATTGCCTGTGTATTTCAAGGAGGCGGTGCTCTTGGGGCTTACCAGGTAGGCGCCTTTCGGGCCATCCATGAGCGCGGGTATACCCCTAATTTTCTGGCTGGTGTATCCATTGGAGCAATTAATAGTGCCATCATTGCCGGTAATCCACGTGAAAAACAAGTCGAAAAACTGATGGAATTTTGGGATCTGGTCACCCCGAAACTGTGGAGCGATCAGCTCATTGATTTTGATACCTTTGAGATAACCCACCATTTACATAATCGTTTTGGAGCTTTGCGTTCTTTGTTTTTTGGTCTGGACGGTTTTTTTAAACCACGGCTTATTCCACCCTCAGCGTTTACCCAGGACACTCCTGACCAATTGAGCTTTTATGATACAAGCGAACTCCGCCATACCTTGGAAAATCTGATTGATTTTAATCGGATCAACGACAAAAAAGTAACCTTATGCCTTGGTGCTGTGAATATTACGTCCGGTGAAATGGAGTTTTTCAATAATCAAATGATCACCATCACCCCTGAACATGTTATGGCGAGTGGAGCCTTACCCCCTGGCTTTCCGGCCATTAAAATCGGCGAAGACTACTTTTGGGATGGAGGTATTTATGCTAATACCCCCTTAGTGACTGTGCTAGATGCCCTACCAGAACAAGATACGCTGTGCTTTGTAGTGGACTGTTTCTCTTTAAAGGGACCATTGCCACAAAACATGGATCAACTTGAAGAGCGGCAAAAAGATATTCGCTATGCCAGCCATTCACGCCGTCTCACCAATGTTTATACCAGTCGCCAAAATTTACAAGCAGCTATCCAGTTTCTAAGTGACAAACTAACCCCTGAAGCAAAAAAAGATCCCGAAGTACAAAAGATATTGGCACTTGGACATGAGAAACGATTCAGTGTCGTGCACATTATTTACAATGGAACCCCTTATGCTCATTCCTTTAAAGATTATAATTTTATACGCTCCGCTGTTAGCTTCCGTATTGAAACAGGGTACAAAAATGCGCTTGCTGTACTTGATAATCCCGAGTGGGAGAAAAAATCACAAAAAACACTAGCCTGTTCTATTTATGGTGTACCCTCTGATTATTTTGACCAGCATTAGTTTAAATGCCCCATCCTGAACAGGACGGGGCAATTGTTTTAGCCCCGGGCCATGTTCCCCAGTTTTGCGATCACTTGCTCACCCATCTCTGACGTGGATAGTAGTCTGCCCCCCGGCGTCATGATATCGGCGGTACGGTATCCTTGATCCAGTACTTCTGTTATTGCCATTCGAATCATTTCGGCTTCTTTTTTTAGCTGGAAGGAATAGTGAAACATCATGGCAACACTCAGCATCGTTCCCAGAGGATTGGCGATACCCCGCCCTGCGATATCGGGCGCACTGCCGTGAATAGGTTCATAAAGAGCGTGCTTATTCCCCAATGAAGCTGATGGCAACATCCCGAGAGAGCCCGTTAGCATGGATGCTTCATCCGATAAAATATCGCCAAATAAATTAGCAGTTAACAGGACATCAAATTGATTAGGATTACGGATCAATTGCATGGCAGCATTATCAACATACATATGCGACAAAAGAACATCTGGATATTCCTGGTCACGAATCGACTGAACCATTGTGCGCCACAAAGCAGAAGTTTCCAAAACATTTGCTTTATCCACCGAACAAACTTTTTTATCGCGCTGCCTTGCCAAATCAAAGGCGACTCTGGCAATGCGGGCAATTTCTGTCGTGGAATAACTCATCGTGTTGACAGCAACCTGTTCTTCTCCCTTTCTAGTAATACCGCGCGGTTGTCCGAAATAAACATCGCCAGTTAATTCACGCACAATCATTAAATCCAAATCGGTTATTAACCCAGGCTTTAGCGGGGAAGCATCGGCCAATGCGGTGAAACAAGTTGCCGGACGCAGATTGGCAAACACGCCTAATTCCTGGCGAATTTTCAGTAAGCCTTTTTCAGGCCTGCTGGCTTCCTCTACAGCATCCCATTGTGGCCCACCTACAGCCCCTAACAAGACGGAATCGACCTGCTTAGCCAAAGCAATTGTATTTTCTTGCAGAGGGATGCCGCTTCGCTCAATGGCCGCCCCACCAATTAAATCATGCATTAACTCAAAGCGATGTCCTGTATGTTGATTAAACCAAGCGAAAAGTTTGCTTGCCTCGGCTGTTACTTCAGGTCCAATTCCATCACCAGGTAAAATCAAAATCGTTTTAGTCATTTCTTTCTCCAGCGTATAACCAGGGTTGTCCTCTTCTCTGGTTTTGTTCGAAAGCGGTAATTTGTTGCTCGTAGACCAAGGTTCGACCAATGTCATCGAGACCTTGTAAAATTTGATCGCGTCGATAGGCGTCGATAGAAAATAGGATTTGTAGCGAACCAACTTGTATCCATTGGCTTTCCAAATCAACAGTCATCAATTCATCCTTTTTATTTGCCAAAGAATGAATCGCTTCCGACGATAATTGAATTGGCAATAAGCCATTTTTAAAACAATTATCATAAAAAATATCAGCAAAACTTGGTGCGATAATCACTTGAATCCCAAAATCCAGCAGCGACCACACAGCATGCTCACGACTTGAACCACAACCAAAATTTTCTTCTGTCAATAAAATGCCGGCATTTCGATACGCCGGTTTATTTAAAACAAAATCAGCCTTTAATTGATTCGCTTCATCATACCGTAATTCCGCAAAGAGACATTTGCCTAACCCGGTTCTTTTTATTGTTTTAAGATATTGCTTCGGAATGATCATATCTGTATCAATATTAGGAATTGGCAGATGAACCGCAATACTAGTAATTTTTTTAAAAGCCCGCATGTTTACCTCTCATTATTCAGTGTTCGGACATCGGTTAAATAGCCTGTAATTGCCGCAGCTGCAGCCATTGCTGGACTCATCAAGTGACTACGTCCTCCGCGCCCCTGCCGTCCTTCAAAATTGCGGTTTGACGTCGAAGCACAGCGCTCACCCGGATTCAATTTATCTGCATTCATCGCCAGACACATTGAACAACCCGGTTCTCGCCAGTCAAAACCACTGGCAATGAAAATTTTATCCAACCCTTCCGCTTCTGCTTGAGCCTTGACCAATCCGGAGCCGGGAACCACCATTGCCGAAATGCGGGATGCTATTTTACGTCCTTCCAATATTTTGGCTGCTTCACGTAAATCCTCAATGCGGGCATTCGTACAAGAACCAATGAATACTTTGTCGATGGCAATATCTTGCAACCGCATACCTGGTTGCAACCCCATATATTGTAAGGACCGTAACATGCTCTGTTGACGAACCGGATCGTTTTCAGCTGCCGGATCAGGTACTGAAGCATCAATGGGCAAAGCATTTTCAGGACTTGTTCCCCAGGTCACATAGGGAACAAGTTCATCGGCCTGTATTTTGATTTGCTTATCGTAATGAGCTCCTGGATCGGAATGGAGGGACTTCCAATAGCTGACCGCTTTATCCCACAGGTCTCCCTTCGGTGCATAAGGTTTTCCTTGCAAATAGGCAAAAGTGACTTCATCGGGTGCAATTAAACCCGCCCGTGCACCTGCCTCAATAGACATATTACATAGTGTCATTCTGGCTTCCATGGATAGTGATTTAATGACGTTTCCTGTGTACTCAATCACATATCCTGTCGCACCTGCTGTACCAATTTTAGCAATGATCGTTAAAATAAGATCTTTTGCAGTAACTCCCGCGGGCAAATTACCCTCTATGGCAATACAAAAATTCTTTGCCTTTTTCAATCGAAGTGTTTGGGTAGCAAAAACATGCTCTACTTCACTGGTACCGATACCAAACGCCAAGGCACCAAAAGCACCATGGGTTGCAGTATGGCTATCACCACAAACAATGGTTGTACCCGGCAAAGTAAATCCCTGTTCAGGCCCAACAATATGAACAATTCCCTGTCTTTCATCCAAAAGATCAATGTAAGGAATACTGTGTTTGAAGCAGTTCTCTTGCAAGGTGGCTACTTGTATTCGTGACTCCGGATCGGCAATACCTAAACGTCGGTTACTCGTGGGTACATTATGATCACTGACCGCTAAAATACTATCAGGACGACGAATTTTCCTGCCAGCCTGCTCTATCCCCTCAAAAGCTTGTGGACTTGTTACCTCATGAATTAAATGCTTATCGATATAAACAAGCGAGGTCCCATCCTTCATATCACAGACCTTATGCTGCGCCAGAATCTTGTCGTACAATGTTTTCATACTCATGCCCTCTTACTAATTTGCTATATGCTGCCGCGATCGTTTTACTAATATTTCCTACGGGAAAGCGGTGATTACCGATTTGCCCCACAGGGGCTACTTCAACAGCACTACCTGTAATAAAGACTTCATCCGCCTGCGCAATTTCATGCGGATAAATATGGCGTTCAATGACGGGAATATGATGCTTTCGAGCCAGCTTTATGATGGTTTGACGAGTAATACCATTTAAAAAACAATCAGCGATCGGCGTGTAAATAACACCATCTTTCACCATGAAAAAATTAGCACCAGTACATTCCGCAACATAGCCACGATAATCCAACATCAATGCATCATGAAAACCTGCGCGCTCAGCCTTGTTTTTACTCAGAGAACCAATCATATATAATCCTGCAGCCTTGGCTTTGACTGGTGCCATCGAGGGTGATGGCCTTACCCAATCCGCCCACATCAGCTTTAATCCCTTGTTAAATAAATCGTCTGCTGCAAAATAAGAACGCCACTCCCAGGCAGCAATAGCCACTTGTACTGAACAAGTTTGTGAGGCAACACTTAAGGTTTCAGTTCCACACCAGGCAACTGGCCTTATGTAAGCATTCTTTAATTGATTTCTTTTGAGTAATTCACGGGTAACCGCATTCAATTCGCTGACTGAATAAGGAATTTTGAATCCTAAAATATTAGCTGATTCATGCAGACGCTTATTATGTTCAGTTAATTTAAACACGTTGCCTTCATAAGCCCGCTCCCCTTCGAAGACAGAACTTGCATAGTGAAGACCATGCGTTAAAACATGGGTTCTAGCCTCATCCCAAGGCACAAACTCCCCGTTCAACCAAATCACTTGCAGTTTAGCTTCACTTAAAGCGATGATCTGGGATTCTTTGTCACTAACTAAAGCAATGATATCTTCATCACCGATCTGTTTCTTGGCATCACCTAAACGCTTAAAGCAGTTAAATACACGAGAAAAATGAGTCTCGTTTAATTCAATACCCAAAGACTTTAATTTATCCCTTAAGGCTGCACGACCTGAGTGTTTGCCTAATACCAGTTCTGATTCGCCAAAACCAACTGATTCAGGGCTGATAATTTCATAGGTTTCACGGGCTTTTAGCATCCCATCCTGATGGATTCCAGACTCATGGGCGAAAGCATTGGCTCCGACAATTGCTTTATTTTTTTGTATTGGAAAACCCGTTGCAGCAGACACCAACTTCGAGACTGCAGCAATATGCTTGGGATCGACTTGGGTCATATAATTGAATTGATCACGACGAGTTTTGATAGCCATCACAATCTCTTCCAATGCCGCATTACCAGCACGTTCACCGATACCATTTACAGTACATTCTATTTGCCTGGCACCGGCTGAAATTGCTGCTAATGAATTGGCAACTGCTAAACCAAGATCGTTATGACAATGAACCGAAATAATTGCTTTATCGCTATTCGGAACCTTTTCCCTTATTGTTCGGATCAGTGCCGCATATTCACTTGGAATGGTATATCCTACTGTATCAGGAATATTTATCGTGGTGGCCCCAGCACTAATTGCTGTCTCCACAGCACGCGCGAGAAAATCAATGTCGCTGCGGGTAGCATCCATCGCAGACCACTCGACGTTGGCACACAGCCTTCTGGCATAATAGACAGACTCATAAATCGCTTGCAGCACCTCTTCTTGCGTCATTTTTAACTGATGCTGCATGTGAATCGCACTAGTCGAAATAAAGGTATGAATTCTAGGGTTGAACGCCGTCTTCAGAGCAGCATGAGCAGTCTCTATATCCGTTTTTTTTGCACGAGCCAAACTGCAGACAGACGCATTTTTTACCTGTTTACAAATGGTTTCAATGCAATTGAAATCCCCTGGCGAAGCGATAGCAAACCCCGCTTCGATGACATCAACCCCCATATTATCCAATGATTCAGCAATATTGATTTTTTCAGCTAAAGTCATTGTCGCGCCAGGTGCTTGCTCACCATCTCGTAAGCTTGTATCAAAAATTATAATTTTCTCAGTCTTCTTCTGTTCCATTTTTTATACCTCTTAAGATAAAAAAAAGGGCGCCTCTATGGGCGCCCTCGGTATTAGGCCAATCTTGGATAGACCTTACCTAAGTCGCCTCAAATCAAGGCAAAGGAGTAGACTAAGAAGAAACACTGCGGACAATAAAATAGAGGTAGATAAGCCAGCTTTGCAGCCATGCGTCAAATAATTAATTTTATAGTAACGAGTAGTTTGTTGAATTGTCATAACCTTCTTCTCTTTTAACCTTGAGTTGTTTAGGGCGTTTTGTGTTTTGCAGTTCTGAAGAGCCTGACTTAGCGTTGCAAAACAAAGCATGGCCGCTAAGAAAGGCGACTAAGGCTAAGTAGAAGGTTGGAGTGAAGATTTAAAACTCGATGAGCAGGTACAAAAGCAGTCATTACAGAGAGCGCGCTCTTCTGTATCGCTTGTGCATTTTGTTGGTGTTTTGACATCATATAAATACCCCTGTTCATTTTTTTACCCTATCAGATTAAAAGATATGCTGTCAACAAGATTTTTTAACAAGGAAAATAATGACCCACCAGGTTCTTAAAGTTGAAGAATAAATATCAGGCCAGGTATTTTTCGTAAGCGCTCTTCAATTTCAACGATCATGGCTCGATGCCAAGGATAGAAAATCTTTAAATTACTGTTTGTTTATATTGATTTTCTCCATCATATTATTCGACAATATTTTTGTCAGCTCCCCAATTGATCGACTATGACTTCTTTTTCAACACCTACACTGACTACAACCGACAAGGTTGCCCTTGGGCGAGAAGTACCCAATGGCAAAATAATTTTACTTGCTACCCTGGGTGGTGCTGCAATTGGTACGACCGTAGCGGGCATCCGCTTTTGCGTCGGCTTTATACAAACAATTTTTTTTGGTACGGATGTTAATCTTAACGCAGCAAGCATCGCGCCATGGCGACTCATGGCCGTTATTTTGCCAGGTAGTTTGTTGCTTGGTTTACTTCTCGTTCTTGCAGGTCGCTTTAATCGCCTTGCTATTGTTGACCCAGTAGAAGCTAATGCCCTTGAAGGAGGGAAAATGTCCTTCATTGACAGCTTAATTCTCGTTGGATTATCAGCCGTCTCCATTACGATTGGGGGCTCAGTGGGTTTTGAGGCGGCTATGACTCAACTTGGTGCGGGTACATTGAGTGCTATTGGCCAACGCTTGAAACTCCCACGCAGTGATTTAAGAATACTCGTTTCCTGCGGTACAGGGGCTGGTATTGCTGCTATTTTTGGCGCGCCCTTGGCAGGGGCTTTCTACGCTCTGGAGTTGGTTATTGGTGGTTATGGTATGCGCGCCTTGTTACCAACCCTCTTGGCCAGTGCGATGAGCAGTCATGCCATTTATATGCTTATTAGCTACCGTCCTATTTTCCTCGCCTCTAATTTAGGTATACCAGCATTCTGGCATTTTCCGCTGGCTTTAGTTGTGGGTGTTTCTGCTGCTATTGTCGGTATTGCGGTAATGCGGGGAACCACTGCGTTCGAAAATTTACTTAAATTGGTTCGGATCCCAGCAGCCTTAAAACCTGTCATTGGCGGCCTCATCTTAGCATCTATTTCTCTATTTATCCCCCAAGTCATGGGTCCTGGTCATCACAGTATTGGACAAATTCTTGCCGGCTACGATTTGATTGGCCCAACCTTGGCTCTTTTACTGGCAAAAATAGCTGCTTCAGTCGCCTGTGTTGGTTCAGGATTTCGTGGTGGTCTATTTTCTACCTCTCTATTTATGGGAGCAGCACTCGGTTGTCTTATTCATGGTCTTCTGATTGTTCCTGTCTTAGGTTCTCAGGCCCCCCTTGATCTGACCGTTATTGCCGGTATGGCAGGGGTAGCAACTTCCATTATTGGTACTCCTATCGCTATTGTCCTGCTAACGCTGGAAACAGCTGGTCTACAAGTTGGAGTAGTTACTACTGCCATTACCGTTGTCATTGCCAATTATCTCACTCGTTACTGGTTCGGTTACTCATTCTCAACTTGGCGCTTCCATGTACGTGGGAATGATTTATCCAGCCCACGTGATATCGGCCGCCTGCGAAGTTTAAAATTTGCTGATCTAAAGCTCATTAATCCACTACGTGTAACCCCTAACCATTCAATCAGTGAATTGCTGCCTCTCCTCGAAACAACAAATCAAATCATCGCGGTTGAAGAGCATAATCGTTTTATTGGTTTTATTCGCGCCCAACATTTACTTGCATCTGCGACAACAAATCCCCGACTACCACTCGATAAACTGATTGAAAAGCCAAGTTGTGTGCATGCTACGGACTCCCTAGCGCAACATATTGAATCCAATAAAGAAAATTTTATGAATGAATTGGTTGTCCTTGACAATAAAGAACAACTCCTGGGGTATACAACGGAAGCTATTGTCTTACGGCGCTATTTAGAAGAAATCCTTACTCTCGATCGCGAAGATGCTAACGCCCCCTTGGTCAACCTTCCCAATAAATCAATTTAGTAATAATTCAGAACCATATCCAAACTTTGAACAATAAATGGCGCATTACCTTTAGAAACAGGCAAAATCAATAAAGAAAACTTAATATCCTGGTGTAACTCAGGAATATAAAAAGCAAGATTGACTCGCCAGCACATTACACCACCACAATAACTCTGTGATATCACTGTAGCAGCCGTTTGCAATTGCGGGTGCAGAATCAGTTTTTGTTGATTGATCAAATTCCGTTTATCTGAAAAAAACTCCTTCATGGGCCACCAGGCTGAAGGCATGTAATATTGCTGAACGGATGCAATAGCCTCGGGAGTATCCTCATAACTGGCCGACAATGTTTTCATAAGTATTTGCTCAGCCCAGGTACAAACCCGTTGTTCACTGTCATCAGCATTCGCAAGAGAGATAAAAAAAGGTAAGACTAATAAGAAAGCAAAGAGGCGGAATTTATCCATGTTTTTCCCTTGACGCTCTTTATAATAAACTAAGTATCCCTACAATCTGATATTCGCCTTATAGTATAGCAAAAATAGAATTGACAAGCAGGGCGTTGCCCCTTACTACTATGACTACTAAAATGAATAGATGTACTTCCAATTACTGTATTATAGAGATTTTGACAAAACTACTCTAAAGGAGTTCTTTTATGCGATTAATGCATGGAGTTTTCACCCTGATGTTCTGCTTACCCACTTTCGCTGCAGAACCAGTTGCTACCACAAATGATGGTGCCGAAGCACTCCATTTAAACTGGCTTGATACGAGTATTTCACCTAATCAAGATTTCTTTACCTATGCAAACGGTACCTGGCAAAAACAAAATCCTATCCCTCCGGAATATGCCAGTTGGGGTACTTTTTATATTCTACAAGAGAAAAATCAAAAAACGATTCATCAAATGCTGATCCAGGCAGCAAATGACAAACAGGCAAAACCTGGCAGTATCGAACAAAAAGTTGGTGATTTTTATTTCAGTGGTATGAATGAGGAGCATATTAATAAACTGGGAGCCACTCCTTTAAAACCCGAGTTTGCGCGTATTGATTCCATAAAAAATTTGGCTGATTTGCAAACGGTAATTACTCATCTGCAACTGATTGGAGTCGATGCCCTGTTTGGTTTTGGCAGTATGCAAGACTTTAAAAATAGTAACGAAATGATTGGCGCTGCCATGCAAGGTGGTTTGGGCTTACCCACTCGCGATTACTATTTAAAAGACGATAAAAAATTTCAGCAAATTCGCAGTGCCTATGTGCAGCACATCGCTAAAATGTTTGAATTATTAGGCAATACCCCGGAACAAGCCGCTACAGCAGCCAAGACCATCATGACTATTGAAACAACCTTGGCTAAAGCATCGATGTCCCAAACGGCACAACGTGATCCTCATGCTATCTATCATATGATGGATACAAAACAACTCGATAAAATTACCCCCAATTTTTCATGGCCACGGTATTTTAACGCCATTGGTCAACCAGAAATAAAACGAATTAATTTAGCAATGCCTGAATTTTTTACTAAAGTGAATGAACTATTACCAAGTGTTTCTCTCGACGATTGGAAAACTTATTTGCGTTGGCATTTAATCGATGCTTTCGCGCCTTACTTATCGCAACCCTTCGTTGAGCAAAATTTCCGTATGGCCTCTGCTTTAACAGGCACAGAAAAATTACTGCCGCGTTGGCGACGAGTAGTTCATACAGAAAATGAGGCTCTAGGATTCGCTATTGGTAAGTTATATGTAGAAAAATATTTCTCGCCTGACTCCAAAAAGGAGGTATTGGAAATTTTACATAATATCCGCCAGGCTTTGCATAACGATCTAACCACACTAAGCTGGATGACTCCTGCGACACGGAAGGCTGCCCTGCAAAAACTAGCCCTGATTGAAGAACGTGTTGGTTACCCGAGTAAATGGTGGGATTACTCTACCTTGAAGATTGACCGTGGCCCCTATGTTCTCAATGTAAGTCGTGCTAATGAGTTTTTGATCAAGCGCGATCTCAACAAAATTGGCAAGCCGATTGATAGAAGTGAATGGAATATGACACCACAAACGATCAATGCTTATTACGATCCCTCTATGAATAATATCAATATTCCAGCTGGTATTTTGCAGCCACCTTTCTTTGATCCCAAAGCGCCAGCTGCTGTTAATTATGGGGCAATTGGCTTTGTTATTGGTCATGAAATAACCCACGGTTTTGATGATCAAGGTGCTCAATTTGATGGTCATGGTAATTTGAAAAATTGGTGGACAGCGGAAGATTTAAAGAAATTCCAAGATGCAACCAATTGTATTAAGAAGCAATTTTCCCAATACACGGTAGATGGTGATTTGCCAGTGAAAGGTAAACTGGTAATGGGCGAAGCGACTGCTGATCTCGGCGGGCTCACTCTGGCTTATCACGCCTTCCATGCTTCCAAAGCCTATAAAAATGCTAAAACCATCAATGGATTTACGCCCGATCAACAATTCTTTTTAGGCACAGCGCATGTTTGGGCTTCTAATGTACGCCCTCAACAACTCCGCAATATGGTTACTACCGATCCACATCCGCCTATGATTTACCGCGTCAATGGAACTTTAGCCAATATGCCGCAATTCCAGGCTGCTTTTGCCATTTCAGAACCAAGCCCAATGATTAACCAGAATCGCTGTGTGATTTGGTAATCATCAAAGATAACAAGCCCAAGAAGCTTACCCTTCACAACCTCCCGCGACTTGTTCGCGGGAATCTAAAGCCCGCTCCAGGCCAACCCTATAACCTATAACCTATAACCTATAACCTATAACCTATAACCTATAACCTATAACCTATAACCCAATTAATCATCGTGCCATGATGAACCTTCTTATAAAATAAATGTGAAATTAATTCACAAAAAAATAAATTTTTTACCATCATCTCGTTGCCAACAATATTCTCAACATGTATATTAGATATTCATGAAAAATAATTTTTAGATAATTTACTTGATTGAAGAGTAAAGAGATGAACACGACAAATATCCTATTGTTAGCAGCAACCAATGCAACTTATACAGTAAGATTTTCTCTTATCTCTATTATTTTACTCACTATTCCTCACCTGATTTATCAAGTGATTCGCCTGTTTTGCTGGCCCGCTAGAAAGCAGGGGTAGTGGAACAGGCAATTTCCTAGCAGTAGAACTTAGCTTTTCTTGCAAATTTATTAATTCATCAAAATAAACTAGCCGCAAGGTAAAGGGACTCACCTGCCTAGATTAAAATCGGGAGAAACTTATGCCTAAATTTTTTCGAAACCCCACAAGAATTGGCATACCATCCTTGTATACTTTGCCACACAGAACCTTTTCCACTCGAATTGGCGAATTCAGTTTGGCGACTACGCCAAAGCAAACGGGAAAAATAGTAAAAATACTTTTTTCAGGTAACTCTAATCCTCTTTCCACCCTTAGCAAAAACCTTATAGAACCCCATAAGAACAGTTTATTTATTGGTACAACACCGACGACCACAAGCTTAACGAGCACTTTCGGAAAGAGTGTATACCCAGGCCATAATTTTTCATTTATAACAGATGAAAATGGGGCCATTGCCTGTTCAATGAGTAAACGACCTGACACCAATCGAGTAGTCAGCAAACAAAAACGCATTCCTGATCCCCGTTTCAAAGATCTACCGCCAGATCTACGAGTCTTTCTTCCACAGTTTACTTCAGTAGAAGAAGATCTGAAGAAATGGTTTGAAAGAGCAAAATCCTTACCTCATTATCCGCTTTTTTTCCATATTATCCCTCTAGTACCCGGTTTAAGTATTAATGCAAAAACTTACCGTGAAAACGTAGAGTATCTTTTAGCAGAAAAGGCCAATTATACTTTGCACAGCACTCTGCATCCGCTCTACGACCGATATATCCCGGCAAGTAATTGTAATAGTGCCACAGAACAAGCAATCTTTGGCCCGCACACTCGATCTGTGCAAGACATGTTTTGTCAGGAAGCGGTTATGGAAATGGTCTCGAAGTTAGTGGAGGATAAAGAAAAGTATTTGCAGACCAGTGACTCTCTAGGGCTAACCCAGGGTATCGAAAAATCGGAAATTACCGAAGAAAACTACCGGGCACTTTTCACAGCGTAAGTTCTCTCTTGCTGAATAACAGGGACGTTGATCAGCAAATCTAGAGTTGCTCTAATACCTCCTGCAAATGCTTAACAGCAATCACCTCCATCGACGGCGAATTGCTTTGCTTGGGCGCATTAGCAAAGGGGACAATAGCCCGTTTAAAGCCATGCTTGGCTGCCTCACGCAAACGCTCCTGACCACTTTGTACCGGTCTTATTTCTCCTGCTAAACCTACTTCTCCAAAAATAATGGTTTCACGATCAAACACTCTATTCCGAAGGCTGGAAACTACAGCAGCCAATAAGGCTAAATCGCTGCCGGTTTCCGTGACTTTCACACCGCCAACAACATTGATAAAAACATCTTGATCAAACGTGGCAACCCCCCCATGACGATGGAGTACTGCCAGTAAAATAGCCAGACGATTATGCTCAAGACCTGCTGTAACGCGCTTGGCTTGCTGGCCATGAGCCTCATCAACTAAAGCCTGTACCTCAACCAACATTGGCCGTGAACCTTCCCAGGTTACCATAACGGCACTTCCAGGCGTTGCTTCTGGCTGACGGGACAAAAAAATGGCTGAAGGGTTAGCTACCTCTTTTAAGCCACGATCAGTCATCGCAAAAACACCTAATTCATTCACCGCACCAAAACGGTTTTTGATAGCCCGAATTACCCGAAAACGACTGTCACTCTGGCCTTCAAAATACAACACGCTGTCAACCATATGCTCTAATACTCTGGGACCAGCCAAAGCGCCTTCTTTCGTTACATGTCCCACAATAAACACAGCGGTCTGCGTCATTTTGGCAAAACGTACTAGTTGTGCTGCTGATTCCCTGACCTGACTTACCCCGCCCGGTGCGGAACTCAACGTTTCGGTAAAAATGGTTTGTACAGAATCAATCACGACAATGCGTGGTTTTTCCTGCTGGACATGACTGAGGATTATTTCTACTTGTGTTTCTGCTAACAAGCGTAAATTCGCCAGAGGTAATTGCAGACGCTTGGCTCGCATTGCGACTTGTTGTAAAGATTCTTCGCCGGTGACATAAAGGACTTTCTGCGTTTGGGATAAATTGGCTAACGTCTGTAGCAATAAGGTAGATTTACCTATACCGGGATCACCACCAATTAATACCACTGAGCCGTCCACCAAACCACCACCTAACACCCGATTTAATTCTGACAAACCGCAATCCATACGCACTTCTGCATCAAGCACAACCGCCTCAACAGACGTCACCGACGAACGCTGATTCGCATAATGCCCCATCCGAGTATTACGTCCAGCCGCAGTAATGCCTTCTTCACTCACTGAATTCCAGGCAGAACATTGTGTACACTGGCCAGCCCATTGAGAAAAAACCGCTGCACATTGATTGCAAACAAATCGGGTCTTAGTTTTCATCTGTTAACTTACTGCCTTGACGCCTATTTTTTAATAGCCAATCCTGCATGAATACCAAAAATCATGCAATTTAAATTTGCTAAGAAAAAAAATATTTTTTGTCAGGATCATGTTCTTGTTTAAAAAAGGTTCCACCAGTAAAATTATTTTATTTACTCGAAGAAAACTATTTTGAATCAATTTACCAAGAAGCCTTTTCATTGGGCAGTTGTTGGAGCTGGACCAGCCGGAATCGCTGCTGTAGGAAAGTTACTGGATAACAATATTCATCCGCAGCATATTTTATGGCTTGATCCCCATTTCAAGGTAGGTGATCTTGGCCAATTATGGCGCCATGTTTCCAGTAACACGACTGTGAAACGCTTTGTTGATTTTTTACAGGCAGTTGATTCATTTAACTATAACCACACACCCATTGATTTTCAGCTTAATCGCATAGAGCCGGAAAGCACTTGCACTCTGCTCGAGGTTGTTAAACCCTTAGAATGGGTTTCAGAGCACTTAACACAAAAAGTTGTTGCCCAACAAGCAACTGTGCATAGTATGGCCTTATCCGAGCGCACCTGGTCCTTAAATACGGATACACAAACCTTCCGAGCAAAAAATGTAATTTTAGCGACTGGGGCAGTTCCTTCAAGCCTGAATTACCCTGGTGTTGATGTCATCCCTTTCGATATAGCCATTGATAAAGACAGATTGGCTGCGACGGTCGACACTAACGAAACTTATGCCGTCTTTGGTTCTTCCCACTCAGCAATCATCATCGTGCGCTATCTGGTTGAGTTGGGCGTGAAAAAAATTATTAATTTTTACCGCTCTCCTTGTCGTTACGCAATTGATATGGGCGATTGGATCTTATTTGATAATACCGGACTCAAGGGGCAAACCGCGACTTGGGCCAGACAAAATATAGACGGCGTTTTACCTCCCAATCTTGTGCGTTACAACACCAGTGACCCTAATATCGCACGTTTTCTCCCTGAGTGTGACAAAGTCATCTACGCAGTTGGGTTTGAAAAACGCAAAAATATTGTCATTGGTGATTATGAAGATACTCATCATAATCCACATGTGGGAATCATAGGACCAGGATTATTTGGTTTGGGAATCGCCTACCCGGAAATGAAAGCAGATCCTTATGGTAGTATCGAATCGCAAGTAGGATTGTGGAAATTCATGGTTTACTTGGATAAAGTCCTATCAACCTGGTTCAAGTACCCTACTTAAGCAATTCATGCCTTCTATTTTGGGTATTGATTTTGTCGTCTCCCGGACCTTTTTCACACAAAAGCTGTTGAAACTTCATGATCAGGCAGTATACTGCCATCATTTGCCAAACCAGGCTGGCAGCGATGACAAAACCTATTCATTTTGAAAAAACCATGATTGAACTCGAAGAAATCGTCATGCAATTAGAAAAAGGGGAATTATCACTTGAAGATTCTCTAAAGCAATTCGAAAAAGGAATCACACTTGCACGCCGATGCCAGGACGTTTTAAGCCAGGCTGAGCAAAAAATTGAGACGCTCACTCTGTCTAACATCAAAGATAGCGAACAGTTCGATGGCCAATAAAAACATCAACACTTATTTAACTAATCATGAATCGGTTCTTCGCCAATTAGTTTTGTCAGCCGAAATTCCTGCTGAACAAATCAAAAATGCTATGCTCTATGCCCTTTTTCCAGGCGGTAAACGTTTACGACCGACCTTGGTCTATTTATGCGGTGAAATAATGGCCATTGCACCAGCCGTTCTGGACATTATTGCCGCAGCAGTTGAACTGACTCATTGTTATTCCCTGGTCCATGATGATCTGCCTGCTATGGATGATGATGATATGAGACGAGGTAAACCCAGCTGCCATAAAGCATTCGATGAAGCAACAGCAATTTTAGTTGGGGATGGCATGCAGGCGCTGGCCATTGACATACTTCTTACTTACTTGCCAAAACATTTATCCCTCGCACAATCAATTGAAATAACGCGAGAATTGGTAAATGCCAGCGGCCCAGCTGGCATGGTAAGCGGCCAAAGCCTTGATCTCTCCGAATTATGCAAACCTGCCGTTAATGAATCACAATTACGGCAAATTCATTCGCTGAAAACTGGAAAATTGATTCTAGCCTGTTTCAATATGGTATTGGCGGCCTCAGACCCTTCTGCGAGCACCGCAAATGCTTTACGCAGTTATGCAACCCATCTGGGTTTAGTCTTTCAAATGCAAGACGATTATCTTGATTACTATGCTAAAGGCGATTTACTTGGTAAAGGTCGGGCTTCAGACGCCGCCAACCAAAAACTTACTTTTACCAGCCTTTACAGTCAAACAGAACTTTTTGATCTGATTGCCCATCATTTCAAACTGGCAAAAGATGCGCTGACTCCCATAGGCATACTAGGAAACGATTTACTCCTCTTCACAGATTCCCTCCATCTGCGTAGTCAATAATACAGGAGCTACGCCGCTTCTCTTCGTTAAAATCAAATTTTGCCTCGGCCTCACAGTTTTACCTGCCTCCTGTAGTCAATTTCAGTCGTGCAATCTGACACTACCCTTTCCAGCTTTGTTAACCAATCTACTTGCCAAGACTGAGTTATGGTATTCTATCCTTTGCGAGTGCTTATCATGGCTACTTACGAGTGATGGAGAAAGAAATGAACCTGTTCGACCCCGAAAAATTGCTAAATATTGGTTATGCCATCAGTTTGTTTTTAGTAGGCTATATAGTCGCCAAGCGACTGGGCATTATTGCCGAACGCGCTCTTGCTAATCGCTTTTCCCGCCACCATACCATGCTCATTAATCGCTCGGTCTTTTATTTGGTTTTTACTATTTTTTTCGTCGCTAGCCTTCAGCACCTTGGTTTTCATTTAAGTGTCTTGTTAGGGGCTGCCGGCGTTTTTACTGTTGCAATTAGTTTTGCCTCACAGACCGCTGCATCCAACTTAGTGAGTGGTATTTTTTTACTTTTTGAACGTCCTTTTAAAGTAGGTGATACCGTTGAGGTTAAAGGAATCAATGGTATTGTCGACTCCATTGATTTGTTATCCACCAAGCTGAAAACACCAGACAATAAATTGGTACGGATACCCAATGAAGCCATGATCAAATCTGAAATTACCAATTTAAGTTACTTCTCAACACGCCGTATTGATTTAATTATCAGTGTTGCTTACGACTGCGACATTACTCAGGTAAAAGCAATGCTACTTACTATTGCAGATCACTGCGACCTGGTTTTAAAAGATCCCGCACCTTACGTTACCATTGATAATTTCGCTAACGCTGCAGTCGAGCTTAAATTCATGGTTTGGGTTAATACTGTGGATGTGTCCGCCACCAGAAATACCTTGCAGGAAACGATAAAGCATCAATTTGATCGTGAAGGGATAGAAACGCCGCTACCTCAAGTGACTGTGCATCGCGTATAAGATGGAGCCTATTACGCAAGGCGCACTGGGAGCCTCTTGTGCCGAACATAAAAGGGAGAAGCTTAGCGCCTGGCTAGCAGGTGCTTTAGCAGACATGGTAGCCGCTCTTGATAGGCTTATTTATTCCCCTCAGAATCGCATTAAACTATATTTACCTGGAAACTAAACAATGACCATAGCCCTACTTGCCACTGGTGATGAAATTATTCATGGTGATACCCTAAACACCAATAGCTACAACATTGCCCATGCTTTAAGCTCTGAAGGACTCTCCTTAGGCTTACAGCTAGCCTGCAGTGATAAGGAAGAAGAAATCCAGGCTTGCATCCGTTTTTTAGCAACAAACCATGACATTATCATTATTACTGGTGGCCTGGGCCCTACCTCAGATGACCGAACACGCTTTGCCCTTGGGCATTTTCTTCAAACACCCTTGATAGAATTTCCAGACGCTATTGAACATATCCGGTCCCGCTTAAAAAGCGGACATATTGAATTAAGCCCAGGGAATAGGCAGCAGGCTCTTTTTCCTGCCGAGGCAACTCTTCTAGCCAATCCTAATGGTACAGCCATGGGTTGTTATTATAGTTGGCAAAACAAACTCTTTATTCTTCTTCCTGGGCCTCCGCGCGAATGCCTGCCCATGTTTAACAATTACATCCTTCCCTTATTACAAAAGACACAACATAGTGATAAGCATATATTCAAGTGGCGCTTGTTTGGCGTTGCTGAAAGTCAAATTGCTCAACAAATCGATGACGCCCTGGCAAACATAGATTGCCAGACAGGTTATCGCTTAGAAACACCTTATGTGGAGTGTAAAGTACGCTGCAAAGAACATCTGGCCGCCACTGTCAAACAAATCATGGATCCTATTGTTGCTCCCCATATTATCGCTACACCAACCCAAAAAGCGTCTGAGTGCTTCTCTGAACGAATTCAGCAATTGCAAATGCCTATTGCTATTATTGATGAAGTAACGGGAGGCATTTTACAGACACTTCTGCAACAACCTGGCAGTTACCCCTGGTTGAAATTTTATGACAGCCCGGATGCCAAAGTTCATTTTCATTTGCAAGGGCTTAAGGAATATTGGGAGCAAAAACCCGCTGCAAACGCTAAGACTGAACTATTAATTCGTTATCAACATGGCAATAAACAAGCAAAAGAAGAGCATACGATTCCTTACCGCAGTAATCTGGTTGTCCATTTTGCCGCTGAATGGTTAAGCTTCCGCCTCTTTCATCTCATCGATCAACTGCATCAATGAATAACATAGTTGCTGTGTTCCTTCACCGGTCATAGCTGATATAGCAAATACTTTTCCTTGCCACTGCAAGCCATCAACAATGGCTTGCACGGTTTTATTCCTTATTTGCTCATCGGGTAACATATCAATTTTATTGAGCACCAACCATCGTGGTTTATCAAGTAACTCCGGATCATATTCATTCAATTCATTAAGGATTGCTTTTGCTGATTCCACGGGGTCGCTCTCATCTAAAGGAACAACGTCAACAACGTGCAATAAAACACAAGTACGGGATAAATGCTTTAGGAAGCGGTGACCCAGGCCTGCGCCACTGGCTGCCCCTTCAATTAAACCAGGAATATCAGCCATAACAAAACTTTTATGGGCAGAAACTCTCACTACTCCCAATCCAGGATGTAAAGTCGTAAAAGGATAATCAGCAACTTTAGGCTTTGCACTTGAAACAGAGCGGATTAGTGTCGATTTCCCTGCATTAGGTAAACCCAGTAAGCCTACATCAGCCAATACGCGTAATTCTAAACGCAGATGCCGGGATTCGCCTGGGGTACCAGGGCTGGTTTGTCGTGGTGCCCTATTAACGCTACTCTTGTAACGGGTATTTCCTAAGCCGTGAAAACCACCCTGCGCAACAAGCAAGCGCTCACCAGCTTGCTTAATATCGCCTAAAAGTTCGCCGGTATCGACGTCAAAAACCATGGTCCCTACAGGAACTTGAATAACGCAATCATCACCTTTCTTGCCAGTGCAATTGCTTCCCATGCCCGGTTGACCATTTTCGGCTTTGTAATGGCGTTGGTAACGAAAATCCACCAACGTATTTAAATTGGCATTCGCCTCAAGAACGACACTTCCACCATCTCCACCATCTCCACCATCTGGGCCCCCGAAAGGCACAAATTTCTCGCGCCTAAAACTTAAGCAACCATGGCCACCGTTACCGGCATCTACTTTAATCAGTGCTTCATCAACGAATTTCATGATTTACATCAACTCACAGGCTAAAAAAAAGCCCCGAATACCGGGGCCCAGAATGTGGAAAGTACGAAAATTAATTTTCAACAGCAGCGATCGTAACGAATTTACGATTTTTGGCGCCTTTGACAACAAAACAAACTTTACCAGCAACCAATGCATACAAGGTGTGATCACGACCAACACCAACGCCTTCACCCGGGTGGAAACGGGTACCGCGCTGACGCACAAGGATTTCACCAGCGTTAACGATTTGACCGCCATAACGCTTTACACCAAGGTACTTAGGATTCGAGTCGCGGCCGTTACGTGTACTACCGCCTGCTTTCTTATGAGCCATTTCTTTCCCCTCTTACTTGCTAATCGCAGTAATTTTTACCTGCGTATAATACTGTCGATGACCCATTTGTTTCATGTGGTGCTTACGACGACGAAACTTGATAATTTTAACTTTCTTATGGCGAGCGTGCTCCAGAACTTCAGCTTTAACGACCGCATTTTTAACAAGTGGTGCGCCACAGGTGAATTTATCACCATCTGCAAGCATTAAAACTTCAGAGAAGCTGATTTCATTGCCAACATCCTCGGGTAGCAATTCCAATTTAATGACATCGCCCTCTTTTACGCGGTATTGCTTACCGCCTGTCTTGATTACAGCATACATAGCTATTCTCCAACGCGCCTGCACGGCTCTCACAAATTCAACAAAGTGGCATATTCTATGAAATTACAGCGACGACTTCAAGTTGATTTTAAATTATTGTATACTGCGCCACCCTTAACTCAATTTTATTTTGGGTGTTTGTCCTGGTCGCGGGCGAAATTAAGGGTTTTACTCATTATTATGGAGACTACTGATGTCAACAATCATTTTAGAAGCTGAAGCAAGAAAAGACATAGGGAAAGGTGCGAGCCGCCGCCTTCGTCGTCTTGAAAATAAAGTCCCTGCCGTTCTGTACGGTGGCGATAAAAAACCACAGTCTATTCATTTACTGCATAACAAAGTGGTAAAAGCATTGGAAAGTGAAAGCATTTATTCCAGTGTTTTTGATTTAAAAGTCGATGGCAAGGTTGAACACGTTATTCTCAAGGCCTTACAACGCCATCCTTACAAACCTGTTATTTTGCACATGGATCTACAGCGCGTTTCTCCCAAGGATGTTCTGGTTAAACAGATTCCTATTCATTTTACTAATGAAGAAACATCGAAAGGCGTCAAGGCTGGCGGTATTATTAGCCATACCATGGTTCACGTTGAAGTAAAATGCCAAGTGAAAGATCTGCCTGAATTTATTGAAGTTGACATGGCAAACGTCGGGATGGATGACGTTATTCACTTGTCTGACTTGAAACTGCCTAAAGGCGTTCAATTAACAATCGATATCGCTGATGGCAGCCATAACTTGCCGGTTGTTAGTATTCACGCACCTAAAGTTGCAGCTGTTGAAGAGGAAGAGCAAGAGGAAGTATCCGCTGCCCCTGCTTCTTCTGCTGCTCCAGCTGAAGAAGAAAAAGGTGAAGAGAACGAGTAATCAACTCGGGATGATAGCCACTTTTAAAGGCGGGATTTTCCCGCCTTGTTTTTAGATGCCTTTTGAAACTCTACACAGTGAGACCAGGAGTTTCAAAAAACATCTGAGGCAACAGGCGAACTAGCGCACTTCGGTACTCCTGGTTCAACATGCTAATTATTTTTTAGACCTTCGTTATGGCAATCAAATTAATTGTTGGCTTACGCAATCCTGGTTCTGCCTATGAACAAACACGGCACAATGCTGGTGCATGGTTTGTCGAAGCCCTGGCTGAGCGCTACAAGGCATCTTTCAAAACGGATAAAAAGTTGCATGGTGACATTGCCAATCTGGAAATTGATCATCTTTCCTGTAAGGCTTTATTGCCTTTAACTTTTATGAATCATAGTGGTTTAGCAGCGAAAGAAACATCACAGTTCTATCGCATTAAGCCCAATGAAATTCTGATAGTTCATGACGATTTGGCTCTCCCAGCGGGACGTATCAAACTCAAAACAGGCGGTGGGCATGGAGGACACAACGGCCTGCGTGATCTGATTGCACATCTGGGCAGCGCAGAGTTCCACCGTTTACGAGTGGGAATTGGTCATCCTGGACATAAGGATATGGTTTTAAATTATGTACTGGGAAAACCTTCCCAACAGGATAGGCAATTAATAGTTGATGCCCTGGAAAAAGGCCTTGAGGTTATGCCTGCCGTATTGGCTGGCCAACTGGCAGCAGCCATGAATACCTTAAATGGTTAATCAAGGTTCAACTTTATAAATAGCAAATAAGGTATACTACAGCATAAACGCATAGAACATATTGCTACGCTCTGTGCTTTATGTGCGGAATCCAGCTTGTGCGCTGATTGAGCGCTCGGTTGATACTGTGCATAAAGCATGGTGGATAGACTATTTACGAATTTTTTGAGGGTATATTATGGGATTCAAATGTGGAATAGTTGGGTTGCCGAATGTAGGTAAATCAACTTTGTTCAATGCATTAACCAAAGCAGGTATTGAAGCGGCAAACTATCCCTTTTGTACTATTGAGCCTAATGTGGGAATCGTTACAGTACCCGATCCACGCCTTGATGCACTCAGTGAAATTGTTAAACCCCAACAAGCCGTACCCACTACCATGCAGTTTGTTGATATTGCCGGACTGGTTAGAGGGGCAGCGAGCGGAGAAGGTCTTGGTAACCAATTCCTGGCTAATATCCGCGAAACAGATGCTATTGCCCACGTTGTGCGTTGCTTTGACAGTTCAGATGTGATTCATGTTGAAGGACGCGTTGATCCCCTAAGCGACATCGAGGTGATTAATACAGAATTAGCATTGGCCGACATGGATACTGTTGAAAAAGCGCTGAATAAAGCAAGTAAAAACAGTAAAAGCGGTAACAAAGAAGCTCTGTTCGAAAAACAAGTGCTTGAAAAAATCAAAGCGCATTTGGATGCCGGTTTCCCAGTACGTACTTTAACGCTTACTCCTGAAGAAGAATTAGCCAGCCGTCGCCTATTCCTGTTGACCGCCAAACCCGTACTTTATATCGCTAATGTCGCCGATGATGGTTATGAAAATAACCCTCATCTTGAGAAAGTAAAAAATCTCGCTGAGCAGGAGCATGCCAGTGTTGTAGCTTTGTGTGCCGCTACTGAGGCGGAACTGATGGATCTGGATGAAGCTGAACGTAAAGAATTTATGACCGATTTAGGTCTTGAAGAACCGGGGTTAAATCGTGTGATTCGTGCGGGTTATGAGCTACTAGGCTTACAAACTTACTTTACTGCGGGAGTGAAAGAAGTACGTGCCTGGACAGTACGCAAAGGCGCTACAGCACCACAGGCAGCCGCAGTGATTCACACTGATTTTGAAAAAGGCTTCATTCGAGCTGAAGTCATTGCCTATGACGCCTTTATTGCTCACCGCGGAGAGCAAGGTGCGAAAGAAGCCGGTAAATTACGTCTCGAAGGAAAAGAATACATCGTCTGTGACGGCGATGTGATGCATTTTCGCTTTAATGTCTAAGGTACACGTCCTGGATTAGGCATTTCGCCTTATCCAGGACGTGTTAAACACCAGCCTCACCTTTGCACGATTTGAAGCCTTTGCAAAGCTAACTCATTGATTCTTTGTATTTCTTCAACGAATGTTTGGGCGTTTTGCTCAACCGAGCGTGCTCATTACCCTGTCGAGCCGGGGGGGCCCGACCTACATCATTGGTGGCCCGATTTCCCCGTAACGTATACCTTTCGCTATTGCCTCAGCAATGTTTTTACACTTAAGTTTCTGAAAAATAGTATTACGAAGCCACACAACCTGCCGTTCCGACACCGCAAAAAAGCTAGCAATCTCTTTAATACTTTTCCCCAGAGACGATAAATACAAACACTGTTGCTCACGCGGGGTTAAGCGCCCATCGATACAAAGCGGCCGCTGTACCCAGGCCTGTGATAACAAGGTTTGCACTTCAGCAAGCTGCTTGTTGCTAGGGTTGGGATTACCTAAATAGGTTAAGTAATCACGCGCAAAGGCTTTAAAAAACTGTTTCTGTTTCGCGGTGTGGTAATGAATAAACGCGTTTTCATTCATTCTGTTACTGTCCATGTTGTTCTCCAGCGTAGGTTGGGAAACTTACCCAACAGCTCGTCGGGTCAAGACCCGACCTACATTAAAAAGAACACGAGCAAGAGACGTGACTGTTCCTACCCGTGCAGTGAGTATTGGAAACATTCGTGTTCGTTTAGCGATTTACTTGCGCAAATAGCTAACAAAACCTAAGGGTCACGTAGAAAAAATGGGGATTTTAAGCCGTTTCTTGCGAAGGAAACGTTGAAAAAAGGAATACAAATGAAATAACATGACGTCAGCCATAATTTATCTCCTGGATAGATTGTGGTCAGCTGGTAGCGGGGGATGGCCGTCCCTCCTATCAGCGCTTTTTTAACGCAAATAGATATTGCCCAACCATATTATTTTATTCTGCAGTGAGTTGCAAGCCCGGGTGCGAACCCGGGAATTTAAAAATTCCTATAATTATTAATATCGTAGGTTTAATCACAGCGCTGCCTCCAAGCTACGCCACTGGGATTAAAAAATTTGGTTTATAAACCACTTCCCGACGACAGCGCTTCGGATAATACTTCTTCTGGCGGCAATTCATCCACCTCCAACCTATCCAGCTTGATCTCTTTAAGTGAACGCCCACAGTCAATATAGGCAAAGGCATGTGCAAAATCGTGTAACTCCATTTCAAACGTTGAACTGCCTGTTGATTTAATCATTAATTTCACGTTGCCCTCTTTATCGCTTATTTCATGTGATTGTCTTCCACCGGAGAAAAAATAACGCAAAAACCAGGGCATATTTTCATGGTGAGGATTGCGTAAAATAACAAATTTTCGATGACTGATTTCACTTTCGCGAAACCCCATAATCGCATAGGTGTGTTCGGCAGTAATGCCGATGGGCGGCATTTGCTTCGCATCCGCAACCACAGGCCGTTGTTCATCGTAAGCTTGGATTAACTCCTCATAAAGTGCCAACTCATCTTGGGAATAATGGGTTTCACTAGGTAAAATTTTGCTTTCCTTAATCCAGGCTATGACAGCGTTGGATGCAGTGACAGTCGCTGGTTTATTATAAAATTCCTGCCGTTGCTCAATAAAAGCAATCATATCTTCCTCAAAAATCACCGGTTTTGAAGCCAGGAATTTTTCCAGACTTGGGCGCTCTCGAGTTACCATTTCCCACCAGATATGAAGAAAATCTTCATCACCAGCAAATACATGCTTGACCAAATTGGCTTTAGTGGCCATTTTGTCCTGCGGCCGCAACAATAACATCAAGGTATGAATATCTTTACCTGAACAACCATGCGTTGTTTTTTGATACAAGGTAGACAAAGGAGTACGCGCCTGTACAGGCAAGGTTATGCTTGTTTCAAAACCACCAAGCATAGTCCTTAAAGCAGTGCGACTATCGCTCTGATTAAGTACTTCATTATAATCACCGCCTTTAAAAGCAACAAAAGCCTTTTCCAGAAAGCGAACCCATAAAGCACCAGAACTTAGAACGCCCCAGGAGGTTGGTAATGATTTTTCAACAGCAATCCACTGCGGTTTATCATTTTTAAAAAAATGAACATAAACTATCCCATTTTTTTCAATAAGCAGGTTTCGAATATAGGACTCTCCATCAGGGAGAGCAAGAATCGCATTGATAACTGACAGGAAATCACAATCACCACTACGGACTCCTTGTGCAACATGAGTAATTGATAATTCCTTGGGATAAAATACTTCTTTTTGCGGCGCGTGTCTTACAGCAAAAAAGCCATAACTTCCTCGTGGGTTTTCAACTTTTGGAATATTCTTTAATCGCACCATAGGTTCAACCTGGAAACATACCAACTACGTTAAATTTAGTCGAGTTTTATTCCCTGTGCATAAAATTAAAAGTTTTCTCATAAAAATGAATAGCATTTGCATACAAACTCAGTCTATTGGACAAGCAAATTAGACAAACGCTTCCTGACACGTTGCTTGTGACCATTAACTCGCTTAAAAAACTAACAAAGAGTTATTAATTGATCAAAAATAAAACAAAAATAGCCTATACTACTGAGACAAAGACCAATAATTAAAACGCCGCAAACCAGTGAAGGTTGGCACAATAGATTGATAGATAATTATGGCAGTTTAGCGTGATCTTTTTTAACTAAAGGGAGTTATTACTTGGAAATGAAACCCATTTCCTTTGTTGAAAGAGATAAATTAGCCATGAGGAACCAAGATGTATCTGGTCAATAAATTAAAAGTGTTTGCAAGAGAACTATCAACTTCCAATAGCGATCGGGGACGCCAATACAGGTTAATCCATAACATCAGTATCGAACTTATTATACTCGGTTTATTTTTACTCTATATCAATTTTGCCTGGCATATGTGGATGATGGTGCATTTGGTGATTGCTGCCTGTGGATTTGCTGCACTTAATTTGATCATCTTAAAAAAAACCCAGAATACAGTCCTCTGTGGACATTTCCTCACTTTTTTAGCACTGATTATTACTACCTTAGGGAGTTACTGGATGGGCGGTTTATCAAGCTCCTATTTTGTCTGGTATTACGTCATTCCAATCCTGGCCGCTGTCACGATAAGCTGGTATGGCTTGGTTATTTATGCCGCGCTGTGTCTAGCCATGGTAGTCTTTTTTTCAATGCAGGAGCTTACGCCGATTTACCAATTAGCACCGTCCAATGAACTACTCATGAATTTGATTAATATCTCTTTCTCTTTATTTGTCATTGCTACCACCTTATATAGTGTTTTACGTGAAAATGAGCAATATGAAAGGTTATTAAGTGAAAACAATTATCTATTACAGACCGATAAAGAAAAATTCCATTACCTGGCTCGCTACGATGCGCTCACTAATTTGCCAAATCGCACCTATTTTCAAATGTATATTCAAAATATGCTTGAGGCAGCTCTCAATAAAAACTATTGCATCACTTTCTTTTTTATGGATTTAGATAAATTCAAACATGTCAACGATCTTTACGGGCATGAAGCCGGTGACTCCTTGCTGTCACAATCCGCCAAACGCCTGCAAAGCTGTTTCAGAGAAAAAGACTTTCTCGCCAGACTGGGGGGAGATGAATTTATCGCCCTTATCATGCATCAACATGGGGATAAAATTCCTCAAACCATTGCCAAGCGCATTTTGCAGCAATTTAATAAACCTTTTAACCTGGGGGCGCATGACATTATTTGTCAGATAAGTATTGGTCTGGCTGTGTATCCTTTCGATGCATTCAATGCCGAGGAATTGCTCGCCAAGGCCGATGAAGCCATGTATAGCGCCAAAAAAACAGGAGGTAATACTTACCACATTACCAAACGAGTTAAACGAATCTATTCCTGAGCATTCAAACAAAGTCTGTTACCCACATTAAGCCGCCATGCCTAAAGTACAGTATCCATAGGGCTATTAGGTCCTTATAACCGATATAAGATGGTTTTCCCTTGTTCTTGTTAGGGAAGTAAACTTGACATTAGACCAAGCCAGCCTTAGCATGCATACATTCTATGTTAGAGGATAAACAATGACGGTTGCCCGTTTAAGAGCACTGGTTAGTGAAGATTTTGATGCAGTAAATGCTCTAATCATTGATAAAATTCAATCACAAGTCGGTTTGATCGATGAGTTGGCACATCACATTGTTGAAAGTGGCGGCAAACGTTTACGACCCTTATTAGTATTGCTAGCAAGCCATGCCTGTGCCTATCGAGGCCAAGATCATATCGCGCTCGCTGCGATGATTGAGTTTTTTCACACGGCAACCTTGTTGCATGACGATGTTATTGATGAATCCACTCTCCGCCGCGGGCGTGAAACGGCCAATGAAATATGGGGCAGCAAAGCCAGTATTTTAGTAGGAGACTACTTGTTCACCCAATCCGTCCAGCTAATGGTGAATGTTAACCATCCTAAAATTCAACGTCTATTAGCGGATACTTCCCATCAAATCAGCTGTGGTGAAGTAAGGCAATTAGCTAATCGCCATAATTTTTCGATTTCCGTCGATGATTATTTTGCAGTGATTCGAGACAAAACAGCCTTGTTATTTGCTGCTTCTGCTGCAATTGGTCCTTTGTTATCTAATGCTGGTGAAGAAATTGAAAAAAGCCTGTATGCCTATGGCTTGCATTTAGGGAATGCCTTTCAACTCATTGATGATGCTTTAGATTATTGCTCTGACGCGAAAACAATTGGCAAAAATATTGGTGATGATTTAGCCGATGGTAAAGCCACCCTCCCCCTGCTCCATGCCTTAAAACATGGTACAGTTGTACAGCAACAACTGATTCAAGAAAGTTTACAGGAAGGCAGCTTGCGAAACCTCACTGCTATACTGGAAGCTATTGAAGCAACTGATGCTATTGAATATACGCGGAATTATGCAGCACTTGAGGTCGATCGGGCTTTATCGGCACTACAGGTTTTACCCGATAGTGTTTATAAGGAAGCACTGATTGAACTTGCACAATTCGCCATTAAACGTGACCATTAAACGGAGTGTAGCTCAGCCTGGTAGAGCACTGCCTTCGGGAGGCAGGGGTCGCAGGTTCAATTCCTGTCACTCCGACCATATAACTCAATGAGTTAAACATTTCCCTGCCCCAAAATGATCTAAAAGGGATTACTCCCACTACAACCCAGTAAGCACCTGCTCATTTAAATGAGACTATAATTTAAACAAGGTGTTATTGAGTCAAGTACCTATGCCTTCACTTCCTCAAGAAGTCTTAATTGCAAAAGCAAGCCAATGGCAAAGCCGTTTTCGCGGCAACACTGCCGATTTCAATGATGAAGTAACGAATAAAGGAGTTTGTTTAGGTTTAAGTGTTTGGCGTCTGTATTGCACGTTAACTGGAAAATACAAGGAATATGAAAATCTATTAAAATTGATTTATGAAGCAGACCCTCTTGCAGGCAATATCAGCCCTGAGGTGCATCAAGCATTCGAGACTTTTATTCAAAACACAATTTGGCTGCATCGTACCTTAGGCATTGAAGCGGGTACAACCCAGTCTCATATGCAAGGGGCTTTAGAAGCATTATTTAAACGAAAAGGGGAGGCTTTTCCCTTAACCTATCATCATCAATTAGCTGGTGTTCTCAGCGAAGAAGAATTGAAAGCCATATTATCCACGTATTTAACCATCAACCCAAATTTACAACAAGGTGTAGGTTTTACTCTGGGATGTCATGAACATGCCCTATCGATAACACGAGTTGGTCATCAGATTGAAGTGGTTGATCCTTCTTATGGGACAGTATGGTCCATTGAAGTACCACAAAAAGGAACAGCCGAAGCGAATGCAGCAGCACTTAAAGTCCTAGTAAATCAAATGGTTGAAGAAGTACTTAGTAGCGCGCTGCACTTTGATGAAGCTGAGTTTCAAGGTACTTACCACGGTATTCGTATGCATGTCTATTCTCGCTTGCATAATCCAACTCCAGCAGTATTACCTACTATTTATCCACCTGCTACCGAATTACTAACCCCTTTGTATGAAAAAAGGAAAGATTCACTGGCGCAACAAGGGGCGAAATCAAAGGATAATGCATTAGATTTTGCCATTCAAAATGGAGATTCAAAATTAGTGCTTTATATTGAACAATCTCTCGCTAAGGAGAAGCTGGAAACTTGCATAAAACACGCATTGAAAACGGCGGTATCTTACGGGCAGTTTGAGTTTGTAAAACGCTATTATAAAAAAGAACACGTGGATCAAAATGTTATGGTCGAAGCATACTCGAGTGGCGATCCACAGATAATTAATTTTCTTCTTGAAAAAGGCCATCGTTTTGAGAAAAACGCATTTGAGCATGCCCTTGCGGAATCCGCACGAAAAGATCAGGGCTATACCTTTGCTCTACTGATGGAGTATTACCATAAATTCCATACCGAGCAACCAACTTTAATCAATCCGGCTCAATTAGTCACAGCGGGTAAAGAGCGCATGCCCTTATTAAATATCGCTGCGAAACATACGAGCGTTGAAGTAATGAGAATGCTCTTAAAAGCAAATGTTGATTTATCATTAACCGATGCATCAGGAAGAAATTGCCTACATTATCTTTCTCCTCAGCAAACAAAACTTTTCGTCGATATTGCGACTCGCAAGCCTGAGTTATTACTTACAAAAGATAAAAAGGGTCAATCTCCCCTATTTCGATTATATAAAGAAGGCAGGGAGTCATATGAACAAATTTGTACACTACTCATAAAAAAAGGAGAGTGGTATGAATCCTATATACTGGCTTTAATTCATAATAACCAAAACATCATCAAACAATGCCGCGAGAATATTCCTTTTTCCACAATGCTTAAGCGGGAAGGCGATTCAAGAGCAGGAATAAATCGTTTTGTTGAACTATGTGAAAGAACCCAATTTGAGGATGGACGGGCAGCACCCTTTATTCAAGCCTTGGCTGGCATGAATTATAGAGAACAGACTCAAGATACCTTGCATGATATTTATCTATTGGCCCTCAAACATGCTCATAAAGAAACGATTACTTCGGTACTACAAGTTCCAACCTTTGATCAGAATGCACTCTTTAAAAAAGGCCCTGTAGTTGCTTTACACCCATGGCCTCAACTCACTCAGAAACCTGAGTTATTTGATCTGATTGCCTCAAAGATAGATATCAGCAAGTTATCGCAAGACAGTTTAATTGAATATTATTTACTCGCCTTACAGCATAAAAAAATCGACCTTTGCAAAGAAATCAGTAACCGTATTGTGGATAAAAGTGCTCTTTTGCTCATAAGTCCACGGAGTGGGACAGATCCTTACGATTTTTTTGAAAAAGATGAAAGTCTTTTTAATCAAATCATAAAACCTATCGCTGTAGAGGGTTTAAAAGCTGAGGCTTTAAATCAACTATATAAACTAGGATTACTGCATAATAACCAAGATATTTACAGTAAATGCATTAAAAAATTACGAGAAGATCCGCGGTTTGTCACTCGTACCGATGATTTAGATTGGTGTTATCAGAAACAAAATCATGTTCTATTTAAAGAGCTGTTTGCCATTAAGGCCGTTAACGAGGAATGGTGCAAAAAAACCTTTATCAAATCCATGGATGAAAATAACTATGAAATTGCCGCCGGCATCTTAACGAAGTTCCCTCAATTTGTGAATACTGAAACCGATAACATTAATGGCTCCCCTCAATTGCCTTTGTGGGTTGCAATCCACAAAAAAGATGCCGTGCGCTGTCAATTTTTACTCGAACATAATGCAGACCCTTACAAAAAAAGACTTAGTGTGACTTTAATGGCAGAAGGGCAGCGACGTGAACCCTTAAAAAAACTGTTTGATTCCTATGATGCAGGTATTAAAGCAACGCAAAAGCAATTTTTAGACGTCTTCGAACAATTAAAAGAACATAAGCACTGGAACCTAAAGCAAAAATATTGATTCTTTGGTGATTATGTTAATGCTATTTCGTTACCACTCGGTAATAACAAAATACTGCATTTACCCAGGGAATTAAAAGAAACTTTAGAACTTATCCAGAAAGCTTGTCAGGAAACGAGCCTTCCCCTGTTAAAAGGACATGTGAACAAATTAACTCTAGGTATTAATGCACTACCAGACAAAATAATGCCAGTCGCCTTAAAACAAAAATTGATAGAAGCAGTTCTCCCCTCCAAAGGAGTTGCTCCTGTTCATAGAGAGGCAATACAACAAATGAGGGTGGGACCTGCTTAATCCCTATTCATCTTCAAAATTTTTTGAAAGATCCAGCTTTAGGTAGAGGCACTTTGGCGACAGCTCTGCAAGATATTATTAGCCTGTCAATCTATTTTATAGGAGCCACTCTTCTGTTATGAGTACGTCTTTTGATTTAATCGAACCTGTCGTCATCTCCACAGCGTTTAATCCATCAGCTAATTAGCTCAAAACATAGTCCAATCAATCTTTGAATCTGAAAACAAGAACTCAAACCATGTTACATTTCATAATGAAAATACTTTGTTGATTGAAACGGCCACTTCCTGTGCGATAAGACGCTGCGACGTACTAAAAGAGACTGTACCCCCATTAAGACCTCCGTTAATCTCAGGAGAGAAAGATAGAAGATTATTTGCTTTATAATGGTCCGTGATCGCATAACTATAATTGAACTTCAGGAACCAGGTAGGATTTAAGTAAAACGCCATGCCGGCCTGTACTGCACCGCCCCATACCCATTTTGTATTGGAAAAGCCATTAAGATTACCAGCGTAAAGCCCAGAAACTGTATCAGCGCTCACATCCACCGTGTGTTTTGTTCTGAACACAGCAGGACCTGCTCCGAGGTATATAAAACTATTGGTCAATGAACGACCAATAAATAGCGGTAACATGAGTTTATCATTCACTCTGGTTTGGATAGAGCTCATACTGATTTCATCGGTAACGTTAACAGAGGGGTTTATAAAATTGATGGAAGTCCCAGGTTCCTGGAACTGGTTATAACTGATTATTTTTGCTCTTGAATATTGGTATAAAAATTCAATCCCCCACAACCATTGACCGCCACTAATAGGTTGAAAATAACCGAGCTGGCCTTCAGGAGCAAACACCTCTTTTGTCTTCGAATAAGAACCCGTTGCCCCCGAAAACAAGCCTATAGGCACAAAACCACTGGTCGCATTCAGGCTCCCAGACATCTCGGAATTAATACGGAAAAAATTATAGCTGCCACCCAAGCCAGCGAAAAAACCTGTTTGATTAATTGGTCCAGGGGAATTAATAGTCGCAGCAAATGTTGCTGAAATGGATAGACTCAAGACCGGTATACACAATCCAGTATATTTCAAAGCAAACCTCCCTGTAATTCACTCAATCAAGCAACAGTAGAACACACTGTTGCGCAGTTCAAACACTTAGTAGTAACAGTTACTCAGCTTGTCATTCGGACAATTGCATTTTCCAGCAAAGGTAATATGTCCAGCACTATCAATTGATTGCACTGTACTAGTGCAAGAGGGGTTGCCTCTAATCGTGATTGTTGCCCCCGGGAATACCAAATATTGCGGCCAGGGTGCTCCTGGCAAACTGCTTTGTTTGCCATCACTAGTCAGTGTGGTGGAAACTTCGCTACCGGTAGTCGGGTTTTTTTGCTTAATAACAAGCGTATAGGGATGGGCAAAACCTACGATTGTCAGCAAAGATCCTCTTGAAAACCCCTGGCATCCCGTAGCTGAAACCAATTTGTTCGCAGGAACAAGTCCTGCCGCCTTTTGACTACAATTGGAATCAAAAAGACCATAGTGCCCTTCTGCGCTGCTACTCCCCTTGTTTGGCTCATCATAAGCCTCAAATGCCAGAACACCAATTGAATACCCTGAGTTAGCAACAAAATTAGACGTGTTGGCTTGATAAAGCGCTGTATAATAGGTGGCCGCATTAGCAACAGAGGGAACACAGGGTCCCGGTGAATTACAGGCATATTCAGTTGTTGTCCCCTCAGTTGCCCAACCTGTTTCTGCCGCCAAAAGAACACGGCCGGGTGTATAAAATGGCTGCTGAGCAGCCGCAGGTAAAGCAGGTGGATTGGCTGAACCTACAACATGAATATAATCCCAGGCTAATGAATTGTTGGGTTGAACGGTGGTCGCTAATGGTGGAACCCATACAGCCTGATTAGCTGGCACCCCCCACTGAAAAGGATAAGGGTCAAAAGCCAAAGGCGCATCAGCAGAATAACTGTTAGCCAGGGTGATCATGTCATTGGAAATGGCAACACTGGGTGTCACCAAATTGCCACTAACCAGCGCTGAGCTCACTGGTGTCGCAAGACCAGCAGTAGTCAATGTACTTTTCAGCGCATTAACTGCTGAAGTTAAATAAACTATGTTTGAGGTGACCGGATTGTTACAGGGTGAAATCGTATTGCCAGCCTCACAATAATTTTCATGCCCAGCCAATACGAGAATGACCGTATCATTAAAAATCGATTTGGTGACCTGGCTAATAACTGCATTGAGAGTGGCCTGTGCGCAAGGAATATAGTCTTGGTTTGCAGGAGGAACCGGACAGGAACCGCCAGTGTAGGGTGAATCTGCAGGTTGCTGGGGAATAACCGCTTCATAAATGACTTTCATTCCTAAAGCATGGGCTTGATTGATGATATCAACCCAGGAATAAATGGTCGTCTGATAGGAACGGACTGTACTAAATCCCGCTTCTTTCAATTGCGCCAGCTCTGCGTAAACGTTAGTAATCGGTGTACCCTGGCCATTATTACCTACGATAAAGACATCGTGATTATTTAACGGGACGTTGCCTGCATAATGATTGGGTTGATAATCCACGCCAATCAAGCCATTAAAATTAAAGGCTGCGAAAACCTCTGCGATCCAAAAAAATAATGCAAATAAAAATACTAATTTTTTTAACTGATACAACATATGATTCGTCCTTATCTTAGTGTCCCTTCACTTTTGTGATCTATCAGCACTCAATGACTAAAGATGTTATTCTGAATTGAATACGGAGTATAGAGAATCTTTCGAAACTATTGATGCATTCGGAATTCTTGCCACTGATAAAATAAAAATGAATTAGATATAAATTAAATTACCATCTAGAATAAAATTAACTTATATACACGACAAGGGATTGCCATGGTAGATAAAAACAAATTAATTAAATCAGCAATGACTGCTTTTTTAGTGCTGGCAGCAACACCCTCTATTGGTGCTACGAACTCAAATGCAAGTGATCCATCTGCTGCTCCCGCCACAGAAAAATGTTATGGTGTTGTTAGAGCGGGATTCAATGATTGCGCAACAGCAACCTCTTCCTGTGCCGGATCTTCGACTAAAGATGCACAACCTGATGCTTTTGTTTTCGTTCCTCAGGGATTATGCGAAAAACTGGTGGGTGGAAGTTTAACTGCTGATAAAAAATCTTAATTAAATCCTGGGTAGAGCCAACTTAGGTAGAGATTCAATGAAAGGGAGTTTTATGATGACAAAAAAATTAATGGGCTATTTTTTGGCTGGATTGCTGATAATACCCTTTTCTACACTGCATGCTGCGGCAGAAACTTTAAAGCTTGATCCTGAACATAGCTATATTCTATGGCAAATTAAACATTTGGGATTTTCAACTCAAGCGGGTAAATGGTATGTGAATGGCGCCGTAACCCTGGATAAAGATAAGCCAGAAAATAGTAAAGTTAATGCAACGATCAAACTGGCTGATATTGTTACCGGAATCCCCGAGTTAGATAAACACCTAAAAGGCAAGCTTTTCTTTGATGTTGCCAAGTATCCCACAGCAACATTTGTTAGTAACAAGGTGGAAGTCCTCAGTCAAACAACAGCCAAAGTTCACGGCACCCTGGATCTACATGGCATTTCACAACCCGTCACTTTGAATGTAACCCTGAATAAAGTCGGCAAAAATCCTATAACCGAGAAAATGACAGCAGGTTTTACTGCCACGACCACGATTAAACGTTCTGATTTTGGTATAAAGGCGCTCCTACCGGATCTAGGCGATGAAGTAAAGATAGAAATTAATGCCGAAGCTTATAAAGACACTCAATGAGGCCTATTATGAGAATAAAAAATACTACCCATAAATACGGCATTGTTACCATTTCCTTACACTGGCTATTAGCGATTTTAATGGTTGGGCTTCTTATCCTGGGTATCTATATGGTCGAGCTGCCAATCAGCCTGCAAAAACTTAAGTTGTATGGCTGGCATAAAGAGTACGGATTTCTTGTATTAGGGCTTGCCATGATTCGAATAATATGGCGCCTTATCAATATCACCCCTGAGTTATCTATTCCAGCCTGGGAACAGTTTGCTGCCCGGGCAGTGCATTGGGCTTTTTACGGATTTATGTTTGCTTTGCCCATTACCGGCTGGTTAATAACCTCTGCTGCGGGGCTACCCGTTTCTTTCTTTGGTTTGTTTACGATACCTAATCTGATAGCTCCCAATGAAGAATTAAGGCATTTATTCCAGGAGATTCATGAATGGCTAGGTTATGCTTTAATTGCATTTATTGCGCTTCATACTGCTGCGGCTTTAAAACACCATTTCATTGATAAAGATGACATCCTAAGGAGAATGCTGTCATGAGATTAATCAATTCCTTATCCAAATGGTTAGTTTTCATGATACTGACCTTCATACCTGTTTTTGTAAACGCAGCTCTTCCCGAATGGGAAATTATTCCGGGTGAAAGCAGTCTTAGCTTTACTGCTATTCAAAATGATGCGCCTGTTAAAGGCCAATTTAAACAATTTACAGGTAAAATTTTTGTTGACCCTAATGATTATAAAAGCAGCAAGATAGATATTATAGTCGATATGAATTCTGTTTCTGCGGATTACGCAGATGTAAAAAATACCTTGATTACGCCTGATTTTTTTAATGTAAAGATGTTTCCCAAAGCAGAATTTAAGGCAACTGAGTTTAATAAGACTGGAGATAAAACTTATCAGGCAATAGGGACACTGACTATCCGTGATAAATCTGCTCCTGTTACTTTAACCTTCACTGCAGTAGAAACTTCACCAGGGATGGCACTTGTCGAAGGCTCTACTACATTCAAACGCAGTACATTTGGTGTTGGACAAGGTGACTGGGCTAGTACTGATGAAATAAAAGACGATGTTAAAGTCGATTTTAAACTGGTCGCTAAAAAGAAATCATAACCGTCGCTTATTGTTCTACTGAGAGAGTATAGAAGCGCAGAGAGTGGGGTCACAAAATGGATAAAAAGCACTTAGGCAAAGGAAAATCGTTTATTAACAATGAATTTGATATGCCTGCTCCTCGGTGGATAAATACCTACCCAGCAGGACCTTACCGATTTATAAACCGCGAATTTTTTATTATCACCTACGAAACAGATCCCGAGCTATTACAAGCAGTTTTGCCCCCACCTTTAGAGTTAATTGAGCCGGTTATTAAATTTGAATTTATTCGTATGCCTGATTCAACTGGATTTGGTGATTACACTGAATCAGGCCAGGTTATACCGGTTAGATACAAAGGGGAGGAGGGAGGATTTACGATTTCCATGTTTCTTGACTGTCATGCTCCCATTGCCGGTGGCCGCGAAATATGGGGATTTCCGAAAAAACTGGCTAAACCCAAATTAGTTGTTGAAGAGGACACGCTAATTGGCTTTCTGAATTACGGCAGTATCAGAATTGCTACAGCAACAATGGGTTATAAACATCATCGAGTAGATAAAGAAAAAGTCCTGGAAGCCATGAAAAAACCTGTGTTCTTGCTTAAAAATATTCCTGGTGTAGATGGCAAACCTGAAGTGAATCAGTTAACAAGGACCTATCTACAGGACATCACTATAAAAGGGGCCTGGACTGGACCAGGTAGCCTGGAGCTTCATCCCCACGCCCTGGCACCTATTGCAAATTTTTATATTAAGAGAATCGTTTCTGTTTCTCATTTTATAACTGATTTAACGCTCCCTTATGGAGACGTTGTTGAAGATTATTTGATTCCCAAGAAATAACGGCCCTTAAAGCACGAAAATCATAAGCATTAACGGTGCATACTATTCTTTGAAACCAGATAAAAAACTGTCATCGTTGCAAACAAAGTGAAGAAATCCAGTTCCAATCTTCCAGGCAGTATCGTTATGGATTGCTTTACCAAGCTTGCAACGACGAAATAGACATACTCACGTGGATGATTCCACAAAATCTGGTGATAAGAATGTGTTGTGGTTGCTAAAACACTTTCTTTTAGTAAAAATAATCACTGTGTTATTGAATGCTCAACGAAATAAAAATGACTGCCCTTTTTTAACAAAACCTAGAAACCCATCTGCCCTTGCATCAGGCAGTTTTCCAGGACTATGATGGTACAACCATATTTTTTTCTTTAATCTGGCAGGGATAGTAACTAATTCGGAATAATGGGCGTGAACGCCTGATTTTTTTTCCGCTGTTTCGCAATCATGAAAAATAATAGTTGCTTCCTCATAATAATCCAACAGCTGCTTGGGAGCATATTGCGTATCAGCAGTAAAATATATTTTGTTTTCCTTGTAATGCATCAATAAACCATAACAAGGCATTAACTCATAATTACTGACAATATGAATTGCACGTACCAGTTGGAAATTAATATCATTCCAGCAAAACTGTTCTTTTATCGGGTGAGTATTAAAAAAAGTTTCCAGTGTAGCCTTTTCAGTTTGCAATGTACGCAATCCGCCCGATAGTGAGTGTTCCCATAAATCCTTAATAATATTTTCCGAACAGTAAAGAGTCGGCTTAATTTTATAGGCGGGATCAAAAAAAGTGTTAAGTGCCAACCACTCTAAACCACCTATATGATCAGCATGCAAATGGCTAATATAGACGTTCTTGATATCGGCATACGTTAAATGTTGCTCATTTAGTGAAAACCGAAGATCGCCTCCAGCATCAATCAGCAAGGTATCATTCGCTTTTTGTAAAAGTAAATTGGACTGATAATTATCCTCTCTCATGGTGAAAGCTGAACCAGAACCAAGAAATGTTATCTTTAAAGTCATAATTCTTCCTGTTTTACTATCGAATAAAATGAACGTCTATGCCGCCCATTAAATCGCACCATCCTTACTTTTATTATAGAAACCAAATCTATTCATTTTAATTTGACTCGTCTTCTGGTAGGAGAAAATAAGTGGGAATCGTTCCCATCCCTTTCAATAAAACCTCTCCTCTGGGTAAAAGTCTATAATCATTTTTTATTCGCTCATACACCGCATGCGAGCATTGGATATGCCCGGGTACTGAGGTAGACTCGAGGCGAGAGGCTATATTCACCGTTTCCCCCCAAAGATCATAGGTAAACTTATGGGTCCCAATAACACCGGCAACCACAGGACCGACGTGTAACCCTGCGCGTATAGTGAACTTCCTTTCATCCAGATGTTCCTTATTAATAAAGGCCATCATTTCCATACCAGCCTCAACACAACATTTTAAATGGTCTGGTTTAAACTCGGGAATACCACCAGCAACCATATAAGAGTCCCCCATTGTCTTTATTTTTTCCAAACCATATTTTAGTGAAATTTCATCAAACCGGGAAAAGATAAAATTCAGCACCTCAACCAATTTTTCTGGGCTCATCGCTGCAGATAGCGAAGTAAAATTGACCATATCAATAAACAAAACCGAAACATCGTCATAACGATTGGCAATATTGGTCTCTTCCGATTTTAATCGTTGTGCAATACTGCCTGGTAAAATATTTAATAAAAGTCTTTCCGATTTTTCTTGCTCTGCCTCAATTCTCTTTTCATAACGTCTGCTTACTTTTAGTGCCGCATAAGATGCAGGGAAAGCAACAATAAATCCCAGCAGGATAAAAATAATTATGAATAATTGCTGTAATTTGGCGATTTCCCTGTTGAGTCTTTTCATATTTTCATGGGAGAAGACTCTCACACTTGTATCAGGAACAAGGAAGGAGTTAACAATTTCTGTTCTTCCTCCTGGCATAATCAGGGTACCGCCCGCTTCTACCTTTTTATTCTGAATAGCAGTTCCCCATTTCTGTGGCTGTTCTTGCCCGAGTGATAAAAAATTGGTATTAAATTGATGTACATTTTGCCCGACAAATTTTTTAATGGGGTGAGCTAGAAAAACGCCTGTATTTTCATCAATCAAACAAAGATAGCCCCGATCCATTTCCGTTTTTGCTAAAGAAGCCTGCAAAGCTGAAATAATATTTTTTTTAGGTTCACCGTCTGTTAAGAGATGGGAAATAATCTGCGCAACAACTTGAGCCTGCCTTCGATTCACATCCATGCTCATAGTCAGGTAAGTTGAGCGAATCATATTTAGCAGAAGGGGTGAAAGGAGAGTACCGACTAAAAACAAACTGAAAAAGATACCGAGGAAAGTGAATAAGTACAGGTTTGATTTTTGGATCACACTAAGGCCTTCCCTGCTGAAAACATCTTATTTTATTATTATGGAGTGCTTCGCTGCTCTCTTTTTTTATTCTTTTGTTTTTTATTAGCCTAAAACAAGGGGTTAGGGGGCAATCACCCTCTTGCCACACCCAATAGCCATTTGCCCATTGCCAGCAATTCTTCAATACAGCTCCTGGCTATTCCTGGCAGCTATTTTACTTACCCCAACAAAACCAGAAGCAAGATTGGGATTGTCATTGGCATCAAAGATAGCGCAGGATGTAAAACTGGTAGAGAGTGCTGACTCAAAAAAATCTCTACCATCTGCATTGCCAGCTAAAAATCCTCTTATTGCCTCTACCGGAGGCAACCAATAATTCTCTTCTTCAAATGGATGTTTTGCCCTAATTATCCAATAACTTTATAGTCTTTCTGCTATCAACTCATCCTTTCGGAAACAACAATGACTTATAAAAATCCCATCGACTTAAGTTAAGAAAACTAAGCTTTAATGAGCTTCATACCTCCCAAATAAGGCTGCAATGCATTTGGTATACGAATATTGCCATCCTTGTCTTGATAGTTCTCCATAATCGCTACTAACGTTCGGCCAACTGCCAATCCAGAACCGTTTAGAGTATGCACCAACTCTGTCTCGCGAGTTTCCGGGTGGCGATAGCGTGCTTTCATACGGCGCGATTGATAAGCTTCCATATTGGAACAAGATGAAATTTCTCTATACATACCCTGGCTGGGTAACCATACTTCCAAATCATAGGTTTTAGCGGCGCCAGCTCCCAGATCGCCTGTACAAAGAGCTACAACACGATAAGGCAATTCCAGCCGCTGTAAGATAACTTCGGCATGGTGGGTTAGTTTCTCAAGCGCCTCATAAGAAGTTTCAGGGGTAGTAATCCATACCAGTTCAACTTTTTCAAATTGATGCTGCCGGATCATGCCTTTAGTATCTTTACCATAAGAACCAGCCTCACTGCGAAAACAAGGGGAATGGCAAGCGTGGCGCAGTGGCAACAATTCTGCAGCTAAAATTGTATCGCGAACGGTATTTGTTACTGGAATTTCAGCGGTCGACGTAAGGTAATAACCATCATCGCCCTTCAATTTAAATAAGTCTTCCTCAAATTTCGGTAATTGACCAGTACCCATTAAACTATCGGCATTGACTATGTAAGGGACATAAATTTCTTCATACCCATGCTCTTGCGTATGAATATCAAGCATAAATTGAATAAGAGCACGATGTAATCTGGCAAGCTCCGCTTTCATTACCACAAACCGGCTACCGGTAATTTTAGCCGCCAGGGCAAAATCCATCTTGGCTAATGCTTCACCCAGTTCATCATGCGATTTCACTGCAAAGTCAAAAGTAGGAATCGTCCCCCAGCGACGGACTTCCTGATTATCCTGTTCATCACGCCCTTCCGGTACAGAAGGGTGTGGTAAATTTGGTAAACTGAAAAGGAGCGCATCCAAGTGCTTTAATACTTCGTCAAGCTCCGTTTTTTTGCTCTGTAATTCTTCACCGAGACGATTGACCTCTTCACGCATCGCAGTAATATCTTCACCGCGAGCTTTTGCTTGCCCGATCAATTTCGAGCGCTGATTACGATCATTTTGTAAGGCTTGAGTTGCAACTTGCAGCAGCTTTCTTTGATCTTCAAGAACAACAAATGCTTGCACATCAAAATGAAAACCACGTTTTTTCAGTTGCTCAGCAACATATTGTGGATTATCACGCAATAATTGGGGATCTAACATAGTTCACCTTTAACTCTGGTCGCAGACAATTCGGATTAACTCCAATACACAAAGTCTATCCTATTTAATTTGATTAATAATAGGGTCCTATTGATTTGGAGCTGCAAACTCAGCTCAACAATCGGCCACAGTAAATTCCTAATAAAACCATCGCTAATGAACCAACATTATTGAATAATATATTCAATACAGCAGCGAGTACCTGGCCATTTTGATAAAGTATCCAAGTTTCCCAGGCAAAACTGGAAAACGTCGTATAAGCCCCAAGAAAACCAACCACTAATACCAAGCGCCAATAATCCCCTACTGCAAATCGTTCTGTAAGCAGAATTATTAGAAACCCTGCTAAAAACGATCCTAAACTGTTAACTACCCAGGTGCCATAAGGATAACGCGAACCTAAAGCATGTTGCATGATGCTTACTGTAGCAAAACGAGCCACTGCTCCTAAAGTCCCTCCACAGGCTACTGCAAGCACTGAAGCTAACACTGTTATCTCACAATGCCTCGGGTTGATTGATTCAGGGCATCAATCATAGGGATGACCTCGGGACAATCATTTTGGATCAGCTCTAATTCTGCAACAGCTTGCTGTACTGTCAGTCCTCTGCGGAAAATAATTTTATAGGCACGTCGCAAATGGTCAATCGCAGAAGAGGAAAAACCTCGCCGTCTTAAACCAACTGTATTGATTCCACATGCAGAGGTTGTGTGGCCGGCAATCATGACATAAGGTAAAACATCTTTGGAAACGTAAGTTGCACGGGCAATGAAAGCATAGGCGCCTATATGGCAAAATTGATGCACGGCGGCATAAGGTCCGATGATGGCAAAATCATTAACAATGACATGGCCAGACAAGGCTGCATGATTTACCATCGTGACGCTGTTACCTATCATGCAATCATGACCAATATGAGAATAGGCCATAAGGTAATTACCGTTGCCAACATGAGTAACACCTCCGCCTTTGACCGTACCACGGCTAATCGTACAATATTCACGAATAATGTTATTGTCGCCTATCTCTAAACGCGTGGGTTCGCCTTTATAGGTAATATCCTGGGGTTCATCACCGACGGAAGCAAATTGAAAAATCTTGTTATTTTTACCTATAACAGTTGGTCCTTGGATTACCACATGGGGGCCAATCCAGGTTCCTTCACCAATTTCCACATCAGCACCAATCACACTGCCTGGACCTACTGATACGCCTTTTGCCAATTTGGCAGAGGAATGAATCATTGCACGTTCATCTATCACTTTACAATTTCCTTCGCTGCACTCATTAAATCTGCTGAGCAAGCAAGCTTGTCACCAACAAAAGCTTCGCCATGCATCCGCCAAAAATCACGTTTTTGACCAACTAGTTTGACCTCCAAACGCAGTTGATCACCAGGTATTACTATTTGTTTAAAGCGGGCATTATCAATTCCTGCAAAAAAATACAGGAATTCATAGCCTTCTTTAGGCTTGCGCGACAAATTTGATAATATCGCACTGGCCTGAGCCAACGCTTCAAGCATTAGCACACCAGGCATGATAGGATTTCCCGGGAAATGCCCCGTAAAAAAAGGTTCGTTAATTGTTACATTTTTAGTAGCAATTAAATAATTCATTACTTCGTATTCCATAACCCGATCAACCAGGATAAATGGATAACGATGCGGTAATAAATCGAGAATTTTAGTTATTTCAATCTGTTCACTCATGCACTTTACTCTCATTAAATTCATTGGGGCTTAACATCTGTTCTCAATCTGTGAGAACTCAATTTGAATCGTGCTGCCTCTCCTTTTCCAATTTGGTAAGGCGGGTAACATAATTATCAAGGCGCCGAAATCGCGCCGCATTACGTCGCCATTGTCCATGTTCACTCACCATAATGCCAGAAGAATAAATGCCTGGCTTAGACAACGACTTATTCACCGTTGACATGCCGGTGATCACGATATCGTCAACAAGATGCACGTGCGCCGCAACACAACTGGCACCACCGATTATACAATGTGCCCCAATCCTTGTATAAGCACCAATAGCTGCGCAGCCAGCAATGGCTGAATTTGCGCCAATAATAACATCATGAGCAATCTGTACCAAATTATCGATGTGCACACCTTCACCAATACAAGTATCGCCTAGCGCTCCTCTGGCAATTACCGTGTTAGCACCTAGCTGAACGTAATCTGCAATAATAACGCCGCCAGCGGCTGGGCCATGTAACCAGTGACCCTGCATTTTTACACTATTAAAAGGCAAGGCACCAATCACTGCCCCACTTTCAATAGCAACATGTTGACCTATTTCGGACCCTTGTAGAACAACAACCCCATGATGAATGGTGGTTTGATTTCCTACCCGCACACCAGATTCAATCACACAATTTGCAGCAACCTGGACACCATTACCCAGAACTACGCCATCGCCAATAACAGAATTTTCCCCCACTCTCACACCCTGACCTATTGTTGCCGAAGCAGAGACTACGGCTGTCGGATGAATTCCTTCCAAGGATTTTGGAGTCTGTTGAAATAGTCCCGCAGCCACTGACATTTTTTCTAGAGGATTGGCAACTACAATAGAACTGGTCGGGCAATATTGGAGATACGCAGCGGTTAGCAAGACAGCACCAGCCCTTGTTTGGCTCAAAGATGCAAGCAAGGCAGGATTATCAAAGTAAGCCAGATCGGTCTGGGTAGCACGACTCAATGATGCAAAACCCTGAATGGGGTATTCAGCTTGACCATGAAAAACCCCATCCAGGCGAGCCGCTAGCTCGGCAAGGGTATACACGTTACTCACGAATTAGCAATGAAACAATTAGTTAATTTGTTTCATCACTTCCTCAGTGATATCTAACTTGGAAACACTGAATGGTGCAGCATCTTTCTGCAGAATGAGATCGTATTTTTGAGTTTCAGCAACCTTGTTGATCGCTTTGCGGATCTTACCGTAAAGCTCTTCCATTGCTTCATTATGAGCGGTACTCAATTCCTGCTGATATTGCTGGCCTTCTCTTTCAAAAGTTTGCTGGGTTGCAACGATCTTTTTCTCCAGTTCTTTCTTTTGAGTCTGGCTCATAATAGCGCTATCACGCTTGAATTTTTCCATATCCTTCTTCAACCCTTCTTCCATGGCAACCAACTTGTCACGACGAGGTTTGAAATCTTTCTCTAGTTTTTGCTGAATCACTTTCATTTGGCTAGAGGTTTGCATGATTTTTTGCAAATCTACAACACCAATTTTTGCCCAATCTGCAAAAGCATTAGCGGCACCTAAACCAAACACTAATGCAATTAAAATCCCACTGACACGCTTCATTATGTTGCTCTCCTGATTAAAAGTCTTTGATGCTAACACACTTCACTGCAGGTTGCGATATTGTGCTAGTCTTCACCATATTAATTTCTTCAGTCAGCTTCCTCTACTCATTGAACCAACCCCTGCGAAATTAAAAACCGGATGATAATGTAAATTGGAACAATTGTCCCTTATCTAAAGGTTGTTTGTTCAATGCCTGAGCGACACTGAATGCCAAAGGTCCAAAGGGAGAACGCCATTCAACGGATAAACCGGCTGAATACCGCATTGGTCCTGCCAATGTTCCTCTTAAAGCGGTCGGTATACCTTTTGCAAAAACGTTACCGGCATCGGTAAAAACCGTTGTTCTGACGTTATCACGACTTAAGGGATAAGGCAGGATAATACCAGCACTTCCATTGACAAGGAAGTTGGCGCCGATTGCATTACCATTACTATCTTGAGGTCCTAGAGAGTAACTGTCATAACCCCGAACCTGGCCAGGCTGTGCAATACCTCCCGCGAAATAGTTTTCGAAGAACGGTAAACTCTTGCCATTAAAGCCGTTTCCATAGCCAATATTGCCTAACACGGTAAAAATAAAACCACGAGTAATCGGTTGGTACCAGTGGGCCTGGTAAGCCGCTTTGTAGTATGACAAGGAATTGGACGAGGCAGGCAAGGCAATTAAACCCGAGATTTGCTGATTCATCCCTCTTGTAGGATAAGGCATTTGATCGTAGCTGTTACGATTCCAACCGCTTGTCAAGCGAATCTCATGAAAGTCGCGCCCATACAAATTCACAAAATTCTGAATTTGCATAACGGTACCCACTGACTTAATACGTAAGTCTTGGTATCCATAGCCGAATTGCAGACTACTATTTTCGCTTAACAATACGTTGTAACTAACATCACCACCAAAACGGTTAGAGGAGTAAGAACTGACATCTAATTTTTTGGGGTCAACTCGTTGATAATACAGACCCATCCCGCGTCCAACCCCATTTTGGGTATAAAAAGGATTGTAATAATTCAGGTTATAATCCTGTCCCCAATAGCTCGCATTAAAGCCAACCCCCATAGAACGCCCTGTTCCCATGAAGTTATGCTGATTAATTGCAGCATTAAATTGTGGTCCGTTGGTACCATAACCTACCGAAGCCGTTGCTTCTGCCGAAGGTGCTTCTTCTACTTCAACGTCCAAATCAACCTGGTTATTTGTTCCTGGTACAGGATTTGTTTTCACATTGATATTTTTTAAATAGCTAAGAAGACGCAACTGCCGTTCAGATTCTTTAATATTATGCAAAGACAACAAACCGCCTTCATTTTGGCGAATGACATTACGTAATACATAATCCGCCGTTTTCGTATTACCATGGAAATTGATACGACGTACATAAACATGACGGCCAGGCTCGATTATAAAAGTAATAAAGACCGTTTTATTGGTTTCATCGATCCGGGGCTCGGCATTAATGGCAGGAAAACCATAACCAACATCACCTAAAGCCAAACCAATCGCAGAAATACTTTCCGTAACCTTTTTACGTGAAAATACATCGCCCTTTTTTACCTCAATCAGTGAATCTATTTTTTCTTTAGGTAAAATGGTGTTACCAGCAATCGCATAACCAGCGAAACGGTACTGTGGGCCCTCATCAATATGGATATTAATAAAAACATCTTTCTTATCAGGGGATAATAAGACTTGCGATGATACGATATTAAATTTCAAATAGCCCCGATCAAGGTAAAAAGACCGTAGAGCCTCTAAAGACGTGTCCATAGCTGCTTTGGAATACTGATCCTTTTTACTGAAATAGGTGAAAATATTGCTGGTCGACAAAGACAATTCTGGCAATAATTCATTACTGGTGAAATCGTGATTGCCAATAAACTTGATTTCTTTGATTCGGGAAACACGCCCTTCAGAAACAGTGACAGTGATAGCAACACGGTTTTCCGTCAATGACGCAATCTTCGTTTCGATGCGAGAATTATACTTTCCGCGTGCATTATAGGCCTGTTTTAATTCCTTTTCTAAATGCTCAAGGGATGACCGTTGAAAAACACGCCCCTTGACCAAGCCCATCTCCTTGAGTAACTCCTTCATTTTATCACTGGGAATCTCCTGGTTCCCCACAACCGAAATAGAACCGATAGTGGCGCGTTCAACCACATGAACAACCAGTGTGTTACCTTCTCGCTCAAGCGATACTGCCTGGAAAAAACCAGTTTCGTAAAGGGCTCGAATGATTTGAGCAGAAGAGCCAGATCCTATTTCCTCACCAACTTGCACAGGCAGGTAATTTAACACCGTACCTAAACTGACCCGCTGCAAACCGACAACCTTGATATCACGTACAACGAAGCCATTTGACGCATTTATTTCAGTCGACCAGGCTAACGCGGTTGAACAGAGGATACCTAAAACAATTTTTTTACTGATTTTTTTCATTCTTATTTTACGTCCAGTACTACGCACGGTCTTGTCACTGGAATTATTCCAGCACGAATATATAAATTGCACCCTTTTATAGGAACTGACTAACCCTGTCAAGAAATTATGATCTCTTTCCAAACTCTATCTTGGTAGGAAATTGCTTCGTCGATACAGTACTCGAACCCTCGTGTCCTTATCTGTACACTCCGGCTCCGCGCCCCGTGTCTCCTCGCCCTTTCCAAACCGCTGTAAGGCTGGAAGAAGTCTATGAGTAAAATGTAGCCTTGAGCTGAATAACTAACGCAAGAATGGTCACATCCAAAAGCGCTAAATCGGGCAATAGCTAGATTTTTTGCGACAGTCTACCACAGAGATCCCCCACTGTTACCAGCTATTTATTATCTTGGGACTAAAAATCTGCTTGCATTTATATACTCAATTGATTTATTGATTATTTCAATCGAAACCGATCATAAAATAATCATTATTATCCCAGCAACCGCGATATATCATTACTCAATGCTAAAATCATTAATGCCATCATAAATAATAAGCCAACATAAATTCCCGCTGATCTCACTTCTTCAGAAAGCGGCCGCCTTCTAACAATTTCCATTAGACAGTAAAGTAAATGACCTCCATCCAGCATAGGAATAGGTAATAGATTCAACACGCCCAAACTAATACTGACTAAAGCTAAAAAAGATAAATAATAAGTGAATCCGGTACGGGCAGATTCGCCGGCTCCCTGGGCTATTCCCACCGGTCCGCTAATACTTTGTAACGCCAGTTTACCTGTAATAAAACGGCCAATTAAAGAAAACGTTGCTCCTGTTAAATCAATTGTTTGCGTAAAAGCAGTCCCCACTGCTTCAACAGGGCCTTGGCGTTGTACGCGCAACCATTGTGGTGGCCAATCTACTTTTTGAGAACGAACACCAAGAAAACCTTCGTTTTGGCCATCATTTACTTTCGTACCAATTTGTAATTTGACGTTCTCTATCTGCCCTTGTCTAGCGATCAACAAATGCAAAGGAGCGCCTGGATGTTGCTTGACATGCTCAACCAAATTTAGCCAATCCTCTAGCGGTTTGCCATCCACAGTCTTGATAATATCACCCGGTTGTAATCCTGCTGCTTTCGCCGGCGAATCATCAAGTACTTCACCGACTATTGGAGGTATGGTAGGTATAAAGGGGGTTATCCCAAGGCTTCCTAAGGGATCAGGTTTTTTTGCGTCCAAATTCCAATTTGCTAAGGGTAGAGTGAATGTTTTTTTCTCGCCATTTGCCAAAGATTTTACAGAAATGGAGATTTTTTCATCACTGCCAAGCAAAGGCATTAAAGCAAACTGAAAATCTCGCCAACTGGTAATTTTTTTATTATCCAAAGCCAGAATTTCTTGTTTCGGTCCTAAACCAGCCTCTGCAGCAATACTTCCAGGCTTGACTGTTTCAATCATAGGTGCCAGCGATTGAATACCAATCACCAAGACCAACCATAACGCTATGAAAGCAAAAATAAAATTAAATAAAGGACCAGCGACAATGATAGCAATACGAGCCCAAACCGATTTGTTATTAAAAGCAAGATGACGCTCTTTTTCCGGGACTTCGCCTTCAGTTTCATCCAGCATTTTCACATAACCGCCCAGAGGAAAAAGAGACCAGGCATACTCAGTGCCCTGTTTATCATGCCAGCGCGCCAATACCTTACCAAAACCGAATGAAAAACGAAGGACTTTCACACCACAAAGACGGGCTACGAGAAAATGACCATATTCATGTACCGTTATTAACAATAACAAGGCAAGGAAAAAATAAATTAAAGTCATTACCATAATCAGATTCCTGGTGCTAAAACGTATAATCCCCAATAAAATAAAGGCGACGCCGCAAGCAAACTGTCTAAACGATCGAGTACGCCCCCATGGCCAGGAATTAACCGACCAGTATCTTTAAGTTTAGCTCTTCTTTTAAGCATGCTGATAAATAAATCACCGACCATGGAAATCAAGGTCGTTGCTATTGCGATGTTAAACCAATGAACAAGGCCTACACGGGGCTGAAAATAATAGTAACCACAGCAAGCCACCAACATTGACAATATAAAACCACCTAACGCACCTTCTACTGTCTTGCCAGGGCTCACCGAGGGGATAAGCTTATGTCGCCCCCACTGTTTACCTGCCAAATAAGCGCCGATATCAGTAGCCCAGACCAGAAAAAGCAAATACACAATCAGATCTTTACCTTGCTCCTGTTTATAAATTGCTATCATACTCTGGGCAAATAGGGGCAGCAGCAGCAGGCAAGCACTGGCAACTATCCAGGAATAACCCCAAACTGTCTGTGATCTAGGGAACAGCGCTATCGCTGCTAAAATAAAGACCCATAGCAAGAGACCAAGACTCAACCAGTAATAAAAAATATAATAACTTAAACAGGTTGCAGCCAGAAGCAACACAAGAAAAACAATTTTTAATGGTAAGGAAGCGATAGGAATTAATCCTAACCATTCAAAACCGCAAGCTAGCATTAAGACCAGCACAAACCCGGCAAAAACCCAGTTTGGTGCATAATAGATAGCAAACAAAACGAGGGGCACTAGTACAACTGTAGTTAATAGCCGCTGTTTAAACATGGTTAACCTCATTAAGTTGTTGCGAGGTTTTACCATAGCGCCGTTCTCGCGAACTAAAGCTGGCCAATGCTTTTTGGAATGCTTCCGCTGTGAAATCAGGCCAATGTACGTCAGTAAAATACAATTCGGTATAAGCTAGCTGCCAAAGGAAAAAATTGCTAATGCGTTGCTCGCCACTGGTACGAATAAACAAATCAGGATCCGGCAATCCATGGGTACTGAGCGCTTGTTCAAGAGCAGATTCATTAACTGCCTCGATAGCCAACTCACCTGCACACACACGTTTCGCGATGCTCTTTGCAGCCTGGACAAGATCCCATTTACCGCCATAGTTCACCACAACATTCAGGATCAAACGCTTATTATTTGCAGTCAGCTCTTCAGCAGCTAACATCTGGGAACACAGGGTTGGTGACAAGGCTTCCCTATCGCCAGTAAAGCGCAGGCAAACACCATGTTGATGGAGTTCTTGCACTTCATGCCCTAAGGCTTCAATAAAAAGCTGCATCAAAAACTCAACTTCGTTTTCAGGCCTTGACCAGTTTTCACTGCTAAAAGCGAATAGACTTAGGATTGGAATTTGAGTTTGTAAACAACAACGGATAACCGTTTTTACTGTCTCAACACCAGCACGATGTCCTTCAACTCGCAACAAACCACGGCTTTGTGCCCAACGTCCATTGCCATCCATCACAATGGCTATGTGTTGAGGTAAGATCTCGTTCAACCCAATTCATCCAATACATAAAATGGTGGATAGTCTACCCGCTTTATAACAAAATATTAAGTATTGTAAGGTCTAAATATTAATTAGACGTCTTCGGAAACGCCTCGTTACTTTTTACAGGGCCATCCTGCTTAGAAGTGAAAACCAGTATATAATCGGGTTTTACTCCATTGAGATTTTTTGATGCAAAAGATTAAGCCACTCGTCCTGATGATCCTGGATGGTTGGGGTTACCAAGAAAATACGGCACATAATGCTATTGCTGCAGCCAATACCCCCCAATGGGATGAATGGTGGCAATCCCGCCCGCATATTCTCCTCGATGCCTCAGGTCACCAGGTTGGTCTGCCAGATGAACAAATGGGCAATTCTGAGGTTGGTCATATGCACATTGGCGCCGGCCGAATTATTTATCAGGACTTTACTCGCATTAACGAAGCAATCAGTCGTGGTGAATTTGCTAAAAACCCCGTCCTTACTAATCTCATCGAGGATATGCAAAAAAAGAATAAAACCTTGCATGTCATGGGGCTTCTTTCACCAGGTGGTGTGCATAGCCATGAAAATCACCTCTTCGCTTTTCTGGCTCTCTGCCATCAATTAAAGTTTAGTAATGTATGCCTCCATTTATTTCTGGATGGTCGCGATACACCACCCAAAAGTGCCTTGCAAAGCCTGGATAGGCTCAACCAGCATTTAGAACGATACCCTGTCGCTACAATATGTTCCCTTTCAGGGCGGTATTTTGCCATGGATCGCGATAAGCGCTGGGAACGGGTTGCGCCGGTTTATCGTTTATTAACTGAAGCAAAATCTAACTATCAATTTCAGCGAGCTGAAACCGCTATAACGACCTTTTACGAGGAAAAAAAATACGATGAATTTATTCCTCCTACACTGATTGGTGCAGGGAAAATGATTGAAGACGGTGATTCAGTCCTATTTTTTAATTTTCGCGCTGATCGGGCTCGCCAATTAACCCAAGCGTTTCTTGATGAAGAATTTAATGGTTTTATTCGCTCAACTCGCCCGACACTTGCTCATTTTGTAAGCATGACTCACTATGCAAAAAATTTGGCGACTGAAATAGCCTTCCCTCCAATAACCTTAAATAACACGTTGGGAGAGGTCATCGCCAACAATGGCTTAAGTCAACTACGCATTGCTGAAACCGAAAAATATGCCCATGTCACATTCTTTTTTAATGGGGGTTCAGAACAAGTATTTCGCAATGAAGATAGAATTCTTATTCCTTCCCCGTCAGTCGCTACTTACGATTTATTGCCGGAAATGAGTGCACCGGAACTGACTCGGGCTTTAATAGATGCAATTCGCAGTGAGGCCTATGATGTCATTATCTGTAATTATGCGAATGCTGACATGGTAGGACACAGTGGCGACTTTAATGCCGCTGTCAAAGCGGTTGAATGCCTCGATCAATGCATGCATGATGTGTGGCAAGCTCTAACAGAAACCGGCGGTGCTTTATTAATCACCGCCGACCATGGCAATGCTGAAGCAATGTTTGATGAAACCACACAACAGGCACATACAGCACATACCTGCGAACCCGTTCCTTTACTTTATGTAGGAGGAGATTGGCAGTTTAATCAGTCCAAAGGCAGTTTAATTGATGTAGCGCCCACTATTCTGGCCTTACTTGGTATTACTCAACCCCATGAAATGACTGGTCACGCACTCTTGGTAAAAAATTATGATTTTGCAAATTAAAAACCGTTTATTGACTTCAATTGCCTCAATCCTTTGGTTAACAATACTTTCATTGCCTTTTCTGACAGAGGCATGCTGGGCTGAAAATGCTTCGCTCACCCAGGCTAAAACGAAATTAAAACGGTTAGACCAGCAAATCAACACCCTGAAACAGACTCTGGCCTCCGTTCAGGACAAGCGTGGGGTACTTAATCAGGAACTGGCCGGCACTGAAAAACAAATCAGTGATGGCATACGCAAATTGCGTCTTATCCAGCAAGATATGAATTCCAAGCAACGCAAAATTAGTCTTTTGCAACAACATATTAATGAACTCAATCAACAACTGGCAGCACAACAGCAATTACTCGCGCAGCATGTGCGCACAAGATATAAAATGGGTGAATATCAACCTCTTAAATGGCTTGTAAATCAGGATGATCCTTATACAATCAGCAGGTTGTTAACTTTTTACCAATATTTGGTTCAATCACGCCAACACATTATCGATCAGATTGATACGACAAAGAAGGATATTACCCAAGACCATAACAAGCTTAAAAATGAGCTCACTGAACAACAACATTTACAACACCAGCTTCATAGCCATCAGCAGCAATTAGAGCAAGATAAGCAATATCATACCGCCGTTATTCAATCACTCGACAACGAAATTGAAACCAAGGAACATACTTTGTCAGAGTATGAACGCAATAAAGAAAATTTGTCCCGTCTACTTAAAACCCTGGCTCTACAAAGTGTGACTCAAGCTAAAAGACCATTCACGCAAATGAGGCGAAAATTGCCACGCCCTGTTCAAGTCGGAAGGCAATCTTTGCAAAAAATGAACCAGGGAGTGACATTTTTTGCCGGAGAAGGGACCCCTGTTACTGCCGTTTATCCAGGCAAAGTCGTATTTAGTGATTGGCTCAATGGTTACGGACTTTTATTAATTCTGGACCATGGTCAAGGCTTTATGACCCTTTATGCCCACAATCAATCTCTCTTTAAACACAAAGGGGCGACTGTGTTACAAGGTGAACAAATTGCTACTGTAGGCCATAGCGGAGGATTAAAACAAAACGGTCTATACTTTGAAGTAAGGCAGCGTGGAAAAGCGATTCCGCCACTCGAGTGGTTGTCTTGATAATCGTCTGGCACTTATATTGCAATGTACAGTGATACCGGAAGATGACGCATACAGCGCCAAACTTACCAAAGGAGAACAGTATGCACAACAAACGCCTTTATTTTGGTGCGATCACAGTATGGGTCAGCACAAGCCTTCTTTTTCCACTACAAGCTTATACTGCCGAAGATACCAGCACCAAACGAATTCCTATGGAAGATGTGCAACGGTTTTCCAATGCCATCGGTCAAATTAAAAAATATTATGTTAAACCTGTCGATGATAAGGAACTGTTTGATAATGCCATACGGGGCATGCTCAGTGGCCTGGATCCCCACTCAACTTACCTGGATGAGGATGCCTTTAAAGAATTACAAACCTCAACCAGTGGTGAATTTGGCGGCCTGGGCATTGAAGTGACGATGGAGGATGGTGTAGTAAAAGTTGTCACTCCTTTGGTCGACACCCCCGCATTCAAAGCAGGTATTAAAGCCGGTGACTATATCATTAAATTGGGGAACCAATCGGTGCAAGGAATCAGCTTAAAAGAAGCGGTTGAATTAATGCGGGGCAAGGAAGGTACTACCCTGGATTTAACTATTTTACGTAAAGGTGAGAATAAACCACTCAATTTTTCACTGGTACGTGAAAAAATTCTGATCAAGAGCGTAAAAAGCAAATTACTGGACGATGGCTATGGTTATGTACGCCTAACCCAATTCCAGGCGATGACTGGCGAAGATATGGAAAAAGCCATCAGCCAGTTAAAACAACAGTCTGGCGGGAAACTTAAAGGCCTTATTCTGGATTTACGTAATAACCCAGGCGGGCTGTTGGACTCAGCAATCCAAGTCTCGGATGCTTTCCTTGATACAAGCAAGGCCGGTAAACCTGAACTCATCGTTTACACCCAAGGCCGTCTCCCTGGCTCAAAATTTACTGCCCTGGCTAATCCTGGTGATATCTTGAACAATGCACCATTAGTGGTACTCATCAATAATGGTTCTGCATCTGCCTCAGAAATTGTTGCCGGTGCACTGAAAGATAACAAACGCGCTATTATTCTCGGTACACAAAGTTTTGGTAAAGGCTCGGTACAAACAGTGCTCCCTCTTGATGACAAACGAGGGATCAAATTGACCACCGCGTTGTATTATACGCCTTCTGGAACCTCCATTCAGGCCAAAGGTATTACACCTGACATCGTGGTCGAGGAGATCGCTGTACCCAAAGCTGACCCGAAAGCAGGTGGTTTTGCCGGTTTCAGTGAAGCCGATCTGAGCGGTCATTTACTGAACAAGGATGAAAAGGGCGAACAAAGTAAAACGAATGAATCAGCAAAAGATGATCAAACCTTGCTTCACGAAGATTATCAATTGTATGCTGCACTCACTATCTTAAAAGGCCTGGCAGTCGCCAAGCGTTAGGCCACTTTCACCACAGGCCAATGCCTGTGGTGACTCCTGTATTTTGAGTGCTAAATAGACACCCTTCAAAAAAATGTATATAATCTGTCCATTCCATTCCGTTGGAATGACCCTCTAAGGCTCTGATTGAGGTAAATAGAAGATGTCAAATTTTTTTGGGAAAGATGTTCAAAGACCAGTGTATACAGGTAAACAGCTGCAAAATGAAATTACCCTATACAAAGCACGTATAAACGAAGCACATCAGGCTTTAAAGCGACTCAAACAAGATATTGATAACCGTTGCCAAAAATTGCAAGGGATCTATGAATTCCTGGATCAGAAACAAGCGCTTTATGAACAATTAATAGCGCGTTATCAAAGTCAACCTTCACCTTCTCTGGCAGGCCGCATTCAAAAGCTTCAAAAAGCCATTGAAGAGATGCTGGCTAATATAGAAACAACGCAACCAGAAAAAGTAATAGCCGACTTAAGCGCCAGTTATGAAGCATTGCAATTAGAATTAGGCAGAAAAGAAGCCTTATTAACTATAAGAGAGCTGGCAGCTCTTAGCGTCGACCTCGACGCAGAAATGAAGCCAGGTCTGTAGAAAGTACACCAACCAGGTAGTTATAAGTATAGAGATCTAGAAAGCGGAAGAAATAAGATGTATTCACAAAAAATAACTCTTAATTTTTCCATAAGGTACTTACGATATACTTTTACTAAGTTATATAAATCAAATTAAGGTAGGGTAAGACAATGCCTAACAATCCATTAAAAGACCGTGACTTTTGGCCTATTCTCGCATCTGCGGTCTCAAGCTTTTGGGCTGCAAAAGTAGAAGACCAGGGAAGCACTATTTTAGACAGAAAAGTCGAAGAAATTGATGTGGCTTTTATGAAAGGCTTGCAACTAAAAGACATGGAATTTGTTTTACCCGCCGAAGATGAGGAGAATGAGCAAGTAAGAGCAAAATTTCTCATCAAGCGCAAAGGTGCTGAAGAAGGCCTTGCTTTTTCGAATCGTCCGCCTGGACGAGGAGAAATGAGGGGCGCACTTCTACGTCAGCGATTAGAATTGCTTAAAGCAGAAAACGAAAATCTCACACTCTATGAGGCACTCACTAATCTTTGCCATGAAAATATCAAAGACTCTGATTTGATAACTTACTTTACTAAAGGTGAGGCTTTTTATGATCATGATGCTGAAGCTTGGCTTGATCCAGTATATGTAAATGTAACCAAAGAGCTGGCTCACTTACTTCTCCAATATAAAAAAGCCCATCCAGAGACTACCGAAGAAGAGCTAATTGCTTATGGTAAATCAAAGGAGGTTATGGAAGCAGCCGTCAGGGCAGCAGGACAACCCCAACGGGATGGCCTTACATTATTAGAGGACACTTTACGTAATCCCAGTGAAAATAGTAAAGCATTAGGCCGTGTTTTATTAGCGATAAAAACAGGCGAGTTAACAGTTAATGGCCAAGTACCAGACGACGCTTACCCAATTGGTGAATACCTCTCTCATGGCGGTAGAGTTAATTTTGATGTCAGCGGGTTATCGCCAGAAGAACAGCAACAATTTTTTGCTTTTATAACCAATAATCGGGCGACTCCCCGAGCTTTTGCTACCCACCGCGCCGGGGGTACTGATGCTAATGGCAGCCCAGCTGAGGCTAAATCCGGTCTATTAGGAGCTATTTCAGATGCATTTCGTGCTCTTGTAGGCGCCTCTAAACATTCTGGAATTAATTTAGCAATTGGTGGAAAAGTCCCTAATTGGGAAGGAGCAACGGATAGCTTCGGCAATACTCCTAATGAATCTGGAGAATGGGGACACATGTATTTACACCAAGATACCAATATAGTGATGGTTGGTGTTGAGGCAAGCCTCCAGGCAAACACAATGTGAGAACAGGCGAATCACACAGTAAGACGGGAGCAGCTGGTGAGCTATCTCCTTTCTTACAGAAAAAAATTGATTCAAAAGCTTTGCGTGAAGAGCAAATAGAAGCAGGTAAGACACCGTTAAGCACAAAGGAAAAATATAACTGGGCAACGGTTAAAATCTCCCCTTTGCAACTTCAGCAGATGATTGCTGCTGAGCAGGGCACGGATTATGTCGCTTTAGTTAGAGCTAAACCAAGTAATGCTAAACCTTTCATTGGTGAAGCAGCTCAAGAAGCCCGTATGGCAAGAATGGAAACCTGGGCTAAGGCAACCAAAGAAGGGAACAAAACCTCAATGGCTGCAAAAATTTTCGGTTTCCTCTTATTTGCCGCCGGTATTGTACTGGCTTTCACACCAATCCCGGGCGTATCTCAGGCGGTCGGTACCTGGTTAGCGGCAATGGGTGTTGGTGTAGCGACTGGAACAGCAACTTTAGGGGCAGGCCTTGCCGCTGCAGCGGTTGGTTTAGGTATTTTTGCTCTCGGTACCCGGCAAGATCCCGAAAAACCTCATACTCTTTATGAAAAGAATTTGAGCAAGCTCCCTGCAGTTGAAGTAGTTCAAGAACACGTTGTAGTTCAAGAGCACGATGTAGTTCAAGAGCACGATGTAGTTCAAGAGCACGATGTAGTTCAAGAGCACGATGTAGTTCAAGAACATGTTGTAGTCGATGAACGCCGGCTAAGCGACAGTGGCTCTGATCATGATCTAAGAGGTTTTGAAGAGGTAGACGCGGAGTTGCGCCAGGTTGTAAAACCTGGAGATGAAGTCGTGAACGCGGAAAAAATTGTCGGTGGTATAAATGAACCTAAGCCAGTCCATTCCCCTGTAGTAGTGGTCAACCCAAGTACCAAAAAAGAGGTTGTTGATCCAACAAACACTGACCAAACCACATTCACAGTCTAATGGAGATGCCAATTAATGCGCGCCGCAATGCGCGCATTAATCAATATTAATCACGTATACATGTTCGCTGGAAAGACATTGAATCTCACCGTGAAAATTACAAGGGATTTTTTCTCTTTACCAGACAAGAAAAAGCACTTTATCAACAACAATTTCTCCCGAGCTCGCTACAAGAATTAAACACTTAAACAATCCATCAATAATTGTTACCCTGTGTTTAAAAAACTCCCCCAGGGGTTATTGCAAAACATTTCTTTCGATATCAGATTACAAGCTGAATTAGGTTACCTGTAGTGACTTCAAGTTTAAGAACCAGAAATAGACAATCAAGAAAGAAATGTATATAATCTGTCCATTGTCGTTGTAAGCTGTGTCTTCTTACTTCATATCTCATAATCTTTTCATAAGGTTTATTTGTTACAATAAATTCATTATGCAAAATGAAAGCAGGAAACCATCATGCCACAAGTAAGAAAAATTACTGGAAATCATCGCGAGGTAGTGACCGCTGCATTTTCCAGCAAATATTTGCCACCAACACGCATGGCCTCGGGTAAAACACGTTATCCGGTAGAAGAAACTCTCAAACAATCGAGCTACCTAGAGAATGTAGGCAATATCTTTAAAGATTTATCAAGAACCCCTTTTCTTCCTACTAATGGTAAAACAGGCGATAATTTTGTACGAGACTGGGTCAATACTCCTAGCTATGATTTTGCGCAAGGCAACATAACTGCCGGGCTTTATCATTTTCTTTTTGGTGTTTTTATGGCAGACCCAGACCTTGTTAAAGAAGGTACGGGGAGAAAAGAAGAAGAGCAATTCACAAAATACTATGCTAATACGAAGAAAGTCGATTTGGCCTACTACAATGATGAGGGGATACTCTGTGGTGTTTCTCTTTCTTATTGCATAGAAGATCCCTCTCTCTGGGTTGCTTGTACAATACGAAACACCGTTGGTAACCCTGAGGATAGAGACGTTTTGTTTCTCTCCACCGCAGAACTTATTAAACACGACTCTGCAGATAAGCAAAAAGAATTAGTAGAAAGTGGCACTGTCGCCCAGGAATTTTTGGCATTTTTGAAATCCGAAAGCGTTGCCGCTTTGTTTGCTGATACTATTCTTGAAGACGGCCGGGTAAATGTTGAAAGGCTAGAAGAGCTAAATACACATCTTAATGAAATGCACCTTATAAATATAGGTCGCAATAAGGTATTCCAGACCAGGGAAAAGCATTTCGAGCAGCAGAAGAAATTACACGAACAAGCTCTTCTAGCTATCAAAAACCCTGCTTTAGAATTGGCAGCCCAACAATCTTTTGTGCGAAGAAATGCAGGCAGTCTCTTTTTAGGTTTCCTGGTTTTGGTGACGCTGGTAAATTTGGCATTCATGGCTACAGGTGTTTTGGCTCCTTTCGGATTACTCCTGGAAGGCGTAAAAAACTACCTTGCATTCGCTGGTGCGGCTGTTGTCGGTGTTGCCAGTACTGCCAAGATAGCTAATAATGAACACCAATTATCCGCTTATCAAGTCAATACCTCAAAGCGTACTAAAGAAATTGAGGACGACTTCCAGGCAAACTTTGAGCAAAGAAATAGAGAAGCTTTCCTGGCAATGGATGCAAAAGAAGCCCAAGACGCTTTACAAGTCCGACAAATAAGTCATACCAGTAATGAAGAAATAGTTAGCCAAGAACATGACGATTCTCAAGACTTTGGCATGGTTGGAGAACTTGTAGAAGAGGTAGTGCATGGAGATAGTTCTCTATTGCCAAAAGCTACTCTCCTGGTTGACAACGTAAGCATACAACCAACTGTTGATACTTATTCACGGAAGGATGTGGGTGTTGTTGTTCAAGGAAAAGAAGATGGAATTGTAATTCCATCCAATGAAGGTACACAAATTTACAGTCAATAATGGAAATAGGTAAATTTAACAATGTCTAATTTGTTTTTTAATCAGAATGGACTCCCTGTTTACGGGAAATTGCAACAGCAAAATGAAATCGATGCGCTTATGACACGCCTGCGTCAAGCACATCAAGCCTTGCAGCAACTGAAGCAAGACATTGATAAACGCTGCGAAAAACTTCAAGGCGTTTTCAATTTCCTGGACGGCAAACAAGCCCTCTACCAGCAATTAACCGAACAATATCAGCAAACGCCCACTGCCAGTCTGGCTTTAAGAATTAATAAATTAGGGCAAGCGATTGGTGATTTACTTAGCAAGCTTGAGGCATCCCAACCAGAAAAAGTTATTGCAGATTTAAGTTCCCGTTATGAGGAATTGAAAGCCCAGCTGGCCCTAAAGGAAGCTTTAATCTTAAATAGTAACCCTGGAATGACTCAAAAATATGAGTTTGTTGAAGAAGATGGGGATTCTTTTTCACCTGCAGCAAAGCTCTGAAGAATTATATAAATGAATTAGGCCAATCATCCCAGTATGGCCTATAATATGATTCACAAACTGCCAAGGAATCCTCATAAGGTGAAGTACACCCTTCCACAAAAAAATTTATGAGGTTATTGACGCTTGTAGTAATATCAAGATACTGAATAAATCTTAATTTCCAAATTAGCATTATCATGCAATAGCTCGTGCTAAACTTAGAAAGACAACCATCCTATTTTATACAGGATTGAAGATTGTAACCGCATAGGATGTTTTGGGAGGGTCAAAATGCCTAAGTCTTTTTTTAACCAGCAAAATCAAAAAAGCCATGCTTATGAAAAATTATTGCAGCAAAATGAAGTTAATGAGCGCAAAAAACGCATTTCTAAGGCACACATCGCTTTAGAAGAACTGGAGCATGACATTGAGGCACGCACCAAAAAATTACATGAAATTTTTGCCTTTTTAGAAGCCAAAAAAGCGCTTTATAAGCAGCTGACAGAAAAATATCAACTGAAACCTTTACCAACCTTGGCCACAAGGCTTAATAATCTAAAGCAGGCAATCGATGATTTGGTTAGCAAAATTGAGCAGGCACAACCTAAAAAAGTGATCACTGAGCTAAGTGCCCGCTACAAAGAGTTGAAAACCGAGTTAGCCAGAAAAGAAACTTTAATAAATAAAACTGACACTGCAAAAACCCCTCAAGACAAGAAAAGCACTGAGGACTAAGAAACTCTCGTGCGTCAACGATTGGATAACCAGCAGTAATTGGCTCATTTTTAATCAATGTGCTATAACTGCATGTGAATACTTACGCAAGGAGCAAAGTATGAAATCCTATCTACCCCTCCCCTTTTTGATTCTGGGAGCTTGTTTTGCTTTCAATAGCCAGGCCGCTAGCAGCCTGGAGATTCAGGGGAAACAAGCCAAGCTTATCTATAATTCGCTGACAGGCCCCAAAGTTCATGAAGAAGGCGCCGCTGGTCATTTGTATCGACAAGGTACGAGCATTCTTTGCCGCTACACCAATGCTGATATCACAAAACATGGAAAAAATGTTCCCCGCGAGGCAGCCTGCCGTTATGCCTGCACCATTAAATTTGATCATAACGGACTGGCATCGCCAGGGAAAAACCCTTAGCCAAAATTAAGTGAAGCTGTAATCCGAGAAAAACCGGTTACAGCTTCGCAAAACAAGACGGGTGTCATTTCCGCGAAAGCGGAAATCTATTTCTCAAATTGCTTGTGGATTTGGTTGGAATTTCGTTTCCCGCCTACGTGGGGAAGACAGAAATTTAGATCAAATTAACTAATGTTAGTTAAAGCTAGTAGCCTTGATGGAGCGTAGCGTAATCAAGGTATTCACTCTCCAAAACAACCTGCTCAATTGGGTTTAACCATCCATACCCAAGTGAGTAGAGCATGTGTAATGATACGATTACTGAACCTATAAACCTTGATTACGCTCCGCTCCATCAAGGCTACCCATGATTGCTCCGGTAGCACGAAACGTAGCCTTGATGCAGCGTAGCGTAATCAAGGTATTCACTCTCAAAACAACCTGCTCAATTAGGTTTAACCATCCATACCCAAGTGAGTAGAGCATGTGTAATGATACGATTACTGAACCTATAAACCTTGATTACGCTACGCTCCATCAAGGCTACCCATGCTTGCTCCGGTAGCACGGAACGCAGCCTTGATGCAGCGTAGCGTAATCAAGGTATTCACTCTCAAAACAACCTGCTCAATTAGGTTTAACCATCCATACCCAAGTGAGTAGAG
>NZ_LNYB01000081.1:278503-298141 GCF_001467625.1 Legionella feeleii
TGCCGTGCTTATGCACGACATCAGCCGCGCACACCAATGGATAGTTTAAATTTCAAACAAAAAGCAGCAAGAAGCTTTCTCTGCTTATTTATGCGATAATCGCTGTTCGCTAAATTTAGTCCGGTTTTTTATGCGACTGTGCAAACAATTTTTTCTCTGGATTCTGCTTGGTTACCATGCTTTTGCGCATGCAAACATCTATCAATACTTTGAAAATATTAAAACAGATCCCAATGCTCTTTATGCTTTCCTAAGAGCCATGCCTAAAGGTGGCGAATTACATTATCACCTCGCTGGTGGTGCTTATCCAGAAACCATGCTCTCTCTCGCTAGTCAGGGAGACTATTGCCTGGATAAAATGTCTTTGGGAATCAGTAAAACAACTGAGCGCTGTGTCGGCGTTAAAAGCGCTGAATTATTACAGCAACCCGCTCTCTATAATCGAGTGATTCGTGCCTGGTCATTGAAGGATTTCATACCGGGAGAAGAATCAGGGCACGATCATTTTTTTGCTAGTTTTTACAAGTTTATGCCGATTGTTTTTGCTTACCGACCACAACTTTTGGCTGAAATCATGCAACGTGCGGCAAGCCAGCATGAGCAATATTTGGAAATCATGATTCTGCCTGATAATGCACAATCAACGACCTTTGCTCCCCAACGCATTAGCCCCGCCAATTTTGCTGCAACCAGCCAACAATTACTTGCTGACAAAGCCTTTCAGGCAAATGTCAAACATACCATTGACGTGGCTCAAGAGCTTTTACAAAAAGCACGCAAGGACTTAGGTTGCGACAAAGCCCCCTTTCAGGATGTTTGTCAATTGACTGTTCGCTTTCAATATTATGTTTTGCGCGAGCAAGCGCCAGAAAAAGTATTTGCCCAAGCCTTAAATGCTTTTACCGCTGCGTCGCAGTCTAAAGAAATTGTAGGGGTTAATTTGGTACAGGCTGAGTCTGCACCTATTTCTTTACAAAACTATCATAAACAAATGGAGATTTTTTCGTTTATGCATCAGTTATATCCTAAGGTTCACATTGCCCTGCATGCTGGTGAATTAGCTCCAGAAGCCGTCTTACCGGAGGATCTGCGTTTTCATATTAATGAGGCAGTTACACTGGGTCATGCTGAACGTATAGGCCATGGTGTCGATATCGCCTTTGAAAATAATGCCGAAGCCTTGCTTAAGACAATGGCTAACAAACAGATTACCGTTGAAATCAACCTCACTTCTAATAAAAAACTCCTTAATATTGCCGGAAAAAAACACCCATTACGGTACTATTTAGCCCACAATGTACCCGTGGTCTTATCTACCGATGATGAAGGGATATTGCGTACTGATCTTACCCGTCAATATGTACAAGCCGTATTAAATCATGGGATTGATTACCCGACTCTAAAAATGATTAATCGCAACGCGCTCACCTATAGTTTTTTACCCGGTGAGAGCATATGGGCTGATGCAGCAACAGCAAAACCAGTCGATGCCTGTAAAAACTTAAATAGCCCAACCTGCCTCGAATTTATTGAAAAAAATGAAAAGGCAAGACTACAACAGCAACTGGAAAATAAGCTGGCTGCCTTTGAGAAAGGCTATAATTAGGGTTTAGTATCTCTTCTCTTATAACCTATGTGGATACATTTATAGCCTGGCTCACCCCATACTTAACAATGATTTATATTTTTTAAATTAATAACCCGATCAGCCATTTGAATTGTTTCTATGCGATGAGCAATGACAATTTGAGTAATTTTTAATGATTTTAAAGAACTATTAATGCTCTTTTCATTCACTACGTCCAAATGACTCGTTGCTTCGTCCAAAAATAATATTTTAGGCTTTTTATACAAGGCTCTGGCTAAGAGTATCCTCTGTTTTTGCCCACTGGATAGTGACAACCCCATCCCCCCGACCAGTGTTTCATACCCCATTGGCAATTGGCATATATCCTCATGGATAGATGCCAATTTTGCTACATGATACACTCTTTCCCGATCGACATTCTCATCAAAAAAAGAGATATTATCCCCTATTGAACCACTGATTAATGAATCCTCCTGCATCACACTGGCGATTAAATCTCTATAATTTTTTAATCCAAAATCTTTTATTGGTAGATTATCAATAAAAATTTCACCTTCAGTTTTATGAAGCAAACCCATCATTACCTTTAAGAGCGTAGATTTACCACAACCAGAAGGGCCAATAATAGCAATTTTCTCACCAGCTGCCACATCCAGGTTAATATCTTTCAAAACATATCTATCATTTTGGTTATATCTAAAAAAAATGTTTTTTAGAGTAAGTGCCCCTTTGGTTTGCTCTATAACTCCTGAACCTGTACCAATGACCTCTGGTTCATGGAATAAGATATCGCTTAATCTATCTAATTGAATGGAAATTAATTTGTAATCAAATATATTTTGAATCAATGAGGAGGTCTTGTTAACTAAGAGGAGGCGGTAAGACAGAAACGCCATTAACATGCCGATGGAAAATTTATTAACTAAAATAAGTTGCGCTCCTACAGACACAACTAAAATATGCTCCATACCAAATAACAATTGGCTAACCATACTATAAACATTATTAATCTTGGCAATTTTAAAATCCGCATTTAAAGAATTAATATATGAATTTCGCCAAATATTGAATCTTACTGACTCTTTTAAAAAAGACTTGATAGAAACGATACTTTGCAAGGTTTCTAGAAAGATAGACGATGATTTTGCATGCTGATAGATGGATGTTTCAGTTTGCCTTTTTACCCTATTGTACGTCAAATATCTTATAGCCAAATAGACTAATAAAGTAAAAATCACAATACTGGCAAGTAACTGACAATAAATCATCATGACAAATAGGTTGATTATAATGACTAATCCATCTAACACTGCATTAATAAAATCTGTACTAATTTTTCTTTGAATCTGATCGATAGACTGACATTTAGATTGAATATCTCCGTTATGTCTTTTTTCAAAAAAATCCAAGGGCAGTTTTAATAAATGTTTAACTAAATTTGCTGATAAATTCTCTGTCAAACTCATTGTTAAATAGATTACCATTCTTCCTCGAATATATTCCGTAAAAATTTGAATAAAAATCAATAAGCTAAAAGCAATGGCAATAACATATAAATTACCTATGTTACTGGAAATTATTACACTATCAGTAACGTATTGTATAAAGAGAGGATTTAATAAACTAAAAAACTCAATAGCCAAAGAAATTAAAATCAGGAATAGAATATAATTGTTAATCCCTTTAACTGTTTTAACCAAATCATATAAAGAAAGCTTGCTCTTATTCTTAATAGCCTGAAAATCGTTGGCTTTCGCAATCTCTAATGCTATGCCTGTAAACGAGTTAGAAACTTCTTCGATTGAACATTGTCGAATACCTAATGCAGGGTCATGAATGGTGATTGATCTTTTTCCAATTTTTTTCAGGACAACAAAATGATTCATATCCCAATGCAAGATTGCCGGTGTTTTTACCTTATTTAACTCCTCCAGTGAAACTTTCAATCCTCGTATCATGAATCCCAAATTTTCCAATAAATCTTTTATTTGCAATAAATTAATACCACGATTTGAAGGTCGACTTATTTTTCTAAGGGTATACAAATCAAGGTGGTGCCCCCAAAAATTAGCTATCATGGCAATACAGGCGTGCCCGCACTCACTCATTTCACTTTGAAGAATAATCGGTAATTTTGACCTGCTGTTTAATACCGGAACTTTCTTCTTCATGCAAATAACACCCCATAATAGCTATATAAAGGGTCTAGAATCCATTGCCATATTTTCCTTTTTTGACCAACGATAACAGCAGAGAAGGTCATTCCATGCTGTAGTCTTTTTTCCGCCCCATAAACGGTAACAAATTGCCTATCCAATTCAGCAGTAATTTTATAATAAGGCTCTCCTACTAGTATTGGTTTTTCCTCTTCTTCATCAGTTATAATGCTTTGGCTTATTTCCTTTATTGTTGCTTTATAAGTTCCAAAACGTTCGTAAGGATAGGCATCGTATCTAATAATAATTTTATTCTCTTTACTCAAGAATCCAGCTTTTTTCGCAGGAATAAAAAGTTCCGCTACCAAGTCCGTGTCACTTGGGATTATTTTGGCCAACGGTTTAGACAAATTGGTATATTGTCCTTTTTTATAAATAATGCTTGAAACGACTCCATCAATTGGTGAGCGAATACTATAAGACTTCCCCTGACGATACTTAATCATCTCGAGTTCAATAAGCGTTTTCTTATTTTCAATTTCTATCAATTCTTCTTGTTTTTCATTGTATGTTGTCCATGAGATATAGTGCTTTTCCAGTAGTTTTTTTAAGGCATGTAAATATTGATTTTTATAGTTAATTTCTTTTTTAACAAATTCTTTATTCTTTTTTAGACTTTTAAATAGTTCATGATCTTGGCTTTTATAGACGCCAGTATAAGAAGTATCAATCAAAAATAAATTCTCCCCTCTTTTTATTTTATCTCCTTGATGCCGATAGCTTTGAATAATTACACCATTAATTTTGGGATAAACTCGTGCTATCCCCTTGGTAGAATCAAGATAACCAGAAATAATAATTTTCTCAGAAAATTCAGCGAACACTATAAATAAAACAATGAGTAAGATAATAACCATGGAGCCAATTGCTATGAACCGGTATGAAACGGGCGTGTTAATTGATACAAACCCATAATTCTGATTTTTTTTACTCTCGATGACTTCTGCTCTAAATAGTGTTTTATCGTTCATTGGCTAATCATTAAAAGATTAAGTTAGTGGATTAATTCATCAAATTTAGTGTCCATGACCTAATAAATTGGTTAACCTTTCTAGGTAATTTCATTTAAATAGACATGCCTCTTTATTTTTTCCTTTTTAATTTTATTCACTTGACTAATAAATTGCTGGGTCGACAGTTGTTCCGGCCTATTTCTATATAGACAGAATAGGGGCTCGTCCGTCAAAAATTGAATCCATGTTTCTAGCATGTTTATTTCCGGATTAACCTCTTCTATCCAGAGAAATTGTCCTTGCTCATTTATCTCTAAAAAATAGAGTTCATTATCTGTCGATACTATAAAATCAAAACATCCAAAAACTATTCCCAGACATTTCATAAATCTTTTAATTTTATGCATGGTATTTTGATCAAGAATATAGGGTTTAATCTTCAGCTCCTGATTAGCAATCCTGCGCCAATCAATTCTACCCTTTTCATGCTTTTGGGAGTCTATTTTTACCGCAACTACTTTTTCACCAAAGCAAGTCACTCTTAATTCATATTTCTTTTTTATTTCTACCTGGAAAATTCCAGGTACTAGTTGCAATAACTCATCGTTAGGAAATTGGCTTTCATGAACTCTTGCAGTATACATTGCCCTTACACCATTTTCGTTTTTCCAGTAATTAGGTAGAAAAGATTTATAAATCACTCCCCTATTTTGGAATTTTTTGGTAAATCCTTTTATGTGTAAAGGCGAATTTGACATTAAGGTAGTTGGAATTTTGAATCCACACTGTGAAGCTATTTTTAATTGACTGGCTTTTGAGTTTGCTCGTCTTTGTGTATCAAGAGGATTAATCCAAAAAGCATCTGGTGCAATTATCGTCGATAAGGATTCGAAAAACGCTATGTTTTCTTTACGCGCGCATTTGCGATCTTCTACCTGGATTGCATCAGGGATATAGGGAAGTCTTGCTCTACGCCACCATACTATATCAAAGGGATTGGTTTCCAAATCATATAATTCATCACTTATTCCCGATTCTGGTATCCACTCAAGACCACCATTATTAATATAAATACTGTTGGCTTGTCTTGAAGGCATGTCAGCTGTATACCAAAGTGTACAAGCATAACCTTTTTGCTCAAGTGCTAATTTGGTTATAATCGCGTGCGCATCATCTGGTTCTGTGGCGATTAATAAATTCATTCGATTTCCCTATAGTAGACTTTCAATAGTGCTTATTTCCGTATAAAAATTACAAATAATATCTAATCTAATCCTGAATATGATCCGTGCTAATATCGCAAGGGTCTGGATAACAACCAGATATTTCCAACGTATTCTGCCTACTGCCAAAATTAGAGCCTCCAGTTACACTCTCAAGCTCTTCATTGCTAATCTCAACGGCCAATCCATAAGCTAAAACTCGCTTTTTCATATCTTCCATTTTTATTCCTTATTGTTATATAAAATCATTGTTCTGAATCCAATTAAAATAAATCATTTAGACCAATCCAATTTGAGCTGATTTCAACCATTTTTTCCAGGCAGCTATATTACTTTCACCAAAATCTTTTCCACTTACTTTTTTTAGAATTAGATAAGCTATATCATGGTTGTTGGGCTGCTTAAGTTTTAAGATAGCCAACAGATTTTCACCTCCCTTTTGAATAATAATTTTTTTTTCATCTTGAGATTCCGCTGCTTTTGCCAGTACACCAAGAGCCTTGTTTCTGTCTGTCGTTTCTGGAGAAGCTAACAAATCTAAAAAAGGTAGAACATCAATATGGTCGATTTTTGCTTTAAACATCGTCGCGGCAATAACTCTAATTACATTATTTCGAACACCACTATCCCTATCTTTAACGTGCCTCATTAAGAGGGAAATAATCTCATTAGGATCCTTAAAATGCCCCAGCAAAAAAGCAGCAGCAGCGCGTCTTGATGGATCAGGATCATCATTTAATGTATTGATAATTAGTTTTTTCTCTTTAATAGCACCTGTATTAAAAATTTCTAAGTAAGGCTTTAATTTAGGATGGTGAAATCCACTGATGCAATGATAAACAGGACAGGAAATATCTTTTAGATTTAATTGATTGTTAATCATTAATTGAAACTCAAGATTACAAAAAGTGATCATTTGATTAATTAAATCATCTTTTAATTTATAATTTTTTGCATATTCTGCATTTATATAGCGCAGTCTTTCGGGTTGATCTTTTTGAACGATTTCTATCGTAGTATATTGATTTTTATTTCCAGGGTAAAAAATTGTATTAAAATCCACATGCAAGAAATCACCTTCATTCTTGATTTCATTTAACAATGCTTTCTTTTTTAAAAGAAGGTTGTCCAAGTCTCTATCATTGTTTTTTTCACGCCTTCTATTCAGAAATAAGCCCTCAATAGTGGCAACTCTATTTGCATATTTCTTTATTATTTTCTCTGATTGCTTTTCGTCAAGTCCATAAATATCGACTATGCTATTTGCTTCAATAGTCAATGAACATAGAAGACTTAGTGTTAATAGTAATACCCTTTTCATTATTTTACCTTATTCGTTATGCATACTTTTGCAATTTAAATCGATGTGGCGTTGCCTGTTTTGCGTTACTATGTCTTTCATTTCCACTCTATAATCATTAATTGCATGATTAAATTTTTTTGGATTCCATCTAAATGTCTTAGACTTATTGATAAGAAAATTAGTAAAGATATCCAACATAGGAAAATGCGAGCTATATTCTTCTAGCCATAGAAATTGGCCTTGCTCATTGACTTCAAGAAATACATAATCTCCTTTCGGAGTAACAATAAAGTCAAATGCACCAAACACTATTCCTATTTTTTGCATAAATTGACGTATTTTATTCTCCAGCTCATAAGGCAATTTATAAGGTTCTATACTCATTTTTCCTTCAGGAATTGCACGCCAATCGATCTTTCCCTCCGGATGAATTTGAGAGTTTAATTTTGCTGCAACGATATAATCACCAAAACAAGTAACCCTTAACTCATATTCTTTCTTAATTTCTTTCTGAAATATCCCCGGTACAAGTTGTAATAATTTATTGTGCGGCAGATCCAGAAAATTTATTTTGCTTGTGTAAGCAATTTTAATTTTATTTTCTTCAAACCAAAAACTTGCACAAAGAGGTTTATAAACCACCCCTTCCTCTTCATGTTTTAATAGAAAATATCGGATATCCTTGGGATCATTCGAACAAAGTGTAGTCGGAATAATCATCTCACATTGATTGGCAGTCTTTAGTTGTAGAAGCTTTGAATTTGCCCTAATCGCTGCTTCTTTTGAATTAACCCACCAAGCCCCTGGAGCCATACAGAAAGTTAATGACTCATAGAATAGGTGGTTTTCTCTACTAATAAATTTATAATCTTCTGGATGAGTTACATTCTTTGCAACGTAGGGTTTTCGTGCGCGCCGCCACCAGAGAACATCGTAATCATTATCTAAAATACTGCTGTATTTATCAGTACTTTTCCATTGATATCCATCCCTATCAATAAACAGGGAATTTTTTTGTTTGCTTGGTTGGTCAGCTGTAAATAAAAGTCTGACATGATGCCCCATTTTTTCTAAGGCAAGTTTTACAAGAATAGCATGCGTGTCATCTGGTTCTGTAGGAATTAAGAATTTCATTATTTTTCTCACAGCTGCATAGAGCCTCGCTTACATAGAGCCCCTTTAAACGGGGCCTCTAACCTAACTACCAGTCAATGCTTTGATCATACCAAGCATCTACACCTTGCCCGCTTCCTCCTGTTCCTTTCACCGTTTCTGAATGAGTAAACGTTGCCGCATAACCTCCAGATACGTTAGCCAATTCATCATTATCTATTGTTTTTGCCAGCGTATAAGCAAAAACACGTTCTTTGCTATCTGTCATTTTTCCTCCTCTTATTTAACAAATCGTTTCCTTACTTCATCCAGCCTCTTTTTGAACAACTTAAAGATTCAATAGAATTGTTTCACCTACGGATAATCTCATATTATTATTAATTTATTCGTAATGATCATTTTTTTATTAATTTATTATTCATATTTATTCATTTAATGATCTTTTTTTGCTTTTGTCAATCTTTTATGAATAAATATATTTATAAGAAGATGGAGGGCTTTATGGCCGAAAGTACGACAATAAGTAATAATTTAAGACATTTACTAACGCTGCATGGGGAATTATCATTGAGTGAATTGGCCAGACAAACAGAGATTCCTCAACCAACATTACATCATTTACTCAATGGTACTACTAAAAAACCAAGGCGAGTGGTACTAGAACGACTCGCAAATTTTTTCTCTGTGTCAATCCCGCAATTAACTGGCTTATTACCTTTGGATCAAGGCATACCTGATTCAATTAAAAAAAGTTTGAATATTGCAACCATTCCAGTTATTAGCTGGGCAATGGTGTGTCATTGGCCACAAATTGAGAGAACATCCGCAAAACAAATTATTCTGGACAAAGAAGCTGGTGAGCATTCATTTGCTTTACTGATGGAAAGCAACCATATGGAACCTCTTTTCCCAGAAAATTCCATACTGATCTTTGATCCGGAGAAAAAACCGCGCGATAGGGATTTTGTCCTTATTCAAAAAGATAATAATTTGATATTTAATAGATTATTTATAGAAAAATCGGAATTATACATCAAACAAGATCAAGCGGACGGAAATATGAAACTGATTAAAATAAAAGAAAAAACAGATAAAGTCATCGGCACACTGATTGAGGTAAGATTACAATTTTAGTGACTTAAAATAATAGCTCCCGCTTTTTGTACGCCCGGCCCATTCCTTCCGGGCGGTTTTATAGCTGAAAACAAACGCTGAAATTAACAGGATTTCAGCTCACCATACTAATCATCCTTCGCAAGTACATTCTGAATCTTATAATAGTCACTTAGTTACAGTTTTTTAAGTACAAGAAATATGATAAAAAAGCGGAGCTCTAAATTTATTTAAGGACATCAGGATGAGACGCATGTTGTTTTGGATAATCGGCTGTACTTTAACAGTTTTTACAACCTGCGCTTTTGCTGCATTTGCACTGTCTCATGGTGAAACCATACATGCCCCCTGGCTTGTTGCTGCGGCATGTATGATTTTCTTTATCGGTTATCGCTACTACAGTCGCTTTCTCGCCAATAGTGTGCTTTTACTTGATGCAAAGGCTCCTACACCAGCGGTGCGCCATAATGATGGCCTGGATTATGTTCCAACCAATCGCTTTGTGCTTTTTGGGCATCATTTTGCTGCCATTGCCGGAGCGGGCCCTTTAGTTGGACCTGTCTTGGCAGCCCAAATGGGCTATGCACCTGGCCTATTGTGGATTTTAGTTGGCGTCGTCTTGGCTGGCGCGGTACAAGACTTCTTTATTTTAGTGATTTCCATGCGCCGTGACGGTCGCTCGCTAGGGACATTAATTCGTACAGAGTTGGGCTGGTTACCAGGTGTTGTAGCACAATGTGCAACCTTTATGATTATGGTAATCATTTTAGCGGTTCTGGCCCTGATTGTAGTGAAAGCACTCACTAATAGTCCATGGAGCCTGTTTACAGTAGGAGCAACCGTACCCATCGGTCTGTTTATGGGAATTTATTTGCGCTATCTACGGCCAGGATGTGTGACCGAAGTTTCCATCATCGGATTTGTGTTACTTTTTCTGGCAATTATGTTGGGACGACAAGTCAGTGAAAGTGCTCTGTGGGCACCTTGTTTTACTGCAAGCGCTGAAGAGTTAGTGTGGTTGTTAACAGGTTATGGTTTTGTAGCAGCTGTATTACCAGTATGGCTTCTTCTAGCACCAAGAGATTATTTGTCCACCTTCTTGAAAATCGGTACGATGTTGGCGTTGGCCTTAGCCATTCTGCTCGTAGCCCCCACGCTCAAAATGCCTGCCTGGACTCATTTTATCAATGGCTCAGGGCCGGTATGGGCAGGAGGCTTATTTCCATTTTTGTTTATCACAATTGCTTGTGGGGCAATATCGGGTTTTCATTCTTTAATTGCCTCAGGCACTACGCCCAAAATGATAGCCAATGAAACTGATGCGCGATTTATTGGTTATGGCGGTATGCTAATGGAATCCTTCGTTGCAATCATGGCACTGATTACTGCATGCTGTTTAGAGCCTGGTGTTTATTTTGCAATCAATAGCCCACCGGCTTTAATTGGAACCACAGCCCAACAAGCCGCAGAAACCATTTCACAATGGGGATTTACTTTAACTCCCGACATGTTAACAACGACGGCAGAAACAATTGGTGAGCAAACTATCTTATCTCGTACAGGAGGTGCACCAACGTTAGCCATTGGGATCGCACAAATTTTCTCTCAACTCTTTGAAAACAAGGCCATGCTCGCATTTTGGTATCATTTTGCCATCTTGTTTGAGGCTTTATTTATTTTAACTGCCGTGGATGCAGGAACACGCGCAGGCCGTTTTATGCTGCAAGATTTGTTAGGCACCTTTTTCCCCAACATGCGACATACTGAGTCATGGCCAGCAAATGTATTGGCTACAGGAATTTGCGTCGGTATGTGGGGATATTTTCTGTATCAAGGGGTTATCGATCCCTTGGGAGGCATTAATAGCTTATGGCCTTTATTTGGCATAGCCAACCAAATGCTTGCTTCGATAGCATTAATTCTTGCAACAGTAGTCCTGGTAAAAAGGAAACAAGAGTGCTTTATCGCCATAACCCTGGCACCCACAGTTTGGCTACTCAGTTGCACCCTGACTGCCAGTTGGCAAAAAGCATTTTCAATTAATCCTAAACTTGGTTTCCTTGCTCACGCTAACCAATACCAACAAGCCATAGAGAAAGAAATCGTTCTTGCACCAGCAAAAAATTTAACCCAAATGCGCCAAATTCTATTCAATGATTACGTGGATGCTACCTTGACTATAGGGTTTGCAGTTGTTGTGTTGTTTCTCTTTTTTTGGGGCCTTCGTCATATCTACCTTATGCTGAAAAATCGCCTCCCACGCGACAATCATTTTGAGGAGACAGGCCTTATGAAATGTGAATCACAACCAACACGCTGCTGTTAGACTATTTGGCTTGCGCATTTGATTGCGCAAGCCACCGCTTAATTTTCGTAAAAAAATTTTTATCCTCCTACCATGCAGCACCCGTTATTCGTCATTCTATTTTAAAAAATATCCTCAAGTCGCTCTGGTATTAAAGCATTACAAGGTGCACTTGATGATAAAACCATGCAACATTTAAATTATCTTGGTAGACCTAATCCACAAAAAGTCATTCAGGATTTTTAGTGGAGCAAAAACTCATTTAAAATTAGACGGTAGCCGTCTTCGGAAACCCGCTACAGAAAGAGAAGTGCAAGGAGACGGAGCGTACATGTAAAGTACACGAGAATTCGAGCACCGTATCGACGAAGTCATTCTCTCTCTGCAGTAGCGTCTAGTATGCTATCCCATCGTTAATGGCGAAATTGCTTTCTCACACAGCTTACGCAGTGCACTGGATAGCTGACGTAGTCTGGGTAGCTCTTCCTCACTGATATTATATTCTTCTGCCAACCTGACAGGCTCAGTGAAGCTTAACCAAACTTGACCGAAACTATCTTCTGTCGCCATGATGCGGAGTGGTAAATCCAAAGCGAAAGCAGGATTCGTTTGCATAAGCAAAGTCCCTTTCGCAGGATTGCCTACAATTAACACTTCCGTGTTGGGAAGCTTTTCGCCGACTTTTTTTGCCTCTGCACTGTGAGAGATGTGGGCAAAAATCGTACCGCCTTGAGCCTGAATAATTGTCTTTACCCGTTCCAGTGTTTTAGACACTGCATAAGGGCTTTGCAACGTTTCAGACCATGCAGCCCCCTGGAGTACGGCACCCAATTTTGGATCAAAAGCCGCTGCGATTTTTCGCCCCAAGATGTCTAAATCCAGCAAATTGTCTTTGTTGGCTAACAGGGTTACGCAGACTAACTCTGAAGCATCTGTAAAGCGGCTTAAAAAAGAAGAATAACCGGGAATATTGCCTTTAATTTCCATTAAGCCTTTATGACCTGGAAAAAACCAGCCGCCGTTGCCCGGGATCATTTCGCCATCGTTCAACGTGGTAGGATTGTAGATGAAGTTTCTATTTTCTGGATCTTTTAACAGAATACCACCAGCAAGCCCTATATCCCAAAGACTGATATCCTCTGCTGAAGCAACAATACCACTGTCTGCATAAGTAGCGGACCAGGTTAGTTGTGCACTCGGCGCAAGCGATCCATCCTTGTCAACATAACCTCTAGCTGGTTCAGTGGGGTTAACAAAGACAGGATTTTGCAAAAATTGCTGATGCTTAAATGGCGTGGAACCATTATTAACTTCATTTTGTACGGTAGTCATATTGGATACAAAAAAAGTATGTTTTAGACCCATGCGCTCGATTTGATTTTTAGTCACATAGTCTTGATAAGAAATGCCACTGGCTTTTTCAATAATCTTACCTAATAAATAATGGTCGGTAGCGCTGGGATTCATTTTAGAGCCAGGTGAAAATAGCAAAGGTTTCTTACCCAATAACTGTATAAAATCAGTCAAGGAATAGTCTTTGCTAAAATCAAACGATTCGTCACTATAACTTGGCAAACCGGAGCTGTGCGATATTAAATGACGAATGGTTATAGCAGACCACGCTTCAGGGAGATCAGAAAAATAAGCCGTCATTGAATCTTCGAGTTTAAGCTTACCTTCTTCTTTCAGTTGTAGTATTGCTACTGCGGTATAAGCGTTACTTAATTGCCCTACATTGAACACAGTATTCGAAGCAACGAGACGTTTTGTCTCTCGGTCAGCCAATCCATACCCTACAACACGCGTGATGTAAGGTGCCTGGACAATGGCCAGAGCCATCCCGGGTACATTATTATCCTGCATATATTGGATAATTAAATCATCAACGGATTGTCCCTTATAAAGACTGTGGTAATCCCCACGACCTGTAGCATTTAGTTGCTCTTTTGTCATCATGCACTCCCTGTAAAAGCGTTGTTAAAATGCCCCCTCGAATTTGGTTCTATTAGGCACATTTATAAAACTTTAAATCAGATTTTGAAATCCAACAATAAAAGCAGCCCATACACCCACCAAAGTATGAGAAACACTGACTCCAATTAAAGAATTCTGTCGAGCATACAACCATCCCCAAAAAATACCCGGGATGAAAGTTGAGAGCGCAAACCCCAGAGAGGTATGTGAGTGGACACTTGCAAACAGAAGATTAGAAATAATGATAGCCTTCCATTTTATTGAAGTTTGCGTACCATCCAGTAAATTTTGTAATGAAGATTGAATGCACCCTCTGGTAATAAATTCTTGCACTGGGCAAAAGATTATATAGAGAAACATAAAGAAAAAATAAGAATGCCAGCTAAATTCCGCCCTGTTTTTAAATGGGGCGGTATGGTCAAATAAAGGAAAATTATTCAACGAAGGTATATGAGTTATCAGGAGCCATTTAATAAATACAATCATCATAAGAATAGGGATAGTAAACAGGATCCCTTCGAAAAAATTTTTTGCCGCATCCTTGCGTGTGATACCGTAAAAACTATAGGGACTACCACTTTTTTTAACTACCGAAAAAGCAACCAGGGTAAAAATAACTATTATTGCCAAGCTCGGTATTGTAGTGCTTGAAAAATAACCCTCGCTCTTTTCAATTAAATTTAAAGATAACGCATAGAGAGATAACAGAATGAGTACTCTAATAAAGAAAATACTCATGACATATTTACTTTGCAGTGCTTTTACAGTGACTTCGTTGGTATAACGCAGGCGATGAGCGATTTTACGATTCAACGCATTGGCCATTTTATTAAACAAGGGAGCCAATTGAGGGTTTTCGCATAATTTATCAAAATCAAATTTATATAAGACACAGGGTGTTAATGTAATCACTGAGGCAGAACGGGGCTCCCTATCGATAAGAGCCATTTCCCCTATGCTCTCCCCCTCGGTTAACTCAGCGATTATATGCGTTTTTATCCCAGAATTTTTTACTATCGCCACCTTTCCCTTATCAAGATAATAAAAACTGGATTCATGCAAGCCTTCTTTAATGAAAAGACTATTTTCTTCAAGATGAATCAATTCTGCTGCGTTGATAAGTTCCTGCAACTCATCCTGAGTTAAATCGGAAAAAACACTTTGCTTCGGTGAGCGTACCATTATTTGCCTTTGAGCTGGGCTTTTTTATCTATTATAGTCATTAGGTGTATTTATTTCTGATCATAGTTAATTTTCTCTTTATAGAAACTAGTCCAGCATACCACCGACCTAGCCATAATTTATCGACAATTATGGGTATAACCCTGCATTATCACTATCTAAAAATTCTTCTCATTGCGGTATATCCATTTCTCTTTTCAGCAACTCATCCGGATCAATTTTATATTCCATAATATCGCCTGGTTGGCAGTTTAAATAAGCGCAAATAGCTTCAAGCGTTGAAAACCGTATGGCTTTAGCCTTTCCATTCTTTAAAATGGATAAATTGGCCTCGGTAATCCCTATGGCCTCTGCCAACTCTTTTAATCGACATTTTCGTTTTGCCATCATGACATCCAAATTAACAATAATTGGCATGGTAATATCCTTAAATTGTTAATTGAGAATCGGATTTCAATTGATTGGCTTCCTTAAGAATCCACGAAGCAACCAAAATAATAAAGGCTGTAATCAAGGTAGATACATTGGTTGTACCCAATGTAATACTTGCAAAACGCTCTCCAGGCGGGTTATTGAAACTTAGTGCAACAGTTATTAATGGCTGGTAAATTAATTGGACCAATTCTCCCAATATCATGTAAATACTAATACTTCTAATCAATATAATATTTTCTTCTTCAAATAAATCTCCCTTTTCATATAGACCAAACAGTTTAGCCAACTTGTGGCAAATCATGACTGTTATTGATAATGGCAAGAATTGAATTGCTAAAATCACTAATCGATGTGTTAGTGAATAATTAGAAGGATCCTGGATATGTGTTGATGAAATGATCGAAGCCCATGCTCCCCAATTAAGCATGTCTTCGATGTGAAACAAACTCAGGAAGACTGTAGCAATAGGGATGAGCCAACAAAGAATCCTGAAAAAAAGATTAAGAATGTGACTTGTAAGTTGTATTTTTTTCATATCAACGGTTCCTTAAAATTAATCTGTGGCACTAGTATATATAAAAATTATTGTTTATCAATAAATAATTATTGTTAATTTATAAAGAAGAATTACCTCGTAAAGAAGTAAGACTGCGCTTGTCCCTCTTAATAGCGCAGGAGCAGTTATTGGCAGGAATAAATAATTTTCCTCAAGTTAAGCTATTACTTGCCAGCGGCTTGCAACAGGACTATATTTTTTACCTCTCCCTCTAAAACAGTAAGAAATGGCTAAAATTGCACTTTACCTGGCAGGCGGTGGAGCTCGAGGAGCCTATCAGGCTGGGGCTCTCAAAGCGATTAGTACCATTACAAATGCAAAAAAGATTCCTTTTAATATACTCACCGGAGCCAGTGTCGGCAGTATTAATACTGCTGTGTTAGCTGAAAATGCGCTGGATTTTTCTGCTAGCGCCAGCAAGTTAAGTGAATTATGGGGTGATATTACTTGTCCGGAAATTTTTAAAACAAGCAATTATGCACTCAGTAAAACAGCCATGCGCAACATGAGCAGCATGTTTTTTAAACAACGCCTTTTAGGACATATTCTTGATACAACGCCCTTGCGCGGTTTCCTCAAAAGAGTGATCGACTTCGAGGACGTGAACAATGCCATTAAGAATAAACACATTGAAACGCTTGAAATCATCAGCAACTGTTATGAAACCCAAAAAACCATTTCTTTCTATCAACACCATTCAGAGGATTTTGAAGATTGGGATCATCCCCTGCATATTAGTCAACGCATCAATCTGGAAATGGAATATTTTCTCGCTTCTACAGCACTGCCCCTGTTCTTCCCGCCTTCAAAAATAGATGGTTTTCATTATGGAGATGGTCATTTAGGGTTAGAGGCTCCTCTACGCGGCGCAATCCATTGCCAGGCAGACAAAATATTAGTAATTGGAAATCGGCAATTAAGAAAAGGTACTCCTGAAAAAATACGGGATGGTGACATCGATTTTTCACGTGTTTTAGGGGGGATGATCAATGGCTTGTTTTTAGATAACCTCGATCGTGATATTGAACTGATCAATCATATGAACAATATTGCCAGTCTGGTACCACCGGAGAAAAAACAGCAAGCATCCTGGCGAACTGTTCAGATTTTACATTTACGGCCTAGTCTAGATATAGCTACGATTGCTCAATCTCATTACAACAGTATCCCGCTCTTATTACGCCTGCTGCTTAATTTTCTTGGTGCTAAACGCCATTCCGGTGATTTACTAAGCTTCCTTTTATTCGAAAGAGAATTCACCCGCGCATTAATCAAACTGGGCTTTGACGATACAATGGCCATAAAAGATTCTGTCGCGGACTTTTTTGAAGCCTAGAAATAAATAACACAGATACTTAGACTTATTGATTGATAAGAATTAAGTGGAACTGACAGTTGAAAGATTCACCCAATTTTTTAGCTCCTCACTGAAGCCGCTCAATCCTGTTTGGCTAGATCACTGTACAACAAAATTAGAAAATCCAAGGACAAATTAATCCCTGATGCAGCGCGCGAGAGGATGATCACCCTTTAATTGTCAAATAATGATCACGCTGTTAAAATTACGATCTTTTAGAATGGCTTTTAAGATGTACCAGTTTTTTACGCGAGAAGATTTTCCAACACAACAATTCGATTATTCCGATAAAACCTATAAAGTCGGTACCGGTCAAGGTGCAATACTCCAAGCAAATGATGACTATCAGAATGTATTAACCACAGGCTTGCGTACCTGTGTTGCATTTGCATTAATTAATCCGGCTGAAAAATCAGCGCTTCTTATTCATTTTTTTAATCAATCTCAAATAAAAAGTGATTTAAGCAAGCTTGTTACATCATTTATTAAGAATACGGAGAATAAATCAGAATTAATCTGTTTGATTGCAGGAGGGCGAGCTTTCAATGACGCCTCTGAAGGCATGTGTGATCTGCTAATAAAGTATGTTAAAGAAGAGTTATTAAAACTAACCTCTCAGATCAAACTTGAAATCAATGCACCCATCGTTGCTAACGATGATGACACTTTATCTTTACTAATCGATTTAGAAACGGGACAATCAGCGATGTCGTTTAGTGATGAAGAATCTAATGAGGATAGTGAACTATCATTAGATAAAATTGACTTTATTGATCTCAGGGATAGTGAGCTCCCAACACTACCTATGTTATTCGGGTGTTGTTGATATACTGCTCCCTCAGAACCGTGGTATCTTCCTTGGCTTGTTGAAAGATTTCGGGATGAACAAAGGTTAGTAAGTGCCCCTCCCCACCCACAGGCTGCCAGATAGGTATCGAGCGACCCAACTGGTGCAGAAGGCGCCGTAGCAGGCGCCAGCCATGCAAGTCACCTTCATCAAGCGCACCCCGGAGATGTAGTAGGCAGCACCAGTGCCCAGGGTCCCCTTCGGAAATGCCGGTAACAGCGAACACTAACCCCATAGACTTAGTGGAAAGCTATCTTTATCAACTTGCCATTGCTCATCATAAGAAAAAGAAGAAACTAAATTTTCATCACGCGAAAAAATACCAACCCTTTTATTTTCATAGAACACCTAAAGTGCTTTCATTGTTCCATCTCGATAATTTTAAAACCTGAACTTTAGACATTTTTAAAATTGTTGATAGTTGGGGCATCAGATTGTGCGAGTTCAATACGACTAATGCCATTATGAGAAAGATTGCAAAAATCCGCTAAGGATTTTTGAGTTAATTTAGCCTTTTCTTCAAATATTTCTTATTATAGTGAGAATTATTTTGAAAAAGACTCAAAAATCGGAAAAATACACTTTAAATGAGAATTTCACTCCGATATAGACTAGCTCAATTGCTTTATCCTTCTTCGCGAACTATCTGCACAAAAGACCCTAATGAGAGTTTGTAAGATATTTCTCACATTATTTACCTGGTTTGTCTTAATGACGCGCATAAGCAATTAAGTCATACTGGCACTATTGGAAGTTGCAAATATCCAGGACATGATGTCCGGGAAAAGGGAGCCAGCACAGGATGTGCTGACACAGGAAGTGAAATTTGCAACTTACCAAACCAATTTAATCGTCCAGTACATTCTCCTTCTTAATCACCCCATAGCGAATACCTACAATAATTGCACTGGTTATATTCCTGCATCCTAATTTTTTAAAGATAGCTTGCCGATGTTGAGTCACTCGCCGCATGGAGACATTTAAAAAACTGGCAATTTCTTTAAGCCCTTTGCCCTGGGCGGATAAGTAAAGACATTGTTTTTCCTGCTCACTTAAACGTAAATCGAAATGAATCGGTAGTCTTATCCACGTGTTAGAAAGAAGTGCCTGGATTTCGGCTAGCTGTTTGTGGGTAGGATGACTATTCCCTAAATAGTCCAGGTAATTTTTTGCAAAGACTTTAAAGAAGGGACTATCCATTAAATTCGTTTCCCTTAAGGTTTCTTGCTTTGTTTTCACCATTATTCTTTCCTTTATTTTTTTAAAGGTGTGACTTAGCACAGGAATTATTGAAAAAATAATCCCTGTGTCTCTAGTCGCTGAAATGATTAAGATTTTTGGTTAATAGCGAATTAACAGCACGCTATAAACCATGCTCTTAAGGTTCAACCGGTGTAAATAATGGGAAATTTTGGCGGCTTCTTACGGACATGCCATTGAAATACAAAACTGAAATAGACTAAGATTCGTTTA
>NZ_LNYB01000081.1:298188-298586 GCF_001467625.1 Legionella feeleii
ATCTCCGTTAAGATGATTGTGGTTAGCTGGTAGGAGGGACGCCAATCCCTTCTATCAGCGCTTATTGCATTTAAACACGTCAAACGCAGATTTATACTATTTGATTCTTGAGTGTCTTGCAATTGAATTTTAATTGCAGGGCACTACAGAATTTTACTTCCTCGTTCAACCGCTTTTGGCCTTTTCAAATAAGCATCCTTTACCTGTTTCTTTTTTTAGACTCGGCAAATACTCCATAAATGACTTGCTTTATAGGTGGTGTCTTTTCAATCCACTGAAGATTATAGTGATTAATTTCACGAGAAACTTTGGCTCTCCCCCAAATGTAGGGGCACTTTAATCGGATTAAAGTAATCTAACTCTTTGATTCCGCAATCAAAAGAGGGTTAAAGTGCCAA
>NZ_LNYB01000082.1:0-12709 GCF_001467625.1 Legionella feeleii
TTTGATTTCATTTCCAGCTCCTCGTTTGAGAAAGCTTAGTTTAGAAAATTTAAATTTCTCAGGTAGGTGTATTTGCCCGAACGAATACTTCTTAACGGTAACAACATTACGGATAAGGTAATTTCCGACTCAGCCGAGGCCTTGGAGAATAATGCTTCCCTGACTGAGATTGATCTTTCTGAAAATGAAATAACCAGTACCGGTGCTTCCATTTTGGCAAAGGTATTAAAAAAGAATAATACGTTGAAAGGACTTAACCTTTTTGCAAATGCAATCGATTATCAAGGGGTTTTAGCTCTATTTGAGGCGCTGAGAGTTAATCGCACGTTGACTACAATCGAGCTGTCTTCGAATAAAATTTATACTAGCCAGGATAATCCTGTGAAGCCTGGTGCCAGGATAGCCGAAGTACTCATGGAAAACAGCTCATTAACCTCCGTATGGCTTAATCACTTGCAACTGGGGAATGAAAACATACTCCCCTTTGTCGCAGTAATAAGGGATAACACGAGTTTAACCGAACTGGGTCTTGAGGGTAACGCTATTAGCGTCCAGACGGAGGCGGCCTTGGTCGAAGCATTGGAAGATAATATCTATTTGACCAAATTCGATCTTGATACAGAAATGCGGCCTCAGATAGATAGTTTGTTAGCTCGTAACCAATCGTTGCAAGAGATGTATATACAGCCGTTACTAGCTGCATCTGAGAAAGGGGATACAGCTGAGATTATAAGGTTGTTAATGCAGATGAAAACGGCATTTCCAGAGATAGATAGTGCTAATACCAAACTACCAAAACAATTAGTCCATTTCTATTGGAGTTTTGTTGATGAACTCGTTGATTCTTTATTTGTGAGTCAAGGATTGGATGATAGAGCCCGTTATTCTTTGATTCTTGAGCTGTTAAAAAATAGGCTTAACGAGGAGAACTATCAAAAAATAGTAAGGGCCTGCGTGAAAGGACTTCGAAGATTAAATGGCGCGCAAGAGAGTTATTCGGATTTTGAACCCCATCAATCGAATCAGTTTGTGACTTACCGTCAATTGCGATCGGCTGCTCAGCGAGTACTGAGTGAAATGACAGATACGAATGGCCAACCAAAAGAAACACATCGTCACCGACATCAATTGTTTAGAGCACTCTGTCATCAGGAAAGTTATACACCACTGGCAACACAGTACTTGCTTGCTGCGCCAGAAGTAAGAGCGCAACTCAACCTGAACGAACATGATAAACCCATTTTAGTTGATGCGGTTATATTAGCAACTGAAGATAATTCTACTATTAACCTTGAGACTGACGCCGCTACTTTAGTAGAGGTTGAACCCGATCGCAGGGCGCAATTAATGTTATATGGCTATACAGAGGCATTAAAGAAATTCTCCACAAACGCGACACCCAAGCCTGAGCAAGTTCTGAGGCATGCCGTCGATACGCTTATAACAGAACTTGGTAATGAGAAAGAATATAGCTACAGCCCTTCCTCCGGTAAGGAAGAAGTAGACGTTGTACCGACTCCAAACTATGCCAATGCATTAGTAAGCAAAGGGGTTTTTAAGCACTCGGCTGTCAAAAAGGAAGTTTCCTCTGGAAAGGAAGAGGAAGTGGATTCGCCTCCTGAGAAAAAAACAAAATATTTCTAAACCAGGCTGATTTAAGAGTATCCCAGTGTAGGACATGGATCTGCTACCCGGCATGGTAAATGTCATAGCTGTGTAGCACCTGTATTGAATTCCATTTCAAGACAGGTGATTTTGTTCTTTTCTTCAAGATTATTTCTAATCAGGGCATTCATGATCATTAGCTACGGTCGTATACATGCAATTAAAGCGGTTATTCTTGCTTTTCCAGTGACATAATTTTTGATAGAAATAAAATTTCGCTACTTTAAATTATAATTAGCCCAAATGACTAGACTCTAAAAGTTACCTATCCTAAGATGCAATTTTTATACAATTTAAGAGATAATTATGCCATCCGAGCAAGGCAGCATCGAGCGAATCAAGAAATCGTTAGAGGAAGCAAAAGGACCTGGCCTTTGCCTTTCTTTTTTTAGTGATGGGCTTGACTCTTTTGGCGCGGATCTCATTGGCAAATTCCTGAAATCGAATACGACCGTAACGGATCTGGAGCTTTATGGTAATAAATTCACCAGCGTAGGGACCTTCCTGCTAGTCAAGAGCTTAAAAAGGAATACCGGTCTGATCAAGCTTGCCCTCGGAGGTAACAATTTTAATGATGGTTTTGTGTTAGCCACGTTGGCTGAGGCGGTAAATAGCCATCCTAATTTAGTTTTTCTTGAGTTGGGGGATAGCGAAATGGGTGGAAATGCGACCTTTTTGTTATCGAAGCTGGCGACAAGGCGATTTCCAAAACCACTTATTCTTATTCTTAATAATAACGACATTACAGATGATGTAATTGCCGCTTCAGCACAGGCCTTGGAGAATAATACTTCTCTGACGGAGATTAATCTTTCCGAAAATGAAATAACCAGTGCCGGTGCTTCCGTTTTGGCAAAGGTGTTAAAAAAGAATAATACGTTGAAAGTACTTAACCTTTTTGCAAATGCAATCGATTATCAAGGGGTTTTAGCTCTATTTGAGGCGCTAAAAATTAATCGCACTTTGACTACAATCGACCTGTCTTCGAATGAAATTTATACTAGCCAGGATAATCAGGGGAAGCTTGGTGCCAGGATAGCCGAAGTACTCATGGAAAACAGCTCATTAACCGCCTTATTACTTAATGACTTGCAACTGGGGAATGAAAATATACTATCATTTGTCAGAGTCATCAGGGCTAACACGAGTTTAACTGCACTGGGTCTTGAGGGTAACGCTATTAGCGACCAGACCGAGGCGGCCTTGGTTGAAGCATTAGAAGATAATATCTATTTGACCAAATTCGAGCTTGATACAAAACTGCGGCCTCAGATAGATCGTTTGTTAGCTCGTAATCAATTGTTGCAACAGAGGTATGTACAGCCATTACTGGCTGCCTCTGAGAAAGAGGATACCGCTGAGATTATCAGGTTGTTAATGCAGATGAAAACGGCATACCCAGAGATAGATAATGCTAATTCCAAATTACCAAAACAATTAGTCCATTTCTATTGGAGTGTTGCTGATGAACTCGTTGATTCTTTATTTGTGAGTGAAGGGTTGAATGATAAAGCCCGTTATTCCTTGATTCTTGAGCTGTTAAAAAATAGGCTTAACGAGGAGAAATATCAAAAAATAGTAAGGGCCTGTTTGAAAGGACTTGGACGATTAAGTGGAGCGCAAGAGAGTGATTCGGATTTTGAACCCCATCAATCGAATCAGTTTGTGACCTACTGTCAATTGCGCTCGGCTGCGCAGCGAGTACTGACTGAAACGATCGATACGAATGGCCAAATAAAAGAAACACATCACCACCGACATCAATTGTTAAGAGCACTCTGTCATCAGGAAAGCTATACACCACTGGCAACACACTACTTACTTGCTTCGCCAGAAGTAAGAGCGCAACTTAACCTGAATGACAGCGACAAACCTATTGTCATTGATGCAGTTATAGTAACAAGTACAGATAATTCAAGTAATAGGCTTGATAAAGACGCTGCGATTTTAGTAATGGGGGATAAAATTGACCCCGATCACCGGGCGCAATTAATGTTATACGGCTATACAGAGGCCGTAAAAAAATTCTCTAAAGATACGCTACCCAAGCCTGAACACCTTCTGAGGCATGCTGTCGATAGGCTTACAACCGAACTCGATGATGAGAAAGAACATCGGTTCACGTCTTCCTCCGGCAAGGAAGAAGTAGACACTGAAGTTACTCCAGGCTACCCAAATTCCTTAGCACTAAAGGGTGTTTTCGGGAAAAGTTATGTCAGAAAGGAATCTTCATCAGAAGATGAAGAGGACCCGTGCCCACAGAAAAAAACAAAATTTTTCTAAACCATGTTGGGCAGTTCTCCTAACCCGGCTATCTATATCGGGCAGTCCATTATTGAAGAGCTAAAATAACCGGCCGCGTTTCCCCAATTGCACCTGTTTTCTATAGTAAAGAATAGGTGGTATGTGCTTGGGTAGTTGTATTTTTTCATTAGAAGTTCTCTGTTATTCTGGCTGATACCATGCTTTTAATTTATTTATTTTCAATAAATATTATATTTAAAACAACATATTTATGTTGTTAAACAATATTTTTGCTATCGTCGCTTTTAACCTGGTCTATAATTAACCCGTGGGATTCTGCATCATAATGATGCAGCGTAGTATAAGGAGATTTATTATGAAGATTAAATCCACAATAGCTGGGTTAGTATTCGCTACATCGATGATTGCAGTAGCGGGAACAAGCCAAGCTGCATGTGCATCTTGTACCGTGCAAGAAGGATTTTCAGGAACTGGATGGCACATGGTTCGATGTAATATTTGTCTTCAACCTGCCGAAACCTGGCAGCAATATGTTAGCGGAGGCTACGCTCCACCAGTAACTGGAAATAATAACCTATGGCTCATAGGACGATAATTTCCAGTACAGAGGGGGAGATTGACTCAGTAGTTCTGGCTGGTCTCACCCTCGCTTCCTTAATTGAAATATAAACGCTTCAAATAGATGTACGCCCGATGTTTTTGCAGACGATCAAATGCATTTGAGTTCAGAAACCCTGTTCAAGTCTATTCATTAATTCTGTCGCTTCTCTGCGGGTAAATGGTTTAGAGATGAAACCGGAGATGTTGGCTTTTTGAATTTGTCTGGCAAATTGTGCTTCACTATGCACACTCAAAGCGACAACGGGAGTCTTTTTATTAAGCAGGCTGGTGGTTTTAATTAGCTCTGTAACCTCAAATCCATTATGTCTGGGCAAGCTTAAGTCCATCACGATAAGATCAAAATGCATCAGGTTGCATTCTTCCAGGGCTTCTTCACCTGACTCAGCTACAATGACGTCACAGTGAAAGTCTTCTAAAATGGCCTTAAACGCTTCCTGGGCTGGCTTGGAGTCGTCTACTAATAAGAGTTGATATCTTTTCATGATCCACTTAATCCCTGTGAAAAATTGATAAACCAATTTTAAGTGCGTTAATCAGCATTATTGAAAACCAGATTACTTTAGCAATAAAAAACAGATCAGAACAGTCACCGGCATGTGGTCGCTAATTTTATACCAAGCCTCAGTCTCTGAGGGATCGACCGATTTATTTTGAACAGCACTTTTAGATGCCGTGCCTATAGCACGGCAGGTAGGTCATTAAAGGGCTTTCATAAACTCAGTCAGATCCGCTTTTTCCTGAGTATTTAATTGTAACTGTAGAACCAAATTAAAGAATTCAACCGTATCAGCCAAAGTCAACAGACGACCATCATGCAGGTAAGGTGGAGAATCCTTTATACCGCGTAAAGGAAAGGTTTTAATCGGTCCATCACCTACTGCTCTGAGCCCATTGATGGTTTGTGGATTAAAGAAACGTTCCGTATGCAGGTTATGCATCGTGTTGTCGGTGTAATAAGGAGGGGTGTGGCAAGTGGCACATCTTGCTTTACCAAAGAAAAGTTCCTGGCCGCGCAATTCTGCTGGCGTTGCTTTAGCCGGATCCAGTTTCCCATCCCAACTCAGTTTGGGAGCAGGTGGAAAATCCAATATTTCCTGAAATTCAGCCATGAAGTGGACCTGGCTGCCACGCTCAAGAATATTGACTCCCTTTTTGGTCGCAATGACCGGGTCGCCATCAAAATAAGCAGCACGTTGTTCGAATTCAGTAAAGTCTTCGATTGTTTTTAATGCGCGCTGTGAGCCAAAGAGCCGCTGAATATTTACACCACGCAAAGTCGGGGTATTAATACGATGACGAAACTCTTGTGGGCGAATGTCTCCAACCAGATGAGTTGCCTTGTTGGTATGGCCATTGGCATGGCAATCAAGACAAGCAACACCACGGCTGGGTTCTATGGTGCGCCGATCATCGGTTTGGTTAAATTGTTGTTGTGGGAAAGGGGTTACCAACAACCGTAGACCTTCCAATTGTTTAGGGTTAAGGATGCCGTTAAATAATTCAAAATAATTATTGATAGTTACCAGCTTTCCTTGTGATACATCGCCAAGATCCGGACGTGTTGTCAAAAAGATCGGGGCAGGAAAGGGTGGTAAAAAATGATCGGGAATATCAAAATCCAGATCAAAGCGAGTCAGATCGCGGTGTTCCTGCTTGTTGATTTCATCGATAGCAAATTTTGGAAAAAGCATACCCCCTTCAGGATGGTTGGGGTGCGGCAGAGGCAAGAAACCTTGAGGATATAACCCTTCTTCCTTAATTTGCTCGGGCGTCATTTTAGCGAGTTGATCCCAGGTTGTTCCTTGAGGTAGCTTAACGCGTACACCTTCCTGAATGGGTTTCCCATTTGACATTTTCGCATTTTGCGACGGGTTGTTGGTTAAATCATAACGCTGGTTAAGCAAATCCTGCTGTTTTTTATTAATCGCGTCTTTTGCAGCCGACATGCGCTTCATAACTGTCTGAAAAGGTTCTTGCATGATAACGGGCATGTAGCTGGTAGGCGGTGCGCCAGAGGCTTGGGAATTAGAAGGTGCCGTAGCTGGAGTAGACGCCGGCTCAGCATAGGCTGACGTTATAAGTGAGCAAGAAAAGGCGGTCAATCCAATGATTTTTTTTAACATAGAAGATCCATTTCTTATGAATATAGTCTTCCTAATCATAAAAGAGTTGTAATTTCATTACAATAAGAGAACTTTGATGCTTAGTTTCCCAAGACAAATAACTACTAATTCTGCTCAAAATTGCACGCAGGTTGACAAGTTTTTTCGCTTCAACTAAATTAAGGGTCATTTTTATCACCGGGGGTGCTTTGCAGCGATTCGTGTTGCAAGGCTGAGAAAAACCCTTAAAACCTGCTCTGGTTAATACCTGCGGAGGGAGTGTGATGGTTAGAGATATTTTTCTTATTTAATGGCCTTTTAAGCAGGCTTATCTTTGACGTCACATCCTCTGTTGTATGAATAGAAGGATGTTATGGCTGCTCCATTTTACAAACTTATGTTGGTCACCCACTGCGGGTCTTGTCCTTTAGCGGAGTATTTGATCTTTATTGAACAATGTGTCAGTGCAGGCGTTAGTTCTGTACAACTTCGCGAAAAAAATGCTTCCCCAGCTTTTCTATTAGCATTCGCTTCTGAACTTAAGAGTCTTTTAGATCACCACCATATTCCGCTGATCATCAATGATGATCTTGAACTGGCTTTAGCCGTCGATGCACAGGGTCTGCATTTGGGACAGACTGATGGTTCACCACAACTTGCCAGACAGCGTTTGGGGCCGGATAAATTGCTCGGTTTATCAATAGAAACGGAAGATGATTTGCAGCGAGCCAATCAGTCTGTTGTGGATTATGTGGCCGCCAGTGCAGTTTTCCCTACTCAGCATAAAAAGAATATTCGAACAACCTGGGGCTTGGATGGGCTGCACCGTTTAAGTTTGCGCTCGATTCATCCAATGATCGGTATTGGCGGTATTGATCAACACAATGTCAAGGAAGTCATGGCAGCGGGAGCGAAGGGGATTGCGGTAATTGGTGCTCTGCATAAGGCGGAAAACCCTGCGCTTATGGCAGCAACGCTACGTCAATTAATGGAGGGAAGTGAAACATGATGAATCTGTTGAAGGATTTGGAAGAGGCGTTAGTTAGCCTCCGTCAAACGAAGCCTTTGGTTTTATGTTTAACCAATTTTGTTACTATGGAATTTATGGCTAACAGCTTATTGGCCTCGGGGGCGGCACCCTTGATGAGTCAGGCGATGGATGAAATGGAAGAGCTGATTACGATCAGTCAAGTCGTTAACATCAACTTAGGTACCCTCGATCACGCTTTTTATGAACGAGCGTTAGAGTCGGCAAAAATAGCCAAGTCACAAAACAAGCCTGTTGTGCTGGATCCCGTTGGTGCTGGCGCAAGTCGTATACGCACCAGTGCGGCAAAATCGCTTCTCCCTCATGTCGATATCATTCGCGGCAATGCCAGCGAGATTCTGGCTTTAAGCGATGAAGCAGGTGATACGAAAGGCGTTGAATCGGCCCGTAGTGTGAATCAGGCAATGAATGCTGCGCAACAACTGGCTGTTTCACCATCAAAAATTGTTGTAGTGAGTGGCCCGGTTGATTTTATAACCGATGGCAGACAGGCAATCAATTTACCCTTTGGTTCACCACTGATGCCTTTGGTGACGGGTATGGGTTGCACGCTGACTGCTGTAATCGCTGCCTTTGCGGCAATTGGCTTAAGCATGTACCAGGCTGCTCTACTGGCGACTGCTTATTTTGGTTTATGTGGACAACTAACCCAGCATAAAACACAAGGACCAGGCGGTTTTCGACAAGTATTTATTGATAAATTATATAAACCCGATTGGGAATTATTCGGTGAGTGGATTGCAGGTTCTGAGATAGTTGACTCGTTCAATTCGATTAACTGAGATAGAAAAATGACAATGCGCTATAAAACCCTGTCTATAGCAGGTTTCGATGGTTCCGGTGGGGCGGGTATTCAAGCCGATTTGAAAACTTTTTCTGCTTTTGGCTGTTATGGTATGACAGTGCTAACCGCGTTGCCGGTACAAAATACCCGTGGGGTTAAAGCTTGTTATGAGCTGCCTTTACAGGCTATTGATGATCAATTGCATACTATTTTTGAAGATATCCGCCCAGACAGTATTAAAATCGGTATGCTTTTTAAACGAGATATTATTGAGTTAGTGGCCCATTTCCTCAGGCGCTACGCAGCAGGAATCCCGATTGTCCTTGATCCTGTACTTGTCGCTAAAAGCGGCGATCGGCTGCTATTACCTGATGCCCTGGATACCATGAGATCAGTGCTTATTCCGCTTGCAACAATCATTACACCGAATTTACCCGAGGCCTGGGCATTAACTGGTGAGACGAATGCTGCGAGTGACACCATGCTGGAGCTAGCGCAAAAGCTGATTAAACTGGCCCCGCAAAATGTCTTATTAAAAGGCGGGCATTTATCCGCATCCCACTCGAATGATCTGCTTCTTAACCGGGAGGGGGAGTTTTGCTGGCTAGAGGGAACCCGAATTAATTCAAACAATACACATGGAACGGGATGTACCTTATCCGCTGCTATCAGTGCGTGCCTGGCTTTAGGTATTGAGTTAAAGGAAGCGTGTAAAATAGCTAAAGACTATGTGTTTAAGGCAATAGACGCCGCGAAAAATGAGCAAATTGGCTTGGGACATGGGCCGTTACATCATTTTTATCATCTCTGGCCCAAGCTGGACTTTTATAAACCTTGAGCGACTCTTGTTTAAGAGTTTGCTTTTTCCCTTAGTTTAGAGCTATAACTTATTGGAGATAAACCAAAAGGATAGAGCAATGAGTACCTTTCTCATAGCGATTTTAGTCATCATTGTGTTACTCGTCTTCTGGGCGATAGGCATTTTTAATAGCTTAATTGGCTTAATTGAGGCGATTAATAACAATAAACGCCAAATTGATATTCAATTAGATAGGCGCTTCAAGGTATTTGAATCCTTAATTGAATCAGTAAAAAAATACATGGATTACGAGAAAACCACTTTGAAGGATGTCGTGGCGTTACGTAATCAAGCGCAGGCAGCCAAGGCTGCTGGCGATGAAAAAGCCCGGATGGCGGCAGAAAACGGGATTTCGCAAATTGCATCTGGCTTGAATGTAGTGTTTGAGCAATATCCTGACTTGAAGGCAAGTTCGAACGTTTTGCAATTGCAGGAAGAAATCGTCAATACTGAAAATAAACTGGCCTATTCCAAGCAAGCTTATAACGATAGTATTGAACGTTATTACGCGAAGAAAAAATCCTTTTTTGAATCCATGGTAGTTAGTTTTTTCCGTGATAAATTGGATAAAGTATTTGACTATTGGTCATTGCCTGATGATCAAATTAAGGCACGCGAAGACTATACCGTGAAATTTTGAGTAATTTATGGCTCTTTCTGATTATCATGCATCCGTAGGCAATTGGCGCGAGCAATTGCGCCGTAATGAACGCAGGACTTTCTGGGTAATTATGATTTTCCTTGCTGTTTATGCGGGCGTCGGTATGTTTGCGGATGTGGTTATTGTGCAGTCGCTCTATCCCCAGGCAACTTTGCAGCAGTGTATCTATGCTCTGGTCACCTGGCGTGTCATGCCCTATGCAACGATATTAATGATAGCCTTTGCAGCGATATCCTTATTGGTTACCTATACACTTTATGATCGCATCATGTTACTCGGTACTGATTCACGCGAGATTAACGAGAACCTTGCCCAAACGTTACAGGAAAAACAACTTTATAACGTGGTTGAGGAAATGAAGGTTGCAGCAGGCCTGCGGTATATGCCCAAGGTTTATCTCATTGAAGCAGACTACATGAATGCCTTTGCCAGTGGTTACAGTGAAAAATCAGCCATGGTCGCTATTACTCGCGGTTTAATGGAAAAATTGGATCGTGCGGAATTACAGGCCGTTATGGCGCATGAATTAAGTCATATTCGCCATCATGACATCAAGTTGACACTGATGGTTGCAGTGCTAAGTAATATTCTGTTGATTGTAATTGATATTTTATTTTACAGTGTGATTTATCGACGTGATCGACGTGAAGATAACCGCCTGGTATTGGTTATCACTTTACTACGGTATATCCTGCCTATCATTACCGTGGTTTTAGCGCTCTTTGTAAGCCGTACACGTGAATATATGGCAGATGCCGGATCCGTTGAATTAATGCGTGATAATGAGCCCATGGCGCGTGCACTGCTGAAAATAACCCAAGATCATCAACAGCACGCTGAGCAATATAGCGGTCAATATGGGCAAACACCGCATGAACAGGTGCGGCATGCTTCTTACCTGTTTGATCCTTCCAGTATTGATCCGGTGAAATCATTTAGTAATGCTTTCTCTACTCATCCTTCGATTGATGAGCGTCTACGTGCTTTAGGTTTTAAACGCAAGAGTCCTAAAGAAACGAAGGAAGAGCCTCAGGAATAAAGGGTATAAGCCTTTTGCTTCTTCTGGATACTCAGCGTTGATGGCAGGCTACGCAACCATAGCCAGAGTTAAACAGGATTGCTTTGTCTGGATCAGAATGGTCTTTCTGAAAATTGGCAACATTAGCCTTCGCGTTCAAAATTCTTTTTTCCAGCATTTGGCGATAGGGCCAGGATGAATAATTTTTGGCAAGTTTGGCGTTTTGATAGATTTTGATACCGGTTTGCCAATCGCCGGCTTTCACTAACATATCGCCCATATTCATAAAAAATCCTTCAAAATTATGAGGGGCAACCCATGAATTCCAGCAAGCGCGCGCTTTACCTTGCTGCGTTTCACGAGCCATATAGGATTTGTAATCAGGATTTTTGCGGTCGACTTTCTTTCCTGCACACAAATCGAGAGTACGCCATTGCCATTCCAAGCCCTCTTTAAAAGAATCGGATTGCGGCGCTAAGGTACTCATTGGATAGCCTGCGGTAAAATAATTAAATTCCGGCCAATTAGCGATCGCGCGCTGCAAGGTAAAATAACCGCGCACTTCTTCGCGCTTATCATGAAAAATTTTGCCTTCAATTAATTGGGCATCCCCCAGGAAACCTTCGAAGACAGCATTGTGCGGATCAAGAGTAAAGGCATCAGAAAAATATTTTTTTGCCAAGACAATTTCATTAGTAATTTTAGGTGATTCCTGGGGCAGGCGTTGACGTTCGGTGATCTTCCAGATATGTGTAAAGCCTATATGGGCAGCAAGCTTGGGATCATTCGGATTTTGAAGATAAGCGGCCATCAATAAGTAATCTGCTTTGTTCAGATCGTCATAGCGTCCTTGATGCAAGGTATCCCAAAAAAAAAGCTCTGCTTTCTTAGTCAGTTCGCTATGCGATGGAATAGCGTGCTTTTGTGGAGTAGTCATTAAGGCTATTCGTTCACAGCCTGTAAGACTTAACACAATGAGATTTAAGAGAATAAAAGAGAATCTCATCTGGGCTCTCCCTGGCAATTGACTCATCTTTATAGCATCTAAACTTAATTATTGACAAGCCAAGCCAGGAAAGAATGCGGGGTGTCTATGCAAGTAATTTTTCATTAGCATCATAACCAGGAAATTCTGGATCTTTTAGATGTTTTTTGTCCTCTGCGTACTCCGATGGATTAAGAAGAAAAAAACGGTCAGGCAGGTAATGTGAAGCTGCCAGGGCTTTATTGGGTTTACTGAGCTTCGAGGCAGAGGCAGAATGCACTGGGCCTGGAGGGGGAGCTGCGGGAACAGGTACTTGCTGACCTGTTTTTAATGCCTTGTTATAACGCGAGTCTTTAACAAAAATAGCCAGAGGTATTAAGTCATCAAAGGTTTGACTCGCTACAATTGCCTTGACGGAGAACGCTTTAATACATTTTTCAGTAAGAATACTTGAATGATCTTCATAAACTAAAAATTCATTTTTTGACAGGTTATAGTAATGCTGAAGATCTTCCCGCATTTCTTCCTTAGTCGGTCTATAATGGCCGCTTTCATTGCTGACTAAACACAATTTTCCTTTTTCAAAGACCAAATAACCTGCTGAAGTGACTTTTGAGTTATTGTCAATTCTGGTGTATGAGCAAAATATCATCAAGCGGCCTTCCAGTCCGATTGTTCAACAACCTGCACTCCGTCTTCAA
>NZ_LNYB01000082.1:12719-88760 GCF_001467625.1 Legionella feeleii
TGCTATGGTAATTAACAAAATCTTGTTTGTTAATGTTACTACTGTCCATGTTGTTCTCCAGCGTAGGTTGGGCAGCGCGTCGGGTCGAGACCCGACCTACATTAAAAAGAACACGAGCAAGAGACGTGGCTGTTCCTACCCGTGCAGTGAGTATTGGAAACATTCGTGTTCGTTTAGCGATTTATTTGCGCAAATAGCTAACAAAACCTAAAGGTCACGTCGAAAAAAGGGGGATTTTAAGCCGTTTCTTGCGAAGGAAACGTTGAAAAAAGGAATACAAATGAAATAACATGACGTCAGCCATAATTTATCTCCAGATAGATTGTGGTCAGCTGGTAGCGGGGGATGCCAGTCCCTCCTATCAGCGCTTTACTGCTTAAAACAACTAAAAGCACATTCATGTTATTTTATTCTGCAGTGCCTTGCAATGAAAATTCTTGGAATTTTTATGGGGGGCACGATGTAAATCGACCCTGCCCAATATAGAATTTTTCTTTTCCATTTTAATCGGTTGGATGCCTATGCCCGAATGACATGAAGCCCAGAACCTACTCTCTTGCGCAAGGAATTCGAATAGCATGAGGACGTTTTTCGCGAGAGAGGGTTAAGGAAAACTCGTCAGTTATTGTTGTCCCTCTTCTCCAAAAGCACCCTTATGGCTTTCCAATTCCTTAAGAGAGAGGGCTGGCTCACTCATTGTTATGTGCTATTCGTCTCGCAAACCTGTCGCGACGGGGGTTACACCAATATTTGGATTTACCCCGCAATCATCCAATAGCTTGAGCAAATTATTCCCTCTTCTGGTTAACCGTTTCACGCAATAGGCCTGTAAATAACTTTGTAGAATATAATAATATTCCGGCAAGGTTAAAATAGTCAGAATTTTCTCCGCACGCTCGATATGATGACGGTTAGCATAATCACAGGCTTGAAATAGCACAGCAGCAAGCATGGAAGCAAAACTTGCTTTCCTTACTGGATCAGCTAAATAAAAACGGTGTACACATTCATCCAGTGCCCTATCTTTATCCCATTCAACCCAAATATCATAAAGGTTCATAGCAATGTCAGGTTTAAACTTCTCTATGCCCTCTAAACTAAGTTGTTGTAAGGCATACGCTACCGGGACTATCGCCTGCACGTTCGCCCAGGAACAGTTTCCTGAAATTTGTGAACTAATCGGCATTTGCGTGATTGGTAACAAACCCAATTGCTGATTAATTGTATGATGAAAATAACGTCGACTTTGTTTTTTATATAAAAACTCTTGTAAAAAATGCGCATTGAATGCTTCAGGGCGAGTGATGCGATAAATGTTGGCAGAGCCTTCCGTCAAGCTATTTTCACCGCGATCAATCTTTGCCCACCATTGTTGATAACGAACAAAACATAAGGCATGACCACGGCTCGCGGCTGGCAATATCAAGATAGGGGCTGTCTTAATAATCTGGGTGAGGCGTGCTTTATGTCGTTCATTTAAATGGCGATGATGCTGCAATTGCAACAGTTCAGCCGCTAAGCCAAACGCATCCATAATGTTATATAAATAAGGGAATTGTTCACGCAAATGGCGGGTCGAATAACTACTCGTAAAGCGGCGCAAAGAGTCTTTCACGATTGCTACCGTAAATTCAAGAATAAAACCTTCATAATCTAATTCAATGAATTCTCCCTGCGCATTAACAATATCCACGTCACCTTTTAATTCATAGCGATGCCCAAGTAACTTGCCATGAATAAAATCCAGCGCAAAATCAAGTTTTGCTCCGTATTGATACAGCAAATGCTTGAGTGGATCTTGAGCCCTTAAAACAGGATAGACCAAGACTGACAAACCGGCACGCGTATAAGCATTGGCGTCGGCTCCATGAGTCAGTAACAACCGGGCAAGCTCAATATCATTATTATCGACCGCCCAGTGCAAGGGAGTACGACCCGTAACATCTGGTTTATTCACATTCACACCACGAGCGAGCAATTGCTCTGCAATATTTATTTGTTGCGTAATTGCACACTCGATCAAAGGGGTAAAACCATACTCGTCCGTATCATCCAGCGAGTCCCCTAAACGTAAATAATGCTCAAAGTCAGGCATACGACAACTGATGATATCATTGGCGATAGTCATAAGCAGTCCTAGGGTTTAAATTCAGGGGTTGAAGAAAATTTAGGCATATTACCCAAACGCAATTGCTTTTCCAGTTGTTCTTCCCGTTCCCGATTCTGCATCTCGGTATAGGCTTCTGAATTTAATGGCGGATCCGGGCTCAATGGCCCCGTATCTATACCATCAAAGATCTGCCTGTCTAACCAGGGATGTTGATGAATACTATTTTGTAACTCACGCTCAGGAGCATTTTTTTGTTGCTCTTCGTGATGCTCACGAGCATTCACCTTCGCTAATTGGCGATGACCTTGCTGCTCAGCTTCGCGTTGCTCTCTATCCATCAGGAAGGTTTCATCGACCAAAAAGGAACCACCCTCAAAGCCCGGAGGCTTTCGAGTTGGTAAACCAGTACCCCCCTCCTTAGTACCGGAATCCCCAGTATCAGTCTCTTCAATATCGGGATCGTGTAAAATTTTTTTCGTCATAACCACAAGTATAAATTATAAATACTCACGTTGCAGAATTTCAGCAATCTGTACAGCATTAGTTGCCGCACCTTTGCGGATATTATCTGCTACAACCCAGAGATTTAAGCCACAAGGATGAGAAATGTCTTGCCTGATACGGCCAACAAAGACTTCATCATGACCTACAGCATGAGTAAGAGGTGTCGGATATTGTAATTTAGACACATCGTCAATTACCCGAACTCCTGGCGCCTTGGACAACAATTTACGTGCCTCAACAACGGTCAGAGGTGCTTTTAATTCAAGATGAATTGCTTCTGAATGACCATAAAGAACAGGGACTCTCACAGCTGTTGGGTTAACAAGGATAGTATCGTCTTCCATAATTTTCCTGGTTTCCCAGACCATCTTCATTTCTTCACGGGTATAACCATTTTCCTGGAACTCATCAATATGTGGCAACACATTAAAAGCAATCTGTTGTGGATAAACTGACGGTTTTATTGGGCGACCATTCAATAACTCCCCCACTTGATTGACTAATTCGGTGATCGCTTTTTTACCTGTACCAGAAACTGCCTGATAAGTGGCCACATTAATACGGCTAATTCCCACGGCATCGTGTAGCGGCTTCAGAGCAACCACCATTTGAATCGTGGAGCAATTAGGATTCGCTATAATACCCCGGTTAGTATATTCAGCGATGCGGTGTGCATTGACCTCCGGAACCACTAAAGGAATATCATTGTCATAACGAAAACAGGATGTGTTATCCACCACAACACAACCGGCAGCCGCTGCAATCGGAGCAAATTGTTTCGAGACGGAACCACCGGCAGAAAACAATGCGATATCAGCCTGACTGAAATCAAAGCTAGATAAATCTTCAACATCCAACTGGCTATTATTAAACGTTACCGTCTTACCTACTGAACGTGCACTCGCAAGTGGATAAAGATTATCAACAGGAAAATCGCGCTCCTGCAATACGGTGAGCAATGCTTCCCCCACTGCGCCTGTAGCACCCACAATAGCAACATTTAATCGTCTATTCATTACTACCTCGATTTTTATAGGCTCTGCCGTCAAATTTCAACAACTGTTCCAACTTGACGCCAATACCTGGTTATTAGGGACTGTTTACATTTCGCTAGTTTGAGTGCTTATGGCTTGATTTTCGAGCATCGCAGCGGAGCATACAACTAGTATGTGAGCAGCGAAGCACAGAAAATCAAGCCATAAGTACCAAAATAGTAGAAATGTAAACAGTCCCTATTTGTTCTGGGCTTTATGCCGCAGATAATGATCCATCAACACTAAAGCCATCATTGCTTCAGCAATAGGAACCGCTCGAATACCCACACAGGGATCATGACGGCCTTTGGTAACAACCGTTACTTCCTCACCTTGAGTGTTAATTGTTTTTCCAGGTTTGATAATACTTGAAGTAGGTTTCAAGGCAACACTGACTTGCAGATTTTGACCAGTTGAAATCCCGCCAAGAATGCCGCCAGCATGGTTGCTTAAAAAGCCCTGTTGCGTCATTTCATCACGATGTTCACTACCTAACTGACTAACGGCAGCAAAACCCGCTCCAATTTCCACTCCTTTCACTGCATTAATAGACATCATAGCATAGGCAAGTGTCGCATCGAGCTTGTCAAAAACAGGATCACCAAGCCCTACAGGAACACCGCGAGCCATCACAGCAATTCGGGCACCAACTGAATCACCCTGGCGACGTAATTGATCAATATAGTCTGCCAACTGCTGTATTTGATAATCATTAGGGCAAAAAAAGGGATTATTGTTTATTTCACTCTCAGCAATAAAATCGATGCTAATCGTACCCATCTGCTGCAGATAACCGACTATTTCAATACCTAACGTGCGTTGCAAATAGAGACGGGCAATCGCGCCTGCTGCAACCCTGGCTGCCGTTTCACGAGCAGATGAGCGGCCACCACCACGATAATCACGATGTCCATACTTATAGTGGTAGGTAAAATCAGCATGTCCTGGCCGAAATAAATCTTTAATCTCATTATAATCACTGGAACGCTGATCACTGTTTTGAATTAACAGGGCAATGGGGGTTCCGGTAGTTAGTCCCTCAAAGACACCCGAAAGGATTTCCACTTTATCCTCTTCTCGCCGCTGAGTCGTATATTTGGACTGTCCCGGCTTGCGTTTATCGAGAAAGGGCTGAATATCTTCAGCACCAAGCGCTAAACCAGGGGGGCAGCCATCGACTACACAACCTAACGCTCTGCCGTGACTTTCACCAAAGGTCGTTACCGTAAATAATTTACCTAATGTGTTTCCACTCATTACTTATTACCAAAATAGGCTTTTAATTGCTGGCAGGTTAATAGAAACACGCCTTGCCCGCCATGTTCAAAATCAAGCCAGGTAAATGGCAGCTGGGGAAAAGCGTCAACTAAAGCATATTCGCTGTTCCCTACCTCAACGACTAAAATGCCTTCCTCTGTTAAATAATCATGGGCGTTTGCCAGGATTTTTTCAACAATAGCCAAACCATTATTCTCGCACTCCAAGGCTAATCGCGGCTCATGAGTATATTCATCCGGCAAGGTTTGCATTTCTTCATAACCAACGTAAGGAGGGTTAGAAACGATCAAATCATAGCGAGCTCCAGGTACATTGGCCCAGCAGTCCGATTCAATCAGGTTAAGGACATCTTGCAAGCCATGACGATCACGATTAATCGCTGCCACTTCCAAGGCCTCTGCTGAAATATCGACTGCATCAACGACTGCTTCCGGGAATGCATAACTGCAGGCAATGGCTATGCAACCACTTCCCGTACAAAGATCAAGTACACGCTCTACGTTATCAGCAACAAGCCAGGGAGAAAATTGCTCTCGAATGAGCTCCGCAATGGGTGAGCGTGGGATTAACACGCGCTCATCAACATAAAAGGGCAATTCACAGAAATAAGCTTCCCTCGTTAGGTATGGCACCGGAACTTTATCGATAATCCGTCTTGCCAAACGTTCGTTGAGCATTTGTTTTTCAGCAGGTGTCAATTGAGCTTGCAAAAGCAAGGGATCAACATCCGGAGGTAATGATAAACTGCCAAGCACCAAGGCCATCATGTCATCCCAAGCGTTATCCGTACCATGCCCATAATACAAATCAGCAGCCCTCGCCTGAGTTAAACCAAAACGCAAGAAATCAACAAGGGTTGTAAAATCAGCCGTAAGCGCTGCATAAGAATCAGTCATAACTTTACCTTAATCATTATTTTCCATTGACTCCAAGGGGGCGGAAAACCATCGATGCATACAATTACCACAAATTGTACGCTAATTCCGATTCTTTGTCCTTAGGCCCCGTATATACGTTATAATTTTAAGAGTACTTCAAATGTCTAAATTAATGAGTTCTATGTCTAATGATTTTCTGTCTGAGGAAGACAAGGCTTTATTTCGCCAGGTCGTGGAAAAAGTGAAGCCTTTAGCCAAAAGCAATAAAATTGTTTCCGAAGAGGCTAAAAACCCGCCTCAGGCAACAAAGTCGCCCACCTATCGCCCTCAACTCCCCATGACAAAGGATCATGACTTTTATTTATCGGATTATTATACCGAGGCCGTCCAAGCAAGCACCCCACTGAGTTATTGTAATCACAGTATTCCAGCCAAGCGATTGCGTGAATTAAAAAGTGGACAAATTTCCTGGCAAGCCAGACTTGATTTGCATGGCTTACGCAGTGATGACGCAAAAAATGCCTTGATTCGATTTATTAGACAACAACATGTCTTGGCTCACCGCTGCCTTTTAATTATTCATGGCAAAGGCAGTCCCCAAGGGGAACCCCCTGTCCTGAAAAATTTGGTTAATCACTGGCTTCAGCAATTTCCCGAGGTATTAGCTTTCCACAGTGCTTTAACTCGTGATGGTGGTTCAGGTGCTTTATATGTCCTGTTGAAGCGCCAGAGAGAACAAAAACGATAGGATGAAGTTATCTCTATTGCTTGGGCACTCAAAAGATGTCTTTTCGAATGTCTCCAATTTTGGCGATATGACGTGGTTCGATTTACATTTCAGATTGAATTTATCCTCATAAACCCTTACTATTTGTACAAAATTTTTAACGACCTTATCATGAGCAAACAAGCGATTATTATCGGAATATCCGGCCCCTCTGCTTCTGGTAAAAGTCTTCTGGCTAATACTATTGTCACTGAACTTGGTTCAGAGCAAGTGGTTGTGATTTCAGAAGATGCTTACTATAAAGACAACAGCCACCTCCCCTTCGCGGAAAGAGAAAAAATTAATTACGATCACCCTGAAGCGTTTGACCACGCCCTGCTTTGTGAACATCTACGTCAATTACAGCAAGGGGAATCCGTTAATATTCCTATTTATTCCCATTCGAAGCACATTCGTTTGCCAGAAACACGTTATGTTGGGCGCCATACGATTATTGTCCTGGAGGGTATTTTATTATTTACCGACAAGGCACTGCGTGAAGTTATGGATATTCGCATTTTTATGTCCACTCCTTTGGATGTTTGCCTGACCCGCCGCCTGAAACGGGATGTGGTTGAAAGACACCGCTCGTTTGAATCAGTCGTCCATCAGTATGAGACAACAGTAAGACCAATGTATTTACAGTTCATTGAACCCTCAAGTCGGTACGCTGATATCATTGTCCCTCGCGGAGGGGAAAATCGTATTGCTATTGACATGATCCAAGCAAAAATGCGTGAGTTACTTGCAACGCACTCAAAAGATTAGAAGGAGAATAATGTGGGATTTTTAAGCGGGAAAAAAGCATTAATTGTTGGCCTGGCTTCTAACCGATCCATTGCCTATGGCATTGCCCAAGCCTTTCATGAGCAAGGAGCAGAATTAGCCTTTACTTACCAGAATGAAAAACTGCAAAGCCGCGTAGAAACCATGGCCGCAGAATTTAATTCCAGCCTTACCTTTCCTTGCGATGTTGCCAGTGATTTGGACATTAAATCTGTCTTTGAACAATTGGGAAGCCATTGGGATAAACTGGATATTTTAATCCACTCAGTAGCCTTTGCACCCGCAGATCAAATCAGCGGTGACTTCATTGAACAAGCTAACCGCGAAGGTTTTCGTATTGCCCATGATATCAGTGCCTACAGCCTGGTTGGCCTGACGCAAGCTGCCTTACCGATGATGGAAGGCACACAAGGCTCGGTTCTGACCTTAAGCTATTATGGTGCCGAGAAAGCCGTACCTAACTACAACGTAATGGGTATCGCCAAAGCGAGTCTGGAAGCCGCTGTCCGTTATCTTGCTGCCAGTTTGGGTCCAAGAGGCCTACGAGTCAATGCGATTTCAGCAGGCCCTATTAAAACACTAGCAGCAGCAGGGATTAAAGATTTTCGTAAAATGCAAACTGCCTATGCGAATACTACCCCATTAAAGCGCAATGTTACTGCGGAAGAAGTAGGTAATACGGCTGCTTTTCTATGTTCTGATTTGGCTTCTGGGATTACTGCAGAAGTGGTTCATGTTGACGCGGGTTACCACGCGGTTTCAATGTCAGATCTCACCTAACCTGTTTTGCTTCTTTTAAGCGAAGTGCCTTATATAGGGCACTTCATTTTGATTCAGTTTTTGGAATTACTAAAGTTGTGCAAGTTTATGCGTATTACCGCGCAGTTTCAAAGTCACATAAATTAAATGAATTAACCAAGTAAGTGCCTTTTTGCAAAGGCACAAACTCAGTACAAATTCTAGGTATATTGTGGCGGGGCAGATGGCTGCATGTAGGCATGTACATCAGGATACATCGCGTAAACAGGAGGTTGGTAGTAATCCCAACGGCGTAAATCAAAGTTAATCGTCTCATCACCTTGACGTAAAGGAACTGTTAGAGGTTGTTCAAGAAGTGACTCAGCACCCAAATCACCTGCACGTATTTTTCTTATGAGATCAAGATTTTCCTGCACTTTTCTGCTATTCGACCCAAACGATCGTCTATGCAGCAAAGTAGGAACCCCCTCTTCCTCTAACTCAGACCGCAGAGTAAAAATAGCATATTTTACCCGCATAAGATCGAAGCCCTTGCTCAATAAATTACGTTCTTCTTCTGCCGTTAAAGTAAAACGATTTGGATCGTTGGGATCCAGGGCATCAGGATTGGTTTTCCGCAAAATATAGTTCTGTACTTTATCCGTAACGAAACAACCTAATCCAGCACCAATAATGGTTATACAAGTCAGAGACAAAACAACCACACCTACTGGACTGCTTAGACCAGCCAGCAGGGCAAGGTTCATTAATGGCGTAGCAGCAAAAGCCGAGCTTAAGACAGAGGTAACGTAACCAGCAGCAATCATACCTGCCATTGTTGTCATTCCTTGCAGCCAACCCTCATTGTAACGAATACGATCGAGACTATTTAAGGCCTGGCCTAGCATATAATAAAGCGCAAGCGTTGCCAGAACCAAGAGCAAGGCAGCCAGGGCGGCTAAAAAGAGGAAAGCGATCACATCACCATTATTCTTCTTCTCATCCTTGTTTGGACGACCATGACTATGGGTAGAGGAATGGTCAATAACAACAACTTGAGGTGTCACTAATGAGCGCCACAAAAACCAGTTAAATAATACGTCATTGCTGGCACAATAACAGTGGTGACGGTGTCGGTACTCGTTATACTCGTCAATCTCGATATCAATGTGAACAAACTGGGGATGGGCAAAAAATGCTTGTGGTTCCTCTACTCTAGCAAAGGCCGGGCGCGTGCTCAGAAAAGTATTCAACGCGTGCATTACTTTGTCTGCCTCTCTTTGGCAGTCTTCCTGGTTATCAGCTAGTCTTAACCAATACAAGTTGCTAACGGGATTATTTAAAGCGAACAGGACTCTTCGTCTTAATTCATCTCTAATTTGTTCCATTGAGAGCTGAGGGTTTTGCCTGCCTGCTAATTCGTTATAATCGTTAGTGAGCTGTATAAAAAATTTTGCTAATTGGTTATCGGTAAATTTCGCCATTACATCCCCTTTTAACTTAGGTTTAATGTCTGTCTATCTTAGCCTTATGAACCAAATTATTGACGTACAAATCGTAATCCATTAAGCCATAGTTGGCTTCAATTTGTTGGGCTAAGCTTGCCTGTTGTTCCTTATCAAGCAATGATAATTGGCCATCATTGATTTTTTTCAATCGCACGATGACATAATCACCATTACTTAAGCTGCGTCCATCACGACTATTAGTACGCGGCAGGCTAAAGGCTAAATCATTAACCGTAGCATCTGCTTTGTCTGTATCGCGTGTTGCTTTATCCACCTCTTGCCACCGCAGCTGATTGGTTTGCATGAGCTTGTCTTGCACACCAACCTCTTCCTTGTTCGATAGCAACTCTATACCTAATTGCTTTGCCCGCTTCCCAGCCTCTTGCAAGGCTAATTTTTTAGTGATGGCTTCACTGACTTGCGCCAAAGATTTCTTGGCGGCGGGTATGTGTTTATTAACTCGTATGACAACAACACTATCATTATCTAATTGGACTGGCTCGCTGTTATTGCCGAGCTCCAAGACATCATGACTGAAAGCCGCGTTGACTACTTGCTTATTTTTACCCAATTCACTATTACTACCGTGTCGCGAAAAAGGCTCAGTCTGCTCAACTTGCAATTTTAATGCATCGGCTACAGGGGTCAGGGAATCTGGGGTCTGATAGCTTAAATCTGCGAGCTGCTCTAAGGCTTGTGCATATTGAGCCTGTGATAACTCAATTAGTAACTGCTCTTTAATCGTTTCTTGCACGTCGGACAATGGTTTTAATGCTGCTGGCTTATAAGCGACCAGCTTAAAAATCTCATAGCCGTGCGCTGCTTTTACTGGCGGCGAAATTTGTCCTGGTTTGGTTAAATTTGCCAAGGTTTTATCAAAACCGGATTGACCTGCAACCAGCCAGGGCAAAACACCCTCGTTGGCAATAGACAATTTATCATCCGACATGGTTTTGACCCATTCGTTAAATTGAAGAGGATTGTTTTGCAGGGCTTGGTAAGCTTCCTCAGCTTTTTGCTTTATCTGCTCCTGAGTTTCTGCAGTCGCATTTTCTGGAATAGCAAACAGGATATGAGCAACCTGCCACTGTGCCGGCGTCAGAAAATTACTTTGATTATCTTCATAGTAGCGCTTGATCTCCTCATCACTGACCTTCGTTGTGTCCTTGATTTTTTGCATGGATAAGCGGACATAATCGAGCGAGACTTTTTCTGGTTCAAGAAATTCTTTTTGATGCTTTTGATAGTAAGCCTTGATCATTTCAGAAGAAACATTTCCTTCTTTGATAAATAGAGACGTTGGTATTTGCAAATACTCGTAATCTCGAGTTTGCATGTAGAGCTTGACAAAACGCTCAATCTCATCGGGTAGAGCAAAGGCACTACCTATAAACGCAAAACGCTGCTGATTAAGCAACATGCCTTGCCTGACTTCTTTTTGAAAGGATTCAGGAGTAAAGATGGCTCCGCTCAGTGCTTGTTGGTAACGTTCTGCCGAGAAATGCCCATCTTCCTGAAATTGAGGGATATTAACAATAGCTGCATTCGCTTGTTCTGCGCTCACCTCAAAGCCACTGACCCTTGCTGCCTGCATAGTGACTTCATTAACAATCATATTTCGCAGAACCTGGTTCTTCAAGGCTATTTCGCTAGCCGCTGTCATTTGCGACGGATCACGCTGCTGTCGGGCTCGCCTGTAATTTGCTTCGAAAGCCTGTTTACTTATCGGCTGGCCATTAACGTCAACCTCGGCAGTTGAGGTCTGACGTGATTGCATATAATAATCCACGCCGAATAAGGTAAAAGTGATAACAATCAAACCAATGACTATCCAGGCTATGACACCTTGTATGCGTTCGTTCAACTTCTGCAACATGTTCGAAATTCCATATTGGTGTTTCGCAAGAAAATACTGACTTAACGTGGTTGGTAAAAAAAACGCGCCCTTCGGCGCGTTAATCTTGGCGGAGTGGACGGGGCTCGAACCCGCGACCCCCGGCGTGACAGGCCGGTATTCTAACCAACTGAACTACCACTCCAATTCTTGGTGGGTGCTGCAGGGATCGAACCTGCGACCCTCGCCTTGTAAGGGCGATGCTCTCCCAGCTGAGCTAAGCACCCAAAAACTCTACTGCACAGCTTCCTTCAAGTTCTTACCAGCTTTGAACTTGGCAACACGTGAAGCTTTAATACGAATGGTCGCTCCAGTCTGTGGATTTCTACCGGTACGTTCAGAACGGTTACCAGTGGAAAAAGAACCGAAACCAGGCAACACAACTTGATCGCCACTTCTCAAAGCATCGGTCACGGTAGTCATAAAAGTATCGAGAACTCGACTAGCGTCTGCTTTAGTTACGCCAGAACCACTTGCAATTGCTTCAATCAATTCACTCTTATTCATCTTTTCCCCTATCAGTTATTCTTCCTTTACCCGAAGCGATTAAAACAGATTCATCAACCTCAGTCAAGCAGTCACATCCCTGCATCGCCCGCCAGTAGCGGGCAACGGAGTGAAATATACTCGGTATTAATGGGCATGTAAATCCTTATTTTTATTTTTTTTAGAACTTTTTCCTTTTGCAGCCTCAGGAATGGTCGGAATAGGTGTATCAACGATCGGACTGCGCTGTAAAGCAAGCTCTAACACCTGCTCAACTGTCTTCACAGGATGGATGGTCAGTTTCTTCAATACGTTATCAGGTATCTCTTCCAAATCCTTACGATTTTCCTCAGGAATAATAACATGCTTGATACCACCCCGATGGGCAGCAAGCAGTTTTTCCTTCAGGCCACCGATAGGGAGCACTTGACCACGCAAGGTAATTTCCCCGGTCATCGCCACGTCAGCACGTACAGGAATATGCGTGACTACCGAAACCAGGGCTGTACACATGCCAATACCGGCACTAGGTCCATCCTTGGGTGTTGCCCCTTCTGGAACGTGCACATGGAAATCATTTTTATCGTAAAAATCATCAGCCAAACCAAAGGCCTTCGCCCGACTTCTTACCACCGTCATTGCGGCGTGAATTGATTCCTGCATCACCTCACCTAATTGGCCAGTGTGTGTGGTTTTACCCTTACCTGGCATCATAGAGGCTTCTATGGTCAGTAATTCACCGCCTACGCTGGTCCAGGCTAACCCTGTGACCTGTCCTACCTGATCAAATTCTTCGGCAAGCCCATAACGGTATTTTTTCACGCCTAAATATTTTTCAATATTGGTACGGGATACCGCTACTTTTTTCACCCGCTTGCCTGTCAGTATTTCTTTGACCACCTTACGACAAATACTGGCTATATCGCGCTCCAGATTACGGACACCTGCTTCACGGGTATAATGACGTACAATTTCACGGATGGCACTTTCTCCAATATTGATTTCCTGTGGCTTTAGGCCATTCAAAACCAATTGTTTCGGTACCAAATAGCTTTCAGCAATATGGATCTTCTCATCTTCGGTATAACCAGCCAGACGAATAACCTCCATACGATCAAGGAGCGGTGCTGGAATCTCCAGTGAATTAGCAGTCGCTATAAACATTACATCACTCAAATCATAATCAACTTCAAGATAATGATCGTTAAAGGTATGGTTTTGTTCTGGATCAAGTACCTCCAGCAAGGCTGAAGCTGGATCACCACGGAAATCCATGGCCATTTTATCTACTTCGTCCAGCATGATTAGAGGATTTTTAACACCGGCCTTGCATAGTTTTTGAATTATTTTTCCTGGCATAGAACCAATGTAGGTTCGTCGATGACCGCGAATTTCCGCCTCATCCCTTACACCACCTAGAGCGATACGAATAAAAGTTCGACCCGTCGCATTAGCGATTGATTGGCCTAATGAGGTTTTTCCAACCCCCGGAGGTCCTACCAGGCATAAAATAGGTCCTTTCAAGCGTTTTACACGTTGTTGTACCGCAAGATACTCAATAATCCGTTCTTTCACCTTTTCGAGGCCATAATGCTCTTTATCAAGCAATTTCTCCGCCTTCAGCAAATCAAACTGGATTTTATTTTTCCTTTTCCACGGCACACTAAGCATCCAGTCTAAATAGTTGCGAATGACCGTTGCTTCTGCGGACATGGGTGACATCAATTTTAATTTTTGCAGTTCAGCAAGTGATTTCTCTTTGGCTTCTTTGGGCATGCCGGCTTTATTGATCGAGTTTTCCAATTGCTCAATTTCATTGCCTTCTTCACCCATTTCGCCGAGCTCTTTTTGAATCGCTTTAATCTGCTCGTTGAGATAATACTCACGTTGGCTTTTTTCCATTTGACGCTTAACGCGACCACGCACTCGTTTTTCAACATGAAGCAAGTCAATCTCGCTCTCGATCGCCGCCATTAATCGCTCAAGGCGTGTTCCCACATCAGTGGTTTCGAGTAATTCTTGTTTATCATCTACTTTGAGGGATAAATGAGCCGCGATGGTATCAGCCAAACGGCCAGGCTCTTCGATACTTGCCAGGGAACTTAGTACTTCCGGCGGGATTTTCTTATTAAGCTTGATATATTGCTCAAATTGAGACATCAAAGAGCGCATTAAAATTTCAATTTCTTGTTCTTTTAAGTCAGAACTCACTTCCTCTATAATTTCTAAGGAGGCCTCGAGATACCCTTTTTCCTGAGAATAGGCTGTTACTTTTGCCCGTTGCTCACCCTCAACCAATACTTTGACGGTGCCATCAGGTAATTTTAGTAATTGGAGAACGCTGGAAATTGTACCGACCGTAAAAACATCCTGTGAAGTTGGATCGTCATTAGAGGATTTACGTTGGGCAACCAGAAAAATCTGCTTACTGTCAATCATTGACGCTTCTAAGGCCTTTATTGATTTCTCACGCCCGACAAACAAGGGAATAACCATGTGCGGATAAACAACAACATCGCGCAGAGGTAACACAGGTAACGGTGATGTCAAGTCATTTTCTTCTTCAGTCGCTGTGAATTCATTTTCGCTTTCGCTAGACATAATAAGCCCTTATTCAAACGATAATCCTAAGAGAAATAGTATGGCCTTCAGTTGAAATGCCTGCTATTTAAGCAAGCATCCTGGACGGCCCTGCTGGATTTAATTCCGATAAATTCCAGCAGCGCAGATTGCTACTGCTACTACACGCTTTCTTATTCCCTTCCACCTGCAGCAGATTGTTTACCCTCTTCCCCTTCATAGACAAAGATAGGTTTTCCGACGCCATTGATTACACTTTCATCAATAACAACTTTATTAACTCCTTCGATGGAAGGTAATTCATACATGGTGTCTAAAAGAATATTTTCAAGGATGGCGCGCAAACCACGAGCACCAATTTTTCTTTCCAACGCTTTTTTGGCAATGAGGCGTAGAGCATCATCCCGAAACTCCAATTCTACACCTTCCATTTTAAACAAAGCATGGAATTGCTTGGTAAGCGCATTTTTTGGTGTGGTAAGAATATCCACTAACGCGTCTTCATCTAACTCGTGCAAGGTTGTTACTACCGGTAAACGGCCAACAAATTCAGGAATTAAACCATATTTAACCAGATCCTCTGATTCAAGGGAGTTTAGTACCTGTTCCATTTCCTGGCTGCTTTTTGGATTTTTGAGTTGTGCAGAGAAACCTATTCCGGATTTATCGCTGCGCTCACGAATCACTTTTTCCAACCCCGCAAAGGCTCCTCCACAAATAAACAGGATATTGGAGGTATCTACTTGAAGAAACTCTTGTTGGGGATGCTTACGCCCACCTTGTGGGGGCACAGAGGCAATAGTACCTTCTATCAATTTCAGCAACGCTTGTTGCACACCCTCACCGGACACATCGCGAGTAATGGAAGGATTATCCGATTTACGCGAAATCTTATCGATTTCATCAATATAAACAATGCCTTGCTGCGCCTTATCAACATCATAGTCGCATTTTTGCAATAATTTCTGGATGATATTTTCAACATCCTCACCGACATACCCTGCTTCAGTTAATGTAGTAGCATCAGCCATGGTGAAGGGTACATTGAGTAAACGTGCCAACGTTTGAGCAAGCAAGGTTTTACCACTGCCTGTGGGGCCAATAAGCAAAATGTTACTTTTACCCAATTCAATACCATCTTCCGTTTTATGGTGTAATCGTTTGTAATGGTTATAAACTGCTACCGATAAAACCTTTTTGGCATGGGGCTGCCCGATCACGTATTCATCAAGAAAATTGGAAATTTCTTTAGGCGTAGGTAAATGGGTCTCAGCTTCCTCTGGAATGTCTTGGGTTTCTTCACGAATAATATCATTACACAATTCAACACATTCATCACAAACAAAAACCGAAGGGCCTGCAATTAATTTTTTTACCTCATGCTGGCTCTTTCCACAAAAAGAACAATACAAGACTTTTTCATTATCGCCGTTACCGGTTTTACTCATCTACGAACCCCTCTTTCTACTGTTACCACACCAATGTAGTAATCTAGAGTATCTATTGCTCATCAGTCCCTAAAATAGCCTCACCCACTGATTTGTTACCTCTTTTAGAGGTACTTAAACCAATGTTCTGACATGTTTACTTCGAATTAATAATAGACATCCTAGTAAAATTTTAGACAATCGGAAAAATAACGCCAGTTTGCCTTTACGAAAAAAGCAAACCGGCTGCTTTAATTACTCAGTTGTAGCCAACGCATTGCGGTCGTAGAGAACCTTATCAATCAAACCATATTCCATCGCTTGGGTAGCACTCATAAAATTATCACGCTCCGTATCACGCATAATTTGATCGGGTGTTTTCTTGGTGTGATTTGCCATAATGCTATTCAAACGCTCGCGCACCGCCAATGTTTCTCGCGCATGGATTTCAATATCCGTTGCCTGACCTCGATACCCACCTAACGGTTGGTGAATCATAACTCTTGAGTTGGGCAAACAGAAACGCTTCCCGTCAGCCCCGGCACATAGCAATAACGCTGCTGCGCTGGCTGCCTGGCCAATACATAATGTACTGACATCCGGCTTAATAAACTGCATGGTATCATAAATCGCCAAGCCAGCAGTAACCACCCCACCCGGCGAATTAATATACAAGGCAATGTCTTTCTCTGGATTCTCGGACTCCAAAAACAACAATTGAGCCACTACCAGGTTAGCCATATGATCTTCAACTTCACCTAAAAGAAAGATAATTCGTTCTTTCAAAAGTCGTGAGTAAATATCATAAGAGCGCTCACCTCTGGAGGTTTGCTCAATAACCATCGGCACTAACCCACTGGCACTTCTTATTAAGTTGTCTGCATAACCTGACATACTTACTCTCCTTTATTCTCAGCGTCCTTTTTAGGGTTCATGACATCTTCGTAGCCCATTTTTTTGCGCTTAAGTTTAGCATCTTCACTGATTTTTTCAGCAACAACTTCTTCCATAACCAGTGCTTCTATTTCAGCCAGGCGCTCTTTACTACCTTGATACCAAGCACGCAATTCATCAGGGCTTTCATAAGCACTGGCAAATTTTTCAATCATTGCATCAACACGCGCTTTATCAGCAACCAATGCATGCTTCTTCACGTATTCAGAGAACAGTAAACCAAGATGAACACGCTTTTTGGCTTGCTCTTCAAACAACGCCCGTGGGAAATCAGGTATCTTCTCATCCTCGGAATGCTCGTGACCAAAAAGACGATGGTACATATCATGCTTTAAATGCTCGATTTCTTTATCAATCAGAGCCATTGGCAGATCAAATTTATTTAGCTCCATCAGTTTATCAAAAAGCTTCTCACGGTTCATCGAGCTTACACGGCGTTCTAATTCACGAACCATGTTCTCTTTGATATCTTTTTTGAGAGCATCAATACCACCCTCTGTAATATTAAATTTCTCAGCAAACGCTTGATCTAATTCCGGTAATTTACCTTCCATGACTTTCTGGATGGTAATTTTGAAAGTTGCCTCTTTACCCGCCAATTCTTTGTGGCCATAATCTTTTGGGAAAGTTACTTTAATATCAAAAGGCTTATCTTTTTTACCGCTGATTATACCGTCCTCAAAGCCTGGAATCATTGCGCCAGAGCCAATAACCAGTTCATGTCCTTTAGCACTACCGCCTTCAAAGGCTTTATCATCAAGGAAACCTTCAAAATCAATGACTACTTTATCGCCTTTAGCCACTGCACGTGAAACCTCGTGCCACTCTTTGTTTTGCTCACGCAATTTTTCCAGCATATCAGATACGTCGCTATCTTTGACTTCAGCATGGATAGTTTCGACTTCTGCCTGATTCAATTCTGTAATGGTAAATATTGGAAATACTTCGAAGACGGCGGTATATTTAAAGTCTTTCCCTGCTTCAAGCTGCTCAGGCTCAACAAAGGGTGACCCAGCGGGAACCAGCTCGTTTTTTTGCAACGCTTCAAATAACGTTGATTGCATCATTTCTCGGGCTACTTCTTCACGGACGCTATGTGAAAAACGGCTCTTTACCAAACTGAATGGAACTTTACCAGGGCGGAAGCCATCAACTTTTACTTTACGAGCAAGATTGTGGAGACGCGTGCTCACTTCTTCCTCTACTTTTTCGGTTGGTACCGAAACTGTTATTTTACGCTCCAAACCTTTCAAGGTCTCAACAGAAACTTGCATCTAGTCACCTCTCGGAAATTATCAAGTAATGGTGCGAAAGGAGAGACTCGAACTCTCACGGGTTACCCCACTGGAACCTAAATCCAGCGCGTCTACCAGTTCCGCCACTTTCGCAAACAGGGTGGAATTATCAAACAGTATAACTGTCTTGTAAAGACTCAGGATGAATCTTAAGGATAAGATGGCTAATCGACTCTGAAGTCTGGGGTGAACGATGGGACTCGAACCCACGACAACCGGGATCACAACCCGGGGCTCTACCAACTGAGCTACGCTCACCATATCATTCTTGCCAACTTTGTTTTAATCAGGAATTCTGCTCTAAGGCTGGCACGCCCGGCAGGATTCGAACCTGCTACCCTCGGCTTAGAAGGCCGATGCTCTATCCAGATGAGCTACGGGCGCAAACTGAAACTGGTCGGGGTGGAGAGATTCGAACTCCCGACATCCTGCTCCCAAAGCAGGCGCGCTACCAGACTGCGCTACACCCCGTTATTAACCCGTCCCCCGAGGACAGAGCGCAATAATACCCGCAGCGACTCTGGAGGTCAATAGGACTTTTGAGATTTCTACTATCTTGGCAATGACGCACTGATTTTCTGTCCTGGGATGCTCGAAAATGTGCGCGTAACCACTCAAGCTGGTGCAATATCCGCCTTCTATCTTTAATTCGTTAAGATAAAAATCCATTCTATTCTATAAAGACTATTGATGGAGTGCCTTTTCAGTTAGCATTAACCTATTCTCTCAACTGTATTTAGCTCGCTATGAAAATACAACTTTTGCCTTTGTTTGATAGTTTAGACAATCTCCACAAGAACCAAGACAATGTCATCCTTCCGGCCCAAGACTATCAACAGGATTTCTATCATAGTCTGAACTTTCTCAAAAGTTATGCTGGCAGCCAGGGAACTTTCAATAGTTATCGCCGCGAAGCCGAGCGATTGCTGCAGTGGTGTTGGCACATTAAGAAAACCACTTTATCTGCATTAAAACGCGATGACATCGAACAATTCGTCCGCTTTTGCCAAAATCCTCCCCAAACCTGGATCGGCCTAAAAAAAGTACCACGATTTATCGAAAAAGAGGGGAAACGGATTCCCAACGCAGAGTGGCGTCCTTTTGTAGTAACACAATCCAAAGCTGCGAGAAAACAAGGGGGCAATTTATCAATAGAGCAATTTAATTTATCGCAAGGTGCTGTGCAGGAAATATTTGCCATTTTAAGCACCTTCTTTAATTTCCTGATTGCCGAAGAATACCTGGTTTCCAATCCAGTCGCATTGATTCGACAAAAAAGTAAATTTATTCGTAAACGCCAACAAAATGCGCCTGTCAGGCGGCTTAGTCTGACACAATGGGAAGCGGTCTTAGCCGCTGCCGATAAGCTGGCTGAAGAGGAGCCGGAAAAACATGAGCGCACCCGATTTATCTTGAGTATGCTCTTTGGCATGTATTTACGCATTTCAGAACTCGCTGCCAGCGAGCGCTGGATCCCCTGTATGAATGATTTTGCCAAAGATAGCAATGGTCATTGGTGGTTTACTACTGTTGGCAAAGGCAACAAGGAAAGGCAGGTTGCGGTTAGTGAGGCTATGCTCGCCAGTTTAATGCGTTGGCGGGGTTTTTTAGGCTTGTCCCCTTTGCCCTCCCCTGCCGATAATTCGCCGCTTATTCCAAAAATTCGCGGTGTAGGCCCCATGAGTGACACAGCGCCTATTCGCCGTCTGGTGCAGCTATGCTTTGATTTGGCTGCAGCCCAATTACGTCAGCGCGGTCAAGCAGAGGAGGCCGATAATTTAGGTGCAGCAACCGTTCACTGGTTAAGACATACGGGAATCTCCGAAGATGTAAAAATCCGCCCACGCGAGCATGTACGCGATGATGCCGGCCATAGCTCAAGCGCCACAACTGATCGTTATATTGATGTTGAAATGCAGGCGCGTTATGAATCAGCGCGCAAGAAACAAATTGAAGTCAATGAAAATGAATGAAAAGGTTGTCAATTTGAAGGTGTTCGCCTGATTGTAGCTGGTAGCCTTGATGCAGCGCAGCGTACTCAAGGCTCACTTGCCCGAGCACATTTCCCTGTCATCTCGGGCTTATCGAGAGAATTCTCACTTTAAATCACGACGGGCGGGCATCAATCAATTCGATATTATTGATTGCTAACGGTTCAGCGAGAAAAATTTCCCCGACCGCCTGAAAGCGCTTGATAGAATCCGTTACCAAGTAACTTATTTTAGTTTCTGCAGATTGATTGGGATTAAGCAAGGCCGCTTGCGCCAGTACCTGCTGAAGTGCTTTTGCTGTTGCATCAGCCGAATCAACCACCGTGACACCATCGGGCAACAACGAGGTTAACAAGGATTTAAACACAGGAAAATGGGTACAACCCAAGAGTAAGGTATCTTCCTCGTTAAAATCGGATAAATAATGTTTTAACGCTTCTCGCGCAATGGCATTATTTACCATCCCTTCTTCAGCCAAGGCGACCAATACGCTACAGGCACGAGCTGAGATAGCAGCCTGGGGTAATTGCTCGCAAATCAACTGTTGGTAAGCATTGGAAGCAATCGTCGTTTCGGTAGCTAACACAGCGATACGGTGATTTTTGGTTGCTGCAACAACCGCTGCAGCCCCAGGCTTTACGACACCCAAGACAGGCATATCGGGAAGCATGGCTTGTAAATGGGGTAAAGCCGCTGTAGTGGCCGTATTACAGGCAATTACCAAGGCTTTTATCTGCCTCTCCACCAAAACCCGCGCCATTTGCAGGGCATACTGCTGCACTGTATCCGGGCTTTTAGTCCCATAAGGCAAGCGTGCTGTATCGCCCAAATAAACGAACGACTCACAAGGTAAGGCTGCCTTAAGAGCACGTAGTACCGTCAACCCGCCCATTCCTGAGTCAAAAACCCCGATAGGTAATTTATTCTTATTCATTTTATCCCTGTTTAATACTATCCACCCAGTTTTGGCGTTGTTTTCGAAACCACAACCGGGGTCTGATTAGACTGCTCTACTTCCCTTAACACCTGAACGCCTCCTTTAAACATTTGAGAGAGTTTAATAAGATCTTGAGTGGTTTGTGCCTGGGGTTTTTTATGACCACTAGCCTCTGTAAAAAAGGATTCCGCCTTAGTCAGTGCAGGACTTCCTTTAAAGCCTGTTTCATAAAGTGATTTACTGGATAACCCGTAGAAAGTACCCTTTTCATTCTCAGGCTGAAATGCCCCCGATATCACCTTAATTGCATCCGGGCCAAACGCCATATCCGGATTCGCCTTGCCCATCGCAACCAGACCAGACCATAAGTAACGTAACTCATCATGATCTGTTCCATCCAGGATAATCCGATTATCTTTATTCGGTGCATCATGTAAACCTGCCAAAATTTGGCAGGCCATTGCCATAGAAAAATTGACGCGTGCCTCATGCAAAGCTTTATCACTGGTTGGTGGAGGTCCTGGCAGCTTTTGCGGAAAGGCATTGACAGTTAATTTAATGCTTGGCAAGTATTCCATCGATCCGTCTTTACCAGGCGTTCCCCTGTCTGAGCCTCGTTGCTCTAGAAATCCTCCCGTAAGCCTGTCATTAGGGTGTGTTGAATCTCCTCCATAGGAAATACGGTGGGGGCGCACCATCCCTTCAGCGACTACAGGTACAGCATGGTAGTACGCTGGCCTACTTCCACCTGTCGCTGACATAGTCGATCCCCCCCCAGCAGGGATAGTCTTCTGACCTCTCCAATCTGGTTTAAAAAACTCCGCCATCTCTGAAACGGGGCGATCTGGTCCACACTCACTTTCGAAGTGAAATCGGATGTCTTGCTTTCCTGCTTTTGCTTCTTCCACTGTTTTCACAAGACCTTTTTGCATCAGGGGATTAGGATTAGCAGGATCTCCTCTAAGTACTTTTTGTATTTTTTGATAATGCTCCAGCTCTTTTCCAACGAGATTCCCTTTATCTATTAACACCTTGCGATAGGCCTCAATATCACGTTTTTGAGCATCACCTCCAGGACTGGGTAAAGCAGCCACGGCAGTCTGGGATGGTAAACTTGCTAATTGCTCATCAATCACCGCTTTCTGATGGGCCAATTGCGTAACGAAAGCATCACAACCTTTAGCAAATTGTAAAAATTCCGGCCCTAATTTTTCGGCATTCTGTTTAGCAGCAGCATGGAAAGCAGGATTAAACCAGTCAATCGACTTCGTATTACCGAAGCGCTCCAATTGCTGCCGTACCTTATCGTCTGCTTTCTTCATTTTCGCAAAGAGATCAGTAACTGTGTCGAGCTCTCTTTTTTTGTCACGAAGATCAGCTGCGTAGGTACCATTATTCAATATAATTTGGCGACTCTGTTCACGCTTTAATTGTTTGAAAACTTCTGGCGTTAGTTGTTGTTCAAAGTTCTGCCCATTAAGCATTCCATGGTAAGGCTTCGTCCTCGCAGTAGTGATAAAATTCTCAAGAGATGGGGCTGCGTTAAGATCAGCTTTCAAGGCGTCAAATTGCCCATCATCGAAACGATCGTTTGCTTTTGGTAACGCCGCACAAAAAGTAATCAGACGATAGTCAGGAGCATCGGTATTCAATCCTCTCGCTTTCGCAATCATGTGAGCGTTACGACCAAGTTGCTGGTTCAATGGTGTTCTGAGGAGCGCATAGTCGCCTCCAGCCAAAAAATCATGATTCCCACCAGCATTCAAACCAAACGCACGATAGAAGGATTCTGGAACCACTCCTATAATACCCTGTATCGCCTTAACCGTTTCTACATAGTTACTGTTGGCCCCACCGTTATTATCGAATATATTTCGCAAACCATCAGCACCCGGATGAGCATGGAGTATATTGTTAATATCGCGAATTTTTCCTGGATTAATGTCTACGGGTGGCGATTGTTGCGCAATAATCCTGGCAATCTCGGGGCTAGCAATCTGATTAATAAGATACAATCTGTAATTTTCTTCTACAAATGGCTTCACATCAATCGCTTCACCCAGAATGTCTTTCACTACACGTTCAGCTTCTCGTTTAGCAAGCTCATCGTGTGCATCCTGAACATTCAGCAGAGCCTTCATCACTTCTGGTTTGCTCAATAATTCCTGCTGCTTGTTCAAGGGTAATTGTTTTACCAAAGCCAATAATTCTGGATGTGCTTCTGCACCGAATTGAGCAGTCGCACTAATTTGACGGGTTAGGGCTTTTTCAGAGGCCAGGGCTTGCAGATGTGCTCTGGAATCCTTATTCACCCAACTGTACTCAGTTATGCCTATTGTTCGCAGGGCATCAGTGAACTCAGTGTCAGTTTTTGCTGTAGCCAGTGCTGTTAGTTGCGCTGTAGGTCGAGCATCTGGAAATCTATTTACCAAATCGGTTACTACACGTTCCTGCAGTATTTGTTTTTCTTTTGGTGGTAAGACTCCCACTAATGTCTGCAGAGGGTTACCACCAACATGATTGGGGGTATCATTGACAATCGCCGTTATATCATCGTAATTGGTGTTGGCATTAATTGCTAACGCATTCCTGACTACTTTTTCAGCACCCGCATAAGCGCGGATCTGTTGAGCGAATCCTGCGGCGGGATCTCCGCCTGCTGTTAAATCATCGGCATCATTAACATTCCCCATTAAAATCCGAACGCCATCCCTTACATCATTAATTCCTCCCCCAGAGGCAACCAAGGTATCCAGAGCACCAACATCCATTGTGCGTAAAGGTGTTGAAATATAACCCAATAAGGCTCTCTGACGTATCTCTGTAATTTTTTCTGGTGTTAAATACGCATCAATTTTGGTAGAAGGTATATTTGTCGGGAGATTCGCCTTCATGTAGGCCTTGAGATTAGCATAGGTGCCCGTACCATCTACTGTAGCCAAGGCTTTCAATTGAGCAGGACCAGCTGCAAGCAATCTTTTTTGTACTTGAGCAGCAACAACAATGTCATCGACACTACGAAGATTATTAAGCGCTTCACGAAATGCTGGGCTGGTGCTGAAACCAAAAGCTGGCTTGTCAGTTAAAACTTGCTTCACTTGTTCTTTTGTTGTTGCTGCGATTAAGGCATCTAAAGCAGCTGGATCTTCACACTGTGCGATTTTTATTTTAAGTGCCTGCAAAGCCGCAGTTTGGCGCAAAATGGGCAAAGAAGTGGGAGTAATGGCGTGATCCACAAAATTATTAGCATCTCCAGGATGCCCACCCGCTAAATCAGGATGTGTTTTTAGCACCCTCGCAAAATCAGCGACACTCCCCTGTGCAGCAAGAGCTGCCAAATCGTCGACTCTAGGTGCCCCTAATTGAGGCAGTTTAGCCAATAAAAAACGTTGGCCAAGCTGGCCCTTGGCTTTGTTAACTGCAGCATCATCTAATAAAACCTCACCAGTATAAGGAACACCAAAATCTCTTTTGAAATTGGCGGGAGTTTCATTCAACGTCGCTAATATTGCAGGCGTCCCTATCACATCTGGCGTTATTTCATTAATCGCTAATGCTAAACCTTTCTCAAGCGCAGCTTTCTTAACGATATCCGTAAAACCTGTAGCAACAGTCAGATTAGCTGCAGTGGGTGCAGTTAAATTCCATGGAGCTAGTTGCAATTTTGCCTGAAACTGCCCATCTCCGAATGCTGCCTCAGCAATGAGTTCTTTAATCTGAGCTTCAGTAGCCACCGTATTCTTGATTTTGTTGAGTAACAGCTGTTCTTTTGCTTGAGCTTTAATCGCGTCTATTGCTGGGTCAGTTAAAAAATTCTGCGACGTAGGATCCCAAGGGCCTGGCTGAGAAAGCGAGGTTAAATCACCAAAGACTGCAGGTTTAGTAGCAAGCTTGGCACGCGCATTATTCGCATCATTGTTAATAAGATCTACTAAAAATGCTTCATCTAAGGTATGACCCAATCCTTTTAAACCGGCCTGGACCCTTCTTTGTGTCACAAGTTTGTGTAACTCTGCAAAACTCTGTCCGGCACCAGCACCAGCTAAAGTTAAAAAATTATCATCATTGACGGGAGGCGGAACTACAACCATGGCGTTAAAGCCATGCCAAAAATCCTTTTTCGCAAGAATCGCTCCTCTAAAACTAGCGGCCGTAGCAGGATCGGCCTTCATCAGTGCATCCAGAGCAGCAATGGCACCTCCTCCATCAGGACGGCTGATTATAGTATCATCTCGAAGGGCAGCTAAAAGTTCCGCATTTTGGATAGGCATGGATAACTCCGGAAGTCATATACGATCATTTTAAACATAAAATCTTAAGCAGTCCTTAAACTTTGCATGATTTTTGCGAAAACAACTTGAATTGTCTCTAAACTCATCTATTTTAAGAGTATAGCAAGCAATTGGACAAGGGAATGAAGAGACACTTTTGCTTTGTTTTGGCCTTGGTACCTACAACCGTTTTTGCCCAAGGATGTATTACAGGCAAAGTATCGGAGAAACCCAGTTATGTCTGTGTCGATGGGCGTTCGCTCAGCCGAACAGGAGGGGGGTTAGTCTGGCAAGCCAAGCGCGGTTGTTTCATGAGCCGCATTCCCTGTTGTAATTATGATGCAACCCACTACAGTTACTCAGCTAATCCCGGCTATGTTTTTTCTTCCTACAATCGCTGCCGCCAAGGCTATCCTTTCCATCTGGGAGAGATGCAGACCCATTAACTCAATGATTTATGCAAATGTTGCCTCGAACGTGGAGTTTTGCGTAAGCCCAGTAACGACTTTTGCAGCGGGTTGTAATAGATTCTCAACATAGGCAATCGTTGCTTGATAACTCACTATCAACAATATCGCTACCAGCAACCAGATCATCGTACTGGTCACGTAAGCATGCTTAAAAGACTGATATGTTTTTTTCTTCAACCAGACATGAAGTGCAAAAACAGGAAGAATGGAGCTAACAAAGAGAATAAGAACCTTGGCCACACTGGAAGCACCCGTTTGAAATGGTAACCAACCAGCAAACAGCGTGACGCAACCTTGCAAGATGGTTTGAAAATGCAACAACCCCCATAACACCCAATGTTCATAATAAACAATCAAAGCCGTCGTTAAAATAAGAGGTAACAGGAGTTTCATCCCGCGAATAGCAAATAATTTTTTAAAAGCATTGCCAAACTCTTGTGAGAAAAACACCACAATTGAACAGCCTACAACGATCAAAGATAAAACGACCATATCCATTTCTGTGCTTATCCCCTCTCTTCAAGTGCTTCCCAGCGGGCATAAAGTTTAGTTAACTCTGTTTCGTCTGCCGCTAATTGTTGGGTATGCGAAGTAATAATCTGGGTTTCTTGCTGATAAAAATCAGCTTCAGCCATTCTTGTTTGTAAAGCAGCAATTTTTTGCTCCAGGCGCTCAATTTTCTGGGGCAGTTGGCTTAATTCCCGTTGCTCATTGAAGCTTAACTTTGTTGAAGCAATAGTAGGTTTAACTGCTGTTTTAACCGGGGCCTGTTCACGCCGCTCTTTTTTCTGTCTGCGATAATCATCATAACCACCGACATATTCATTAAAGACGCCCTCTCCTTCATGAACCAGTACGGAAGTCACGACTTGATTAATAAACGCGCGATCATGGCTAATTAACAATAAGGTACCAGGATAATCCATTAACATGCTTTCCAATAATTCCAGGGTTTCAATATCCAAATCATTGGTCGGTTCATCCATGACCAGCAAGTTAACTGGTTTGGCAAATAGCTTGGCAAGTAATAAGCGATTACGTTCGCCGCCGGAGAGTGTGGCAACCTGCTGATTAAAACGCTCGGATGGAAATAGAAATTCCCGCAGATAAGTCGCCACATGTTTTTGTTTGCCATTGATGGTTACGTAATCAGCGCCTTCTGCTACATTGGCCATCACCGTCTGTTGTTCATCCAGTTGACGGCGTAATTGATCAAAATAGGCGATTTCCAGAGAGGTTCCTTGTCGAATTGTCCCAGAGTCAGGGCTCAATTCTCCTAAAAGCAAACGGACTAACGTGGTTTTACCACAACCATTTGGACCAATAATGCCAATCTTGTCACCACGGGTCAGTAACAGTGAAAAATCGCGCAGCAAGGTTTGGCCTGCCACGGAAAAATTAACCTTATTCGCCTCGATAACCAAAGAACCTGAACGTGATACATCCAAGGTTAATGCTTGTACCTTGCCTAATTGCGCGCGGCGGGCTTTGTATTCTTCTCGCATTGCTTTTAACGCGCGTACACGTCCTTCATTGCGAGTACGGCGAGCTTTGATACCAGTGCGAATCCATGTCTCTTCATCTGCCAGACGTTTATCAAATAAAGCATTTTGCTTTTGTTCACTTAACCGTAGTGCTTCACGCCGGTCCAAATAAGTCTCGTAATCACATTCGTGGCTGTAAAGCTTGCCGCGATCAATTTCGACAATGCGATTAGCAATCTGGCCCAAAAATTCACGATCGTGCGTTACAACCAGTAAACTGCCCGTATAGGTTTTTAGATAAGATTCCAACCATTCAATGGCATTCACATCCAAATGGTTTGTAGGTTCATCAAGTAACAAGAGATCAGGTGCAGCAATCAGGGCTGCAGCCAACAAAGCCCGCCGTTTCATGCCCCCTGATAAACGACTCATTTGCGCCTGCGGTTCAAGACCTAAACGACTTGCCATCATGTCTACCCTAGGTAGCAAATCCCAGGCATGCAGATTATCCATTTGCTGCTGACATACAGCTAACCTGGCTAAATCATTGGTTGTTGATAAATGATGGAATTGCGCAAGGACCTCCCCAACTTCACCCAAACTTTTTACCAAAAAATGGTAAACGGTTTCTTCACCGCTTATGGGAACTTCCTGAGTTAAACCAGCAACGCGTAACCCGCCAAGTTTATTAAGTTGCCCACTGTCAGGCAGCAGATCGCCTTGCAATAAACGCAACAAAGTCGATTTACCAGCGCCATTTCGTCCCACCAAGGCAATACGCTCCTGCGGCTGGATCTGCCAATCAACTGCATCAAGCAAGCAATTGCCAGCAAGTTTTAAGGTTACCCCATGAAGAGAAACTATACTCATACACACTCATCGCTTTTTTAGAGCTGTTGATACTTTCCTGATGTGCTTATATTTTGGTTGCTATCCTTCTAGCTCAACAACTCTTTATCTAAACTCAATAGGATCAGGACTTACGCAACCTCCGATCCCCTTCGTTAAAATTTTGCTTTTAATTCGGTCATTTAGTCAGGCTAAACTCTCTCATTAAAATCCCATTTTGCCTCGACTTCACCATCTTTCGTAAGTCCCGAGGGTAAGTCACTTTTTTATAATTAACTGTTTATCCTGCTGTGATAAATTAAACTGGGACAACACATTCATACCTAATAAAATCGTGTCATCATCACTGCCCGGTACAATTACTGCCTTAACGTTATTTAAGGTAAACCTGGCAAAACTTAGTTGTTTCAGGCGAGTCAAAGTCCCTGGCTGTTTGGATACTAATTGGATAACGGCCCTGCAACTGCAACTTGGTAGCTAGCCCTTGGGGTATGGCCACCAAAGTAGCCCCTGTATCCAATATAAATTTAACCGGATAATCATTAATGGAACCATCGATGTAATAGTGTCCCTGTTCATCAGCAACAATCGTGACGGCTCCATGAGTGATTTGGTAGGAACCTTGTTCCTTCTCACCGTAATAATAAAAAAATAAAAGCAATAACCCAAAAAACATCAACCAGGCAATGAGAAACATCCAACGCCCGGTTTGGGTATATTGCTTATCAACCACGTCCTTAACCTTGAACTGATGCAGGTAAAACCATCACTCCATCGATTTCTACCTGCGCTCCACGCGGCAGGGCACTTACTCCAATTGCTGCCCGGGCTGGATAAGGTTCATCAAAATAACGCGTCATTGCTTCGTTAACCAAAGGAAAATGGTTGAGATCAACCAGATAAACAGTCAACTTAACCAAATTCGCCAAACTGCCACCTGCCGCTTTACAAACAGCATCCAAGTTATCAAAAACCTGATTAATTTGCAGGCGAATTTCATCGCTGCATAATTGCATGGTTTGCGGATCAAGCGGAATCTGCCCCGATAGATAAACAATATCGCCACAACGAACTGCTTGACTATAGGTGCCAATCGCTGCTGGCGCTAACGCACTGTGAATAGGTTGCATCAATTAATCTCCCTGCTTTTTACGATATAGGCGCATCACCACTTTATTAGCACGCAAACGACGCATCACTCGTGCTAAATGAGTTCTGTCACGCACACTGATGGAAAAAGTCACTCCATTATGCCGCCCATCTCGTGGATCGACATTAATATTACCAATATTAGATTCCGCCTCAGAAATTGCTGTTGCTAATGCAGCCAAAACACCGCGCTGATTAGCGACTTCAACGGTAATATCTACCCAAAACTCACCTTGCACCTGGTCATCCCAGCGTAAAGAAACCAATTGTTCGGGGTGATTTCGCCCTTGATTAATGTTAGGACAATCACTGGCATGCACTATAATACCGCGACCTTGCTGAAAACGCCCAACAATATTATCGCCTGGTATCGGTTGGCAACAATCAGCGAAATGAACCACCATCCCTTCAGTGCCTTTAATAGCCAAAGGACCACTTTTCGCTGTTTTATCAAGTTCACTATTTTCCTGACTAATCACCAGCCGTTTGGCTATAATCATTGGCATCTGATTGCCAATACCAATAGCATAAAGTAACTCATCGGCTGATTTATAATTCAGATCATGTAACAAGGCTTGCAAAGACTCTGGCGGTACCTTGGCATAATCACTGCCTAACTCAACAAGCGATTGTTCCAGCAAACGTTTGCCCAAGACAATCGATTCCGTATGTTGCTGACTTTTCAAGAAATGACGTATGTTACTGCGCGCCTTGCCAGTCACCACAAAATTAAGCCAGGCAGGGTTAGGACGAGCACCAGGTGCTGTAATAATTTCGACTGTCTGGCCATTCGTTAATGGAATACTCAGTGGAACCAGCCGACGATTGACTTTGGCGGCAACACAACTATTTCCTACACCGGAATGCACTGTATAGGCAAAATCAACGGGTGTAGCGCCCTTGGGCAATTCCATAATATGGCCTTTTGGGGTAAATACGTAAACTTCATCCGGGAATAAATCAATTTTAACGTTTTCAATAAATTCCAAAGAATTTCCTGTGCTGCGCTGCATTTCCAACAAGCGCTGTACCCATTCACGCGCACGTAATTGGGCTTCATTCACTTCCAAGCCAGACGATTTATAAATCCAGTGGGCAGCAACCCCGTTTTCAGCAACCTTATCCATGTCGCGAGTACGTATTTGTACTTCCAGGGGAACCCCAAAGGGGCCAAATAAAGTGGTGTGCAGGGATTGATAACCGTTGGCTTTGGGAATCCCGATATAATCCTTGAAACGTTGTGGCACCGGTTTATAAGTTTGGTGTAAGGCTCCGAGAACCCGGTAACAGGAATCAATATCCTCAGTAATCACTCGAAAAGCAAAAACATCGGTTATTTCAGTAAAAGAAGCCTTTTTTTGCCGCATTTTGCGATAGATACTATATAAATGTTTCTGCCGACCAAAAACATGCTCATAGGGAATATTGAGTTTCTCCAAGGCCTGCTGCAAATCCTGTTCAATTTTTTGGGTTAGCTCACGCCGATTACCTCGTGATTTTTCGACTGCTGACTTAATAGCCCTATAACGCATGGGATAAAGTGCTTGAAAGCCCAAATCCTCAAGACCAATATAGATAGCATGCATCCCCAAACGATTGGCTATGGGGGCATAAATTTCCAGGGTTTCGATCGCAATGCGTCTTCGCTTTACCGAGGGCATTGCTCCTAAGGTACGCATGTTATGATAACGATCAGCGAGTTTCACAATAATGACGCGGATATCTTTCACCATCGCTAAAACCATTTTACGGAAATTTTCCGCCTGGGCTTCGGCGCGGGATTCAAATTTGATTTTGGTAAGTTTGGTTACTCCATCGACTAACGCAGTAACATCTTCACCAAATTGCTGGGTTAAATCATCTTTACTAATGGAGGTATCTTCAACCACATCATGGAGTAGAGTGGCCATTATCGTTTGATAATCCAGGCGCATACGGGCTAAAATCAACGCAGCGGCAACCGGATGGGTAATGTATGGTTCACCTGAGCGACGCATTTGGCCGCGATGTGCTTTTTCAGCGACCAGATAAGCTTGATAACATTTTTCAATAAGCGGTTGCTCAAGGTAGCATTTAAGCTCTTCGTCTAACTCCTTAAAGTAGCTCACACAACACTCCCTTCAACTACCGCTGAATTTATTTGGGCTAATGCCCCCGGATACAACATTGAGTTCTCTCGTCAATTTTCTAATGGCTTGGATCAGCTTGTTTTAGCGCGGTAAAACAACCTTGAAACATCAGTATAAAAACACCCTTGTTTCACCATTATAGTAAAATTGACCATCAAAACCAGAGGCCCTGACATTTCGCTAGCTTGAGTCGAAAAGCGTTGATTTACGAGCATCGTAGCACAGTTTACGTGAGAGTAAATGCGCAGCAAAGCGCAGGAAATCAATGTTTATCGACCAAGAGAGTAGAAATGTCAACAGACTCTAGTCTTTGTCCAGGATATCCGGCTTGATTAACCCTTCAGCAATTTCCCGCAAAGCAACCACAGTAGGTTTATCATTTTCCCATTCCACCATGGGTTGTTCGCCACGAACAGCTATCTCACGAGCACGTTTGGTAGCCACCATGACTAACTCAAACCGGTTTGCTACATGCTCTAAACAATCTTCTACGGTTACACGTGCCATACACCTCTCCTCCAGAACTTAAAAAAGATACCAACTTGGAGCCAAAATAGTCTATTTTACTGCGATGCCATCAAGAATGAAAGTAATTTTCCTTGCTGATTGACTTGACGAGCCATTCGGAGCCGGTTTGCAATGACTATGGCTTGTAACTCAGCCGCTGCTTTGTTGAAATCATCGTTGACTATCAGATAGTCGAATTCCGAAAAATGGCTTAGTTCATCCTGCGCCCGCCGCATACGGCTGGAAATAACCTCTTCATTATCCTGACGCCGGTCTAAAAGACGCTGTTTAAGGGTCTCCAGTGCAGGTGGTATGACAAAGACAGAAACAGCATCAGGAAAAATATCTTTAATTTGTTGGGCACCTTGCCAATCAATGTCCAAAACCACATCAATTCCTGCCTGGAGACGGGTATTTATCTGCGCTACGGAAGTACCATAATGATGATTAAATACCAGGGCATGCTCTATAAATGCATTGGCTTCTATCATGGCCAGAAATTGCTGTTCATCAACAAAAAAATAATCCACCCCATCTTTTTCACCCGGTCGTTTTTTACGGGTAGTATGGGAAATAGAGACTTCAATTTCAGGGAGTGAAGTGACTAACGTTCGCACCAAACTGGTTTTCCCTCCCCCCGAGGGAGCAGCAACGATTATTAAATTACCTGCATAAGCATCGGCCATGGTCTTACTCTATATTTTGAATTTGTTCACGCATTTGCTCAATTAACACTTTCATTTCAACAGCGCTCTGGGTCAGAGCAACCGACTCTGATTTTGAACTCAGCGTGTTCGCTTCCCGATTCAATTCCTGCATCAAAAAGTCCAGGCGGCGTCCAATCGCTTCCTCACGTTGCAGCACTTTTTCTACTTCAACCACATGCGTTTGCAACCTGTCCAGCTCTTCAGTCACATCCAAACGAGCCAATTGCAGAGCAAGCTCTTGTTCTACACGCGTCTTATCGACCTCCAGTTGCAACACATGCAACCGAGTCAGCAATTTGTCTTTTATTTGTTCAGTAAGGGGGGCAACCAATTGCCACGCCACTTTAATTTCATCCTGTAATTTATCTAAACGACTTTGTATATGTAATCTCAATGCCTGCCCTTCGGACTTTCTTACCGCCAATAACTGGGCCAAGGTTTCCTGAAATAATAACTCCACCTGTTGGCTTAATGCCTCCTGATCAGATTGGGAGGTTTGTATCACCCCAGGCCAGGATAAAATGGTACTTAACGTTAAATCATTAGGTAATTGCCTAGTCGTCGCCAACTGATTTCCTGCCGCAATCAGACTGTTGATCAGGCAGTCATCAATACGTATGGATTGGGCGTCTGTTGTACTACTCTGGAACTTAAGTTGACACTCCAATTTACCACGACTTATTTTTCCACGCATCATTGAACGTAAAGAAGTTTCTAAAAAACGGAAGACTTCCGGCAAACGAAAAGATACATCCAGATAGCGGTGATTCACTGACTTGATTTCCCAGCACAGAATACCTGCATCGAGCTGTTTCTGCACTCTGGTAAAGGCGGTCATACTATAGGTCATAAAAAATACTAGTAAAATTTAACGTTGGGCGACTATAAACTAAATTTGTACAAATGCAAGCCCAGGTGCATAGTCCGGCTGAAAGGTTTATAATCGCCCATTTTTAGTGAGGATTAAGCATGCGCCCCAGCAATCGTGAACCCAATCAATTACGTGCGATCAAAATCACTCGTAACTTTACCAGTCATGCCGAAGGCTCAGTCCTGGTTGAGTTTGGCGAGACTCGCGTTTTATGTAATGCCTCGGTTATTGATGGCGTACCTCGTTTTCTTAAAGGCAAAAACCAGGGCTGGATTACTGCTGAATATGGTATGTTGCCTCGCGCCACACACAGCCGGACAGAAAGGGAAGCCAGCAAAGGGAAGCAAGGTGGCAGGACACTTGAAATTCAGAGGCTCATCGGCCGCTCTTTACGCGCTTGCATCGATTTGAAAGTTTTGGGCGAAAACACCATTACCCTTGATTGTGATGTGATTCAGGCAGATGGCGGCACTCGTACCGCAGCAATTACTGGTGCCTGTGTAGCAATGAAAGACGCTCTTTCATGGATGGTGACAAGGGAAAAACTACGCAAAATGCCAGCATTTAATTACATTGCGGCTGTTTCCGTCGGCATTTACCGCGGCCAACCTGTCCTTGATTTAGATTATGCCGAAGATGTCCTGGCAGAAACCGACATGAATGTTGTGATGAATGAGGAAGGACAATTCATAGAGGTGCAAGGGACAGCAGAAGATAAGAGTTTTAGTCGTGATCAACTCAATAACATGTTGGCCTTGGCAGAAAATGGGATTGTTCAGCTGATCGAAATACAGAAAAACGCCTAACCCCCTATCCAGCAAAGGAGCAAGTGAAAAACTTGCTCCTTTCATCTCGAAGGCACCATCCATTAGCTTAGATAAACACCACCTTCCTGGATATGATGCGCGGCAATCAAATTAGCTCGCCATAGTTGCTTTAAATGTTGTTCTAGCGTTTGCATCCCCTTAGCCTGTCCAGTCTGCATAGAAGAGTACATTTGTGCGAGTTTATCTTCACGGATCAGATTACGGATAGCTGTATTACAAAGCATGATTTCAAAGGCAGCAATGCGGCCGCCCTTTATTTTTGGCAATAAATTTTGCGCAATAACGGCTTGCAAAGATTCCGCCAGCATCGAGCGTGCCAGTGATTTTTCCACGCCAGGAAACACATCAATTATACGGTGAATTGCCTTTACTGCAGAGTTCGTATGTAAAGTCGCAAACACCAAGTGACCTGTTTCAGCAGCAGTCATAGCCAGACGAATGGTTTCCAAATCACGCAACTCACCAACCAAAATAACATCGGGATCTTCCCTTAAGGCTGAGCGTAAAGCTGCATGGAAGCTGATTGTATCACGCCGAACCTGACGCTGGTTAACCAGGCACTTTTTACTTTGGTGGATGAATTCAATCGGATCTTCAATCGTAAGAATATGTTGCGAACGAACTGTATTGATGTGATCGATCAATGCAGCAGCCGTAGTACTCTTACCCGAACCGGTAGGCCCGGTAATTAATATCAAGCCACGAGAATAAAAAGCAATTTCAGTAAAAATCGGTGGTAGTTCTAGCTCCGCCATGCTGGGAACTCTTGATGGAATAACACGAAATACCGCTCCAGCACCCCGAGCTTGATGAAAGACATTCGCTCGAAAACGCGCCTGATCTGCAATTTCGAAAGCAAAATCAATGTCTTTATTTTGCCTGTAATCGTTTCGTTGCTCGGTAGTCATAGTATTGGAAAGGAGCTGACTAAGTTCTGGCTGCTCCAAGACTGGAAGTGTTGTCTGATGCAAAGTTCCATCTACACGAATCACAGGGGGTAACCCAGCTGATAAGTGTAAATCCGAGGCGTTGTTGTCTACTGCAAATATTAATAATTCCCTGATATCCATATCAATCCCTGTTTTTGCAACTCGTTATCCTGAGCTATCATGCAGAGTAACCCGGATTGTGTCTACCTAACTTTTGTTTTTAATCGAAACTCGCTTGACACCAATGGGGTAGCGTTTCGATCCCATTCTATTGTTAGACAGCACCATAATTTGCTACCTTTAGGCTTTTTGGGTTGCATTCAATCATGACCATTGGCGAACGTGTACATCAAATTCAAAAGCTCATCACTATAGCTGCTGAACGTTACGGGCGCGAAGCAAATACAGTAAAATTACTGGCTGTCAGCAAAGGTCAGTCAAGCGATGCAATTAAACAGGCATTTGAAGCAGGGATCAGTGATTTTGGTGAAAATTATTTACAGGAGGCACAAGTCAAAATGCGGGCCTTGTCTGATTTAGCAATTCACTGGCATTTCATCGGCCCCATTCAAAGCAATAAAACTCGGGCTATAGCGCAAGATTTTGCTTGGGTACATAGTGTCGGCCGCGAAGAAATTGCAATGATGCTGGCTAAATATCGTCCCGAACACCTGCCTCGACTTAATATTTGCCTGCAAATTAATCTGGATGGGGAAGAGAGTAAATCGGGTGTCAGCCCAACTCAGGCTGAAAAACTTGCTCTTTTTGTTAGTCAATTGCCCTCCTTGACATTGCGAGGATTAATGACCATTCCCCGTCCTCAAGACAACGCGCAGCAGCAATATGAGAGTTTTCTGCGTCTTGCTAGTTTATTATGTGATTTGAACAACAAGTTAAACCTATCCATGGATACCCTATCCATGGGAATGAGTGATGATTTTGAAGCAGCGATTCGTGCTGGTACTACTATAGTACGTATTGGCCGCGCTATCTTTGGTGAAAGACAAGGTTAACAGCGATGAAAATTAGTTTTATTGGTTTCGGCAACATGGCACAGACAATTGCGCATACTTTACGTAATAATCGAGATTACCAAATTTTTGCTGCCTCTCCTTCCCTTGCAAAAGGAATTAATGAAGATGGCTTTCACACTGACCATGATAATCTGGCAGTCATTAACAGTGCTGACGTCATTTTTTTAGCCGTTAAACCGGCGAACCTGAAAACTGTTTTAACCCAAATTAGCGCTCACCTGCCTCCCAACTGCTTACTGGTTTCCATTGCTGCAGGCATGAGCCTCTCCTGGTTAGCCCAATACTGCCCAACTAACCAAGCCATCGTCCGTAGTATGCCTAATATACCAATCGCTGTGGAGGAAGGAGCCACTCCCTTAATAGCGAATGATTATGTAACCAACAAACAGAAGCACCTAATTGAGCAACTTTTTCAAGCCACAGGCCTCACTACCTGGGTTACGAAAGAAAGCGATATGGATTCATTCACAGCATTATCCGGTAGTGGGCCGGCTTATGTCTTTCTTTTCATGGAAGCAATGATTAATGCGGCCAAAAAACTTGGACTCGATGAGAAAATTGCTCACACTTTCACCTTGCAAACAGTTCTTGGAGCCGCTCATTTGGCTAAAAATAATGCCCTTGAGCTGTCTGCTTTACGAAAAAAGGTCACCTCACCCTCTGGTACAACGGCCGCTGCACTCGATATACTGCGACAACAAGGATTCGAAGAGCTGATATTTCAGGCAATGAAAGCAGCTTGTGAACGCGCACAACAACTGGGATCCTAGTGATATTCGGCAACAAATCTATGCTATAAACACGCTAGGATAAATTTCTAATTAATATTTTTTGCGAGGATATGATGGCGGGACTGATAGCGGTTACCTATTTTCTGATCAGCCTATTTTTCAATTTGTTTTTGTTTGTTTTATGGTTGCGCCTTATTTTGCGTTACTTCCATGTAAGTAGCCTGCATCCTGTACACCAAGGGATAAACAAATTAACCGATCCATTGCTCGTCCCAATAGAGCGACTGATAGGAACAGATAAATTACCTGCAAGACAGCGCTATGACTGGGTCTGTCTTGGCCTACTAATTGTCGTTGAAATTATTAAATTTACAGTACTTGGCTTGCTTCTTTATAAAACCCTCATGCCAATATCCTATATTCTGTTATTTTCTGCGGCTGATTTTATTGTTCAACCCTGTAACCTGCTTTTCTATATGATTTTAATCCGGGTAGTTATGAGTTGGGTTAATCCAGCATGGCAACATCCTGTGAATGATATTATCAAGATGGTGACCGATCCTTTATTGGATTTAGGACGCCGTTTGGTACCTGATATTTCTGGTTTTGATTTTTCTCCTTTTATTGTTTTAATTATTTTAAAGGTGATTACCCTGTTCATGAGTGCATCAATGCCTTTACGACTGATTTAGCCCCGTTTTTAAACAGCAAAAATACATTGGGAGAGCTATACTTGAATCAGGTTGCAATCATTTTGGACACGCTTATGACTAGCCGACTCATAACTGCCTTAGGGATAGCCTCTTTTTCTTTATCTTTTAATGTGTTTGCTGCCGAATCTTTTTATTGTCCACAGAATGCGGGTTACATCAATATTGGTATGACAACAGACCAAGTGATGGCTGCTTGTGGGCAACCCTTAAGTAAACAGCAATTAAATCGTCCAGTCACTCAAAAAGTACCCATGCAACAACTCATGTTTAACAATCAGGGTAGTCAAACAGCCTTTTATGGTGTTTGGTCTGTCCCTGTGGGTACAAATAGCGGCGCACAATTGGAAGTTGATGTGATTGATAATAAAGTAAGTGCCATCCGTCTCAATGGTAATAGCAGCAATGCCTTTTCTATCTGTGGCGGCCGGAGTATTCAAGTGGGGGATCCCGTCACCTCCGTTTACAACGCCTGTGGTAATCCCTCCGTTGTCAACAATACCTTTATTAATCAACCCATCGTGAGTAATCAAAAACCAGAATTGTGGATTTATCAGCCTGGACAATACCAATCACCAATTAGCTTGACATTTGTTAACGGCAAATTACAATCCATCGATTAATTTACAGCGTGGAAATAACCATGAGTGAAACGATTGATGATTTAACAATTGCTTATAGTGAAGATGGAACGGAAACGACTCGCGAACTGGGAAAAGAGGTATTATCCAAAGGCGCCTGGACGACGATTATGTTCCGCTACCAGGATTGGGATAATAGTAAAAAAGAGTTTGGTCCAATCAAATACTCCATCAGACGTTATCAAAAACGCAATAACCAATACTGGATGAAATCCAAATTCAATATCTCCAGTGAAGAACAAGCGCGCAAAATTATTGATGTTTTGACCACCTGGTTAGCAGAGGATAAGTAATAACCATCGAAGACCCGAGACTTTTAACTTACTGCCTCGAAAGAGGCTGGGTTTCGAGAAATCCCTATTTTTTGAACAGAATTGTTTTAATTTTGATTTAAAATTCATTTCGTTACTGCACAGTCAAGAAACCAGCACTAACCAAGTCTAGCTTCTTTTCAAATAAGCTGTAAAATTACTCTCAAATATTATTATCAGTCTGTTAAATTAATTGGCTAAAAAAACTGTATCTTCTTTCTGGGTAAAGACATTTAAACTTATTTGAATTTCTCTGTACAGCATTGACGAAAAATAAAATAAATGTATAATTGCTAACCATAAATTCAATTTAGTTAACATATAGGAGTGGAAATGGGCGTCCTTAGTTTTTTCCAAAATGTAAAAATTTGTACAGGTCAAAAAACACCTGATGTAAAAAAGAATTTTTTCCAAAACTATGCAGATCACTTGGATTTTCTGGAAGAAGAGTTTAAGAAAAAAGGTGCAAAACTCATGGAAATGACCTTTGATGATGGTCTTGCTTTTTTATCTGACCAAGCATTAGAGCGTTTGAAGATTTTTGAAAGCTTACGTGATGGCCATGATTATTTTGATGAAGTCGTTGGTGCCACTGCCATACCGCTTATGAGTTTAGCCGTCGCAACCATAGCTACAGCAGCTGCTATTTGGGAAGGTGCTCAAGATTTGGCAATTCACACTGGTTTTATGAAGGCTAAAGACAAAGTTTCTCTCGATAAAGATTTGCAGACGTCTCATTATCTGTTGACCGCTGGCGCTGCCTTTTTATTGGCCGCAGCAAGTTTCCTTAAATCGGCTATTAGCCTGATTAGTCGACCTGTGGTTACTGCAATTCAAGGGTTTGATAAACAAGATGAAGTGCGCTTTTGTAACCAAAATGCTATGCTAGGCAATAAGTAAAATCTTAATCCTTGCCATGCAGTGACACTCTACTGCTGGCAAGGTGTTACCCCTCTCCAATTCAATTCTTTTAATTTCCATTCATTTTGGCAATTTACGAAAAGATACAGCAAGGCGATTCCAGCTATTTATGGTAATAATTGCCATCGTCAACTCGACCGTTTCCAACTCATTAAAACATTGGCGGACTTGTTGATAAGTCTCATCGTCAGCCTGTGTTTCTGATAATAAGGTAACGGATTCTGCCCAAGCCAGAGCTGCCCTCTCACGCTCAGTAAAAAAAGGCGATTCATGCCAAACAGCCACCGCATGTAAGCGGCGCTCTGCTTCACCTAACTTATGAGCCTCAGTAGTATGCATATCAACGCAGTAAGCGCAGCCATTGATTTGCGATACCCTTAATTTAACCAATTCTAATAAGGTTTTTTCCAAACTACTTTTGCTAACATGGCTCTCAAGATTGTAGAGGGCTTTGACCGCATCAGGAGAAACTTTATAATAATCAAGTCTCATGTCCATATTTTATCTCCCTATTAAAAGAATAACTCTTTTATAGTAGTAACAACTACCCTATTTTGTTAGTATCGAACGCTATTATTTTGTCTATTTGATGAGAATAAAATCATGAAAGAACAAATGCAGTTCCTGGTGAATCTTACTGAAGATCAGATTAAAAAATTTACACTTGAAGAAACAAATGACCATCTTGGAAAATTTCAAGCGCTTAATAAACTAGTCACTTCCATTTGGAGTCTTTTCGAATTATTCGAGCCAGGTGCTAGTAAGCAGCGAACACTAGAACTTATTAATAACCATGCCAGTGGTATCGTTATTGAACAGATGAAAAAACTCCAAGCACTCAGTAGTCAGTTGCAATTCTTCTCTTCTGAAAAATCATTGGTCAAGGAGGATGCTTTATCTAATTTCGAAAACTACCAGACCATGGCACGTAATTATCTGGCATACACGGAATACAAAACCCAATTAGATGATAAGCAAACATTAATTGAGACACGTAGACAATCACTTCTTCCCGAAGAGAATCCAGAACGTTGTACAATGTAGTAAGCCTAGCTAATCCACGAAGTTGATTAATGCGGTATTAGAAAATATCGCATTAATCGCTTTGTGCAGTCATTTTCCTAATTGATATCTATTAAACCTATACCTGATTACCGTTTTTTTGAATCTTCGTCCAAAGTGCTTTATAATCTACCGATCTATAGCTACTGGGTGCCCTCGGCATGAAATCTCGCTCCATTATCTTGCTCATGACACTCTTGGGCATCGTTTCAACATCTATCTTTATTTTTCAACACAAGAAAACGGTTAGTAACCCCATTCCTATGAATGCAATTGCCGTTGAAACGGCAGCGGTTACGGAAAAAGTCTTAGCAGAACAATTTGAAACCCTGGGCAGTCTTGCCAGTACCGATAACATCGATATCAGTTCCGAGCTAGCTGGACAAATTGCAGCAATTTATTTCAAACCAGGCGCTAGTGTAAAAAAAGGCACTCTTTTAATCCAGCTCGATAATACCGTTTTAAAAAGTGAATTGGCCAGTGCAGAAGCCAATCTCACCTTAAGTGAAACAAGCTACCAACGTATGAGTGAATTGGCCAAGCGTAAACTCGCCTCGGCACAAGCCTTGGACCAAGCCTTAGCTGATCTGCAGGAAAAGCAGAATACAGTGAAAGCTAAAAAGGCTCAATTGGAAAAACTAAGCCTTCGGGCTCCGTTTTCCGGGACGCTGGGCTCAAGACAAGTCAGTGTAGGGCAATATGTAAAAGTTGGCCAACCCCTGGTACATTTGGTCGCCAATCAAAAATTGCGAGTAGAATATAATCTGCCAGAGCGTTACTTACCCCGTTTACAAGAGGGACAAAAAGTAAGTGTGGTTTCTGATGCTTTTCCTAAAAAAGTTTTTCAAGGCGTGGTTAATTACATTGATCCGGCAGTTGACCGCGAAACACGAACTATCGCTGTTGAAGCCTTGATCGATAATCCGCAACGCATACTATCTGCGGGCTTGTTTGTGCGAGTCAGCCACCAGTTTGGTGAAAAGAAAAAACGTCTTCTGGTTCCCGAAGAAAGCCTGATCCCGACGATCCATGGTCAAAAAATCTTTGTATTACGCGATGATATAGCCGTCGCTGTCCCTGTTGAAACAGGCGCACATCATGCCTCGATGACCGAGATTTGCAGTGGCTTGCAAGCCGATGATATCGTTATCGTGCGAGGTCAACACAAGCTCAAGGAAGGAAGTCACGTCATTGATATTCATGAAGGGTAGGAAATAGAGTGAATTTTTCCAAACGTTGCATTCAACGCCCCGTTTTTACAATTGTTTTTACTTTACTGATGGTTATTGCCGGTTTGATTCATTTCAACAAATTGCCGGTAAGACATTTACCCAACATTGATAAACCCATTGTCCATATTTCTACTGAATATGATGGGGCAAGTCCTGAATTAGTAGAAAAAGAAATTACTATTCCGATTGAAAATGCCTTGTCAGGTATATCAGGCGTTGACTCGCTACGCTCCACCAGCATGTTGGGTAAAAGCCGGGTTAATATTGATTTTCAACTGGGCGTTGATATCAATGAGGTTGTTAGCGATATCCGTAACAAAATGTCGGCGATCCAGGCAAAACTCCCCAAAGATAGCCATGCACCGGTCGTCAGTAAAAACGACGCTGATGCAAATCCTGTTGCCGTCATTGGCTTTCATGATAAAACAAAAGACTCCCTTGAAATCACCGATTATGTCTCCCGTCACATCAAACCCAGGCTACAAGAAATTAAAGGGGTCGGAGAGGTAACCTATCATGGTGGACGAGATTACGCTGTTAAAATTGCCCTCGATCCGGTAAAAATGGCAGCCCGCAGAGTCACTGTTGCGGAAGTTAAAAATGCACTTACCCAGCAAAATCTCGACATTCCAAGCGGTCAAATTAAAAGCACTAACCGTTATTATACGGTAGTCACTCATGCACGTTTGCAAGATGCTAAACATTTTGCTGATCTCGTCATTGCCAATCGTAATAATCAACTCATCCGTCTGGCCGAAGTGGCAACCGTTTCGGTAGGCAGTGAAAATGAAGATAATTTACTCCGCATTAATGGTAAATCTGCAGTTGGACTAGCTATCCTTGCGCAATCAACTGCAAATCCCGTCGACGTGGCAGCAGCCGTTAAAAAAACATTGGTTTCCTTGCAGCAAACCTTGCCGCCAGGTTTTAGCATTCAACTGGTTTTTGATTCAACCAATTTTATTAAACGTTCTATCCATGAAGTCTATAAAACGTTTATTGAAGCTATTTTATTTGTTGGACTGGTGGTTTTCCTTTTCCTGGGTAATTTGCGCGCGGCGATGATTCCCATCATTACTATTCCTATCTGTCTGGTAACTGCTTTCTGGCCTATGTACTGGCTGGGTTTTGAATTAAATACGATTACTTTACTGGCAATGGTATTGGCAATTGGCCTGGTAGTTGATGACGCCATTGTTGTACTCGAAAATTGCCACCGCCATATGCAGGCAGGATTATCTGCCATGCAAGCAGCAATAAAAGGGAGTACAGAAATCGTTTTTGTTGTCTTGGCAATGACAATCACCCTGGCAGCAGTTTATGCCCCTATGGGCTTTGTTGCCGGTTTTACTGGCAAACTGTTCCTGCAATTCGGAACCACACTGGCTTTAACAGTGATTATCTCCGGTATTGTTGCTTTAAGTTTATCACCCATGATGTGTTCAAGGCTTTTACGGCATCAAGAAGGCCGCTACAGCCTGTGGTTAGACAAACAATTTGAAAAACTAAGCACTCGTTATCATCAAAGTTTGTTTGCCGTACTTAAGCAACCTTCACGCCTTGGTATTTTAGTTTTCTGTTCTTGTCTCATTGGCTTGTTTTGCTATCTACGCCTGGGTGCGGAACTTGCTCCCACGGAAGATCAATCGTATATCATAGCCCCTATCTCTTCGCCGACTAATGCCAGCACGTCTTATACTGATCAATACAGTCGTGAACTAGAGGCTGTTTATGAAACAATTCCTGAGAAAGTAGTCTATCTTACTTCAGTAAAACCCTCATCGGCCTTTACTCTCCTAAAATTAGCCCCCTGGAATGAACGGCATCGAAGTCAAAGAGAAATAAGTAATGAGCTTAGCGAGAAAATGCAAAAAATTACTGGTATCAATGTTTTTCCCGCAAGTCCTAACCCCTTGGGCCATCGAGGCGGAGGAGGAGTTAATAGTCAGTTTAGTATGGCCCTTTTAGGGAATACCTCCTACCTACGGTTAAACCAAATTGCTAACGACATTACCAAATCCCTTTCTGAGGACTCGCGCTTCAGGCATGTGAAAAATAATTTAGCCTTGGATAGCGAACAGATTGATGTTGAAATTGATCGGCAATTAGCGGCTGATCTGAATGTGAATCTTGCGGACGTGGCAGAATTACTTTCTACAATGCTGGGAGGTAGTAACCCGGTTAATTTTAATTACGACGGTCAAGCCTACAAAGTGATACTACAGCTACAACAGACTGAGCGCCGTGACATTTCTGTATTAAACAAACTTTATGTCCAAAGCGGGCGTGGACGCATGATCCCTTTATCAACCCTGATTCAGATAAAAAATACCATTGGTCCAGACAGTCTCCCCCACCTAAATCGTTTACGTACGGCGAATATAACTGCGGAACTGGCTCCTGGTGCTCATTTAAATGAAGTAATCACCAAGGTAAAAAGACTGTTGAAGGAAAAATTACCAGAGGATATTCAATACCACTTTACCGGTACAGTAAAAGACTATCTCGAATCATCAGGCAGTAGCTTATACGCTTTTTTACTAGCCCTTTTATTTATTTATCTTGTGTTAGCTGCACAATTTGAAAGTTTTATTGACCCTCTCATTGTACTTTTTAGTGTTCCTTTATGCCTGGTCGGAGCGGTTATTGCGCTGTATCTGTTTGGTGGTTCCTTATCAATCTATAGTAATATTGGGATGGTGACCCTTATCGGTTTGATTACCAAACACGGAATCATGATTACAGAGTTTGCCAATCAACAACTCAAACTTGGTCATGATCGATTAAATGCAGTCATGCAAAGTGCTCGCATTCGATTACGCCCTATATTAATGACTACTCTGGCAATGGTTCTGGGAGCTCTGCCTTTGGCATTAGCTTCTGGTGCAGGTAGTGAAAGCCGTGAGCAACTCGGTTTAGTGATTCTTGGGGGTATGGTGGTAGGTACCTTTTTCTCTTTGTATGTAGTCCCTCTAGCCTACCTATTGATCAGCAAATCCAGGGTAAAAATCCAAAACCATACTCAGGAAACAAGTCACAGCCAAACCAAGCTTTTACTCCCTGAATAAACTTTATGTAGAAAAAGCTCCCTGTGAATGATAAAGATCCCTGCTTCTTAAGAAGCAAAATTGTAGTTATATAATCTCTTTCTGTGCTGTTTATATCGCTTTTCTATAAAATTGTTAAATTTAACTATAATTAATTTGTGCTTCTTTAAATGGAGATGATGGGTTTTTTAAATGCGAAACAGTAAATGAAGAAGAAGCAGAAAAGCGGCGTTATCAAGATTTTTAAGAGAAAGTCTCCATCCCCCGCCCTGAAGATGAATTTCAAGCAATGACTTCTTCCTACTTCCATTTACTTGCGTCTTTAAAAGGAATGGCTGAAAGTGCTGGCGAGGGCTCCGTTGTTTTAGCCGAGGGTCCAACAGCGAGCAGCAAATCCCATCCTACTTAAAAAATATTGCACAGGATAAAGAAGTTACTATTTTGCTAATTGACGCGAATTTTTGCACCGAAAAGCAGCTTAAAATTTTGATAAATCAACATGAGCTTGAAAGGAAGGATAGTACGGATAGAGTCTTTAAACCAAGAGAGAACCCTAATGTAAGCGTTGAAATTTTTGGTTGTATTATTGATGACCGGCCAGACTCGTTAATATGCCAAACAATGGCTGAAGCGATTACCTCTATACTGAAAAAAGAGGGACGAGTTTTTATAGCCAATCATACCCAAGCTTATTCACTTGAAGATATTCCAGGTATTGCTGAGCTAGCAAATCGAATCAAAGCAGACTATCCCAAAACCCTCCAAGTATATACACAAGAGGGCATGGGAAGTGTAAGATATTATACCGATAAGTTGATAAACTATCACAATGATGGCTATGGCATGCCCGATAATGGTACTTTCAAAACCTGGCCCAAACTTAGTGACCTGCAAGAGATCGATGCATTTAAACCCAACATTAAATTGAGTTTTGGCTTGCATTCGGGCTGAAGTAGTCAACGTCATGTTGACTACAGTGAGAGGTTGCCGCCATAGACTGGGAGTCTCCTCTCATTGTTTGGATAATGGTTTAGTGCTTGGGCAAAATCTTCACATTAGGGTCTTTAGAGTAGGCGTTCAATATATCAACGACCAGTTGCTCCACAACGCTGGATTTTGCATCCTCCTCAATGAGGCCAGTTTGCTCTCTCATCGCAGCCAATCTGGCTTCAATTTCTCTTGCAACAGAGCCATTGGGGAACATCGCAGCTAACAATCTTCTTGCTTCCCCAGGACCTAAGTGACGATACAATTGATTCCGAACTGCCGCGTCCTCTGCTGTGGTACTAAACGCCCACAACTCGACAGGTCCCAAAGTCAGAGTCAGTAATTGCACGTTAACACCATTCTTGGTTGCATATTGCACGAGGAAGGTTGCCCCCCCTTGGCGAGGACCATGTACCCGGGTACGCAATGCAACTTTGGCTGTATTCGACAAACCGAAGATCTGACTGGTCTTTTCTACTGCCTGTGATGGGCCCGCATCCATCACATAAATTGCGGTACTGAAATCGATCATTACTGCATCAAAGTCATCAACTGATTGCGATAGCAAAGCAATTTGTACCTTCCATTTACGACCCTCACGCATGTCGATAATGACCTGATCGCGAACTGCCGAGGATTTGGCAGTACGGTGGAATTCGTCATAAACAATCCGTTTAGGATCTTCCCTAATTTCTAAGACCCGTTCTTTATGATATTCCTTATACTGCTCAGGAATATTGGTCAAGCTTTCCTCGGTCAAGTAATAATGTCGTGCAAGTACATAACGCGCTAACATATACATAACCGAAGTCTGGCGATCGGCAGCGTCTCCCCCACTCTTGGCAACCTCATCCAAATCGAGGGACACAACACGCGCATCTCCAATATCAAAGCTTGTTACCCTTGATAGAATTGAATATTCACGAACCGCACCAGAAATCATACGAGAAAACGCATTAATCAATGATTCACCTGTTGGCGCAGTTACTTTTTCATATAAATCCTCAATAGAGGGTGTACGACAGATTGAGGCGGCATCTGCAAGTAAGGGCATTGCATAACGTTGTGCCAACATAGCCTCATGGATAAAACCTGCTGAATAAAGGGAATCGGTTACTTCCCACCAGGTTGATTTTGAATCCCGAACAAAACCAATTTCCTCTAAAATACTGTCAATAAACTCTTCCACACCCGGCGAATAGGGGGTGGGGTTAAATTCATCCGCTAAACTTTTATATAATTCATCGACGACCATACCTGCCAAATCAGGCATACCATCATAAGGTTTAGCAGCACCTAACGGGGTGGTTAGCAGCGTTAAGAAGTTAACCAAGAATGAACGCTCAATCGCTGTCGGGTAGCGGCAACCTAACTGGGTATCGAAAGGATTAATTGAATAATCAGGCGTCATGCGTAAGCGATGATAGGCTACTAAATGGCGTTTAGATGCAGGCAACGCCTCTTTAAGAAGCGATATGAGTCCGCTACTTGAAGGGCCAATATCAATAATAGCTATCCGAGGTAAGCGAGTTAGCCCCCCTGATAGGCAAAGTGCCAAATTCATCGCATTCGATAATACTGACTTACCAGAACCAGGACGAGCATATACCAAATCAATCCAGGTAGTTTGTTGGGTCGAGCCAGGCTGAAATGGCCAGGGCTTTCCATCGGGTGTACGAAATAACAAGGCGCCATGTTCCCAGGGAGATGCAGGCCGTGTAATCGGTAACATGCTGATCACGTCTGATAATGGAGCAACAGAAGGCACGGCAGTGCTATTGAGTGTTGTGGCCAGCATACTGGAAACAAACCCCGCAAAAGGATCGCCGCAGATTTCAGATACGTCAGTTGAACCCCATCCTTCTATCGCTTTAACCAGTTCCGAACTACGTCGTCGCAATAAGGCAAGCTCGCCTTCTGGAGCCCAGGTAGCAGCGACTACCCGCAAGCGTATGATGGAATCATCCGTATTGAGCTGTAAATATTTTAATAAGTTTACCGAATCACTGATTAATCTATTTTGAGCAGAAGAAAAGCTGAGGATCGCAGACAATAACCCTTTAAGTTTGATGGTACCTAATCCTTCGCTCTCTATTAAAAAGGATATTCTCCATGGAATATGAGATGGTAAAATACGGGCAAACAAATTAATAAACGGCCTAATATCTTTGGGGAATAAATCAATAAAAACAGAAGAATAGATTTTATTCCCAACCCTTACTGTGCGTAGATCGAGTGCTTCCGCATCACGTGGAAGTACTTGTTTTGCTAAAGAGGGCCATAACAAATCGGAGGGGTCACCATCAAAATTATTCACCTCACGTGGGATTATCTTATCGCCAGGAAGTGTCGCCTGCCAATCATCAGCTGTAAAATCAGGATCTGCAGTCATACGGATAGCGTGCACTGCATCATGAACTTCGACCAATTTTGCATAAATATTAAGCGCATCAAGATCGTTAAGTATGGAACGCACATAGGCATCATGCGTATCACGTAACTCTGGAATAGCGGCATAAATAGTCTGGGTATTTTTAAAAGGCGGCGCTTTGGTGTCTTTCAGCATTTTCATTTTAGCTTTATTTGCCGCCTTTAATTGTTCTTGCGATAAATTATAAGGACGCGTGTAAAGAACAAAATATAACCGTTCTTCAGCACAATATTGAGCCAGAAAATTAACCCGTTCACTGAATAAATCGTCAAGGCTCAGTTCCAAACGCTTTGCAGTTGCATCAGCGGGCGCGTAAATGTCCTGGATAAGTTTTCTTATATTTTGTTTGTCATGGCTAAAATAGACTTGCAGGGCATGGCCTGGTCTGCCCATAGCAGCCTGAAACGCATTACTCAAACCCTCAACCAGGCGATCAAATTCTTCGGCACCGGCAAGCGCAGTAACCCCTTCAATTTTCAGAATAGACAATAAAGCACCGTCATGGTTAACCAGGACAGTTGGACTATCAGCAGTTTCCAAATCGCAATAAGACTCGGTTGTTTGCTTCAATGAAGTACTTAACCAGGCAAAAAAGGTATCAACACCTTCAAAAAATGATTCTGACCAGTTCCCCATGCCATTTCCCTACCATTAAACGAATATTTCAATGAACCCTACAAATTTAACCTTTATGCAATTAAGCTGACTACTTATTTCTGTTCTGTAATTTCTTCTAAGGCACTTGCAGCCCATCGCTCGATTTGTTTGCGGAATTTAGCTCTGGAAGGCAATAAGCGAATGTTTTTAAAAAGGCTTTCAGAGACATCCTTTGATGTAATATTCGAATCAATAATTAATTGGCCAAATATCGCTGGATCACTGGTTCCTTCACCATACTTTTCTTCCACAACCTGAGAGCGAAATTTAAAACTGCGATAAATATTTTGCGCACTCGATTTGTATCCTGTGTCATTAGTAATTGCACAAAAAAGAACGTGACAAAGACTGTTTAATTCTGGCTGACTTAGTTCAGGAAGATAAATTAATGTGCCGCCACCATAGCCACCAACACCAACTGACTCAACAAAAAAACATTGGGCACAAAAACAGCAGGCTGTTACAAGATTAGATAATCGGTTATTAGAAAAATCATGATCAAGGTTCACAACTTCTTGATATAACCTTGCCTGAAAACCGCAAAACTGACAGGTATAGCGATCACGCTGAAAAACCTTAAGTTCATAGGCTTTAAAACGCTCATCCGCCTTTCTGGCTGAATACAGACGCCATGAGCCAGGACTCGCTACAAGCTTTAAAGTCGTATTACGCCCCTGGTTCTCAGCCATGTGACTATGCTCTCAATAATTAGCAATAATTAATAACAAAATCAGGAAGCAAAACCTGCCTTCCTGATTTCTAAAAATAAATTGAACGTTTAACCACCACTGCCACTGAAAATTGTACCAGTAGGACCAGCAGTTGAACCACCAGAACCACCAAACATGGTAGCACCGGCCACACCGAGAATGGAGGGCAGGAATAATAACGCTGCCGCAATAAAAACCAATGCGATAGGTGTACCAATTGGAATCTGGGTAGGGTTATCTTTATGCTGCTTAAATTTCATAATGGCGCCGATAGAAAAACCTAGCCCCGCCAAGTACGAGCCTGCAGTAATTAATTTAGCCAGGTTTGTAAATGATGCAGTAATTTGTGAGGCCATACCGCCAATAGTGCTAGTAGTGGCAGCTGCCTCCCCGGCAATAATCAATAAACCAATACAAGCTGTGTACATCAATAGGCGTTTTTTATTACTACGCTTTTTATTTAATGTTACTGGCTTCTTCACTTTAATGTCTCCTAATTATTAACCACCCGTACCATATAATGTATTATTGATGATTTGTAGCGTTGCTACAACATTCATCGCCAAAATACCACCAAAAACATGCATCAGCCCTTTCCCTGTCCCCCCCGGAGGTTGGCCTTGTGAAGCAGAACGAGCTATCAATACCCAGCCCCTCACAAACGCAATGACTCCTATTACCTGGATTATAACAGATAGCGCCCAACCTGCCTGGTTGCCCGGGCCAAACAGACTGCCAATCAACGGATTATTACTGTTCACCGGTGCATACTGTAAAATATTCGAAGAGCCAAAAGTAGTATTTAACATAATAGCCATTCCCGTCGGGAAATAAATTAACATTCCTGCTACTATGAGATAAATTACTGGCTCCTTTATACTGGTATTACTCGACATCATTGTCCTGGCTTCGCCGTACATCTTCAAACTGTAAATGGCTTTAAAAGCGAATGCCAAGCCGATTACATAAGCGGCTCCTGTTACCATCCGCTCGACAGGGAGCAAATTAGTTGCAAGATTAGTTAAAACATCGACTTGACTTGCTATCCAAGAATTACTAGTTCCTGACATATTTATTTGCCTCAACTATCTTGCTGACTGAACCTTATTACTTGACCTGAACTGGTTATTACACGTCCCTGACGTGCATCAATCAGCTTAACTACACCATAACCAGCTATTTGTGATCCTTCTCTAACAGTAAGTGTAGACCCATTTGTTGCAATTAACCATGCCCTGCCAGGTATTACTGCTTGAATATAGAAAACAGGTCGTGGGGGCCCCTTATGAACTATACGGGGCACAGGTTTTGGAGCAGTTCTGGTTGTTAATATGTCAATTTGATTCGACTGCTGATCTACTTTAGCTGCCAGGGTAGTTAGCATTTGATTAAGATCAGCTATCTTGCTGGCTAATTCATTGACATTGCTATTAATACCACTTAACTGATCGTTCAGCGCATTTACTTCAGACCGCAGATTTTGTTGACTTAATTCCAAAGCAGACAATTTTTGAGTGATTTGTGTATTATCAGGCCCAGTCTGTACTGGCGGAGTCGGAGGCGTAACAGGCTGTACTGGCGCAGTAACAACTGGCTGTGTTGGAGTCGGCTGAGGCGTTGCTGTTGTTATTGGTGGAACGGTTGTTGTCTCTGCATCAGTTGTTTTGCCAGAGAATAACATCCCCCAAAATTCATAAGTAAGCATGATGACAATCACAATACCAACAACAATTAACGCATTTCGCCTAATATCTTTTCTGCCACCGCTATTAAACTGTTTTTTCTCCGCGCCAGCTGCTTCTGAAGAAACTGCATCTCCATCCGATGAATCCGGACTTATTACATCCAGATCAGCAAACTGATATTCATCGCTATATTCATCTTTGTCGTCTGCCATTTTTTACCTGCTCATCAAGTTAAAGTGAGGTTAAGTCTTGAGTAAATAATATACCCAAGCCAGTACCTGAATATACTTCCACGGTTGTGGGTCGACTAAATTGCTGTTGCGCAACCTGCCCCCAACTTTTACCCACCGTCGCCAAACCAATCACAGCGTTTTCCAATGCAGAGCGACCAATACCGTTTTGGACGGTAATATTATCACCACCCCCAGTCCCACCAATTGTCACTGTTGTATTGGCTGATTGGAAAGCATTACCAAAACCTTCCAGGAAAGAAGAAGCAAACAGAGAACCGTAACGGAGAAGATAATGGTGATCCGTATTACTGGATAATGCAGTGCGCGCTGTATTTGGATCAATTGCATAAGCACTAATACTCACCGTTTTAGCAGCCCCCGGAACCGATAATGTGTTAAAACTAATCACCATTTTATCGGCATTTGCAGGCAAATTGAAACTGCCGATTAGTTTAGAGCCCTTTAATTTACCAGACACAATCGTTGCGAGAATGGGGCCTGGCTCATCACTATTAACAGAGGTGTCTAAAACGGCGAATACGATATCACCCGTTCTAACAATTGCTTTCTGTGGAGGAGTACTACCACCAGCACCACCAGGGCCACTCGCCATGCCACCAGCCATTCCCGACTGAGGGGCACCACTTACCTGAGCACCTTCGGCACCTGGTGCTTTTTCCTCTTGGCCACCAGTATAGGCTTGGGTAGCTACCTTTTTCCATTCTTGTAGTGACTGATTTGCAACACCTAACATTTGGGATGTACGTTGTTGAATTTTTTGCTGATATTTTTGATCAGCCAACTGTTGGTTCTGCCTTTTCAAAATTTCCTGTAATTGCTGCGCTTGGGCTGCCTGTGCTGAAGTGGCAGAAGGCGCTTGCCCTGGCATGCTTGGTATCCCTGCCAAGTTGGATGGTACAGCCGTTGGTTGATTGGCTGCTTGTAAACCTGCCAGCTGGGAAGTATCTGGAGGAAACCCTGCACTCTGTATCTCTGCGTTGCTGAAACCAGCATTTTTCAAGTCTGCAGCGGTGTAGCCAGCATCTTTTAAATCCTTTGCCGAAAAACCGGCTTGGCGTAAAGCAGCCGCGCTAAAACCAGCATCTTTTAGATCTTTGGCACTAAACCCCGCTGCTTTTAATTGACTCGCAGTAAAACCCGCATTTTTAAGGTCAGCTGCACTGAATCCTGCGTCTTTTAATTGACTGGCAGTAAAGCCCGCATTCTTAAGATCAGCAGCGCTGAAACCTGCATCCCGCAATTCTTTGGCACTAAAACCCGCATTTTTAAGTTCAGCAGCTGAAAACCCTGCATCCTTAAGTTCAGCGGCTGTAAAACCTGCATCTTTTAATTCTGCGGCAGTATAACCCGCAGCCTTCATTGCTGCTGCACTACAACCTAGTGTTTGTCTTATTGTAGCCGCAGAGACGCCAGACGCACGAGCCGCTTTTAATGAAGCAACACTACAATCCGCCGTTCTGCCAGCCGCAATTACAGCTGCTGTCTTAATTCCTGCCTGGCCTAATTGTTGTGGTGTGAAACCAGCATCCAGCAATTGCTGAGGAGTAAAACCGGCATCCGATAAAGCTTTAGCATCATAGCCAGCCGCTTTTAAAGCTTCTGCGCTACAACCATTTAATTCGCGTATGCGTTTGGCTGATACGCCCTGGCTAAATAGGTATTTTAATTTGACTGGATCGCAACCGGCAGCCCGTATCGCGTCATCGGACACATCTGTTGCTGCCCGAATTTGCGCAGGTGTGAACCCGGCTGCCAATAAATCTTGCGGCGTAAAACCAGCCGCGGCCAATTGTTTTGCATCATAACCAGCCGCTTTTAGAGCTTGTGCGCTACAGCCATTTAAAGTACGTATTCTGGTAGCTGACACACCTCTGGCAAATAGAGCCTTTAGTTTTTCAGGATCACAGCCAGCCGCTCGAATAGTGTTATCATCTACTGGGCCTGCAGCACTGATTTGCGCGGGTGTAAAACCGGCATTAGCCAAATCGTTATCTGTAAATCCAGCCTCTTTTAGCGCCTTGGCACTACAGCCAGCATATTGCCTAATCAACTTAGCACTCACACCAGCCAGACGCTCCATCTTTAATGTTGCAACATCACAGCCTGCACTTTTGACATCTGCGGGTGTAATCCCTGGTGGTAATTCTGACTCACCCGCTGCAATTTCCCCTGGTGTAAATCCAGCATTAGCCAAGTCTTGAGGTGTAAAACCAGCGTTAAGAAGATCTCTCGCACTAAAACCAGCTTGTTTTAGCTGCGCCGCAGTAAACCCTGCATTCTTTAGATCAGCTGCACTGAAACCCGCATTCCTTAACTCAGCAGCACTATAACCTGCTGCCTTTAATTGGGCAGCGCTGCAACCGCTGATACGCCGAATTGCTGCGGCTGTCACACCAGCCGCTCTTAGGCGCTTTAATGCATCGACTTGACATCCTGCTTTGCGGACGTCAGCTTCAGTTATTCCATTAGGCAAACCACTCGCTTTTGTAATTTCCTCTGGCGAGAAACCGGCTCCTTTCAATTCACCGTCAGAAAAACCACCATCTTTCATCTGCTGGGCTGTAAATCCCGCATTTCTCAATTCGCAGGCATCAAACCCACAAAGTCTAAGCCTTTCTGCACTAAACCCTGCATCTTTCAATTGGCGAGCGTTAAAACCTGCGGCTCTTAATTCTTTACAAGAGCAAATCCCCTCCAGGTCAGAAAGTTGGTAGCCACTATCTTTTAATTGAATACAAGTACACGCGGATTTCAAATCAGCAAGGGCTGCTCCTTCATTTACAACCTTAGTCACTGTAGCTTTACTACAGTTGCTGTTCTTTAACGCTTGCAGCCATAAACTTCTCTGGGCTCCGCCCTGATCTTCCATTGCCAAAGTCGTAAATCCGACACCACCTTGCCCCGCTTGCGCCCCTACCGGCTCGACACCCGCCCCCAAAGCCTGAGTACGAATAATAGTTGGTATAGAACTTCCGCCAGTTTTTAGTGCTGATTGCGCCTGCTCAACATTTTGAGCTTCCTGTAATTTTGCGTATTGTACCGTTGGATCAAGTGCACCAGGAATCGATTGAATTCCCCCTGGAACCATACTCACATTGGCACTGGCTTCTGGTCCTAAATCACTTGAGAATTTTAACTTTGTTACGCCAATTACAATCGCTGTGATCAGCAAAATGCCTGTGAACAGAATAATTACCCGTGAACGGGTATTGGTAAATAATGCCTTAATATTCTCTTTTTTGCCTGCCATTTGATTATAACCCTTCTACCTTGAGCTGCATGACCTTTCCATGCCAGGAAACCAGTAATACAGGCGATTTTTGCATTTCATAAGCATGCATACCATCAGCACTGGTCATACTTCCTATCCAACCCGGAGACAGAATAGTAAGATTGGTTCGGACATACATTTTGTCGTTGATTATCCAAGCTCTTGCATCACCACCACTTACGGTTAAGCGTCGACTGCCAGGTGGGGGAACCCCATCCAGAACGTGCAATAAAAGATCGTTCGCACTAGGTGGAATGCCATTCTCCATCGGTGTACTCTTCGCATTTGGGCCGTAGCCTTGGATACGGAGATCAACACGATAATCCACTGCCTTCTGGCCAGGAATGAGGGTCAACATAACAGGCGTATTCAAGCCGCGAAGCCTGACCGCAAGATTACCGTAGTTGTACAACTTCAAAGCCTGAATCATTAACGTATTACTTGTTTTATCCCATTGAATATTAAAAGCGGAAGGATCACCCAAATCATAAGCACTGATGGGCCATGGTGCACCGGTTGAATCAAGAAAAACGAGGGAAGAAACGAATCCTTGTGACAAACGAATAACCGGCGGCGTCGAACCGGGCGACAAATTAACGAATTGAGATGTCGCGGTTGGTTTTGGTGGAACACCTGCTGTTGCTGCTTTAGCATACTCATTGGTTTGGTAAAGTTGTTTAAGGCGCAAGAGCTGCTCCGGTGTCAGTGGAAACATTTGCCTTGTAACGCCTTCAAACGCCTTAACATCAATTAGCTCATTATCAGCATCACTGACAACCTGACCATCTGGAACTGCTGGAGCGGGTGCCGTCGGTTGCGGAACTGTATTTTGCGGCGGCCGAACACCTGGCCTGCCTTGCTGTTGGGGTTGCCCCGGTTGGCCTTGATTTTGCGATAAACGCTGTTGCAAAAGCCGGAGTTGTTGCAATGCCTGTTGTGCTGAATCAGATTGATCAGCAGAATAAGCAGCAAAAGGAATCACACTGCCTAACAAAACAGTAAGCGCACCAAGCCTAAGAACGGCTTTTTTCTTCTTATTCATCAACTTATACCACCGCTAGCTGGCCCAACAACAAACTGCGATATACCAATCCCACGAGGAGAGTTAAGTGTTGATACCCTCGTGATTAACATGGTCACTACGTTATTTTGCTGTGAAAATTCACTAGCACTCTGGTAGGTTACCAAAATCGGCATTTGCACACGCCAAGAGTACCGGCCATTTAAGATCCCTTTTTGTAAGATAATGGGAGCCCGAGTCGCTACTGCAGAGACAATAAGTTTCTTGGCTTTTACCGCATCCAAATTATTTGATTGCTGCAAAGCAGTTAAAAACTGGGACCAACCATCAGCAGTAAAGAATCCTGACGAAGCTTGCAGTTCATCACGGTAATTCACAAAATTATAGGTAAAGGCAGCAATAGCAGCCTGGTTTGCCCATTGCAGTACTGCAGAATCGGACTGGTTAGGCTCATTAAGAGGATACAAGGGAGTGATTCTGCCGTTGATGCTTGTAGCAAAATACTTAGGCGCCGGTGGATGAGTAATCATGTAAACTAACAGTGAAGCCAGAACGAAATTGACTAATATTGAAATGATAAGCGTGATCATCGTTTTACGTTGGCCATCACGGTAAAAATCATTCCTCATAGCAACAATTGTCAAAGCATCTTCAGCCATAATTTCCTCGGTTATTGCGGTATAACTTTCACTTCTTCATCATTAGTTGGATCAGGCGCAAGCAATGCGTTGCCTGTATAATTTGGTTCATTCAGGGGATTCAACTTTATAGGAGGAGTAATCCCACTGGTAGCATAAAAATCACGTTCCGGTTGATGAAGGTGAAGGTAATATATAATCAAGCACAAGAGTAAGTTTATACATCCCGATACAATAAGGTATTTACTCGCCCTACGATAGGTTTGAATATAAAACGTCTTAGAATTTTTTATTGTATTCCAAGTCTCTCGACTCATTGCACCCTCATTTAAACAATCGTATCTCTAAAAGTAATTTCAATACGCGAATTTGGTGATTTATCACCGGCCTGAGTGTAGGTCATTATAGGTTTATCACTCCCCAACCCTTCTGTAAAGATAAAACGGCTATCGATACCTTGCGACCATAAATAATCAGCTACAGCTCTTGCTCTTGCAAGTGTCAAAGCATGCTCACGTTTTGCTGAGACATACTTGCTACTATATGCGGTTACATTCACACCAACCTTACGAAATTCTTTTAGATAACAAGCCACTTTATTTAACAAACCATAGGAAGCCCAGGTTAATCGAGGTGATTGATCAGGGAACAACGCAGAGGAAGGGATACTGACCAAATAATCTTCACCTATAGTGACAACCTTTACACCGTGATTGGCAAGGTTCTTTTGCAGCCGTATCATAGCTTTATCTGATGTATGCGCAACCCTGAAGGGTAACCTTAGTGCAGGATCCTCTTCTGGTGTATATTTGGGCTGGCTTTTACAACCAAATAGCAATAAGGATGCAAGCAAAATGGCATGCCCTTTTAAAAACCCTGGTAAGCCACTACGAAATCGTCTCAACGCAAATCCTCTATTGATAAAATAGTTTCCCCAGCATAATGAAATAAAAACATACTAATCATTGCGTTACAAGCAGTTATTAAAAATTCCGCTGTTTAGGTACAATTATGCGCAAGAAATGAACCAGTTTAGGGACATGGCAAATCGCAGCCAGGCCAGAAACCAGGGGGAATGGGTTCACGATGGAAGAAATATCAACAGTCATTGGATTGGCAATCAATCTTCTTGGGCTTTAGCCTTAGCTTTCTCACGTTCACTGACAATTTTGTCAGAAAGAGTAGTCACCATTTCGGCTAAATCTTCGACACTAACGATATCACGCTCATGAGGAGGATAGCTGGTTGCCATTTGGAAATCTTTGATTAATTCATTGGCTACTGTTCCTGCGTATTTATCTTTAGCTCCGCTCGCACGCTCAATGACAGCCAAATAATTACGCGTTTCATTGATTGCCAGCAGAGGTTGTGAAAATTGCTCTATCTCTTTAACGAGGAGAGGAACAGTATTTGCAGGTTGAGTGAGTTTTCTGAATATCGTTAAGGTACCTTCTTCCTCTTCTTCAATTAATTCCTCAACAGGAGCAGGTTCATTTTGGCCATGGAAGGCAAGTAACGCCGCGACGCCACGTTCGATTGGTTCACTAATTTGGGATTCACGCAATGCCTTGGTAATTAAGGTGATTTCCTCATTTTCAACTTCTTTATTAATGCTTAAATCACCACTTTCCAATATACTTTGAAATCCAGAAAGTTGCTTCTGTAATTTCATCAGGTAGTCATCCGGTGGCGGCTCTACTTTCAAGAATTGATTTAGTTTTAAACGCTTAACTGGCTTTGGATTAGCATAAAACATGCGAGCGCGTACAATTTTAGATTTGAAGAAGATATGGGACTCACCCTCGGTCTGATCTTTCAAATCCAATAAATCAATGCGTGCCCGTTTTTCAAATGAAGAACTCTTCGTATCCATATAGCTATTAGCGATACTCGAGTCCTTGGTTTGGAATGAATCTACTTTAGTAACGTAAGCTTCACCCGCCGTTTTGGTGAAGAAATCCCAGGTCTCGGTGGGGTCTTCCAGTTTCATACAAATTTTGATGTTGGTGTTTGCACCGATGGATGCAGCCTCTTCTTTCGATGCCTTCTGGAATGCAGGTAAATCCTGTCCAGCAAAAATAGCTGAGAATCCAAGAGAACGGGCCTGAGCAGGTACCACAGCAAATCCCTGCACCGCATAATAACCATACTCATCGAGAATACACATATAAGGAGTCGGAGAATTGGTGGGCTTTCGCAAAATAACATCACGATAATCACCCTCTACCTGATCTCCCAAACCCGCAGCCATCATCGCCTTCAAAGAAGAAACAATTACCTTGCCCAGGTTCGATAGCTCATCGGGCGATTTCTCCAAAGCGGGTAATAATACCACCAGAATCCGTCGATTAAGTACAACGTCTTTAAAGTCAACTTCCGCCAGGTTAGTCCGTATAATATGTCCATAGGTATCTGCAAGCGATGAAAATACCCGTACCAGCTGCATGGTAATGAAACCATGCTGTTCTAAAACCTGGGAAACCTGTTTACCTTTTTTCTCTTTGTTATAACCAGGTAAGTTGAAAACATAGTTACGGAGGGGATCAGTAACTAATTTTGGTACAGACTCTATATTGATACTTTCCTGTTCATCACGAGGAAATATTTTATCAATGACAATTGATTCCAATTTTACCAAATCAAAATAGTTACGAATACTATTGGCATCAAGCAAAATAGCCCCTTCATCACGCATATAAACAAGTAATTTCATAAGCGCTTCAACGAAGCTGATGGCACGTCCCTTCCACATATCACCATCAGAAGACTGGCCAGAAGAACCCATTAAACTTACAACGAGCTGAGTTAACATGCTCGAAGACCCCTGGCAAAAAGGATTAAGGGTGTTGGACAGGCGTCTTTCCTGCGGACCAATAACGTCGCGAGCCCCGGTCATGAAATTGATAAGCAGTAAATCATCTTCACGCCCCATACTACGCACCATGGAAAAGACTTTAGCGTAAAGCGAGTTATCCCCTTTTCCATCGACATAAATAAAACCGCTGGCTTGTACAAGCGCATTAAAGGCTAACGATACAAGGGCTTCTGTTTTACCACTACCGGTAGAACCAAAAATAAGGGCATGGGTTCTTAAGTCATCATTGGCAAACCATAACTCTTCATTGGTTTTACGATCATTACCAAAGAAAGCAATTCCTCTTGCAATATTGGGCGTACCAACTCCTGGCTTCAGATCATTGTAATCTTTAACTCTGGCAATTTTGGGCAATCTGAAGGGCAGTTTTTGCTTACGGGTATAACTGTAAAGAAAAAACAGAATACCAAGAATTAGCATTAAGCTAGCCACTTCAGAGAGATAATAGGAAACTGCAGCCACTGAAACCAAAACAATAGAAATGTTGGTTGGATCAGCAAAAAAGTCAGCAAGCCTTTGGCCAAGGGTACGGGTGTCCCTTAGCAACATGGTTGGATCTATTTCATGACGCGAATCAATACCACGCATTACGGTTCTAACTCCTGCAATTCTTTAGGCGTTAATTTGACTTCTTTCACCGCGACTTCAAGGGCTTTGATAGCCTCATCGATCATGGGTACCAATGAACGCCGTTTCATCTCTTTTTCCGCACGCCAGTGAGCAAAGGGACCCCCAACCTCAGCAAATGGCGTTTGTCTGCCTACACAATTAAGCATATACCATAATCGTCGATCTATGGTTTTTAACCACAGAAATTCTGCACTCGGAACTACGCCATCTTCTCGTGAAGCCTCTATTAAAGAAGCCATAACAGTCAGAAGATAGGCATGCTTCGCCAAAATCTCTTGAACGTTTTCAGCGTTCTGATATTTTTTTAACACGGGTCTTGCTACAGCAAAATCAGGCTTTCCTGCAGTGCAGGTTTTATCCAGAGTTTCTAAAATTAAATTGGCTGAGTCTCTATCTCTGTTCATACGGGCCATAAAGACAGCGGCCAAGGCATAAGCCTGTGGAGGGCAGCGCTCAAACCCATCCCAATAAGGACCCAGTTGCAAAGTAAATACTCGCTTCGCATCTCCCTTGCGAATACCAGCAGTCATTTCTAGTCCAGGTAACGGATTATCCAAGAGTGCGTCGTCTTTTTTTAGCAATTTATATTTGCGTGCAAACTCAATAGGGGTTAAAGCCATTGCCCAGGGACCGGTATTGATATCAGTATCAGCCAGATCCAGGTTCACAACGGGCATAATTGCCAGCCAATTATGCTGTTCCTGCGCACGCAGGGTATTCATATTATGAGGTCTACGAAATTTAAGGGTGATATCTGATTTATAAAGAAAAATGGCTAGAACTACAAGAATTAAAACGACAGGATAGCGGATGTAATCACCAACGCTACGTGTCAGCGTTAAAAACTGATCCCAGTCAACCGTAGCAGGATCAATCGTCTGCATCAAATAAACATTAGAAGCAAGTTGCTCATTACTAACAAAAAGTGTCACTAATTTTGCTTGTAAGATATTTAGATAAAAAACAAAGGCAACAATATGCTGGTGAGCTGTTCTCCAAATAAAAAACAGGGTAAGAAACAATAGAACCATGATCCACACTGGTGCCATTGAATTATCGCCACTACCACCTTGTTGTTGAGCTTGTTGAGCCATTCGCCAAATTTTTACTAATTAATTTAAATGAAGTATATACCCACTTTAAACAAGGCGCGACTCTCATCGCTAGTCTGGATGAGAATTTTTAACTAAACGCCCTTTTGCATAACGGTAAACCCCTGAAAGATGCACAAAGCGAATAATATTCTCCAAATTAATGGATCGATCTTTAAGACTCAGCAAAGGTCTGCCATGCTTATCCATAGGTATCTTATCTGAGGGTACGGTCAAAAGATCATTTTGATCGATATAAATGGCCACATAGGCTTCATTTACTTTATTCTCTTTGGCTTTAATTGAATATTGCACATCCTTTTCATCAGCATAAATAGGACGTGAAATCATTTGGCGCGGGAGATTGGCGAGAATGCGTTCCCAAGCTTGGATATTATGTCCTTCAGTCGAGTAGAGAGCAATAAATACTTCTTGTTGGCCTGCACGAAGCGCGATTCGATTTGCTAAATTCGACTCAGTTCTAGATTTGTCTTGTCCTCTTACATCACCACCTAGTTGCTTAGCAAAATTGTCACGTATTTCACGCAAATTTTTACCAATTACACGTAAGAAATTCGACTCTTCCCAAGGACCTGTGGAAATAGTTTCATCCAGCGCTTTTAAAATAGCTTGCGCTTGTTGTTCTGTTAATTCATCTTTCATATAGGATAAGAATAAACGATTGGCTACGTTTTTTACAATTAATATAGGAATATAGCTATTATAACAGTATTCCTTGTCATAGACGGAGTACTATTTAAAATTTCCTGTGATAAAATGGAAGAAATCTGATCAAAAAATGTAACTTCTTCATTATGTTAATTTTTTAGATTCCGTTATTTCAGGTTGATCGAGTGCTTCCCCAAGTTTGTTGCCGAGATCAACCAGCTTGTCTCGAGCTTGAGAATTTGATGGATTATCACTCGCTTTATCTAAAAGACCGATAAACCGGTTTATAAGAGCAATGTTAGCCCTTACTTCATCTGCATTGATAGTCGGTTTTTTATTATCAAAAAAGCCAAGGCCCATAACAGACTCCAAAACTAATGACTCTTAGAGTTACATTAACAGATAATGGCTTAAGACAAACTTAAGAGAAATCAGTCTTTCATTTAATTTACACTTGTCAGTATAAATATAGATCAATCGTACATTAATTCATCTAAAGGCGTGTAATCTCTGCTTGGACCACCTTGAATAAGCTCATTCAATACATCAGTCATACAAAGCAGGCGCAGGACATTAGGAGTGACTTCATCAAATACCACACGGATTCCTAATAAAGCATTTTCAGCCTCATCGAAAGTGGCCCCCAGTCCATAACCAAGGCAAAGAGAACAGAGTTGATCCGCTCGCCGGGCAATAGCAGGTAATAAACCGGTTTCTGAAAATACCTCATCAAAGCTTACAAAACGATCATTTAAATAAAATTTCGCATTCATATTGGCAGCAATCAAAGCCATACTTTTACGAATATCTGTTGCCATTCATCGCCACCAAGGTTGAGAAGATTTAAGAGGGCCTGCCAAGAAGCTTCTAAGCCATCGCAAAAATACCGGAACCGTAAAACCATAATGTTCAATAATTCCAAAAAACACTGCAGATACTAAAACCAATACTCCCGTCCAAACTCTGATGTGCATAAGAAAAAGGAAAATAGGAAAAGCAGCTCTCGCATCAACCATAAAAAAACGAGGGCTTCTTGCTGAGTCACGCCAATGCGACGTTTCCGAAAAACTCCCAGCAGCCATAGAGACTCCAACAGATAAGTTTTATTTTATTAGTATATCGTTCAGGGGGGAGAATTCAAGCGGTGAACCCGCTCAAAATTAAGACGTCTCAAGCGCAATAAAAAGAAATCACCCAAATTATTTAGTGGGTGTGAGATCAAAACTATCTTTTTGGGGCAAACATTTGACCACCAACTCATCGATTGGTGATTTTGGCATAGGTATTACTACCCTGGCAGGCTTTAATTCTGATTGCTCTACCTCTGTCTCAGGCTGCTCAGATATTAATTTCTTTGTTGAATTCGGTTGCATTTTCTGCAACATATGGTTTGTGCTATTAGACATCATAGCTCCAACAATCAATCTATAATCGGATCATAACATGTACAAGATTAAGGCATTATTAAATTATTATATAAACCCCTTCAGGAAGAAAACACCACGGTTAATCCACGTTCCAAAGTTACATAATCGATCTTTCCAGTAGTCAAAACAGGTATTTTAGTCGCAGGAAATACTTTATGGGGAATCAACAATTCAGAATGCCCCTGCGTATGGATATAGTGAATAAAAGTCGATTTATCAGCAAGAGGAGCCTCGGAAAACAATAAGATTTGTTCTCCTTTTTTAGGGCATTGTTGATAAAGTGCAGCATGTGTCTGTCCTGGCCATAGAACTGCAGCAATCGATTCCACTGCGGTTAATGAAACCATCTCTCCACCCAATTTGGCAAACCGCTTTACCCGTCCTTTAATACTCACAAAACTATTCTCATCAATACTGACAATATCTCCAGTATCATGCCAACCATCTTTTAAATAATTAATTTCCCCTGAGCAATTGGTAGAGAGATAACCTGCCATAATATTAGGGCCTCGAATGAACAATCGCCCTCCTTCAGGAATTCCTTCCATAGCTTCTACCCGATATTGAATCCCGGGAAGAGGTAAGCCCACACTGCCTATTTTGGAAGCGATAGAACAATTCAGCGCAATGACAGGGGATGCTTCTGTTGCCCCATACCCTTCATAAATAGAAACTCCAAAAATCCGTTTCCAATTTTGAATTGTTTCAGGCTTAACTTTTTCTGCCCCGGCAAAAACATAGCGCACGGAGCCAAAATCTCGTGGTTTCGCTACCCGAGCATAACCGGTTAGAAAAGTATCGGTGCTTAAAAAAATAGTTGCCTGCTTGTCATAAACCAGGCTGGGAATTATTTTATAGTGCAAAGGAGAAGGATAGAAAAAGCAACGATTTCCAGTAAATAATGGTAGCAAACAACCCACAGTAAGACCAAAACAATGGAAAATAGGGAGTGCATTGAAGAAAACATCTGCAGCAGAAAAATCAACCCGAGAGATGAGCTGATAACAATTGGCCAAAATATTCGCATGACTTAGTGCAACGCCTTTGGGCACCCCCTCTGAACCCGAAGTAAACAATATTACAGCGGTTTCCCTAACGGCTACCCGATCTCCTAAACCAACATAAGTCCGTAGCGGGAAAAACCCCTTGATTAAGCCAGTTATCTTGTCTGCCAAACCAATAGCCGCTTTACTCTCTTCCAAAAATCTTATTTGTAAACCCGCAGCAAGCAATTCCTGCAGTAAGCCCTCAAGTTTTGCTGTGATAATAAATTGGCGGGAAGTGTAGATCGTTTTAATTCCAGCCAATTGGCAGGCAGCATAAAGGTTATAGAAACCCCCACTAAAATTTAACATCGCGGGTATACGCCGGTATGCTTGCAAGGCAAAAAAGCTGACTAACGCAGCAATACTGGTAGGCATCATTAGCCCGACTCGTTCTCCCGCCTGTGTTTGATTCTTAAACTGCCGTCCTAAAATAAAACAACTGCTGATAAACCGGCGTGTAGACAAAGAATTACCCGTGCTATCCCCCATAAATTGCCTGGATTTCTTTGCCAATTTTACTCCTTGCAACAGCGCTGCAAAAAGCGATTTATCCTGATTCCAATTAGTAAAAGACATTTCACTAAGTAAAAGAAAAAGTTTCCGGCCTACTCTTTTTCTGGATTGTGGTGCATCCTGAGTCGTTAACAAGCGGGGAGCCATAATATGGAGCGTTACCTTGGGGCGCCATTGCATCAAATGCCGGTCTTTCACCAAGGAAAAAATACTGTATTGTGTGCCATCGATACGCACGGGTAAAACGCTTGCCTGCGCTTTTTGCAACATTAAACCTGCAAGCTCAACCATCGTGTTGTCATTAAGATAAGTAGAATGCTCCGGTGGAAATAACACACAATGCTTACCTTCCTGAACTGCTTGGCAAAAAGACTTTACAGTCCCTAATCCCCCCGCTTCATTCACCCATACCTCTGCAAATAACCGCAAAACTTTAAACCACCCCTTCTTTGCCAAAGATACAGGTAAAATAAAGGTCAAACGCTCTGGAAAACAGAAGGCAAGTAATAACGCATCAATAGCAGAAGTACGATTAATAACAATGACCGTGTCAGCTCCTAACTCATAATGCCCCTGAATTTTTAAGCGAAACCATTTGCTAATAGTTGTTTTTATTAGCAAGCCACAGGCCTGGCTCAACTTAAACTGCCAACGTTGTTTTGCCATTGATTGTATCAGTTAGTAGATCAACAAAATTTATAACTCAATCGTCCGCTGTATTGCAAGAATTAAACAAATGACAGTTATAATGCTCAAAACCTACATTAGGCTCTAATGCTGATTTTTATTATGGAAATAAAGGAATGTGATACTCTTATCCTTGCTTGTCTCTATTATTAGAAAGTAAACATAAGGATATGTCATGGCGTCGTCGCTTAATTCAGTGACTCAAAACGAGCTTCAACAAGTCGTCTTTCAGTTAGAGCAAGCTATTTATAATCATCAACAATGGCACAATTCGCTCATTCGAACCCTGATTTGCCGATTACCTGGAGATGGCCATGATCTTCTGCCTGATGCACATAGACGTTGTCGATTCGGGCAATGGTATTATGGCGATACCCTGAAAGAAATTCAGGATCATCCAGAAATCATCAATCTTGGCGTCTCACACCAGCGTATGCATCAAGTAACAGCCCAGTTACTGCAAAAGGCCAATACACCAGAAGGTATTACCCCTCTTGATTACGATCATTTTGCCAATGCCTTGGAACAAATGAGACTCGAATTTTCTACGTTTAAAAATGAGTTGGAATACCTTATCCATAGCCGAGATCCATTGACTGGTGCACTTGCTCGGGTGAATATGTTATCGACTTTGCGAGAGCAGCAGGAATTTATTAAACGACAAGGACAAAATTGCTGTCTTATCATGGCAGATTTAGATCACTTTAAAAAAATTAATGATCAATATGGCCATCAAACTGGTGATCGTGTTTTGGCAGCCACGGCTCGCTTTCTTATTGAAAATCTTAGGGCCTATGATAAAGTTTTTCGCTATGGCGGAGAGGAGTTTTTACTTTGTTTGCCATTTACTGAGCTGGATACTGGTTATGCAATGATTGAACGGCTTCGAAAAGGACTTGAGGCAATCACCATCAATGATAATACTGAACACCTGATTCAAGTGACTGCTTCCTTTGGTCTGGCACTACTTGAACATCAGAAACCGATAGAAGAATCTATTGAGCACGCAGATAAAGCTTTGTATTTAGCCAAATCCGAAGGAAGAAATTGCGTGCGCATTTGGAAATAGAGGCAAGCCTGAACTGCTTGACCAAACGATTTTACAATCCCCTAATCCTCGTGATTCATTGACCCATACCCCCTGCAAATAAGCGCAACACCTTAAACCACGTCTTCTTTGCCAAAATTTATCCCGCAATGGTCGTCCTTTTCATTGCGTGGATAAATCAAATAACAATCATGATGATTAAAATATAAATCCTAAGATCGTAATATACCCTTAATGTTCTATTGTTATACTTAATTAATTTTGTTTTAAGTGAAACGATACCATGCCTAAAAAATTAAGCACTGATGAATATTTTCGCCTTATTAAAGAAAACCATAGAAAATATTTAGAAAAAAATATGATCACCCACCTTGAAATGGCTGGAAATCTAAAACAGGCAAAATTAGTTGGGCGATATATAGAGCAGATTGGCGATTACCGGGAAGAGCAAAGCCACTATCTCGATTTTGCAGTAGACCAGCCCTCTACAGCAGCAAAGGTTGGTCATGGGGTTTTGGCAGGTCTTTTAGGTATCGGCGTAGCCGGTGTTGCTTATTATGCGCAAAAAGTTGGTTCTCCGACCGATGTAATCAATCCCTTAGCAGGTGCTAAAAATATCGTGGGTGGTGTTTTTAGTGCGGCACTTGGTGCTGGCGCTGGTTATCTGGCTTATGAGGCATGGTTAGCCAGCACTGGAAGAGTAGCTGATGACGATGCACGCAAAGAATTCGATGCTGAAATGAAAAAAGCAGGATTCACTGATAAGAAATATGAAGAGCTATCCAAAGAATTAGTCAAACTATTTCATTACAGAGAATGCCTCTTGTTAGGATTGGAAAACGACGCCAAACAAAACATGCGTCAGCATTTTAAAGAGAAGCATTCACCCGATGGGAACCCTTTTAATGAAGAAGCGCTTAATGCTGCGATCGAAGTCTATTTTTTAGATGAATTAAACAAGTTATTTAATCAAGCCTTTGTCGATATTTATGACATCCAGGATCAACGGATCCAAGATGAGAAACAAGAATACAAAATCATTAGCTGGCTAAAAAGTTATTTTGCCAAACCTGAAGAAAGAGAAAGATTCACTCAACAATTACAAATTGAGTTCATGAATCAATGCCTACATTACTTAACAGCCCAAATGGTTGAACCAAGTTTCCTTGCCAAGCATCCTCACATCACAGCCAGTATAGGTGGCTTACTCGCGGGTAGCATTGCCTTAGGATTGGCTGCAATCATTATTGGCGGACCAATTAGTGCGGGCATCCTGGCTATCGGCCTGGTTATTACCTGCCTTGCTGCCGTAGGAACTTATTTCGCCGTCAATAATATCGACAGTTTACGATTCAAACGCGACAAAGAAAATCGTAGTGCTCTCCAGCACGCAAGAGAAGATATTATCGAAGAGAGTGCTCGATTAAAACGCCTGATTAAAGAGGTAGTCCCCACTACTGGTAAAGATCTGAAACAATTACAAAACTATAGTGCTGAAAATGCCCCCGGAGGGTTTGCTGCTTATTTTAATATCTTCAGTAGCGACCACAAACAAGTTGCCATGGGAGCCAGTACCGCGTGGATTAGGGAATATGCTATCCGCTACCGCCACAGCAAACAAATAGAAATCAATTTATCCGAACACCATAAAGGCATTATCACGAATGGAGAACAACAAACTAAAGAAATGCAAGAGTTGTTGCTGGCAGAAATGCGTTCTAAAGTGCGTGCTGCTCTCCCGATAAAGTTAAAAAATTTTATTGACGATACTCAAGCTTATTTACGAAATCCTGATAATAAGGATTTCATCCAGCGCTTTGAGTTAGTCGAAAAAATTAAACAACAAGTCCTGGAGATTGTGGCTGCCGTTCCACAAGGAACTCACCAAAGGACCTTACCTAAAGAATTGGTGGATTTTTATACTCTTCCTGTTGCAAAAGGAGGACTTGGTGGTTTAGTCCAAGATCTGGAGCAAGTAAGAAGTCTGGCACCCATTGTTGCTTCAGAAGAAGCTGTCGATGAATTACATCCCTATTATCAAATGTTGGTTACTGCGCAGCGATTTAACTACGCTTTAACTCAAGATCCTAATAAAGCGTCCATATTCATTGGTGATGCCGATTATCGTGCGATGCTTGGTTTACGGATTGACAGTCCCAGTGAGCGCATCGAAGCCAAAATCAATCCGGGCAATATCCAAAGTTATTTAAATCATTCGCTGGATTTTCTCTATTCACTGAATAAGCCTCTCAAAATCGATGGCTCAACTAACTTGGATACCCCTTTTGTTAACACAAAAGAATTTGTTTTATATAGAACCTTGTTGATTAAGCAATTAGCCCATTTGGCTGATCCAAGTAATCCTCGTGTTAGTAATGAAGTACGACGTGAAATTGAAAGATTTGCTCGTGATAAACTCCACATTGATCCTAAAGTGGTCTTTGATGATGTCTTGCAACAAGGTTTATTTATTCAACAAGATACCGATGGCCCGCGTTTAAAATACCTGGGTAGTGAACGCCCCGTTAGTGACTTGGAATATATCGCCGATGCTGTTCGCCTGGATTTAGCTTATGCTTCCAAACCGGTTACTCCACGCATGATGATTGCACAGGAAGCAGCCGATTTTTTATTCGACAAAGGTGAAAAAACTATATTTTCATACGGAAAATCTACTGGTGAACTACAACCAGAAACAACAAGAGAGTATGTCAAAAAAATTAGAGATACCATTACCACAACAAAAGCATTTATGCACGCGCTAGCAGAAAGAAATACCTTGAAAAAAACTGGCGCGTTAGCAAGCTATATTTATGATTGTATAAAAGAAATTGAAGCTTTACGTTATCAAATAGCTGCATTAGATAAACAAGTTTTGGGTAAAACAGAAGGTCCTATTGAATTAAAAGACCTGGCAGAGGCAGATCAGTTATTGGCAGAATATAAAGAAACCCTGGAAGAAATTTTAGCGATAAAAAAAATAGAGCTAAACCCCTTGGAATCTATACTTCAGTTTGGCGGGTTTAAAGTACCCAGTATTGATTTAAGTTTCAATGACTGGGAAAAGTTAGAAGAAAGAGATTTAATGGGATCTTCCTGGCTAGTATTAGACTCAGAGCTTCCTGTTCCAGTTGATAGCTCAATCACTAGTCATGATGCAAGATTTTTAACGCACTCCTGGCATTTACAAGAATCTTATATGTCTTCGGTAGGTACTTCCTCTACTCAAGTCACCACTCCAACAACGAACTCCGAAAAAGAGCCCTCTGTTGACCAAGGTGACAAAGAAGTAGCAGAGGACTTAATGGAATCAGTCATTATTGTTTCAAATAAAACGGAAATTTCTCAGGACAATTTAACTAAGTTCATTGACTCTCTAGGGGAGTATTTACGTGCATTAGAAAAAGAACCTGAGATCTGGTTTTTTAATTATCGGGATTACACAAAGGGAGCAAGAAGGGAGGCAGCCACTCAACTTCAAACAGCACTTCAAGCATTAAAAGAAGGTAGTCACCCTGACACTACTTTCCTAAAGAATGGTGCTTATACTGGTGATGTTAATTTGCAAACAGTCATTACTATTAATTTGAGAATAATGGAGCTTACCAGTCTTAGTGATTTGTTTTCTGACAAATGTACGCTCACCCATGGTTCTCTATAATATTTTCAACACACCCTCTTCGGCTTTCATGGATTGAAAAGCCTGATTAGGTTTTTCCGGTTACCTCTTATCCAACTCAGCCGAAATCGTTGCGTAAATAGTTTATCTTGCTCAAACCACTACTCTGTAATAAAGTGACAGGTATGTTGTGTAGAAACTATTATCAATGAAAACGCTTGGCATCTTCTTTGCCATTATGGCGTTTATTGCTTGCGCTTGGATTTTCCAACAAAACGCGCCATTCGTACTCAGTTATATTCAAGATCTGGGTTGGCTTGCTCCTGTTCTATTCGTGCTGTTTTATTGCCTGGCTACTATTCTATTATTACCTACAATGGTTTTGACTTTTGCAGGAGGAGCCCTCTTCGGTCCTGTTCTGGGTGTTTTATTTAATTTGATAGGCGCTACAGCCGGAGCAGCATGCGCTTTTTGTATTAGCCGCCATTTGGCGACCAACTGGTTTACTTCTCGCAGGGGACCGAAGATTAATAAACTCATCTCAGGTGTTGAACGTAGTGGCTGGCAATTTGTAGGGCTAATTCGTTTAATCCCTGTTATTCCATTTAATCTAGTCAACTATGGTTTGGGGCTAACTCAAATCAAATTCAGACATTATGTTATCACTACTTTTATTTTTTTGGCTCCCGGGGAAATTATCTACACTTACTGTGGTCACGCTGGTATGGATGCGTTAACTCATCCAACGCCTTTTTATAAAAGCTCAAGTATTATTACCTTGATTATTCTGGGCTTGTTATTTCTTACTTTAAAACTGTTTAAATCCTATCAACGTCGTCAACAGGCAAAAATATCAGCGAAGTGAGTTTCGTTGATCAGCAGCTAGAATGGCTTGTAACTGAGGAATTAACGAGTGATTAGTCTTAAACACTGTATTATCAATTAATGATACCGGACGTATTCCCTGTAAAGCATTGCATATAAAAACTGCCTCTGCCTCGCTCAGGCTCGTTTTGTTTAAATTGCATTCAAAACACGGGATATTATTTTCCTGGCAGAGCGATAATAAACGCTGCCTTGTAATGCCTGGTAACAAACCATTCTGCAAACTTGGTGTAAAAAGCTGATTATTTTTGATGATAAACAAATTGGCCGTTGTCGTGTCTGTAGCACATTGCTCTGTATTAAAAAACAGGACATCATCTATTCCGTTAAGTTGAGCTTGGCGACGAGCAATAATAGCCTCCAAATAATTGATTGATTTAAACTGATATACTGGATTTCTACTATCACGCAGCCAAGATGAGCTACCAAGCTTTACTGCTGTATTATCAGTCAGATAATTAAAAGCCGTAAAAACCAGGCGGGATTTCTTGCTTGTTGCAACTAATCCCCTCGGCGCATTTCCTGCACCTAAAATGACTTTAATACCCCCGTCTTGCACCTGGTTTAAAGCAATACACTGCTTTAGTTTTTCATACCAAACAGAAGAAGAAAGCTCAAAAGGAAGTTGTAAAAAAAGCGCGGCACGCTGTAATCGCTGCCAATGAAGCTGGGAATAGCAAGGTTTGTTATCAAGTACCCGTAAAGTCTCAAAAAGACCTTCACCTAAAAATATACGCTCATCACTATAAAAGGGCACATTATATCCACTGCCCTGAATCTCGATGAGCATAGACATTATAGTTTAATAATCAACAAAATCATCAAGTTCATCACGGAGGCGTTTTTCTTCAAGCATGTTTTCAAGCCGTCTTCGAGCATCCAAAGTTGAGCCTTCCCGTATGTCATCGATATCGATCTCTTCTTCAGAATTAACGAATACCTCTCCTTCAATCAAATCATCTTCGCTATCATCAAACAGGTCACTCATGCCATTCTCTCACGTTTAACTGTGTCATGTGTCATACGCTTTACAATCGCAAAGCACCAGTAAATGGACAGCTATATATCCTTTTTTTAATTTATTGTCTAGCCTTTTTTTAAAAAAATATTCATGAGTTTCTATGCTTGAACTTATAAGCTTATCTCGCAATAATCAGACAAGAAAAAACGAAAAATAATAATATGGCCGATCGATATAAACAGATTATTCGCAGCACTAGCCGCCAAATACGGGAACAGCTTTCTACTGATTACCAGGAAACAGCCTCTGTGCAAGTATGCAGGCGCATTCGCGAACTTCCCCAATATCGCTATGCGAAGCGCATCGCTCTTTACCATGCGATGGGCGGTGAAATTAGCCTGGATGCTTTATGGAACTCCGCTCCCCTACACGGTAAATATTGCTATTTTCCTGCCTTAAACGACGACAAAACCCTTTCATTTTTGCCGGCAACCCCGACTACTCCGTTTAAAGAAAACAAATATGGAATTGGAGAGCCCGATGTCGATAAAGGTGAAGCAATACCTCCCAGACAACTGGATATCATTTTCTTGCCCTTGGTAGCCTTCGATGAACATTGTACGCGCCTGGGAATGGGAGCTGGTTATTATGATCGCACCTTGGCTAAAGAAAATCATCCTTTCCTTATCGGTGTTGCGTATGAGTTTCAACGCCAGATATACATAGAACCGCATGCTTGGGATATTCCGCTCACAGCAGTAGTAACCCAACGCACAATTTACTGGAGCAAACCATGACCAACTATTGGTTAATGAAATCAGAACCTTCTTGTTTCAGCATTGATGATCTACGTACAGCCTCTAATCAAGTTACCGCTTGGGATGGTGTACGGAATTACCAGGCACGTAACTTCATGCGTGACGATATGAAAATTGGTGATCAAGTATTTTTTTATCACTCAAATACCAATCCACCTGGTATTGTTGGTATTGCTGAAGTCGTCAGTGAAGCTTATCCTGATCACACGGCTTTTGACCCAAACAGTGAACACCCTGATGCCAAAAGCACGCCTGAGAATCCAAGGTGGTTTATGGTTGATATCCGTTTTAAAGAGAAATTTCCTCACATCCTTTCTCTTGATTACTTAAAGCAACACGCCGAGCTAAAGAATATGCCGCTCCTCCGTAAAGGCAATCGTTTATCGGTCACGCCTGTGAGTCAGGATGAGTGGCGATTTATTACGGAGAAATTACGCTAAGCACCTCGGCGCCTGTATGATCCGCCCTTGATAAAGCATCAGCATAATCAAGGGTTCACTATTTCCACTGCAACCCTCTCAAATATAGGGCAGTGGATTCTTTGTATATTATGTGCGCGGCTATCGATTATCCAGTTTGTATTTAAAACTTGATTGCGCTGACACTCCATCAAGACTTGTATCCTTAAAAAATAAGCAGGTAAATCGTGTAATAATTTCACCTGCTTTTAAAGATAGTATCTAAATAGCATCGCCCCCCACTTCACCCGTTCTAATACGCACTACCTGCTCCAAGTTATAAACAAAAATTTTGCCGTCCCCAATCTTTCCTGTATAGGCGGCCTTGCAAATGGCATCAATTGCCACCTCAATCATATTATCGGGTAAAGCAAGTTCAATTTTTATCTTGGGAAGAAAATCAACAACGTATTCTGCTCCTCTATAGAGTTCGGTATGCCCTTTCTGACGACCAAACCCCCGTGTTTCGGAGATCGTAATTCCTGGTACGCCAATCTCCATAAGTGCCTCATGCACATCATCAAGTTTGAATGGCTTGATAATCGCGGTAAGCATTTTCATAATAGTTCCTTCGTTACAACCTAATTAAGTACATAGCTGATAGACTTGAGTTTTGCTAGACTATCGCCAACAGTCAATACAACAGCAGGGAGATTTGCATGTTTGATCCAAAACACTTCGATGATTTAGCCCAAAAACTTTTCGCTACCCTACCTACCAGTCTACAAAATTTCGAAAAAGAGATTCAACAGAAATTCAAAGAAGTTTTGCAGGCTGCCTTTTCTCGTTTGGATTTAATCACTCGTGAAGAATTTGATGTCCAAACCAAAGTACTAGCTAGAACTCGTGAAAAAGTGGATGCCTTACAAACGCAGGTTGATACCTTACTGGCACAACAAGCAAAGCACAAGGAAAAACAGAAATAGCTGGCTAGTTCTACAACGTCCAACCAATAGGAAAAAAAATGAACCTTGCTTTTAGCAAAACGCGCAGTGCTATTGGCATTCTTGCGCAACCTGTATCTGTGGAAGTGCATTTATCCAATGGGTTACCCGGCTTTACCATTGTGGGTCTTGCGGAAACAGCTGTAAAGGAAAGCAAAGATCGAGTTCGCAGTGCCATTATTAATAGTCAATTTGATTTCCCCTGTCGCAAAATCACTGTCAATTTAGCCCCAGCAGATTTACCAAAATCAGGGAGCGGCTTCGATTTACCTATCGCTCTAGGCATCTTGGCTGCCTCAGGCCAAATACCTTGCCAAAAACTCGATTCCCATGAGTTTATTGCTGAATTGGCCTTGAGCGGTAATTTACGTGGAATATCAGCTATCATCCCAGCTGTGCTGGCAGCACAGCGCGATAAGCAACAATTAATTATTGCTACTGCTGATGCAGAAGAAGCTTCTTTAGTAGGCTCTGAGGGTGTTTATAGCGCTAATAATTTGCGGGAAGTCTGTAGTTATCTCTGCCAAGGTACACCGCTACAGCCGCTACCCGTACGTCCGGAATTATCTATCGACAATAGCCATCTGGATTGGTCAGATGTGAAAGGACAATATCACGCCAAACAAGCCATGGAAATTGCTGCCTGCGGCGGTCATAGTATTTTGCTCTGCGGTCCTCCGGGCAGTGGTAAAACCATGTTGGCCAAACGATTTAATACTTTGCTCCCACCACTATCCGAAGCAGAAGCTTTGGAGTGTGCTGCTATCCATTCATTACGAGGACGCCTCCCTAATTTTAACGCCTGGCGCTACCCTACTTTTCGAGCCCCACATCATACTGCTTCACCAGTTGCATTAGTTGGCGGCGGCAATCCACCGAAACCCGGTGAAATATCACTCGCTCATCACGGCGTTTTGTTCCTTGATGAACTACCCGAATTCCATAGACATGTTTTAGAAACCTTACGTGAACCCTTGGAGTCGGGAACTATTTCCATTTCAAGAGCAGCGATGCAAATGGAGTTTCCAGCCAAATTTCAACTGCTTGCTGCAATGAATCCCTGTCCCTGTGGACAATGGGGAAATCCTCAAGCAGATTGTCTGTGTACCCCTGAGCGCATCAGTCGCTATCTTGCCAAACTTTCCGCCCCTCTACTGGATAGAATTGATATGCAGATTACTATTCAGGCTTTGCCGCAAGAAGAATTAATTCAACCCAACACAACAGAAAGCGGTCAAAGTATAAAAATCAGACACCGAGTGGAAGCGGTTAGAAAGATACAACGTCAGCGTCAACACTGCATGAATGCTCAATTAGGTACAAAGGACTGTGAAACAGTCTGTTCCCTGGAACAAGAAGAATTAGCCTTTTTAAGTCAAGTCATGAGCCGTCTCAAACTATCTGCACGTGCCTATCATCGCTTGTTGAAAGTAGCGCGAACTATCGCTGATATGAATGAGTCTGAAAAAGTAACCCTGCCTGCTCTACAACAAGCGCTATCATTTAAACAAACACTACAAGGACCTAAGTAATGCTTTGATGTTCGAGCATCACATCGCAGCGCAGGAAACAAGCCAGGATGATAGAAATGGAAGCCTGAGGAAAAAGAGGAGCTTCTTCCATTTCGCTAGCCTGAGTCGGTATGCTTTGATGTTTGAGCATCGCAGC
>NZ_LNYB01000082.1:88770-124782 GCF_001467625.1 Legionella feeleii
TCTTCCATTTCGCTAGCCTGAGTCGGTATGCTTTGATGTTTGAGCATCGCAGCGCAGCATACGTTTAAGTATGTAAGCAGCGAAGCGCTGGACACAGCCAGATGATAGAAATGGAAGCCTGAGGAAAAAGAGGAGCTGCTTCCATTTCGCTAGCCTGAGTCGGTATGCTTTGATGTTTGAGCATCACAGCGCAGCATACGTTTAAGTATGTGAGCAGCGAAGCGCAGGACACAGCCAGGGTGATAGAAATGGAAGCCTGAGGAAAAAGAGGAGCTGCTTCCATTTCGCTAGCCTGAGTCGGTATGCTTTGATGTTTGAGCATCGCAGCGCAGCATACGTTTAAGTATGTGAGCAGCGAAGCGCGGGACACAGCCACGATGATAGAAATGGAGCCTGAGGAAAAAGAGGAGCTGCTTCCATTTCGCTAGCCTGAGTCGGTATGCTTTGATGTTTGAGCATCGCAGCGCAGCATACGTTTAAGTATGTGAGCAGCGAAGCGCAGAACATCAAAGCAGAACGACCAGGATAGTAGAAATGGAGCAGCTCCGGCTTAGAAGGGGCAATCTGTTGGCATTACTACCAGATCCCTGATACAAATCCTCTGCGGCAGTTTCCAGCAAAACATAATAATCTCCGCTAACTCTTCCGGCAGAAGGAAAGTAGGGTTACCCAATAATTCACAATAGTCAGCAAAACTGACCCCCATATTGGCATGGATATTTGTCTTAACAAGGCCTGGCGCAACATTGATAATACGAACGTTATTTTTAGCCTCGGCCATTTGCAAACTCTCAGCAATACTGCGTATTGCGTGTTTACTGGCATGATAACTCACAGCTGTCGGATAGGGTTTCCGATCTGCAATTGAGCTGATATTAATAATGGTGCCTGACTTTCTGGCTGACATATCAGACAAAACAATTTTTATCCCATTGATCACCCCGTGGACCAACACTTCAACTTCATAATGAGTTTTCTCAATTGGGATATCTCTGAATTCACCCACATTAACAAAACCAGCATTGTTAATCATACATTCGGTTTTACCGTATTTTTTTTCTGCATCGCGGACTGCTATTTCGAATCGCTCATAATCAGTAATATCCAGTGGCGCATATATGACTGCACGCCCTTTTAATTCAGCAAGCGGTTCAATGTGGCGACTGATTAATAAACAGGGATAACCTTCATCCGTAAAACGAATTGCCAACGCTTTACCGATGCCGGCACTTGCGCCAGTAATCACAACAAGCGATTTTTGATTAGTCATGCTGTCATTCCCTTGATTACTCTATTAACTATAGATTATTTTGTTGAGCCCCAAGTTTATTATTAAATTAGGTTTGCTAATGGAGTTCAATGGTATAAGCAAAAACTAAAATTTGCCTATACCTCAAAAAAGTAGTATTATAGAATCAGCTTGAAAATGTCTATTTTTATACTCTCCAAATCGTCGTTTTATTATTTATTTAATCCTTCGTACTGTAGTTTTTAATTTTGACCTCTTCCCGCTAATTTCGCCTATATAGGTATCTTAAATAAAAACTTAAGGATTTATTCATGTCTAAAACAGTAAATGGGGTTGTTAAATGGTTCAACGAAGCGAAAGGATTTGGTTTTATCGAGCAAGATTCTGGGCCGGATGTATTTGCCCACTTTAAAGAAATTTTGAGTTCCGGCTTTAAAACCCTTGCAGAGGGACAGCGCGTACAATTCGTTGTAACGCAAGGAACAAAAGGTCTTCAAGCACAGAATATAACTGTCATTTAAATTACGATATTCTCTTAACCACTATCTCTTGCTACAGGCATAGTGGTTTATCGCTTTCAAAGGCTTATGGCTTTGTATCAAAATCAGGTATCCCGCATTCAGCCGCAAGAATAATAAGATTGATGGACTAATTTTTTTATCAACTCAAAATTAATAATCACTCAAAAACATCTTTCGTAAAATGAGCATTTTTCCTGGTTAGAGATTTCTATCCTGGTAACCTCAGTAGCTTGAACAAATACAGTCTAATCGTTGGCTAATGCTTCAAGGATTGCCATACGCATAAACACACCATTCTCAACCTGTTTTAAAATACAAGACTGTGGTCCATCAGCAACTACGCTATCAATTTCGACACCGCGATTCATGGGACCGGGGTGCATCACTATTGCATCAGGTTTGGCGTATTTTAGGCTATCTTGAGTCAGTGCATATTCGGCACGGTATCGTGATAAATCGAGATGTTCATTTTCCAATAAGCGCTCACGCTGTACCCGCAAACAAACGATCACATCGGCTTCCTGGATACCGTCTCGCAGGGAAGACGTAACACGACCAAAATGCACCGTTTGAGGCTGCCAAATATCAGGGGCTACCAAAGTTAATTCCCCAACTCCCATGCTTTTACAAACACATTGCAACGAATTTGCCACACGGGAATGAAAAATATTCCCCACAATAGCGATTTTTAGTTGATGGAGATTTGGTTTTCTTTCCACGATGGTCATTAGATCAAGCATCGCCTGGCTGGGATGGGCATGCTTCCCGTCACCTGCATTGGCAATATGAACCTGGTTTCCCAAGGCGTCTGCCAACTGCCGTTGTAATCTATCCTGAGTATGCCTAATCACAAACAGCTTAATCCCCATTGCCGCCAACGTTTTGATGGTATCTTCAATAATTTCACCCTTGGCTTCGGATGAATTTTGTAAATCCAGGTTAATGACCGGCATAGATAATTGCTTTGCTGCCAATTCAAAACTGACCCGTGTGCGAGTGCTATTTTCATAAAAAAGATTCGCTACGCTGGTTTGGGCATAGGAAGGGTATTGCTTGTTGTGTTTAAAATAGAATGCTCTTTCTAAAAGCGAATCAATTTGAGAGCGGGAGAGCTGACTAATTTCTAAAAAATGCTGCATGGTACTCACTGTCTGCTAAGAGTGTTGTAGCCACTGCTCAAGAATAACACAGGCGGCGACACTATCGACTTGGGATTGCTTTATTTTACGATATCCACCTTCGGCAAACAACTGAGCACGCGCTTCAACGGTAGACAACCGCTCATCAACCAAATGTACTGGGAGTAAAAAACGCTTGCGCAGTTGACGCGCAAAACCGCGAGCAGCAGCGGTGGTGTACTGTTCACTATCATCGATACAAGTTGGCAACCCTACAATCAACGCCTGCGGACGCCATTCCGCGATTATTTTTTGCACTGCATCCCAATTGGGTATCCCCAGTTTTGCATCTAAGGTTGTTAAAGGCCGTGCACTACAGGTAATTTGCTGTCCTACCGCGACTCCAATTCGCTTATAACCAAAATCAAATCCTAAGTAAACGCCATCAGGCATTGAGGAAACTCCGTACTAATACATATAAAATTAATCACGCATGCCCTATGCTGGAAGTTAATTGGCCCATTTTGACGCCAATGGTCATTCCAGCATACTCCCAGCGCTCTGAAAAGGGCACTTCATAGAGTAACTCTGCGGAATAAGGGCAAACTAACCAAGCATTATCCATCACTTCTTGTTCCAATTGATTTTCACCCCAACCAGCATATCCTAAGGTAACTAGTGCATCTTTAGGACCTATATCAGCTGCTATTGCCCGAATGATATCATCGGAGGTAGTAACGGTCACGTCATCACGCAGCACCAAACTGGAGCGCCAGCCACCTAGCGGTCGATGAATGACAAAACCACGTTCCGGTTGAATTGGCCCTCCAAATAACAAAGGCTTTTGGTTTTGCTCAATTCGAATCGGTTCAATTTGCATTTGCTCAAAAACCATACCGAGGGGATATTGCATCGGTCTATTAATAATCAATCCTACCGTACCTTGAATATGGTGTTCGCAAATGTAAATTACAGAACGTTCAAAATTGGGATCTTTAAGTGAGGGCATAGCTATCAGCAGATGATTGGCCAATGAAGTATTGATTGGCATAGCACGCCTCCAATAATCCCTTTTAGTTAATTTAAGTATATACTAAATAAATCATTTATATGGGAAAAAGACCTAGAATATTTTATGAACAATCAATAATTTTTTTGCTTTCTTTCCTTGCTTTTTTTAATCAAAACCTTGCTGTGCTTGCTTTATTCGTAGTTATTAAATTAAGAAAAAAATATGAAAACTTATTATTATTTGATTGATTGCTAACAAACCTTAAGTCATTACAACGAACTATTATTGAGAATCATGATAATAAAAGGCATTATGCCCTTAGCCTACTGCCTTAAAGAAGATTTTTACAAATTATCGACGCGATTTAAGAAAATAAGTGCACATCTTTCCCTTGCCTTTTACTTCAATTTCGTCTCTTTTTTCAATGACAAACTGGTCTTCCAGAAGTAGTGCCATTTTTTCCGTAATCTGAATTTCTCCAGGAATATTGGTAGCTTCCATCCGGCTTGCGATGTTAACCACGTCCCCCCAAACATCATAAATAAATCTTTTGTGTCCAATCACTCCGGCTATCACTGTTCCATAGGTCATTCCTATACGGGTTTGTAAGTCTATTGCATGAATTTGGGAAAATGTTTTGACTTTTTCTTTTATAGCCAGCGCAAAGTCAGCTATACGAAAGGCATGATCAGCTGCAGGCTCAGGAATTCCTGCAGCAGCCATATAAGAATCACCAATTGTTTTGATCTTTTCAACACCATATTTTTGTGCCAAATCATCAAAGTCATCAAAAAGACACCCTAAAATATCAAACATTTTGTTGGTGCCTATTTTCGCCATCATGGCAGTGAAACCTACGATATCACAGAAAAGAACGCTTGCCTGAGGGTACTCATCAGCAATAATTTTTTCACCTCGTTGAAGCCGCTCTGCGATGGATGATGGAAGGATGTTAAAAAGAAGAAGTTCATTTTCTTTCGCTGTTTTTGCAATTCGGTGTAAGGCTTTAATAATGGAAATCAACATAACAACAGTGGATAGCACTGAAAGAATGATAGCAATAGAAATAACCTGATTAATTTTGTGAGAAAGTTCCTTATTTCTTTCAGTTGTTCTTGCCTTGATTTTTTCGAAAAACAACTGGATGGGAGCCATAATTTTTGCTTTTTCATCCATATATTTCTTGCCAAAAACCAAATCGATAGCAAGTTTTTTATTGGGTTCTCCCTGACTACTATATTGATCACTTCCGGTATCAAATTTTCCTTCAACAGCATTAATAGCCCTAAATTCAATGGCAGTCAGTGCATCACTCTTTTCTTGCGCTTGTCTTAGCAGCTCAAATTCCTGCAAAGAAAAACCCTGATCTATCATCATTTGAACTAATGATTTCGCCTTTTCATAGGGTCTTGGTCTTTTATCATCATCCAATACCAGATCCCAATAGACACTATCGTATTCTTTCGGACGTGGGCTTGTGCCGCTACGAATAGCAATGATTTCGTTAAAATGATCAAGGTATTTTTTGTCTCCTGTTATCACGTAAAGACGAACCATCTTTGTCAAATCATCGGATGATATTCGGAGTTCTTGAGCGATACGATAAGATTCGTAATGCCTGTTATTGCTTTGCTCCTGAAGAAAAGAGAGATGCTTCAACAAAAACAGACAACCAACCAGGGCAACAACAAGGATAATTAATCCAACAAAGAAAGAAACCAACAAGTAATCTTGTTTGAAATGAAAACGATACATCATGCTTTCCTTGAAGAGGAGAAGGAGCCTGATTAGTTAAAATTCAAAAAATAGTTATTATTAATTAGTTTATACTCATTTTCAGAACAGTACCAAATTCTTGCTAATAACGACTTAAACAGAATTTGTGTTATAAGTAACGACAATGCTTGTTGCAGGCTGATTGCGACCAGGCTATCAAAACAAATCTATCAGGAATTTTATATTTTAAAGCGCACTAGTTAATTTCAGGGAACCGCTAGCTTATTATCAGCTGAAATAGCCTTTTTTTGCCCCAACAGCAAAGTCTCGAGTTCCGCCAACGAAGAAACTTGGTATTTGGGTGTAAGACCCGGTGGGACAGGGTTATTATGTGCATTAAACCAACAAGTATCTAACCCTGCGTTCAACCCTCCCAGAATATCAGAATCTGGATTATCTCCCACCATTAATACTTGTCCACGCGCTGGATTTCCCATTAACGAAAGAGCATGTTCAAAAATACCCCTATGAGGCTTGGCAAAGCCTACCTGCTCTGATATTACCAATAGGTCGAAGTAAGCTTTAAATCCAGTTCGCTCGAGACGAATCTGTTGTAACTCCGTAAATCCGTTGGTAATAATCCCTAGCTTAACTCTCCCTTTCAAAGCAGTTAGTAAACTTAGTGCCCCTTCAATTGGCGTACAAATATCCGCCATAATGGCCATAAAAGTACTATGCAAAAACTGAGTAGAGACTTGGAGTTGGTCAGCCCAAATCGCAAACCGCTGATGTTGTAATTCTTGTGCAGTAATTGTACCGTTCTGATAATCTATCCACAACCCTTTATTGAAGACTTGATAAGTCTGGTAATCTTGTTGAGTAAAATTGACTTCAAACCGGGAAAGCAGGCGTTGTAAACCAACAAAAGAATCGAAATTAAATAAGGTTTCATCCGCATCAAATAAAATCCACTCATAAGTCTTCACTGGATGTCTCTCATAACTAGTTGCTTCTCAGCAGGGAAGTTCCATTTTACTGTAAAAAGAATCAACAAACGATTGGTTTTGCCAAAAGAAGTCCAATTAGTGCTTTATTAAAGCAGAAATCAAATCTAAGCATCAAGATAAGAGAAATGTAACAGCCCTGGATTGAGGTAAACTCAATCGTCCCTCATCACTGAAGGTTTTTATCCAACAAAGCTGCCGTTGTAGTAGTAGAAATTCTTGCCAATTGGCTAATGGCGTTTTCATGGACCCTTTGCTGCGCAGCACCACAGGCATCCTCTACGATAGTCACTTGATAATCACGATCATGGGCTTCACGCGCAGTGCTCTGGATAGCCATATCTGTTGAAACGCCAGTAAGAATCAGGGAGTCAATTTTCTGAGCATGTAAAATTGCTTCAATATTAGTTGCATAAAAAGCAGAAACACGCTTTTTAATTAAAATAAAATCATCTGGCTGTAGATCTATTTTTTCATGAAATTCCGTACCCCAGGTTCCCAATTGCAGTGCCCCTGCTTGTTTCACCTTAGAAAAAAGCGGCGATTGTATGGGACATTCAATATAGGATGCACTAAACCCTATTTTAATATGGACTATAGGAAATTGAGCTTGCCGCGCCAATTTTATCACTTGATTCACCTGCTCAAGGACTTCACGATCTCGTATGAAAGCCGCACTTGCAGCAATTTTTCCCTGTGGATGCACAATGTCATTAACCAAGTCAATGACCAATAACGCGGTTTTTGCCATACCCCCCTCGCTTTAGCTTGCCCCTGCTTCTTATCTTATCGTTCAAGCGTTCCTTATCACAACACCTTCGGTTAAAGAAAAGTGCTCTTATCAGAAGTAGAGAATCCTGTCAGGGGATTTGACTAGGCGTTATTGCTGGAGGAGAAACCTGTCGAGCCAGAAGCCCGACATTAAAATATAAGAATTTCTTGAAGTTGAGAGGGAGGTGTGTCTGAAATCCCAATTGTCTCTAAAGTCGGATAAAAGCTGTAGCGATTATAAGCTTTCGGTTTTTCCGCTCCCTTTTCATCCCTAAGGAGGATCTTAGCGCCATTTTCGTCTGTTTTTGCTCTTTCAGTTGCCGCACCCTCACTACTTGCCCGAGTTTGCACATTGATGCTTGGATAAAGAGTTTTTATATGATCAAGTTCTTCCTGCAGCTGAACTCTGATAGTTGCTTCATTTTCCTTATGCAAATAATATTTAATCGCAGCAAGAGAAATGTTGGTTACTACCGCAGTAACCGTAAGAAAAAGTCCACCTGGCAAAAAACACCAGGCTGCCATAACACCCGCTAAAGCAAGAGAAACAGAAACATCAATGGCTGCAGCATTTTTATTTTGCAAATATTGGTATTCACGCCGTGCATACGTTTGATGAATATTTAAATTATTACTATCGTAGATTGGTGGTAGTGCTTCATGTTCTATCCAATACTGCGCCATGCAAAATAAATCTTTAATCACATTCACTATTGAAGCAGCAACAAAGAGGGAACCTACCGTGGGGGACATTTCTCTTGCAGCCCAAATAGCATAGGCAGATAAATTATAAAAGGTATTCACCAGGAGGAAAGTATTGTCACGAAGGCGAATGTGATCTGCTTTTTTCGGATCATTGCTACTTTCATACAGACCCGAAACAGCAAATCCACTGGTGCTAATCATGCCTAAAATACCAGCCATTGCAGGTAGATAAGCGGACCCCGCTGAAAAAAGGCCTGCGACTAAGCAACCAAGAACAAATTTTGCCGTTGCCAAGGAAGTCTTTTCCTCTATCAAACTGAGTATATAATCGACTTGATAATGGCTGCCCTCTGTTTTTAATTTAATAAAAAAATCGTAAACAGTGAGATTTGCGTTTAAATATTGCGACCATTGGTTTTGCGGGATATTAAGGCTTTCCAAGATGTCTTGGACTTTTTTATAGACCTTCGGGTTATATATATCAATAGCCGTGGAATAAAAATTAACTCTTAATTGCTCTAATTCTTTATCATAAGATTTCATGTGTTCTTTAAGAGCCTCAGGGCTCTTGTTATCTGCTCGAATGTAAGCATTAAACACACGTAGAGTCTCAACTAATAATGGCATTTTATTGGATCCCCGCAACATAATGCGCATAATATTAACATACTGACCTTAAGCAATCCTTAAGAACATTCTTTTTGAAGGAGTATGCACTCGCCCACTGCCTTGCAGTAAATTGTTAGGAATAACCGTATTTAAAATAATGGGCCCCACCTTAGACTGCCTTATTGATTGCAAAATAAGGCTATTCTTGTCGCTATTAGGATGGCGGTAAATTCGAAGGACCGGCCCAAGCTTATACTAACCGTACTGGCTGATTAACTTCTGCAGAGGTTTAATACACCGTCTAATTATCCTTTCTTGGAAGAAGGCCTACCTACAATCGGCTCCCCTTTACCACTGTTTTCGTAATAATCTTATTAGGTTTTTTCCTCTACGCAGATTACTTAAAAATTTTAACGGTCGGTAGCACTTTTTTTACTAGCCCTAAAAACTGCATAAGATAAATAACTAACGCTATTAGTAGAAAGAAATTAATCACTAAATTAATAAAAGGATTCAGGAAGATAGATTGATTGACGGCCCACAATACTAATCCGGTAATAATAACCATAATCAACTGATTTAAACTTTCCATATGACCAGACTTCCTTTTCAACTTAGGGACAGAAATTGACTATCTCAATAATTTTTATTGCTTACATGATGATACATAAATTTTTTTATATTGGTTTGGCTAAGGGTCTTATGTTGTCGCTCACTATAAATTTTTTCTAAAAACAGGGTATGTCTAGCGAGGTTGGCTAAAGAAATTACTCCGGTAGGTGCTTTGTTTTGCTCATTATTTAGTACTATTAAATTAGCGATCTGCAAATTACCCATCTTTTCTGCAACGAGCCTTAAATCGTCATTCTCATAACAACAATAAACCATTCTCTTCATCAACTTACTTGCCGCCATGTTCCCAGTGACATCATTCTTTTGCAGATTTACTACAATGTCTCGTAGCGTAATAATTCCCAATAATCCCTCACTAGCAACAATAGGCATAACCGCTATACGCAATTTTTCCATGAGTTTTGCAACATCAAAAATAGTATTGTCTGGAAGGCAATAAACCGAATTATCCCTCATGATTTCCCGGACTTTCATTTAACTACCACATCGTTTTTAATTCCTTACTAGATAAATTATAGAACAATTTTGGAGTATTTATAGTCACTTCCTCTATTTGCCCACCATTATGCGCAACGATTTTGGTTACTTTAAAAAGTAAAAATTTCGGTTGAAAATGGGAATAAAGTTTTATTATTTAAGCATAAGGGGTTGATTGGTTTCTTTTCTAAGCGCGTTTTCAGTCAAAGCAGGATAAAAATAGTGATTCAGCAAATGCTCCTACGCTTGCAATACGCCAAAGGGGTTTTTATGATGAATTGTACGATTAACCTGTTATAGTGAAGCTATCGATTCATTGCAATCAAGCTTGCTGATTCAGTATGTGAATGGCAAATGACATTCTAGAGAAATAAGGATTTTATCGTGGAATCAATTGAGATTAAGAAAAAAGATATATTTTTTCTACGTGCCTTGGAATTAGATGAGTTAATTATCATTGTTCTTGTTGTTAGTTTAATTACCTTGCTTATTTCAGTTTATCTCTGGGATAGACATCAAAAACAACATGCTGTTTTACGTAATTTTCCCATCGTAGGCCATTTTCGCTATTTTTTTGAATATTTAGGGGATTTTTTTCGTCAATATTTTTTTGCTAGCGATAGGGAGGAATTACCCTTTAACCGGGCTGAACGCTCTTGGGTATATCGAGCAGCTAAAAATGTTGATACTACTATAGGATTCGGCTCAACACGTCCTCTACATAATACAGGAACTGTCTATTTTGTTAGCGCTCCTTTCCCCCCTCTCGCCACTAGCCAGGCAACTATCAGACCAGTCACTATAGGACCTTATTGCGCTCACCCCTACACTTCAACTCATATTTTTAATATCTCTGCCATGAGTTACGGTGCCATTTCCAAACCGGCTATTCAAGCTTTAGCAAAAGGAGCTAAAAAAGCAGGCTGCTGGTTAAATACCGGGGAAGGAGGACTTTCACCCTATCATCTTGAGTATGGCTGCGATATTGTCATGCAGATAGGAACAGCAAAATACGGCGTTCGTGATGCAGAGGGCCATCTATCCGATAAACGTCTGCGCGAGCTGGCTGCAGAAAAAAGTATTAAAATGTTTGAAATAAAACTCAGTCAAGGCGCCAAACCAGGTAAAGGGGGGATCCTACCCGCAGTGAAGGTGACTGATGAAGTAGCTAAAATAAGAGGTATTTTACCTCATGTTGATTCTATCAGTCCTAATCGACATGTTGATATCAGTAATGTCGAAGAGCTTTTGGACTCGATTGAGCATATTCGCCAAGTAACAGGTAAACCAGTTGGTTGCAAATTTGTATTAGGCAGTTATGAGTGGCTACATGACTTGTGCCTGGCTATTCATAAGCGCGGCAGTCAATTTGCCCCGGACTTTATTACTTTGGACAGTGCTGATGGAGGTACTGGAGCCTCCCCGCAAGGCTTAATGGATTATATGGGTATCCCTATCCAAGAGGCGCTGCCTAATTTAGTCGATATTTTGGTGATGTACAATTTACGTGAACGCATCAAAGTAATTGCCAGCGGTAAACTGATTACCCCCTCTGGGGTCGCCTGGGCACTTTGTGCTGGCGCAGATTTTGTGAACTCCGCACGCGGCTTCATGTTTGCTCTAGGTTGTATCCAGTCAATGCAATGTCATAAAAATACCTGTCCAACTGGGGTAGCAACCCATGATCTCAGGCTGCAACGTGGATTAGTGGTCACCGATAAGGCAGAGCGAGTTTTTCATTATGCAAATAATATGGCACATGAAGTGGCTATCATCTGTCATTCCTGTGGTGTCGATGAGCCAAGACAATTACAACGCCTGCACGCCCGTGTTGTCAGAGAAGATGGTTTTTCTATTTCACTGGCTGAAATTTTCCCCAATAAAAAACCATTGCCCGAATATTTATGACGCTAACCAGAAGGCTGTTCACATTTTGCGAATTTGGATGCTTGGGTCCTGATAATAGAAATGTCAGCAGCCGCTGGCTATTTTTGCTCTTAGCGAGGGAATCAATTCCTGCAAAACTTCGTTAGAATAAGGTGTGGCGGTCATTCCAGATTGCCAGATACCATGAGGCCACGCTTTATCACCATTAAAGCGTGCAACAACATGGATATGGAGCTGGGAAACAATATTACCCAAAGCCCCAACATTCAATTTATCGGGCTTAAAATGAGTATTCACCAGATTGGATATCTGAGCGATTTCCTCTATTAATAGCTGGCGCTTTGTGGGTGATAACTGGTAAATCTCTTGAATGTTCTCTTCTCTGGGAACCAGAATAAACCATGGAAAATCAGCTTCATTTTTTAGGTAGACTCTTGATAAAGATAAATCGTCTAACCAAATACTACTTGCTTGAATACGTTCATCCGTTACAAAACCCATTGGTTGGTGACCTCAATAAATGAGGGGCTGCTTACCTGTCGCTATCTTGAGCCACCTGGGTCGCGGCAGACATGCGCCCGATGATCAATGTGCTGTTGGGCGAAGCGCCTAAGCTATACCTCTGCTAAAGGTATGCTCCACTGCTGCCATAAACGCCAAGATAGCAGGTAAGCCTCCCCTAGCTATATAACAACGATGCGTGAAAGCGTAAATGATCTTCTATAAAACTGGCAATAAAATAATAACTGTGATCATAACCTTTTTGCATACGCAAATTTAACTGCACACCAGCTCGCAAACAGGCAGCCTGCAAAAGTTCTGGCTTTAACTGCTCCTGTAGAAAAGGATCTTGTAAACCTTGATCAATCAAAATGAAAGAGTGCGGCCACCCCATTTTTTCCACCAACTCAGTAGCATCATAATTTTTCCATGCTTCTTCATTCTGTCCTAGATATCCCGCAAACGCTTTTCTACCCCATGGGCACTGCATGGGAGCACAAATTGGAGCAAAAGCAGAGACACTTCGATATTGCTGAGAGTTTTTAAGTGCCAAAACCAAAGCACCATGCCCACCCATGGAATGGCCAAAAATACCGGTACGCTCAGGATTCACAGGGAAATGTTGATTAATTAATTTAGGTAATTCATCACTGATATAGCAGGACATTTGATAATGTTTAGCCCAAGGATATTCAGTCGCATCGACATAAAAACCAGCACCGATGCCAAAATCATAACTTTCCCGATCACCGGGTATCTCAATACCACGAGGGCTAGTATCCGGTACGATCAATATTAATCCCAATTCAGCAGCCACCCGCTGAGCCCCTGCTTTGGTTATAAAATTTTGTTCATTGCAGGTTAACCCTGAAAGCCAGTAAAGAGCAGGAAGTTTTTTTGTTGAAGTCATTGCAGGCAAAAATACAGCAAAACGCATTAAGGAGTTGGTTAATGAGGATTGATGGCTATAGACTCCTTGTACCCCATTAAAGCACCGGTGTTCTTCAATCATTTCAATTGCCATTGTCATGCTCCCTCTTGATATAAGTCTTGGGGCTTGTTAATTAATTCACTAAAAATAGAACAATGGCTGTTATTGACGATCATTGCAGCGCAGTGTACATAGAATATAACAAGCTCTTAGAATGTTAGAACCGAACGTATTGATTCACCTGCATGCATCAATTCAAAGGCATCATTGATTTGCTCGAGAGGTAAAACATGGGTAATCAAATCATCAATGTTGATTTTGCCCTCCATATACCAATCAACAATTTTAGGGACATCCGTTCGTCCGCGTGCACCACCAAAAGCAGACCCTTGCCATACTCGACCTGTTACCAATTGAAAAGGTCGCGTGGAAATTTCCTGGCCTGCACCGGCGACACCGATAATCGTGGAAATCCCCCAGCCTTTATGACAACACTCCAAAGCTTGTCGCATCAAAGTTACATTACCAACGCATTCAAAACTGTAATCCGCCCCACCATTCGTTAATTCAACCAGATGAGCAACAAGATCCCCGGCGATCTCGTTAGGATTAACAAAATCAGTCATACCCATTTTTTTTGCTAAACTCTGACGCTGGGAATTAATATCTACGCCAATAATCTGGTTGGCACCCACCATACGAGCGGCCTGAATCACATTCAGCCCTATTCCCCCTAAACCAAATACAACCACTGTGGAGCCAGGTTGAACTTTTGCTGTATAAATCACTGCGCCAATACCCGTGGTTACACCACAGCCGATATAACATACCTTTTCAAAAGGGGCATCGTTACGAATTTTTGCCACCGCAATTTCGGGCAACACCGTATAATTGGCAAACGTTGAGGTGCCCATATAATGAAAGAGCGGCTTACCATTCAGACTAAAACGAGAGCTGCCATCGGGCATTAAACCCTGCCCCTGCGTAGTACGAATGGCTTGACAAAGATTTGTTTTCTGAGAAAGACAATAAGCACATTGCCGACATTCAGGGGTATAAAGAGGAATGACATGATCCCCGGGTTTGACTGAACTGACACCGGCTCCAACCTCAACAACAATGCCAGCACCTTCATGACCAAGAATCGCTGGAAAAATTCCTTCCGGATCCTGCCCTGACAGGGTAAATGCATCCGTGTGGCATACACCTGTCGCTTTTATTTCAACAAGAACTTCACCTTGTTTAGGCCCTTCCAGATCGACCATCTCAACTGTTAATGGCTTGCCTGCCTGAAACGCTACAGCAGCTTTTACTCGCATTGAGGAATCCCTCCCTGAAGATCCAATGAACTAACTATTAATTACTGGCAATCAATAAATTTTTACTATTTTGGTTGCCATTTATAATTCCGGCGGTATCCAAGAAAACATTAAGCACTTTATTTTCAATCGATTATACTTAAATTACTAAGCACTATATATATGCAACACAATATGGATCTAAATCAAATTCGTGCATTTATTGCTGCTGCTGATTTCCGTTCTTTCACTTTAGCAGCCGATTACCTGTATATCACCCAATCGGCAATGAGTAAGCGTATTGCGGCCCTTGAATCAGAAATTAAGACCTCTTTATTCATCAGAGAACATAACCGTCTAATTCTAACCGAGACAGGAAAGATTTTCTTACCCTACGCTATCGAAATGTTGCAGACTATTCAATCAGGTATATCGTCTATTAATCATTTTATAGATAAACAAAAAAGCCCATTAAGAGTTGGAGTCGATTTTTTGATTGGTAGCTGGATGTTACCCGATTTTCTGGCTTCTTTTAGTCATGGACATCAGGATATCGAGTTTTCAGTCAGCTATTTATCACCACTGATGAGTTTTCGCGCCTTACGTAATCGTGAAATCGAGCTTTGTTTAAATTGCATTAGCGACAAGATCGCCCATGAATTTGAATTAATCCCTCTTTTTACGCTTCCGTATGTTATCAAGGTGGCTAGTAACCACCCTTTGGCTAAGAAAAAAAATCCGGCACTGGCAACTATTCTGGAGTACCCAGGGATTGTCATGCCTAAATATGCCCCTCCCCGCCAAACCCTGGAGAATTTTTTATTTAGAAAAAACCTTATATTACTTGCACAGCATGAAGCGGAACCTATTTTTGCACTATTAAAACTTGCCAAACTAAGTTTAGGTTGGTGTTTTATACCCAAAAATGTCATTGATAGGAGCCTAATCACTATCTATGAACATTCAGCCTTACATATTGATTATTTCATCATTTATCGCAAAGGGCATAAACTCAGCGATGACGCCCAAAATTTCATTACCCACCTAAGGGAGATTCAATTCTTTGAATAGACCTTTACACCTGCCTGGCAGTGCCCAATTCTAAAACAAATAAAACAGATAATTGATAATTAGTTAACCGTATATGGCGTTAATTACACAATTTTTTAGTAAAACTATTGTCACTACTCCCTATTTTACGTTATGTTGAAATGCCCAGCACAAAAAATGGGTTATTTATAGTTATTACCATTTATAGCAAATACAATTGCTCAATTGTTTTTTGAGACAATTGACCGGCTTTAACAAAAGGAGGAGTTATGGCTACAGGTGAAGTAAAATGGTTTAATAATGCCAAAGGATGGGGTTTTATTATGCCAGAAGGCGGCGGCGAAGACATTTTTGTTCACTTCTCTGCTATTCATGGTACCGGCTATAAAACACTGGTTCCCGGGCAACAGGTAAGCTATGACCTTGAGAAAGGCGAGCGCGGCTTGCATGCTTCTAACGTAATAGCACTGAACAGCGAAAACGTATCGGCTTAAGTGTCTATTAGGTGCGCGGCAGCTTTTTGCTGCTGCGACGGTGCCGATGTTGTATTATGTGAATTTTCTCAGCGCGTTATTTAAAATGAAGAATGGTTTACTATTAATCAACCTAGGCACACCAGAGGCACCTGACACTGTTGCCGTCCGAAAATATCTGCGAGAATTCTTAGCTGACAAGCGGGTTATTGACTTACCTGCACCGTTAAGGTATCTCTTGCTTTATAGCATCATTTTACCTTTTCGCCCCAAACAATCAGCCCACGCTTATCAAGCGATTTGGAGCGAGGAAGGCTCGCCCCTGTTAATTCACAGCCGGCGTTTACAAACCAAATTGCAAACGGCACTTGGAAGTAGTTGGCAAGTGAGCCTTGGGATGCGTTATGGCAACCCCTCTTTAATAAGCGCTTTAGAAGAACTACGCCATTGTACGCGTTTGACCATACTGCCTTTATATCCACAATACTCCTCTGCTGCTACTGGCTCATCCATTGAGAGGGTATTGCATTTATTAGCCTCTCAACCTGTTTTCCCAACACTCACCATTATTCGTGATTTTCATGATTATCCAGGCTTCATTAACGCACAGGCAACACTGATCAAACCGTATGTTGCCGATCACGATTATGTCTTATTCAGTTATCACGGGGTACCAGAGCGCCATCTGCTAAATACGGGTTGTAACAAAGTATGTGAGCAAAGTTGCCCACCCATTAATGAAAGTAATCAAGCTTGTTACAAAGCACAATGCTATGCAACGACTAATTCCCTGGTGAAAGCACTGAGTTTATCGACGGGAAAATATGGTGTCGCCTTTCAATCCAGATTGGGCAAAACCCCTTGGATAAAACCTTATCTTGATGAAGTATTACCTAAACTGGCTACGCAAGGAATTAAACGTCTCGCAGTCTCTTGCCCTTCTTTTGTCGCTGACTGTCTTGAAACGCTGGAGGAAGTCGGTATACGCGCACAAGAGCAATGGCAACAACTTGGTGGTGAAAAATTGACGCTTATTCCCTGTGTAAATGATAGTGAACTATGGATTACCGCGCTTGTTAATCTGATCACCAGCCCCGAAAATAGTAATAACTAGAATTCCCTTATTTAACAGAAGACCTCTTTCCAAACTCGCCACAGTAGAGTTTGGAAAGAGGGCTAAAGAATAACAGATAAAGTTAGTGGTTAAACGGGAATCTTCCCACAAAATTGCAAAACATTTTTTTTATGCTATAGAACATAGAGACGAAGAATTTCTAACTGAGGTGAGCATGCATAGACATTTTGCCGAGCGTCTTAACAAAGAACTCGACGGTATTGGCGTACCGCCTCGGACTGATGAGCGAATTGAGGTTTTTGCCAAACTGATTAAAATACCAAAATTTAAGGCGGAAGCCTTTTTGAATGGTATTACCATTCCAGATCCCACCCTACTTAACCTGATTGCCCAAGAATTGGAAGTTAATCCTGACTGGTTGATAGGAAAGAGCGAGCAACGTCAGAAAAAAACGCGCGCCTAGAATATCCCTTGCTCTATATAGGTCTCTTCACATTGCTCAAGATTACAACTCATCCCAGTTTTCTTGATTCTCAGCAAAAAGCTGTAAACTATCCCAGTCTTCAAATAAGGCCAAATGAAACAATGCATCACCCTCATTCACTAAAGGAATATTGGTTTTGCCAATCACCAAACCATCACAGGGAGAACAAATTTTTACTTTATTGGTGCCTAAGGGGTCTACAATCAAGCAAAGTAATTCATCTTTATGGATTTTCGTACCAAGCAATTTGCTTTCTATCACCATACCACTTTCCGCTGCCCTAACCCAAAACGTTGATTTTGCAACAGCGACTTCAGGCTGTGTTCTGGCAAGTGGCCTTCTTTGAGAAGGGGACAGCATTTCCAGGTAGGTCATCACTTTCAAGATCCCCCGCACCCCTAGCTTAATAGACAACTCATCGAAACGTAACGCCTCACCCGCTTCATAAATAATCATCGGAATATCTAAATTATCTGTAGCGTGGCGCAGGGAGCCATCGCGCATGTTGGAAGGCACCATCACTGGTGCGGCGAACGCGTTGGCCAAAGCAGCAGATTGCGCGCACTGATGGCTGTATCTTGTCTGGGGATAATTACTGCGATGAATTGCACCAGTATGTAAATCAATACCATGTGTTGAGTGCTCGACGATTTCTGTCATAAGCAAATTAGCAAGTTTGGAAGCCATGGAGCCTTGCTCACGCCCGGGAAATTGGCGATTCAAATCCCTCCGATCCGGCAAATAGCGCGAGTGAAGGATAAAACCATAAACATTAACCACAGGAATTGTTAGCAGAGTACCTCGGATACGCTTCAGGAGTGGGGAGTGATGAAGCCTGCGAATGATTTCAACCCCATTAATCTCATCACCATGAATTGCTGCCGTTACAAAAAGAACGGGGCCATCTTTCTTACCATGAAAAACATAAACCGGAACCTCAATGGGTGTCGAACTGTATAACATGGACAAAGAGAGTTTGACACAACGGGATTGCCCCGCTTTGATAGACTCATTCGCAATGACAATTGGCTGTCTCGTAGTCATCCTTGGAACCGTCGGTTAATGCCTTTTGGCTTGGCATTTTTTTCAACATATTGAATAATTTTAGCAGCAATATTCACATGCGTCGCTTTTTCTATCCCTTCAAGCCCGGGAGATGAATTAATTTCCAATACCAAAGGGCCATGTTTAGAGCGAATCAAATCAACCCCAGCCACTTTTAAACCCATCGCTTTTGCAGCAGCAATCGCGATAGCCCGTTCTTGTGGGTCTAATTTGACTTTAACTGCTTTGCCACCCTGGTGCACATTAGCGCGAAAATCACCATCTTTAGCCTGGCGTTTGATGGCAGCCACCACTTTATCTCCAATGACAAAACAACGAATGTCCGTACCGCGTGATTCTTCAATAAACTCTTGCACCAAAATATTGGCTGACATTTCCTTAAAAGCATTGATAATACTTACTGCTGATTGATGGCTTTCTGCCAAAATTACCCCTTTTCCTTGAGTGCCCTCTAATAACTTAATAACTAATGGTGCCCCACCAACCATGCGAATTAAATCCTCAGTGTCATCGGGTGATTGTGCAAAACTGGTCAAGGGCATAGGAATCCCTTTACGTGCCAAAAGCTGTAAGGAACGAAATTTATCGCGCGAACGTGATATGGCTATTGATTCATTAAGTGTGTACATCCCCATGGTTTCCATGTGCCTTAACAAGGCTGTTCCATAAAAAGTAATTGATGCCCCAATACGAGGGATGACTGCATCAAATTGTGGCAAAGGGACACCACCACGGTAATGAACGTTAGGATTGGAAGCTGCTACGTTCATATAGCAATTAAGTGGGTTAATGATACTAACTTCATGATTGGCTTCTTCCCCAGCCTCTTTTAAACGCTGGTGTGAATATAACTGGGGATTTGTGGCCAATATCGCGATTTTCATGAATAAATATTTCCTTGGTTATTTTTTTAATTTTATATTGGTATAAGCAAAGCCTAGCTCATAATTGAAGCCTTGCATTAAACTTCTTTCGCAACTCTCTGCAGTGGAGTATTTGCTTCGTCGATACGGTACTGTGCTCCGTTTCTCCTTGCTCTACTTTCAGTACAACGCATTACGAAAGCAGCTCTATTTTTATTTTTGAGACGACGGACAATCTTCGTAGGAAATCAATTTCTATAACAAGCCAGTAGCAGGAGCATAGCCTGGATAAAACTATCCAGACTAACCTGGCAGGAATATATGAATGCAACTACAGACTATTAACGTGCCTTCGCAAGTGTTCTAAGAAACTAATAATTGATAATCTTGAACCAAAAAATCAGCCTTGTGCGGTGTTGTAAAAAAAGCACTTAAACCACCCTGTGGATTAAACACCATCACAGCCCCACTATGTTCTACCTCATAATCGTGAGCATTCTTGGCATTGGGATTTTCGACTTTCGCATAAGCGATACCCATTTCGCGAGTCATCTTTTTCACCATCTCATTATCGCCTCTAGCGCCATAAAAATGGGGATGAAAAGCTTTGACATAACGTCCAAGTTTATCCAGATCATCTCTTTCAGGATCAACAGAAACCATGACAATCTTCGGTAAAGGCTCTACTTTTTGCTCTTCAAGCAAACGATACATTTTAGCCAGTTCTGCCATGGTAGTGGGACATACATACCCACAGCTAGTAAAACCAAAAAAAATCATAGTCCACTGTCCCTGCAAACTAGCGTTATTAAACGGTTTGTTATCAATCCCTGTTAAGTCAAATTGGTTAATTTCCCGCGGTTTCTGCAGTAAAGTTCCATTAAATTGCTCGACATCAATTTTCTTTTTAGTATGAATATGTTGCGAGACAAATAATCCAGTAATTAGTGCGACGAAGGCAAACAAAACAGCCACTGTCAAAGCAATATGATTTTTGGCAGGCATTTCATCTCCTCAGACATAATGATCAATCAATAAAAATACAAATAACATCATTAGATAAACAATAGAAAACCGAAAGGTACGCATAGCAACAACTGGTTGTCCATCACGGTACAGCGTAATTGCCCAATATAAAAAACGCAGGCCTAACAAAATAGCACCAATAAGATATAGGTAACCGCTCATACCTACCACAAAAGGCAAAACACTTACCACCAGCAGGAGAATAGTATACAAAAGTACATTCAATTTGGTAAATGGAATACCATGCGTCACTGGTAACATAGGAATTTCCGCATGCTTATATTCTTCAAAACGATAAATAGCCAAGGCCCAAAAATGGGGTGGAGTCCACGTAAAAATAATGAGAACCAAAAGCAGTGCCTGGGGATCTAAATGGTTTGTGACAGCAGTCCAGCCCAACAAAGGAGGTGCCGCACCAGCTAACCCGCCAATCACAATATTTTGGGGCGTCGCTCGCTTCAAATAGCCAGTGTATATTCCCGCATAACCTATTAAAGTTACAAAAGTGAGGACAGCAGTCAAGGTATTAACAAACAAAATGAGTATTCCCAAGCCCAGAACACCTAGCATCAGTGCAAAATACGAAGCTTGCTTCACCGAAACCTTGCCTTGTGCAACCGGTCTTTTTCGGGTACGGACCATGATGGCATCGATGCGTTTATCCACAAGATGATTAATCGCTGCTGCACTCCCCGCACACAAACCGATACCGACCAGAGAAGCCAATAAAATTGGTAATGCTACCCAGCCGGGTGCCGCTAAATACATTCCAACAACAACAGTAAGCAACATGAGCGCAACCACCTTGGGTTTGCATAGCTCTAAATAATCTCGCCAATCAACATTTAGACGAGGTTCTGTTTTAATGCTCATCACCAAGTCTCCTTTGAATGGATTTCTTTCCAAACTCTACTGCGGTGGGAAGGGGTCTTATAAGATAAAGCATCATCAATACCGTTGCCATTAACATTGCTGCCACTCCATTATGGGCAACAGCAACCCACAATGGAAGTAAGTAGATAACATTCATTACCCCAAGAGCAAATTGCGTAATCACCAGAAAAATAGCTAGTAGAGTAATACGACGCAGATATCTGCTATTGGTTTTAAATAACAATAATAACGACAGGCTTAAAACATACACCGCGGTCAAGACAGCACCCAAACGGTGAATATATTGGATAGTTGTTCTAATCTCGCTGTCTAAAACACCGCCTTGATAATTTGCTCCTACAGGTGCAAACAAATTAAATCCCTGCGAAAAATGTAATACAGGCCACCATTGTCCATTACACTGAGGGAAACCAATACAAGAAATCCCGGCATAATTTGAACTCACCCAACCACCCAAAGCAATTTGACAAAATACGATTACCACCGCCAGGCCTACCCAGAATCTCCACTGCGGTAACATGACAGGGGTAATTGGACTCAATTGCAAGCGAAATCGGCTTAAACAGGAAAAAATCAGTATACCACCTAATAAATGTCCCATCACAACAACCGGGAGCAGTTTTAATGTAACCGTCCACATCCCCAAGGCGGCCTGAAATAAAACTAAAAAGACCAAGGTTAACGGTAACTGCCAAGGTAAGCGCACACCCCGCAAACGGCGCCAAAGAACATTCGCCGCAATAAAAAGAATGAGTAGCCCTAAAGTACCTGCGGCATAGCGATGGGCCATTTCGGTCCAGGCTTTACGTGTTTCAATAGGACTGTAAGGATATTGATTCTGCGCTGACTCTAATGCTTTTTGTGCCTTGGGAAGCACCATATGACCATAACAGCCTGGCCAATCCGGGCAACCCAAACCGGCATCGGTCAAGCGTGTATAAGCCCCCAACATAACAACAAACAAAGCCAGAATCACTGCGATTGTTGTTGCATAACGTACTGCTTTCAATTGCATGCGTTTAACCACTCTTTTCTGCCGTACTCAATAACTGTTTAAGATCATGGAATATATCCTGAGAACTAGCAGTCAATGCATAGGATAACACTAAATAATTATCAGGATTTGCTATAAATACCCGTGGCTCAGGTTTCAAAATTGCCAAGGATTGTCGTTGCTCTTGGGACAGACGTAAGTAGTGGATGTCCTGTTCCTTAAAAGAAGCTATTAAAGACTCTGGTAATGCTTTGCTATTGTCTGCAAGAATCAACCACTGCTCTACTCCGTATAAACGTCGGCCTAAAGCCAGACGAATGCGTGCAAGTTTATCCAGTTGATTAAGACAAGTTACGCCACAATCCTCAGGGCTCCACAATAAGAGACGCCATTTATTATTACTACTCATTGCCGGCACAAGAACCGGGGGTTGCAATAATTCGCCCTTATTTGTCGTTGTGGTCCCTAGCCATTGTGGATGCCTATAATATAAATAAGCAGTTAACCCTGGCGTCATAAATATCAGCGCCAGCAGTACCAAAACCATATAATTACGCTTGTTCATCTTCATAGGTTTTCTTCAAATTTAAGGCAACAAATAAAATTAAAACAACAAAAGCAATGACAAACCATTGCAGAGCATAGGCATAATGTCGCTCAGGAGGCATTGCTACCACCGCCCATTCTCGCACATAGCCATCAGCTTCAGATTTATTGAGGCGAATAATAAACGGATAGACTGATTTATGCAAAAATCGACCTATTAATTTTGTGTTTAATTGTTCAACAATGGTTATTTTGCCCTTTTTTTCTACAGAAGGCCCTAATACCCAATCCTTCCCTGCCGGATAATAGACACGGCCTGTCAAATGCGCAGGACTTGTAGGAATCTGGACCTGCGGCAAGGTTCGTCGCGTTACATCCCCTTTAATCCAGCCCCGATCGATTAAAATAAGGTTACCAGAATCAAGTTTAAACAGAGTCAGCACATTATAACCGAACTGATGCTGATAATGCTGATTATCCAGCAATAAGATATCCGGGAGATAATGACCTTTTATGCTTACCGGTTGATATTGCTGCGGGTTTACCATGCCTGGTTGCCAGAGCGTGGGACTTTGGCGGGCAAGCGCAGCCTCTGCCGCCAGCATTTGCTTTTTCTCTTCCGCCCGTGTCAATTGCCAAAAGCCAAGACGGACAAAAAGCAATATCGCTAGCAAAGCTAAAACCGTCATTCGCCAACCAGGCGTGAAACGGCGATTAAAACAGGTTAAACTGACCATCGCTTACTTCTTCTTAAGAACTCAATTAAAATTTGGAAGGTTTGGGGGTTACTTACATGTCTCCAGCTTGAGTGTCTATGGGTTGATTTTCGAGCATCGCAGCGAATGCATACACGTTAGTATGTAAGCGAAACGCAGACAATCAAACCATAAGCGTCAAGATAGTAGAAATGTAAACAGCCCTAATAAAGACCAAGCCATTGTGGAGTATAACAAATGTTCACCAAAGCTATCATCCTTATTGTCATGCTGATTATTTTAGTCGCTTTAGGCAGTGGCCTTGTTTTTTTAGTGCGTGATGAGGGGAAAACAAAACGAACAGTCAAAGCGTTAACCTGGCGTATTGCTTTATCATTACTGTTATTCCTATTTTTATTTCTGGCCTTTAGTATGGGTTGGATTCAACCTCATGCCATTTAATAAACCTCTTTCCAAACTCTACTGGGAAGGCGACTTGCTTTGTCGATACGGTTATCCACTCCGCGTCCCGCAATTCACTTCCTCAGCGAGTTTCGAAAAAGGCCTAATGACAAACTCTATCCAGGATAAGATAATTATTTAGCCTGGATTTATACTGAAGAGAGCCAAAAAATTTACACTTAATGCTTAACTAACTAAGGATAGAACCATGTACACACTGTACTCAGCGGGAACTCCTAATGGAATAAAACCAACCATTATGCTTGAAGAGTTAAAAGTCCCCTATGACATCAAGCGAGTCAATATCAGCGAAGGTGAACAGTTCAAACCTGAGTTTTTGAAAATCTCCCCTAATAATAAAATCCCGGTTATCTACGATCAAGAAAACGATTTTTATTTATTTGAGAGTGTCGCCATTCTTGAGTATTTGGCAGATAAACATCAACAATTTTTGCCTAAAGATCTTAAACATCGATTTAATGTACTCAAATGGTGCTATTTCCAGGTAGGACATATAGGGCCTATGTTTGGTCAATATGGTCATTTTCACCGTTATGCACCAGAACAGGTGCCCTATGCTAAAAAGCGTTATGCTGATGAGGTTTTACGTTTAATCGCCGTCATGGATAAGGAATTAGTACAACATGCTTATATTAGCGGTACAGAATATACTATCGCTGATATGGCTATCTGGCCCTGGCTTTATTGCTATGAGAACTTCTATAAAGCAACCATTGATGCCAAACAATTCCCTCATTTAATCCAATGGTATCAAATGATTGCACAACGCCCACAGGTCAAGGCAGCGCTGGCAGCCTATAAAGACTAAACACAGCGCCGTATTAACCTGATACGGCGCTGTTCATCCTTCAAATAATGGTTATTGTGAGCGGGGGGAAAGAAACCCAGTCAGTTTCAACGGTGTGCAGATTAACTATGAAAAAATTTTAGGAAGATTGCCAGACAATTGCCTCTTTGCTCATTTACAGAACGCCGTTTTAAATCTATCATTTGATTAATGTACATTAATCAATATGAGAAAAATGACGATGGCACAGGGCGGCAAGCGGGCGGGAGCCGGGCGACCAAAAGGTTCCAATATTTGGGGCGAACCCACAAAAGCGGTACGTATTCCTCTTTCACGGATAAATGGCGTTAGACAGTTTCTTGAAACGGGTAATATAAGCTGCGCCCTGCCTCTTTATTCAAGCACTGTAAGAGCAGGATTCCCCTCTCCTGCAGATGACCACATTGAATCTTTTCTCGATTTAAACAGTCATTTGATTAAACATCCAGCGGCAACTTTTTTTGTCATTGCTTCAGGAGATTCGATGCAAAATGCGGGTATTCAATCGGGTGACTTGTTGATCGTTGATAAAAGTTTGGAAGCAACTCATGGAAAAATTGTTATTGCCGCTATTGACGGGGAGTTAACCGTTAAACGGCTTTCACGTCTGGCTAATCGAGTCCAATTGCTACCTGAAAATGAGGGCTATCAAGCGATTGATATCACTAACGAACAAGAGCTTGTCATCTGGGGTGTAGTGACTCACGTTATACATCAAGCAGGTTAATATGTATGCTCTGATTGACTGTAATAATTTTTATGCCTCCTGCGAGCGTCTATTCAGGCCCGACTTGCATAACAAGCCTATCGTTATTCTCTCCAATAACGATGGGGCAATTATCTCGCGTTCGAACGAAGCCAAAGCGTTAGGAATCAAAATGGGAGAACCTTACTTTAAAGTCAAAGGATTTTGTAAACAGCATAAAGTTCATGTTTTTTCCTCAAATTACACGCTCTATAGAGATCTGTCACAACGAGTCATGTCTGTCATTGAAGAGTTTTGGCAAGATATGGAAATTTACTCTATTGATGAAGCATTTTTAGATTTAAGCACCATGCCACCCTCTCTGCATGATAACTTCTGCATCACCCTTCAAAAACGCATTTTGCAATACACCGGAATTCCTACTTCTATAGGTATCGGTAGTACAAAAACGCTAGCAAAAATAGCCAATCATATTTGTAAGACAGAACTCAAAATTGCAGTTTTTAATGTCAGCAGACAACAAGATTGGCTTAAGAAAATTAATGTTGGGGAGGTTTGGGGCATTGGGCGGCAATGGCAGAAAAAGCTAATACAACGAGGGATTCATACTGCCTATGACTTGGCAAGTACAAATGTCCATTTGCTCAGAAAACAATACAATGTCATCCTTATGCGAACAGCAATGGAATTGCAAGGAATTTCTTGTTTAAGCCTGGAAGAAGCTGAACCCAGGCACTCTATTCTTTCTTCACGTTCCTTTGGCAGCATGCAGACTGGCTTCGAGCCTCTTGCTCAAGCAATTAGTAGCCATTGCGCCATTGCCTGTGAGAAATTACGCCGACAGCATTTGCTAGTGCAATCGCTATCCATCTTTGTAAAAACAAACCGTTTTCGTGCTGATTTAGCCCAATACCATCAATCTATAACTCTAAAACTGGAGATGCCAACGGATGATTTACGCTTAATTACCCATTATGGTAAAGAAGGGTTGCGTCAAATATACAAAGCGGGTTTCCAATATAAAAAAGTGGGCATTTGCTTAGAGGAACTCATCAGTAAAGAGCATCTGCAACTGGATATTTTTCACCAGCCGCAAAAGAAATTTGAAAAAACAGAGCAAATTATGACAGTACTTGAGGCGATTAATCACAAATACGGTCGCCATTCTATTAAACTGGCTGCAGAAGGTTACTCGAAAACCTGGGCTATGAAATCGGAATTAAGATCACCAGCCTACACAACCCGTTGGTCCGACTTAGCCAAAGTTAAAAGCTAAATTTTATTGGCTGTACATCAACAATTATCTATTTAAAATCGCCCGATTTACTTGACAGTATTAATTTTTACTATCTACACTATTGAGTGCTGAAAGTGGGATTATTAAGGCACAGCTTAACCGCTTATAATAATATATTATCCATTGATTAAAAAGGAATTTTTATGAAAAAAGTAACTGGTACCGCATTAGCATTCGGCGCAGCAGCTATATTCTCTGTAGCTCCTGTCTTCGCATCATCTGCTTCTGATGCTCCTATGGTTCAGTGCAAAGGCGTTAATGCTTGCAAAGGCCAAAGCGCTTGCAAAACTGCTAACAATTCTTGTAAAGGTCAAAACGCCTGTAAAGGTCAAGGTGTTACTATGATGACCCAAGATGCGTGCCAAAAAGCTGGCGGCACAACAGATGCTGGCAACTCTACAACTCAGCAATAATTAATTATTACCAGGCATGTTTTTGCATGCCTGGTTCTTATCAATAAGTCGTTATGAATTCTATTCTCAAAGAGCCGCAAAAAATGCCCTACCTCGGGTTTGGTTTGGGGTTACGTCCTGAGCATTATGAAGAAATACTACAACAAAAACCGTCTCTGGATTGGCTTGAGATCATTACTGAGAATTATTTAATACCCGGCGGTAAGCCGCTCTATTATCTGGATAAAATTCGCCAGGATTACCCTCTTGTGATGCATGGCGTGTCACTATCTCTTGGCAGTACAGATCCGCTCGATAAAACTTATCTCAAAGAAGTAAAATTACTGGCCGAACGTATTGAACCTGTTTGGATTTCTGATCATCTATGCTGGACAGGCATTCATGGGCTGAATATGCACGATTTATTGCCCCTGCCCTATACCGAGGAAGCCATTAAGCATATCGCTTCTCGCATTATTGAAATACAGGATTATTTAGGTCGGCAAATTCTTATTGAGAATGTTTCCAGCTACCTCACATTCCTCCAATCAGAACTCACCGAATGGGAATTCATTACAGAAATTTCCAATCGCGCCGATTGCTATATTTTATGTGATGTCAATAACATCTATGTCAGTTCAGTTAATCATCATTTTAATGCCCTTGATTACATTCATGGCATACCACCCCGACGCGTAGCCCAGATTCATCTTGCCGGCCACTCCGACCATGGTGATTACATCATTGATACTCATGATGCCCCAATAGTCGAAGCGGTGTGGGATTTATATGCCAAGACTATTGAACGTTTGGGACCGGTTTCAACGATGATAGAGCGGGATGACAATATTCCTCCCTTATCGGATTTATTAATTGAATTAAATCAAGCCAGAAAAATTGCAAACAACCTTTCCATGAAGGAGTTAGCAATATGATTGACTTACATCACTTACAAGATAGCTTACAAAACTACTTACTCAAGAACCCAAGCGATATTCAAACAGCGATTGTAACCAGCGATAAAGTACCTGCAGCCAAGCGTCTGGGTATTTATGGAGATGCTTATCGTCTCCGCCTTCTTGAAGCATTGGCTGCTAATTACCCTATTCTCAAACACCACCTGGGCGAAGATGCCTTTCAGGAAATAGGCGAGAACTATATTCATAGTCACCCCTCCTGTTATCGTTCAATTCGTTGGTTTGGTGATAAATTTGCTGAGTATCTAGCAGGCGACAAAAATAGTAATTATCCTTATCTAGCGGAACTTGCCCAATTTGAATGGCATATGACGCTAGCCTTTGATGCTGCGGATACCAGGCTAGTCAATATTGAAGATATGGCGACCCTGGCACCAGAATCTTGGCCTACTATGCAGTTTCTTACTCATCCATCTTTACACCGCCTCAATTTTGTGTGGAATGTTGTCACTCTCTGGCAAGCTCTGGCAAATGAACAACCCTTCACTGAGAAAGAGCTGGTAATGAATAGTAACCCATTGCCATGGGTTGTTTGGCGTCATGATTATACCATTCGGTTTTATGCCTTAGCCGAGGACGAAGCCTGGGCTCTTGATGCCCTAATCCAAGGACTGAGTTTTGGTGAATTATGTGCAGGGCTCTGTGAATGGATAGAGGAACAAGAGGTAGGCATGCGAGCTGCCTCATTATTGAAAAGCTGGATACAATCAGGTTTATTGGCAGAAATAAAACTCAATTAAAGACTGGGGTCTGTTGACATTTCGCTAGCTTGAGTCGAAACGTCAACAGGCCCTACCAATTAATAAAAAATTTGAGCCCAGCATCATGCCGCGCTAAGGTTTTTCTATGCAACTTGATTTTCTGGATATTATCCTGGGCTTTTTTGAAGGCTTCGCCTTAATTATTTCACCTTGTATTCTGCCTATTTTGCCTATTATTCTTGCCGGTTCTTTCTCAGGTAGCAAGAAACGTCCGATAGGGATTATTATAGGTTTTGTTATAACGTTTACCCTCTTCGCATTTTTTTCACGTCAATTGGTTCAATACTCTGGTATCGATCTCAATATCATTCGTCATTTTTCTTACGGCATACTACTGTTATTAGGCATTATTATGCTCTCAACTTATCTCACAGAAAAATTTAGCCATCTAACGCAGCGCCTGGTTGGAGTAAGTTCAGCCTTCTCTGCCGCAGCCAATCCACAAGGCGGGTTGATAAGTGGTTTTTTCTTTGGCGCTTTGGTCGCAATTATCTGGACACCCTGTGCAGGCCCTATCCTTGCAGCAATTATCGTCCAAACAGTGATCCAGCAAACAACTATCATCAGTTTTCTAACTCTCCTGGCTTTTAGCCTGGGAGCCGCCATACCGATGCTAATCATCGCACTTTATGGCATAACCATCATGGATAAATTCACTTTTTTCAAAACAAGGACATCTCTTTTTCGCAAAATTCTAGGACTAATCATTATCGCAAGTGTTGCTTATATGATTTATCAAGAACGAGGAGAGGCCACTTCCACAACAACAGCCAAGACAAGTATTCAAACCGCTACGACATTGCAAAATGGTTTATGGCTTCCTTACAAAGCACCTGCAATAAGCAGTATAGAAGCCTGGATAAACTCAGCTCCTTTGCAATTGACTAATCTAAAAGGCAAAGTCATTCTCGTTGATTTTTGGACCTATTCTTGTATTAATTGTGTCCGTACCCTACCTTATCTTAAAAACTGGTATGACAACTATCACGATAAAGGCTTGGTTATTATCGGTGTACATAGTCCCGAATTTGATTTTGAAAAAAATCTGGACAATGTTAAAAATGCGGTGAAACGTAACGGCATTAAATACCCGGTCGCACTCGACAATCAATTTGTAACCTGGCGCAATTTTAATAATCATTATTGGCCTGCTCATTATTTAATTAATAAAGAAGGGGAGGTTGTCTATAAGCATTTGGGTGAAGGGGACTATGAGATCACAGAAAACAACATCCGCTTTCTATTGGGGATCGGCGGGATTGCCATGCCTACTGAGGCCAGCACCGATCATCCATCACTCGCTGAAACACCAGAAACCTATTTGGGTTATGCACGCGCAGACAGGAATGCCAGCCCCTATCCCTTAATTCATGATAAACCCGCGCAGTATAGCTTCCCAGAACAATTAGCCTCCAATAGCTGGGCTTTACAAGGACTGTGGCAGGTGATGCCTGATAAAATTATCTCCATGCAAGCCAATGCAGCTATACAAATTCAATTTAATGCCCGTAAAGTTTTTGTAGTAATGGGGAATACTTCCTCAAAACCGATTCAGGTGAAACTACTTCTAGATGGTCGAAGGATCACGACAGAGAAAGGTAAAGATGTGATTAACAGCAGCATTAACGTCAATAAACATTCTATTTATGAGCTGGTCGTTTTACCTCATTTTGCCGACGGTATTTTACAAATAACAGCGACTGAACCGGGGCTTGCTATCTATACTTTTACCTTTGGCAGTTAAGGTTCCTAACTCGTTTTGCTGGACAGCTGCCACAGCGGAAAGACAGTTTGCCTTTCCTATACTGGCGGCAGCTACCAACTTATTAATATTTATTTCCGCACAATCAAATTATTTTCCACACCTTTAACACCATTGACTTTACTCGCTACATCTCCTGCCGTATCACTTTGGCGAATGGTCTTCACATAACCGCTTAGTAATACAATACCATTATGTGCTTCCACATGAATACGGACTGGAGCAAGTTCAGGCGTGTTTATGAAGGCTGTATTGACCGATGCAGTCAATGATTCATCAGAAAGGCGTGGCTGGAACAAATTTCCTCCACTAAACATTTGACAACCGGTTAAGAGTGAAAAACCCAGAGCAATTAACATACCTTGATAATATTTTCTCATCATTTCCCCTTTTTTATTTTTATTCATGCTCCAAGATCACATGAGTTGTTTTAATTCTTTCCAAATAGCCCTTCTTTATTAGCAAGAAGCATGCGTAAATGATCAATTTCTTTGAGTAATTCAAGTGCAAGCCCAGCACCAGCGACATTAATACCTAAATCTCTGTTTAATTGTAATACAGTACGAATGCAACGCAAGGCTTCATTATCAAATTGCCATTCATCTTTTTCATTTTTATGGATACTAATAATGCCTTCATCGATAATTTCCATAATGATTTCTCTTGGTACCCCCAAGGAAGAAGTAATCTCATGCAAAGACAAATAAAACCATTCTTCACAAGTTTCAGTGGGTGCTTTTTTAGACTCAGTCATTACTAACTCCCAATTTTTCTCGTGGATTAAATTTTGTGCTACCTGCCATTTGCTGATATAGGCTGGTCAATTGCTCATTCTCTTCGTTAGGAATAACTATTTGTAGAATGACATATTGATCCCCTGGAGGATTACCCGGCAAACCTCTTCCCTTAAGACGCATTTGTTTTCCGGCTTGCGTTAATTTAGGAATTTTTAAATTGACCGGCCCTGCCAGTGTTGGAACTTTGATTGAAGCGCCGAGTGCTGCTTCCCAGGGAGTAACAGGGACTTGTAAATGAATGTCTTTTTTCTGTAAGTGAAACCAGGGATGAGGGGCAATATGAATTTCAATGTATAAATCACCCGCTTGCTGGCCAGCTCCTTTGCCGCCTTGGCCTTTTAATCGTATCTGTTGTTTATTACCAATACCTGGAGGGATTTTTACTTTAATAGCTCTTAGTTGATAATCCATGAATCCTTGATTATTAATCACTGGCATTTGTAATTGCAGCGTTTTTTCAGCGCCGTTAAAACTATCTTCGAGACTAATTGTTAATTTGGCATGCACATCACGCCCCTGGTCATAATAGGAAGCATGTTGTTGCTGCTGACGTTCACGAAAAATGCTATTGATAAAATCCTCAAAGTCAGCCGTATTGCCTTCGTTAAAGTGATAATACCCACCCTGCTCCGATTGCGGCCTATAGGCTTGTCCCTGTGCTTGCTCTTTCCAATATTGGCCATACTGATCGTATTTAGCGCGTTTCTCTGGATCGCTCAAAACACTATAAGCCTCACCCAATTCTTTAAACTTGGCTTCAGCATCAGCCTCTTTGCTGACATCAGGATGGTATTTGCGCGCAAGTTTTCGATAAACGCGCTTAATATCTTCTTGGCTGGCACTACGTTCAAGTCCCATTATCTGGTAATAGTCTTTATATTCCATAACCCTGGTTAGTAAATGATTTTCTTCATTTTTAGCGACGGGCTACAGCTTGTCAATTTTTTTAGAGCTAACAGCGATGAAAAAGATAAAAATAGAAAAACGGTGAGAATAATTCTCACCGCTTTCTTATCTACCAAATATTTCGGGGCCTTTGTCTTGATTCTCCCTTAACTCATCCATTGTTTGCTTAAAGGTACTCTTATAAGCAGAACTAATAGACGTCGCGAGTTTGTCTGCCTTTTCCAAGGTTTTTTGATGAATGACTCTTTCTGCACAAGCTTCTTTAATGCCTTTAAGCAAATTATCCACATAGCCCTTGTGAGGCTTGAAAAGCGCCTCCTGATAGGAGCTACTGCTATAACCATAGAATGTACCGAGTTCATTGGCTGGCTTGAACGTTGGGCTTATCACATTAATTGCTTTATGATTAAATTGCATGGACGGTATCTCACTACCCAGTGTCATCAAGGCTGTCCATATATAACCCATTTCTTTTTCTTCAAAGCCACGCAATATAACTTGGTTACTGGCTGTAGGCGGCTCACTGAAGGCACTTAATAGGGTCACTGCACAAGCGAAAGCAAAATGTATTCTATCTTCAACCAGCTGAGGATCATCTTCCGGGACTCCATGAGGAGCCTCAGGAAATTTAGTTATGGTCAACTTAAGATCAGATAGATACTCGCTTGCATTGGCAAGACTGGTACGATAACTCGATGCTCTCTCTTCAATATAAGATCCAGAATATCGACCGGTGCGTGCCGCATCGGGATTAATAGTATGTTCTCTAAAATGCCCTGCTTTAAAGGCATCACCAGCCGCATATCGGGCTTGGTGAGCCCCCAAGCCTAAGGTCGTCGATCTGGCACTGACTGTTGTGGCACTCGATGTATAGCCCGCTCTAAAATGGGCAGCCCTTTCGTCCATCGGGTGATCTGTAGCAGCACTCTTGAAAGGAAAGACCTCAAGAGCGCCCTCATCTGTTTTTGCCCGGCGAATGGTTTCTAATATGCCGTCCTTCGACACCGGATCGACCGCTCTCGGATCACCGTACAATTGCGTATATACTGGTTTATAGAGCGCCAATTCCGTTTCTACTTTTCTCAAATAGGTAGTTAAGAGAGCCTTACGGTCTTGAAGTGCCTTCTTCTGCGGTTCAGTGAATCCATCCATATTAACCGGAATGCTGTTTATTTGCTCAAATAATTCATTACGAAGTGGAACCAGATAATCCACAATCACTTTACAAGTGGTTGCCAACTCAGTGAAATGAGCTTCCATTGCTATTGCATTTTTCTTGGCGGCGCCCCGGAAAGCAGGGCTAAACCAATGCATAGGATTCATAGCCCCTAATTGGCGTAATTCACTACGAACCTTGTCATCAACGGTACCAATCGCACCTACACGTCTATTGATACCGGTTAATGTAGTTCTATCAGCCGCTAACGTTGCGGCGTATCGACCGGGATCTGAATAAGCATCGCGCTTTTCATTACGCTCATCACGAAGAGCAACGATCCGCCTGCTCGCCGCTTCACGAACCCGCAGATAGGCATCATCTTGCACTAAAGCCTGAATATTCCGTAGATTAAGCTCATCAACTTGATGCCAGTTGTGATTTAATGCTGCATTGCTATTAGCGGTGGAAATCTCAGTTAGCAGCTCCTTATCCTTACTGACAGCTATTTCTCGTTGCAAAGCATGAATAGCCTTTTCCTGCGCGATGATCCTTGGATCAGGTTCGTCTGGACGACGATGCCTTGCAGCATCTAAAACAAGTAAACGTGCCCTTGCCAAATCAGCAAATTGAGTATGAGCATCGTCTTTAATCAGCGCTCGTAAATGCTCTGCATTCCCTTTACGAAACATTCTAAAAGTTACTTCTAAAAACTCATTTGTTCTAGCTTCCCCGCTAACAGCTTCCAAAAATCGTGCATCGTCGCATCCATTAATGAAATCGGTTAGGGCAACAATAGCGGCTTGGTTAGCATCCAAGCGAGCTTGAGCTCTGGCTTTAATGTCCCGAAAAGCATCTACACTAGTCAAAGCAGCCACATGCCCGGCATTTAAATCACCCAATCCATCATTTGCCACAACAGCAGCTACTCGAGTTAATAACTCGACATCGTGACTACCATTAACTTCGGCTATCAGGGCTGCCTTTGCTTCCAGTTCCAAAGCACCTAAACGAGCTATTGCCTCGTCCCTGATTCCTTCAAAAGCAGTAGGTCCATGCAAAGCGTTTACAGAGTCATCAAAACCACGCCCTAATAAGGCAGCGTTACGATCTGCGGCAGCTACCGCGCGTAAAACCACCAAATCCCTACTACCTCGGATTGTGCCTTTTAAAGTATTCGTTGCTTCTAAGCTTAGAGCGACCAATCGAGCTCCGGCTTCATCTCTAATTCCTTCATAAGCAGTAGCACCTCGCAAAAATCCTACATGCTCATTAAAGCCAACCCCTACCCGCAAGTCACCATTGCCTGCAGCAGCAGCAATCGCACGCAAAGCGGCCAAATCTCTGCTATCCCGGATTGTGGCTTTTAATGCATTACTTGCTTGTTGACTTAGAGCTGTCAGACGTTCATCGGCAGCTGTTTGAATTTGTGCTTGCCATACAATGACTCCAATCGCACGAACAGAAGCGACTTGCTCAACATGGGCACCATCATTCCACCCGATATCATCCAAATTTAAACCAGCTGGATTATTAGCACTATAGATAGCAGTTAATAAAGCTACATTATCACTCTCTTTAATAAGAGGTTTGAGCACAAGTAGTGCTTTTTGCTCGGCAACTTCGGCTAATTGACGAACTAATTGCTCAATTTCGGCTTGTTTTAGTAGAGCACTCTGTCTTTCTCTGGCTTCAGCTTCGCGTGCACGTAATATTTCTTGTTCTCTCTCTCGGGCAACGGCTTCAAGTTCGCTTATCTTATCTGAAAGTTTATTATTCGCACCATCAAGCTCATCAACCTGCTGTTGTAACAAGCGGTTGCTGGCTTCTGCTTGCTCTAATGTTTTGGCCGTACTTGACGCTAATTGCTCAGCTTTGACCAGTGCAATCTGTTGCTCTGATAATTGGCCGCGTAACTCTTCCTGCGCTTCATGGTTTAAGCGACCACTCTCTTCCAATTGATGCGTTAACTCCTTAGCCTGAGAAGTTAAACTGGACACATCCTCTTTCAAACCATCAATCGTCGTTTGACGCGTCCTTAGCTCTTCTTCATGACGCTCAATCGTTGAACTTAAATCGCTTACCCGATCCTCTGAAACCTTTAACTGACTTTGCAAGCCACTAAGCGCTTTCTCATGATTGATACGCGCTGTTTCAAGCTCTCGCTGCAACTCACCTGTAAGGTCTTCTCCTCGTTTAATGCGCTCTTCTAACGATTTAACCTGCTTCACATGAGCCTGCGCCGATGCGTCGATCTCTTTCTCTAAGCGACTTGACTTCTCAACCTCAGATTGCAAGGCTAGCTTGGTACTTGATACTTCAGCCACCGCGGATTCCGCCCGCAGCGTCTCT
>NZ_LNYB01000082.1:124792-124883 GCF_001467625.1 Legionella feeleii
CAGCTTGGTACTTGATACTTCAGCCACCGCGGATTCCGCCCGCAGCGTCTCTTGACGCAATGCTGCTGTCAGTGATTCCCGGGCTTTGCTG
>NZ_LNYB01000082.1:124955-125107 GCF_001467625.1 Legionella feeleii
ATCGATCTCTTTTTCTAAGCGACTTGACTTCTCAACCTCAGATTGCAAGGCCAGCTTGGTATTTGATACTTCAGCCACCGCGGATTCCGCCCGCAGCGTCTCTTGACGCAATGCTGCTGTCAGTGATTCCCGGGCTTTGCTGAGAACATCCA
>NZ_LNYB01000082.1:125117-194422 GCF_001467625.1 Legionella feeleii
GCTTCTAGTTGGCTAGTAAGCTCTACTCTTGCTGCAGTCAGTACCTCGACTTGTTCCCTAACCTCCCTAACCGCTTCCCGATCACTCGCCAAAGCAGCAATCAACTCATTCAAATTGCCAGATTGTCTGGCCACTTCCTGCATAATTCCTGGAGGTAATTGAATTGCAACTATTGGGGCAACCGGAAGTTCTTCACGAGGGCTCACATCAGCGAGTAAGCCTTTAAAAAAGGTTTTTGCAGGATCTTTGGCCTCTTTTTCTAATTGGGCGAAAAGACTTCTTCGGAAAGGGATAGACAGTGCGTCACTGTGTAATAGTTTCTCCAGGGTTTCGTGAAGAGCCTCATTTTGAGCTTTTTCAATTAACCAATCTTTATTAACCAACAAAGCGACCAGCCGTGCTTGTTCTAACTCGGGTTTGAGAGGATTCGCTTTAGCACACACTGCATCAAGTAATTCATTGACAACTTTAAATTGCTTTACTTCACTTTTTTCAACGGCTAAATAATTTTTAAGCGGATTAACCGGGTGTGGGTTACTCAGAAGATGAACTAACGTCTTCTCAGTAGCAGCACCACAATGCGTTTTAACTTTAGCAAGCAATTCAGTAAGGAATGTAAACTGCTCTTGTTCTAACGCATAATTAAGCAGGGTTTTGCCACTCTCATCGCTTTGTTTAAAAAACGCCGTCCATTCTTCGGCAGATAACTCAAGCTTTTCACCAAGTCGAATTAATTCTTTTACGCCCGCAAAATTACCGTTTTTTGCAGCAATTAAAGACGGGTAAGCCTCTGTACCAACTGGGGACTTTAATAGAAAGTCTTTGGCAAGCTCTCTATTTTCTTCCAGATTTGTCCATGCCAGATCTTGCGTCCCTTCATCACGCATGAACAGATGGTAAGGCGAAGTATCATCAGGCGGCAACAGAATGGCCAGAATGGTTTTCGCATCGATTTTCTTCCCAGGTTCAGGATTTAAGGCATTGTATTTAGCAATGATCTGGTTAAATAAGGTCTTATTACCAAGAACTGCACAAAGATGAAGAGACTCTTTGATCGCTTTAAAATTAGCATCTGCAGAGAGCTTGGCAGTTACTTTGGCAGTAGCTAAGGCTTCTTTTTGCTGCGCACGCTGCACTGCCGCAGTCTCTACCAATTTAGATTGTTCTACACTAAGGCCCTCAATAGTTAATGTCTCATCGATTCTTTTAAGTTCCCGTATGGCAAGCACAAGTGCTTGACCTCCGCTGCTTAGCGCTTTTAACGTATTCAGATCTTTATCATGTTTACCAGCAGCAATTTCCCCAGCCAACTTAGCCATCGCTACAGCCAGTTTAGCGCCTCCTATTACGCTGTTGGTTACCTCATCAAGTACACGTGCTGCGTCCTCAGAGTTCGCTGTTACTTTCTGCCGTTTACGTTCCGCGGCTACTGCCATGATTGCAGAGCTATACAACTCATCTATAAAAGTTGAACGTTGAAGTGAAAGAGTTCCATCTATTTCTTTGAGCCTTTTATGTGCATAGTAAGAGAAATCACCTTTCTCTAAAAACACCAATTGCCCATCATGTCGACCCTCACTAATTTCGCTGGCAAACATGGCAATTGCTGTGGCCCACTTCAGATTTTCTTGCGCAACATCGATCTCTTTTGCCTTTCCTTGTAAGAGCTCCAAACGCTTCGCTGCAACTTTCTGCAGAGATTTATAAGCCTGCTCAGTCAGATTTAACTGGTCGCAACCCTCTAGTGCTTTGAAAGGTCCGTTATTTGTAGCCTCAACAAGGGTGCGTAATACGCCAGGATCATCAAGGTTACTAATTGTTTCCTCAACTAATTTTTCTGCTTCTTCATTCGGGAATAACGCTAAAATGGTTCCTAACTGAACCTCATTATTATTACGAACAGCGATATGCAAACCATTCGTTGCCCATTTAATATGGGGTGCAGTAGCCAGGCGCTCCGCTCCAGGACCATATTCCTGCATCATGAATTTGAATATTTCTGTTTCAGAGGCACCCGCTCTTTTTAACGTATCAACCAGGCTATTGAAAACATCAGTCATTCCCTGCTCTGCGGCATAATGCAGTAAACCATCTTTGACAACAGCCGCAATAAAGTCCGGATTCGATTTAGTAATTTTACTGAGTAAATGTTTTAGAAGTTCATTTTGACCTTGCGCAATACATTCTTTTAATATGTGGCGACCAGGCGCTTCGTCCTCCAAAAAAATATGATTAATTTGATCTTCAGGCAGTACTCTATCTAAAACAGCCTTCACTTGTCCGACTTGTTCCGGATTACTTGGATAAGTAAACAAGATATCCAGGTGCTTTACATTGCCCGTCTCATTCAGTAAGTGAAAGGTTGCTGTAGTTTTTCTAATTACCGATTGCAGAACATCGCCTTTTGCCAAGGCTTGCTGATGCCCCAGATCGTTTAATTGTTCATAATCTTTAATGCATTGTTGAGCGGCTGCCAACTTTTCTTGCAATTCGACTTTAGTGTAACCCTGGCCACTAGCAACTACTCTCCGAGCATCGGTGAGAATGGCATCGATCTTATCGATAAGTTTTTGCTCTGGACTTTGAGCCCCTTTAAGACGGGCAGCTTCTGCCAATGATTGCTGCAAGCCTTGTAGACGGCGATAGATATGGAGAGGTGCCCCTTCACGCTGGTTAGACGGAATGAACATGATGGCGTCTTTTTTAGTATAGACAGCGCCGGATTCAAAATCATGTCTACTAACATCACCACCACAGGCAAAATACCTATTAAAATTATCTAAATCAGTAATTTTTAATCCCTGAGGATCTTTACCATCAGCTTCCAAAACCCTTGGTATGACATAATCACCGACCGCACGTCCCCTAACCAGGCTGAAATAAGCCTGACGGTTACAAATACCGAAAGCCATCGCGGTCAATGACCAATCATCCATATAGGGATTGGCAGGGGTATCAAATACGGTATTCATTTCCGGGTTAGGTTTACTAGTATCCGATAAAGGTATCGCGCTTCTGTCTCCACCTTCAGGGGTGATATCCAGGACCTTGGGACTAATGTAAGGCAGGGTACCATTACGTGCACCATGTAGAATTTGTAAAGTGGGCTTAACCCCAAAAATGATCTCTCCAGTTTCGGTTTCCTCCACAAAACGTCCACTGGCATCAGAACAATATTTACCAGCCTTCGTTGTCGTGGTTACCAGGCCCGCGCCAAATGTTTCGGTAAAAATTGTCTCCAGAGGTTTTTTATCCCCATGGTAAGTTGCTTTAAAACCGCCAGTTGCCCAGTCAATATACTTGACCTGATAACTACCATCTGGATTTCTCTTATAAAGAAAGTTTTCTGGTTTGATATCATTATGACTAAAACCCAAGTCCGCAAACTCCCGGGCTTTACTTACAATCGCCTGGCCCAAGGCAAGCATTTCTTTTAAATCCTTTGTCTTTTTCCCAGGCACACTCTCAGGTCGCGTTGAGGGATCGTGATATTCAATAGCACCTTTTGTATAAAGGTTTAATTCGGCATTGGTTACATCCGCTAAAGTATCACCCTTTGCACGTTCAGTTAGAATCTGATATTGGTCGGGAGTTTTATCCTTTTGATACAATTTCACCGGTTGTTCTTTTTTCGCAGCTTTTCTGGGTTTATCTTTTTCTATCCAATATTGGGTACCTCCAGAGAGAGCCCCTTTTTGTGCTTTCTCTGCTTTAGAAAGATTTTGCAAAACATCACTTTCAATACGGTATAGAGGATCATCCCGTGCGGTGATAGGTCGCGTTCTTAAATTCCCACGACTCGCAGCAGCAAAGGTTGGTGAGTCTGGATCGGCGTCAGGCACATAACCTTTTTTTACCACCTGGTTTAAACCAAACAGTAAACTTTCAACCTCTTTGACAGAACCATATTGGCCAACCCCTAAGAGCCTGCTATGAGTAAAGAAACGACCTTTCTTTCCATAAGCTTCTTCTAAGCCCTCAAAAGGTGCAATCACACCACGACTACCACCATAGGAAAAAATAAACTCGCCACCCGGTGGTTTCACCAAAGAATAGGGGAGTTTTGTTGAGCCTAAGTCCACGGCAACCGGGCTACCTAAAACAGGCTCTCCGACTGAATTTAGTACCACGACGGAAATTGGACCAGTCGATGAATGTTTTACTTTGAATCGTACATCGGTAATGTCTGTAGGTTTTATTGCTGCCGCAATCTGTTGCACAATGGAAAAATAGGCATTTTGCTCCGCATCACTAATAGCGGGTTCGCCTTTTTGAGTACGCTCAACCAAGCGAGCCATTTCTGTGGCCATACCTTTGATTTCCGCTTCCATACGTTCAATGTCTGGCCCCTTCAAGTTCAAGGTGTCTTTCATCGCCCGGTATTCAGCTAGAAAAACTGCTTCTACTTTAGCAGCCACATTCTCTCCGCTTCGGAAAGCCGCTTCCAAAGCCTCGGCTCTTTCCCGTCTTTCCCGGGCAGAAGTAACCATGACTTGTGATTTTGTGATAACAGGACCAACAGCGCGTTGGGAAGCTAAAGGGACAGTTTCCAGGTTTAATGTAGAAAGCCTGGTATATGCAGTCTCGACACTATCCGCAATACCCGGAACTTCTAAAGCTTGCGTGTAGTTACCTGCCCTTATAAGTGCGAAAGCAGTTTTGAGCTTTGGATAAGTAACAGGTTGTACTTCCGAAGCATTAATAGCATTTTCTACTACTTGTACTGAAGCGATAGATTGTAACTCCAACAATTTGCGGAGGAGTATTTCGCCATCACCTAACCCCGCTTCACTAATTTTAAGACTCTCTTTGGGAATGCTAGCTTTAATACTATCTAGTGCTTTTTGACAAGCCTCCGCTTTTTCTCCAGTCAAACCTAATTGAGTCAGTTTGCTTTGAATTTCTGCTAAAGATTTTCCTTTTATAGATACACTTTCGAGGCAATCGGTAATCTCTGTACTATCCGTAAATTTCTTGAACATCCCTCTGAAATCACGACCAAACCCGCCATTTGATTTAATGACTGTATAAAGAGTATCTAAAAATTTCTCAGTCAGGCCGAAATAATAGAGATTGACACTTATTTCACCCTCCCGAGAAATTGACACTGTAGGAGTAACGGCTTCCTCAGCAAATATGTCCAGTACGCATTGCTTGATTAATGTTTTATCACTCCGTTGGATTAACGTTGGTTTTCCTCTGGCAGTTTCCGGTGGTATTAGGATTAATCTTTGATCAGTTGCCAAAAGCCTCTCTACAGGATTGGGATCCTTAAGTGTTGGTTTTGGAATTGGAACTTTGACATCGGCTTCAGTAAACACCTGTATTCTACTACCCGATTGAATCCCATAGCTGTCTCTTTGCCTCCATAAGGAATCTAACGCTTCTTCAAATTTTTGGTAGGCTGGGATTGTTGGATAGATATATTGAGCTTGTCGAGGTGTAAAAATTTCTTTACCTGCTAGCAAGCGTCTTTCTGCCAAACCCGTAAACAAATCATCAGCAACAGTGCTTTTAGTGAATAACTCCACATCCCTGATATTTCTTGCCCAAAATAAATCACGAGTAAGGTTTGCTTGGGTTTTTCTTGCATATTCGCGGCGATCTTCCTGGCCAAATCTTAATCGATCGAAGAGTGCCTTTCGTTCTTTAACCATGCCGATTTTAGCTGAATTATCCCAATCACCTTTTTGGGTTATTTTGAATTTACCTTCTACACCCGCCAGTAAATCCGCAACAGAATGCCCTTTGCTATCTTTATATTGGCTTAAATTATCGATGATCGCCGAGGCTTCTACACTAGGTAATTTTGTGCGCAATTTTGAAAGAAATTCTTTGTATTCATCATATTGTGCAACCTCTGCAGCGGCTCCTACTTTTGCGCAATCACGGCGTACAATTTCGTAGAATCCCATCTGTGCGAGTCTTTGGCATTGATTTCGCAGGTGCACATCATCAGGGTGACTTTCATACATTAAAGTCGCTTGCTTAATCATGTCCGTGATATTATCCAGCGATAACGTCTGCAATTGTTCTTCTTGTTCTGCTTGCCCAAGTTTGGCCAGCATTTCAACATAGAGATTGGTTTGTAGTTTTTTAACGGGGGCAGGAGCGTCAGCGAGGGTATCGGCCAAGTGTCTGATATTACGGAAATTTTGAGCAAATTCGCTAATAAAGAGCGCGGTATCACCAAGGGCTATCGGTTCTTCCAAATTAACCTTGACCAAGTCTTTAAGAGCCAGCATGCGGGCTTTAATATCGACATTAATTTCTTGTTGCTTTTGCTTGTAGAGTGCTAATTGCTCATCAGCAGCCTCATTACCTTCAATTCTTTCAGGCAATTGTGCCAATCGCTCTTCAATCGCTTCCGATTCTTTTTTTAATTCTTGATATGCATAAGCTATTAAAGCATTTTTAACGACACCCACTGATTTTTCAGAAAAATTAATGGCATTAATACCATTGATAAATTTCTTGCAATAAGCCATGTTAGAACCTCGCGAGCGGCTGCTTTTTATATATTTCTATAGATATATGTAAGTTTAACTTCTAATTATTAAGGTAAAATTAATCCACTATCTGATTATAGACGCATTAGACTGTATTAATTGGGATTCGATAGCTCAAAAATGAGCCATGCTAGTACAAGAGAGCCAAAAAGGCTATAGGTGAAAAGAGGTATTTTAACCTTTTGTTAAATTCTTAATAACTTCGCAACAGAGAGTAGTTGTTTTTTGTCAAATACTTATACATAGAAGATAAATTTTGTTTCGCGATGGGTATAGCTTAAAGTCACCAAACGATCATTTTAAATTTAAACTCACCAAACTGGCTTTATTTTCACAAAATTTTGAAAAATTAGGACTTATTAAGCATTCAATGGCAATTCAGCCATCTCTTAATCTCGCAGGCGGTATCAGAGAGTACTTCTAACAATTGCTTGTAAAGTTCTTCCAGTAATCGGACATGACCCGCTTTTCGATAACGCTCCAAATACTGGCAAGCATACAGCATTTTGGTGGTACCACAATATAAAGCACCACTTTTCATCTTATGGGCCAATTCTTCAATCAGAGCCCAGTCTTTAACAGCATAAGCTTTTTCCATCGCATTTTTGTCGTCAGGGATTGCTTCATCAACCATGACTTTGAGCAATTCCTTAAAAACCTTGGCATCACCCAGGATTTTGATTCCATTATTGCTATCAAGTAAAGGAAAGTTATTCAATGCAAATAATTGCTCTTCGGTGTCAGGTAAATCGCGCCCTAACTGACCAGTAACCGACTTTTTGACGGCCATCCCGGTGTCAGCAGAATGAATATATTGCTTTATAATTTCTTGCATCTTCTGTAAATGCAGGGGCTTTCTAATTAGTTGTGCTATCCCTGCGTTTAGATAATCGCTTTCGGTTTCCTCGAGAATATCCACTGTTAAACCAATAATTGGGATTGGTGTGCGGGACAACTCTTTTTCTCGCTCACGGATTGCCAGAATCACTTGCTCAACAGGAATTCCCGGTAAATTAACCTCCGTGAGTATTATATCAAAATGGGTTGCTTGCATTAGTTCTAAGGCTTGCTCACAGTTTATGGCAAAAGAAAATTGGCAACCAGCCTGCTGGATAATGATTTCAGTCAGGCGAGCAGCAATAAGATTATCTTCTATTAATAATACATGGGACAATTATTGGCTCCTTTCTCAATCCCATCGATAGTTTAACCCATTAAGCCTTCGTTTCCGCTCGAAGAAGCATAATAAGGGCCTTTTGGATTATTGAACGTCATAAACTGATGGTTAATAGGATAACATTTATCTTTATAAGTTATGAGTCTATTCGAGCGGCACGGCCCAATGAGCATTCAATGCAACATCCATACCGATAACTGATTGTTTGATAGTCATGCCCTCACTATCACCATCCAATAGTGAATATTGGTGTCTAACCTAATTTCATAGACTCTATCGACCATCCAACCATAACTGGCAACTAAAAGATAAGAGCCTTATTAAAAGCCCCCCACTGGATCAATTGACAACCATAGCAGGAACAACGTTTTCGGCGTTACTAATTAATGACCATCTAAAGGATGGATTTTTCATATAACGTTCTGTTTTGCCATTCTCTTGTAAGCCATTAAAACCACCCTTTGGGTGAGACATTACTTTTCGGCTCTTATCAAATAAATTGATAAATTAAACCAATATTCACCCTGATATTTTTCCTGGCACTCCCGCTCATAAGCGCTTACCATTGCTTCATTAATAATGGGTATTTCATTACTGGGGATTTGGCCATGAAAAAAGGCTATTCCATTGACAAATTTGCGGAAAACATCAAGGGAAGGCAAGGGTAATGCATGTTTCGGTCGTTCTATGCTGATGCGTTTAAAAGGTAGAGCCTGCATTCTTTCTTGTAAATGATCTAAATTCCTGTAATCCACAGGCGGCTTAAAACCAGCTAAACTAGGAAACTCCCCGGACGCTTTTACCGCCATATAACTTGTAATAAAAGGGTCGTCACCTGAAGGAAAAAGCGTCAAAATTTTTCCGCCTGGTTTTAAAGCGCGATAAATAGCCTGAAATGCCTTTTCAATACTAAAAGCACACCATTGCAAACACCAAAACGATACGATGAAATCAAATTGATTATCGAAAGTCATGGTTAATACATCATCTTGCTTTAGACTTACATTAGGGTAATTGGCCATTTCCTCCCGGGCTAACTTCAGCATATTCTCAGACGCATCAATACCAAGCAGCGTGCCCTGCGGAACTTTTGCGACAATTTTTCGAGTATAGGCACCATTCCCACAACCGATATCCAGGACCTGATCGGTTGGCTGTATCGTCAAATATTTTAAATAATTATCAGCAATGGTCGCTTGAATAAAAGAACCTATTGCATAATCATTGGCAGGCCACTCTTGCGCTGACATGTTCATTTCCTTGTTTTACATAACATTCGGCATGGTTGATGTGTTCGGAAAAACTATTCCTTACTTCAGATCCTCGCGACGGTATTTCCCTGCCATAAATGAGCGCGCAATTGTTTCTGTCAGACAAGTTAAATTCGAATTCATGCTGACAACGAGCGCCTCTGGCGTCACTTGAGTAAGCTTCAGGTGGTAATAAACATCACGTTTTTCAATTAAATCACGATCATGATAAATGATGTATTCAGCTCGTAATATACTGCTGCCATTACTCGCTATGGCAAAATCGGCAATATTGATTTGTAAATGGTAGTTGGGTTTGAATTTACTATCCCAGGGAAAGCTCTCAACCACGGCTCCTGGCAACAGGGTAGAAAGATTGGTTTCTACCACACGCATGATGTTCTTATCCAAAGCTTCAGCCCATTGATGAAACTCTTTTAACGCAATCTGATGTGGCGTGTAGTGAATCATTAATTGCGGTTTTTCAATATAAGCGGGGCAATTCACTTCATCGATCCCTATTTTTAAATAGCTATAAGTATTCGTTTGCTGCTTTTTCGGTGGAATAGGATTTAACACATAAAATTGCGATTCTTTACTGCGTCCGCAAGCAACAAGAATTAATCCTATTAAAAAAACAAAACCCAATCTGCCTATTCTCACTGTTTACCTCGCAATAATGATTCAGGATGCCGCGATAGATAATCAGTCAAATTTTGAGCTGAATAAGCAGCACCCGAGATCTGTTTTAACGTTTGGGTAAAATAGGTGAATACTGGCGGAGTATCTTCGTTAAGATTATTGGTTAATCTTTCAAAACTCTCTGCCATATTTTTAACTGCAATGATTGTTTGACGCATGTCTTCTGAACGAACAAATTTGCTAATGTCTTCCATCGTCTTTTTAGCGGTTTTTAATGCGTCATCTAAAGTCGTGTATTTATCAATTGTATTGATTGTTGGAAAAACGGGATAATTACGATAACGTGTTCGCTTATATTTATGCACAGGCAATGATTGAACCAGTTCAATATTTGCAACACCAGTTAAAAAATTGGGTTTGGATATGTCAGCAACATAACCTTGCTTGATGAGTGTTCGCATCGGATTACGTCGCAGTCCAAACGTTTTCTCAACAAAAAATTGTACATAAACGGGGATTTCCACTTCGTTCTTTGCCTTATTTTCCGTAATTTCTATTGCTGTAACTTGACCTATTTTCACCCCGCGGTAAGTCACTATTGACGAGGCTTCCAAACCGGTCAATGATCCTTTGAAAAACATCACATAGGTTTCCACCTCGGCACGTAAGTATTCATTGTAAAAAAAGATTGCGCCAAAAATCATTAAACTGAGTGCGCCAACAATAAAAATACCCACTAATGTGTAGAGTCGCTCCTGACGCATTACGCTCCTTAAAAATTAGAAATATTCAAATATAAGCTAAAGGCTGTCAGCCATAATAAGCCCCGGGTTATGATTCGAGACACCGCTTGCCTTACTGAGATATTTCTTACCGCTACATCATAATAGTAATAGCCTACGATGAGACTCACAATGGTACAATACACGGAGGTTTTTAAAATTGAGATAAATATTTCTATGAAGGTTATTGAACCTGCCAAATGCAGCAAATATTCATGAGTACTAATCCCTAACACAAAGTGGAAAGTTAGATAAACGCTAAAAATAAAGGCAGCCACTGTATAGGTGTAGAGAAGTAACGCTGTAATATTGATCCCAATAATGATCGGCAAAATATAATCCAGTAATACTTCCTGAGGGACGCGATGCAGTTTTGTAACTCGAGCAGTAATCAAATTCAAAGAAGATTGCACACACAGTACATAGCCGATTAATAAGGGAACAAAATCTCGTGTTAACAAATTTTGCACAACTGACAGTGCCTTATGTTGCAGATGATACTTGTTTAAAATATGGTGAAGATTGGTGGCTATAGACATTCCCATTAAGGCGCTAATAAACAATAAAGGAATGGCCAGCTTGGCACCAGAGCGGTAGATGGTTTTTATTATACGATCCCAGGAAATAACAGCGCGTCCCCAGAGAAACTCTTGCATGCAGTGCCATAAGTGGCCAATGAAGTGAAAAAAAAGTGTAACTGATGCAATAAACTTTATTACATTAAAACCTGCGCGCCTAAAAACATACATGTTCCAATCCTTGTGAAAAGAGTTCCATCAACCAGGCTCCGCCTCAATCATTAACCGGTAGATGCTTTACCATCCCAAGTTCTTATAAAGTAATGAAACCCTTTGGATAGCACTAATGCATTTATCCGACGCTTTTCGTTTTCTTACCTATCTTTAAAAACCTTAATAGGAAATGGCTTTAACTCGTTCTGTCCTTTTAAAAAATCAGTCACCAGATTCACCTGTGTGATCGTGGCTGACGAATACAGACCTTGTGTACAAGCTGATTTACTATAACGATTGGCGACAATAACATAAGGTCCTTGATTACTGACAACAGCACAAGTACAAGACGCTTTTGATGCATCATTCTTATCGATAGAACATGGCATATCGAAACACCAGGCCCAAGGGCGTTTATTGTCACAACTTATATAACCTTTAATGGGATAATAACGCGAGTAAATGATTTCATACCCTCTGTTACAAGGTTTTTCACCTGCAGAATAACCTTCTTTCACATCACATTTGCAAGATACAAAATCTTTCCTTCCCGGAATGGGTTCACACAAGGCAGTTGTACACAATGCATATTTATTTTTGCAAAGATTAAAACTGGGTGCGGATGTGGAGGCTGTCAGATTAAAATGTACTATCATCAGAACAGCAAACACCATTTTCTTCATAATAAAATCCTTCCTGATTTAGATCCAGACGCACACTCTTTTAGTAGTTTGCAGCAATTAATTGCTCTTTTTATCATAAGGAATTCACATAATTCTTCAATAACAATAGCAAGTTACTCTTCATTTACTAATTCCATCTCCGGGGTGGAAAAATAATATTCCAGCCGGTATTTGCGATAAAAATGTTCAGCCAATTTTGCATGCATGTAAGTACTAAGATGTACATCATCCCCAAACATATACTCTCTTTCTGAGGAAAAATCGCTTTTTTCTATAATAAAATCTGTAGATTGTATATAGGATTGTCTTCGTTTAGCGATGTCAAACCCATATTCCTCAGGGTTTTCATAAATTTCAGTAACTATCGAATTCACATCAAATACATCAACAGAGCATTGAGAGTGGGTCGCAGCAAACTCTTGGCAAGCTGTAGACAAACGCTCGTTAAAATAGAGCGAGCAGTCACGAGTATACTCACATTCTTCTTTCTTAGCCTGGTAACGAGGGGTTAACGAAAGATCAGGAAGATTAAATAAAACAAAATGGGAGTAATCATTCCTTACCAATTGAGCCAGATTTTCCATGCGGGCTTTTATAGCCAGATCAACATAATCACGAGAAGGACTGGTATTCACAGCCATTAAATCATTGGCACCAGACCATTCAATGACCAAGGTTTCTGCCTTATGTTTTTTTGATAACTCCAGCGCTTCATCATAGGCTAATAGTTTTTTACGCACTCCATTTAAAGTCGGCAAAATTAAACGGTTAAAGAAACAATCAAGGTTTACACTGGGTACCCAGCTATAATCATGAGCCGTTAATCCCCCCTCATCGTAGTTTCTAATAAAATTTTTACCCTTATGGTTAATAACCAGATCATTATTAAGGAAATAGCCCGTCTGCACTAAGATTTCGACCCGCCGCTCATGACTATTAATATTATCCGCAATAGCTGGAGCAGCACCTGATTCCTCAATGATGAATTCTTCGGCAATCATTGCGCTTAGATGATCACTCCAGATTAAACCTGTAGTAAATTTACTTAAAGAAGAGCGGCCTCGCAGACCACTCAGAGTACTCATCGGAGTAAACCCAAGTAAATTTCGCCTATCCAGCGTTCCTTGAGCAGAGAAACTATCGCCCATCATGATAAAACTTGAAATCTTCCAGAGTTTCATGATCAATCCCTTATCTATTTAATGGCCCCATCCTCGAAGTACCTGCTATTGAAATGGAGTATGACATTAATAGAAGATTGTGCACAATAACTGTTTTTTTAGCTTTTGTGATACCTGACGGGAAGATTTTTGCTAACCATCAACAAAAATAAATGGTTTGGGATGAAGCCACTGAAAGAGAAATATAGAACAAATACTAATGTGGTATTAATGCACTCAACAGAAATTATTTAAGACCTATGGCATTCTGCTAGCTTGAACATCAAGCCAGTAGAAATATCAGCCCGCTATCGGTGTACTCAGGGCTCTCACTATACAATCAACTTCCTCTACCCTTTTCTGGTGGGCGAGACAATGCAATGGTCTAAATAAGCGAGGGGAATGATTGATTGGTGCTCGAACAGCAGGTAATTCTACTATAGCACCGCCGTGATTATCACCACTACCAACAGGGGTTTCTTGTGGACCCCCGACGTGACTATCATCACTACCGACAGGGGTTTCTTGAGGACCACCGCCGTGATTATCAGCACTATCAACAGGGATTTGTTGAGGGATAGTGCTAAGGGTGGTTGTAACCTCACTAACCAGTTGGTTAACAGACGATTGGAGCTGTGCTTTGTCGCTATCTTCTAAAACCTTTTTCAAACTTTGAAATTCAGTATTACCTACTTCCTGCAAACGCGCCAAGACTATTTTGGGTGTCTTGTCATATCCAAGCGCCAGATTGCTATGAATATCGTACCATTCTAACCAGAGAGTACGGCGTCTATTAACATTTTCCATTCTTCTGATTAAATCTTCTTCACTGAGGGCTTCTTTTGACTGATACCTTGCTTCGATCTCTTCACAACGTTTGAATTCATCAATATAAAAATTTCTAACCATGGTTGCCTTTTCATGGTTGCCAAAAGCACTGGTCATTCTAGGATTAATTTGAAACTCGGGAATTTCAAACGTACCACCATAGTAGAATTGGCGCGCTTTTTGATAGAGATCATTTTTTACCACAATGTATTCAGCAGCAGCTCTCAAAGCAACCAACACGGTTGGAATTAAGATGAAAGTAAACACCAAATCAGAGAGGCCTAGCGGATTGAGTAGAATGGCCGTCAAAACAATCGCAGTGACGGCAACGATCATTGGCATTACCATTCTTGCAAATTTAAAAAACGGGTCCTTTTCATATAAACCAATGTTACGGTATTCTTCATAAATGGGACGAAAAGGTGCAAGCAAGCTTGCAATAATCGCTTTGTTTTCATTAATTTGAGTTGCAAAACGACTGTAGTTATAAAGATCGAGGAGGGCAAGAAACGAACTCTCGTTTTGTGTTGCAAAACTGGTAGCCTGAATAAAAGCATGTGCATCTGCCAGCTTGTTGACCAACTCTGTGCCGCCATTGACTAGCCTATTATTCCAAAGACCAGACAAGGAGTTCACTACAGCTTGTCCTCGCGGTTCACTTGGTATTATCCATTCTTTACCATTAATGAGAAGCAGCTTTTCAATAATATGGTTGCCAAGCTCTTGCTTGTACACTTGAAGCCAATGGTCTAATAACAGCGCTTCATTATCATTAAAAGCTTGCATAATTTTTTTGGCAATACGGTTAGCCTGCCTTTGATTGAAATTATGCAATATCATTTCATCAGGAAGATTTTTAGCAGTTGCCTGTTGTAAATAATAAAAAACCACTTCGGTTACTAGCATTTCCTCTACTTTCGCCGTATTGGGTTCTTTCTTTTGCATTTCAACGCGGTACCTGGCACGCAATACGGCGATGGCACTTTCTTCATGTGGAGGCAATGGATTGTTAAGCAAGGGGAAAGCTTGAGCCAAAGCATTCGCACGTTCATCTAACAAAACGATTTTTTGGACAATTTTTTGTTGGCGAATTCGCTCTCTTTCCTGGATGATGGCTTTGCAGATATCAACCATTTCGGGGCTGGTAAAAAGGCGTTCCTCCCAATCGGCAATAATCTTTTTCTTTTTATCCTGTATCTGCTTCAGAGCCGCAGGATTCGTAACGTCTTGTTCCTCCTCGAGAAGAGGAGGGATGCTAATTTGTAGAACCCTGGAAAATTCAGCCTGGGTAAGTATACGTTTCTGTTCAGGGGTTAATAATTTAAATTCAGGGTATTCAGCCCTTAATATCTCCCAAATAATTCGCGCGACAACTTTCTTATATTCATCTGTTTGTTCAATATCAATCAGCAATCGGGTTTTTTGCGCGACAAAGTTTTGTTTAGCTTGGGCATAGATTGTTTCTGGGGATGAAAAAAGGACTTGCCACCAGGCTAAAGAGGAACGAATCTCTTCTATCGAAGTTAAGGTATCCTTAACTGCTCTAATAAATTGCAGGCCTGCTGGAGAGCGCTCAAAAGTCTTGCGTTTTCGCCGATTAAGGAGGCCGTAACCAGGTATATACCGATTAGCTATATCCAAAAATTCCATATGTCAGGCCATGTCATAAAATAGAGGTGAATCTTACGCCTCAAAGCTTAACATTTTATTATGTATTCACGCCACTGCAACAGATAAAAATATTCAGTTTAATCAAAATTAAATCAAAATAATTATTAAAAATACAATTAGACCTCTTATGATCCATGCCCAGAGAATCTAGTCATGCAGTTTGGTGCCGTAAACCCGATCACCGGCATCACCTAGTCCGGGGAGGATATAGCCTTTTTCATCCAAACATTCGTCAATTGCTGCTGTATAAACCGGAATATCGGGATGTTCCTGGTGAAAAGAGGCAATACCTTCCGGGGCAGCCAATAAACAAAGAAATTTAATTGATTTCGGCTGCACTTCCTTAATTCGGCTGACCGCTGCAATAGCACTATTTCCCGTTGCCAGCATTGGGTCAACCACAATAATATCCCGATCTTTAATATGTTCAGGTAATTTATAGTAATACTCTACGACCATCAAAGTCTTGGGATCGCGATATAAACCAATATGACCGACACGCGCAGAAGGTATTAGTTGTAACATGCCATCTAAAATTGCATTACCAGCACGCAAGATAGAGACAAAGACCAATTTCTTCCCTTGCAAGACTGGCGCCTGCATGGTCGCAAGAGGGGTTTCAATTTCTTCATACTCAATCGGTAAATCACGGGTCACTTCGTAAGCGAGCAGCATACTCACTTCTTGCAAAAGGGTGCGAAACTTCACAGTACTGGTATCTTTCTTACGCATGATGGTCAGTTTGTGTTGGATAAGTGGATGGTTTACTACAACCACATGTTGATCAGTCATTATTCTTCCTTTTTAAAAAACAGTGCCATCACTAATAATCTGGATAGGAGGATTACCCTCGCTACGCCGTAGTTTGGCTATACGCCGCCCAGCTTCCCAAGTTCCCCCCTGCAGAATTTTAGCCAAAGGGAGAGCAACAGCATCCATCTGTAACTGCTGACGAATGGTCGTTGCCAACTCATCCAACAAAGCCACCGTTAGAGCCCGCCATTCAACAATAGCCTCTGCTCCTGGGCTATGTGGCTTAAGAAATAACTCTTTATTTTTTACCCGCAGTAAGCCCATATCGATTAGCAAACCACCATTACGGTATTCAGGTAGACCAGTCAGCTCATCCAACTGGGTTACCTTTATTCCAGACCATTCTAAAGGTTCGACCAAAGAATAGGTTAACCATTGAGATAATTTATGGAAAGGTATCAATTCGGAACCCAAGACATCTGTCTTCAGCTTGGGATGGCACCAAACATCTCCTAAGGCGACACCCTCAAATTGTAATCGCGTCGGCCAAACTTCAGTAAAAGCCGCTAATACAGCTTGAAAAATTTGACTCGCCCTAATCGTCTGATTAACTTGTAAGGATGAAATATAAGAATAAAAATTACCCAGACGCCGTTCCTTCCCAAAATAATGGCTCTGTTTGCTAATGGCCATTCCTAAGCGATTAAGTAAAGCTACTCGTCCTTCTGCTCCTTCAAGAACATTGGTATTCGTTAGCTGGAAAGCCTTGGTCAAATCGGAATGGGCAAAAGTCAGTAAGCGCTCATAATCAACACGCCAAGGCTGGTTTGGATCGCTACTAAAAACCCCACTGAGATAAAGAGCTAAACTGGCTATCGCCAATCCTTCCGAACGGTTATATTCTTGGCCAGTATCTGAATCAAGATAACGCCAATAGTTACCTGCACCAGCATCCAGAAAAACACTGATAATGACTAGCTCATAAAAAATTTTACCTTGCTCTTCCTGTGATAAACCGTGCAAGCGAGCAGTCAAAGCATTGATCCTATCAATACCACCCGTTGTAAAATGCCGCCAACGACTATGATAGGGGATTTCCAGGGTAGGATATTGATCATGGATAACATCTAACACAAAAGCGGCAGTTGCTGACATTTGTTCATTATCAACAGCAAAATGCTCCAATTGCTCTTGGTATGCCAGACTCAACAGACGCTGGGCTTGTTGACGAATAGTTCGCGGATCTTGCAGAGTTTGCAGCACGCTATTCGTTGACTCATTATCACTCATCAAGTCCACGTCCTTTTGGTATGGCAAGTTCGTTAATATCAATAATTCGATCCGGCGAGAAATAGCCAGCTGCCCGTTTGGCATCCATTTCTACTTTGGCATCATTGGGTATTAATTCATCAGGAATCTTCACCCGCTCTACAACCTCTATACCTGCTCGCTCGAGGGCGGCAAACTTCATATTGGACATGGATACAAAACGATGAATCTTCGTAATACCAAGCCAATGTAAAACATCAGACATTAATTCCTGGAATCGTACATCTTGCACACCAGCAACACATTCAGTACGTTCAAAATATTTGGCAGCAGTATCACCACCTTCCTGTCTTTTACGAGCATTATAAACGAGAAATTTAGTAACCTCACCTAGCGCACGGCCTTCTTTGCGATTATATACAATGAGTCCTGCCCCCCCTCTTTGTGCTGACTCAACACATAACTCAATACCATGAACCAGATAAGGACGGCAGGTACAAATATCAGAACCAAAAACATCCGAGCCATTACATTCATCATGAATACGGCAAGAAAGTTCAATTTTTGGATCATGAATTGTCGTTACATCACCAAAAAAATAAGCCGTCAAACCACCAATTGGCGGCAAAAACACATCTAGATCCGTCCTGGTCACCAATTCTGGAAACATACCCGCTGTATGCTCAAAAAGAGTACGACGCAATTCGGCCTCAGAGACATTAAAACGTTCGGCAACGCCTGGTAAATACCATACCGGTTCAATGGCTGCTTTAGTTACCAGTACATCGCCTGACTCTTGCAGAATTCTACCATCTGGTTTCAAGCGTCCTTTTTGAATAGCATTTTGTAATTCAGGGATATTAATATGCGCTCTTGTGACAGCAATACTCGGTCTAATATCGTAACCAGCCGCTATTTCCTCTGCAAAAACATCCGCGACGACATGCCCCCAAGGATCGAGAGAAACAATTTTTCCCGGTTCATGCCATTGTTTATGGGGACCAATCACTACTGGTGGTGTTGTATCAGTTAAATCAGGTTTATGCTCAGGATTGAGGACACCCGCAGCAATGGCCAACGCCCGATAGACAGAGTAAGAACCTGAATGAGTACCTACCACATTACGATGTCTGATATTCGTAAGGGAAGCAATAATAGGCCCCCGTTCCTTTGGATCCTCCGCCCCCCACTTAATTTTCAGCGGCACAGCGATATGCTCAGAGGGATGAGAAGTTAAAACAATATGGCCCTTGGATTTTCTTCCTGACTCATTAATTGTTGACATACTAATCCTTGCAGATAGATAAATGCCTTAGGGGAAAACTACTACAAACCACAGTGTACTTATTTTAATGATAGTATTTTTTTATGTGGTCGCTTGTTAAATTTAAATGCATATAGTATTCCATACCTTCAGCCTACAGGATGGATTTGTAGTCAAGGTACAGACATGGAATTGTTATTGGGGAACTTATCAAAGCACAGGTGGAGGCCTTGTTTTAAAACGCGTGGTAAAAAATCGTTGTCAAAATGAATACCCTGCCCATCAATGATGACCGTTGTTTGTTGTGCTGCTGCACTGCCAACAGCATCTTCAGCTGTGATCTGAACGGTGGCATGGAGTTTTAAATCTTTAACAATAGTTACCAGCAACATCGGGAGAGGACAGGTTCTAAAATTTTCAGCTTCTTCTAAATCTTTCAGGAAACTTTGAGGAAATGAAACTTTCATAATAATAGGATCGGATCCTATCTGGCTTATATCAGCTCTAACCAAACCGGAAAGAAAAGTGATTTGGATAGGAGAAATAGCAATTCTTTTATCAGTTGCGCTAAATTTCGCGTTAAACTCTGTTGGCAGCTGATCGGGCTGAATAGCAAATAATTTCTCAATAATCTTAGAATTGACGATCTTGCCGCTGATATCAGAAACCAGGGTATTGTCAGCGTATTTAGCATGGAAGGAAAATTTATTTTGGGCTACAAAAAGCTCTGCATTAATTAATTGCTCTTTGTTTATTGTATTAAGCACCGCGCTGGCATTGAACCGCTTTCCTTGTAGGTCACCACGAGTTTCGATGAAAACAGAGTATGGTGCTTTCGTCATGCGGACTATCTTAATCGTCTTAAAATGCAATGGTGGTAATAAGTCAGATAAAGAATACACCATATCAATATGGGATAAACGAGCCCTATCGATAAGGATAGATTGACTATCAGAGAGTTCCTTTTTCTCTCGGGTATTCACGCCAACTGCCTGTTTTTCTTCCTCAGCAATTTTGGGCAAACTCACCAAATTGATAAACCCTTTTTTAAGTTCCAGATCATAAATACGAAGCTGTTGTTTAAGTAAGGCCAGTAAAGATAAATGCGCACTTGCTTTCCTAAATGAAATAATAACTTTTCCCTTATAACGATAAGCAAAATGATCAACATCTATTTTAAAATAGGGTACAAGATTGACTTGCAAATTAAATTCTGGATTTTTCTCCCTCCCCTCCGAACCCTTACTTGTATACGAGTAAATCAGATCGGTTACAAGATAGCTCAGCAAAACATTAAAACTCAACACAAGAATGACAATAACTAACAAAGCAAGTACTGCTTTTTTACTCCATTCCCGTAGTCCGTTTTTCATCTTGCTCTCTATTTGAGTAATAGCCTTCACAACTCTATTATAGTGCTTTTAAAGCATACAAAATGATCGTTGATGCAGACATCTGTGAAAAACGATTAAAATACCCTGGCTATTTTCCCTGTTTGTTTTGTTTTATTTTTTGCAACCATACCATTTTCCCGATAATCTCTTAGAGGATGCCAGACGAGCTCTTCGTCAGGCATCTCTTGAATTCTATTCGTTTTGAGTCAGCAAAGGGAAACATGCATGTGGGTAATTACAAGGATACTCATTTTCGTCAGTTTAGTGGCTATATTAACATCCTGTTCTATCTCATTGCCCCCACACGCTCAGGTCAAGCATTTGCGAGCCCTCCCTAATATGGAAAAAAGCGTTAAAAAAAATTTAAAGGAACAAGAAATTTTTGCACAGGGTGATTGGCCAGACAAACAATGGTGGTTAGCCTATCATTCACCCGAATTAAATGCCCTGATCGCCTCTGCATTAGCAACAAATCCCTCAATTCAAGAGATGAGAAGTCGTATTGTTACTGCCAGACAAGAAGCCGTTGTGGCTCGCTCGGTGTTATTCCCACTCGTGTTTTTTGATGCCACAGAAAATAGGCAATTTTTAAGTAAAAACGGCTTATACCGTGCCCTGAATCCCAACCTTCCCTTAAGCGTCAATTTGGTTGATCTAACCTTGTCCTTCAATTATGAATTTGATTTTTGGGGACAAAATCATAACCTTTTTTATGAGGCAATTGGCAAGGAAAAAGCACAACAAGCAGAAGAAGCCCAGGTTGAATTAATTGTAACAACGGCCCTGGCCCAAGCCTTTTTTGCTTATCAAACCAACCTCATCAGGAAAGAATTGTATGAACAGCTGGTTAGCGTACGACAAAACATTAACGATTTACAAAATTTAATGCAGCGCAGCGCACTGTCTTCAGCACTGCCTACCTATCTCGCTGCAGAAAATTTATTCGAAGCCAAACGGCTTCTCAGCACTATTAATGAAGAACTTGCCGTTGATAAACACCTTATCAATGTTCTGGCAGGACGTGGTCCTGACTGCCCATTAATTATCGATAAGAAACTTCCCGCCCTCCCGAAAAAACTTCATATTCCGCAAACACTCTCCATCGATCTGATCGCTCGCAGGCCCGATCTGATGGCACAGATTTGGCGCGCCAAAGCCTTAGCTTTTAGAACAGGTGCCGCCATGGCGGAATATTACCCCAACGTCAATATTGTTGGTCTCGTTGGTTTAGAAAGTACTCATTGGAAAAAACTGTTTGATCGCTCAAGTGCCACAACAGCATTAAGGCCTGCCATTCACTTACCGATTTTTACCGCAGGCGCTATTCGAGCGAATATCAGAGGAACAAAAGCAGAGTTTGATGCAGCTATTTTTGCTTACAATAATTTATTGTTACGCAGTACACAGGAAGTGCTGGACGTGCTGGCTTTCGCAAAATCCGTCTATCAACAGAAGCAAGACCAGGTAGAGCTCATCGTTTCTGCCGAAAAACGCTTGGGCTTAACCCAATTACGCCAACAAAAAGGACTAGACAGTCAATTTAGTGATTATGCTCTGCGTGAAGAAGTAATTGAACAAAAATTAATTAACACCACGTTGCTGTATAACCAATATTTAGCGTCAGTTAAACTAACCAAAGTATTGGGCGGCGGCTACTGTCAAACGGAGATCCCTCTGGTGAGAACCGCATGAAAAAAACGACTCCTGCTTATAAGTTAACCATTGCCCTTTTATGCATTTTTTTGCTTCTCTTCCTTTATTGGCTTATCGTCTGGCGAACAGAAGTATACACTGACGACGCTTATGTAGAAGGTAACCAGGTTTTTCTTCAACCTTTGCGGGAAGGTTTTGTAACGGCCATTAATACCGATGACAGTTTTCTTGTTAGCAAAGGCCAGCTTCTGGTGCAATTGAATGAAACCGATTCATTAATTGCACTGGAAAAAGCAAAAAAAAATCTGGCAAGAATTGTGCGTGATATCTGCCAGGCTTTCCATGATGTTTTTACACTAGCGGCAGAAATTGAAATTAGACAAGCGCAATTGTTGAAAGCCCGACAAGATTTCAAGCATCGTTATGCAGTCATTCATGCAAAAGGCGTCTCTCTGGAAGATTATCAACATGCCGTAGATGATTTGAAAGCTAGTTTTGCCGCATTAAAAAGCATAAAAAGCCAGTATCAAAGGGCCTTGGCTTTTGTGCAAGGGACTACCATTACCGCGCATCCCCTAGTGCTGGAAGCTGCCCAACAGGTACGTGATACCTGGGTACAACTTTATCGTTGTAAAATCTATGCCCCCGTAGATGGACTTGTCGCACAACGACGGATTCAGGTAGGAATGAGGGCGTTAAAGCGTACCCTGCTACTGAGTATCATCCCGCTTGATCAAATCTGGGTCAATGCAAACTTTAAAGAGACGCAAGTTAAAAAAATGCGTATTGGCCAAAAAGCCAGGGTTATTTCCGATCTTTATGGCAGCTCCGTTGTTTTTCATGGAGAAATTGTCGGTTTGCCAGGTGCTGCAGGCAACGCATTCTCATTGTTACCACCAGAAAACCTCTCAGGCAACTGGATTAAGATAGTCCAACGTTTACCTGTTCGTATCAAACTTGATGCCAATGAATTAAAAAAACATCCACTTCGTATTGGTTTATCGTTGGAAGTTACTGTTGATATTTCTGATCAAAGCGGCTCGCTGGTACCGACTTCATCCGAAGGAGCACCCCATTATGCAACTGATATATTCAAACAAGAAGAACTAGGTGTTCAGGACTTGATTGCTCACATTATCGCCAATAATTTAGATCCCAAACTAAAAGATTATGCACAAACTCCCCTGGCTCTTAAAGAGGTAGTTCTTGGCGAGGGGCCACCTAAATGATCTTTTATGTTTTGATTCTCTCGTTAGCAATTGTTATTTTTAACCTTACTTTGCCAATGATGGCAGGTCTTTATATCGTCAGTGATCTCGGGGGCAATGCTTATTTAGCGCCTTATGGGGTCAGCTTTTTCTGTCTCGGTAACGTATTGGGTGTCCCTTTGGGAAAACCCTGGGTTACTCGTTTGAGTGCGATTCATCTCTATGTCCTGTGTTTATGCCTCATGGTCATCTTTTCCTGGCAATGCGTTGTTGCCAGTAATTATTTTAATTTCATTCTGTTTCGTTTTTTGGAAGGGTTTGCATCTGGACCACTGTTTCTCCTGATTACCATGTCTCTGATCCCTCTCCTGGCTCCAGAAAAAAAACCTGAATTTGTTATGCCACTCCTTTTAACCTGTTTTGCTATTACCCCGGTACTTGGTGCTTGTTGGGGTGGCTGGGTCGCATTTAACTATCATTGGCAAGCCTTGTTTGTACCCAATATTCCTATCTGCCTTTTTTTAATTATCTATGTTGGTTATGGCTTTAGGAAATTTCATAAGCCGCCGGAGAAAGTGCTTTTTGATAAGGTTGGTTATTGCTTTTATAGCACTAGCCTGTTTTTTATTGGTACAGCCTTAATTCTTGGGCAAGAGCTCGATTGGTTTCGCTCTTCATTAATTACTTTTATGCTCATCGCAGGCGGAATTGGTTTTCTTTATTTTATTCTACGTAGTCTTTCGTTCCCTCATCCTATCGTTGAGTTCAGGCTATTCAAACATCTCTATTTTTGCTTTGCTTTATTGAATGTTGCGCTCCTTTTTTCGGCCTATTTTGGTATGGTCATTCTCTTATCACTATGGTTGAAACTCTACGTCAATTACACCCCGGACTGGATTATTTTATTGATAGGTACAATGGCTCTTGGTGCGTGGATTCCGATATTCTTAAACTACAAACGCTTTGATGCACGGATTCCGCTTGCAACCGCTTTACTTTTTTTTGCTATCTCTTGCTTTTACACAGCTACATTTAATGTAGAGATTAATTTTGGCAGAATTGCCGTTTCGCGGCTTTTGGCAGGACTTGGACTCGCCCTTTTTTTACCACCGCTTTTCCGCATGTCTGTCACTATCTATCCTCAAGATCAGGCAGCGGAACGGATCAACGTATTTCATATTGTACGTCTGCTTGGCAGTGCATTGGGTGCGAGCTTATATGTTATTTTATGGCAACGCCGACAAGTATTTTATCATGAACGCTTAGGCAGCCTGCTAACTCCCCTGGCCCCGCCTACCCAACAATTTTTTGAACGGGCAGAACACTTCCATCTGTCAGGGGAGAAAGCATTGGCAAAATTAAATTCACTCCTCGATCGCCAGGCTACAGCTTTAGCCCTGGACGACTGTTTTTACTTAATGGGATGGATGATGGTTATTTTACTTCTGCTTGTTATTCTTTCTTTTGCATTTCGTCCCTACCTTCCTTTTGCAAAAGAAAGAAAACGGGAAGAAAATCCTCCTCTTGGGGCGGCGAGTATGTGAGCAATGAAACAGGGAAAATCAGACCTGAAGCACCAAGATAAGTAAGAGGCTGTTGAGCTTTCGCTGGCTTGAGTGCTTATAGCCTGGTTTTCGAGCATCGCAGCGCAGCATACATGCCAGTATGTGAGCAATGAAACAGGGAAAATCAGACCTAAAGCACCAAGATAAGTAAGAGGCTGTTGAGCTTTCGCTGGCTTGAGTGCTTATAGCCTGATTTTCGAGCATCGCAGCGCAGCATACATGCCAGTATGTGAGCAGCGAAGCACAGAAAATCAGGCTATAAGTGCCAAGATAGTAGAAAGCTCAACAGCCTCTAATCGATGGCTGGACCTGCGACAATGATATCAATCACCGGCTCACCACAGTTTTTGGCAATTTCGTTACGCACTATTGAGTGCAGACGGATAATTTCGTGCCAATCGTTCCCTTTGGGAGAGACAGGTTTGCCAATAACCACTTTGATCTTTCCTGGTTTGGCCAGTAAATTATTGCCACGTAAAATTGCGCGTGTTCCCTGTAAGGAAACTGGACACAGGGATGTGGTTGTTTCGGTTGCAATAATAAAGGCACCTAATTTAAAGGGACGTAATCCGGTAGCATAGGTAAACGTTCCTTCAGGAAAAATAACAATGGATTGCCCCTGTCGCAGTACTGCTTCAATGAGGCTCTTATTTTCCAAACTCTTGGTAAAATCCATTCGATCAACAGTTGGATAATTCAATTTTTTAATAAATTTATTAATAACAGGTACGCTTAATAATTCTTTTTTCGCGACGATTGCAATATTTGTCGGCAAAACTGCCACTAAAGCAAGCGCGTCGACATAGCTGGCATGATTAGCTACATAAATCACAGAACCGAGATCTTTTAAGTTGTTTTTTCCTTCGATGGTAACAGGACAAAAAGTGAGTCTAAAAAAGAGACGAGCAAAAAAGCGTAGCATTTTAGCGGTATTTTGAGAGGAAAGAAGCAGCAAAAGAAACCACATAATGGGCAAAATAATGACTAATAAAATAGCTACGTAGAGGCTGTATACCAGTCTTCCCAAATAACAAAACCAGCTATCAATTTTTTTACCTGCACTGATACAAGCTAATTTTATCAACTGCAACTTGACTGGCAATTGCTGCTTACTTAATTTGCCTTCGATATAAGCCTGCTTACAGGCAGAGCGTTGTAGTTTTCCACTTGAGGTTTTTGGAACAGTTCTTGGTGGTACCAAGATGACTATATCAGGCGGTATACCTAATTCCATCGCCATTTTTTCAATAATTTCCGCGCGAATAGCTTGTTGTTTTGTTTTTACCAACTCATAAATTTCAGCAACTACTACCAGTTTTTCAGTACCTATACTCGGGTCACTTATACCAAAAGCTACAGTACATCCTTTGCGAATAGTGCTTATCTGGTTGAGTATTTCCTCGATCTCTTCCGGGTAAATATTACGGCCTGCTTTAATAATCAAGTCTTTTTTACGTCCAGTGATAAACAGTTCTTTATCAGCCAAATACCCTAAATCTCCCGTATCCCACCAGCCATCACTGAACGCTTTTTGGGTCGCTTGCGGATTATTATAGTAACCCTGCATGGCAGAAGGACCTTTGAATTGTATATTTCCTACTACCCTTTCAGGTAATTCAGCACTTTTATCATCCACGATACGGATGTCATGGTCGGTTAAAACCTCCCCACATCCCACGTATTCAACAGCTTCCTCCCCTTTCGATGCCGGAATTGCTTTACTTTCTTTTTCAAACCATTCACGTTGAATTTTATCGATTCGTGGCACTCGCTTTTTGCCAGGAAACGTTAACCCTACTGTAGCTTCTGCTAAACCATAGACAGGAGCAAACGACTCAAGCTTAAAACCATAGGGAGCAAATTTCCTGGCGAAACGCTCGAGAGTTTTGGGATTAATTGCTTCAGCACCATTAAAAGCGTACTGCCATGAGCTCAGATCCAAGCCTTCAATTTCATTTGGATTGATCTTTTTAAAGCATAATTCATAGGCAAAATTAGGGCCACCAGATATTGTTGCGCGATGATAATGTATTGCCCATAACCAGCGCTCTGGACGAGTCAAAAAGGTAAGAGGCGAGAGAATGGTGACAGGAATACCAAAATAAAGGCTACCCAGCCAACTCATCAGACCCATATCATGATAAAGAGGCAACCAACTCACGCTGACATCGGTTGCTTTTATGCCAATGGCCTTTTCTATTGCTCGAATATTTGCCAACATGTTTCTATGAGTTAAAGCGACCCCTTTCGGTTCCCCCGTACTACCTGACGTATATTGAATTAAAGTAATATCATCTGGCTCTATAGTAACAGTAGGTAACTTGCCAGTAAATGTTTGTAAATTTTTTACAGTAAGGGCTTTGCTTAAACTGGGTACGAAGGTTTGCAACATATTGCTGAGCGTTTCCGCGGCAGTAAAAGTCACTAATAAACGAGCTTGTGCGTTACGTAGAATTCCTGCCTCACGTTTTGCATACTCCTCGATACGATCCGCACGAAATGGTGGATAGATAGGAACAGGGATGGCTCCTGCCAGTAACACGCCACAAAAAGTATAAAAAAATGCATCACTGGTAGGTAACATAATTGCGACGGTTTCACCCGGTTGAATACCGCGTTGGTATAAACCTCTAGCTACGGTCTCCGCCTCTTTAACCAATTGGCCATATTGAATGATTTGCTCGTTGCCATGCTCATCTTGCAAATAAATATGCGGGCGTTTGGGTTCTTTTTCCGCATAGGTATAAAGCACCTCATAGAGTGATGAAGTGGTAGTCAAGTCAAGTGTTTTTGATTCAAGTACAGGTGAAAATTGCTGCTTTTTAGTTCGTAATAAAGTATTAACTCTGCCCTCTTTAACCATTTTGATTAAATCACGGAGTGTCACTGCCTCAACCATTGCATTGTCAGGTAAATGAACAAAAAAGGCTTGTTCTATACGATGGAAAAGTTCTACCTTCCCCAGGCTATCAATACCTAACTCACGCTCCAAAGAAGCATCCAACGTAATAGCCTGTAACGCACGATCTGCCTGGAGCTCACTTAAGAACCCGCGAGTAATGGTCAATAATTGCAGCTCAATTCCCTTATTTGCATTCATGAAATTTACCCGCACCCTTCTATTACCCTTAAAAAATCTCTATTTTTCAGATAATAATCCACCTCAAAGAGAACTTGTCCCTTTGTTTGAGTATAGTTGACTACTATTCATTCCATTATCAAAGAGTCACAACAGGGTCTAAAATAAGTAGAGAGAAGTACCAGTCATTTCACCAGGTTAAAGATAGAAAATAGGGAAGACGCATCATGATATACAAAAAGATTATGGTGGCCATTGATGGCAGCGATTCCTCCATGCTAGCCCTGCAGGAAGCAATTAAACTGGCTGCTCACGCCAAGGCTCAGCTGCGCCTTGTTCATGTCATTGATGAGAATATCGTTAATTACACAGAGGGTTATATTGATTTTGATACCTTAGCTGCGGCTTACAAACGGCAAGGACAAAAAATTCTGGATCAAGCCAACGCTTTAGTGCGTAAGGCCAAGATCAAATGTGATAATTGCCTTATCGAACTGAAGCTTGAAGGACGCCTGGCAGAAAAAATTGTAGCAGAAGCTGAGCGTTGGCCTGCTGACTTGCTCGTTATTGGGACTCATGGTCGTCGTGGCTTTAGTCATTTATTTTTAGGTAGTGTCGCAGAAAGTGTGATTCGTATTGCATCCTCTCCAGTTTTACTTATCCGGAGTCAATAAGAGCCTTGGCAGGAGAAGCCTATGAACCTATCAACACCTAATTGAAGACCGACTGGCTGGAATAAGAATATTATTCTGTAGATATTAAAGCGGGATTTTCTTCATCGTTAATTCATGAAAAAGATGATCATACCTTGCAAGCCCCTCTATTCGGATTATACTCATTGACTCATTTTTTAATGGTTGGAAAAACAATGTTACGGAAAACTATCTTTGCTTTTATTTTATTGCCTTTATCATGCTGGAGCGCGGGGTTTTATGCAGGTGCCGGTGCTGGACCCGACATCATAGATTTTAAGGAATATGCCTTTGTTAAATCTCAAAATACGCCCCCCAATTTTGATGTCTTGGATAAAACCCATAAAACTGGTAAAGGGGTTTTTGGCTCCTTATTTGCAGGCCATGGCTGGCAGCATGGAAGCTGGTACCTAGCGGCTGAAGCCAATATTACTGTCAGTACGGTGGAATTTGCTTCTGCAAATAATGAATACGTTAATAGCAACATTACTGATACAACCTTTGAAATGCCTTATAGCTATAGTTTAAGTGGCTTACCGGGATTTCTCTTTGGCGACAGCACTCTCTTTTACGGTCGTGTGGGTTACACCAATGGGCGCTTTAAAATTACAACTAGAGATAATTCTTTGGCCAGTATTCGCAGGAATCTGGGCGGTTTGCGTGCTGGCTTAGGAATGAATCAAAAAATTAATGAACACCTCGCGGCAAGAATAGAGTACTCTTACCTTCGCTATAAAAAAGTAACATTTGCTGTGCTTGATAATGAGACATTAAAAACAACGACCATTACTCCTACAGGGAATCAGGTCGAATTCGGTTTAATCTATAATTTTGGTTAGCGAAAAAACTTACAAATCGCCCAGTTTGAACTGGGTGATGTCCATCACTGGAGATGTTCCATAAAAGCAGCACAAGGCATTGCGAAACAAATCGGCACGCCTCGGCAATCCCTGTCTGCAATAGGTTGCGACCTGCTCATACACAGCCTGCTTGAAAATATCGGTATCTGCTTCATCTCCATTAAGATTATCGATACTAACTCGAAAGCGATGCCCTGCTGCGACAGAAAGTATCCATTCCATCGCCTGAGGCTTTACCTCCACTGATTGAAATAGTTCTTGCTGTTCTGCTGTGCGCCCGTCCGGCAAATACCAATAACCGAAATCAACCTGCTTTCTACGCGCTTTGCCAGCAATAAACCAATGCGCGCATTCATGCAGAGCACTGCTAAAAAAACCATGCGCAAAAAAAATAGCATGGTAAGAACGTTGCTCGTCAGCCGGCAGATAAATAGGCTCTTCATCACCTTTAACCAGTTGGGTATTATACTTTTCCGAAAAGCAAGTATTAAAAATGGTAATTAAATCTTGATAATGATGTACTTTACTACTCATAACGGTGAAATCGGCCTTTTTTTATGCTATTGGGTTCTACTAGAAAATAGGCCTTCATGTCAACCATGAATTGTTATTGGCAGAAAAAACATTATAATGCCATTTCGTTCATTATTACGATGAAAATAACATGGCATCAGTATTGGAATTAGCATTAAGTTATTTTGGAAGAACACAACCAGTTTCTACACCCATCCCTACTCTAGCAATTGATAATCCACTTAATAAGCAACAAATAACTTCAACCAGTTATTTTACTATTGGAGACCAGGCACAAGCTTCGAACGGTGTGCTTGCAGTTCATCCAGTTCAGCCTTTTAGTCTAGACCAACATGCTGACTTCATTAAAGGGTGCACCACCTTATTGCAACAAAAGTCAAAAGCACTCAAAGAACTTGATCAAACCATTATGGGCAGTATTGTTCTTGGTGTAGTCGCCTCCAGCTTGTCCTTTCTTCCTCTAGTCGGGTATTTAAGTTGGGCAGGCTGGGGCTCAGCCATGTACCACTTAAGTCAACGCTCTCTTGCCTATGCTGAATATCAAGAAGCATTAAAACTTTCAGTTGCTTGCTGTAATTGGAGTCTTGGCCCACAAGAAAAGCGAGTCAATACGAACGAAGAGTTACAAAACAGTCCCATCATTCGCAATATGATGGTTACTCTTTACCCGGTTCTTACGCCTATACAAATAAGACACTTAGTTGCAAATGATATTGAAGAAGGCTACATTGCGGAACTAAACCAACATGAGAGTAGTTATAAAGTACCTTCTCTAACCTTATTTCCCCCCTCCCGCGAAACATCCTCTTCTCGTGATGAAAACATCGCTTTAAGTAAAAAAAGCGCTGAATTTAATCGCTGTATATATGGTTTTAACAAGGGTTCAGCCATGGATTTCGTCGATGCTTTTGTGTCGTTCCTGCCTGATTTATATAACTTGGCTTGCTATGGTTGCAAACAGGCACAACGCAAGTGGCAAGAATATACCGCCACCCCCAGCCCAGACAATTCAGCTCGGGTCTAATCTGAATGTTAGAGACACCTTCTGCCAGAAGGTGTCTTCTGATCGTTTTAAGACATCATCAAATTAATTCTCAAAACCGAAAAATTTCACCTGCCTTCTTAAGCAGCTGCTATCCTTTAATTAGGTCTGCTCCGTTAGGAAAATGGATGAGAATCTCAGTTTTGAATCATACAGGAATCTTGTTTCTTAGCTTGGTAACCCACGCGGCTTCAGCGCAAACGACCCTGATTAGCAATTACAACCAACTCGTCACAGCCTTGGAGCGTGGTGATGATGTTAAGGCTATTCTCCATTTTGATAAATGCAGTCTTGACCCCAATTCGGCTGCCTCCCATATTCTTCCTAAATTAAAAGGAGCCAGTACCCGATTTAATTTTAATGAATATACCCACTATAAATTACAAGTAGATGATCAACAAAAGGATATTATTGTCACGTCTATCACCATGCTGATAGAACATCCTCATGGCGAATTTTGGAATAATTATGCTCGTCTGCGTATATTTGAAGACAACTCAGCGGAACTCCATGTAGCCTATTACGATCCGCTCACCGATGAAAAACAGTTAGGTATGGATTGGAGTTGCCATTTAAGTAACGGCAACGATGGAAACGGAATTATGATATTTGACGCGAGTAATTAGTCGAGTCATCACCATACGACTACCGGTTTCGTTTGACTCATTCTTGTGTTTTACCTTGATATCCACTATGTTTTTTAAATAAAACTTTTAGGGATGAACGCATGAAATTTAACCTGCAGAAAAAAATATTTTTTTGTTTATTACTTCTGAACTGTTGTCTTGCTGATGCCTATTCTGGCCAACCCCAAAAACCAATTAGTTGCCAACAAGAGTATGCTCTCTGTACCTCAGCTGCTTGCGTACCAGATCCAAGACATCCACGTTACGCACTTTGCACCTGCGTTGTTAAAAATGACATTAGTCTGGGATTTACCTCTTGTGATAAGCGAGAACCCAGGATTAATAAATACAAAATTAAACGCATTCGCTCCTCCTTTTCCTTTGCTCAATTTGGTCAAAAGAAAGGCATGATGTGCCCTGAAGGATCCCCATGGACTGATTGCCTTGATTCCCGTTGTACCGTCAATCCCAGAACCCCCAGTCAAGCCATCTGTAGTTGTAAAATCCATCATAAAAAACCATTCTTTACTTTGGGGGGCGATTGCAATACATCCACTTGTGCAACAGGATATTGGTCAGGCACTACCAAGGCGAATAGTACTCTCCTGAGAAATACCTTATTGGAAAAACTTAATATGAATAAAGATCCATGGCCCTATGCAGCCTGTCCCAGTGCTACTAGCAAAAATTAAGTAATGGGTTGAACCATTACTTAATTACCTACAATCGACACTATGGATTGTTAACTAATAATCAAGTTGCCATTAATTCACGCAACCTATACCATACTGGTTTTGATGGTTACTTGTTAGTGATAGACAGAAATAAAGACATTCTATGAAACCGCTTATGCACAAGCTGCTTGTAAACCAGACTAGTTTAAAAATACCTGTACATCCCTTACTGACGGCTTATGTAGAAAGTATCACGCTTGAAACAGCCAAAGATACTCGCTCTGCCTCTCCATATAAAGTCTTACCCGATTTATTTGCTGTGATGGGTTTTCAATACAATGGCTCACTTTCTTTGCTCATGGATGGTAAAAAAACCTTACTTAAACGCTGCGGTATCAGTGGTCTACAGACAGGATTTAAAGAATTCCAGCCGGAAAATGAACAAACGAAAACCTTATTAATCAAATTTTATCCTTGGGCAATCCCTTTATTGCTCAAAGAATCGGCTTATCATTTGCATAATCAGGCAATTGGCCTAGCAGAACTTATTGGTTATAACCAAATGGATTTACTGGAAGAAGAATTACTAAATGCACAGAATACTTCGCATTCAGCAGACATCATGCAGGCCTTTCTCATCCAATTACATTCAGCCAACACGGAGAAATCACCAAAAACGGCCATTATTTCGCTGGCCAAAGAAATAATGGACAATCCGCTGATCAATTCTGTAAACAACTTGGCGAAATACTACGGTTATAGTACTCGAACTCTGGAGCGTCATTTTAAGGAAATGATTGGCATAAGCCCAAAAAAATTTTTGCAGGTTAAACGCTTTCAACACGCTTTCAAGCAATTACAAACCGGTTTGCCGCTCAGTAACATTTTTGCTAATGACTATTATTACGATCAATCTCACTTTATTCATGAGTTCAAACAGTTTTCCGGCTGCACGCCGGGCGAAATTATCTGTTACTGATTTGTCGTGTTTTTCCAATATATTCCCTTAAACCTCTTCTAAACTGGTTTTTGTTATTTATTAATTGGAGAATGAAATGAAACCATCAACTGAGGCAATCGCTTTTATTAAACAATCTCTCGATGGTTGTTTTAATAACACCATAATTTTCCCTGAACACGTTAAAAAGCTTGCTGAAATGGGAGTCATTCGCTACGAGGTCGACTTGAAAGCCAATCATATAGACTATTATTTCAACGATAAAACCACTCATAGGGAAGAAATAGCCCTTACCCAGACAGCAGTGAATAATAATTTTGATAAAGAATCAGTACAAAAAACCATCTCTGCTATTCAGCAACAAATGATTGATTATCCAACTTTCCTTGAGCGTATTGTAGCTGCAGGAACTCAAAAATATGTCGTTGATATTATTGCACAACAGGTTATTTACCAAGGCATGGAAGAGCAACTGATTGAGGACTTTCCAAAAACAGAGCAAAAGCAGTCGATTCCATGCGAATAAATTTCAAATGATCAATGCAGGGTTATCCCTGCATTTTTCTCGCCGATTGAGTGATTACTGACATCTCATCTCAATGACCTGCGTTTGGATCAATAGTCTTAAACAGCTCTGCATTGTCGCTATAGTCAATCGGCACATCTACCAGTACCGGTTTCTTCTGTGCCATAGCTTCCTCAAAAATACCCTGAAACTCTTCTGGCTTCGTCAATTCCAAACCAATAGCGCCGAATGCAGCAGCAAAATCGGGGATGTTAACCTGCCCCAAGGTCACACCACTGATACGATGGTATTTCATTAGTTCTTGTTCTAAAACCATATTGTAACTTCCATCACGCCAGATAAAATGTACGAAATGCAATTTTTCCCGCACGGCTGTTTCTAATTCCATGGCGCTAAATAAAAAGCCTCCATCTCCGGAAATTGACACGACCTTTTCATGGGGAAGCGCGTAATTACTGGCAATCGCCCAAGGGAGGGCAACTCCCAAGGTTTGCTGGCCATTACTAAATAATAATTGATGTGGGCGGAAAGAAAAAAAATAACGTGCCATCCACATATACACGGTGCCAATGTCACAACAAACGGTTGTTGAATCATCAACCGCCTGCCTTAATTCATAGATGAAACGTAAAGGATGAATGGGTGATGTTTTGTAGTTTTTTCCCGAATCAATTTTATCAAGTAAGGATTGACGTGCATGAACTATTTTATTGCTTAGCGCTCGTTCACGTTTTTCCAGATGGGAAGACAGACTATTAATATTCGTTGCAATATCACCTAATATCTCACAAGCAGGATGATAGGATAGATGGATATCACAAGCATGGTAATCGATATGAACCACTGTTTTTTTATTGGAGGCATTCCAAATTTCTGGATCATATTCAACGGGGTTATAACCTATGGTGATTACCACATCAGCAAGATCCAGCAATTGATCTCCGGGCTGATTTTTAAATAATCCTACTCGCCCCATAAAAAGATCAACATACTCCTTCGATACAACACCAGCCGCCTGATAAGTACCGATTAAAGCAAAAGGATGTTTTTTGAGTAACGTTCGAATCGCCCTGGCATTATTTTGGCGACTTGATTCCATACCGAGTAAAATGACAGGTTGCTTTGCCTGATTGATTAAGGCAGCAGCTCTTGCGATTAGCGTTTTCGGCGCCTCACCGTATTCTGGTGCAGCAATACCAGGAATCGGATTACAATCAGTACTGTCATTCAACACATCTTGAGGCAAACTGATAAAACAGGCCCCACTGGAAGGAGTAAGAGCCGTGCGAAATGCGTTAGCAACAATTTCCGGGATATTATCAACCCAATGGGCTTCAACACTGCTCTTGGTCACCGCCTCCATCAATTTGACGTTGTTTGTTCCTTGATGGGATTGTTTCAGGCTCATTGACCGGGCTACATTACCACCGATGGCGATTACCGGGTCACCTTCTGTCGTTGCTGTCAGCAACCCAGTGGCAAGATTGGCCACTCCAGGTCCGGAAGTGACTAAAACAACACCAGGCTTTCCAGTTAAACGGCCATAGGCTGCTGCGATAAATGCTGCATTTTGCTCATGCCGACAGACAATCAGTTTAATACGAGAATCAACTAATGCATTGAATACTGAATCAATTTTAGCACCAGGAATTCCAAATACGTATTCTACACCTTGCTCTTCCAAGCATTTAACGAGTAATTGACCGCCTGTCATTTTTGCCATGAAAGATTCCTTCTTTTCAATACATTAAAAGCAAATAGTAATAACTCTCTTTATAGCACTAGCCAGAAAGGGGCGCAAACCTGTACGGGTGTTTGACAGTACCTGGTAGAAATGATGGGGGAATTATTGATAACTAATTAAGGCTGCAGGTTTTTTTTAATTTCAGCTTCGGTATCGATGGGATCTAAATCACTCTCTTCATTTTTCATAATTTCAAGCGGCATATCATTAGGGTCATTATTATTCTCGTAACTATCCTGCACACGCATTTCCCTGATCACACTTTGATCTGCTTCCTGTGAGGAGTCAGCCGTATTGGCTATGCCAGCCTCATTTTTTCGCAATAATTCAGCTAATTGTTTGGGATAAGCAGGAATAGGCATGGTAACTCACAAAAAGAAAACAATTTTTTTTAGTATAGTTTGATTTTACAAATGTTGCCCATTATTTGAACATAAATAGGCAGGTACTGACTTCCTCGTTCACGGGGTGTGCCTATGCGGTACTGGATTTTAAAGAATCATGAAGTACTCAATAACCTTTTTTAAACAGAAGAAAACATTTGTAGCTGGAATAAGTAACAGCGTTCATTGATCGGATGATTTAAAAATATATCTTGATTTTTTTTTGGTCATACTATTAAATCCACACGCACTTAATAATCAGGAGGTAGATTTAGATGTTCGGCTTTTTTAACCAAAAGAATGCCTGGCGTGCTGGAATGCAGGCTTACCATGCACTCGTTTTCACTTATGCCGCTTATGATCTCTATATGAATCCAGCATCCTTGGCTGAAAATGGCATGACTATGTTTGTTAGCACCTTGTCTGGCTTGAGTTTAACAGAACATAATAGTGTCTTTACTGATCTTGGTGCAGCAGCACTCAACACCTCCCAGATAGGCGCCGTTTATCAAGGTGTTACATCAGCTTGTACACTTACCCCTGGATTATTCAATGCGGTGAAAGCCGTTGGTAATTTGGTGAGTGCAGGAGTTTCTGTCCTCACAAGTTGTCAGGATGAGCCAACCCGGGATGAGTCAAGTACGCCAAGTGCTAAATGTAACTAAATTCGCCACACAACGTTAACTGGCAGGCTCAAATAGGGTGTCCATATATTTTTTAGCCTGCTGAATGCAGAGTTGCTTTTCCTCATTAAAAATCCATTTAGGCGCATTCCGTGCTTCCGTAATGAGATGATCGGTAAACACGTCTTTATTTGTTAAGGCATAAGATAAGAGTAAGGCAAAACGGCATTTGGCGGTTAAAGAAGAATTGATGGAGTCGACTATGTTCCCTATTTGCTGGCACATATGAGGTAACGTATTGAATGGGCTCACATAATTTGCAAGCGAAAGCCGGGCACTGTTGTTATAACCCAGGAGTCCCCTGTTATTAAAAGTCAGACGTAAACTATTCGCTACTTCTCTTCGAATCGCCTGAATCTTGGTAAGAAAAAAACTGTACTCAACCTCGTTAGCCGGAATGATATCCATCAAAAAAAGAACTACGGGCTGCTGAACTTCCACCATATTTTCAATCATGTAGGACAGTTCCACATAAAATCTGCCTTCGTCGTATAACCTAGGTAAATGTATTGGTCCTAGGTTCGGAATTAGCAACTGGCACATGCTATCAACATGGAGAGAGTCCTAATGGGAGGGCTTTACGACGGTGCATCTTAGCAATGTGGGTAATCGTTGAATATACCAAATTACCATAATTACCCTATTGATTACCCTAGATCTCCAGGAGTAAGGATTTTTTGATTAATTGCGCTAAATTACGTGCTTGCATTTTGAGCATAATTTTCCGACGATGCAATTCGACGGTGGAGATAGCGATATCTAATTCCACTGCAATTTGTTTATTTAAATAACCGTCAACAACTAAATGCATTACCTGGCGCTCTCGTTCAGTTAACGAGGCAAACTGCTTGGCTACCTCAGTCATTTGCTGATAGTTTCGATTAACCTCGTTTTTGCTGGCTAATATAGTCTGGATTTTTTCGAGTAAAAATTGTTCATTGAAAGGTTTCGTTATGAATTCTTTGGCTCCGATTTTCATCGCTTGTACCGCCATAGGAATATCTCCGTGCCCGGTAATCATAATAACAGGAGGACAATGGCTGCGCTGACATAATAACTTAAGTACCTCCATGCCACTCATAGCCGGCATCCGTACATCCAATAAAACACAACCTTCTTCCAGCTTATCGGAATGTGCAAGAAACTCGTAAGGATTAAGAAATGTTTTTACTGCCAGCTTTACAGATTTTAAAAGCCATTCCAGTGCATTTGCCACTTCCAGATCATCTTCAACAATATATACAGTACTAGCCATTATTTGCTTCCACAATGTAAGGTAGGCTAAATCTGCATATAGCACCTTCATCAATGAGGTTATTTTCTATATACAACGCCCCGCCATGTGCTTTGATGATATTACGGCAAATAGATAAACCCACACCCATGCCATATTCTTTCGTGCTATAAAATGGAGTAAATAAGTTTTCAACAACATTTTGCGGGATACCTGGCCCGTTATCCATAATATAAACATTGATTTCATCGTTAGCTGTCTCTATTTTGATAGTTAACGTTGGTTGCCGAGTGTTGGACTCTAACATAGCCTCAAAGGCATTATTAATAAGATTTAAAAATACTTGTTTGATTTGATTAGAATCCAGGATGGCCTTTGTTAGGTTTTTATCAAAATCATAATTTACAGTTACGACAAAATCGAATGAAAAACGCGCTATTTTGACTGCATTTTCTGCTACTGAAGCTAAATCAACTGGCTCATAATGCAACTCTCCATGGGTAACAAAGCGCTTAATGCGCTTGATAATCTTACCCATCAAATCAACCTGTTTGAGCGCAGCTTCTAAAACATTAGTGAGTTCTTCTTTATCAATATCATTCTGTTTTAAGCGACGTACACTGCCGCTGAGATAGGTGTTAGTAACAAGTAGTGGCTGAGAAATTTCGTGGGTTAACGTTGATGCAACTTCTCCTAACACATAGCAACGTGATAAGCGCGTAAGCGTAGTTTGCTGCCGTCGCGCCAATTCCTGAATATTTTTTTGATCGGTAATAAAACACCAGGTACCAATCATTTTAATTGGTTTTCTAGCAGCGTCGCGGATATACCGGCCACGAGCAGCAACCCATTCATAGCGACCATTCATCAGTCGAATGCGAAACTCGGCATTGTAATCATCCTGGAGAACAAAGGCTTCTTCCAACTCTTTTGCAATACGTTCGCGATCATCCGGGTGCAGTCGTGTCAGAAAATGGTTTAATCTCCCAATTTCTCCCTTATACCCGTCTAAAATAGATAAGGACTCTGAATAGCCAAAATCAATGACATCGTCTGAGACGAGATCCCACTCCCAGATATTTAATTTACCCGCATCTAACAATTCCCTAATGTGTTCATAAGAGATTTCAAATGGCGGAGGATCAGCCACTGTGCACTTTGAGCATTTATTTATGGTTTTCATAATTACTCAATATAGAAAAAATCTAATTATATCAATAAATTAAACAAATTGACACAAGTTTGCTCGTGGTGGTTTCTTAATTATCAAGGCTGAATCTTATGACTATTGGTTTACCCGGATAAAAGAACTTAATACTATATGATGATTCAAGACTAAACAAATATTGTCTCATTAGAGACGATTAATACCCCAGAATATCAGTTAATCCAGCTCGCTATCGTTGACAGCCATCTTAAGTGTAAACTCAGGGAATCACAACGCTTTAAGGAAAATCATATGAAAAAGCCAGTCTGTGTTGTTGTAGGTGTTGGTCCGGGCAATGGAGCAGCTTTTGCAGCTTGTTTTAGCAAGCAAAACAATAAGGTCGCCCTACTGGCACGCACTAGTGATTTTACCTCTAAACTTGCGCTTGAACTGACAGACACACAGGCCTATGAATGTGATATCACTGACAGTAACTCCATCAAACAGACTTTTAATAAAATCACCAACGAACTGGGGGAAATTGATAGTGTCATCTATAACGCTGGCTCAGGAAGTTGGGGAAATATTGAAGAAATTAAGCCAGAGGCGTTTGAAGCCAGTTGGCGTGTTAATACCTTAGGTTTATTGACTATCAGCCAGACTGTCATTACCGAGATGAAGAAAAAAGGCCGCGGTAACATTATTGTTATTGGCGCAACTGCCTCTAGACGTGGAGGAATTAATACTGCAGCCTTTGCCTCTGCCAAAGCGGCCCAACGAAGCCTTACAGAATCGATGGCCAAATATTTATGGCCCTTTGGTATTCATGTTGCCCTGGTCATTATTGATGGTATCGTTGATTTGCCAAACACACGCCAGCACATGCCAGATAAGGCAGATGATTTTTTTGTTAAACCCAATGATGTGGCAAACACTGTTTTTTGGCTGACTCAACAACCTCCTTCTGCATGGTCTTTTGAAGTCGAAGCACGTCCTTTTGGGGAGACTTGGTAGAAAAGGAGAGCTATGATTAAAGTTGGACTTACTTTATTGGATAAGCAATGCTCAAACTTTTGGCTGACATTGGGGTGGTAATCACCGCTATTTTACATCTTTGGTTTTTCATCCTCGAATTCTTTCTCTGGAAAAAACCATTGGGCCGCAAAATTTTCCGAACACAGCCAGAGTTTGCTTTTCAATCAGCGCCCCTTGCAGCGAACCAAGGTATTTATAATGGCTTTTTAAGTGCAGGGCTTATCTGGGGCTTACTATCCCCTGAGCCCATAGAAGCATTTCATGTAAAACTTTTCTTCTTAAGTTGTGCTTTAATTGCTGGCATTGCCGGGGGGCTTCTCGTGCATGTAAGAATACTATTTATTCAAGCCCTGCCAGCTTTGCTTACCTTGCTATTTTTACTGATGCAATGACAAGCCCCTCCCCACAATTTAAAGTTTAGCTTGAGTGATTCTGACCTATTTTGAGGCAGTCATTTGATGAATAAAGTCCCACCAGCGCGGAATTATCCTTTCCAGGCCAATCTGCTAATAATCTGTAATAACAAGTATAAAAAACCTCTTCGATGAAAAATCTAAGGTATACTAATGATATTAGAAGTCTTATTGGAATTTTCTTGAATACGTTTCCATTTGATATTTATAAGTATATTGCAACCAGTAATTGGCGTGGTCTGGGTGAAATTACTTTGAATTTTGTTTTACTTATTCTGGGGTTAGTTATTTTACAGGTTGCTCTAAGCAATCACTATTGGCCTCTACTCATCCTGATCATTCCACTTGCTCTTCTTTTTACCCGCCTCTTTGTTCTTCAGCATGATTTAGGTCATGGGAATCTTTTTAAAAAGAGAAAATATAATGATTGGGTTGGGGTTTTTACCGGGATTATCCTTTTTACACCTTATTTTTATTGGCGCAAAGCACATGCTATTCATCATGCCAATGGTGGTAATGCAGATACCCGGCCCTGGGTAGGGGACATAAAACTTCTCACCGTTAGAGAATACGAAGCAAAAAGTCGTTGGGGTAAATTGGTTTATCAGTTATATCGAAATAGCTTCGTCATGTTTTTTCTCGGCTGGATTTATGTCTTTGGAATTGATCAGCGCTTCTTTCGTAAACGCAAAGGGTTTGGTAAAAAAGAGCATCGAAGCGTCATAATCACCAATTTGGGTATTCTTCTTCTTTACGGCCCTATCATTGCCATTGCAGGCCTGAAGTTTTTTTTAATAGCTATCCTATTACCCCAATGGCTTGCTGGTGCCTTGGGAATTTATTTGTTCTATGTACAACATAATTTTAAACATAGATATTTTGTTTCTAGTAGAGAATGGAATTTGCTTGATTCAGCATTAAAAGGAAGTACCTTCTATGATTTACCCCAACCATTCAAATGGCTGACAGCAAATATTGGTTACCACCACATCCATACCTTGGCGCCTAGAATTCCCTTTTACAGATTAGCAAAATGCCATAAAGAGAATGACTGTTTCAGTGCCGTACCCAAGTTTGGATTAAAAAATACAAAAGAGTTGATATCTCTCAAGCTCTATGATGAAGAAATGAAACAGATGATCACCTGGAAAGAATACAAAGCACACTTGGCTAACCTGACCAGCAACATTGAAATGCCACGTTCACGTTAACTTGTCTGGCATCAGCAAAACAGCGAGCGGCTAGTGAAACCGCTCACTGATCCCAAGCACACTGTAAGCTCCAGGAAAGCAAAATTTATTGCTTGGATTTAGTTTCTTTTTTCTCACTGTCCAAACTTTTAATGCTGTCGACAAAACATTTCGTTTCCCCACGCCAGGGAGCTACAAATTCTTCACAATGATAGGTAAGAATAACATGCTCATTATTTTGCATCGCACGTTCAGCCTGCTCAACAAGTTCAGAATTAAACTGTCCCAAGGTGAAGTGGAATTCTCGACCCGTAGCACCAGTCGCATTATCAAGACCACCGCGTATCATTTCTCCTTCATAGGTTCCCCAATAGCGACCTTCTTTGGCAACCTTCACAATAATTCCCGATTTCTGGCCTGATTTGGTTGTCCAGCATCCGGTTAATAGGCAGCTACTCATGATGAGTATAGAAAATAACATTTTTTTATTCATAGCGCTCAACTCCCAAAGGATGCACTCTATCCAATTTTCAATTTTTACACTAGCGATAAAGCCAGCCAGCACGATTTATTGTTAATCTAAAATCGAATGACTTATAATCAGCTTAGTTTAAGTTAGTTCGCTGTTCCATCTGCAACATCAGTAAACAGCCCCGGCATCAACAATAACCGCTCTTATGACAAGCTTATGGAAACGCAAAAAAAAATTTCTGCCATTTATACCGTAAAACACGAATTTCTTCATGAGTTTTGCCAAGAAATAGAAGAATTCTCTGATGTTGTCGAAGATTTAGTCTTTTCCCCTGTGAAAAAACTAAATGTATGTTTTGCCCAGGATATTTGGTTAGAACCCCATCTTGTAAAATTTCAATCCATTTCAGAAGCAGTAAAAATTCTTCGCCAGGCTGGTCATTTTTGGTATTTACATCCTATTGCTAACATAAGACGCTCCCGTTTAATTGAAGAACAATTACGGAAATATCCTTCTATAATACGCTCTTTTCCACTCCAAACCGAGATTCCAGCTATAGGTAGTTTCAGTCTTTTAGATCAAAACACCTTAGTCTACAGTAATAAGCGCCTCAAGAAATGGCCAGATGGAAAGTGCTTTTTTAACGAAGACAAAACAAATCCACCCAATCGAGCCTATCTGAAATTATGGGAAGCTCTTACCCTGTTAGAAGAATATCCTAAAGCTGGAGACTCCGTATTGGACTTGGGTGCATCGCCTGGCGGTTGGACCTATGTAATGCAATCCTTAGGCGCCAATGTTACTGCTGTTGATAAAGCTTTATTGGATACCAGAATTGCCCGTCTTCCACGAGTGCATTTTTTACAACAAAGTGCATTTTCACTAGAGCCCGCGAAATTAGAGCAAACTTATGATTGGGTACTGTCAGACGTGGCCTGCTACCCTGACCGGGCTTATGCACTTGTTATGAAATGGATAGCCTCTGGTAAGGCAAAAAAAATGATTTTTACCATAAAATTACAAGGAAAAACTGATTTAGCTACTATTAGAAAGTTCCAAGAGATACCAAACTCCCGCATCGTCAATCTGTTTTATAACAAGCACGAAGCGACATTTTTTTATCCCTGGTTGTCAAAGCCAGAGGAGTCTTGAGAGGCCAAAATTAACTCATAGTCTGACTCTAGATTAATTACCGTGCAAAAAAATACAAAAAATGATAAAATTGCGCAAATTAATAATTTATTGATCAATAAAAAGACAAAATAACAGGACTTACGTAACCGTTTAAAGTTGAAACAAAATTTGATTCTAATCATGGAGTTTAGTCTAACTCAATGAACGATGATTAAATGCTAATGAAGAGATCGGCGTTTTGCGTAAATTCTCACCCAATTACCGTTTAGAGGCAATGTTATGTTAGATGTACGAAATATAAGTATGGATTTTGGCAAAAAATCTTTATTCCAAGAAGTGGATTTAATCTTGTTGCCTTCACAACGCTACGGAGTTGTTGGTGCCAATGGAACAGGTAAATCCACTTTTTTAAAGATTTTAGCCGGCGAGGAAACCTCGACACAGGGCACTGTCGAAAAAGCGAAAAATCTTAACATTGGAATTCTGAAACAAGATCATTTCCGTTATGAAAATGACCGCCTTATCGATGTGGTGATTCGTGGAAACTCTGTTCTATGGGAAGCCCTCGAAGAGAAAGATAAACTCTATTCGCAAGAAGATTTCACTGAACAAGACGGTTATCGCCTCAGTGAATTAGAAGAAATTGTTATGCATCAGGGAGGATATGAAGCAGAATCTACGGCGAGAAATTTATTACTGGGCCTGGGTATTGCTGAAAAATTTCATTACGGTCCTTTGAGTGCCTTATCAGGTGGTTACAAATTACGTGTTTTGTTGGCTCAGGTTCTTTATCAAAAGCCGGACATTATGTTGCTGGATGAGCCCACAAACCATTTGGACATTTTATCGATTGCCTGGTTAGAACAATTCTTAAAAACCAATTTCAAAGGCCTATTGATTTTTATTTCGCATGATAGAGGCTTTCTCAACAATGTATCTACAAATATTCTTGATATTGACTATGATACTATCCTCGATTACCCGGGAAATTACGACAAATTTTGTTTAACCAAAGAAGAACGACTCATTCTCAAACAAAGTGAATTAAAGAACCAGGAAAAGAAAATTGAAGCACTACAAGGCTTTGTTGATCGTTTTGGAGCAAAGGCAAGCAAAGCCAGCCAAGCCGCTTCACGCCAAAAAATGATTGATCGTATTGAGTTGGTGGAGATAAAAGACTCCAACATTTTTAAACCTTACTTTAATTTTCAACAAAAAAATCCATCCGGCAAGATAGTACTGGTTGTAGAAGACCTTCATAAAAAATTTGACGAAAAAGTATTATTAAAAAAAGTATCCTTCAATATATCAAGAGGCGATAAATGCGCCATTATCGGCCCGAATGGGATCGGTAAATCAACCTTATTAAAAATTTTGTTGAATGAACTTAAATCCGATCAAGGCCATTTTGAATGGAATGAAACAGCCAAAATAGGTTATTTTGCTCAAGATTATCACAACCAATTGGCAACAGAACAAACCATATTGCAATGGATGGAAAGTCATATTGCTGCCCCCGAGCAAGAAATCAGGAAAGTGCTAGGGCAAGTATTATTTCGCGGTTCAGATGTCGATAAAAAGATTGCGATGTTGAGTGGTGGGGAATCCGCACGCTTGATTTTAGCCAAGCTGATTTTAGAAAAAAATAATGTGCTTATCTTCGATGAACCAACAAACCATTTGGATCTGGAGTCCATCGATGCACTGAGCGAAGCAATACAAGCCTTCCCAGGTGCAGTGCTCTTTGTTAGCCATAATCGCTATTTTATTGATCGTATTTCAACTCGCGTCTTGGTATTAACAGAGCAATATGGCGTACAAAACTATTTGGGTAATTATCATGATTATCTCGAACAATTTGGCAAAGATTATCTGACAACAGCTTAGAAATTGAGTAACCCATGTGAGTAAAACAAACAATTTGTTTTACTCCGTGATTAGTTAACGCGCTGTCCCTCACAAGCGGAAACCAAGGCATAGAAGATATCGCACGTCTTAATTGTATAAAAATATTTCCTGATCAGGCGGCATTAACGCAGCGAATTCCTGTTGACAGGTTTTTCAACAGGAGATAAACCGCTTCTTAGTGCATACCAAAGTACAATTCCTGGATCTGTGTTGACAGTATCCCCACTGATTTTCAATCGGCCGGAACTGACCGCAGAAGAAACTGGAATTTTTTTCATTGAATTGATGGTGTGACGATGACTTAAAATGGCGCGTTTTTTTGCTCTACGCTTTTTCATCGAATATTTTAATTTACATAATAACCGTTTCTTCTTAGCTGCCATCTTAATTTTGGGCGCAGCATAAAGAGTCAGCAAATATAATTCTTGCTGTAAACGAGCAAGTAGCAATCTTTTGAGATTACTATTTTTTAGATTGGTTGTTACTTGTTCCAGGTGATTCTTGAGATTCTGTTTTTCAATCGCTTGCTTTTCCTTAAAAAAACCTAATTTACCTAAATACATACAACCTCCTTGTATTTGCTAACAAACCATTGCCATTCCTTGGCTGGGTATTTTTTCAGGTAATTATTAGTTAATAGTAGACGATTTTTAAGCTGTCAAACTTTTGAAAAAACATGATGTTCATTTTACGAGCAAATTACGAGCAAATGGAAATAGAGATAACTCCTCACCTTAGACCTCGTTTGAGAGATAACATGGGAGCCTGTCCTAAGCAGTTATTAATACTAGTGGATTGCTTGTACTGATATGGCCATTCAATTTTATAAGAATTAGATGGCCTATTTTATATAAAACAGGCGCTAACAGTCTGACTTGGTTTGGAAGTTCAAAAACGAAACATAACGTTTTTTCCCTCTGGTACATCTTTGTTCTCGCTCGCTCCTTCGACATTTCCAACACTTGGAAACCAGCTATGGCGATTGTCAGAGGCATAGGTAATTTCTCTTGCCACATGTTGCGGTATATCACTTGGATTTAGCGTTTCGCTTACCTCTTCCGGAACCAAATCATAATTTTGATTAGAGCTGACAATGACTTGCTGGACCAGTGCCTGCTGTTTTAAAAGCTCAGGGATTGGGATTGCACGCTGGTGATAACACTCCAAAAATCTTTTAACTATTTCTTTGTTTTTACCTTGAGCAGAAATCTGCAAAGCCTCATGTATTTCTGGATGAAATGAAGCATTATTAACAATAGCCGGGACAGTCAATAAATAATCGATGAGCTCATAACCACCGAGTTCAGCTGCTTTTCTCAGCGTACCAGCAGGGATAACGAACCGACTATCTTCGATAAAACATTTTAAACTTTCCACCAATCCAAAATTTAAACATCGATAAAAAGCATCATACTCTTTCTCATTGGGATTGAAGCGCGCATCCTGTAAAAGTACTTTAAGAACGGCAGGAAAAGAAATTGCGTCATACAACAAACTATGGGAAACAGTCGTATTATAGCCGTCGTCATCTTCATAGCCTGTGTCTTCCAAAGGATCAGAGGTTTCACAGCCTTCGCGAGATAAAAAATCGGCAACAAGCTGATGATTGCCACTGGTTACTGCGTCTTTTAATTTGGTGAAAGTCGGGGGGGTGAACCCCTCATTAAAAGCCGTGTCTTTAGAAGTGCTAGCCATTAGAGACTCCAAACAATTGCTGGAGTCTAATGATACATATTTTACCAGTTTATATCAATATAAAGCAGCATCTGGAGGCTATATTTGGGAAACTGACGTTAAATTCTCCGTCGCACTCGAAGTACCGGACGATACAATCTGAACCGGCTCATCTATTCTAGACCGTTTCAAGTCAACTGGACCTAAATCCTTAGTCGCAATCAATGTACAGGAAGATATAATCTGAACGCGGTTATCAATTTTAGCCAGTTTCAAGTAACTTGTTAATTTTTCAAAAGATACACCTGCTCCAGAGAGATCAGTAGTTCGTTCTTTCAATAGAAACTCAACAAATTTTGTTATCTCTGAAGAAGCTAATCCAGCATGCTCTAAAAATTCTTGAAACTCGGTCTTATCATCACGTAAATCCCCTCTTTGCAGAAAGCAAGTATTGACATTAATGCTGACTCGACGCAGTTTAGGTTCTTCTTGGCGTGCAGAAAAGAAAGAAAAGAGCTTGCCAAGCACACAAGGCATAATGTTCTGATCGTTGCCATTTCTGGGAAGACTGGATTTTTTCAAACTTACCGCTAAATCTTCAGTAAATTGGCGCGTAACATTTCCTGCCATAGCACCATTAAGACGAATTTCTCCAGACACTGTTGTCAAGGCAACAATATGTCCATCACGTCCCCTTACTGTTCTTAATTCACTCTCTCTGACTTCAGATAAGATCAGGCCTCGAATCTTGCTGGCATCCTGCCCCATACCAGAAATCAATTGATCACAAACTTCTTCGTGGAGATTTAAAATAAAAAATTTGCCATTATCTTCTACAATCTCAGGAATAACGCGCCTACTGTGCCTTCCTGGATCTTGCATCATTTTCTTAAAATGAAGAGCGGTTATCTTTTCTATTTCCCGCGCTCCTTCACGTTTATGGAAACGCAACACTATTTCGCCATTCCCGGCTTTCTTAATTCCCACTAAGAGAAAGTTTTCAAACAGATTTTTCTTTGCTTTGGCATGTTCAAAAGATTCAGTTGCCTGGACTGCAAGGTTATTATAAGTCACTTTGCCGCGCGCGAAAATTTTTACATTAGGATTTTGGCGAAGTCCCTTGCCATCTTTTACTAATTCGCCATTTTCATTCAGTAATCTATAACCATGAAGGTCTGTACCAAGCACAGCAATCCTGTAAGCTGTAGCCGCACCACCTGCACCACCGATTACAACGACTCGCCTTGTTTTCACATCACTACTGCATTGCCTTTCTCTGGAACTGAGATCGTACTCATTTCCATGAAGAATAGGTGTAAAACCTCTTTTTGAATCATAAGTCGAATATTGTTGATATAAACTTTTTCCCATACCCGAAGAGATGCTGATCTCTCTACTTTGTCTTACGAATTCATACTGCAGGGCATTCTCAAAGGAGGTATTTTGTCCTATACCCATACCCAGTGAGAAATTCATGAACTGGGCATAAATATAAGCAGTAAGCGTCTTGTTACCATGGGGAATGGAGACCTTCAGTCGGTAATGATAGACAGTAGCCTCGACATGCCAGTCATCCAGATGCTTTTCTCTTCTTTCAAGTGCCTGCACAGACACACCGTAAAAAGGTGGCGGTGTATCTTTGAGAGCCATGTTAACTGTATTGGCATAGAAAAGATGCCTGGTGTTGGTTCTTAGGGTACGTCCCAAACTTTGGCTCTTGGGAATAAAATCATTGGCAGTTGCATTACCCGGTATTTCCAACAAGGGATGTTCTTGTTCGGCTCGATGATCAGCACTGGTCCAATGTCCTACTTCTTGCTCGGAAATAACCAGGGTTTCCAGACATAAAGGACCAGAGCACTCCGTTGAAACATAATGTTGCAATTGCTTAAAGGCCTTTACAGCACTCTTCGGTATTGAGGGATCGGTGGTCATTAAAGTCATACCAGCATAACCACAACCAACAAATAATCTCCCAACAAAAATACTTGGCGGGACAAGAGCACCCGATTCATCAATATGTTTATTGATAGCACCACGAGTAAGCTGTTGCTTTCGCTCATTAATTACATAAGATTGCTCCAATGTATCGAATGAATCGACAACACGCTCCAGATCATCCTCTGGTTTCTTCGCTACCAGATCCAATTCGTCTGGTGTTTCTATTGTCAACGAGGCCTCATTGAGTTGGCGTTTAAAAATTTGTAATTTAACCCATCCATCAGACACCTCTTCATCAAGAGCGGAAGATTGGTAAGATAAATCATGAACTTTCGCATGTTTAGCGATTGCTTCTTTAAGTAGAGGCCAATACTTTGAAAAAAAACTTTCAGAATCAACAGATTCATTAGGGAATGGTAGCTGTGCTCTGGTCCATATTTCCTGGATGTTATAAATAATCTCATCAATGGTGTTATATTTTATTTTACCCTTGCCATCAGCCCCACGGTTAATTGCAACCACCAATCGATTTAATTGATTTGTGTGTCCATCTTTTTGCCATTCGACGGTTTGACTACCCGCAAATAAAGGTATTTCATGCAAACTAACGTCTTCAATTGATTTACGCTTTACAACGATATCAGATCTAGGCATACCACCATTTCCACAACTAAAATGTTGCACAAAAGTATCATATGAACATTATCTGAACATTAAGAATGAATAAAAAAATCGCACCTTGATTAATAGAAAATAGTCTTTAAGTTTAACGAATCTCGGGTAAAAAGAGTTTTTTTTGATAGACAGGAGAATTGAGAGAAAGAGAATATAAATCTGTGTTAAAGACCAATATTTTTATTCGGTCTTTTATTAACCATAAAGACAATACTGGTAAGCAACCAGAATAAAAATCTACCTTACAAGACAAGAGGTAATTTTAACGTATAATCTATATTAAAAATAAATTTCGCAGATTAATTATGAATTATTTTCCTGTGGTAATTTATCTTTTCATTGCCTTGTTTCTACAAAATCACTTGGCACTGGCACATAAATCTTCCCAACAATACATGACTATGCTACTGGCAAGGAGTGAGCATGGCTATTTGCCCGTAGAGCATGGTCAATTGTGGTATTGGTTTGTTAAAGCTGATCACCCTGATGCCCCACTGACACTCTGGCTAAATGGCGGACCGGGATGCTCGTCGATGGTTGGGCTATTTATAGAAAATGGCCCCTATCTTCTACAAAACCTGGAAACGGTCACTAAACCGGCAGCTTACCATTTTAAAGAAAACCCTTATGCCTGGACAAAAGTCTCCCATATGCTTTATCTGGATAATCCGGTAGGAACAGGCTTTTCTTTGCCATCACGGTATACCAGCTCACCCAAAGAAATGCGCCAGAATGTAGTACAGGCTTTGCAGGAATTTTTTACTCGTCATCCAGAATTGAAAAAAAATGCATTCTTTATTTTTGGTGAATCTTATGCCGGTAAAGATATTCCAAATATTGCTTATGAAATCAAACGCTCAACTGATTTCAACCTGAAAGGGATTGGTATGGGTAATGGCTTTATTGATCCTCATTCAATCAATATTACTCAAGTCGAATTTGCTAAAAATAATTCACTAATTGATGAACAAAAAGCAAAAGAGCTCTTAGCCAAAGCTCACGCTAAATGGCAACAATTCTATGAGCTACGAGATAAAGGAGAAAAACCAAGCTTGCATTTAGCTAAAAAAACAGCTTATTTTACCCTCGGCAGATTAAAAGAAATATTGACTAAAAAACACCAAATTCCTGTTGTTAATACCTATGATATCCGCATTATTAAATACCCTTATATTCGAGATAATTTAAACCACTTTTTAAATGATGAAAATTACAAGCCAGTAAAAGCCAAAGGGTCGTGGGTAGAATGCGGTAAAGATAATCATATTGTCCGCCATCATCTAATGAATTCTATTCCCATTTCGTCAGCCCCTCTTATTGTAAAATTATTAAAAGACTTTCAATTACCGATATTGATTTTTAATGGCATGGAAGATCTGATGGTTCCTTATTTATCCCACCCTATGTGGCTTAATAAATACGATATACGTATACAAGCTAAAGACAATCGGGGATTAGTCTATAAAGCTGTCGACTATCCTCTGGAATTAGTGTTTGTGAAAGAGTCAGGCCATATGGTTTTATTAGATCAGCCCGAATTAGCTTTTGAGCTATTTAAAAATTTCATAGAACGCTATGATTGATAAAGCTCGCTATTTAAGGCTCTGGAAGATTATTGTTTTCAATTCCTTCATGCGGAAATTGGTTAAGAACCGCTGGATTTGCATTATAAACTATGTACCAACCGCGCCCACCTGGTTCTACTTCTATAGCGATATAGCTGAGATCTATTTTAGAGCGAATATTAACCAACACGGAAGCAGCATCTGTTTGTGTGGAAAATAACCTGGACTTTAGGAAATTACCATTAGTATCTGAGGCAACCTTAAAACCAGCATCAGAATCCTTAAGTATCTTTGCTATTTTATCCTCATTTTTTGGGTGAAACATACAGACTATCCACATAACAATATCTAATTACATTATAGATAAGCAATATGTGTTTTTTTTCTATTTATTAATTTAAATAAAATTATAAAAAAACAATAGTATTTTTTTATAAATAAAAACTAGAAACCAAATCAATGGAAGCAATAAATTAATCTACCAGCAATAATAAACCGTCTCTTTCGATGAGCCCTATACTGATTAAAATAATCAATAAAATCAGCATAAGAAGCGACGTCATTAAAAATAGACTCAGTGCTGGAATCAGAGCTATAAAGAAATAGTTTATCCTTCCTATCGGAGAAATAGAAATACTCGAAAGCTACCAGAAAGAACACCTAATTAGCCCAACTAATTTTTATTATTAAATTTTGCCCCCCCTTTATCAATCGCTGTTTCTCATCTCTTGATTGACCTCTCTGGCTTAATAGCGCAATTTAATGCATTATGTACAAAGCAGTGCCTGGAATAGTCATGGTCATGTCGCCAAACACGTCCATTTTATTAAAGGAGTAAACGATGGCTAAAACATTGGGAGTACTTGTATACGAAAATTGTCAACCGATTGATTTCATTGCTCCCTGGGAAGTATTTTCTCTCTGGAAAACCATTGCAGAGCCGATTAACCTGTATTTGATCTCTCAAGATGGGGGTTATGTACAGTGTGTCAATGACATTCTAATAAAGACCCATTGTGATTTTGAACGCGCCCCCCAATTAGACTATCTAATTATTCCCGGCGGAAAAGGCAGAATTAACGAAGTAAACAATGCCAAATTAATATCATTTATTCAAAAACAAGCCCAAAATGCTCAATATATCCTTTCTATTTGTACTGGTATGTTCCTGCTTCATAAAGCAGGGCTGCTCCATGATAAGTTAGTAACAACTTATTGGCGAGCCATGCCAGAGGCAAGACTGCTTTCAAATGTACATGTCACGGAAGAAAGAATGGTAAAAAATGGGAACATATGGCTTGCAGCCGGTGTCTCAAGCGGGATTGACCTGGCTTTTGAATTTATCGCCGAAATTGATGGCAAAGAAGCAGCCGGCAAAGTGCAGCTACTCTATGAAAATTTTCCCCTACATCATGCCTATTGCACAGAGAATATGGCGCATTCATTACCGCCTTATAATGATAAGGAAGAGAACGCCCTTCATTTACCAAGATACATTCTTGAGTACATGAAAGAGTATGCTCGCTAGGGAAAATAACTTAGAAGAGTTAACCTGATGTCTTAATGAATATTTCCTGCAAAGAAAGACACAATAGCACTTGTTCATTTGTACTATCACAGATAATATTAGCTCAGAACAGGGCTTAAAATTATTTTGCCGCTTAGTTGTTTCATCTCCTGTTTCATGGCCGGAATAGGGTCTATTAGCGTTTCGCTAGCTTGCGTGTTTGTGCATTGATTTTCGAGCATCGTAGCGGAGCATACCCACTAGTATGTGACCAGCGAAGCACCGAACGCATAAACACCAAGGGACTAGAAACGCCAACAGACTTTAGTAATATAGGGAAATAGTAGCCCACATGTTAAAGATTCTTATAGCAATAAGTTGTCTAGTTCTAAGTTCCTGTATGGTCGGCCCCAACTATAAAGAGCCGAAAAAAAATATTGCACCGCATTGGTTGAAAAATGGTCCCGGGGTGAGAGCAGCCCCCATTCGGAATGCAAATTGGTGGCAAGCATTTAACGACCCAACCTTAACTTCATTAATCCAGCAAGGTTATTTCAATAACTTATCATTACAAGTTGCAGGGGTTCGGGTTTTGCAAGCCAGAGCGCAACTGGCCCAGGCAGTAGGAGAGCTTTATCCCCAACAGCAAAATATGGGGGGTAATATTACTTATAATCGTATTGGCGGTAGCTCACTGCAAGACATTTTACCCAACAAATTTGAAACAGCTGCCCTCGGCTTTACTGCGAGCTGGGAAATTGACTTTTGGGGAAAATATCGCCGGGCTATTCGCTCCAATGATGCAACGTTCTTATCGTCGGTCGCTGCCTATGATGATGCTTTAGTGACCCTCACTGCAGATATTGCAAGCACCTATGTCAGCATCCGTACCGATGAGAAATTAATACGAGTCACTCAAGCCAATATTCAGTTACAGACGGCGAGTCTCAAGGTCGCGCGGTCTCGTTATAAAGGAGGCCAAACGAGTTTGCTCGATGTCGAACAAGCACAAACAGAGCTTGCCGAAACGCAGGCCACACTGCCTACACTAGTCAGTGAACTGCAAACACAGAAAGACAAAATGGCTGTATTACTTGGTACTACACCGAACTGTGTAGATGATTTACTCAAAAAGAATCAGGGTATTCCCAAAGCACCGTCCATGGTATCAGTAGGTATTCCCAGGGAGGCGTTGGCACAGCGCCCCGATGTTTATCAAGCACGCATGGAAGCCATCGCGCAATCTGAAGCGATAGGAGCCACTGCAGCTAATCTCTATCCGGCCTTTTCACTATCTGGAACGTTTTATTTTGCTTCTAATACCATTGGCAATCGTTCACTCAGTGATATTTTCAATTGGTCAAGCCGCAATATTTCGGCGGGACCTTCATTCCTGTGGCCTATCCTGAATTATGGCCAAATTACTAACCAGGTACGGGTGCAAGATGCAGCCTTCCAACAAGCCTTGTTAAAATACCTCAATCTCGTATTACAAGCACAGAAAGAAGTCCAAGATAATATTACTCGTTATGTGGAAACAAAAAAATCCGAAGCCTATCTTGTTAAAGCAAATAGCGCCGCCACTGTCACCACAAGATTGGCGATGACTCGATATAAAGAAGGTGAAACGGATTACACCACGTTACTGGATGCTGAACGACAACTGCTGCGGGTACAAAAATCATTGACACAGTCACAGGGTGATATTGCCCAATCCCTGGTGGCACTTTATCGTGCTCTGGGTGGTGGCTGGCAAATCCGTTGTGGGAATGATATTGTTCGTAAACATATCAAGGCAGATATGGCTGCACGCACCAACTGGGGCAATTTGTTAAAGAAACAAAATCATCTGCCGCCGCTCACTGAAGAACAACAAATAAAGCAACTTTATTTACCAAACTGGTGATGAATATGACTTCAGAAAAAAAAATTAACCGAGTGAAAATAGCAGCCATCACCTTCGTTATCCTTCTCCTCATTTATCTGATAACTCACCATAAAACCAGCAATACACAACCATTGCCTACTCCGGTAGTTATCGTTAAAAAACCGGAATCAATCGAGATGGCTGAATATATTACCCAAACAGGTAATACCGTTGCTTTCAACTCTGTGAATTTGGTTGCCCGAATTGAAGGTTACCTCGATGCAATAAAATTTACTGATGGAACCTTTGTTAAAAAGGATCAGGAATTGTTTGTTATAGAGCCTCAGCCTTACTATGAAAAACTTGTGGAAGCAGAGTCCTCCGTGATATCACGAAAGGCCGCTTATGAATATACCAAGATTGAGGCCGCACGCCAAAAGCAAATGTATAAAGAAAATGCCACTTCGTTAAAGAATGTGGAAAAATGGGCAGCTCAGGCTGAATCATCCAAGGCAGAAGTTGCCAAAGCAGAGGCTAACGCTAAAGTCGCAGCCATCAATTACAGTTATACCCATGTGCTTGCTCCCTTTGACGGCAGAATTGGTCGCCATCTGGTCGATGTCGGAAATCTGGTCGGTAATGGCAAGGCAACTGAACTGGCAACCATCGAACAGGTTGATCCTCTTTATGTTTATTTCAATCTCAATGAACTGGATTTAATTAGACTGCGTGACGCTGCAAGAGCCCGTGGTTTTAAACCCTCCGAGATCAATCAAATTCCAGTTTATGTAAGAATGCAAAATGAAGCAGGCTTTCCTCATGAAGGGAAACTTGATTTCGTCAATACAGGACTGAATTCCTCAACAGGAACCATGCAGTTTAGAGCCCTTTTACCCAATAAAAATTATCCCTTATTGCCTGGTTTATTTGTACAAGTCCGTATTCCATTGACCAAAAAAACCCCGCGTTTAACAGTACCTGACACCGCCATCCAATATGATCAAATCGGCCCCTATTTGCTACTAGTCAATAAAGACAATTATGTGGAATCAAGGCGCGTGGTATTAGGTAGTTTGGAACAAGGCAAACGAGCAATTACTAAAGGGATTGATGCCGAGGATAAGATTATCGTTGACGGATTGCAGAATGCAACGCCGGGTAACCTGGTCAACCCTAAAATGCAAACAAACTCGTCGACTCAAGTATCAGTAGGAAAATAAATGTTTTGCAAACGAGGAAGAGAAAAAGTAAGTGCGGTTAAAAAACCGATTAGCCATTTAACTTGCACGCTTTAGAAAATACCTCCTGTCTAAAAATGGATCTTCAAAGTGAGAAGAAACAGAAATGATTTCTAAATTTTTTATTGAACGGCCTGTACTTGCAAATGTTATTGCCTTACTGCTGGTTTTTCTTGGCTTGATTGCCATTGTTGTTTTACCAGTGTCACAATACCCTGCGATAGTACCGCCAACGATTCAAGTAACAACCAATTATCCTGGTGCCGATGCCAAGACGTTAATTAATACCGTAGCACTTCCTATCGAGCAGCAAGTCAATGGCGTGGAAAATATGCTTTATATGCAATCCACGTCAACCAATAGTGGTAACTATACTTTGATTGTTACCTTTGCTATCGGTACTGATCTCAATTTCGCTCAAGTACTGGTACAAAATCGCGTCCAGGCAGCAATGGCACAATTGCCCGAATCAGTGCAACAACAAGGCGTCGTCGTTCAGCAAAAATCTACTGCTATCCTGCAATTTGTTACGTTAACATCCAAAAATGGCGAATACGATGGTTTATTCCTGGACAGTTATGCCACGATTAACATGCAGGATGAACTGTCTCGTTTGCCTGGAGTAGGTAACGTCATTATCTTTGGTTCAGGCGCCTATGCCATGCGAATCTGGCTGGACCCACAAAAAATGTTCGCTTTTTCCTTGAACCCACGCGACGTTCTCAATGCGATCAGCAATCAAAACAAGGAAGTTTCTGCAGGTCAAATCGCAGCTCCCCCTGTAGTAGGCCAACAACCTTATCAATTTACTGTTAATGTCCCTGGCCAACTTGCCGATCCAGAGGAGTTTGCCAACATCATCATCAAAAGTTCAGGTACGGATCCCAATGAAAGAGCTGATGCGAGTAGTGCCGCACAAATTGTACGTATTCGGGATGTGGGCCGAGTCGAGCTTGGTTCTTCCAGTTATAGTCAGCTTGCCAAACTCAATGGCAAACCAACCGCAGCGATAGGAATATTCCAACTTCCCGGAGCTAACGCTTTGGAAGTAGCCGAAGAAGTACGTAAGACCGTTGCCAAAATGGCAAAAAAATTCCCGCCAGGAATGGAATATTCTATTCCTTTTGATACAACCATGTTCGTAAAAGCCTCGGTGAACGAAGTTTATAAGACTCTCTTTGAAGCAGGCATTTTAGTCTTACTGGTCATTGTGGTTTTCTTACAAAATTTCCGTGCTACGCTAGTACCAGCCACCACTGTACCAGTAACTATTATTGGTACTTTCTTTGCCATGTTCTTATTAGGTTATAGCATCAATTTATTAACCTTGTTTGCCCTGGTCTTGGCTATTGGTATTGTGGTAGACGACGCAATTGTTATTGTTGAAGGGGTTACACAACATATTGAAAGAGGCATGCCACCCAAAGAGGCTGCAATTGAAGCAATGCGTGAGTTATTTGGACCAATTCTTGGTATTACCCTGGTACTCATGGCCGTTTTCGTACCCGCCGGATTTATGCCGGGTTTAACCGGTGCGATGTATGCTCAATTTGCTTTAGTCATCGCTGCAACGGCCTTCATTAGTGCGATCAACGCCATGACATTGAAACCGACCCAATGTGCCTTATGGCTGAAACCGATTGATCCAGATAAACCCAAAAATATTTTCTTTCGTACCTTCGATCGCTTTTATAACCCTATCGAAGCCTCTTATATACGATTCATGGATCGCCTTGTACATCACACGAATAAGGTTTGCCTCATCGGTGTTCTGTTAGTTGCTATTGCTATTGGTGGCATCAGCCTTATTCCGACAGGTTTTATTCCCATAGAAGATCAGGGGTATCTAATTTTAAACGTCCTCTTACCCGATGGTGCAACCCTCGGGCGCACGGAAACGGTTCTGGATGAATTAAGTAAAAAAGTTTCCACAGTTCCTGGTGTTGCGAACGTCATTAGCATTGATGGTATTTCTCTTCTCGATAATAACGCCAACCTGGCTAATGCGGGTGTCGTGTATATTATATTCAAAGATTGGAGTGTCCGTGGAAAAGGAGAGGATTTAAAATCGCTTTATGCCAGGTTTAGCAAAATTGCCGCACAAACATTAAATGCCAAAGTATTAGTCGTTGTACCGCCCCCGATTCAAGGCTTGGGCCTATCAGGCGGTTTCCAAATGCAGGTAGAAATGCAAGATGGCAGTTTTGATTACCTCAAACTACAGAAAGTTACTGATCAGATGGTGAAGCAAGGGAATGCTCTGCCCGAATTACAAAAAGTGATGACTTCTTTTCGTGCTGCTGTACCGCAAGTTTCCGCGCCAATCAATCGTTCCAAGGCAGAGTCCTTAGGTGTCTCTGTGGGTTCCGCATTTGATACCTTACAAACTTATCTCGGCTCCTCTTATGTAAATCTTTTTACCAAATTTGGCCAGGTATTTCAGGTCTATGTACAAGCAGACGCTTCTTCACGGACAAGTATAGAAGATGTGCGCAATTATTATGTAAAAAATCAGTATGGTGGCATGGTTCCTCTTGGCACATTAACAGATATCAATCCAACTATCGGGCCAGCACTGATTTCCCTTTATAATCTCTATCCATCAAGCAGCATTAATGGCATTGCAGCAGCAGGTTATAGTTCGGGACAAGCCATTCAAACCCTGGAGCAATTGGCGCATAAAATTTTGCCCGGGGGCCTCTCTTTTGAGTGGACATCCACTGCTTACCAGGAAAAAGTAGCGGGCAATGTAAGTTATCTTATTTTTATCATGTCCTTGATTTTGGTGTATATGATTTTAGCTGGACAATACGAAAACTGGCTTGTACCAGCCTCGATTATTCTTAGCGTCCCTTTAACCCTGATAGGAACAGTAATCGCTTTATCCAGCTTGGGGCTCGATAACAACATGTATACGCAGATAGGTTTGTTGTTGTTAATTGCCTTAGCAACCAAGAATGCGATTTTGATTGTTGAAGTCGCACATGAGCAACGACAAATTCACCGCAAACCCATTATGGAAGCTGCGGTATTAGGAGCAAAAACACGTTTTCGCCCTATTTTAATGACCTCTTTCGCCTTCATCATGGGGGTGTTGCCTTTGGTCTTTGCCACCGGTGCCGGTGCCAATGCACGGCGCTCGATTGGCGTGGCCGTATGCAGCGGCATGTTAGCGTCCACCTGCCTTGCGGTGGTCTTTGTGCCAGTGTTTTATGTACTGCTACAAACCTGGCAAGAGAAGCGGCAGATGAAAAAGAAAGGCGTAAAAGCGACAGCAGAGTAGGAAGTAAGCGGAGCAATCTTGCTTTCTTCTTACGTTTCATTTTTTGATCGATACCCGGTCATAGTGTTACTTAAATTCATCTCTCATCAAATTTATTGATTAAGCAATTTTTTTAAAAAAGCACGGAAATGGAAAATAATCGCGCATAATCCCTCTAAAAATAAACTCATTGATTAATTTGCGCTCATTTAAAATGAAAAAAATTTACTTATCTTAAGCTTTCCTTAAGGTTTATTTAAGAAAACCTTGATAAAGTATAAGTAATCTAAATTAACTAAAGTGATCGATATGGGAGCACCAAGTACGCCTAAAATGTCGCAGCTATTAAGCAACAGCTTCTTTGGCGGTCCTCGTTTGCCTCGTAAAATCACACAAACAGAGATGCATGAGACCGTAGCTGTTCCTGTCGCTCAGCTCGAACAAACTCTGCAAGGCGTTCAATCCAAGTGTCCATCAGAAGCTAAAGAAAAAGCATTGAATTCGATGCAAGAGATTTTGAATGCATGCTTACAGCCTTCAAATCCAATGAATGTCTTTGGTAGCTAAAAACTTCGACATGCTTTCGCAAAAGTCTTAACCCTGTTTGAGTTATATTGGTATAATAATGCCATGAAAATCAGGCTCTTGTTGTTTTCATTCATTTTTTATACCTCCTGCATTGTTAGTTCACAATCAAGCCCTCCAGTAAACTCCGCAGAAAGGGTTCGCTCTCTGCCGGGCCTTGGTACAATTAACGAACTGCAATTAGCGGGCTATCTCCCCCTTTCAGGTCCCGATTGTGTCAGCCACCACTGCCAGAACAAAACGGGTAATTTATTTTATTGGTTTGTTGCGAGTCCTACCCATTCTGCAAAAACCCCTATTGTCTTATGGCTGAACGGCGGCCCTGGCGCTGCAAGTTTATATGGCTTTTTTATGGAAAATGGTCCTTATGTAGTCCAGAAAAATGGCCATCTTTCAAAAAGACGATACTCATGGACAAAACAGGCAGATTATTTGGTGATTGATCAACCTGCTGGTGTCGGGTTTTCTTATGGCAATCATTCCAGTTATGCCAATGAAGCGGAAGCCATGGATCAGCTTTATCATGCTTTAAAACTATTTTTTCAACGCTATCCCCAATTTGCGGCACAACCTTTCTACCTTGCTGGTGAATCCTATGCCGGGAAATACTTGCCACAACTGACAATCCGGATTTTAGACGGCAATACCCATGATCAAAAAATCCAATTAAAAGGACTTTTGATCGGTGATGGTTGGGTGAATCCCCGTTTGCAACAAGCCGCTAATATTGATTTTGCCTATACACACGGACTCATTGATAAACAGGCACAGACTAAAGTCAAAGAGCTTTATCAGGAGTGTATAAAAGAAATTGATAAAACAACCCCTTCAAGTCGGCGTGCAAATCAAGTCTGCGAAAAAATTCAAGATTTTATAAAAAAAACAAGCGGCAATATTAATTTGGCAAATATAGCAACGGGTACCGAGCCAGATGATACGGCGATGATCCACTATCTAAATCGCCCTGCTGTACGTAAAGCCTTACATAGTGATCCCCGAGTGAAAAAATACAAAACCTTCAGCAAAATCGCTGCAGATATTCTTGAAATTGGTGAACAGGACTCGGTTGCCAATCTTTATACCCGTATACTGACTGCTGGTATTCCTGTGTTGATATACAACGGCCTTGAAGATGGAAAAGACTCTAATTTCATGAGTACTGATTTATGGCTTGCAGCATTGAATTGGTCTGGTAAAAAACCCTTTGCCCAAGCATCTACGTGTGTATGGCATACTGATGGTCAAGTTGCCGGCTATGTTAAAACAGCCGCCGGGCTAACCCAGGTCAAAATTCGTGGTGCCGGACATCTGGCACCTATTGATCAACCCGCAAGATTATTAGATTTATTTACTCATTTTATTCACCAACAACCCCTTTGTTAGCGTTCTCTGATAATGTAATTCCCTGAATAAAAAAATTTTTTATTATTTTTTTAGTTTTTTAAAGCTATTCACTGAAATTTAGTATTAAATAGGTGAATTCAAATTATTTCAACGACGTGATCAGTCTATTTGAGCTGTTAATAGGGTTAACTTGACTGCTTGAAAGACAACCTGTTATGGATATTAGGTTAAAAATTTATAATGAATCAAACTAGCTATAGAGTGTCATTTTTAATTGTTATTGTTCTTTTTCTTCTGTTGCACCTCTTCTTCATGCTATCGGCCAATTTATTAGTAGAAGAAGCGTATTATTGGAATTATGCGAATCATCTTGATTTCAGTTTTCTCGATCACCCGCCAATGGTTGCCCTTTTAATTAAGTTAGGTATAACCCTGTTAGGAAACAATGAATGGGGAGTGCGTTTTGCTACAATCCCTTGTTGGATTTTGACAGGGTATTTCAGTTTTAAGCTCACCAACTCAATAAAAAGAGGAGCTGGTATTTATGCTATTGCGCTATTATCAGTCCTTCCTTTTTTCTTTATTCATTCGCATATCATTACTCCAGATATCCCTCTTATTCTTAGCTGGTCAGCAACACTTTATTATCTCTACCAGGCTTTGGTTCTAGAGCAATCCAAAAAGTGGTATTTGGCAGGACTATGGATTGGCCTGGGGCTGCTTTCCAAATACACCATCGTTTTGCTTGGGCTTGCAACCGTTACCTATTTAATTTTAGAGCCTGATTCGCGCAAGTGGTTCTTTCGTAAAGAACCTTACCTTTGTGCATTAATAAGTGTGCTCCTGTTTTTCCCTGTTATTTATTGGAATGCTACCCATCAGTGGGCCTCCTTCCAATTTCAAAGCACGCGACGACTGCAAGAGCATTACACCTTTTCCTTACATATATTCATTGGAGTATTGCTGGTATTTTTAACTCCTGCAGGTCTTTTTGGAGGATGGCTTTTATATACCAAGGAGCAGGCTAAAAACCTGATAACAGCTAAAACAAAGCGCTTTCTTCAAGTGTATACAACCGTACCCCTGTTATTTTTTTTATTGTTTAGTCTATTTCATGTACTCAAGGTTAATTGGATTGGCCCCAGTCTGCTGGCAACGATTCCCTGGTTTGCGATCCTGATCGCCCACGACCAAAAAATAATTGGTTTATCTACCCGTAAAAGTTGGATAACAACCTGCGCTGTATTATTGGTTTGTTACAGCGGAATACTGTATTGTATTTTTTCAGGCAAACCACAAACACTTAACCACTATTTGTTTCCTAAATTAATTCATTGGGATGATTTCACCTGGCAACTGCATCGGCTTGCCGATACAGTAGAAAGTAAAAATCATGACACTCCCATCATCGTGCCGCTCGATGTTTATAATATTGGCAGCGAGTTTAACTTTTACCAGAAAAAATTACTGGAACATCGGCAAATTGATTCATCCTATCAGGTGATTGGTTCCCATGTTTTTGGATTAAATAGTTTGATGTATCAATATTGGGGCAGTGCCGAAGAAACGAAGGGAAGGCTTTTGCTTTTAATTTCCAGGGAGTTATATCGCTTTAAGTATATTAATAACACCGTCTCTAGCTCACCTGTTCTGGAATTATCTGATTACAACCAACATCATAAGAACAGTGCAGTAAAATTTTATTATCAAATCGTCAGAATGGGCTAGCCTTGCAGCGCGAAACCACTGGGTTCCCGTCTGTACAGAAAGAACAACGTCTTCCCGCGAAAGCGGGAAAAGGCTTCACCAACAAAGCGAGGAAATAGGCAGATTGGCTTAACAGTAAAACTACTAAGAAAAGCCCACAATGGTCATCGCAAGCTCCAAATCTTGTTCTTCTGCCTCAACTCCCCAATCGCAGTCACTATCTTCCTCATAACCAAAAATCATTGAAGACAATGTACGAATGACAAAAACGGCGGGATGAATAACCACGGTTACAGCACTAATTAATGCGCCTGTAATATCATCAGCCAGCTCCATAGCATGTACTGGCAGCCAGATCCAGGCCAGCGGATTCAAAACATAGAAAGGAGTGATTGCCACGCGTAAGGCGGTGCAGGCTAAATCATATAAACATCTGGCTATGTGGCAAAGAAACGTGGTGAACGCTTCTAGATGAAAGAGAAAGTTATAATAAGGCTTAAACTTAAAATCCCCATAAAGTGCATTGGCTGCAATTTGAGTATTTTTAAAAAAAGTAGTCAGAATCTTTCTCCCAGGATTAAATCCTGGCCCATTTTAATACTCTCTTTTTAAAAAGAAAACTTTTAGCAGCAAAATTACTTTATAACGATAGGGAACGAAAAAATAGCGCCGACCAACGCAACGGATCTTAATTAAAGAGAATTGCTGTGATCACTCAATCCTGTTCCCTCCATTACTCAGGCCAGTTATAGTTAATTATTTTAGATAAATGAGAAACAGCAACTTATGTCACAAATCCATGATCTTTTTGTAATCATTAAGCAGCAGCTTAAACTACAAGGGTTAACCTATAAAGAGCTTGCTAAAAAACTGGCTTTATCAGAAGCCAGTGTTAAACGGTTGTTTAGTCAACAAAATATTGATTTGTCCAGACTGGAAGCTATTTGTGAATGCATTAATCTAACCTTATCTGAAGCCTTTGAACTCGTACATAAAAGAAATAAACCAATCCTGCATTTAACCGAGAAACAGGAAAAAGAATTGATCAGTGACAAAAAATTGTTACTAGTCGCCATTTGTGTTCTTAATTACTGGGAATTCAATGACATCTTGAATTTCTATAATTTTTCAGAACATGAGCTGATTAGAAAAGTAGCCCGTCTTGATCAAATGAAAATTATAGAGCTGCAACCTGGTAATCGGTTCAGGCGCTTAATTCATGCTGACTTCTATTGGATTGCCGATGGCCCCATTCAGCGCTTCTTTCAGGAAAACATACAAACTGACTTTTTCAACTGTCGCTTTGAAAAACCGGAGCAATTGTTTTTAGTGCGCAACGGTATGCTCAGTGAACAAGACAATTTGAAATTTCAACAAGCATTGCACAAAACCGCTGATCAATTTTTACAAACTTGCCGTGAAACCATCGATATTGCTATTGATAAACGCCATGGAACAGCATTGGTTATTGCCATGCGTCCATGGGTTCCTCATATTTTCAATGATCTAAAGAGAGTCTGAAGTAGCAAGTACAAGTTGTTTCGCTGATTGATAATCCAATTTACCATTGCCTAATCTTGGTAACTCCTCCACCTTTTTGATTGTTTTAGGCAACATTAACTTTGGTAAATCAGTTTTCATCAGCGTTTGCATGATTTCATCAACAGATAGATTCGCAGCATAAACAAGCGCCAATTGCTCCCCTTTTTTGCTATCAGGGATTGCAAGTGCCATGATCGCAGTATCCTTGTCATTCAATGCTTGCTGCCAACGCTCCTCTACTTGACCTAAACTCACCATTTCCCCACCAATTTTGGCAAACCTGGAATACCTATCAACAATAGTCAGATAACCATCATGATCCAGGCGACCCTTATCACCTGTTTTATACCAGGTAAAATCACCATCCTCGATCAATACGGCGCGTGTTTTTTCTGGCATGTTAAGATAGCCTTGCATGATTTGAGTCCCGCCAATCAGGACGAGGCCTTCTTCTCCGACTGGTAGATCCTGAAGGGTTTCAGGATCTACAACCCTGAAAGCACAACCGGGTAAAGGTAAACCCACTGTCCCCGGTTTATTTGCTGTGTGTACATGCCAATCACTTGCTGATAAAACGTCAGGCAAATTACAGCTAGCGACTGGAGCCACTTCCGTTGCCCCATAACCTTCATAAATATCCAAATTGAATTTGCGTTTAAATTCCTGGTAAATGGCCGGTGACAATTTCTCAGCGCCAGCAACTACCATACGCAAACTTGATAGCATCATGGGATGTATAGCATTGTTACGTGCATACAAACCCAAGAAAGTAGAGGTACCACACAAGAAGGTCACTTTGTGGCGAAAAATGAGTTTGGCAATCGCCAGGGAATTGGTAGGATCCGGATAACAAACCATCGGAATCCCTTTTAATAAAGGCATTAACGTTGTTACCGTGAGACCAAATGCATGGAATAGCGGCAACGAATTGAGAATAATATCTTTTTCTTCAATACCAAAAACACTCGCCACCTGATTAATGTTGCTTAAGAGATTGCGATGGGTAAGCTCAATACCTTTTGGCTGACCTTCACTACCACTACTAAATAAAATCACTGCCGTACTGTTAACATCCGCTTTTTTGATAAAAAGCAAACTCAACAACCAGATAGGAAAGAGTTTAGCCAACATGAAATAAGCGACAATCCAAAATTTGCTTTGCTCCCCTTTCAAATCCTCCAGATAAATAAAGCTTATTGCAGACATCAACCCATTGAGTTCGATACCACGTGCTTTTATTTTTTCTATAAACTGCCGGGAAGTAATCATTGTTTTAATTGCAGCTTGCTGAGTGGCCGACTGAAGTATGGATTCACCCGTCGTATAATTTAAATTGACTACTGTTTTCCCCAAACAGAACAAACTAAGGTTGGCGATCACTCCTCCCAGACTGGCGGGTAGAAGAAGACCTATCGTTTGTTGCTTTTTGATGAGTGGTTTAATTTTCCGGCTGAAGAATAATACTAACCCTAATAATTTACTGTTCGTTATTTTTCTACCATTTTCCTCAATAAGCGCTGGTAAATGCCCTATTTTTTTTGCTTTATACAACCACTCCGATTGAATGCTATTTAATTCGTTCGTTGATAATTTCCAGGCTTTAATAGAAAGCTCGCGCACCTTTTGTTGCACGACTTGTGCCTTGGAGCCAATATCCATTGCCGAGCCATAGATAACTGTTACCCGACGATTATTTGCTTGAATTAACCGTTGGTAATAGGACGAGGCATAGGAGGCTTTTGCTCCCCACAAACCATGGATATAAAAAGGTATGATGACTGCATTCGCACCCACCACTGCCCGCTCAAAACCAGTTCGGAAAGCACCTAGTTGTCCATTCCGGCTCAGACGCCCCTCAGGGAACAGTGCTACAACCTCGCCTGCATGTAAAGCGGCATTAATTTCCTGTAACGAATCCTGGCTGGCGCCTCGAGCAATAGGAATGATTTTAAATTTTTTGAGTAACCAATTCAGATACCAGGTTTCATAGATAGAACGCTCCATAACAAAACGAATTGGCCGTGGACAAGCGATCTGTAAAATGGCCCAGTCGATAAAACTAACATGATTACCAAGCAATAATACACCACCTGCTGAAGGCAGGTTATCCAGTTGGTAAACGCTCAGGCGATAAAATTTGGAAGCAACGAAATACAATAAATAACGGACCAGGGATTGAGGTAACGCTATTATGGTATAGATTGCCCCGGCCAAGGCAATCACAAAAAGCCCATACAATAAAATCAGACTATCTATACCCAAGAAGCTAAATAGGACAGTGAACCCCAGAAATCCAATCATGAAACAATTTTGCATAAAATTGTTCGCAGATAATATTTTACCCAACTCCTTGCGAGGTGCATTAAACTGGATTAGCGCATTAAGCGGTACAATGAGCATGCCGCCAAAAAAACCGTAAACCAAAAAAAGCACTACAATTGCCACTTGGCTGGAAAGCGAGGGCAGAATAAAAAGCCCTGCGGTTATTCCCACCGTGGCAACCGGGAGCAAACCCGTTTCTACGAAACCCTTTGATACTTTACCCGCATACAAGGCACCTAATAATATCCCTATACCTCCTATAGCTAATGAACCTTGGGCAAACATCACACTGATATTGCTCAGATGCTCTTTTAAAAACGCACCATAACTGGCCAAAAGGACTTGATTAATAGCCCAGAATAAGGATAAGCCGACAATACAGGTAAATATGACCTGCTTTTTACTGGCCTTTTGCAGATAGGTTTTTAAATAATGGCCACGGAAGTAATTGCTTAACTCATAATGTGACTGCGGATCTGCCGCTTGTTTTTGTAACAACAGGAAAGTCATTAGCGTTTCAAAAATTGAAAAGATTACTAACAAAAAACCGGCCGGGGCGATGGCTTGTAGCAGCAACGCTTTATCACTGCTGTGCTGTAATTCCGCAGCATCAATAGCAACGCTAAAAAGATAGGTAAAAATAAAAGTGGCCCCTAGAATAGCAATAATAGTCAGCGTTTGAACAATTGCGTTAGCCTGCGATAGATGTTCCTTCCCAAAAATCTCTTTAATATAGCCGTACTTAGCTGGTGAATTGAGGGCACTTTGAATAGCAAGTAATAAGGTTAGTAAGAAAGCACCCCAAAAATAACCTTGGTAATAACACCAGGTAATCACTAAGGTCAGTGGAATAGCCACTGCCGCAGTTATTCTTAACACCAACGCTTTAGGAAATTTATCCGCAAGAAATCCTGATGGGGTAAATAATAGAATATAAGGCAACAGGATAAGGGCATTGATAATTGCGGATAGAATGGTATAGATAGTTCCACTTGAGGTTTGATAGAGGGTATCTTGAATCAAAATTTTGTGCCCCAGATCAACAAAAGTATTGAAAAATACCACCATGATATAAGGGTAAAAACCTCTTATTTGGGTTAAGCGCATCTTGTACTCCAATTAAATATTCTAATTAAAGGATATAACTCGTAAATTCAAAATAGAATCTTTTTCCCTGAAGTCCCATTTAGCAAAAGGAGTGGTATTATTATTTAATACTTTACATAAAAAGTTCTCCTCTAATTAGTATATTCATCAAAAAATATAATCCAAAATTTATTCTACATGGCAGCAATACCTAATTTTATCCCCACTGGATGACATTTCCCTCGACAGTTTTCTCCTCTTAAGGTTTACCTAAGGATTAATAATGTAAAATTTATATTCTTTATGGTTATATTCTAACTACACTCTTTTTTTGTTTTGAAAAATTTGCAGTGCCAAGATGTAAGAGGTTTTAAAGATGTCATACAGTAAAATTGACAGATCAACAAAAAGTATTCCAGTAAACACTAAATATCATTTATTTGCTTTTGTAAAAGATACTACCGATGGCCCAGGACACGTATCAATTAGCTCGGTAAAAGAAACACCGGAACAGAGCAAAATTAAGCATACCAGTTTTTTTCCTGGTTTAATTGGCTCATTAATTAATGGGCTTAGCTTGGGCTCGGTACCAGTACCAGGTCGACTAGCTTCTGACCATCGAGAAGACTTAAGAGAAGCAGAACATGTTTTAGTTAAGGAAATCGACAGTGAACAATATCAACGAGCCAAAACAGCCCAAAAAAAATTTTCAAAAGAGGTAAGCGCAGGAAAGCGGGCTTACTCTGTTTTTGGTTCGTTAAATCCATTCGCTACTCTTATGACCAACTTTTTTAATGCCCAGAAAAATGCTTACGCAACAGCCGAAAAGCATAAGAGAATACATGGATTCCATCCAGTTGAAGATCACTGCGGAGTTCATGTTTATGATAACGAGAGCCACAGTACCCCTGCAACGTTCGGTCCAGATAATTGCGCAAGCTCCGTAAGTTATGTTGTCGCTGAGGCAGGGATTCCTTTCAGTAACCCACTGATACCTACTCTCTTTACTCCTAGTCTAGAAAAACAAGGATTCCAGAAAATAGATAAAGAAGAGTTTATCCAACGATTTAAGCTAAAATAATGATTGGCGAAAAATCAATTACCAAATAAAAGAGGCATGTAACAATCTCATGCCTCTCCAATTAATAAAGGTTTAGAATTTAGGCCCGTTGTTTATCTGCTCAGCCAGGTTATTGGGTGTTATTCCCCAAGGCATTTTCGATGGCTCAATATGCGCTCCACCACTAGTTAATATTTCACTTACAAGCATTGAACAATGCATCGGCTGATTAGTTGTTTTCTTATGCCCAGATAAGAATCGTTTGTTCATTAATACATCTAACGGATCCTGAGTAATAAAATAAGGCGCATCCTGAAAAAATCCCAGCAAATTCACTTTGGGCACTAACTGGTAGGTTGTTTGGCCTTCCTCCACTTCCTTTCTCGTTTGATTAATACGAGCGAGCATCGCTTTTGTATCGAGATTTTTAATTCTAATCGTTTGATCAGGTGGTACAGCAAGCGGGTTTTTCGATGGCAGGGGGGAAGAATCAAAATCACTAATTATTTGGGTACGAGAAGCAGCTTGTGTTTCCATGTCTTCGGCTAATGTTGTAGCTAGATGGGCTGGCAATGGTAAAAAAATGGTTGGACCTATTGCTGGAATAACATCAGGATGAATACTGATATATTCCCCAGGGTCTTCCGGTTTCATCTTGGGCCGATTTCCCCCAACTTGGACAGCTGCATGCCCTACTCCATTTCTGGCCGTCGTTTTCCAGAAATAAACCCAAGTATCTTCCTTCTCGACATCGGCTGAAGTTGGTTGAGGTTTAGGTAACACAAAATCTGGCTTGGTGGAGGATGTAGGGTTAGATTTAAAAACCATTGACTTTAACCATTCAAACATGCGTAATCCTTTGTTATCTGCTGATACTCTAAATAGAATGCACTTAAGCTAATGGCAAAAAAAATAACCATGAAGCGCGAATTTAATTCCAGTTGGACGAAATATCATAATACCCAAATTTGGGTCTTCCCCAAATCCGGGGGCACTTCACTTATCCACAAAGCACTCTAACTCTTAATCTATAATTTTCAAAATTTCTAAAACCATA
>NZ_LNYB01000083.1:0-151 GCF_001467625.1 Legionella feeleii
AAGCTAAAAATGCAGCTGGATTGACTCCTTCTTGTAACTTTTGTACTTTTTGTAAAAGTTCAAAAAAAAAAAAAAAAAAAAAAAAAAAAAAAAGGGTCCAGCCATTCTTCGCCACGGCAGCCAATAAAAAGTCGCGGTCGTTTTTCAGTGT
>NZ_LNYB01000083.1:281-397 GCF_001467625.1 Legionella feeleii
TAAAAAGTCGCGGTCGTTTTTCAGTGTTTCAGACGCGTACTCAAGGGTCAAGCGACTCTGCGCCACGGCAGCCAAGACAACCTCGCGGTCGTTTTTCAGTGTTTCAGACGCGTACT
>NZ_LNYB01000083.1:576-889 GCF_001467625.1 Legionella feeleii
CCAAGACAACCTCGCGGTCGTCTTTCAGTGTTTCAGACGCGTACTGAAGGGCCCAGCCATTCTGCGCCACGGCAGCCAGAACGTCTTGTTTGGTTGAATTAACGTTTATTTTTGGCATTTATTACTCGCTTTTAATTTGTCTGGCTAATTATAGATGATAAAGATTAACAAAAAATTAAGCGGAGACTGGGTCAAGGCCACGCGCAGCGTGCCGTAAGGGTAGCCTTGACGCCGGCGCAGCGACCCACGCTCCCCTAAGGGGCTGGGTTTAAACCCAGCCCCGCGAGCCCCATGGCGGCGAATGGCTTCCCCA
>NZ_LNYB01000084.1:0-1639 GCF_001467625.1 Legionella feeleii
ATGGCAGTTCCATAACAGTCTATGAATCGGTTTAAATTTGTTCAAACAGCAGAATTTATTGGAAACGATGGCTCAGTGAGATTTGCTGCTGAAACAGCTGGTAGCTGATTTAAGCTTGGATAAGCAGATGTTGCAGGATGTTCTGTCAAAAAAGCTTTAAAGCCAGGTAAGAAGCGGGAACTGGCTGTTTCTCTTCAGGATGGCTATCGGATAAGTGTTCGTAGGAGCTGTGCAGTTTTAATGATAAGCCGTAGCGTATTCCAATACCGCTCATGCCGTGGTGAAGATACTGTTATAAGACACCGTATCAGGGAAATAGCCGAAACAAGAGTTCGTTATGGCTATCAGCGTATTCATGTGCTGCTTCAACGAGAAGGCTGGGTCATCAATCATAAGAAAGTTCATCGCATTTATTGCGAAGAAGGTCTTAATCTTCGAAGGAAGCGACCTCGACGACATGTAGCAGGTAGCCACAGAGAGGAGCGGTCGCAGGCCTCTACTTTAAACGAATGCTGGAGTATGGATTTTGTTTCCGATAACCTGTTCAATGGTAAGAAAATACGGGCATTAACTATAGTGGATAATTTTAGTCGCGAATGCCTAGCTATTTATGTAGGACAAGCTATCCGAGGTGAAGAAGTCGTGGGCGTTCTTGAAGGACTTAGAGTACTGGAAAACAAACAGCCGAAATCTATCCGCATTGACAATGGTCCTGAGTTTATTTCAAAAATATTGGATAAGTGGGCTTATCAGAATCACGTAACTCTGGATTTCTCAAGGCCTGGAAAACCAACAGACAATGCCTTTATTGAGTCATTTAATGGGAGTTTTCGGGATGAATGCTTGAATAGCCACTGGTTTCTTTCTCTTGAAGATGCTAAAAACAAAATTGAAGAATGGCGACTGGATTATAATGATTTCCGACCTCATTCTTCACTGAACAATTTGACTCCAAATCAGTTCAAACAGAAGGTGTTAAGTGCCGGTTTTTCTAATTAATGCTGGATCGATTTTGGGGAGAGGATCATAATGTTGGCTTTCTCATCGAGCCCCTGGTACTAATTGAGGGGAAAGGTCAGGTCTATTGGATTCAATTTCTTTTTTGGCCTGTTGAAAAAAGGTTTGTCCGCTGGATTGCCACAATTTAGGGGAATAACCTGTTAGCGCTATAGCGCCAACAACCAATAAACCAGGTAGAATACCAGTTAAAATAATACCTAAAATTAATGCAGCATTTTTAGTAAAATGCTTCCATCCTTCATCGTGATGCTTAACCAATGTAGCATTTGCACTATATAATTGGGTATAGAATAATTCAATTTTTTCGCGAGACTCCTTCTTTTTAGAACCAAGTATTCCTTGAAGCCCATAAAGAATTTTAATTTTTTGTTCTAAAATTGTCGAATTTTTATCAGATGGCTCATTCTCAATCCCTCTAGAATTACTTGCTAAAGAATTTTTCTTAACTAAAGATGATAAATATTCGTCAGTTAAACGGGCTACTTCTTTTATAATCTTTAGATCTATTGAATCTTGACTTGCCACAATATTGTTAATGACTGACTCTTCTTTGTTAATGACTGACTCTTCTTTGTTAATGACTGACTCTTCTTTGTTAATGACTGACTCTTCTTTGTTA
>NZ_LNYB01000084.1:1649-4863 GCF_001467625.1 Legionella feeleii
TTGGGTAAACTTAGATTATTAGTTACTGAACATAGAGAATTATTTTTGGAGAAATGGTATGAGTACTTTGGCAATTAAATTTGATGATCATGCAGTTGACGTAAGTTTTACGAAAACCTCATTGCATTTTATTCTAGCTGATGGCAGAGAAATTTCAGCACCCTTGGAATGGTTTCCAAAACTACGAGATGCAACAGATTCTGAGCGAAAAGACTGGCGTTTTATTGGTAATGGACTTGGGGTACATTGGACTAAGATTGATGAGGATATTTCAGTTAGATCTTTAATGCTTGGGGCAGATTAATATATTCATAATTATGCGAACAGATTTATTCTTAAAAACCCTTATTTATTAAGGAATATAATCTATTTTTAAAGAGATTTTTAGTTGGATAAAGTTTGGGGTTCTTAGCGATAACGAACTTATTTTATACAAAATTAAGATCTTAGTTCGCATTTGCCCCGTTTCTGTAATTTAACCTAAAAATGGTTTAAGTCACTCTATGACAAGGCAGGCATTCCTGGCGCAAGCTCCCATTCTGGCCGGCGAACCTTCATCACCCGTCTCATTGAGCAAGGCGGCGATATTAAAGCCGTCTCCCGTCTGGCAGGACACGCCAGCATCGTCACCACTGCCATTTATGTCGAAGACAATCCCGAACGCTTAAGGCGTCTGACCGAGCTAGCCCTGTTTTAGAGGGTTATTAAAAACCAGTTAGTCTTTATATTAATCAACGACTTCAAAATAACGCAATAGGAGCGAGATAGCTCTCTGGCAGAGCTTATATCCTTGCCACCCTCCAGTTCGCGCTTCTTAAGTCAATTGCGTGCGTCGTTTTTTTGTTAACTGTCCCTAAACGACCTTTTTTATCTTTCCTCTTGCTCCTGCAAGAGCCATTTTTGCTTCTCCTCTGCCGGAACAATGGTGCAATACCCCTGTTCAGCGGAGTAAACAATCAACGCATCCCCCTGCTCAAGTCGGGTCAGAAGTTGCCTTTTTTTATCAGCCACCGCCATTTCGCACTCACCGTAGTCCGTCGCCTCGCGAGTAAGGATGGTCATGATTAAATTCTCTATGGCCACCTCCGACAATAGCTGGTAATCAATTTCAATCACTTTGCGGGCTCTACCTGATAGTGAAGCTTCATGATTTAGCAATCACCAGAATCACCACACCCCAAAGCACCACATGCTGTTCAGGGGTAATTGGAATTGGCCGATAGGCTGGATTTTCTGGCAGTAATTGCATACCCTCATCATTGATACTTAAGCGTTTTACTGTAAGCTCGCCATCAACCGCCGCAACCACTATTCGGCCGTGAGTTGGTGTGACCTCTTTATCAACGACCAGCCAATCCCCCGATTGAATACCAGCATTTAACATGGAATCACCTGAAGCAATAACAACGAAGGTCGAACTGGGATGCTTAATGAGATACCGATCTAAATAAATAGTCCTGTCAATCGTGTCATCAGCAGGCATGGGGTAGCCTGCTGAAACCCGGCTCGCATACAAAGGAAGCGCATAGGTTTTAGAACCTTGCTCCAAGTAAACGTGAGCACGTCTGATTTCAGAGTATTGGCAACGGGTAAGCATGGGGTAATTCATTTTCCATCAGGGTAATTTGTTTCTCATTTTAAACGAAAAGCAGACGGGCTAACAGCAAGAGCTTCAAACTACCCTCACTATTCATGCCTGCTCACCCTATTCTTATATCGTTTGAGATGCAAAGTTGATAATTCGTGACTGATATTTGATTGAGCCAGAAGGCTTGAACTCATTTACTGAAATAGATAATTTGTACTTCTATAAATGGAGTGTTAAACACTTACAGGCACCTCCTGATTTGATGAATTCATTCATGTCGCAAGGGTGTACTATAAAACCATGAGATTCTAATAGGCGATAAGTAACTGGGCAGTCAGAAGGTAAGATAACGTGCTGGCCAATGACGACCGCATTACAAGCAAATCGCCTAGCTTCATCTTCAGGAACATCAATCAATTGTCCTATTTTACGCATTGCTCGCTGCGATTGTTGACTAAATGCATCAGGATACCAGAGAGCCAAAGATGAATTTAGAGGACAAAAACAAGTATCTAAATGATAAAAGTAAGGATTGATAAGCTCACAAAATACTAAATTAAGTTGTTTAAAAAATGGATGTTCATAAACACTGATGTCGCTTCGGAAACCATAGCCCGCCGCTAAACAGTTATTAAAAACTAGCGTGTCGCCAGCCCCTTCAAAAGCCGGTGGCTGGCTCAGATCATATTCTATATTCACTATCTCAAAACCTTCTTGAGAGAACCAATCTTTAAAATGTTCACTTTCAGGTTGGCGTTCATGACTTTTAAATGCGCTAACCCATACTTGGTTTCTGTAAATAAATCCTGCATTGGCTGTAAACACCATATCAGGTAAGCCATTAATTGGCTCAATCAATTTTACGTTTACGTTTAATTTTAATAGCGTTTCATAGAGAGCCTGCCATTGGGTTTTAGCCCTTGTTTGAACAACAGGGATGTCTACATGCATCCAAGGATTAATTTCATAAAAAATGCCGTAATGCTGCGGATTACACATTAAGATATTCAATATTGGGGTTCTAGCCGCAAACCTCAGAAATTTCCGGACGGTTTTTGGTCACTTTGCTTTTTCTTAACCTCCGCAAAAGAACCTTGCCTATTATCTCATCAAGATTGATGATTTTATCATCCGTAAATATGAAATGTCCTTGAAAATGAATGTGCTGCCAAGCTATAGGAGATATTTTCTTTAACATAGACAACGCTCTTTCATCGCCCTCAGTTTCATATTTCTGCTTGAGCTTAGATAATATTGCAGAATTATAGTGAATAATAGCATTGGCAATGAGTCTGCCACACTGGTTGCTGATCTCAATTTCACGATCACCTTTGCCAGATAATTGTTTTTTCCCATACGCTGTTGCAATGGCTGCGCGTAATTGATGATACGATTCCACACGATTCTGTGAACGATGGATATCGCGTTGTAGTTTCCTGTCTTGTAAATATTTGAGGGTATAAATGCTACGAATGAGTTTGTCATACTCCAGGATTGCCTTGCGAGTTCTGTTGTCAGTGGTGTATGTGCATAATTTTTTGGCTCTTGGCGTCTTCGCGTTGAACTGTATAATATCACGCCATGGCTGGATTGAACCTTTCGAAACCAGTCAAGTCCAACATTAGT
>NZ_LNYB01000085.1:0-176 GCF_001467625.1 Legionella feeleii
GGAAGCGCAGTAATGCGTGAAGCTAACTCGTACTAATTGGCTGATTGTCTTGACCATATAACCTGAATTGCTTTGAGGTTATAGGCAAAAAGAAAGACAAATGCGTTTGTGTTACCTCATAATCTTTACCGGCCTGCTGGCTGAGCACTTAACCCTGCTTTATCCAGAACAGGCAA
>NZ_LNYB01000085.1:330-67904 GCF_001467625.1 Legionella feeleii
CCAAAGAAGTAGCTCGTGTGAATTGCGCACGAGAAATTGGATGAAACCGTGCTGTTTCATCCGGCTGGCTGGAGTCTCAGTTGGCTTGACTAAAGCACATGGCGTAAATAGTATGCTGGCGTAGCTCAGTTGGTAGAGCAACTGACTTGTAATCAGTAGGTCCCGGGTTCGATTCCTGGTGCCAGCACCATCTAGATGCTAGCCCTCGTGTACTACAAGGCTATTGACTTTAATCATATCATGAAAGAAAATGGCGTTCTTTTTGGAGGGGTTCCCGAGCGGCCAAAGGGATCAGACTGTAAATCTGACGGCTCTGCCTTCGAAGGTTCGAATCCTTCCCCCTCCACCAATATGAACAAAAGATGTGGTTGACAAGCGGGTGTAGTTCAATGGTAGAACTTCAGCCTTCCAAGCTGATAGCGTGGGTTCGATTCCCATCACCCGCTCCAAGTTTGTTAAGCGGCAGACTGCGAAGTCTGTAATTTAATGCCCACATAGCTCAGGCGGTAGAGCACTTCCTTGGTAAGGAAGAGGTCGTTGGTTCGAGTCCAGTTGTGGGCACCATACAGTTATAAACTTTTGAATGGGGAGATTTTCCGATGGCGAAGGAAAAATTTGAGCGTAAGAAGCCACACGTTAACGTTGGCACGATTGGTCACGTAGATCATGGTAAGACGACATTAACGGCGGCAATTACCACGATTATGGCAAAGAAATATGGTGGTACAGCGAAAGCGTACGATCAGATTGATGCGGCGCCAGAAGAGCGGGAGCGCGGAATTACGATATCAACAGCACACGTTGAGTACGAATCAGCAAACCGCCATTACGCTCACGTAGATTGCCCAGGTCATGCTGACTATGTTAAGAACATGATTACCGGAGCGGCTCAGATGGACGGAGCGATTCTGGTGGTATCAGCAGCAGATGGCCCAATGCCTCAGACAAGGGAACACATTCTGTTGTCACGTCAGGTTGGCGTGCCGTACATTGTAGTGTTTTTGAACAAGGCGGACATGGTTGATGATGCGGAGCTTCTCGAGCTGGTAGAGATGGAAGTACGCGATCTGTTGAGCAGCTATGAATTCCCTGGTGATGATATTCCAATTGTAGTTGGTTCTGCATTGAAAGCGTTGGAAGGCGACACGAGTGATATCGGTGTTCCAGCGATTGAGAAGCTTGTAGAGACAATGGATTCTTATATTCCAGAACCAGTACGAAACATTGACAAGAGCTTCTTGTTACCAATCGAAGACGTATTCTCAATATCTGGGCGTGGAACAGTAGTCACAGGCCGTATCGAGAGTGGTATCGTTAAAGTTGGTGAAGAAGTTGAGATTGTAGGAATACGAGATACCCAGAAGACGACCTGCACAGGGGTTGAGATGTTCCGCAAACTTCTTGATGAAGGGCGCGCTGGGGATAACGTTGGTGTACTGTTACGCGGCACGAAGCGTGATGAAGTTGAGCGAGGTCAAGTATTGGCGAAGCCAGGAACAATCAAGCCACATACAAAATTTGAAGCAGAAGTCTATGTGTTATCAAAAGATGAAGGTGGTCGTCATACACCATTCTTCAACGGCTACCGTCCACAGTTCTATTTCAGAACGACAGACGTGACCGGATCTTGCGATTTACCAGCAGGTGTAGAAATGGTAATGCCAGGTGACAACGTACAAATGATTGTTAACCTGCATTCGCCAATTGCTATGGACGAAGGGTTGCGTTTCGCAATTCGTGAAGGTGGCCGCACAGTTGGTGCCGGTGTAGTCGCTAAAATCATTGAGTAAGAATAATGAGTAACAATCAAAATATTAAAATACGTCTAAAATCTTTTGATCATCGGCTGATTGATTTATCAACTCGCGAAATCGTCGAGACAGCAAAACGTACAGGGGCACAAATTCGTGGCCCTATACCTCTGCCGATTAAGAAAGAGAAATTTACGGTATTGATCTCTCCGCACGTTAATAAAGACGCGCGCGATCAATATGAATTACGCACTCATAAACGCCTGGTTGTCATCGTACATCCTACTGAAAAAACAGTAGATGCACTGATGAAGTTGGATTTGGCTGCAGGGGTTGATGTGCAGATTAGCCTTGATGACGAATAGTCCTAACAGGCAAGGTTATTAATGAGGTGTTAGAATGACGATTGGGTTATTAGGCCGTAAAATCGGTATGACACGGGTCTTCACAGAGGAAGGCGTTTCAATTCCTGTCTCTGTTGTTGAGGTTGTACCTAACCGTGTGTCACAGATTAAAACCATCGAAAAAGATGGTTATACAGCTGTTCAGATAGCAGGTGGCGAGAAAAAGGCAAGCCATGTCAATAAGCCTTTAACAGGCCATTTTGCCAAGGCTGGAATTGATGCTGGCGATATGCTTTGTGAATTTCGTGTAGATGCAATTGATACTTTTACTGCGGGTCAAGTGATATCAGTAAACGAGATTTTCAATGCAGGACAACTGGTTGATGTATCAGCTCTTTCTAAAGGGAAAGGCTTTGCTGGTACTGTCAAGCGCTACAACTTTCGTACTCAGGATGCAACGCATGGTAACTCAAGATCACACCGTGTAGTTGGATCTATTGGTCAAAACCAAACTCCAGGCCGTGTATTTAAAGGCAAGAAAATGGCTGGCCATATGGGTAATGCAAGATGTACAACGCAAAGCCTTGAAGTGGTTCGCGTTGATCAAGAGCGTAATTTACTTTTAATTAAAGGCGCTATACCAGGCTGTCCGGGTGCAAGAGTTGAAGTAAGGCCCGCTGTTAAGAAGAATGTAAGGGGCAAATAATGGAACTGAAAACAAAAGATACCAACAGCCAATTAAAGGTGAATGAAGAAGTATTTGGATACAACTACAACGAAGGTCTAATACACCAAGCTGTTGTTACGTTCATGAATAACGCTCGTAGTGGTAATAGTGCACAAAAGACTCGCTCCGAAGTGAGTGGTGGTGGCAAGAAACCTTGGCGCCAAAAGGGCACTGGCAGAGCACGGGCTGGGACTATTCGTAGCCCAATCTGGCGCTCTGGTGGGGTAACCTTTGCCTCTAAAAAGAGAGATTATAGTCAAAAACTTAATAAAAAAATGTACAAACGCGCATTGCGTAGTATAATCTCCGAGCTTCATCGTGCTGGAAATCTGGTGGTGGTAAGTGATTTTCAATGTCAATCACATAAAACCAAAGATTTCATTAGTAAAATGAATGAATTAGAGTTGCCAAATGCGTTGATCGTTATGAATGAAGTAGGTGAGAATGAATACCTGGCTTCTCGTAATTTGATTCAATATGACATTTGTGATGTGAGTTCTTTAGATCCTGTCAGTCTGTTGCGCTTTGAAAAAGTGTTAATGACCAAAGATGCCATTAAAAGTTTAGAGGAGCAGTTACAATGAATGCTGAACGTTTGTTAATGATTCTTCGAGAACCGCATACCTCTGAAAAAACGACAGTGATGGCTGACAAGTTTAAGCAATTCACTTTTAAAGTGTTGAAAACAGCTACGAAGCAAGAGATTAAGCAAGCTGTTGAGCACATGTTTAATGTCAAGGTCAAGAATGTGTCAATTATAAATGTGAAGGGTAAGACAAAACGTTTTAAACAATTGAATGGTAAGCGTAGCGATTGGAAAAAAGCGTTTGTTTCTTTACACGATAATTATGACATCGACTTTAGCGTGACAGAATAAGGCAGATTAAGATGGCATTATTAAAATCTAAACCCACATCACCAGGTAAGCGTGGTGAAATTCGAGTTGTCCATCAGAATATTCACAAAGGACAGCCACACGCTGCCTTGGTTGAAAAATTAAATAAGACAGGTGGACGTAATAACCAGGGGCGAATAACAGTACGTCACATTGGTGGCGGCGTTCGCGCTAAGTATCGTTTGATTGACTTCAAAAGAGACAAAGACGGTATAGAAGCTAAAGTTGAGCGAATTGAATACGATCCCAATCGTTCTGCACTTATCGCTTTAGTCGTTTACAAAGATGGTGAACGACGATACATTATTGCACCTTCTAGTTTGAAAGCTGGTGACACTATTATAAGTGGTGAAGATTCAGCAATTAGCAATGGCAATTGTTTGCCATTGAGAAATATTCCAGTTGGTACAACAATTCACTGCGTAGAGCTCAAGCCTGGCAAAGGTGCGCAGATGTTACGAAGTGCTGGTTGCAGTGGGCAAATCGTTGCTAAAGAGGGTGTTTATGCCACACTGAAACTGCGATCTGGTGAAATGCGTAAAGTATTAGCTACTTGCCGTGCTGTTATTGGTGAAGTTAGTAATAGTGAGCATAGCTTGCGTGCACTAGGTAAAGCTGGTGCGAAACGCTGGCGTGGAATTCGGCCAACTGTGCGTGGTGTTGCAATGAACCCTGTCGACCATCCACATGGTGGTGGTGAGGGACGTACTTCAGGTGGTCGTCATCCTGTCACACCATGGGGTGTACCAACAAAAGGGTACAAAACTAGAAGTAATAAGCGTACTGACCGGTTTATCGTCAGAAGACGTAAGAAGAAATAATTAGCTAAGAGGATATCAAGGTGGCACGTTCTATTAGAAAGGGTCCTTTTATCGATCATCACTTGATGAGTAAAGTTGAAGCGGCGATCGAATCGAAGTCCAAAAAACCAATTAAAACTTGGTCCAGACGCTCAACAATTGTACCTGAGATGATTGATCTCACAATTGCAGTACACAATGGCAAAGATCATGTGCCGGTATATATTACTGATAACATGGTAGGCCATAAATTAGGTGAGTTTGCCATGACTCGTACATTCAAAGGCCATTCTGGTGACAGAAAAGCCAAAGGTAAGTAAGAGGCAATGATGGAAGTAACAGCAAAGTTAAGAAATGCACCGCTTTCTGCCCAAAAAGGCAGATTGATTGCAGATATGATTCGTAAGATGGACGTTTCTCGCGCAATTGATGTCCTGAAGTTTACCCCTAAAAAAGGTGCACAATTGATGTTGAAATTGTTGGAGTCTGCCATTGCTAATGCAGAAAACAACAACGGCGCAGATATTGACGAATTAAAAGTAGGTGTGGTTTTTGTAGATGAGGCAGCAACTTTAAAGAGAATTAGTCCTCGAGCTAAAGGTCGTGCTAATCGTATTTGCAAACGAACCTGCCACATCACAATTAAAGTGTCTGACGAGGAATAGCAATGGGACAGAAAGTAAACCCTATAGGTATACGCTTAGGTATAATTCGAGATTGGAATTCCAAATGGTTTGCAAGTAAAAACTATGCACAACTGCTGAATCAAGATATCAATCTACGCAAAGACCTGAAGAAAGAACTTATGGCGGCTGCGGTAAGTAGTATCCGTATTGAGCGTCCGGCGAATAATGCAGTGGTTACAATTCATACTGCCCGACCTGGCGTTATTATCGGTAAGAAAGGTGGCGGAATCGAAGCTTTGAGGGCTAAAATTGCGACGAAGCTTGGTGTTCCAGTTCATCTGAATATAGAGGAAGTACGTAAGCCTGAGTTAGATTCAACTCTTGTTGCTGAAGGTATTGCCCAGCAATTAGAGCAGCGAGTCATGTTTAGACGCGCGATGAAGAGAGCTGTAACTTCCGCAATGAAAGCTGGTGCCAAAGGAATCAAGATTTGTGTTAGTGGACGACTTGGTGGCGCTGAGATTGCACGTAGCGAATGGTACCGCGAAGGACGAGTTCCTCTACATACATTCCGTGCTGATGTTGATTATGGTACTGCTGAAGCAAAGACAACCTATGGAATCATAGGCGTAAAGGTCTGGATCTTCAAAGGAGAAATACTTCCACAGAAGAAGCGCAACGCTGAAAGCGGTAAGTGAGTGAGGAATAACAATCATGTTACAGCCAAAACGTACGAAATATCGTAAACAAATGAAAGGGCGAAACAGAGGTTTGGCCCAAAGAGGTAGCACAGTCAGCTTTGGTGAGTTTGGTCTTAAAGCGCTGGAGAGAGGTCGTTTGACTGCACGTCAAATCGAGGCCGCTCGACGGGCAATGACAAGGCACATTAAGCGTGGTGGAAAGATCTGGATCAGAGTATTTCCTGATAAGCCAATTACCCAAAAGCCTCTTGAAGTTCGACAAGGTAAGGGTAAAGGTAGCGTTGAATATTGGGTGGCACAAATCCAGCCTGGTAAAGTGCTATTTGAAATGGAAGGTGTAAGCAAAGAATTAGCAATGGAAGCTTTTGATCTTGCTAAAGCAAAACTACCTTTCAAGGTTATATTTGAAGAGCGCAAGGTGATGTAATGAAAGATATTAAAGAGTTAAGAAATTTAACCCCTGATGAATTGCAAGCCGAGCTCCTCTCATTACGTAAAGAGCAGTTTAATTTACGCATGAAAAAAGCTAGCGGCTCTCTAGATAAGACTCATCATATCACGAAGGTCCGAAAAGCTGTTGCTAGAGTTAAAACAATTATGACTGAAAAGGCGGGAAAGAGTCATGTCGACGAATAGTGAAACAAATGGCAGAACAATTGTAGGAAAGGTTGTTAGCGACAAGATGCAAAAAACCATCGTTGTAATGGTTGAGCGTACAGTTAAACATCCTAAATACGGTAAAATCATGAAGCGTAGAACTAAACTCCATGCGCATGATGAAGGCCAGATTGGTAAAATTGGGAATACTGTTAGAATACGCGAATCTCGACCACTCTCTAAGATGAAAAGTTGGGTGCTTGTTGAAGTAATTTCCTGATCTTCATGATTTACTTTTAAAATACCAAGAGGGCTGATATAATCAGCAGCCTTTTTCTGGTTGGATTTGAGCTGGAGAATAGAATGATACAAATGCAGACAGTGCTCGATGTTGCAGATAACAGCGGCGCACGCAAAGTGATGTGTATCAAAGTGCTTGGCGGATCACACAGACGTTATGCACGTGTTGGTGATGTCATTAAAGTAAGCATTAAAGATGCAATTCCACGTAGCAAGGTAAAAAAAGGCGCGGTAATGAAGGCTGTTGTTGTTAGAACCAGCCAGGGTGTGCGTCGTGATGATGGTTCACTTATACGTTTTGATGGTAATGCAGCAGTGCTTTTGAATAACCAAAATGAGCCTATAGGTACACGTATATTTGGTCCTGTAACTCGTGAGCTTAGAGAGCGGTTTATGAAAATCATTTCTCTAGCAGCTGAAGTATTGTGAGAAGGATTAGTTTATGAAGCGCATAAAATCAGGTGACACTGTTATTGTCATCGCAGGTAAGAGTAAAGGTCACATTGGCAAGGTGACCCGTGTGGTGGCTGACGGTGTTGTTGTTGAAGGTGCTAACCTTATTAAGAAGCATGTAAAGCCAAATCCACAATTGGAACAACGTGGCGGAATAATTACTCGAGAAGCCCCCTTAGATGTTTCCAATGTTGCTATTTATAATCCGGTATCGAAGAAAGCGGATAAAGTCGGCTTCAAATTTCTTGAAAAAGACGGTAACAAGAAAAAAGTTAGATATTTTAAATCTAACAATGAAGTTATTGACGCTGTCTAATTAGGTGACAAAAATGGCTAGATTGAAAGATTTGTATGAAAAAGAAATAGTCGAAATGATGATGAAGAAGTTCGGCTATAAAAGTGTTATGGAAGTGCCAAAGATTCTCAAGATTACTCTTAATATGGGTGTTGGCGAAGCTGTAGGCGATAAAAAAGTTATGAATCATGCTGTTGAAGATATGACTTTGATATCTGGTCAGAAACCTGTTGTGACCAAAGCAAAAAAATCTATCGCAGGTTTTAAGATCCGTGAAGAGTGGCCTATTGGCTGTAAAGTAACTTTACGCCGTAGTCGCATGTATGAGTTTTTGGATAGATTGATTACAATCACATTGCCGCGCGTAAGAGATTTCCGTGGTTTGAATCCAAAATCTTTTGATGGTACTGGAAACTACAGCATGGGTATCCATGAGCAAATCGTATTTCCTGAAATTGATTTCGATAAGATCGATACTATTCGTGGTATGGATATCTGCATCACCACGAGTGCAAAAACTAATGAAGAAGCGAAGGCTTTGTTGGAAGCATTCAACCTGCCTTTGAAAGACAGAGATAAACACTTAAAAGGGTAATGCCGTGGCTAAAAGATCAATGCTTGAACGCGAAAAGAAGAAAGCAAAACTTGTCGCGAAACACAGAGCGAAAAGAACTGAGTTAAAGATTTTAATTAAATCGTCTCAGGATTTTGACGAAATTATGGAAGCGCAAGCTAAACTTGCAAAACTTCCTTTAAATTCGAATCCTGTGCGACATAGTACGCGTTGCCAGCAGTGTGGTCGTCCACATGCCGTTTATCGCAAGTTTGGACTTTGCAGGATTTGCTTAAGACAACAACTGATGGCAGGTAATGTCACTGGTGGTCGCAAGTCCAGCTGGTAAATTTTATTCTATGGAGAACAACTGTGAGTATGCATGATCCTGTAGCTGACATGTTGACTAGAATTCGTAATGGTCAACAAGCTAAACATCAGAGCGTTACCCTGAATTCATCTAAATTGAAAGAAGAAATAGCTAGGGTGTTAAAAGAAGAAGGTTATATATTAGACTATAGTGTACAACCTCTTGAAAACAATCTTAAATCAATCACGTTGCAATTAAAGTACTATCACGGTAGGCCAGTAATTGTGCGTATTTTGCGTATTAGCCGCCCCGGTTTAAGAGTGTATAAATCTTCTAAAGATTTACCTTCAATCCCAGGTTTTGGTGTAGCAATTCTTTCCACCTCTCATGGTGTAATGACTCATGTTACAGCTAAAAAGAAAGGTGTTGGTGGTGAAGTTCTTTGTGAAGTGGCTTAATACTTGGGAGTAATAATATGTCAAGAGTCGCAAAAGCCCCCATTCAATTACCTGCTAATGTTGAACTCACAGTAGGGAAAGACACTTTAACAATTAAAGGTCCTAAGGGTTCGCTGGTTCAACACTATAACAAGCATGTAGATGTTAGTAAGTGTAAAGAAGACAATAATAAAATATTGTTTAAACCTGCTTCAAATGATCCTAATGCGTGGGCTCATGCTGGAACAGTCCGTGCATTAGTTAAAAATATGGTTGATGGTGTTACTAAAGGTTACGAGATGACCTTGGAACTGGTTGGTGTAGGCTATCGTGCACAAGCGAGCAGCAAAGCTTTAACTCTTTCTTTAGGGTTTTCTCATCCAGTTGAGTATGAGTTACCACAAGGAGTGACTGTAGAAACACCAAACAATACTACGATAATCATTCGTGGTATTGATAAGCAATTGTTAGGTCAAGTTGCTTCTGAAATTCGTGCTTTCAGACCGCCTGAGCCCTATAAAGGTAAGGGAGTCAAGTACGCTGGCGAAGTTATTGTTCGTAAAGAAGCCAAGAAGAAATAAGGTATAAATCATGAATAAACAGAAAGCCCGTACTCGACGTGGGTTAAAAGCGAAAGCAATCCTTCGCCATTCAAGCAGACCTCGATTGGTGGTGTATAGAAGTGGTGTTCATATCTACTCACAAATTGTTACACGTGGTGAGAAAGGTGATGTTGTTCTTGTTTCTTCATCCACACTTGACAAAGAGTTGAAGGCCGCTCTTAAAGGCACAAAAGTTGAGCGAGCTCAACAAGTTGGTAAGTTGCTTGGCCAACGCGCAAAAGCCAAGAAAATAATTGATGTTTCATTTGACCGTGCAGGTTATAAATATCATGGCCGAGTGAAAGCTCTGGCTGAAGGTGCGCGTGAAGCTGGGTTGAATTTTTAAGGAACAGTTATGGCACTTGATGAATCTCAAAAAACCGATGGATACCAAGAAAAATTAGTATCTGTAACACGTACAGCCAAGGTAGTCAAAGGTGGTCGTGTTTTTGGCTTTGCAGTATTGGTAGTTATTGGTGATGGAAAAGGCAAAGTAGGCTTTGGCCGTGGTAAGGCTAGAGAAGTACCTATCGCAATACAAAAGGCGATGGAACAAGCTAGAAAGAATATGACTTATATTCCTTTGGCTGGAAAAACTATCCATCACGAAATTACTTGGAACTATGGTGCTTCTAAAGTATTCATGAAGCCGGCAAGTGAAGGTACCGGGATTATTGCAGGTGGCGCAATGCGTGCGGTATTGGAAGTGCTTGGTGTACAAAATATTCTGGCAAAAAGTATAGGTTCAACTAATCCAAGTAACATTGTGCGGGCTACTATTGGCGCTCTTACTAATATTGGAACACCTGATTATGTTGCTGCTAAACGCGGAAAAACAGTAGCAGAAATAATGGCGGAACAAGCATGAGTAAAAAGAAATTAAAAATTACTTTGGTAAAAAGTACTATTGGTCGAAAACCAAAGCATGTTCAAATTGCGAAGCAACTGGGTTTAGGTAAGTTGAATAGTTCAGTAATTCAAAGTGATAACCCCTGTATCCGTGGTTTGATTAATTCAATTTATTACCTGGTACAAGTCGAGGAGTGTGCGTAATGAATTTAAATACACTATCTCCAGATCCTGGTTCAAAACCAAGTAAAAAACGCCTTGGTCGAGGTATAGGTTCTGGCTTGGGTAAAACAAGTGGTAAGGGTCACAAGGGACAAAAAGCCAGAGCTGGTGGTTTTCATAAAATCAACTTTGAAGGCGGGCAAATGCCTATTCAACGTCGTTTACCAAAAATGGGATTCAAATCCCGTGTTGGCAGAACGATTGACCAGGTGACTTTGACTGAGTTGGCTGCTGTGAGTGCAGAGCTTATTGATTTGGAAGCTTTAAAATCAGCCGGTTTGGTTAACAAAGCAATTCGAGAGGTGAAAGTTATTCTCTCTGGTGAAGTGAACATCCCCCTGAAGCTTAAAGGCTTACGTGTTACCAAAGGTGCACGTGCAGCAATAGAGCAGGCGGGTGGCAGCATTGAAGAGTAATTATGAATAACCAAAGGCAAACTGCTAGCCAATCCCGTGGTGGATTGGCAGAACTTAAATCACGATTGCTGTTTGTTGTAATTGGCATCTTGGTCTATAGACTGGGTGCTCATATACCTGTCCCTGGACTAGACCCCCAGAAGTTGGCAAATTTCTTCGGGGAGCAGCAAAATACGATATTTGGTTTGTTCAACATGTTTTCCGGTGGTGCATTATCCCGGGTAACTGTATTTGCTATTGGTATAATGCCTTATATCTCTGCCTCAATTATAATCCAGTTATTTTCAGTTGTTTCGCCTAAATTGGAACAATTGAAGAAGGAAGGCGAGACAGGCAAGAGAAAGATTAATCAGTACACACGTTACCTAACTTTGATTCTAGCCGTGTTTCAATCGCTGGGTATGGCTAGATGGTTAGCAGGTCAGCAAATTGCGTTACAGGCTGATTTACTCTTCTATTTTACCGCAGTCGTTACTTTAGTAACGGGAACAATGTTTTTGATGTGGTTAGGAGAGCAGATCACTGAAAAAGGTGTTGGTAACGGAATATCACTGATTATTTTTTCCGGTATTGTTTCAAGCATGCCGAACGCGATTGCTTCGGTATTACAACAAGTTAAAGAAGGGCAGATGCAAGCACTTACTTTAATCTTGGTTGCGGTTATTGTGGTTGCGGTAACTGGCTTTGTTGTTTTTGTGGAAAGGGCACAACGTCGTATTAGGGTTAATTATGCACAAAGGACTCATGGACGTAAGGTGTATGCTGCTCAAACAAGCCATTTACCATTGAAAATTAATATGTCAGGGGTTATTCCTCCCATATTTGCATCCAGTATTATTCTTTTACCTGCTACACTTGCGCAGTTTTTTGCGAAGGGAAAGGGAATGGATTGGCTGGCAGATATAGGTATGGCACTTTCACCTGGCCAACCGTTATATTTGATTGTTTATGCTGCAGCTATTTTGTTCTTTGCTTTCTTTTATGCTGCATTAGTATTCAATCCCAAGGATACAGCTGACAATTTGAAAAAATCGGGTGCCTACATCCCTGGAATTCGTCCAGGTGAACAGACAACCAGATATATTGATTCAGTGATGACGCGTTTGACTTTTGTTGGCGCACTATACTTGGTACTGGTTTGCTTATTGCCACAAATTTTAATGTATACCTGGCATGTGCCTTTTTATTTTGGTGGAACCTCACTGTTGATTATTGTTGTTGTAATTATGGATTTTGTTGCTCAAGTGCAAGCCCATCTTATGACTCAACAATATGATTCTTTGATGAAGAAAGCCAATTTTAAAGGGACCAAGTTGCCCGGTCTTTTATGATTATTATCGGAGTTATTAATGAAAGTTAGAGCATCAGTAAAGCGCCTCTGCCGCAACTGCAAAATCATTAAGCGTGAAGGTACAATCCGCGTTATATGTAAAGATGCAAGGCATAAGCAAAAGCAAGGTTAAAATCCTTGCTTGATTTTGGTTCATTATAATAGTATTCTTCTGTCCCTTCCTGACAGAGCAAAAAATAACGTTCGGAGAGATTAATGGCTCGTATTGCAGGTGTAAACATACCCGATCACAAACACATCGTGATTGCGCTTACGTCGATTTACGGAATTGGCAAAACTACATCAATGAATTTATGTAATGCAGTTGGCATTGAACCGTCAACAAAAGTATCTCAGTTAAGTGAAGAAAAACTCGAAGCTTTACGTACTGAAATTGCAAAGATGACGGTTGAAGGTGACCTACGTCGTGTTGTTACGATGAATATAAAGCGACTTATGGATCTGGGTTGTTACCGTGGACTTAGACACCGTCGTGGTTTGCCACTGCGTGGTCAGCGCACTAAAACAAATGCGCGTACTCGAAAAGGCCGACGTAAAGGTAGCAGTAACTAATTTATATGTAGGAAATGAAGATGGCTATAACTAAGGCAAAGCAACAAAAAGTAAGAAAGAAGGTAAAACGCGTCGTAAATGATGGTATAGTCCACGTCCATGCCTCTTTTAACAATACCATTGTGACTTTCACAGATCGTCAAGGTAATGCTTTATGCTGGGCAACTGCTGGTGGTTCAGGTTTCCGTGGATCCAGGAAAAGTACTCCTTATGCTGCTCAAATTGCTACTGAGAGAGCTTCACAGGTAGCAAAAGAATACGGCATGAAGTCTGTGGCTGTATTTGTGCATGGTCCTGGCCCTGGTCGCGAATCAACTATTCGTGAGTTGATATCCCAGGATTTTAAAATAGTAGAGATAACTGATGTGACTGGCATACCTCATAACGGATGTAAGCCACCTAAGAAACGTCGCGTATAAGATTCAGGAGTTTTTAATGGCTAGATACCTTGGTCCAAAATGTAGGTTGTCCCGTAGAGAGGGTACTGATTTATTTTTGAAAAGCGGTGTTCGTGATTTCAAAGCGAAGTGCAAATCAGAAAAGCAACCTGGTCAACATGCTGATAAACGTCCACGTTTAAGCGATTACGGTGTACAATTACGTGAAAAGCAAAAAATCAGACGCTTTTACGGTGTTTTGGAAAAGCAATTCCGTAATTACTACAAAAAAGCAGCCGGCCAGAAAGGTTCCACCGGTGAGAATTTGGTAGTATTACTGGAAAGACGCCTCGATAATGTTGTTTATCGCATGGGGTTTGCAAGTACACGTGCTGAAGCGAGACAATTAGTCGCGCATAAAGCAATTTTGGTTAATGAGAAAGCGGTGAATATACCTTCTTACTTGGTTAACCCTGGTGATGTAATTGCCGTTCGTCAGAAGGCAAAAGCGCAAGGGCGTATTCAGGCTGCTATCGCATTGTCTGAACAACGTGCTCCTTGTGATTGGTTAACTGTTGATTCAAGTGCTTGCAAAGGCACCTTTGCGACAGTGCCTACGCTAAATGACGTATCATCTCTTTATAACGTGAATTTAGTTGTAGAACTTTACTCTAAGTAAGCTCGGAGACCTAGCCGAATGATAAACGAAATGCTGACGCCATCTGTACTTAAAGTACTTGCTAATACGCCCTACCATGCTCGGATTGTGCTCGAGCCTTTGGAGCGTGGATATGGTCATACGCTTGGAAACGCTTTACGGCGCATCCTGCTGTCGTCAATGCCAGGTGCTGCCATTACTGAAGCTTCCATTGATGGTGTATTACACGAATACAGTACCATTGAAGGGGTGCAAGAGGACGTAGTTGATATTCTACTGAATCTGAAGCAAGTTGCTATTAAACTGACTACTGGTACCGAGGCCTACCTCACTCTAAGTAAGCAAGGCCCATGTCAAGTTACCGCCGGTGATATTCAGTTGACTCATGGCCAGGAAATCATTAATCCTGACTTGGTTATTGCCACTTTAAATGAGAATGGCAAGCTGAATATGACCTTGAAAGTTGAGCAAGGTGTTGGTTTTCATTCTACTGATTCATTTGTCAGAGCGTTTGACGAGGAAATGGAACAAAAATCAGTTGGCAAATTAAAGATTGATAATACCTTCTCACCGGTCAAAAAAGTGGCTTATTTTGTTGACAGTGCTCGTGTAGAGAATCGTACGGATCTTGATAAACTCACTATTGATTTGCAAACTAATGGCACTTTAGATCCTGAAGAAGCCATTCGTATCTCTGCTTCTATTTTGCAACGTCAACTGCATGCTTTTGTTGATATGAAGTTTGAAGAGTCACGTGCTGATAGTAAAGAGCGAAACGATTTTGATCCAGTATTATTGCGCCCAGTTGACGATCTGGAGCTGACAGTTCGTTCAGCAAATTGTCTGAAAGCCGAAAATATTTACTATATCGGTGATCTGGTGCAGAAAACTGAGAATGAATTATTAAAGACACCCAATTTAGGTAAGAAGTCCCTCACTGAGATTAAGGACGTATTAGCGTCACGTTCTTTGTCGTTGGGGATGAAACTAGAGAATTGGCCGCCAGCTAATCTTGGCGAGTAATATTAGGAGTTTTAGTCATGCGTCACCGTAATTCAGGCCGTGGATTTAGCCGCACAAGCAGTCATAGAAAAGCAATGTTTTCTAACATGTGTACTTCTCTAATTGAGCATGAGTTGATTAAAACAACTCTGCCAAAGGCTAAAGAGCTGCGTCGTTATATTGAACCTTTGATCACAGTTAGTAAGTCTGATTCTGTTGCATCACGTCGTTATGTCTTTGACAGACTGCGTTCTAAGAGTGCGGTAGGAAAGCTATTTACAACCTTAGGCCCACGTTATGTTGAGCGTCCTGGTGGATATGTACGCGTTTTAAAATGTGGTTTCCGCCCAGGTGATAATGCGCCAATGGCCATTGTTGAGCTTGTAGATCGTCCAGTAGCAGCTGAAGCCTCTGACGAGGAATAAATGCTGTAAGATTATGAAAAACCCGCTAAGGCGGGTTTTTTTATTGCTGGATGAATTATGATCCGGTAGTTCAGGTAAAAGCCGGAGCTGTAATCCGCGATTAAAAAATTCTTTAAACCTGTTGCGCTGTTTTTGCTAAATGGCCAACGTCCACACGGACAAAAACAGAGTCTCCAAGGGCTGTGAGTGTATCACCAGCATAAACCTCACATAGCACACGGCTTTTACGTTCAATTCTACCTTCAACTCGTGCCTTGAGAGTTAACAGAATACCCATTGGCGTTGGCTTGATGTATTTCACGCCAAGGGATCCCGTCACGCAATCGATACGCGGGAGTGTCCCTGCCTCGCGGCCTTCATTGCGGTAATGGTTTGCCATCGCTGTCCAGTTAGAATGGCAGTCGATGAGGCAGCTGAGCAACCCGCCATATACAAGCGCTGGCCAACCGGTGTAGCGCATATCTGGCATGTGCGTTGTTATAACGTGTAAATTGTCATTATCCCAATAGCTTTTGATCCTCAGGCCATGCAAGTTCTTTGAACCACAACCAAAACAAATGCCATCCGGGGCCGCAAGATCTTGCAAGGCATAACTCTTCTTTTCCATAATCTCATCTCAGGTGATGACGAATAATTAGTAAGCTAGTAGTACGGTTCCAATATTATTTCCATTGTGCATTTCCTGCAAGTCTATAGCAAAGTAACCTGAGTACTTGCTGTCTAGGTTGAAAAGAAAGTAATTTGTTTCTTTATCGCAAAAGAGGAATTAAGAATGATTTATCCAATTAGTTATGATGCAAATCCTAAATTTGAAGATATACAACGATTGAATGATGGCATTATGGAGCAGGCTAAGAAGAAGAAAGGTATGAAACAACTTGATTTCTTTGCATTTTTTATGCGTGACGAGGACGGCAATATTGTGGGTGGATGCGCTGGTGATAACATGTACGGTGGGTTATTTGTTGGCCAGCTGTGGGTACAAGAACAGTTAAGAGGTATGGGTTATGGTACCAAGTTGATGCATAGTGCAGAAGCGCTGGCAAGAAGAAGTTCATGTAATTTTATGGCAGTAAATACCTTCGATTGGGAGGCGCTTGGATTTTATAAGAAGCTTGGATTTTATGTGGAGTTCGAACGAAAAGGCTTTGATAAAAATTCGATATTTTATTTTCTTCGCAAGGAGTTAAGCTGACAGGGGGGCTAGAAGAGTGAGTGCGTATAGCCACACACTCTCCAATCATAAAGTTAGAATGGTATATCGTCGTCCAATTCATCAAAAGCATCTTGCGCTGCTTGAGCAGACTGAGCCGCTGGTTGTGGTTTACGCGCTGGACTACCTTGCTGCTGTTGGGCAGGCGGTGGTGACATCTCGTCATAATTGCCTGAGCTGCCTTTACTATCTAACATTTGAATATCAGTGGCTACGATTTCAGTCGTATAGCGATCTTGCCCTTGCTGATCTTGCCATTTGCGAGTACGCAGGCTGCCTTCAACATAGAGTTTAGAACCCTTACGGACATACTCACCAGCGATTTCGCCTAAGCGATTAAAACAGACGACACGATGCCATTCTGTACGCTCTTGCTTGTCACCTGTTTGCTTGTCTTTCCAGGTTTCACTGGTAGCTATGGATAAGGTTGTTACTGCGTTACCATTGGGCATGTATCTAACTTCAGGATCCAAACCAACGTTACCGACCAAGATGACTTTATTAATCCCACGGGCCATTTTTTCTCCTGCGTGCGAAAGTTGTTAGACCAGGAATTATACCTAATCTAGGAGGAATCTAATAGTAAACAAATAGGAATCTAATGGTAATCTAATAGCAATTAAATAGGAATCAAAGTTATCTAATAGGTTATCTAACCCTGTCGAATTAGCCTTGATCTATTTTGCTGCCGTTTGGAGCAGATTCAGGAGAATTCCTGTAATACTTTTTCAATGCTGCCACTTTGATAAATAGCTTTATCCAGGCGGCAGTAGAGTACTTTTTCTTCCGGAGCTAGCATGATTTCTTTAATGCCTGGGAGTTTTTTAAGGTGCTGTATGAGTTCATCCTCTCCTCTTTTCAGATTCGCGGGGTAATTCACAATGAGGGTTGATAAATAAGCATGGGGTTGCATAGAAAAAGAAATAAACAGCCACAGAAGCGCTAAAAGCCCATTGGTAAGAAAGATGCCTTTGTCACCTGCCCATTGGTAAAGTATTCCAGCTAGTGCCCCGCCGGCAAAGATACCTAAAAACTGACTGGAAGAATAAATTCCCATTGCAGTCCCTTTGCTATTGGCATCAGCTTGTTTGGACACCAGTGAGGGTAAACTTGCTTCGAGAATATTAAAGGCCAGAAAATAGGTAAACATTAACGCAAACAGGGAGAGCCAATATTGGTTGGAGAACGCGAGGAGAAACTGGGTTAGGCTGGTAACTAATACAGAGCCTATGAAAACAGGCTTCATTTGCCGTTTTTTCTCGGCAAGTAAAATAAAAGGAACCATAAAAATAAAAGCCAAGATCATTAATGGCAAATAGAAGTGCCATTGATGTGTCAAATGGCCTTGCTTGAGTTGCTCCTGGAGTATCATGGGAATGGCATAAAAAGTCGCAGTTAAAATAAAATGCTGGAAAAAAATTCCCATATTGAGGCGCTGTAAATGTTTGTTATGGATAACCGCTTTGAAGAGAGAGGGGTTGGCTTCGCTATCGATATGAAATCGTTCTTTCTTCGGTGTTGGTATGACTCCATGAAGCAAAAATAAACCCAAGAAAGCCAATCCAGTAGTGAGATAGAAAATACCTGGTAAGCCATAATGATGAGTAATTGCTGGGCTGATTACCATCGCCAGGCTAAATGACAAGCCGATGGTCATTCCAATAACGGCCATTGCTTTTGTACGCTGTTCATCGGGAGTCAAATCTGCGAGTAAGGCAATTAAAACACTGCCAATTGCTCCGGTTCCTTGTAAAGTACGGGCAAGTATCATCATATAAATTGAGTGACTCAAAGCACCAATGAGACTACCGCTGGCAAAGAGTAGCAACCCAATAGTTAATAGCGGTTTCCTCCCATAACGATCAGATAACATGCCGAAAGGCATTTGCAATAACCCTTGACTTAAACCATAGCTTCCTAGTGCCAAACCTATGAGAGCAGGTGTTGCTCCTTGAAGATGGGCGGCAAAAACGGTAAAAACAGGAATTAACATAAATAATCCCAGCATGCGGAATGAAAAAATAGCTGCTATAGGTAAAACACTGTTGAACCAGGAGGAATGCTTCATTGATAATTGTATGCCCATAATACGATGTGCTGATGGTACAAAGTTAACGCCTGAGAGACAAGAATATCATAGATCTTGTTAATTAATTCGCTAAAAATAGGGCAATGGCCGACTGCGATTGACAGACTATCTGATTCGCTGTAGTTTGAGGCATTTTTAAACGAGAGGAAATTGGAATGGCTTTGCAGTTCGCCAATAGAGTAGCTTTAATTACAGGCGGTGCACGTGGCATTGGAAAGGCTACCGCATTGAAATTAGCGCAAGCTGGATGTGATATCGCTATTGTTTATTATAACAGTTCTGATGAAGCGCAAGCCTTATTAACAGAACTACAAGGCTTAGGGCGCAAAGCCATCGCTATCCAAGCTAATGTTGCTGATCATCAATCAGTTAAAGAAATGTATACGAAATTCCGCGAACATTTTAACAGGCTCGATTTCTTGATTAGTAATGCAGCGAGTGGTGTTTTAAAACCCGCGTTGAAAATGTCGACTAAACATTGGCGTTGGTGCATGGAAACGAATGCCTTGGCCCTGAATCATTTAGTATCAGAAGGCCGGGAATTGATGTCAGAGGGAGGCCGTGTGGTGGCCTTATCAAGCCTGGGGGCTGAACGGGCTATTCCTAATTATGCCTTCATTGGCGCGTCTAAGGCGGCGCTGGAAGCACTGGTACGTTCTCTAGCGCTTGAGCTTGCCGAATATGGCATCACAGCGAATACGGTTTCAGCTGGGGTAGTTGATACGGACGCCTTAAAACATTTCCCTAACCGTGAGCAGCTGCTTGATGAATATCAAGCGCACTCCTTATCTGCGCGACCATTAACTCCCCAGGATGTAGCAAACGCGATTTATCTGCTCTGTTTACCTGAGGCTGCAATGATTAATGGGCATACTTTATTTGTTGATGCAGGATATAGCCGCGTAGGATAAATGCCAGACAGGCGTTATTGGTTACGCCTAAGGGACTTTACCGATACGCAGCAAACCTATTGTTTCATTAAAAGGTTTTTCGGCCAGAGTTACCAGGCGCTGATTTTGTTGGTCAATGATAGTCAATAGTGTGATTAAGCTATTCACACCGTGGCAAACAGCATCTGTACGTATGCTTTGGCTGATAAAATCACGCATAAAACCACCAATGGCCTGAGAAGGATTTCGGATGTCGTAACTATTCGCTTCCGTGTAAGCATTTTGCAATAGCCAGCGGGTAGTTAAGATAATTGCATCGCGGTATTGCTTGCAATTAGACAGGCCTTGGTTAAGACAAAATTGATGTAATTCACCCATCACTTCATTAATCCAGCCATTGCCGCTTGTGGCCATCGTGTCAAGGTAACGCCCATGGTTGTAAGCATCATTTGGATCGTAGATTTGCCTTGCCAAAATTGCTGACGCAGTTTTGTCTATTACTTCGCGATAGAGAGAGTCGTTATTGATTTTACTATAGTCGATTAATGCCATTAGAACCCAGCTGGTCGATATGGTATTGGGGGCACGGAAATCATCACCAACAAAATCACCTTGTTTATTTGCTGCAATAGTCATGTACTGTGCGATTTTAGTGGCCGCATCATAATAACGTTGATCGTTAGTGATTAAGTAAAGACGCGAAAGGGCGGAGAGCACTTGCCCGGAATAGAGGAAGGATTGCTTTTTGTTAAAACGCCAATTGTCTCCTTTGCAACGCACCCCAGATATCACTTGGCCATTATCCATTATCATCGTTAATAACCAATCTCCTGCTCGTTTAGCAGCACTGAGGTAAGCTTCCTCGTGATAAAAACGGTAAAGTTCCAAGAGCGTAAAAATCGTTTTGGACGTAGTGCCAACTGATAGAAAGCAAGTTTTTTCCTTGGTATTAATATCATAAGAATAATAAAAGCTACCTGCCTGTTTTCCTTGTGTGACTTGCATCCCGAGCAGGAAGGCAGCGATTGCCTTGAAGTGTTTTTCCAGCTGTGGATCTTTATTCAACCGGTAAATTTTCAAAAGGGTATATAAACTTGAGGCACTATAAATGGTGTGTAATTTGCTGCCGCGGTTGTCTTCTGCTACATCGTATTTTTTATAAAAGCCATGTAATTGCGGATGCATGTTGTTAAGTAGGTAATGTTGACTGGAATAAATCTGTTGTTTAATTAAATCGCCGTCTAAATAGCGTATTACTACCCGATTGCTTTGTAATTCCAATCCTTTTCCCTTGTCTTCAATGAAGGAATAATAACGGCGGGGTGGGTAGTCAAAAATAACCTGGAAGCGAAAGGCTGCTAATTCCTTCGTACCAATAGGCTTTAAGCGGCTTTGTTCCAAAGCACGCTCTGTTGCTTTTGCAATCGTTTTGGATAACGAGGCTTCATTTGCGGTCCCCACACCTAGTTGTTGCCCTTGAAAATAGGCGATTACACTCACATACCAGTATCTATGCGCATATTGTGTATCCCACCGTTTATCCAGTATTTGAGCGTTTGGTAGAGTGGTATTAAAGAGTTTAGAGGCTGCAATGGAGCGGACATACTGGATGACTGCGTCGCGAAACTCGTTATTTTGTTGGTTGGCTGAGGGGAGAGTCACTGCTGGGCTGGATGGTAAGGCTGCGGCGGGTAAACTCTGTGAGAAAGGCAGCAAAACCAGGCTTAATAAGCTTGTTGTTATTATTTTAAGCATTAATCAGAATCCTTTGGCGCTAAAAAAGCCGAGGGTTGCAAATAACAGTTCCCAATTATGCTTCATTCTCTCTTTATTTTCATGCTAACAAAAAAAATTCTTCTATAAACCTCATGTTTGTATAAATTGTATACATTTAATGTATATCGACGTAGCTGAGCGCTAAAAGTTTGTGATACAATCTGAAGTTTTTTGAACTAGCTGAGCTCTGAGGATAGAACATGAATGTAGATAGCGTATACCCCAAGGTGAGGGAAATTATCGCTGACGTACTGGTTATCGACGAAGAAGAAGTCTCTTTAAACAGTCGATTGATTGCCGATTTAGGTGCTGAATCTATCGATTTTCTCGATTTGGTTTTTCAGTTAGAAAAAGAATTCGCTATCAAAATACCACGGGGTCAATTAGAGAAAAATGCTCGTGGCGATTTGGCGGAAGATGAATTTGAGAAAGGTGGCGTATTAACCGCACAAGGGATGCAGGCACTTAAAAATTATTTAAGTGAAGTACCTGCTGAACATTTCAAGGCTAACATGAAGGTCAATGAAATTCCTATGCTGTTTACGGTAGAAACCTTTTGTAAGCTGGTTGTTGTCGCTGTCAGCGAGCAAAACGCTTGTGAAACTGTCGCCTAATGCGCTTTTTATTTGTTGATAGAATCCTGCAATTATCCCCCGGTGAAATGGTGCGGGGGATAAAGCACATTACGCAGGATGATACCTACCTTTGTCCAAGTGCTGAAGGCCCTCTCTGTTTTATGCCTTCTCTGATTGGCGAGACTTTGGGACAGTTAGCAGCCTGGAATACCATGTTTTGCAATGATTTCACGTCAAGACCTGTTGCCGGGGTTGTTGCAAGTGCCTGCTTGCACCGCCCTGCCTATGTCGGTGAAACGTTGTTGTTAGAGTCCTTTATCGAGCGTCTCGATGATGCTGCTGTACAGTACCATAGCGTAGCTCGTGTTGGTGACGAAGTGATTTTCAATATTGATGGTGCTTTAGGTCCTATGCTGCCTATGGCAGATTTTATTGATCAGGATGAGGTGCGTCGTCAATTTAATGAGGTAAATAGACCCGGTGAATGGCCGCCGCAGAGTTTTGTTGAGGGGGTTGTTACCGAAAAACCTGATCCCACTCTTATTACTGGCCTACCTAAATGTGCGGCTCCTATGTCGTTTGACCAGATTCTTACTTCAGAGTCAGGTGTAAGCTTGAGTGCGATAAAATCTATCACTCGGGCTGCCCCTTATTTTCCAGATCATTTCCCCAACAAACCCGTTTTACCCCTGACTATTTTATTGGAGTGTAAATTGAATTTGGCGCAAGAATTTGTGCGACGTGCCTCTTTCTCCAATGCCTATGAGGTCAGTGAGTTCCGTAAAATAAAAATGAATGAATTTGTTTACCCCGGCGATGTTCTAATCTGTTATGTCAAAGTCAAACAGCAAGATGAGCAACAGTTGGTGTTGAGCTATCGCAGTGAAGTAGCAGGTAAACGAGTATGTGTTTTAGATGTAGTGATGAAGGCGAAAGGTACGAAACATGAAAAATAGACGCGTGGCAGTTACTGGTCTGGGAGTTGTATCGCCCTTAGGCAATGATGTGCAATCTACTTGGACTAATCTGCTGGCAGGTCAATCAGGTATCGCTGAGATAAGACAATTTGATGCCAGTGCTTTTCCTACCTATATTGCAGCGGAAGTCAAAGGTTTTACATCTAATCTGGCTACTGGCGGGAAGCACAAGCGTTTTACCATGCCGTTTACCCAATATGCTCTGGATGCTGCGCAGCAAGCTTTTGCAGATGCGGGAATTCGACCTGAAAAACGGACTGCCAAGCGTTGGGGAGTGGTGACCGGAAGTGGAATGATGACCGCCGAATTTTCTTATCTGCAACGGTTTCAACAAACTTGCGCTACAACTGGTGAGATCGATTGGAGTCAATTGCAGGATAATACCCGGGATTTTTATAGGTTGGTTGATTTTGGAAAAACAACCTCAAACTCAGGTTTGTCTTCGCTTATTCAGGAATTTGGGATTGAAGGTTTTGCAACATCTGTGCATACCGCCTGCGCTTCTGGAGGACAGGCTTTAGGGTTAGCGATGCAAGTTATTCGCCGCGGTGAAGCTGATTTTATGTTGGCAGGCGGTTTTGATTCGATGATCAATCCTCTAGGCCTTTCCAGTTTCTGCTTGTTAGGCGCTTTATCTACGTATAATGAGACACCAACCACAGCAAGCAGACCGTTTGATGGTACTCGTAATGGTTTTGTCTTGGGTGAGGGCGCAGCTTTCCTAATATTGGAAGAGTGGAGCAAGGCAAGGGCTCGCGGCGCAAAAATCTATGCTGAATTGGCGGGGGAAGGCAACTCGTTAAGTTCTTATCGGATTACGGATTCCCATCCAAATGGCGATGGCGCTATCCAAGCGATTGAACGGGCTTTGCAAGATGCGGGTGTGCAAGCGAGTGATGTTGATTACATCAATGCCCACGGAACCTCAACTAAAATGAATGATCTAAGTGAAACGAATGCAATTAAAGCAGTTTTTGGGGAACAGGCCTATCAATTACCAGTCAGCTCTACAAAAAGCCAGACAGGTCATTTGATTGCGGCTGCTGGGGCATTGGAAGCTGTCTTGTCTGTCTTATCGATTCAACATGCACAAGTTCCCAAAACAGCCAATTTAACGGTAGCCGATCCTGATTGTAACCTGGATTATGTCGTTGATGGTCCACGCGAAAAATCATTAGGTGTGGTACTATCCAATTCTTTTGGGTTTGGCGGTTCAAATAGCTGTTTGCTATTCAAGCATCCCGAATTTGAAGGAGCTGGTAAATGAGTAACGCCAATCGTGTTTTTATTACGGGACTAAGTGCTTTAACTGCTTGTGGTGAAACGGCTGACAGTACCTGGGATGCACTCCTTGCCGGTCAAAGCGGTATCGGTGAAATCAGTCAATGGGATTTATCGACTTGGGACTACCGTTTGGGGGGGGAACTGAAGAATTTTCAACCCGCCAAGATGCTCCCGGATCGCAAACTAATAAAAGTTATTTCGCGCCAGGATGCTATGGGCATTAATGCGGCGATGCAAGCCATCAATCATAGCCAGCTTCTTCCTTACCGTGAAACGCTGGCTTCTACAGAATCGTTTAATGATCAAACTGCCGTGTATGTTGGCTCGCCCGGGAATAAATATTTTCAGCAATATGATTTTTTGCCTTTGCTCGCCAAAACAGGGAGTGATATGCAGCAGTTTGCTACACAGCTGTTTAATGAAGTGCATCCTATGTGGTTACTGCGCATTTTACCTAATAATGTTTTGGCTTATACCGGTATTAGCTATGGTTTTAAAGGGCCTAACCACAATATCACTAACCACGCAGTGAGTGGCACACAGGCTATTTTAGAGGCTTATCATGCGATTAGGCAGAGACAGGCTGAACGAGCAGTAGTCGTTGGCTACGATATAGGGATAGAACCCCAGGCACTCTTTTATTATGAAAAATTGGGAGTCATGAGTGCAAATCATTTAAAGCCCTTTGATAAAGAACATGATGGGACTGTCTTGGCCGAGGGGGCCGCTGCATTGATTCTTGAAAGTGAAGCAAGTGTACAAGCGCGTTCTGCGACTTGTTATGGAGAAATTGTCGGAGGTTTGTCTGCCAGTGAGGCATCCGGGCTTTTTTCTATTGAAGCAGAAGGCAACCATTTGGCTGACCTGATGTCGAATACCCTTGAAACTTACCAAGTTAATTCCTCCGAAGTAGGTATGTTAGTGGCTCATGGCAATGGCAATAGCAAATCAGATGACAGTGAGGCCATAGCGATTCAGCATGTTTTTGGTGATAACCCTATACCGGTTACTGCCTTTAAATGGGCCATGGGGCATACGCTTTGTGCTTCCGGTGTTTTGGATACGGTATTGACAACCTATGCTTTGCGTAACGATTGTGTTCCTGGTATCGCCAATTTCAATCAGGCTGCCTCTGTTTGCGAGCCATTGAATATAAGCGCTGATCATCGTTCATTACAAGGTAATAAACAGGCTGTCATGATCAATCGTGGGTTTGCCAGTATGAATGCCTGTTTGGTGATCAAAGCTTGTGACTGAATTAGCTGATAAGATTAATAGCTTGCCCTTATCATGGAGCGGGCGCTTCTTATACCGTTATCTACCTTATCGCCGTAAGGTAATTATGGCTAATATTGCACAAGTGTTTGGTCAGCACTTGACTATCGCGCAACAAACCCATCTTGCTAAAGCATTTTATTCGCATCTGGCTACCTCCATCAAAGAAGCAATTCAGTTGCGTTTTATGAGCGAACAGAAACTTAGCGAACGTGTGGAAGTACGCGGGTACGAGCGTTTGTTGGCGATTGCTGCCGAAAATAAAGGGGTGTTGGTATTAACGGGTCATTTTGGGAATTGGGAATTTGCACCGCTTGGCGGGATTCTCAATTTTAAGCAATTTCAAGGGCAATTTCATTTTATCCGCCGCACCTTGGGAAATAAAACCTTGGAGCGCATCTTGTTTGGCCGTTATTACCGGGCAGGGTTAAATGTGATTCCCAAGAAAAATTCACTGCAACAAGTTTGTGATGCATTGGATCAAAATCACGCTGTGGTTTTTGTTTTAGATCAACATGCGTCGATAGTGAATCGTGATGGTATTGCAGCCGAATTTTTTGGCAAGAAAGCTGGAACTTATCGCAGTCTGGCAAGCTTTGCGCGCCACACCGGGGTACCGGTAGTTCCTGCGGCAGGTTACCGGTTACCTGATGGACGTCATGTGCTTGAGTTTCATGAGCCGATCAAATGGCAAGACTATGGTAGTACGCAAGAATCGATTTATCGTAATACGCTTGCTTATAATCAGGCTTTGGAACGCATTATTTTAGCCCACCCAGAACAATGGTTGTGGTTACATAAGCGCTGGAAATTAAAAGAAAAATAACCTTTGCTTAGCGGTATAAATGGCCTTAGGCCGTAAGCCACGTTACTGCGGAATAAAAAACTCAAAATCGTAATTATAAATTCGTACAAAAGTGCCATCATTTAGAATTTGCTCCAGGACTTCATTTATTTGCTCTATTTGTTCTCTGTTGTCCATCGTTGTTGCAATAGCAATACCATCACCTAATGAAAATTTCTCTGGCAGTAGGCGTATATTGGTTGGATGTTGATGTATAAAAAACATAGCTGTGTAGGTGTTCATGAAAATGGCATCAATTGCATTCGAAGTAAGAGCCTGGATTAAATCCCTTGGCTGCTCAAAGGGAACTACCGTGAACTGGCCAACAAAATTTTGATTGAGATAATTGAAGTATTCCTTTCCTTTTAGGCAACCTACCTTTTTTCCTACTAAATCTGTTGCATGTCTAAATGGGGCTTGCTGCATGGTGACAAACCCGGCAGAGCTAGGCATGTAAGGAATGCTAAATAAATACTGTGATTGACTAGAGGGTGTAATAATGATTGCCCCCAGTAAAAAATCGACTTTGTTTGCTTGCAGCGCGGAAAATAACTCGTAATACGGCATGCCTATATATTGGCATTGCCAATGCAGACGTGCACAGATTATATTCATCAACTGAATATCGAACCCCCCAATTGGATAGGCAGGATTATTAACTACAAAAGGTGGGTCATAGATTGGCGTGCCAATTTTAACAGAGGCATCTACATTAAAAGATAAACAAAAAAATAACGCTACAACGACGCGAAGACAAGTCTTTGCCATAGACGTATCCCATAGTTATTTTTTTAAGTATAGAACGACTTTGGATCATCGATAAAACAGGTCTAATTCTCTCTAGACAGGACAAAACTTGAGAATCGAGTCTTTGCGATCATTTAGAGAAACAATCGAGCTTGATTCTGAACAAAAAGTGGTTTTTGTTCGTAACGACAATAAAAATTTTTGCCCCATACCAAGTCTGAATCTAAATAATGTTTGGAACATAATTACCGGGGTTGGTTTATATGTTACCATTGGCTCCTTTTCTTGGCCATGTGGCATTAATAAAAGGTGAGATTAGGCATGTTTTATCGGAAAATGTTGAAATCAAAAATTCATCGCGCTTGCATTACCCAAGCTGATTTGGACTATGAGGGGAGTATCACCCTGTCCCCAGAACTGCTTGCTGCGGCTAATATTTTACCCAATGAGGCAGTCCATGTGTGGAATGTGACCGCAGGAACACGATTTGAAACCTATGCGATAACTGGTGAAAAAGGGTCTACAGACGTCTGTGTCAATGGTGCCGCCGCTCATTTAGTCACGCCTGGCGACATTGTAATTATTGCAACCTTTATCCAGCTTCCTGAAGAGCATTGTCAGAACCATAATCCTAAGGTTGTCTTCGTTGACAGCAATAATCGTATAAAAGACATTCGCCCAGAGCTTGCAGAGAACAATAAGCAGGCGGCCAGTGTTAATAACGCTGCTTGTGAGGTATAGGAGAATGCCCGTATTGCATGCTGCTAATACGGGGGCGCCAGGTTAAGCGTAAGAGATTAGCTTTCTTGCCCGTTCTAATTCCGCATTCACATCATGAATACAGGATTGAAAGCTGGGACGTTGAAAATTCTGCCGCAGATAAGTGCTTAGATGGGGGCATTTGGCATGCTCCACGGGATAGCCTGACTGATACATGCTGAGAAAAATACTCGTGATGGCGATATCTGCTATCGTAAACTGCTCGTCCACCAGGTACCGTGTGCCACGCAACTGTTCCTCCAAATAGGCCGCAACCGGTGGAAAGTTTTCCGCAAGTGCCTCGTTAATTCCATGCTCAGCGGGTCTGCGGTTACGGTAGAGGGGAGCAGCAAGTACGGTTTGATAAATAGCAAGGAGCAATGGCCTGAAATAAGGCTGTATCGGCGTATTCTTCAAACCAGAGTGCTTTACCTAAAGCTTCCAGCAGTGGTGGGATAAAAAGAGGGGGAAGGGTATTGCTTTTCGAGATAGGCACAAATGGCCGATGAATCTGCTAATACGTAATCACCCTCCCTGAATGCGGGAGTTTTTCTTAGCGGGCTAATCGCTTCAAATTCTGCCGAAACGGCCAACATCGGATTAACTGGTTGGGTAATAAAGGAGGGACTCTTTTCTTACATCAGGATTTGCGGTTTGCGCACAAACACGGAGGCTGGTTCGCCATATAAGATTCTCGTCATGAGCTTTTATCCTGCAATGTTTAGCTAAGGATAAAGAGCAGCTAAAACAAAAGCAAGATAAAAGCAGCAAGCATTTAGAGCGGAAAAGGGGTATCTGTCACAGTAGGCTTTATAACTGGCGCGCTCACTGTGCCTGTTCCTCTCGAAAAGAAACCAGATAAGAGGCTGAAGTAACCAGCAGTTCTAGTGTCAACCACATCATTTACTGGTGATGATGATACCTGAGCCTGATCAAGCACCGGAGTTAATAGTTTCTGACGAATAGTCTCTGCTGCTTGACGCAGTTCTTGCGAAGAGCCTTTGCCTTGATAGACATTATAACGGTAACGCGTAGTTGCAGTATCAACAAGCGGATCGCGATTAAAAGGATTTGTTGCATCTCCTGAAACCCAACTCCAAAGCGTTTCTTTGTCACTTATTTTCGTATAAGCAGGGATTGCCTTCCAAACACCTGATTGAAGTTCTTGCTTAACTAACAGGATCGGGTTCTCTATAGCTGTGGCGACAATTAACTCATCATCCAGCTTACCTGTTTCAAGTTCATCCAGACGACTGTTAAGATTTGTATATTGTGTCAGAACGGTCGAGAGTTCGCTAATTTTTGCGGCGCTTTCCAGTTCAGCTGGTGTTAAGGGCTCGAACTTCGTACTTGTGGGGGCAATTTCTAAATCATTATACTCTTGTCGGGTAAGTTTAGCCTTCACATTGGGTTGTGGGTGGTAAAATGATCGCTGTAATGCTACCTGAAGGGAGTTGAATGATGAGTTAGGCAGCTCAAAAAAGTCCTGGTTAATTGCCCGGACACTCTCATTTTCTGCGCGCAAATAACTAAAAAAGCTAAAGGGAATCTTCCACCATTGTTTAGCAACCTGCACCAAGCCTTTGTTATAACCCTCGGTTAAACCATGAGGAACAGTATAGGCTAAGTCTTCAATTGCTTTGAGTACTAATCTTACGCTGCCGAGTACTAGTAGGGGGGGAAGGATTAGGCGACTAAGACCAAGCGCCATTACTGTAGTAAAAAGAGTCAGAGAAAAGCTATGAGTTACTTTATAAGCCCAGAATGCCGCGACTATTGGGACAGCAACTCGAACACATAAGGTAAATGCCAGGAAAGCAAGCGTCATAAGCAGGTTCAGAACGAGAGATGTAAGCGAGAATAAAGTAACCCCTGCAATAGCCCCGAAAACTTTATCGAGAAAATTGATCACGGCTTTTCCATTATGTTCTACTGAATCAAGTACGGGTTGAGCGTATCTCTTTATTGATCCTAGCATGGTTAATGTCCCCAAGTCATGTACTTCAAGCACAGCATTGTATAAAAAATTAGCTAAGAGTGCAAGTATTATTAATTCCCATTCCTTCTAGCGAACCCTATTTTACGTGAAGAAAATTAACGCAATATTAAATAATATATTTTTTTATGCAAAGTGTCCTCCACACAGGACGAAAAAGGGCTGCTCTTACTATACTTTAAATGGAATCGCTGATAGAGGGAGATAACCATGGACTTAACCCTTTTTTTAGCCCGAGTGATTGGCTGGTATTTTGTGATTATCAGTCTGTATATGTTGTGCTGCCAACAGGCACTAAAGGCAATTATCACCGATATTTTAGGACAGCGGGCGTTAATGTTCTTTATTGCACTATTAACGGTGATTTTGGGCTTGCTTTTGGTAATAAGTCATAATGTTTGGGTAATGGGTTGGCCCGTGATTATTACTCTAATAGCCTGGTTGGTTTTGATCGGGGGAGTTTACCGCCTGATTAATCCGGATTTATTAACAAAAGTAGCGCAATGGTGGTTACGTAACCCTGCTTACCTCATTATTGCAGCCATTCTTTATCTGATTATTGGTCTTTACCTTCTTTATAGGGCTTACTTCATTTAAGAAGAGCAAGCAAAAATGAGATGATTGCTATTTTTGCCAAAAATGAGGCGAAAAAAGGATAAGAAGAGAAAATATCTCCAAACGGCCTGCGATCATGGAAAAGATAAGCAGCCACTTGCTGGGGGCGCTAAGATCAGCAAAATTGTCATGGATACTACCTATTCCTGCACCCGCGTTAGATAGCGTTGCGGTAATGGCTGCGAATGAGGTGATCAAATCATTCCCTAAGGCCATAAATAAAAGTATAAAAGCCGCAAAGAGAGCAATAAACACTGATATAAAGCCCCACATGGATTGTAAAACAGGTTCTGGTAGAGTATGTCTACCAAATTTAATGGGGATGATGGCGTGGGGGTGTAGTAAACGCACCATTTCACGTTTACTTTGTTTATAGATCAACAGGGCACGTATGACTTTTACACCGCCGCTAGTTGAGGTTGCACAGCCGCCAACAATTGATAGCAGCATCAGTAAAAGGGGTACATAAGTCGGCCAGCTATTAAATGGAGCGGAAATAAAACCGGTTGTTGTGGCCATTGAAATCACATTAAATAAACTTTTTACCAGAGCGTGCGGATCAGCGGCAAAAAAACCGTACATGACGAGACTGAGCGTTACCAGGCAGCTGGCTGTGAATAAAAAAGCGACATAGAGACGAAATTCTTCATCTTGCCAATAATGGATGAAGCTGCGCTTTTTAAAAGCAATAAAATGCAGGGCAAAATTGGTGCCGCCCAATAACATGAAAAAACAGGCAATTAACTCGATGGCATCGTTTTGATAATAAGCAAAACTATTATCGTGCATCGAAAATCCGCCAGTAGAGACTGTCGTAAAGCTTTCGCCCAAGGCATCAAACCAATCCATCCCTGCAGCCCAATAGCTCAACATGCAAAGGAACGTTAATAGAACATAAATGAACCATAATGCTTTGGCGGTCTGGGCAATGCGAGGGGTTAATTTACTATCTTTCATTGGTCCTGGTGTCTCTGCCCTGAACAATTGCATGCCGCCCACGCCTAGCATAGGCAGGATGGCTACTGCCAAGACTACAATACCCATACCCCCTAAAAACTGTAATTGTTGGCGATAAAACAAAATGGCATGGGGTAGGCCGTCTAAATGTCTGATAATACTTGCCCCAGTCGTTGTAAATCCTGATACCGATTCAAACAGGGCGTCAGTTAAACCATGATTTTCATGGCGAAGAGCGAATATAAATGGTAGGGAAGCGAAAAAACAAAGGACAAACCAAAATAAGACGACAAGCAGAAAACCATCGCGGATTTTGAGTTCGTGGTGCTGGGTTCTAAAGCACAGCCAAAGTGTACTACCAGTAACAAACGTACAGGTGAAAGCCGCGACGAAAGGCAGCCAAAAATGTTCATTAAATATCGGATTAATGATGAGTGGTGTTAGCATACTGACGCTAAACATCATTAACAGCAAACCTAAAAGGCGCAGGATGGTTTTAATTTGCATTACTTATTTTAATCTTACCTTGGCCAAATAGAGTGGTTTTGGGCTGATAATCATAACACCAGGTTGAGGGCAGTGGTCAATAGAGGAATCAGAGACTTCTTTCAAACCTCTACTGCATTGGAGCATCGCTTCGTCGATCCGGTGCTCGAATCCTCATGTACTGACGTGTACACTGCGGTTCTGCGCGCCGTTTCTCCTTGCGCTGCTCTCACTGCAGCGAGTTTCGAAAGAAGTCTGGTGTTTCAACTGGTAAAGGCCAGGTTTACCTGAAATAGCGATTCTACCTGACGGACGTAGCGTTTTTTTAGCAACAGCAAGATGACATGATCATCCGATTCAACCACCAGTTGCGGATTTGCCATAAGTAATTTTTCACCTCTTACAACAGCGACAATAGAACAACTGGGAGGTAATTCAATTTCTGATAATTGACGTCCGACAACCTGGGAAGTTAACTCATCGCCGTGAGTAATCAATTCAATCGTTTCAGCTTCGTCATTTTGTAAACGATACACTTTGATCATGTTCCCACGACGTAATTTGGTGAGAATACTGCCGATAGTAATTAATTGCGGAGAAATGGCATGATCAATGGGACTGTCTTCAATAAGTTCCACATAGGCATTGCGATTAACCAAAGCAATGGCATGGCGTGCCCCCAGACGTTTTGCCTGCAAACAGGACATGATATTAGCTTCATCATCGTTGGTGACAGCGCAGAATACATCGGTAAATTCAATATTTTCACTAACGAGCAGATCGCGATCGGCAATATCACCTTGCAAAACAGTACCCTTATGCAATTGAGAGGCTAATTTACTGGCATGGGTCAAATTGCGATCAATCACCTTGATACGGTATTTTTTTTCCAATGCCTGGGCCAGTTTGGTCCCGATGTGTCCACCACCAGCAATCATAATGCGGCGATTGGGATGGGTATAACGTCCCAGGGCGATGAGAAGCTGTTGAATTGCCGGGGGCGAGGCCACGAAAAGGACATCATCATCAGCCATAATTTCGCAATCACCCTGTGGGGCAATAGCAATTTTATCGCGAAAAATCGCAACCACTCGTGTTTCAATGGGCTTTAAATGTTGATAAAGCTGCTCAACAGTTTTACCTACCATCACCCCGTCGGACTGGGGTTTAATAGTAACCAGTAAAACCTTTCCTTCAGCAAATTCGAGAACCTGGGTAACGCCCGGGTAGTCAATTAAATTTTCAATATGCTCGGTTACCAGTTTTTCTGGGCTAATACATACATCGACAGGTACATGTTCATTGCAAAATAGTTGTGGGTAATCGTAATAATAGCGCGAGCGGATGCGGGCAATTTTTGTGGGGGTGCGAAACAAGCTATAGGCAATTTGGCAGCCCATCATATTAATTTCATCACTATCGGTTACTGCAATTATCATGTCCGCCTGTTCTATACCCGCAGTAATGAGAATATTCGGGTGGGCAGCTGAACCCAGTACTGTTTTGATATCAAGCTTATGCTGTAATTCGCGCAAGCGATCCTCATTAAGATCGACCAGCGTGATATCATTATCTTCGCGAGCCAGATTACGTGCCAGTGTCCCTCCGACCTGCCCAGCCCCTAAAATAACTATACGCATGACATTAATACTCCTTCATAGACGAAGGTTGCAGGGCCTCTTAGATAGATAGGGCCGTTGATATCCGGCCAATCAACAATCAATTCCCCGCCAGGCAGCGTAATATGAATTTGAGGTGCAAGCTGGTGATAAAGTCTGCCGATTGCTGCAGCAGCGACCGCACCACTACCACAGGCTTGGGTTTCACCACAGCCACGTTCATAAACGCGTAAACGAATCTGATTGGTGCCAATCAGTTGCATGAAGCCAGCATTGCATTGCTCGGGAAACAAGGAATGCTCACTAATTTCTTTTCCAAGACGGTCTATTGCTATTTCAGCAAGATTGTTTACGACACTGACTGCGTGAGGGTTGCCTACACTTAAGGCATGTACTTGCCAGAGTGTACCGTCGTTGAGTGGTAACGAATATAAAGGGGCTTGCTGTTTTACTTGCAGAGGAATCGCGTCAGGCACAAGATTAGGTTGTCCCATATTAACGGTAACCGTTTGATCGTCATGCAGTTCCAGGTGCATTTTGGTCGTACAGGTTGCAACAGTTATTCTTTTTTTAGTGGTTAAACCATAATGAAAAACAAAACGAGCCAGACAACGGGCGCCATTACCACATTGCCCTACCTCCTGCCCATCCGCATTAAAAATGCGATAAAAAAAATCAATGCCTTTTTCTTTGCTGGTTTCAACGAGTAAACATTGGTCAAAACCGACTCCTGTATCACGTTTGGCAAGGAGGGCAATTTGTTTCGGAGATAAATCGATTTGCTGGCGAATGGCATCGATCACCATGAAGTCATTACCTAAACCGTGCATCTTGGTAAATTGAATAGTCATTTGGCGGCTCATTAATTAATTGGGGCAACTAGGATTTCTTTGCTGTTTGCGTATCAGTAGGCAGATAGAGAGGGCCTTTTTGCCCGCAAGCTGATAATACCAGAGATGTCCAAATAATAAGTATAATGGTAAGGAAGCGCATCATGCATAATCTGCAATAATAAATGACAGAGTATAGTGAATTCATGATGAAAGTGCTATCAGGGGCGGTTGACATTTCTACTATGCCGGCTGAAAAGCGTTGATTTCCTGTGCTTCGCTGCTACGTTACTCTCCTGTGAACGGTGCTGCGATAAACGAAAATCAACGCTTGTTGGCTCAAGCCAGCGAAATGTCGACAGACCCTGGTGTTTCGAAAGAGGTCTATTGCTATAGGGAAGCGCTTTGGTGATAATTTGAGTTTTTTGTTGGAGCTATGTTGAACGTTTATGTAAAAGAGCCAACACAGCAGGCGAAAGCTTGTATGATTTGGATGCACGGTTTAGGCGCTGATTCCTCGGATATGATGGGGTTAGTTGAACAATTGCCCCTTGGTGATGTAGCACTTCGCCATGTTTTTATTGATGCGCCAGTCCGGCCGGTTACTATCAATAATGGTATGTCGATGCGTGCTTGGTACAATATTCTTGGTATGCAACTGACCGATCGTGAAGATCAAGAAGGTATTTTGGCTTCGCAAAACTACATTCGCCAGATTGTTGATGCCCAGATTGACCAAGGCTTTTCGACCAATCAAATTATGTTGGCTGGCTTTTCTCAAGGTGGGGCAATGGCTTTATATACGGCCTTAAATCTGACAACACCGCTTGCTGGGGTTGTGGCTCTATCTGCTTATTTGCTATTGGCAACTCAGTGCAAACCCGTTCTTGCTAAAAATACACCACTGTTTCTTGCTGGCGGACAATATGATTCTGTTGTTTCACCTGTCTGGACTAAGCAAACAGCGGCCTGGTTAACCGCAACAGGGTATAAAAACTTAACCTTTAATGAATATCCAATTGATCATGCTATCTGTGCCGAGGAAATCGCTGATTTGGCTCGTTGGATCAGAACCCAAGTAAAAGGAGACTTTTGATGACTGTTGTAAAAAAATCCCGTGTGGTTCCTTTTACATGTGAGCAAATGTATGGCCTGGTTAATAATGTCGAGCAGTATGCCGAGTTTTTACCTTATTGCGCACAAAGCCTGGTACATCATCGCGATGAGGATGAAGTACAGGCAACCTTAGTTATTTCAGCGGCTGGAATGAGTAAATCATTTACTACTCGTAACCGTCTGCAGGCAAACAAGATGATTGAAATTCGTTTGGTCGATGGGCCCTTTAGCCATTTGGAAGGTTTTTGGCGTTTTGATGAAGTTCCGGAAGGTTGTAAAGTGTCATTTGATTTGGAATTTGAATTTGCCGGCCGTATGTTTTCAATGCTTTTAGGTCCAGTCTTTGAACAAGTTACCGACAAAATGGTAGATGCCTTTTGCGATCGCGCTGAGATGCTTTATGGTAAACGTTGAAATTGTTTATATAGCCGCTGATCAGGCAACCATACAATTAAAACTCGCTTTACAAGCGGGAGCAACGGTTGCGGATGCACTTAAGGAGTCAGGTATTTTTGAGACTCATCCAGAGGTGCAAACGTTGCCGATAGGGATTTTTACCAAACGTGTTGCGATGGATACGGTATTAAAACCAGGCGATCGCCTTGAAATTTACAGGCATTTAACTTTGGACCCAAAAGAGAAAAGAAGACAACGCGCCAAGGCAAAAGATTAACTCGATATCTAATACGCTTACGTGAGCGGAATCCAGTGCTGCCTTGGCCTTGGCCTTGGCAGCACTGGATACAATATTTATGGATGATGCTCAATACGCGATAACACGCCATGAGAAAAATATAAGCTTAAGTTGCGTACGCGCAGGGCATTGCCGCCTTTACGCCAGGTATAGGCGTAGTCCCAGCGCTCATTGTTAAAAGTGGGGCTTAGTAAACTTGTGCCCATGAGAATTGCAACGTCATGTTTACTCATACCTAGTCTTAAACGTTCAACTTTGCTTTGGGGTAATAAATTACCTTGTTGCACAATCCGTCTCGAAAAATCATAGTCCGCGCAGTGGGTAAGTGTTAAGGTTAACGCGATACTAATGAGAATGGTTCTAATTCGCATTTTTTTGCCTGTCGTGAAAAATTTCGCCATAATAGCATGCCATCCATAGAAAGACACCTGATCAAAGGTGTTGAATATCACGCAGAGGAGTGCTTGTGGAAGAGAGCCAGCAATTAAAAGACGCCGGATTAAAGATCACGATGCCCCGCTTGAAAGTATTACAGATTTTAGAGCAATCACGAGATCATCATTTAAGTGCAGAGAGTGTATACAAAGCGTTACTGGATATGGGGGAGGATGTTGGTTTGGCAACAGTTTATCGTGTGCTCACGCAGTTTGAAGCGGCTGGTTTGGTTGCCCGCCATAATTTTGAAGGTGGTCATTCGGTATTTGAACTCAGCCAAGGGGAGCATCATGACCATTTGGTTTGTGTAAAATGCGGCAGGGTAGAAGAATTTATTGATGAAACTATCGAACAACGGCAACGTATGATTGCAGAGAAAGCCAATTTTAAAATGACAGACCATGCTTTGAATATTTATGGGTTATGTCCAAATTGCCAGACGCTTTAGCGAGTTAATGAAAAATCATTAAGACAAATGTTTATATTTTAAGCTTTACTTAAGCTTTAGTATGTTATGCTGTGGCATTAAAAATAATCAACCGGTATCAAATTATGATCATTGGAACATTCTGGTCTCAAAAAGATAGCAAGTGGGTGCGTTTTGTACAGGAAGGTGGTGTAGTGCACGCAGAAAGTGCCCCTGCCCGCGAAGATAATCCTTCTTTGGCAGAAGCATGGGAACCAGAGGCTGATGGTATTTGGTCTGTCAATTATAGTCTGGAAGATGAACGGCCGCTTAGAAATGAATTTTATCGTATAAAAGACGGTATTCTTTACCATGACACGGGTATAACGAAGTATGGGGTTAGAATACTGGAACACTATCTTCCTTCTTCCGGATGGGGCCGATACCCTGAAAGCATGAAGGCAAAATTTAATCCTTTTTCAGATGTTCAAGGAGAAGAGGTCGCCTTATTACCTTATGCCCAACTGCCTTTAACAGTAGAAGTACAACTAGCAAGGCAAGAGGAAGTAGAACGGCTTGCTGAAGCGGCTCGGGAAGCAGCGCGTCAGAGGTGGGCTGAGATAAAAAAAGGTGATTTTTTGGGGCAATTTATCGATAGTGTAGGGAGTGAATTTACATCGGAGCAAAATGCTGCTCTGTACGATGAACTTTCAAAAGAGCTGCTTCCTTTCCCAATCAGTGTTTATGAAACGCCTGCTGATTTTGTAGAGCTATGGTCCCAGGAGCTAGAGGATGAAGAAGGTTCTATACGTAACGCGATAATTAGAGCCGCCTCCACAACTTTTTTCGATGAAGACTTTGCTCTGAATCCGGAAAGGGATAACGGGGTGCGTATAGGGCTATTTGAGCGCAAAAAAGCGTTTTATTTTGCTGTAATTAACGCGGGCATTCGATTCGTGCGCGATACTTTTGATCTGGCTGGGCCAGAGCAATTAGAGGAACAGATACCTTTGGATCTGCAAGTTCCTGTTTTGGATGCCCAGGTAAAGATTAGTGTTGGTCAAGCCATTTACAAATTTTTCTCTGGCTTGTTAGCTGGTATTACTCAATACGTTCCGAATATCTTTAACTGGTCGAAGCCTGCCAGTAGAGAGGAAATGGCAGGAGACAATGGACCTGAGCAGCGTGAGCATGAGCGTGTTGTCGTTATAGATGATAGTATGCAGGAAAAACGCGGTTTAGGCGCAGCTTCTTCTCAGGAAAGCTGGTTGTCTCGTAAAAAGGCAGGTGAGCTGGTTCAAGGTTCAATTAGTTATGTTAGTTCTCTGCGCTCTTTGTTTTGGTCAACGTCTCAACCCACTGATAATACTCAGAAGCATGACCCTAGCCTGGCTGGGGATGAGCCGCGACTCGAGCAGCGATTCTGACAACTCGGAGAAGGTGGATAAAAGAGCCTTTGCAATTAAAACAGAATTGTAAACCAATTGAATCTGCTGCAAAAATCTGAGTTATAATTAATGCATTATAGGTCAACAAGGATGTTGCTATGTACGATGATTTACGCAATCCCTATCAAGCAGGAGAGTTTCCTGCCTTGCAATTAGGCGGCATTCTTCTTAATGAACAATTGCTTGCTGACTCACCAGTCAATTTGGTGCTTAAATCCTTAAATCGCCATGGTCTGATTGCTGGCGCAACCGGTAGTGGTAAAACCAAAACTATTCAAGTGCTTAGTGAGCAACTTTCCCTCCAAGGGGTCCCGAGTTTAGTCATGGATATCAAAGGCGATATCTCTGGCCTGGCTCTACCAGGTGAAACGTCTGAGTTTTTATTATCACGTAGCAAATCGTTAAATCTTAGTTATGCACCACGTGCCTTTCCGGTTGAAATGCTCACTTTAAATGAGTCAACCCAGGAAGGTGTTCCTTTACGCTCAACCATTAGTGATTTTGGTGCTGTCCTGTTTTCCCGCATGCTTGATGTGAATGAAACACAAGCAGGCGTTATCACTGTTCTTTTTGAATATGCAAAAGATAATAAGTTACCCTTGATTGAACTGGCTGATTTTAAAGCGTTGTTACAATTTGCCCAAAGCGATGCCGGTAGCGCAAAAATTGAAGCTGCTTTTGGTTCTGTAGCCACGTCATCGGTGGGGACTATTGTTCGTAAAATTATTGAACTTGAGGCTCAGGGCGGTGACAAATTTTTTGGCGAGCCAGCATTTAACGTCATGGATTTGGTGCGTACTAATCCTCAAGGCCAGGGGATAATTTCAATCTTGCGTTTGTTGGATATGCAAGATAAACCAAAATTATTTTCTACGTTTATGCTGAAGTTATTATCTGATGTTTATCGAGTGATGCCCGAACTCGGTGATCCACCTAAGCCGAAGCTAATTCTCTTTATTGATGAAGCACATTTAATTTTCAGTAATGCCAGTAAAGCTTTATTAAGTTTATTGGAGACAATGGTTAAATTAATTCGTTCCAAGGGAGTGGGTTTAATTTTTTGTACGCAAACACCCAATGATATTCCCGATGCGGTATTGAGCCAGCTTGGTTTAAAAATACAACATGCCTTACGTGCTTTCACCGCTAAAGATCGCAAGGCGATGAAGCTGGTGGCACAAAATTTCCCACCTTCTACGTATTACAATACAGAGCAATTATTGACTGCTTTAGGAATTGGTGAAGCGTTGGTCAGCGGTTTGAATGCCAAAGGAGAACCGACACCGCTTGTTGAATGTTTGATACGTGCTCCGGAATCACGCATGGGGGTGCTCAACCAGCAAGAGTTAGCTGCCGTTGTGGCACAGTCAACGTTAATCGCTCGCTATGGACAGCGTATAGAACGCGAATCGGCTAAAGAAATATTGGCCAAGCAAGTGGCGAGTGCAACGCAAACAAGTACTACCGATGCTACAACCCAGAGAGGCACGGCAAGTTCTCAGGAGCCTGGCATGATAGAGCAAATAAGTAAAAACACCTTATTTCGTCAGGTGGTACGGCAAATTATGCGTGATCTAATGCGTTCTTTATTGACTGCCTTAGGCATAAAACGACGGTAGGTCTCTATTAAGAAGAGGCCTTACACATTTCAAGGCACGAATGCTAGTGCCAGACGCTATTAACTTAATGGTATACAGCTTGAGGCAGTTTTTTTGCCTGGATTATCCAAGATTCAACTTGCGATAAACTTGGCAGCTGGCGCACCAGTTTACTCTGTTCATTGGTTGCCTGGAGTGCTTGATGCAAATTGTCTGGGCGGCGCTGTGCCAATTCCAGGACTGAATCCACTCCACTGCGTTCTAATAATTCACTATATTCCTCACTGATACCTTTGATGCGTGCCAGATCAGCTTGATTAGTCCATTTCAGGATTAGCTTAGGACTGATACCCGTTTTTTCTGCAATGGTTTGTCGGCCATTGCGATCACCACAAACGTCTAGCAATTGAGTTTGGTTTTCAATGCCTGCCGTTTGCAGAAGTGCAGCATAGTGTTCACCAATTCCTTCAATCTCAATTAATTTATGCATGATCACTCCATGATTTGGTGAGTTACTCTAATAAAAGTATATACCAACATGAGAATGAGTTATGAGAACAGCCCGATGCGGCTGTTCCTTAAAAAAAATAAGCCAAGCGTCCAACAACCGAGTATAAAAAAGGAAAAAAGGTATTTACAGGGTTTAACTGCGACTCCCCATATCCAGCGGTATAATTTCCAGCGATTTCAGCCATGAGGTGTTCTCCCAGGGGCGTATTTAATCCGACACTGAAAGTTGGGCTCAGACGCCAGTCTTCCACCAGTAAATCATCTCGATGTACGCCTGCAACACCGGCACTGGAAAAAAGTCTAAGGGAAGTATTGTAGATAGGCAGCATAATTTTGCCGGTTAAATTGACTGTTTCCGTTTTAGTAGAAAATGTTGTCGATTCATTATTCTCGAAGCTGAATAAGCTCGAAGAATCAAATGAGATTTCCGCTTTAGGATAGTGCATATAACTAAATTCGATGGCGAAAGAAGGGGAAAATTCATGTCCAGCAAAAGCCCCCCAACCTCCACCGCCCTCTCTGGTATGAATTGGAGTGGACACATTTAGGGCTAAATTTTGATTTTCTTGGGAGGGGACCAAGCCGTGCCATGTCGTTGAAGCATAACCTCCAAGTGCACCAATATAAAAACGAGGATGAAAGGGAGATCCTCCCTCACCAGCATGACCACTCATTGAATACAAATACAAGGGTAACATCGTAGCCAGTAACAAATTTTTGACAATCACAATAAACACTCTCTCTCTTCTCCTAATTTCTTTCCTGAGAAATTAGGAGATAACTTAGCTAACAAAAATTATTGGCAGGCTTTACTACAAATCCGGCCTGGAGAATTAACCTTACCAAACAGATAGCAATTCCAGTTATCCATACAATCCTGAGAGGTCGTATATTTCTGGCGGTCACAAGCTGTTTGAAGTGAACCATATATAATTAACAATCGTGCGTAAAGCTTTCTCACATCTTGACACATCCCTGAGGGGAGTCCTGACGATGTGCAGTAACAGGCTGCCACTGATTTAAACGACGAGCAAAAGTTCGCATCGTTTGTAGGTACAGCCCTATCACATGCCATTGCAGTTTGAACAAACAGATAGGCAGTGATGACAATAAAAAACTTTCTTATCATCCTTGATCCTTGCTAATTTAATGATTTTCCTAAAGACTTTATCAGAATTCAGCTTAACCACAAAACATTGATTGATCTTTTGGATAATATTGTTTGGTATCCTCTTTCATAATTCGCAGGATTTCTTTGGCAAGCCTCTCACGAAAATCCGTAGTCAAATTGGCTGAAATAGCCATGTGGGGTCTGTTATCGGCCATACGCAGAAAGCAAATATCGAGAAAATTATCTACTTCCAATAAATCATATTGATAATTGTTTAGATTTTTCGCTTTTAATCCAAATAGCGAGGTATTCTCCTTTTCTGAGGTTAAAAAATCAGTATGCATATTGATATTGATGAGAAAATTATTACCTTTAAAAGAATTTAAACGTCCACAGCAGTTGAGGATTTTTCGGTTTAATTGAAGGTTAGGGAATAAACAACTATATAACCAGGTTAGTAGTTTGACACCATATTCTTTAATTTTTTTAGGCTCTCGGAAGGTGCCTATACTGGCGAGCTTTACTATATTAGAGCATTTTTGATAAGGGCTGGTAGCCATAATCGATGCATGAACCTCTCTGCAGACGGAGCTTAGGGTAGATTGCTTGTTAATCTGTGCCTTGATTAGCTCCAGCTCCAAGAAGCAACCGATGGTTTTATCATAGTTATGATCATCGCGAGTGGATTTAACTTTAGTCATACAGATGGAGGAATGTGCATTGAGCTTGTAGCCACAGCAATTACGCAGAGCTAACAAAATTACACTACTCAAACCATCATTAAGGCTTATATGATTATGTGCACAGAATAGACGTAGATTTTGCAGTGCCTCCTGAGAGATTTCTGTGTACGTTGAATAGGGAATTTGGCTTTTCTTCATATTGGCTACAACATATTCGGCGGGAAAGGTAAATAAAGAAGCATCCTCCAGATAGTCCTCCCAGAACATAAAGTCGCGATTGAAATAAGTTTGAGTATAGGCTTGTTCTTTGAATATATATTCTCGATAACGGGTATCTCTGTTCAACGATGGCGACTGAGCCGAGAGGTAAAAATTGGATAAGTCAGAGAACAAGATTGCAGGTGAAACATGATCAGAAATAATATGAGGCATACAAAGTTGGATTTCTGTGTTTCTGCCCTTTAAATAAAATAAACGAACCATTATCAGAGGTTGATTTTTAGGCCAGGGATAGAGTGCCCTCAACTCATTAAAGGAAGTCTCTAAAACAACCTCGCTTTCTTTCTCAGGCAGCGATGCGAGATTTTTTACTGCGATCTCAGGAGGAAGATTTTTCTGGAGAGACTGGACAGGACGAAAAGAGAATATTCGGTAGCATAAGGTTTCATGTTTTTTAATAATCAAAGCCAAGGCAGTCTTTAGTTTTTCTAAATCCAACATCCCTTGCACACGTTCTCGCGCACAGATATTTAATTTTTTGGCTTTGGATTCAAAGGTATTTGATAGCCATAAAGTGAATTGGAAATCACTCAATGGCAGCTGATTCTTATCCTTATAAGTCTCCGCATAACTATCTGTTTGCTGCCTTACTTCTTGTAATTGATCGAGCAAGCTGGCCACAGCTGCGATGGTTGGCTTCTGATAAAAATTTTGTAAACTGATTTCTTTTCCTAGAGCGTGATTAATGGTTGTAATAATTCTCGCTGCCGACAAAGAATGTCCTCCCAAATCAAAAAAATCATCATGAATACCAATTGGTTTTATACCTAATTCCTCCGACCAAATTTCAGCAAGTATTTTCTCCAGGGGGGTCTCGGGTGCCACCTGTCCTATGGTTGGAGTGAAGGAGGGCGCAGGCAAGGCGACGGTGTCTAGCTTGTCATTGGTATTGAGGGGAAAGGATTCTACGCTGACAAAGCAAGAAGGAATCATGAAATCAGGCAAGTACTGCTTTAAATATTGTCGCAGTTCATTGTCACTTACAGCCTGATTTTTATCTTTCAGAATGTAGTAGGCGACTAATATTTTCTCCTTGCGATATCCATCTGCAGTAATGACTGCTGCGGATTTGAGTTGGTGATGAGCAGCTAAACAGTGTTCAATCTCGGCTGGTTCTACACGAAAGCCTCGTATCTTTATCTGATGATCGATTCTTCCGATGCACTCAAGTTCCCCCTCAGGTAGTCGGCGACATAAATCTCCGGTTTTGTACAAGCGAGCATTGGGGGCATTGTTGAAGGGGTCTTTAATAAAGTATCGCTCTGTTAATGTCTTATTGTTTAGATATCCACGGGCCAGACAACAACCGCCTAGATAAAGTTCACCGATCTCTCCATCAGCAACAGGCAAGCCATTTTCATCAAGGAGATAAGATTGGCAATTAGGAACCAACCTACCAATAGGTACATTCGCTCCCAGACTGGAAATATTTGTAGAGTCAATTTGATATAGACAAACAGCAACAGTGGTTTCCGTAGGACCGTATTCATTAAACAAACGATGTTTGGGATAAAAACTCAACCAGGCTGCACAATCACTAGCGGCTAAATTTTCTCCTGCCAACATGACTTTTTTCAGATGATGAAGAGGCTTGCACTTAATTTTTAGCTGATGTAACAAGACTCTAAAATAACTGGGCGTTAATTTAATGAAATTGACTTTGCTGGTGACAAGATAATTCAGATACAGACCAGGATCTTTTTTAACTTTATCTTCACAAATCACAACGGTTAAGCCAATTGTCAAGGGCACAAGCGAGGTTGTTAGCGCAAAATCAAAAGACGGGTTGGAAGAAAAATCAACCAATTGTTGTGTGTTTAACGTGCAAGAATCAGCAAACCACTTCGCGTAATTGACAACACCCTCATGCTCAATGAGTACACCTTTAGGCTTACCAGTTGAACCAGACGTATAAATTATATAAGCCAGGTGATGAGGGGAAGTGACTGATTGAAGATTATCAAGTGATTGCTTGCACAGTTCCTCATCTTCATTAAAAAGGATGGTTTTTCCCTGGTAGCGAGTAAATTTTGTTTTCCATTCACTCGTCGTGATGAGAATGGAAGTTGATCCTTCATGTAGAATGAGTAATAACCGTTCTTCAGGAGATGAAGGATCTAAGGGAATATAGGCTCCCCCTGCCTTTAAAATTGCCATAATCGCAATAAGAAAATCGATGGAGCGATTCATGCAGAGGGCAACTTGCGTTTCTGCGGTCACTCCCAATGTCCGCAAATAATGGGCTAGCTGATTTGCCCTCTGATTTAATTGAGCGTAACTAATTGCTTGTCTTTCAAAAATAGCGGCAATTTTTTGCGGTCTTTGTTTAACTTGCAGCTCAAACATTTCATGCAGGGTATCGGCAGTTTTCCTTTTCAATTTTTCTTCCTTCCTATCAAAGTTAACCCATACTCCATTTTCTATAATTATAGTTTTGGCAAAATCTTATCTAGCCATTTGGGCAGGTACCAATTCCATTCTTTAAGCAATACCATAGTGGAGGGAACCAGGAGCGTTCGAATTAAAAAAGCATCCACAAAAATCGCCACCGCGATGCCAAGCCCAAAGGCTTTCACCATTAATACATCGGCAACTAAAAATGAACCGCAAATGAAGATAACGATGAGTGCGGCACTGGTAATAATGCGACTGCTCCGCTCAATGCCCGAAATAATACTTTTATTGTTATGATGGCCATTTTTTTCATAAGCCTCTTTTATTCGCGATAGGAGAAAAACCTCATAGTCCATCGAGAACCCAAAGAGGGCGCAAAAGATGATGACTAAAAGACTGATATCCAACATTCCCTGGGGTTCAAAATTAAGGTATTTCGCTAAATAACCATCCTGAAATACGAGCACAAGAGCACCATAGCAGGCACTCAGACTTAATAAATTCATGAGAATGGCTTTAATAGGAATAAATAAAGAACGTAATAGCAGAAGTAAAATGAGATAAGTGAAAACCATAATCCATAACAAAGCCCAAGGTAAAATCTGAGAAATACGGGTTAAAACATCAACGTTGAGGGCTGGTGTCCCAGTAATTTCCATAGTCAGTCCCGCAGACACTTTAGTGTTTCTTAGCGTTTTAACTAGTTGTATTGTTTGAGCGTCATTGCTTTCATAATTGCTACTAACATTTAATACCGCAAAAGAATAGCCTGTTGTTGTCGCTAATAATTTTTTTATATTAGCAGCCAAAAATTTCTTAGGTGTGGAATACAGGTTGATATATTGTTTCTTGGTTAATTTTCCATCAGACGAGACTACCCCGCTAATCCCATCAATAGAGGGATGGTCTTTTAGTTTTTGTACTAAAGTATAGATTTTGGAAAGACTATCTTGCGACAAAATATAATGATGGGGAGATTGAATTAATAACAAAATTGGGGTTAATGATTTGACATCAAATTCTTCTTCGTAGGTATTAAAAAACTGTCGGCTCTCAGATTCTTTAGGAGTAATGCGATAATCTGATACGCCAAATTTGGCCGACAAGAATGGATAACCAAGCAGGAGTAATAAAATAAGAATCGGAAAAAAAAAGTATAAAGGATGAGCAACAACTTTTTCTGCTAGCCAACGCCAGGCAGGCGAGTGATGGCCCTTATTTTTTCCGGGTAGATGGATCGAAAAAAGATTAATTTTGTTTTTGAGAACAGCAAGAAAAGCAGGGAGTACGATGACAGCCGTAATGACCGCAACCACCACAGCAACGATCCCGCCAACAGCCATAGAAAATAAAATATTAATAGGGAAAAGAAATAAAGCGCTGATACTGATAAGAACGGCCAGGCCACTGAAAAAAATAGCTTTTCCCGCGGTTTCTGCAGTAATGGCAATGGCTTCGCTTATATCGATGCCATTATGTAATTCTTCGCGAAAGCGACTGATGATAAATAGGGAATAATCCAGACTCAGGCAGAGACCCAGCAATAAAGCAATATTCAAGGTATAGACAGAGAGAGTCCACGATTCTCCTAAAATATAAAGGGCGGTAAGGATAATGAGCGCGCATCCGCCGCCCAAAAGAATAGGCAGCAACGCGGCAGTTAGGGAGCCAAAAACGACTAACAAGGTAATAATTGCCACCGGTGTTGCGATAAAATCGGCCTTATAGAGATCGTGCTGAGTCTCTTTATTGATCTCTCTAACAAAAATAGCCTGCCCTCCCATTTCAATAGTCATATTGGATGGTTTTTTTATTGCAGCTGTAAATTTGGCTAGCATGTCAGCATCAAGAGGTTCCTGGCTTTTAACAATTACGACTACATAGGCAGAATGCTTATCCTTGGAAATTTGATGTTTGTTGTCTGAGGGGAGGAAAATGTCATGTTTAATAGGGAAATTTTCCAAACCCGAAAGGGATTGCTTGATTTTCTTATTAAATAGGGATTGGTTAGCCCGAAGATGATTGCTCTGATAGATAATCAGAAATTTATTAGCGCTGTCGTAACCCAGTTTCTTATCGATATATTCCTGGGTCTTGGCACTTTGTGAATTCTCATCTTTAAAACCGGTTGTTTTAAAAGGAGCAACAATGTTGATGAGCAGAGGAACACAGGCCAGGATTATGACTACCCATAGGATAATGATATACCAGCGCAGCGGGTAGATTTTACTCCCTAATTTGTAAAATAAGTGTTTTTTCATCATCCTTCAAGCGCCCCAGTCAGCACTTGGTCTAAAATGGTCTAATTCAACCGCAGCTATAGACTTTTTTGTAATAAATTGCGTTGGGTTACCCAAAAATCTCTCTTTATAGTGAGGGGGTTGGGGATGTTGTTTTGGACAGCTTTTCTCTAACTCCATGTTTTTATTCCATTAGTGGAGAGACATATAAATTTAGTGTAGTTAAATGGCTCTGTTTGTCAAAATTAAATTCATTTTGTTGCGATAAGCCTAAGCTTTCGAATGAAGTTGCTTGCCAAATTTTCTTTGCTGATTAAAATTTGCCTTTTTTGAATTACGAATAAATTGCTATGCAAAAGACAGAAGAAAAACACTGGTCCAAAATAGAATATTTACATCAGCATGTTAAAAATCCCAATATCCATATCAAAGGAACGCATAGCTATTACAGTGATGCATGGACAGGGAGTTTTGAGGAAACCGTAGTTCGATATCTTTACGGAGATGAATACAGTTTAAAAAATTGGCAGCCGCAATGGCCCATTGACCAGCTTTATGTTGGTAATTATGTTTGTATTGCTGCCGAGGTCATTATTATGTTGGGCGGAAATCATAATCACCGGACAGACTGGTTTTGTCTTTATCCTTTTGCAGACAGGTATCTTGACGCCTATGAAGGGAAGGGGGATACCGTTATTAAGGATGGTGTTTGGCTCGGAATGCGTTCAATAATTATGCCGGGTGTCACTATTGGAGAAGGGGCGATAATAGCTGCAAATACCATTGTGACTAAAGATATTGAACCTTATAGCATCGTGGCCGGGAGTCCTGGCAAAATAATAAAAAAACGCTTCACGCAAGACATTATCGAACGAATCCTAAAGTTAGACATTTATTCCTGGCAGGAGGATAAATTCAATCTCTTAAAAGACTATATTTGTAGCGATGACATAACAGCATTGGAGCAAGCGAGCAGGGAGTATGATGCTCGACTGGTCTAGTTGCTATTGATTTAAGTGAAAACGATTAAAGCAGCAAGCCAGGATTAGTATAGAGGTTTCTCCCCTGCCTGATTGGGAATGAGAATTCATAAAATTGCAAATTAGCCTTATTAGCCGGGTCGTATTGGCTTTTTTGGGCAAATTTTGCTCTCTACGCATATAATTAAATTATTCATGAAGTGAGATATTATGATGCCTGGAGAAGAGCCTGCAATTATAGATGATGATCCCTATGCTTATTCTTACGCAAAATATGAGCCAGTATTATCACCACAAAATGTCGTGAATATTGGTCCTGAAGATGGAAATGGTGTTTTTACCTCTGGTATGACGGACTGTGTAGCTTTGTGCTTTCGGATCAAAGATGAGGCTGGGGATATTGTTCGCCTCTCAATGATTCATTTGCCAGGAGGAATTAATGCCGCTCAATTAGAGAGTGATGAAGGAAAACAAGTCATCGAGCAAATGTTAAAACATGCCCCCGAAGGCGCGCAAGTTGAAGTAGTGATTGCCTGGAATAAACAACACTATGATGAGCAACGTGACTATGCGTGGGAAACACGAGGCGGTACCCTGCTTGATAGGCCTTTATTTGATGCCCTGCAAAGCCAGATCGATGATGATGAAAAAAATATTAGGCTTACAGACATGACCACTTTTTCTGGTGCACGGCATAATTTAGATGAAAGTGCTTTTAGTTTTTCCCTTAATTTCTATGGGGAGGAAGGGGAATTTAAAAATTGCCATGGAACAAGAGCGTTAGCACAGGATGTTCATGTAAAGTATGATGCGCCGCCTACAAATGGAAGCCGAGCAGTTTACCTGCTCAATTGGGCAATGGGGTTAGGAGACAAAAAAAGATGGGACGAAATTCAAAGCGATATACGAGATTCTACCGATCCAAATTTTGATAAAGCGAAGACAATGGAATTTGAATTTCCTTTGCAGGACCCTGTTCGGCTAAAAGAGATGATGCTCAAGGCTCGAGCAACCAATAACGCCACTCTATGGAGGCAGATAAAAGATGCACTCGTTGATGATATTAAAAATAGCTCCAATAAAGCAGAAGCAGTTGCTGCACACAAGGAACTATTGCAACTGCATTTTAAAAAAGATGATAAAGGTCAATACAATGGCAGCATCTTTTGTCGAATGTTTCAAAATGGTGAATCGACTCACTGGCGTCAAATTAAACAGTGGGATAGGCCTGATAATCAGCAAATTTCAAGCTCAACAGCTGCAACCAAAAACTACAAACAGGATTTAAGAGAGACTCAACAACTACTTGCTGCGGATGACGAGGTTGATAAAACAGAACAACGCGTCTCAAAAAACTCTTAGCATTTCATTTTTGATGGTTTTACATCGTTATTGTGTGTAGTTCGCTTCTTCATTATCAAAGGCATGCAATTACTTTCTCCTTGTTGCCCATACTGGTTAATAAGCCAATTTCTATTAATGAGTAGTATCAATATTCGTGCTGGGCGGGTTATAGGGGTTAGTCTTACTGCCAGGGGTTAGCTGGGGATTCGGAATTGTAGTACCTGGCAGTGGGTTAACGATGCCCGGTGTAGTGGGCATGTTGCCTCGTTGATGGCTTATTCCTGTTTTGGGGGCATTATTCTTTGTAGCATTCGATCCTGAATTACTGGTGGTATTTGAGTACGCCGCACTTCCTAAAGAAAACGAGGTCAACAAGATTAGAAGAGTCCGTTTCATTACTTCCTCCTCAAGGTGGTTTAATTAAATTATAGTACGTCGCTATTTAAGCTTTAGGCACCGCCCCCATTAAAAGCGGCGGTTAAAAGTTCTTGGTGTAATATTATTAAATCCGGGATTATTGTGCGGTCCAAAATTACTCTGCGGCCCGAAGTTATTTAGTCCAGGATTATTATGCGGTCCAAAATTACTCTGTGGCCCGAAGTTATTTAGCCCAGGATTATTGTGCGGTCCAAAATTACTCTGCGGCCCGAAGTTATTTAGCCCAGGATTATTATGCGGTCCAAAATTACTCTGTGGCCCGAAGTTATTTAGCCCAGTATTATTATGCGGTCCAAAATTACTCTGCGGCCCGAAGTTATTTAATCCAGGGTTAATAGTCGCGTTAGCATAGGTTGTAATTAAAGAAAGCAAGGTAAAAAGCAGTACCAGAGTCCTTTTCATAAGTTTCTCCTTAAAGTATTGCACTAATTATAGTACTTGAGCGAGGGGCCAATTCAGGGAGGGGTAGGCTTGCGTCCTGGACTTAAAAGCCCTAGATTAAGCCTATGAGGCTACTGTTAGAGGAAATAATTGGTCCATATTCTTCTCTCCAATAAAAATAGTAATTCCAAGTGCCGTAGCATTATTTTTAATACCGATACCCATTTATTTCTGCTTGCTGATAATCAGCAACTTAAAAAAAATGAATTAATAAATATCGAATTTGAACATCCATTACTTGTCCAGCCTGGAATCCAGCCATTTAATGGGATCTATGATTATCAGTATGAAGATATGGAGGGCTTATTTGAATCAGCTATTTATGTCTATTCAGTTCTGTTGCAAGCGAGTGAGCCATCGAATTGTAGATTTAATATTCATCCATCACCAAGTTTCATTGACTCAAATGCTCAAGAACAAATTTATTGCTCTATAAAAGCTAACCAACGCGCTAATGAAGCAGTCAATATAGAGAATTTTGAAGATTTAATTAGTGAATTAAGTGGTTATCGCTTCAAATTTTTAAATCATATTTTGATAAAGAATAGTTTTAGCACAAAGGATCTCCCAAATTCTATTGATGGGGATTTACTTTTTGAAACAAAAACAGAGCTTGTTAATTTATTAAAGCAGCCCTGTAATTTGGACAGATTTGAATTACGTTACATTGATCCTGTTGTGAGGTTTGGCCTATTTGCCAGAGATTTCATCCAAAAAGATGAGATTCTATTTTCTTATTGTGGGGAAAAAAGGATTTTTGATTCTAAACACAAAGGTTATGCCTTTGAATGTCGGGCAGATTGCCTGAATATGCATATCGATGCTTCCCAATATGGGAATATTGCACGCTTTGTTAATCATGCGCCTGAACCAGGTAAAGACCAGGTTGAACCGCAGTTACTTGAGGCTAACTTAAAAACAATTAGTCACAATTTGAACGGTATAGAGGTTATATTTTTTAAAGCGACCAGAAAGATTTTAATAGGCGAACAACTACTTGTTAATTACGGAGAAAAGTCCTTTAAAACACAGCGCATGACCCGCTTTACAAGCAAGGGGAAAGCTATCTATAAGGACAAACCGGGGTTATGGAAAAGATCGCAAAATAAAATCACTCATTTAAAAATAATGGCTAATCATGGATTGAAAAAGGCGCAACATTATATCTTGCTAAGGCTACTTTTAATAAGCGTCGTATTGTTACTTATAGTAAGTAGCGTGTAGGTATCGATGCTGACCGTAGTTGCTCCTGTAGCTATTCCAAATTGGGATATTGCTTTTCCAAATATTCTTTTTAAATTCTCCACTCCTTGTGCTCAAATAAATTCCATTGAGTTTGCTGCAAGGTCAATGTGAAACTATTTTTACGAGGGTATCTATGAGAGAAAAGCAGGAAGGAAAGTTATCTTTAGGGGAAAGGAAAATAATAATAGCCGGAAGGATGGGAGAAAATGATGCACGTAGAGGCAAGCCCAGAAAAGATTTCTCTATGACGAATAAATCTCAGGAGTATATTAGCAGCTACAATGCAGGCTATGACAAGATTGCCTTAGAGCGGATACAGACAAAGAAAAAGCAAATGCCTTCTAGCGCTCTACCAACTAATATGAAGCGAGCTAGAATCGCTATAGAGGCACCCGTAGGCCAGACAGATGCAGATAGATCTGAAACACCCTGCAAAAAAACGGATACCTCAGGCCAGAGGATTAGAAATATGCCTTCCTATCAGAGAGTTACTGTGGCAGGGCGTACTATCACTGTTGATGCTTTTCTTAAACGTCATTATGTTTTTCAAGATACAAAAGAAGAAGTGAGCCGCCATGCATTATATCAAGCTGTACTGTTTGAAGATGGAACAATCACTGTCAATGGAAGGCTAATTGAATGGGATACTAAGCTAAAGAAAGGTATATCCGGACTAATAAAGATTGGAAAAGAAAATCCTATTACAAAATCTGGTTTTCTAAAACGAACTTATGTGTTTAAAGACACCGGAGAAGTGGTAAGTAAAGAAGCCCAGAGAGCAGCACAAATTCATGAAGATGGAACAGTTTCTGTCAATGGAAAGCTAATTGAGTGGAGGAAAAAGTGCAAGATTAGGGACAGGAGTATTGGCGAAGAAGAGACCGATGAAATTCAGGGAGATGTAATACATGATGGCAGTGAGAAAGAAATTGGCGTGAAGGAAGAAGATTTTTCTTTATCTTCAGGGGATTATGAGGCCCCTGCGGGTCTTGAATTTGATGTGCTGTGGAAAATGCTGATACCGGACTATATAGGTCAGGGGGTTAACCCAGGAACACAAGGAAATGATAAGGAAGAAAACGCCGCTTTATCTTCAGCATTGAGTGATGTGGCAGGTAGCCCAGGATTTGATGAATTTAAGAAAGAGCTTATGGCTGATATTCTAAGGGTAAATCCTGAAGGCCGAGGGCAGTCACTGGCAGCAAACCCTTTCGAACGTGGAGAAGCTGGGGCTGAGGGGGGAAGCGAATTAAGTCCCCAGGCTCGAAAACCTTATTCTCCTCAATTTTTCTCTTATCGAGGGAGTTCGGAGCAAGTTGCTGCTCCTCGACAAGTTTTCGACACTAGCATGAGCTCCGATGGTGGGAAAGAACCTGATCGAGACAGAACTGGGCCTCATTGGCAGCCTGCTTATTTTACACAACAGTTCGTCAAAGAGGAAAAGGCCGACGAGGTGAATAATTGCATTTTATGTTAGATTTTTGAAACAAGAGCTGGACGAAGATTGTGCGCAAGGAAGCGTGCGCAGAAGTATCCTCGCCAAGTGGAGGCTGGCGGTTTTATTCAGTACAATAATTATCGATTGTTGGAGCATGTACCTGTCTGTTGAAGTTCTGGCATAATGTATTACATACTTCAGTCCTGAATCGATGAACTGTTAATTGCTATGAATAAGCTAAAGAAAATCGCCTGCCCTACCTGCGGTAAAAAAAATACCTGGTACCCTGAAAACGCCTTCAAACCGTTTTGTTGCGAGCGCTGTAAACTGATTGATTTAGGCGAATGGGCTCGTGAAACCAGAAAAATTCCTGGCGATTCGGTTGATCCAACTAGTCCATCTGCAGATATCAATGGCTCTCGCGATACCAATGAAGATTTTTAAACAGCTGAGATGAGAAACCTCAATACCAATGACCTCCTACCATAAACGTTGGTTATGTTCCTAATATTCCCTTAATCCGCTCACGATAAGATGCTCACCGATAAATATTAATTGTTAATGAGACCTAATGGGAGCATGGTGAATCTAAGTCAGAAACATCTTAATGAGCAAGTCAATAAATGGCTCACACAAAAAAATAGTACCCTCCAGATTGATTCTAGTGGGGATTGTCTACGAAGAACACTGATATGGTTATTGCACGCGAAGCAGCGCGATTTAACAAATTTATATGCAAACTATGAGAAAATTTCCGGTTGGGATGGGATTAGTACGACCACTGTATTAGAGGATGAAGCCTTTGAACTGTTTTTGGCGTTTAACGATACCATGCAGCGACCAGGCAATATTGCCTACCACATTCAACCCGATAAGCTTAACCGCCATAAGAAAAAAGAGCTAACTGTCCCAAATCTTAAAAGCAGCAGCGTGAAATCGTTAATTTGGGAGTTGGCTGAATTAATAAATTTTTTAGAAAAAGAGGCACAGGAAGGGGAGATGTTGTTACTCAATTCTCAAAACCATGCCTTTGGACTCATCTGTTTGTCAGATACTTATTTTTTCTACGATCCCAATAATCCTGAGGGTCATGTACCTTGCAAAGATATTTACGTGGTTGTACGCGAATTAATGTCAAAATTAGACTGTGATACAAAACATATTCCACTTTCTGTCCATAGACTCTGTTTCGAACAGCATTTCACAGCCCAGGAAAATACGCCATTCCCTGCTGACTCAGGCACCTTATCTGCCCGTGTCAGCCACGATGGTATGAGTGCTTCCATGCTCGCGGCACAAAATAATGACTTGCAAACCCTTCATTTTTTAGCCACGAAAGAAGGACTGGAACAAACTGATCATGAAGGGATGAATGCATTTTATCTTGCGGCTCAAAATGGACATGAGGACTGTCTCCGCTATTTATTAAGTTTAGGAGCCAATATTGATTTTCAAGGCCCCGAAAAGAAAACACCACTTTATGTTGCCGCTAAAAATAATCATCTTAATGTATGCGTGCAGCTCATTTCACTAGGGGCTGACATTGATAAACCGGCAGAAGATGGTACATCCCCTCTACATGTTGCTGCCGAAAAGGGCAATGAAAATATTGTTTTCAATTTGATACGAGCTGGTGCACATGTAAATAACCAAGCTGAGGAAGATGGCAGCTCACCTCTCTATGTAGCTGTACTAAACAGTCACGAAGGATGTGTGAAAATTCTCTTGAACACGCCTGATATTCGAGTAAACATTCAATTGTTTGATGATGGCACAACGCCCTTGCACATCGCCTGTGAGCAGGGGGATGTAGCCATCGTTTCTCACTTACTTGCTCATCCTGATATTGATGTGAATGTTCAAGCAGAGGATCTCTCTACCCCGTTGCATAATGCCTGCGAATCAGGCTCTTTAGAGATAATAATGCAATTAATTGCCAAGGGCGCTCAAATAAATGCTAAAAATGAAGCGGGAATGACACCACTGGCAATTGTTTGTAACCATCGACATGCAGCAGCCGCCCAAGAGCTCTTAAAAAGAGGGGCTAGCCCTGCGCAGGTTAGTGATAATGATAGTGAGTGGTTGCAAATGATCATTAGTGAGTCCAACGACGCCCAAAAAACAGTTTTTTCAGAAGGAGAATGGTCAACATTCTTTTTTCATAATACGCCTACTCCTGCTGTGGAAAAGGGGCACAAACGGATAAAATTAGGTACCACCCATGAATAAAGAGTCGATTTCGGGTATAACGATACCAATTCAAGTACGCTAGGCCTGCGGCGGCTCTGCTGGTGGGGTGAACGTTTGTTGGAGACGCTCAACTTCTTCTTTCACTGGGCTCGGGTTAGCAAAAAAGCTAAACCGGCTCTTGCTAGCCTCTGTTTTAGGCAGCTCTGCTTCTTGAGGAGATGCTTCCTTCTTCGAAAATAAGTCTTTGGTGGCAGATTTGAAAAAATCAATGATTCGATTGGCGCAATCATCAACCATTTTTCGCCATCCTGTTTGTTGCTCCAATACAGAGTTTGCTCCCTCAATGGCAGAATTCAAGGAGCTTATAAATGTCTCCTGAGCGGACTCTAATTTCTCAGGAGAGGACTCAAACTGCTCAAACTCTTTTCGGCAGGTAACCATCGCGGCTTCTATTGAAGAAATCATCGTGGTCATAGCAGGAATAAGGTCGGGGTTTTTCTCGTTCCTTAATTTTTCTTTTAAAGGCAACAGTAAATTGAGTACAGGGAAGGAACCAAACTGGGATATTTCAATGAGGCGCTCATCTTTTTGGAGGTTTTCACCAGCAAACTCAATAGCCTCTCCCTGCTGTGCTACAGCGGCAGTCACAACATCTTTGTTGCCCTTAAACTCGGGCACATATTGAAGGGCATAGCCATTTTGGCTTACGGCAGCAAGAACTATTTCTATCTTGCTTCTTAAAGGTTCTAAAACGAATTTGAGAGCCATTCCATTCTGCGCTAAAGCGGCAAGGACGACGCGTTCATTTTTTCTTAACTCGTCTGATGCATATTGAAGTGCTAGTCCTTGTTGTTTAACAGCAGCAAGAACGATCTCTTCGTCATTTTTGAGGTCTTCGGGAAGACTGTGAAGGATATAGCCATTTTGCGCTAAAGCAGTAAGTATTATTTCTCTATCTGCTTGTATGTCAAGATGGGCATTAAATAGTTCAAAGGCATTTTCAGCTACAGCATCGAGTACTTCATCCCTGGTAGAATTGGTATTGATCATTTTCATAAGCCATATTTGGACTACCTGTATTAATTATATGCTTCGAATATTAATGGAAACTTAAGGCATTTATTGTTAAGGCCTAATGAAAGTGTAATAATTCATTCTGACTAGAGTAAGAGCGGAGTGATCAGGATTTGTTTGTTCTAATATCCATTCAATTGCCTGTTTTTCAGACTTTTTCAAGTAGGCCTCACTAGAGGCACATAACATCGCATCCTTTTATAACATTAAGAGAATTTATTTTTATACCATCAACAATTGTTCCTATGGGTACTTATACCGTTAAAAAAAAGCGCACAGCTGGGCCTACTGATGAGATTGTGTCACCAGGCGCACAAACCTGTGTCGTCGTTGTTTTGGAGTCTCCACACGGAGTTGCTGTCGCTCATATTGATACGCCGGTTGTTGCGGCCAAGATAACGTCAGCAATGATAACTGAATTGCAAACAATGGGAGAAGGTGCTATCACGGCGCGTTTATATGGTGGAGATTATGGTAACCCTGTGAGTAGTTCTGCCAGTATATCCAATCCTGTTTATGAAGAATTAAACAAGCGACACATTTCCTACTCACATAAAGACTATCATCTTACAAGTGGTTTGTTTTTGGCTGCAGCAACCACGCTATGGGCTTTAAGCTCTCTTGGTCCTGAATCACCACTAGTGGCTTTGGCATGCATAGGATTGGCCTATAAAGCGACAAGTATATTAAGTGCAGTGTTACCGGAAAATTGGCAGCCAAGGTGTTTAGGCAATAATATTGATGTCTGCGTCAATGTTGCAATTGGAAGAGTGCGGCTTGTAAAAGATAACGAAGAACATAGCCGTGTATTTTTGAGTGAAGCCAGGAACAGACTGATTGGCGGTGATCAATGGAGGCGTATTACAGCAAGAGCAAACCTTAATCCTACTGATCCAGGAAACGAAAAAGGGCTTGCAATGGTTAGAGTATAAATTTTCGTGTTGTATCCGGGAAAATTCAAACTTATTTAGTTGGTTAAACTATCGTTTTTGCGTAACATGAGCAGTAAGTGATGACTATCCAAGGAGCAGGCGTGTCGACCGAAACCAATTGTCCATTTCATTACACTGCGGGAGGGGGAACTTCAAGCCGTGATTGGTGGCCCAATCAGCTTAAACTCAATATTTTGCATCAACACCCATCTGTGTCTAATCCAATGGGTGAAGATTATAATTACGCGGAAGAATTCAAAAGTCTCGATCTGGAAGCCGTCAAGCAAGACCTTCAGGGACTGATGACGGACTCACAACCCTGGTGGCCGGCTGATTTTGGCCACTACGGACCTTTTTTTATTCGTATGGCCTGGCATAGTGCGGGAACCTATCGTATCGGGGACGGCCGTGGTGGTGCAGGCAGTGGCAGTCAGCGGTTTGCACCACTGAATAGCTGGCCAGACAATGTTAACCTCGATAAAGCACGCAGGTTACTGTGGCCAATCAAGCAAAAATATGGCCGAAAAATTTCCTGGGCTGATCTGATAATTCTTACCGGTAATGTCGCACTGGAATCAATGGGATTCAAAACATTGGGGTTTGGTGGGGGCCGTAAGGATATTTGGGAGCCAGATGAAGATATTTATTGGGGTCTTGAGACTACCTGGTTAGGTGATAAACGTTATTCTGGGGACCGTATTCTTCAAAATCCACTCGCTGCTGTTCAAATGGGTCTAATATACGTGAATCCAGAGGGGCCAAATGGTAACCCGGATCCGCTTGCTGCGGCGCGCGATATACGTGAGACATTTGCTCGTATGGCGATGAACGATCAGGAAACAGTTGCACTGATTGCGGGCGGCCACAGCTTCGGCAAAACGCATGGTGCTGGTGAAGCAAACTATGTAGGACCGGAACCAGAGGCCGCTGGTATTGAAGAGCAAGGCCTTGGTTGGATCTGCAGCTTTGGTACTGGCAAAGGGGGCGATACCATTAGCAGCGGCCTCGAAGTGACCTGGACTAAAACGCCGACACAATGGAGTAACAATTTTTTCGAAAACCTGTTTGGTTATGAGTGGGAACTGACGAAAAGTCCTGCTGGTGCACATCAATGGGTTGCAAAAGATGGTGCAGGTTCAGGTACTATTCCTGATGCCCATGATCCGAATAAACACCATGCGCCAACGATGCTAACGACTGATCTCGCTTTACGCTTCGATCCCGTTTATGAAAAGATTTCACGGCGCTTCTTCGAGAATCCAGATGAGTTTGCAGAGGCTTTTGCCCGAGCATGGTTCAAATTGACGCACCGAGATATGGGGCCTCGTGCACGTTATCTTGGTCCTGATGTCCCAAGTGAAGATTTTATATGGCAAGATCCTGTTCCTCCAGTGAATCACAAGCTGATTGATGAAAAAGATATTGCTTCTCTTAAGGAAAAGATTCTTGCTTCCGGTCTCAGTGTTTCGGAACTGGTCGCAACAGCTTGGGCATCCGCATCCACATTCCGAGGTTCTGACAAGCGCGGTGGCGCTAATGGAGCTCGTATTCGTCTTGCGCCGCAAAAAGATTGGGAAGTTAATCAGCCTGCGCAGCTTGCGAAAGTACTCAAAATCCTGGAGGGTATTCAGTCAGTATTCAACAGTGCTCAGTCGGGTGGAAAAAAAGTGTCGCTTGCTGACCTGATTGTTCTTGGTGGTTGTGCTGGTATTGAGCACGCGGCAAAAAGAGCAGGATATGAGGTGACGGTTCCCTTTTCACCAGGGCGTATGGATGCGTCACAGGAACAAACGGATGTAGAGTCTTTTGTTGCCATGGAACCAGTCGCAGACGGCTTCCGCAACTATCAAAAGACGCGATTTACTGCGTCGGCTGAAGAGCTGTTGGTGGATCGAGCACAATTACTCACAGTCACTGCACCTGAAATGACTGTTCTAATAGCTGGATTAAGAGTTCTTAACGCTAACGTTGGACACTCGCCACATGGTGTTTTTACCAAACAACCGCAGGTACTGACTAACGATTTTTTTGTGAACCTGCTCGACATGGGGATAAGATGGAAGCCTACTTCAAAAGATGCTGACGTTTTTGAGGGGCGTGATCTTGTCACCGGCGAACTTAAGTGGACTGGTACTCGTGTTGATCTCATTTTTGGTTCAAATTCACAGCTCAGAGCCTTGGCCGAAGTGTATGCCAGCGCAGATGCAAAGGAAAAATTTGTTGAGGATTTCATTGCCGCTTGGACCAAAGTGATGAACCTGGATCGTTTCGATCTGAGGTAATATTCCTCTTTTTGTAAATAGGTACCTACATTGAGGTTCAAATGCCTATGACGACATGTTCCTGGCCTGATATTAGACATGGGAACATGTCTAGGTCAGTTTGTGCCTGTGATTACTTCCTGGAGTAAAAGAGCGACGTGATGCACCGCAAGGTGCATTTCTACGTCCTTGGTTTTTAACAGAGTCCACCGGTTTTCCCAGCGCTCATAACAGGCAAGTCTATTCACAGTGGAAGGAGCTTTATAGTGCATTATGTTATAAGAAATCTTGGGAGTAAAACCATTGCTGAAATAGCTAAAGAGTTCGCAGAAATCCCTTATGGCGTATCCTCCCTCAATTTGAGCGACAATTTTCTTGGCCTCAAACCTGGTACTAAATTGACTCGTCTTTTGGCAAAGCTTCCCCGGAGCGTAAGTTCTCTTAATTTGAGAAATAATCGTCTTCACCATCTGGCTAGTGCTAAATTGGCTTGTCTATTGGCCGCAATCTCCCAGAGCGTCACTTTCCTTAATTTGAGCAAAAATTTCCTTTACCAATACGACGTTGATGAACTGGTGCAAATCCTGGCAGCAATTCCGGTAAGCGTAACTCGTCTTGATTTGAGTGATAATGGCCTTCATCTGAAATCCGGTACTGAGTTGGCCAAGATCTTTGCAGCGATTCCTGCGGGTGTGACTTTTCTCGATTTAAGCGAGAATGAGCTTGGCAAAAAATCCGATGTTGAATTGGCGGAGGCCTTCGCAGCGATTCCCCCTCATGTAACCTCTCTTAGCTTGAGCAAAAATTCACTGAATCTCAAATCTGGTGCTGAATTAGCCAGAATCTTGGCTGCAATTCCTGTACATATAATTGCTCTTGATTTAAGTCATAATCGCCTTAATCTTAAATCTGATGCTGAATTGGCTGAGTGTCTTGCAGCAATTCCTCCCAGCGTAACTTCTCTCAATTTAGGCTGGAATAATCTTCACTTCAGATCCGGTGCTGAATTAGCTATGGGTTTGGCGGCGCTCCCTAAGGGCGTTAGATCTCTTAATTTGATGGGGAATGCCCTTCACTTCAAATCCGGTGTTGAATTGGTCCAGGTCTTGGCGGCAATTCCTGCGAATGTGACTTCTCTTAATTTAAGTGAGAATGGCCTTCACTATAAATCCGTGCCAGAAATGGTCCAAGCCTTGGCAGCAATTCCTGCGAATGTGGCTTCTCTTGATTTAAGTGGCAATGGTCTTTACTTGAAATCCGCTGCGGAATTGGTTCAAGTGTTGGCTGCAATCCCCCCGCATGTGACTTCCCTTAAGTTAGGTGGGAATGGCCTTCACCATAAATCCGGTGGGGAATTGGTGCAAATCCTGGCAGCAATTCCTCCGAGTGTGACTTACCTTGATTTACGTGGCAATGGATTTAATCTCAAATCCAGTGCTGAATTAAGCCAGGCCTTGGCTGCGATTCCTAAAGGCGTGATCGCCCTTAATTTGAGTCAGAGTAATTTGGGTGAGAAATCTGTTGATGAACTAATCCAGATTTTGGGAGCAATTCCTGGAACAATAACCTCACTGGATTTGAGTGATAATGGGTTAGACAAATTCACTCCGGCCGAATTGGTGCTTCTTTTAAAAGCAATTCCTGCAACAGTAACTTCTATCAATTTGAGTAAGAATAATTTATTTACCAATAAAACCATCATTGAACGGGATTTTTTGCTGAAAAGTTTACAGCCTTTTGAGCAAAACGGTCGACTTCAATTGGCACGTAATGGTGAAGCCGCTTTTGCAAGAGCCTTATTGCCAATGTTGTCTTTAGTAAAACAAAACAAACTGCCTTTTGATATAGTCAGCCATATTTTAGGGCTGCTATTGTCAAATCCAGGTAACAAATCTGAAATAGCTTTACTTAACAACAAAATAGCCCAATCAGTGATGTCTAAAAATGGCTTACTTATTAAACAGGGTTATTCGCGAAATGGAGCCTCCTTTTTTCAAAGACTCTCCATGTATTTTGGTGATAGCACATCAAAAATGAATACGTTAAAAAACAGAGCTAGAAATAATCCTGAAAGTGCTGAAGCAAAAACATTAGAACATTTTTGCTTACGGGTTCATTAAACAAGACGGAACTTGTGCTCTGATTTCTTAAGTGGATTGTCCTCTAATCAGTAGCACAGGCATTGTTGCAGTTCGAATGATCTGTTCAGCTACGCTGCCTAAAAATAAATGACTTAAACCTCGTCGACCATGAGTGCCTATAACCAGCAAATCAGCAGGCCATTCTTTTGCTTTCTCAACAATGACCTCACCAACACGGCCCTGAAATGGATTTAATTCAATAAGCGTGGTGTCGAATTTGATAGATGATTGTTTGGAAACCATGGCGGCGGTCTTATCTAAAATCTTTTGACCCTCATCTTTAAATGCTTTAAGAATCAGAGAATAATCAAAGCCCGGTCCTCCATGGTAGACAAATCCCTCATCAACCACATAGACGATCCGTAAATGTGCTTTTTGATCGGTTGCTAATTGAATTGCTTCTTGCAGTGCATTATTTGATAGGTCACTGCCATCAGTAGCCACCATAATTTTTTTATATAGCATAATGCTTAAATTCCTTATAAGGTTAACTTTTGTGTAAAAAAAGCTCTTAATGTATTTGTCTGTCTCAACTTGAAGTCATTCATTGAATCAGAGTTGTTGATTTGTAAATTCTTTTTGTTCCTCATTAAAGCACCCTCTCATTTCAATTTCAAATTAACGAACAGGCTGAAAAGAACATCGATTCGAAGTGTCGTGCCAGTTTTCAAAGCGTGTAGCAATGCTTCGAAACTCTTTCCATCAAGCAAAAAAACTCTCCATCGAATGGTTCTAGTTCGCGAAATGCCAAGGCGTGACCTCAATTTAAAGCTATTCGCTGATCAGGGTTGTCGATTTGTAAATTATTTTTCCTCACAAAAACCGCTCTTGCTACCTTAAAACAGTTGAACAGAGCTTCATAAAAATAGAAACTTTCAAATGAACAGGGTGAACTTTGCTGATCATTAATCACTCCATGCAAAGAAGACTAAATTAGATATCTCCCATACCCTGTCCATATTTTAATTGATGTGTGCAATAAATTACCATATAATCTAGGAACATTCCTCTTCTTAGATATCAATATGCCCTATTATATGTATTTTCCTTTTAAGGAAAGCGAGCTTTCTGAAGAAGAGAGAGCAGCTAAAGATCGCTGGCTTCATAATGAAAGAATAAATCACAAAGACGTGATTATTCTTTATCATGGTGATAAATTAAGCAATATTCCTTCAAATGCAAAGATCTACATTTCTTTGCATGGAACATCGCAGGCCAATTATAACGTCACAGATGGAAAAAACACGATTAGTGTCCAAGAGATTGCCAGGCGGATGATTGCTGATGGATTACTTGATGATCCAAAAATTTTAAGATTAAAATTATTTTTTTGTGATCACATCAACAAAGCACTACCAGTCGCTCAAGCTTTTCTGCAGACGTTACGGGCTGAGCCCAAATCTGAGCAAAGCCGCCTACGTGTGGATTATTATCCTGATCATTTATTGGCCTCACCAGGAATATCATCATCAGGAAAAGAAATTCATAAACATGGTCTCAAATCCCCCGTTCGGAGCGCGGCTGATCCACGAGCTCGAGATATCCGGCAATCTTTATACACGAATCAAGACTGTATGCCCAAACTCACCAGAGACGATATTCAAAAGGTAATTAATCAATATGAGGGGTATAAATCATCCAGGCTTCACGGATTGTCTGGTCTTTTCAATTTAAATGGTTTTTTTTCCACGAGTGAGAGTGCTGATATGATGAAAACATTGTTATCAGCAACTTCGGAGACAGATCGATTTCATATCGCCGCCAATTATGTCAAATATTTCCCTGAAGCGCATTTTGCAAAATTACTTGTGCCTGCGATTAATCATGCCGTTGAAGACAATAAAAAATTCTGGGAAGGCGGCCTGTTGCCTTTTTTTTCAGACATGGAACCATGAGATTGATGACATTTGCCGCGATTAGGTATTTCCATGCATTTTTTGCTTTTATGGTGAAGAATGCCGTTATCTATCCTCATACTTTTCCCTTAATCATCGACACAGTTTGGATTAAATAAGGATCCGCCAGACTCACAATCACCGAAAATTCAATGACTGCGTTTAATTCTGGAACGCTAATCACTTGATTAATCCGCCAAAAGATAATCCCGGAGTTGACACCGGAGGTAACGATCATCGGTGGCCCGACGGGCACAGGATGCAAGCTTAATTTGTCTTTACGTACCAGATCAATTTTGTCACCAAGAAAGGCTTGTAAGCCCTCCCATGCATTGGGAGAGTAATTTTTTCGTACTTCGGCCATGTCGTCAGGTAGTTTTATGTTGTAATCGATAGTTAAAGTGGCAAGAAGGACTTTCTGAGTCCATGTTGATACATCGATGTTAGCCGCATAATTGAGAGGAGGAAAAACCAGAAACCCTATCAAGAGCATACGTGCTAGTTGATTGCCTTTCATGATCATCCTTATACAGTTCTTAGCAAATAAGACATAAAACAATCATTAGACTTCTTTCACAAGCGTCTATTTGTTTAATGAGTATAGCAGAGTATAATTTGCTTCTTTTTTGTGGTTAAAACCAAGACGTCCAATGCAATCCAACTCCATTATTATTCGCGGTGCCAAAACGCATAATCTTAAAAATATTGATGTGGATTTACCGCGTAATCAATTAACTGTTATTACCGGCCTTTCCGGGTCTGGCAAATCGTCATTGGCTTTTGATACCTTGTATGCGGAAGGCCAGCGTCGTTATGTCGAATCGCTTTCGGCTTATGCGCGGCAATTTTTATCAATGATGGAGAAACCGGAGGTTGACTCCATCGAAGGTTTATCACCAGCTATTTCAATCGAGCAAAAAGCAACCTCTCATAATCCTCGCTCAACAGTGGGAACCATCACGGAAATTTATGATTATTTGCGCTTACTGTATGCACGAGTGGGTGAGCCGCGTTGCCCGACTCATCATGTGAGTTTACACGCGCAGACGATCAGCCAGATGGTGGATCAGGTTTTAACCATGCCAGAAGACTGTAAGGTGATGATTCTTGCACCAGTGGTAAGAGAACGCAAAGGCGAGCATGTGCAGTTATTGCAGCAATTGCAGGCTCAAGGCTATGTTCGTGCCCGTATCGATGGTGAGCTCTGTGAGCTGGATGATCCGCCTAAATTGGCTTTGAGGCAAAAACACAGTATTGACGTGGTGGTGGATCGCTTCAAGGTGAGGAAGGACTTGGCGCAGCGCTTGAGTGAGTCATTTGAGAATGCCCTTAATCTGGCTGATGGCTTGGTGATCGTGGCATCGATGGAGGGTGAATTTGATGAGATCGTTTTCTCATCGAAATTTGCCTGTCCTGAATGTGGCTATAGTTTGAGTGAATTAGAGCCGCGGCTTTTTTCCTTTAACAATCCGATGGGAGCTTGTCCTTCCTGTGATGGCCTGGGTGTTGATCAATTCTTTGATCCGGATCGGGTAGTACATGATCAGACAGCCAGCCTGGCAGAAGGGGCTATCCGGGGGTGGGATAAGAAAACCACTTATTATTACCCAATGTTGGAGTCACTGGCCAAGCACTATAAATTTGATATAGAACGCCCCTTTTGTGATTTACCAGAGAAGATACGGCAAATTGTGCTCTATGGCAGCGGGCAAGATGAAATTGAGTTTCATTACCAGCGTCCACATGGCGGCTATATGGTCAAAAAGCATGTTTTTGAAGGGATTATTCCTAATATGCAGCGTCGTTATCGGGAATCAGATTCAGCGATGATTCGGGAAGAATTAGCGAAATACCTCTCTTCGCGTCCTTGCATGACCTGTCATGGAACACGATTAAGAGAAGAAGCGCGCCATGTATTTGTTGCTGATAAAAATTTACCTGAAATTACTGCCTATTCGATCGAAAAAGCGCATGAATTTTTTAAAAATTTGCAATTACCGGGCTATCGGGGTGAGATTGCAGCCAAGATTAATAAGGAAATTGTCGAACGTCTGGGTTTCCTGGTTAACGTAGGTCTGGATTATTTATCCCTTACCCGCAGTGCGGAAACGTTGTCCGGGGGTGAAGCGCAACGAATTCGTCTCGCCAGCCAGATTGGTTCTGGCTTGGTAGGCGTTATGTATATCCTTGATGAACCCTCTATTGGTTTGCATCAACGTGACAATGAGCGTTTACTGCAGACTCTCTTTCATTTGCGTAATCTCGGCAATACCGTCATCGTGGTTGAACATGATGAAGATGCGATTCGGTCGGCCGATTATGTTCTGGATATTGGTCCTGGTGCTGGTGTGCATGGTGGGAAAATAGTGGCCAGCGGTACTCCGGAAGAAGTCATGGCCAATCCATCCTCCCTGACTGGACAATACCTGTCCGGCAAACAAGAAATTGTTGTTCCCAAGGAGCGGGTCGCTGTTGATGAAAAAAAGATGATTCATTTAACCGGCGTGACTTGCAATAATTTAAGCGATATAAGCGTTAGTATTCCTTTGGGATTGATTACTTGTGTAACCGGGGTGTCTGGCTCCGGTAAATCCAGTTTAATTAATGACACACTCTATCCTATCGCTGCGAATCGATTAAATCGGGCAAGCCTTTTAACGCCGGGGGCGGTTCGCGATATCAAGGGCTTGGAGCGTTGTGACAAAGTGATTGATATTGATCAAAGCCCAATCGGCCGCACACCACGTTCTAATCCAGCGACATACACCGGCCTATTTACACCGATTCGTGAGTTATTTTCAGGTACACCAGAAGCAAGAGCGCGCGGTTATCAGCCGGGGCGCTTTAGTTTTAACGTCCGTGGCGGGCGGTGTGAAGCTTGTCAGGGTGATGGTTTGATCAAAGTAGAGATGCATTTTCTGCCTGATATCTATGTGGCTTGTGATGTGTGCAAGGGCAAACGGTATAATCGGGAAACGTTGGAAATTCAGTATAAGGGTAAAAATATTCACGAAGTGCTGGATATGACCGTAGAAGATGCGCGCGTCTTTTTTGATGCGGTACCGGTGCTAGCCAGAAAATGCCAAACGTTAATTGATGTCGGTTTGTCTTATATCCGCTTGGGACAAAGTGCTACTACCCTGTCAGGAGGGGAGGCCCAGCGTATCAAACTGGCTCGCGAATTATCAAAACGGGATACCGGCAGTACACTTTATATTCTGGATGAGCCAACTACAGGCTTGCATTTTCACGATATCAAACAACTGCTCGCTGTTTTATTCCGTTTGCGTGAGCAGGGCAATACCATTGTGATCATTGAGCACAATCTTGATGTGATAAAGACAGCCGATTGGTTGATTGATCTTGGCCCTGAAGGGGGACATAAAGGCGGGCAAATCATCGCAACCGGTACACCGGAAATGGTTGCGGAGTGTAAGCATTCTTATACCGGCCAATTCTTAAAGCCTTTGTTAGATAAAGCGAAGAAGAAATCTAAGTAAAATATCGTCATTGAAGCGAAAAGGGCAAAAATTTCTTGATCCTAATAGTCGCCTACCCTAAGATGCAATTTTTATACAATTAAGAGATAATTATGCCATCCGAGCAAGGCAGCATCGAACGAATCAAGAAAGCTTTAGAGGAAGCAAAAGGCCCTAGCCTTCGCCTTTCTTATCTTAGCCCCAGGCTTGACTCTTTTGGTGCGGATCTCATTGGCAAATTCCTGAAATCGAATACGACTGTAACGGATTTAAATCTTTATGGTAATAGTTTCAATAGTGCATCGACCTTAATGCTCGTCAAGGGATTAAGGAGGAATACCGCTCTGATCAAGCTTGACCTCGGTAGTAATAAGTTTAAAGATCCTTTCGTGCTAGCCACGTTGGCTGAAGCGGTCAATAGCCATCCTAACCTGGTTCTTCTTGAGCTGGGTGAGAGCGAAATGGGTGGAAATGCGACCTTCTTGTTATCGAGGCTAGAAACAAGGCTGTCTTCAAAACCACTTACTCTTGTTCTTAACGTATTCGTTCGGGCAAATACGGGTTGCATTGAAAGAGAAAATTAATTTAGAGGGTTTAGGTTAAAGGGCAAGAGAGCCCTATAGTCTT
>NZ_LNYB01000085.1:67914-68483 GCF_001467625.1 Legionella feeleii
AGCCTGATTATCCTTAATTTCAATCATCTTGCATAGAAAAATAGGCAAATCATTGCGAAAGTATTTTTTTAAATCCCTCGAAAACAAAGGGCCAGAGCCTTGGGTGAGATGTGCTGGCAACAAGCTCGTTAGATCTGAAATTGGGATGCTTCCGAAGGAAATTCTATTTTTTCGTTATTCTCATTTAACGTAGTATTTTTGTTGGATTGATTAAAAAAACCTACTGAAATTATTCTCTGCTGTGTTATTTCGGGAATGGCTTTGTTTTCAAAGTAGTTTTTTACTTCATCCATCCCTAAAAAGTCTGCTCTTTCAATGAATGTTTTTATTATTTCTGGAGCTGGTTGGTTTTTTGAAATGTATTCGCACAGGGACGTAACAATTTCTGAATTATTTTGCCTTTTTAAAGCATCCAACAGAGCTGCTGCAACCGTTCCTTTTTCTAGCTTACTTCCTGGTATTCGCTCACAAAAAAATTTAACTATCTCCAGCTTGCCATCTAAAGCAGCTCCAATTAAGGCTTCGCTTATGGCCTTGCTATCTGGCTTATTATTAGACTCCAAGCTACA
>NZ_LNYB01000085.1:68493-68784 GCF_001467625.1 Legionella feeleii
GCCTTGCTATCTGGCTTATTATTAGACTCCAAGCTACATAGATACTGAACTATCTTCAGCTTGCCACGGGAAGCAGCTCCAATTAAGGCTTCGCGCACGGCCTCGCTATCTGGCTTATTATTAGACTCCAAGCTACATAGATACTGAACTATCTCCAGCTTGTCATATACAGCAGCTTTCCTTAGGGTGTCGCTCATGGCGTCGCTATTTGGCTTATTATCGGACTTCAAACCAGATAGGAATTGAATTATGTCCCAATTTAAATGAGTCCTTTTTAGGGCTTCGCTTATG
>NZ_LNYB01000085.1:68834-69031 GCF_001467625.1 Legionella feeleii
GCACGGCCTCGCTATCTGGCTTATTATTAGACTCCAAGCTACATAGACACTGAACTATCTCCAGCTTGCCATCTAAAGCAGCTCCAATTAAGGCTTCGCGCACGGCCTCGCTATTTGGCTTATTATCGGACTTCAAACCAGATAGGAATTGAATTATGTCCCAATTTAAATGAGTCCTTTTTAGGGCTTCGCTTATG
>NZ_LNYB01000085.1:69041-69364 GCF_001467625.1 Legionella feeleii
ACACGGCCTTGCTATCTGGCTTATTATTAGACTCCAAGCTACATAAATACTTTACCTTTTCCACATTGCCTGATGAACAGGAATAGTATAACTCTAAAGACTCTATACTCAGTGGCTCTGAAACGTTTTTATAGCGTAAAAAGTTCTGAATACTATCGATGCCAGTATCCTCTAATCGTAGCCTGTCTTCTTTAAACAAGAGGACCATTGTGTCGTCAAAAGAAAACTTCTGTTCCTCAGCCAGCTTAATCCAAGGTTTGGTTGTTTTCCAATTCAAAAGAATGGGTTTTATTGCTGCAATAGGCCTGTTTGCGCCGTCTTTT
>NZ_LNYB01000085.1:69374-80521 GCF_001467625.1 Legionella feeleii
TCCAAGGTTTGGTTGTTTTCCAATTCAAAAGAATGGGTTTTATTGCTGCAATAGGCCTGTTTGCGCCGTCTTTTTTATAAAGCGCTAATAGAGGTTGTATAGTGGCCCACTCCTCAATCACGGCAGCCAGTGCCTCAAAACCTAGGTTTTTCTCTTTTAATAAAAAGTTAATAAGCTCCCAATCATCGGAAGTCCATGCTCGTAACGCCTCTTCTTTAAACAAGAGGACCATTGTGTCGTCAAAAGAAAACTTCTGCTCCTCAGCCAGCTTAAGCCAATCGCTGACACTTTCTTTAAAGCAGAACAAAGCCGCTAATTGCCAAGGCTCAATAGCGTTCTTTAATAAAAGAGCCACAGGCGCTTTATTAAAAAATTCAAACAAGTCTAAAGCGCCTGATTTAAACTCGTTTTCTTTCATCATATATTTCTTTTGGATTAACTTTCTAAGTGATATGCCTTCTACTTCTTGCTTAAATAATTCCATAGCATTTTTAATTAATAGCACCGCTTCATGAGGTTTGGTAAAAAGCATTCTCCACTCTATAGAGGCCTTATACGACCAAACTAAAAGTTTGTCATCAAGAAGAGTAATACTGTCATCATCTTTCTGTCCAGAAGCACCCGACCTCCTTATGTTTTCTAATACACTCAAAATGGGTTTAAGCCGAGTAATAATGGCTTCGGGAGTCTTTTTGTTTGCAAGATAGTCTAAGAAATTATTTGTCTCTGCATTTGAGAGGTGCCATTCATCAACATATGGTTCCAGTTGGACATAACGATTGAGAAGCCTTATGATTTGTTGCTTGTTACTATTCAAGAAGGTGCCGTTTTTCTCTAGAAAGGCTATCTTCTCTTGAAGATCTTTCGCAACCCAATCAGATAACTCATTGGAGAGTAATGATTGGATATGCCCTGTCAATAATTGAGCTTGCTCTAACAATTCTTTTATTTGTAAAGAATGTTCAGGAAAAGGGGTGGGACCATAAGCGTATCCCTCCAAGGTCATTAAAAAACAATGAGTAAGCGATTTAGTTGTAATAATCTTATGTGCACTTTCTGCTTCTTCCCCACAAAGGAGCACCCCATGAAGGACATTTTCTTTCCATATAAATAAGATACTCACTCCAGGCTTAGTGTACGCACTATAAAATTCCTGCTGTGTTTCATAAGTAAATAGGAAGTTTTTCGAAGCATATAAATTGGTATTTATTGCGAATTTAATATCTGGATATTGTGAATGAATTATCTTAGACAGTTGCCATTTTTCTGGCAATGTAGGTGAGCGCTCCTTTAGATAGGATGTAACCCAATCTGTTTGAATGGATATGAGATTTATCCTTTGGGCTACAGTTTCTAAAAGCAATTCTTTTTCTTTATGGACCTCTACTTGTTGTTCACGATATTGTTGTATTTCTTGGCCTAAAAATAAAGAATGATTAAGTTTTAAGGTTTCACAGTCTTGTGATGTTTGATGAATGATTGCTTGAATTAATTCCTCTGGAAATAAAGTTTCATCTATAACATCAGCCCATTTTTTTTTATTTCCCTTATAATATGTTTGAAATACTTCGCTAATAGACGCTGCTTCGAGAAATGTGCGATCGACTTCTTCATGAATAAAAAGGGATTGAGTTATATTAAATATTTCATTTCGCTTATTAAAATCTAACTCGTTCTTTAGTTTCATAAGCAGATGGTTACGGAAAGCATCATCTATTTTTTTTATCCCAGCATGAAAGATATCTTCCTGAAGCTGTTTTTCTTCATTTTTTCGGAGACATTCAATTAATTGCGCTATATTAAGCATTTTTTTATTGCTAACAATAATTAAGGATTGATTGTTTCCTAAGCCACGCATTCGCATCACGGCTTGTAAGAATTCACTTAATTTTGCAGTCAGCACATCAACGGTTACAATGGCGCATGCTTTTTCGTCTTGAGCAATATCACTGCCAAGAGTATGCTCTTGATCGTAGTAAGTCACCCGCTCTAGAGGGGAGCAGTGGAGCTCTTCGGTTAAGTAGGCTGGATTCGTTGAATGTAGTGATTTACAAGGAGTATTTTTTCCATATGCATACAGGCTGTCTTCTTCATAATATAAAACATAATTGGGTCTTTTTTCATAAGTCTCCATAAAGAGGGGCGCCATGTCTTTATTGCTTTTTCCAATAAAAAAACCACCAAAATCAATAATAGCCTGTATCTGTTTTTCCGTTCCCTGTTCTTCAAGTAGTTTTATAATAAACTGCATTTGCGAAGCAGAGTCACAGTCTTTGAGGGTGGATTTGTTAGTAATGTATCCAATAACGGTAGCATCGCCTCCTAATCGTGACTCATAAATCATTTTAATGTTTGAGGCATAGGTTCTATGATTTTGAGGTGTTCCCGTTACAGCGAGCACCTGATAAAACTGGTTTATTAAATTAATTGGATTAGAGCTTAATACTTTCTTTTCAGAAGACAGTTGATGAATAACAGGGGTAATGACTTCTCTTAATAAAATGGGATGATGTGCAAACTGTTTTTTGAACTGCTCCAGCACTTCAACCTTATTGCAATCCAGCGCAGCCAACAAAGACCTATACCCCACTCCAAAAATTATCTCGAATTTTTTTTGAACTAAACTTTCTTCTCTATTATCTTCTAGCGCTTCTTTTTTCCATTCGCTTAATAAAAACTGGAACTGTTTTGTTGTTACCCCCTGATACATCATCATTTGAATGGTATAATTTATCGTCTCTAGGATATTGCCAAATACAAAAGAGGTAGGTGCATTATTGGCTCGATAGGGAATCGCATAACGTATTCCTGATTCAGGAGAGGGGCCATAATGTTCATACAATTTACGTCTTAACGTGGCAGGCAAGAGTACTTGAAATTGCTCTCGCAAAACAGTCCATAGTCTTTTCTTCTGAGGGTTTGCATCTAATTTTTTTTGCTCATCCGTACTGATTGTGCTCCCTTTTATATACTTTTCTAGCTCCATAACATTATTTTCTGATGCACGTAGTAGCCAGTAAGGAGGTTTTTCCAATAGTAACTTCAGGCATTTATTCATAAACTGAGAGATTTTTTCATCCTTCATAACTTCAGAAGGGTCTACGGCATAATTCTTTATTTCAGGAGCGTGTTCCCCAAGCCACATATAAAGTTCAATCATTAACTGGGCCACCTCTGTATCAATAGGGCTCACCTTATCAATAGCATAATTAAGTTCTTTTTTAATATGCAATACCTTGTGTGCCTCATCGATGGCAACGACGCCCTTCTTTTGGATTAAGGTGAGGATTTTATTTAACCAATAAAGTTTAAACTCACCAGCGCTGTCTTGCTTGCCATCAACTTGTTGTTTTAAAATTTCTAGGTACTTAAGCTCGAGAGATTGAACGCTGCTGGCGGTTGATACAATATAGTCTTTCTCAGTACGAATAATTTGTAATTTTTCATATAACGCTTGTAGCGACGCAGGGTCACTGGGTGTGCTGCGATCAAATCGCAAACAATGTGCTTTTTGGTTAAAACTGTGTAATGAAGTGGAGGATAAGTCATTAAAATTAACTTGAAGAGCAAGCTCAGGAACTAAAATAACAGCTAATGAATCGCTGTTTGCCGTTTCAAAAGCCCACAAAGGAAGTATTACTTTTGTTTTTCCTCCTCCCATGACGAGTTGAAGCACTTTGGACCTTTGTTGCTCGTCTTTTTTTGAAAAAAGTGCCATAAATCGTTTTTGTTCTGGTCGCAAAACCAACTGGTTCATATATTCAAAGAGTACTTGCTGTTTTTTTTCTGGCATATTTAAGTGCAACAAAGCTGAGGCCAATGCCATCGCTTTTTGTGGATTTTTTTTCTGGGCGTACTCTGTACCTGCATGCTGTATTCTCGTTAATCGCTCTTGGAAAACCAATAAATGGCGTAATTTTATAATTTCTTGTGGTAATTGACACGCTAGGTTTTCCTCTATCCCCATAGAGATAAAATCCAGCGATTGATATTCATAACGAAGGAGGTCCTCTAGATTGGGAATTGCTTTGGTTTGTGTCAACTCTGTTAGATTAACGGCTCTCGACTCTATACAGAGTTTAATAGTATTTTTTATGTTGTTAATGGACACAACTGTTTTTTTACTTATTGAAGGGTCGAGCAAAACCTTAAAAAAAACGTGATCGACTTCCTCTTCAAAAAAATGGTTTATTGCGGTTTGTTTATCGGCCTCAATTTTTAAAAAATGGTCACTTAATTTTTTTAGTTGCTCTTCTTTATTAGTAAAAGAATTTTCTAATTTCCCTATAGCTTCAATGAGTTCGTTTTCTTTATTTTTATACGTATTCTCGATTTCAATTAAAGAATTATAGACTTTAGTCATCGGTTCAGGTATAAAAGAAGGGTTACTTATGAATTCTTCTGGTTTGAAAGACTCCTTTACAGAAACTGTTTTTTTCTTAATTTTATATTGGATTGTGTTGTGCCCGGTGTTTAAGATGAAACACTTTATCTTCGGTATTGTAGTGTTATTTTCTCTAGACCATTTAGCCGTATTTTTAACAAAATCAATGCCTTTTTCTTGTGCAAAAAAATCAGCCGTTAACTTAGAGTGCAGTAAAGCCCACATTATTTCCGCGACTAAAAGAAAGGCACAATCTCTTTGGCGATTGCTGTCGTCTTTTTTAGCGTAGAGTGGAATGACATTATTACAAAATTCAACTATTTTGGAGCTGGTTTTCTCATCAGTAGGGCTTAAAGCTAATTGGAAATAAGACCCGCACTGCTCTAGTAGACATGGGTACGGCATGTAAGGATTTAACTTATTGAGAGCAGTTTCATTGAGTTCTTTAGAAAAAACGGAATCAAAATGATCTCGCTCTTTCGTGTTCAGTGTGTTAAACCATGCTACCCAACTAAAAGGCTCAATGGCAAATGAGTCTTTAACTAAGTAATGTCTTTGTTCTGACCAATATACTTTTCCCTCTTGCTCTAGAAAGTGCTCTAAATATCGAAGAGCAACTACACCACTGTAGATAAAATTAGTTCCTTTATACTGACGTCTTTCCTCGGCGATACAGTAGGACAAGAGGAGCTCTTCTTCTGATACTAAAAGGAGCATATTACTGGGTAGGTAAGGGCGTGCAGTATCATACTTGATGTAATATTGTTTTATATGTTGGGCCAAATTGCTCACAAAATATACTAGTTTATTTTTTTCCTCTTCATAATAACGTGCTGTATTGGAGAGGGGGTCGCTTGAAGGATTTGTGTGGCTCTTAGCCCATAATGGAACATCGTTGGTTATTTTTAACATGGCATACAATGCACGCAGTTGTACCGCAAGCGTTCGTGAGTTTCTTAGTTGATATTCCTCCTCTGCCGGTAATGAGGTTACAATCCACCAAAGCTGCTTCATTTCCTCAAAGCTACCATGTACTGCACAGGTTTTAATTTCCTCTAAAGCCTTTTTAGGCTTTTTTTGCGCTAAATAAAGATAAGCCAGATACAGCTGTGATTCACTGGATTTTGCGCGAATTTTATTTTCATTTATTTCGAAGAAGATGTAACGCTCACTCTTAGAATAATCCCAACCAAAAGTAAATTTAGGTGCTTTTTTAAGTTCATCCGACAAGTCATGTGCCCAAACATAGGAAGTTTTATCTTCTGAAATTATTGGTTTTTGATGCTTATCTTTACATACTATATAACGTTGCACAGGAACCATTAAAACATGATTCCCGCTTTTATTATCTTTTAGCTCCAATCCCGAGCCAAACCAATCGTTCTTTTCTTTAACTAAAGTATATCGTCCATCAGCGGTTTGATAGTCCTCTGATATTTTTTGAAATTTAAGTCCATAGCGCTCTAATGAGCAGTAAAGCTCTTTGTTTTTTTTATATGCATGAATAAACGATGGAGATTCAAAACGAGAAAATACATCATTTATTTCATCTATGGTTTTATTAAAAGAATCTCTCTGATATTGAATTGCTTTAGTTGTTGTATCTACTACAAGCCAATCATTTTGATTGGCTATCCATATCCTATAATTGGTTTGATTGATTAGTGGAGGGCAACTTTTAAAAGCAATACAACTAAAATTAAAAGAAGACTTCAAGTCTTCTGAAGGCAGAGAGTAACTGTACCAGGACTCCTCGTTTGTACCTACACCTTGAGCTTGGATAATTAAATGCTCTCTATTAAAAAAAATACGATAAGGCCGTTCATTATATTCAAAGTAATATTCATCAAACTTTTGACTGTTTATGGAAACGGATTTTTTCTGAGCCAGAATATTTTTATTACCAAACAGCTCGCTAAATTCACAAGAACTACGGATCATTAGAGGTAAGAAACAGACCTCGTTATTGTCTATTACGATACGACGATGAGGTAAATCCACGCATACGGTGCCCTTTTTAACATCCATTCCCCATTTAGATAATAAGGACATGACAATAGAGGTTAATTGCTGCTTATTAGCAGAAAAAAGAAGAGGCGTTACTTCATCCAAGACTCTTTGTATGATAGATTCTTCTTGGAAAGCCAGTAAAGAGGGCCCTAGCGCAAGAGCCCAATAAGTCTCCCACCAATCCATATTTATTTCATCCTTCATGCAATAACAAAGAAGTTTGAGGTAAAGAGCTTCTCTAAGCCCTGTTAGCTCGTCTTGTGGTTGAGATGCTTTAGCTGTATTAAAAAACCGATCGCCCCATTGTTGTGCTAGGGTAGCAATGGAAGTATTATCCTCTAAAAGACCTGACTTTATAGCCTCTTTATAATAGCGAATAAAATGGAGGGCTATTTTTAAAACAAACCATTCGCCTTTAGAGGTTTTACCTTCTGTTTTTTTAAATAAAGCATCTAAGAGGAGCCAGATAGAATGGTTATTTATGAGTGTACTCAATAATCGCCCGGGTTCAAATATTGAAAGCCAAATATAATTTTTTGAGTCATCAGACTCAAACCATTCTAAATGATTAGATAAGGCGCTTAATACAGCTGTCACTTGGCACGACTCACTGACACGAAGATGATATAATAAATTTTTAATACTTTGCTGCGTAGAAATACTTTTAATTAATGGATGCTGGTTAGATTTTCCTGCTCCCAAAGGATGTTCGTATTGCAAGACCACCTGTTCGTAAGGAATTTGTTGAGAGTTGGGGCTATTTCCATCAAAGTGACTCAACAAGGCATTATAATATATAGTGTCTTTAAGGCTAATGGTGTTTAAAAGGGAGCGCTTTAGAAAAAGTTCTCTCGATGACTCTTTCATTTCATCGGTAACGAGGATGCTTTCTACTTCTAATCTAACAATCCTTTCCTGACTTACGATTTCATTCTCATATTTTTTGCTAATATTAATCTTTAAATGAGGCGATACGCCCCATAATAAGACATTAGAACTGTTATAAGCAAGATTAGCAACTTTTTCTAAGCATGAAACAAGAATTGCTTCAATATGGGCTTGAATGGCGAATGCTTTACCTAGCTTTGGGGTGGAATTATTTAATTTTTTTCGTTCTTCTTGGCTTAAAAAACAATAATAAGAAGCATTTTTTCCATAAAATAATTTATAAACGGCTGTAATAAGCTCTGGTGACTCTTTCTTTCTTACTAAAAGCTCCCAGGCCTGTTCTAAAATCTTTTTTTCTTCATCAGAAGCTTGGTCACAAATCCTATAATAATAATCGAGTAAAGATTGTTGTTGGGTGTTTTGGTAAAAAAACGGTAATTGATTTAAGAGAAAGTCTAATTTAGGATTTAATGTAGTTAAAAAAGGATTCCGAGGCAGTCGATTTAAAAAAAGGCTCATCTGTTGAAAGTAAGGAGGGGGGCCAGAGAGGCCTTCATCATTAAAATAAAAGGCTTTTTCTTTTCCTAAGCGATCGATGAGGCTCATGAAACTTAAAGTAACAACTACAGATTGAGGCATGAGGGTTTTATTGAGTCCATGATATTGTGTTATAATCTGATTTAAATTCTGGAGGAGTGTGGTTTGTTCCTCCGCTCTTAGTGATTTAGGCTCTATGAGTGGTGAAGATAAGTTACAAAAACGAAAACAAAAATCTTCTACCCTTTGAATGTAGGCTGAATCTCTGACCTGAGAGGACGCTACCAATGTCTTAATACATTCCATAAAAGAAAGAGAAGAAAAGATTTCAAGGCCTTTTTTTGGTAAATGGGCTTCGGATCTAATCGTTAGGTCCTTCGTAAAAAAAGGGTTTGTTACCAAGGGAGTAGGTAAGTGTTTTGGTAAAACAATGTGTTGGCTTGTGATGGCAGGGATGTTTTTTAGATTGTTTTTCCATTTTTTTATATTTTCTACAATGAGTTTCACCTCTTCTTCATTGAGTTTTTCTATAGAGTGAACGTTCTTGGCAAGCTTTACTAGACTATATTCTAATAATTGTATCGTTTGTGAGGATTGAGGTCTTATTTTTTCAGAATGCTCTTGGTTTATTTCTAATGAATGAAAGCAGTGCAATTGATAAGCAAGCATGAATTGAAGTGAAGCTATAGGCTCTGGTATTAATGCATCAATAAAAAGCTCCATCGCTCGCCAAGTACAAGTGCCACTTTGTTGGGGAAGACGTGGATTTGATAATTTATCGCATGGAAGAACTCGGCCTTTTGCTATACTAGGTGCGAAGTGAAGTATTTGGTATAAATCTCTTTCAGTGTACGCAAAAAGATTATTATTGATTATTGGGAGTAGCTCTAATCTAAATAATGCGACCAATAAATCATTTAAAAAAAATTCATTTTCAGGTAAGTATGGGATAGTAAACGCATAAATAGGGTAATACCCTATTGTTCCTGAGGGTAATGCAGTTGTTTCGTGAAAAGATGCATTACTTGGGTCATAAATACAAAAATAAACTTCGTTTTTTTGCTGACTTAGCCTGTAGACAGCAGAATGACCAGGGTGACCTGAAAATCCTCCGCCAATAAATAAATCTTTTTGCTCCTTAAATTGGCTAATTATTTTTTTAGCTGTTTTATGTAAATCAACGTCTATATCAACCCAATTATCATTTTCGCTTTTTTTATATTTAGTTACTATGGTTTGTTTTTCTGTTTCAAACTCATATAAATTTGCTAAATGATGTTGTATTTTCTTGAAAAAATTCTCATCCCCTATTGCAGGAGAGCTAGCTAAATTAATAATGAGTCGATTGAGTGGGGTTCTCTCTTTAGTAGGAGAAAAAATAAAATGTAAGAACGCACCTAACTTATGGATAGAGCTTAAAAAGCTCCCTCCTGAAAGGGGTGTTCCTCCAATCTCACCATCTAAAAATACATGTGCTAGGTGCCTTATATCTAACTCGTTAGTCTTATCCTGCGGAATGAGTGTTTTGTTTTGGTTAAAGAGCTTAGTTTCTTCTTGTTTTAATTTTAAACGATAACCTTCAAGTAACTCTATTCGGTGTTTTTTAAATTGTTCTAGGTATTCTTTAGGATTTTTTATTATCAATAGCTTCGCTTTAAATCCACTGTTCTCTTCAGGCGTTATTGATGTTTTAAATTCACTTTTAATTTCAGCGTCATTATTTTTTATTAGGTCATATTTATAGCCTTTTGCATTCTTGCCTTTTACATTTATATATTGTTCGGACTTTCTTTTGTCTACAAGAGTCCGCGATGAATTATAAAATTCTTCAAAAGAAGAACTCCTTTGTTGCCCCCAATGAGAAAAAATAATTCTATCCTCATCATACCCATGAATAACCGCAGCGTGTTCATTTTTGTCTTCATCTGTTGCTGTAGTGGTTGGTTGCCCTAGATCGTCTTTATTAAGGCTTACCGAAAATGCAGCAAAAATAAGGTTTCCTTCATCGATACTAGAGGTAATAAGTACTTTAAAATGTTTCAAATTATCGAATGAATGTAATGTATGTTGGTATCCAATTTTAGTTGCTAAATCCTGTACTTGCTTTATTTCAAGAAGCTCTCCCTGTTTAGAGCCTACTTCTTTTGCTAATTGCCTCATGGAGAGAGGGTTTTTAATAACACCTTGATGTAACGGATTATTTTTTTTATTAAGAGGAATAGGAGGAAAATCATGTTGAGTCGCATAATAGAGATCAATAGTCGCAATGGTTGTCGGCTTACATATATGACCGGTTTGCTCTATGGGAATAATTTCTATTATTGAATTTTTTTCTTTCATTTGGCGACCATTAAAGACTTTCTGCGTGATTATTAATTATAGTGCTTAATAATTATTATTGAGTGCCGACAAGACAAGAAATAATCGCTTCCCCAGTTTTTTATTAAACCTTTAGACGTAAGGTCATAAAAATACCTAAAAAAGCATATTCATACCTGTAAGAGTACATTGCGGGTCCTGTAGGCCGGAATCATCTATCCCAGCCAGCATAATCAACAGAAAATAGCTTAAGGATTACATTTCAAGTCTATCTCCCTCCTCACTTCCTTGGCTCGCGGCAGAAATTTACTAATATTTATGCTTCCATGCCTAATTCGCTTAAATAGGGGGATAAGGATTTTCATTAGCTGGAGGCTGCTCACTCTTTTCAGAATAGAATTGTAAGTAAGGTTTTTCCTCTTCTTTTAGGAAACGCTTACACAGCTTTTCTGTGCCATTTGCGCTGAAATTTATGGAATATTTAGGCGTAGACCGAAAATACTTAGCAAGGTAAGTATTGGTGTAGTCAACATTGCTATCTTCAATCATGAAATCTTCTTGTTCTTTAAAGCCGTTATCTATTAAAAACTGCGAAACCTCATATAAGAAAGGTATACTTCCTATGTCGGTTGTTGATAAACACAAGTTATTGCCTGCCCATATCCTAAAGACACTATTCTTTTTACGCTCTATGCTAAAAGTATCAAGCTGAGCATTATTTGATTGTTTGTATAGAAATAAAACTTGACATAGAAAATTTTCAAATTTATTTTTCACAGGTTCCCAATTCTCTTGTTTTTGGACTTTGTCGGCAACAGGGATTTGCTCCTTTATTAAGCGAAGAGGACTTGTTTCTTCGCGTTTTTTATGAGAGCTAAATTCAGCTATTAATTTACTGCATGCCTTGCTGCTTGGTAATGCAAAAACATCGTCTTTTTTAAGGTTTTTCGTACTCAACGCACTAATAATGGCCTCCTTAACCCTGGTGTTTTTACTCCCTATGTCAAGC
>NZ_LNYB01000085.1:80531-80751 GCF_001467625.1 Legionella feeleii
TGGTGTTTTTACTCCCTATGTCAAGCAGAATACATAACGCGTCCACACGATTGAACTGAATCATTTGATGAAGAGGAGTGTCTCCGTCGTCATCTTGGGCTTTAATTAATTGCGCAAACAGCTCTGGCTTTTTTTCCAACTCCTCGCAAAGCATAGAAAACCCAGCGGTACTTTTCATCGCAAAGTGTAAAATGTTTTGCTTCGCTGAATCTTTTAGAGC
>NZ_LNYB01000085.1:80761-81039 GCF_001467625.1 Legionella feeleii
TTCGTCATCTTGGGCTTTAATTAATTGCGCAAACAGCCCTGGCTCTTTTTCCAACTCCTCGCAAAGCATAGAAAACCCAGCGGTACTTTTCATCGCAAAGTGTAAAATGTTTTGCTTCGCTGAATCTTTTAGAGCAAAAACATCGTCTTTTTTAAGGTTTTTCGTACTCAACGCACTAATAATGGCCTCCTTAACCCTGGTGTTTTTACTCCCTATGTCAAGCAGAATACATAACGCGTCCACACGATTGAACTGAATCATTTGATGAAGAGGAGTGT
>NZ_LNYB01000085.1:81049-83078 GCF_001467625.1 Legionella feeleii
GAAGGCCCTGGGCTATATGAGCAATATCAACAACTACCTGCCAATCATTATGGTTTTTTAAAGGGCTTAACCAAAAGCCCTGCAATGTTACCGTACACTCATCATCGTCTTAATGTTGTCATTGTTAAAAATTAATTTACAAAAAATATTCTGAAAAATTCGTTTCTTTAAAGAGGTGTTCAAGGGTTTTTAAAAATCCAGCAATATAAACCATAATTAGATTCCTTTTTGACTAATAACTTTGACCTGTCAAGCGGTGATTCTAAAACTAATTCGTGTAGCGTATATACTCAAATTAAGCCGGATAAATAGGAAACTGCCTTGGTTCAACCACACGAAACGGAAGAATATGAAGAAGCAATGAGGCGGCGTATTTTTTCTTTAACAAAAAGAAATAAGCCAATTTCTTGCGTTACGGTGTGGTCTGATATTTGCGGATATGGACAAGTACTCGATAAATTAAAATGGAATTTAGATGATATTCAACAAGATAATTATATCATCTTGCTACATAAATTTATTGAATTAAATATACATTCTGCTATTCCTATCCCAGGCTTATTGTGCGAAAAATTTTTAATTTTAAACGATGGTTTAGCTCGCACATGTGATATCAGTGAAAATCTTAAAATAGTTGATCTTAGTTTGCCATTTGTTATTTATATTCGAAATCTATTTTTTGCTTATTATAATTCAAAAAAGCTATGCGAAGAATACGGTCTTGGTCTTAGAACGATTTTTGCAGGCGGCGAAAGGATGCAATATTTTTCTGAGTTGATTACCGGTAATTCTTTTCTTGTTTATGATAAGGGCTGTCAAAGAAAAGAAGCCCAAGAATTTTTAAAAACCAATATTTTATATAATCCTTCTGAGTTTCAAATAAATACAGCATTTTCAAAAAGTTATCTAATAGATCGGATAGGTAGTAAAGAAGGTTTCTTACCGAATTGCTGTTATGTGGAACGTAGTTTCTGGGAAAAATGTAATCATCTTTTCAATTTGAGTGTTGAAGTTGAAAACAACTGTATTAGATTGTTTCATCACAAAAAGGAGGTTATACGACTCGATATTCAGAAAGTTCACTGTTTGGATGTACTAGGGTTAACTGTAATTGTTGATCAAATATCAGGTATAAAATTGAGTCTTCCTACTGATAATGAAGAAATTTATACGCGTTTTTAAATAGTGTTTCGTACTATGCATCGCTCCAGGCAAGAAAGTGAAAGCATGACTCAGAGTTTTCAAATAGAGCGTTTGAATGCCCTGTTGGTTTCATAGGGGTTGCTTGTTAGTCAGTTTCTTAATGCTATAATATCAGAAATTATTTTTTTTGAGCTTTGCGATGCCAGTCTTAGCAAAGACACCTGAAAATATAAGTAAAGTCCTAGGTCACTACGCTAATTTATTAGATAATTGGAATGGAGAACATGCATTGTCTCCAGATAGGAGCGCTATAAGAAATGCTAACTACTTTTGGGATCTAATCCAAGAAAGTGATGTGGATTTGCCTTCTGTCCATCTTACGGAAGATGGCGAGATTAATTTCTTATGGGAATTTGATGATAACCCAATTTATTTGGATATTGGATTTATTGGCGATGGATTTTCAGTTTATGCTGTAGATATAGATGAGAAAGAAATTATTGAGGAAAAGGAATACTTTGACAAGGATGTAATCGAATGTCTTTTAAATATTTTAAAGCTAAAAGTTCACTTAAGATGAATGATAATCTTATTAGACATATCATAAGTCATTCCTATGACTATAGAGTAGGGGAACCATCGGATAATGCTTTCCCAATAAAACAACTTTCAGGCAGCGGATTATCGGTTTCAATCGAAAGACTATTAACCACCAAATTACATCCTATAGTCATATCCAGCTTGGTAAAGACCAATCACTCTTATATTTGCGATTACGTAGCTGATATTAAAAATATTGGCTCTTGGCGTCTTCGCGTTGAACTGTATAATATCACGCCATGGCTGGATTGAACCTTTCGAAACCAGTCAAGTCCAACATTAGTCG
>NZ_LNYB01000085.1:83088-83718 GCF_001467625.1 Legionella feeleii
AGGTGTTTTTACTCCCTATGTCAAGCAGAATACATAACGCGTCCACACGATTGAACTGAATCATTTGATGAAGAGGAGTGTCTCCGTCACTATCTGCTTCGGTCAAAAGGGCGATGAACTGTTTTTCATTATTGTCTTTAAGGTGGGTGCACAACGTTTTAAAAACCTCAGCATTTTTCATCGCAAAGTGGAGAATGTTTTGGTTAAATGGTCCTTTTTTATTCCATTCGACGCTGAAGTTTTCATTTTTAAGTCGGGACAAAAGCGTTTGATATTGCTCATTTTTAATTGCTTCTATAAACTCGTGAATCGTGATCATTCCTATCTACTCCTAAAGGCGTTTTTTTTGATTGTCTCATTCTAAGCTTAAGGTTTTATGAGCTTGTTGCATAAAAAAAGCAAAGGTTAGATCTTGCCTGATCTCCAAGCGGTTAAGTCCTTACTTTAACGAACCCATCTTGATAAAATTGGTTAAATTTGTTGATAGTTTTGCATTTGATGTCAATTTCTATTTTTTGAATAGATCTATCCCGTGAAAGGAGTTTTGGCTCTTGGCGTCTTCGCGTTGAACTGTATAATATCACGCCATGGCTGGATTGAACCTTTCGAAACCAGTCAAGTCCAACATTA
>NZ_LNYB01000085.1:83728-84105 GCF_001467625.1 Legionella feeleii
CGGGGCAAAAGAAAGCTGTCTTGCCTCAAAAACCAACGCCAGCAACTCGCTCTCAATTACAGAATAGTCAACAAATGTCACTAAATTGGAGCTAGGTTTTTTACTTATGCTATGACTATATTACACTTACTCTTAGCTTAAGAATGTTTTTTTTATTGATAATTTTATTGGATACGACAACATCACGTTTTCCCCCACTGCCACTTTTGTCACGCCCAGAGGGTTTGGCGGAAGCAATACATTTCTATTGCTTTTTATAAGACCTGAGTAAACTAATTCAGCAGATAGATTGTATTCGTTCGGGCAAATACGGGTTGCATTGAAAGAGAAAATTAATTTAGAGGGTTTAGGTTAAAGGGCAAGAGAGCCCTATAGTC
>NZ_LNYB01000085.1:84115-84432 GCF_001467625.1 Legionella feeleii
GAAATAGTCGAGTAACATTACTCAAACCATAGCATCGCCTTTTTAGAACCTTCACTTTATTATTAAATCCTTCAACAAAACCACTATTGTTACGCGCATTAAAGTAGTTGGCGATGATATCCATATGTTTATTGAGTGTTTTTACAAAGCGATTAAAAGTATTCGTTCGGGCAAATACGGGTTGCATTGAAAGAGAAAATTAATTTAGAGGGTTTAGGTTAAAGGGCAAGAGAGCCCTATAGTCTTCTGCTGTTTTGCAAGAGCGGATGTTTTCAAAAAGAGTTTTTAGATAATCAAAGGGATTAAAACGATTAGCT
>NZ_LNYB01000085.1:84442-85500 GCF_001467625.1 Legionella feeleii
AACCAGGATGCTCTGCGTAATTTCCTTTAGGCCCAGAGCCTTGATGATAGGTACAATATTTGGCCACTCATCTTCAATGAGTTGGCGATCAATCTTGCCGACAGGCTTGATTAACCAGTCATTATATTGATCCAGATCATCGCCACAGTAAAGATGCTTGAGTTGAGATTGCAAATTGGTGAATCGGGGGCATAACCGGCCGCCAAACCAATCCATTATTGCAAAATTTGTTTTGTTGATGATGTGCATATCGCCCGTAATAGAGCTGGGCATGATGCTGCTTGTGTTGTTGTACCAAATATCAAAAGCGAAGTAACTTTCATGCTCATGGGCGCCAATTAATTCTGTTTGCAGGGGAATATGATTAACCAATAGGGTATATGCCACAACGCCTTTTCCCCTTTTAAAATACTTTTTGGAGCGTCTGGCCTTAAGGGTCGGTTTTTCAACCTCGTATTTCTGACCATCAACGCCACCATAAAGAATGGCCATGTCTAATGAGTAATAGGGGAAAATGGGCATTTGGGCAATATCATCACCGATGATGTCGTTGGCTCTTTTTAATGTTTGCAACCGCATGCGTGACTGATATATATCCAGAAGTCTGTCGTAAGGAATATCAGAAATTTCTGCCATATTGAGGTTGCCGTTATTGAATGCTTGCGCGATAATCACGGCATTTAGGCTGTTTTCATCAACATACACTTTGCCGTAACGAGGCTGTATGTGCGTAAAAATTGATGAATATCGGCACCGTTCATTAACAAATCGAAGTACATCCGTAATATCGCAGAGTGGCAACTGATCATAAAAACGATCTTGATGCTCTTCATCCCCCTCCGCCCTGGATTTTTTCAGGTGGATCGTGTTTGTTTTTTCATCATAATTAAGATGTTTGAGTTTTCCTTGCATAAAATCACTATTGAACCTCAGCCATTCTGTATGTAGTTCAGCAATGCGATCGTCCAGTAATTTTTTGATAGGGTCTCTCAGTGCAGGGATATCCAACGGCTCAACCAACGCTCCTTTTTCATTGGCAGAACTAATCTCCTGTTGAA
>NZ_LNYB01000085.1:85510-85595 GCF_001467625.1 Legionella feeleii
GGCTCTTGGCGTCTTCGCGTTAAAATCTAGTTTTTAGTATAATGGCAAGGATAAATAATTAAGAGACAATTGTCATAATAATGAA
>NZ_LNYB01000085.1:85605-85790 GCF_001467625.1 Legionella feeleii
GTCCTGTGGAAGAGCTGACAAAAAAGGGGGGATTTCAAAATTACATATACTGCGCGCCATGGAAGGCCAAGGAGCGGAGACCGCAATAGGCTGCGATTTTGGCTCTTGGCGTCTTCGCGTTAAAATCTAGTTTTTAGTATAATGGCAAGGATAAATAATTAAGAGACAATTGTCATAATAATGAA
>NZ_LNYB01000085.1:85800-86438 GCF_001467625.1 Legionella feeleii
TCTTTTTTTAAATAACCAACTCCTTTTTCTCTGTGCACATCATTCCAGTCTGTCTTTTGCTGGTTGGGTAGTGAATGGGGCATTTTAATTGTCACATGAAGGCCTGATTCCGATAAAACTGCCTGCGCTTTCTTCGTTTCCTCAAGCGTTTTTATCTGTGCTTTTAAATCATTATCTGCAGCAATAATGACCTCCACTGGTTTAAATCGCTTAACCAGTTCGCTTAAGTTTTTTAAGTTTGAAATCCCAAAGGAAACAAGCACGGTAGCCTTGGGATTTGCCATGGCAATGGATGCGCCCGTCTCTATTCCTTCGGCAAGATACACCTGTCCATTGGGCATTCCTTTCTGCAAAATACCCGCACTGCCCTCTATCTTTCCCTTGGAGAGTTTCACAGACTCCATAAAGGTATTTTGGCTCTTGGCGTCTTCGCGTTAAAATCTAGTTTTTAGTATAATGGCAAGGATAAATAATTAAGAGACAATTGTCATAATAATGAACAACAAATCCAAGCAATCCATCACTATTCCAGCCGAAGTTTTGGGATTGTCAGACGTAGAAGTAGAGAGCGTCACGACAGACCTACGCGCAAGGCAAATTACAATCCGAGTTGTCAGCACAAAAGATGAAATTTTATG
>NZ_LNYB01000085.1:86448-87607 GCF_001467625.1 Legionella feeleii
TATATTTTTCAATATTCCATGGAAAAAATGTGGTTGCTTTCTGATATACGGTGAAAAGATCTTTTTTCATATGGATTTTATTAAGCCTGCCTGCATAGGCACGAAATTAAATTTTAAAATAAGCTATTTTTGCCATTGGTTAAATGGTGGCTACTCAAGTATCTTCTTTTGGAAACCGTACATTTTCTCAATGCCTTGCAAATGTCTTACATGCTAACCATCTAATTTTTATAATTTTTGTGTTATGTCTCAGGGTTAGTTATAGTCTAACAAGGATGGTCAAAATGCATTATAGTCAAAAGAGCATTCCTAGCAACCATTGATGTCAAATTAATTGTTTAGCTCAGTGCGCTCTGCGCTCTGAGGCAGGGTACCGAAAAAAATACTCTCTTGTGATGGAGCAGGATAACGAATACCGGCCAAGATTTTTTGCTAAATTATAAAGAGCAATCTTGACTCAATTAGCTTATTGTGGTTCTCTGGCATTAACTGCCCTTCTTCGATCAAGAAGGTACTGCTCCATAATCTCTGAAGTTAATACAAATTTCCATGCGGAATTTCTCCCTTTAGAGGCCCCATATTCAATAATCACCCCCTTTTCCTTTAAACGGCGAACAGTTGTTTTAATGGCTCCCATTTTTACGCCAGTGTTTTTTGATAGGATATCTTTTTCAATATAGGGAGTTATTAATCCCCCTATAATCAGGCATAAACTTGCAATTTCATCTATTATTTTTTTAGAATTTCCAGAGAGATCGCTATATCTGTACTTATTTGTTTTACATGGGCGTCCCTGTTTTGATATTAGCTCTGCATGCTTGATGTCTTTTGTTGAACTTATTTCCCTGATTGCACTGACGTTGGCGCTTAATTTTTTGTCTTCAAATGGGCTGGAACTTCCATTAATTGTGTCTTTGATGGATGATTCCTGATTGCTTGTTTTTGTGTCCCTTACTGAGGTGGCGCTGTCACCTAACACTGACTCTTCAAACGGGCTGGAACTTCCATTAATTGTGTCTCTGATGGATGATTCCTGATTGCTTGTTTTTGTGTCCCTTACTGAGGTGGAGCTGTCACCTAACACTGACTCTTCAAACGGGCTGGAACTTCCATTAATTGTGTCTCTGATGGATGATTCCTGATTGCTTGTTTTTGTGTC
>NZ_LNYB01000085.1:87617-89355 GCF_001467625.1 Legionella feeleii
GTAATTTTTTGATAGGGTCTCTCAGTGCAGGGATATCCAACGGCTCAACCAACGCTCCTTTTTCATTGGCAGAACTAATCTCCTGTTGAAGTGAGCGATGGTGGACGCTATCTGCGAGATAGAGCTCTCCTGCTTTGAGCCGTTTTTTCATTTGCCGGTAAATCCAAAATTCATAACGATCACCATGGAATTTTTGCTCACCCTTGGCGTTCGTATCGAACAAGAATTTTTGTAACCGTTTTGGCCGAGTCTTCTCGGGGCATGCTGTGATTGGGTATTTCTTTATCGTTTTGTTGGCGCCAAACAGCTCTTTAAGCCAGGTAATGGTCTTAAGCCAAGGACTGTCAGCCGCAGTACTTGAGAAATCAATCGCCATCATTAATGGTCGCAATTGCAGTTTGAATCGATGGAAATGCTTATCAACCATTTTCCAATAAAAATCGATTAATTTTAGTTCTTTATCGTCATCATGTAATACTTTATTGCGCAATTCTTCTTCTGGCATGATCGCAAATGCTTCTCTACGCACCTCGCCAAAGCGAATCTCATCTGATAATTCCTGCTTGACATACAATTTTACCAATTTCTTCATGACAGCCAGCTCTGACTGCTTGCTAATGGCATATTCAGAATAAGCGTCCTGAGCTTTTTCCTTGATCTCCATTTCACACTCTTTGAGCTGAAAACAAAAGGCATCCATCAAATTATCATCAAGTTTAAGATATCGCTGATGGATATAACACACAAGGTAAAGATAGGTTTGGTCAGATTTTAATTTCTTGCGCAAATCATACACGGTATAATAATCAACAAGGCTTGCATAATATTGAAGGTTTTGTTGGGATAATTTGAGCTTGGATAATAACGATTTGGCTAACAGATACAACGGTTTGATTGAAATCAGTTTGTCGCGTTCAGCGCTAATCATGCGTGGTTTAAAATCCTTAGCGTCCTGTTTTAGATCAGCCAATCCAGACAGGGTTTCAGTTTCCTTCTCAAACAGCAGTTTTTGTAAAGCGGACTTATCAGCTTCAGTAAGTGACTCATGAATAATCGTCCCCAAACGTTTGCGTTCGGCGTTTAATGCGTTGCTAACAATCGCCTGCAGAGTTGTGTATCCTGGGCGCATGATTTTTTTCTCTCTCATAAACCCTAACAACTCAATGACAATAAATTGCGGACTGACATCCCGATAGATGATTTTTTCGGCTTTTTCACGCAATAATGGCTCAAATTCTTTTGACCATAGCTGGTAACCAAAATGCGCGGCAATTGTGTGGCATTGCGCATAATATTGATGCTTGGTGATGGTCGTTGGATGGAAAAACATATGCTCGGGAAAATACTCCTGCATGATAAAGTCGGTATCTTCTTGAACCTCGTCCCAATCAATTGGGAAGAACATGTGCATGGCTTTAAAATACCCGATTTGCAGTGCGCAATGGACCTGGGCTGAGAGATTAGCGCGATTACGAACCAATGCTTGCTCCTCAGGCGTTAAATTGAGGAAACTCAAGCGTTGTTCCTCATCAAAATCAGGTGACTCATATAAAGCGGCTTTTTCTGCTTCTGACAAAATGGTCAATTGCTTATTGCTGGCTCGCATAATGAGAAATCATATGGCTTAAAATGGTGGTGAATGTTACTTCAAAACTTTCCCTAAAGCATGTCTTTATGGGAAAATTTGCTTAGTGCGCATCAAGCTGGAGGCCGTGTTTCGCCTCCTTTTAGATTAGAT
>NZ_LNYB01000085.1:89365-89455 GCF_001467625.1 Legionella feeleii
CAGCACATCTCCCCCAAGGCTCTGGCCCTTTGTTTTCGAGGGGTTTAAAAAAATACTTTCGCAATGATTTGCCTATTTTTCTATGCAAGA
>NZ_LNYB01000085.1:89465-89643 GCF_001467625.1 Legionella feeleii
TTCCCTAAAGCATGTCTTTATGGGAAAATTTGCTTAGTGCGCATCAAGCTGGAGGCCGTGTTTCGCCTCCTTTTAGATTAGATGCAAACCATCATTTTCAGGAAAGTTGATTATAATTAAGGTATGAAACTGCCAAAAAAGATTAAAAATAGTGCTCGCCGAGTACGTGAACACCTAA
>NZ_LNYB01000085.1:89653-130694 GCF_001467625.1 Legionella feeleii
TCATTTTCAGGAAAGTTGATTATAATTAAGGTATGAAACTGCCAAAAAAGATTAAAAATAGTGCTCGCCGAGTACGTGAACACCTAACGCCAGCGGAAATTGATGAACTTATCCATGCAGCAAAAAGCACTGGACGACATGGCCTGCGTGATGCCACCATGATTTTGATGGCATTTCGGCATGGCTTGCGAGTTTCTGAATTGGTCTCCCTACGCTGGTCGCACGTTGATTTAAAACAGGGCCCGCTTTATGTTGTTCGGTTAAAAAATGGCATAGCATCACAGCATCCATTATTTGGCCCAGAGTTGCGGGCGCTCCGCCAATTACAGCGTGATTACCCAGATACAGATTATATTTTTATGAGTGAACGCCTATCCCCTATGACAACGGATACATTTCGTAAAATTGTTGCGAGGGCTGGTGAGCTAGCCAAGATTGGCATGCCGATTCACCCACACATGCTTAGGCATTCCACCGGATTTAAACTGGCTAATGATGGACGAGATACTCGGAGCATTCGGCATTACTTGGGGCATAAAAACATTCAGCACACAGTGCGGTATACGGAAATAGCAGCAATACGATTTAAAGAGTTCTGGAATGACTAACTGTCCGGAAATTTCTGAGGTTTGCGGCTACCCCTCCTAGCCATGAATATTTTTCTGATAGAACAAAAAATCTAGCCATTCAATTAGAAGGTGAAAATGCATTTTCCGATCGAATATTTCAAAAATATTTTGCTGATTTCTATGATGATAAAAACATTCGCGAGCATTATTTATTAGATAAATTCGGAAGTTTGTATTTAATTGATCATTGTAATCAGGACTCATTTCTAATTATTCATACCGATAAAACCCTTAATACCTTTGTGGATGTACATGGCGATGTGAAATGGGCTGAATCCATTATTTCAAAAATAAAAAGCAGAAAATTAATTCCTTTTTTTGGAAAGAATAGAGAGCCTTGGGAGGTTTCTCAAAGTGAATGGGAAAATTGTTTGCATCATGCCAACGTTTTACAAGGTGAAAAACAGAATTACTACATAGCTCATATAGAGAACAATAAGTGAAAATAAAGATTTTCTTAATAGTTTTTCCTTTTTTTTTAGCTTCCCACCAACTATTCTCAAAGTCATCAAATAGAGAACTCAATGTCACCTTGCGCTCATCAGAGATAACTCTCGATCCTGGAGGTGTTCAAGATAGCCAAAGTATGTTGATTTCACATCAAATTAACTGTCAGCTAGTCACAACAGATAGTTCAAAACTCATATACGATGTCGCGGAATCTATTATGTATATTAGCCCTTTAGCAATTATGATAAGGATTAAACCTACATCAAAATTCCACGATAACACTCCAATTACATCTGATGATGTGATAGCTAGTTTTGAATATATAAAAAAATCCAAAACAGTCTTCAATAGCTTTTTCTCCCTAATTAAAGATATTCGTAAAATTAACGATAATAAAATAGTGTTTATTTTAAAAAAAGAAAATCCCCAATTCTTAAAAATTTTATCGTCATCTATTTATCCAATTTTCAAGAAAGACTTTATTGCAGAGGCCGCTAAAAATAAAATATTATGGAACTTTCCGATGGGGTGTGGCAAATATAAAATTTCTCAATTTGAAAAAAATATAATTAAAATAGTTCCTATCAAAGATAAAGGGTTGCCAATAAATTTTCATATTATCAAAGAAAATCAAATTTCTTCAAATGACTTGGATAAATTTGACATAATCACTGTAAGTGTTGTGGGCGACACTTACAATATCGCAAAAAATTTCGATACAATAGAAATTTTCCATCCAAAACAATTTTATATTGGTTTAAACGTAAATAGTAAAAGATGGAAAAATAAAAAGGAGAGATGTGCGTTTTTAACACAATTAGATTTTAGTAAAATTATAAAATTGCATAGATCAGAAATAACTAAAGCAACTGATTTATTACCAAATGGAACATTAGGTTATAGTGATAATGGACAATATCTTAAAAAATTAAAAGAAAATGCCAAAAGATCTGTAGCAAGTGAAAGCAAGAACCCTTTGTGCATATCATATTTAACTGTATCTATTCAGGATGAATATAAGCAGGGTATTTTAGAGCCAGTAAAACAATATTTTCCAAATATATATGAAAAACCAATAAATAATGTAAATAAATTCGGTGGAAAATTTTTAGAGTACAATTGCGATGTGATTTTCTTCTCTTTGGTTAGCACCTATTTTGATGGGTATGAATTCTTAACTATATTTGAGAATAATGGCGCAAACTTCACTGGCATTAATGATAGAAATCTATTTGAAAAATTAACAAAAAGTCAAGAAGCATATTCACCAAAAAAAATGGCTCTAATTTACAGAGAATTAATTAATGATATTGCAAATTATTGCGTCATTAGACCAATCTTTACATACCCTTTTACAAAGGCTCTCATAAGAAAAAATTTAAAAGCACCAAGAATTGGTTTGTCACCCTTATATCAATATGATTTTGGAAATATTAGTTGAATAACAACAAACGAAAACTAGCAAATATAATTGCAAGATTTTTTATTTTCTCACTGATTATTGTTTTTATATTTACATTATTAATTGGACTATATTTTAATGGATTTTATGAAAAAGACAAACTCAATGAAAGTTCGCAAAAAATACATAATATACTTATGCAATTAATTGCTCCTTCATTGAAGATATCCGATATATCGGAAGTAAAAAAGCTTTTATATATGTCTTCAAGTAAAAATGAACAATTCATCATTAGAAATCAAGATAAAACTATCATTATGTCAGATTACGGGCAAAAGGATTTATATAATTACATAAGAAACTACAACCCCTTAAATTGCCCAAGTTCAAATCAATTGGAATCTATATGGCCTGTTAAGTACTTAATTACTTGTTCTCCATTGCTTGACCCGGAAAATCCATCTAGGAAATTAGGAGAGCTTTTTAGTTTAAAGAAAAAGACATCTTTTAGTTTATCACCCTTGATTATTTATATAGTTGCTTTCCTAATTGTACTTTTCTTAATTTTATTTTCTTTGTTGAAAAAAATGCTTGTTAAACTATTTTTAAACCCAGTTATTATCTTAAAACAATACCTTTCCAATTGCCCGCCTAACTCTGTAGAAAATATTTCCGAGAAAATAAACACTATTCCTTATGAGTTATATGAAATTAAATTAACCTTTGATCGGGAGTATTTAAAGAGAGTTGAGGCAGAAAAATATAAAGCTATCGTTGATATTATAGCAGGGCTTTGTCATGATATTCGGTCACCATTGGCATGTTTAGAATTATGTATTTCGGAAGCTAAAACTCATTTACCTAATCCAATTATTGAAATTCAATATGAGGCAATTAAGAACATTAGAAACATTGCTAATAATGTGTTAGAAAAGTATCGTGTGGATAATCAATCAAATTCAATTAATGAAATTTACATCAAATATTTCTTACTTTCATCAATTATTGAGACGGTTGTTTCACAAAAGAGATATGAATGGCGCCATTCCTCTGTGGATCTTGATTTGTCAATTAACGAAGACGCAAGCTCATTTTGGTTAGAATCAGATCCAAATGAAATCAAAAGAGTATTATCAAATCTTATAAATAATGCTTATGAAGCATTAAAACAAGAGAGGGGACAAATTAAAATTTCCATGACCAAAATGAACAATATAATTTCCGTTTGTATTTCTGATAACGGGAAAGGGATACACCCTCAGGATTTAGAGCGAATTCTAAAGGGCTACAGCACAAAACATCTAGGAAAAGGTTTAGGGGTGTCAACTTCTAAACAATTTATAGAACGGATGGGTGGAGGTATATCCATTTCCTCTACCATAAATGTAGGTACAAAGATGTACTTGGATTTTCCAATTAGTCAAAATCCCACTTGGTTTCCAGAATATTTGCTAATCTACAGTGATAGTGAAATTATTGTATTAGATGATGATACTTCGATTCACTCTTTCTGGAAAGAGAAATTAAAAAAATATGCGGTTAAGGTGAAAAGTTTTTTTTCTGAGCAAGAACTCCTTAATTGGCATCATAATAATAAAAGCGAAAATCAAATATTCATAATGGATTATCAATTAGGAACCGAGCAAGCAAATGGGTTAGAGCTCCTAAAAATAATTAACCCAGAAAAAAAAGGGTATCTAATTACTAGCTTTGCCGAAGATATTAATCTGCAAAACGAAATATCCAAGTTGAACTCATGGCTATTCCCCAAAAAACTACTTGGCTCAATTAAAATACATTTTAACGTTTAAGCAAATATCTTTTGTATTCCGCTAAGACTCCAATGATGTAATCGTTTTCATCAAATTTCTCAATGTGTTTTTCATAAATCATTGATTTTAAAAAATACACGGAATTTTCAACTAATAATTTTTTCAATATGGGGGTTCTTTGCATCTTGCTAGAAATAAGAACTATATTTCCATCTTGTGGAGTTAACTGGGGATCTATTAATAGTAAAGTTCCTCTACTGAAATCTTGATAGTTGTCTCCTTCAACTATTAAAGCAAAAGCATCTTTAGAGTAAGAGTTTTCAGATAAGACTGATAGTTGTGAAATATTTTTAACTTTTGATGGGTTAATAGCCTCGTCCCAAGATATCAATGGTAGAGAAGACATAGCTGGCTCAGGAGTCAAGCAGCTTTCCCCAATCAACTGACTAACAGTAATTGAAAAATGTTGAGCTATTGGAATTAATGTTAATAGCGTAGGATTTCCATTGGGTATGCCTTGACGAAGCCGATTTATAGTGGTTGTTGGAATCCCTGTGTAATGACTCAATTGAACACCATCAATTTCATACTGTTTCATCAATTGATTAAGAATTTTTCCTAACTTTTCTGATGGAGAGCTGTTAGTTCGATATTCACTATGCATTTTGTATGTTTTGAATGGCCTCAACACGACATTCTATGTCAATCCCTCTTTTTAGACAATTGGTGATAGATTTAGGTTTATCACTCCAAAACCCATAAATGGGTTGACTAAGACTTTTTAACGCAATAATATAACCATATACGGTTTTTTAACATTTTAAAACCATTCTTGGTTTTCGTTAGAGGACTATAGCTTCTAAATCTATCTTCTTATTTTTCTTTCAAGAAATGTTTGTTTTGCAATGGAAGAAATAAGCGAAGATTTTCGTTGGTGAACTAAATTGCAACAAATAAGCATTTTTAATAAAGCACTACGCCAGCTAGACGATCACCTCTTTGAGCTGCCCCATTTATGCCGGGTTTTGATGCATAGTTTGTTTAAGCACTGTGATTTTAAGACGGGGCGTATCACCAACATTACGATGGAGCAGATGCAGCGTGATCTCTATGTGGCTCCTGCTTCAGGCAGAAAGCGCCAGAAGGTGACTGCGGATACCATCCGTGGCGCCTTTCGCACGATTCAAAAATTTAAGCCAAAGGAATTTATCTTCTCGGTGGAGAAGCAACGCATTGTCATTGAGCTTCCTTTTATTCGAGATCTCTTTGCTGATTTTGACGCCCAGAATAAAGAAGCCACGGTCAAAGCAGGGGAGGGTGAGAGTGAGGAAACGCAGGCCAGCTCTTGCGAGAAGAGTGAAATACCCACTGTCTCAACAGCGGCTAAAATCGCCGATCTGACCTCAACAGCAGAACTCAATACCCCTGTAAAGAAGTTTAATATTAATAATATAAATAATAACAATAAGGCGTTGCCTAAAAAGCAACCAATCACCGATTCATTCACACCAAGTAGCGAGACGATTGAGCAAGCCCTCTCTCTTGGCTACCACGATGCCCATAAGCCCGAAGTCATTGCTGATTTCATTGCCAAAAACAAAGCCTGGGGGTCTGCTTTTGCGGATTACCAGCCGGTTTATTTAAATTTTTTGATGCGCCGTGCAGAGCGCTTACAGCGTAATAATCAACAACCATCATCCTCAGGGAGAGATTTTCATGCAGACCGCCGTCAACCGTCCAAAGCCCGCCCACTCACTGCTTCAGAGCGTGTTATCAGAGCCTATGCCGATGAGTTTGACTACTGTGAGCGAACCGGCCAGTTCTTCGAAAAAGGCTACCTTGCCCAAAGCATTAATCGCTGTGTTATGGAAGCAACTCTCTGACATTTATGAGTCGCGCTTTACCCGTGAGCATGGCGAGAGTGATGCCTCGGGTGTGTGGTATCAGGCGCTTAACGATTTAAGTCGTGACGACCTTCGTCATGGCCTTTATGCGCTCTATCGTGACATCCGTTTTGAAACCTGGCCACCGAACTGTACCCAGTTTCGCCACCTTTGTTTAAAGCGGACAGGGGAGGGGATACCGACAGTGCATGAAGCCTTTCGTGAAGTGCAGGCTCATTTATTGTCGCCAAAGCGTACCCGCTGGTCGCATCGGGTGGTCAAGCATGCGCTAGCCCGTACCGGTGTCGTCTTTATGGATAAGGCAGCTGTGCATCAGAGTTTTGCAGTCTTTAAATCGGTCTATGAGGCACTTTGCCAGCAGCTGGCTGAGGGTGTTTTGTTGGCCGAGGTACCAGAGGAGGCTCTGTTGCCTGTTAGAACACGTTCAAAACCCATTCCCAACCTTCAATCCCTACTGAGGAGAGCTTGATGAGCCAGTGCCTTTTTGATGCTGAAACACCGGAAGAATTACTGGAATTATTTCGCCTCTCAAGCCGCACCTTATGGCGTGCCTGGGATAAAACCCAGCACCCTGATTTATGGCTTGCCTGGGGGAAGGTGGTGGAGGCCTGCCAGCTTTTGTATCGCTGCGAGATGAAGGCGCAAGTGCATTAAAGACTCATTGAGGAGACAGGGATGGTCAAAGGAAAAAAAGAAGAAGCGGGGAAGGGGTTTATTGACCCGTTAATCGCGAAAGTGTTTTGCCTGCATGGTGTTTTTGCAGGATTGGGATTGATGGTTTTAGCGGTATTGCATCATTAACGAAAAAGGAGGGGAGTCATGCTGATAGTAACGCGTCAAGTTGGCGAAAGAATTCGTTTAGGAGCCAATCTTGAGATTGAGATACGGGCGATTGAGGGCAATGAAGTGGCGATTGCCATTCACGCGGATAAGCGCGAGCCTTTTCATGCCACGCCACCCCATAAACTGTACGGCACACAGGAAGGGCGCTTATTTCGTGCGGCCAATGTCGGCCACCTTTAATTATTTACACAGGGAGTTTACTGCAATGACCTTATTCACCCCAGCAACCCGCTTGACCTTATTAGGCTTGAGCACCGGCCTTTTAATGAGTTGTGCTGCCACCCAGACGGTACTCGAGCACGGCAAATTAAGTAGCGATACCAAATTAAGCAAGACCATTTTTCTAGACCCTGTTGCACCCAATCAAAAGAGCGTTTTCATTGCGGTGAAGAACACCTCTCAGGAGCAGCTGGATTTCTCGAAACCCTTAGCCCGTGCTTTAAAAGCACAGGGCTATCAGGTGATGGCAAGCCCTGAGCGTGCACACTATCTTCTGCAGGCCAATATTCTTAAGGTTGGCAAAATGAGTCAGTCGGCAAGCCAGACGGCCTTAGGTGGTGGTTTTGGTTCAGCACTGGCAGGCGCTGGAACTGGTGCGGCTATCGGTGCCTTGACCGACAGCGGCCACAACGTCTTAGTCGGCGGTCTTGCCGGAGGTGTTGTGGGGCTGGCTGCCGATTCGCTGGTTAAAAATGTCAATTACACCCTGATTACCGACGTACAGATTTCCGAGCGGGTGGGCAAAGGCGTTAAGGTGTCTGAGCAGTTTAATGCCTCTCTGGATAATGGGTCATCGTCAGGCACGGTTCAAACCTCCACCAGAGACAGTCAATTCATGCGTTACCGCACCCGTGTGGTCTCCACCGCGAACAAGGTGAATTTAAGTTTTAACGAAGCAAGACCCGTCCTTGAGCAGGGGCTTGTGAAAACCCTAAGCGGTCTTTTCTAAGATAAAGGACGCCTTTTAAGCGTCCTCACAACTTAACAAATTTTATTGAAACATCAGGCCATTAACGCCTGTCAGGGGAGCTTTGACCGTGAATTTCGCAAAACAACGACTACTGACGCCTGTTGCCTTGGCATCCATTCTTTTCACTGCCACAGGTCTTGCGGGCAACGTCACTCAGATTAACCGCTATGCGACGGTTGATAACAAGCCGATGGCTTCGCAGATAAATCCGTTACTGACCGTGCAGCAAATCCATTTTCCGCAGCAGGTTCATACGGTTGGTGAGGCGATGGAATTCTGGCTGCAGTACTCAGGCTTTGTTCTGGCCCAACCAGAACAGTTGCCGCAGGCTTTACGCGAGGTACTCAAACAGCCGCTGCCTCAGGTAGACCGTAACTTAGGACCGCTGACGGTGCAGGATGGGCTGGAAGTTCTGGCAGGGCAGCAGGTGTTCACCCTGGTGCAGGATCCTTTGCATCGCAAAGTCAGTTTTAAACTAAAGCCCCGCTATGCCGCGCTTTTAACCAGAACAAAAGGAGGCAGGGCATGAAAGCACTTGCTGCGCTAAAACACCGTATTCTGTTTCCGAAACGAAAAACCATGGCCTTTGTTCTACTTGGACTCACCATGTCCGCAGGCGCTTTCATGGGGCTTGTGGCCCGTGAGGCGGATGCTGCCGGCACTTATGAGGAGGCGAGCACAACCCTTGTCATGGCTCGGTTAAATGCCTTGCAGACTCAGATTACTTCGTTGCAGGAGTCCGTTGCAAAGCCCTTCTCTGAGGTTGACTTAGGTGCCATTGCCCGACAAATCAATGCGCTTGCCCTGCGTGTTGACGCCTTGAAACCGGCTGACTCCGAAGCGCTCACTCATCAGCTTTCCCAAAGTCTGACCAAGACGGAATCAACACTTGGCAGCCAGCTTAGTTCGATACAGGAGGCGGTCAGCCAGCTGCGGCCTGCAAAAACCCCTCGCTACCTAAAGCCTGCGAGCCTGCCCTTTAAGGTAGTGAGCGTGGACTCGATTCAGCAAACCCCTGTGGCCAGCGTGGCTTACGATTTTAAAACCATTCCACTGGAAAAAGGCGACCAGCTGGCCGGATGGCGGTTTTTAAGCATTGACTATGGCAGGCAGCGTGTGGAACTTGAAAACAGCCGCAAAGAGCGGGTTCTGCTGACGCAGGCTGAGATTGGCTAAGGGGAGACGCACATGATTTATCTCGTTCTTGCAGCAGCCCTGGTTGTTTCGACACTGGGAATGCATCGAAATCAGGCGGAGCCTGTAAAAAAGACGGCTGTGGCCATGACGAAACCGGCTCTGCCTAAACCGTCACCTGCCAGAAAGCAGGTACAGGCTCTCGATGCACGGCTGATGATGGATGGCATCGAGCTGATTAATTTAAGCGAGACAAACCATGCCTAACCGATTGCCAGCCCTCATGCTTTGCCTGCTCTGCAGCCCCTGTTTTGCGCAGTTAACCATTCCAGGTCTTACCGGCGGGGAGATTCAGGCACTGGCACTTCGTGATAAGACGCTCGCAAAAACAGGACTTGGGGTGAATGAGGATGAACTTGCGGCAGCAGAGAACAGCCGCAGCCTGGCACTGACGGAGGCCGAGCGCCATGAGGCATTGGTCTGGGGGCTTGGCGAGGAGGAGGAAAAGCGTTACCTGGCACTGATGCAAAGCCGCAGTGGTCTCTACTATAAGGGGCTTAACTTAAGTCCTGTTGATATTTTGGGTATCAATGCGCGCGATGAGGCCGAGCGTGCGCATTTTGCCGATTTAGCCGCCCGGCAGGAAGCACAGAAGGTCGCTAAGAACATCGCCTGGAATAACGCCTTTTACAAAGCCTACAATCAATTGTTTGCCCATGTGCCGGTAGTTGGTGACTTTGACCCATCGCCTTATTCGCCAACAGCCTACAAGCCGATACGCCTTCACGAAGGCGATACCTTGTTTCTGTTCATCAAACCAGAGGATGCCATAAAAACAGTCCTTTTGACCCTGATAGACGCAATGAATGCCAGCGCCAATACACGACTGCATCTCATGCTGATGAGCATGGATGACAGTGCGATTCAGGCGTGGGCAAACCAGCATCAAATTCCGCGCGAGCTGGTAAGCGATGGACGTCTTACCCTCAATCACGGTGAATTAAGTTTTGGCGCGCTGAGCACCCCTAATAAAACCACGCCCTTGTTGCTGTTGGCACGAAACGGCGCCTCAAGCGTTGTTGATTTGGGGGTATTTTAATATGCGGACCCTGTTTTTTTTCATTACCTGGCTTTTCATTGCGACCTGTTATGCGCTGAAAGTGATTGCGCTTGAGTCACCTGTTATTGATGCCGCGCCATACTTAGGGGCAGGACCGATTCAATCGACAAGGGACGGGATAAAACCGAGACCGCAGGCGTTTCCCTTGCCTGTAGTAAGCCGTATAAAGCCTGGCGTCGTTGGCAGGCATGCCATTAACAACAGCCGATTAAGCCATGTTCTTTTTGTCGTGGGGGATGACCTTGGCTCACGCGCCTGGTTAAAGGCACATGCAGCGCTTCTGCAAAAGAAAAAGGCGCTGGGTTTCGTTACCAATGTGGCCACCTCAGAAGCGCTGCATGAATTGACGCAATTAGCTGGCCTTCCCTTGCAGCCCGTTGATGTCGATGAGCTGGCCGCGTTGCTGGCTGTGCATCATTACCCCTTTGCCTATGATTCGGGGGTTGTATGGCAGTAGCCAGCAGACAAAGACCGATTAAAAAATCGTCCTGGGTTAAACGCATGCTGGTGAGCTGGGTTTGTGTGGCCTTTCTTGGGTGGCTGGGTTTAATGGGCTGGGCAATAGTGTCTTTGGCTCGTGCGGGGTTTGAGCCAACCGTTGATGCCATTGAAGCCCTTTCCCTAAAGCAGGCGATGGCTGTCAGTGCATTTGGCGATGCCTCATTGACAGCCTGGCTGAATCAACGAATTACTTTAAGAATCAGGGCTCAATCGGCGCGCGTCCTTGCCAGGGCAGAAGAGGCTTCCGGCAGACTTGCCCAACGTGCTCAGGCGCAAATGGATGCACGGCTCTGGTCGGAGACGGCTTCCATGTCGCCAGCGCTCACCCAAACCGTCAATGCCTTTTGCTTAAAGGCACACCAGATTTGGGTTTTAGCAACGCTTACCGGCCATTTACTGATGACCAAAAGTGCGGCACTGGTTGCCGCCATTCCCCTGTTTTTACTGGCCACTGGTGCAGGACTTGTGGATGGATTAAATCAACGGGCCATTCGCACCGCCTCCCTTGGGCGTGAATCAACCTATGTTTTTCATAAATCGATTCCTTTGGCGCGACGCGCCTTGTTTTGGCTCCTCTGCCTGTGGCTTGCCATCCCTCACGCCTTATCGCCAACGGTCGTGTTTGTGAGTTTAAGCGTGTTGCTCGCCTGCCTTGTCAGCGTGGCCGCCAGTCGATTTAAAAAATATTTATAGGAGATGCGATGAAAAAAACCGTGTTTGGATGGGGATTAATGCTCGTTAGTGCGGTGAGTTTCAGCAATGAGGCAGCACTTAATGAAACCCTGGTACGGGTGATTAATCAAATCAACGCCACGCTGCCCTTATTGGCCGAGGCGGAAGATGAAATTTCACCCAATGCACGCGTTCAATTGCATATCAGTGCGTTTGAAGGCAGCGATAAAAAGACCCATCCAGGGGTTCGCGATGATTTAGTGGCCATTCGCAACGCCTTGATTGACTACATCAACAAGCCTGCGATTGAACCGAAAACGGTCAAGCCTCTGGCCTTTGATTTTGTGGGGAAATAGCCATGAAAGAACAACTTGCCGGTGATTTTGCCAAAGCATTTAACGAAGCAGGGGGGCAACAGGCCCTGACCTACAGCGGCCTCATTCGCTTCGTGGCGTTGATGTGTGTGATTTTAGCCATTCTCTGGTCGATTGTGCATTTTATGAGTAACGAGGCGAAGGCATCGGAGGTCTTCCTGGTGGCTTTAGGCTCAAGAACCGTGCGCCTGCTCATCGGGCTCACCGTATTTATCGGTTTATTAACAACAAAAGGAAGTTAGACATGACGCAAACAATCAATCGCTGGGCAGCAAGGGCAAGCCTTGCTCTTGTCAATTTAAGCTACGCACCACTGCTCCTGGCTGATGACGGCTGGTTTCCGAAAGTGGCCGCAGCCGATGACATGTCTCAGGGTAGCAAGAGTGCCATGACCGTCTTATCCAGCGTGGTGAAACAGGGTCTGATGATTTTACTGTTCATCGTTTCGGTGGTGATGTTCACCAAATTTATAGCCACGGTATCCCATGGCATTGAGGAGGCTAAAAAACATGAAGGCGGCTCGCTGGCAGTCTTTGCCAATTTTGCAGTGATGGGCATTGTCTATCTGACCATCAGCATTGCAACGGGCTATCTGGGATACACCGTCATCAATAAATTCCAGCTCTAAGGAGGCAACATGACTACCCCGTCAAGCCGTCATTTATCCCACGATTTCCCTGCCTACAAGGGGCTTACTTTACGTGAGCTGATGAGTCTTGTGTTACTCACTACAGGGGCTGCCACAGCCCTGTTCACCCTCATCGGGTTTTTCTTAAGCTTTCCCGGTGCATCGGGATGCCTGGGCCTCGTACTCGGTTTTATTATCGGGGTAAGCCTCATGCCCAAACCGATTTCCCGCTTAAAGGCCGGGAAACCACCGGGGTATTTAATGAAAAAAGCAAGACTGAAACTTGCGCAATGGGGTCTGATGCAATCCCCTTATCTGACCCATGTCGGTCTCTGGCATACCTCCAAACGAGTAGGAGTGCGTCGTGTTTAATTACTGGAACAGGATTGATGCGCTCAATCAGGTTAATCGTGTGCTGGTCGTCTTTATTGTTCTTCTGGCACTGCTTGCTGCAGGACTCATCGCGGCCTTAAGCATGGCGCCTAAGAAGATGGAATTCTGGCTGGCACCCGGCATGGGTGCGAATGGCGGCTTAATGAAAGCAGGGGAGGTGCCTGATGAATACGTGCATGGCTTTGTTACCTCCTTAGTCCCGTCCCTGAATACCTGGTCTCAAATGGGAAAAGAGGAGTTTGCAGCGAACATTCAAAGCTTTCATTACTATTTCACCCCTCGCCATCAGGCGCTTATGACCGAGACCTTAACCGCCTACCAGCAGGCCCAGCTTTTTAATCGGGCGCAGGTAGCGAGCCTGTATCGTTTTTTAGAGCCCGCCGATGTGAAGCGATTAAGCAGCACCAGCTGGGAAGTGCATGTGGTCTTACGCATTACCCAGCGCCTAAACGACAAAAGCCCCCTGGTGATTGCAGATAAAATAGTGGATTACCACCTGCGGGTCGTCAAGGTGACCCTGTCCCGATTGCTCAATCCCTTTCAGCTGGCGCTTGATGGCTACACGAAGCCTGAGCGTCTGGTCAAAGACCTGTTAAGCCTGGAAAAGGCAGGAGACGACGATGCACGTTAAACGATGGCTTCTCACTATGATGCTTTTTGTCGGCACAGCGACTGCCAACGCGCTGCCCACACAGCATGTGCTCTGGGATAAAACACCCATCCACATTACGCTGCCATTGAATCAGGAGCGCCTGATTCGCTTTCCATTGGCCATTCGCATTGTGGATTCTGAACTCGACAAGGACGTGGGGCTTATGAAAATTCAGGAAGCACTTTACCTGCACGCCAAAAAACCCTTTGGCAATAAACGACTGGTGGTGCAGTTAATGCCTGAGGGCGAGCCCATTGTGCTGAGCCTTTCAGCAGACAAAGAGGCGACGGATGCAGCCCCCATTGATGTCTTAATGGCACCCGATGAGGACGATTCGCCAAGAGAAGGGCAGGAGGATGAGGTACAGCACAGCAGCACAGCAGCGAATGCAAATCCCGTGTCATTAACCCGGTTTGCCATTCAGTCGCTGTATGCGCCAGCGCGTCTGCTGGTAACCCCTCCCGGGGTGGTGCGCACAGCGATGCGCACCCATAAAACCATCACCCTGGTTTATGGCGCCGCTATTTTGGCAAGGCCCTTAATTTCCTGGCGGGGTGGGGATTTGTATGTGACCGCCATTGAATTAAAAAACGAGCTTAAAAAACAAGTCGTCATCTCGCCACGTCATTTAACAGGCAACTGGCAAACCGCGGCGTTTTTCCCAACCAATACGCTTGAGGCACGGGGAGGGGCTGATACGACCACGGTGTTTGTAGTCTCTGACCGACCCTTTGGCGAGGCATTATCACAGCTGCAGGAATTTGTCCGATGAAAAAGAACCTAAGCCTTAAGGTATTAACAGGGGTTGTGGTCGGTGTGGTGGCGCTGGTCTTAATCAATTCCGGAAAAAGCAGGGAGCCTGCTGCCGAGCGCTTAAGCAATCCCAACAACATCAATGAAGCCATCGCCAGTCAGTTTAATGACAACATTCGTGATGTCTCGGCCCGCCTGGTAGAGACCGAAGAAAAAATGCGCGCCATCGAAGCGCAGAATAAAACATTAAGCGAGCAGAATAGAGCCCTTAGCGCCTCGAAGGAAGACGGTGGGGTAATCGTTCGCCAGGAACTTTCGCCAGAGGCCGCTCAAACCATCGACGAGCTGAAAAAGGAGCTGATGCAATTAAAAGAATCACGCGCGTCTGCCAACAGGGATGCAGGCTACCCCGTAGGAGAGCTTGCTCAAAATGAAACGCGTCCTGCAGTAGTCGGCGTCACTGATATTGATGCACAACTGATGAAAAATCCCTTAAGTGAACAGGAAGTGCGTTACTGGACTAAATTCAATGAACGTCGAAAACGCGCTCAAAAAAAACGGACTCGTACCGTTAAAAATACCATGCCCAGTCAGAAAGCTGACAGGCACAGCATACCTTATTACACCATTCCCGCAGGAAGTGACCTGGGCAATACAACCCTGTTATCGGCACTCATCGGTGAAGTTCCCATTGACGGCAAGTTGATGCAGCCTTTATTTCCCTTTAGCGCCATGATTAGTCGCGGGGATTTAATGGCATCGAATGGCATCGCACTTCCTCCTGATATTTCAGGGATGAAAGTCAGTGGCTACGCCATTGGGGTTGGCTCCTTTTTAGATAATATTTCCTGCGTCAGGGCGTATGTCACCTCCGTTTTATTCACCTTTCAAGACGGTCATTTTGTCGTGGTCGGCCAAGAGCGGATGACCAGTTCGGTTGATTTAGTCAATAACGACAGCTTAGGCTATCTAACGACTGCCTACGGGAATCCGTGTATTCATGGCAACTACTACACCAACGCCCCGGCCGTTCTTACTGCCATGCTGGCAGCGGGGGGCATGGAAGGCGCAGGAAATGCCCTGTCACAATGGCAAATGACCTATTTTGCAGGCCCCAACGGGGCCAGTGCCGCCCCGACTGGCTCCTTTGCCCCTTATGCCGCAGGCGGCGCGCTGGCGCAGGGCTCTGCCAAAGCCGCTGACTGGCTTGAAAAGCGGATTCAAGGCAGTTTCGACATGGTGTTTGTCCCTGCCAGCCTGCCGTATCGGATGGGGAATCAGACCCGTTACCGCCCTAACCGGATGTCACTTCATTTCACTCAAACCATTCAACTCGATAAAGAACCCAAAGGGAGGGTATTGGATTATGGTCACTTACAACACTATACGCATGATTTTAGTCTCAGGTAGCCTGTTGCTGTTAAGCGCCTGTTCAAGGTCGGTCGCCTCAGGAATCATTCCTGAGGAAGGGCTTACTGTCAGCCAGATTTACAACCAGAGTGTAGAGGCATCCGCGCCTGCCTGGACTGCGCCCCGTTTTAAACGCAACGCCCGAGGGCAGATGGCAGTCAACTATCAGGGTGAAACACGAACTGCCGTGAATGAAACCAGCGCCCTGTTCAAGGCGCTCGATAATCCAGCGGTTCCGATTTACATCTACCCGCATGTGGCGCTCATTGGTGATGAACAGCTGATAAAACCAGGGTACACCACTGAATTTTTTCTCTATAAGCAAAACCAGTTCGCGCTCGCCAGTGAACGCTACTGATTAAGGAGAAGGGGATGAACCGTGTAAACAAGGCCATCAACTGGCTGTTAGGCGAGGGCAGCGAAAGCCCTCTGAAAACAAAAACCATCGAGCAGGGCTATGCCAAAGAGGGTCCTTCCCTGGCAGAGCGTCTGGGCTTTGTTGATTTTTGTGATGAAAAAAACCTGTTCTTACTCAATGACGGGGTGAGTGTCGGCAGCGGCTTTGAATTAGGCGACATTCCCGCTGAGGCCACCTCCCCTGAGCACCTGCAGGCGGTCTTTGCTAAAATCCGCGACACGTTTGCCAATGTGGTGCCCTTACACAAAGACGACCCCTGGGTTATGCAGATGTATGTCTGCGACGAGTTCACGTTAGAGCCGGTGCTAAGGCACATTCAAAACGCCATTGAGCCTGCGCTTTTAAAATCCGGATTTACCGAAGACTACCTCCATCGACTTCAGGATTTATTTCAAAAAATGGTACGCCCCGAAGGATTGTTTTTAGATCCCAAAACAGGGGCGGCCTTTCGTGGTCGACGAAGGCGAATTCGCGTGCTGTTTTATCGCCGCTATCAGCAGATTAAAACAACGCGGGAGGCGGCAGTAACGGAACATGAGGACGTATGCGCGCAGATTGCTGCCAAACTCATCTCGCCGGGACTGACGTTAAAACGCCTGACCGGCAAAGCCTTTTACAGCTGGTGGGTCAACTGGTTTAACCCAAGACCGGCACTGACTGGCGGCGACAGCGAAGCCCTGTTAAAACGCTTCCCCTATCCCCAAAAGAATAAGCCTGCCAGTTTTTGCTTTCCTCAAAACATCTTCTTTAGCCCTGTGGCAAGCGATGAGAAGGGGTTTATTTTTGATGGTATTAAGCATCGCGTACTCTATGTGGACGGCTTAAAAGAAGCCCCCGAAATTGGTCTGATTTCCCGTGAAAAACCGCAGGCCAATCCCAGGCATCGCTATGCGCTTCTCGACCGTTTGCCTGAGGGCTCTATTTATACGCTCTCGGTGGTCTTTGAGAGCGACGAATCACTTGATGCGCACCTGATGCGCATCGAAAAGGGGGTTATCGGCACAAGCCTTAAGCCCACCGAGGTGCGTCAGGACATTAAGTCTGCCCGTGATGAGCTGGCCTGTGGCAACCGTCTCTTTTGGGTGAATCAGGCGGTGTATTACCGGGGCGAGGATGACAGCAGGCTCTTGCAGATTGAAAAAGAACTGCACTCGCTGTTCATTGATGCCAGAATGCCGCTTATTCCTTCCCAGTTTGATTTACATCCATTAAACAGCTACCTCAACAGCCTGCCCTTTAGTTTTGTTCCCTCTTTTGCACGCAGACATCTCTGTTACGACCGCTTAGTGTTTGCATCAGAGCTTGCCGCCCTGCTCCCCGTGTATGGGCGCAATCAGGGGGCCAGACACCTTCCCTGCCTTACCTTCTTTAATCGCTTAGGGGAGCCTGTTCTATTTGATATTCTGCACCATGACTTCATCAGTCAAAACTCGCATATGGCTCTTTTTGCGAACTCCGGGGCTGGAAAGTCGGTGGCAACCGGCTGGATGATTAATTCCCTGATGGCCACTAAAAATGCGCGCATTGTTTTGTTTGAGATGGGCAACTCCTTTGACCGCATGCTCATTCACGCCAAAGCGATGGGGAAGGCCACCAAACAATTATTACTCAGCAACCAAAAGAGCAAGGCAATTCCCCTAAACCCCTTTTGTGAAGCCTACAAGGCGATACCTGAAATCAGTGAGAATTTAACGGAACAGCAGGCCGAAAAACTGGCGCAGAAGATGCTCGATTTACAAAGCAGCCTCGATGTCAAAGCGCAAAGCGTTGAGCTTGATTGTGATGAGGAATCACGCAGCTATTTAGGTGAGCTTTTGTTAGCCCTGCGCACCATGATAACGGAAGCGAACGAGAAGGAAGAAGCGCTCTTTTCCTTAAGTGATGAAACCCTGCTGATTGAAATTTTAAATGATGCCATCCTGACGTCCTTTAAAAATGACGTGCCGCAGATGCTGACTGAGCACGTATTGGACGCCTTTGCCAGGCGACTGGCACGTGAGGAGAACCCGCGCAAGAAAGACCGTATTCTGGAGATGCACGACCGGCTGAACAGTTATGTGATTAACAGCAGTAAATCGCGCTTTTTTAACGTCCCCACGGAACCACTGGGAGACTTTGACATTTTTCATATCGATATTTCAGCCATTAAAGACGATAAAGGCAAACTGGCTTTGGTCATGGTCTCCCTGCTGCCGCGCATCCTCGCGATGGCCGAAGCCACACAAAACGACAACAGGCCGACCTTTTTATTCATTGATGAAGCCCACTTACAGTTTCAGATTGAGGTCATTGTGTCCGCTTGTCTTCTGGCCGCAAAAGTGGCCAGGAAATTAGGGTTATGGCTCGTGCCTGTTACCCAGAACGTTGCGGACATGAGTTCAGAAAAAGCCACGAAGATTCTCTCACTGATTGAAACCTGGATTTTGCTGGGTCTTGATGAAAAAGAGCTTGCCAATATAAAAAAATTCAAACAGTTAACCCCGGAACAGGAAGCCCTGATTCGGGACATTGACTCGCAAAAAGGCGTCTATTCGGAAGCGGTTTTATTAGGCTCACGCTATCAGGGTTTGTTTCGCGTGATTCCACCGCGTTACCTGTTAGCGCTACTCCTGAATGAAAAATCAGAAAAAGCAACCCGACATCGTCTGGAGGAAGAACATGGCGTACTTAAAGCGGCAGAACTTGTGGCTAAAAGCCTTGAAAACAAAGACAGCAGCAGTCTTGAAGCGGATTTTTTTTATGACGATTAGCCTGCTGAGCACGGACACCAGTGCTGCGCGCATCGAGGTCTTTACGACCAGCGCACACCCTGTGGCGCTTAATGGGGTAAAGGCTCAAGTCTGTGTGCTTGATGCACTCACCGACTTGACTGCGGCGTTAAACCGTCCTGGTGCGGCGATTGCCAAAGTGGGGCAGGTCGATTCGGTTCACAATGCGCGTCTGACTGCCTTTTATCGCTGCCAGGCGCAGGCAGGACTGTATGGTCTGGCCTCGCTTCCCGCCATCGTTATTGACCGTACCTATGTAGCCTACGGTCTGCGGTCTGTGGATAAAGCCCTGATTGCAGGCCGACGTTATAGCGAGGTTCATCATGATTAAGTGGCTCCTCTACTCTGGCCTGCTTTTTTGCTCCATGACTGCGCTCGGCGTTGAAAGCACCCGACCGACAACGCCTGCCAGCACCCCTCAGATTGCCGCCAGAGTCTTCAAAAAAGGCATGGAAAACAGCCATTTTCGCATCATCGGCAGCTGCCTGTGGCTCGAAGGTCATTTTCCACCGAAAGTAACCCCAGGCCCCGCAGTCTCGCAGTTTATTCCTGATTTAATCGTGACCGTGTCCAATCACCCCGGTGAAAATCCCTGGGCTGAGGCGAATGGGCTTTATGAAAACAAAGCGGCATTAGCCGCCTGGCAGTCCGCGTTTAAAGCAGCCTTAAACCTGCCTCTTGGCTTTGGCGATGGCAGTGGGCAGCTGGCCTCACAGCGCCTTAATGAAGACCGAACCCGCGTGGTCAGTGTCATCGGCTCGCCCTCTGCGGTCTATCCACTCAAAGGGGTAACCCATCGCCCGGAAACCACGTTCATGAAACTGTATTACTCAAGCCTTGCGGATGCGGTGAATGAGAGGACGGAACTTGGCGAGCTCGCTTATATGGCAACGCATCCGCAGTTGTTAATCAATCATGAGATTGGCAGTGCGTCTTACTTTTGGGGTCATGAACTGCCTCGGTTAATGCGCATAACGCAACCCTCACGCTTTAGAGCCTCCGTCGTGGCGGCCATGCATGCGGCTGATATCGTAACCAACGAAGGCATGCACTTAAAAGTACCCACGACCAATGCCTGCGGCCCTCACTGCGTGGTCGCCAATGTGGTGTTTGACCCTAAGCAGAAGCAGGTTATCTGGCAGGAAGTCTACCCGAAAAACCGCAACATCATTCCAGGCGACAGCGCGGATGAGGGCATCGATGATGAGGCAAAAGGCAATGGCAATTATATCTTTGTGGTGTGGCGCAAATACAAGGGCTGTGTCACGCAGCCAGGTAAGCTCTTATGGGGAATGCCGCCTGTGGGCAGCCCTCAAAAACGATAGGAAGAAACAATGAAATTACGTGCAGCGGCGTTTGGTGTTTTATTCAGCAGCGGGGTTTTGGCAGGGTCGCTCTTTCCAGAGCAGTCCGACTATTACTATCAATTAGGGAGTTCCTCGGATGTGTTCGTTCCACCGCTCAATCGCGACCAGACCGTGACCATTGAAGGGTTTATTCATGGAGGCGGGTTAAGCTGTAATTTATTCAATCCGGTCGTCTCTATTACCAACACCTTTCAGGATTTAAAAAACTCCGTCAATGGCATCCCCGCCGGGGTCATCGATAATTTAAAAGGCTCGGTTGCAGGGTTCCCCATGTACAAGCTGCAACAGGCCATGCCGGGTCTTTATAATATTTTACAAAATGCCTCTGCCGGGGCGCAAAATGAATTTGCCTTAAGAGTCGCTGATTGCCAGGAAACAAAGCGAGCACTTGAGGAGGGCAATTCTCCGATTAGCGGCATGCTGTCCATCTCCGATTCTCAGGGGTGGCTGGATGCGGCAAGGCGCGCTAAAAATGGCGAGGCTGTTGATATTTCAAAAGCGGCCAAAGACATTGCCAATAAGGGGGAAGAATACGGACTGCCTTGGCTGCATCGAGGCAAAGGCAATGCAGGCGGGAGTAAACAGGTTCCGATTAAAGTCATTAATGATGTCGTGATTGCAGGGTATAACGTGCTGCTGAGCTCATCACGCGCCCTTGATGATACCACCGCGGTTACCGATGAGACGCTTAAAAAAAATCGGTTCGTACAACGCTGGCCTGCCCCGGAGGATGCAGCCAACTGGGCGGTTCTCGTGTTAGGCGATATTCAGGTGAGCCATAAAAAAGAGAAGGGCGCACACGATGCCCGTGCAGGCATTGGTCTATCCCCGCTACTTAAGAGTTGTCCTAAGCGTGCCAGCAGTTCCACCTGCGTGGCCAGTGTCAGTAAAACCCTGTGGAAACTGGTTGACAACGCGTTGCCGTTAACCGAGGAGAACCTGCGTAAAATCAGCGCGTCGAATGTGATGATTACCGATGAAATCATTACCGCCATTCAGCGTATGCCACGCGAGCAGCAAATCATCACAGTCGCCAAATTAGGCGAAGAGATTGCCATTCAAAACCTCTTGGAAGAAGCGATTATGTTACGCCATCTCTTACAGGCAGGCATGCAAATACAGGAAGTGCAAAATTTAAAACCAGCGCATGACATGGTCAATTCAGCGCTTACTAAACTCGATAAGGAAATCCACTCCTTGGCCTTTGAAAGTGACGTTCGTAAAAAAATGATGACCCAGACCTTAAATCTGATTATGGCCATACGCCGCCATGAGTTAGCGAAGGCCGTTCCTGGCAGCACGCATGAATCCAATCTGATTAAAAGCGGTGCGGTTTATCAAAACAGCGGCAAGAAGGAGTAGCGCCATGATTGTGTTCAGTCCCTTAGCGTTGTATACCACGTACCTCGGCTGGCAACAATACGATGTGCTGTTTGATGCCCTGTGGCAGACGGGGTTCTTATATCTTGGGTTTTTGATGGTGGGGTATCGCTATCTAAAAAACGTGCTGGCACCGGAAGGCTCGACCCATCATGCCGCAGAGCATGCACTCAACAGTTTTTTGTATGAACTGACCCTGACCTTCTTCATCTGCGCGATATTTGTCTACCCCTGCGTTCCTTTAGAACAAAAAGGCCTGTCATTTAAGCCGATGTGTACGATGAAAAAAGGCGCTGAGGTCAGTGAATCGCATATTAACAACACAGGAACGACTTATGATGAAGCCTTTGCCAACATACTGAGCAATCAGGTCAGAATGCCTATTGGCTTTGCACTTATACAAAACCTGTTTTCCAGTTTTAGCTATGGGCTTATGAAAGTTGCAGGATGTACTGACAGCCTCCAGTCAATCCAGGGCGATTTGATTTCAACCTACATTCCAGGGGCGCTGCGTCAGCAGGCCCTGCAGTTTCATCGCCAGTGCTTTTTAGAGGCACGTGGCAGTTATTTAAACGAGCCTCGCAGTGAGGCGGAACAGGAACAGATTAAAAAAATATTGAAGCGTCATGGTGGTGAGGACGATCTGAACTGGATGGGTTCTAAAACCTTCCGTACCTTTTATTACGGCAAATTAAGAGCAAGGGAACCAGTGCCCGGGTTCTCCTACAGTCAATACCCTAATTCCAATTTTGAGTCGGCAGCAAAAGAGGATGCATCGATTAAAAGCCACAAACCTGCCAATGGCTATCCAACCTGCAATCAATGGTGGGACAAAATTCAGGCTGACCTGGTGAAGGCATCCGAACGGGCAGGGTATTTCGACAAACACATTGGCAGACTTGATGTCAGTAAACGGGTTCTTGATTACAAGGAAAAGCATCAGTCTGCCTGGAATTCTGATTTAACCCCACAGGACTACATCGCCAAAGTCTTAATCCAGGACAACCGTGATTTGCAGGAACAAAGTGCTGAATCGCTGATGAATACCACCAACAGCAGCATCGGAACCTCGCTTTCCCGCGGTCTTGTGAATATAGGGCAATCCGTTAAATCGTATACCTCGACGCCTTTAAAAAGAGAGGCCACCCTGCAGACCCTGCCGGTCATGCATGCATTCTTCACGTTTTTCCTGATTGTCTTTACCCCGCTTGTTCTTGCTTTAAGCGGTTACAGCCCGCGTGCTTTAGGCGCACTCTGCGGCTTGTATGTCATGGCGATTTTTGTGCAATGCATCTGGCATTACGTGGGCATTTTAGAGCGCAGCGTCATTGACCCCATGGGCGACAGTGATTTGGTCGCTGCCATGCGCAACATGGCCGTGCTTTTTTACTACGTCGCCCCTTTATTGCTTTTTAAATTATCCAGTCATTTTGGCGGGGATGCAGGGGCTGGGCTGGCGGGTCTAATTTCGTCTTCACAGAGTGCCGCAGAAACATCTGCTGATTCAGGAGAAAAGACTGCCAAAATAGGGCTTAAGGTTGCATCGCGGGGGATGTTATGAGCGGGTTACTTCAACTAATCATATCTTCTCGTAGCCTCCCGATAATCTTTAAGACTTATCTCTCCTTTATGGAAAAGCTCACGGGCATCCAATTCATTATACCGTGGCGTTTTTTTGTCGAGGCCGGATATGGTTATCGCCGCATCAGCGACCAGCAAAGCTATCTTAAACAAACCCCAGGCCAGTTTCAGCACGCCTTTTGCGATGTTCAATGCAGTACTCATCAGGAGTCATCTCCATGTTAAAAAAGTTCCTTAGACCTTCGATTATAGTAGTAATCCAATTGATTTTGCCAGTGATTTTCATTGCCTGCATCACGCCATTTTTATTAAGAAATACGGACTCCCTGAATCAGTTTCGCCAGCTCGTTCAGCACTTCAAGTGGCCTTTACTCCTGATTCATGTCCTTTTTTATGCAGCTCTCTATGGTGCATGGCCATTTTTAATCAACCTGCTGCGTCAAAAACACGCCTGTTCCCCTGATGAGGGGCAGCTGCGATGTGCGCTGAATGTGCGGCTTTATTTAATTGGCGCCTTTGTCATTTTCGAAGTGTTAAATTTATTAAGGTAAGACCATGGCTAACCGATACCCTGTTGAAAATTTATTAAGAGAGCCCACGGAGATTTACTCTGCGCTGACCATTGGAGCACTCGCTCTTTTAGCGTACTGCCTGCCTCATGTGCTGTTATTAACCCAAACCATGGGACTTTATGCGGCGGCAGGCTTAGGCGGGCTGGGTGGTTATCGTGCACTGCAGGCTTATCGCGTCATTCGCTATCAAAAACGGTTGATGGCAATGCCTTATTATGCCATGTCGACCACTCAGGTTCCCCTGTCAAAACGCTGGCTTTTTGTAGGGCGCGGCTTTCGCTGGCTTCCCCGTCATACCCAGCGCCTTCATCAAATCAAACAGGTTGAAAATGAGCGTTTTTTACAACGAAACGCAATGCACCGCGCCGTCAGTGCTTTTTGTCAAAACCATGAAGCCACACGACTGGCTTCATGGCTTGGAAGTCCTTCCTGGTTAAACCCCTTTCGTCCCCTGCCTGACGTTGGCGGTAAACCCTATCTGCATGGGCTTGGTGACTGCGATAAGCCTGTTTATATCCCACAATCCATTCGTGTGGGACATACCTTTGTCGTAGGCACGACCCGAGTCGGAAAAACACGCCTGGCCAGCATTTTAATCAATCAGGATATCCGAAATGGAGATGCGGTGATTGTGGTTGATCCGAAAGGGGATCTGGAACTGGTCAGGGATATGTATTCCGCCTGCAAAGCCGCTCATCGCCTGGACGATTTTCGTATTGTTCATTTAGGATTTCCAGAACTGTCTGCCTGCTACAACCCCTTAAAGAATTTTGACCAGGTGAGTGAGGTGGCCACACGCATCACGGATGCGATTGCCGCTGAAGGGGAGGGCAAACAGTTTGCCGCCTTCGCCTGGAAATACATCAATATTGTAGCGATTTGTCTTGAGGAAATGCGCCAGCCCATTACCTACAAAACCATCGCTTTTTATATCAGTCGTCTTGATCAATTACTCATGGCCTATGCTGACACCATTATGCCGTGTCGTGAGCCTGGGTATTTGAATGAGGTTGCATCAATCATTGCCGATAATGATGCGCGCGTCGATAAATACGGCAATCCTTATCCGCCAATGGACAGGGCAAAAGCGGTTGCACAATACTTTAAACAATACATCTCCCACACCATTGCCCAGGGCAATGTGGAGTCGTTGCACGATCAGGTGATTATTGATTTATACGATGCAGCACGCATGGATAAAACCTATTACGACAAAATTACTGCCAGTGTTGGACCGGTCTTATCCGAAATTAATAAAAGCAATGCCTCGGGTATTTTTTCGTTTCATCAGGCGAGGTCTGAAATTGAGTTGATGGCCTCTATTAAGCACAAAAAAGTCATCTATATCGGGCTTGACAGCTTAACCAACCCCAATATCGCCCAGGCGGTGGGTAAGGCTTTTTTGTCTGATTTAGTCTCTACTGCGGGGAAAATCTACAAAGAAAGCCATGCCAGTTACCGCTTGAATCTTCATTGTGACGAGCTGTCGGAAATCATCCAGGATTCCTTTGTAAAAATATTAAATAAGGCGGGTGGGGCTGGTTTCCAGGTCACCGCTTACGCCCAGACCAAGCAGGATTTAGAAGTGGCTTTAGGCTCTAAAGCCATGGCCGAGGTTACGGAAGGAAACTTAAATACACTGATTATTCTGCGCCCAAAAAATGATGAGACGGCGAATCTGCTCATTAAGCTGCTGCCCACTGTCGATGTGGTCTCGCATACCCAGGTCTCTATGGTGAGTGATACCCCACATGGTGAAGAAGGCGTTTTTTTCAATACGACCAATGAAGACCGCGTGCAAAAAAACGCCATTGGCATGCTGGAGGTCAGCGACATTACCTCGTTGCCTAAAGGCCAGGCGTTTGTTCTGGTGAATGGCGGGGAATTGTATAAGGTTCGAATTCCTCTACCTCTCAATGATGGCCTTGCACCTGATGATATTAAAGAGGTTTTATGCGACATCAACAAACTCGAACAGCCCTTAACGCCTGCTGAAAGTCCAGACCTTACGCTTTGTCATCCGCTGCCAGAGGTTGACAAACCGGTTCAAGCGCCGTCAGAACCACGTCAGGAAGAGCCTAAACACACGCAGGCATCTCCAGAGATAGTGCCTGATTTCATTAAGTGGCTTGAACACCGCATGCATTCCGGTAACAAACAATTTTCATTGGACGCTCAGGAACTGGTTCTGCGACAAACACAGGCGCAAGACGACCATATCGTTTTTTTACTGCCTGAAGTGTTTGCTAAATACCAAAGTCGCTCCGGCGTTGAGACAGCGGTTTTAGAGTCTGCATTAACCGAATCCTTTGGTGAGTCAACCCGTTATTTTATCACCAAAGCAGGGCTGCAACAGGAGGTAGTGCCTTGTCGCTTAAGCCAACCCATCCGTACGGACTATTCTACTGACATTAAACAAGGAAACCCATAATGACCACTACAATCAAACTGACGTTACGTAATCATGAGGTGAATCGTCTCTTTACCCGTGAGCTAAAAAACGGCGTGAATTTTTATGAAAAACTCATGGGCAAGGTTGCACGGTTAACCAAGTGCTGCCAGGAGCAGCGTGTTTATGCCGTCCTAAGCCTTCATCAAATGAATGAATCCATTCATGCCATCATCCAAAAATTTTATGATGACATTGATAAGTTTGAAGGAATACTGGAGAAGAAAAAACATTTGGCCGGGAAAACAATCACCTGCCAGCCCGTGCACTTTCCGGAAGTACGCTTTGACAGCGCACTGGCCGCAAGCCTGGTGGAGCTTTTTGAAGTCTACGATCGCCTCATCTCGCTTCTTAAAACCTTAAGAACAGCGGGATGCTTTAACAATGATGATGATTACTTCAACAATTTAAGGCGCTATTTTAAAGCGGTGAATCGTCTTTTAAGCGCCCTTTTATTAAGCGCTGTGAAAGAGCTGCCCTCGATGACATTCGAGGAGATGATTAATCAGGATGAGTCTTGTCCACACCCTGCCACACAGCATGGCGCGATGGATTACGCCCTCCTTGTTAAGGCACTGACCTCCAATGTCGCACCAAGGCTTGAAGAAAAACGACGGCAGCCGCTGCTGTCTTTTTTAAACAGGCGACTACAGGCGGATAGCAAGCCTGCGAGCAATCAACCGTCAGAGGAACGGGGTAGCGCATGAAATTGTTTATTTGCGAAAAGCCTTCTCAGGCGAAAGACATTGCGGCAGTTCTTGGGGCTAAGACCAGAACCCAATCCTGTTTTGAAGGATCAGGTATCGCTGTCACCTGGTGCATTGGCCATTTACTGGAACTCATGCCGCCCGACTACTATTGCGAACACTTAAAACCCTGGCGGATGGCGGTTTTACCGGTTGTGCCTAAACAGTGGGTTTTAAAGCCGCAGGAAAAAACAAAAAAACAACTCAAAGCCATTGAGCAGCTGTTAAAAAAAGCAACCTCGGTGGTGATTGCTACGGATGCTGACCGCGAAGGCGATGTCATTGGCCGTGAGGTATTGGATTACTTTCATTATAGAGGGCCTGTTGAGCGGTTATGGCTGTCGGCTCTCGACGAGTCGTCCATTCAAAAAGCCCTGAGCGCCATTCGTCCTGGCAGCTCTACCGAATCGCTCTATCAGGCAGGACTTGGCAGGGCGCGTGCCGATTGGTTGATTGGCATGAATTTAACCATGGCAGCAAGCTGCCTGTTCGGTGCTCCTGGTCAGGGTGTGTTGTCTGTGGGAAGGGTACAAACGCCAACCCTTAAGCTGGTTGTAGAGAGGGATTTGAGTATTGAGGACTTTAAGCCCTGCGATTATTTTGTGCTGAAAGTGCAGTGGCTCTCAATGACGAATGACTTATTCTGGACGACCTGGGAGATGCCTGAGGCGGTGACCGATCCCGAAGGGCGATGCATTAATCAATCATTGATTGATAGTGTCGCTCAGTGCATCAAAGGCCAGACGGGGGTTGTTAAAGAGTACAGGGAAGTACAAAAAAAAGAAGCGCCTCCTTTATGTCTGTCGTTATCCGCCCTGCAAAAACAGGCCTCAGTGAAATGGGGTTTCAGTGCCAGAGAAACCCTTGATGCCGCTCAGTCTTTATATGAAAAGCACAAAGCAACCACCTACCCCAGAACCGATTGCGGCTATCTTCCTGTCAGCCAGTTTGCAGAGGCAGCAACGGTGTTAAAAGCGCTTGTGAAGGTCGATAAGGACATCGACTCCTTAATCGCCCTGTGCTCCCCGCAACATCGGTCAAGAGTATGGAATGATAAAAAAATGACAGCCCACCACGGCATTATTCCAACAGCCAATGCGCAGGTAGCACTGCAGGCCATGACCATGCAGGAACGCCAACTCTACGAACTCATACGAGCCTGTTATCTGGCACAGTTTCTTGGTGATTATGAGTTTTTACATCGTGAGGCGGTGATTGCGGCTGAAGGGCATCTCTTTAAAGGTTCAAGCAGGACCCCCTTAGTTTCCGGCTGGAAAAAAGCGATTAGCGAGAGTGAGAATAATGACGCATCAGACGAGCCTCCCAATCAAGACCATGGCCCCATTCCCCAATTAAGCGAAGGGCATGCTGTAACAGTAACAACGACGCAAAAAGACAGTAGAAAAACCAAACCGGCTCCCCGTTTCACAGAAGGAACGCTGATAAGCGCCATGAAATCGATTGCCAGCCATGTGGAAAACCCACAGCTTAAAAAGATTTTGAAAGAAACAGCAGGCATCGGCACCGAAGCCACACGAGCCAATATTTTAGAAACGTTAATTAACAGAGAATACATCAAACGTCAGGGCAGGCAACTTATCTCGACACAAAAAGGGCGCTCTCTTATCGAGAAATTACCGGCCAGCATTACCAATCCGGCTACCACGGCACTCTGGGAGCAGGTACTGGATGACATTGCCCAGGGCACCAGGGCGATTGATGATTTTCTCGATGACCAGTCCGACCTGCTTGCAGGCATACTCGAACAATTGGCGGCACAGGGGAAAAAGCCCATACAGCCTGGTAATGAACAACCCATTGATCTAAGGAATTAAACCGAATGAAACGAACATTGCTTTGTTTACTGGCCAGCTGCCTGGCAGGTACCACGTTTTCAGCAGCCCATCCATTGTATGCGGAGGCAGGTTTTGGCATGGCCTCCTGGTCTGCTGGCGCGGCCAAAGAAAGCCAGTCCCCAACCGGCCGCCTCTCGATTGGGCTTGCCGTCTCAGACAGCCCCCTGGCCGTGGGAATTGAAGCAGGCATTCAAAGTGGTGCCACCCTGCGTCTTGCCATCCCTAAAGAAAGTATTGAGGCGCTGGGTGGTGTGCTCATTGAGGGGCAGCTCCGTCCTTTGCTGGATGCGCTGGTCAGTCTCAAAGCCCCCTTAGGCGATACCCCCTTTTTTGCCATGGTCAAAGGAGGTGTGGCCTATCGGCAGATGAACACAGACCATGATTCGGTGAATAACCTCAATGCCGTTTCACTCGAAGGGCAGGCCGGATTGGGATATCGCTTCACCCAACAGGTGAGCGCCTCACTGGCCTATCAGCAGATTGCCGGCAAAAAGACAACGGTAAGGGTTAATGAGCTGACTGAAACAGGTCGGTTAGAAAACATCCCCGCCCAGCAGGCTCTGCTGCTCTCATTCTCGCTGAGGTTTTCTTAAGAGACATTACCATTTTAATAAGGAGTCTAATCAAATGACAGAAGTATTCAGCAACTTTAGTTGTCCACACTGTGAAGGGACCATGTTAAAAAAGCAACGCAATCAGGCTGTTTGGTGGGTTTGTTCTGAATATCCGCGTTGCCCTATGACCGCTTTTGAGTATCGCGGAAAGCCTAAGTTTTGTCACGAGCCTCCTAACGTAGAACCCCCCACAGAAATGCCACTTTATCTCGAGGCTGAGTGTCTTTCAGGGTAACAGACCGCAACAGCCTATTCGCTCTGCCGTTTGATGGCAGTGGACTGATGACTTTTGTGCCATGCCTCTGGGTGAAATAACCTCGTTGCATGGCGCGCAGGCTCATCAATGGTGCTAAATTAATGGATTTTTAATCACTGCATCGTGAACAGCACCTCGGCTGCCGTGGTTCCGAGCTGCTTCATTTCTCTGCTCGCTTTTTCTTCTCATAAATTTCTTTTCGATTAACGTCGATATGTTTTGGAGCGGTAATGCCTAAAACAACACAATCAAATTTATCCTTATCTAACGCCCTCAGGGTAATGAGGTCTTCTTTTACCTTAATTTTCAATATGACCCCAAAGTTAATTGTTAGAACATCCATATCACGCTCCCATGAACACCGTACCTTATTTTACTGCATATTCTTATCGATCGTGAACAATCATTATTAAATGATCGTCGCCCTTGGGGAGCAATAGAACAGCCAAGTCACTTAAGCCAACTCTATTGAATTCTGTAAGCGATAAATTGTGGCCTTATGGACGTTAAACGTTTTAGCAATTTCACTAACTGATTTATCTTCCTCAAGTAGACGCCTGGCTAACAGTTTTTGTTCTTCCGCTTCATTTTTTTAGGTCGTCCAAATTGAACCCCTCGTTGTTTTGCAACTATCACCTTTGTATCAAACATCAACTTTTATTGTACTGAAAAATCATTGGATTCTTTGTCGGATAAGTGGCGATCAGTAATGATCGCTACTTATCCGACATAAGATGACACCTTTTGTTAAACGTCAATTATGATTTCCGCAGCAAACGGCTATAATTTAACCCAATTGTCTTAAATCAAAAAATCCCAGCAAATTACTAAATATTGTATATAATTAAGATATACATTAATATATGACTCTTATATACGAGGGGAATAAAATGACTAATGTATTGATTCGCATGAAAGACGAGACTCTTAACCAGACTGATAGGTTACAGAAGAAGTTTGGAGCACCGAGTCGTTCAGATGTAATACGTAGAGCTATCGGATTGAGTGATGCTCTAACTGGCGCGATTCAGAAGGGCGATAAACTTATTATCGAAGGGCATGGACAGAGACGAGAAATTATTATACCTGGACTTACTAATGAAGAATAAAGAAGAAATATTAGCAGAAGCCGATGATAATATAGATATACAAGATAGTGGTGAGTTATCAGAAGAGCCTTTTATTAGGTCTGGTGAAGTTACTCCAATTCACATCCTTTCCTTTGCAAAGGAGATCCTCTTAGGATTGGGTGTTATATTCATGGTGGCGTGTATTTTAGAGTTTATCTCTCCCAACAATGCTGTCTTCGAAGCATGTAAGGTTACACTGCCATCATTAGCAACTCTTGTAATCGGATATTATTTTGGAACAACAAAAGGGGGGTAAATGGAGAATCAAAACAGTAAGACGAGTAACTTATGAATATTATTCATGATGGAGCTTTTTACTAGATAGTAACGCTCAAAAATATTGGGATTCCAAAGTTTTTAAATTCTCATGGCAGCTTCGTGGAAGCAAAAAACTGCGTTGAACAACAGGCAGTTAGGAACATCCTGGAAGAATATATATACTCCTCTAGAATTTTATACTCAATTTCTTATCCTCACTTTTATCATAATTTCTACCTCAGCCCTTTATTGTTCAGATGACTCGCATTTCTGCTTATCATTCTTGCAAGCTACTTTGTTTGAGCTAGATAACGTCTCTGATCCACCCCAAACAAGAATAGTAGAGAAAGGGGGGATTAATGGGCATGTGAATTTCGGAGAATCCGAACTTTAAAAAGGATTAATTGTTGTTGCTCGCACTTATAACTCACCATTCTCGCATTTATCGGTATTTTCTTGCTCAAACCTTTTAAGTGTCTTGCAGGATGATTTTGTGGCCAGGTCAGGCCAGAAAATTATCCGCAACAAGACCAATATCCCCTTTAAGGGGAGGCAAAGCCTGGGGTAATTAGTCTGTTATTCCGGAAGAAATAACAGACTACTCTTGCAGCATCGCTTTCATTTGCTGCAACGTTTTAGCCTCGGGAACGAGGCGCTTTTCCCGGGCCATTCGCTGCGTCACTGGCTTTTTACTGCCAGTGACGCAGCGAATGGCTGCATCAAACAACAGACTTTACAAGGGATATCCTTGTAAAGTCTGTCACAATTTAAAAACGATTACTAAAATGTACATAAAGTGCACTCAAATAAATGCAAAAAAACCATCAAAAATCACTCCTTTTCATTGTGAGGCATGCATGCCTTTGCTACACTCATTTCCACACAACTGATGATTCCGTGCAATCCGGATGAAACCAGGAACACCTGGTCTTGTGAATTGCTGCCCTAATTCCCAAATCACCGCAGCTGAACGTTTAGTCGGGAACCATAACTAACCTGTTTACTCAGGACCAAAAAATTAACCGCAGATTTTTTACGGTTAGTCACTAACAACAGGACTCCTGTTGACCTTTCATAATCAACACCTTGCCTTGCAAGTCGTTGAACCCATTGAACTATCGATGATGACTTTTTTATCTATTGATTTTTCGAATAAAACTTTGACTGTTAAGCGTTGACCTTTGAACCAGTGAGACTTTGGTGTTGTAAATCAATACCTTGGTTTTTTGATGGTTTTACCTGTGAAATGCTGCCTTTAATGACTGCATTTTTTTTATTTTAACACCTTAAACTGGAGAACTTGTGAACAATTCCGTCCGTGATATCAGCCACCAGGAAACGCTATCTGTTATTGATGAGCTTAAAGACAAAAAAGACTATTTATTAACTCAGGAGAATTTTGAACGATTAATGCAAGTACAAAAATCCGTAGAACAAGCAACTGAAATGCGACCGACCTTTAAAAAACTGATCAATAGCTTAGTGACTGAAGACGCTTTGACTGATTTAACAGAGCGGTTGATTAAACAAATGGCGTAATCGAAACATTGACCTTTAAACCAGAAACCCAATAAGGAGAATAAGACTTTAGAACAAACTGCGGTATCGATTAAAGAAGTAACTACGGGTTTACCCCCGAATCGAGCCTTGTGGCCCTTGCCAAGCATCATGTATATGAGCTGCTCGAATAACACTAAACACAATCCTGGGTAAACGTAGTGACATTATCAGGAACTTAAGCCAATGAGCAGAAAACAAAAACTAACCAAAACCATGGTTCAATATCTGAAACAGGACAATCAGGGATCATTAAACACAAGGCAGGTTCGCCTTTTTGCGATGAATCGAATCATTAACGATTTATTTGTAGCGCGGACAGCGCCCATAACCTGGTATGCACTCACAACAGAGCATATTAAAAAGTTAGTAAATTACTGGCACGATAAAGGATTAAAAGCGGCAACCATTATGAATTATCTGGTTTGTCTGCGCTATTTTTTAAATAAAATTAACCACACGATAGAGGGTATAGATAATCAATCCTTGCGTCTTGTAAAATTACGAAACAATAAAAGACCAGAAATTCATAGCGACACTGTTTTAAGCGCAATCAACGAGCCCATTGCTTATCTGTTATTCGCGTTACAAGCCAAATTTGGTCTCACACTCCTTGAATCCATGTTTCTTGTACCAGCCATCCACATTCATGAAAACGAACTCTGGATTACCAGAGAAATCAGTACCAATCGTAAAGATCGCCTAATCCCCATTATCAGCGAAGAGCAACAAACAATCATTAGCAGATTAGTCACCCTGACAGATTACAAAAAGAGCCTGCATCAACAGTTTGGTGAACATCATTTACGCCTTGCGTATAAATTTGCATTAAGTACCTTAAAACTACCGACTCAGGTGAACTATCGATATTTATACGCTAAATCACGTTTTGATAATTTATGTATAAACCACAGCAGACAAGAAGCAAAAAAAATAGTGATTAAGGAAACAAATATTAATAAAACCAGTCCTCTTTGGAGCACAATCCATGAGTAAAACAAAATTAAGAAGTGCTACGTATTCCATTCATAATCTGGTGAAACAGATGAAGATCTCCTCCTTCAATACTCGCGCCGATACGCGTGTCATGCTGGTTCGTTGCATTAAGGACCTACATAGTATCGGCTTTAAAGTAGGGCATATCAAAGGAATTAAAGAGCGGCATGTCCATGCCTTAATAGCGCATTGGAAAAGCCAGGGGAAAAATCCAGCCACCATTAAAAATTACATGGCCAAACTGCGTAAAATGGCAATACAACTCGGCACTCCAGAACTGATTAAATCAGAAAACAGGGCTTATCAAATTGAAAGTCGCACTCACATCCCCTCAGTCAATAAAGCCATTACTGATATTGATTTTTCACAGTGCAAAGACGCTCACATACGCTTATCGCTTGAAGGGCAGGCATTATTTGGATTTAGACGTGAAGAATCCCTTAAATTTACCTTAAGTGAGGCTTATGAAAGAAACCATCTTAATATCAAACCCAGCTGGACCAAGGGTGGGATAGGCCGGATTATTAAAATAAGAACTGATGAGCAGCGCCAATGGCTTCATCGAGTCAGCCAGCTGGTTCGTCCTGGACAATCGTTGATACCACCAGAGAAGTCCTATAAAGAACAGGTTGGCCACTATAAAACGATTACAGAACAGTTAGGTCTCTCGAATTTACATGGCCTTCGTCATGCCTATGCACAGCGTCGTTATCACGAACTGACCTGCTGGTTTGATGACAACAAAAAAGGGCTTTTGCCACCAATTGCCGGAGGAAAACCGTTTAAAGAATTGTCACCCAAAGAACGGGACTGGGACATGCGTGCCAGACAGATTATATCGAGAGAATTAGGCCACTCCCGCCTGTCCATAACTAAAATTTACATAGGGTGATCTGGCTGTTTTTGCTTGAATTTTATGGTTTATTGCCGCAATTCTTAGTATAATAATCTTCAAATAAAACGACTGATGAATCCGTGAAACTCGGAAGAAACCAACAAACGCTGGTCTCGTTAAATTGCTACCCTAATTCCCCAGTCATCGTAGCTGAGCGTTTAGTCGGGAATCTGCTATACCTTAATTCAATAGACAACTATTGAACCATTTAAAAATAGAGGCTTATCCCTTTATTTTCATTTCATTAAAGCAATTAATCTTGTTTTGAACCCGTTTGAATTCATTGTCTGATACCTGTCAGGCAAACCCATTTTGAGAATGCATTCTTTAACAATCTGGGTTATTCAACCATGTTTAAAAAAAGGTGAATAACATAAGCTTACGCTGGGGAAAAACTCAGCGTTTGCTGATTATTTCTCCGGTTTTTTACAGGAGAAAGGGTCGTGCGTATTCAGACAGATACCTTAAAATTAATTCACTTCAATCACTAAGCCTGTTTTAAGGTTTATAACCCATAGGGGAAATCACACTTCCTCCATGGGGCAAGGGTAATTTCCCCTTATTTAAGGAGAAAACCCATGCAACATCCGTCTTTTGCCGAATATACCAGTCAATGCACTCGAACTGATTTAGCCTTTTTTGATTTATTGCGCTCTATTGCCGAACTGTATGCCAATCAGCATGCGTTATCGGAAGAAGAGCTGGCACAACTTCAAATTGGCACTCGAACATTGAATGGAATCATCGCAAGGAATACTGCAACGAACCGTTCCATGCAGTTGGCCTAAGTAACCGAATTAAACCGGTTGCTGTTTTACCCATTTTAATCCGCACAATCGGATAGCTACTGCCTTGTGCGGGAGTTCTCCGATTGTGCGTTTTATTAATACCACTTAAAGGAGAACAAAAATGGCAGTATTAAACAAAGTCCAATTGATAGGCCATGTCGGGCATTCACCTAAAACGACTCAAACAAGGGAAAATCATCCTGTTGCCTCCGTGTCACTGGCCACGAATGAATCCTATCGCAGGAATGATGAGTGGGAGACGGTGACCGAATGGCATAGCCTGGTGTTTTTTGGGAAATTAGCGAATTTTGCTGTGGAGCGCCTGCAAAAAGGCAGCCAGATTTATATTGAAGGCAAACTGCGTTCAAATAGCTGGACTGATGCTGAGGGTGTGAAGCGGCAATCATTCAATATTGTGGTGCAATCCATTCAGTTGCTTGATAGCGCCAGACTAAAAGAACTACCAGAACAGACTGACAAACCAACAGCAGAGGAGTATTTAACGCAAATGCACTCGCTTCTGGAATGTGATGACGTTCCCTTTTAATCTGTTTTATTAATCCCGAAGGGCGTTTCTCCTTCGGGAACAACGCCTTATTAACGTAAGGAAACTACTTAAAATGAATCTATTTGAACTGACAGCAGTCTCTAATTTCTTGAGCTGCTTCCCCGATGATATGACCTACCCAGTCCTTATCAGTCGGTTAACGAATGGAGAAATAGAGGCTGATGATGCAATCGTCTTTTGGCAGCCTTTTGAAGGCTACTGCAGTGGATTTATCGCCGAATGCATAGAAACCCTGCGTCAGCAGTTAGTGGAGCGGTTTATAGTAAATCCCCAGGCTGTTCAAAGCATGTGCATTGAAGGGCGTGTTCTCTGTACGAGGTGTCTCTGTTATCCAAGGAGAGAGAAGAGTGACTCTTATTGAAAAGATAATTGAGGCCATCCTCAGTGACGATGCTTCAACAGCCAAACAGTCAGAAATCTTAATTAGAATCTATGAGAACAGTTCTAATCAGGCCCTTATCGATGACTGTTTCATCTGTCTTTGTGGCTATGGCTTAAAGACACTGATGAGTCAATAATTTGTTTATAACCCGTGCGGGACAGCAGTCCCGCATGGGACTGTTGCTCGCTCTTTCAGGAGCAGAAAATGTCAGATAATGTGTTCAATGTTCAACGCGTTGCCCACAACTTAGAAGTACTCGCAGAACTTAAATCAGCAAGCCCCAACCCAGATGTCTTAAAGCGATATACCGGCTGGGGAGGTCTTCGTAATGCGGTTTACACCTCGAATGTCTATCGGGTGCTAAAGCAGCATTGCTCAGAGAGTGAAATTGCCAGCATTAAAAAAACCATCAGCAATGCTTACTACACCCCTTCTGCTTTGATTGAGTGTGTCTTTGATGGATTGCTACGCCTTAGCAGGCCCTTCCAGACCATCCTTGAGCCGAGCGTGGGTCATGGCCTTTTTTTTGAGCACATGCCGGATGAGTGGAGAAGAGGGGCGCTTTATGCAGTCGAAATGGATGAAGTCAGCTGTCAGTTGTTTCAACAGCTCTACCCCGATGTATCCCTGCATCAGGGCGGATTTGAAACCTGTCAGCCCCCGATTGCCTTTGATTTAATCCTTGGCAACCCCCCTTATGGACAAGCGGTTGTGGCAGATGCCAGCCATCCTGATATCTCAAGGTTGCGAATCCACCACTTTTTCGTAGCCAAATGCATGCGGCTACTGGCACCGGGAGGAATTCTTGCCATGGTCTTGCCACGCTATTTTCTGGATAACCGGCAAGACCATGCCCGAGGGATTATTCATCAGGAAGGAGGCTCTTTACTTGCGGCCTATCGTTTGCCTGATAATCTCTTTGCCGATGCAAAAGTCACCGTGGATTTGGTTTTTTTAGTCAAGGAGAAAGGGGAAGAGGATTGGCTTTATGTTGACAAAATAAAGATTGATAACAGGGTAAGTCACATCAACCGCTATTTTTCAATCAATCCTTCCCATATTATCGGGGAGCTTGCGATGGTGGAAGCCTATGGACGATATGAGCTGGCCTGCCGACAACCATCCAAGGGAGACCCCTTTGCCCTGTTAAAACAACTGTTGACTTATTTCCCTCCGAAAAAACTGCCGACCCTTGACGAATGCAAAATCAAACTGAACAAACGATTGGAGTTAGTGGACAAGGACATTCAGTCTTTATCGCTCATGAAAAATCGGCTGCTTCAGGCGCAACGTGATTTACAGCGCATGGAACGACAGTTCTTACAGCGATGTGTTGATACCGTTAACGTTCAATCATTGTCCTGACTGCTCCTGGCAAGACTTCCGTAAGGAGGCTTGCCTTTTTTTAAGTCCACGGCAGGGAAACGTTTCTCCTGCATGGGCTACTCGACCTTTTTAAATGAACAATCTGAAAACCCCGATTTTTTAATTAACACCAATGTAAGGAATTAAGGATGAATAAAACACCCATGACGGCACTAATCATGGCGCTGATGCTGGGATTGGCGACAGCCCACAGTAACCAGGCATCCACCGAGTATGTACAGAAAGCCATTGAGGGCTTACGCGCTGATTTTTCTTCACGCCTAACAAGCCTTGCCGCAGCAAACAATCAACTTGCCAATGAGGTTCGCCTTCTGAAACAGGCGCAGCAGGCAGCCGATACGGCTCGCAAGGCAGACATAGCAAGCCTGATGCCAAGGCGTTTTTCGCTCGGTGAGCTTTATCAGGGCGGTGTCGTGTTTTATGTCGATGAGTCTGGCCAGCATGGTCTGGTGGTTTCGCGAACCGATTTAGGGGAGCAGTCCTTTGAATGGCGCAACGGCGAAAGTGGTGAACGTATCACCAATGCCAAAGGGGTAAGCCTTTACAGCGGGGAAACCAATACCAGCCTGATTATCGCCGCCCAGACCATCGATAACCAGGAAGGGCAGTTTGCTGCCTTGACCGCTGCTCGGTATCAGGTTCTTGCCGATGGGATAACCCCCTGCGAGGCGCTCAGCCAGGCCCCCTGTTATGGCCACTGGCACCTGCCTTCCCTGCATGAACTCCTGACGCTCTATAGTGCCTTCCAGTCAGCAGGCATTGGGGAATTGACGCAGGCCCCTTACTGGTCCTCTACGGAAAATGCTACCACCGACGCCTGGCTTGTGGATTTTTCCAGTGGCCAGCCCCTGGTGGCTGAAAAATCAATCGCAGCACGCCTTCGTGCCGTACACGCCTTTTAAGGAGAGAGAATGAAACTGAACCACATCATCGGATGCCTGCTGCTGATTAACTCAGCGGGAGTCCTTGCCAACGACAGTGACATTTACAGGCGCCTGGATTCGCTCTTTATCCGCGCGAGCAGCAGTGAAAATAAAATCACGGCGCTTGAGAGCAATCTCGCCACCCTTAAAGCGCAGGTTGCCCAGATTCCACCACCGACCCGTTTAGAGGCGGGCGAGGGCGTAAGCCTTGAAGGCAACCGCATTACCGTGCATTTTCCAAGACATCAGGTCGGCGAGCACTACCATGGCGGCCTTGTTTTTCAAGTCGATGAATCAGGCCAGCATGGTTTAATTGCCGCCTTAAAGGATGCCTCTGACGAAGGGCTTGCCTGGCGTAATGGTGTCGCGGGGAATAAAACCACCAATGCGCGGGCAGATGGTATTGATGCCGGAGAAACCAACACCCGCTTAATTGTCGCCGCGCAAACCATTGATAATCAGAAAGGGCAGTTTGCCGCTTTGGCTGCCATGACGTTTAAGGTGGCCTCGGATGGGTTAACTCCCTGTGCGGATGATGGCACCCCTTGCTATGGGAGCTGGTATCTGCCCTCAGCCCATGAACTGAAGCTCATGCATCAAGCCCTTTATCAGTCGGGACTCGCTTCCTTTGAGGCGGGCAGCTACTGGAGCTCCACTGAAAGCTCGGTAACAACCGCTTTTCTCCTTGATTTTTCAACAGGAAAACTGGTGAAAAGCCTGAAATCAACCCCAAGCGGCCGGGTTCGCCCCATCAGCCGTTTTTAACCAGGAGTTCATCCTGTTTAAACCAACGCCGATTAATGAGCAGGCCGAACTCGGCTTTTCCTACCAGTTTTAATCATTTTTTTAACCAACGAGGATTTAACCGATGAAACAATTAACCCCCTTCCAACAGGCTCGCCTTCAAGAAATCATTCTGCACCATGTGCAGGGTGAGGCGCTTGAGGTAAGTACTTTTCGCTTAAAGGCTGAAGCAAAGGCGCTTGCAGCTAGCGCCATCGCCCTTTATGAAGGCATACCCCTTGAGCCGGACGATGCCTTTTTAAACGCTATCTTTTTGAGCTTAAATCTAAGTGCGAGTGCGAAAGCCCATTTATTACAGCGCTGCGATAACTTGCATGACCTGTTATTGACGCTTCATCGTGAAGGGCAGGCTTTCTTAAAACCACTACTGACACTTATCCGCCACACCAAAGCCCCGCAAAGTAACCTTACCAGTGCACTGGCAGTCGCAGGTCTTGCCGGTGTTGGCGCCATCAGCTACCAGCAGGGATTTTTAAACACGCTCCCTGCGCTACTTAAAACGGCCGCGGCAAAAAGTTCAGCCTTCTTTCGCAATACCGCAGCACTGGTTAAAAACCTGCCCCTGCTGGGGATGGGGATGGCCAGTGCGCAATGGGCTTACCGGGTACGAAAAACGCTGCTATCAGACAGCAAAAGTACCTTGAGCAAGCTCACCTCCCTGTTGATGACAACCCTTTCTTCAAGCCTGCTGCTCGCAGGATTAAGCCTGCTCTACTTAGCCCCTGGCCAAATCAATCCGCTGATTGCCGGCCTGCTGGCTGCCAGCAGCGGGGTAAGGGCTTTGAAAGCACTGGTTAACTGGCTCTGGGTGAAATCAACGCCTGCCAAATCCTCCTTATCACTGGATAACTGGCAGACTCGCGCCCAAACGATTCGGGAAGCACATCAGAGTCGGCAGGCAGGCTTAACCTTCCTGGTTAAACTAGGCTCCACGTTGTTAACCACAGCCCTTCTCGCCACAGCCTTTCTCTTTCCTCCGACAGCGATTCTCTCAGTGGCCTGCTTAAGCTTAATGGCCTTCACTGGTCTTTTAGAGCAAGGCGTGCTGACAGCGATTAAAAAGAACGGCGCTGATACGCTCCAGGTGCAGTTACGCGCCATTGACTTAGCCCCCGATGCCAGCCTTTGCCCCTCCACCCATCCCACGGCATTAAACTTAAACCGCCTTAAAGAAGAGCTCACCCAGCAGGGGGCAAGACTTAGCGCCATGGAAGCCTCTTTACGCCAGCGTGAAGAAGCCATTGACGAAACCCTGCTCGCCCTTGAAAAAGGACGCAGCAGTCCCGCGCAGGCTTTAATACAGTTAGGGGGTCGAAAAGACAAAGCACCCCTTCAGGCTGCCAATGAGGAGATAGATAACGACGAACAACAGCCCCAAATCATTCCGATACCACGGGTAGAGCACAGAGTAGACGAACACCCTCTGCAAGAAGAGGAAGGACGCCGGTTTGGGCAGCAGCAATAAAAAAATCAATCATTCAGAAGCGCCCCGTTTGGAAACGGGGCGACGCGGATTTGCGGCCAAAGGAATCAACGTATTTCAATGTTTATTACTAATCGTGGGCAGTCAAAAATTTAAGTGCACAGCTTATTTTCTTGAACAAAATGCTTGGCGAGAGCTTTTAGGGGTTTAGGTAAGCAAATTACCATTTTATGCTGTGGCGTATTATGCGAATAATTACAATGAAAAACAAATAAGGATGAGTGAAACTACTGATTGGATTATTTTAGTGTATTCGT
>NZ_LNYB01000085.1:130704-135439 GCF_001467625.1 Legionella feeleii
TTCCACGTTGTTAACCACAGCCCTTCTTGCTACCGCCTCTCTCTTTCCTCCGACAGCACTTTTTGAAGTGGCCTGCCTTGGTTTGATGGTCTTAACAGGCTTTATCGAACAAGGCGTGCTGACAGCGATTAAAAAAAACGGCGCTGACACGCTCCAGGTGCAATTACGCGCCATTGACCTAGCCCCCGATGCCAGCCTTTGCCCCTCCACCCATCCCACGGCCTTAAACTTAAACCGCCTTAAAGAGGAACTCACTCAGCAGGGTCTGAGACTTAACGCGCATGAGGAATCTTTACGAAAGCGTGAAGAAGTCATAGGTGACACCCTGCTCGCCCTTGCAAAAGGAGGCAGCAGTCCCGCGCAGGCTTTAATGCAATTAGGGGGTCGAGGAGACAAAGCACTCCTTCAGGCGGCCAATGAGGAGATGGATAACGACGAACAACAGCCCCAAATCATTCCGATACCGCAGGTAGAGGACAGAGTAGACGAGAACCATCTGCAAGAAGAGGAAGGACGCCGGTTTGGGCAGCAGCAATAAAGAAACTAATCTCTCACAAGCGCCCCGTTTGGAAACGGGGCACCGGCTACTTGTGGTAGTCCGTCACCTAAACACCTCTTTTTTGAATAAAAAGGTCTCTTGCTTTTCCCGCTGGAGTTGAATGATTACTATCCATGTTTAGACGCACGAGTCGAGCGTATCTCTTGAATGCATAGCTTAAAATTACCGACATTAACTTCTTTCGCTAACATAGGTGCATTACCTTTGTTTCTATATTCTGTATAATCTTTTTCAGGCATTTGATTGGATATATACCAATAATCTCCATTGATATTTTCACTACAAGGACCGCTAAACGTAATCGTACTGCGTTGTGTTAATATACATTGATCAGGCGTTTCCAAGAAAGAGAAATCCTTTTTAACAGTATCGCCTTTATAGCCGTATACTTCTACTAATCCAACAACAGAATAGCCTTTTCCAAGTGGAGCATGCGGTTTTTCGATATCAAACGACCAGTGTGGTTTATTCTTTAAACTAGCGTGATGCAATATAAATTTATCACATTTAGTCATTCCATATTCGTGAAATGACTTAAGCAAACCCTGATCTTCAGTTATTGCAAATACGTTAAAAGATAGCAGACTTAAAAGAGATAGCCCAAGATATTTATTTTTATTATTCATCAACATTCCTCATATAAATATTAAACGTCCATTATGGTTACCGTCTATTTTTTGTGTGGCTTTCATTGTGCCTGTTGGTAAGACTCTATATGGTTAGCAAGACTGATTACGTCTGCACGCAATTGAGCACTGAATTTTGGGCTGGCACATTCCAACTCTCGGCTAAAAACAGGATCATACCATTCGATTTTATAGACAAAGCCTGACTTCTCATTACCTTTAACGAGAATGACGGTAGGTTTGTCATGAACCTCATAAGTGACCAGTTCTTTGATAAGTTCAACACCCGTTCGAGCCAACTTCCTATTGTGTTCTGTGAAGGCACAGGAGCCGATACCGTTTTTTACAAAAAACTGGACAGCACCATCCCAGCCATCGGCCTCATCGCCATTTTTTACCTCTTTATAAGCACCATAGGGAGCCACCCCAATGTTGACGTTCATATCTTCTTTCGGCACACCCGCAAAGGTATAAGCTAACTTTAATTCCTCGCTGGTTGCTCGCAGGTGAGTACTTTTAAAGGAAAAGACATGTTTATATTTTTCCTTATGGTATAAAGAGGTTTTCTCCATCTCTAACAATTCTTTGGCGCGGGGTTCACTGCTCTTCACAAAACCATTCTTTTGTTGCTCCCTGTTCATTGCCAGATAATCCCTTATCTCCTTTGCTGCATCGTCATTACTTTGGTTGATTCGTGAGTTATTCTTAAACAGGAACTGATTGGCAGAAACAATCCTTATTTCAGTGGAGTCAGGGACAGATAATCCTGCCTTTGCAAGTAACTCTTTATTAAGCCTGTCAATGTCCTCTCTTGATAATACAGCCTGAGACTCTGCCACTGCATGAGCAGCAAACAGAATAAGCAACGCAGTTGGTAACAATTTTCTCATCTCTATCCTTATCCTTATCCATTTAAAGCAGATCATGCTTCTGTTATTAAATCCCTCTACACTAAAGCCTGAAACTGTTGAATTAGTGATCCCACCACCCATTGTAAATACTGCAATCGCCAACAGTCGTTGTATCAAAGGGGACTTTCCCATGACCATAGCTTTTCAAATAATGGTACCCACTCACAACCCATCGATGATCACCCAAAGGTGCCTCACCCCAATGAACAGCAGCCTGTCTCCAGGTATAGGCATACCCTGTATCCATTAGGTGGCCGCCGCCGTAAATATTTGTATGCGTGCTTACAACACGCCAATCATAAGGATGGCCAAGCCACCACGTTATCGATTCATTATTAGAGCAATTGGCGCGGCTATGTACCGTCGTAGACACTAAACCGGCAGTGACTTCTGATGTGCCAATCAGAAGCAATAAAACAGGAAAAAAATTTTTTATCATAGCGATTGAGACTTCTTTGAAGAGTTACATAGAATAAAGTGATACAGCAAATAAAAACCAATACCAAAAAAATATACCCCGACCGCTAAAATCCCTAAATAGGGATCCATCAGACCACCTAAAAAAATCAAGCCAGCAAGAGAAGACTGGACGACTGTCGCCCAAAAAAAAGCTTTTATTCTTATGTTGAGATTTGGAGAGAGTGATTTTAATTTCCTTGGAAACGCCGTTCCCCTGATTTGCATTTTTATAGCCCAACTGTCCGTTAAAATAATCATTGTCTTGATTAAACTCGCAAATCTTACTGAAAACGACTGGAGAATTCTATCGTTATAGTTTGTTTTTAGAAAATATCCCAATCGGGTTTGCAAACAGGAGATTGGCTAATGGGATTCAAATTTCTTCCTGAGGAAACGATTTAGTACCCTTGGCTGAAAACGAATACTCAAACATTGATGGTTCATTTTTTATGATGTAATAATCCAAAACACTAAATCAACCCTCGTTTGACATGTAACTCATCATACAAAATATTCCATGAATACCATGTGTAATAAAATATGTTATATCTTCGTTGTTGCAAACTCTCTGGATCATAATCTGCGCTGTTACTATCTAACTCTGGTATTTGTTCATCTACTATTAATCTGCGAGCTAACTCCTCGCTAAATCTATCAATATGCAATCTCTTGTTGCTTTTATTCTCATCGAGGAAAATATCAATACACCAAGAGTATTGAGTATTATGGGGACTAAAATCACCGGTTTTTATAAATGTGGAAAGATGCCTAACTAACTTCGCCATGTTTTCAGCTTTCATAACTAACTCCATTTGGTTTTCTTCATTTCTCCATATCCTTGCGGAGCAGAACTTTTCCAAGAAAGAACATATCAATGCTTTAAGCTGTTTTGAGCTTTTAATTCCCGATCATAATTAATTACAGGTTCGACCAATTGCGATTTGACATTCATCGCAGTAATTGGTTTTTCAGCAAATTGAACCTCATAATCAGTCAGCATCTTTTGGTTTGGTGTTGTAGCGGCACTATTAAGAAGAATGGGGATATTATTGATGTTGGCGTTTTTAGTGGCCTGTCTCACATACTGAATAAGCTCACTCCCAGTCATGACCGGCATGTCATGGTCGGTCAATATCCCATTGATATAACCTCGTTCCAAGTCCGATTTAAATTGTGGGATGTCTTGGGGGAACTGGTAGAGAGTGGCTGAAATGACATAATCCTGTTGTTGTTTTTTAACGCCATCAACGAACTTTTTTCCTATATCGAGTGTAAACGCTTCATCATCCACAATGGCAATAGTAAGCCGATTATGAGTGGAAGGCACATTGCATGGCTTTTGATTAAGCCCTTTAAAAAAACCATAATGATTGGCAGGTAGCTCTTGATATTGCTCGTATAACCCAGGGCCTTCCTCCATGTTTTCGTCGTGGTCTGCCCCTAACTGTTTTTCCATGTTTTCCTTGCTGTCCATACAGCCTCCCTCTTCCATGAGTATTGAGCTTACGCAATCACTTCCTACTTAATATATAGCCTATAATGAAGCGAATATCCGCTGAGGTACTCCTTTTTGGGCAGCATTATCAATGGAAAATCAGTCCGATAAATCAGGCTCACAATCTTTTTCCTTCACCCTGCTTTTCTTTTGAGGTAAGGGTCTTGCAAAGGGGTTGAAATCCGCTGTAGTGATTGACTGGCTATGTTGCTTCTCTTTTAAAAAATCAGCGCGGCTTTTTTCCTGATGAAAGGACTTGGCGTAATCCAATAATAATTTAGCGGCCAAAATCTCCTTATCCTGCCGTTTAGAGGCCTCAGTAGCCATGTAGTTGTCATATAATTTTTTGGCACTGTCGTAGAATTGATTGCGCACAAATTGATGACGCTTTAGTCGTGATTCATGACTTACATCATTATGCGAGGAGGACGATTCAATTTCCGTTTTAATCCGTGCCACAAAGCGTTTATCGACCTCGGGTAAGTGTTGCCTTTTTTGGCGCATCTGTACCAGTTCTGATTTACTTGATTTACCCGAAAGACCTCGTTCAAAACGACGGCTTGATGCCAGCATAATACCGTTATCGCGGCATTTTTCAGCAAAGCGTTTCCTCATCGTTTGCAGGTATTTTTTTCGGGGGTCAAGTTTCTTTCCCTGAATGGAGCGCATACAAACCACGGCGTGA
>NZ_LNYB01000085.1:135449-148426 GCF_001467625.1 Legionella feeleii
AAGCCATAAATAGCTGTGTACTTTTAAGAATAAATTTAGCGCTATCACTTTCTGCGGGAAAACTCAAACAATACTTAAGGGCGAGGGAGAATAGGCTGTCACTTGCAACTGTTGCTAATTCCCTTTTACCGAACTCTATAAAATTCAAGAGATGCTGATGTTTTTCTACAGCTTCAGCTTCTGGAAGGGAAACCTGGTTTGTAGCGGCCTTCTTGTCTCTCTTAAACCATGCGACCCTGGCTTTTGCGATTAATCTTTGGTGATACTGTTGTTCAATTGTATGTTCTTTCTCAAAAAAATGGCGTGTCAAGGTTTGGTTTTCAAAAGGAAAGTCTTCTTCGTTACCCTCTATCCATGCTACTAAACTGGTTAACATATTCACTCTCCTTATGAACGGGTATAAATCGATTATAAAGAAGCCGTTATAAAGAACAAGAGTTTTTTTGTACGGTAGGATAATTTTTTAGGCTTGACGCCCAGGTGATAGGCGAAAAGATCTTCAAAAGACCATCATGGCAGAATATAGGCAGAAAGCTTTAAAGCACCCAAATTAACGGGTGCCACCAATAGTCAGAGCATCAATTTTAAGGGTTGGTTGTCCTACACCGACAGGGACTGATTGGCCATCTTTACCACAAACACCGATACCGCTGTCCAATGAAAGATCATTTCCAACCATAGAGATTTTTTTCATTACTTCAGGGCCATTGCCAATTAAGGTAGCACCCTTAACAGGTTTGGTCACTTTGCCATCTTCGATGAGATAAGCTTCGCTGGCAGAAAAAACAAATTGTCCAGATGTTATATCAACCTGTCCGCCACCAAAATTTACTGCATATAAACCGCGTTTTACAGAACGCAGAATTTCCTCAGGACTGTAATTTCCTGCACGCATATATGTATTTGTCATTCTTGGCATTGGTAAATGAGCATAAGACTCCCGCCGGCAATTACCTGTAGGTTTCATACCCATTAATTTGGCATTTAATTTATCCTGCATGTAATTGACTAGTACCCCATCGTCAATCAAGGTAGTACACTGGGAAGGAGTTCCCTCATCATCAATTGTTAGTGAACCTCGTCTATCTTTTAGGGTGCCATCATCAACCACAGTAACACCCCTGGCGGCAACTTGCTGTCCCAAACGGCCTGAAAAAGCAGATAACCCTTTACGATTAAAATCACCTTCAAGACCATGTCCTACCGCCTCATGAAGCAAAACACCAGGCCAACCGGGTCCCAGGATCACTGGCATAGTACCAGCAGGTGTTTCTTCTGCCTCCAGATTAATTAAGGCTTCACGCACTGCTTCCCGCGCATAACCCAATGCTCTTTCTTGTTCAACAAAGTAGGAATAGGCAACACGACCGCCGCCGCCAGAGCGGGCTGATTCCCGGCGCCCGTTCTTATCTTCAACAATCACACTCACATTGATACTGACCAAAGGCCTGATATCGGCAATCATTTCCCCATGTATCCCTGCTACCATAACGACTTCGAAACAACCGCTTAAAGATGCATTAACCTGAATAACTCTCGGATCTATCCGTCTCGCTTCTTTATCGATTGCTTCAAGCAATGCAATTTTGTCCTGCTTGGTCATTCCTTCGATGGGATTTATATCGGCGTAACGTGTAATAGGCGAAGCTGCTACTTGAATCGATTGAGTCGCCTTTGTGCCGCTAAAAGCAATAGAACGTGCCGCATCAGCCGCACGCTGCATTGCAGGCAATAAAATATCATCGCAATAAGCATAACCTGTTTTATCACCACTGACTGCTCGAATGCCAACCCCACGATCAATGGAATAGCTGCCGCTTTTAACTTCTGAATCTTCCAGATACCAAGATTCATAGCTACTACTTTGAAAATAAAGATCAGCATCATCTACGTGGCGACCCATCATCGAACGAATCAATTTTTCGACTACCGACTCATCCAGAGCAGCTGGTTTTAACAACAAATCTTTAGCAATAGTTAATACTTGAGACATAATTTTACCTTCAAAAATAACGGTCATTTATCCAAGAGAACATGGTGATCATTACAAGGAAATTGTCGACGCAATTGCTGCAGCCGCTGTAAATCAATATCAGCTGTCAACATACCCAACCCATTCTCCTGCTGAGCCACTACTTTTCCCCAAGGTTCAACTATCATGCTATGGCCATAGGTTTGTCGGCCATTTTCATGAAGTCCCCCCTGATTAGGGGCTATAACGTAACATAAATTCTCAATCGCACGTGCTCTCAACAACACTTCCCAGTGTGCAACCCCTGTGACTGCGGTAAATGCCGATGGCACTGTAAATAATTCAGCACCTCTTAATACTAATTGTCGATACAATTCAGGAAAACGCAAGTCATAACAAACCGTCAAACCCACTCGTCCCACTGGTGTATCTACTACCACCACCTCATCGCCTCGTTCTATTGTTGCAGATTCCTGGTGAGCCTCCTGCTCAGAAACCCGTACATCAAAAAGATGAATTTTGTCATAACGGGCCGCACAGCGCCCTTCATCGTCAAACACGAGACAACTCGTTTTCACGCGGTCGTGCAGACCTTTTAAAGGAAGAGTTCCGGCAATAACCCACAGTCCATATTGTTTGGCTAAGGAACTCATCTTGTCTTGAATTGCTCCTGCCCCATATTTCTCGGCAATTTGCAATTTATCACTTTCATTCACGCCCATAAACGCAAAATTTTCTGGCAAAACCAGTAAATCAATTTGCTTTTCCCTTGCATCAATAAAGAATTGTTCAACCTGTTTTAAGTTATTTTCAACGGAAGCGGACGAAACAATTTGCACAGCAGCAACTTTAGGCATAAATTATCCAACCAATAATAGTAAAAACTATCTGTAATTATCGGTGATTAAATCAGGATCTTTCAATAGATCTCTTTAAACTATACTTTAGCGCGAAATTAGCTCCGTCGATAAAGCGCTCAAATCCCTCGTGTGGTTGCATGTACACTCATGCACTCCATATCTTCTTGTAACTTCCCCACTACAACGAATTTGAAAAAAGATCCCATATTGAGGAAAAGATTTATGAGCTTGATTGGGAATTCTCTTTTAACAACCCTAAACAAGGAGAGTATGTAAACTGCTTGCGAGTATTTATACAGTTCTATAGACTTGAAAAATGGGCAAGCCGACCATAGATATGCTAAACTAGAAATATAAATTATCTGGAGTTATTGCATGAACCGAAATGACGTTACTGTGTTAAGCCAACGTAGTGATTCAGTACTTGCCACAAACAAAGTACTTCGTAACACTTATCTTTTGCTTGGCATGACTTTTTTATTTAGCGCATTAACTGCGTATGCTGCTTACGCTTTTGCTGTTAAACCCCTAAATCCATTGCTTATGATTGTTGGCGTCTATGGCTTGATGTTCTTGACACAAGCATTAAGAAATAGCGCGCTTGGAATAGTAAGCGTCTTCGCGTTCACCGGTTTTCTGGGTTATACCTTGGGACCGATTCTTAATTTTTACATTGCCAATTTTTCAAACGGCCCTCAGCTGATAGGCACATCATTAGGTGCGACGGGTATGATTTTCTTTGCCTTATCAGGCTATGTATTAACTACCCGTAAAGATTTCAGCTATTTGGGTGGCTTTCTGTTTGTAGGCATCATGGTCGCTTTGTTGGCAATGGTTGCTGGTATCTTCTTTCAAATTCCAGCGCTTCAACTAGCTATATCAGCAGCCTTTGTACTGATTTCTTCCGGTTTAATTTTATTCCAGACCAGTGAAATTATTCATGGCGGAGAAACGAATTACATTTCGGCAACCGTCTCATTGTTCGTATCCATATATAACCTGTTCGTGAGTCTGCTTAACTTGTTGAGTGCTTTTTCAGGACGCGACTAATAGATGTCTCCTCAACCTGGATCCCGGTGAAATTAGCCGGGATTTTTTTTGGCTTTATTACACACTCAAAACTGGTACGGTAGCCTGGGTGCGGGCGTAGCGGAAACCCGGGATTTTAATTTTCTAGAAGTTGAGTGTATTTCATTCCTGAGTTACAGCTTTCGACTTACACAGGGGTAAACACCCAAACTACCTGGTTTTTTCACCTTGCTGCCAATTTGCTCTAGCCCGAAATAAGGCAGGCAAATCAGACACTGATTTTTGACTCGGTTTATCAAGATTAAATATTTCACGGGATTTTTGATAATAAATACCCAAGGGTACTGGGAATTCTGGAAAATTAAGCTGGGCCAGGCGCATTGCAGCAATATAATTACTTGAGTCATGGTGATACAGTGTATTCTTATCAATACAGTCGACACTCGGAATACAGTGTAAAGATTCATTCTGTAAAGCCAACACCCATTCTTGTTCTGCCCCGAAGTACAGAGGCTTTTCCTCTTCCAGCAAAATTGTTTTATCAGCTCGATTTGTTTTTAAAGCAAAGGCATCGAAAGCACCATGGTTAAAAATATTGCAGTCTTGATAAATCTCTACAAAAGAACACCCCTGGTGCTCGTATGCCTTCCTAAGAATTAAAGCCAGATGATTTGGATCCTTATCTACGGCACGTGCAACAAAACTAGCTCCCGACGCCAGTGCAATCATTAAAGGATTTATAGGTTCATTATTCACCCCTTCTGGTGACGTTTTAGTGACCTGCCCCTTTTGAGAAGTTGGTGAAAATTGTCCTTTTGTTAACCCATAAACTTGATTATTAAAGAGCAAGATATTGATATTCACATTGCGTCTTACGCAATGCATCAAATGATTACCGCCAATACTAAGGGCATCTCCATCACCGGTGATAACCCATACCGTTAAATCATTCCGCATGGCTTTAAGGCCAGTCGCCACCGCTGTTGCTCTGCCATGAATAGTATGAAAACCATAGGTGTTCATATAATAAGGCAACCTACCTGCACATCCAATTCCTGACACAAATACATGTTGCTCCGGTGGCAAACCTAATTCTGGTAATAAACGCTGTAAAGCAGCTAAAATAGCGTAATCACCGCATCCTGGGCACCAACGGACTTCGGTTGCATTAGTGAAATCTTCGCGTTTATAACTGTTGTTCATGGTTAATTTCCAATTTAATGGCTTTAACAAGATAACCTACAGTAAAGGGTTGGCCATTGCACTGATTAATAGATTGAGCGTCAAGTAAATAGGTTGCCCGCAGAAGCTGGCACAATTGCCCCGAATTTAATTCAGCAACCAAAATCTTATCAAAACCAGCCATGACCTGACCTAATTCTTGTGGTAAAGGATTGAGATGGCGTAGATGTAACAGAGCAATAGTTATACCCTCAGCACGACATTGGTTCACTGCTGATTTAAGACTACCGTACGTACTTCCCCAACCTACTAACAAAATTTGGGCATTTTCATCACCATCTAACTGTAAATTGGGATAATCGCGAGCCATACCTGCAATTTTCTCCGCTCTCAGTTTGACCATTTTTTGATGATTATCTGCATCATAACTAACTTTTCCTTCTTCACCCTGTTTTTCCAACCCTCCTATTTGGTGAATGAACCCTTCTGTACCAGGAACATTCCAACTACGTGATAGAACTTCATCTCGCTGGTAAGGTTTGGGGAAACGGTTAAAATCAATTGCCGGTATCTTAATTGATTCAATCGCAGGTATTTTCCAAGGTTCAGCCGCATTCGCCAAATAAGCATCCAGTAAAACAATCACTGGCGTCATGTATTTAATTGCCAAAGTAAACGCTTCAATAATTGTGTTAAAGCAATCCGAAGGCGATTTTGCAGCGAGAACAGGTAATGGAGCCTCTCCATGACGACCGTACAAAGCCTGGCGTAAATCACTTTGACCAGTTTTAGTAGGCAGTCCAGTAGACGCCCCCGCACGCTGGACATCCACTAAAACAAGAGGTAGTTCTGTCATCACAGCCAGACCAAGACTTTCACTTTTTAAATCCAACCCAGGCCCAGAGGTACAAGTTAAGGCTAAACAACCACCATAAGCAGCACCTATGCAAGAACAAATCGCTGCGATTTCATCTTCAGCTTGTAATAAACGAACACCGTAGTCTGCTAATCTCGCACATTCATGTAAAATGGCAGAGGCAGGTGTTATAGGGTAACCTGATACCAACAATGGTATATGGGTGCTGACAGCGAGTGTTGCCAGAGCGAGAGCCACGGCTTCTACACCCGTGATTTGTCTGTATTCACCGCTTTCACGGCTTACCTGCCCAAGCATAAATTGCCGCCGACTCAACTCCAGTGTCATGGCATAATTATAACCTGCCAATAAGGTCAACTCGTTGGCTTTAGCAATCTGTGGATTCGCTTTGAATTTTTTATTAATAAAAGCCAAACAACTTGCCGTAGGCAAATCAAACAGCCAAAGTACTAAACCCAACACATAAAAATTCTTTGCTTTTTTAGCTTGGGCATGGTTCATCGCAAGTGTCTCAACCGCTTGCAAAGTCTGGCTTATCAGAGGTAAGGAAACAACGTGATACTGATCGGCAACCCTGTCAAGGAATTCGCTCGTTAGACCTGCTTTTTGCCAATCTTTAGGTTGAAAACTATCTTCATTAATAATCAATAAACCACCTGGATTTAAGTATTCCAGTGAGTTTTTTAAAGCGGCAGGATTTAAGGCTACCAATACATCCAAGGTTTCCCCAGCAGTAAAAATAGCCTGTTCAGCCATCGCCAACTGGAATCCCGATACTCCCGCAACAGTCCCTGCAGGTGCTCTGATTTCCGCAGGAAAATCAGGCAAGGTCCGTACGTCACGTCCGGTCAGTGCTGCGGTGATGGTTAATTGCTCACCTACAAGCTGAACACCATCACCAGAATCACCAGTCAAACGAATAACAATCGCCTCAGTATTCGACATAATTTCTTGCTTCCAACATAAGTTGGCGCATATGTTTCACCGCATCTTTTAATCCACAAAATAAAGCTCGGGCGATGATCGCATGGCCAATGTTTAATTCGTGTAGTTCTTTGATGGCTGCAATAGGCTTCACATTTTGGTAGTTTAATCCATGACCGGCATTAACAATTAAATTGAGGCTTGCAGCATACTCTGCAGCTTCCTTTACTCTTTGCAGTTCTCGTGCTCGTTCAGCGGCATTGCTGGCATCCGCATAACAGCCTGTGTGTATCTCAATAGTGGGAGCTCCAATTTCAGCCGCTGCTTCAATTTGTTTTGGATCAGGATCTATAAATAAGGAAACTTCGCTACCCATTTCTGTTAAACGTTTCACGGCGTTAGAAACCAGTTGGTAGTTAGCTAACACATCCAATCCACCTTCTGTAGTCAATTCTTCACGTTTCTCAGGAACAAGGCAGGTGTGTTCCGGCATAATTTCTTCGGCAAAATCCAGCATTGCATCAGTGACAGCTAGTTCCAAATTCATACGTGTCTGCAGTACAGATTTAATTAATCTGACATCACGGGCCTGAATATGGCGTAAATCCTCCCGCATATGTAGGGTAATTCCATCAGCACCGGCTTCCTCGGCATCGATAGCTGCCTGTACAGGATCAGGGTAACGTGTACCTCGAGCCTGGCGCACAGAGGCAACATGATCAATATTAACGCCTAGTAAAATTTCTTTAATCATTATTCACCATTAAATTCAAAAACACTCCGCTAAATTATGACTCGAAACCATTCTGGCTTCTATACTTGGCAACTTCATTTGCTAAGAAAACGCCTGCTTTGGCTTACACAAGCGATTTGCATGCCAATTATTAGAGTGTCTGCGAAACTTTAGTGGATTAGCGTTACTCGGCCTTTCTCCCCACACTCTTCTCCAAAGGGAGGTTCACAAGAAGCCTATTTAATTTTTTTGCCGGATATATAAGGAGCGTGATTTAAGCTCTCGTCCACCTAGCAGATGATCAATTGCCTGACGCATAATTATTTTTGCCGTTTTCAGTACATTCAAATCACTAAGTCGTCCTTGAGAGAGGGCGAGAATATCACCGCCAGACACCCCCCCTTCATTGGAAGCCATAAAGCCTGTGCTAGCAATAAATTGGTATTGTTTATGACTAACAATTGCATTAGTAGAACAAGCTTCTTCAGTAAACGAAATAGAACAACCACAGGCCAAAAGAAGCGCATATTCAAAACGTCTTAACAGTGCTTCTATCACTAACCTATCAGTTGTAGTGGTTAAACCACGCAAAGTTAACAGATAAACATCAAAGAGTTCTGGATGGGCATCCATGGGGGCAAGAGCATAATAGAGTAGCTCATTCAGATAAAGGCCGGCAAAAAGTGCCTCCCCATTCAGTTTAAAACCAGTGGTAGTGCTTTCGATGCTACGCGCATAATACCAATCTTTCCGGGTATCAATGGCTAACCATAGGGAACTGAAGGGCTGTAAAAGGGCTTGTTTTTTCGGAGTGCGCCCCCCCTTACATAAACAGGTGAGCACCCCTTTTTCGCGGGTAAAAAAGGTTATCCGCACACTCGTATCACCAGAGGGGCGTTTATGTAAAACCCAACCTTCCAGCGTTTCAGTGGTCATAACCTAATTGTTTTAATAGACGCTCATCATCAGCCCAACCGGATTTTACTTTACACCAGCATTGTAAAAAAACTTTTTTGCCCAGTAATTGCTCCATATCCAAACGGGCGCCGGTGGCCATTTCTTTTAATTTCTGCCCTTTATCACCAATAATGATGCGTTTATGATTGGCTTTATCGACTAAAATTAAAGCGTGTATACGTACCAAACTACCCTCATCCTTATAGGATTCGATATCAACAGTTGTTGAGTATGGTAATTCTTGGCCACAAAAACGAAAAATTTTCTCCCGTAACAATTCAGCACATAAAAACCGTATAGGCCGATCTGTGAATTGATCATCCGCAAATAAATGGGGACCTTCGGGTAAATAGGCTTTTAATTGTTGTTGCAAATTATCAACTTGCACTCCTGTCTTGGCAGAAAGGGGTATGATAGCCGCAAAATCATGACGCTGACTGATCTGCTCTAACCAGGGTAACAGTAACGATTTATCGCTAATCTTATCTATTTTATTGACAACAAGAATACAAGGAACATTAGCCTGCTTAATCAAACGCAGCACATATTCATCTTCATCTTCCCAATGTGTTCCATCCACTAAAAAAGCGATAACATCCACATCGCGCAAGACACTGATTGCTGTTTTGTTCATCAGGCGATTCATCGCCTTTTTTGATCCCTGATGAATTCCGGGAGTATCTACATAAACATATTGATATTGCTCAATAGTCTGTATGCCTAAAATACTGTGTCTTGTAGTTTGTGGTTTTTTAGAAGTAATACTTAGCTTTTGTTGTAAGATATGATTCAGTAAAGTTGATTTACCCACATTAGGTCGCCCAACCAAGGCAATATAACCGCAGTAACTTGTCATTAATCCTAAATCCTGTTTATTTTTAGCACATTTTAACAGTCCACCTACAAGATTGCCAGCGATGCCCATATTCTTAACACAAGAATCAAAATTCGCCCAAAAAAATGATAGTCCATCCTCTTCCGCAAAACGAAATTTTGTACTTGAATTAATTAGCTAACAACTTTTTAATTATCATCCAATCGACTTAGTGCAAATTTACTTGCCATTGTTGTATAAAAGCATATAGTGTTGCACAAGGGATCCTCAATAACCAAGTGTAATATGGGCAGAATGGAATATATTGATGGGCGCTTACAAGCAATAATACCTTTGCAAGTTAAACCTTTTTCTCATCAAGCAGTACCAACTATTACAGGTTCCCCCGTTACCAATCAAGCCGGTACTGTATTGTATGGCTACTATGGTATGGATTATCGCCTCCCAGGTGGCGATTGCCTGCGCATGGTCGCCAATCATAATAAGGGAACTGTACAATTATTTTTGTTAACAAATACACCGGAAAAACTGCAGCAACTTCCTGGTGAGCGCACTGCCTCACTAGTAGCTAATGCCATCAATCATGTGCATCGTTACCGTATTCGTGCTGACAGTTATGAAAAACCCCTCACAGACACGCAAACTGCAAAATATGAATTGGCATCCCAGTGTATTGCTAATCTTCAACAGCTGTTGTCTCGCGAACGTGATATAACGCCTGATAACTGGAGCGCCCAAGAGGCTTTACGTGGAGATATCATTGCGATACTGGACGAATGTAGCGCTAAAAATCGCCTGCTTGCCAATAATCCTATTATCTCGGAAGGAGAGTTAAATCGCATTCTCTTCGATGCAGTAAAAATGGCACAGCATTATGAGTTCAATCGTTTTTATCAGGTAACACGAATCGATCAACTCGATTTCACCCAATATGACGCTGATGCATCCAACTCCAGACCATCCTGTTTTGTCTGGGACAGTGAATTACACATCGGACAAGATGAGGAAGCGTTAAATGACACTATACGTGTTATTTGTCAACTTTATGGCCTTAATCCGGCACCAGCCCTAACTATCCCCGCAAATCGTTTTAAACGCCTGGCACTATTTTTACGCCAACTCTGGCATGATAGCAGAGATTGGATTAACCACCTGACCATTCAGCATCAGCCTACAGAGACAATTAACACGAACACAAGGCTTGACGGTTTATCAATCACTCGCATCAAACCCTATTACCATTTAAGGGGTTTGGAACAAATTGGCTACAAAAAACTTGATGATTTAGTTGCAGCGTTTACCAAACAAAGGATAGCAAAACTAACGGCAAAGTCTTTCCAGGAAGCAATAGCATTGCTTACTAATCTTGAAAACGGCAGCTGGGTAGAGTTACCTGATCAGCAAGTCATTGTACGTATAGACAATGAAATAGTGGTGCTCCATTTTTTTGTGGAGAAACATGTTTACTACCCGTTACCCAGCGGAGAAGATTTATTTACTTTAAGCCAACTCAGTAAGCATCATCTTTATTTGCCTGAACGAATTAATTTGCGTGTTAAAGCCTTTTTTTCCCGCCTACCGACCTTTTTCTTTCAGTTATATGAGCATTTATACCAGCTAATAGCATATGACCTAGGTAATGAATTTATTTACCATATTCATAGTGGCCATAATTTAGTTGAAAGTAAGCCAAATACCCCTCCGCCGCACCTAATCTCATTGCAGCATTTTTTAAGCAAAGAAGGTGTCCTTGCTAATGGGCAAACGCTGGAAGAGTTTGTGAAAACACAAGTTGCTACAAGTCGTTATGTAATCGCTCGTGAGAACCACCCGCCAAGCCCGCCCGCCTATGATAATCCACTACATCGGCTGCTGGGGGTAGTACGCCATATAGCAGGTTTTTTTATTGAGACCAATGAAAAGAATCCCATCGTTGGCACCTTGGCAATGGCTGCCTATGCTTATGGCGCAGGAGCAGTGATTGCACCAGAAATGCTAACCAAGCTCTTGCAAAAATTACATTTGAATAAGCTTATTTCAGGTATTAAACCCACTCAGGAACTTGGCAAATGGATGAGTCATGGTGCTACTGCTGAAGCAATTTCTGCTGCAGTCACTTATTGGCAAACTATTGTTGTAGGCGGCGATCTTGATCAGTTTTTTGTTAAAGCAGCCACTGTATTAAAAGACGATCCGGCAGAGGTAGCTATTATTGCTGCTCTGGCCTTGAGTTTAGGCTATGGCTTATGTAATACCATTCCAACATTCAAAAAGGAAAAGGGCCGCTTCCCGTATTTTAATTACGCCGCATTCGGTGGTAAAGGTGGGGCTGCGCTGTATTCAACCGTTATGCATCCCGGGGAAGACTGGTTGTTTGGTTCAGTCAAATGGCTCTTAAAAAGCGGGTTGACCTTGGCAAAAATAGTCTTGGGTCCTCTTGCCGAGGGCTATCATTATGGTTATAGAAAAGGTTTCTTATCCGGCCTTAAAAAAAGCCGGTCTTTAATCCGCTATAACAGCAGACAAACGCTTGCGGCACTGGGTGATTTATCGTTAGCTTTAACTACTGTCCCCCTACTGGAAATGGGGAGCTTATTTATCCATGTCCCCTTTTTAGGACTAACAGGTTTGTTAAGTAAATCGCTTGCCATTATGGGAAATTGGCACCTTTTAGGCCAGGCCTTGCTTGATTTTTCCCATTGGCTAACTAATCGTAACTATTTACCAGGATTTCGATTATCTCCTCTTTATGGTTTTAATATTTCGTTTAAACCTTATGTGAAAAACTTTTGGCTTAATAACAGCCTCAATCTGTTGCGGATATTTACCCTGACTCCTGTAGCCTTATTTAAAAATCTAATCCTCTTGCCCACCATTGATATTTTATCGTTTTCTATCCGCCTTGGCTTAACTTGCCTAAATCCCCTTATCAGACAACTAGCCTATACTGCAGGTACCTCATTGATTGTTGCTGCATTAGTCTGGGACAATACGGCAGGCCACCTCTTTCGGTTAGCAGCCAACGGCATAACTCATAGCGCTAATTGGTTGGAAAGCCTGGCTGGATTCGCAAAGCAAGGTTTGTTGGCGCAAATACAAATTAGGCGCCGTCAATTGCATGCCTGGGCTTTTTGCAAAGAAGATGAATTATTGCATGAGATGCACAACAATAATGATAATGACTACTTTATCAAAGACCCCATGCTTTTAGAAAAATTAGAACCTTTTCCGCACGATACTACTCGTTGCTTATTAGAGGTATTACTTGACCCTGATGAGCCAACACACAAAAAGAAAGAAATTGATCTCTCTCTATCAGACATGCAACTAGGCAATGAAACAATCAATTATCCTCCCTTATTCACTGATGCCCAATTCCCAAACACATCTGGCGGCGAAAATCGAAGTCTTGTTACAAGCTACCTTTAGCCCCTCCCTTGCCAATAATATTGTAATAATGAATAAAACAGATATGACAAGTAAAGGATTTACACTTATCGAAACGCTTATAGTAGTAGTCAGGGTCTTTTCATGACTAAATATAAACCAAGCATTGTCCAACTATTTTTTAGCCAACAGTCGACGAAAGATTTGGTAAATTTAGATGG
>NZ_LNYB01000085.1:148436-154583 GCF_001467625.1 Legionella feeleii
GGTATCATCATGTTCGACGAATAAATAATCATGCTCGCCCTCGTATTCTTCGCTTAAAAATTCACGGGTAATCGCCTTAAATTGCCCGCGCTCGGTGCCTGGTGGCGCACTGAATACATAGTGAACCGTATCACGGGAATTCTTACGATTATCAAAATAAGAGGCTTGCCATGAGGCGAGTAAATCCATTGATTCCTCACGAGTCAACAGAAGCGTTTTATCCTGCGTTTCCAGCGGTAAATCAAAATCCCTGCTGAGGTATTGAAGATGCCCCATTACTTTATCAAAGCCTTTCCCATAGCTCGTCACTTTAATAACGGCCTGCTGAACGCCTGAGGCAATTCGAAGCTGCTCTGAAAGGGATAAGCGCTGATAGGATAGAGGCGCATTAGTTCGCTTATAGTACTTAATATCCGCAGGAATTCTTAAGGACTTTTTCCTTGCTCGCTCGCCTGCTTTTCGACTCCTCTCTTCCTCATGGATTGAAGGGGATACAAAGCGTCTTGTCTGCCATGAATCGTCAAGGAAATCATGCTCATCATCATGACCTTTTCCCATGATTTACCACCTCCTGATAGCGATTAACAGTGTGCGATACGTACCCTTTTAACTGCTCATTCACCTCCCGAACAAGGGATGATAAGCGCTTAATATACTCAGGCGATAACGGCGAATTTTGTTTATTATCACTGTTCATTCTTGCAGTAATCTGATTAAGATTTCTCGCCATGCCTGTTAACTGTCTTATCGCTTCACGAAATGCCGTCATTTCTTCATCCGTTAAATCAGGTCCCATACCAATATAATCGCGCAAAAGTTTGCGCATTAAGCGGCTTTTATTGGGTCTGCCAAATAGGGAAATACTTGCTGAATCAGCGCCTGACCATTCCTCTTCGGTTAAGCGAATTCGCATGGATTTTGTTTTAATCATATTTATTCCATTTCTTCTTGTTTTTTTTATTCCGCAGGCCGAAAGGTTGAGGATGATGGTTGATTTTCAACCATCGGGGAATTGGGTATTTTTTATAAAATGTCCCACACTTCCCCTATCCCGCCAACCTTAACTAACCTCTTCGATTGTGGTATCATCATAGCATTGGATGTAAGCTCTTAACAGGCTGATTCTTTTCTAAAATTTTGGTTGACAACAGGGAGATGGTTTTATGAATACTAACGAAAAATCTGAGTTTGAACGAATCTATGGAACATCCCTTATGACCAATCCCGCAGCAAATTATTATCCTGCTGAATACTCCTCTGAGAAGACACATTACAAAGCCCCCACGCTGCTCGATAAAGCTTTCTTTCATGTGAAGGAAAAAATGGCCATTGACTATGCCATTAAAGAAATTTCTTTTGCCGTTGTGGCACTTATAACCTATGTTTTTATGCAAAACACAGGACGCATTGCCTCTCTAAAAGGCTTTGGCTCTCTCATTGGAATTGTGCTCCTTTGTGCACTTGCCTATAACCTCTTTAAAGCCTCCCTTAAATCACTCGCTCCAGGCGTTGTTTGTTTGGTTGGCGGGTTGGTTTTATTAGCCACAAATATCCATCAGCAGTTTTTTACCTTTCTCACTAAAGAATCCATTGAATATATTATTGGAGCGGGGGCTTTTTTTATTGCAATGGCGTTGTTTGAATCAAACAACTATCGGGGATAAACAGGGTCTTTTATGCAGAGAATAGTAGATTGGTTATCCGTGCTGGATTAACTGCTGTTAAGTCCAGTGCTTAGTCCTTGTAAATTCAATTAAATTTTCTTTAAATCCACTTGGATTGGTAATTTAAATCAGTTAGCATGGCAGCTGTCTTTTTATCATGGAGCCAATCATGCCGTTAATTAACAATAAAATTTCACAGCGAAAAGAAAAAATTAAAGTCGAGATTAATTCCGATACACTGGCGCAAATCAATGCCTACTGTCAGTGGGCTTCTATTGATGATATCGGATTTTTTATAGAAGAAGCAGCGCACTTTATCTTTGCAAAAGACAAAGACTTTAAAGCCCATCAGAAAGCCATTAAGCGACAGGTAAAAAACAGTGATGTCTTAGCTTAATCTCTTTTTACTGATGAACTATTTTATGGAAGGATACAATGAAAATAATTTTGCTAACCTCGTTAATAATTATCTCTCCTCTCACTTTGGCCAAAAGCTATTATGAGCCACATCATATCCAGGTATTTAAAGAAAAAGGGGTGTGTGATGGTTGCGATTTAAGCGGATTCGATCTAACCACAAATAAGAATGGTCCTATTGTACTGAAAAACAGTAATTTGATTCGCTCAAATTTTTACAGTCCGGGGAATCGTCAATACTCTGACTTCAGCAATGTGATGGGTCTTCGTTTCTCAATGTATGATGGTGAGTTTTCATACAGCAACTTCACCAATGCTGACTTAAGAAATGCTAATTTAAGATATAATAATTTCACTTCTGCTGACTTTACCGGCGCTAATTTAACCGGCGCAGATTTTTACCGAGTTAATCTCTATCACGCCAAAATATCTTCAGAACAATTAAAATCAGTTGAAAACATTTGCGGTGCCATTCTTCCAGACGGGACAGAAAAAGATTGTTAATCCTTAATCTAATTTCAAATTATTGCGCCTTAGTGAGCAGCATCGAAATGATGAAAACCAAAATGCAAAAAATCTTCAACTGTATACCCATCACTTTTTTCGAATTTTTTGATCATATTAATCGCACTTTATACGTGTAATACTTACGAAGCCTTCTTAAGCTCCACAATATAATTTAAATGTTGTTTCCTCAGTTGATCCCTAATAAGCAGCTCAATTAAAGGCTCAATAGAATATTCCAAAGCATCAGCAATTTTTTTCGCAAAACTTATACCTACATCTTTTCTATTATGTTCAACATCACTCAGAAATTGTTTGGAAACGCCTATTTTCTTAGCCAAATCAACTTGGGTAATTTCATCGCTTATCCTTAATGAGTGCACTAACCCACCAAAAGTCATATTTTCCCAAATATCTTTGGTTGCTTCCAAGGCATTTACGGTATTACTTGATTTAGTATTCATGAGGTGTTACCTCCTTAACTTCAATAAATTCAATTTGCCCATTACTTTTTATAATATAAATTGCTCGCCATTGCTTGTTTAATCGAATTGAACGCTGGCCTTTTCTATCCCCAAGCAAGGGTTCATCATGCCATCCCGGTCTTTTTCTTGTCTCCTCTACTCCCACTTTATTAACCGCAACTAACCAAGCTCGGAATTTTTCTTGTATATATATAGGTGTTCTTTTTAAATCCTTTAAAGCTTGTTTGGTTATTTGAATTTCAGTTATCACAGAAATACTCTTTTTATTTTAATTGTACACCTAATTGAGTGTACTTGCAAATCCAACTATTTTCTTTTCAGTGCCTGACCAATCTTTGTTTGAAATATTTATTTGAGGTATGCCCTAACCTGACTAAGCCCCAAGTATGAACAGATATCTAAACATACATTCTCTGTTACTAATTACTTTATACCAAAAAGTTCTATGAATTCATCATGGCATTGGAGTATCGAAAAACGACGGTTTTTCAATAATGCAAATTTCTATAAGAGCGTCCCATTAACTATCGCCCTACCCTCCTTCAGATTCCCATTTCAATATCAAAGTTTCAAAAGTCGATGAAGGTGGGAGTTTCTAATAGAGTTCAGTAAAACCACCATTTAAATGAACAAAGTTAGATCTTAAAACTGCCGCAAGAATATTTGAGGATAAAACACAGCAATTAAAAAAATTATCCGTCCCTTTCCTAGTCCAATAACTATAATTAACACTAGTTATATTTTTAATAGAAGCATATATGAGAAAGCTATTGTTATATAACGTAGATGTAGCATTAGAATATGCTGAAAATTCTTTCTCCGTGGGAGAATATACATTTTATAGCTCTGGCAAAGTAAATAATGGGAAATATCATTGTCAAAACGCGTACTTAACCCACAATGGCAAACAATTTGATTCTATTATTTATAAAGGAGGTATTTACGGGAATGAGAACTCACCTCGAAAAAGAAAACTAATTGAGGATATATTAGTTATCGGCTCCTTACTCACTGGTACAAATTGGGCATTATATTCCAGACGCAGGTACAATAATTTCTTTTTAGTCCCTTCACCATATTTAGCAAATATTCGAATTAATGGTAAAAAGAATATAGAAAATTACTTCGAAACATCCTTGAAGAGTTTATACAACCCAAATTGGCAAATACAGTTCGAAAATGGTTTTCATCTTAGAATGATCATAAATAGTGCAAACAACTACACACAAGAAAGCAGATTTTTAGCAAATGTAATCATTTGGGAATGGTTATATCCACACATCAATAACCCAAAAGGAGCAACATCTAAAGACGAATCAATTAATTTGAAAACTATATTCGAATTTATCCTATGCCATTATTGGCCATCACACCGTGAGAATATTGAACAGCATAAAGCATTTATTTTTCATGTCTTAAGAAATCAACTTGCCCATTCCGGAAAAATACCCATAAATAGGCATTATGCTGAATCCTGGATGAAAGAGCTTAAATGGGATAATCCCGATGATTATGGAATTAAAGATTATTTAAGTTTTTTTGATGTTCTTACGCAAATTATTGTATTAAAAACTTTGGATATAAATGCAGATGTCATCGCACCAAAGCTTCACAGTTTTCTGGATACTGGGCAATTAGCATTTTAGGATACATTTTCATCTTCAATGATTTGAACATGAAAACCATTAAATTATTAATTTGTAGAATTATAATTCAAAAATTCCCAATATTGTTTTATCCCAAACAGACATTCTCCCGAGTGGTCTAAAAAATAGTTGGACAATGCTTGGTTTATATTTAGTCATGAAAAGACCCTGCCTGTATTCTTTATTACACAAAGTCCTTTTGGAACTCTCGAACCTACTATACCAGGGGCTTTTCATGACTAAATATAAACCAAGCATTGTTCAACTATTTTTTAGCCAACAGTCGACGAAAGATTTGGTAAATTTAGATGGTGATTTTTGTTTATTCTAAATGGCAAATAAATAATCTAATTCAGGATAAAGACAAACCGGACTATTAATTCCAGCCTATTCAATGATATTGATTACACAAGATTATAAAGCAAGCAATGTCAGCAAATAATCCAGATCCCATGCAACACGCTTCAGCCTGGATCGTACGCTGCGTTTCTTACCCTCAGGCTGTTTTATTTTTACTAAGTTTAGCAATAGCCGTTTAGTTCGTGCAAAATTTTCAGCTGCTACATCATCATATTTTTTATCTTTATCATCATTAAGATGGACATCTAATTGCCAGTGATATTCATTTTCAATCGACCAGTGGTCGCGTACATAACGACTTAGATTTGGGTTATCCGCATCATGGCTTGTAACGTAATAACGCCATTGTGCAATGACTTCAGGGGTATTTGTGGTAGAGCTTATGGTTTCAGTGGCAATAATCGTTTTTATTCCAGTAAAAGCAAAAGGTTTTGCTTCTTCCGGTAAAGGATAAGCAAAATAGCGCCGTCGTACTGACCGACCATGGCTTTCATCAAAAGCATCCTCAATCAAATTACAGGGTTTTTCTCCATGTTCTTTTGAATAATCATGAACCGCCTGATATAAAGAAGGCTGATTTTTCTTCAAGCCAATAACAAAATCACCGCCTTTCTCAATTATCTTTTTTAAGATTTCTTCCTGACAACCTATAGCATCGATTGATATCGTGCAACCTTCTACTGTAAGTAAATCAAGAAGCAAGGGAATCGCTTTTATTTCATTTGATTTACTGTCCGTTCTGATATCTGCAAGTGATATTTTATTTGAAACACTCCAGGCACTTACCATTTGGATTGCTCGTATTCCCTTGGATGAGCAACGAGTTCCTCTTAATGTTTTACCATCAATAGGTATTTGTTCTTCCGGTGCTTTTTCTTTAATGACTATTCCTAAGGTTCCTTCAATCAAAGCGCTCCATGAACTGGGGTCAATCACTGAGAATACACGGCGGAACGTGCTGTAACAGGGGATTCCTGGCGACATATCTATATAGTTTGACAGCCAGTCTTTTCGTGATTCAGTGAATACAACCATATCATCCCAACTTTCTGCACCACAAAATATAGCGCA
>NZ_LNYB01000085.1:154593-155452 GCF_001467625.1 Legionella feeleii
ATATCTATATAGTTTGACAGCCAGTCTTTTCGTGATTCAGTGAATACAACCATATCATCCCAACTTTCTGCACCACAAAATATAGCGCATATAGACATGAATAACAGGGAAGATAACGGATAAATGATTTTGTCTTGTTCTCGTACGTCTTCAACTCTAGATAAAAAGGCTAATACTTCGCTCATCTGTCTCTTTCGTGAGTGCAATTAACTACCCAATTATACTGAATATCTGACTAATTTATAGTCATGAAAAGACCCTGGGCTATCAAGGTCAGACACACCGGCAAATTCTGCCTCAAGCCGTTGACGTAAAGCCTGTTCACTCAAACTTTGTTCGGATAGTTTTCTTACAGCGGTATCGATAAGGCTATTCATTGTAAACTCCTGTTGCTAAGGCATCTGATTATTCTCATCAACTACTGCTTAAAATGTTTAAACATTTGTTTTCTTAAAACAAAGGGAGGGATTGTAAGGCAAGGAACGTGCCAAGAAAACGAAGAGGTGTAGGCCTTTTATCGCTGTTTGAGAATCCTAAAAACAAGAGAATATCATTAATATATACTCTTCTATTAGCCCAGTTAACATTAAATGTAGTTGTGTAACCAAATTTTAAGTGAATTGATGTTAGATGCTCTCTACTCGATCGAACATAAGCAATTGTAGAAACAAGGGATCCCTTAAAGCTTTTAAAACTGGTTTCGCTCGCAAAATGTAATCTTCTCTTCTTTAATGCTGTATTCACGCGCACCATATTATTTCATATCACTAGAGTTCACCCTTGTGATAATTTTACCATCTTTCTAAAAGGCCTTATTTTTTCTATCAATAGGATTTAATTTTTATTTATGGTAGTTTAA
>NZ_LNYB01000085.1:155462-162858 GCF_001467625.1 Legionella feeleii
TAGGACTTGAAAACAGATTCAGCTCTGCTTGAATTATTTTGCAAATGAGCCAACAATAAAATGCAAATGACTGTGGATAACCTTGTGGTAAAATAATACAAAATCACACGATGAACCCGAATTATTTTGCAAATGAATTTTTACAAAAAAAGTCTAAAAAATTATCAAGATTACTAAATTCATAAGCTTTCGAATAAATTCAATGAAAACCTATTTTTATTTTTTTAGCAGACTGAGGAATCAAGGTTAATGGCTTAAGCATTATAAACTTTAGCCAAAAATTATTACTTTCAATGTAAACCAATATTATCCTATTTATTTTGATTGAAATAAATCAGTTTTGCTTTTGATATCCATTAGCTTTATTAAGCAAAAATAAAGGATCGTTTATTTAGTACGGCATGCGCTATTTGCAAAATAATTCGAGTTCAAAAGCAATTCTGTTGGCAATTTAATTCGGTTTCATCAAAATCCATTTGCATTTTATTGCTAGTTCATTTGCAAAATAATTCAAGCAGAGCTGAATCTGTTTTCAAGTCCTAACACCTACCAGCCTAATTAATTTTCCTTTTAATGCAACACGTATTTGCCCGAACGAATACTAATTATGGACTGTTCATTTTTTACAATAGTTCGAAATCCAAAAATATCACAATTTAAATCTGAATTAGCTAGTATTCTTTCTGCCGCTCTTTGTAGTGGCTTGTCGGTAAATAAAGATAAAATAGTCTTAATATGATTATTTCCATATTCAATTTTAAAAAAGGGAGGGATGATTGGTGTTGGGATAATATGATTTAAACATTGTTGCAAAGGGATTTGGTTCATTAAGCTAAATGAATAACTAAAATTATGACGGCCGGATAAACAATTCAGTACAACCATTAATTTATTATTTTCTCGAATAATCCGATAGCTTTCATGTTTTAAGGACATTAAACGTGGAAGTTTATATCCTGTATTTTTAACTGCCTCTAATAGTAGAGCTTTCTGATTTTGAATATAAAAATTACTTAGCTTCTCATAGACAGGTATTCTTAGGTCTCTAATACCTTCTATATTATAGATATCGGAAAATAAGCGCATTTTCTCAGATATCCAACTGCTGTAGGATTAATATCGTGATACATTACGGTATCCGTAATTGGCATCATTAATAATGAATTAGGAAGAGGTTGAACTTGATTAACTTTTACAAAATGATTATCAGACTTCTTATATATTCCCACTTCCCCTCCAAATCCTTCTTTCCAGTCAGATAAATATAGAAATACTGTAATATTACCAATATATTCTTTGTCATTGTGAATATGTAGTCCATTACCACCTTCAGGAAGCACTCTAAGCGAAGGATACTGGTCGCGTTTCCTTATGACTTCAAGATCAAAAGTTTTTCCAATTAATTTAATGAAAAACGGACTGCAAAATACGGATAGCAATTCTGGTACATTTAAATATGTATGAGATATTTCGAATCCTTCGATATTGGTAAGTTCGTGTATGAGTCTTTCACATTTGGCTCTTGCTTGTAAAAAAAAATTATCTTCTAAGATATTGGGAATAACAGCATAAGGATAAGGGTCATTGAATAAATAATTGGAGATAGCTCCTTTATTAAATTGATTAAGAACTGTTTTACTAATAAATTTATTTATCATTGTTGATATTAAAAGCTAACGACGAATTATGCCGAGGAGAACTAGTAAATAGGAAAATTGCTCCTAGTAAATATACGATTGCCAGGAGCTACTTAGCTATGACTTCGACTCTTCTTCTATTCTTTCTCTATCGTGTTCAGCATCAAGCTTATTAATTAGCTCTAACATATCGAGAGGTACAGCACTAAGAAGTCGCGGATGAATTGCTGTTTTTTCTGAAAGGTCTTTAATAATGAGTGTATCTTTATTATCCATGAGATATATACTCCTTTTTCTCATATTTGTACTGACTATTAAACGAGGGCGATTCTATCTCAAAAAGCTACTTGCCACAATAATCCTGTAAATTGAAAATTTAGGACTTAGGTTATTGTGCAGGCGACCTATCCAGACGAGACAAGTAGAAATGAGTTACAAAAATTGTTTTACTTTTAACAAATTTGTATTAAGTTCACTATTATACGCAACACTATATGTAACAGGTGATACTGGACTATCAGAGTAAATGTAAATACAAAAAATAAGGACGAATACCACTAATATTATTTGTATCAACATGAAAAAAAAATTAAGGTTTATTTTAATATTCATCCTAAACATACAATCTACCTTTGCTAATTTTATATTTTGCAACAGAAGAAAGTCGGAGTCTAGTAAGTGGCCTAATAAACTAATGTTAGGCGTTGCGCTTTTATTAGGACTCAGTCGAAATTAAAAAAGGGATGGCTTAATCAATTAGGAAATAGGGGGTTTTGTTAACAATTATTTATATTGGCTATTAAAATTTAAAAGATAGTAAAGCCGCGAGCGATAAAGATAATAAATATCCATGCATCAATGAGTTAAATTAACTATTAATAGCTATTTGCTAGCGTTAACACATTATTGATAAATTTAATGAGCATGGATATTTATTTAAATGGTTAGGAGTTGAACTCGATGAGTTTTATTTATTAATAGAGCAGAGGATCGCATCAACACTCGCAATATTTATCGAATCTGTCAGCGAATAATATTATGATAAGTATCTGCATTGACAAATATAGTCTTTTTTTATTCTATGGGTAGCCGTTGAAACTAGTTGCTCGATTCCTTCAAATTGTCTATCGAAGCTATATCCAGTTGGATTATCGGTGGACGGTACTAGATACACCACCATGCCCTCTATAAAACCATCCATTTTCTTTATCTCTTGATTTATTAGTTCAACATATTTTTGAGGAGATATTTTTGTCTTAACCATAATGGTCTCCTAATAAAGAAATTATAGTATAGCCTTTATGAGAGGTAAGCGATTTTATACGCCCATTAATTATTTTTAATAATTTTTCCATCATCAGAGATAAACTCTATTGGTATACAAGAAATAATTTTCAATGTGTCGCCTGCTTCAGATACAACCCCACCTAAAGAAAATAATGTTATACCTGATTCACTTTCTTCTATTGAAAACAAAGCAGCTCCGCTAATACCTCCAAGCTTATAGTCAATAGGCATTTTATCAGGAGAGTCAATAACATATTGCTCATCTAATACAAGCTTTATAGATATCTGAGAGACAGATTCAACAACACATAATGCGCCAAATATACCAAAATTTACATTTAGAAAACTTGTATGTATTCGATCACCTCCAGGATATCCTGCAAAAAATACAGTTTGATTTTTTTTAACAGAAATTCGCTTCTCCGGTCGGGGGAACGCATCTTTATTTATTTTAAATAAAAAATTATTTTTTATTTCGAAAGTTATCAAGTCAAGTTCTTTAGATTTATCTATTATATTTTCTTCTGGCTTAAATAGCTCATCCCCAATTTGTAATTTAGTATTGGAATCACTTTTGAAATTTAAATATTCTTCATATACATGATAAGCCGTTATACCGATTACTTGATGACTTGTTTTTAAGAAGAAAATAGTCCCATTTCGGAATTCAGCAGTATTTTTACATTTATAAAAGAAAATTGGAGCTGAATTTGAATTTGCATATCCTGTTATGAGCTTTCGAATATTATTAAGCAATTCATTTGTAGGTTTCATTCTGTATAAGGTGTTTATTTACTTCTTTTAAATATAGATCGTGAAATAATAAAAATGTGATACTTTTTTGAACACATTTCCTGACCAGAATATTTATAATAAAGGGAATATACATTGCTACTAAGCTAAAGTAACAGCTAACTAATAATTTTACGATTCATCACTTAAATTGAAGATGTTGGTGGTATAAATTGTGGATATATATTATATAAAGCGTTACAAATTTTTTCTTTATTAACTAAATTCACTAAAGATTCATTGATATATATTTCACTAAATAAATCGTAGGCCAACGCTTTTTTTTCTTTAGGTCTACGGAATAAAAATATAACACCGTGAATATAGTCACATGGATGAAGATTGTTATTTTTAATATATTGCTTTTCAATTATTTCTTTAGATTCGAGTATCTTATTAGCTGCAATAATACAGTCTAGATTATCAACAGTACCATGAAGAAGCTCAGAAATATCAATTCCTATAAAATTTAATCTATTATTTTTAAGGTTTGGACTAAATTTTTTTATCGATGACTTTTCCCAAATATCTTCTCGAATTTTGAAGTTTTCAAATAAAGGGTCTTGTTCGATAGGAAAAGAGCCATTATTTTCAATTAGTCTATTAAATTCCTCTTCAATATGGATAGCCTGTCTTTTTAGCTTCATTTCTATGCAAATCTCAAAATTTTCAAACCTCCAGAAAAAATCAACATTGCCCTTCATACCTTGCTCATTCTCGTATTGTAGTTGTTCATTTTTTTCTAAAAATTGATAAGCAAAATTAATTTCAAGTATTCGACCTCGTAAATCGCCTTGCTCTCGTGAAGATTGGAATTGTTTTAAAAACTTATCAAACCATTTTTCTTTTTCGAGACGATTAATTTTAATTAATAATTCTGAAGCACCAGCAAGGGTGAATGAGCTTCCACCAGAGTTTTTAATAATTGTTTCAAGTTTAGCTAGATCCATTAAAATCCCTATTAATCCTTTTATTTACAACTATAGTATCGAAATAAGGAGTTAGTGCTAAATTGCATTTGAGGTAGATAACTTCTCTGATCCACCCCAAACAAGAATAGTAGAGAAAGGGGGGATTAATGGGCATGTGAATTTCGGAGAATCTGAACTTTAAAAAGGATTAATAGATTGGGATAGATAAGATTATTTATTACCTATTACATTGGTAAAAATATTTTTTCAAACCCAGATCTCAAATAGATAGTTTGTTACAGGAATGGAGGCAGATCGGTTGTAAAAATTTATAAGTCATAGTAAAGGCGCCCTTGTTAGCGCCAAAAATTTAAGCGTTTTGTGTCGATTTCTTTAGCGTTTTTTGGTATTGTTTCCATTCTTTATCTTTTGCAAAGATAAAGTGAGCAGCTTCCTCGATGAAAAAGCCGATTTCATCAATATTCGCCCAAGCACAGTATTGTTGAATGGTTTGAAGAGTTTCGCTGCTAATTTCAGCTTTAATTTTTTCTTTCTTAGTACTGCGATTACCATTAATAATTGCCATTGTTTTATTTCCCCACTATTAAATTTCGCATTAATCATAACATAAGAAAACAGCCAAGAAGTAGAAAAGATTCTATGATGATTTCTATTAATACAATGAATAGGTGGTCTTTGGTGCGACATTGTAAAATGTATTACCTAGTGTTATAATTAGATAAAAAGGATGCCAGGTGGATATTTACAAAATTATCGCATTTTCTGAGTGGGCTGAGGAATATAAAGTCTCTGATGAGATACTTGTGGATGCAATTAAGGAAATGAATAACGGATTGTATGATGCTAATTTAGGCGGCAATGTCTATAAAAAACGAATTCCTTTGGATAATAAAGGGAAGAGAGGCGGCGCCCGAACTATAATAGCTTTTAAATCCAATGATAAAGCTTTTTTCATATATAGTTTTGCCAAGAATAAGAAAGAGAATATTAGTGAAAAAGAACTAAAGGCATTAAAAAAATTAGCCAAAGTATATTTTGGTTTAACTGATAAAGAAATTACGGAAGCGTTACGTATCGGGAATTTGATTAGGGTGGATATAAAATGAAAAAGTCAATTTTAGATGTAGTACACGGAACTGCTAAAGGTCTTTACGATGCGGGCATAGTAGATGCCACAACCATGCATGAATTTGATGTTTTGTGTTTGCCGCCTGTTAAATCCTTTACTTCACAAGAAATTAAATCACTGCGGTTGAAAGAACAGGTTAGTCAAGTAGTATTTGCCAAATATTTAAATACATCTCCTTCAACAGTTCGACAATGGGAACAGGGAGAAAAGCATCCGAGAGGTACTTCTTTAAAGCTCCTGAATTTAGTGGCTGATAAAGGTCTTTCTATACTTGCCTAAATTAAAGAATTGGTAATTTAGTGCATGACATTACGAGTAGGAATTGTAGAAATAGAGCATCATCAGTTTTGTAATTTTCAAGTTGATATTTTCGTTGTTTGCGTTGTTTTGCCATGAGACAAAAATGTTCAAAAGCTTCATTATAATCAGCAAAAGCAAGTATGCGGTTTTGTCCTAGCCTGGATTTAATACGTCCGTTACATACGTTAATTGTCCAGTCACCCAATAAATCTTTTTCAATGCAAATTGAATAATATCGCGTAGCTTTCTCAAAACGGGCGATATGGTAGAGTTCCTTAAGCTGAAAGTCGAGGTAGCAAAAAAGAGTATGCTCAAGGAGCCAGGGAATAATCACCATGATTTACCGGTGGCATGCTCCACGACACTCATCTCAGTAAACCCGTTTCGACAATCGGCAATGGATTCTGCTTCATGCATTAAATCATAAATGGTTTTATCTAGCTCTTCTTCATTCGTGTAAGGAATTTTTAAAATATAGTCCCAGCCATCCTTGTCTTTTTTAACCATATCAAACGATGAAAAGCAGTGATTTTCTATTTGTTTTCTGGAATCGTTTTTTCCACGTACAAACTTATTGTTGTTTTCTACACGCAACCAGATTTCTACGACAGCAATTTTTTTAGTGGCTTGACTACCAGGGATGGTATGGTCTGGATTATTTTGGCGGTGGGCTTTGATAATCCGGTAGACACTGGCAATACCCATGTTGAGCTTTTTGGCAATGGCGGTTCGAGTGAACCCTTGATTGATTAATTCCATCACTTCGGAGGATTTGGAGCGAGCTGTAGGTTTTCGTCCTTTGTACTTACCTTCTTGTTTTGCCCGTTGGATACCTTCCAGTTGTCGTTCACGGCGCAGATTGGTTTCAAACTCAGCAAAAACACCGAGCATATCTAAAAAAAATTTACCTGAGGCGTTGGAGGTATCGACGGGTTGTTCCAGTGCTTTTAAATGAATCTCTTTTTCTTTTAAATAATGAAGGAGATTTTGTAAATCAAGAATGCTGCGAGTAAGTCGGTCAATTCGAGTGACAACTAAGGTATCACCTTCGCGAATGTAATCCATACATTCATCCAAGGCAGTACGGTCTTTTTTTGAGGTGCCGCTTTTTTTCTCGGAAAAGATTTTTTTGCATCCTGCGTTTTTCAAAGCATCGAGCTGGATATCCAAATTTTGGTCAATAGTCGATACTCGGGCATAACCAACAAGAGCCATTTATTTTGCCATCCATAAATACTAGATATAGTGATATTAAACTACCATAAATAAAAATTAAATCCTATTGATAGAAAAAATAAGGCCTTTTAGAAAGATGGTAA
>NZ_LNYB01000085.1:162868-164681 GCF_001467625.1 Legionella feeleii
AATCACCATGCCTTTATTTTACTGCAGCGGCTAAAAATATTTAAAGTTGGCATAATAATTAGTTTTTACCCCAAAAATTTCATTAAGGTACACCCTTGTGATAATTTTACCATCTTTCTAAAAGGCCTTATTTTTTCTATCAATAGGATTTAATTTTTATTTATGGTAGTTTAATATCACTATATCTAGTATTTATCGATGGCAAAATAGAATGGCTCTTGTTGGTTATGCCCGAGTATCGACTATTGACCAAAATTTGGATATCCAGCTCGATGCTTTGAAAAACGCAGGATGCAAAAAAATCTTTTCTGAGAAAAAAAGCGGCACCTCAAAAAAAGACCGGACTGCCTTGGATGAATGCATGGATTACATTCGTGAAGGCGATACCCTAGTTGTGACACGAATTGACCGACTTACACGGAGCATTCTTGATTTACAAAATCTACTTCACTATTTAAAAGAAAAAGAGATTCATTTAAAAGCACTGGAACAACCCGTCGACACCTCCAATGCCTCAGGGAAATTTTTTTTGGATATGCTCGGTGTTTTTGCTGAGTTTGAAACCAATCTTCGCCGTGAAAGACAATTGGAAGGTATCCAACGGGCAAAGCAAGAAGGCAAGTACAAAGGACGAAAACCAACAGCTCGCTCCAAATCCTCCGAAGTGATGGAATTAATCAATCAGGGATTCACACGAACTGCCATTGCCAAAAAGCTCAACATCGGTATTGCCAGTGTGTATCGCATTATAAAAACTCATCGCCAAAACAATCCCGACCAAACCATCCCTGGTAGTCAGGCCACTAGAAAAATAGCGGTAGTCGAAATCTGGCTGCGTGTAGAAAACAATAATAAATTTGTACGAGGAAAGAACGAGTCCAGACGACAAATAGAAAATAACTGCTTCTCACCCTTTGATATGGTAAAAAAAGACAAAGATGGCTGGGAATGCATTTTAAAAATCCCTTACACCAATGAAAAAGAGCTGGATGAAACCATTTATGATTTAATGCATGAAGCAGAATCCATCGCCGACTCCAGAAATGGGTTTACTGAGATGAGTGTCATTGAAACGATAACGGGTAAATCCTGGTAATGACTCCCTGGATTATCACCCTACCCTGGGTACATTGTCTTAACTTTCAATTAGCAGAGTGCTATCACGCTGCCCGTTTTGAAAAAGCAACACGCTATTACACCATTCGTCTCGAAAAGGATTTATTAGGCGACTGGACGCTTTGCGTCACCAATGGACGCATCAAGTCTAAACTGGGACAAAGCCGACTTATTGCTTTTGAATCCTTTTCTGATGCTTATCAGCACTTTTGTCTCATGGCAAAAGAACGAAACCAACGTGATTATCATCTCGTGTCCTATCACACCGAGGACGTTCTATTTCAGACCATTCTGCTATGGGAATGCTCTATAGAAATTCCGGTAGTAATGCAAAAAAGAAAGACCAGAAAGGGGCAAAAGAAAGCTGTTTTGCCTCAAAAACCAACGCTAGCAACTCGCTCTCAATTACAGAATAGTCAACAAATGTCACTAAATTGGAGCTAGGTTTTTTGCTTATGCTATGATTAATCGAAAATTTACTAATGAGGAAATTCAGCAATGGCAATAATTAATGGTAATCGCAACACTAAGAAAGAAAAAATTAAAGCTGACATTAGCAGCGAAACCCTTCAAACCATTCAACAATACTGTGCTTGGGCGAATATTGAGGCAGGGTCTTTTCATGACTATAAATTAGTCAGATATTCAGTATAATTGGGTAGTTAATTGCACTCACGAAAGAGACAGATGAGCGAAG
>NZ_LNYB01000085.1:164691-165794 GCF_001467625.1 Legionella feeleii
ACTAAAGTTTAGATATAGCGATATTAAACTACCATAAATAAAAATTAAATCCTATTGATAGAAAAAATAAGGCCTTTTAGAAAGATGGTAAAATTATCACAAGGGTGAACTCTCGTGATATATTGATTGCAGATCTATACTGTATTTTTTATGAGCTATCTTAATAATTCGAAACTTACATGGTTTTGTTGAGACTTTGATAAAGAAAGGAGAATCTGAAGGAGGGTAGGGCAGGAGTTAATGGGATTCTCTTGTGGCAATTTTCTTTATATGGCGAGGTTTGATATTTCGATTAATATTTAAACATTACCCGATAATTTCATCTGAACTCAACTCAGTTACTCTCCAATTTGATCTATCAATTCTAATAGGCACTTTTATATGCGGTGGCTCATCATCCATTTGTATGTAGGAATCAGTGCCAACAAAGTTTTTAGGATATATAACAAGACATGGTTCTTTAGTAAGTTTAGAAGGATACAAGATACCTTCTATACCTGATGAATACACAAGATGGCCGAAGATTTGGGAATTTGCAGGTACATCATACCTGCTTGGTTTAATTCTCCATTCAAATGTTAAGAGAGAATCAAGTAGCTTTTTTACAGTTTTAATGGTTTCTGGATTGGGTTCATTTAGTTGATAAGCTTTAGCTTTAAGCTCTTTTGATAAGTTAAATTTTTTAATTAAGTTGAGAAAAGGCTCAAGTGTTTTTTCATTGGTTAAGTCAAAGACTTTATCAAATTTCCCACTAATAGAAACAATTGTTTCAGAAGCGGGGTTTGTTAGCGCCATTTCTCGTGGAGAAAGAATATCGCTTGGTACTTGACCAAGATGTTCTTGTAGGGCTGTATCTTTATTTTTGGCTATGTATAGTGCAGGGAAGGATGGTACTTCAGTATTAACATTTACACCCGTATTAAAACGGCCTCCAATTGTAGTTAAACGTATTCGTTCGGGCAAATACGTGTTGCATTAAAAGGAAAATTAATTAGGCTGGTAGGTTAAAGGGTAAGAGAGCCCTATAGTCTTCTGCTGTTTTGCAAGAGCGGATGTTTTCAAAAAGAGTTTTTAGATAATCAAAGGGATTAAAACGATTAGCT
>NZ_LNYB01000085.1:165804-221361 GCF_001467625.1 Legionella feeleii
TAGTAGTAGTCATTGCAGGAATACTCATCACTCTCGCCTATCCCAATTACCTCGATTATATTACACGAGCCAGGCGGATTGATGGTAAGACTGCTCTCATTGATTTGGCAAATCGTATGGAGCAATATTATGCCATGCATCATAGCTACCAATCGGCAACACTCGCTACAGGCAAAAATACCGATGTACAAAGTACTAATTTGTCGCCCGAAGGCTGGTACATTCTGTCAATAGTATCGCAGACTGCCACAACTTATGAGTTAAAAGCGACCGCTCAAAAAGCCCAGGCTTTTGATAAAATTATTTGCCAGAAGTTAACCCTCAATCACCTGGGTATAAAAGGGACGCACCCGGATACTGGCAGCAATGCAGCTCTAAGTGCTTGTTGGTAAGTAATTATTAAGGAAGCTTAATAATTTAGTTCGCCCAAAAGTCATTTTGACTATTGTGTAGCCAATTTAGTTTCGTGTATACTTTATATAATAATCACTTCTTTTTGTGAGTTAGCATGTCTCAACACATCAAACCTGCCAAGCTGGTATCACTTTCTACTAATGCCCAATCTGAGCAAATAAAATCTGCACAAATTAAACAAGCGGTACAGGAGCATAGACAACAACAAGAAGAAAGTGCATTAGCAACCTCTCAGTCTAAAGATGAGGTAAGACTAGCTCAATCTCAAGAAAGCAGTTTGCCTTCACAACGTCCCAAAAGCGACGTGACAGAAGAAAACACGTTAACCCTCCATACATACCAAGGCAAAGTGACTTTAACTGAGTCCGAAGTAGAGGGATGGTTTGCGAACACTGAAAAAGCATTAAGAGCAGAAACCAGCCAAGACAAAACAGGCCCAGTCACCCAAGAGTCAAATGATCGTGAACTGGGAGCCAAATTCCTTAGCCGCTTTGGTCTTAAGTCCGCCAAAGACGTCATTCAATTTTTAAATTCCCCTGCAGGCGACACTGTAAAAGAAACGATCGCAGCCAAATGGACAGAAAAAGAGGCCATTAAAGCTGAGCGTGCTTTCGAGCAACGGGAGAAAGAGGCATTAAGAAAACGACAGCTTGCTTATTTCCTGGCAAGTATGATGATGTATAAAGCCGCGAAAGCGAAGGAATTGAATCGAGCCTATGCTGAAGCAGGCCAGAAAGCGATAGAGCGCAGTAAAGAGAATGCCACGGGCGGCACCTCATATGGCGCGAGCGAAGCATCGGCTGCTGCCCACGCAGCCGCTTTATCTCAACAATTGGCGGCGTATCAGAACGTTATTGAAGTACTTGAAGATCAATTGAAAGCCAAAGAAGCACAAGAGGCTGCAATAACTTCTCAAATAACTGCTATTCAACAAAAATATCAAGCGTTGGGTCACCATGTGGCACAAGCCCATACTCATATCGCACAGGCACTGAGCAATGACCTCAGTCATGATAAGGTCATTGATGCTTATGATATTAGAATTAAATATATAGAAAACCAAATTAAACAGAAACAATTAGACCAGGCTTCATTCCTTAAAAGAAGTGAAAGTCCAGTCGCTAAAGATCGAATGAAATATCTGGATATTGCTGGCGTCATTTCAAAAGAAAGCCACGATTTGGAAACGCTGCTTTCAGTATTAAAAGCACGAGCCTTATTACACCGTGGAAGCAAAGGCTTTACACCTATCTCTGACGAAGACCGCATAGAAGTTATTGAAAGCAATGCCGCGAAATTGGACGATCAAATTCGTACTGACTTAAAAGTCATCCATGAATTGCTGCAAGACGGCGATGTTAAAAAAGAAAAGCAAGCAATGGCCATGATACAAGAGCATCAAGGGCTCGTTGCGGAAATGGTCACTCTTAAAGACATGATTGCCGTACTTAAAGGCGAGAAAAGACTCGTTAAAAAGGACGGTACAGAAACCATGTCCTACAAAGAGGCAGCTTATATTTTATCCCCAGGGCAACGGGTGGTTAAAGATCAGCATGGTAAATCGTATCTGTTAACTGGCCATCAATCTTTGGATAACATGACGCCGCATGAAAAGGATAAAGCTCATGACAAATTACGCAGTTTAGCAACCATAGATAAATTGCTACACCATAATGAAAAGATTGAATTGGGGAAAAAGCGGCAAGAGCTCAAACAAGTCCATAAGGAAATTCACGATCTTCGCGATCAAATTCAATTCATGCAGCAACGAAAAGCCGAGGTTAATGAAGCACTAAAAGCCCTTCAGCATGAGCCTCGTCCTCAGCCTCACATATCAGGTCCAGGAATGTTCAGTCAAACACCCAAGCCAGTTCCTTCCGAGACCTGGTTACAGATTGAACGCCTTTTGGATAAATTAAAAAATAATCCGAAGAAAGAAGACGTTGAGAAACTGCGCGATCTCATACCTAAGGATAACAGCAAATTACAAAATTTAATTACTCGGTTTGGAAAAGCACTTAACGCTAATGCCCAGATTGAAATGCAACGCTACCTGCAAACAATTGAGATATCGGCTGTGTCAGCTTATAAACCTTTTGTAACCTCTGTAACAAGCCCGCGAGAACAGGAGAGCGAAGAGTTCCAGTCTTCTAAAGAGTCAGTCAAATTTCACCCGACTCCCTTTAAAGATCCATACAGCCTTTAAAGATCCATACAAATAATGGATTTTTGACTTGCTAAGCAGCTGCAACTCTTCTAACATGAACGGATGTTGCAGCCTGTTAGCGAATAGCCATGATGACTGATAAATTATTTGGAAATCAATCAATTATTGTAACCCTTGATGTGGATGCCTTATTATTTGACAGGTTAAAGCAAATTTCTCAAGCAGGTTTCTCTGTTGTTGAAATTAATTGTAGTGAACAAAATCTCTTAAGAAGAATTTTGCAGGAATTCCCAGGACTACGTATTGGTGCAGGTAATATTATCAGCACGCAACAGCTGGAAGATTGTTATAATGCCGGCGTACATTTTGTTTCGAGTCCCGGATTTTTACCTTCCATTGCGCAAACAGCCGCTATTTATTCAATTAACTACTTACCAGGTATCGCAACAATTTCTGAAGCGATGCAAGTTATGGCTTTAGGTTACCATCAAGCAAGACCCTACCCTGCAAATCTGGCTTTTTGCGGCTCATTGAATAAGTGCTTACCGATGCTGCGTTTATTTCCAGCCGAAATCGAATGGGATGAAGCGGAGCACTATCTAAGCCTGCCAGCCGTTGCAGCAGTAAGCATTCTCAATCCAGAAAGCAAACAACTAAATGCATTAGCGGCTGGGGTTTTTGCATAGATCAATCAGAAGTAGAATAGCGCCGATACAAATGGCGCTATCAGCCAAATTAAAAACAGGCCAATGATGATTCTTGTAATAGACGTCAATAAAATCGGTGACATGGCCTAAAACAGCTCGATCATATAAATTTCCTACTGCCCCACCCAAAATCAAACTGATAGCGGCCGATTGCAATTTCGCTTTTACCGGTATACGGATCAGCCAAACAATCAAGATCAAACTCATCACAACACTAAAACCAGCAAAAAACCAGCGATGCCAGCTGCCTGCTCCACTAAGGAAGCTAAAAGCAGCACCAGTATTATAAGCCAGAGTAAAGTTAACCATAGGGAATAACTGTTCTGGCTGATAGGGAATCAAATAAGTGGTAGCCCAATATTTGGAAGCTTGATCAACCAACAGAACCAATAGACTCAGTGCAAACCAGGGCCATTTCTTCATACAAAGTTTCTCTCTTCATCATGACCACTAATATTACCAACACAGCGTTGACATAAGCCAGGATGATTTACATCCTCACCGACGTCTTCGCGCCGATGCCAGCAGCGTTCACATTTTTCATATTCACTCGCTTTGACGACAATTCCGACTGATTCCTCACTATAGGGAGTCATTTTTTCCATTCTATCTCCCACTCCTTTCTTATAGTCATCAATCAACTTCACACCGGCAGCCGAAGTAATTAAAACAAAGCGGAGCTCATCTCCTAATCTATCAAGCATCGCCTTAGTCTCTTCCTTAGGACAAAGGATCAGTACTTCTGCTGCCAAGGGAGAACCGATTACTCCTTCTTTCCTCTTATCCTCTAATGCCTTATTAACTTGATCACGTATGTTTTGAACGCGTTGCCAGAAAACCATATCGACATCTGTAATAACAGGCCATGCATCATACCATCGCTCAATAAAAACTGATTCACTTGTTTGCCCGGGAATTGCCTGCCAAATTTCATCTGCTGTAAAAGATAAAATAGGCGCCAACCAACGCGTTAAGGCATGAATAATATGATACATAGCCGTTTGGCAGGAACGTCTGGCAATGCTGTTTTTAGCCGTTGTGTACTGGCGATCTTTAATCACATCCAAATAAAAACTACCCATATCTACGGCACAGAAATTATGAATCTTCTGGTAGATAACATGAAAATGATAATTTTCGTAAGCAGTTAAAATTTCATCTTGCAATTGCTGGCATCGTTTAATAGCCCAACGATCCAATTCAATTAACTGGCTTGCATCGAAGCAATGTTCTTCTGGTTGGAAATCAAATAAATTAGCCAATAAGAAGCGTGCCGTATTACGAATACGACGATAAGCATCAGCGTTACGTTTAATAATTTCGTCAGAAATACTGACTTCATGGCGGTAATCAGTGGATGAAACCCATAAACGCAGAATATCAGCCCCGTGCTGATTAATCAGTTTATCCAAGGCGACGTAATTCCCCTTGGATTTCGACAATTTCCTGCCTTCTGCATCAACTGTATAACCATGAGTTAACACAGTCTTGTAAGGCGCATGACCATAAATAGCCACCGCAGTAGTCAACGAAGAATTAAACCAGCCGCGGTGCTGATCAGACCCTTCAAAATAGACATCTGCAGGTAACCCGAGTGCTGCATTTTGCTTTAATACGCTGTAATGGGATACACCTGAATCAAACCATACATCCAGGGTATCACTTATTTTGTCATAATGTTCTGCATCAGCACCAAGAAGCTCAGCAATATCAAGCTCAAACCAGGCATCAATACCTCTTTTTTCCACCTTCAGCGCCACTTGCTCTAACAGTTCTACCGTATTTGGGTGCAACTCTCTGGTCGACTTATGCACAAATAAAGGCATTGGTGTACCCCAGGCGCGCTGGCGTGAAATGCACCAATCAGGTCTACTTTCAACCATATTACTAATACGTGCCTTACCCCATTCGGGCACCCACTTGACTTGATCAATAACTTTGCTAATTGACTGACGTAAACCATTTTTGTCCATAGCGATAAACCATTGTGGTGTCGCAAGAAAAATCATCGGTGTTTTATGACGCCAGCAATGAGGATAGCTATGACGGATTGATTCGTTATGCAAAAGTACCTGCCGCTCCTGAAGTACTTCAATCACCTTGTCGTTCGCTTTTAAAACGGAAAGGCCGGCAAACAAAGGAACATCCTCTGCATAACAACCATTGGCCAAAACAGGATTAATCAGAGGTAGACCGTAAGCTTGACCCACCTGATAATCTTCAGGTCCATGAGCCGGAGCTGTATGCACACAACCTGTTCCCGAATCAGTAGTAACGTGTTCACCAAGCACAATAGGTACCTGACGCTCATTAAAGGGGTGTTGCAAAGCAATTCTTTCGAATCGTTGTCCTTTGGCCTTAGCGCTGAGCTTGTATTTTTCTATTCCATAACGCTGCATGACTGATTCAACCAGCTCTACAGCAATCAAGAAATAACGTTTATCCGCATCAACGAGGACATAATCCAGTTCAGGGTGCAAACAAACAGCCTCGTTAGCAGGTAAAGTCCAGGGCGTAGTTGTCCAGATTGGTACAATGACTGGCTTCACTGGCAATTCACCAGCAACTGCCCTGAGAATGTCTTGCGGATTCACCGCAAAAAAAGCGACATCAATGGATGGCGACGTTTTGTCTTCGTAATCGACTTCAGCTTCAGCCAATGCTGAACCGCAATCAATACACCAGTGCACCGGCTTGAATCCCTGTTGTAAATGGCCATTTTCAATAACCTTACCGAGAGCACGAATAATGTTTGCTTCGTAGGAGTAATCCATTGTTATGTAGGGATGCTGCCAATCCCCAAACACACCCAAACGTTTAAACTCATCCCGTTGAATATCAATTTGGCTTGTTGCATAGTCACGACATTTATTGCGAAACTCAGCAGCACTAATCTTAAGGCCGGCTTTCCCAACTTTCTTTTCCACATTCAGTTCGATAGGCAGACCATGACAATCCCATCCCGGAACAAAAGGGGCGTCAAAACCACTCAGTGATTTGGATTTAGTAATTATATCTTTCAAAATTTTGTTCAATGCATGACCGCAATGAAGATGTCCATTTGCATAGGGAGGCCCATCATGCAAAATAAAGCGCTTAGAACCGGCGCGAGCCTGTCTAATTTTTTCATAAATACCTTTGTTATCCCAATCAGCCAGCATCTGAGGCTCGCGTTGCGCGAGACTCGCTTTCATTGGGAAAGATGTATCCGGTAAATTCAAGGTATCTTTGTATTCAGCCATCTGGGTCTACTCTGTTAACGCGTTAAGTTCAACATCGACTCGCACAAGGAATTGTTAGCGTTTTTTCTTTCTTGGCGCATTACGATGCTCAAAAATCAAATCATTCAAACTAGCGAAATGCCAGCGCTCCTTTAAACTGTTCCCTAGCCGCAACTACATCATCCTGAATTTGTTGAATCAAGGCATCCACGGATGAGAATTTAATTTCATCTCGTAATTTGTGCAAGAAAAACACTTGCAGCATCTCACCATATAAGCTTTTATTAAAATCGAAGAGATGTATCTCAAGAATATTCTTTGTGCCATCAACTGTTGGCCTGCTGCCAATATTGGCAACTCCGTTCAATAACTCGCCTGTACTTTTACGTACTTGAACACAAAAAACACCTTTCAACGGCAAGGTTAAACGATGCATACCGATGTTTGCCGTCGGTATACCCCATTGTTTACCTCGTCCATCGCCTTTAATCACTCGTCCACAAAGACTAAAGGTCCTCCCTAACAAAACAGTGGCTTGCTCAAGCTGCCCTTGCAATAGGGCATTTCTAATCTTCGTTGAGCTTACACGTTCTTCCTCAATAGCAAAATCAGGGAACGTTTGTACAAGACAACCAGCTCGCCGTCCCAGTTCTTCCAGCAATGCCACATCACCTTGTCGGGCATGGCCAAAACGAAAATCCCTTCCTATTAACAAATATTTTAAGTGATGCAAAGAAAAAAAATAATGCTGCGCGAAATCCGGAGCAGGCATTAACGCTAAATGCTTATTAAATTTTAGACAATACACATAGTCAACTTTACATTGCTTTAGTATTTGTAATTTTTCTCGCAAACTGGTTAATCGCGCAGGTGCCAACTGCCCGTGAAAATACTCTCCTGGTTGAGGCTCAAACAAAAACACAGTCACGGGCAACTTCATTTTATCAGCTTGCCTATGCAGCTGAGCCAATAATGCCTGATGACCACGATGTACCCCATCAAAATTACCAATGGTTGCAACAGTACCCGCAGAAACCTCATCTAATCTACGTAACAGCTTCATGCTTATTTAAAAATTATAAAAAGATAGATTATACCGAGTTTATTCCAGATTGCGAAACCTTACTCTAAAGATAACCAGCAGATTGGCTAGCATTTCATTCAACGCGCTTACCAAAATGGCGCCGTACTACAACAAAAAATACTGGAACAAAGAAAATAGCCAATACAGTTGCCGTAAACATGCCTCCCGCTACCCCGGTCCCGACAGCATTTTGTGCACCAGAACCAGCACCTGTACTGAGAGCAAGGGGCAATACACCAAAAATAAAGGCAAGGGATGTCATTAATATTGGGCGTAAACGCCTACGTACTGCTTCCAGCGTTGCCTCAATTAAATGCTTGTTTTCCTTTTCAATCAGATCTTTTGCAAATTCAACAATCAGGATTGCGTTTTTGGCTGATAATCCAATAGTAGTTAAAAGCCCCACTTGGAAATAGATATCATTATTCAGACTGCGAAAACTAGCAGCTAATAAAGCCCCAATAACACCAAGAGGCACAACCAAAATTACGGAAAAAGGGATAGACCAACTTTCATATAAAGCAGCCAAACATAAAAATACAACTAACACGGAAATAGCGTAAAGTAAGGGCGCTTGATTTCCTGATAAACGTTCCTGATAAGACATCCCAGTCCAGTCAAAGCCGACGCCGGCAGGCAATTTTGACGCCAAATGCTCCATCAAACTCATCGCATCACCGCTACTTTTGCCTGATGCAGATTCGCCTAAAATTTCCATCGAGGGTAAACCGTTGTAACGTTCCAAACGTGGTGAACCGAATTGCCAGTGGCTAGTACTAAACGCCGAAAAAGGAACCATTTGTCCCTTTTGCCCTCGGACATACCAATCGTTAATATCTTTTGGCAACATACGATAAGGGGCATCCGCTTGTACATATACTTTTTTTACTCTGCCCCGATCAATAAAGTTATTGACGTAGCTGCTTCCTAAAGCAATGCTAATCGTGTCATTAATGTTACTGACTGTAGCACCGAAGGTTTCCGCTTTCTCCTGATCCACGTTCAGTTTAAATTCTGGCGCATCCTCCAAACCATTAGCCCTTACCCGAACCAACGTATCGGGATGATCAGCAACCATATCCAAAAGTTTATTCCGAGCTTCGGTGAGTTTTTCATGACCGATTCCGCCTCTATCAATCAACTCAAAATCAAAACCATTTGCTGTACCAAGTTCGATAATGGCTGGTAAATTAAAAGGAAAAACCAGACCATCCTTAATTTTGGCAAACGCACCGCTTGCCCGATTTATAATTGCGGGGACTTTGTTCTCAGTACCTTTACGTTCACTCCAATTTTTTAAAGTAGTAAATGCAATACCCGAATTCTGTCCATTTCCATTAAAACCAAACCCAACAACAGTAAATGTGGAAATCACATTGTTTTTTTCTTTGGTGGCATAGTAGCGATAAACCTGCTCTGCAACTTCTTGTGTGCGTTCCTGCGTTGCTCCAGCGGGTAACTGTATCATGGTTAATACCATCCCTTGATCTTCCTCAGGAAGAAAAGCTGTCGGTAATGTCAGGAATAAATAGCCCATTCCCACTACAATCAAAAAATAGATAAATAAATAGCGGCCTGTTTTATTGAGCAGTTTCTCAACGCTATCATGATAGCGTTGAGTTGCCTGCTCAAAATGACGATTAAACCAGCCAAAACATCCTTTCTTATTACGATGCTCGGCAGTAGATAGCGGCTTTAGGATAGTAGCGCAGAGGGCTGGTGATAAAATTAGAGCAACTAAGACAGAAAGCACCATTGCTGATACAATAGTCACCGAGAATTGACGATAAATAGCACCCGTCGAACCGCCAAAAAAAGCCATCGGAACAAACACTGCTGATAGCACCGTTGCAATGCCCACTAAAGCCCCTTGAATTTGTCCCATAGAACGGCGAGTGGCTTCTTTGGGAGGCAGATTCTCCTCCATCATCACCCGTTCAACGTTTTCGACAACTACTATTGCATCATCAACGAGTAGTCCAATTGCCAATACCATGCCGAACATGGTCAACGTATTGATGGTATAACCAAACACGGACAGGACGGCAAAAGTCCCTAATAGAACAACAGGAACAGCAATTGTAGGAATTAAAGTAGCCCGCATATTTTGCAGGAAAAGATACATAACTAAAAAAACCAAAATAATCGCTTCGATCAGGGTTTTCACCACTTCATGAATAGAGATTTTTATAAAAGGAGTGGTGTCATAGGGATAAACCACTTTAAATCCAGCAGGAAAATAAGGTTCCATTTTACGGAGTTCTTCTTTAATGGACGTAGCCGTATCCAGGGCATTTGCTCCCACCGCAAGCTTAATACCCAGACCGGAAGCCGGAACACCGTTATAGCGTGCTATCAGCGCATAATTCTCACCACCCAAAGCAATTCGAGCAACATCCCGTAAACGGACTTGAGAACCGTCTGAATTGACTTTAAGCAAAATTTTTCCAAACTCTTCCGTTGTCTTCAACCGTGTCTGGGCAATAATTGGCGCGTTTAACTGCTGTCCCGGGACGGCAGGAAGTCCGCCTAATTGTCCGGCAGCAATTTGATTATTTTGTGCTTTGATTGCCTGAACTACATCGCTTGGTTGCAGTTGATAATTATTCAATTTATTTGGATCAAGCCAGATGCGCATTGCATATTGCGCACCGAATAATTGCACATCCCCTACACCATTTAAGCGACTAATTGGATCTTTGATATAGGAAGCCAGATAGTCAGCCAGATCATATTGATCCATACTACCATCTTCGGAAATAGCTCCTAAAACAAGAAGAAAGCTGCTGCTTGATTTTTCAATAGTCAGCCCCTGTTGTTGAACCTCTATAGGCAGCAATGGGGTAGCCAACTGAAGTTTATTTTGTACCTGCACCTGAGCGATATCTGGGTTGGCACTGGAATTGAAAGTCAATGTTATTGTCGCTGTTCCAGAAGAATCACTCTGTGAGGTCATGTACAATAGTTTATCCAAACCACTCATATTCTGTTCGATGATTTGGGTCACGGTATCCTGTACTGTTTGTGCATCAGCACCAGGATAAATAGCTGTAATTGCTACCGCAGGTGGGGCTACGGTAGGATATTGAGCGATTGGTAACTCAGCAATAGCCAAAACACCTGCCAACATAATAAGGATTGCAAGTACCCAAGCAAAAATTGGCCTGTCTATAAAAAAATTAGACATAGTTTAATTGTTCTCTTTGTGGTTTGGTGCTTTATCGGCGGCAGCCTTATTTTTTGTTTCTTCTACTTCCTCGGTTCTTACAGTCATACCTGGCTTTACCTTTTGTAGTCCCGATACGATCAGTTTATCACCCTCTTTCAAACCACTACGAATTAACCATTGATCACCAATGGCCTGCTCCGTTATCAAGGTACGCTCAACCACTTTATTTTTGTCATCAACCAGCAAAGCGGTTGCTTGCCCCTGAGCATTACGAGTAATACCTTGCTGGGGTGCTAAAATTGCCTCTACTTTAACCCCTTCCTGTATTCGTGCACGTACAAACATACCAGGTAGAAGTACTTCCTTCGGATTGGGAAATATAGCACGCAAAGTAATAGAGCCTGTCGTTTCATCGACAGTCACATCTGAAAATTGTAGAGTTCCTTTTTCATTATAGAGTGTGCCATCTTCAAGCAACAAATCAACTACTACATTATCATCGCCTTTTGTTAGTATTCCTTTTTCCAATTGCCGTTTCAAATGTAAAAAATCTTTACTGGATTGAGTAACGTCAACATAAATTGGATCAAGTTGTTGTACGGAAGCCAGCGCCTCAGATTGGCTCGCTGTGACCAGTGCTCCCTCCGTAACACTCGATTTACCAATTCGTCCGCTAATTGGTGAATATACTTTGGTATAGTAGAGATTAATACGTGCGGTTTCCAACGCTGCTTTGGCCGCAACAACACTAGCCTCTGCCTGTTTTAAATTCGCCACAGCCGTATCATAATCCTGATGACTAACAAAGTTAGTGCTTAATAAAGGTTTATAGCGCTTGACCGTTAAACTGTTAATTTCAACATTAGCCTCCGCTTTGGCTAGATCACCTTGAGCGCTATCATAGGCAGCCTGGTAAGTGGCAGGATCAATTTGGTACAATGATTGGCCTGCCTTGACATCACTTCCCTCTACAAATTGACGCTTTAAAATAATACCACTTACCTGCGGTCTGACTTCCGCAACACGATAAGGGCGGGTGCGTCCAGGCAATTCTGTTGTAAGCGTTAACGGACGCGCTTTTAAAGTAACAATACCCACTTCGGGAGATGTATCAGCCTTTGTTGATTTATCATTCCCGCATCCCGACAGTAGGAACATGCTCTGACAAACTGCCAAAAGAGTTAATTGCATGAATCTACCGTTATACTTCATTGAAAATCCTCAGTATATACAACTCCAAAAGGGGTTTAAGAATAACGCGCGAATTACTATATAACAATCTTAAGCGGATATAAAAAAATCATCAAATTTTTACCCTGGCAGTATTGTAGTTTTACTAACAGCCAAATAAGATGGAAATTGTATTAATTCTTTTCTTTTCAAGTAAAAGAGCCCCGAAAAGAGCATTTAAAATTCGCTCAAATAATCACGATATTTTCTTGGAGTCATGAAAAAACCATGGAAAACGCTTTAGTTTGTCTTCTTCTCCTGTTTCTATTAGTGATCTCCGGAGTTATTTCCCGATTCACACCTTCGTTACCCATACCTATCGTGCAAATTGCCTTGGGTGCTTTAGTTGCTATTGTTTTCCCTGATTTTCATATAGGTTTTAATCCCGAATTGTTCATGCTTCTTTTTATTCCGCCTTTACTCTTTAATGATAGTTGGCGTTTCCCTAAACGGGAATTTTTATTAAATACAAGACCTATTGTCATGTTATCGATAGGCCTCGTATTTTTTACCGTGTTAGGACTTGGTTATCTCATGCACTGGCTGATTCCCTTTTTGCCTTTATCTGCCTCCTTTATCTTAGCTGCGGCACTCTCACCTACAGATGCTGTAGCCTTAAAATCAATGACTGCCAAGGTACAAATGCCTAAACGAATCATGCATATTTTGCAAGGAGAAGCTCTATTAAATGATGCCTCAGGCCTCGTTTCTTTCAAATTTGCCATAGCAGCTATGCTAACAGGTGTTTTTTCCCTGGGCAGTGCTACTGCCAGCCTCTTTTTAATTAGTCTTGGCGGATTAGGAATAGGTGCTATTCTCACATATCTATTTATTGCTTTACTCGGTCGCTTAAAACTTAAAAGCGATCATGAAACCACAACTGAAAATCTTTTATTATTACTATTACCTTTTGCAGCTTATCTTGCTGCAGAAAAACTTGGTTTCTCAGGGGTATTGGCCGCTGTTTCAGCCGGATTTACTATTGATAAAGCCGGATTTTTAGACCGGACTATGGTAAGCATGCGTATTGAAGGACGTTTTGTCTGGGGTATGTTAGAAATTACGTTGAACGGTATTATCTTTATCCTGTTAGGTATCTATTTACCGAATTCATTGAACTTACTTGCCAATACAGACTGCACTACAGGGCAATACCTGATGATTGTTGTCTTTATTACTTTGGCGCTGATTAGTCTGCGTGCCCTGTGGATTTACTTAACACTACCCTTTGAAGCTTTAATTGCACGTCGTCTTCATAAACCCTGGCACCGTCCTAATTTAAGAATAATTGCAGCAATTTCCCTGGGAGGAGTACGTGGAGCCATTGCTCTGGCAGCCATACTATCACTCCCTGAATTTATGCCTGATGGCATGCCTTTCCCAGCACGCAATCTATTGATTATAGTTGTTGTTGGCGTAGTTCTTTGCTCTTTGCTAATCAGCTCGATAATTTTGCCTTTAATCTTGCCAGGCTTAAATGCCCTCATTACCCATCCTACCAATGACGAGGAAAAAGAAGCGATTCTTGCTGCTGCAGAAGCAGGTATCCGGGCTATTGAAAATCGAGTGCAAACTTTAACAAATGATATGAATGAGCAAGATGCTGCCATATGCATGCAGGTTGGCGGCTCATTAACAGCTAAACTTAATCAATTCATCGCCTCAAATGTTGGCACCGAAACTGAGAAAATAATGCATGTGATGGCCCTAACTTTTGAAGAAGAGTTACGCCTTGCAGCCTTGGAGGGCGCCCGGCAAGAATTACGTTTGCTAAGAAAACAGGGTAAAATTAATAATACAACGATGATGGCTATTATTGCCAAACTTGATCTAAGACAAATTTCCTTAGTTGGTAGTCAGCGAAATTATGAGCTTCCTAAACAATCCGGACATCAATCTTTAACTGCGGAAGAAATGAATCAAGATCATTCCGTTATGGTTTATGATTAATGGTCTTCGTTGAGTCATCCTTTTAAAAAGCTGCTCACTTCCAATGAGAGGCGAGTGACAAAAATTTTAAATGCTTATTATTTAATCATTGTATAATGAAAATTTCAGCCTTAGTACTTAACACGAGCTGGACACAGTAAAAGGGCATTATTATTCCTAACGAACTCAGGTTCCTTATTATTTTCTAGAGATAACCATGGCGCAACCTTTAATTAATATCACCAGAAAACAAGCCTTGGTTTTTGCCGCTTTTTTAGTTCTGTATGAATTTTTAACCTATATTGCGAATGATATGATCATGCCTGGAATGATCAAGGTAATTGAATCATTTCACGGTCCAGAGTCTGCCGTTGCGACTTCGCTAACTGCCTATATGTTGGGTGGCGCCAGTTTACAATTATTCTTGGGTCCTATCTCAGATCGTTATGGACGACGCCCAGTGATGCTAGCAGGAGCCCTCTTCTTCTTTATTTGTACCTTATTGATTGCCAGTTCAAACTCTATCGATCAATTTCTTACTGCCCGTTTCTTCCAAGGTATGGGGTTGTGTTTTATCGGTGTTATTGGTTATGCCACTTTACAAGAAATTTTTGCAGAAATGGATGCTATACGCCTAATAGCCATTATGGCCAATGTCTCCATAACTGCTCCCTTATTAGGTCCACTTCTAGGCGCAACCTTTATTCATTTTTTCAGCTGGCGATTTATTTTTATTATTATCAGCATTTTTGCTCTCGTAGCCTTTTGGGGATTATGGCGGTTCATGCCCGAACCGGTTGGGCAAACCAAATCAGATGGAGAAAAAATCAAGCGCGTTTCATTATCGCCAAGGGTAATAGCTGCTAACTATAAAAACCTGATGATAAATTCGCCATTTATGCTAGGCTCCATTGCTCTCGGACTCATGGGTCTGCCTTGCCTTGCCTGGATTGCTCTAGCACCTGTTATTTTAATTGCCGATGCAAAATTATCTGTTATCCAATATGGTCTATGGCAAATACCTGTATTTGGTGCTTCTATTATTGGTAACTGGTATTTACAAAAATTAACCCATCGTTACCCAGTAGAGAAAATATTACTCATTGGCTCAATTATTCTAGGGCTCGGCCTTGTAATCACTTTTATTTTACCGCTTTTATTCGGTAACTACTTTGTATGGTTAATGCCTGGACTCATTATTTATTTCTTTGCTTTAGGTATCGCTGGAGCTCCCATGAATCGCCTCATCCTTTTCTCAACACCAGTGAGCAAAGGAACTACTTCTGCTCTTATGAGTATGATTAGTATGTGTGTCCAAGCAATTGGTATAGAGATAGCCAATTATTTATACAGCTCTCACAATAATAATGTTTTTGGTTTCTATTGCTCACTAATTGGTCTTGTTTACTTTATTTTGCTTGCCTCTACCTTTTCCTTTCCGAAAAATCATTCTAAAAAATCAATATAGCGACAATTGCCTTCAACAAGATACAGAAACAGACTTGTAGTTCTGCTCAAGGCGCGTTACAAATGTAGGGCAAACTACTCTACATAAGGACGAACGATGAAATTATTTTTTGCACGAGGTGCTTGCTCATTGGTAATACGCATCATTATCAACGAAATCGGTCTTAAATGTGATTATGTATCCGTCGATCTGAAAACAAAAAAAACGGAAGATAATAAAGATTATTTAGCAATCAATCCGAAAGGAGCTGTCCCCGCCCTCCAACTTGATGACGGTGAAATTATTACTGAAAATCTGGTTATCCAGCAATATCTTGTTGATGAATATAAAGCAGACCAATTATGCCCCCCGATTGGAGATATCAATCGCTATCAAATACTTAGCTGGTCAAACTATATAACTACAGAATTACATAAAAGTTTTGGAGCCCTTTTTAACCCTGCTATTACACAGGAGTTAAAAGATAAAATTTATATACCTGCCATTAAACAAAAACTGGAATTTATTGATAAACAACTGGCTCAACATCGTTACTTGGCAGGAAATCATTTTACCCTACCTGATGCCTATCTATTTGTGATGCTTACGTGGTCTACCAATTTTAAGATTGATCTTACCGAATACTCGCATCTACCCGGCTACTTTCAAGAACTTCATAGTAGAGAATCAATTATGAAATCGCTTAAAGAAGAAGGATTTGCTTAAGCTGGTTTAGCAGCCTAGCCCAAAGCAAGGCTAGGTTTCTTTACCTACTTCGCGATAATAATAAAAGCCGCTCGCAGGCGTCGAAAAGGGCTGATTTACGGACAGTCAGCGCTTTTCGACCAACATACCGGAAATGTCAACAGATTTTAGGAACCCTGCACGTGGGGACGCACAATCAGTACATCACACTCTGCGCCATGCAGAATGGCATTTGCCGTTGAACCCAACAATAAGGCGAGACCATGTTTACCGTGGCTACCGGTCACAATTAAATCAATTTTCTTTTCTTGAGCGACACGCAAAATTTCATTCTTGGTAGAACCAAATTCAATCATGCAGTGCGCACTATCCACTCCTAATTTCTTAGCTAAAGCCGCTAACTCTTTTTCAGCTTGCTCACGTATTGAAACCTCGACTTCTGCAAAACCAGCAAAACCTGGGTAAGCATAGGCAGGAATTGGTTCAACGACATGAACGAGAAGCAAATCAGCGCCATTTTCATCAGCAATTTTTTTTGCCTTGTGCGCCGCTCTCACTCCAACTTCATCGAAATCTGTTGCGAATAACACCCTTTTGTACATGATTCTCTCCTTGGCGACCTCTGGATACTAAAGACTAGCAGAAAAATTTTTAATTTCCCATAAGAATCAGTTTACTATAAAATCGCTATCTCATGTAAGCCAAATTGAGAGTTAAAAAAGATTCAACTCAACAGTTGACAAGGCTTATCCAGAAATTAGGGGTGTCTTACTAGACTCTTTAAATACTACTCTGCAGTGGAGTATCGCTTCGCCAGTACGGTGCTGCATCTTTCCCACACGCAATGAGTTTTCTTATGAGTCTCTGGTAAGACTGAGATTATACCCATTGAACCTGTCGGGTCATGCCGTCGTAGGGATTGTTAATGTTGTTAGATTTATTTGGTGCATCTGTTTCATTATTGTCCACCTATTTTTTTATCCGCCTGGATAGTAAAGCCTGGCTAACCACGTTATTGGCCACTTGTTTAAATGGTTGGTTATATTGGCAAAAAGGTATTTATGCCGATATGCTGCTCGAGGCATTTTATTTCTTTAGCGTTTGCTATGGCTGGTATTTATGGCGTTTACCCGCAAAAGGGGATAAACCGTTCATTCTACAACTTTCGATAAAACAATGGCTTTTTGTTGGGGCTATTGTTGGCTTGTTCTACACTATTATTGCCAAGCTTCTGTTAACTTTTACTCATTCAAATGTCGCAGTACTGGACGCCCTGACAACTGCCTTAAGCCTGGTTGCACAAGGGCTCATGTGCTATAGAGCTATTGCGACGTGGATCCTCTGGTTTTTTACTGACGCACTGTACGCCTATCTGTATTTTCAGAAAGAGCTACCTTTCCATTTCTTATTAATGTTGTTATACACAACAATGGCGATCACCGGTTACCTTAGTTGGGCAAGGCGGCGTGCGATTGAAAGCAAACCGCCTCATCTTATGATGACAGCTAGCCTAATTCCTTGAGGCCGGATAAAGAACGAATCCAGGGCTTAAATCGTATCAAGTCGGTAGGCAAATTACTGACAACTGCTTTCGCTTGAGCAAATTGATCATATTCACCAAGAGTCAACACATACCAATCCATACCCTGACGCTTTGTTAACCGTATTGCTGCATTCAGTTCGATATGATGAGTGCGCATAAAGCGCTTCAAATCATCCTGATTTTGGCTGGATTGCAATTGAATGGTATATTGCTCCTTTATCGTCTTATCCTTTATTACCTTTTCTTTTTCTGCTACTGATTGAGAAATTTTTTGCTTAAGCTGAGCATCAGAAATATTTTCCCTGACCGCCGGATTCTCACTCTCCACTCCAGTTAAAGACTGTCTTTGTAATGTTTTGGGAATAACGACAACTCTATCCATAACAACGAGGGAGTCATCATTTCCGTCGTCATCATCAAGCACTATATTTGTTATCCTCTTCAAAGGAGGTGGCTGAACTGGCTGAACCTCTGCTGCAATATACCAGGCCGGGATTTTACTGATCAATTCCTGCTCAATAACAGGCATCTCACTAGCCAACTCGGGTTCATTCTGTATCTGGGGCACCGCAGGAACAATTGAAAACAAGGGTTCCTCACTAATTACTGAAACTGGTTCAGGGAGATCTTGTTTGGGCGGCAAGAGCTTGTCGGGTGATACCAAATTTTGGTGTTGCCAGATATAAACAGATACCAACACAGTAATTACCAAACTGGCTGCGATATTCATGCTTTTTGCAAATGATTTTTGCTTCACTCCTGCTTTCAACGATCCAGGGCAAAAATAATTTATCATTTGACTATTAATCCGGGCGATATTACCCCCTGTTAACTGATAGAATTGTCCTAAGCGCTTATCCGTCATTGTTTTATCTAGTCGCTTTGGTGCGGGTAAGGAATGCAACAGATAGGTTTTCATCTCACTTTCTGTCAATACTCCAGGCTCTAAAGTATGAATCAATGGCTCAAATGAATCGGCTTTCAATTTGTTTAAACTGGCTACGATAGAAAAATCTGAGACTAGACAAAAATGAAAGAAATTAGTTTCTTTTTGTTGCTGTAAAGCGATTAAAATATCCTGCAATAGAACATCTGGTAAGTGTTGCGCTTCATCGATTATTACTAAAACATGCGCTTTACGTTCATTGATTTGATGTAAAATATTAGCAATCGTCGGTTCAGCATCGTCCCTCAAATGAAAAATAGCAGCTAACTGGGCTAAAAAATCGGTCTGCGAGAATGGTGCAGTTGCGGTCATCACATGTGATTTAATAGACGTATCTAGACCAGCTTGCAACAAACCAATAAAGGTTGTTTTCCCTCCGCCCTGTTCCGCTAAGACAGTTAACATCTTGTTATTAAATAATACCAAATGATTGATAAAATCAATTTTAGTCAGCCAAGAACTGGGTTTAAAAACATGTTTGGCACGTGGGCTCTCATCCTGAGTACCTGATTCGCTTGCCTCGTTATGCATTTCCTAATCTCCTTCAACCGCGCGTTCCAACGTTGAACACAAAAGATTTTCCGGTACACAGTCTTCGATGTAACAGTTTCCTATTGTTTTCATAAGTATGAAGCGCAAGTTCTTGTTTTTGATTTTTTTGTCTTGTGACATTAAGTTACGTAAATCATTTAGATCAATATCGCTTGGAATCCTGTTTGGCAATTTAGCCATAGTTAACAGGTTATCGATTAAAAGCAACGATTTTTCATCCAAACCAGCATGATAGTATGATAATAAAGCGGCACAATAAAGACCAATTGCTACTGCTTCACCATGCAACCAACGGCTATATTGCGAATAAGCTTCCAAAGCATGAGCAAAGGTATGACCGAGATTTAATAGAGCCCGCATCCCCTTTTCACGCTCATCCTCTTGCACAAATTTGGCTTTTATTTGACAACAATACCCAATAATTTCCGGCAATTTTTCTGATTTTCTTAGATCAAGATCTTCCCGCAAAGCATTATAGATGAGCTCAAAAAACTCTCCACCAGCCAATAAGGCATGCTTAATTACTTCAGCAAGTCCTGCACGAAATTCACGTTCAGAAAGGGTTTGTAAAGTCTCTAAATCCATGATGACTGCTTTAGGCTGATGAAAACTGCCAATCATATTTTTCGCTAATGGATGGTTGATAGCCGTTTTACCTCCAATGGAAGCATCAACTTGAGCAAGCAATGTTGTTGGAATCTGTAAAAAATCTACACCACGCTGATAAGTAGCTGCTGCAAAACCAGTGATATCCCCTATAACGCCTCCACCCAAAGCGATTAAGGTAGTATCACGATGATGCTGTTTGGCAATCAATGTGTCGTAAATAGCAAATAAACTCTGTTGATTTTTAAACCCCTCGCCATCTTCGAGAATCACCACATCACATTGTCTATCAGTGAATGCCGATTGAAGGTAATCAAGATAAAGGGGTGCAACCGTAGTATTTGTTACTACGAGTACCTGTTTACCGGAAATATAACGGCTCAATACCTCTTTATCAGTCAGGAAATTCCGCCCGATAATAATTGGATATTCATAGGTAGGCAACCGAATAACCAACTCCTGATATAAATCAAACTTCGCCATAGATATATTTGATAATGTTATTTGCTACGGCTTTGACTGTTAATTTATCCGTTTCAAAACTGATATCAGCAAGTTCATCATAATAAGGTTCCCGCTCATCCCGTAACGTCTCTAAACGTCCTTCCAAATCATCTGTTTGCAATAAAGGACGCTTGGTATCACGCTTTGTGCGCTCATATTGTTGCTGTAAAGAGGTTTTCAAATAAATTACTGTACCACGACCTGCCAGAGCATTACGATTTTCTGGCGTCATAACTACACCACCGCCGGTTGCCAAAACAATATTATTTTTTTGTGTCAACTCATCTATTACTTTCTGTTCACGTCGACGAAATCCTTCCTCTCCTTCAATATCAAAGATCCAAGAAATATCTGCTCCTGCACGCTCTTCGATCACTTCGTCAGAATCATAGAACTCAAGTTTGAGCTCCTTTGCCAAAGTACGGCCAATCGTGCTCTTACCTGCTCCCATTGGCCCTATTAGAAATATATTTCGTACTTTAACTATGCTCATTTTTAATTACATACCCCTTCAGCTGAACATGAGAATAGAGTGCATTCTCTGTTTAATTTAACATAGCACCCCCCGAAAAAAATTCTTAGGGAGTTGTTCCTACTTGCTTACCGAACCTATCTGATCCAAGCCTTCCTACAAACCTATGTAATCCGTTCCTTACCAGCTGTTATCGCCAAGTTGTTGCTTATTATCCTAGGAGTAATGAAAATGAGCAACTCCTCATTTTTAATCATAGTCGATTGATTTTTAAATAACGCACCAATCAATGGAAGGCCCCCTAGAAAAGGAACTCGATTAACCATGTTATTTTTATCTCGCTTGTAAATTCCTCCCAAAACAATAGTTTGGCCGTTATCCACCAATACATTGGTATGTACTTCTTTAGTCAATATACCAGGTACACCATTAAATATTTTAGTCGACAACGTATTTTGATTGATTTGTAAATCCATCAAAATTTTGCTGGCGGGCGTAATTTGCGGTGTTACCTTCAAGCTTAATACAGCTTTTTTAAAAGCAACAACCGTCGCACCGCTAGAGGTCGCCTCCTGATAAGGAACCTCTTCCCCAGACTCTATAAAAGCAGCTTGCTGATCCGTCGTTAGAAGATGAGGGCTGGATATTATTTCTCCCCGCCCTTCACTTTCAAGTGCAGAAAGCTCCAAATCAAGGAGAACCCCACTATCTAACTTGGCTAAAGCTATGCCAACTGAAGCGGCTGATGTCGTGATTGGCATAGCTGCAAGATCAAGATTTAAGCGCTCAGCAAACCCAATTTTATCACCTGAAACTACGTTTTTTAATAGCTGCGCCTTACAACCTGACATACTATTTAAACAGATTGGTTTCGATGCACTGAAATGCAAACCTAAATCTTGAGCAAAATCTTTGGTTACATTAACAATCCGTGCCTCAATTAGAACTTGCTTTACAGGAATATCAAGTTGTCTAACTACCTCTCTGATCTCTTCTATTTGAGTCTGATTATCCCTTATCCAGATTGTGTTGCTTCTTGTGTCTACTGTTAATCGACCCCTAGTAGACAAATGAGCCGCATTTTTGTCTTGCAATACAGCAGCAATATCAGCTGCCTTTGCATGGTGAATCTGTAATAAATCTGATCGTATGGGACCTGAATTTATTAGATCCATCTCAGCCTGCAATTCCCTCTTCTCATACTCGTTTATTTCTTCAACCGGAGCTACCACCATAACTTTACCAATAATTCTTTTACCTAAAGCTCGCGTTGCAAGAATAATATCCAAAGCCTGATCCCATGGAATATCATTTAAACGAAGTGTAATATTACCGGTTACTTTATCACTGACTACCAGATCCATTCCAGTAAATTCGGCCAGTAATTGAAGAACAGACCGTACTTGAATATTCTGAAAATTTAAAGAAATGGATTTACCTGTATATCTTTTTTGCTCAAAACCAGTTTTCCCTGTCTCAGCATTAGAGAAGTGGTTATTACGCTGTAATAACTCTCTTTTTTTTGGTAAAGATAACTTAGAGTAACGAATATTAAGCCCATTGCTCTGAGCAAACGAATAATCACCAACCAGGTATAATAAGAAAAAAAACAGAACAATTTTATGCAATCCATGCTCCCAGTTACGCAAATTTAACGTGTAATAAATGATATTTTTCTGTCGTTTCCTCTTCTGGGAATCGCTTTTTCTAAAGTTAACGAGGTTTCTCCATTTCAATTATTTCCCCATAGCTAACTTCAGGTTGCTCACCTAATTTTCTATATGTTATTTCACCATTTTCATGGGCAAACAATGCCCAATTTTTTATCTTGCTCTTTAGAAATCCTACAACTTTCAATCGCTCTACATGAGAATCAGCTGAGTAAGATTGTTTTCCGCTGCTTGTTGCCATTTTTTTCTTGAAAGGACTTTTTCTATGCTGGTATACCGGGTATCCAAATGTCGTTTCTTTCGTACATTGAATTCTGCCAATATGATCTATAACCACTCTATTTTTTACTTGTTTGATGTACTTTAAAAACGCTTCATCCTGAGAAGAATTACAGGCACTCACTGACATGGTGATTAGTAGAGTAATTAACCTCTTTTTTTGTTTCATAATGGTCTATAGATCTTTGCGATAAGCTTCATTACCAGTATTTCTCTCTTAACTTTTTGTTTCGCATCAAAAACAGGTAATAACTCAAACTTATCAATAGTCACAATTTTGTCCCACTGGGCAAGTTGCTTTAAAAAAAATGTTAATTGCTCGTAACGTCCTCGAATAGTTATCTTAATTGGTAGTTCGATATAAAAATTAATTGCTACCTCTGGTAAGGGGGCAAACAAGTCAAAAACCAGTCCATTTGTGCTAGCTGCCCTAGACAGTTCTTCCAATAAAATGCTAAGACCTTTAGAGGTCGAAAATTGCGTGAGCAAACCCTTGTATCGCTTATTCAGCTTCTTTAAGTTTTTACGCCTCACCTGAAGAATAGCCGCCTTGTGCTGTCTCCTCTCAAACTCACGCTTCAAACTAACTTCCTGACTCCGCTGCTGACTATATTGTTGAAAACCCTGTTTTATAAAAAAAACATAATCAAAAATTATTAATAAAACAGCGAGCACCATTACCCACCAACGGTTTACCTCTCCAATACTTGGTTTAATGCGCCCCGTCGTAAAGTTGTTCACTATCAATTTATTTATTTTAGGAAGTGTAAACACATTGAGGTGCCCTTAGCTTAAAATTTACTGTAAATTCATGATGATTATTGATTTTTTCTACTCTGATTTTTTTTATTTCAATCAATATTGGCGCTTTGACCAAAGCACTTTTTTCCAGATTGCGCATTAAAGTAACCACACTCTGACTTGTTGCCGAATAGCCAGTGAATGTAATTCTGTCGTTACTCTTTTTTACTCCGGCCAGGTAAACATCATCAGGCAGAACTCTAATCAGTTCATTAAATAAGTGAACAAGTAAAGTACGGCTCAAAGACAGATGCCGTATAGCTATTATGCGTAAGATCAAACGCTTATTTTCTTCCCTCAAATTATTAATTTCTTGTATTTGATGGGTAAAGCGGGCAGCTTCTTCTTCTAATCGTTGATTGTGTTGTGACTGTTTGGAAAGCAGTGATAAGGTATAAAGATGCATTGAAAAAATAGTACTCACTGTTCCCAGTGTTATACCTGACAAAGTTAAAATGGCTTTCTTTCTTTCCCAACGCCGTTTGTCTTCTCGCCAAGGCAACAAGTTAATTTCGCTCATAATCCCAACCTCCCTGCCTCAAAGCCAAACCACAAGCAACCATAAGTGATGGGCCGCTATTCAGGATCTCTTCCGAATTTAAATCGTTTGAAATAACGAGGGATTGCAAAGGATTAGCCAGTTGAATTGGAATGGTTGTTTTTTCTTGCAGCCTTTCCGCAAGCTTTGCCAAACATGCCAAATTGCCAGCTAACAAAATCCGGGCAATCACAGGTTGATGAGCCAATGACGATAGGAATTGCCGGATTTTTTGCATTCCATTTAACAAAATTTCCACAAACGGCTGAATTGTCTTTGGCTCGTAGGCATCGGGTAACATAAGTACCCCTGCTTCTATAGGCAGGTCTTGCCCATAGGAAAGACCATCGTGCTTTTGAGCGGATTCAAATAATTGCCGGCTATCCAAAATTTCTTCGTGTATAAATAGGATTTTACTACTATCCGAGACAAAGAAATGAGTAAGTGACATACCTAGGCTAATTAAAACAACTATTTCCCCCTGTTGCAGTGAGAGTTGCCGGGTAATTAATTGTAGACTTCGCCCGATAGCATAGGACTCCACATCAACACTGTTCACCCGCAAACCAGCGCGTTTAACTGCCTCTACCCGTCGATTCACATGTTCAGTCTTGGCAACAACCATCAGCACATCAAGCATCGAAGAGTTTGTTGGGCAATAGCCTAATATTTTGAAGTCGACGCTGACTTGATTGGGTGGATGAGCAACATAATAGTCTGCTTCAATAAGGACGGCTTCCTCTATCTCCGAATGGTTTAATTTTGCACTGAGTTGAATCACTTTACTAAGAACAAGAGAATCAGGCAATGCTATAACTGCCGTATAATCGAGGAAATTGTGTTGTAACAATATTTCTCTGAGACTAGAACTGACTGCGTCGATTTCATTTATTGGGCTAATTTCGCCTTCAATCACTGGCAGCAATTTATACCGGAAACCTTCAACGCGATATTTTCCATTAACATTTGATGAGATTGCGATCACTTTGATTGAGGTCGAACTGATATCGACTCCCAGTATCGAACCCGGTTTGGAGTTGAACCATTTGCTCACTTGCATTTTTCCTGTGAATTCCGTTCTCAAGATGGACTTGCATTAAGAAAATTAATTTTCCTGCCAAAATTCTTAATAGCACCGCTGATTCTAATCCAACCATTTAACAAAAGGAAGATTTTTTATTTCGCATCCGTTCTATTATCTGGCCTTAAAATTAAACGTTGTAACTTCCATTAATCTATTTGTCCAACGCTTGCGCTCATCGTATTGTTTTAATATAGTTGACGATCTGGGATGCAATTCTGCATCCTGATTTCAGTTAAAAGGAGTTACTATGTCGCGTCTGCAAAATTTAGTTAATTCGCTCGTTTCCGTCATACTCAACTATACCGACCCTAAAAGACTAAAGGGACACACCGAAGAGAGCTTACTTCAAAAATCACATGAGGATTTAATAAAAGACTTAACTCAGCTCATAAAGGATGCCACTGCTTCCTATGAGACAAGGCGTACATTGCTTGATTATTTTCTTTACGAATTAAATACTCTAAAACCTCTTGCTGATAAATCCACCCCTCTTGGTGAGGCCGAGCTCAAACGTATAGAAACCCATTTACTGGCTCTGATTACTAATACCCAAGACTTACTAAAAATCGATAAAACAAGTTCTCTCCCCGTAAGTTATAATGAAGAAGATCGTGACGCAACGGTAAAAATTTCTGGCTTTATAGATGGTGGTAACTTCTATTCATCAACCTGTCGTTCCGGGCAAGTGATTCAACGTTGGCATGAAGGGATAGAGAAATTATCCGTATTTCCCGCCGACAGTCTCAAAGATGCTCAATTATTTCTTGATCACATAATCGACGAACATCATAGTGCTATTCTCCTGCCCCATTTAGAAGAAGAAAATCGTAGATTGAAAGTAGAAAATACCCGTCTTAGCGAAAGCGAAGCTTTAGCCAAGCGTGAAAAAGAAGCACTACAAGAAAAATTGCGTATTCTTGAAGAAAGAGAAAAATTGTCGGCAGAAGAAAACAAGCGTCTCCAAAAGGAGCTTGAACTCATTAGCGAAAGCGAAGCTTTGTCCAAGCGTGAAAAAGAAGCACTACAGGAAAAATTGCCTATTCTTGAAGAAAGAGAAAAATTGTCGGCAGAAGAAAACAAGCGTCTCCAAGATGAGCTTGCACTTAGTCAAAAACAGGAACAAGCCAGCCGACTGGAAGCCGAAAATCTACGCATTGAAAATCTCCGTTTATATGATGAAAGCGCCTCCCTCGCAGAAACCAAGGATAGTTTGGAAAAGGACAACACTCGTCTAGTTAAGGAGAATGCTTCTTTAATAGCAGCTGCTAGTAGGGTAAGAACGACTACAGTGCGGCCTCTTATGGGAATGACGGGGCTTGGCCCTCAATTTTTTGCCCCAAGCTTCCTGCACAATCCTGGCCTGACAGGTCTGCCACCTCAACCCACTCAAACAACAGCTAAAAACGAGGGGCAAAGTACTGAGTCACCACAGTTTCTCTGATTTATCACTATGCCTTCTTCTCAAATTAGATTGAGAAGGGGGTTTCTTCACTAAAATTCGCAAAATACCCTTAAATAGCGCTATAATCGGCAAATTCGATTTTATCTATTTATCTCATGAAAAAACCTGCATATTTCTGGCGTAAAGGCTTATGGGCTCTCACTAGCCTTTGTTTTCTCCTTCTAGTGTGTGCAATTCTGCTTTACCTTTATCTTGAAAGCCAGCTTCCTAACGTCGATTCTCTGAAAACCGTTCATTTGCAAGTCCCTCTGCGAGTCTATACGCAAGATGGCTTGCTGATCCAGGAATATGGTGAAAAGCGCCGTATACCACTTACTTACGAAGAAATTCCCCCCACACTGGTTCATGCAATATTAGCCACTGAAGATCAGCGTTTTTTTGAGCACCCTGGTGTCGACATTTTCGGTTTAGGACGCGCAACCGTTCGTATGATTCAAACCGGTACGAAATCGCAAGGGGGCAGTACAATTACCATGCAGGTAGCCCGTAATTTTTTCTTAACCCGCAAAAAAACCTTTTTACGCAAATTCAATGAGATTTTATTAGCTATCAAAATTGATCGTGAATTAAGTAAAGAAAAAATTCTGGAACTCTATCTCAATAAAATATACCTTGGTAATCGCGCCTATGGAGTTGGTGCAGCAGCAATGGTCTATTATGGTAAAACTTTAAAAGAACTGAACCTGGCTGAATTAGCCATGATTGCAGGTTTGCCTCAAGCACCATCGACTCAAAATCCCATCGCTAACCCGCTTGCTGCCAAAAAGCGCCGTGATCATGTTCTGGAACGCTTGTTAGAAGAAAAATATATTGATGAAAAGCAGTATCAAGAAGCCATTAATCAACCAATCACTGCTAAATACCATAGTACGAATATTGAGGTAAGTGCTCCTTACGTTGCCGAAATGATTCGTCAATCACTGTATGAGCATTTTGGTCCTAAAGCCTATACCAAGGGCTATAAAGTATACACAACGATCAAGGGTCCCTTACAAACTGCCGCAAATAAGGCTGTTACCGACACACTACTCGCCTACGATCGCCGGCATGGCTACCGAGGCCCTGTCGCCAAGATAAGTGGTGTCGATGGTCAATCACCCGATTCCTTACATAAATTGCTTGCCCAATACCCGGTAGTTAATGAGCTGGAACCTGCAGTTATATTAGCAGTGGGTGAAAGAGAAGCGACTGCCGCTACCCGACACGGTCAGAATTTTACCATCTCTTGGGAAGGCTTATCCTGGGCAAGACCGGCACTCAAACATGGCTGGATGGGTAAATCGCCAACTAACGCTCAACAAGTCGTTAGTGTTGGTGATATTGTCTATGTTCGTTATCAGAATGAACAATGGTACTTAACCCAGATCCCACAAGCAGAAGCAGCACTTGTCGCCTTAAACCCGAATAATGGATCCATAGAAGCCTTGGTAGGCGGTTTTAATTTCCAGAAAAGCAAGTTTAATCGCGCTACACAATCTGAACGACAACCCGGCTCAAGTTTTAAACCCTTTATTTACGCAGCTGCTTTAAATAAAGGTTACACGTTAGCCACCCTTATCAATGATGCACCGGTAGTAGTTGATGATCCCAGCCAAGCGAATTTATGGCGCCCGCATAATGTGAATCTCACTTTTAATGGCCCTACCCGCCTTAAAGATGCCTTGGTTCATTCTCGCAATCTAGTCTCTATTCGAGTTTTAGATGATATAGGCTTTGATTATGCGATTAATTTCATTACCCATTTCGGTTTTCACAAAGAAAATCTTCCGAAAGCTTTATCACTGGCCTTAGGGAGCTTGTCGGTAAGTCCGATGGATTTGACTGCTGCCTATGCTGTTTTTGCTAACGGTGGCTATAAAATCGAACCTTATTTGATTGATCATATCACCGACAATGACGGAAAAATTCTTCTACAAGCAAAACCATCCGTGGTTTGTAATAATTGCGATCTAAACAAGGCTGACCCGGCTACACTAGCACCACGCGTCATTCCGGCTGATGTCGCCTTCTTAATGAATACTGCGTTAAAAGGTGTGATTCAGCAAGGTACTGCTCGGGCGGCGAAAGTGTTAAATCGCCAGGACATAGCAGGCAAAACAGGAACAACCAATGATCAAGTCGATGCCTGGTTTGCTGGCTTTAATACGGAATTAGTTGTTACTACCTGGGTTGGATTTGATAATCCTCAGTCCTTGCACGAATACGCTGCAAACCTTGCTCTACCACTATGGATTGATTTTATGAAGGTCGCCCTGGCCAACATGCCGGAGCGGGAATTACCCCAGCCACAAAATATTGTCGCTGTTCGCATTGATCCAAAAACGGGCTTACTGGCAAAAACTAACCAACCTAATGCCATTGTTGAATATTTTCGTGAACATGAAGTACCTGGTGCGGAGGATTCTGCGCCTTCAAATTCCATCACAGCCTCGCCAGATGTAGGGCCGGATAATCAAGATCAAGAACAAGAGAATTTATTTTAGTAGTCGCTATTAGAAAATGCGGACAGGCCTGGAAGTCCCTATAAACATTCACGGGGTGTGTACTTCGTCTTTGCGAGGCCTCTTTGCAAAGCAATCCAGAAAGATAGATTTACCCTGGATTGCTTCAGCTTAATCCCGGATTACAGCCTTCGGCTTTCATCCAGGCTACAAAATAAACCATCATTTATCGCTCCAAAACCCGGGATTCATTTGTGAGCAGCAAGTGCAGGAAATCAAATTACTATCATCAAGAGAGTAGAAATAATTGAAGACTGTTTACATGTCGCTAGCTTGAGTGCTTATGGCTTGATGGTCGAGCCTCGCAGCGGAGCATACACCTAGTATGTGAGCAGCGAAGCGCAGAAAATCAAGCCATAAGTACCAAGATAGTAGACATGTAAGCAGTCAGCCTGCCAACGCATCAGTAGCAGCGATATATTCATACCCAAGCTCACGAGCCACTGCTTCATAAGTGATCATGCCTCTATGCACATTAAGACCATTTAACAAATGGCCATCACTTAATAGTGCTAATTTCACACCCTTAGTCACCAAACTGATGACAAAAGGCAGAGTTGCATTATTTAAAGCAAATGTTGATGTTCGTGGCACAGCTCCAGGCATATTAGCCACACAGTAATGCACCACATCTTCTACCGTATAGGTAGGCTCATGGTGAGTGGTTGCACGGCTTGTTTCAAAACATCCACCCTGGTCAATTGCTACATCCACAACTACTGATCCCGGGCGCATTGTTTTTAACATGCTACGGGTTACTAATTTGGGAGCGGAAGCTCCGGGAACAAGGACAGCGCCTATCACTAAATCAGCTTCAGCAACATAATGTTCTAAAGCTTCGACTGTGGCATAAATAGTATTTAATTTTGAACCAAATTGAAAATCAAGTTCACGTAGACGAGATAAGGATTTATCTATTACGGTCACACGTGCTTCCATGCCCATTGCCATTCTCACCGCATTCGACCCTACAACACCACCGCCAATGACAACGACATTCGCAGGAGCGACGCCTGGGACCCCGCCTAATAAGACGCCACTTCCACCTTGAGCCATTTCAAGGCAATGAGCACCGGCCTGAATCGACATGCGACCGGCAACCTGGGACATGGGGGTTAACAGGGGTAAACCACCATCATTTTGAGTCACCGTTTCATAGGCAATTGCTGTAGCACCAGATTCTTTGAGTAAGCGGGTTTGTTGCGGATCAGGGGCTAAATGCAAGTAGGTAAATAAGGTTTGTCCTTCGCGTAAACGTCGGCACTCGACAGGCTGCGGCTCTTTAACCTTAACAATCAATTCTGCTCGCTCAAATACCTCGTCTGCCGTAGCAACAATTTCAGCACCTGCTGCATGATATTGTTCATCGCTGATACCAATTCCTAAACCAGCCCCTTTTTCCACCAAGACTGTACTACCAGTACGCACGATTTCTTTAACACTACCGGGAACAAGTCCTACACGATTTTCCTGTGGTTTAATTTCTTTTGGTACGCCAACAAACATAGCTCTTTCCTTCTATTGTTGCTTAAATTTGATCCGAGCAGAGAAAATCCTGAGACTACCAACGCAAGATGAGCCAACTCCCAAACGCAGATAGCAGGACTATTCTCCGCAACGTCAGATCCCTGGCAGAGATTCTCAGGCTCTCTTCTTTAATTGCTCAATGAGTTGTGGTACTAATTCAAATAAATCCCCAACCAATCCATAATTAGCGATTTGGAAAATTGGCGCATCTTCATCCTTGTTAATAGCAACGATAACTTTGGAGTCTTTCATACCAGCAAGATGTTGCACAGCACCTGAAATTCCAATAGCCAGATATAACGCAGGAGCAACGACCTTGCCTGTTTGACCCACCTGATAATCATTAGGGACAAAACCTGCATCTACTGCTGCCCTGGAGGCGCCTACCGCTGCACCTAATGCATCAGCTAGTTCTTCTATTAACTTAAATTTTTCTGCACTCTGCAAACCACGCCCACCTGAAACAACAATTTTGGCGCTACCTAGATCAGGTCGCTCTGAACGGCTTAATTCATGTCGAACAAATTTGCTGGTTGTGGATTCAATTATCGTATCAACATGCTCTATGCAACAGGGTGATTGCTCTGCATTGATACTGTCAAACGCCGTCGTGCGAATGGTCAGTACTTTTATACTATCTAAAACACGAACTGTTTCAATTGCATTCCCTGCGTAAATGGGATGTTCAAACGTATTTTGATCAATAACGCGACTTACATCAGAAATCTGTGCCACATCAAGTTTGGCAGCAATGCGCGGTGCTATATTTTTACCAAAGGTAGAAGCTGGTGCCAGTATTGCTGAAAATGATGAAGCCATCCCAATGACTAATTCACTTATATTTTCCGCTAATTGATGAGCATAAACAGCACTGTCCACTAACCAGACTGCATGAACACCAGCTATTGTTGCAGCCTGCTCAGCGACTGTTTGACATTGATGGCCAACAACCAGTAAGACTGGATTTTCTTTTAGTTGTATGGCAGCAGCAACCGTGTTACGTGTTGCCGGATGCATCATTTTATTATCATGTTCAACGATTACTAAAGTGCTCATGGCTCCTCCTTGTTAAAGCACTTTGGCTTCATGTTGTAATTTATTGAGTAACTCTTCAATGGAATTTAGTTTAACACCACCAGAACGAGTTGGTGGGCTAGTCACAGTCAGCACTTGAATATGCTCTTTCAAATTTAATCCCATAGAATCAAGTTCAATGATGTCCAGCGGCTTACGCTTCGCTTTCATAATATTAGGCAAACTGGCATAACGTGGTTCGTTCAAACGCAAATCGGTACTGACTATTACTGGAAGATCCATTGCCAAAGTTTCCAAACCGCCGTCAATTTCACGTGTCACTTCTATAGCTCGGCCATTTATATTAAGTTTTGATGCGAAGGTCGCTTGTGGCCAATTTAGTAAAGCGGCAAGCATTTGCGGTGTTTGATTATTGTCACCATCAATGGATTGTTTACCCATTAAAATTAAATCGGGTTTTTCATCAAGGGTGATTTTTTGCAGAATCTTGGCAATATTAAGACTGCAAAGATGTTTCTCACTACGAATCAGAATTGCGCGATCAGCACCAAGAGCTAAAGCATGGCGTAAAGTCTCCTGGCTCGCATCGGTACCTATTGAGACAGCTACTATTTCCGTTACATGTTTTTGCTCTTGCAATCGAACTGCTTCTTCTATTGCTATCTCATCAAAAGGGTTCATGGACATTTTGACGTTTTGTGTTTCTACCCCACTGTTATCCGACTTGACTCGTACTTTTACATAAGGGTCTATCACACGCTTCACTGCAACGAGAGTTTTCATAGTTCCTCACTGGAATATCAAATCAGTCAGCATCTTGCCAGAGATAGTGGCTTAAGTTCAAGTTAGAACTTTGCTTAACCTTCGTTTAAAGACTCTAAATAATCATTAAAGGCTTCTCCAATCTCTGGATGTAGCCTGCTTAACTCGACTGTAGCCTGCAAATAACCTAGTTTAGAACCACAATCATAACGTTTGCCATGAAATTGGTAAGCTTGAACTTTTTGCTCAGTTAACAACCGCTGAATAGCATCTGTTAATTGAATTTCCCCGCGATGATCAGGCGATATTTGCTTCAGGCAAGAAAAAATTGCTGGAGTAAAAATATAGCGTCCTACAGCAGCAAGATTAGAGGGAGCAGACTCTGTCTTTGGTTTCTCAACAATCGTCACGATCGGAGAATAATTTTCGCCAGCATCCTCAACGCGAGCCACACCATATTGATGAACATCATGCCAAGGAACTGGTTGAACTGCCATCACTGAATGACCATCTTTATGAAAATAATTAACCATCGCAGAAAGACAAGGTAATTTGGAATCGTCTATCAGATCATCTGCCAACAAAATAGCAAAAGGCTCCTCTCCGACTATGTGCTCAGCGCAAAGCACCGCATGCCCCAAACCTAAAGGCTGATTCTGCCTGACATACGTAAACTGTATACCTGGTGGCGAAATATTTTTTACCACCTCAAGTAAAGCTTCTTTGCCTTGTTCTTTCAACCGCATTTCTAATTCAAAATGATGATCAAAATGATCTTCAATTGCGCGCTTACTTGAACTGGTAATAAAAATCATATGATTAATGCCAGCACGCACAGCTTCCTCAACAGCATATTGAATCAACGGCTTATCTACTACAGGCAGCATTTCCTTAGGATTTGCCTTAGTAGCGGGTAAAAATCGCGATCCTAAGCCTGCTACAGGAAAAACAGCTTTTCTTATTTGCATCATTAATACCTCCTGGGAGATGCTTTATCCATGAATGGAATACTAAGTTAATTAAGCACTAGCGACTTCAGCTAATTAAAACAATTACGGTCAACAGAAGTACAAATAATTTCCTGACCAAACTCCCAAACAAACAGCAGATGCCAGTCCCACATACCCCATTGTCTCACAAACTAAATCCTTGCATTATCGATAAAATCACCAAAAATAACAAATTATCAAGAATTAACTTTTTCTCGAATAAATAGCATAGAATTTTCTCTCATACGTTATACTTAACCATTTTAAGCAATCAAGATGGTCTAAACGATGAGGAAATCTTCTTATTGGCTTGAGCGACCAGCTGTTATTCTTTTTTTTCTTACTCTTCTTATTCTGGTAATTCGGCTTTTCTTGCGTGGCAACTTACTTGAATTAGATGAAGCAGAGCAAGTCATTGTGGCGCAACAACTCTTACCAGGATATCCTGATCAGCCTCCTTTTTATTCCTGGCTGCAATATCTTTTTTTCAAGCTATTTGGTTTTAATTTATTAAGTCTTGTTTTATTAAAGTGCAGTCTGTTATTTGGCTGTTTTTACTATTTTCATCAAATTTGTCGCTTACATTGTCCGAATAATACCCTGGCCTGGTGTACTACCTTATCTTGGGCCCTGATACCGGCTATTAGTCTTGATCTAATAAAGGACAATACCCATTCAGTCTTGGTCTTATTTGCCGCCTGCCTTACCTGGTATTGGTTCATTGCGCCTTCACGCCTACCAAAAACAGTTTGGTATCTAATTTTTGGTCTTATTATCGGCATAGGATTCCTTTCCAAATTTAATTATCTCTTGTTTCTTTCTATCTTATTGCTTAGTGCTATTTCCATTGATAATTACCGTATTAAATTAATCCATCCAGGTATGCTATTAACCTTAGTGGCAGCCCTTGCTCTTGCAAGTCCTTATATTTTTTGGCTCTCTGAACACCTTAGTATTGGCTTACATGCCCGTTCCAAGTTAATTCCTGACAGTAAGCAATCTTCGTTTGGCCTTGTAGAGTTTGGGAAGGCAATCCTGTTTTTTGCTTCTCCAGTCTTGCTTGTTACAACTATTTTTTTTCCATTCAAACATTGGCAATTACGTCAAACCGCCAGAAATTATTTACTTCTACGCTACCATTTAATTGGCTTACCCTTGCTTGCTTCCATTATTGTTTTTGCGGGTATTAGTAATTTTGCAACACGCTGGCTTATTCCAATCCTATTTTTATGCCCTCTCTGCATCTTCAGCCAAGTGCAACTGAAACCTGAGTTAACCACCAAAATACGCTTTTTTACCGTAATTTGTTTATTAGTACAAATCATTTTCTTTGGGATCTTAATTAATCGCGGTCACTCAGAACGTAATAAATACAATCAATTTCCTGTTAATGAAACAGTACAAGCAATCAAAGCAGATTGCTTCAAGGTGGATTACATTGTCTCTGACTCTTATTGGTTATTAGGAAATCTCATGTTGAAACTATCCATTAAAAATGGCTGGTATCTGCATCCTGCATCTTCGTTTTCTTTACCTAAAGGTAAGCTACTCCTTGTCTGGCAAAGCCCACAATTACCTGTGTGGGTAAATACCTTAATACCACCTCCGTCAAAGGCGATAAATTGGGTGGAAAACCCCGGAAACAACTTAATCGTAACTGGACGAACTTATTACGTTAGCTAGCGGGAGAAGCGAGTAAAGACTACGATACCTGTTTTAGTTTCTTTGTGATCCTGGAAGAACGCTCTCTCTGAATTAGATAAAGGTTGCGTGCGTAGATAAAAACGCCGGTCGATTGTCCTAATATAAAGACAGGATCCTGTTTATAAATGGAATAGACCAATAATGTTAAGCCACCAAATAAACTCAAATACCAAAAAGCGACAGGAATCACACTTCGCTTCACTTTTTCACTAATCAGCCACTGTACGACAAAACGTGCAGAAAAGATTCCCTGACCAATAAAACCAATAGTGAGCCACAGATAATCAACGTTCATGTGTAGAAACCTCCGGGGCACAGGGGCGCTTTAATAACCAGCGCACGCCAATTAAATCATGAATACCAACAAATAGTCGATTCATAACACCATATTTAGATACGCCGTGGCGACGCGGTCTATGATTCACCGGTAAATTAACTAATTTAAATCCAGCTCTTTTAAACAAAGCCGGTAAAAAGCGATGCAAATGGTTAAAATGAGGCAAAGCTAAAAAAGCTTCTCGAGGAAACAGTTTTAAACTACATCCCGTGTCAGGGCAACCATCATGAAGCAAACGCTGCCGTACACTATTACCGATGCGCGAAGATAATTTTCTTAAGTAATTATCATCCCTTTTTTTACGGTTGCCCAAAACTACGGTGCGAAAATCTTGTACTTGTTCCACAAGTCGCGGAATATCGGCGGGGTCATTCTGTCCATCACCATCCAACGTAACTAACAAAGCATAGCGAGCCGCTTTGGCGCCACTCAAAAAAGCCGCACTCTGCCCAAAATTTCGCTTATGATAAACAACACGGAAATTACTGTAACCTTGTGATAACGAATAAAGTTTTTCTACCGTACCATCCTTACTACCATCATCAACAAAAATGACCTCATAAGGGAAGTCTGTCGCTGAAAGCGTCGCTACAATCTCCTCATATAATGGTTCAACATTATCGACCTCATTATAAACAGGAATAATAATCGACAAAGCAACCTGCATAGAAGTCATTTCAGTTCACCTTAAAATCAGAAAATTTTTATTGTACCGTATGTCCCCAAGCCGGAGCCAGCCATGATTTGCGTCGCAAAATACACAGCAAAATCCCGACTTCCAATAAAGTGAGGTAACCCGCTGTCAAAACATCACTGAGATAATGATGAGTAAGAAAAACACGGGAAAACGCAATGGTTAAACCAGCCAAAATAAAGGCATAAAAATAACGTGGAAACAGAATACCTAAGCCCAATGCTGCACCTATAACGGTGGTTGTATGTCCAGATGGAAAGGACCAAAAATAAGCATTGGTTTTAAAACCAAAAAAACCGTACAGCTGCTCCTCAAACCACATATCTGGTCTGGCTCGTCCTAATAATGCCTTCAAAAATACGCAAATGACTCCAGGTATGGTGACGCACATAAATAAAAACCAGGAACGCGCCTCCAACTCGCTATTTTGTCGTATATAGCGGAAGAAAAGTGCCAGAACAAAAAATCCACCCATGTAGATCACACCTAAACCCAATTTGGTTAACCAAGTCAACAATGGCAAATTTTCTTTTAAATCAATTGAGTAAAAATATTGGGCAATCGGTTTATCAAGATACAAAAAGGACAAAACAACGAAACCAATATAGAGCATCGCGACCCAAGGCTTAGTCATTACAGCCAACAAACGATCAAAGGGCGACATACTGTTTTTCTCCCGTATTTTCTTGTCTAATTAAAAAAAGCTCTACCCAGCGGCCCTTGGTGTAATTATAACCTTTTGTATGGGCCATAATAGCATAGCTCCTACGGTTATTTATCCATTTAGCAAACAGAGCCGGTTCGATTAAAGCCAACCGAGACGAGTCTTGTTCTAACGCTTTCTGGGCAATCTCGCTGTCAGTAAATTTCACCAAATCAGTGTTTAAATTAAACACTAAACTGGGCTCCTCAAAACCCACTACCAGTAAAGGCTTGGCAGATGAAATTTGCTTCCTATCAATCAGTTCCGCCACATTTTTTGTTAGCCAAAGAGGCTCCAGGGAAGGTAATAATTCCGTAAAAATAAGTGGATAGGCAACCAAAGCCGAGATAAGTACCGCTATACTGGCACGATAATAAGCACCCTGCCAAGCAAAATAAACACAAATAATTGTCATACCAGACAATCCAGCAAACAGAATACAGCTAATAACAGGAACCTGTTGCATCACCAGGTAAGGCAAGAGAGCTAAACTAAAAGCCAAACCTATGGATAAAACCCCCCATAGAATCTGCAAGAAATGTAACCAACGCCCTGGTAGTTTTATTTTCTCAGTTTTTTCGATAGCTAAAGCACATAATAATGCAATAGCGGGAAAAGTGGGTAGCACATATTGAGGTAATTTGGTTGGCATCAATTCGAAAAAAATCCAGGTGGGTAAAAGCCAAGCCAATAGAAACTTAACTACTTTATTGTGGCGATTACGGACAGCATAAGTCCCACCTTGCCATAAAAACAGAGACGCAGGCCAAAATGTTAACGGTAAAATGACGAGATGAAATAAGGGCGGCTTACCATGTGACTCATGCCCACCTTGTAATTTAGGTAATAAATCCTTATGAATCATTTGTAATAAATAATTACTGTTTTCTGCAGCATTAACCATCAGAACCCATGCGAGGCTAACTAAGGTAAATAATAATAACCCTGGATAAATACGCAACCCACGAAGCCAATCCATACGTCGTTCAATAATACAGAGTGTGGCAATAGATAAGCACCCTACTAACGGTGTCACGCCCTTTAACACTAAACCATAAGCCATAGCCAACCAGAAGCAACCGGCCCATCCCCAATGAACGGGTTGTTTATCGATGGCTTTTTGATAAATAACCCACAAGGCACCCTGCATTAACAACACAGAAAACAATAAAGAAGTATCAATTACCGCCATATGGGCTTCTACAACTAGCAATAGTGCAGAAGCAAATAGCGCTGTGGCCAATCCGGCTGTGCGCCGACTAACAAAACGGCGGGAGAAAAAATAGGTCAGCAACACAGAGAATAATGCACCCAGCAAGGACGGAATGCGGTAAGGCCAGATCCTTGTAGACTGGGCGTTAGAGAATAAATTTACGCTACCTGCCTGCAACCAATTTATTCCAGGTGGTTTCTGAAAACGGGTTTTCTCTTGAAAACGAATTTGAAAATATTGGCCGGTTTGTACCATTTGTCGGCTTGCCTGGGCAAAATGTGCTTCATCCCTATCAATTACAGGCATTTTTGCGATACCAGGCATGAAAATCAATAAAGAAAAAAATCCTAGTAATAAGTAACTATTGAGTTTATCCAAGGCATTTGCTCATCGCCCCAATTTGACGTGATATGATATAAGAGCAACAAGGCCCTGTCCATCGTACCTATTCGACTCCCCCTAATTATGATCCCGATTACCCAAGATAAGCCAACCAATATTCTCAAACATAAACTCAACTACTTGATACAGACTTGGCTTGAGCAAATCGCCAACTATCCGTTAGAATGACGCACGCTCATAAGAGAGTAAATTTCTATACCCATGCTTGAATTAACAGTCACCCAACAGATAGTCACCTGGATACTTCCAGTTTTATTTGCCATAACCTTTCATGAGGCAGCCCATGCCTTAGTTGCTAATTATTTCGGCGATAAAACCGCCAAGATGCTTGGGCGTTTAAGCTTTAATCCCCTCCGTCACATTGACCTCATTGGCACAATAATTGTCCCTGTTATTACTTTGGTATTAAGTGGTTTTGTTTTCGGTTGGGCCAAACCTGTACCTATTAACAGTTCGCAATTACGCAATCCACGTCGTGATATGGTATTAGTGAGTGCGGCAGGCCCGCTTTCAAATCTCATAATGGCTTTTTTTTGGGCGTGCTGCTTCAAACTGGCAACCATGCTGGATCCTAAATCTTCTAATATTGCTTTGTTTTTATTACTCACTTCGCGAGCAGGCATACTTATCAATTTGCTTCTCGCTTATTTTAATTTGATACCCATTCCACCTCTCGATGGTGGGCGCGTTGTTGCTTGTCTTTTACCAGTCAGGCAAGCTTTAATTTATGAGAAAATAGAACCCTTTGGTTTTTTTATTTTATTAGCGCTGTTATTTAGCGGTATTTTGGGCTGGTTACTCAATCCTGCCATTAGCTGGTCACTGGCAACCATTCGTTTTTTATTTAATTTATGAAAATTCTCGCTGATGCAACTATACCGGGTTTAGCTCAGGCCTTCCCACAACCCTTTGAATTAACTGTCTACAAAGAGGGTGAAAATGTAGCCGAACTTCTCTGTGGAAAAGATATTCTCTTATGCCGCGCTACCCTGAAAGTTAATGAGCAGTTACTAAAAGGACATTCACTGCGCTATGTTGCAACAGCCAGTAGCGGCACTGATCATATTGATAGTGCTTATTTAAAAATGCATGCCATTGAACTGCTAGACGCAAAAGGCAGTAATGCTGTTGCGGTGGCCGATTATGTTATTGCCACACTCGCCTATTTGCAGAAATATCATTCATTTCAAGGTACGAAAGCTGGTGTTATTGGTGTTGGTGAAGTTGGCTCAAAAGTAAAAGAACGCTTGGCAGCAGCCAACATGGAAGTCCTTTGCTATGATCCACCCAAAAGCAAACGCGACGCCAATTTCTACAGTATTTGTTTGGCCGAACTCACTGATTGTGATCTAATCTGTGTGCATGCCAGTTTGCACGAGGAGCCCCCTTATCCCAGCCGGAATCTTATCGATGCAGCCCTGCTTAAACGATTAAAACCTGGTTGTGTCATCATCAATGCCTCACGCGGTGGTATCATCAACGAAAAAGCGCTTCTTCAAACCACCTCAGTTATCTATTGCACTGATGTTTATAATGATGAACCTTTTATTAACCCCGAGATTGTTAATTTTTCCAGGTTATGTACCCCTCACATTGCCGGCCATAGCATTGAAGCCAAGTATGCTGCTGTATACATCCTAAGTCAGAAATTGCATACTCGCTACGGCCTTTCTCCTCCTGCAATGGGTAGTCTTTTGGAAACCATTCCAAACTTACCCCCCTTGCCTGAAACACAGAGTTGGCAGGATTGTATTTTATCGCTTTTTAATCCTGCTGCTGAGACAAACTTGTTAAAGAATTCCAGCGATCTTGCAGTAACGTTTACCGAACTGCGCAAAACCCATAGAAATCGCCATGATTTCTGTGTTTATAACGCACAATCAGTAAATCAGCTAACACGTAATATCCTTGGTTTTAATGATAATCGATAAGCAAACGTCAATTATTACCTGAAGGAGATCTTCTGTTTTAGTATGGCTTTATAATTAAGGCAAATTGCTTGGTTTCTATCTCTTATTATCGGCATTGCCCGGTTGATAAACATGGATCAGTCCAGAACTCCCGTACAAATTTAATAAACGATACTTCATTAATGTTCGTCGCAGTTTTTTTTACTCTTCTATTAGGATTGCTTATCGTGGTAATCCACAATATTGGTGTGGTACTCAAGTCAAGCCGAAACTAATTCAGCCATAGAGCCCAAGGTCGATCTGACAATTTGATAGTTGTTGCTTTGGTTTCTAATTTATTTGTTGCTCAGCATTCAAACGCCTTATCACCGCTTGATCAGAAAAGGCATGGCGCACATTGCCAATTTGCTGATACGCTTCATGACCTTTGCCTGCAATTAGAATAATATCATCTTTGTGTGCCAAATTAAGCGCTTTGGTAATCGCTTCTTCTCGATCGGCAATTTTATACAAATTAGCTTTGGAAATTATTCCGGCATCAATAGCATCAATGATAGCCCAGGGATCCTCATTACGTGGATTATCACTGGTGATAATAGCAATATCCGCATATTCACTGGCAATCCTCCCCATTATCGGTCGTTTACTCTTGTCCCTATCACCACCACAACCAAACACGACTATAATGCGACCTTTTTTTACTTTTTTTAGAGTAGCCAATACATTTTGCAACGCATCTGGCGTGTGTGCGTAATCAACGATAGCATAGGGTTCATGCGTTACAACTTCCATACGACCAGGTGCCGGCTGTAATTCTGCCATCACAGGGATTACTTTCTCAACATCATAGCCAACTGCCAATAAACTGGTAAAAACGGCCAGGGCATTATAAATATTAAAAAAACCAAGTGCATTAATAACTAATTGATGCTGTCCCCAAGGTGAAGTTACCTCAAGCCGAGTTCCAGCCAAACTAACATCCCAACGCAAAGCACGTACATCTGCCTCATCTTTAATGCCATAACTGATAATTTGGCAAGGTTTTCTCACTGCAGCCCGCATTGCTTGTTGGTAATTATCATCCTGATTAATAATGGCCCACTTGAGGGTTGGCTCGGCGAAGAGCAACGCTTTTGCAGCAGCATAAGCATCCATTGTTTCATGATAATCAAGATGATCATGACTTAGATTAGTAAAAATTGCCTGGTGAAAATCAATGCCCTCGACCCGCTTTTGGTGTAAGGCATGAGAAGAAACTTCCATGCACACTTGCTTTATAGCCTTTTGCTGATAGGTGTATAAAAGATATTGCAAACAAAGCGCATCTGGCGTTGTATTCGCTAAAGAATCCAACGCGGTAACCTCACCCTGACCCAGGGTTCCAATGTAAGCCGCTTTTTCACCTAATAGTGTATGGGCCTGAGCTAATTGGTAAGCAATGGTTGTTTTACCATTTGTTCCTGTAACTCCAGTTACCGCTAATTTCTTCGTTGGCTCACCAAAAAATCGGCTGGCAATTGCGGCAAGTTTTTTTGCCAGATCAGGTAAAGCAAGGCAGGGTACTTGCGTTGAAAGTTGACAATTATTGGGCCAATCATCCGGTTCGTAAACAATTGCTTTTGCACCTGCATTAATCGCCTGTTGAATATACAACCTGCCATCAGTAGAGGCGCCAGGATAAGCAAAAAAAAGAAACCCATGTTTTATTTGCCGGCTATCGTTATGTATACCTAGAATTTCACAATCAGGTATATTCTCAGTAATCCAGGGACGCATTAACTCAGCAAGTTTCATGGTAACCTCACGTAGTTGTTTTATCAGGGGGCACTTCCAAAATGCGTAAAGCCCCAGACATAACCTGTGCAAAAAGTGGTGCTGCAACAGCCGCGCCATAATAACTGTTTCGTGTCGGTTCGTGAATCACAACAACCACAACGAGCCGCGGTTGTGATACTGGCGCTATACCGACAAAGCTTGCAATGTGACGATTAGCTTCATAGCCATTTTTACCGGCAATTCTTGCTGTTCCTGTTTTACCGGCAACTCGATAACCAGGGATTCTAGCCAGTTTTCCTGTCCCTTCATTACCAAGCACTGCCTCCATCATCGCAAGAACCTGACTTGCTGTTTTCTCATCCAGTACTTGTTCACCAGCGGTTGTTGTTTCATTGTGTAGTAAAGTAATCGGTAACAATCGCCCTTTATTGGCAAAAATAAGATAACCTTTCGCCAACTGTAAGGCTGTTACAGATAAACCATAACCAAAACCCAGCGTTGCCAATACAAAAGGATTTGCATCTTTGGCTTTAACCATTGCCCCATCACTTTCTCCGGGATAACCGCTTTCCGTGCGTTGTCCAAACCCACTGCGCTGGAGCAGACCAATGAGTTGTTCGGGCGGACTTAAGAGAATCATTTTGGTAACACCAACGTTACTGGAATGCTGTAATACACCCGTTACATCTAATACACCATAATTATGGACATCACGAATAGTATGGCCATGTACTATCATCCAGCTTGGCCGCGTATCAATAATATCTTCGGGCTTGACCAAACCACTCCCCAACGCACTTGCTATACTAAAAGGCTTAATCACGGATCCGGGTTCAAAAACATCGGTTATCGCTTTATTACGATAACTGTCACGCGTATAACGACCACGTGCATTAGGATTAAACGACGGGTAATTGGCCGCTGCAAGTATTTCTCCATTTTGAGCATCAACAACCACCACAGAACCAGATTTTGCAGCAAATTTCTCCAAAGTTAGCTGTAATTCATGGTAAGCCAAATACTGAATACGTTTATCAATGCTCAAAGGCAAATCATGTCCTGGCCGAGGTTCTTTAAGCACACCCAACTCATCAACAATCTGGCCTGTACGATCTTTTACAACCCTCTTCTTGCCATTAATTCCCATTAACCAATCCTGATAAGCGAGCTCTAATCCTTCAAGACCAGCATCGTCAATATTAGTAAAACCAATTAACTGTGCAGTACTTTCTGCTTCAGGGTAATATCGTTTAAATTCCTGTTGAAAATTAACACCAGGAATTTTGAGTTGCTCAATTTTTTTAGCAAGCGTCGGCGGTAACTGGCGATGTAAATAAAGAAACTCCCGCGAACTGGCTCTTCTAACTCTGGCAACGATTCGCTGTGAAGGGGCATTCAGTAAACGCGATAACGCGGCCAATTGTTTTGCATTCGGTGAAAATACTTTAGGATTTACCCACACGGATTGTACTGGCGTACTTACCGCGAGAGGACTCCCTTGCCTATCAGTAATCATGCCGCGATAGGCCGGAATATCAATAGTACGAATGCTGCGCGCCTCGCCCTGCCCTAACAAAAATTGACGATGAAGCACCGTCAAATCCAACATCCGCCATACAAGCACTGCTAGTAGCAGGATGAAAAAAAACGATACGACTACTAGCCGAGCTTGATGACCATTTGTTTTCATTGAATTCGCAACACAAAAGTTTCTTTATCCGCCGGTAATCTCATCTGCAATTTCTGGATTGCCAGCTCCTCTACTCTTGCGGGCGTTGCAAGACTTGCTTGCTCCAAAAGTAATTGCCCCCATTGCAACTGCAGCTGGTGCGTTTGCTGCTCTAAATGCTGCAACTGACTAAAACTGATACGATGCTCATTAGTCGTATAGATAATAGCCAAGGCACTCAGTAGTACTGCCAATAGTAAAGTTAACATGAAACAAAGCTGTTTTGAGAGACGCATATCTAGTAATTGTCCACTAAAAAAATTGCTCTGATTAATCGCTCTGGCTGCGGCATTCATGCTATTTTTTCTCCTATTCTTAAGACCGCACTACGTGCCCTGATGTTTTCTTTTACTTCCTCATCAGATGCTTTGACGGCCTTCCCCACCCGCTTAAAACACGTTTGAATCTCTACATTGCGTACAGGCACCTCCGGCGGCAGGCGCAAACCTTGCTCTTTAGTACGCATAAACTGCTTAACAATACGATCTTCTAATGAGTGAAAACTAATCACTACCAAACGCCCGCCAACCGCTAAAACATTGAGAGCTTCATCCAGACAAGCTGTCAAATCAGTTAATTCCTGATTCACATGAATACGTATCGCTTGAAATACTCTTGTTGCAGGATGTTTATGTTTTTCCCATTTCGGATTAGCTTGTTTGACAATTTCCGCCAAAGCTTCCGTAGTCTGAATGGGGGACTCTGTACGCGCAGCCACAATTGCACGTGCAATGCGTCCAGCAAAACGTTCTTCGCCATATTCGCGGAAGATGGCAGCCATTTCATCTGCCTCTGCTTTATTAACAAATCGAGCAGCATCCAACTCTTGATCTAAATCCATGCGCATATCTAGAGGTCCTTGCTGCATAAAACTAAAACCTCGCGCAGGGTTATCCAATTGGGGTGAAGAAACGCCTAAATCCAACAAAATTCCGTTGACCTGCCCGTAAACATTGGCTTGTTTAGCAAATGAAGCAAGCTTGGCGAATGAGCCTTGATAAATATGAAAGCGATTATCATTAGCAAAATGTTGTTTGGCGTACTCTATTGCCTCAGGATCTTTATCAATTGCAATTAGACGTCCTGCTGCAGATAATTGCTGCAAAATAGCACGGCTATGCCCACCACGGCCGAAAGTTCCATCAATATAGATGCCGTCTGCCTTGATAGCCAAGCCTTCTATTGTTTCTCGCAACAATACTGATTGGTGCGCCATCATAATTATTTCCGTTACAAAGAAAAAGTTTTCATCTCATCTGGCAATCCATCCTCTTGGGAAGCTTCTTCAGCCAACCACTGTTCGCGTCTGGTCTGCCATAACATTTCATCCCAAACTTCAAACTTATTGCCCTGACCTATCATCACAACCCGTTTATCAAGATGGGCATAGTCGCGTAATAAAGGGGGTAAAAGCACACGGCCATTCCCATCCAGCTCTACATCCGTTGCATGTCCAATCAGCAAGCGCTGAATTCGACGAGCTGCTGCATTAAAACTGGGCAAACTTTGCAGCTTATCCTCAATAATCTGCCACTGCGCTGCCGGATATAGCAGCAAGCATGTCTCTTCTGTATCAATGGTCACCACCAAAGAAGATTTCTCTTGCGCACCCAAGGCGTCTCGATAACGCGTTGGTACTGCAAGACGGCCTTTCCCGTCAATTGTGATGGCATTAATTCCACGAAACATGGTTTCTTTTTTGTGGTCGGTTATTAACCATCCCACAATTCTCCACTTTTTTAGTATTTTAAACCACTTTTATACACTATAGAAACACATTTTCCCAAGCGTCAACCCCAAAACAGGATTTCTAGTAAAAAATTTCAGCAATACCCCTTTTACAACTCATAAACGAGGCATAGTGATTTTATTTAGATCATTTCCGTGATAGATCAACACCATAGAAATCGTTTTATTTTTTAGGAAAGGAACAACTATGTATTTCGAATAAACGCAGAGATTAAAACTGATTTACTACAACTACTGTCACTACCTAAAAACTACATACAACTGGCTAACTATTCAGCATTGCAGCTAAACGAATTCCCTGCAACACTAAGTCAGGAACCAAATGATCATAAATTCCTTGTTTATCAAACAAAGAAGCAAATCCCCCTGTTGCCAACACGATTACATCTTGCCCAGCAAAAGATTCGGTTTTAATACGATTAATTAGTTCGCGACAAGCACCTAAAGCACCATAAAAAACACCTGACTGAATACTTTCAATCGTAGAGCGCCCTACAACCTGCTCTGTTCTAACAATTTCTACCGCCGGTAACTTCGCAGTCTTGGTAGCAAGCGCATCGACTGACAAGCGCACACCAGGTAAGATTGCCCCACCCAAATACGCTTTTTGCATGGTAATTACACAAAATGTCGTAGCAGTACCAAAATCAATGACTACAATATTTTTTCCTGGAAAAGCATGTGTCGCCGCGATCGCATTGGCTATACGGTCCGCACCAACTTCAACCGGATTACGATATTTAATGTTTAACCCTGTTTTGACCCCTGCTTGCAACATGAAAGGCTCTACAGAAAAATACTTCACACAGGCGGCTCGCAGAGAATAATCTAACTGTGGTACAACTGAACAAATGGCAATTGCATTTATTCCTTCCGGTGAACACTGATTCTCACGCAAGACAGTTTTAAGAAAAATGCCTAATTCATCGGAAGTACTCACTTGCGAAGTATGGCGAAACCGAAGACGAATCTCATCCCCGGCAAATACACCGCCGTAGATATGTGAATTACCAACATCAATACATAGCATCATGGTCAATAGACTCCGCTATTGCAAATGCGCCGATAGTAAGTCTAGTTATGATGAGAATCAAGGGGGGGAATAGAAAAAGTCGGTCGATAAGCCGGGTTCTGTCTTGGACAACCATTCATCTGGGGCATGCGTCACCACATGCCTCAAGCGACCTACCCGAATCCCGTACGGGCCATACGTTCGTGCATAGCAGCAACGAAGGATTCCTATTTGGTCTTGCTCCGGGTGGGGTTTTCCCTGCCACGACTGTTACCAATCGTGCGGTGCGCTCTTACCACACCATTTCACCCTTACCTACCTGTTGTGAACAACAAATAGGCGGTATATTTTCTGTGGCACTTTCCGTAGGCTCACGCCTCCCAGGAGTTACCTGGCACCCTGCCCTGCGGAGCCCGGACTTTCCTCCCTTTGCTTTACGCAAAGAGCGATTGCCTGACCGACTCTGTTGCTAATACTAGCAGAGTGCCCAACGAAAGACTAGAGCTATTAATATTTCCCCTAGCTTGGCAATGTCTTGATTTGTCTGCGGTAGACAGAAATCAAAACCTAGTCACTTAGATGACTTATCAACAGTCTCAAGAATTAACCACGCGTACCAATAAACTCGTCGTCAAAATAACGCTTCAGTTTAGTACGCAAAGTACCACGGCTTACACCAAGAACACGAGCAGCTTTAGACTGATTATAACGAGTTAATTCCATTACCGTACGAAATAAAGGGGCTTCAACTTCTTCAACAATTAATTGATAAAGATTCAAGTTCGCATCTTTATTACCAACCGTATTCAAATAACCCTTTACTGCTCCAACGACCTGTTGAGTCAACGCTTCATTGTTTTGCTCAACCTGTTGCATAACTGCACTCATTATTCCTCTCCCAACACACAAAATTAACTATAGAACATGGTGGTCAAACTCAATGCAGAGACTGAACATCATGCGCGATATACTAACAAATATCTCAAAGAGTGTAAACATTGTTTTATTGATATTCATTTATTAAGGGAAGCTTAAGGGAAAAATGAGAAATTTTCAAGCATTTTTGTAAAATGTGAGCATTTTTTTGTCATTTAACAACCATTTTCTGCTCTAAATAAATAATAAGAAGTCTTGAAAAAAACAAAATGACAATAAATGATGCGAAAACAGGATGATAGTTGCAAAAAAATATTGCTTTATGCCTATAATTTATAATGTTTGTTATAAGGAAAATTAAGATGACTAAGAAATATGAGAAAAAAACAGGGGTCTTAAAGAAAGAAAAACAAAAAATTCCTGCAGAAAATTTAGATAAGATATCCGGTGGCCACCATGAAAGACCGATACAGCTCCCTAGACCTCCCAGACCCCATATCCCTCGCGGTGAATAATGAGCTTCGAGAGTTTTACTCCACTGTAAAACTCTCTCCGCAACCACATTGTCCTGTTTGATTGGGATTATTAAAAACAAACTTATGGTTTAATCCCTGTTTGACGTAATCAATGCTCATCCCTTTAAGATAGGGATAACTGCCTTTATCAATACAGATTTGGTAATCACCGGCTAACGGCAACACAATATCGTTCTCCTGGGGCACCACTACATAATCCACAACATATGACAAACCGGAACAACCAGTCTTTTTTACCGATAAACGAATCCCTTTACTTTCTGGATGTTTGCCAAGATCAGAAAGCACATGGCGAGTAGCCGCTTCACTGAAAGTAACACCCACTACAGAATCACTTTTATGCTGCATCACTTCACTCATTTTTTCCCCCTTTCTTATTAGCCCTGGATTAAGGTCTGTTGTCATTTCTACTATCTTGGCCGAAAGCGTTACTTCCTGGGCTTCGCTGCTCATTCACTCTACTAGAAGGCAACCAGCTTTGCTTTCATAATCCGCACAATTTCTTTATAGCCGTCTTCAATCTGCAGTGCCACGTGATAACGAACTTTTGGCAGATCCAATTCTTGGGCCAGCCAGGCGTGATCATATCTTGGGTGTGTCTCTAACAAAGTCCCTTCCAATTGCCGGCACAACCATTCTGCAGCAGCAATCAGATAGGGATTACCATAGGCTTTAAAGCGTGCCTTAAGGATGCGGCCTTGCGCATCACAAGATAAATAAAAGTCGAAGACGTCACCCCGACCCGCCTCTCCCCCATGATAATGGGCACACAATGGCTGCAACTGATCCAAAACACCCACATGGGTTGGCGAAAAAAAACAAGACTCTACAAGTTCATTATACATCATAGTGGCGATATTTCGTGCAAACGGTTTATCTGATAACAAATTACTTCAATTGCCTGCTTCACTTGCTCTTCAGTAGTAAAACGGCCGCAAGACAATCGAATTGAACTATAAGCTAACTCATCATTCAAACCCAGTGCCCTGAGTACATAGGAAGGTTGCCGGCTTGCCGCTGCGCAAGCAGAGGTCGTTGAAATAGCTAATTCACGTAAAGCTAATAAGAGTGAATCTCCATCAACGCCAGCAAACGTCACATTTAAATTTCCTGCTACGCGTTGCTGTTCATGACCATTTAAGCGAATTCCGGGCAGATCTTTAATTCCTTGCCATAATTGCTGCCGCAAACGCAAAATACCCGCTTGTTCCTCGACACGGAAACGCTCAGCAAGGGCAAAAGCCTCTCCCATCGCTACTATTTGATGGGTTGCTAAAGTACCTGAGCGCATCCCTCCTTCATGCCCTCCCCCAAAAGAAAGTGGTTGAATGCGAATTCGAGGTTTATGACGGACATATAAAGCCCCTATACCCTTAGGACCATAATTTTTATGAGCGGAAAACGACATTAAATCAACCGGCATTTTACGCAAATCAATTTCAATTTTACCGGCACTTTGTGCCGCATCCACATGAAATATAATTCCTCTGCCACGCAACAGTTCACCAATGGCACTAATATCCTGCACAACCCCTATTTCATTATTAACGTGCATGACCGACACTAAAATTGTTTCGTCCCTAAGAGCCTGGATCAGTGTTTGAAAATTGAGTAGGCCATCGGGTTGCGGTTCCAGATAAGTGACTTCAAAGCCTTCTTTCTCTAACTGATGGAAACTATCAAGTACCGCCTTATGTTCTGTAAGCATGGTAACTACATGGCGGCCTTTCCTTTGGTAAAAACGCGCCGCCCCTAAAATGGCCAGGTTATCCGCTTCGGTAGCACCAGAGGTAAAGACAATTTCTTGTGGCTGCGCATGAATAACAGCCGCTATTTGGGAACGTGCGTAATCCACAGCTACAGCCGCCTGCTTACCATAGACATGAGTAATTGAGGCTGGATTGCCAAAGCAGCCATCAGGCCCTAAATACCCCATCATTTTTTCAATTACCCGCGGATCAACAGGCGTAGTGGCCATATAATCCAAATAAATTGGTAATTTACTCATACTGGACTCCTGCTAGCGATCCTTTGCGTACTTCAATGCATTTTGCATATGGCTTAAAATTCCCCGTAAAATAGTGACTTCCATGTACTCAAGGCCTGCGCGATTAAATAGTCTTCTAATCCGTTGTATCAAACGCCTGGTCGGCTTTGTAGTCTTTAAAAAGTTTATTGCTCGCAAAACTTCTATTAGATGAGTATAAAACTGTTCCGCCTCATCTGCCGTTGCCAAACGATCATGACGTAATTCAACATCAGCTGCAGGGGATAATAGTTTCATTCGCAGCTCATAGGCAATAATTTGTACTGCCTGAGCAAGGTTTAAAGAACTATAGACAGGATTAGAGGGGATATTGACGTGATAATGGCTGCGCAATAACTCTTCATTAGTAAGGCCTGTACGCTCGCGGCCAAAAATAATCGCCACCTCTGTCTCATCAGGTTGCGAGCAAACCAGTTCCGCACAACTTGCCGGGATTAACCCTGGTAGACTAAGCCCTCGCGGCCTCGCACTGGTCGCAATAACTAACTGACAACCTGTCAGTGCTTCTTCCAACGAGTCACAAACTACTACCTGCTGCAACAGATCATCCGCACCAGCCGCCATTTCATAGGCTTTTTGATCAGGAAAAGACTTCGGCGACACCAGATAGAGCTTATGTAAACCCATCGTTTTCATTGCTCTTGCGGCTGAACCAATATTGCCGGGGTGGGAAGTTTCAATCAGTACTATTCGAATTGAAGCAAATTTCATAACAACAGTCTTAATTATTAAGTAATCGCAACTATACCAGCAATGACTTCTCTCTGTACAAAAAAAAATGTGTTAGAATCGCAAACTTTGTTAAAAACGAGCGAATCCATGCAACCACTATTAAATATTGCCATTACTGCCGCACGCCTTGCCGGTGATATCATTGTCCGCCATTTAGAACAACTCGATCGAATTAAGATCACCGCAAAGAGCAGTGAGGAATATTTTACTGAAGTGGATATCAAGGCAGAACAAGCCATTATTCATACTATCCATAAAGCTTACCCCGAGCATGGCATTATTGCTGAAGAAAGCGGTATTCATAATGATAATGCAGACTCTGTATGGATTATTGATCCGCTTGATGGCACAACCAACTACATGCATGGTTTTCCCTTCTTTTCAGTATCGATTGCCCATAAAGTAAAAAACCGTATTGAGCATGCCGTTGTCTATGACCCTATACACCATGAATGCTTTTCAGCCAGCCGCGGCCGTGGTGCACAATTAAATGATCGACGGATTCGAGTCTCGAAACAAACGCAATTAAATGCCGCCTTACTCGGTACAGGTTTCCCTTTCCGCAATACTGCCCTGGCACAACGCTATTTACCCACATTTGAAGCATTAATTGGCAAATGTGCTGGTGTTAGGCGTACTGGCTCTGCGGCCTTGGACTTAGCGTACGTAGCGAGCGGTAGATTAGATGGCTTTTGGGAGTTCGGTCTTCGTCCCTGGGACATCGCAGCGGGCAGCTTGATTGTCAAAGAAGCGGGTGGCTTGATTAGTGACCTGCAAGGCGGCGAAACCTACATGAAACAAGGCGATGTTGTCGCTGGGACTCCCAAAATCTTCAAATCATTGCTGCAAACGTTTATGCCAATAACCAAGAGTTAATAACATTCCATAATCTCTCCATACCCGATCACCGGCATGCCGTGCATAAAGCATGGCATGGCCTTATTTATTTGGCATTTATGCAATTTTACTCTCTATTCCATCTGCTCCCATGACACCAAAAATAGCATTGAGAAATCCCTTTTTTTTGCATAGAAAATTGTTTTGTCCTTGTTTTGCGAAACTATTTTTAATCACGAATATAGTAAGAAAAAAAATGAGAGCAGTAATGATTAAATTGCTCTTTGGTATGAACACTATTTACTATAATTATACTGATGGAATTATTCTATAACAGGGATCAATTATGAGAAGATATCACTGTATTCTTCGCGTTGATGAATCACTCGATGACGAAGGAATAAAAAAATTACTTCATTCTCATCCCTATAAACTTATAGTAAAAAAGACCAATGAACAGTTCACTGCATTTTTTATTATCGATGGTCAAATTAACAAACAAGAATTAAACCCCGAGGATCTAGAAAGCTTCGCCAGTGAAATCCCTGAGCAGGCCAACCAGGAGTCATACAATAGCTCGTTAATAGAACAGCTGGAAAACATCCTAAAGATACCCGCCTTACCTGAAACAGACACAATTATTCAATTTAAAGGGGGATGGGAAAAAATACTCGACTATCTTGATAAGAAATTTGAAGGACAAGGGGATCTAGTAAATTATCTAACACTCGATAAGGTAATCAATACTTATAAAGATGAGTTTAAATTTTTATATAAATTGGCAGAATTTCTCCTATTTAATTATAAAAAATTAAGCGATGAGTATAAGAAAAAAAATCGTTTACCGGATAACATAGATGGAGTAGTTGATAAAATAATAACGCTGATGTTGAATTTTATTGATAAAGATCCCAATTTACTTATCAGTCATGATGTAAATAATATAATTTTTAGAAAAATTTTAGAAAAAACCGAAGAAAAAAACCCCGCGCTTTTCGAGAAAATTTTGCATCTATATTTACCGAAAATTTTAAAAAATCCCCAAAACCAAACTGCATTCGCCTTAAAATTCCATAGTTTTAATCATGCGCGTGCAGAACAAGAAAGAACTGATGCGTTAGAACTCCCTCAAGAATGCATATTTGCCCACCAGGGTGCCTGGCCTGATCCTGATCCCCGGATAGTGCAAGTACCAGGTAATATGTTTCAGGCAGAAAAGGAGCTTGAGTTAGGCTATACCCTGTTCCTACCCAGAAACGCTATACCAAGAGCCATTCTAATTTGGGTTTATGGCGGGAATACAGCCAATGAAATTAATACACTGACAGGTAGATTAGCTGATATTGACTTATATTTGCTTAATGAAGGCATCGCTGTAAGCTATTTAAATACTCCTGAACGAAAGTTGTATCCGACAGTTACTGTTAATCAATTAGAAGCATCGAAAAAGGGACAAGCCGCAGTCAATCAAACTATCTCTTGTTACGTCAAACAAATTAAGGAAAATCCAGCCGGTCTTCATGAGAAGTGCAAGGCTCTGCAAGGCATCCCTGTTTTCTTGATAGGATTCAGTTTTGGGGGGGGGACTGTTTTACGTTACAAGCAACTATGTGATGATCCCAACATTGATGGCTTTATAAGCATTAATGGCGCCCTTTCTCTTGAGAAAATACAAATTGCATGAGCGTCAAATAATGTCAAACCGCTGGACAAATCCAGCAAAAGAAGCAATAAGCTGGCTATCTCCTGAGGCCCTGCTTCGCAAAAAAGAAACAGTAAAACCAGCATTAATGGTGCAAAATATTAAGGATACGAATTCAAATGTTCTTAATACGCTTTCGTTTTTTAAGAAAGCACTAAGGGTAAAAATTCCTGCATTAAAGGTTTATTTATTCGATGATGATACTAACGCCTCACATGATAATTTTGATCATGAGATCCCTCGAAGAGGAAACCGCTCCTTTGTAAAGCTAGCCCATGCCATCTGCGATTTTATCCTGAAAGGGGATTTTGATAAGAAAGACTCATTAACCCTGGAAGAAACAAAAATAAAAATGTTGATTTACACGTATAATAAGAGCCTTTCCATGCGATTTGTTTCTTATATATATTGTTATTATCCACAGGATTTTGAACAAGCAGAAGAAATAATTACAGCTAAATATGAGCCAGTCCTGGCAGCACTCTATTATGTAAATCAACTTTTTAAACCTAGGGATGAAACGCTTAAGACTACTGTAGAAGCTGATGTTCAGAGATTGGGTGAGTCAGGTTCTGCAGGTCAATACAGCGAACATTTTGAGAAATACCTGACCCTCTACTTATATTTCTCTATTTCCAGTTCACTGAACTTCCTAAATTACGATAAAATTCAAAAAGTTGTAGAGATGGTCAAAAATAGTAACGAAGCGCTCTCTTGCTTTCTTACTATTTATGAAGATATTGATTCTATTGTTAATGCACAATCCCTTCATCTGATTGAAAATTTATATATCTGTGTCCCAGGCCTCCTTCCAGCAGATATTTATAAACAGGAGGGTTTCTTACAATTTAAAGAAGAAGCTCTGCAAAAATTTTCACAAGTCATGTCAAAATTAGAGCATGCCCGTATGTCTCAAGACACCCTTTTATCCGAATTGAATTTTCATTAAATATCTAGTGATTTCCAGGAAGATAGTATGGGATTTTACAAGCAAGCATCGCAAAAAAACCGGAAATCAAAATTATCGATGCAGGGCTGTATTATCTTAACCATGATTGAAATGACTGGGGAGAGACTCTATAATCCCGCCTCATCACATCATTACAGGATATACAATGCAAGCAGCCGATACCTTAACCGCTGAAGATTATTCCAAGGCAATGAATCTATTGGGGCAAAATTTACTGTCAGCATTAACCCAGTCTATAGAAAAACTGCCACAACCACTCCGTAATCGCAAAGTGGTATCCCAGGCTTTGTCCGCATTCATTGCTAATCTTGTTTATAAACAATTTCCTGCCGATCATGAGTCACGCCAGCAAATGCTTGATGAACTTACCATGCTTATACAACTACAATTAGACAGCATCGCACAACTTTCTGAGCCTGCGTAATAATAAATCAAACTAAAATCCCCCGCCGCAAGCGGGGGAATTCCAAACTAATGAACCAACACATTTTCCACCATCCGTCGTAGCATCGCAGGAAGCAGGGGTTTTGTATAAATGTGGTTCGCCCCTAAAGCCAAACATTCCTGGCCTAACGCCTCATCCACATGCGCGGAGATAACAATCACCGGTGTATTGCCATTTAAGGGATTACTACGAATCAAAGGAAGCAACTCCTCGCCTGGTTTATCCGGTAACCCCAAATCGAGCAGGATGCAATGGAAAGGCTGCCTTGACAGACAGTCTAGGGCTTCTGCCGCTGTGGCTGCCAAAACGGGTTGATACTCGTTGAGTAAGGACAGATAAATGTGCTGACAAACAAAATCATCTTCAACAATTAACAATTTGAGTAGGACATCATTTTTTCCTTGTTTTTGTTCTAGGTTGAAGGTCGGCGGACCGTAACCCGGGTTTCACTTCGTTGCACCCAGGCTACAGACAGCTGTGTAGTGTTGGGCGCTTCGCCCAACAGCGCTAATCGGCCGGGAGTAGTTTTATCTCTCCAAAATGAAGCCCCTCTTTAAGCGTGTAATAGGTGCATAGGGGTTTTTATTGATTGAATGATTCATCCTGATTCCTTTTTTCAAGGTGAGCGATATCCCGGGTAAGACAGAAAAAGACCCTACCCGTGCGTCGAGATCTCAAAATCCATTCCTGCCCGCCAGCTTTTTATGAACAATAAAAAGCCATCAAGCCGAATGTTTTAGGAGATAAAACGGCTCTCCCCCAAATGTAGGGGCACTTTAATCGGATTAAAGTAATCTAACTCTTTGATTCCGCAATCAAAAGAGGGTTAAAGTGCCAAG
>NZ_LNYB01000085.1:221371-231765 GCF_001467625.1 Legionella feeleii
CTTTTGATGCAAGCGCGCATGGGAAAGCTCAACCTGGACCGAGTCCAATGGCCATTGCTGTTTATTAGCAACAAGACGAATGGTCATTGCTGTACAAGCACCCAGGGCAGCCAGAAGATGCTCATAAGGGTCGGGACCCAAGTTTTGTCCGCCGGCTTGTTCTGGTTCATCTGCTAACCACTGGTGATCGTCACTGTAGACTCGTTGTGTAAAAATGTGATCCTTTTCCTCAACGACAACATGGCCCTTATCAACTGATTTGGACTGTTTTTCTTTCACTGACAAGTTAATAAGATATCGGCTTGCCCAGGCAGCGATTACTTTAGCAGCATACTGAGCGTCTTCTTGCTGACTCAATAAATGATCTGCTTTATCCAGACTAATAAAACTTTTAGGGTGAGCGGCGGCTTTATAGATTTTTTCTGCCTCATCAATTGATACGATTTTATCACTGGGGGAGTGCATAATCAGTAACGCCTTACCTTTAGTGCTTATAATCGTTTGCTGATATCGATCAATATCCTCAAGAAACTGTTTTTTAATTGAAAACTGTTTTGGGCCCAGCTTGACTTTGGCACTGCCTTTGTTTTCTATTTCAGTCAAATCAGCAGAAAAATGTTCTTTGACATGTTGTGCCGTTGCGGGTGCACCAATGGTCGCAACCGCCTGGACTTCTTTAATCTGTTTTGCAGCCAGCAAAACCGCAGCGCCGCCCAGGCTATGACCTATAAGCATTTCGGGTGCTTGATACTCCTTCCGCAAAAAATCAGCCGCTGCAACTAAATCTTCTACATTAGAAGAAAAGTTTGTTTCAGAAAAATTTCCCTCACTACGGCCAAGGCCAGTAAAATCAAAGCGCAACACGGCAAATCCATTCAGGGCCAGCTCTTTAGAGATGCTTCGTGCTGCTGCTATATCTTTCCCACAGGTAAAACAGTGTGCGAATAACACATAGCCGAAGCATTCACTGACAGGTAGCTCAAGCTTACCTTCAAGTTTCATATTGTTACTGTAAAAATAAATAGTTTTTTGCATAGAACTTCCTTATTTAACTGGTCTTCCCTAGAGTACCTTTCTGGCTCGATGTATTAATACAATGGGTTCGTTTGTGCTCCTTCCAGCATGTCGCATATTTCATCAAAAGACAATTGTTCAAAAGAGGTCAGTGGTTCAACAATTATAGAGAACAACGTGAGGTTTGCATCTCAAAGCTCATTTTATTAATGACTTCAAATCCTGGCCAGGTAAAACAGCTGCTCAATGGCAATTGTCGTGTTTTTCCAATGATTAATTTTTATTTTTGATAATATGGATGCTTATTAATTTGAAGATAAAAAAATGAGTGAATTAATTGTTCTAAAAAAGCAGCTACTCCAGCACGAAAATAAATCGAGCGCGGTCAATATACGTAAATTTTTTAAAAATTCCCAAGACGATATATTTTTAGGGGTTTCGACAGTTTTGCTGCGCCAGATAGCAAAGCATTTCATTACTCTTTCACTGACTCAGCTTCTTGAGCTTATGAGTTCGGATGTACATGAGGAACGCGCCATTGCGTATATCATACTGTGCTTAAAGTTTAAAAAGGCCGATGAAAAAGAGCAACTGGATATTTTTAATTTTTACATTGACTATCGACATACCATTCGCGATTGGGATGGCGTAGATGGTGTCGCTCCCTATGTTGTTGGTCCTTATCTTTTAAACCGTGAAAAAACATTACTCTACACGTTAGCCAACTCTAAGAGCCTTTGGGATAGACGCATCGCTATTATCTCTACCTGGTGGTTTATTCGTCAAAATGAAATTGAAGATGCGCTTAAACTTGCTGAAATTTTGCTTTCAGATCAGGAAGACTTGATTCACAAGGCAACAGGTTGGATGTTACGAGAAGTTGGTAAGCGAAATATTGTTGCGTTAAAGCGATTTCTTGAACTACATCATGCCCGCTGTTCTCGCACTACTCTAAGGTATGCAATTGAAAAGTTTTCACCCGAGGAACGTCAATATTATTTAAATTTAAGGTAGGAAGACCCATGAGAATTGATTTTTATACACATGTACATCAGTGTCAACGGAAGCAAATGTTCAATCTTGCAATGCATGCAGGCGAGATTAATTATAATGAGCCGGAAAAGCTCTTGCCACTTGCCGAAGGGCTTGCTGTCTTTTTAAGGGATATACGCAGTCATGCTGATCACGAAGACATTTTTATCCATCCATTATTACGTAGAAAAATGCCAGGTTCTGCCCGTACTCTGGATAATGAACATGAAGAATTAAAAAAAGAATTATCAAATCTGGAAGAAAATTTTGCGCATATTCAATTATTAACAAATCAATACCCGAAACGCCAGGAACAAGGGTTAGAGTTTTATCGTGCACTTAATCGCTTCATTGCCAATTATCTTTGCCATATAGATAAAGAAGAATATGTTATTCAAAATTTATGGGAGATTGCTGCTGCCCCAGAATTAGGTGGAATGATGATGGCATTTCAAGTTTATAATAATCCCGAAGAAGGTCGAAAATGGCTGAGTAATAATTTGCCAGGTATGAACTTTGACGAGCGTGTATTGATGTTTAAAACAGTGGAACTGATGGCACCTGAAAGTTGTTTCTTGTCAATGAGTAAGATAGCTGAAGAAATTGTCGGAGATAATGCCTGGCAATCTGTAAAACAACATTGTGATAAAGTAATAGCTTAGAGTATCTCCCACACTGTTTTTAACAGTAAATCTATGGAACTATCGGGGCAGGGATTGAATTTTGTATTCAACGATTAAAATTCAATCCTGACCCCGAGATACAACGTTTCTGTCTTGATGTAATGCAACTACATCAGGAGGAATTTTCTCCCAGAAATTGCCGCGAACTGCTTTATTATAACCAATGCGAAATAGCTCATTCATTCGCTGCTTATCAAACATCTCATCGGATTTGGAGACGTAATTTGCAGGCACATAAGTTAGATTAAAATCTACATTTTGTAGCAAGGCACATAAATAAATGAAAATGACATCCGCACTCCCTTGCGCTGCGAGCACGCTATCCAACGCTTGTCGGCCTATGGACAGTAGTTTTGGCTGGACTATCTTATAAGGAAAACGATTTTGGTTATTCCGGATAACAAATATTTTTACATTAGGTTTCTGCTTTAATTTGAAATAGCTGCGTGCAGTATGAAGATCAGAGCCTAATCGACTTAAAAAAACGGCAAAGGTGGTTGAGCCATCCACATGCATTTCATGGTAGGATTTTCCTTGGTTAACAACATCAATATAGACAGGCGGTAATACAGCGGGAATACTTGCGGAAGCCAATAATATTTTTTTGAATAAAATTATTTTCTTTGGATTCCGGCTTGCAGCTAAACGAGTTAAATCCCATACCACTAATTTTCTAGAATAAAGATTGGTAGTACCGACATATAAACGCCTTCCTTGATAAAATCCCTTAGCGATATCATCGAGTAATTGAGGGGTAATGTAACGGTCTAATAAGTTCTGTAATGGCTTATCTCCTTTTAGCGATTCACCACCAGTGACAAGAGTCCATAGGATGGGTTTGTCTGTAATGACATCTTTGGATGTGATGGTGGTATAGACCTCTTTGAGAGGCTTGTCGTATTTTGGACCAGCAAATGCTAACGGGGCAATTAATGCTCCAGTACTGATTCCAGTGACTGTCGTAAAAGAAGGACGTTTTCCAGATTTTGTCCAACCATTAAGAATACCTGCACCAAAAGCACCATAATCGCCTCCGCCAGAAATAATCAGCAGGCTAAAAAAATTTTTTTGGTGGAACATCGTGCCTGGATAAGTTTTGGCTAATTGTTTTATCCGTTCAAGTGATTGCTTTTTGATTAGAGGATTGGAGGAGTTGGTAAATTCGGTTCGCACATCGGGAAAGTCGTTTATTTGTACAGCGTTTTCCAGTTCAGCGGGCACCGGATTCGTTTTACCAGCTATTTGGCATCCGCTTTGGCTCAGGACTAAAAAAATAACGAATATGATTTTTTTCATCGAATACTTAATCCTTTAATGCATTAAACTGGATATCAAGTTGAAATCTACGCAGATATCAATAGGAATCTCCATTCCTTATTATGCGATGGTTTAAGGGATATAAACGCGAAGCCTCTATTGTCAAAATTGTTTACCAATTTTAATCCCATAAACTATTTCATTAGGCGCATTGCTCACAATATCATAATTAACATTAGGAGTTATTTCCATGGTGGATCCAATCTTAAAAATATAATTAAATGCTCCTCTTCCCAAGAACTTACTTTTACTTCCTTCTTCAAATTTAATGCCTGGGCCAATGCCGATGGTAATGTGTTTTAAAAAGCTTAAGGTTAATAAACCCATAGTTTCAATTTCATGATGTTGCTCTTTATTATTCGGAGTATTCTCAACATTCAAAGCAAAACCAAAAGGGATGGCGAGTGTTCTGTGATATTCCAGACCGTAAGTAAAATAATTATAATTTCTTATTTCAGTGCCTCCAAGGAACACAGCAAGCAGGTTCTTATTTTCTTCCCTTGTATGTTTTGGTGTTTCCGAAGCATAAATGAAGTCAATGGATAAGAGTGTTAGGAGAACAATAAAACGTCCTAATTTTTTTGTAATGCCTTGTTTCAATCTAGATCCCCAAAAATGAATAAAATCAGTGAGTAAAGTAAATTGGTTTGGTGCAAGTCCAGGTGGGCAGAAGAAGCCCTGACCTATCCCAATTTATCTCAATCAAAAGTAATATTGAATTGATGGATTAGAAATTAAAATCTTCACCATTTTGCAAGTCTAAGAGTTTATGAGCGAAATGCATACTCCTAAGATGTTTGTTAAGAGAACTTAATCCAATAACAAAAGTCTAAAATAATAGCCAGCGTAGCCAGCGTAGCCTGGTTGCTTGCAACCAGGATTTATCAAAAAAACTGCCGGGGCACCTATTTTTTTACATAGCCTTAAAAGATTAGAAAATCAAATTGGCTCACGAGTTATACAACATCCGAAAAATGGGAGTAGAGAGTTCTCAGGGTATGATTTTGGTGAATGAGGTATAGGGAATTAAATTGAAATCCTGGTTGCAAGCAACCAGGCTACGCTGGCTTTTAACTCGAGCCGGATCATAAGACAAAAGAGACGCAACTGCATTATTCGATGCAGTATGCATTGACATTAATTGGCGACTTCACAAGTAATTTTGGTGCAATCTCGACAATTTTGAGCTGCAGCAGAAAACGCACCAAGAGCTGAAGAAGCAGAATTGTCCGATCTAACCTCAGCAGATTTTTCTTCTTCCGTGGTAGCTGCACTTGCATTAGTGCTGCATGCCCAATTTTTACTCATGTCTGTTGCCGAGGCAGCAGTGGCCGAGGCAATTACCAAAACGCTACCTATTATCAATGTAGAAATATTCATTACTCTTTCCTTGTCTTTAAGCATTAAAAAAGAATGTACCCTGGCTCAAAAAATAGTTTTATTATAGAACAAGCACAAAGAATCTATGAAGCCAAGGTTTGAATTTTGTAACGCTTAAAATTCAAACCCTGATTCCGTAAGGTATAGAGTTTCCCCTCCAGGATATAGCGTCTGGAGAAAAAATAAAACAGCTAGCGTAGCCTGGTTGCTTGCAACCAGGATTATTAACCCTGTGTGTGAAACCCGGATTGGTAAAAGAAGCTACGTAGCCTGGTTGCACGCCACCAGGCTACGCTGCAATACATTCAAAAATATCTTGTTGTGTAAATAGTGTTGTGGATTCCGCGGACAAGCCGCGGAACGTAGGAAATAAAATATCATCTATAAAATTAGTGGGATCTCTCAGCGCGGTAAGTAGGCTGTAAGAAGATAAATATATATTATTTTCTGTCTATCTCTCAAGGTTGTCCGCGTAATCCACTAAGAACCAAAACCCCAGCCGACAGTTTTTCCTTTTACTTTTTTTATAATCAGTGCTCCAAGATCGGAAACACTGGTTTTAGAAATTTCAAATGAACCAAGAGAGTTTCTGGAGAGTGTAAAAATGATGGTTCCATCTTCTTGTAGCTCCCCTAAACTAGTTATAACCATCACTAACGCTTGGCCAAAGTAGGTAGGTGAGTAATAGGCATAGTATTTTATTGACGGCATATTAAGCATAGCAGCGAGTTGATCGACCCAATGAGTTTGAATCCATTGGGCAGTTTTTTCGACGTCAGAGCTTGGATTGCTGAGAATAAATTGCTGGCTTAAGGCCGGAGAATCTTCCATTCCAACAGAAATATAAGTTTTACTGCCTAATGTAGTGCTCCAGCTTCCATCATAAGCCTCCAGTTGGAAGTGATTATTAAAGTGCATTGAGAAAGCATCTAAATCTTTCGATTGATAATCAAAAGAACCTTTGGCGATTAAGGTTATTCCGTCCCACTGTGAGATGGGAGCTGTAAAGTCCAAGAACAAATCAATGCCATAGAAAATATTTTGCAACATGGCTTCATAATCAGTTTTTGTATTTTGATTGCGGTATTCTTCGCTCATATTTCGTAATGCTGTCAGTAGAAGCTCAACTAAAGATCCTGGACCAAAACCATTACCACGAATTTTCCAAGATCCAATTTTTAGATCATCTCGTTGATCCTGTAGCTCGAAAGAGAAGCTCTGCTCGTTCTGCTCAAGCTCAATTTTTATCAATGGATGGGTATTTTCTTCGAGCTCGGCGGAAGCTAGTAATTTGAAATGGATTTGGCCTTCAGCGCCGAGAACGAATGCCTTCAAAAGAGACTGAGCCAAATTAAAGGTAGTTTTCTTCTTATTGATTTCTTTGCCAATTCTTTTAACAGGAGTAGCATTTAAATCTAAGGTTATCTCTCTTCGTCCTTCATGAGTCACGTTAGAAATAAGTAAATTCAGCGAGTTGAACGAACGCTCCCATTCGTTTCCATCTTGAGTTATTAACTTAAATAGCACATTGGGTCCCACAACAGAAATTTGTGCGGTTTCATCGAATGGCGGCCAATAGTCACCTGCTAAAGCATCGAGAGTTTGCCCATTGTTGAGGGTGATTTTTGCGGTTAGATCGTCTGCTTCGATACGCAATGTTTGAATGATGTTCTGATTTTTTATAAGTCCCGCTATATTGAGTTCATAGCTAGCTGCACAAAGAGGAATAGTCACCAATTGAATGCAAAGTAAGGTAAGAAAAGAAAGAAAACGCATTACTATTCCTGCTAAATTCAATAAAAACGAATTATGTGAGTAAATTATTCACAAAGTCAATGATTTATACTAATGATGAAGTCAGATCGGCGGAAGGGGCAGGGCTTGAATATTGCTAATGAAGCAATAAGAGTGTTTCTAACTAGCGTAGCCTGGTTGCTTGCAACCGGGATTTATCAAAAACCGCCGGACGGCACCTTTTCTTTACATAGCCTTTAAGAGATAGAAAATCAAATTGGCTTCACGAGTTATATAACATCCGAAAAATGGGAGTAGAGAGTTCTAAGGGTGTGATTTTGGTGAATCAGGTATAGGGAATTAAATTGAAATCCTGGTTGCAAGCAACCAGGCTACGCTTGCTTTCTGAAATTTTCAAAAATGAAATCTGCCAAGGATTTGATCCTAGACTAGTCGTTAGCGTTTTAAAGAATGCAGGATGGTTAGAGCCAAGGAGCGATGGGAAAAGCTCACAGAAGCCAAGAATTAGGGGAATCGGCTCACCGAGATGTTACGTTCTTACTGGAAAAATGTGGGAGGATGATGAGAGTATTCTAAATACTGCCCCACGTGCCCCATATTCCTATTTACAATGTGGGGCAGTTCCAGTTCAGCGTTAAATAACATGTCCCACTAATTCTTTTGTCCCACTCAAAAATCATCACAAGAACAATGAGATTATTGCACACTAGGTTTGCTTCCAAGATCAACGGATTATGAGCCCGTCAATTTAATAATAACCAATTGATTTTATTATAATTATTGCCGAGATAACCACTACAAATGTCCTACGATGTATAACAGTGTCGTACCCAAATACACAAAATCCCCACAGCTATATATTAGAAGGGGGGTACGCTTTTTCCACATTAACATTAAACCTAATAGCCTTACATTTATTCCTATAGCCTTCAGTACACAAAAAAGAAAGATGCCTGTCTCTCGTTGCTATATTTACTATGGCCATCTCATTCCATCCCCTCTCTTTAAGAGCAGAATCTATGGGGGCAGGGCCTGAGCCATCCCGTCAAATATTTGGACAAAAGAATTTTTAATACCCTCTATCTATGATCTTAAATTGCCTATTTTGATTTGAGTTTCTGTCATTCCGCGAAGGCGGAAATCTATTTTTTAACTACTCCATCACTTTGTTGGTAAGGCGGATGTCCAACCTGCGCAGAAATGAAATAATTTATAATCAACAAGGTTTTAAATTGAACGAAGTAATTGAACAAAAATTTGACGGGATACGTCAGGCCCTGCCCCCCATTGTACTGCTAACTTGAGTGTTGATCGCCTCGTCACAAGCACTTTAAGTGCAAAAAATACGTAGACCATCTCATATTTTCTTCATCGTAAGAGAGAAAAATTAACAATAAGGTTAAATTTTAATCTTTATGGTGCAATCATGAAATTTAAAATTCAAGACATTGAAAATTGGCTTTTTAATATGAATGGTGCAACCCCACCTAGTGGCGCAAAATTTCCTCATTCAAGACTTTACGGGCGTCAACAGCAGTCTTATGCACCTAAACAGGAAACTTCCTCTTTGGAATCTGTAGGTGATGGTGTTGTTTCTAAGCGCGTGCAAATTCATTCTGGTGGTGTAACGGATATAAGAATAGCGGCAGGAAAAAAGGGAGCTGTTGCCACATCAAATAATGGTGACTTACTGACTGGTTGTGGTTTTGCTGTTGCCAAAGCAATTATTAATGCAGCCGGTGCTGGATTGCAGACGGAAGTATATAACCGCTACGGCGTTCCTGGAGTCATGGAAACCCCTCAGCATGGTAAAGACAACTATGGTAAGAGTGAAGGCAGAGGGTATGCTATCAGTTGTGACTCTTATGACATGAGAGCTACTCATAATATCGATAAAATTGAAATGCTTACTGTTCCTTATTTAGTTGGTAAAGAAAACGAGGACGGTGTAGAAAACATGTACTATGAAGCTTTTGTTCATAACAAAGATTTAGATTACATGATAGTTCCTATGGCTGGTATGAGTCATCCTCTTCTCGAAAATAGCTCTGATAAAAGTGCTCGATTGACAATGAATGCTTTCGAAAGGTTCGTTCGTGATTATCCAGACTCAAAGCTAAATCTTGTATGTGCCATTTTTAATGATAAACAGGCAGAAGAAAATTATAAAAAGCACGTAGTTGCTAAGGATGCAATTTTAGCAAAAGAGTTAGAAGCTCAACATAAACAAAATGCTGTTCACGCTCAACCGGTTGTTGCTCATGTTAAACCAACTTGGTCAAGCACAGTTGAAGAGAAAAGCGAAGGATCAAAATTTATACACCAAAGCTCTGATACTGATTATTTCGTTACTGGCGTTGAAAAGCATGGCAACGGTTATAAAATACATGGAGCAAATGACAAAGGTGAGCCTCGTTATGTCATTATCGACGAACAGGGAAATGCCAGAGGCCACAATGGTCCTCAGCTGGGTTATGTTGAAAAGCAATTGTTTACTAATAGGAAAGCAATTTTCAAACAGTATGGTGTTGAAGAACCGAAACCTCATCAGAAACAAGGTGCTCAGCAAGTAAATAAATGGGCAAGTTTTAAAGAAGCTCATACCTTGCAGTCAAGCGCGGAAAAAGATAAAGCTGAGAATATCAAATGGGCAAATGCTGCAAATAAGTTGGGTTACCCTGATGCATGGGTTTTTGATGTTAAAGATTCCCACAAAGCGTTTTCTTTCAAGGATGGGAGTCAGGCAGCTCTTTTTGCAAAGAAATTTCCTCATGTAGCTACTTATCAAGAAGGAGATTATCATAAAGTTGTTTTAAATAAATCTCAGCTCAATAATCTTTTACAGCCAGCTATAAAATCTAATTTGAGTCAACCAAACGTTGTTACGGCTCAACCGAATGCAGGGATGCAATCTGTCTTTGAGAAATCTCAACATCAAGACAAGCAAGGCAATATTCATTTAGCAGAAACTATAAAAAAGGTTGGTTATAACAATGTAATGGTTTTCGACTGCAAAGATAGCAAAGGTTCACCCTACAAAGAGTTTTCTTTTAAAGATGGGAAGCAAGCAGCTGATTTTGCCAAGCTTGCTCATGTAGCTACAGCTCAGGCTGGAGGTTATCAGGCTCTCCCCCAAATGTAGGGGCACTTTAATCGGATTAAAGTAATCTAACTCTTTGATTCCGCAATCAAAAGAGGGTTAAAGTGCCAAGA
>NZ_LNYB01000085.1:231775-346775 GCF_001467625.1 Legionella feeleii
TCTAAAGAAGCAAAACGCTGTGCATCAGTACTAATTGCCTTCGTTAACAAGTCAGTTAAATTGATTACTGGCAGCATGGTGGGATGTTTTTGTCTTTTAAGATGTTTTATCAATACAGCGAGATTATGTTGTGTGGTTTTAACAGCCGTCTCCAAATGCACCTTATCCTCACTAGTTAAATAACAAGCCAACCAGCGATAAGCCTCGGTTAAACCAGCAACGTACTGGGTAGAGAAAGCCATGTGCATCAGTAGGGAATTAAACTCCTGTCGACTAAGACGATGAAAAAGTACTTCGTAGCGAATTGCAATTGCTTGCTTGCGGATAGTTTGAAAATCAGCATACAGATTTTGATTACTGATTACTGGGCTGCTTTGCTGTTGGCTAGTAAAAGTCAATGTTAATGCAGCATTCATTTTTTCCAGATAACCAATGAAAATATCGATTATATTGGTTCTTACTGGTAAAAAAATACAGCCAACAAAAATAGCGATTAACGCACCCAAAACCGTATCTAAAATACGCTCCCTCAGTAAAAACAGTGTCCAATCACTAAGTAATGCAAAAAGAAATACCACAAACCCGGTTAATGTAAACACGCCAAGAAGATGATTAATTGGCAATATGTATACAGTAAAAAATACAAAGGTTAAAAGTAAAACCAGAATGAGTGTGTCGTTAGCAGGCAATAAAAAATATAATCCCGTTCCACAAAGACCACCTAAAATCGTCATACTAACCCGCTCAATAGAGCGCTTAATACTTTCCCCCCAAGTCTGCGTCGTTAGAGCCATCGCCGTTAAAATAATCCAATAGCCACGCTCCATCTGAAAATACCAATTTATAACTTCAGCAATCGAGATGGCCATCGCTGCTTGAAAGGCCATTTTTGTTGTATTTCTAATCTGCATTCTCACCCCGCTGTAAACGCAGTATATTTTCATGCAGCAAATTAAAACTAAGCTTTAGATTGAGAAAAACCATCACTAAAGCAGGATCCGTTAGCGGTTCCTGACTTAGTTTTTCCGTAATTTTTGCCATCGAAATTCGACAAGTTTTCGCCGTAACAGAATAATCTTTGTTCATCGTTAATGACGTCAACAACGCTGCAAACTGCCTGTTTATTGAACTCAAAGCAAGGCGTTTCGAGGGCGACAATTGATAATTTTTTACCAGAATAGTCTTATAAGAATCCACCATCATATTAAAAGCATGGATTAATGCATATTCCTGAATCATTATCCCATCAATTAACTTCTCACGCTCATTGATTGCCAGGCCTTGCACTATGGTCTGATTACTGTCTAATAGGCGATGCAACATGTCTCGTACCCGTACAAAAGAAAGCCGGGCAATGTTTCGCGGCGGAACCGGAAACAAAATAGGTCGTCGGCAGGCATTCATGCCTCGCGCTAACGCTTTAAATAATCGATTAGAGTTATTAATAAACAGTTTGGAGTAATTTTCAGGGAAAACAAAAAGAAGAGTCAGTGCACCTGCCACTAAACCAATAATAAATCCATAAATATGCGTCCACCACTCTTTTGTTTGCAACGGTATAACAATAGCCAAAAAACAAAGCGTCCACACTTTCATTGGCGCAACACTGTTACTTAAACCAAAACGCCGCATGTAATTGACTGTAAAACCAAGAACCACTAAAACTATTGGGCATAAATGAGGAAAATCCCGTACCCATAGGCCCATGATAAACGCTGTAAAAAAAGCCAGATCAAACAGGATCACTTGCACAACGCGCGAAATAAACGATTTAGCTATCATCCCTTGCATAGACATACCGCAGGCCAAACCAGTCATTGCTTTGGTAAAATGAGTTTCATCACGGACAAACCATAATGCAATGACAATGGCTAAAACCGTTTTAAAGGCATGCTTCACCCGAAAATAGCCAGGATCAATGTTCCAAAAGAAAATTTGCAGTCGTTTAAAATGATTCACGCTTTTACAAGTACTTTGCTGTGGCAGGTGATTTCGTATTATCCTAGGCTATTTCTTGAAATGATCGCAATCATGACCAAGGTAAAACCTGCAAGCCAATTTATCTTTAACGAAGAAAACCATAGCTATCAATGCGAAGGCTCTTGGTCAGTTCTCCATTTGGATGGATTGGTTGACCGTTTTAAACAAACACCACTGCCCAAGGTAGAAAAAATTACCGTTAGTGGCAGCGAGCTTACCCAATTTGATAGCGCAGGTGCCTTAGCCTTACTCCAGTGTGTGGAGATCCTGAAATCCGATGGTAAGGAAGTAGAACTCGTAAAATTTGCCAAAGAACAAGATTCACTAATAAAGCTCGTGGCTGAAAAGAAAACCAGTCTGGATTACAAACCACCAACCCCGAAGAAAAAAAATATACTGGCGCGACTTGGTGAAGAAACTGTTCATAAATTGCGCCAGGCCGATGGATTCGTCATTTTAATTGGCGACTTAAGCTCCAAACTTTTTGAAGCCTTCGGCTATTGGAAACGTTTTCAATTACCCAGTATTGCTTCCAATGTTGCTTCTGCTGGCATTCAAGCTCTGCCGATTCTTGCTTTGCTGTCTTTCCTAATCGGTATTGTTCTCGCTTATCAGATGGGTTTACAACTACAAACCTATGGAGCCAATATTTTTATTGCTTATTTATCAGGCATGGCTATCTTTCGTGAATTTGCTCCGCTCATTACAGCGATCATTGTGGCAGGAAGGACTAGTTCCGCATTCACCGCCCAGATTGGCAGCATGCAAATCAATGAAGAAGTGGATGCCCTTAAAACAATGGGGCTATCCCCTACAGAATTATTAGTCTTGCCTAAGGTTCTTGGCTTGCTGCTTGTTTTTCCACTGCTAATTTTCTGGGCAGACGTTTTTAGTATCATCGGTGCTATGCTCATGTCCAAATGGATATTGAATGTCGGTTACTTTGATTTCATGGCTCGTTTGAAAGATTCCGTGGGATTAGATCAGCTCCTGTTAGGTTTGTATAAAGCCCCTGCTTTTGCCATTTTGATTGCTCTGGTAGGCTGTTTTCAAGGATTTAGAGTAGAAGCAGATACCATTGGCAGCCAAACCACAAGAAGCGTTGTCCAGTCGTTATTTTTAATTATTGTTGCTGATGCGGCATTCTCCGTTGTTTATAGCTGGATGGGGCTTTAAAAATGAGTGAGCCAGTCATTGAAATTAAAGGATTAAAAAATTATCTCGGTGGGCAGTGGGTGCATTCAGATGTTAATCTCACGGTGAAAAAAGGTGAAATCTTAGCGATTATCGGCGGCAGTGGTAGCGGTAAAACAACCATTTTGCGCAGTCTTCTTATGTTGTTAAAACCTACAGAGGGTTCTCTAAAAGTTTTTGGCCAAGATATTGCAAATTTAACCAATGCAAAGGCAGATGCACTCCGTCGGCGATGGGGCATGTTGTTTCAACACAGTGCTCTTTTCTCGGCAATGACCGTGTTAGAAAATATTGTTTTTCCTATGCAAGAATTCACCACCCTTGACACAAAATTTATGGAACATCTCGCCATGCTTAAGATTTCCTTGGTAGGATTACCTAAAGAGGCTGCCGGAAAATATCCCTCTGAATTAAGTGGTGGAATGCAGCGGCGTGCGGCAGCAGCACGCGCAATTGCCATGGATCCAGAATTATTATTCCTGGATGAGCCCACAACAGGACTTGACCCCCGCAGTGCCAGACAATTTGATGAGCTGATTCTTTTTTTAAGAGACTCGTTGGATCTGACTATTGTGATGATTAGTCATGACGTGGAGTCAATAAAACGAACTACAGATCGAGTCGCCTTTATCGGTGAAGGAAAAATATTAGCTGTCGAGCCAATAGAAGAATTGATAAAAAATCCGCATCCTTTGATTGCCGAATACTTCAGTACCTTTTAAACTGTTTGAGAACGAAAGAATAGGAGTATGTTTATTGGAAGCAAAAACCAACTACACAATAGTCGGCCTGGCAGTGCTAATCCTTCTCGGAGGGCTTATCGCGGCTGGTCTATGGCTATCTGTTGGCTTTGATCAAAAACAATACCGTCTTTATGTGGTTTATATTCATGAAGCAGTTTCAGGATTAAGTGAAGAATCACCTGTTAAATATAATGGTGTGAAGGTTGGCTTTGTAAGAAAAATTACCCTCAATCGCCGCGATCCACAACAAGTTAAAATTCTGCTTAATATTGAAGAAGGAACACCTATCACCACCAGCACCTCGGCTACTTTAATTTCCCAAGGAATTACAGGAACAACTTATGTAGGACTGTCAGCAAGTTCTTCCGATTTAACGCCTTTGGAAAAATTGCCCAGTGAACCTTATCCAATTATTCCAGCTAAACCTTCTCTTTTTAATCAACTCGACAAAGCACTGAAGGATGTATCCGAGAATGTGAATAAAGTAAGTTTGGAAATTAGTCGGATTTTTGATCGTGAAAATGCAAAGTACATCAAAAAGACCTTGGCAAATTTAGAGAGTTTTAGTGGCGTTATCGCCAAGAATGGTAAACACATTGACCAAAGCCTGGAAAATGCCGATATCCTCATAAGAAATCTTACTGACGCAAGTCATCAACTGCCTGAGGTCGTTAGAGATTTAAAGGTTACTGTGAATGCGATGACCAAGGCCGGAGATAAGGTATCCTCCGCAATGGATGCAGGTAAAACAACAATTAACCAAATTTCACAGCAAGCCTTGCCACCCACTATAACACTCATACGTCGTCTTGATACAATTGCTGCTAATCTGGAAAAAGTTAGTAACCAAATGCGCCAAAATCCTGCTGTAGTAATCCGTGGTACAACACCACCTAAACCTGGACCAGGAGAATAATTTTGAACAAATTTGGTCTTATTCTTCTTTTCTGTGCTCACTGTTTACTGACAGCTTGCTCGCCGATTAAAACACCCATTACTAATCAATACAAATTGGCAGCTTTTAGTAATAAGCAATTAGCCGCGAATGCTGCTCATCAATCTATACTTGTTACTACTCCCGATGCCGTTGCAGGCTATCAAACTGAGCAAATGCTTTATATTCAGCAACCGTTTGAACTAGGTAGTTTCGCAAAGAATGCCTGGATTGATCCTCCAGCGGACATGTTGTTTCCACTCATTGTACAAAGTTTACAACGTAGTGGTTATTTTTATGCAGTCGCTTCAACACCGCATTCCGAACAAACCGATTATCGTTTGGACACACAACTCATTGCCTTACAACAAAATTTTTTAAGAAAGCCCAGTGTATTGGATTTAGTTGTTAAAGTAACATTAACCCATGTGAGTGATAATCGAGTGGTCGCATCAAAAGTTATTAGTCAACATGTCTGTTGCCCTATGGACACTCCCTATGGTGGTGTGATTGCCGCCAACCGAGCAACAGAAAATCTTACGGCTGAAGTAACCAATTTTGTTGTAAACCATGTGAAACAGGATCATAGCCATCGATAATTGGCTCATAAGCAGTAGAGACAATAGCGAAATAGACAAAACAATTGTACAATGAGCCGCCATTGCGGCGCTTTAATATTAGTAAACTACGAATAAAAAAAAGGAGATAAGAGGATGAAAGCCAGATCGTTTTTAAAAATGGGACTTGTTGCAGCAAGCATTGTGCTGCTCGCATCCTGTTCGAAAACACCAGGTAGTGCTGACGGTGCAGGTATGAACGGGGGCGCGTCTGCCCATGGTCTGGGACAATTAGGTCGTTTTGCTGGTCAAGAGCCTGGTGAATCCTATACTACTCAGGCACCTCATAACCAAGTTTATTTATTTTCTTATGACGACAGTAGTTTCAATCCTAAGTATACGGCTTCGCTCAACGCGCAATCTGAATACTTAAAAACACATCCAGGCGCACGTGTTCTGCTCGCCGGTCACACTGACGAACGTGGTAGCCGTGAATACAACGTAGCACTGGGTGAGCGTCGCGCTAGTACAGTCGCTGATTTGATGAGAATGGCAGGTGTCAGTAGAAGTCAAATCCGTGTCGTCAGCTATGGTAAAGAGCGGCCTGCAAATTTCGGCCACGACGAAGCTTCTCATATGCAAAACCGTCGTGTTGAATTCACTTACGAGGCTACACGATGATTAAATCCCATCGACTTCTATTAAGTTTGTGCTTTTCTTGTCTTTTGCCGTTACAAGCATTTGCAGAAGCACCTGTAGTTGATGACAGCGAAAATTTTGCAATTCTTGATGAACAACAGGCCGCCATAGAGCAGCCTGTTGCCAAAGCTCAGCTTGAAAATATTGACAATGAGGAAGAAGTTGCTCTCGCAAAAGATAACCGTGACAGCAATGACGATAATGCCGGATTGTTGGATAAAGTTCAGGGTTTGCAACAGGAAATCCAAGAGTTACGCGGTCAATTAGAAGTACAAGCCCATGATTTGAAATTATTACAACAACAACAATTAGCTTTCTATAAAGATTTAGATGCGCGTCTGCGCAATAATGGTTCCGTCAAGCCAGGCCAATCAGCCCAAGCTGAACAACCAAACCAACCAACCGAGTTATCACTTGGCTCGCAAGTAGCTACTCCTCCCAATAATGTGAGTGAAACACCTATAAAGGCTACCCAACAAGAAAAACCAGGCTCGAAAATTGCTGTAACGCCTACTGCTACTCCTGCCCGAACAAATCCCGCTGATGAGCAAATCAGCTACCTCGCGGCCTACGATCTGGTAAAAAACAAGCGCTTTGACGAAGCACTGACTGCGATGCAAGCCTTTGCCACACAATATCCCCAGGGTGGCTACACTGCAAATGCTCATTATTGGCTGGGTGAGCTTTATATGGTTAAAAATAATTATCCCAAAGCAATCGAGCATTTTGAAATCGTATTGCAGCAATTTCCCTCCTCAAGCAAAGCAGCTGCCAGCACGCTCAAAATTGGCTATGCACTGGCTGCCTCAGGTAAAACAGATGACGCAAGAGTGCGTTTACAACAAGTACTAAAAAACTACCCTGATACCCCTACCGCGCATTTGGCAATGAAAAAACTGGAGTTATTAGGCGTCTCATGAAGCAAGTTAGTTCTCAATTACGCATTACAGAAATCTTTTATTCTTTGCAAGGTGAATCAGTTACCGTGGGATTACCCACGGTATTCATTCGCCTCACAGGCTGTCCCCTTCGTTGCCAATACTGTGATACAGCCTATGCTTTTAGTGGTGGTGAGATGCAAAGTTTAACCTCTATCCTGGAGAAAGTGACTTCCTACAATTGTAAACAGGTTTGTGTAACCGGTGGAGAACCTTTGGCACAACCAGGTTGTATCGATTTATTACGTCAACTTTGCGACGCTGGTTTTAGTGTGTCTTTGGAAACAAGTGGGGCACGAGATATTGCTCAAGTTGATAAACGAGTCATGGTCATTATGGATTTGAAAACCCCGGACTCCGGGGAAAGCAAAAAAAACCTATTTGCCAATTTAGCTCATTTAAAGCAAAGTGATCAAATCAAATTTGTATTGTGTAGTCGCGAGGATTACGACTGGGCTTGCCAAATTATAATTGAACACAACCTGTCAGAGCGCGTACAGATTTTATTTTCACCCAGCTGGAATGAATTAAACTCGACTACTCTCGCTGACTGGATAGTAACAGACCGACTACCTGTGCGCTTTCAGCTGCAATTGCATAAAATTCTTTGGAATGATGCACCAGGCCACTAAATGTAAGGAGATTAGGCTATGCAATGGTTCGCCCAAGCACCTGCTAACATTGCCCTGATAAAATACATGGGTAAAAAAGACAATGAGAAAAACATACCGGATAATCCATCATTATCCTATACGCTAAACAACCTCTTAAGTAGTGTCGTACTTGAAAGTCATAGCGGAAAAAAAGATTTTTGGGAACCTTTAGATACCCCGGGCGCTACCCCCTTTGTTTTGTCCCCATTGGGGCAACAACGCTTTCTAGAGCATTTGGCGCGAGTGAAAGCTTACTTTGGTTATAAAGGTGCCTTTATTGTACGCTCAACCAATAATTTTCCACACAGTAGTGGCTTAGCCAGCTCTGCATCAAGTTTTGCAGCATTGACCAAATGTGCTGTACTTGCCTTAAGTGAACTTAGCAAGAAGCCTTTGCTTTCTGTTGAAGAACAAGCGCAATTAAGTCGCCTGGGTTCTGGTTCATCCTGCCGTTCTTTTTTCTCACCCTGGGCTCTTTGGGAAGGGGAAACTGTCGAAGCAATTAATTTGCCTTATACAGAGTTAATCCATCAAGTGATTGTGATCAGCCACGATGAAAAACCTGTGCCTTCCAGTGAAGCTCACGTTCGTGTGAAAAGTAGTAGCCATTACACAACGCGCTGTCAACGAGCGACAGAGAATTTAAAAGTTTTGCGTCATGCGTTAGAAACACAGGATTGGCCAAGTGCTTACCAAATTTGTTGGCGTGAGTTCCAGGATATGCATCAATTATTTACCAGTTGCAAGCAGCCTTTTTCGTATATAACGGAAAAATGTCAGGAAGCATTACGCAGCCTGCAAAACTTCTGGAACCATAACGGGGACGGTCCTATTGTTACGATGGATGCAGGGCCTAATATTCATTTACTCTATCGTCCAGATCAAAGCAAAATGGCACTGCAATTTCAACATGATCATTTAATTGGCAATTACGATGTCTTATGATTTTCAAACAACGACGTATGGCAAATGGATTTTAGCAGGAGAACATGCTGTTTTGCGCGGTCATGGCGCACTTGTTTTTCCTATTCAGGAAAAGAAGCTGACTCTCAGTTACAACTCATCCAACTCTGAACTTAGCGCTGACTATGAAGGTAGCAGTGGCTCAGATATGCACTTGTTGTTTTGGTCTGTACTTGAACAAGGACAGCAGCTGTTAGGTAAGTCACTTAACAGCCTCTCCGGCCATTTTCATTTATATAGTGATATACCCATTGGTGTAGGGATGGGGGCTTCGGCTGCACTTTGTGTGGCTGTAGCGCGCTGGTTTGAAGCGCAACAGGTATTGAGCACGCAATCCATTTATTCTTTTGCAAAAAATCTGGAAAATTTATTTCATGGTCAAAGTAGCGGCCTTGATATTGCGGGTGTTGCTACTGAGACTGGCGTTTATTTTCAGCAAGGGCTATTAAAGCCTATTAAACAGGCTTGGCACCCCCACTGGTTCTTATCCTCTTGCGGACAAATTGGCATCACTTCTCATTGTATCAATCAGGTGCGGGATTTGTGGCAAGCAGATGCCGCTTACGCTGCACAAATTGACAACAAGATGAATGCCAGCGTTATAAAAGCACAACTAGTCCTGGAGCAAGGCGGACCCAACGCCCTGGCAGACCTGGCGCAAGCTATACAACAAAGTGCCGATTGCTTCCGGCAATGGGGGCTTGTCAGTGAAACCTTACAACAACATATGCAGATGTTACTTGACTTAGGCGCCCTGGCTGTTAAACCGACTGGTTCGGGAGGCGGGGGTTATGTAGTGAGCTTATGGGATAAATTACCCCCCATTATGCCGACAGAATTAATTGCTGTTTAACCCTAGAACTCTATTTTCTCATCCTTCAAAGAGAGGGATGAGATCTAACGCATCTTGTAGAACGAGCCCTTAATCAACAAACTGATAATAAACTTCGTTATTCTTAACCATACCTAATTCAGAACGTGCCTGTTCCTCAAGAGCCTGATCACCGCTTTTTAACTCAAGAATATCTGCTTCAATCGCACGATTACGCGCGGCAAGCTTCTCATTTTCCTGCTCTTGGATAGCTAATTTTTTTTCTAAATTAATCCATTGCGATACGCTACCATCACCCAACCATAATTTATATTGCAGGCCGATTAACGCCAATATCAAAATAATAATGATAGATCGCATAGATTAACCAGAGAGAATTGTTTCTTTCCATTATTATATACCGGGCACGATTCGTTTTGCGAACTCTATCGTGCATACCCCATTAGAACTTATTCGGAAACTCCTGAATAACAAGGAGCTGCCGAAGGTAACCCAAGAGTATCAGACTCGTCGGGTTACCAAAACGAATTGACGCTTCAAGCTCGAACTAAAACTGCTTTTCCAGCATAAGGAAGAGCAGCCAACTCATTAATCCTTAATAATTGATTGTATTTGGCTATTCGATCTGTGCGACATAAAGAACCAGTCTTAATTTGACCACAACCGGTCGCAACAGCCAAATCAGCAATAAAAACATCTTCTGTCTCGCCTGAACGATGTGACATTACACAGCGGTAACCATTTGTCTGTGCCAAACGAATAGCCTGTCTGGTTTCGGTTAAAGTTCCAATTTGATTGGGTTTAATCAATATGGCATTTGCCATTTTTTGGCTTATACCTTCTTGTAAAATACGGGTATTCGTTACGAATAAATCATCACCGACTAATTGTATCCGCTCTTTTAGATCAGCAGTCAATTGCTGCCAACCCTGCCAATCATTTTCATCTAAACCATCTTCGATACTGACAATTGGGTAATTGGTTGCCAATTCACGATAATAAGCGATCATTTGCTCGCTACTAAGTATTTTGTTTTCAGAGGCCAGATGATATTGACCATCATGAAATAATTCAGAGGCTGCAACATCAAGAGCAAAAACAATGTCTCGCTTTAATTGATAACCTGTCTGTTCGACTGCCTGGGCTAATATATCAAGAGCCTGACGATTTGATTTAAGATCCGGTGCAAAACCACCTTCGTCACCAACCGCTGTATTTAATCCCTGCTTTTTCAGCACAGACTTCAAGACGTGAAAAATTTCTGTCCCCATCTTCAGCGCTGTCGCAAAATCTGGTGCCCCTACAGGCATCAGCATGAATTCTTGAATATTAACATTATTATCCGCATGTGCCCCACCATTTAAGACATTCATCATAGGCACAGGCATGGTCATCGCTTCGCCTTGATTGAGCGAAATAAATAAAGGTTGTTTACTCGCATTAGCATAAGCTCTGGCACAGGCTAAAGAAACAGCCAAAATTGCATTGGCACCCAGCCGGGACTTATTATCCGTTCCATCTAATTCACAAAGACGTTTATCAATTAATTCCTGTTCTTTGACCGAAGCGCCCTTTAAAGCCTGGTTAATCTCATGATTGATGTATCCCACTGCCCGAGAAACTCCTTTACCAGCATACCGAGTGCTGTCTTCATCACGAAGCTCACAGGCCTCACGACTACCCGTTGAGGCTCCAGAAGGAACACTGGCTCGTCCACATACACCACTTGTCAAAAACACATCGGCTTCAACAGTAGGATTTCCACGTGAATCAAGAATTTCACGCCCTTTAATACTGGCTATTTGCATTTTTTATCCTCAAGGCACTCTACCAACCTTGTTGGCAGAGTAATATTTAGAAAGGAGCTATTGTTTTGCTATAGAGAAGTGTTGTCAAGGTAATAGCCCATGAAGAGGCAAAAACCATCTCTTTATTCTTTATTAATACCGGAAGACTCTTTTTGTACAATCCGAACCTTAATGTATAAAGTAGAGTTTTGTGTATATTGGTTTCCAGCACGAATCACTATTGTATTGGAATCCGCAGGTGCATCCCCCTCTGCGCTAGCCAAAGGGACCCACTGATTTAGAGGCACCATGACCGTTGTATTAACCTGCTGTTCATCAAATTGCTGATTGACTACTTGATTATCTTGTTCGCGAACTCGGCGGACGGTTAATTTTACCCTCTGCCCCTGCAGCACAGGTTCTACTAGCAAACCATTTTGTACTAAACGGCGATCATAAGAAACACCCGTTCCCCAGAAACCGATACCAACAGAACTCAGTACAGGTTGATCTTCCCCTGTACTTACAAAAGCTGACTCGCCATTCATAACAGTGACCGATTGGCGACGGCGTTGCTGGCTCTGAGAAGACGTACTGATAACCATATCATTATCGTTCTGCTGGTTAAGCCAATCTGGATCACCTTGAAAAACTGTGATTTCAAACGTTACGGGTGGTTGATCGAGTTTGTGTAATACCGTACGTAATTGAGTTAAGGTTTGCGGTGTGACTTTTACAACCAAGGTCTGACCAGAACCGGTGATTTGCTCACCCTCTTGGAGAAGGGGTTGAACTAAGCGGATGACGTTATCGGCATTTTGGTAATTTAATTCAATGACTTTCGTGATCATTTGATCAGCCCAAACATTCATTGCTAAAAACAACAAACCAATAAACCATTTTTTCATGGCAACACTCCTTGTTAGCCGATCTTCATCATGAATACCAGACTTCTTTGAAAACTCGCTAGAGAGCGTTGTGCAAAGGAGACACGGAGCCCAGAACCGGCCTGCACGCATAACCAGCACCGTATCGACGAAGCAATTCCCCTCTGTAGTAGAGTTCCGAAGAAGTCTACTTTCAAGTGTAGCAGACTAACAATTGCAGGCTAAATTTTTAAAAAAATAATTTGAACAACAACTTATCAGACGTCTTTCGAAACACGCTGCAGTGAGAGCGGAGCGAGGGGAAATGCCGCGCAGAAATGCAGCGTACAGGCCAATACATGTGGATTCGAGCACTGCATCGGCAAAGCTATGCTCCAATGTAGTTAGAGTTTCGGGAGATGTCTATTTCAGGTTATTTTGCTGATTTTACTTCCTGACAGCAGGATAGCTTATGTAAAACAATTGTTTTGTTCCTGTAAAAGTTTAGTTATAATCGCCCTAATCTTTTTCAAAGATTCATACTTTATGGGTAGCATATTTAACATGTTCGGGCCCTCACCTATCAGGCCTATTGAACAACACATGCGTAAAACACATCAATGTGCAAAACAGCTCTATCCTTTTTTTGAGGCCGTTTTGCTACAAGATTGGGAAACAGCTAACGCCATTAAAGAAAAGATATCCAGCATTGAAAAAGAAGCGGATAGAATTAAGCGGGATTTGCGCTTGCATCTGCCAACTGGCTTGTTTCTACCAGTATCGCGTACTGATTTACTTGAATTGCTTAGTGCCCAGGATCGAATAGCCAATAAAGCAGAAGATATTGCCGGACTCATTATCAGCCGCACAATGGTTATCCCTGAAGCATTAACTGCTGTCTTTATGCCCTTTTTGAATCGTTGCCTGGATGCGTCCAAACAAGCTTGTAAAGCGATTAATGAACTCGATGAACTACTCGAAAGCGGCTTTCGTGGCAGCGAAGTAAAAATCGTTGAAGAAATGATTGTCACTCTAGATGAAATTGAACATGATAGTGACGACATGCTTGCTGATATCAGACATCGTATTTTTGAGCTGGAAAAGGATTTACCTGCCATTGAAGTAGTTTTTCTCTACAAACTGGTCCAATGGATTGGTGACTTGGCTGATCATGCCCAAACGGTGGGTGGTCGGCTACAAATTCTTATTGCTCGGTAGTAATTCCTATGGATTATCCTTTTATTCTGCTTCTCGTTGCCATCGCTTTCTGTTTTTTCATGACTTGGGGAGTTGGCGCAAACGATCTGGCCAATGTAATGAGCACAACGATGGGCTCCAAAGCCGTCACTGTACGGCAGGCAATGATTATTGCCATTGTCTTTGAGTTTGCCGGCGCCTTCCTTGGTGGCAGCGGCGTAACAGAAACCATGCGGGACGGCATTATTACTAGCAGCCAGCTATCAAACCAACCCTTAATTCTGATTGAGGGGATGTTAGGTGTTTTATTAGCCTGTACTGTGTGGATGAATCTTGCAAGTTATCTCGGTGTTCCTGTCTCCATTACAAATGCCCTTGTAGGTTCAATGGTGGGCTTCGGTTCTGTCGTCTTAGGTCCAGACTCGATTCAGTGGCGCCAGGTTTATCATATTGCCATTGGCTGGGTCACTTCCCCTCTGATTGCCGGATTTACTGCCTACGTGCTTTTTATTAGTATCCAACAAGCCATCTTTGTAAAAAGCGACCCCCTCGAAAAAGCAAAATGGTATGTGCCTATTTATCTTTTCATAGTTGGATCGGTTCTGTCTTTTATTACTGTTTTTAAGGGCTTAAATCATTTCGATATCCACCTTAATTTAAAGCAAGATTTAGCGGTTACCCTTGCAACCAGTATTACCATCACCATCATTGGTATGCTCTTTATAAAACGAATCCCTGAAATGCCCCGAATTAGGCGGCGTGAACGTTTTCTTCAAGTGGAGAAATATTTTGCTGTACTTATGGCCTTGACTGCTTGTGCAATGGTTTTCGCGCATGGTTCAAATGATGTTGCCTTGGCTGTAGGTCCATTGAGTATTATTTATACTCTGGTTATGCACGCTGATCAGCCTGTGAGTGCAGCTAATTATCCCGCCTGGATTATCTTACTTGGTTGTGCAGGGGTAGTGATTGGCTTTCTAATGTATGGTAGAAAAGTAATTGAAACGGTAGGTAGTGCAATCACTGCTTTAACACCAAGCCGTGCTTTCGCGGCTACTCTGGCTGCGGCAACCACCGTAGTCGTTGCAACCAGTACTGGTATCCCCGTTTCAGCTACACAAACCTTGGTTGGAGCAGTACTTGGAGTTGGATTAGCACGCGGTATCGGCGCGTTAAACCTCATCGTAATTCGCAATATTTTTATGTCGTGGGTATTAACATTACCGGCAGCCTCGTTGCTGACAATTATGGCTTATAAGGCCTTACATGCTTTTATAGGAATGTGAATCACCGTCAAGCTGATTGCTATGATCCTCCCGCAATTCTGCCAGTTTCATATCAGTCAGTAAGCATTTTAATTCAATAGGCTTTAAAGACACTACTTCATCAACGGTAATTAAGCCTTCACGCAATGCGGCCAGTCCTTTAGGGGTAAGTAAAAATTCCAGGTGGGAAGGAGTTAACATAGTGAGCTGTTCACTGGAAATTAGTTGCTCCCGCAAAGCCTGTAAACCATGCTCCGAAAATAACCATTGCAGATGCGAAAAATCGAGCAATACGATATCTTCGAAAGCAATTAATTTCTCGATAAATAAGGCAATAAACCCTTCCTTTGTACAGATATACTTAAAAAAATCTTCTGGGACAATTTCCAAGTCTACCTTTACAATGATCCCTTCTAAATAAAGAGCCAAGCCATAATTGGAGAACAGGTATTTAGTCAATTTTTCATCCATTTCATCGGTAAGCTCTTTTAATCCCTGACGCTCCTCTTGAGATAACGACCATATTTTATGGAGGCGTTCGGCAAGCTCCAGACCAATTCTCTCATTTAAAACAAACTCCCTTAGTTCTGGACAAAGCTCTTCGATTCTTTCTTTAAAATCCTCAAAAGAAGAGGCACCGGCCTCTTTCCACGTCTTTGCCGATAGACATATCCGCTGCCAATCCTTACAGACAGAAAATACTGTCAGGATATCTTTGCGTGGTAACCAATTGAATAGAGTTAAGGTAATTTCCTCAGGGAGTGGCATTGAACTGCATTAATGATTGAGTTTGTTCAACCATACTTCTTTTTTAAAGAAAGATGCATGGGTAAATTTACCCATAGCAATTCTAGAAATCTCTCACTCCCCGCTCGAAAAAATATTCAAGGAGAGAGGGAGAGAAGAATACACTCGTCTAATTCTGGCAGGAGTAATGAAATTCATGGGAATGTTTGCGGGGACAAACCCACAGATTTTAGAATCCCCCCCAAATTTCATCATCCTTCTCATCTCGTTTGGCATTATCACGCAAATAGGCAATACGCTGATGCTTTTTGATTTCTTTGAGCTGGGAGGTCGATTTTTTATGTTGAGCATCAAACTCAAAAAGGAATTTGTCGTAAGGGCTTACGTAAGCTTTATCAATATCATTCTGGCTCATGACTAGTCCTGGATAGCATATAATAAATAACAGATGGCTAATTTTATCGGTTTTTACACTAAGTTGCCATTAATCATTAGATTTCATTCGAAATTCGCTGAATTTCAATAAAGTCTATTATAGCAATGGAAAGGAACAACCATGAGCATACAAAAAGCCGAGCTGCACTCACATTTGGAAGGAACTATTACCCCAACTCTTGCCAAAAAACTCGCCAAGCGCAATAAGCTGCCGCTTCCCCAAACGCTACTTGCGAGCGATGGAAAAGGCTACGCTTACCATGATTTTCTCGATTTTTTAAAAGCTTACGATGCTATTGCTGCACTGATTAAAACACCAAGAGACTATTATGATATTACTTTTGATTATCTGAAAACCAACGCTCTAGAAAATACTGTTTATATAGAAATGATGTATTCTCCTGATCATGCTGAGCAAGCCAGTGGCATTCCCTCATCCGAACATTTGCAGGCGATACAACAGGCCATTGATGATGCCGAAAATCAATTTAATATTATAGGCAGGATCATCATAACAGCAGTAAGGCATTTTGGAGCGGACGCTGCGATCCGCGTAGCAAAACAAGCTATTAAAGAGCAAGTTCCTTGTATTGTGGGGCTGGGTCTTGGTGGTGATGAAATTCATTTCCCCCCTAAACTATTCAAGAAAGCCTACCAAATCGCTGCCGAAGCAGGGCTTCATTGTACGGTACATGCAGGTGAATTTGCTCCAGCAAGTGGCATGCTTGAAGCAATGGAGTATTTACCAATCGAACGCATCGGTCATGGTATCCAGGCAATTCATTCCGCAGAAACCATTGCCCAATTGAAAGATCGTAATATCGCACTGGAAATTTGTCCTTCCAGCAACGTCGCTCTTGGCCTTTTTAAAGATTTGGTGAGTCATCCCTTGCCCCATCTAATAGATGCCGGTATTAAAATCAGCCTCGGTTCAGATGATCCGCCTTTTTTTCGCACTAATTTAGCTAAGGAGTATGAGCGAGTACAAGAAACCTATCATTACTCTGACAAGCAAATGAAAATGTTTACACTCAATGCCATTGATTCAGCTTTTGCAGATGAGGTAACAAAATTGAAATTAAGAAAATTATTGACCAGCGATGAACAACCTTAGTCATTTATTTCAATTGCACAAGAACGCTTGGTATCTTAAACCGTTTCTTCCATGTATTGGCGAAGTTTTTTCATGGCATTCTTTTCAAGCTGACGCACTCGCTCTGCAGAAACACCATATTTATCAGCCAAATCATGCAATGTTGCTTTGTTATCAGCTAACCACCGCTGTTGTAAAATATCCTGACTACGTTCGTCAAGGCGCTCTAAAGCAACAAATAACTGTTCTCTGCCTTGTTCCCCGCTTACTTCTTTTTCAATTAAATGGGCCGGATCACTATTCGCATCATGTAAATAATGGGCAGGGGCTTTAAAAGCGTCATCCTCATCATCACACAGAGGGGCATCATAGGAGGCATCCATCGCATTCAGACGCTGCTCCATAACGAGCACGTCCTCACGGCTGACACCAAGATCATTGGCAACAGCATCGACTTCCTCACTGTTAAACCAGCCTAGGCGGGTCTTCATTTGACGCAGGTTAAAAAACAATTTCCGTTGGGCTTTGGTAGTGGCAATTTTGACTATACGCCAATTACGTAGCACAAACTCATGTATTTCTGCTTTAATCCAGTGGACAGCAAATGAAACAAGGCGAACACCCATTTTAGGGTCAAAACGCTTAACGGCCTTCATTAAACCAACATTACCTTCCTGGATTAAATCATTAAGAGGTAAACCATAGCCTAAATAGCCACGAGCAACTCGAACTACATAACGAAGATGAGCAAGAACTAAACGACGTGCGCTTTCAAGGTCGCCTTCAGTATGAAGGCGCTCGGCACACTCATATTCTTCTTCAGCAGAAAGCATCGGTATTTGATTGACACGATGAATATAAGCATCAAGACTACCAATAGGTAAATTTAATGACGCTAATTGCAACTGCTGACTCATACTGCTCCTCCAGTTACCCACACCATAACAATTACCAAACCAATTCAGTATTAACCTTAACTATAGCACCCGTATTATACATCAACTATAGGGCTCAATAGAAGCCAGTTGTTGTTTTACTGACAATCTGGCACCTAGCCACCCTAACATCGTAGAAACGATTACCAATAAATAAGCTTGTTTAACTGACAGCCCCATAATCGGATAATGCATTTGGTAGGCAGCTGCCAGCTGCTTAACGGCAACAGCAACGCTAAGCATGAAAATATTGACAAACAGCACAGCCATGATTGCACCGGCTAAACTATACCACATGCCAGTATATAAAAATGGACGAGCAATATAGGGATCAGTTGCCCCAATTAGTTTTAGTACCTGAATTTCCTCATGGCGATTATGAATAGCCAGACGCAAGGTATTGCCAATTATCAAAACTACAGCAGAAGCCAATAGAGCCATTAATGCGTGAGCTATTTTAGTTGCAAAACCCAGGATTGCATGCAGTTTGGTTATCCATTGCATATCAAGTTTAGCTTGCTCAACTTGCGGATAGGCCTTTAAGCGGGCAAACAATTGCTCCATTTGAGCCGGGGTATTAATAGCAAGAGCTGGAATAACATCAACCATTGCAGGGAGAGGGTTTTCTGGCAGATAACGCATAATGTCATGCATGCCTTCTTGTTGCTGCAATTCAGCCAGTCCATCCTCTGAAGATTTGAGTATCACGTTACCAACGCCCTCTGTCGCACGAACACGGGCTACAAAAGCAGCCTGCTCAGCCTCTGATAGAGGAGATTTTAAGTAGAGAGAAATATGGCCCCCACGTTGCCAATTGATAGTTAATTGCTCCAAATTATCGGTAAACACCCAAAAAAGTGTCGGTAACGTCAAAGCAATCGCGATGACAATCACCGTCATCATGGTAGCCAGTGGCTTACGGCAAAGCAAATTAAGACTACTATTAGCCGCTTGCAAATGATAAGCACTTAAAGTACGCAGATTTTTTAACACATCCGGCCTCCTTTAAGCATAACAATACGATGTTTCATCCCCGCAATAAGGGCAAGATCATGCGTGGCGATAAGAATACTTACTCCAACCTGGTTAAATTGATCAAAAAGTTTCATAATTTCTGCAGAAAGGCTGGGGTCAAGGTTACCTGTAGGTTCATCAGCAAGCAGCAAAGCTGGCTTGTGTACTACAGCCCTGGCAATGCCAACTCGCTGTTGTTCACCTGCAGATAGATGAACAGGCAACATTTTTTCCTTAGTTAACAAACCAACCATATCAAGAGCTGCGTGCACTCGCTTGGCAATCATAACAGGTGCAAATCCTTGAATTTGCAAAGGTAAAGCAACATTATCAAAGACGGTTCTATCATTAAGTAAATTAGGCGATTGGAAGGTAATCCCCAAACTACTGCGATAGGCAGCAATATCCCGCTTTTTTAATTGGTTTAAACGAATACCATTCACAGCGAGTTGCCCTGAAGAAGGTATTTCCAGCATGGCAATTAACTTTAGTAAAGTACTTTTTCCTGCTCCCGAATGACCGGTCAGAAAAACCATTTCCCCTTTTTGCAGCGAAAAATTAACCTGGCTTAAGGCTTCAAACCCTCCAGGATAGCGTTTACTTACTTGGTCAAATTTGATCATCATTAAAAATTGCTCTGACAAATTGCTGGGCATCAAAAGGACGTAGATCGTCAATTCCTTCACCAATTCCCAGATAACGGAATGGTATCTCTAATTCATTAGCAATAGCAAACAGTATTCCGCCTTTTGCAGTACCATCAAGCTTAGTCATAGTAATACCAGTCAATCCAATAGCCTTATGAAATTGCCGTGCCTGGTTGAGCGCATTTTGTCCTATACTGGCATCCAAAATCAACATGGTTTCATGAGGGGCATTAGCATCCAATTTCTGTATAACACGCTTCACTTTCTTTAACTCTTCCATTAAATTGCCTTGCGTATGTAAACGACCGGCCGTATCAGCAATCAAAACATCTATCCCTCTTGCTTTTGCTGCTTGCAAAGCATCATAAATAACGGACGCACTGTCAGCCCCAGTATGCTGTGCGATTACAGGGATCTGATTGCGCTCCCCCAAAATTTGTAATTGCTCCACTGCAGCAGCTCGGAAAGTATCACCTGCTGCCAGCATGACTTTTTTGCCTTGCTGTTGAAACTGCTTAGCCATTTTACCGATAGAGGTTGTTTTACCAGCGCCGTTCACCCCAACTGTTAAAATGACAAAAGGTAATTGATCCGCTGTTTCTACCTGTAATGGTTTCTCCCTGATTAGCAAAATAGTTTCCAAACGCTTTTTAAGGGCCTCAAAAACAGCATCACCATCGGTTAGTTGCTTTCTTGCCAAATCTTCACCTAGTTGCTTTAAAATCGCTTGTGAAGTTTCGATACCCAGATCCGCACTGAGGAGCAACGTTTCCAATTCTTCCAATAAAACTGCATCGATCTCTTTTTTTCCTAATAATAAACGCCCAATACCCTCGCCAAACTGCTGGCGTGTCTTGGTCAGACCGCGTTTAAAACGAGCAAAAAAACCTTGTTTAGGAAGATCATCACTCACCGGATCAGAAACTATCTCAGTCTGCTGAGCAGGCATTTCTGGCTCTTCAATAGACGTAGATATTGATTTTGTTTCATCCTGATTTTTTTTAAACCATTTAATCATAAGGTATACAAAGCGAAGGAAATGTGGAATTCTATCACTTTTTTTGCTTTGGAGTTAATCCATGCGTACAGTATTAATGATTTTCTTGGCTGTATTAACTTGCCAATCCTATAGCCAAACACAAGAATTCACTCTTCGAAATGGCTTAAAAGTGCTGGTAAAAGAAGATCATCGCGCCCCCATTGCTGTATCTATGATATGGTATAACGTTGGTTCTGCGGATGAACCGGGAGGGATCACAGGCGTTTCTCACGCACTGGAGCACCTAATGTTTAAAGGAACCTCTAAATATCCTTTAGGTGTTTTTTCAAAAACGATTGCTGCGGTTGGTGGACAAGAAAATGCCTTTACTAATTATGACTACACCGCCTATTTTGAGAAAATTGCTGCATCCAAATTGCCTATTAGCTTCCAACTGGAAGCCGATCGGATGCAAAATCTATTATTTGATAAAGAAGAATTTAATAGAGAAATCAAAGTAATTCGTGAAGAAAGACGTCTACGTACAGATGATAACCCACAAGCACTGACTTTCGAGCGTTATTTAGCTGCAGCGCATTTGACCGCTCCTTACCATCACCCGGTCATCGGTTGGATGAGTGATCTCTACCAAATGACTGTTGACGATGTCAAAACCTGGTATCAACGTTTTTATGCGCCTAATAATGCAACACTTGTCGTCGTTGGCGATGTCAACCCAGAAGAAGTCCATCAACTAGCAATAAAATATTTTGAACCCATTGGCAAGCACGCTAGTTACAGCCGCAAAGCCCAAATAGAACCACCTAACTTGGGCCCTAAATTCGTTGAAATTAACGCACCAGCCAAATTACCCATGTTGATGTTCGGCTATACTGTGCCCAGCGTCAAGACTGCTAAGACAGTTTGGGAGCCTTATGCCCTGGAAATCATCGCCAATATCCTCGATGCAGGGGAAAGTGCACGCTTTGCCAAGAATTTAGTCCGTGGCAGCCATCTCGCCAGTGGGATTGATGCTTACTACAATCTATACTCACGCTACCAGACTCAGTTTGTTGTTTTTGGCACTCCCACTGAAGCCCACTCTATTGACGAACTCAAAGCAGGTATGCTCAAAGAAATCAATCGATTGCAGAATGAGCTGGTCAGTCCAACCGAACTAAAACGGATAAAAACACAGATTATTGCCCAAAAAACTTTTGAAAAAGACTCTATTTTTGGTCAAGCCATGGAACTTGGATTACTAGAAACAACCGGTTTGGGCTGGCAAACTGCCGATACTTATACTGATCGTATTAATAGCATTACGCCCGAACAATTGCAGCAAGTAGCTCGGCTTTATTTTCAGGAAAATGCCTTAACAGAAGCCCGATTAATTCCAGTATTAGAAGAGGAACAACAATGAAAACATTGTTTACATTAATTCTTTTAAGTATCAGCTTCGTATCTAATCTACAAGCCAGTACTTTTAAAACGCAGCAATGGCATACAAAAAATGGTGCCAAAGTCGTTTTTTATCAAGCCATGGAAGTACCTATGCTAGATATCAGCATAGCCTTTGCAGCCGGTTCAGCCTATGATGGCAAGCAATTTGGCTTAAGTGCATTAACATCCGATCTGCTTGCCCAAGGTAATGCCGGTATGGATGCAACTCAAATTGCAGAGAGAATCGCTGATACTGGTGCCCAATTTAATAATGAAATCAGTCGCGATATGGCGGTTTTGAGCCTAAAGACTTTGACGAACGAAGATGCTCTTAAACGGGCAATCGACACCTTCGAACTTATTGTAAGCAAACCCGATTTCCCTCAAGATGCTTTCGAGAGAGAAAAAAATCAGCAGTTAATGGCTATTGCGCAAACGCAAGAATCTCCTGATGATGTTGCCAATCAAGTGTTCTTTAAAACGCTTTACCAAACGCACCCTTATGCTCATCCTGTTCATGGCACAAGAGAAGGTGTCAAAGCACTAAAGCTTGGCGATGTGCACCAATTTTACCAACAATATTTTGTTAGTTCCAATGCAGTTATCGTATTGGTAGGTGCCATCGATCAGAAAAAAGCCCAGCAAATCGCTGAACAATTAACCCAAAATTTACCGAAAGGAAAACCAGCCGCAACCATCCCTAAAGCAAACCCATTAAAAAACAAGGAAAAAGTCAGCATTGATTTCCCCTCATCGCAAACGATGTTGCGCCTGGGGCAAATTGGCATTGATCATCATAATCCGGACTATTTTCCATTGACAGTAGGAAATTATATTTTAGGAGGAGGCGCGCTGGTTTCTCGATTAGCTTATGAGGTGCGAGAAAAACGTGGCCTGAGTTACAGTGTCGTCAGCCAATTCATGCCCATGCCCGGTGACGGCCCCTTTATCATTAGCCTATCAACACACAGCAAACAAGCTGCGACAGCATTGAAAGTGACCGAGGATACGCTGAACAATTTTATCACTCAAGGCCCTAATGCGCAGGAATTACAGGATGCAAAACAATATTTAACAGGCAGTTTCCCTTTATCACTAGCTAGTAATAGTAGTATTGCTAATATGCTGTTGAGGATTGCTTTTTATCATTTGCCCGATAATTATCTAGATTCTTATGTGGCACGTATTAATGCAGTAACAACAGAAGATATAAAGAAGGCTTTTCATAATCAAGTGAATCCCAATAAAATGCTTCTTGTTTCAGTAGGTAAGTTGTGAAACAAACTGTACGTATAATTGGGGGAAAATACCGGGGCAAAAAACTTCATTTCCCTGATATGAACGGTTTGAGACCCACCCCTGATAGAGTTAAAGAAACACTCTTTAACTGGTTAATGCATGATATACGAGGAGCGCGCTGCCTTGACGCATTTGCAGGTAGCGGCGCACTTGGTTTCGAAGCCTTTTCACGAGGTGCTGCAAGAGTAGTTTTTGTTGAAACTGCCAATAAAGCCTATGACAACTTGCAACAGATTGCTTCATCACTCAATGAAAATAATCTATTAGTGGTTAATATGAAAGCAAAAGATTATATTCGTCAGACAACAGAATGTTTTGATCTTGTGTTTCTTGATCCACCTTTTGCAGGAAACTATATTCCAGAATGTATGGAGTTATTAGCTCAATCTAATATATTACCAGTCGGTGGTTTGGTTTACCTTGAAGCTCCGGAAAAATTACCTCTGGATCCTAAAGTTTGGCAAGAAAGGAAGTCCAAGCAAGCAGGACAAGTCGTTTATAGCCTCTATGAAAAATGCTAGGGTCGGCTTAAATACTACTTCCGCTTGACAAGGCGTCATGCTCCTGTTTCAATCAAGGCAGTACTTAATCGATTATAAAGCCCGAAGATGATCAACAAGTTTGTCATGCTTATTCTTGTATCTACTCTATTGACTGGATGCATTCATTCATTCAAAAAACCACCTACTAATGATCCTAGTGACGATGCAACGATTAAACTGGCAGAAGCTGCTACCTCAGTAAGCGACTCCATGTTGGAGATGGCACGAGTAGAGAAGGTCATTACCCCTCCTACTAAAGATAACACCCTAACCATTCCCAATGCTTATAATTTGCAAGCTCGAGCATCTGTCGATTGGTCCGGCCCTATTGAAGAATTAACAGAGCGCATTGCGAAAGCAGCACATTTTCGCTTACGTGTTCTTGGCAAGGAACCTGCCGTTCCTGTTTTAATTAGTCTTACCAGTAAAGATGAGAGTTTAGCTGAGATCCTGCGAGATATTGATTATCAAGCTGGGAGAAAAGCAGACATCCATGTTTATCCTAACAGTCAGGTTGTTGAATTGCGCTATGCCAAAATTTATTCGTAGTATTTTTATAGTTTGTGTGGCTCTTTTGGTTGCTTGTACGCCAACCAAAAATGTGCCGCCCGGGGATACGACTTCCCTTAAGGGTTTGAAAGCCATGGTGAACACCAAGCGCTCCAAAGCCACCAAACAAACTGTGAATAAGATGCGTGAGATGGCTTTGAAAGAGACGGCTCTTAGTGTAGGAGCACAATCAGGCTTAGCTTGGCGCGCCAGAGTCATTGATGATCAACTAACCAAGCAGGCACGTCATCTGGATACGGTTTATGATTTCAATTCATTGATCCTGGAACATAATATTTTACCGCCAGTTTTGCTGGAAGGGCGGAATACGTTAAATTTGGCAGATACACAAACGATTCGTATTTCCGACAGAACTTATAAAGTTGCCAAACAAGCTCAATTTGTTACCACCCCGCCTACCTGGAGACAGTACTTGTGGATGGACTATAAGGTGCCTGAAAGACCTGATATCTCCCTTCTGCCTAAAACCAAAGTAGAGAAACAACTTTGGTGTTATTACGTAGAAAAAGGATGGCAAAATGGGATCGAACAAGCCTCTACTATTCTCGAAGAGAGTATTGCTCGCATTAAGGAAGATTATATTGGCATGATTCTTTATCGTAAATTACTCGCTATGAATATGGTTTCGCCCCCTTTTGTCTCCCACACTGACTTAGGAGTAACGGGAGATTCTTCAGAAATTCATATTGATGACAGGGTATTACGAATCACAGCCTTACCAGCATTGAATATTAATGCCAATGAGTGGCGAGCTGCGGTTACCAAAGATGAAAATGCATTAGAACAATTTAAAAATATGGAAAAATTGGCACAAAACACTAAAATTATTATTACGAATAAAGCGTGGCAACCTGTGATTGCCCCAGTTAACTTAGCTAAGTAAGACCTATGAGTAATATTAATTTAATGCCAGATGAACCAACCCGTTTTTCTCCTGTCTTTATGGATAAAATGTTGGAGCATGCAGAAAGTCTGAATGCGTCTGATATTACCATCCAAACAGGAGAACCTATTTTTGCAGAAGTATATGGACGGTTACTCAAGATTACTAATCGCCGTCTGTCCAATACCGAGCTTGGGGATTTAATTAACTCCATATACGGACCCAATGCGACTACTCAACTCTTGTCTGGTAAAGATATTGATACACACTATGAATTCCGTCCCAACCGTGGTGTTCGCTATCGTTATAGGGTGAATGCTACTTCCTGTCTGGTTGAAGGACATGACGCTATCCAAATAACTCTGAGAACTATCCCCACTACCCCACCAAAATTGGAAACAATGGGTTTACCAGAGAATATAGTTGAAGCCATTGCGCCTCAAGAAGGTATTGTTTTTATAACTGGTGCAACCGGTTCGGGTAAATCCACCCTACTTGCCTCTATCATTCGCGATCTTATCGAGAAGGAGGACTCTAATCGTAAGGTCTTAACCTATGAAGCACCTATTGAATTCGTTTATGACGAAATCGATACCATTTCGGCTGTAGTTAGTCAATCAGAAATTCCACGCCATTTACCTGATTTTGCTGATGGCGTTCGTAATGCGTTGCGACGTAAACCACGATTAATCATGGTAGGTGAGTGCCGTGATGCTGAAACAATTAGTGCTGCACTGGAGGCCGCACTGACTGGACATCCTGTTTATACAACACTGCATACCTCGGGTGTGGCTGAAACAATGCGACGTCTAGTGACGTCTTTCTCTGGCGAAGAACGCCTGGGACGAACAATCGATATTTTAGAGACTATTAGACTTTGTATTTGGCAAAAACTAGTACCGACCGTTGATGGCAAACGGGTAGCCCTCCGGGAATATCTGGTGTTTGATGAGGAAGCACGGGATATTTTATTGGAAGGGGATCCCAATGACGTGACATCCACAACACGTAAGCTTGTGCGACAACGAGGGCAATTGATGACTGTTGATGCCAAAAATAAATTTGAGCAAGGCTTAATCAGTGAACGAGTCTACAAACTTATTATTGCTGGCACGAAAGAGTATCAAAGATAATTCTGATTCCCTTTCAGGCAAACTCGAAAGACATTAAAAGCGCCATTACTATCCTTAAAAATTTTTTTACCTCCTCAAGGTATTATTAAGTACTTCCAAGAGCTTGCTATTTGCTTTGCTCTTGGCTCATTCAGGAATTGGGAGCAAAGCAGCAGAGTTAATACCATACTCAAACAGGGATGACAGACTACTATGAACGAAAGTAATTTATTGTTTCTTGATGACATTCAAATTGGGCAAACTTTTATTAGTCATACCTATACACTCAATGAAGAGCAAATTAAGTTATTTGCACATGAATTTGATCCTCAGCCGTTTCATTTGGATGAAAACGCTGCTAAAAAAACAATTTTTCAAGGATTAATAGCAAGCGGTTGGCACACGGCGGCTATTACTATGCGTCTTTTAGTTAAGGGCATAGGACATCGTTTTGCAGGGGGAGTCATTGGTTTAGGAGGAGAAATCAGTTGGCCTAATCCGACACGTCCGATGGATACACTCTATGTTAGCTCAGAGGTAATAGAGGTTAATTCTTCTCAGTCCCAACCTGGACGTGGCATCGTTAAAATTCGTAATCACACCCTTAATCAAGAAAACAAAATTGTTCAAATTTTTATTGCCAACATTTTGGTAAACAAGAAAAATCGATAATCACCTACACCAGAGCACAGAGTAGCTATACCTATCTTAATGATTGTTACTATAAAAAAAGGAACAAGCTATTGTTAACTTGTTCCCTTTCCGAATTGTTAGGTTACTTGATAATTATTCAGGAGCCGCACCCTCCGGACCAGGGGTCGCATCGCCGCCATCAGAACCACGTTTACCACCGGAAGCCTTGGCTTCTGGTGCTGGCTGACTTTGACCTTTAAGTTTAGAAAGCCCTTTCTGAGCATAACCACCCAATTGTTGATCCATCTGTTGAGAGCCTTTAGTAGTCGCAGATCCACCTTCACTTACTTGTTTTTTGGCTTCCTCACCCCATTGGGCAGCTTCCTGGCCAATACTTTCAGGTTGACCACCAATCCAACGCAGTACCTTATCTGGCAGATACGTAATCAAAGTAAATGCTTTCTGCACCACAATCAGGTACATGGTGGTATAGATCAGGACAGAGAAGAAGAAGCCATAAATACCCGCCCAACCACTATAACCGGTACCCATTGAGCTCATATTACTTGCCTGTTGATAAGCGGATTGAGCGTCACCACTGTATGAATAATTCCAGTTCACACCACCACTGCCAGAAGTCGCCCCCTGGATAAACACTAGAGCATTCGCGAAACCAGAATTAATTATCCATACAGAAACGTAGGACAATGAAATAGCAGCAATATAACCAATAATCATCATTGCTGGTCTCAAAAAGACATTCAACAATATCATGATCGCATGTTCACCTTTACCAAAGGCCTCATTGCCTTCAGGATGAGTCACACCTAATGCAACAATGGGTGCGGCAACCATGGCTTCAATGACAACCATCAGCCAAGCGATTGATCCGAAAGTAAAGATCATATAGGGCAACATGGGAATGTAGTAAGCCGTAACAAACCCAATACTCACCATGACCCCTAACCAGGCAATAATGAGAGGGAGTACCAACATGATTAAGGCTACGACAAATATACCAAACCAGGGAATCATGATGGTAGTTACTGACAAACCAACCAAGGTTATCCATAATTCATTCGCATAGTTAATATAGGCAACCCCCATATTAGCTAAAGCAATAACAGGATTTACGGTGGGCTGTTGAATGATCGCCACACCCTCCCTAAAGATATTCGCCATACCATATAAAGGTGCCGCAAGGAAAGTCATTACGACCACATTGACAACCTGCGCCATCATATTGAGGAAGAAGTTAAAAATATTCTTCAAAATCAGGTTATAGAAAATATTCCCCATCAGTTCCCCTAAACAGAAACTGAAGAACATAATTTTAACTTTTCCGCAAGGAAAGTCTTGTGAAGGCAGATTAAACTGGCCAACTTGAATATTCATATTAAAATTCATTGCGAATTGGGGCGGTGTCATACCGGGCTGGCCGGGTAAATTGACGAGTATCGAGTTAGTAATAAATCCGTTTACTGTAGAAGAACCTGGCCCAGATATAGCAACTAACCCTGACGTATTGGGATCCACAGTCGGAGGAGAGTGTATTATCTCTTTAGAGGGTAGAAAAGTAGACCCATTAATCAAACCAATAACCGCTTTTATGGGAGAGGAATCGCCATCCAGCCACTCGCACAAAGTGGCATAAGTTCCAACACACGAGCCATTGCTGAAAGGAGTTAGTGGCAGATTTTCATCAAAACTACTCTCGTTTAAACCTGAACCGGTATCAACCAAATTCGAATTGGTTGCACTTGGATTCGATGAATTGTTAGCACTCGTATTGCCCTGATTTAGTTTTACTAAATTAATGAAATAACTTCCAGCCAAAATCCACCCATATTGATTTGCCTGTTGAATAAAGGCCCGGGCAGCGTTTGCAGCACTGGCATTCTGTGCTTGCTGAACCAAATTGAGTGTTGGCAACATAATCCCATTATAATCCGCAACTGCTCCCTGGAATTCGGTACCGTTAAACAAGGGCGCGGAGGTGTTGTTAGCCAGTGTCGTATCCTGTCCCCAGCTAACGCAAGCTGGCTGGGCAGTGGGGGACGTAGGTCCAGGACAAGCTACTCCAGTCGTTAAGTAAGGCACACCAAATTGTTGGGTAGCAACATCAGGTGCAGCGGGGGTTTGGTTATTCGAACTGTCTCCTGATGCCGCAGGAGGATTAAGCAATTTATAAGGATCATTACCTATCATCACTTGAGCAACCGCTGATAAATCAATATACATTTGCTGAATCGCTATTGCTCTCGACGATTGAGCGGTTTGTAACTCACTGGCAGTAATCGATGTGATTGACTTTTGTATATTATCAGCCCCAGTATAATCCACCCAATTAATAGTGCCACAAATACCATTGAGGAATTTATAGGGGCCATCCTTAAAATTGGGCATTGGGAGAGCATAAGGCGAGGGATTATGGTTTTGGTAATCGGTGGCGTTGACTGTACCTAGAAAATCAGGTACCGCCGTGTTACAGAAAGTTTGCACATTATCTGATGGTGAGCCAGCGCAAATACCACTATTCTTTTGTTTACTGTTGAGTGAATTAGTGCGCGTGTTTTCCAATACCGTTTGAATACCCAACATACAAACCTGGCCATTAAGAATGGCGGCGGCGCCTTTAGCAATCGCATCAGAATCGCTCCCCAATGATACACCTGGAGACATTTGTGCCTGGACAATCACCCCTCCACGATTCAGATAACTTAATGCAGCAGCCCATACCTTGTCCGCCGCCCCGACTCCCTGAACGACGATCCACATAACAAAAATCTGCATCAAGCAATAACCAGAGGTTTTGGGTATTAATAAAGCAAGACCCAGTGTTGAACGAAGTGGTACCCAAATAGAAGACCATTTTTGACCAAGCATTTGCCCTTCATGGGCTGTATTCATAGTTGACACTAGAAGGGTATATGTAATAACTATACCGCCAATAGCGAGAACAGCGGAGTTGAATACCTCGAACATGGCACCCATAATCTGGCTGCCAGTACCATGCAAAACCCCATCCACTACCCCAAAAATATTCCCCAAAAATACGACAGAAATATCGCTGGGTGGCGGTGCGAAACTCAAGCCAGGACCGCCGGTGGGATTATTGCTAGACGCAAATGCCAGAAGCGGGACCAACCAACCTAGTAATGCAAAAAATACTTTATTCATCTTTTTTCACCCATCAAGCCTTGCCTGTACCACTCACTGATTGAGCAGCCCAACTTTCGCTCTTTGATTTGGAAGTACCAAAAGTGATAACGAAATGCTAAAACTAAAGCAATCATCATGATTACCAGACTGACTATTACAGCTCTATAGCTGCCGTAAAAGAGGTGATAAACAGCGTAGGCAAAAATAAATAATGCTGCGCCGCACATCAAAATACTCAACCGGTGTAGTGCCGATTGTTTGGCAATTAAATCTTTTTCACTTAAATTTAAGCGTGCCATTGCATTCTCAAACGATTCGCCTTTGGCTTTTTCCTGAGGCACAAACATACGCTTAAAGCCATTCGCCAAATACAGAGTAAATGACTTTAAACGATCGTAGTCCAGCCACCAGCGAACATTGAAAATCCGTTTAAAAATGGTTACAAATCTTGATTTCGATTGTTTTTTCATAAAATTTACTTTTCGGGCAATAGACTTTTACTCTTCATACTATACTATAGTAATTATAGTGTGTGCCGTCTATCAATCAATTACACCGTAAAAAAAGAGTAAAAAATGCCCGATCTTAGTCACGAAGCCTCTTCGCAGTATTGGAATGATTACGTAGACCCGATGATTTATCGAGTAATTACCTTCATGGAAAGCGTTGAAGACTGGACCCTCGATGGGAATCCTGTGTTAGAGGAAGTCATTTCTCGCTTGGGTAAGGAGTTAGATGATATCGAAAAAATAGACATGGGAATGCTAGGTCAGGAGGATGTCTTTATTCGCTTGGTAGGCAATATAAAATCTGGCCGCGGCCTCCGCCTTTTGCAAGCCATCGATACAGTTCATCCTGGCAGTGCGTCACGAATATTAATTCATGCAGAAGAAACAAGTACAGGTAGTCATGATCCAGCTGGATTTTTTCTTAAAAGGAATATAGTGTTTGAAAGATTACGATTATTAGCTCGCGTTTTTTCTGAGTATCGCTTAAAACTTGTAGCTCGCGCTCTTGAAGGGGAAGAATGATGAAATTGATTAGTCGTGTTTTACCGGGCCTTTTACTTGCTGCAACTACCTCTACGTATGCATCAAGCACGGACAGTGACTCATTGAGTGAGATCGCAACCTATTTACTGAATTTAGGGCAATATCTTGGTTATAACGTTAATGTCAGCCCATCGGATCCCAATAATAATCCACCTGTTACCGTTAGCCAGACTTTGTTGAATGAATCAGGCCTGCAAGCATCCTATGTGGTTTTGTACGATACTTTTTTGGCCGCCATTCCAGTCAATTCCGCTAACCAAAATCCAGTGCTCCTGCTAGCGAATAACTTCCCGGGTGCCGGAACAATCAATACTTTCGCAAATCTTATTTATGCCGCGTACTCGTCTGTTGATTCAGCCACACAACCATCCGTCTCCAGGCTTATCGACCAACAGACCTATCAAAATGATCCGGTCAGCCAGGCTGTACTGAATATTTTAGGAACCCCTGATTACAGTTATTGTTTGAAAAATGATAATGTGACAGTTATCAATCCTTGTAATTATCCTTCTACTGTTTTTAACCAAAATCAAGTCATGGCCAACGTACTGGGTGGAACACCGGGAGCTATCGGCGATAGTAGTGGTATCCCTGATCCAGAAACCTTTTTTTCCTATGACTACAATCAACCATTTATATCTCAGCTCAATGCAAATAGTCTGATGGGTCCCTTAGTGTACTCCACTACCAACAGTGATAGTGCTTCTACTTCATCGGGTGAGGGCAATACACAGAATCAAGGCTTAACCGCAACGAACCAGGTTCAACAGGCAGCCAATTTCATTCGTTATGCAACAGGTGCCGTGGCTCCGGCATCCCTTCCTAACTATAGTCAGTATAGTTCGCTGTTTTCACAAGCCCAGGTTCCTCAAAACACAACTCCCAATCTCCAACAACTGCAAGCACAGTCTGCGTTGAGCTCTTATTTGATGAATCTGCGTATCTATGCTGCACAAACATCAGTGGGTATTAGCAATCTTTACTATATTCTCGGCAAAAGAATACAGCAAACGCCCCCAACTGCCACTGGAGGTTCTAACACCGCCCCAACCAGTCAGGCGCTCACTGAATTTAACATGGCTACTTGGCGCCTTTATAATCCTGATCAAAGCGTGAATACAATGTGGACAGCTCAGATTAGCAACGCATCTGCAGCGACAGTACAAAAAGAAATTGCCACATTATTGGCTGAAATCAATTATCAATTGTACCTGAGTCGTGTACAACAAGAGCGCATCCTGCTTACTAATACCATGTTGCTGATTCAAAATGCTCGTGCCGCTCAACCTTCATCATCCCTCAGCACCTCCGGCTCATCAACATCGGCAACAGACAATTAATCCTATTCCCGGGTAGTGATAGCAATCACTACCCTCTTCTCTTTGTCAGGACTTACAAAAAGTCCGGTATCTTCGTTAAAATTAAATTTTTTCTCGACCTCGGAGTTTGGTGAGTTCATCATGCATATAGATTTTTTGGCGAAGAATAAAAAGGCTCATTATCTGTCTATGTTATTAGTGAAAAATAAATTCAATATCTGTTAAAAAAAAGAAGCCTATACTCGCAAAAAAAACATTTTATTTCTGCCCCTATTTCACTAGAAGGAAAAGTAGAGCATCATTAAAAACTTTCTTAGTATTTGTATTGTTTAGTATCATTTACTCTGTATAAAAGTATGCATTATAGCGTATAGTAGAGAAGGCTATCTTGAATTGTATTCAAGTTAAAAAACTACGGAAAAATAAATATCTGCAGTCACTACAGACTTGTTTCTAAGAAGGAAAAACGGATGTTAAAACGCGATATCTCACGCACGAATGTTTTGATTGCCGCCGCAGGGGGCATGATTGGTTCTGGCTGGTTGTTTAGCCCTTTTATCAGCGCTCAAATGGCAGGAAGCAATGCTTTAATCAGCTGGATTATTGCAACAATTTTTATGTTATTTATTGCCCTGCCTCTCTGTGAATTGGGTGCAATGTTCCCCATTTCAGGCGGAATGACCAATTACCCTAGCTTTACTCATGGAAATGACGTGGGCTTTTTATTCGCCTGGACTTCTTGGTTATCTTATGTCGTCATGACACCCATCGAAATTCAAGCGATCCTGCAATATTCAAGTCATTTTTTTCCCAGTCTGCTTGTAAAAGATGCTATGACTTTTACGCTATCCGGTGTGGGTTATTTATTTGCAACCGGCATTATGCTGTTTGTCGTGTTGCTAAATTCCTATGGCATTCGAATATTGGCAGAATGCAACAAAGTGGCCAGTATTATCAAATTTCTTGTGCCTAGTATTGCCATTGTCTCCCTTTTATATACCGCACCGTCAATGAGTAATATCAATATCCATCTGACTGATAAAAATTCCTGGATACAAATATTTACAGCGCTTTCCGCAGGCGGGGTAGCCTTTGCTTTTACCGGATTTCAGAATGGCCTAATGTTGGCTGGCGAAGTACAAAATCCACAACGCAATATTCCTATTGCTATTTTAGGCGCTGTTTTAATTGGTTTTGTGTTGTACTTTATGTTGCAACTCAGTTTCCTGGTAGCCATTCCATCTTCTTATTTAACGCATGGTTGGCAAAATTTGAGTTTCCCTGGTGATAGCGGTCCTTTAGTAGGCCTGACCTTATTAGTTGGTTTGGGTGGTGTTGCTATGTTGTTAATGTTTGATGCTGCCTTTTCACCCTTTGGCACCACGCTTGTCTATACAGCAGCTACCTCTCGCATTTTATATGGCATGGCTTTAAATAATCATTTGCCTAAAGTATTTACCAAAGTCAACCGCCATAAAATCCCTTATATTACTCTCTACGCTAATTTTTTAGTGGGTCTTTTTTCTTTTCTACCTTTTCCCGGGTGGCAGAAAATGGTTGCGTTCCTGTCATCATGCAGTATTTTATCATACGGCATAGGGCCTATCTGCTTATTAGCCATGCGTAAACTGCAACCCAATCGTGAGAGACCCTTTAAACTGTCTGCTAGCCTGTTTTTTTGCCATGCTGCTTTTTATGCATGTAATTTAATGCTTTATTGGTGTGGTTTTGACATACTTTGGAAACTTGATTTAGCCCTCTTGATTGGTTTTGCTATCAATCTCATTTATCAAAGACGCCGAATCACCGATTGTAGTCCCAGCTTCTATTGGTTTGTCTTCTACATGAGTGCCATGTTGTTCCTATCCTACCTGGGCGCTTTTGGCGGTATCCACTTACTTCAATTCCCATTTGATATGGTTGTCATTCTGCCGCTAAGCATCATAGTACTTCATTTTTCACAACGTGTACTTGTTGACTCCAAAGCCCATGAAGAATTGACCGCACATATACTGGTTGCTGAAGTAATAGAGCAACCTGCTTTAGTAAGACAATAACTCTCTGTTTACCGCTGTAACTTTGATCTTGTTTTATCAAAGTTACGGCAACGCTTCTTAACGGCTAACTTTTAGAAGAAAACGCTTTACACTGTTGTAACCAATACCTTGCAATATCAATACGTCGCGTTATCCAAATATCAGGGAATTGTTTGAGATAACTTAAAAATTGCTTTAATGCTAGACAACGACCAGGATGTCCACTAAAACGTGGATGTAAACCTATCGTCATCATAGTCGTTCTATTTTCTTGATATAAGAAATCCAACGTATTTTTTAGATAGACGAAAAAATCATCAGCCTGACTAAAACCCGGTGAGGTACCAAACCGAAAATCATTACAATCTAGCGTATAGGGAATAATTAAATGATGGTGATTAGCAGCAAAATAGGGCAAGTCATCAGCATAACTGTCTGAATCGTAGACAAAACCACCTATTTCCAATAATAAATCACGCGTATACTCACTACGCCGTCCAGTATACCAGCCCAGAGGTCGTTGTCCTGTCAATGTTTCTATGGTATTGATACACAGAAGAATATGTTCCTTTTCTTCTTTCCGGGGCACTTGTGCATAATCTATCCAGCGCCACCCATGCCCAGCAGCTTCATGAGCTGATTTTTGCAAATACTGACTTAATTCTGCATTGAGGGTTAACGCTAAACCCGTTATGAAAAACGTGAGTGGAATTTGCTCTTGCTCAAATAAATGGATGAGACGCCATAAACCTGTACGGCTACCATATTCAAATAAAGATTCCATACTCAAACTACGCACTCCTTCCGGTTTAGCTGCCAAGGGAAACTCCCCGCCATAAATCTCGGAAGAAGCATCGCCATTGACTGGTGTTAATTCCGCTCCTTCTTCATAATTAATCACAAAATTGAGGGCTACTTTGGCCTGATTTGGCCATTGAATATCAGGAGGCTTTCTTCCATATCCAAGCATGTCTCGTAACATTGTTTATCCTAACTCAAAGGAAGTAATTCCATAAATATGTTCCATAGGTAAAGAAGGTGTCTCCCTTAAATACATGCGGGCAGTTTCAAAAACCCTTTCCAGCTGGTAACGCTGGACCAAGGCTTTAGCATAGGGATTGTTTTCAGGAATATCCAGGTAGATAGGCTTACCTTGGGCATAACTTGCCAAGGCAATAAACAGTTCATCAGCTATCGCCGCATTATCAGCAAACAGAGGACCAATTTTATATCCCTGCCGACAGGTTCTTATCACACCATAACCAGCAAGTTTACTATCGTCGTTAAGATAACCCACTCCAAGACTATCGGGTTGATTAATCCAACATCGCAAAAAAGCAGCACGCTCAGCAGGGAAGTGTTGGCGATCATAATGAAGCAACCAATTAAAATCTATTTCCTTTAACAGAACCATAGCCTGATTGCTTTTAACGATCGGATGAAATCCAGAACAACTATAACGAGCATTATTATGAGCAAATTTATATCCTAACTGCGCGTATTTATCGAGCATATTAGTCACACCATCAAGACCAACATTACGTTGCCCTATAGAAGCCAGGCGCGCTTTTGTGAGTGCCAGACCATAACCTTGCCCACGATAAATTTTATCAACAATATAGAAACCACAAAAAGCAAAACGCTCATCATAGATTACCGCAGAACCTACGGCGATGATCTTGCCATCCAACTTCCCAGCAAAAAAACCATGGGGATCTGCTTGGTAAAAACACTCTGCATCATGTAATCCTGGATTCCATCCTTCATTGGCGGCCCAGTCAATGGCAATATTAACCTCGTCTTTGTCCATCCGCTCAACAAGGTAATTCTTCTTCATGGTTAATCTCCTTAACATGATTGAAGAATGAAGCCATCGAAATATTGTCTTGTGCTTCCAGCTTGGCAAACTTACTTATAACTATTAACTTCCCACTACCTATTTTAGCCCGCAACAGGTAATTACCCATTGCGAGAGCCTTTTTAACCCGAGCCAGCTGTTTATTCCTCAGAAGTATTTGAAGCGGCTTTGTCAGATTTGACTTGAGGTGAACAAGCCGCTGCTATACTATTAATTTCGTCTGCGTATTGTTTATCAGTCATATTATCAGCTTCTTTAATGAGCCCCATCAATTTAGGCTTAGCACATTCACAATAAGCTTGAGTTGCCTTTTTGCCGTTCTCACTTAATTTGGGATAAACAAGATTCCAGCGATCAAGACAATATTCAGAGATATCATCGTCTGTTGCTTCGCTTAATCCTATTTCTTCTTCCAAAGAATCCATAGTATCGTGCAATAAAGTTTGTGACATACAAATCTGAATCGCCTTGTTCACAGCCTCATCTGAATCCAAAGGTTGAGTCGCAGCACATTCGCAATATTTTTCACCAAAATCTTTATAGTCTACTTTATCTTTTGCTTCATTTACCCGGTTCATCCAAGTATTAACACAGGTTGTTTGAAAAGATTCCGCGCTTTGACTTTCACTCTCAGCAGCACAAACAATCAGCGGAGAAAAACTAACTATCACAGCAGTTGCAATTGATTTTAAACAGAAATTCATAGTGCGTCACTCCATTGAATTGATAGGATGCCTTCACATTCAGCATAGCTTAAGCATAACAACTTCGCGAGTTGATATGAAGATAAAAGCCTCTTAACGCCGCATAAAATATTCCAAATGCTCATCTACTTACAATCGAATCGATCAAATAATAATCAAACTTATCAAATAACAGTCTAAAATAAAAAGGTACCGCTTTATTTGAGTTTCGCATGATTAAGAGCAGTGATATCAAAGCCTCAGCAACTGTAGCATCTGAGTTTAAAGGCCCTATCCTGCTGCACATGGTTGATCAAAATGGTTATGGTGATGTTTCTCTTGCTATCAAAGTAGCAAAATTTCTCTTTAAAAAATATCCGCAAGCCGTGATTTGGATTAGCGGTAAAATGGAATCTTTTGAAAAAATACAGGAAATTGATCCTGAATTTCTGGATCACAACCTTAATCCCCGCTTAGGGACTGTTCTATTTGAATCCAGTGCTTTTTTTACCCTGCGCGATGAAACCGATATACCATTGGAAATTGAGACAGCGATTTTTAATAATTCGTTGCGGAAAGCTAAACACCCACAAATTTTTATTGGTGAATACGGCTCCTATTTAACTACCCCTTATGCACTAATTAATCCTGACGTCATTGATATGAGTGGTAATCTAGGTAAAGAATACCCGGGAATACTTATTGAACAAGATTTAAAAAAATTTTCGCAATTAACCCCGAATGAAAAAATGCAGGCAAGGGCAAAAATCTTAGAAGGTAACGCTCTCGATAAAGATGACCAACTATTAAAAAAGCAACTCTTGCAGGATACAGATCCCACCAAATTTGTAGCACAAAACGGCTGTGCATTTGCTTATTACAACTGGCCAGTCTCCTATAAAAGAGCAGCAATAGTTTTTGCCGCAAGCAATGATAAAGATCATGCTAATTTTTTTGTCAGTGCAAATGATAAACAAAATAAAGCCCAATCAATTTTTACTATGTTAAAAGACAAAGATTTTCAATTAGCACTAAAAAACTTAGGCTATACAAAAATTCGCTTTTATGATGAGAAAGGGGAAGAAGATAGTATTGTATTAGACAATAACAAACCGAATGAAAGAGAGTTCAGGATTTTTCAACGAAGCAGGTTCCACCATGATTTGATGCTTGATCTCATGCGTTTATCTGATGTTTGCGGAGTAGCAGGTGACCAATCATTGACGGAAGCGATTTCACTAGGAGCGATACCAATACCGGAGGAATGGCATTGCCAAGTTACTATAATCGGACAAATGGCAGAAGAATATTACAATCACACCGTGATGGCAGGTTTTCACAATTGCTTATGGCAGGTAAGGCGAGAAACAGACATCGACAGATGGCTAGAAGCAGGAAAAATTTTAAAAACCCATCGCTCAGAAGCAACGGTCGTCATTAAGAAAATTCAAGAAGAAGCCAATCTCTATAATGCCCTGGACTACCGGCTAAATGGCCTATTCGACAAGGCACAACAGGAAAAAATCGATCATTACAATCAGTTATTCATTAAGGAATTAGAAGGTTATACATCGACCTTAAAAAAAGACAAGAAAGTTGTTTTTTCCCTCGCGACTGAGGTTGCCAAATATCTTTGTCAAACCAAGCCTAGTGAACCGTTAACAATGAATAAAATATTACTGATCCTGGATACCCATATTGGCAAAAGAATTGCTCATATCGATAGCATTCAGTACCACACTATAACGGCCAATGATACGCATTTGATAAGAGCGCAGCAAAGCCATAGTTTTATAAAGCGGAATATTTCTCATCAACCATCTGGCAATAGTGCCTTGGCAACGAGGTTACAAAACCTGTATCAAGAGTCTTTTAGTTCGGAAACTGAATCGTGGTTGACAGCAGAACAAAGTAATCCTGTCACTGCAAAAATACCTCAACAATAGTATTGCACTCTAAGCATGATGCAGCATTCTTAATTGTTCTTTTAATGCCCCAAAGGCAGACTCGATATTAATATAATTCTTTTTGGCCAGATAAAAGGATAAAGACCCATCATCAGTAGCGGAATTTGATTGCAAAGCAACGTTAAACTTTAGTTTCTTTAAACGTCTATATTCTTCTGATTTAGTAACAAAATAGAAATTTCTATAATTACTCTTGGCTCGATAATTGAGTGCTTTTATATCTTTTGCCAAAGGATGTTTAGGAAAATATTCTTTTATGGAATAAGTTCTATTATTATGGACTGCAACAACTGTCTCGTTTTTAGGTAGTAACCTTTTAATTTTATCGGCAAACTTTCTAACTTCGGTATGCGCTGCCGGCGAATAAGAACCGTATTGTTTCAGTGTCTTCTTAATCCCTCTATCTGTAAAAATACGATTTGGATCAAATTCATAACGCACCCGACGTAAATGAAAAACGATATTGCGTGTTCCTGAATGCCGCAGCGTTATTAAACTACCACCCTTCGCTTTAATAAAAGTTTTGGCTGCTGCTAATGCTGTTTTTTCATTCTCATGCAAGTGAACAAAGGTTTTTCCTTTCCCATGCTGTTTTATAATTTCCACCTTGGTATTACCCAGCATGACTGGATACGTTGCAGCATAAACCAGGCTATGGACTATGAGATAAAAAAAGATCAAATATTTCATTTTGAATATCAAAAACACAAAATTGCGTAAATTTTACCCTTTATCGGAGCTAAATTCATCCTTTTTATCTTCAGCACTCAGATAATCAAGATAATAAAATCCAATTAAACGGCTATTCTTAAAGAAGGAGGAAATAAAGCTAAATTTAGCCATCAGGTCTAAGGAGTATACTATGGCTACCTTAAGGGCAAAAAAAATTAGTGCCATTATTGATAGTGAACAAGAACTAGAAATCATTATTACGGAATTAAGTGAAGAAGTTGTAGGACGCCAGGATATTAGTGTTCAAGGAAGTCCAGGTGAGCTAGATGAACAGTATGGTACCCCTTTTCCAGATCCCGATATCCTGCAACATAGCGCTCATCCACCTAAAAAAGAGCCTTTCATGATAGATGACTTTGGCTGGGTACTGGGCTTTTCTCTTGCTATCCCAATTTTTATTTTTGTTACTATTGGCATTTTTCTCTTAGGCGATTTTCGCTCTCTGGAAGACAATTTATTTTTCGGGGGGATAGGAGTTATCGTAGGAGCTATTATTGGCGCAATCCTCGCGGGATTTCTTAAACTTTATCGCAATATGGTAATAAAAAAACAAGAAAAGAAAGGCGGTTTTGTTTTATGGGTCAATGCGACTTCGCAAAAGCAAATGAGTCAAATAATTCCTATTTTAGAAAAACATCATGCCAAACAAATTACCTTAGACTAGGAAAAATCTACTCCCTATAAAAAATGGCTTGAGCACTTATACCCTGATTTTTCGAGCATCGCAGCGGAGCATACATGTTGGTATGTGAGCAGCGAAGCGCAGAAAATCGAGGCATAAGTGACAAGATAGTAAAATACTAAGGGCTGTTTATCTTTCGCTAGCTTGAGTGTTTATGCCTCGATTTTTCGAGCATCGCAGCGGAGCATACATGTTAGTATGTGAGCAGCGAAGCGCAGAAAATCGAGGCATAAGTGACAAGATAGTAGAATACTTAGGGCTGTTTATCTTTCGCTAGCTTGAGTGTTTATGCCTCGATTTTTCGAGCATCGCAGCGGAGCATACATGTTAGTAGGTGAGCAGCGAAGCGCAGAAAATCGAGGCATAAGCGCCAAGATAGTAGAAAGATAAATAGCCCGGCTTAGTTACATACACTTTTATAAGTAGCAACCAAACTATCAGGATTGGCAACAGGTAGATCGGTATCAGCACTCCACATGATCACTCCCTTTAATTGTTTGGTTTTGATAAATTCGCAAACTGATTTAACTACAGCAGGCGATTGATAACCAATAAATTGTTTAGCCACTGGATTATAAAGATAAGCTCCAGTAATAAAAGGGATGCCGGCAACCTCATCTGCCGTTTGAATTTGATAACTTTTATAACCCAATTCATTCATCACTTTAGTCACAGAATTATAGGGTAATAGGCCATCTTGTTTCGTATAAGCCGCTGTGAAATGGCTGGGGCCACTCCAAGGTTGTTCAAAACCCGGATAACTGCTGTCATCACCTCGCTCAACACCGGAAAAACCCCGACCATAGGCAGCAAGACCAACCTGTAGTTTTTCCTTCGGCATACCATAGGCTAAAACCTGATCGGTTATTGCGTCGGTTGCGTAGTTGATCGCAAACTCATCTTTACGACTCGTAGCTGGGTGTTTGAGATAAGCGTGAATAGATGTGTAAGGATCACCGCTTTGATTCCAGGGACCATGCAAATCATAAGTCATCACATTCACACTATCGACATAAGCTGCAATTTGTTTAAACCATCCGCCTTCCACTGATTGATTAATTTTTTCTAAATAATCTTTATTTGCTGTGATGGTTACGGAAATATAAGCTTGATTCCCTAAAGTTTTACGACTGGCCTTGACTAAATCAAACAAACGTTTGTAATCAGTACTCGTTTTTGCATCTGGAGGTAATTGACCACCAGTCTGCAAATCGATAGGCGGTTCAAAATCATAATCCACGCCCTTAAGATTTTTAAAATGATTCATCCAGGCTTTGAACTGCGTTAAAAATTTATCCTGATTAGCAAAAATGGCATCAAAAGTGGCTGTACTAATTCCTTTGTTTTCAACAGTGTTAGCCCCCCCAATTGCAATAATGCGCTTCGCTTTATATTTATTCGAATTAATAAAAGCACCAAAACTATTCAACTGGCCAACTCCTTTTTGATCAGTGTAATTAAACAACTCTTTCTCGCCAGTATTGCCATTGATCTGTACGGAAGCACAAGCCCCTTGATTCGCTTGACAGAAGGTTAAAAAATCCTTCGTTTCCGGTGGTAAAGGTGATATCCACGAGCCCTCTAAAGGTAACTCACCCCATAAATCATCGAAATGTAACAAACCAGACCACTCACTGGGAATCTGATAAAAGGCTTGATTTGGATCATTACTGTTCCATACCTGTAAAAAACTCCAGGCAACAACATCTGCTTTATTAAATTGGGCGACCATTGCAGGATTACTGACATAAGATAATTGACCATAGGGCTGGCCATTTTTATAAGCACCATCATATTCATAGGAATTTTCGCCATACATGGACCAGCTCGTGGTATATAAGGTTAAAGATGCTTGTGCCGCTACGGGTAACAGCGCAGAAATACATGCCAGCAAAGCCACTTGTTTAAACATTTGCATAAACTCTCCAACATTTATTGGTGGTCAAATTTTAACTTTCCTACCAACTCTCTAACCACTGTCATTTTTGACAGGGGTCTATAAAGTAAGTAATTGCTCCCCTATCGCTTTTGCTAGCGCTTGATACTTATTTTTAACTGCCAGTTTTTTATTTATTTTTTGAATGTGAAAATTAATCGTCCTTTCACTTAACTCAAGCTGTTGGGCCATCTCTTTCACGGAGTATTCTTTAGCAATCAGCAACAAACATTGAATTTCTCGCTGTGTTAGACGAAACAGCTGATTGGCAGATACATCCTCAAGAAGATGTGTCTGGATGTAGTGGTAATAATGATGCGCCGCCACGAAAAACTCATACTGCGCTTGAGCTTGTTGCAGATTACATTGTTCATTTTGCATCTGCACCAGTAATAAAACAGCAAAATTATTATGTGGACCATGAATTGGTATAGATAAACCCGATTCAGCTCCAAAGGCAATCGAATCCAACCGCATTTTTCGTTCTAACTCAGAGGAGGCTTGAGCAAGTTGTTGTTCTAAATTCCAATAAATAGGTAAATGGTTGTTATAAACAAAGCTTAAAGTGCTATCAATGTCGTTATACTGCTCTTCAAGATAATGTCTATGCCAGACTTTAAAATTGACAGAAGACATATCGTATTTTAATTTATTGGCTGAATTGGGGTGATAAGCATAATAGGTAAAGGAAAAGGTATTAATCCCTTTACTGGCTAAATAACGACCTAAAGCCTCATCACATTCAGTAATGGTATTCGCTCGCACCAACTGATTTTCCAATTGTATAAGCAAATCATCCATGCTGATTCATCCGCCAGCAAGTCATCACGACAAGAAGAATATTGGCGATAAAGATATAAAAGAAAAACCAGCTATAACCCAGTGCCTGTTCCAATAGTCCGCTGAGAGCACCGAAAAAAGCATAACTCGATGCCATGACGGCTGTGCAAATACTATACATTGACATGGGGTAAATACCTTTATTCGCAGTAGCTAAGAGGTATCCCATATAGCAACCATTCACTAAGCCAAAGACTAGTTGATTAACCAGGATGGCTGCATAGATAAAATAAATATTGTGCTCATCGAAGGATAGAAAAAAGAATAATAAATGCCCCATCAGTAAAAGGATTGTCGTATTTTTCAGGCAATCTGCCAACGTATAACGGCTAATTAAAAGGCCAGAAATAAAAACTCCACTCATTAAAGCAAGCGAGCCACCAATACCATAAATTGTTGCAAATTGAGATAAAGAAAGAGCCATTCCTAGTTTATCAAGTAAAAATAATGGAATAATTTTTTGCATTTGAGCATCAGAAAAATTATATAAAAATAAGAACCACAACGCGGGATATAATTCACGCTTACAAAGCAAGCTCTTACAAATAGTTAGGTAACTGCTTTGAGACGCCTGGTGCGTGTGGTCTGTTTTTTCTGGTATTTTTACCCAATGATAGAGAGCAAATAATAAGACAATTAGACAGAGGCTAGAAAAAAAGAGACTCCAGACATTAACCTTATACTCTATAGCCAGTCGACCAGCTAAAACCAATAATCCTCCTTTTACAAACAGACGTCCAAATTGATAAAAGACAGTACGTAATGGCACATATTTTTTTTGCTTATGCCCATCCAAATTAAGCAAATAAAGGCCATCCGACACAATATCATGCAGTGCTGCAAAAAAAGCTAAACCAATAAAAAGTAGCGTACTAATCACTATAAAATGAGTTTCATTACTAATTGCCAAGAGCAAGAATACAAAGGCCATCAATAATTGATTGAAGATAGTTAATTTTTTCTTACTTGCTTTTTGTTCCAAAAAAGGCGCCAGTACTGGCTTAATAGCCCAGGGTAGGATTAATAGACTACTGATTAATGCCGCATGGCAATTATCCATACCCTGTTGTTGATAAACCAGTATGGCAATCACAGTCACTACAAAATAGGGGATACTTTGTAAAAAATATAAACTTGCTATCCATTGATAAGCTTTTTCCGGGTGTACAGGCACGTCCAACTCATAGATGGCTATAAAACACCAAATTGTACATCATATGGACAAAATTGGAAATATTAATGCTTTCCTATTTATCTGATAAGCGATGTATTGATAGCCATCTTAAATTTCCATTCAAGGATAATCTCCCCCATTACAAAGCTGGTAAACTATTTATATTGACTAAAATACCAAAATTTTGGTTTGCTGGTTTTAAATTTTAATTGTTGATAACGAGGCACTATGAACTGGATAAAATTTGGTTCTTCTATCTTATTAGTTGTTGGACTCATTGCCAGTGCCGCCTGCCTTGCTGTCACATCCTCTGCTACAGCAGTGTTTGTAACCCGTATTGACCAAGACGACCTAAAGAGATGGCAAAAGAAATGGGGAAATCCAGAGGATTTTACTGTTCTCTTTTATAGTCTGGTATTAGCGAATGAGATTCTTGATCAAAAAGACGATTACCAACTTAAACTTGCCAACATTTTTTTTACAGCCGACTTATACAGAGGCTATGAAAATGCCTATCAAATCAATAAAGAACTGCAAGATAAAACAAAGGAAATTGGCTGTCTTGATTTTCGCGTTTTAGCAGGCGGCAATGATACCGTTAACGGTTTTCAGGTAAAACAAGCCTGGACTGAAGGAAAATACACCGTTGTACCTGTAAATGGCGGGATAAAAGCATTAGTTCTACTTAAAACCGACGCAGGCTGGCGAGTAGATGATCTTGTATATACCTGGGAAAAAGCGAGAAGCTCTGTAAAAAACATAAAGAGCGGCTTACGCTCTCAATTGATTTACTGTAATAAACAATCGATTTCTTCCCAGAATAAAAACTAGCTGAGTTGAGCTGAAAGACCCGGCAATTAACCTGCTTGGTCAAAGACTTCCGCAAGCTTAGCTAATACGGCATCCACCTTAACCAATTTCATTGTGTCCTCACCATGAGCATGAGTACCCCATACATTCGTTTCCGGTGTTTTTTTCAAAATAGTAGTTACTGCTTCAGGATAACAATCAACTGCCAAGTGCCTATAGGTATAAGGCCCGGATACCGAGGAAGAAGTAACAGCGTGTAAAGCAACTACAGGCGTACCAACTGCCGCAGCCATATGAGAAGGTCCCGTGTCAGGACACAACAATGCTTGCGCTTGGCTGATTACCGCAAGCAATTGCTTGGGTTTTGTTTTGCCTACTAAATCAATGCAGGGGACTTCCTTGATGATTGCGTCGGCGAGCTCTCTGTCATACTCACCCGGCCCCCCCGTTAGAACCACTTGCACCCGCCAACGCTTTATCGCTTCTTTTATCACGTCAATATAGCGTTCAACCAGCCAACTTCGCTCTGGTTTACTGGCAGCAGGGTTAACTAATAAAATAGGTCCTTGAGCTGGCAAATGAGCGCGTGCCCATTCATAGTCAGCTTCACCGATTGGGAGATCCCAACGCAAGCCACTTTGCTCCAATCCAAGTGCCTCAGCAAATTTTAGAAATCCGTCTAAAGTATGATCATTACCAGGCTTGATGGCTTCATTAATAAACCATCCATGTCCATCTTTAGCACGTAGTTTGTCATAGCCGATTTTTCGCGTTGCCCGAATTAGTGGGTATAGTAGATTTGCTCGAAAACTTGCCTGAGCAGCTAATAAAACATCGAACTTTCTACCTGCCAACCTCTTCTTGAAATGCCAATAATCGGCCAGATTATTGGGTTTATTGATAACAATAAACTCAACACCCTCCATCCCTTCCACCAAATCATAAGCGGGGCGCGAAATAACCCAGGTGAGCTCGGCATCAGGCAATTTTGCCTGCAAGAGGCGTATCAAGGGAACAAGCATCAACACATCGCCTAATGCAGACAAGCGTACAATGCAAATTGATTTAATCATTTTTTAATACAAAGCGTGAGCCACAATAAGGACAAACCTCGGTACCTGTTTTTTCAATTGGCAAATACACTTTCGGATGGGCATTCCATAATGCCATTTCATCAGTTGGGCAACTCAATGGTAAATCTTGTCGACGCACAACATAATTTTTTTTAGCGCACGCGAGTTGTTCTTTTGCAGACATCGTTTTCTCCCCTACAAAACTCAATCATTTTTGTGCCCTATTATCCAATATTTCATTAATGAGCGCTATGATTTCACTAACAGTTGATGGATTTTCACAAGCAAAAAAAATTGCTTCTTGCCAATGACGTAACCAAGTTAACTGTCTTTTGGCAAGCTGGCGTGTTGCTACAACTCCCTTATAACGCAGTGTTTCGAAATCAAAATCACCTGCCAGATAATCAAATACCTGGCGATAACCCACACTGCGCATTGCAGGACAAGACGGTGACAATTGCCATTTTTGAAGCAATTGTTCTACTTCATTCACAAAACCTTGTTCAAGCATTTGCTCAAAACGTAAGGCTATTCTTTTATGTAACCAGGCTCTATCCTCGGGAAACAAAATCAGGTTCACAAATCGATAAGCTAATGCCTCTTTCTGTTCAGACCAAAACGATGATAAAGGTTTTCCGCTTATCTGATAAACTTCCAAGGCGCGTTGAATGCGCTGGGTATCATTAGGATGAATTCTTGCTCCCGATAAAGGATCAATTTGCATCAATTGCTGATGCAAGTATGCCCAGCCGTACTCTTCTGCCTGTTGTAATAGTGAGGCACGAATCGTTTCATTCGCCTGAGGTAAAGTCGATAAGCCCTGCTGCAAGGCGTTAAAATACATCATTGTCCCCCCTACAAGTAAAGGGATCTTTCCTCGCTTAAAAATCGCTCCGCACAGGGAAAACACATCGGTACAAAACTGAGCGGCAGAATAACTTTCTGGCGGATCAATGATATCAATTAAGTGGTGTGGTACCTGTAATAATTCTTCAGGGGTGGGTTTGGCAGTACCAATGTTCATTTCCCTGTAGATCATTGCGGAATCAACACTGATAATTTCAAAAGGAAAATGCTTTATTAATTCACTGGCTAACGCTGTTTTTCCAGAGGCTGTTGGCCCCATTAAACAAAAAAGAATTTCAGGCATTTAGCAAACTCTCACACAGTGTAGTCGATAACTGCCTGCACCAAACAGGCAATTCCTTTGCATTATACAAGGTTTGCAGATAGGCACTTAAAGTCTCTGTTTCTTCTGGTAAGGCTTGGTAGGCATTAAACAATTGACATAAACTCAATAACTCAATCAATTGCTGATTGGTAGGCGAGTTCAACTTAAAAACGAGTGCAAGAAAACGCTTAATATCAAGATGTGGTACAGCAATTGGCAAAGAGCGAACCAACATCGCGTTTTCACCAGCCAAACCCAATTCTACTCCTACTTGATTCAATGCTTGGCGATAATGATTGATCCTATCTGGGCTAAACTCCTTAACAGGGTAACTAATAGGCACCAGAAGTGGGCGGCTGGCCAAGGGCAATGATTCCTGCGCCAATATTGATAATAACCAATGGCGTTGCAATTTCTCGATATCGACTAAATAGGGCTGTTCTTGTAAAAAGATTAATGCGTAAGCGTTATTTAAAGTGATCCAGTGACTTGTCACCACAGCACTTTGTTCAATTTTCTTAATCGAAAGGGGTAAGGATAGATAGTTTTCGTGAATTTGCTGCCCCGTTGTGATTTCTTTCACTGATGATTGCTGGTAACCACAGGATGTTCTTGGTACCGCCAAAGCCTGCTGAATTTGAGAAGTAATAAAATCGTGTACCAGGCGTGGTTGCTGAAAACGCACCTCATGCTTAGTAGGATGAACATTAACATCTACCTCTGCTGGATTTAATGTCAGGTACAACAAACAAGCGGGATATCGACCTGGATACAGTAAACTTTCATAGGCTCGTTTAATCGCATGATTTAACAATTTATCTTTAACCATGCGAGCATTAACATAGACCCACTGTTTATCGCTCTGACTACTCTGATACTCACTGTTGCTAACCCAACCATGCAAACGCATTCCAGCGTGCTCTACATCAAGATATATCGCTTGCTCAATAAAGGTTTTTCCTAATAATTTCCGTATACGCTGCAATCTGGTTTGAGCACAATGTGCAGCCGGTAAATTTAATCGTTGTTTTCCATTATGAGTTAAGTTGAGCGCTATTGCAGGAGCACTCAAAGCGAAACGCTTAACCACTGTCTCTATTGCCTGAAATTCACTTTGCTCGGTTTTTAAAAATTTTTTCCTGACTGGTGCATTAAAAAAAATATCGCGTACATCAACAGTCGTTCCCTGATTACGGGCACAAGGTGTCATATGAATCGCATGGCCATCACTGGCAAGCATCATGGCATGTTCTTGGCTCTCAGGCCTGGAACTGATAGTCAGCCTCGAGATGGATGCGATACTCGCCAGGGCTTCACCGCGAAATCCCATACTGGCAATAGAGTATAAATCACTAAGCTGTTTAATTTTACTTGTAGCGTGGGCAGCAATTGCCAAGGGTAGATCCTCAGCAACAATGCCAATCCCATTATCGGTGATTTTAATTTGATTCAGGCCGCCATACCCAATATCAATACTAATTATGTCAGCCTGGGCATCCAATGAATTCTCTAATAACTCTTTAACCACAGAAGCAGGGCGTTCAATCACTTCCCCTGCGGCAATTTGATTCGCGACGGTTACTGGTAATTGCTGAATTCTCATCATGTCAACGCAGGTATAACAAGTTTTTGCCCTATTTTTAGCTGCGAGTTTGATAAATGATTTGCAGCTTGTAACACTGCGACTGACATATGATATTGCGCAGCAATTCTAGGCAATGATTCTCCACTACGCACTATATGGATTTTACTATTGCCAGCCAAAGCTTCTATACGTGTGCCGTGCGGAGGGTAATCCCAGAAATAACGTTTCAAACCTTGGAAAATCGCCTGAGTTAAATGAGTCTGGTAGGCAGGATTTGTTAGGTTACTTTCTTCGCGAGGATTAGAGATAAAACCTGTTTCAATCAAAATGGAAGGAATATCCGGTGATTTTAATACCATAAAACGAGCTTGCTCAACTTTATGATTATGTAAATTGGTTATTCTATCGAGATCACGTAATACTCTTTCTCCCATATGTAAACTGGCACCAATGGTAGCTGTTTGCGACAAATCAATTAATACCGTACGTACTAATCCACTTTGATCATCTAGTTCCGATAAATTGACACCGCCCAATTCGGAATAGTTTTCCTTCTCGGCTAGCCATCGAGCTGCCTCACTGGTTGCCCCCGATTGTGATAAAGCAAAAACAGAAGCGCCATTAGATTGCTGATTGATGAAAGCATCTGCGTGGATAGAGACGAAGACATCTGCATTATATTTCCGGGCAATGGTCAAACGCTCACGTAAGCCAATATAATAATCGCCGTTTCGGGTTAATACAGCGCGCATACCAGGTTGTCTATCGATGATTTGTTTCAACTTTTGCGCGATTCTAAGAGTAACATCTTTTTCCATCGTGCGTCTTGGTCCACTAGCCCCGGGATCTTTACCACCGTGGCCGGGATCCAGTACGACAACAACATCACGCAGCGTTTTCCCGGGTTCATGACGAGCCGATACAGGTACTTTCGCTGTATTTGTTGCTCCGCTTCTGTTGACAGGCACAGTGGATGAAATTGCACGGCTCGGCAAATTACCATTTGTAGAAAGATCTAATGAAAAGCCGTGTTTTGATGCAGCTGAACGATGCATAGGATTCGTCCTGGTCATGACAGCCTGACTGACCTCAAAAACCAGACGCAGGGTTTGTGGATTTGGGCGGCCACTGCGAATGTATTTGATTAACTGCCTGCCCAAATTAACTCGATTCAGGTTCACCGCCAAATCAGTGCTCTCAAAATCAATCACCACACGATTGGGATTTGTGAGCGTGAATACTCTGTGCGCAACCGCTTCATCCAGAGTAAAAAGTACAGAAGGATTCCCTGACTGTTGCTTAATCTCAATAGATAACAATTTTGCTGCCATCAAAGTCGAACACCAGACTATCAATAAGCAAATACTAGCTATGCGTATCTTCATTGTTTACCTGCAAGGCAAGACAAAATTAGTTCTCCAGCAGCAGTTGTTGCGGTTAAAGTCAACAAACGGCCACTCCCCTCAATAGTAAAGGCAAAATTAATATCAACATGTCCCAAACTTTGACCGGCTCGTTCAGGCCATTCAATACAACAGATTGCATCAGTCAAAAAATAATCTCTAAAACCAATATACTCCAGCTCTGTTTCATCGTGAATACGGTAGAGATCAAAATGATGTACTTGTAAATACTGGCATTGGTAGCTTTCAAGCAATGAAAAAGTCGGGCTTTTAATAGCTGACTTAACGCCTAGAGCTCGCAACATAGCGCGGATAAAAGTTGTTTTTCCTGCGCCTATCTCGCCACTAAAGGTCAACACTAAAGGAGCAGTTAAACAAGCTGCCAAGCGTGCTGCAAGCGCTTCGGAATATTGCACATCAGGCAAAGCAATGCAATCAACTTTGACCATAAAAACTCATTTTATTCTTGATAAATAATTAACCTGACGACGTAGATAAGGCATTAAATCACTAGCCAACAATCCACGTTCACCCATTACAGCGGCTGCGGCATCTGCGGCACTGGCATGTATCCATACACCCAATTTGACAGCCTCGGCAAGTGCCAGGCCTTGGGCAATTAAGCCTGCAATAACACCACTAAGGGCGTCCCCCATTCCTGCGCTCGCCATACCGGGATTACCATCAGCACAAAGATAAACACCAGGCTCATCGGTACACACCATTGAACCTACCCCTTTAAGGACAACATTTCCCCCATATTGCTGTTGTAACGCCAATATTGTTTGATACCTATCTTTTTGAATCTCTGCATTAGAACATTGGAGCAAGCTGGCTGCTTCTCCTGGATGAGGCGTCAAGATCCAATTATCATCATGTTGAGGATTCTGAGCGAGCAGCCGTAGGGCTGAAGCATCAATAACCATAGGTAATTGAGAGGCAATTGCCTGGTTAAATAAAACCTTTGCCCATTCATCCTCACCAAGGCCAGGACCAATGATACAGACGGTTGCCCTGGCAATAAGCGGCAAAAGCTCAACAGATTCTTCAATGCCATAAATCATTGCTTCTGGTAATAAAGGTAAAACTTGCCCTGCATATTCCGGTCTGGTAGCAATAGTTACCAAACCCGCACCAACTCGTAAAGCAGCATTTGCAGCCAAATAAACTGAACCCGGCATCCCATGCCCACCACCAATAACCAAGACATGGCCAAAATGGCCTTTATGAGAATTTTTTAAACGTCGTGGAAGTAAAGCATGACCTAAATTTTCATCCAAGAGATAGGCAGCGGGTTTAATCTTTAGCAAACAAGATTCAAGTTGCAGACTATGACAAACTAATTCACCACAATGATCAGGTCCATCCAAGGTCATTAATCCAAGCTTGCAAGCGATGAATGTCACTGTAGCATTGGCTTTGACAGCTACCCCCTTCACGCAACCTGTATCGGCATTTAAACCAGAGGGGACATCCAGGGCCAATACTGGCAAACCACTGTCATTGATCTGATTAATAGCGGTCGCTATTGGACCATGTACATCACCTTGCAAACCAATTCCTAATAAGGCATCAACAATTAACTCCGCCTCAGGGTCTATAGCGTCATCAAGGCACTGGCAGGAAACACCAGCAGCAATTGCAGCTACAGCTGCTCTGGCTGCTGGTGGTGGCAAATCCTCTATGGTTTTGTGTTGATTAACAACAACCGAATAACCTTTTTTGTGCGCCAGGCGTGCAAGAACATAACCATCACCAGCGTTATTACCACTGCCACAGAAAATAGCTAAAGTACGTACTGTGGGATATAGCATGGATAAGGTAGAAAAGGCGCTGGTTCCCGCGCGTAGCATTAACTCATCTTCAGACAATCCTAAATCATCCGTAGCCATCTCTTCACATAAACGAATGTGTTTGGCCTGATAAAGAGCAACCTTTGATGTAGTCATGGCCTTGTTACGCTCCGTTAGCTAGCAGGAATTGACTTGTCAATTCTTCTGGACTTACGAAAAACGCCGATCTCTTCGTTAAAATTTACTTTTAATTCGGTCTTTTAGTTAGGCTAAACCCTCATTAGAAGTAAATTTTGCCTCAACCTCGATGTTTTTCGTAAGTCCTGTTCTTATCTTTGAGGCAGGTGATTTGCTAAAACGCTCACAAATCACCTGCCTCAGGAATTGACAGCTTAGGCTTCTAATCTTTTTTTACAAGGGTTAATGAAGGTTTACTACGCCCTTTTATTTCAGTTTTTGCTGTCGGTGGTGGCGGGGGTTCACCGGTATCTTCACCAAACTCCATTCCCCTGCCATTTTCTTTGGCATAAATGGCAAGTACTGCAGCTGGAACTATAAATATCTGCACACTATGGCCAGAAAATCGCGCAGTAAATACTATTCTATCGTTTTCAAGGTGCAAACCACGACAGGCTTTGGGTGAAATATTTAACACTATCCGCCCACTATTAACATGCTCCTGTGGAACCTGTACTCCGGGATATGTTGCGTTTACCAATATATATGGCGTCAGATCATTATCAACAATCCAATCATAAATGGCACGAATCAGATAAGGCTTATTAGAGGTCATATTCATCATTAGGCCGCCCTTAATTGCCTCTCAGCGTCTGTCAAGCTTGCCTGGAATGAATCACGTTTAAATAAACGTTGCATATAAGCATGCAATCCCTTCATCTTGGCAGGTATTTCTATACCCAGCTGGGGTAGACGCCACAGTAATGGTGCGAGAGCACAATCTAGTAAAGAAAATTCATCGCTTAAAAAGTAAGGTTTATCTGCAAAGACCGGTTCCAAACTTACCAGACTATCAAATAAATGTGTACGCGCTTCTTCTTGCTCAACACCGGCTTTGATGCGTTGAAGTAAATAGTACCAATCTTGCTCAATACGATGCATCATCTTTCGTGTTTCTGCGCGAGCAACCGGATATACAGGTAAAAGTGGTGGATGAGGAAAGCGCTCATCTAAATATTCCATAATAATGCGGGCTTCATACAAAACCAATTCGCGATCGAGCAGGGTAGGAATAGTACCGTAGGGGTTTACCGCAACTAATTCATTAGGAGCTTCCCCTTGTTTAGCGTGAAGAATCTCAACATTTACACCCTTTTCTGCCAATACAATACGAACTTGATGACTATAAATATCATCATTATCAGAATACAAAGACATAATCGTGCGCTTTGCAACAATAGCCATCAGCAACTCCTCATCAATCGTTAAACCATACTTTACAGAAGGTTAAAGAGCAGCATTTTACCACAATTTTACCCAGCATGATGAACCTAGTATGACAATTTGTCATTTCGCTATAAATAAGTCAATTTTGTTTTGCAAATCAACGCAGGAAATCCCTGTTACAGCCTATGACCAGAAAAATCCTGTCCAATTAGCCATGAAGAGTCAATGAAGCTTTTTCCAGTATGCTTTCTTGAGTTGATAAGCTACGACTAAGAATATACTTAAAAAAATCAGCACAATTATCCCTAGATGATAACGTACCAATTTTACAGGTTCGCCGACATAGACAAGAAAAGTCACCAAATCTTGCAAGGCGCTATCGAACTGCTGCTGAGTTATTTCTCCATTTTCTACAAGAACCAAATGAGAGATCGCCGATGTTTTAGGATCGCCCTCCCTTACCGCAATCACTTTTCCGGCAAGTGGTGCCAAAACATTCGGCATTGCCACCTCTGGTACCAATAAATTATTAGCGCCAAAAGGTCTTGAGTCATCAGCATAAAAACTCTTCAGATAAGTATAAATCCACTCTGGACCACGTTCGCGTGCTGACAAAGACAAATCTGGGGGGGTAATACCAAACCATTGCCGGGCATCAGTAGCCGGCATACTAATATGAATCGGATCGTAGATTGCAGCACTGGTAAAAATGAGATTATTAACTAACAAATCTTTATCCAGTTCACCATCAAAGGTCGTTAACCCAAGATCTTTGGCCATACGGCTATAACGCATATACCGCAACGAATGGCAGCCAGAACAATAATTCATAAATAATTTTGCGCCCCGCTGTATTTTGGCTTGATCATGGATGTCTATATCGATTGACGACATCTCAATCTTGCTAACAGTAGCCGCCTGTAGCAAAGAACTCATTAACAAACTGAGTAAGTAAGTAACTATCCGATCTTTGCTCATCCATCTATCCTCTCAGGTACTGTTTTATGCTGCTCATAACGACTGTAAAAAGGCATCAATAGAAAATAAGCAAAATAAATAACTGTGCAAATTCTAGCTAAATACTGTTTTAGCGGGGTCACTTGTACTGTCCCCAAATAACCTAGAATGCAAAAACTAATCACAAAAGCAACTAAGGCATATTTCGAATAATTTCCCTTGTAACGCATGGCTCGGACAGGGCTTCTATCCAACCAGGGTATAAATAATAAAATTAATATTGCCGCTCCCATAGCAATTACACCTGTTAGCTTATGGGGGATAGCGCGCAAAATGGCATAAAAGGGTGTCATATACCATACAGGAGCAATATGTTCCGGCGTTACCATTGGATTTGCCGGAGCAAAATTAGCATACTCCAGAAAATACCCACCCATTTCAGGGATAAAGAACACTACCGCAAAAAAACCAATCAAAAAGACAATGACACCTACTAAATCCTTCACAGTAAAATAAGGATGAAAAGGGATTCCATCAAGCGGCTTACCGTCTTCATTCAGATGCTTCTTGATTTCGATTCCTTGTGGATTATTAGACCCAACTTTGTGGAGGGCAATAATATGCAAGAAAACCAGTACTAGCAGTAAAATAGGAATACCAACAACATGTAAAGCAAAGAAACGTTGTAAGGTCGCATTAGCAACATTGAAATCGCCGCGTAACCAAGTTGCCAAACCATCACCTATATATGGAATTGCCCCAAACAGGGAGGTAATGACTTGTGCCCCCCAATAAGACATCTGTCCCCAGGGAAGTAGATAACCAAAAAAAGCCTCCGCCATCAGTAGAATAAAGAGCGCCATACCCAAGAGCCAAATCAGCTCTCTTGGCTTTTGATAGGAACCATACAATAATCCCCTAAACATGTGTAAATAGACAACTATAAAGAAAGCGGAAGCACCTGTTGAGTGCATATAACGCAGTAACCAACCATAATTGACATCACGCATGATGTACTCAACAGAAGAAAAAGCCTGTTCAGAGGTTGGCGTATAGAACATCGTCAGCCATAAGCCAGTGACTAATTGATTGACCAATACCACCATGGCCAGGGAACCAAAATAATAGAAGAAATTCAGATTTTTGGGCGCATAGTATTCACTGACATGGCTTTTCCATGTATTAAGCAGTGGAAAACGGGCATCCACCCAATTGATCAAAGCCTTCATGCTATTATCCTTCTTCTTTGTCCTGCCCAATTACAATGACATGCTCGCTGATAAACTGGTATGGAGGTACCTCCAGATTAATAGGTGCTGGAACACCTTTAAATACTCTGCCGGCCAGATCAAATGTTGAACCGTGGCAAGGACAATAAAAACCACCTGGCCAATTAGGACCAAGTTCATTGTCGACAGGGGTATATTTTGGCGAGCAACCTAGATGCGTACACACCCCTACCAGTATTAAATATTCCGGTTTTATCGAACGATATTGATTTTTCGCATAAGTTGGTTGCTGATCAACCAATGAATCCGGATCCCGTAATTGCTCATCGTGACCGCTAAGCTGCTGTAACATTTCCTTGGTACGTCGAATAATCCAGACGGGTCTTCCCCGCCATTCAACCGTCACTTGCTGCCCCGGCTCTATCTTGGAGAGATCAACCTGCACAGGTGCACCAGCCGCTTGTGCTTTTGCACTAGGGAACCATGAAGCAACAAAAGGGGTTAATGCACAGGCAACACCCACGCCTCCTAATACACTAGTCGTCGTCACTAAAAAATGACGTCGTTGCTCATCAATTTCTTCCTCACTGGGAATATCATCACTACTAGGGTTGGGATCAACGTTATCAATCACGGTCATTTCGTCCTGGTTTCTGTCCCTGAGTCCATCCTCCTGGCAGACACTCTCTTCTGACAGGAAAAAATATAAATCCAGTTATAACAAAGAATTAAGTATTTGAAAACGCCCATGTAAAATACCTGAGCAATCGTCATGGTATTTTTAACTAAAGTTACACCGGGTATTGAAATAGGCGATATTAGACTTTCTTCGGAAACTCGCTACAGCGAGAGAAATGCGAGTAGACACAGGGCGCAGAATCGGGGTGTATGCATGAAATACATGAGTATTCAAGCACCGTATGGACGAAGCAATTCGCTCGCTGTAGTAGCGTTTCCGAAGAAGCCAATTTGAGAATACGACTGCAGTAGGAGCAACCCTGAGCAGAAAACCGACAGGATACCCTAAAAGGTACCATTTTTAATGTAATTCAAGAAAACATCTAGAGGATAAAAAAAAACCCTGCTTCTGCAGGGTTTTCTTAGAACAATTAACGCTTGGAGTACTGTGTTGCACGACGTGCTTTGTGCAAACCGACTTTCTTTCTTTCCACGCGTCGAGAATCTGTTGTCATCAAGCCGCGAGCACGCAGTTTTCGACGGTAAGAGTCAGGATTAGGTTCTGCACCTTCAACCAGATCGGACTCATCATAGGCAACTAACGCACGGGCTATACCCAAACGAACGGCGCCTGCCTGGCCAGAAATACCGCCACCAACGACTGTCGCATAAACGTCGAATTTGCCCATAACATCCACTGTTTCCAGCGGCTGGCATACAACCATGCAAGAAGTCTCGCGACCGAAATAATCTACTAAAGCACGATTATTGATCACGATTTCACCTTTACCAGGGCGTAAAAACACTCTGGCTGTTGAGCTTTTTCTACGGCCAGTACCGTAATATTGCTGTCTTTCAGCCATAATACTTATTCCTCAATCTCAAGTTGCTTAGGTTGCTGTGCTGTATGCGGATGCTCATTACCGGCATACACTTTCAGTTTACGGTACATTTCTCTACCTAGAGGATTCTTTGGAAGCATCCCCTTCACTGCCAGCTCGATAATACGCACAGGGTTCTTTGCCTGTAATTTATCGAAAGAAATTGATTTGATACCACCAGGAAATTCTGAGTGATGGTAATAAACCTTTTCTTTGAATTTGCGGCCAGTGACAGTCACTTTCTCCGCATTCGTTACAACGATATAGTCCCCTGTATCAACATGAGGGGTATACTCAGCCTTGTGCTTGCCTCTTAAACGACGAGCAATTTCAGTAGCAAGACGACCTAAAACTTTGTCGCTAGCATCGACTACATACCAGTCACGTTTGACTTCGTGTGTCTTGGCGCTAAATGTCTTCATTAAATAACTCCGTACCGCCTTATTGGTAATCTTTCAATCTTGGACGGGCGATTTTAACCAAAACCGTGCTAACCTACAAGTAAAATGCAATAAATTCTTGCGAGGTTTTACAATTTGGCTGAAAGATATACGTTTAATTGGGGATTAGCAAGCGTTCAACTGAATGACCAGCAATTAAATGGTTGTCTATAATTTCATCAATATCAGCTGTTGTTGCATAGTTATACCAAACCCCTTCTGGATAAATCACGATACAGGGTCCGACACTACATCGACCAAGACACGCAGATTTACTTACTCTTATTTTGCCAGGACCATGCAAGCCCAGCTCTAATAATTTTGTTTTCATGTAATCAAAAAACAACTCTCCGCCTGTGTTCGCACAACATTGCTTACCAGCAGCTTTCTGATTAGTGCATAAAAAAACATGCTTTGTATAATGGGTCAAAAGACTACTTACCTCGCTCCTCAATTTTAGTTTTTAATTTGAGCCCTGGTTTAAAGGTAACAACACGACGTGCTACTACCGGAATTTCTTCCCCTGTCTTGGGGTTCCTACCTGGTCTCTGTGGCTTGTCACGTAAGGTAAAATTACCAAATCCAGATAATTTAACATGCTGGCCATTTTCAAGAGCATGCCTTAGTGTTTCATAAAACTCTTCAACCATTTCTTTTGCATCAGGTCTGGTCAATTTTAACTCATCACATAAAGTTTCTGCAATCACGGCCTTACTTAGTGCATTCACGATTAGTCCCTCAATATAATGGCAAATTTTTCTTCCAGTTTCTTGATTATAGCACTGATTATCTCATTGATCTCATTATCGACCATTGTTCGTTTATCATCCTGCAAAGTAAGTGCAATTGCCAGACTTTTTTTACCTGCTGGAATTGTCTCTCCAGTATACACATCAAAGACATCAAAAGATTTTAGTAAAGCCTCATTAACGGTTTGCCGAACTAATTGCTCTATCTGTGCGGCACTCACTTCATTATTAACCAGCAACGATAAGTCACGACGGATCTGAGGGAATTTTGAAATTTGCTGATAACGTACTGCCTCTGTGTTAATCAGCGCACCCAATCGAAGCTCGAAAAGCACTACCTCGTCCGGACTATCCAGCGCATCTGCTATACGTGGATGCAACACACCACACCATCCCGCTTCCTGATTAGCAACCATAATCCGGGCTGACTTCCCTGGATGAAGTGCAGGATGTACATCAGCAATAAAATGGACTTCTGGTAATTGCAACGCAGCAAACAGTGCTTGCAAATCACCTTTTGCATCATAAAAATCAAACTTGGCGGTTTTTTCGCTCCAATTCATTGCTCCTTGCTCGCCAGTCAGTAATCCAGCTATGCATGCATGCTCCTGCAAAGAACCTTGCTGTAAATCAAAAACCACTCCATTCTCAAATAGCTTAAGTGCTGTTTGCTGCCGATGTGTATTGTAGACCATCGCAGCAATCAATCCTGGCCACATGCCTACCCGCATTTGCGATAATTCAGAAGAAATAGGATTTAATAATTGCATGGTAAGGTTTTGGGGATACAGCTCTTGTTGCAACTCGGGATCAACAAAGCTGTAGCTAATTGTTTCATTGTAGCCACGTGCAATAAAAAACTGGCTGCAACGTGCAGCTAGCGATTCTAAAGGATTGATATTTCCGGCCTGGACCGTGGTATTCATCTTAGCGCCAGGTAATTTATCATAACCATGTAGACGAATTATTTCTTCAATCAAATCAACATCTAAACTAATATCAAAACGATGAGAGGGGATATTAATCTGCCATGCTTCAGCTGTTTTTCTATCAACATCCATGCCCAAGCCTTGTAGCATTCTAACCATTTCCTCTTCAGCAACGGCCAATCCTGTTAGTTGTTGCACCTTGGCTGGATTGAACAGTATCTTATTTTTTAAGGGTAAGGCGGCTAACTCAGAGGCAGACGATACAGGGCCAGCATTTCCACCAACAATATCCAGCAATAGATCAGTAGCACGCTCAAGAGCCAACAACTGCAATGCTGGATCAACCCCTCGTTCAAAGCGCTGGGATGAATCAGTACACAACCCATAACTGCGTGCTATACCAGCAATTATTATTGGACTGAAAAAGGCACTTTCAAGAAAAATATCCGTAGTATGCTCCTGAACCGCACTATCCTCACCCCCCATAATTCCAGCCATTGCCAAGGCTTTTTTATTGTCAGCAATCACCAATACCCTGTCATGCAAATTAATTTGTTGCCCATCCAGCAATTGCAATGTTTCGTTTGCTTTAGCAAAACGAACATTAATATTCCCATCAATAGATTGCAAATCAAAGGCATGCATTGGTTGACCGAGCTCTAGCATTACATAATTAGTAATGTCGACGACTGGGTGGATAGGACGTAACCCTGCCCGGCGCAAACGCTCAGCAATCCAAATCGGTGTATGTGCCTGAGGATTAATACCACGAATTACACGCCCATAATATTGTGGGCAGGCATCCGAGTTGAGCAGTTTAATCGTCAATTGCTCATCGGTAGTCGGTAAACTAGTCTTTTCGGGTAGCGGTTGTAGAGGTAATGAAGTTAAAACAGCCACCTCACGTGCAACACCCAAAACGCTAAAACAATCGGCGCGGTTAGGCGTTAAATCGATATCGAGTACTTGATCGTCAAGTGCAAGATAAGTACGTAAATCCGTCCCTAACGGAGCATCTTCATCCAACTCCATAATACCGTCAGAATTCTCGGCAAGCCCCAACTCCGTAACAGAACATAGCATACCTTGCGATAATTCTCCGCGAAGCATTGATTCTTTAATTACTAAGCCACCCGGTAAATTAGCCCCAATTTGTGCGAGTGCTACTTTCAAACCTTGGCGCACATTTGCCGCGCCACAAACTACTTTTAACGGTTTTCCAGCGCCAGTATTAATTTCGCACAAGGTCAGTTTATCTGCCTGGGGATGAGGAGTCGTATTTAAAACTTCTGCGACAATGACCCCCGTAAAAGCACCCGCAACTGGAGTCACTGCATCAACTTCCAAACCTGCCATGGTCAGAAGAGACGCTAATTGCTGTCCATTCAAAGAAGGGTTTACCCATTCACGTAACCACAATTCACTCACTTTCATTGTAAATACCCGCCTAATATCCGGAGATTATCCAGTAGACCAACATTATTATGTGTGGCTGCTAGAACTGTTTTAAAAAAGTTAAGTCGTTTTCAAACATCATGCGTAAATCATCAATTCCAAAATACAGCATAGCCAATCTATCCATTCCCATACCAAAAGCCCAGCCTTGATATTCATCTGGAGAAATATTAACCGCGGCAAGCACATTCGGATGTACCATACCGCAACCCAAAACTTCTAGCCAACCTGTGAATTTGCATGAACGGCAACCCTTACCAAAACATTGCGTACACTCGATATCCACCTCAGCAGAAGGCTCTGTGAAAGGAAAATAAGATGGTCTAAAGCGTAAAGCCAACTCTCGTCCAAAGAAATCAGCAAAAAAATCCTGTAACAACCCTTTTAAGCCATTGAGCGTAGCCTGTTTATCAATAAGCAAGCCTTCTACCTGATGAAACATCGGTGTATGGGTGACATCTGAATCGCAACGGTAAACTCGTCCTGGGGCAATCAACCTTAAAGGTGGTTTCCGCTCTTCCATTGTCCGAATTTGGACGGGTGAAGTATGAGTGCGCAACAAATGCCCATCCCCAAAATAAAAGGTATCGTGCATGGCACGGGCCGGATGGTGCCCGGGAATATTAAGTGCTTCAAAATTATAAAATTCAGTTTCAATTTCAGGACCAGTGACAATATCAAAGCCTAACCGACTAAAATAATCATTAATGCGTTGCTTTACCTGAGTTACTGGATGTAAAGAACCATGCTGATTGGTACGGCCCGGCAACGTTACATCAATTCGCTCAGCAGCCAATTTTCTCTGCAACTGCGCTTCTTTTAAATGCAACATCTTTTCTTCAATGAGAAGGCTTATCTCTCGTTTAGCCAAATTAACTAACTGACCTACCTTGGGTTTTTCTTCTGCGGATAAATTAGCTAACCCTTTGAGGATTTCGGTGAGCTGTCCCTTTTTGCCCAAATAGTCGACACGAATCGATTCAAGGGCGGTAACGTCTTCTGCCTGAGCGATGGCATCAGCAGCTTGTTGCTGCAACGCAATGATATCTTGCATGATTAGAACCCACACGTAAAAAAGGAGGCCACAGCCTCCTTGTTAATTATCACGACAAAACTGATTAGGCAAGCGCAGCTTTCGCTTTTTCAGCTACAGCAGCAAAGGCGTGTTTATCGTATACAGCCATGTCAGCCAGAACTTTACGATCCAACTCGATACTCGCTTTTTTCAAGCCGGCAATCAAACGACTGTATGATAAACCACACTCACGAGCCTGTGCATTAATTCGAGTGATCCACAAAGCGCGGAACTGGCGTTTTTTCTGTCGACGATCCCGGTAAGCATATTGTCCAGCTTTGATAACCGCTTGTTTGGCCACACGGTAGGTGCGGCTACGGGCGCCGTAATAACCTTTCGCTTGATCTAAAATCTTCTTATGACGTGCTTTCGCCGTCACACCACGTTTAACTCTTGGCATTATTCATTCCTCCCCTTAACTACCGTGCAACATACGCTCAGCCAGACGCGCATCACATTGCTTCAATGTACCTGAAGCAACACGCAACTGACGTTTCTGTTTGCTGGTCTTTTTAGTCAGGATATGGTTTCTATAAGCGCCTCGACGCTTGATAATACCACTAGCTGTCTTACGGAAGCGTTTGTGCGCTCCACGATGCGACTTTAATTTTGGCATAGCATTGTACTCCGCATTTGTTCTGCTATTAATAACGATGCAGTGTAATCGATTAGCTCTTTATCTCACTTTGGGATGAATAATTGAGCCAAAATTTTACAACTACCTTATTTTTTCTTTGGTGCTAAAACCATCAGTAATTGGCGGCCTTCTCGTTTCGCTTGCTGCTCGATCACCGCATATTCAGCGGTATCCTGTTGCAAACGCTCCATGATTTTCATACCTATTTCCTGATGGGCCATTTCTCTACCACGAAATCGTAGTGTGATCTTGACCTTATCACCATGATTGAGGAAACGGACCAGGTTGCGTAGCTTGACCTGATAATCTCCCTCTTCCGTCGTCGGACGGAATTTTAACTCTTTGACTTGAAATTGCTTCTGCTTTTTCTTCGCTTCCGTTTGCTTTTTATTCAATTCAAAAAGAAATTTGCCATAATCCATAATGCGGCAAACGGGGGGGTTAGCTGTGGGCGAAATCTCCACCAAATCATAGCCACCTTCTTCCGCCGCTCGCAATGCTTCCCGCGTTGATACAACTCCCACCTGGTTGCCATCGACATCAATTAAGCGTACCTCAGGTACATTAATTTTTTCGTTAATTCGTGCGCGATCACTATCACGCTTATTCGATACGCTAATGGTTTAATCCTCCAAGTGGTTTATACGCGACCTTTTGCGCCAACTTCCTGACGCATGGTATCACAAATTGTATCAATATTCATCACACCCAAATCCACACCTTCTCTTGTGCGTACCGCGACAGAATTATTTTCAACTTCTTTATCGCCAATAATCAGCAAGTAAGGTACTTTTTGTAAAGTATGCTCGCGGATTTTAAAGCCAATCTTCTCATTTCTCAAGTCAAAATTTGCACGAAAGCCCTGCTTTTGTAAAATAGTTGTCACTTTAGCGGCAAAATCATGCTGTTTATCACTAATTGTCAATACGGCAACTTGCGTAGGTGCCAACCATAAGGGGAACCGACCCGCATAATGCTCGATTAAAATTCCCATAAACCGCTCAAATGACCCCAGAATAGCACGATGTAACATGACCGGTGTTTGTCGACTACCATCTTCTGCAACATATTGGGCATCAAGTCTGTCGGGCATAGAAAAATCGACCTGTATAGTACCGCACTGCCAAATACGCCCTAAACAATCAGCTAGCGAGCATTCAATCTTCGGCCCATAGAAGGCACCTTCCCCCGGAGCATCAACCCATTCAATCCCTCTACTCTGCATAGCAAGCTTTAATGCTTCCTCTGCCTTATCCCAAACCGCATCACTGCCTACCCGCTTTTCTGGGCGCAAGGCTAAACGGTATTTTATCTCTTTAAAACCAAAATCAGTATAGACTGATTGTACTAACTCAAGCATCATTGCTACTTCAGACTGAATTTGCTCTTCTGTACAAAAAATATGTGCATCGTCCTGTACCATGTTGCGCACACGCATTAAGCCATGCAAAGAGCCAGAAGGCTCACAGCGGTGACAGTTACCAAATTCAGAAAAACGCAATGGCAAATCACGGTAAGACCTCAGTCCTTGATTATAAACCTGTACATGGCAAGGACAGTTCATTGGTTTTACAGCATATTGGCGATTTTCTGTTTCTGTAACAAACATCTCATCGCGAAAATTATCCCAATGCCCTGATTTTTCCCACAAAACCTTATCAACCAACTGCGGTGTTTTAATTTCTTGATAACCAAAATCATACAAACGACTACGCATATATTGTTCAAGTAATTGATAAACAATCCATCCTTTAGGGTGCCAAAAAACCATACCAGGGGCAATTTCCTGAAAATGGAATAAATCCAAAGCCTTGCCTAATTTTCGATGATCACGTTTTTCAGCTTCTTCTAAACGATGCAAATAATCCGCTAACGCTTTTTTATCTATCCAAGCCGTACCATAAATACGTTGTAACATTTCATTACGCGCATCTCCTCGCCAATAAGCTCCTGCTACTTTAGTTAGCTTAAATGCTTTCAAATATGAAGTAGAAGGCACATGAGGACCACGGCAGAGATCTTCGAAATCGCCTTGTTTGTATAAGGAAAGCACTTCTCCCTCAGGAATATCGGCAATAATTTTAGCTTTATACTCCTCACCAATATTGCGGAAATAAGCGATTGCTTCATCACGTGGCAATACTCGACGGGTAATTGGATAATCCGCTTTGGCCAATTCTTCCATTTTCGCTTCTATACGTTCCAGATCTTCTGGAGTAAACGGTCTTTGAAAAGCAAAATCGTAATAAAACCCATCATCAATAACAGGTCCAATAGTAACTTGCGCGCTGGGAAATAAGAGTTTAACTGCCTGAGCCAATAAATGAGCTGTTGAATGACGGATCACTTCGAGGCTTTCTTCCTGCTGTTTTTCGGTAATAATCACTAAGGAGCAATCATCACGCATAAGGTAACTAGTATCGACCAACCGACCATCAACTCGTCCCGCAAGTGCAGCTTTTGCCAATCCAGGACTAATACTTTGAGCGACATCATAAACCGTTACAGGCTGTTCGAAATGTTTGACACTTCCATCAGGCAATTTAACGTTTGGCATTTTGTTATCCTTCCATCCATCAGGCAGGTAAAGTTTCAATCATAATTGCAATAACAACTGGTAGCTAGAGAATAATTTCAACGACAAAAAAAAACCCTGCGGGGCAGGGTTAAGTTGGTAGGCACGAGTGGGATCGAACCACCGACCACCACCATGTCAAGGTGGTGCTCTACCACTGAGCTACGTGCCTATTATTCGTTCTATACCGAGAATGGCGTTGATTATATAAAAGCTATGATTACAAAGCAAATAATTTTAATACTTACTGAATTTACTAGAAATTCAACGCTCTTCGTTAAAATTTGAATTTAATTTGGTCATTTAGTTAGATAAATTTCTCATTAAATCAAATTTGACCTCGATCTCGATGTTTTCTGTAAGTCTGACTTGTTAAGAGGAGGAAGGCTTGAATGGAACTGCTGATTATTCAAGCCATATTCAGGATGCGAGGTTAGCCGCCATGGCTAGACCACTTTAATAAAACATTGCCCTACTTTGTTCCATCACGTAGAGCAAAATTCCCTGTTTGGACACTATTGAAACAACTCCTTGTTTCTCATTCTATTATTACAGAACAATATAAAATTGCAACCATTAATTTCTAAAAGAAATATTTAGTTTCGTTTTGTTGCAAATTTGCAGGAAATCTTAGCCTTTGCTACACTGCGGCAATTCGGTTCCTCAGAAAGCGCGTTCATGGAAAAAGTCGATTTAACTAAACAATTTGCCTATCGCCTACGTGATGCCATGATTGCTGCCGGGTTTAATTCACAACGCTCTACATCAGGAGTATGTATTCATAAACTAGCGGAGATCACCGGATATTCACTGCAGATCTGCCGTAAATATTTACGGGGTGAAGCAATTCCAGAACCGACCAAACTTGTTGAGATTTCTTCGAAACTTAATGTTTCGCCTGGTTGGTTACTCTTCGGTGATCATCACCACGGCTCTCCACAGCCGGAAGATAGAATTACAATTAATAGGAATTTATTACATTATGTTTTTACTCAAGTAGGTGAACTATATACTAATTGCCTACTTGGGGATGAGCTTCCTGATTTCTTGCTGGAATTGATCAATGACGTTGGTCAAATCAATGCGACTGAAGAGCAATCAAAAAAAATCATTGATTTGGCTCTTTCCTCTATTAAACGATTTAGTCACTAGCATGGAGCAATTTAAGTATTAGTTATGGATATTCACAACGAGATAAGACCACATTCGCAACTACTAAAATTATTGTTTGCCTTTAAAAACAAAGTAGGGGCTGTATTCAAAGATATCCTCGGCATACATGAAATTAATCATATTGCCATCACTCGTGTTGGTATTGAACAAGAGATAGTCATTTTCTCTTCCACGCCAGCACTTGAATTTAATCTGTTTAGTAGCGGGCTCTGGCATTATGATCAAACCTATCATCCCGCCTGGTTTCGCTTAGGGGTACAAACTAGCTGGCAATCATTATATAGCCCGACTCGTTATGATGAACTTTATTATCTGAAACAGATCAAACATCATTATCCAATCGGCTCTTCTCTCGCAATCTGCCAGGACAATGTCTTTTACATTTATTCATTGGCCAGCAAACAATCTTGCTCCCAAACACAAGAAATTTTTACCAACCAATACGATGACTTTCGTAAAATTGGTTTATACTGCACTAATCAGCTGCAGGATCTTTTTAGAACTTGTGATAACTTGGCAAGCCTGTCTGAGCCCCAAGAACTTAAACAGCTAACACCTATGGACTCTCTGGTTTAGTCTTTATATTCTTCCTATCCATGCGGGCGTCAGGGATAGGCCTGATATTCTTGGGCATGACATCTCACAGGTCAAACAAAGTTGATTTTCTAATAGCAAATTAGGAAATGAGTAACGATTAATTATTTGCTTATATAGGAACAAAAACCAGGAATCAGGAAGAAATTTGTCATCACTGAGCCCTCAAAACTGGATTTAGAGGGCTAGCCGAAAGGTAGAAACTCTCAACGCTTTTTAAACCACCACTGTCTCTTGTAGTGTATCAGCCATATTAGCGTCAGCCTGACTGTGTTGATCAAGTATATGGCAATAGGTTTGACGTTTAACGGGATCTGTTTCTTTTGCACAACGTTCCTGAAAAGTATCGAGAACGCCGTTATCTGCGCTACCAGCAAATGAGAAAAAAGGAATTAAACAACTTATTGCTACTGCTGCTAATTTTTTCATCAATGACCCTTTTAATTGGTTAAGTTAGACTTAAAACACTTAAAGAGAGCACTACCTTATTTCAACACAAGACTAGTGTGCACTAAAATCTATTAAATTTAAATTTTTATTTTAGTTTTCTTCAAATGTCTCTATTAGCTTTTCCATTTTTATCTTTAGAAACAAAAGATTGCCCATAAATCTGTTACAAAAATCCTTGAGAGTCTGATAAAAACTTCTCATTGCAACCAATCATTCTTTCTATTGACGACGCGCATTGTAACACAAGAAACATCTTTTTCTCAAATCTTTCTTGTTTATTAAAAGCATTATTTGATTAAATTAAGGACACCCCTCTTGATTACCCTGCTTGCCTCGGGTGATGAGTGATAAAAGAAAAATCAAAAAATTAGACGAAAAATCATTCCATTAATATAAAAAAAGTTTAAAATTTTATTTTTTTGCACTGGATCCGACTCTTATGTATAAGCGACTTCTATTTTTATTATTCTTTACTCAAGCGGCAATAGCAGGACCATGGTTCACAGGTCCTTTGCTTGCGCCTGCCGGAAAAACGATTCCCGCAGGCCATTTCAATTTTGAACCCTATGCTTTTTATAGTGGCTATCCGAACGGATTTCGAAACATCGAAGTCATCCCTATTATCACGGCAGGAATCAATGATTTTTTAGATTTGCAAACATCCTTACCTTACGACTACAGTTGGGATCATGGACAACATGGAAATGATATCGGTGATTACAGTTTAGGTTTGGGTATCCAGGTTTTACGGCAAAAAGAAAATTCCTGGCTGCCCGATTTACGACTTGTCTTACAGGAAGTATTTCCTACAGGGCGCTTTGATAACTTAAACCCGCGAAAATTGGGCACGGATCAAACTGGTCTCGGCGCTTATCAAACATTTATTGGCTTGAATTTCCAACGGTTGACTCAATTCACAAACGAACATTATTTGCGTACGCGCTTGGGTTTAGTTGCAGCAAGATTCAGTGATGTCAAAGTCCGTGGAGTCAGCGTTTTTGGGGGCACCCCCTCAACGGAGGGTCGAGTCAACCTGGAAAACAGTTATGCGGTTGATTTAGCTGCTGAATATACATTGACTCAAAACTGGGTTCCTGTTTTTGAAGTATTGTATGTCCATAGTCCAGCAACCAATTTTGATGGTAATCCTGGATTCACCCCCGGAGGTACTGTTGCAGGCGTTGGCGGGAGAGCCGGCGATCAGGTTTCCTTTGCGCCAGCAATTGAGTATAACTTTACCTCAAATCTCGGTGTTATCGGCGGGGTCTGGTTTTCTATCACTGGTCCGCATGCGGCTAAATTTGTTTCGGGAGCAGTTGCGCTGAACTATTATATGTAATTGCCTCTCAATGGGTTTTTAAACATCAAGCGTTTACTCTTTCCATAGATGAGCGCTTGGCCCTCTGTCATAGTTACTAACTTAATCGATGTAAAACAAAGTGTAATCAGGTTGAAATTTATAAAGCAACTCTGGTTGAGCAAGGTGAGCAGGCTCTCCTGATTTTACAAAAAAACAAAATGTCCCTACTATAGAAATTTATAGACTCATCTCTAAGGATGGATGATGTTTCCATGGGCCCTTTTTTTTTTAGTAATGACTCTGCTAACTGCTTTATTCAGTTATAAAGGAACACCTTCTACCGCTACCTACATAACAAAAATTTTATTTTTCCTATTTCTACTCATTTTCCTGGTATTGATAGTCATGAGTGCTTTTGATTCGGCCCCACCGCTATCATTAGATCCTAATGGCAAAATGATTCCTTAAATGAAAGATGACTCACTCCATGGAGAACAAAATCAAAGCAATCATGGCAAACACCATTCCCAAGGTTTGTTTTAGTGACAAGCCCTGCTTTAAAAAAAGTATCGATAACAGTAATGTAATAACAGGATACATGGAAGTAATCAAAACAACAGGCATTGCTGGTCCCTTACGTAAGGCAATAATAAAAAAAATGCAAGCAACACCACTGGCAACCCCATTAAGAAGACCATAAAGACCTCCTTTCACAGATAGTTCCGGTTTGAAATTCAGCAATACAAGAGCAAGGACACCAGATACCAAAACTCCCAGACTGGAATAAAAAGTAATAGAAAGTGGATTAATAAAATTTGCCGCCCGGGCGCCCCAATACCCCCAAGCACCATAAAGACAAAGGGCAATAAGCGATGGATAATACCAAGAACCAATAGTCATCATAAATTTCGCTTTTACAAATCGCTAAACAGCCGATTTTCAATTCCAAAGACAAAGGCTGAGCATAACCGGGCAAGCAATAAAATAAAATCACTAGCGATAAAAATCTGGCAATTTATTTTCATACTTTTCAATTTACCTAAAAAATGAACCAGGATGATATTTTGCCAGCTTGAGTCGAAAAGCATTGGTTTACACTCATCGCAGCAGAGTTTACACGGTAGTATATGAAGGAAGTCATGCTTTTCGGCCAAGAGTAATACGCTCTAGCGTACCATCCATACTCATTTTCACAGGTTCGGTTTTGACTACCCCAGGCAGGATTATTGGAATTAAAGACAAATCAAGGTGGGTTTCATTTAAAAAACAAGTGTTTTCTTTACTAACCAAAAACTCTTTATCAATTAGATTCATTAAGAGGCTCTTAAAGGAAATAATTTGGCTTGCATCATGGGTGAAAAATTTACAATTTTCATATTCACGTTTTATTTCCTCAAGTAATTCATCGATAGTCTTGCCAGGATAGTGAGCCACTACTACAGCCAAAATAAGGACCTCAATACTAGCCAAACTATGCTGAAATCGATTTGGACTAAAAAGCCTATTTTCAGAAAGATCATTTCTCGAACTCATTATGGAAAACTGCAATACCAAAGTGCGTTCGAACCGTTTATTTTTTTTTAATATGGCAAAAAACATATCCGCTTGTGCTTCAGTGAAATATAACATGGCATTCCTGTAATTAATTTGAATCTCAAGCAATCTATGGCTATACAGTATAAATTTAGCAACGACTCTTAATTATTCGTTTTCTGCACCACAATAAACTGCCTATAAATTTTATTCGCGATACGTCTTAAAGGTACATGATTTGTATTGACCAATATAATGATAGAAATTTGCTCATCAATATGGCGAACCATCCAGCTACTATAACCCCGTATCGCACCATTCTTTTGGGCGACAAGCTTATTTCCAAAATAAGATACTTGCCAACCTAAAGCCCATGACCATCCTTTACGGCCAGAAGGCTTACCATCCTGTAAAAAAACTGGACTCCACATTTCCTGATAACTTGCTGATTGTAATAATTTTCCCTTTGTCATGGCTGCATCCCATTTCGCCATGTCGCTAATGGATGACACAATACCACCTGAGCCCCACATTTGCGACCAAGGTGTTCGATTTGAATTGGGAACTACCTTGTTATTGATTACCCGGTATCCAGCAGCTAAACCTGGAGGACTTAAGGTAGCAGGAAATCCTGTTTGCTGCATATTTAGTGGAGTAAATATGTTTTCCGCTAAAAAATCGCTCAGACTCCGCTTACTAACTTTCTCAATGACACGACTCAACAAAATATAACCAAAATTGTTGTATTTAAAATTAGTACCCGGCGAAAATTGCATGGGTTTATTAGCCAGTTTTTGCCAAATACGGAACCAAGGCAAATGAGATCCTTGATGTTGTGGAATACCACTGGTATGTGAAAGCAATTGCCGAATTGTTACAGCCTGCCATTGCTTAGGCGCACGCGGAAGGTATTTTAACACTGAATCGTCAAGATTAATTTTACCTTGTTGCACCAGGAGCATCACTGCAAATGCAGTGATTGATTTGGATACCGAGCCAATACCAAATAGTGTATCTGTTTTTACTGGCAGCCCTTGCAAATCAGCATAACCATACCCCTTCATCAATACGGGCTCACCTTTGTATAAGACTGCAAGGGCCAAACCAGGAATATGGTACTGTTGCATATCAGCTGCTACTAGCTGGTCAACGTTTTGCTCCAATAGGACTGAGTTTGGCACAGCTGCATTCGAAAAAAATGGCCAGACGGAAAATAAAACCAAAACAATAGCAATCACGCTTAATTTCTTATTATCCATGATCTTTGCCATAAAATATGGTCACACATCCCTCTGTTCAAAGATAGAAAAAACGGCAAATTATCCTGTCAATAAGATATCTGGTTCATTTGCCATAACTCTGCACAATTTTATTACTGGAAATTCTATTAAAATAAACCAGGTTTAAGCATTAAAAGGCCTTTTGCAATTTAGTAATTTTGTCAATATTATCATCAAAAACTTGACGTAATGATTCCAAATTTTCCTGATTTATGGCATTAAACTCTTCATCACTTAATTCCTCAGAAACAGTCATATTAACCAGTGTTCTGATGCTTTCTAGTGCTTGGCTTACTTCATCCTCCAAGATCAATAAATGTTTTTTACGATTCTCAATTACCTCGTCACTTTTTTCCAAAGCCATCGCTTCTTTTTTTACCCGGATCTCTGCCAATAAACCTTTAAGCTTTTGATCTAACCGTAAAATACTGTCATGCATTTCCTTGTCGACTGCATTAATAAATTTGGATGGTGCGGGTTGTTCGTCAATCATTATCCTCTCTCCAAAACTCTAAGGGGTTATTTATTATAAGCCTAGCGCATACGTTCTATTTCGCCAGTCAGATAAACAGTGTTATGATTGCATCTTTTTGACGCAATGCAAAACTATGTTATTACATTACCTATTTATCATGGGCATTTGTGTGGAAGCAATCACTGGTGCCATCGCTGCAGGTCGAAAAAAAATGGATTTTTTTGGAGTCATGTTGATTGCCTGTATTACTGCTCTCGGCGGCGGAACCGTACGCGACGCTCTTTTTAATACTCATCCGCTTACTTGGGTCGCTCATCCTGAATACCTATTATACACTTCAGCCTGTGCTTTTTTAACTATTTTTATTGCCCATTCCCTGGTTCGGATTATGAAGGTTTTCCTTATACTCGACGCACTAGGTTTATCAACTTTTGTGATCATCGGTACGCAGAAAATTCTTGCTAGCGGCCTTTCTCCAAGCATCGCCATCATTAGCGGCCTGATTACAGGTATTTGTGGTGGAATGTTACGCGACATATTGTGCAATGATATCCCGCTTGTGCTGCGTAAAGAACTGTATGCGGTTATTGCTTTGGCTGGAGCCTTACTATTTATTATTCTGGCTCATTTTCATGTGGCCCATGAGCTCAATGTTATCATTACATTAATTGCTATTTTCTCCGCTCGTCTACTGGCTATTTTCTTTCACATTGAAATGCCCAAGTTTGACTACTCAGAAAGTCTGCGCAAACGGCGGCGAAAATAATTCACCGCCGTTTGAGCAGTTTGCCATTCAAATTTCGCTAATTTCATGAATAACAACATCTTCCAAAGGCACATCTGCATGCCCCATGCGTTGTCCTGTCTTAACTTTCACAATAGAATCAACAACATCCATCCCGTCAATCACCTCACCAAAGACACAATAACCATACCCTTGTGGATGCTCCCCACTAAAATTCAAGAAGGCATTATCGGCGACATTAATAAAAAATTGCGCTGTTGCCGAATGAGGATCCATCGTTCTAGCCATAGCGATGGTGCCTCGTTTATTCGCTTTGGCTGATTTAGCTTCGTTAGCAATCGATGCGTCTGTTGGCTTCTGCGTCATCTCAGCAGTCAACCCCCCGCCTTGAATCATAAAACCATCAATTACACGATGAAAGATCGTATCATTGTAAAAACCCTTACGAACATAGTTGCGAAAATTTTCGGCAGTTTTAGGGGTATTTTCTTCATCCAACTGTATACGAATATCGCCTTTTGAAGTAGAAATTAAAATCATTATGTCTCCTATTATCTCTTAAAGATTATGACGCAAGTATTAGGTCGCGCATTTTAGCACAAACATCATGCATTACATGGATATTATGTATACTTGCCAATGCGGTGAACAAATTAGCCTTTTGTTTAGAAAGATGATGTAAAAAAGCGCGCGAGTGATTCCTGCAAGTGTAACACAAACAGCTTGCCATCACCGGTGATGTATCGTCTGCAAAACAGGCTTTCTTAATCTGAATACGCTCATTCTCATAACTACTGACAAATCTTAACCACTGCCCCTCGGGAAGAAGTTCACCACAATACAGAGCGCCGTGACGAGCATTACGGGTTGGTGCCACACAATCAAACATATCAATCCCTTCAGCAACAACATCCAATAAATCTTGCGGCGACATACCTACTCCCATGGTATAGCGCGGCTTATTCTCAGGCAGGTACTCCCTGACCCAACGAATTATTTCCACAGTAGTGGGCATATCAAAACCTACCGTTTCTCCACCAATCGCAATACCATCTGTATGCATGGAAGAGACAAAATCAGCACTTTCCCGTCGCAGCTCTTCGTAGATACCCCCTTGCACAATACCAAACAAAGCCTGGCTTGCACCATAACGAGAATTCGGGTATTGCTGATGATAGGCTATCGACTGTTTAAGCCAACGGTGTGTACGCACCATTATCCTCTGTACTTCTTCACGAGAACAACTGTCGGGGGTGCATTGATCAAAAGCCATAATGATATCAGCACCGATAATTTTTTGTGTTTCCAAAGACATTTCAGGAGTCATATGAATCAAACGCTGTGTACCTGGCAATTTGAAATGCGCTCCCTCTTCATCGATAGTACAAATCTCTTTATTCTTTGATAAAGAAAAAACTTGAAAGCCCCCACTATCTGTTAGCATGGGGCCTTGCCAACCCATAAAGCGATGCATCCCTCCCGCTTGCTCAATGATCTCCATGCCAGGAGCACAAAGCATATGGTAAGTATTGCCACCCAGGATTATCTGACTTCCCGCCTCTTGTAATTCGCGCGGGGTCATATTATTCACACCAGCTCGAGTGCCAACAGGCATAAATACTGGTGTTACAAAATCACCGTGGGGAGTATTAACACGTGTAACCCGTGCTTTGTTGAAAGGATAATTCTTAAGAACCTCGCAATGGAACTTATTCGTCATAGCTTGTTTTATCGATTGTAATGGTGTGCGATGATAGCCAAGTGGCCTCATATTTACCAGTATTTACTGGTCCTCTCGGCATTAAATCGCTGGTAAAAATACTTTATTGCCCACCTGACGGACTATTATTCGCGTTTCATAGTTTACCAGTTTGATAGTGTTTGGATTCACCGCATTGCAGTTAAACATACGCCATAGTATGAGCACGACCTAGCGTCAAGCTGTAAATACTATGGCAGTTAACATAATTTAATTTTCTAATCGGCGGATGATAAAAAAAGCGGCTACCAGCATAAATAAAAAATAAAATGCCGACCAGGCAGGCATGGAGAGGCCAAGCCAAGTCCAATTAACCTCAGCACAATCCCCTGCGCCCCAAAAAAGAGCATGTAAAACATCGCTCCAGGGAAAATACCGCACTAAGACTCCTAAATCAGGCATACAAGCCGGAGCTTGGCCGGCAGGCAAGGCTTGCAGCCACAGTTGGCGGCCAGCAAAAAATACACCGCCCAAAGCAAAAATAATTTGCAAAACAGCGATGATTTTACGCGGCTTAATCCGCTCTGCATAAATCCCTATCAGACCTAATATAAACAATAAAAAAACACACAGGCGTTGCATGAGGCACAAAGGGCAAGGCTGCAAATTCTTCACATATTGAAAATAAAAAGAACTTATAAGGATAAAAAAACTTAACCCTGCCAATAAAATTTGTCCCTGTCGATAAATAACTTTATTCATGTTCTGATGTCATATATTGAATAGCTTGCTTAAGATCGTCTTCGCTGCATTCTTGGCAGGTTCCCTTCGGGGGCATGGCGTTCAGTCCTTTAATAGATGAAGCAACAAGCCCATCCAATTTCTTTTGTTCAATTCGTGGTTTCCAATCCGCTGCAACTCGAAATTTAGGTGCACCCGCCACACCATCACGGTGACAAACCGAACAATATTTTTCATAAGTAGCCTGTCCAGGAGCCTCTTTGGCAGAACTGGCTTCTGCTTTAACAGGTTTTGCAGTGGAAGTAGGTGCGGGCTCTTGTCCTTCTACACGTACCTGGCCAATCGGTTTAATTCTTTGTTCAATTTGTTGGCGGTCAAAATCATCGCTAGCGTAAGCACTCAACGCTATAGCAATGAGCGAGATTGCAAAACTAAGACGCATAGGGATTACCTTTTCATACCTGAATATAAAAATCATACCGACAAGAAGATAGTATTTCCAGCCTGTCTTCACATTGTTCGACTATCTGCTATAGTTTTTTACCTCAATAACCAATTAGTCTTTCTTTCATAACGAGAGCATTGATGCAACAGACAAGACTTAGCAAACAACTGGGTATCCACTTTCCTCTTATTCAAGCACCAATGGCGGGAGGCGCGACAACACCATCCTTAGTTGCCGCCGTCTGTAATGCCGGGGCACTTGGTTCTCTTGGTGCAGGCTATCTAACCGCCAACGAACTTAGAGAGAGTATTCTAAAAATTCGTACTTTGACTGATAAACCATTTGCAGTAAATCTGTTCATTCCTGAAATAGCTGTAGCCAGCGAAAAACAAATTCAACAAGCTTGTAAAGTGATTACTAATGCATGCGCAGAACTTAAGCACAAAGTTAAACCCGTGAATCTTCCTTATACCCCTTCTTTCGAGGAGCAAATGAAAGTTATTGTGCAAGAAAGAATACCTATTTTCAGCTTTACTTTCGGCATACTTGCTCCACACTGGGTCACCCAATTAAAAAAAAATAATACTATCTTAATTGGAACTGCAACAACGGTCGAAGAAGCTTTGCTTCTCGAAAAATCTGGTATTGATATCCTGGTTGTGCAAGGTAAAGAGGCAGGTGGTCATCGCGGTACTTTCCTTGGTAAAGCCGAAGATGCTTTGCTTGAGCTTAGAGAACTATTATCTTTATTAAAGGCACAGGTAAAAATACCGGTTATTGCTGCAGGCGGTATCATGAATAATAAGCATATAGCTGAGATTCTCGCCCTTGGGGCTATGGGCATACAAATGGGAACCGCTTTTTTAACCTGCCTGGAATCAGGTATCCATCCAAAATATAAAGAAATTCTATTAACTTGTCGGAAAGACAATACTGTCCTCACCAGGGCATTTTCAGGGAAATTTGCTCGCGGCATAAGAAACAAATTTACCGAACGCTTAACAAACCAAGAGAACGCCATTCTTGCCTATCCAATACAAAATGCCTTAACAAGGAGCATGCGTGTTGAAGCAGCAAAACAAAATTGTACGGATTTTATGGCTTTATGGGCAGGACAAGCAGTTCATTTATGTCAAGAGAAACCTGCTGCTGACTTAATAAGAGAATTAACCAATGAAGTTATTGAATTTAACCAATAGTAATCTCCTTTCTTTTCCTAAGGAAATTATAGAATATGACCAGTTAGAAACACTTTATCTCGATCAAAATTGTATAAGGCACTTACCTGATAATATTTCTCAGCTCACCAGGCTTAAAAAAATAAGTCTCTATGATAACGATTTAAACGATTTACCCTCTTCTTTCTTTGCGATGGAAAACTTAGAGGCGGTGAATCTAAGTGCTAATAAAATTGTCTCTTTTTCAGAAAATATTTCGCAACTAAAAAATTTGCAAATTTGGGATATACAGCACAACCAATTAACCGAAATCCCTGAATCACTCGCTAATTTGAGCAAGCTAAGTTTTCTTTATTTAGGTGGTAATCAACTTCAAACACTGCCAAAAACTTTTGGAAACTTAAAAAATCTCCTCTATCTAAATTTAACTTATAATCAATTTACTTCGCTTCCCGATTCCCTGGGAAAATTAAGTAATCTTATTGAATTACGCCTATATAAGAATCAACTTCAAAGCTTACCTGATACTTTAAGCAAGTTAGCAAAATTGAAAGAATTGTATGTCATGGACAATCAACTAACCCAACTACCTTTATCCATCGGTAAACTAACCAATTTACGAAAATTAATGTTGGAAAATAATCAATTAAATTCGCTCCCTGCAAGCATTGGTGATCTTAAAAAACTCACTGATCTAGATCTGCGCAATAATCAAATAACTCATCTGCCCGAATCAATCGGTCAACTTAAAGCACTACGGTTCCTTGATTTGCGGGGCAATCAACTATCCGAACTTCCAGTCACGCTCCAGAAATTGAGCAAGCTTGAAAAACTTGATTTGCGATTGAATAAATCCCTGCTTTTGCCTGATTGGCTACCTAAATTAGCACAACAAGGATGTACTATTTTTGTATAACCAACTGAAATTGCTTAAAAAAAAACCAAAATTAAACGTTTGCTTTTCCTCTAAAATCTCGCTATGGTATGGGGCACTTTCTAGCTTGATGGTTAGCGCCTGCAAATGCAAGAAACGCCTGATTGCTTTGATTTCTCTCGATTATCCTCTGAGGAAATCGCCCGTTTGCTGCAGCAATTTAATCTACGCTTGACCGTTGAAGAAGCGCTCACTATCCAGAACCGCTTGTTAAAACGCCCCCCTACTTACGCCGAGTGCGTGTTATGGTCGATACAGGGTTCTGAACATTGCTCATACAAAAGCAGTCGCAAGTATCTGAATCAGTTTGTTACAACTGCCCCTCATGTCATTCTCGGACCCAAAGAAGATGCTGGAATTGTTGCTGTAGCTACCGATCATCAGGGCTTACGTTACGGAATTGTCGTGAGTCATGAATCACATAATCATCCTTCACAACTAGTTCCTTTTGAAGGGGCAGCAACAGGCGTAGGAGGCAATGTTCGAGATGTCTGCTGTATGGGTGCTGAAGTGATCGCCGTTGCAGACAGCTTGCGCTTTGGTGATATCAATCGTGCTAAAACGAAATGGATCCAAAAAGGCGTTGTCCAGGGTATTGCAGGTTATGCCAATCCCCTTGGTATTCCTAACCTTGCTGGCGATTTGTATTACGATGAGGCCTACAATGAAAATTGCCTGGTAACTCTTGTTACTTTAGGTGTCGTCCGAGAAGATCAAATAATCCACTCTTATGCCCCTGCCAATGCAGAAGATTATTATTTTGTCCTGATTGGCAAGCCCACCGATAACAGCGGTTTTGGCGGCGCTGCTTTTGCCTCTGCGACACTCAGTGCAGAACAGGAAGAGCAAAATAAAGGGGCGGTGCAAGAACCCAATGCTTTTTTACAACGTCACCTTCTTAAAGCCAATTATGCTTTTTTTAACTTGCTACGAGAACAAAACATGCTTGGCCGTGTTGGCTTTAAGGATCTTGGCGCCGGGGGAATAGCTTGTGCCAGTGTGGAGTTAGCAGAGGCCGGCGGCTATGGAGCAGAAATAGAGCTTGACTCGGTACCAACCAGCATGGCCAATTTATTACCTGCAGTAATCCTGTGTTCTGAGACCCAGGAGCGTTTCATGTGGGTAGTCCCCAAAGAGTTAGTTACCCCATTGTTGACCCACTATAATGAACGTTTTGCGCTTCCCGAAATCTGTAATGGCGCACAGGCCACAGTAATTGGTCAATTAAGAAATGATGGTTTATATGTTGTTAAATACAAAAATAAAAAGATTGTCTCTGCTCAGGCCAAAGATATCACCCAAGGCATTCTCTATGATCGCCCCTATTGCGCAAAAAATCAGATATGTACAGAACCAGAGCCCTTCGCAAACGACGACTTGAATGAGATTCTTCTACGTCTTTTGGCTCATGAAAATATTGCTTCTCGCGCAGCTGTGTTTGAAACTTATGATAAACAGGTACAAGGCCGCACAATTATAGAACCAGGCTGGGCTGATGCCGGCCTGATTGCACCTTTTAATGAAGATAAATACCCGGAGGAAATCCGTCTTACCGGTGTTGCCTTATCCATCGATCACAATCCTCGTTATAACAAAATTGACGCTTATTGGGGAGCAATTAATGCCGTGCTGGAATCAGTGCGTAACATTGTTGCAATAGGAGCTTGGCCACTTGCACTGACCGATTGCTTATGTTTTGGCAATCCAGAAGACCCAGTCCAAATGGGTGAGTTTGTGGACTCAGTACGAGGAATTGTCGCTGCCTGCAAGGCAGTCACCATGAGAGAAGCACCTGATGTGAGTCTGCCTATTATTTCCGGTAATGTTTCTTTATATAATGAATCTGCGCAAGGCTCTATTCCACCCAGTCCTATCATTAGTTGTATTGGATCGATGCCTGATTTCTCCAAAGCACTTAATTATGCTTTAAAACGCGCGGGTTCCGTTCTGCTACTATTAGGTGAGCGCAAGGATGAATGTGGTGGCAGTATTTATTATCAACTTCACCAGCAGCTTGGCAGCCAACTTCCTAAACCCGATCTAACTTCCTTCGCCAATGAAATTGCAGCAGTCTATTCAGCTATCCAGCGTGGTTTGATTTTATCCGCTCATGATATTTCCGAAGGGGGAATAGCCGTCGCACTGGCAGAAATGAGTTTTAAAAATAAAATTGGTGTGAATGTCTTTATTCCTGGTGATTTACCAACTAACAAAAAGTTATTCTCTGAAAGCGGTGGCTTTATCCTTGAGGTATCACCAGACCATTTAAGTGAATTGGAACAATTATTCGGTTCTTATCCTATTTCATATACAGCTATTGGAGAAACCACCGCAGTTCCTGTTCTGGCTTTCAATTCAGCGATTAATTTGCCTATTAGCATCGCCAGTAATGCCTGGGAAAATGGCTTAAGAGAGAGGTTAATCTAAATGTCTAGCATTGATTATAAAATGGCTGGAGTTGATGTAGAAGCTGGTAACGAAGCGGTTCGTCGCATTAAACAAGCAGTAGAAAGTACTTTCTCCCCACAAGTATTAACTGGGATAGGCAGTTTCGGAGCCTTGTATGATTTGAAGTACCTCATGCAGCATTATGATCACCCTGTTCTGGTACAAAGCATTGATGGGGTTGGTACAAAAATGATGGTCGCCAAAATGATGCAGAAATTTGACACTATCGGTATTGATCTTGTCAGTGCGACAACCAATGACATTCTGGTGATGGGAGCCAAACCCCTCACTTTGCTTGACTACATTGCCAATGATAAATTAAAACCACTCATTGTAGAGCAAATTGTCAAAGGCATTGCGTCTGCTTGCCGCAACGAAGGTATTTCTCTTGTCGGCGGTGAAACAGCAGAAATGCCTGGCACCTATCTTCCTGGTGAGTTTGACCTGGTTGGTGTCGTCACCGGTGTAGTTGAAAAAGACAAGGCTATATTAGGAAAAGACATCTGTGCAGGCGATCTTGTGCTGGCGTTTCCTTCCAGTGGTTTACATACCAATGGTTATTCTCTTGCGAGAAAATTGCTTTTTGATATTGCGGGCTATAACGTTGAATCCCGGTTCCAGGATTTTACTCACACCATCGGCGAAGAATTATTAATCCCTCATCTCAATTACACGCAACCCATTTTGAAAATTCTGGAGAAGAACCTACCCATAAAGGGGATGGCGCATATTACAGGCGGCGGTTTATTAGAAAATATTCCTCGTATTTTACCGTCCGATTGCAGTGTAGAAATCATCAAGAAACAAATTCCTGAGCAACCTCTATTTAATCTTTTGCGCAAACTCGGCAACCTGGATGATAACCAGATGTACCGCACCTTTAATATGGGTGCGGGCTTGGTTTTATTTTTAGCCCCGGAAGTCTTGAGTTCTGTACAGGAAGTCTTACTCGACTTTCCATCATTCCCCCTTTACGAGATAGGCCATGTAGTAAAAGGTGATAGAAAGGTGCAGCTATTATGATTCGCATAGGATTAATCCAATTTCCAGGCTCCAATTGTGAACGGGAAACAGCTTTAGCGATAAAACGCGCAGGTATGGAGCCAATCGACTTTTTATGGAATGAGTCTCTGACAAAACTGCACAGTATGGATGGTTACGTCCTCGTTGGTGGTTTTTCTTACGAAGATCGCTCGCGTGCCGGAATTATTGCCGCTTTATCGCCTCTCATGCAGGAAATAAAACATCAAAGTGAACAGGGTAAACCTGTATTAGGCATTTGCAATGGCGCACAAATACTGGTTGAATCAGGTCTAGTACCAGACTTGGATACCAACGATACTCTGGCACTAACAGATAATAAACGAATTGTCGATGGTAAAATAATAGGAACAGGGTTTTACAACGCCTGGATTAACCTGCGACTTGCTACTCGTTATCAGGATAATGCTTTCACTTCCCATCTCACCGCCAGCGATCGAATCCATTTACCTACTGCCAATGGTGAAGGACGTTTTATTATACCGGAAGCCTTATTAGAAAAATTAGAAGAAGAGGGTTTAATTCTCTTTCAATACTGTGATGAACAGGGGGAGTTAATTGACAATTTCCCTATTAACCCTAATGGTTCTGTAAAAAATATTGCTGCCATTTGCAACAAAACAGGAAATGTTATGGCAATCATGCCCCATCCTGAACGCACAATCCACGGCGATCCCATTTTTACTTCCATGCGTGCTTATATTGAAACCAAAAAGGAACAAACACCAGTCAGCAGAAAGGTATCAGCACAGACCTCCGTCGAATTAAAGTCTTTTAACAAAATTCCTGGCAGTTATCAGTGCCTGGTTAAATTAATTATTACTGACAATCAAGCTTTAACTGTACAACAAACACTAAGGCAATTAGGTTTTCCTGTCATTGTTCAGCGCTTCGTGCATTGGGAAATTGATTGCGACTCACAAGATATGATTGAGCAAATAAAAAAGAGTGACGTTTTATATTGTCCTCGTAAAGAACAATTAGCCACACTCGGTGAACTTGAGCAAACGCAGAGTCCAACCTACCTTGTACGTGCAAAAGATGATCTGACAGGGCAGCAAGCCTTACAAACCCTGACAAGCCACTACTCTGTAAAAGGAGTAAAGAAAATTAGCTACGGTGTGGTATGGCAGTTCAAGAGTGATACAGCCAACATCAATGAATTAATCAACTCTATTTTGTTAACAAACATAATTAGGAATCAATATGCACATGAATGCTATCAATATGACTACCAATTATTGTGATGAAATTCAGGCAGCATTACCCTTTTGCCTTAGCAAGACAAACCTACCTTTCGGTAAAAAAAATCAAGGTAAAGTACGGGATTTTTATGATCTTGGCGGACATATTCTATTAATTACCACCGATAGACTAACTGCCTTTGACAGACATCTTGCTCTGATTCCTTATAAAGGAGCCGTATTAAACCTAACTTCCGCCTGGTGGTTTGAGCAAACCAGGCATCTTATTCCAAATCATATTATTGCGGTACCAGATCCCAATGTGGTTGTCGCCAAAAAATGTACTGTTTTTCCAATTGAATTTGTCGTCCGAGGCTATATTACCGGCACCACAGAAACGTCATTATGGACACAATACCAACGGGGTGTTCGCGACTATTGTGGTCATTCCTTTCCTGAAGGCCTACAAAAAAATCAGCGCTTACAAGAACCCGTCCTAACACCCACAACAAAAGAAGCTCATCATGATCGACCAATATCCCCTGCTGAGATTGTCGCGGAAGGATGGATGAGTGAAGAAGATTGGGCCGAAGCCTCCACATTAGCGCTAAAGCTATACCAAGCTGGCGTTGAAAGGGCTGAAAAGCATGGTTTGATTCTAGTCGATACCAAATATGAATTCGGCCGTGATAAGGAAGGCAATATCATGGTAGTTGACGAAATTCATACCCCTGATTCAAGTCGTTATTGGTTAGCAAATAATTATCAAGCCCGTATCGCGGCAGGCTTAGAGCCAGAAAACATCGACAAGGAATTTGTGCGCCTATGGTTTGCCAAACACTGCGACCCCTACAACGATAAAGTTTTACCGCAAGCGCCACGCGAATTAATCGCTGAGCTATCGGCACGCTATATTCAGCTCTATGAAATGATTACCAGTCAAGAATTTGATTTCAGTGAATTTGATGAACCTGCGGAGCAACGCATAAAACGAAATATTTCCCACTATTTAAGGTAAGAGCATGTGCGGCATAGTCGGCATTTACAGTCATGAGCCAGTGGCCTCCGAACTCTATGACAGTCTTATTCATCTACAGCATAGAGGACAAGACGCTGCAGGTATTCTGACGTGTGAGCAACGTTTTTATAGTCAAAGTGGTTTGGGGCTAGTACAGGAAATTTTTACTTCTGAAAAGGTTCTTGCACTGAGAGGAAATATAGGCATCGGCCACACACGTTATCCTACAGCAGGCGGCTATACTGCCTCAGACATTCAACCCTTGTGGATTGGAAGCCCGCGCGGCATTGCACTTGCCCATAATGGCAACCTGTCTAATTACCAGGAATTGGCCGATGAAATTCGCTTAAAACAATATCGCCACCTTAATTCCTCATTAGATTCCGAAGCGTTATTGCTGATGTTTGCTGACCAATTAGTTAATGAAGACTCCAAGAAAAAAGAGGATGACGATAATTTCTTTGAGCTTCTCTGCAAGGCGGTTGACTATATTTTTAATCATGTTGAGGGTGCCTACTCTATCGTGAGTACGGTCATTGGAAAAGGATTGGTTGCGTTTCGCGATCCTCATGGCGTTCGGCCACTTGTATGGGGGACACGCACAAGATCCGATGATACCAAAGACATCATTTTTGCCTCAGAAACGACTCCTTTTTATGCACTTGGCTTTAAACCGGAAGGAGATATTCAACCAGGCGAAGTAGCGTATGTTAATCAAGCGGGCAAATTATATCGTCGAGTAATAAAAACTGCTGAATTTCGGCCCTGTGTTTTTGAATACGTTTATTTTGCTCGTCCGGATTCAACTCTGAATAATGTTAGTGTCTATCGTGCGCGCTTGCGAATGGGTCAAAACCTGGCTCTCCAATGGAAAAAACAGTACCCCAAGATCCTGCCAGATGTTGTTATTCCAGCACCGTTCACTGCTAATACAGCAGCCTTGTCTTTTGCCCATGAATTAGGCGTGCGGTATTCAGAAGGCTTATATAAAAATCCGTTTATAGGCCGTACTTTTATTATGCCTAATCAAAGTACCCGCAAACGCAATATCCGTTATAAGCTAACACCACAACGAACTGAAATCGCCAATAAAAATGTATTGATTGTTGACGACAGTATTGTCCGAGGTACCACATCACGTGAAATTGTAAAAATGGTGAGAGAATTTGGCGCTAAAAAAATTTATTTTGCCTCAACATCACCCGCCATCAAAAACCCCTGTTTTAACGGTATTGATATACCCTCTCGTCAGGAACTAATAGCTGCTCATTTAACAGACGAAGAAATAGCCAAATACCTTGGGGTTGACGTGTTAATGTATCAGTCTCAGCCTGATCTGATCGAGGCCGTAACCCGTCGTGGTCGCCATCAAATCAAACAACCTTGCATGTCATGTATGGATGGTAATTATTTCTGCAATACGATAAATACTCAAAAAATGATCCAGCTTGAGCAGCAGCGAAAAATGAATCGCCTGGAGCTAGAAGAAACGGAGATTTAAGACAATGAAGATCCTTGTTATTGGTTCAGGAGCACGTGAACACGCGATAATCAACGCTCTTTATCGCTCACCACAAAAGACACAATTGTATTGCTATGGTAGCTTTGTTAATCCAGCCATCAAACCACTCACAGCTGATTATTGTACAGGTGATATCACCGCTTGCGCTGATGTCTTAGCCCAGGCAAGACAATGGAAAATTGAGTTAGCTATTGTTGGCCCCGAGGCACCACTGGAAAAAGGGATGGCTGATACGCTATGGCAAGCAGGTATTCCAACGGTTGGCCCTAAAAAAGCGCTCGCACAAATTGAAACAAGTAAGGAATTTGCTCGCGATCTGATGCAGCAATACCATATTGCAGGCTTACCTCGTTACCAAAAATTCTCCAGTCTCGCCAATCTTGATAGTTTTCTTCATGAACTGGGCGAAGGCAACTATGTTATTAAGGCAAATGGGTTAATGAGTGGTAAAGGCGTCAAAGTAGCAGGAGAACAATTACACTCGTTTGCCGAAGCTAACGTTTTTTGCCAGGATATTATAGCTAAAAATCAAACCTTCATTGTGGAAGAAAAACTCCTCGGTCAAGAGTTTTCCTTCATGTGCTTTGCCGATGGTGAAAGCCTGGTTCCAATGCCTTTAGTCCAGGATCATAAACGTGCTTATGATGGGGATAAAGGCCCTAATACAGGGGGAATGGGAAGTTATTCCGATTCTAATCATCGCTTACCTTTTTTAACAGAACATGAGATTAACCAGGCCTTTGCCATTAACCAGGCCGTTTTTCAAGCTTTATCACGCGAATTCGACGAAAAGTACATCGGTATTTTATACGGCAGTTTTATTGCAACTAAAGAAGGTATATTCGTTATTGAATTTAATGCCCGCTTTGGTGATCCGGAAGCTTTAAATGTACTATCCATTTTAGAAACAGATTTTTTGGCAATTTGCCAGGCAATGATAAGCGGGAAACTCAACGAAACAGAAATCAAATTTTCACCTCAGGCTACGGTTTGTAAATACGCGGTGCCTCAAGGTTATCCAGATAATCCTATTAAAGATTTTGTTGTTGATTTCAGTAAAATACAACAACAGGGAAATTTGTACCTGGCCTCTGTTAACCAAGTTGATAACCAAATTTTTGCTGCAGGTGCAAGGACAGCAGCTTATGTTGGCATTGCAGATACTATTTTTACTGCAGAAATGCATGCTGAAAATGAAATTTCTCGCATTGATGGCCCTTTGTTTCACCGCCAGGATATTGGTACTCAACCATTAATCCAGTATCGTATTGACGATATGGCAAGGCGCCGGAATTTATGATCCGTTTAGCCATCCTGGGTTCAACACGTGGCAGCAATCTCGATGCACTTGTGACTGCAATCGCTAAAGGGCAACTGAGTGCCGCAATCACTTTAGTGCTCAGTAATAAAATTGAAGCAGGAATTCTAGCCAGAGCTAAAAATTTCGGTATTAAATCGATATTTGTCAATCCAGAAGGTTTAAGTCGCGAAAATTTTGACCATCATTTATCGTCGCTACTTCATCAACATCATATTGATCTGGTTGTTTTAATGGGCTATATGCGCATCTTATCTGCCTCATTTGTTTTAAACTGGCACAATCGAATTATTAATGTCCACCCCTCCCTGTTGCCTGCTCATGCAGGACTTATGGATCTGGCAGTACATCAGGCTGTCTTGGAATCAGCTGACCACTTAACAGGCTGCACAGTTCATTTTGTTACTGAGCAAGTCGATGCAGGCCCCATTATTTTGCAGAAAACCTGTCCTGTTTTACCAAATGACACCCCAGAATGTTTAAAAGCCCGCGTACAGCAGCTCGAAGGCCAGGCTCTCGTTGAAGCAATTGCCTTGCAAAAAAACTACACACATGCTAAGGTCTGCAGCTGACTCACGCCACTTAACTAGCTTGTGGAGAATGTGAGCCTGCTGCAATTGCCAGCTACGAATCCCCATTTTTATACTTTGGCACTGGATGACGTTTATTTAGGAAATAACCCATGCATTCGAGTCGTTCCTGGTACCCGCTCTGCTTTTTTTCTTTAAGCCTGTTGTTGATATTCATCATTTTGCCTCTCACTCGCCAGGGAATGTTCATGGATGGTGTTATTTACGCAGCCATCGCTAAAAACTTAAGTCTCGGCTATGGGAGTTTGTGGCAACCTTACTACTCTCAAACTGATTTTCCTTTATTTTATGAACACCCTCCTCTGGTTTTTTATTTCCAGTCGTTATTTTTTAGACTTTTTGGCCAGGGCTTCGGTGTTGAGCAATTTTATTCATTTTTAATGGCACTAGGGCAGTTTGCTTTAATTTCCTGGTATTGGTTAAAAAATAAAAATACGAGTTTCCTGACATTGGGATTACTATTGTTTTTGTGGTTGTTGATTCCTTTAAACCATATCTATACCAATAATATGCTGGAAAGCACCCTGACCTTATTTACCACCTTCGCAAGTTTAGTCTTATTGGCTAACACAAAATCAAAATCAGCTTTCTTTCTCCAATACCTGATTAGTGCTATAGCCATTCTAGTCGCTTTTTTTTGTAATGGACCTACTGCATTTTTCCCTCTTGCAGTGCCTTTACTTAACAAACTGATCCATGAACAACAAGCTATTGTTAAAGGTATAAAAGAAACCATTTTTTTAATCGCTCTTGTAGTCCTGTTACTGGGTAGTTTTTATTTATTGGTGCCTGCAGCACTGATTAATACACAAAAATATTTTTCCCAACAACTCTTGGCCTCAATTACTGGTACACGTGAATTAAATTATGTTGGCTTAAACCACTTACATATTGTTGTCCTTTTTTACAAACCTTACCGCTTGGTGACTCTTTTTGCTCTTTTATCTTTGGCTATTGCCGCAAAAATTGAGGGGCAAGGTCTTATTAAAAAATTTAAATCGAGTTTACAGGAAAAAAGAGCCTGGTTCTTTTTCGCCTTGGCATTGGTTTCATCCTTGCCAGTTGGTATCAGCCATCGACAAGCACTGAACTACATTATGCAATCAGCACCCTTTTTTACCTTGGCAATGATGTATTTCTGTTTTGAGTCTGTTAAAACAATTGCTGATTATTGTAAAAGTAAACCTTGGTTTTTTAAGACACTAACAAGCTTGAGTTGCCTGATTTTTGTCGCTTGTATTGCTATAGTTTTAAATCTTGCTTCAGGGTTTAACCGTCATAAAGCCATGCTGGAAGATCTCAATTATCTAATCAATTACTGCAAAAATGATGAAATCATATCAGTAAGCCCTACCCTTTATTATAAATGGTATACTGGAGCCTACCTTGCACGTAACTCAATGATTAGTGTAACCCCACAAGCTGGCAAACCATTGTACCTTACCTTGAAGACCAAACCTGTTCCTGATAATTATCACCTAATCAAGTTACCGTTGTCGTACTATCATCTGGCACGTCACGATTGAGTACTTTAGGCTCAGGCCATACATGACGAGAATAGGCAAAATAATTTATAAGAGAAGCCAAACCAATACCCACCCCGATAATAAGATTCTCTTGCAAAAAACCACTGCCTAAATAATTGATTCCAAATTTAAGCCAATAGCTCTGCAGATAAATCATAACCACCGAATAAAGACCAAATCCAAGCAGGCGCTTCATTTCAAAAAACTTGCTAAGCTTCAAACTGCTCTTAAAAGTAAAGTTACGATTTAAAATAAAATTATGGATAATCGCCGCTAATACAGCGAGTTGTGATGCATTGAAAGCCGGCAGGTATTTGCGAAATAAATTATACGCGACGAATTGAACTGTCATACCCATCAAACCAACCAGACACATTTTTAAATAACGTTTGAGTTCATAATAACGTAAGGTAAAAACAACATGTAAAGCATCGATAATGCTGTTCTTAGGTAATTTACTCTCTCCATTTTCTCTATCAATAAATTCTATAGGATATTCACAAATTTTGGCTTTACTTTTGTGCAACAACCAAAGAAGTTGTAGTTTATAAGCATAATGATTAGAAAGAAAACGTTGAGGAAGTGCGTTAATCAAACTTTGTCGGCGCGTTGCCCGAAAGCCACTAGTGAAATCTTTATATTTGAGCGTAAGTACTGTTCTTGCAACATAGTTACCCAATACAGAAAACACCTTACGATGCCATTCCCAGTTTTTTGGAATACTCCCCCCAGGCACATAACGACTACCAACCACAACATCAAAATCCTTTATTTTTTCCAGCATAGGCTTGATGTATTTAGGTTGATGAGAAAGATCTGCATCGAACTCAAAGACAATATCAGCATTCATCACTGTCAAAGCATATCTCATGGCTTGTAAATAAGCTGATCCCAGACCAGATTTTTCCTGCTCCGTTTTTAGATGCAATTTTGGATAATCATCTTGTAAGGAGCTTACAATTTTTTGAGTCTGATCTGTTGAGTTGCTATCAAAAATTAAGATATGAACATCAAAATTCTCAATCGCTTCCACAGCAGCAAATACTTGCATAATGGTGTTCTTAATAACGAACATTTCATTATATGTCGGAATTATTATAACAACTTTTTCTTTTCCTAATTGACCAGTTTGGGTTGGCTCGAGGATTAGGTGGTTATTGAAGTCCATCATCAAATCGTATATCTCTGATCTTGTGATATTTGGCTATAATAGTACTCGTCGACTTGCAAAAAATAAAGCGAACATCGACTCCTTTTAGAATCATTACTCTGAAAGTCTCACGCACAGTCAGTTTTTCTCGTAGGTTTGTTCTAAGCATCGTTCGAAGTTATCGATTGACTCTAGTTGATTCTACTATAAACTCTTGGCAAACATCCCCTTCTCGCGAGAAGCATGAGATGTTTAATGGATTGACGTTATAGTATTAATTTCTTGTAGCATTGCGCATTGAATAACAACTAGCCAGGAATGATTATGTCAAAAACACTAGTATCTATTTTAATGGGATCAAAATCAGATTGGTCAATTATGGAAGAAGCCAGTCTCATGCTTGAAAAATTTGATGTTCCTCACGAAGTGCGAGTCCTTTCAGCACATCGTACTCCTGATGCTCTATTTACTTACATTCAATCAGCTGAACAAAATGGGATCGAAGTGATTATTGCCGCTGCCGGTGGGGCTGCGCATTTACCAGGTGTTATTGCAGCCAAAACCCTGTTACCAGTCTTGGGCGTTCCCATGCCTTCATCAACATTTACCAATGGCCTGGATGCTCTTTTATCAATTGTCCAAATGCCTGCTGGAATTCCTGTTGGCACGCTTGCTGTCGGAAAAGCTGGTGCAATTAATTCTGCTGTTTTGGCTACCACAATCCTTGGTAACAAATACCCTCAATACCGAACTCTCATACAACAATATCGCGCCAACCAGGCAAAAAAAATACTGGAAGATTCTGCAATTAGATAATAACTGGTTAAATAATTGCCCATTACCTGAGTTCAACCCGGACAATGAATTTATTTCCCGGGTTGAATTACTATCTTTGGCCCCCTTGCCAGCCTCACTTCTCTCTTCTGTTGCTTGAATCGATTAAATAAAAATAAATAGATTAGGGGGTTAGCAAAAAGAGGCAGGAAATAATATGCTCTATTTATAAATTCCAGTCCTCGGAAAACGTGATGATCGATTTAAGTAAACTTGAAGAACGATTATGCGCCATCGAAATGCGCCTGACCCTTATTGAGAATCATTTAAGTAACACCACAGAATCTCCATGGGCCGAGGCGACAACGATAAAACCAACGCTACCACCTATACAGCCTAAAGAATCGCTGCCGGCAGCTAAACCAGGAAATTGGCTTGGCCTTATTGCCGTAGTTTGTTTCGTATTAGCAGCAGGGTTTATTTTGAAACTCTCCATTGAATCAGGTTGGTTAACTGCAGAAAAACAGATTGGTCTTGCCGCCTTATTTGGTTTTGCTTTGATTGGTGCAGGTTATCAACTCTTGGAATCTGATCGTAAATATGCCAGTTTGTTACCCGCTGCCGGTATTATTATTCTTTATTGCACTGTCTTTGCTGCCTATGGACTTTATTCACTGGCTTCATTTCAAACAGCTTTGGCAATGACCATTCTTATTTCATCAATCTGTATTTGGCTTTACATAAAGGTTAAGCATGATATTTATGCAATTATCGCAGCCATTGGTGCTTATACAACACCAGGTATTCTAGGCCTCCATGTAACAACTGTTTTTTCTCTTTACTATTTCATCGTCTGCTCACTAACCTTTGCAACCATTTCAATCTGGGTACAATCACGCCTTCTAACTATGATTGCAGCCTATTTATCGATTCTGGTTACCTCACTAGTTGGATTTAATCTCAATAATGATCTATTGATTGCGTTCATACTGGCGCTGCATTTCATTATTTTCTCAGTAGGAACTTATTTTTATACCCGTCTCACTAATCAGCAACTCTCAGAAAAGGAGGCCTGGAGTTTCTTTCCAGTGCTGATTATATTTTACGCCATGGAATATTATTTTATTGATCGAATTGAGCCCGTACTTGCACCTTGGATCTCATTAGGTTTTGCCGGTCTACTTATAGGGTTGTACCTTTATGCCAAAAAATGGGTTTCCAGTCTTAACAGCGAGTCCGTCATTGTTGCTTTTACTACTGTCGTTTGTTTTCACTCAATCTATCTTGAACTCTTACCTCTAGAACTCCGTCCTTGGCTCTTTGTATTAATAATACTTGGCTGTGCCTTGCTCCCAGTGAACCATTTAACAAAGAAAAAACCACATTATTCTCTAATACCTACCGTTGCAGTGCTGATTATTTTAGCCATGGAGTACCTTGCAATGCTTGCTCATTTGATGGCTGATTTTAATCTTGCCTGGTTCATTGTGGCTACAGCGTCCTTTTTTAGCATTTGGGTATTGCTAATAAAACAGCGCGCCAGTATTGCTCGCAAAGAAGAATATGGATATCTATTGTTAGGGCTGGCGCATTTGCTCGCGATCTCAGGGCTTTATCAATTAACCACTGACTATAATTCACTTGCGGTCTCCGCTTCCTGGCTTTTCTATGCTATTTGTGTGATGAGCATCGCTTATTTTCGGAAAGATAAAATGATGGCTAAATCGGCTCTCTTTGTTTTAGGGTTTGCCGCAGGAAAAGCGCTTATTTACGATGCCTCGGCAACACCAACAATTATTCGTATTTTATGCCTTATGCTTACCGGAGTAGTTCTATATGGATCTGGATTGGTTATCAGAAAAATTGCCGAGTGGAAAAATTGACAAGATGCTATCGTCAGAGCAAAAGAGCTACGGAAAAATTGACGGTACCCTAAGATCTTGTTGTAACTTACTGGGAATACTCATAATCTTTATCCGGTTATTTTGCACTAAGAATCAAATACATAATTGGAATCGATAGTCGATGGCTAAATACGATACTCAAGATGCATCACCTAAGACTGAAAAAGCTGCTTTACCAAAAACACAAGATGGATTCCCTGGGTTTATCAATACAGTCCTGCAGCGCTATTTTAAAATACGGGTGCAGCAATCTTGGAAAGGCACTCATATTCTAAAAGGCAAAATACCCACGGTGAACGCCTTAAGCCTCGCTAGTAATGATTATTTAAGTATTAGTCATCATCCACAACTCATTAATGCTCAAATCCAGGCTATGCAGCAACATGGTAATGGTTCCATGCAATCACCCGTTTTTTTAAGCGATGACAGCTTGCTTACTGCTTCCGAACAACAATTTGCGACCTTAACTAATTATCCCGCCGCCCTGCTCTCACAATCAGGTTGGTGCGCTAATATGGGTTTGATTCAAGCACTAGCCTCACGTAATCTACCGGTTTACCTCGATTTTTACACCCATATGTCCTTTTGGGAGGGTGCCAAGGCAGCAAACGCAAGGCCAATCCCTTTTAGGCATAATTCGGTACAGTCACTGCGTAACCGCCTGGAGCGTTATGGATCAGGAATCATTGCGGTAGACTCTATTTATAGCACCCTGGGCACGCTAAGTCCCTTAGGTGACTATGTACGACTTGCTAAAGAATTTGATTGCTTATTAGTTGTCGATGAGTCTCACTCTTTAGGGATAAATGGCCTCAATGGCAGCGGCCTGGTTGCAGAACTGGGTCTTTCTAATCAGGTTGATGTAATTACTGCAAGTCTTGCCAAAGCAATATCAGGACGTGGAGGTGTTATCGTTGCAAATCGGAATTTGATCGAACTGGTTCGCTACACTGCCTTACCCACTATTTTTAGTTCCGCACTAGCCCCACACGATTTGGCAGGTTTTAACGCCTCACTTGCCATTATCGCTAAAGAAAAATGGCGGAGAGCGAAGTTGCATGATAACGCAGCATTTTTACGTAACGCCTTGCTAAAAAATGGGTTTAATTTAGGGGGCAGCAATTCACAAATCATTCCACTTATTACTGGCAGCGAAGCAAATACAATTTGGCTGCGTAATAAACTTGAAGAAGCAGATATTCACGGAGCAGTCTTTTGTGCTCCAGCAACCCCAAAAAATAAAGCATTGATTCGCTTATCAGTCAGCGCTAATCATCAGCCAGAACAGCTAGCCAAAGTGGTAGATTGCTTACTGCAATTAAATAGAGAAGAGCGAGACTTGCCGCTTTTTACGGGCTTCCAGGATTTAATTTAAAATTTTTATACTGAAAGTAACTCTTCAGCATCAAGTTCTTCTAAATGAGAATGATAAGATAGAACTTTCTCCTGTCGCACATCAAACAATACCGGACCTTGTACATAGGCGTAAAAATAAACTTCATTTGAAACAAAGCGCTGAGCTGGCACCAAACAAGTCGACCAGTCATCCCATTGTGGTGCTTGAGTATTTGCCTGCCAAAAACAAGGAATCTTTTCACCTGTTGCCAATTGATCCAAGACCTCCTCACTGGCACCATTATCTAATGCTAAATCATAGTGTAACCGCATGTCTGACTCATTTTTAACAATGAGGAAGCTTACATTAGCATCATCATCAAGCAATAAGAAACTGCCTGAATTATCAGCTAGATAATATTCAACAGCTCCTTTCTCCTGACGAAGTTGGCGAAAAAAATCGGCAAATTTTTTATCATGTAAACAACTTGGGGAAGTAACTGACAGCATCCTCACGACTATATCCGACATGGCTTGAAAATAGTGCAACTGTAAATCATAAATACTTTTAGTGATTAACTCTGCGACATTTGGATCACTTTTTTGAATATAACGATCGATTAAACCTTCATTGAAAGCCTCTATCGCAAGCTTCTCATCAGCCTGCCCCGTTAAAAGAATTTTTTTGATATTAGTATTCTCAATACGGCGGCAGAATTCCACTCCGTCCATTTCGGGCATCGCATAATCAACGACTACTACTGAAATTTCCGAGAAACGACGAGAATTGTATATTTCAGCATGAATAGCGGCCAAATCCAAATTCACTGTATGGTTTGTCAGAGGGCAATTTTTAGCCTCCGTATATTCACTCAAACAGCGCTGACTTAACAAATCTAATTCACACCTTTTTTTGTAAATACAGTCCAGGGCGTCAAAGGGAGAATCAAACACTCGATAGGCTAAGCCTTCATCCAACTGCAACACAAAATTCAGTAAAAAATCGCGACTATCATCAATAAACAATGCGGTGCTTGGAAAATAGCAGGTAGGGATCGAGAACGGTGGCATAGCTCCTCCTGAGCAAACGCTCTTAGTACACTGTAAGTCCTAAATCATCCTGTTTTTCAGTGCCGGCAAAACCCTTAACCATTCTGGTGAAACAAGAATAAGGATTACAACTTGCATATAAGCTAACACAATTGTCTTGTTTTCCCAAAACAAAAATTAGATATTAAATTAGTCATTATGACTAACTTTAACTACAACATCCCTCTATGGCAGTGCAGGGAAAGTTAAAGCAAATTGTGTATATTTCCCTTCTTGTGCCTCACAGCGAATATCACCACCAAAACGATTCATAACCAACTTGCAAAAAGATAACCCTATTCCTGTACCCATAAAAGTTGTTGTATAAAAATGGTTAAACAAACGAGCAAGTTGTTGTGAAGACATCCCTTTGGCCGAATCCTTAAAAAAAAGGGTATTTACTTTATCGCCCGTCTCGGTCCATATAAAAATATCTCCTTTTTGCGTAGTTGCAATGACATACAAGGCATTCTTGAGGAGGTTAAAAAGTACATGTTGCATCAATAATTTTGAACCGGTAAAAACAAAGTCCCCCTGCCAAGTTATTAATGAACGCTCATGATTTGATTTAAAAGGGTATCTTGCCATCGCTTCGGTTAGGCAATCAGCCATTGAGCAAGGTTCTAATGTACAATTCTGTAAGGAGTTTTCTCGGCCGGCCTTAACCAGCAACATATCTATAATTGTATTGGCATAATCAATTTCGTTAATTATACGCTCACCCACATCCTCTAATTGTTGTAACCTCATTTCCCGGATCGTAGTAGTCAACAACTCTTGTTCTTTGGCAACATGATAAGCTTGAAATAATTGAGGCATATAATAAGTCAGGGCTTTTGCACCACTTTTAATGCCTAACAAGGGCGTTCGTAATTCATGGGCGATCATGCCAGCCGCTGCGGCCATACCAGCCAATCGCTGCTGTTGTAACATAGCGGTTTTATAATTTACTGTTGAACCAACAATAATTACAAAGAGTAATACCAAGGTCATTTCAATATGTTCTTCACCAAAATAGAGCTCCGGCGACATAAAGTAATAACAAACCAAGGCAAGCCCCCATCCCAAAACCAACAGCACCGAAAGACTGAATAAATCAACTAGCAAGACCAGCAAAAATACGCTGCATAATAAAGACATTGCCGAGATGGCATTAGCATGATTCATTAAAAATGAATAAGCAAAAAAAAAGGATAGCGTATAAAGAATCGTCAAAAACCAATACCAGGGCATATAGGGTTTGCTTGCTGCTGGCCAATAGGGAGTCAACATTAAACCCAAGCCCAGTAAACTGCCTACTAGACGTAACCCCAAGGTTTCATAGGGCTGTGGAAACCATACGGTCCAAATCCAGTAAAACAATGGGAACCCAAAAAAAGCAATTGCTCCTACGGCGATCAACTGGTGTGCAGCATTAAATAAACTACGCTGCATCGATTGATCAAGATAGTTCACTATTTTTTTCAAATTTTTCATCGCTGCATGCATTGCCCTTAAAATAAATTCAGAATTGAACACTAGGGAACCAATGTCAAGATACCACGGGCTATCAGATGTCGCTAACTTGAGTAACTATGGCTCGAAAATCAAACCATAATCCCCAAGCTAATGGAAATGTAAATAACTCCTGCATTAATCTTATGGGAAGAATGATATTATGCTTTTTCATTATTCTTTATTTGTAAATCAGTATGGCTATTGAAACTTTACGTATTGCGACAAGAAAGAGTCCCTTGGCTTTATGGCAGGCCAATCATATCGCTAGTCTACTTAAGCAGTATTGGCCACTACTCGAGATAGAGCTCGTCCCAATGGTAACGTCGGGTGATAAATTTTTGAAAGACAAATTACTGGTTACCGGCGGTAAAGGCCTCTTTGTTAAAGAGCTTGAAGAAGCACTCTTAGCTGGGGAAGCTGATATTGCCGTTCACTCGATGAAGGATGTGCCGGCAACATTCCCTGAAGGGCTCGCTCTCGCAACCATTTGTAAACGGCATAACCCACTGGATGCTTTTATTGCAAAACGACATAAGAGACTACAAGAGTTACCCGCAGGCAGCGTCATTGGTACATCTAGTCTGCGTCGCCAATCACAGCTTTTAGCGCTTCGTTCTGATTTGGAAATAAAGGTATTACGAGGCAATATCAATACCCGTTTAAACAAATTGGAAGAGGGGGAATATGACGCCATTATCCTGGCAGTAGCAGGTCTTGAGCGCATGGAGATGCAAACGTCAATTACCGAGATTTTAAGTGATGAGCTTATGTTGCCAGCCTGTGGCCAAGGCGCTCTAGGAATAGAATGCCGTGCTGAAGATAGCGACATAAAAAAACTTTTGACGCCGCTTAATGATCCACTTTCAGCACTTTGCGTATACAGCGAACGCCACGTTAATGCCTTACTAGGTGGTAATTGCCACGTCCCCTTGGCTGTTTTTTGCACTGTGCAATCTAATCAACAATTGCTTTTACGTGCCAAAGTCTTAACTATAGATGGCCAAACAGTCATTCAAGACCGTCAATCTGGCCCACAATCACAAGCAATCGCTATAGCTGATACCTGTGCAAAAGCCTTATTGGCTAAGGGAGCAGGTAAACTTCTTTCCCTCTCATCATGACGTATTCTTTGCATAATTTACGTGTTCTCAATACTCGGCCTCTTGGGCAAGCAAACGAGTTGAGTCGCGCCATTATTGATGCGGGAGGGATAGCCATTGAATGCCCCGCTTTAAAAATTGAAGCAAATAACCAGCATTGGCTATCCTCCTTACCCAATTTAGCGGCAGCTGAGTATGCCATCTTCATTAGTGCTAATGCTGTCGAACATTGCTTCACCACCCTGGAACAACAACGAATTGCCTGGCCTGCTACAGTGAAGTTAATCGCTGTCGGACAAGGAACTGCTTCTGCCTTAAAGAAATATGGTTTTCCTATTCATCTAATTCCTTCTCATGCAGACAGCGAACATCTCTTGGCACTTGCTGAACTACAAACGGTCAGTAAGAAGAAGATTCTGTTATTCAAAGGAGAAGGCGGCAGACCATTAATTGCAGAAACCCTAAAGAGCCGCGGGGCAGAGATCTATAGTTTTGATGTTTATAAACGAGTAAAACCCGAGATTAATCAGCAACATTTATATTCATTGTGGCACAATGACGTTGTCGATATTATACTGTTTACAAGCCAGCAAGCGATGCATAATATTTTTGCCTTGTTTGGTGAGGGCGCCCGTGCTTGGCTTTGTAGCAAACCTTGCCTGGTTATCAGTGAACGCTTGGCAAAATCAGCATCATTATTAGGAATAAAAACTATTCTGATAAGCAGCCCGGAAACAATCTTAAAAACATTGCACCAATACAATCAAGGATTAATTCATGGCCAACAGCAATGAAGCGCAGAATAAAACTTCAAAAACAGCGCCTAAAACAACCACCACCCATAATGATAAAATAAATCACTCCATTCAGCCCCCAATTAATAAAATTGAAGAGAAACCGGCTAAAACAACTGCTTCCTTTGTCCCGGTTTTGAGTTTGATCATGGCAGGCATTGCTCTCGCTAGTGGTTTATATGCTGCTTATACCAGCCAACAACTACATCAAACGGCCAGTCAACAAACTCAAATGCTAAATAGTGAAATCAATGAGTTAAAACGAAATCAATTAGAAGCAAAAACTCATTTTGCTGAAGCAGCACAAACCAGTAGTCAAACACAAGAAAAAATACAAACACAGGTACAAGAATTAAGCAAAAACTTGCATATTGCCATGCAGCAACGCCTTTACCAAAAACAAGATTGGGTTTTATTAAAAGCACGTTATTATTTAGAGCTGGCACAGATTAATGGTCACTGGAGCAATGACCAACAGGCTACTATTGCACTGCTGCAACAGGCAGATACCCTGTTAGCAACTGTATCTAATCACCAACTATTTACCGTACGGCAAGCGATTGCACGAGAAATTACCCAGTTACAAGCACTTCCCAAAATTGATACAGCAGGCCTCTTAAGCCAACTGGATGCCGCACAGAGTATTATTTCCGATTTACCAATCAAACAAGCATTTAATCAAGCTTCTACAGCGCATACAAAAAACATCGACAACTCGTCCCCTACTACCTGGCGAGAAAGATTTCACGACAGTATGAGTTTACTTGAAAAGCTGGTGGTTGTTCGTCATCACGATGAAGAGATTAATTCTTTGCTGTCTCCTGTCCATCAGGCAGTATTACGCGAAAGTATTCGCCTCAATTTACAAGAGGCGCAATGGGCGATATTGCAAAACAATGCCCAAGTATATCAATTGGCGTTAACTCAAGCCATAAAAGATGTGAAACGTACCTTTGATGAAAGCGCTGAGAGTACACAAGCCCTAATCAAAAAATTGCAAGACTTATCCCAAGAAAACCTTGCCCCAACTAAACCCGTCATTAAAGAATCGCTGCCTTTGCTAAATCAGCTGATTGAATCCAACTCTCAAACCACCAAGGCCGCTGTATCGGAAGGAGAAAATATACAATGATTCGCGTGTTAATGATTTTCCTGCTCTTACTCGCGTCCGTATACCTCGGTATTCAGCTTAGTCGCGATCCTGGCTACCTACTTGTTGCCATTAATCATTGGACAGTTGAAACGACCCTTTTAGTTGCCATTTTAGCCTTGATTATTAGCTTTGTTTTATTTCATGCAATCCTGTTGGTAATGGCTAAACTCGGTAAAGGTCCTGCTGCTTTCCGTCATTGGCAAACAAAACGTCGGGTACAAAAAGCACGGGCTAAAACAAGACAAGGATTAATCGAGTTCAGTGAGGGCTATTGGGCGCAAGCCAAAAATCATTTAATCAAAGCCTTACCGGATACTGACTCCCCATTGCTTAATTATCTCACTGCAGCTCGTGCCGCACAGGAGATGGGAGATAATCAATTACGCGATGATTATCTTCGGGAAGCCCAACAATCGATGCCTGAAGCTAAAATAGCAGTCGAATTAACCCAGGCTCAATTACAGCTTGCTAACAAACAATGGGAACAAGCCTTAGCGACACTACGCCATTTACAAGATATGGCGCCCCACCACCCCTATGTGCTGAAATTGCTGATGCATCTCTATCAAGAGGTTAAGGACTGGCCGCAATTAATTGCACTTTTACCTGAATTAAAGAAAAATCAGGTTATTACTGGCCAAGCCTTTGAAATCCTAAGAAAACAAACTTACTTGCAGTCTATCTCTGAACTTGCCAAGTATTCGCAAGTTGAAGCTCTGACAAAAATGATAGCATCTCTACCCAAAGCACTAGCCAATGACCCTGTATTAATGGCCGAATATTGCCAGTTTTTATTGACGCAGAATGACCAGATGCAAGCAGAGTCAATTTTACGCCGCTGTTTGCGCAAAGAGTATCATGAAGAACTTATTTCTCTTTATGGGCAGGTGAAAGGCGATGATCAACAATTAGCTTTTGCTGAGTCTTTACTCAAAAAAGCACCCCACTCTGCAGCACTCTATCTTTGTCTTGGGCGTCTAAGCCTCAACAGTCATTTATGGGGAAAGGCAAAGAATTATTTTGAAAAAAGTCTCGAACTTAGCCCAACAGCGGAAGCTTATGCTGAATTGGGTAAATTATTGGAAAAGCTGAATGACCAGAGTGGCGCTTGCTCATCTTATCGACAAGGATTAGCGCTTGCGATCAACAGAAAAACAGATGGGGAGTTAGTAACAAGAACCAGCTAATTGGGTGAATTGCTTTTATAAGCTATTTTTGAAATTTTTTGACAAAATAAAAACTAACTGTAAAATTTTATGCGGAAAAAAGTTTTTTCTTACTCTATTTTCAGAAAAATACCGTATCACTTTCAAGAGATAAGAGATTTCTTCTCGACCCAATTAAAATTTTTTCTACTAAACTAAGGTATTATTAAAAATTGATGTGAATTAAAATGCCTATTGCTCATCTGTTACTGGCCCTTTTAGTTGCTATAATTTGGGGCGTGAATTTTCTTTTCGTGAAATTAGCTCTTGTAGAAATTTCACCACTTTTTCTTTGCGCACTGCGATTCCTGTTAGCCAGTGTTCCAGCCATTTTCTTTATAAAACCACCGGCCATACCTTTCAGACTAGTTGCTTTATACGGCCTGGTTATGTTTGCTTTACAATTTGCCTTACTCTTTATAGGAATGAATGTGGGTATGACACCCGGTATGGCTTCGCTAATTATTCAAGTACAAGTATTTTTTAGCATGTTCTTTGCAGCAGCTTTGTTAGGTGAGCAACCCGGTCTGTGGCAAATTGGAGGCGCTTTAGTTTCGTTCATGGGTATCGGTTTAGTTGCAATGCATGTCGATAAAAATATCTCACTCCTAGGCTTTTTGTTTATTCTTGCTGCAGCTGCAACTTGGGGATTAGGCAATCTTATTACCAAAAAAATCAAAGATATTAATATGATGGCTCTTGTTATTTGGGGAAGTTTTGTTGCCTTCGTCCCCATGCTAATCCTCGCTCTCTTGGTTGAAGGACCGGACAAACTTATTTATAGCTATCAACATTTAACCGGGCTGGGCCTTAGCTCATTGTTCTACATTGTCTATATCTCAACCTGGATCGGTTATGGGGTATGGAACTGGTTATTAAGTCGTTATGCTATTGGCGCTATTGTCCCATTCACTTTGTTAGTACCAGTCGTAGGCATATTAAGTTCTGTCTTAATTTTGGGAGAACCCTTCCAACTTTGGAAACTAACTGCAGGACTACTCGTTATTACCGGGCTTTGCATCAACGTCCTAAGCACTCGTTTTAGGATGGTAAAAGTACCGCAAGAGCTCGCTAGAAATTAACGCTTGGGATTGCCTGTCTATTCCCGCCTTTATAAAAGATTGATATAGCCGATTGGAATATCGCAGATATCAATATATCAAAAAATTTAGCACCCTTTGGTATAGGCAGCTAAAACTTTGCCATATCTTTTTAAATTATTTTCGGCAGGGGAGTTATAAACACGCTTACTTTGAGCTATTCCGGCATCAGCAAGAAACTTAGCAAAATATATCCCTGTAGGCAGAGGCTCAATAATAGGGATATTAATCCCTTTACGCTTTAAACGTTGATTAATAGCATCACGATAAGCAATAAGCCGTCCAGAGCCAAAAATCAGTACATCAGCTTGCTTGCTAGTGACCGCATCATAGCACTGCTCTACTAACGCACTAATGGTAGCCTCTGAGCGATAATCCGTATTCGGATCGAGCTGCACGCCTTGTATACAGGCTAGCCTATCATGCAGCCCATAAACTCTAGCTAAATTTTCCTGGATGGGTGTTAATTCCTCTGTAGTGTTTATGATGGCAAATTTATTGCCCATCATTGCTGCAACATGCATGGTTGTTTGAGGAAGACTAACTACAGGAATAGAAACCGCTTCGCGTAGCGCGCGCAAGGCTATATCAGCCATCAGATCGATAACAATTGCATCGGCTTTCTCTTTTTCAGCCGCAAGAACCTCAGCAATCAGCCCAGGAGCGATTAGCGCCATATCAAACTCATGGCGCATAGCATCGACCTCCATGTCGACATAGCGAATACTCAATTGCAACTCACTACTTTGATAAGGCTGCAACATCTCCTCATTTAATACTGTCGTATTATAACCGGGTAGAATCACATGTACCTGTGTCATTATTCTCTCCCTGTGATTAAGATAATAGCGCTATCATCTTCCTAACATTCGCGTAAACGTTCGCTATATTACGCGCCTCCAATTTTTCAAAAACCAATTGAGGTAATACACGTTGAATTAAAAAATCGTACAGGCAATATTTAAAGCCAAGTTGCCATTCTTCTTCAGCAATTCTCGTCTTAGTTGCTTCAGCTAATTGCAACCGATGTTGGTCAAGATAATGTAGCAATAATTTAGCATCAAAATTGGCAGGTAAAACATAAGATAAAAACTCTACAGCATCTCGTTGGGGTAAATGAATCGTTGCAATTTCCCAATCATAGACATAGATTTGTCTATGATTTTCACTAAAGGCTACATTTTTAGGAACGCAGTCATTTTGTACCAAGGTCTTTTTCATCGTATCGATTTGCGCGCGCCAAATCGGAATTTCTTGTATTAGCCGAGCATGAAAAGCATAATCCTCAACCTGTAAAAAGGGTAGTTGAGCTCGTTTTACAGCATCGGCCAAAGCTAACCAATAAGGCATAAACTGCTGCATCTTTGCCGCATCCAGCCTATTTCCAAAACCAGGGATTTTCATCAATTCTGCTTCTTTTTGATACCAAACTGCATGCATCTTGGCGAGTGCTGCACTAAGGCTTTCAATAGCCTGCTGATTCCACTTCACTACATTAAAGGGATCTAACGATAACCATTCTTCGTCAAGATACTGCAAAACAAGCACACAGGCATCACCATTTCCGCTGACATAAGTTCCGTAAGAGAACGGTAAGTATTGTTGAAAAGCTGGATAAGCATGTTGCATCGCATAGATAGCTGCCTCCTTACGATTAACATAGGCAAATTCCAACTGAGACAAATAATCATATACCGGATGTGTAGTACGAATCCCACATTGAAAAAAGGCAACGCTTATTGCTTTTAAATAATCTTCTTCACTGATCTTCGATTTTGCGATAACAACAATTTGCTGCTGCTTACCCTGGCTTTCGAATAAAAGATTATAGCGTTGTACACCAATGGGATGAGAACCACGTTTAGGGTGTTTTAGTGCAAGCGCCATTTTTTCACTGGCAGAAGGTGCATAGTCTGCTTCATGAATAATTAAAGTCGGATCATTGAGCTGTTTCCGCAAACAAAATTGAAAAAACTGTTTGGTGAAAACAAGACCTACTTCCGTTGTCTTGACATAGGTACTGTCCATAACAATCCTTTCCTTAAATGCCTAAAAACTATTAACGCAACGTTGGAGTACAGGCATCTTCACAAAAACGTAAGCTACGTTCAACTTGAATCGTTGCATGGTGAATATTGTGTTTTTCTTTCAGCATACACACCAACTTTTGCCGTGCTTCATCACTTAATGGCAATTCAGGCATAAAAAGATGCACAGATAAGGCATTCTCTTGTGTACTTATTGCCCAGATATGTAGATCATGTACTTCAACCACTCCAGCCTCCGCCTGCAATGATTCGCGAACACTCGACCAAGAGATCCCTCGCGGAACCCCATCAATAATCAGACGAAAACTATCGCTAAAAAGGGACCATGTACCTTTGATAATAAACAAAGCAATCAGCAAACCTACGATCGGATCTATCCATAACCAATTGGTCCAATAAAGAATAGCTGCTGACACCACTACGCCCACAGAAATTAAAGCATCGTAAAATAAATGCAAGAAAGCCGCACGAATGTTTAAATCATCAGCCCCACGTAAAAACAGTAACGCCGTTGCTCCGTTAACGACGATACCTATACCAGCCACAATCATCACTGAGAGTGCCTGTATTTCAGTAGGTGAAAACAACTTATACATCGCCTCCGTAGCAATGATTCCACAGGTAAAGACTAATAGTACGCCATTCGCCAGTGCAGCTAATATTGATGTTTTCTTCATCCCATATGTTGTAGAAGCCGTCGGCATACGCTTCAATAATCCGTGGGCTACCCAGGCTAAAATTAAACTTAGCACATCACCAAGATTGTGAATGGCATCTGCTAATAAACTCGTTGAATTAGCGATATAAGAAAAAATAATCTGGAAAATAACAAATAATCCATTGGCAATAATAGCGATCAAAAAAGCACGATTAAAATGTGGAGCACCATGATGATGGCCATGCGAGTGCTCATGCGAATGCCCCTCTTTCTCATCGTCATGCTGATGAAAAATCATAGCTGCTCCTTTAATTTTCTGCTGGTTCTACTGAAGAATTATCGTCTTGATTAGTATAATAATTTATTCCAATTTTAATCCGCTCACGACTATTTTGCTTACGCCAGGCATTTGTATCTCGTAAAGAATAAACACAACCACAATATTCTTGTTTATAAAAATTTTCGCGCTTGGCTATTTCGTACATTCTTTCCGAGCCGCCATTTTTTCGCCAATTATAAGTCCAGTATTCGAGATGAGGATAACGGCTGGCAGCGCGAGTTCCTGCGCCATTAATTTGTTCCATGTCCTTCCAACGAGAAATACCAAGCGAGCTACTTATCACCGGAAATCCATGCTCATGAGCATAAAGGGCCGTACGTTCGAAACGCATATCAAAACAAGCGGTACACCGTTTTCCCCGCTCAGGCTCCCATTCAAGCCCCTTAATCCTTGCAAACCAATTGTCCTTATCATAATCCGCATCAATAAAAGGAATATTATGTTTCTTTGCAAACTGAATATTCTCTTCTTTTCTAATTTCATATTCCTGCACAGGATGAATATTGGGATTATAGAAAAAAATAGAAAAATTAATTTTTGAAAATAACAAAGCCTCCATCACTTCACCCGAACAGGGCGCACAGCAGGAGTGCAATAATAATTTGTCAGCACCATTAGGAAGAACTAATTGTTCACGATTGATCATGATTACTACTCGATAAATTAATAAAATGCTCACGATAATAGACAAGTTCAGCAATTGAATCCTTAATGTCATCAAGTGCCAAATGCTTTGATTCTTTCACAACACCACTTAATAATTGCGGTCGCCAACGCTTAACTAACTCTTTTAAGGTACTCACATCAAGATTGCGATAATGGAAAAAGGCTGCCAACGCAGGCATGTATTTATATAAAAACCGTCTATCTTGGCAAATACTGTTGCCGCACATAGGAGACTTACCCTTATCCAAGTATTGTTTAAGGAAAGCGATTGTTTGTGCTTCTGCCTCAGCTTCTGTCGTTCTAGTCTCCTGTACTCGTTTAACCAACCCTGATTGGTTGTGTTGTTTAGTATTCCATTCGTCCATCCCTGCAATTAAAGAAGGAGCCTGATGAATAGCGAGAACAGGGCCTTCTGCTAGAATAGTAAGATTCGCATCAGTGACAATAGTAGCTATTTCAATGATGCGATCCTTTTCTGGCTCAAGGCCGGTCATTTCTAAGTCTATCCAAATCAGATTATTATTGTTTTTCATGTGTTTTTCCAAGAATTCAAAATTAAATCGGCGCAGGCAACTCGCCGTTGATGTAACGCCTCTTTAATGGCCTCTCCGTGATATCCCTGCTCAATCAAACTTTGAGCAGAAATTTTACTGCACTCTTGCAATAAGTAACGCCAGTTTTTCCCTTGCTTATAATCAATTTTTCGGCCACAACCCTGAGCATCAGCTTCACAGACAAGCAATAATTTCTCAAAAAGTTGAGGGCGGCGAAAAGCATCCGTCTGCTCAAAAATTTTAATTATTGTTTTCGCGTTCAACTCAAATAGACGATGAATAGTTAAATGAAAGCGCGATACCATGACCGCAAATTTACGGTAATCCGCAGGCATTCGCAAACGTTCGCACAAGTCTTCAATAATTGGAATCCCCCGTTCCTCATGTCGATGGTGTTTTGGCCATTCAGCCATAGGAGTTATGGCTTTCCCTAAATCATGCATAACAGCTGCGAAACGCACCATCGGCTCACTCGATAGTTCAACGGCAGCACTCAATACCATCAAGGTATGTACACCGCTATCGACCTCAGGATGGTAATCCCTCCTATTAGGTACGCCAAAAAGTGCATCTACCTCTGGTAATACTATTTTTAACGCAGCACATGCCCTTAAAGTTGTAATAAATAGTTCTGGATTTTTTTCCGTTAAACTGCGTGACCACTCTTGCCAAACACGCTCGGCAACTAAATGACCCAATTCACCACGCCTTACCATTGCATACATCAGAGCACGCGTATCATTCGCCACTTTAAAGCCTAAATGATGGTAACGAGCCGCAAAACGAGCTACTCTCAAAACCCTAACCGGATCTTCCGCGAAAGCGGGTGAAACATGTCTTAAAAGTTTTGCCTCTAAATCAGCTTGCCCATGATAAGGATCAATTAGCTGGCCACTTTTATCTTGTGCCATCGCATTAATTGTCAAATCTCGTCGCTGCAAGTCCTCTTCCAAAGTAACAGTCTGTGAAAAATTACACTCGAAACCATAATACCCAGGAGCCGATTTTCGTTCTGTTCGAGCCAAAGCATATTCTTCACGGGTTGTAGGATGGAGAAAAACTGGAAAATCCTTACCTACTTGCTGATAACCTTGTTGCTTCAATTGTTCTGGAGTCGCTCCAACAATAACCCAATCACGTTCTTTAACTGGATATCCCAATAATTGGTCACGAACAGCCCCTCCCACTAAATAAACTTTCATTAATATCTGTTTGCCTTCATACTGTACATGTTTAAGATCCTGACAATTATAGACTATGTTTAAAGCATGAGTAAAAGACGAATTAACAAACAACAAGCAGCGCGCATTGAAAAAATGCAAGCCGAGTATCGTCAAAAAACTGATATGCCAGGCAAAGAGGGTTTAGTCCTTTCCCGTTTTGGCCGCCATGCTGAAATCGAAGATAGTCAGGGACATCGTATCCATTGCTCTATTCGTCCTAATTTAGATTCTTTAGTTGCCGGTGATCGTATCATCTGGCAAGTTGAGGGCCATGATCAAGGTGTGGTTGTAAGCCGTTATCCACGTCAATCCACGCTGGGTCGCCCGGACAAACGAGGACTATTCAAACCAGTTGCTGCTAATATCAGTCAAGTCATTGTTGTTACCGCAGCGAAACCCGAACTAACATGGCCTCTATTGGATAGTTACCTGATTATGGCTGAACATTTAGCCTTAGAGGTTTGTATTGTTTTAAACAAAATCGATCTCCCCTGCGAAACTATTCAGCAAGAACTATTGACTTGCTATAAACCACTTGGCTATCCCATTGTGTTTACTAGTAAATCGGATACTCAGGGTTATGAGTTATTGAAAAAAACACTTCAACATCATACCAGTGTCTTTGTTGGACAATCAGGTGTAGGTAAATCCTCTCTTATTGCCGGGCTTTTACCACACGAAAATAACATTCAAACTGCAGAAATTTCAGCGAGTTCAGAATTGGGTTGTCACACAACAAGCAATTCACGTCTCTATCATTTACCTAGCGGCGGCGCCCTAATTGACTCTCCTGGTGTACGTGAATTTGGCCTTTGGCATATGCCCATTAGCGAGATTACTCAAGGTTATCGCGAGTTCCAGCCTCTAATTACTCAATGCAAATTTCGCAATTGTAATCACAAAGATACACCGGGCTGTGCAATTAAAGCGGCACTTGATGCAGGAGAAATAACACAAAAACGCTACGAAAGCTTTGTTAAAATTACTGTGCAATTTGCTAAATAATTTAAGCAGGCAATGAGCCAGTCAACCAGGTGCCGTTTATATTTCACCAACTGAGTAGTAAGCCTTGATATTCGAGCAACGAAGTACAGAAAATCAAGGCCTAAGTCTAAGTACCAAAATAGTAGCGATGTTAATGGGCCCTTAAGCCAAAGCGAGCTCCAAATCAACATGCTCATCTTCTGCTATTATTCCTTTCTCTGCAGAGGGTTGTGAAATTATAGTTGTACTTAATTTTTGCAAATACTCTAACATGCTATCGGATTGCAATTTACTGACAGCTAACTTTTCAACTTTTTTCTGTAAAATGCCCACCAGGTTTTTTATGCCGCCTATAAACATTTCTTCTTTAAGTTTTTCAGTTAACTCATTGTAAAACAATTTAAAAGCCCCTGGATTAGCACCAAATAATCCAATCCTCCTTTTACAGCCTTCTCGCGCTCCACAGCTAGCCAGACGGTGTATCAAAAACTCCCGATTTACTTTTAAAAATTGCTCAGAACTAACAGGAGCAGATTCCTTTCTTAATTCCTCCAGCATCTTGGCCCTATCTTCAACAGGTAAAGCGACATTACCTAATAGCTTATTAAATTCAATATTAATACGAGCCCATTTTAACTGGGGATTTTTGGGCTGTAAGGAAGTTTGCACGATTTGCTCAAGGAAATTCTCAATTAACAGCCTTGACTTAAATTGTCTTTTTGATAGTAACGACCAGAGTACTGTAAACAATTGTTCTGGCTCAAAGCAAGTGTTATTCTCTTTGGCAAAGATTGATTGATTCTCTATACTCTTCCACCATTCCAATGTGTCATTATATCGTGTCCATGAGGTAAGAAAATCATTTGCCGCAGCCGCTTTCTTTACAATATTCTGCATAACCGAGGCATAAGTAAAACGACTCTGTTTTACATCTCCCTTTTCAAGGAAGGCAGCAAGGGTATTAAATAAATCGATGCAAGTAGAATCAGGGATATTGTTAGATTTATCCCAGATCCGTAGAGAAGTACTTGTAAACGGTAAATAGCTAAAGCCATGCGTCATTAATGACACCAAAATAATTGACAATCGTCGAGTCGCTTCTTGCTCATCTATCTCATCATATTCCCGATAAACTTTTTTGGCTGAAACACGGCGCAAAGAATCCATTTCAATCTTCTCGTCTTTTTCTATTTCTTTGCGAAACTCAGCTTGCGGATTATAATCTAAAACCAATTGCAGCAAATATTGTCCATAAACTGCGATACAGCCTCGATCATCATCATCGAATTTATGCTGAATCTTTTGTAGAATTGTTGCAACGGAAAGGCGTTTTGTACGAAAAGAAATTCGTTGTTTAAATAGTCTATCCAACTCTGTCTGCTCTAATCCTGCGATATACTCAAGAAATTTTGCATAAGCTTTATCAGCTGTATCGAGTTGAGTTGCACTAATATCATAGCCAAGCAATAGTCCCACTGGATTTAAAGTACCATTAACTAACTCTCTGATTGCCTCGACAGTTTTAACGCTGATACCAGGCTCTGGTTCTGTCTCCACTACGCGAACAAAATAATCCATATAGCGAGGAGCTGCAAAACCTAAACGCGCTAATTCCTTTTGGGTCAATGGGCATGGAGGATGCTCACTACACTGATAGAAAGTTCCGTTCGCTTTATGATGATCAATAAGATGTTGGGCAAGTATTAACTTCGTCCCATTATCAGAAAGAATAAGATGAGATAAGGGATAAATTGTAAATAGCTCTTGAGTAACCAGATCCTTATCCGACTTCAACGTTGGGATTAGCAACTTATAATAGTTAGGGTCTATGTACCCGGCACTTGCTAAATGGCGGGCTAAATATATCCAACTGCGGTTGGGCCTATCTTGTCTACGGGTATAATCATTTGGTGTATCGATGATACTTTTCCAACGTAAAGCATAAATTTGTTTTATCTGCTCAATTATCTCAGGTTTAATCTCATCTTCAACACGAAGACGCTGTACTAACTGATCTATCTCGGGTTTCAGTGGATCAGTTTCATTTAGCTCTAACGCTTGAAGCAATTCACACAATTGGCCCGCATCAAAGTAGCTTCCAATTTTCAAAGAGCTATAAAGCGGTTGCAGTTTCTCATGCTTGCCGACCAGGGTGGGGTCAAATTGACAAAGCCATTTCGCCACGGCAGCCAGCTTACCATGCAAATCCTCGGTGTTCTGCATGCAATCAAGCAGAATTTCAATCAAGTAACGTCTTTTTTTATCTCCTAAATCAATTGGTATTCCATACAAATGATTAATATCTTCTAAGGAACAAGCACTGAGGGCTATACTAAAATTTTTTAGACATTTTTGAAATTCTGTAAAATCCTTCGGTTCCTTGCCAGCTGCTTCATAATAGCTTTCAATAATATCAAGGAGACTGGGTAGTAGATGGGTAGGGCAATCGCCACGTCTTTGCCAATTAGGGGCTATCAGGCGAAGTACGTAATTCCAAAAGCTGGAATAATTTTCGTTTTTAAGTTGAAAGGCTAGATCCTCTCCTCTCTTACAACGAATTCGATACAATTCACTGAGGGTCAACGCTCGGGGCCTAAACTGTTTGGCCATGTCATAGGTAGCTAATTGCCCTTTGCCATGTTGCAAATGCTCTAAGAGCCCCAAAACTCTATGCCAAATACCATCATCACTGAGAAAAATTGCCCGAGTATCAGGCGCTTGCTCCAAGCGAGACAGTTTATCGGGGTCCACTTGATTTTTTAGCGTTGGAATTAATAGTAACAAATAAGGTATCTTCAATTCAGCCGCTAAATCTTTAGCAAACGAGATCCAGGCTGTGTTCACCCCTCCGGGGTAAAAAGTATAATCATCCTCTTTGTCAGCTATATTTTTCCACCGTCTTGCAAAACACCCCCTAATCCACGCAAGGTCATCCTCACTTAAGGGGCTATCTGGCTCCATAGGATCTAGTGGATCACTGGTGCCCTCTTCGGCTTTAGGATCAATCTGTCCAGAATATTTTTCTTGGAAATCTTTAAGAAGAGCCTTATCATCCTCACTTAGTTTATCTTTAATACTTTCTAGAGCATTAATAAATTCCTGAACGCGGCCGACTAACATGCTACTCTACTTCCCCGTAAAATGGTAATTAATACTACAACATTGATATCTAGCTAACTCTCAGTTCATAAAATGCAGAAAACATTATCTCGAGCGCAGATAGATTAACATGAATTCTACTGAGAAATCATTATTTATTGTCGATGAAATGTACAAATTAAATAACTAACTACTAAAAAAATTTTAATTTGGATGGCTATGTCAAAATTCACACAGAATTTTTTAATCTGCAAAAAAAAAGCGGCTGATTAGCCGCTTAGGAAAAAAGCCCTGGCGATGACCTACTTTCACATGGAGAAACTCCACACTATCATCGGCGCGGGTTTGTTTCACTTCTGAGTTCGAGATGGAGTCAGGTGGTTCCAAACCGCTATGGTCGCCAGGAAAACGGGTTTGCCTGTTCTGGATAAAGCAGGGTTAAGTGCTCAGCCAGCAGGCCGGTAAAGATTATGAGGTAACACAAACGCATTTGTCTTTCATTTTTGCCTATAACCTCAAAGCAATTCAGGTTATATGGTCAAGACAATCAGCCAATTAGTACGAGTTAGCTTCACGCATTACTGCGCTTCCACACCTCGCCTATCAACGTCGTAGTCTTCAACGGGCTTCATGGGAAAACTCATCTTGAGGGAGGCTTCCCGCTTAGATGCTTTCAGCGGTTATCCCGTCCGAACTTAGCTACCCGGCAATGCGACTGGCGTCACAACCGGAACACCAGAGGTTCGTCCACTCCGGTCCTCTCGTACTAGGAGCAGCTCCTCTCAATTTTCCTACGCCCACGGCAGATAGGGACCGAACTGTCTCACGACGTTCTAAACCCAGCTCGCGTACCACTTTAAATGGCGAACAGCCATACCCTTGGGACCTGCTTCAGCCCCAGGATGTGATGAGCCGACATCGAGGTGCCAAACACCGCCGTCGATATGAACTCTTGGGCGGTATCAGCCTGTTATCCCCGGAGTACCTTTTATCCGTTGAGCGATGGCCCTTCCATACAGAACCACCGGATCACTAAGACCTACTTTCGTACCTGCTCGACCCGTCAGTCTCGCAGTCAAGCACCCTTTTGCCTTTACACTCTTGGTACGATGTCCGACCGTACCGAGGGTACCTTTGTGCTCCTCCGTTACTCTTTGGGAGGAGACCGCCCCAGTCAAACTACCCATCATACACTGTCCTCAACCCAGATTATGGGCCCAAGTTAGAACCTCAATAATAACAGGGTGGTATTTCAAGGTTGGCTCCATGCAAACTAGCGTCTGCACTTCCTAGCCTCCCACCTATCCTACACAGTTATCATCAAAGTCCAGTGCAAAACTATAGTAAAGGTTCACGGGGTCTTTCCGTCTAGCCGCGGGTACACTGCATCTTCACAGCGATTTCAATTTCACTGAGTCTCGGGTGGAGACAGTGTGGCCATCGTTACGCCATTCGTGCAGGTCGGAACTTACCCGACAAGGAATTTCGCTACCTTAGGACCGTTATAGTTACGGCCGCCGTTTACCGGGGCTTCGATCAAGAGCTTCTCCGAAGATGACCCCATCAATTAACCTTCCGGCACCGGGCAGGCGTCACACCCTATACGTCTTCTTACGAATTTGCAGAGTGCTGTGTTTTTAATAAACAGTCGCAGCCACCTGGTCTCTGCGGCCCTCACCAGCTTCATTATGTAAAACAATTAACCGGCAAGGGCGTACCTTCTCCCGAAGTTACGGTACCATTTTGCCTAGTTCCTTCACCCGAGTTCTCTCAAGCGCCTTAGTATTCTCTACTTGTCCACCTGTGTCGGTTTGCGGTACGGTTTTCTATAAGTTATGGCTAGCAGCTTTTCCTGGAAGCCTGGCATTAATGACTTCTCTGCACCCCGAAGGGTCAGAACCACTTCGCACCTCCGCGTTAACGAGAAACCGGATTTGCCAAGTCTCTCCGCCTACATGCAAGTACCGGGACAACCAACGCCCGGCTCATCTAGCCTTCTTCGTCCCCACTTCACCACTTATAAAAAGTCCAGGAATATTAACCTGGTTCCCATCGACTACGCATTTCTGCCTCGCCTTAGGGGCCGACTCACCCTGCTCCGATTAACGTCGTGCAGGAAACCTGGGACTTCCGGCGAGAAGGTTTTTCACCTTCTTTATCGTTACTCATGTCAGCATTCGCACTTCTGATACCTCCAGCCCACTTCTCAATGAACCTTCATCAGCTTACAGAACGCTCCCCTACCACGTGTATTACTACACATCCGCAGCTTCGGTGTATGGTTTTAGCCCCGTTACATCTTCCGCGCAGGCCGACTCGACCAGTGAGCTATTACGCTTTCTTTAAAGGGTGGCTGCTTCTAAGCCAACCTCCTGGCTGTCTGTGCCTTCCCACATCGTTTCCCACTTAACCATAACTTGGGGACCTTAGCTGGCGGTCTGGGTTGTTTCCCTCTTCACGACGGACGTTAGCACCCGCCGTGTGTCTCCCGTGATTCAATTAGCCGGTATTCGGAGTTTGCATCGGTTTGGTAAGCCATGACAGCCCCCTAGCCGAAACAGTGCTCTACCCCCGGTAATCATTCACGAGGCGCTACCTAAATAGCTTTCGGGGAGAACCAGCTATCTCCGGGCTTGATTAGCCTTTCACTCCTAGCCACACGTCATCCGATAATTTTTCAACATTACCCGGTTCGGACCTCCAGTTGGTGTTACCCAACCTTCATCCTGCACATGGCTAGATCGCCCGGTTTCGGGTCTACTCCCAGCGACTCGCGCCCTATTCAGACTCGATTTCTCTACGGCTTCCTTATTCAGTTAACCTCGCCACTGAAAGTAACTCGCTGACCCATTATACAAAAGGTACGCAGTCACACGTCCGAAAACATGCTCCCACTGCTTGTACGCAAACGGTTTCAGGGTCTATTTCACTCCCCTCTCCGGGGTTCTTTTCAACTTTCCCTCACGGTACTGGTTCACTATCGGTCAGTAAGTAGTATTTAGCCTTGGATGATGGTCCACCCATCTTCAACCAGGATTACACGTGTCCCGGCCTACTTGTTCGTGTGCTTAGTTCCTCTTTCATGCTTCGTATACGGGACTATCACCCCCTTCGGTAAGCCTTCCCAGACTCTTCTACTCGCATAAAAAATAAATCACACCAGGCTCCTCCCCGTTCGCTCGCCGCTACTAGGAGAATCTCAATTGATTTCTGTTCCTTCGGGTACTTAGATGTTTCAGTTCCCCGAGTTCGCTTTCATACCCTATGTATTCAGGCATGAATGACTCTACTCACGTAAAGCCGGGTTCCCCCATTCGGACATCTTTGGGTCAGCGCTCGTTTCCAGCTCACCAAAGCTTTTCGCAGGATTCCACGTCCTTCTTCGCCTCTTACTGCCTAGGCATCCACCGTTTGCGCTTCTCTTCTTGACCATATAACCTGAGTCTCCTCAAAGTCATATAACAACAAAAGACAATACTAATTCGCTTGTGTTACCTCTATTTCTTTACCATATTGTTAATGAACGCCTGGATGTTCCAGATTGAAATGCTCTCAATAAAAAACACTTTAATCTGCATCATCTTATGAACGAGTGTTTGGTGGAGCCGGGGAGGATCGAACTCCCGACCCCCTGCGTGCAAGGCAGGTGCTCTCCCAGCTGAGCTACGACCCCTTTTTTTTGCTTCGGCTTTTTTCGTTACTCGGCGTTATCTTAACTCGCTCACTCAGTTACATACTGGCGTATGCGCCTTCGTTCTCTCATTAACATGCCTTGATTAACGAAAAACCCCTCGCAAAAACATTCTTTAGTGCGGTCTTTTTCGTTAACTCGTATCGATTAACGAATCATTCCTCACAAAAAACGTTTCTTAGCTTTTCTTGTCAACAACTGGATAATGCAAGTTCTC
>NZ_LNYB01000085.1:348563-446650 GCF_001467625.1 Legionella feeleii
CTCGAAGCGCCCACACAGTTTGTCTTCCACTTCTTAATGAACCCGCCCCGAAGGCGTGATGCGTATTCTACTCATCCAGACTTCCTTGTCAAACACTTTTTTCATTTTTTATCAAAAAAATGTTTTTTATTTCAGTCTGCTTTTTGTAAGCGCACTTTGGCTATTCGACGTTTACCAACTTGAATAACATAAGATTGACCAGCATTGAGTGTCATTGCAGCGTCAGTTACCCGCTCGCTATCAAGTTTTACCGCACCTTGATTAGTTAACCTAATAGACTCTGACGTGCTTTTTGTCAAGTTAAGTTGTTTAAGAAGTTGCGCCATAACGATTGAGCCTTCACAAGAAATGGTTTGTTCCACCAGATCGTCTGGAATCGTTCCTTTTTGAAAACGCTCGATAAAAGCCTGGTGGGCAATCTCTGCCTGAGTTGTGTCATGGAAACGTGCGATTAATTCCTTGGCTAAATCAATTTTAACATCCCGCGGATTTAAACCTTCAGAAACTGCCTTTTTGGTTTGCTGGATTTCACTACTCGATTTAAAACTAAGTAAATCAATGTAACGCCACATTAATTCGTCTGAAATGGACATGATTTTGCCAAACATCGTTTCTGCTGGCTCACTAATACCAATATAATTATTGAGGGACTTCGACATTTTCTTAACACCATCTAATCCTTCAATTAAAGGAGTCATCATTACAACCTGTGGCTCATAACCATAATGCTTCTGTAATTCACGCCCCATTAAAAGATTAAATTTTTGATCAGTACCACCTAATTCTATATCGGCTTTTAAAACAACAGAATCATAGCCTTGTACTAAGGGATAAAGAAATTCATGGATAGCAATAGGTTGTCCTGTACTATAGCGCTTGCTGAAATCCTCTCGTTCCAACATTCGTGCTACCGTATGAGTCGCAGCTAAGCGAATTAAATCTGCTGCATTTAAACGCCCCATCCATTCAGAGTTGAAAGCAACGGTTGTTTTTTCCGGGTCAAGAATTTTGAATACTTGCTGTTGGTAAGTTTTGGCATTTTCAATGACCTCTTCCTGGCTTAAAGGCATACGAGTGACATTTTTTCCGGTTGGATCACCAATCATGGCCGTAAAATCACCGATCAAAAAAATTACCTTGTGGCCGATTAATTGAAATTGGCGCAATTTATTGAGCAAAACAGTATGTCCTAAATGAAGATCAGGCGCGGTAGGATCAAAGCCTGCTTTAATTGTTAACACCTGATTTTTTTGTATTTTTTTTTCCAGTTCTTGCTCTGGAAGTACCTCTTCACAACCGCGTTTTAATTCGGTACATACTGATTTTTCGATTATCATAACAACAAAACCTTATTTTTAATGATTGACCTAACATCCTACAGCGAGTATCTTAGCCCGGTTATTCTCTTCTCGCTAGAGTATAGATAATCAGAAGAGATTAGAAGCGTTAAGCTTAAGTGGTAATGACTAGTTGTGACTGATTCATCAATCTACCGATTGGGTTGAGGCACCTTAACTAAGCGGTCAGGACCAGAAGATGACTGTAAATAAATTTACTGTAGCATTTTAATAACAGCATTCTCCAGGATGACAGTAGTAAAGGCGAAACATGGATCAACGACCCAATGTCTCATTAGAAAGTTCTGCAAAGCCCTCTAAATTGCTGGCACTTATTGCCTTGGTGATCGCTTTTGCTCTGCCTTTTGTTTTAGTCAAATCCTTTCCCCACAAGCACAAAACCGGTTACAGTGAAAACCGTTTGTCGGTACCAGAATTAGAAGAGCCCAGTTCTATTCCAGTGACTGCTGTAAGGCAAGCAGCCGCCACCGTGCGAACTCAAAACACACCTGCAAAAGCAGCACCGAAGGTAAGCCAGCCCTCTAAAACAACTGTACAGGCCTCTGTGGCAACAAAGCCTAAATCTGTTGCCCCTGCGCGTACACCAGCACCACCGGCGCCTGAAAATGAGTGGAAGACAGTTATTACAAAGAGTGGTGATTCCCTCGCCACCGTATTTAATCGACTTGGGTTAAGTCCGAAAATATTGCAAGCCATTATTCACGATAATCCACATGCAAGGACACTCACCCATCTCAAGCAAAATCAACAATTACAATTTTTGATCAAAAAGCACACCTTGCAAAAGATGATAATTCCTTTTAGCGAAACACAGTATTTAGTTGTTTCCAAAGAAGGGCAGCGCTATAAAAGCAAAGTGAATTCGCGCAAGATGAATAGCTATAACCATTACGTAACTGCGACTGTGCGCGGTTCTCTGTATAGTACCGCCAAGCGCAATAACATTCCTTATAAGCTCATTCAGCAAATGACTGAAATTTTTACCTGGGATATTAATTTCGCCAAAGAAGTACGTGCAGGGGATCAATTCACTATCATCTACGAAGCTTTTTATATTGAAAATAAAGTAGTTGGCACAGGTAATATTATTGCAGTGAGTTACAAAAATCGGGGCAAAACTTATCAGGCTATTCGCCACACTGATAAATCAGGGAACTCTGAGTATTATTCCCCGCAAGGGACGGGTTTAAAGAAGGCATTCAATCGATATCCGCTTCGCTTTAGCCATATCAGCTCAACTTTTAGCCTATCACGGACACATCCCATTTTACATTACAAGCGTCCTCATAAAGGCGTTGATTTGGCGGCGCCAATCGGTACTCCAATCACCGCAACAGGTAATGGGCGTATTGAAATTATTGGGCGTCAGAGTGGTTATGGCAACATGATTAAGATAAGCCATAATAAACTTTACAGTACTATTTATGGACATATGTTGAGATTTCAAAAGGGCTTATCCAGAGGCTCCTATGTCAAACGCGGGCAAGTTATTGGTTATGTCGGACAAACAGGTTTGGCAACAGGTCCGCATTGCCATTATGAGTTTCATATCAACAGGCAACCCAAGAATCCTACCACCGTTGATTTACCACGGGGATTACCCGTTCCCGCCAGAGAAATGGCTTCTTTTAAAACCAAGAGCAACCTGTTATTAGCTCAATTAAAACAGTATGAGAGAGCTGCTCTTGCCAGTAAAGGTCCTAATAAACCACACAAAATAGCATAACCTGACTTACCTTATGTCTGTTCATTTTTTATACTAATAGACTATACTTCTAAGGTTTGATGCATTTAATCAAGCATAAACACTGTGGAGAAAGAAATGAGCAGAAAAGAGAAAACCCCTAAAGCCGAAAAAGTAACAACTACCAAGAAAAAAAAGCTTGGCTCTGAGAATTTAAAAGATGTCAGTGGCGGTAGATTGAATCCAACAATCCCTTGGCTGCCTAGAGGCAGATAGCAACAATAGACAGTCTAGGTAAAAAGCTGGCGTTTAGCCATAGATTGGAATAAACCATCCTGTTGCATTAATTCGGCGTAAGTGCCTGATTGGATAATTTCACCCTGATTCATTACCAGGATTAAATCGGCTTTTTCGATGGTCGTTAAACGGTGGGCAATAACCAAGCGAGTCGCTTTTAATCGTTCTAAACTTTCAATAACAACAGCCTGGGTAAGATTATCCAAAGAACTGGTTGCTTCATCGAAGAATAGAATCCTTGGTTTTCTAGCCAGTGCTCTTGCAATGAGTACACGCTGGCGTTGGCCTCCCGATAAGGTTCCTCCTCGCTCAGAGACGATAGTATGCATTCCCATTGGCATTTTACGGATATCATCGGCCAAACCAGCCATTTCCGCAGCATGCCAGGCATCCTCCTGAGTTAAAGGTGCGGAACCGACGATATTATCAAACAAAGTGCCTGAAACTAATATACTATTTTGTAAGACTACTCCGCATTGCTCGCGAACGCGCTGTATATTTAACTGCTTAATATCATGATCATCAAAGAAAATATTGCCTTGCACAGGCTTTTCAAAACCAAGTAAAAGACGCAAAAGTGTTGATTTCCCTGAACCTGAAGGCCCAGTAATTGCAATATATTGCCCAGGCTCAATTATAAACGAAACGTCTTTAACAACCGTCTGCTCTTTGGAGGAATAAGAAAATCGTAAATGATCTACCTCAAGCTTACCCTGTAACATCCCGGGATCAAGTTTCCCGGCGTAGATTTCAGGGATGTTTTCAATAATAGGCTTAACGCGCTTCATAATGGGGATACTGTTGATAACAGTACTGATTGCATCGGTCATTGCGAGCATACTCGCGGTAAACTGTCCTAAAGCCGCGTTAAACGCCAAAAACACTCCCAAACTGGGCGGATGTTCACGGCTAACAAATTGGGCAAAAATAATGACATACAATATAGTCAGGCATAAAGCATTCAAACTGGATAACAACGCGTTATACCAATTGGACTTATAGGTTTCCTTTTTTATCTGACTGTTTTTTATAGCCCACAACGAGAAAGCTGTTTTTTCGCGACCACTAGTCTGGATTTTACCAATACCCCCTAATAGTTGTATCACTATACCAGAGAGCTCCCCACCAAGAGATGCTATTGCTTTGTAATGAAAAAGTTGCTTTATGCTAATAAACAGCGTGTAAACACAAACGAACAATATGAGGAAAATAGCTATTAAGGCCAATTTAACATCGTAATAAAATAATAGTGCAATACTAAATAGTGAAAAAATACCACTTAGAAGCGAACTAATAACGACGCCAGCCATAATTTGCCGAACACGACTGGTTGCCATGGCCCTTTGGGCTAAATCACCGGTAGTAAATTGCTGAAAAAAAGTAACAGGAAGGCGGATAAGTCTATCCCAAATAGCGATTTCAAGATTAAGATTTAACTTGGAGCCGACCCGAAGCACAGTAATAGCTCGAACGAGTTCAAATAAACCAGCAGCCAAAGCTGCGACTACCAAAGCCCATACAATCTGGTGCAATTGCAATTTATCGCCGGCAGGCACTACTTGTTCAAATAAAATGCCAGTAAACCATGGAGTAACCAAACTGAGTATTGCAGCGAAAGAACCTACCACTACCAAGCGAATTAAATCTCGCTGGCAGCCTTGGAATGCAAAAGAAAATAAATCTCTAATTTTTAGTTTTTCCTGAGGTAGCGAAGAATAGATTTGCCAGGCTTCCGTTGAAAATAACTCGGCGTCTTCGAGAGTTAATTTTTTCCTTAACCCTTTGAGGGGATCAATCAAAATGGAACCACGGGCCCCCTTAGGTATTACCAGATAAAATCCTTCTTCATTTTCTTTTTTTAATAATAGCGGGTGTGTAACAGCTTGCCACCACTTATTACTCAGCCGGACCTGGCGCGTTTGCATGTCTGTTTTTGATGCTATTTCCTCTATTCTTGTAAAGGTAATATGTTCAGCTAAGGGGATTTGATAAAACTGGGCTGCATTTTGTATGCAAAACGTTAACGTATTACTTCGTCCTATTTTACCAATAGCGCTGTAGTTATGCAGAGTTGAAAGCATTTGAATATAAGCGCGTTTGAGTACATTATTTTCAATTTTTTTCCTTTCGCTTATACGTTGCGCTTCCTGGTAACGTGCCAACTTGATAGTAGCCATTAATTGCGGCTGAATATGCTGGTAAAAACTTAAGAGCTCATCATATAATTTGTCGGGTGGACCGGCAGCGATATCGGCACCAGGCTCGTTGGCATAGTCACTTTTATATTGATGTAAATAAGTAATAAAGTGTTGCTTCCATTGTTGTAAAGACTCTAATCGTGATGGCTTGGCAAGGGCATTCCAGCGTAAGCGCTTTAAGGTAGCATTGCCAGAGCAAGAGGCTAATAATTGCAGGTTCTCCTGCTTACCCCCCCCATGCAATCCAATAAGGATTTCACCGGTTTTCCAGTGTCCTAAAGGATAACGCTTACCACATTCTTTTCCGCGAGTAGGGATTAGAAACACATCAACGCTCCCGCTGATAATTTCATAATGGCAATCAGTCGCAAGTAAATCAAACTCTCGCGGAAAAGAATCTTGCTTTTCTGAAGTACCAGTCATTATCAGGCCTCACTCGCTAATAAACGACAATAAGCCCCTTGAAGAGCCACCAACTCTTCATGTGTACCACGCTCAACGACGTTGCCTCCTTCCAGCAAAATGATTTCATCGGCGTCACGTATCGTACTTAAACGATGAGAAATGATTAGCAAGGTACATCCCAAACGCCGTAAATGCGTGTCAATAATTTGTTCCATTTGTGCATCAAGCGCGGAAGTTGCTTCATCCAGGATAAGGATACTGGGCTTCTGGAGCAACGCACGGGCGATTTCCAAACGTTGGCGTTGTCCACCACTAAAGTTGGTGCCGCCTTCATTAATCATGCTTTCGTAACCATTTTCTCGTTCACCAGTAATCGCGTCATGCATTAAAACTGCTTTACAAGCATTGAGTATTTCCTCATCCGGAACCAGAGGATCCCATAGTGTTAAATTATCCTTTAACGTTGCATGAAATAAATTGATATCCTGGTCGACGCTAGCAATTGAATGTACTCTTACCTCGTTGGGGATTTGCTGCAATAATTTTCCATCAATCCAGATTTTACCTGACCAAGGTTGATAATAGCTGAGTAAGAGTTTACCGATAGTTGATTTACCACTTCCTGAACTTCCTACCAAAGCAACTCGTTTACCGGGTTTAATTTCCAGGGAAAATTTTGTTAATAAGGGCTCTGCGAGAGGGCTATAGCCAAATGTAACGTCTTCAAAAACAACGTGTCCTATCAGCTTATGAATCCTGGCGGTTTTTTTTGTAGTCTCCTGATAACGCTCTGCCAGTTTATGCGAGGTAATATCTTCTATCGTTAATAAATCGGCTGTAGTTTCCTGAATCTTTCCGGCCAGCATCACCAACATTTTGATTGGATAGATAAATCCCCTGTATAAAAGTTGAAACCCGACCACTGCTCCAATAGTCATCTCTCCCTCGATTGTTAACCAGGCACCCAACCCTAAGATGAGTGTATTGGTTAATAACTCCAACACGGTTGGTATTACGGAAATACAATCTCTCGTCCATCCCAACTGTTGTTCAGCTAATAAATAATTAGCGTGCATGCCGCTAAATTTACGGAAGAAATCACCTTCGGCACCAGATGCCTTATAAGTTTCCATCATTTGCAAACCACTAATTGCTGTACTCATTAGATTATTTAACGCTTTGGTTTGCCGTTTGCTTTCACTGGCTCGTCGTTGTGCAACAAGAAGGAGAATTACCACATTAATTAGAGTAGAGAATATTACTAGCAACGTTAAAGGCACACTTAGTAAGAATAGAATGACCAGATAAATGAAAGCCAATAATATATTAACCATATTCGTGCCAAATTGCTGCGAAACTAAATTGGCAACCGTATCGCTAGCCTGCAAACGATTAAGGATATCCCCCAGATAGCGCTGATTAAAGAAAGACATGGGTAAGCGAAGTAAATGCCAGAAAAAGGAAGAACCAGTCATTAGAGCCATTTTAGTTTCTAACCGACTCAACATAATTCGTTGATACCAGGTTAATAACGCATTAAAACAAGCCGCAATCACTAAACTGATTAAGACAGGCCTTTGCCAATTCGTCATATCCTGAATGAGAACCTCATCAATAAAGATCTTATTCAGCCCTGCGATAGCAATCCCCGGGATTGCCAATGCTAATGTTGCAAGTACAATGAAAATGACAGCTGTTATAGAGCTTCGTAGCCGGCTCAATAAACTGGGTAACGCTTTGGGTCTATGGCCAGATTTAACAAACTGAGGACTTGGAGTTAACTCAAGGATAATGCCTGTAAAACCTTCGTCAAATTCACTCCATGTTAAAACACGTGCGCCATAGGCCGGATCATTAATATAGACATGGTGTTTACTTGCTCCTTCCAGAACCACAAAATGGTTAAATTCCCAATGAATAATTGCTGGTAAATGAGATTGTACAATCTCTTCAGGTTCAATGCTGTAAGCATTCACCTCCATACCATGTTTTTCTGCTGCGCGAAAAATATTATCAGCTCTACTGCCATCACGAGAAACGCCACAATCATTACGTAAGACATCAAGGGGAATCCATCGGCCGTAATAAGCCAGTATAATTGCCAGAGCGACTGCACCGCATTCAACAGATTCCATCTGCAAAATATTGGGTGTCTTGTTTATACGATAAAACAATTTAGTCATTATCATAATTCATTAGTCTATCCCTAAAAATTGTTTAATCGCCGGTATAAGCAAACTAATAGGAGGCTGTTTTTTAGTAATAATATCTGCTGTACATAAAGTGCCGTTAGTCACAATCATATTAGGCCCCTTCGAGGTAGTCCATTTATAATGACTTGGTGTATCTGCTTTGGTTAAATTAATCCGCACATACAATTGAGGCCCATACTTTGTAAAATCTTCCACTAATTTTTCATTCGACAAAACAGCCATCATGCTACTCTGGCTACTGGGGAAATTCGCTACATCCTCGACAACGCCTACGATACTACCGTATTCCTGTTTCGTTACTGTACTAGGCACTACCTGGGCTGGCATTCCAGGCAAGATAACCTTACCCATCCCCGCAGGCACATAAATCACTGCATCTACCGTTTCAGCGTAGGGTTCAATGTCCATAATCTTGACCCCACTTTGTACAATTTCCCCTGGTTTGCCAATGATATTAATGATCTCTCCATCGACAGGGCTTAGGATAATACTCCCCACTTTAAGTTTTTTCTGAATAAGGGCTAAGTCCAGTTGCACCTGTAAAATACGATTGCTGATTTCCACTAATCGTTGTTGATTGGCTTCCGTACGGCGCTTAAATTCAATAACGTTTTCCAACATCTTTTTTCTAATTTCATCACGTTGTTGTAATTCTTTGAAATAATTACTTTTTAGTTCGGCTAACTCTTGGCGAGAAACCACTTTATCAACTAATTTCTCTTGCTCATCGAGTGATTTTTTCAAATATTGCACATGAAGATTGGCATTTTCCAAATCTTTAGCCCAATTTTGTTGGAGTACAATATTATTCTGTTTTTCGAGTTTAAAATCTTTTTGGATAAACTGGTGTAGATTGCCGCGCTGCTTTTGCAGTGAATCCAGCATCTGTTGTTTATGTTCCAGTTCTAAAGCAAGCAAGGGTAGTTTAATAGTGGCCAATTGCTGGCCTTTCTTGACCAGATCACCAATTTTCACATTAACAGTGAGCAAACGGCCTGAATCTTCCGCGATAACGTCATATATTTTTTGCCCGCCGCTAATCAGAATTCCGTTGCCAGAAATCCGCGTATCAATAGTACCCCATAGAGACCAAGCCACAATCATGGTCAAAAGAAGAACAAGGGCTGTTAATATGAGCCAATTTAAAGGAGGAACAATACGAAAAAGATTATCTAATTTTTCCGGACTGTTTAATCGGTGTAGACTTTTTTCACGAAACAATTTTGCCATAAATCATGCCGTTCGATTAGCCTATGTTTTCAGTATATAGCTGATATTGCAGGATTTCGAATTCAAGAAATAAAAGTAGCCGTTTCCGTTTCATCAATTTTTAGAACTAGGGGCAACGGCAGGATTTTGGTTGGCGCCGGGCTTAACATTAATTCCAGGCTTGCTACCTCCAGAGATGTTTTTTAAATCGTCGGAAGACAGTTTTTTGTTTCTTAGCTTGGCCCCTTCTTTTTTCACTTTTTTAGACATCTGAATCACCATATAATTAACCCTATTGGTTGATTATAGTTCATCGATAAGAAAAGATAGCCTTTCAGTCAATCAGGCGAAGAGATAACGACAAATAACCACACTCGCAATAATACCTGCCAGATCAGCCAATAAACCGGCCGGAATTGCATGTCTTGTACGCTTTATACCGATTGCACCAAAATAAACAGCAACAACATAAAAAGTTGTCTCTGTACTTCCCATCATTGTTGCCGCGGTCTTGGCAATCAGCGAATTCCCTCCATGTTCATGGATTAATTCAGCCATTATTCCAGTTGAAGCACTCCCGGAAAAAGGCCTAATGAGGGCTAACGGCAGTAACTCGGTTGGCATACCAATAGCCGACAGTGCTGGCGCAAGCAAACTGCTAAGTAGTTCAAAAAAACCTGAGGCACGTAACATGCCTATGGCAACTATCATCGCCACAAGGTAAGGAATAATGCTTACACTGGTATCAAAGCCCTGCTTAGCGCCCGTTACAAAGGCATCAAAAACATTAATTTTTTTCAGGGCCCCGTACAAAGGGATCCCTACCACAAAAGCCAGGAAGATCCAGTTAGAAAATTGGTTGGCAAAGTTATTCATTGATGCTACTCATCTCTTTGATTCGGTAACCAGGTAATTTAGCGAGTTTCTTAACCGCAATAATAGCAACTAAGGTTGAAATAGACGTTGCAACCAAGGCGCTAAAAATAACACTACTTGGATGCGTACTGCCATTTGCGGCAAGAAAAGCAATTGCAGTAGCCGGAATCAGTTGCACGCTAGAGGTATTAATTGCCAGAAAAGTACACATAGCATCACTGGCCTCTTGCGCTTGTTCATTCAAGCGCTGCAACTCTTTCATAGCCTGCAAACCAAAAGGTGTAGCAGCATTGGCAAGCCCTAACATATTAGCCGATATATTGAGTATCATGGCTCCCATGGCAGGATGATCAACCGGGACATCAGGAAACAAACGACGCATCACAGGGCGCAATAATCGGGCAAAACGATTGACCAAGCCAGATTCTGAAGCAATGGCCATGATACCCAACCATAAAGCCATGATACCCGTTAACCCCAGAGCGATCTCAAAACCAAGCTTTGCAGAATCTGTCACTGCATGGACAACTTGTTCGATACGCCCCTGGATTACTCCGACTACAACGGAAAGGAGGATCATCCCCAACCATATTGCATTAAGCATTCTTGTACCTCAACAACGTCATAGGTTAAAATATATACTCCACACGAATGAGGAAAGTTATGAATAGGTTTTACCAGTATCTAAAAATAACAAAACATCTTGTTTGGATTGGTTGTCTGGGTCTTTTATCATTCAATACCAATGCTGCTGTTCACCCCAAACAACAACAGGCTATTGAAACAATAAACCAACTATACCACAGCCTGAATCAGATGCAGAAATCTGATATGACGCACAGGCTTGATACCATAAGCGCCCAATTTTTAGGCAAACCTTACGCCCTTGGCGCCCTCGGTGAAGGAAGCCATGCCCGCTTTGATCAAGAGCCTCGTTATCGAACAGATGCTTTTGACTGTGAAACTTATGTAACGACAGTACTGGCCTTGGCACTGGCTAAAGACACCACAAGATTTAAGCAATGCCTGAGCAAACTGCGTTACCACAATGGACAGGTTAGCTACATCACCCGTAATCATTTTACCGAGCTTGATTGGAACCTAAACAATCAGCGTCAGGGTTTTGTCAAAGACATCACTGAATCCTTTCAGGATAAAAACAAAGCGCCTGTTGCCAAAATAGCCAACGCTTTGATTGATAAACCGTCCTGGTACCAACATTTCACCCTGGCAACCATCCGCTTGCAATCACCGGATAAAGCAGAGCAGACAAAGCGCTTAGCCGAACTGAAAAGCAGGGGAAGCAAATTGCCAAAAACCAACGCTCAACTGCCCTACATCCCCCTGACTAGCTTGTTTAACGCAAAAGGTGAGCCAAACCAATACCTGTTTGCTCAAATACCTGACGGAGCAATTGTTGAAATCGTAAGACCCAACTGGAATTTGCGCGAGCAAATTGGCACCAATCTAAATGTCTCTCATTTGGGCTTTGTATTTTGGAAAAACGGCGCTCTTACCTTTCGACAAGCCTCTTCAATCTACAATAAGGTTGTCGATGTTCCCTTAATTGATTACCTCAAAGAAGCCTATGAGAACAGCCCGACAATCAAAGGTATCAATGTACAAATCGTTGTACCGAAAACACCTCTGACTGATAGCTGCAGTGTATCCGCATAACAAAGAACGTTCTCAACCTTGCTGGTGAAAAACCCTAGCCTGTTGACCTTTCGCTTTGAGTCGAAAGGTCAACAGACCTGGCAAGGTTGTCAATTTAAATAATACAATAGCTGCCAATAGCAATGGTTCGGTTATAAGGTAACTTATAAAATTCGATATTCAGGTTTGCAGAATAGTTCCGCATTAGAAAAGCAAACAACTTTTCCTGCCAAAAAAACATGAGTGTCTTTTTTTCCCGCGAAGCCACAACATTCGGTACCTCAACAAGGTAAGTTGCCGCCTCAATGTTCAGTTCAAACGGGAGCAAGCCTTTTGTCTCATTCGCTTTGGTTAAAGCTTGCGGAACAGAAATATTGTCCATAAACCCGTAATGTAAGGTTAACTGACAAATTTTTTCGTCCAGTCGATTGACTTGAAAACGCTGGTTTGAGCGTACGTGAGGTTTGTTTTCTACTGTGTAATTAACAATCAATATATTTTCCGGGACAGCAAGGCTTAGTTTAAGGAAATGGAGAAAGCTACCGCCGCTGCGATCATAGATATCGGTAATAAAGATCGCCGTCAATCCTGATAGTTGCTTAAGGGACTTATAATGTAACTGTTTGACAATTTTTGAAATATCTTCTTTCTGCATATAAAAATTATGAATTAAAAATTGCAATCCCAAGTTCCAGGTATACATGATGAAAGCAACAACGAGAGCAAAGCAGACTGGGACCCAACCCCCGGTTAAGAATTTATGAGCATTGGCACCCAGGAAAGTCAAATCAATAAACAGGAAAGGGGTAAACACAAGAATGATGCGAATTAAAGACCAATGCCATACATGGCTTGCTGCATAAGCGACCATGGTTGTCACTAACAACATATCCAGGTTAACGGCAATACCATAAGCATGGGTCATACCGCTTGAATTTTTAAAAGTAAAAATAAGCAATAACGTACCGATTAATAAGACAAAATTCATCTGTGGAATATAAATTTGGCCCATATGTTCTTTTGATGTTTGCACAATCGGCAGCCGTGGGTATAAACCTAATAAAACAGCCTGTTTGGTTAAGGAAAAGGTGGCTGAAATCACCGCCTGTGAAGCAATTACCGTAGCAATAGTAGCTATGACGATAAGAGGAATGTTGAACCAATCAGGAGAGAGCATATAAAAGGGGTTTTCGATGGCTTCCGGATGTTCAAGCAAATGTGCACCTTGGCCGAAGTAATTTAATAGAAGACCAGGTAAAGCAATGCAAAACCAACTGTAACGAATGGGATTTTTGCCAAAATGCCCGATGTCAGCATAAAGGGCTTCCCCGCCTGTCATTACCAGGAAAACGCCTCCAAGCAAGAAATACCCTCTTAAACCATTCGTATGTAAAAAATCATACGCATAATAAGGGTTGATCGCTTGCAACACGACAGGATTATCAACTATATGTACCGCCCCCAAGATGCCAATGGTAACAAACCAAACCAGGATCATGGGTCCAAAAGCAGCCCCAATTTTTCCAGTACCTTTCGATTGCATAATAAAAAGTAAAATCAGAATGGTGCATGATAAAGGAATAATAAAATCATTAAACTGAGGCGCAATGACTTTAAGTCCCTCTATGGCACTGGTCACCGAAATTGCCGGTGTTAACATCCCATCACCTAATAGAAGGCCGGCACCAAAGATAGCCAGGAGATAAAAGAGAGGCTCATGAGTCGTCTTTTTTTGCTTCAGCAGGGCTAACAATGCCAGAACGCCGCCTTCCCCTTCATTATCAGCGCGAAAAACGATGACTAAATACTTGATGGAAATAACAAGGATTAATGACCAGAAAATTAACGATAGAACACCGAGCACATCGATCAAATCGATTGGTAAACCACTCAAGGTTTCACGCATGGCATACAGAGGGCTAGTACCAATATCGCCAAAAACCACCCCTAAAGCAGCCAAAGCCAATGGGAAAGAAACTTTTTTCTCAGTTACCATAGTTAAGGGTATTGTGAACGCGTTATCTTAACCACTATAACCAATCAGAACCGAATTGCGTAGTATTTATAAAACTATTTTTAACTTAACAACTTATTCCAGCAACTGTTGATTGCGAAATAGATATGGATGCTTAATAATGGAAAAATTCTTCTATTAAAGGAGTGGGAATGTCACACAAGAGCTCTCTTGGGCGCTTGGCCTTTGTTAGTTTATTGACTTTTGCTTTGAGTGGCTGCTTCCGCCCACCCTATAACAATTTCAAACCCTATAACCGCACCTATATCCCAGCCAGCCAAGGTGCTTTGGCTGGAACCGTTGCTGTTGCTGCAGCAACCGGACCTGTTGGGGTAGGAACAGCAGCTGGCGCCGCGGTAGGTGCTCTCGTAGGGCTTAATAAAGAGAGCCGCCGATCCGTTATTAATGAATTAAAAAAATTTGATATCCAATTTGTTGAATATGGCGACACTCTCACACTCATAGTGCCTACCGATCGCTATTTTATTTTTAACAGTGCGCGCTTCAATGAACTCTGTTATCCAGGCTTATACAGCATTATCAAATTAATCAAAATGTATCCTCCACACTGCCCCGTTTATGTTGCAGGTTTTTCTGATAATGTTGGTTCGCGTGACTATAAAAGAAAAATGTCACAAGCTCGTGCTGAAACCATGTTGACCTTTTTATGGGCTAATGATATTCCTTCTCAACGGTTGATTGCAGAGGGTTATGGTGATAAAAACCCTGTTGCGGACAATCACCTTGTTCATGGCAGTGCTCAAAATCGCCGCCTGGAAATACAGTGGTTTAACAATTGTTCGGTTGCGCAGGCTCAGCCTGCTCCTTTTATAGGCGTTTTCAAGTAGTTTTACTACCATGCGCGCCCAGTAACTGGTAGGTGTATTTATGAAATCCAGATTTATTGGTGGAATCCTTCTTATTGTCGGCACGTCGATTGGTGGAGGGATGCTTGCCTTGCCTGTAGCGAATGCAGCAACCGGCTTTTGGCAATCCTCTCTTTTTTTATTGCTATGCTGGGCGATCATGACACTCGGCGCGCTATTTATTCTGGAAGCCAACCTTTATTTACCACCCGGTAAGCATATGGTTTCTATGGCTGCAGCAACACTTGGTGTACCAGGTTTATTCCTGGCCTGGTTGAGTTATCTTTTTCTTCTCTATACCCTTTTAGCCGCTTATATTTCCGGGGGTGCCGACGTCTTTGGTAATTTATTTGGCAAAATCGGCATTTCTATTAACGAATGGCAAGCCAGCCTCTTGTTCACTGTACTTTTTGGCCTGGTGGTTTACGGTGGCATTCGCCGCGTGGATTTACTTAATCGCGGTTTAATGTTTGGTAAATTAGCAATCTATTTTCTTCTCGTGGTATTGATTGCCCCCCATATTAATTTTACCCACTTTCAGGGGGGACATTACCAATACATCACCGGCACAGTGATGATTTTGATCACATCATTCGGCTTTGCAATCATTGTACCTAATTTGCGTGACTACTTTAATGACGATGTCAAGGCGCTCAAACAAGTCGTATTAATTGGTTCATTGATCCCTCTTTTATGCTATTTAGCCTGGGATGCCGTAATCATGGGTAGCCTCGCTTCCCATGGTGAACATGGCTTAGTCGCTTTGATGCATGATGCCCATACCACAACCGCGCTGGCAGCCACCCTATCTAACACCGTGCAAAATAACGTGATTAGCTCTTTGTTTAATTTCTTTACTTCCATCTGTATGCTAACTGCTTTTCTTGGTGTTTCCCTGTGTCTCATTAGTTTCCTGGCAGACGGCTTAAAGATGGCACAGAAAGGCAGGCAGGGTTTTGGTTTGTTTCTGCTAACTTTCGTTCCACCCCTGCTCATTGTGATCTATTATCCTGGCGCCTATATCCACGCCCTAAGCTATGCCGGTATTTTTTGCGTGATCTTATTACTTCTTCTGCCAGCATTGATGACTTTGTATGGCAGAAAAAAATTTTCAAGCCGCTATCAAGTACCTGGCGGTAAAATAGCCCAATGGTTAGTTATCACTTCGTCGGTAGTATTACTTATTAATGCAATTTGGCAGTTAGTAGGTTAATCTAGTTAATTCATGTAAGTTAACTAAAATACCATTGACTCCAACAGGTATTTTAATTTATCATATTGGTTTAATTTTATACAAATGGACGTTACAGTGCCTGACTCGAAATTCATTGGTGGTATGTTGCTAATTGTTGGCACCTCCATTGGCGGAGGAATGCTCGCTCTCCCCGTATCAACGGCGGAGGTTGGCTTTACCAATTCAATTTTTTTCTTGATTATGTGCTGGCTGGTTATGACCGTAGGTGCCTTACTTATTCTAGAAGTGAACTTACGTTTACCGGCCGGTTCTAATATGGTATCGATGGCAAAATTCACTCTTGGAAAACCGGGACAAATTATTGCCTGGATCACCTATCTTTTTCTTCTCTACACATTGCTGGCGGCCTATATTTCCGGCGGTAGTGACGTTTTTAATGGCTTACTGCAAAAAGCCCATATTTCTCTCCCTAGCTGGTTAACCTCACTCTTGTTTACTTTGCTGTTTAGTTTGGTTGTCTATGCTGGGATTCGGGCCGTTGACTACGTTAATCGCGGCCTTATGTTCGGTAAACTTGGTGTTTATTTGCTGTTGGTAATTATTATCAGTCCACATGTGGATCTGAGCAGCTTGCGTGGTGGCTCCATTAAAGCCATTACGGGTAGCCTGATGATTTTAATCACCTCATTTGGCTTTGCTTCGATCGTACCGAGTTTGCGCGAATATTTTAATGACGATGTTCATGCGTTACGTAAGGTTATTCTTCTTGGTTCCCTGGTTCCCTTGACTTGCTATATTCTTTGGGATGCCGTGATCATGGGTGTCGTACAGAGAGAAGGCAGTAATGGTTTACTGGCACTCATGACGAATGACCATGCTACTAGCGGCCTAACCAATGCATTGAGCAATGCCGTGCAAAGTCAGTGGATTACTGGCTTTTTTGGCTTTTTTACTTCGATTTGCATGGTTACTGCTTTCTTGGGAGTATCCATTGGCTTATTTGATTTTTTAGCCGATGGTCTGACACTGAAGAAAACCGGATTACAGGGCAAATGGACTTTAATACTAACCTTTCTCCCACCGCTGGCAGTTGTATTAATTAATCCTGGCATTTACCTGCATGCCCTAAGCTATGCAGGAATTTGCTGTGTCATTCTCTTATTGCTTTTACCTGCGTTGATGACCTGGCGCGCCAGGGCAGTTGATCCTCGCGGAGGGATTCAACTCGTTCCTGGTGGTAATTTAAGTTTAGGGTTAGTTGCTTTAATAGCCGTGTTTCTGCTTACTCTCGCAACATAATATAGTGGCGGGCAATCTGCCCGACCAATTGGAATCCCGCTAAAGTCTCTACTTATTGCATCCAGGCCACAAATCTCAGACATTAGAAAATGTGATGTCTGGGTTCTGTTCTTGAAGGCGCTCGGCCATTTCCTTCGCCAGCTCATGATTGAACAATTCCTCAAACGCAAGAAAATCAAGCCAGTAGGTCTGTAATACCAACAGTCCCTTGTACCCCATCTCTAAATTGTTTGCTAATAATCGTTCAGCCACTTGTACAAATTGGTGATCATAATGTTGGTTAATTGGTTTTATAGGTACTGGCAAGTTAGCTAACATCTTCTCAAACGCTTTATTAAAATAGTGAGTAACTAACTTGGGTACCGGCAAATTGCCATCAAAAATACGATGATCAGCGCTGATAGATACAGGAAGAATATCCTGTGGTTCAAATTCTTGAGTCGCTTTATTCCATACCGGCTTACGTTCAACCTCTAACAGGGTAATTTTCATCGCTTCGGAAGAACGCAAAGGGGATTTGGTTCGTGCATAACCGCAAAAACCGATATTACTTAAAGAGACAACGGAGTTTCCAGGCATGGGATAAGCGTAAAAATCATTTGCAAATTCATATAATCCTTTATTAACAATAGCCTTTAGATGAGGATATTCTTGCTCAAGCTGCTCCCGCCTCTTGTAACAGTAAACCATCACTCTGACAATATTCCTTACTCTAACCGCTAACTCTTGTACGGTTGTTTGGTGGCAGTTCTCAAAAACAATAGTCCCAATGTGATCGCCGCACTCCGGTAATTTTACAATTAAACCGACATAGGCTTCTTTACTCTGATACATTTTCTGATGGCTTAGAAAAGAACGGAAAGAATCATTCTCACTTATCCCCATGCTTATAGCGTGCATCATAAGCGTAGTAATTGTTTCCGGTGGGAATTTCTTATTAAAAAAATCAATGCAACTTACATTGAGATTGAACTCACCTACCATAGTCGGATCACTGGGATTATCCCATTGAGTCATGAATACTTTGCGAATAGGCGTCATTTCAATTTCATGGTTGAGTTCAGCATACCGCTGGATACGCGGGAAGAGCTCATGCGCAACTTTCATAAAAAAGTACCAATTTTCACTTGGCTCAAGCCCTATTTTCTTTATCTGCTCAGTATGTTTCTTATCCAGCTCTTGTAAAAATTCAATTGCACCATCAACGCCCTGTAATGCTACTACCGAAGCCACATATTTATATTGTAAAAATATATTGCTCAGTAATTGGTTTTCCAGATATTCAAGCTTGGTGCGCATAAGATCGTGCTCAGGTAGCCCAATATCACGATATAAATCGGCCTCACATACATGTCGATGCTCATCATCGATAATAGTTGTAAATACTTTTTCCGCAATTCCCTGACGCTGCAGGCTTTTGAAAATTTCTTCAATCCACCCTTCCCCAATTAAATTTAATAAAACCACCGCAATCTTGGGGCAATCTTCATTACGAATAAAATTACACAGGTGTTCAATATTTTCGTTGTATGCAGGTGGTAAAGCATGTGGTGCGCACAATAAATAAACAATTTTGGTGAAAACCATGCCATGGAAAATTTCATCCAGTAATTGAATTCTCATACGCTTTTGATCTTTGGGAGAGGACATCTTGGATTCGAATTTTAATGGCACCTGGATTGCTAAAACTTCCAATTGAGCCAATAAAGAGAACGTGTAGATATAAAACAATTTATCATGCTTTAACTCGAAAGGAAGGCCATCCTTAAATAACTCGTCCATCCGGTTTTTAATCAATTCTTTTTCTTCGCTGGAAATACGGTTCCAACCCTCTAAAATCCATTGTTCAGAGCCCCAGGAAGGTCTCAATAGTTCGCTAAGTTCGTTCACGTATTCATCCAGCATCTAAATCGTAGTGCCTGAATCATACCCACAGCAAGCAGACAGCGTCAACCATCACTCTCGCAGCCAGTGAACTGGCGATTACACAATTATTATAAAATTGACGCGACAGGATCTGGTTATTTATGCGATATTAAGTAATACTTCGCTGTAATAAATCAGTACTCTTCCTATGATTAAAACCAAACCTTTCCTGAAATGGGCTGGCAGCAAATTTCGCTGTATTGAAACTATTTTAAACTCCTTACCTGCCGCAGAACGCCTCATCGAACCTTTTACTGGGTCTGGAGCAATTTTTGTTAACTCCCACTACAAAAATTATCTTTTAGCAGAAGAAAATAGTGATTTAATTGCCTTGTTTACCTGCTTGCAAAAAGAAGGCGAAGTATTTATTGATTATTGTGCCCGTTTTTTTGTAAGTGAAAATAATTGCGCATCAAAATACTATCAATTACGCGAGGAATTTAATCAAAGTACCGATAAACGGTTGAGAGCGGCTTTATTTCTCTATTTAAACCGTCATGGCTACAACGGTCTATGTCGCTATAACCGTAGAGGCTTATATAACGTTCCCTTTGGCCGCTACAGTAAACCTTATTTTCCACGCCTGGAAATGATTCACTTTCAGCAAAAAAGTCATTCAGCACAATTTGTTCAAGGTGATTTTCGTCAAACTTTTGCTCAAGCGCGTACAGGTGACCTGATTTATTGTGATCCACCTTATGTACCTCTATCAGCAAGCGCCAATTTTGCTTCTTATACGAATAAAAAATTTAATGAAGCGGATCAAATTGACTTGGCCCAGCTTGCTATGGAAAGCGCTACTCGGGGTATCACTGTCGTTATTTCCAATCACGATACACCTTTTACCCGCCATCATTATCGTAACAGTCAAATGATATCCTTCCCAGTCAATCGCTTTATCAGCTGCCAGGGCAATAAGCGTCATCCTGCTCAGGAACTTGTAGCCGTATTTAGTCAACAATAAATTATTTATACTAATCAGAGTCAGCTTTCAGGCTCAGCAAAGTCTTGTTGAGTACAGCAAGTCCTTAGGCAAGGACTTGCCAGCTTAGTGAACAGTAGAACGAGCATCTTTCATAAAGAAAGCAAGAATAGTCACTAGAAGAAGGGAAAGTGGTAAAATTGATAAGGCAAGTTGATAATCCAAAACAGTATAGATATGTTCCCCATTTACAATCCGGCTATCACCAAATGTATCAAGCAATTTACCAACTAAGGGCTGAAATACTACTCCACCCAGGGTAACAATCATGTTAACTGCGGCAAAGACAGTACCTGATAACTTGGCGCCGCTATTTTCTTTTCCCATGATAAAAACAATAATTTCAGTCGCGCTGAATACCCCATATAAAAATAACAAAATATTTAACCAGGTATAGGATAAGCCAGGGTAATAAAGCACAAAACTAATACAAATCAGGGCCATTATTGCACCAACGACCAAGGGCAATACTCGTCGACCACTTCTGTCGGAAAGATAACCAGCTAGAGGCGCCCCTACAGCCCAACCAAGAAACATCGCAGAAATAGTCCTTGCAGCCTCAATTTTAGTCAAATGATGTGCTTGCTCCAAATAAGTTTTTCCCCACAACTCACCGAATACTGATAAAGAAGTATAAAGACAAGCGCCGACGAACCCGATTAACCACACCTGCGGGGAAGATAAGACATGCCATACATTCCCAAAAAATTCCGGCCATGCATAGCGATGGGTGGTATGCCCCTCGGGACCGTCTCGTACAACAAAGAAGATGATGACAGTGAGCACAGCACCAATAGTGACCATGAGGGATAAAACATGATACCACCCCATCGCCAAAGAGATATCAGTAATTTTCATTTCGCCATATACCAGGCCCAACATACCTAATGTCGTAATTAAGCCGGCGACCAATGAAAAATAACGGCGCGGCAACCAGTGCATTGCAAGCGATAAAACGCCGACAAAAGCAAAGGAAGAACCGAAGCCTACTAAGAAACGCCCGCCTCCCGCGATGAGCATTGAGGAGGTATCTGTAAACATCCACGAACCAAGTGCACAACAGAGACAGGCAAAAGTTAATAATCGTCGTGGACCAAAACGATCCATCAACATTCCCACCGGCAATTGCATGGGGGAATAGGCAAAATAATAAAATGCTGATAATTGCCCGAATGTAGTTGCGGAAATGTGACCAAAAGCAGCACTTAGCTCACTTTGCAAGGCTCCAGGTATGATTCGTAAGACGAATTCATAACAATAGAAAAAAGCCCCTACTGCACAGATTAAACTGCCAAGCAGGGCTTGGTGTCGAGTTATAGGTTTAGTTATCTGCATTAGCATAAGTTTCCTTCAAAAAGAAGGTTAAAATGGCAGCAATGATTATGCCGATTGGAATAATTGATAAAGCAAATTGATAATCATCTGCTGTATACAATTGTTGTAATTTATCCACAGACACCTCTTGTAAAGGCAGACTGGCCATGTGAGTAGATAAACTGAAATCCAGTAAACGCCCGACTAGAGGTTGCAAAAACATCGCCCCCAACATCACAATCATATTAGTCATGGCCATTGCTGTCCCGGCCGCCTCGTTGGGACTTAATTCACGGCCTACGGCAAAAACGATACACTGTGCGCTATACAACAGCCCCAGAAGAAACATTAACGCGCCAATATGTGATTCTGTCAGGCCTGGCATATACAGAACGATCATCATCACAATTCCTGCACCTGCCGCACCAAATAACATAGGTGGTTTACGACGCTTTAATTTATCCGATAGATAGCCCATCAAGGGTGCACCGATTGTAAATCCTAAAAATAATAGTGAATTGGCAAAATCTGCACTTGCTTGCGACAAGCCATGCGCATGCTTCAAATAAGGAATTCCCCACAACTCAGCAAAAACCGTTGTTGGCAAATACACTAAACAGCCGAACATACCGTTAATCCATATTTGGCTATTTTTAGCAATAAGTCCTAAATCGATCATGCTCTTTTTAAAATTCTCTACTGTACCGCTGCGTCGTTGATGGCTTTTCTTATCTCGGATACCAAACCATAAAATAATGGCTAAACCAATACCAAAATAAGCGGTTAAATTGACTGTCTCACGCCAACCTACGTTTATAACCAGAGTACCCAGCAAATTATCACCGATCATCGCACCAATCGTACCCAGGGCAGCAGCCAAACCAGAAACCATTGCCAGCTTATTTTCAGGCAACCATATTGTGGCAAGTTTTAATACACCAACGAAAGCGAAAGCAGAACCAAAGCCGACCAGAAAACGTCCAGTCGCCGCTATCCAGAATACGGTCGTACCTGCAAAGATAAACGTTCCTACAACACAGATAAGGCAAGCGATGGTTATCAAAAGCCTCGGGCCATAACGATCGAGGAGCACACCAACCGGTATCTGTAAAGGAACATAGGCATAGTAATAAAATGCCGAAAGCAAGCCAAACCCGGTAGCAGACAAATTAAAGTGTTCACGTAGGGCAGGCTCCATGACACTGGGAGAAATTCGCAAAAAGTATTCATAACTGTAATAAACGGCGCCAAGACCACAAATTAACCAGGCAGCCAACAAATATTTTTTATCATTCTTCATTCGGAAATGGACTCCTTCATTAATTGGTTAGGCATGACGCCTCAGTAAATTAATACTTTTCAGCAAGATCAACCCGGCTGACACCGCTTGCGATAGCAGCCTTTGCCACAGCAAACGCAACTCGTTCCTTCAGGCGGGGATCAATAGGTTTTGGGATGATATAATGCGGGCCAAAATCCCAATTGACTACACCGGGATAATTGTCTTTGACAACTTGGGGAACAGGCTCTTGCGCCAGTTGGCGAATCGCTTCAACAGCTGCAATCTGCATTGATTGATTGATACAGGTCGCACGAACATCTAAAGCACCACGGAAGATGTACGGAAAGCAAAGTACATTATTAACCTGGTTAGGGAAATCGCTTCTGCCAGTTGCAATAATTAAATCGTCACGAACCTGATGGGCAATTTCAGGTCTAATTTCTGGATCTGGATTGGACAAAGCAAAAATGACTGGTTTAGGTGCCATCAATTGCAGAAGCTCTGCACTCAGTAAATCAGGCTTCGCTACACCTATAAATACATCTGCATCCACCAAAGCATCAGCCAGCGTACGTCGTGGGGTAGTACGTGCAAAAGCAAACTTATAAGGGTTTAAGTCTTCTCGCCCTGTATGGATTACACCTTTCGTATCTAAAAGCAACATTTTTTCTTTATCAGCGCCAAGAGCAACGAGTAAACGCATAGACGCTAAACCAGCTGCACCGGCTCCGATACACACAATGTTTGCTTCAGAAAGCTTCTTTCCCTGTAAATCCAGGGCATTCAACAAACCAGCCGCAACAACAATTGCGGTACCATGCTGATCGTCATGAAAGACAGGAATATCCAATTGTTCTATCAACGCTTGTTCGATTTCAAAACATTCAGGCGCTTTGATATCTTCCAGGTTAATACCACCAAAAGTTGGGGAAATACGTTTTGCAGTAGCAATAAAAGCTTGAGGATTTTCTGCGGCGACTTCAATATCAAACACATCGATATCTGCAAAACGTTTAAATAAAACCGCCTTCCCTTCCATGACTGGCTTAGCGGCTAATGGACCAACATCACCTAACCCAAGTACTGCCGTACCATTGGTCATCACGGCCACTAAATTCCCTTTGGTTGTATAACGATAGGCATCTTCAGGGTTCTCTGCAATAGCGAGTACTGGTTTAGCTACACCTGGCGTATAAGCAAGCGACAAATCATCTTGTGAATTCGTTGGCTTGGTCACATGCACACCTAGTTTTCCCGGAGTGGGGAATTCATGGTAGTGCAGAGCACGCTGCTTCAATACATCTTTATCCAAAGTACGTCCCCTCTTTTCAAACAACCCGGCGAAAAATCATATAGAAAAATGCTAGGGATGAATAGTCATTTTGAAAAAAAAAGGCGCAATTTCATTGCGCCCAAATACTTTTTTAACTCTGCAACAACGATTACGCGCTCTTCTTTTTCTGATAACGATCGCGGAATTTCTGTACACGACCGCCAGTATCAACTAATTTTTGCTTTCCAGTATAAAATGGATGGCATTGGGCGCAAACCTCGATAGTCAGATCACGACCCAAGGTTGAACCTGTTTCAAAGGTGTGGCCACAACTGCAGGTCACATTAATCGTTTTATAATCAGGATGAATTGAGGCTTTCATAATACCACTCTCTTTGTTTTCAAAACGAGTATCGCCACCTGAACCGCTGTCAAGCACCATACTCTCTATAAATGACGCGCAACATTACCAGAAATACTATTATAGATCAATTTTTTCCCGCTGGTAAAAGACGTCCTTCCTCAAAAAAAGTTACTTTGCCCGTTTTAATATCATGCAATCCAGCAACAATGCCTACCTCGCCCTTGGCTAATAACTCTTTAATAATAGGGCTTTGCTCTTGAATTTGTTTGACTACGTGCAAAGCATTGTTTTTAGCAATGGCATCGACTAATTCAGCTTTATCACAATCCTGAGTGCCCAGGTCTTTTTCTGTAGGTGCGACTACCGGTTTGATCTTCGCCAGAACATGGTCCAAATGCCCTAAATTAACATTATGGCAAGCACCCGCTACAGCCCCACAGGAAGTATGCCCAAGAACAACAATCAAACGTGAGCCAACGGCCTTGGTAGCGAATTCCAAACTACCCAAAATATCTTCATTCAAAACATTGCCTGCTACACGTAAAGTAAATAAATCAGCCAGTCCTTGATCAAAAAATAATTCTGGAACGCTACGTGAATCCATGCAATTCAGCACCACAGCCCAAGGAAATTGGCCATAAGAAGCTTGCTTTGCCTGGGCAAGATAATTACGTTGACGCATATTGTTAGTTAGGAAGCGTTGATTACCTTCTTTCAAACGCAGCAAAGCCTCCTTGGGAGACATCGCTTGCTGTGTAGTTGCCGATGTTACTTTTTTTTGCATCATCAACGCTTCTTCAGCGGATTTAGCGGCCCAAACCCCGGTGCTCAATAGAAAAACTGCACTAGCTAAAAGCCCTGTCCTAATATTCATTGTTACGTCCTTATACGAATTATGGTTATCAACAGTACAAACGGTAACTAGTTTACAATGAAACTGCCATTAAATACGATCATTAATCTCAACCCAAACTGGCGCATGATCAGAAGGGCGCTCTGCTTTACGAGGCTCTTTATCAATACCTGCCTGCATACAGAGGGCCTTTAGTGCTTCACTCAGCAGGATATGATCAATACGTAATCCCCGATTGCGCCTAAAAGCAGCTGCGCGATAATCCCACCAGCTAAAGGCTTGCTCTTCCTGCGGAAAATAACGGAAACTGTCCGTTAAGCCTAAATTTAATAAAGTAGTAAACGCTTCTCGCTCCAGAGGACTGACTAATACCTGCCCTACCCATTCCAATGGATCGTGCACATCCTTATCTTCAGGGGCAATATTAAAATCACCGACAACAGCAAGCTTTGGATAAAGTAGCATTTGTTCCTTAATAAATGCCGTCACTTTTTCCAGCCAATCAAGCTTATAACGATATTTCTCTGAAGTTAACTCGGATCCATTCGGTACGTAAAGATTGATAAGACGAAGTTCTCCTATCGTCGCTGCTAAAATTCGACGTTGGGGATCAATTAAATTTGGAATATCGGTAATCACATCGTTCAGGGGATAACGGCTGATAATCGCAACACCGTTATAGGTTTTTTGCCCAGCATAAACAACCTCATAGCCACACTCAGTAAACGCTTCTTTGGGGAAGCTTTCATCAACCAATTTAATTTCCTGCAAAGCCAAGATATCGATCGCTGATGAAGCAAGCCAAGTTAAAACCTGATCTAACCGAATTTTCAGCGAATTGACATTCCAACTGGCAAGCTTAATCACACCAATCCCCCTTATATTCGATAATCAAGGGAGCATGATCAGACCAGCGTACTTCACGAGCAACACTGACCTTACTGACACTATCGATTAAACCAGGCGTAATGACTTGATAATCAATCCGCCACCCGATGTTTTTATCCCAAGCCCCGCGACTGCGGTAGGACCACCATGTATATTGTTCTTCTTCTTGATTTAATACTCGAAAAGCATCTACAAATCCTAAAGCTCCAAAAAGATGATCCATCCACTCACGTTCTTCAGGCAGAAAACCAGAATTTTTTTGGTTACCGCGCCAATTTTTTAAATCAATTTTTTTATGAGCGATATTGTAATCACCACACAGAATCAGTTCACGGCCTTCATTTTTCAGGATTTTCAGATGATTGGCAAAACGCTCTAAAAAATCATATTTCACAGCTTGTCGGCCTTCTCCACTCGTTCCCGACGGCAGATAAAGGGAAATCACACTTAAACGCGGGTAATCAAATTGAATATAACGGCCTTCAGTATCACAATAATCGAAACCTAAACCCTTTATTACTTTTAAAGGCTTATGACGAGCATAGATTGCCACGCCGCTGTAACCTTTTTTCTGGGCATCATAATATTCACAAAAATAATCACGTGGATAATACAGTTCTTCTGGCAACAACTGTGATACCTGGGCTTTTGTTTCCTGAAGGCAAACAAAATCAGCATTCTGGGTAGCTAGCCAGTCATAAAATCCGTTCCGAGCTGCCGCTCGAACCCCATTGGCATTAAAACTGATTATTTTCACGTGTTAATCACCGATAAAAATTAGTGACCTTACTTAGGTCTTGGTTAGAATCATACATTTAAATTGCTGCCTTCTTTTTCAGGCTCATAGCAATCTCTCCTAAACGCTTACCCAACTGTTTTGCCAGTATAATTTCATCCTGGCTCAACGAAGTGACATTGCTAAGGCCTGAAACATGGGTAACACCATAAGGAGTACCACCCGTTTGAGTACTACTCAGAGTCGGTTCAGTATAAGGTAAACCTAGCAGTAACATGCCGTGATGGAATAACGGTAACATCATACTGGTTAGGGTAGTTTCCTGTCCACCATGCATCGAGGTTGAAGAAGAGAAGACACAAGCTGGCTTACCCACTAAATCACCGGTGAGCCACAAAGGGGTCGTGCTATCTAAAAAATATTTCAGGGGAGCCGCCATATTACCAAAACGAGTCGGACTTCCTAGAGCCAGTCCTTGGCAATGACGCAAATCATCCAGTGTCGCATAAGGTGCTCCAGTATCAGGCACAGACTTATCCACTGCCTCGCAAGTAGCGGAGACAGGGGGTACTGTTCTTAATCTGGCTTCTATTCCAGTAACGCTTTCCACACCTCGAGCAAGGTATTGGGCAAGTTGAGCTGTCGCACCAGTGCGAGAATAATAAAGCACCAGAATATAAGGTTTAATCATTAAGCAGCTCCAAAATTTTCTCCGGTGGACGAGCAATCAGCATCTGTAGACCCAAAATAACGATGGGTCTTTGTAAAAGTTGTGGGTGGTCAATAATCGCCTGAATGATGGTTTCTTCATCAGCCTCGGCCAAACGTTGCTCCTTATAGACGGCTTCATTACTGCGTACTATGGCAGCCAATCCTAATTTGGCGGCAAAGCTACGTACGATCTCCGCAGACAACGACTGATGCATATAATCAACAATTTTAAGGGGCACTGCAGCTTCTTGAAGTAGCTGTAAACAAGCACGCGATTTCGAGCAGCGTGGATTATGGTAGATTGTATACATGCCTCAATCCTCAATAAAAAGACTGAGTATAACAAAGATCATTTTATCGTCCATAAAGTGAATTAAGATGATTTAATTAAAATCATGGTGAATATACATGAGTCTTAATGTATAATGACTACCCCCTTTTAAAATCATGTGAGACTGGTATGTCACAGCCTTTGATCAATATATCACGTCAACAGGCGCTTTATTTTGCCAGTTTCCTGGTTCTTTACCAGTTTCTGGTCTACATAGCTAACGATATGATTATGCCTGGCATGATTCAGGTTACTACCTCCTTCCATGCTCCGGAGTCGGCTATAGCGACTTCATTAACGGTCTATGTACTGGGCGGTGCAAGTCTGCAATTATTTTTAGGACCGGTTTCAGACCGTTTTGGCCGCAGACCTGTCATGCTGTCTGGTGCATTCATTTTCCTTTTTTTTACTCTGCTGATTGCCTGCTCGAATTCAATGGAACAATTTTTACTCGCTCGCTACTTTCAAGGCATGGGTTTATGTTTTATTGCAGTTATTGGCTATGCCACTTTACAAGAAATCTTTGCTGAAATGGATGCTATTCGTTTAATTGCCATCCTTGCCAATGTGGCTTGTCTCGCCCCCTTGCTTGGGCCTTTAGCTGGAGCCAGCTTTATCCTGTATTTTGACTGGCGTGGTATTTTTGCCTTGATTGGCGTATTGGCACTACTTGCTCTTTGGGGAATATGGCGCTTTATGCCTGAACCTGTAGGCGCCATTAAAAAAGATGGTGAAAGAATTAAACCTGCTGCGTTAACACTGCGAGTAGTTGCGACTAATTACCTGCGGTTGTTACGGAATCCATCTTTCATGCTTGGTGCAATAGCCAATGGCTTATTGGCAATACCCTGCATAGCCTGGATTGCCCTCTCGCCAATTATTCTGGTGACTGACGCCCAATTAACAGTGGTCGAATATGCTCTATGGCAGTTACCCGTTTTCGCAGCAGAGATTTTAGGTAGTTGGTATCTGCGTAAATTAACGCACCGATGTTCAATTAAACACATTATTCTCTTAGGTTCAACGATAGCCATTTGTGGCCTTTTAGCGGCATGTTTGCTTCCCTTTACAAGTAATGGCAGTTTCTTATATTTCATGCCTGGGCTTCTTATCTACTCTTTTGGCCAAGGTGTAACTACCGCCCCTCTAATCAGGCGTACTCTTTTTGCAACACCTATCAGTAAAGGCACGGCTTATGCTTTGATAAGTATGGTAAGTATGTGTGCTCAAGCGCTAGGCGTTGAAGTAGCGAATAAGTTCTATTCGACACACAATAATAGCCACTTCGGTCTCTATTGTGCGATAGTGGGCGTACTTTACCTGATTACTTTATTGGGTGTATTTAGCTTCGCGCGACAACAAGATAATGAAGAGGGGTTAGCAACAACATAACATCATATTGATACAGGATCCCGTACAAATGCCAGGCATTTTACGAGATAATGTTCGTTGAGCGATCTAACATCGAACTCACGTTAATTAGCAATAACTAGGTTGCCCATGGATTGGAAAGAAAGAATAGCCAATAAATTTTATGAAGCTGAGCGTTTTATTCGTTTTGTGGCTCATCATTTTATCGATGATGATTGCACTTACCGTGCTTCCGCACTCGCTTTTGCCAGCCTGCTCGCTGTTGTTCCCCTTATGTCTGTTGGCTTGGCTATCCTTTCTTCCTTTCCAGTTTTTCAAGGGCTTGCGCAACCGACACAAGACTTTATTTTTGACAATTTTGTCCCTACTACCGGAAAGGTAGTACAAAATTATTTACAACAATTCGCAACCCAGGTCTCTAAATTGTCAGTCTGGGGGGTCGTGTTTCTCTTTGTTACAGCTATCCTGGTTATGGTAACCATTGAAGGTACCATGAATAAAATTTGGCGGGTTTCCTCACCAAGAAAAGGAGTAGCAGCCTTTCTCCTTTATTGGGCTATTTTATCCTTAGCACCACTCTTACTGGGTTTAAGTTTGGTCATCAGCTCTTACGTCATTTCAATTCCATTACTTAAAGATCATCATGCCCCTTTAATTTTGTTAAATGCAATTCCCTTTGTTATATCGTTGACTGGTTTTACCTTTTTATATGTCATCGTGCCTAATTGCACTGTTAAATTTCGTGATGGCCTCTGGGGAGGCGTTGTAGCAGCCTTATTATTTGAGTCTGCCAAGCAAGGTTTCGCTTACTATCTAACGCGCTACAACACTTATCAATTACTCTACGGGGCATTTGCCACCGTACCTATCTTTTTTATCTGGGTTTACTGGGTCTGGATTATTACCCTTTTAGGTGCGGAAATCAGTTATGCTCTCGCAGTACATCACCAACGACGCACGGGAAAAGCAATCGACGGATTTTCACATGCATTGCTGTGGCTTCATCAACTTTGGCACGCTCAAAGAAAAGGCAAAAGCCTGCCTTTGGACTCACTTGTCAACGCCAGTGCTCATCCTTTTGCAATTGATGTTGATGACATGGTAAAGATTCTGACCAGTCTGGAGTTGATTCATACTACAGCCGAAGGCTCTTTTATGCTAAGTCGCGATCTAAGTCAGCTGAGTTTATACAGCCTGAGCCAGTTACTTCCCTATCGCCTGCCTACACCAACAGAGGTCGAACATATTAAATCGGTGCACACTAATCATTGGCGGGCCATTTTTAAAAAAAATGACGAGGAACTGCAGAAGTGCCTCGCCATGGATTTAAATCAACTATTTAGTCAAAGTTGTGCGACTTAGCCTTCGTTAAGAGTCAGCCCTCTTTTCTGCAGCATCGTTTAATACTTCGTGAGCAACAAGAAGGGCTTGAGAAAACTCTGCAAAAACATTTTCTGTACCGACTAACTTGACAATGCCCGCTTTTTGCAACTTGGATTTTACCCGCGTATTTGCCCCAGTCAACATTACTCGAACTTGGCGCTTATGGAAATTAACAATGACCTCTTCTAAAGTCTGCAAGCCGGTAATATCAATAAAAGGAACCCAACGTAATCTAATAATTAACAGGCGCGGCTCGGTATGAGTACTAATGAGTGCCCGTTCAAAACTCTCTGCAGCCCCAAAGAAGAAAGGTCCTTCCACAGCATAGACTAAAAGCCCAGTAGGCAGAATATGGATACCATTAGTAGCGAACTCTTTTTGTAATTCCTGATCGCTAACTTGCTGCACTTCAACACTGGCAGCCATGCGTCGCAGAAAGTGGAACGTCGCTAAAATAACACCGATATTGACTGCAACCACCAAATCAACAAAAACAGTGACTCCAAAAGTCACTAATAGGATAAGCACATCCGCTCTTGGCGCTCGCTTAAGCATTTTGAAAAAATGAGGTGCCTCGCTCATATTCCATGCCACAACAAATAAAATAGCTGCTAGTGCGGCCAATGGAACATTTACTGCCAATGGTGCAAGAAACAGAATAATCAATACTAAGGTAACTACGTGAACTATACCCGCAAGAGGGCTATTTCCCCCATTACGAATATTGGTTGCCGTACGCGCAATCGCCCCTGTTGCAGCAAAACCACCAAACAAAGGAGCAGCGATATTAGCAATACCCTGGCCTATTAACTCTTGGTTAGAATTATGCCGAGTTCCGGCCATACCATCAGCAACCACAGCCGAAAGCAGTGATTCGATAGCACCAAGCATTGCAATAGTAAAAGCCGGGCCAAGTAACTCAATGAGACGATTAACCGTAACTGTCGGCCAATGTAAGGCAGGTAAGCCTTGAGGGATCCCACCAAATGTACTTCCTATGGTAGCTACCCCCTTAAAATGAAAATAGGATTGCAAACCTGTTGCAACCAGCAAAGCGACCAAAGGTCCAGGGACTCGTTTCAGACCCGGTAATTTGTATGAAAAACGTACCAGTAGTAAAGACAGTATTGCCAAGGCCGTAGTAGTTGGTTGCCATTGTGGGAATACTTGCAGCAAATGCCACAGCTTCTCATGAAAATGAACGCCTGACACGGCTGGCAGACCAAAAAAATCTTTCCACTGGCCTACCCAGATAATAACCGCAATACCTGCTGTAAAGCCAACAATGACTGGATCAGGGATAAATTTTATTACCGTACCAAGACGTGCCATACCCAGAAAGAGTAATATAAATCCTGCCATTAACGTCGCAATTTGCAACCCATCAATACCATATCGGGCAGTAATACTGGAAAGAATAACAATAAAGGCACCTGTTGGCCCTGCGATTTGTAAGCGGCTGCCTCCAAATGCGGAAACCAGAAGTCCAGCGACAATTGCTGTATAAATTCCCTGTTCCGGTTTAGTACCAGAAGCAATCGCAAAAGCCATTGCCAATGGTAGGGCCACAACACCCACAATAACGCCTGAAACAATGTTGGGTAGCCAGTTTTGTCGACGCAGCAACCCAGCTCGGTAAGCTTCTAATAAAGCAATCATGAGCACTCAACCTGTGATTCGAAAAATCGCCATTATAGTTCTTTTATTGTTTATTTTGCGACAAATTTCTCACAATTAAGCGTATTTTAATACATCAGACTCTTTCAAAAATCGCTGTCAGAGCTGTGCGAAGAGAAACAGTGCGCAGAACCGCCATGTGCATAGTCAAAGAGACTCTCCAAGCCAAAAGGCCTCTTTTCCTTTGGATTAGCTGTGAGGTAAATCTGAAGGTGCGGAAGTATCACTCAGCGTAGCAATCATTCGCCTGATACCCAGTTCGCCTGTTATTTTTTGACTGACAATTAAATTAATATTCACTAATTGAACTACCTTGCCTTTATCGCTTTGATAGAGAACTTTTAAGGGTAACGCGATTTTCCATTGATTGCCTTTGGCTTCAAGCAATTGAGCACGTCTGGCAATTTCACTGCTCATAGTTAACTGAAGCGTTTTAATGGCTTCAATATTACCTGACTTATTCATTGCAGTCTGAAATTCAACCCACCCTTTTTTGGTGAAACAGGCTTGTAATCGCTGTAATTGGGTATCAATGAGTTCCGAATTAAAATTAAAAGATTGCATTGCTGCATATTCTGCCCATCTTAAAACAAGTGCCTGATCAATGCTGGTAGTCCCAGCAGGAGTTTTATAATCACAGTTGATAACATCGCTTTGTGCAGCAATGGTGGATTGAAGGGTTGGAGGATTTTGCAGCACTACCTGAGGTAGTTGCTGTGGAATAGAGGGTTGAGCTTGCTGCATTGGATTATTTTCTTGTATTTTTTGCATCGCCTCTGCCGCTTGATTAATCCTGGCCGTACTTGTGTCAGCATTGGGTGAAGCAGCGCCCATAGTTGGGTGTACAGAAGGGCCACTCGCTGAAACAATCCTTGGCCTGGAGTCATTAGCAGTAATTGTCCAACCTATTGTCACCTGTAATTGCGTTACTTTATTTTTATTATTTGCATCAGCAAGGTTTAAAGGAAAAGTGATTTTCCACTGATCGTTATCAGTAGCTGTAAGACGCGCCGCCTCATACAGGGGACTATTCATGGCGGTTTTTTGTGTACTACTTGCCTGAATGCTATCAGATTTCTGTGCTGCAGTTCTAACCTCTCCATTTTCTGCATACCACGAATGTAACTCTTGGACAGGTGTATCTAAAAATTTATATTTAAAATTAAACGACTGGATCAAAGCCTGATTTAATCCAAATAAAATAAAGTTTTGATTCATTTGGGTAATTTCGGCAAGCGTTTTATAACCAAAATTGCTATTAGGCTCTTCTTGATGTTGAGCAATTGGCATTCGCTGTATTGCTTGGGCTCTTTGTGGAAATGGAGAGGGCGGCAGTTGAGCGATATGTCCTAACTGTCTTTGCTGGGCAGTGGTCGTTGGAGCCCTTAGTCCAATCCGCTGAGGGAATAGGGACGTAAAAAAAGAAGTCATGCTTTTTTGTACGGTATTTAAAGCCTCTACTTTTTTCTTAGCCACAATCTGGTACATATCTCCCACGGCTTCATCCACCGACGTTGATTTTAGAGAGATAGGAGCAAACCGTGGTGTGGCAATCATCTGCATGATTCCGAGATTACCGTTTATTTTTCGACCTACCGTTAAATAAATATTAAGGAAATGAGTAACTCTTTCCTCATTGCTTTGATAAACAACCTTTAGAGGTACATTCATTTTCCATAAGTAATCTTTGAATTCGATGAGTTGTGCCTGGCCATCTATCTGACTACTCACGGCCAGGTTTTGCGTTTTAATGACATCCACATTACCAGAACTCTGCAATGCGCTCTTAAATTTAACCCAACCACTTTCAGTATAACAAGCTTGTAATTTTTCCAATTGGGTATCGATGGATGCAAAATTAAAATCAAACGATTGCCTAACAGCTTGCTGGGCCCAATTGATGACAAACTCTAAAGAAATACTTGAAATTTCAACTGGGATTCTATAATCACAATTAATAGTATCTGCTTGCTGATGTTGTTCAGGGAATAAGCGTTGCGTATTTTGCTCTTCTTGCGGCTGCGGCAAAGCAAAGGAATGGGCCTCCTGTACTGCACCATTTTCTTGTTTTGGCGGCGTTAATCCTGACTGCAAGGATTGTTTTATGACAGAACCCCTACCTATCAATATGGCTGTAGAAGGATCGGGATATTGCATAGCCTGCGCTTCAATACAGATTAAGTTAACGAGTGCACCATAAAGAATATTTTTTTTCATGGAACAATTTTATTAATAAGTATCTGACCATTCTGTGATAATCACGGGTTTTCGTCTATAGACTTAGAACCATAGCCAATGGCATAGCGCAAGATTTAAAAAATAATCATTTAAATTCACATGGTTATGATTAAGTATTTTTTTAGTACGCTGCCAGAAAAAGGCCACCTGTTTTGGCATTCTGGATATTTTAAATGCTTATTAGAAATAAAAATTGCTTTTATTGAACCGATGAAACAATGGGGGGGAAAAATCGGAAATCCATTGCGCTTCTTTCGAAATTTGCTGCCATCAGAGAATTGCCAGGAGAACGGCGCGCAGAACCTCTATGTACATGTCAGTACATGAGGATTCGGGCACCGTATCGACCAAGCTATTCTAAGGGACAATAGCGTTTCAACCCTCCGCACAGCCTGGTCACAGAGGGTAACTCCGGCTTATAAAATATAGCGAGCCAAATCTTCATCAGCCACCAATTTGCCTAAATGTTTCTCCACATAGGCAGCATCAACATGGACAGATTCACCCCCTTTATCCGTTGCCTCAAAAGAAACAACCTCCAATAAACGCTCCATAACGGTATACAATCGACGAGCCCCAATGTTTTCGGTGCGTTCATTGACTCGCCAGGCTACCTCCGCAATACGACGTATACCGGTTTCATCAAAGCTTAATTGCAAGCCTTCAGTCGCCATGAGTGCAGCGTATTGCTCTGTCAATGAAGCACTAGGTTCCGTGAGGATACGAACAAAATCATCGACACTTAATGCAGCTAATTCTACCCGAATTGGTAAGCGCCCCTGCAATTCAGCGATTAAATCAGAAGGTTTCGCCACATGAAAAGCGCCTGAGGCAATAAATAAAATATGATCTGACTTTACCATACCGTATTTAGTCGATACTGTGCAGCCCTCTACCAACGGTAATAAATCACGCTGCACACCCTCACGCGATACATCACCACCACCCTGCTCAGCTCGTTTAGCAACTTTATCCAATTCATCAATAAAGACAATGCCATGTTGCTCAACATTTTCAATAGCACGCGTTTTAATATCTTCTTCATTGATTAATTTAGCCGCTTCTTCCTCACGCAAGATCTTCATTGCTTTGGCAATTGTTAATTTACGTGTTTTTGTACGGCCTGTGCCCACCTGCTGAAACATTGCCTGTAACTGGCTGGTCATTTCTTCCATACCAGGTGGTGCCATGATTTCTACGCCAACGGGTGTTGCTGATAACTCGATTTCAATTTCATTGTCATCAAGTGCTCCTTCACGTAATTGCTTACGGAAAACCTGGCGAGTTGATGATTCATTTTCACTGGTAATTACAGCCCCTCTAGCCGGAGGCAATAAAACATTCAAGATGCGCTCTTCGGCAGCATCCTCAGCAAGATTCTCCACTTTCTTCATGGCCGATTCGCGCTCTTGTTTGATAGCAATATCCGTCAAATCACGAAGGATAGAATCAACATCTCGTCCGACATAACCAACTTCGGTAAATTTAGTCGCCTCTACTTTAATGAAAGGCGCCTGGGCTAATTTTGCCAGGCGTCTGGCAATTTCTGTTTTACCAACACCTGTTGGCCCAATCATCAAAATATTCTTGGGCATTATTTCGTTACGTAACACAGGATCTTTGATTTGCATGCGTCGCCAACGGTTACGTAGAGCAATCGCTACAGCGCGTTTCGCTTCATCCTGACCAATAATGTGCTTGTCTAATTCTTGCACTATCTCACGGGGAGTCATTATCATTGTATTATTCACTAGTCACTATCCAATTCTTCAATGGTTAAATTGTGGTTGGTGTATATGCATATATCACCAGCAATTGATAAACTTTTACGGACAATCTCTGACGCTGACAATTTAGTATTTTCCAACAGTGCTCGAGCCGCCGCCTGGGCAAATGGGCCACCAGAACCAATAGCAATCAATCCTTCCTCTGGCTCAATGACATCACCATTTCCGGTAATAATTAAAGAGGCTTTACTGTCTGCTACTGCTAACAATGCCTCCAAACGACGTAAGATTTTGTCTGTTCGCCAATCTTTGGCAAGCTCAACAGCAGCACGTACCAAATGTCCCTGGTGCATCTCCAGTTTGCGCTCGAAACGCTCAAAAAGGGTGAACGCGTCAGCAGTCCCACCAGCAAAACCGGCAATTACTTTATCTTTATAAAGTCGTCTGACTTTGCGGGCATTGCCTTTCATCACGGTGTTCCCCATAGTGACTTGGCCATCACCCCCGATAACCACTTTACTGCCCCGTCTGACAGACAGGACGGTTGTACCACGATATTGTTCCAAGATACATCCTCATTACAGGTCGAAAAACCTAAAATGGGGATGCAAAAAAAAAAATCAATAGAGGGTGTGAATTATTTTTCTCTTTCTTTAGGCATAACAGATGAGAATATTTAGCTGGCGGGACAACATTTCCTGCAAAGACCTTTCAATTCAATAGCATCCTGACCTAAATGGAAATGGTTCTCCGCAGATAATTTTTGTACCAGGGCACGTAGCGTTTTATCGTACACCTCATGAACCTGATGGCAATCATGACACACCATTAATACCTCGGTAGGTAGCTGTTTTTCAGGCTGATGGCAAAGTGTATACGATTGGATAGATTCAATTTTATGTACTACACCCGATTCAACAAAATAATCAAGTACACGATACACTGCGGGAGGCTTGGAGCTTTGCTTGCTTTGTAATAATTTATCGAGAATTTCATACGCTTTTAATGGCTTTTCTGCACTCCATAAAAGGAACAAAACACTCTTGCGTAAAGAAGTGAATTTCAATTCAATCGCGGTACAATAATCTAGAAAGGGGACTGGATAACTCATGTCTTTTGCTTCTTTAGCCCCTCAATTATAAAGTTAACTCACTATTCTAGGCCGTTCATAAAAGATACGCCATGCATTAAGGGCTCAATTTGCAAATATTCCGCGATGCTTTGGCCAATATCCGCAAAACTATCGCGACGTCCGATAAAACAACTACCTAATTTTGGGCCAAAAGCCAAAACGGGGATATGTTCCCTTGTATGATCTGAGCCCGGAAACGTAGGATCACAACCATGGTCGGCAGCTATGACAACCACATCACGAGGTTCCAATTGTTCTATCAGCTCTGGTAAACGCTGATCAAATTGTTCTAGCGCATGAGCATACCCGCTCACATCGCGCCGATGACCATAAGAAGAGTCAAAATCAACAAAATTGGTAAAGACCAAGCTACCCGCTGGCGCTGTTTTCATTGCCGCTAAAGTAGCATCAAATAAGGCTTGATTACCATCTGCTTTAATTGTCTGCGTCAACCCCTGATGAGCAAAGATATCGGCAATTTTACCAATAGCAATGACTTCTCGCCCTGCCTTTTTTAAAGCATCTAAAAGTGTCGGTGCAGGCGGCAAAGTTGCATAATCACGGCGATTACCCGTACGGGAAAATCCACCAGGTCTACCAATAAAAGGCCGGGCAATAACCCGTCCTATCTGATAATCATCGACTAGTTGACGCGCAATTTCACATACTTCATATAAACGCGCCAAACCAAAACTTTCTTCATGGGCCGCAATTTGAAACACACTATCAGCCGACGTGTAAACGATTGGTTTACCGGTCTTAATATGCTCTTCACCCAGCTCATCAATAATTGTGGTGCCCGAAGCATGTTTCTGCCCCAATACACCAGGTAAACCTGCTTTTTTTATCAATTCATTAATTAGTTTTTGCGGAAAACAGGGCTGTTCAGCGGGAAAATAACCCCACTCAAAGGTCACTGGCACTCCAGCCAACTCCCAATGGCCACTTGGTGTGTCCTTGCCCAGGCTTTGCTCCACAGCATAACCGTAATATCCCTTTGGAGTAGCAAGCGTTGATAAATCTAGTAAAGGAAGACCTGAACTGGCTACAGTTGCATGATACAAACCCAGGCTTGCTAAATTAGGGAGATGTAATGGCCCCTGACGCACTCCGTCTTTATTAGCAAGTCCTTCACTGCAAGTCTGATAAATGTGAGCAAAGGTATTAGCTCCCTCATCACCATAACGGTGCGCATCAAGACTTGCGCCAATTCCCAAGGAATCCATTAATAAAATACAAACACGCCCAAGCATCCTTATACCTCTTTTTGTCGACAGTGGGTTTCTTTTAAACCAAATAAGACAAACAGAGCCAGAATTAAGCCTAGCGGTAAAATCATTGCAGCATATTGGTAATCGCCCAATGAATACACAGGAACACCATCCAGCATTTTCATCTCGCCATGATGCATCAATAAAATACTAAATAAATTCTGATAAATGATATAACCGCCTTGAGTCAATATGGAAACCACACTGACTGCCGTGGCAGTTATTAATGGAGAACTGCTTTCAGCAACCAGTGCATAACTTATTACCTGGGCAGCTGTAAAAAAACCCAAGAGAAAAAATAACACTTTCATGACAGGTAAAGAAACAGGCACAAACAATACTACAAGCATGGTTACCAAAGAGGCCCATACGCCAACCTTCATTGGTAATACACGTAAACCCAGTTTATCTGAACACCAGCCAATTAATGGCCCACCAATAATTGCCCCAAGAAATAACATGGAATTAACCACTGCCGCATCTTCTTTGGTGACGCCCATTCTCTGGACTAGATAGAGTGAACCCATCATAGCACCAAACACAGCAATAGCCATGTTCATAAGGCTAGTATAGAGTGCAGCCCTTAAGGTTTGTGGATTAAGATAAGCTTTTTTAGCCGTAACAAGCAAACTGACTTTTTGCCCCGCTTTGTGGCCTGGATCCTGCGCTTTGTCAATAATTGCAAACGACATGAAAACCAACATGGCCGTACCAAGCCAGCCTACTTGTATCAAAGCATCCCGCCAACCAATCTGGGCGACTAATTTGGTCAAAGGATATTGCGCCAACATACCACCGGTCATTGCCATGGTGACAATTACACCGGCAACCATTGCCATACGTTGGGGTGGAAACCAGCGGGAAGCCAAACGAACTGGCCCCAGAAAACAAAATGCGCTGCCAATACCAGTAACAAAACGACAAAACAACGCCAAATAAAAGGAATGTGCATGAGCAAGGATGAAGGTGCTTAACACACAAAGCAGCATTGCCACCAGAATAGTTTTTTTAGTTGAAAATCGATCGAGGACAATACCTGCTACAAACAGGAAGAGAACATTTGAAAGATAGTATATGCTTGATAAATAAGCCATCTTATCGGCTTGCACATGAAAATCGTACATAATATTATCAGCAATAGATGCAAACATATTGCCTTGAATAAATTCGTAAAAGAAAAACAGTGATGCACTAAAACAAACTAACCATGGTAAGAAAGTTGATGCCAATCTCTCACTTCCTTTGAATTCTTCCACCATCTGCATAAAAACTCCTCAATCCAAACGTTTGCAGTAAGTCTCACGAGTCATCAAAACCGCCAGTAAAGCTGCTACAGCGGTTAGAGGAAATATCCACATCGCATATTGAAAGTCAGCTACTGTATATTGTTGTGCTGAAGCAATAGCATGGTGTTGCATTAATACACCAAATATTACTTGCCCCACACCGCCTCCGCCCATGATAAGAACTGAAGCGATACCAGTTGCCGTACCTGTATTTTTGGTTGAATTACTTTCAGCAATTAGGGGATAACTAATCACTTGAGTGCTTGTGAATAAACCCAACATGAAAAACAGGATACTTAATTGGAGCTGCGATAAAGCAAGATCCATAAATAAAGGCAGTACAGCTAATAAGGTTGCCAGGGCACCAATGATCATTAAGGGTTTGCGACGTCCCTGGCTATCCGAAAGCCAGCCCACCAAGGGGCACCCAAGAATGCTCCCCATAAAGATGAGGCTAACAACATTAGAGGCATCCATTTCAGATAAATGGTGCACAACTTGCAAATAACTAGCTCCCCACAAAGCACAAAGCACCATGATAGGTAAATTCAAAAAAGAGGTATAAAAACCAGCAAGCCAGTTTTGGCGATTAGCCAGCGACTGCAGAAAACCCGGAAGAAGGGCTGCTTGCTCTGACGTATGACGCATTGAGACGATATAGGGCTTATCTTCAACTATTTTATAAATCCACAGCAACAAAATCACGCCTACTGCCCCGTCAATCAACAAAGAATTTCTCCACCCATAGTACTCATTAAGATGAGCAAAAGGAGTATGTGCCATCATCCCACCCAAAAAGGCCATTGTTACTAAGGAACCGATAACCAAGGCTTGACGGCGTGGTGGAAACCAATTCGAGACTAATACCACACAGGATAAAAAACAGAATGCATTACCAATCCCTGATAAAAAATGAAAAAAACAAGCTAAAGCAAAGGAGTGAGTCAGTGCAAATCCGAACGTACCAATCACACAAATGAACATGGCACTAAGAATTACCTGGCGGGTAGAAAAACGATCCAGAATGATGCCTGCGGGTAACAGAAATAAAATATCTGCCCACAAATAAGTACTCGACATCCAGCTAAGCTGAGCAGCATTTAAGTGAAAATCATCGCGTAAGGGTTGGTTAATTACATCAAAGATATTAAGTTGAAAAAATTCGTAAAAGAAAAATAATCCTGCTGACAGGCAGACCATCCAAGCCATTAAGTCACCACGAGGCAAAGTTACGCCCGAATCCACTGCGACTGAATCAGACAAGATCACTCCTTAGCAAGGGTTGCAAAATTTGCGGCGAATTGTATCAAAAATCACATTGGATTGGTATCTTTATTGAACAATTTTTTCTTGCCAGGCAATACACCGACTTCCCCAGTTTTAAAATGCCGCCGGCAAGTAGAAACATAAAGTCCATCTCCGCCAATAACTACCTGCTCCCCCTCTGAAATCACTTCACCTGCTTCACCAAGACGCAAATTCATGATTGCCTTACGCCCGCAATGACAAATTGTTTTAAGCTCGATTAATTCATCGGCCCAGGCAAGTAAATATTGGCTCCCCTCAAATAACTCCCCTCTGAAATCAGTTCGTAAACCATAGGCTAAAACTGGAATCTGTAATTGATCAGTAATTTCTGTTAGCTGACTAACCTGCTTACGGGTTAGAAATTGCGCTTCATCAATCAGTACACAAGCATAGCGTTGCCCTTGTTGCAGGCGAGAACTGACTTGTTTATACAAATCATCTTCATTGTCAAAAATTAAGGCTTGCTCTGCTAAACCAATTCGGGAATGAATAACTCCTTGCTGATATCGAGTATCAATAGCCGGTGTATATAGTAAGGTTTGCATGCCACGCTCACGATAATTATGGCTGGATTGCAGTAAAACCGTGCTTTTACCTGCATTCATAGCCGCAAAATAGAAATAAAGCTTTGCCATAAAAACGATAACCTAATTAAAAGTTCACGTACTCTACTATGGATTAGCTAAAGAAAATAGAATCGGGACTTACGAAAAACGTCGAGGTCGAGGCAAAATTGATTTTAATGAGGGAGTTTAGCCTCACTAAATGACCCAATTAAAAGCAAATTTAACGAAGAGATCGGCGTTTGCGTAGTATCAGGACTTACGAAAAACGTCGCGGCTGAGGCAAAATTGGATTTTAATGAGCGAGTTTAGCCTCACTAAATGACCCAATTAAAAGCAAATTTTAACGAAGAGATCGGCGTTTGCGTAGTATCAGGACTTACGAAAAACGTCGAGGTTGAGGCAAAATTGGATTTTAATGAGGGAGTTTAGCCTACCTAAATGACCGAATTGAAATCAAATTTTAACGAAGAGATCGACGTTTTTCGTAAGTCCTTTGCAAATTAGATCGACTGAGCCTATATTAGCAGCGACTCAAGCTCATGCTAAGGATAATTCTATGATTCCAGTACAAGGATATGCTGCCCCAAAGGCAAAAGCGCCTCTTGCTCCTTACTCTTTTAAACGCAGAGATGTAGGCGAGCATGATGTTTTGATTGATATCCGTTATTGTGGTATTTGCCATTCCGATATTCACCAGGCACGCGATGAATGGGGTGGAGCGCTTTTTCCTATGGTACCTGGCCATGAAATTGTTGGTGTCGTCAGTAAAATTGGCGGGAAAGTAAAAAAATTTAAAGAGGGAGACCCCGTTGGAGTTGGCTGTTTCGTAGACTCCTGCCGACGTTGTGAAAGCTGCCGGGAAGGGTTAGAACAATATTGTTATGAGGGGATGACCACCACCTATAACGGTATGGAACGTAGTGGTAAGCAACTCACCCAGGGCGGGTATTCAACCAAGATTGTGGTGAACGAAAATTATGTCCTTCATATTCCCGACAATTTGCCTCTCGATGCAACAGCACCTCTTTTGTGCGCCGGGATTACTCTCTACTCGCCATTAAAACATTGGAAAGCCGGCCCAGGAAAAAAAGTGGCTATTGTTGGTTTGGGTGGTTTGGGGCATATGGGTGTCAAGCTTGCCCATGCGTTAGGAGCAGAGGTCACTGTGCTCAGTCATTCATCTGCCAAAGAAGCTGACAGCAAGCGCCTGGGTGCTGATTATTTTTATGCAACCTCAATGGCGTCGACTTTCGTCAAATTAAGCGCCAGTTTTGATCTTATTATATGTACTGTTTCGACAGGCATTGATTGGAATCAATACTTAAGATTACTTAAACGCGAAGGAACCATGGTCGTCTTGGGAGTTCCTGAAAAAAATGTTCCGGTTGGTGCATTTTCGCTGGTTAGCGGGCGTCGCAGCCTTGCCGGTTCCTTGATTGGCGGGATTAAAGAAACCCAGGAAATGCTTGATTTCTGTGGTAAGCATAACATCACATCGGAGATTGAGTTAATTTCCATTCAACAAGTCAATGAAGCCTATGAACGCGTTTTAAAAAGCGATGTCCGCTATCGTTTTGTCATTGACCTAGCCTCGTTGAAATAAATAGTGAGCCCGGCTATCGGGCTCATCAAAAAACTGCCCTCAGTTCAAGTGGACTTCACCAATCAATATGCCTATAATTTGGGCAATTATTAATTGTTGTAGCGCTGTAAATTGTGAGAGTTTTATTTATTAACTTGTCTGACCCCGGGACATTAGGGAAAAAATCGGGTGAAGCTTTAAAAAAAAACATAAACCCTCTTTCTTTGCCAAAGATAAAAGTAGCAAAGTAACCGTATTAAACCTGATGACTTGCGCGTTGCAATTTGCCGACTCAGGAACGATCACTTTAGATCAGCAGACCTCAAAAATTCTTCAGGACTGGTTAAGCAAGAGAAAAAAGAACTATAAAATTATTATTGCCGCGCACGGTAAAGTCGATGATACCGATTACTGTTACGCCGAATCAGATCCTGAAGAGCTTTTCAAAACCCATAAATTACTCAATTATGCTCAGCTCGCTGCATTCGTAAAAAGTCTCCTTGTCATGAAAGGTCAAAAAATGCCTTTCAATATGACTTTGAGTATTTGTTATAGTGCCCGCAGTCAAGAGCATGGGAAAGACCATATTCGCCAACTTGCAGAAATTGATATACGAACCAGTTTTGCAGCAAAATTTTATGCTCTCCTGGTTACTGAGTGCAACCTGCGTCTAAAAGCAGTTACGGGTTCCGTCGAATTTGATGAGATAACCGGCTCTTTACTCGTCGAAAGTGAAGAAGCCATCGAGGTAATGGAGCGTTATGATAGTTGCCTTAGAGAACTTAAACGTTTTGAACAAAAAACAGTCCAACCGCTGATGACAGCGTTTATCGATACCAATGGCTATGACGCCTGGGAAATTTATTTGCGCGATAATGATTATAAAAAGCAGGACACCCCTTTAGATAAGGTCTGGACGCTATTTATTGCTATACAGGACAAATATGAAGAATTGCGCAAGGTAAAAACTCAATTAAGTCAAAAACATTATGGGCAAATCGTGTTTCATTATGATACACAAAGGGATACAGTGACTATTTCGTTAAAGCACAAAGAAAAACAAACCACCCTTAAAGTAATAAAACGGGATGATTTTGTTGCTTATTATAGCCCTGCTGACCAACAAGAGTTACTGCACGGCAAAAAACCATCGCCTGCGAAAGCTATTTCAGACGAGATAGACTCAATGTTCTCAAACCATAAGGCATAACAGTACTCCTTTTGACAATGATTGGCTAATTGCTTACTTTTAAAGACTACCCTCCGCAATTGCAAAAGGATTTGGACCGTGAGACTCATAAGTTCGGTAAAAATACCCGCCTTTTTAGCAGGCTTCGTTTTTTCCTTTGCAAGCCTGAATTTCCCTCTAATCGCCGCTGCTACTCCTTCTGACGCTAAAAAACCGATCTTACAAGTCAGGGATAAACCCTTTCAATTGGATAGTCAGGGAAAAACAGTAAACGCTTTTGAAGTCGTATTGATTCAACCTGATGGGACAGAAAGCAAAGAAGGCTATACCGGTGTTAAAGGAGACTGGTTTGATGTCATTGTGGAAAATAAATCCGCAGAGCCGATTACCTTGCATTGGCATGGCTTGATTGTACCTAATGATCAGGATGGCGTTCCTGGGGTCACCCAAACGTTAATACAACCAGGCGAAAAACGGCCTTATAAGTATAAGCTCGTGCAATCGGGCACCTACTGGATGCATTCCCATGAAGGCTTCCAAGAGCAACAGCAATTGTCAGCACCCTTTGTCATTTATGAATCGGAGCAGCAAAAAAATAGCGAACAGGATGTGGTTATGTTTATGAAAGATTTTACTTATCAAGACCCACAAGCCATATTCAACAAACTACGAAATACTAAAATGCCCGCTATGCAAATGGATAACATGCAAAATGGGGCTGGTATGCAAATGATGAAAGGAAGCGCTGATTATAATGATGTCAATTACGATGCGTACATCACGAATAAAAAAACCCTGGCCAAACCAACTATTCGTTATGTCACGCCTGGTCAAGTTAGATTACGTATTATCAATGCAGCCGCTGCCACCAATTTTGTTGTTGATTTAGGAAAATTGCAGGGTTCTTTAGTGGCTGTTGATGGCGCAAAAGTTAAACCGGTTCAAGGTTCTAAATTTCCAATTGGTATTGCTAACCGCCTCGATATCATTGTGAATATCCCCTCCAATGGAGGGGCTTTCCCTATTTTGGGCCAAGCAGAAGGAACCAATAAACAAACAGGCTTAATACTCGCCACCAAAGGTGCGGAAATTCCCCAACTAAGTCCGACTGCCAGTCAAACCATCGGACGAATTCCTTATTATGAATTAGAACAATCACTCAAAGCAGTTGACCCCTTGCCAAAGAAAACAGTCGATATCAGTTTAAATTACAACTTACAGGGAACAATGAACGGTTATCGCTGGATGTTAAATGATGAAAGCTGGCCTAAAATTAATCCGAAAATTGTCAAAAAAGGGCAACGTGTGGAGTTGGTATTTACCAATAAAACTGCCATGTCCCACCCTATGCATTTTCACGGCCACGTTTTTCAAGTGACAGAAATTAATGGGAAGCCCCTCAAAGACGGCGCCAGACGAGATACTGTCCTGGTTCAGCCATTTACTACCGTCAAGGTTCAATTTGATGCTGATAATCCCGGCATCTGGATGAATCATTGCCATAATCTTTATCATATGGCAGGAGGAATGATGACCACGATCGAATTTGCCGGTTATCCCAAACCTGCTTTTTATTTATCTACCATCGGCAAAACCCAATAATGGGCAGAGCAAGCGTATTTTTTGGCGCAAAATAAGACTTGGCTTGGTGCCCTTATTGGATTGATTACTGCCAACGTTCTGTTTAATCTGGCCAGTACCAACCAGGGGCATCTAAAGGATCCTGGCCTTGCAGTTCAGTTTTACCAAGCTGTTTTTCAAGTTTGATCACGTTGCATCCAGGTTGTTCTTGCAAGAGGGTTATCAAACGCTCGGCATGAGAAACCACCCAGATCTGAGTATTGTCTGATGCACGCAAAATCAGTCTTGCCAAAGCAGGTAATAAGTCCGGATGCAGGCTGGTTTCTGGTTCGTTAAGAATCATTAGTGAAGGTGGACGAGGGGTTAGCAGTGCGGCTAACAGTAATACATAACGTAAAGTACCATCCGAAAATTCAGCGCAGGATAGTGGCCTTAACAAACCATGCTGGGAAATAGCTAACGATAAATACCCTTCCCCATGCTGAATAATGATCAACTTTGCCCCGGGAAAGGCATCGCTAAAGGCTTCATCTAAAGCATTACTGTCACCTATTTCTCGTATGGTCTGTAATGCAGCCGCAACATCATGACCATCATGATGAAGCACTGGTGTACGCGTGCCTAATTGCGCCCTGCGGGCAGGCGCATCACGATCAGTACGAAAATGATCATAAAATCTCCAGTTACAAATAAACTCCCGCATATGGATTATTTCCGGTGTATGCTCTAAGGAGCCAATTTGGTTAAAGAGGCTTTCAAAAATATTCAAATGCTGTGAAACAACGTCAAACCGTCGTCCGGCACGGACTTTGACGAGAGGTCCCCGTCTGTCAACCAAAAGACTGGCTGGTCGGTAATAAGGCCCAGCCCATATGCACTCTCTCTTTATTTCTGGATCTAACGAGAACGCCGATGACGAAGGTGCTGGTAAGCCAAGAGAAATAGCATAGCCAAATTCGTCTGTAGCAAATCCCATGCGCATACGCTTTCTTTCTTTACGAGCCTGGCCTTCGACGGCTACCTCTCCTTTTAACATTGCCTTTGAAATGGTTTCGGGACCAGCCCAAAATGTTGAAGATAAGCCTCCCTCCTGGGCCAAAGCCTGCACTACCCCACCCTGTGCTGTTTCTGCTAATAAACGCAGCGCACGGTAAATATTTGACTTCCCACTGCCATTTGGACCCGTAATAAGATTAAGCGAACCTAACGGAATAGCTAAATTTAAAACAGAACGGTAGTTATTTATGGCAAGCGTAAAAATCATCAGGATTGGCTAAACACGATCAATTTTTTGCATTGTACAATGCCAACCAGATTGGGCAAACTAGGAAATTGTTATAAAAATTTCTAGCTGCCATTTTTGGAGAAAAAAGAATGAAGGTAACTTTAATTGGTTTAGGGAAAATGGGCTCTGTTTTGGCAAAAAGACTTTTAGATGCCAATTTTGAATTAACTGTTTTTAATCGCACCCGGGAAAAAATGCAACCACTCATCACTATGGGTGCCAAAGGAGCAAACAGCTTGGAAGAAGCTGTGACTGGCAAAGAACTCATCATTACCTCTCTTTTGGATGATAATGCCGTACTTCAAACTGTAGATGGCTTTATTCACTTCATGAAACCAGGGGCAATTCACCTGGGGACCTCAACCATTTTACCGGAAACCTCAAAAGAATTGACTGCGTTACATGATAAACATGGACTAATTTATATTGCTGGCAATGTATTAGGAGTCCCTAAAGCTGCCGCAAGAGGCGAACTGACTACTATTGCGGCAGGAAACGCCGAAGCAATCGAACAGTGTCGCCCCGTATTCAATGCCTATTCAATTAAAATTATCAATGCCGGATCAATGCCTTATCAGGCCAATGTCATTAAAATATGTATGAATTATCTCCTCGTTTCAACAATTGAAACCATGGGGGAACTTTATACCTTTGCCGAAAAAAGCCAGGTCGATACAGGCATCCTGAATACTTTATTTCATAGTGTTTTTGCTCATCCAGCCTTTCAACTTTATGTGGATAAAATTAAAGAACGTAATTTTGATGACGTAAATTTTGATTTAAAGGGCGGATTTAAAGACTTGAGTTTATTCCAACAAGCCTTGACCAATGCCCAGGTTGTTCCCCATATTGCCAATATTATTAAAGATAAATTTATTATTGCCCTAGCCCACCACCTGGAAGAGAAAGACTGGAGTGCAGTCACTGAAATTACCCGCCTGCAAGCTAACATTCTTAAATAGTTTCAGTTCATAATCGGGGGCTGTTTACCTTTCGCCAGCTTGAGTAGGATGACTTTATTTTGAGCGAAAAAGCGCGCAGGAAATTAACGTTTTTTTGGCCAAGATAGTAAAAATACCAACAGCCCCTCGCTTGCCGTGCAGAAAATCAAACATGAACTATAATTAGAAGTGCTGTGCACTCTTGATTGAGTCTCCCGACTTTTTTGCCATTTATTACAACAATAAAGAGCAAACTATATTTAGAGATGAAGGATCATCATCATGTTAACGAATAATGAAGTTATTGCTCCCATCTTCAACATCAGCGCAGAAGATGAACAAGATCTTTGGGGAGCCGACAAAACGATCTGGTTTAAAAAATTATCTACCAAAGAGCTACAGGAACTGGTTAATACAGACCATTATGAATTAAAAGATATTGCTCAAGGCGGTATAGGGAATTGTTATTTTTTGGCTGCCCTGAGCGCCATTGTAGACAGGGATCCTGGTTTATTAGAGAACATGATAACCCTGGGCAGAGACAGAGAAGGAAATCTGCGCGTCAATGTGACGCTGTATGCGGAAGATGGTTCACCACGAATTTATTCTATGCCTCCCACAGTGACACGGGGTTATACCGAAGGCACGGTTAATTACCACAAAAAACCCTGGGTCGAGATCCTGGAGAAAGCATACACTTTTCATCGCTTAACCCATTTAAAAAGTAAACCCACCCAGGAAGAATTTGAACGTGCTCAAAGTTTACTAAAGCAAGATGAAAGTGATTGGAGCGAAGACGATACTAAGCTGATCAAACGTTACAGAGAAACCCGCGAATACCTGGCCTCCCTGTCTTCTGGCTCACCTGCTGAAGTATTCAAAACCTTGTTAGGAACATCGGCTACCCGTGAAAAACTAGGGCAACATTCCCTTTTAACCGATGCTTTTTGCTTACTGAACGATGCCTATGATGTAGTAGCCGATGAACGTCAATTGCGAAACTTAAAAATGTCTATTAAAGAATGTTTTCGCAACGCTTTCGGCTTCGAAGAACTTAATAATGACTGGCTAGAACAAAAGGCACTGCAGCTAGTCGCCCATTTTAAAGAGAGAGAACGTCTCAGTCCTAAAAGAAAAATTTATTGTCATGAGTTAGAACCCCTCATCGAATGGCTCGAGGTCTGTATCAATGAACTGAAACAAATGGCTACAGAACAATTACCGGAACAATACCTACTTGGTGAACAAACGTTAAATTCGCTCAAGCTCTTTTTACAACAAGACAATTTCCCTATCAGATCGCCGCTCTCACTGAAAGAATTTCATGTTGTCTTTCTCATTAATAACCTTCTGGCCAATAATCAGTTCATCACGCTTTCAACGGGGCCTCGTAAAGATTATCAAAATCACCCGCTATCCCGCGTTATTGCGATGTCGGAAGATTCTGGTCATAGTTACCAGTGCCTGGGTTTATGGCTGGAAGGGGATGAATTATTTCTCCATCTCCGTAACCCTTGGGGCAAAGGCCAAATCGACTACAAACGTGATATGGTCGGAAACCTATTGCGAAACGAAGACGGGGAATTATTGCCTTTCATTATCCCGGAGAAAAAGAAACACTCTTCTTTCATGAGTTTTTTTGAAGGATTGGTAATCGGCGAAATCGATGACATGGAAGAGCCAGAACGCATGAATTTATTTGTCAATTTAAGCGATGAAAAAATGCAAGAGCAGCAAGAATCTGGCGGGGTTTTCTACCTTAGTTTGCATGATGTTGCACGCTATTTTACGGATGTGGATTTCACCAACGAACCAGAGGGATTTCCGTATTCAGAAACAGCACAACCCAAAATTAGCTTCGAGCAATAAATAAGAGGCCTCTATGCAACACATTGCTCCTTGTCTATGGTTTGATAATCAAGCTGAAGAAGCAGCCCATTTCTATACTTCAATTTTTAAAAACTCAAAAATTTTGCGTCTCAGCTATTATGGGGATGCCGGCGCAGAAGTATCTGGAAAACCCAAAGGCAGCATAATGACTGTTACTTTTCAACTTGAAGGACAACAGTTCATTGCCTTAAATGGGGGGCCTGACTTCAAGTTCTCGCCGGCCATCTCTTTATTCGTCAGTTGTGAGAGCCAGGAGGAAATAGATGATTTATGGAATAACCTGTCTGCGGATGGTGAAACAGTACAATGTGGATGGCTGCAAGATAAGTACGGTATCTCATGGCAAATTGTTCCCACTATCTTAGTGGATTTCTTAAATGATCCCGACACAGAAAAATCAGAACAAGTGATGAAAGCCATGCTTAAAATGAAGAAATTGGACATGCAGGCATTAAAAAAAGCCTATAACCAGTAAGAATAAAAAAAATACTATAATTTAAATAGAATATGTTTCCAAAAAAAACACATTTTGTTAAAAATTTAATAATACCTTAATAAATTTCTGGTAAAACTATGTGGAAGATAAAGTATCAATTTGTTGATAAAGTGTAGCGAGAGCATCATGCCAAAAACGAAAATTGGTCTGAAAAAACAGGCGTTTTTTGATAGAACAGCTAACGACGTTGAAGTTTCTTTTAAAGACTATGAGTTTAATTTAAATCAGCTTAAAACAGAATTTTCATCTCTATTTCAACTCTTTCTTTCCAATAAAGAACGTTTGACATCCAAGAGCGAACTCGTTACTTATCTCGCCGCCGTTTGTAATTTAATGATTGAATACCACAAATTGGATTACGTGGGTGGGGATTTAAAAGATCTCTTAAAAAAGAAAGAGCAACTAGATGACTTTATCGGAAACAATTTCACTAAAGCCGAGCAGGCCAGCATTGCCAAACTCTCTACTTTTGTCGTATCTGGCGCAGTAAGCAACCTTAAAGATTATGCGTCTGCCTTTGTGAGCTCCGCGAAATTACGCGAACATATTTCCACGCTAAACAGCACTCGAACTCATTGGAATTACAGTCGCGCTTTGGCAAGTTCTGCAATTCTCTATCTGCAAAGCATTGGTTTTCCTGAATTTATTAAAAGCTTGAATGCCAAGCTGGGTAATACTTATACCCCAGATGAGTTTGTCAGTTTATTAGATCAATCACGGGAAACATTGCGTGCATTGAGTGTTGGAATCTATGGGCTTCGCCTGGCAATCAACTTGGTCACCATGACTAAGCACATCATAGTAGCTGGAGTAAGTGAGGACTTATCTGCAGAGAAAGTTGCTGTACAGGAAATACAAAAACGCGGTTTCACTATGTTGAATGATGCGGTTTGGGGAACAGTCAATCTGCTGACCAACTATAATGACTATTTTAAAATTTCAACAGCTACAGCATCACAAATCACTGTTGCTTTCCTTGCATTTGATATTGCCTTATTCGTAGCACGTTGGTCTTATGAAGCCTATCAATACCAGAATCGTATCCTGGAGTTAAATGAACAAGCAAAAAGCGCTACACCATTTGAGCAGGAAGTCATTCAGCGCCAAATTGATATATTAAATGATGAATGGGAAGCTCAATGTGCTTACTACCTCTTTAACATTGCCGCAGCGACTATCCTGATTGTAGGTTTTACTGCCAGCCTCACCTTTACTGGCCCTGCTGCTGTAGCTGGTCTGGCCCTATTCAGTATGCTGGGTAATGCCATGTATAACAGTGCTGATGAATATAAGAAATATCAACAAGCCTCTATTGCAGTACAACGTGAGAGTGGGAATGACGTTAGTGGTGATGATCTGCAACACCACCAAAAATTAATCAAAGAACTGAACGAGGACGCCAGTCAAGCTTATACCAATTTTTGGAAAACCCTGGCCTTTAATACGGGTGGAACTGCCTTCATCATTACAGCTGCCGTCATTTCCTGGCCTGTAGCCCTTGGCTTAACGCTCGGATACGGAGCTTATCGCTTGAATAATAATTATCAAAGCCAATTAGGTGGCAGCGATAAAAAACAGGAAGAACCACGCGATATATATCGTCTGTTTACTCCACAGGGGAGTCAAGGGACTGTTCCTTCGACCAACGATAATCCACCAGTTGTCGTACCTGCAACCAAGCCCATCTAAACAACATTGCGAAGACTTAACAGGGTTAGGCTACAACCTAACCCTGCTGATTACGAGCCTTGTCAGTGAACCAATGCACTCTCCACCATAACATGGTTCGAAACACCGGTTTTCATAAATGTAGTTCGGCCCGAAAGCCAAACATTGCTGACCTGTCATTGGAAAAGGGCATTGGGCAAGCGTCCAACCTGCTGCTCAGAGACATCAAGGGAATCAACGATTTCCTTGATGCTCCTGCCAAACGCGGAGAGAGACAGACCTTCCTTTTCACGCTCGCGATGCGACCTAAAAATTTAATCATGTCAGGGAATCACTACAGACGCCCATCAAACGATAAACAGAGCACAACCGGCATCGACAGCTAGCTAATCTATTTTCGGAAATTTAATAATGAAGTGAGTATACTTGCCAAGTTCTCCCTGACAATCAATAGAACCACCGGCTGCTTCTACCAGCTGCTTGCTACAAGCCAATCCTATTCCAGTCCCACCTTTTCTTTCAGAATAAAACGGTTCAAAGATGATTTTTGTTTTTTGGGGAGAAATTCCTTTGGCAGTATCCCTAATGTGCAAATAATTAAAATCATCATCCTTACTTCCTTCTGCGACCCAAATCGATATTTCTCCCTTACCGACTTCTTCAATTAGCTCAAAACCATTCTTTAATAGATTCCAGAGCAGATTCCTGAAAACCACATCAGCAACCCACACCGAGTAATCGCAGGCCAGATCCAGCTGAATAAGCGCCTCTTGACCTTTTTTAAATGGGTATTCTTCCAAAGCCTGTTTAAGTAATTCTTTAATGGGATAAATAACAAATTTGCGCGTATCAAACCTGCCACACTGAATATTATTTAATTGAATACCAATAAGCTGATTGATACTCTCAATACTACGCCCAATGATATGAACCCCATCACTTAAGCGTTTTTTCACGTCGGGGTTTTTAATTTTTTCAATTTCCCCTTCTTGCAGTTGGGCCTGTAAATAGATGCTTGCTAAAGGTGTGCGCAAGTCATGAGCCAAACTCCCTGCTAACAGACGAATTCCAGAAATCCTGGCATGAATTAATTCCCGCTCCCTGGCAAACAAGGTACCGATCACAATTGCCGTAACAAAAGTCATGGCCAACTCAAAGAAAGAAGGATTATTAGAAACATAATGGATTGAGCTGTGAGAGCCGCATAAATAACAAAAAGACGCTAACCCACTACCAAGTAGTAGCAGAACAAGTGAATCCAAGGCGCTTGCGACAAGAAAAAGGAAAAAGGTGGCAGAGATACAATTCATTAGCCAGAATGTTGCGCCATGGTTAAGTAAGGTCAAATAGGTAAAAAAGAATGGCAGACAAAAAACCAGGGTCAAATACCAGACGATAGGGAGAGATTTCTGGCATTGTATTGGCCAAAATTTATGCAGAGATAGGATTGAACAAAGACCTGTTGCGATAAATCTCAGTATAATTTCTTGATTTGAAATAGGGTTTTCGACGTGCTCCAGCAACCCAAACAGTGGAAAGTTAATCATCATGACGAGACCAAACAAACTGATTTGATGGCTAGATTCAACTGCTTTATCTTTAAAATAACTATATGAAGGATAGGCCATTTACACTCCTCAAAAGCTGATAGTTACTTGATCGAATTGATTTCTATTAATCAGAAGTAAATGGCAACATCGCTCCTGATTATCAAAAACTCGGCAAATTGGTTGCCAGGCTTTCTCATTACCTGAGAAAATAGTACTTAATTTGAACAAAAAAGACTAGGGGGACAAACTCCCCTAGATATGTTCAAAAATAGATCATTTTGATATAATGAGGCTAGCTCCTATCTGGTATAACGTTGTTTTATGAAAACTGAAGAATTACTTCTCTTAAACCACTTAGAACATTTATTTGAATTAGCCTCTGTCAATGTTTATTCAAAAGACATCAAAGGATGTTTCATGAGTAGCAATCAAACCATGCTAGAGGTTAATAATATACCGTCAGAGCAGGATATCCTTGGAGCAACCGATTATGATCTGGCCTGGAAAGAACAAGCCCCTGCTCTCATCAAAAATGATCAGGAGGTCATTCAAACCAATAAAGCAAAAACCTATATTGAACCCGTTTGGTTAAATGGCGAACAATTACATTGTTATATCAGCCACAAAAGACCTCTACGCACTTCACTCGGGAAAGTGATAGGCGTTTTCGGCCTTTCTTTTTTACTGGAAGATGAAAACTCTTTTATAAATACCGTGAATGAGATAACTGCCCTAAGCAATTCTAACCTTTCCAAGCAGATACAAGACGTAGGAGAACAACCCTTTCTTAGAGGACGCCATTTGACCAAACGACAAATGGATTGTCTTTATTATTTGGTTAAAGGTATGACCATCAAACAAATTGCCAATACACTTAATTTATCGCCCAAAACAGTTGAGCATTATCTTGATGCCGTGAAAGTAAAGCTAAAATGCCGCAATCGTACCGAATTGATTACAACCGCCCTGCAAATGCCAGCTATCAGAGAACAATTATAGTATCAGGTCTACTGTTTACTCCCATAAGGTCTGGTCATTAACTCAAGCAAATGGCCATCAGGATCTTCAAAATAAACACCCTTTCCCCCATCGCGATAATTAATTTTACCTGGTTGTATTTGACCAGGATCGGCCCAATAATTAAGCCCGCGTTGACGAATCCTGTTAAAGATTTCATCGAACTCTGATTCTGTCACTAAAAAGGCATAATGCTGGGATGTAATATCTTTATCAGTCTCATAAAAATCGAGGCTAACTGCATTACTCATTTCAACCACCAGGAAAGGACCGTAAACACTGGCCTCCGCTAATCCAAGAATCTCAGTGAAGAATTGCGCCGATTTTTTTTGATTGTGCGACCATACAATCGTATGATTGAGTTGTACCGCCATAGGTTTTCTCCATTAAGCGCCTCAAAGAGCGAAGCAGCAAAATCTTTATCAGCGAACAGATTTTCTATCGCCTTTAGCAACAGAGGCTTTTAGAATAGTGCTCAAAATTAACTGTTTTAATTCACTCTGCAATTTCTCCTGCCCCATCTCATTGGGCAATCACTAAAGAGAGTGGGCAGGGAAGCAAGGGATAAAAAACCATGACAAAAATGCATGAAAATGAGGTAAGTATAGACGCGGCCCTTGTTCATACCCTGCTCAAAGCGCAATGTCCTCATTGGGCTAATTTGCCTCTACAAGCTATTTTATCAAGCGGCACAGACAATGCCTTATTTCGTTTAGGCACTGATTATGTTGTTCGCCTCCCTCGCATCGATTGGGCAACTAAAAGTATCCATAAAGAATATGAATGGGTTCCCAGACTTGCTCAACATCTGCATCTCCCTATTTCGGTACCTTTGTTTAAAGGCCGTCCCTATCAATCCTATCCTTGGTCTTGGCTCGTCTCTCAATGGAATGAAGGCCATAATCCCCCCTTTGAAAACAGGGACGAATATGAATTATTGGCTAAAGAGTTAGCTGCTTTTTTAAATGAACTACACGAAATAAACCTGGCTAACGGCCCACTTTCCAGACGCGGGGTATCTTTAAAAGAGTTGGATGAAGAAACAAGGCAAGCAATAAGCGAACTAGGTGGAGAGATTAATAGCCAAGCGGTCACTTCTTTATGGCATCAGCTATCCAATTCCCCCTCATGGCATAAAGCACCTGTGTGGATACACGGCGATTTTCTACCAGGCAATATTTTAGTACAAAACCATCGCCTGACTGCGGTGATTGATTTTTCTGATGTGGGCATCGGTGATCCTGCTTGTGATTTGGTGATTGCCTGGAGCTTATTGAACTCACATTCAAGAAACGTTTTTAGAACCAATTTGAAAAATATTGATGACAACACCTGGGAAAGAGGGCGAGGCTGGGCCCTATCAATCGCCCTCATCATGCTGCCCTATTATAAGAATTCCAACCCTGTTTTAGCGGCATTAGCAAGACGCATGATAGAGCAGGTATTGGGGAATTAAACTGGACGAATACCCACTGGTGCTGAAAGTGCCATACTTTTACCAAAGGCTTCCCTGCCTTCGCAATATTTACTTTATGGATAGCTTCCCTTTGATAAACCAAGTTTATTCAGTTTAATTCAATAAGGAATTCAGCCTTTATAAACTATATGTTAAAAGGACAATCCGTTGGGCTAGCATTTTTACTACGACAAAACCCTGGCGATTCAATATTCCATAAACCGGATTCGGGATTTTTAGTCAAGGCACTCTGCGAATACAGCGCCACATAATAAGGTCTTTTATCAGTATTTATTTTATAAACACAAACTATTTTTCCATTAGGAACTTTCTGTGTGGTTGCCCAGGCAAAACTTAACTCATTATTGCTAATTGCTTCAACAGGCTTGCCGGTTGCTGCAATTGAAACCATCCAGCCTCTATTCAAATGATTAACCATTTGCCCGTTTTGGATTGAGGATGATAACTCGCTGGTTGGCGGACAATAGCTAACTCCAGACGGCAATTCTGCGGTTGAAGCGTTAAATAGGCCACCCGAGTAAGACCAGCTTATTTCTTTATTGTTGTAGGAAGGGGTAGCAATAATTGTGTCGTTTTCATGCAAAAAGCTGAATACCTTTGTATTGGGTACGATGGTTATAACACCATCTTTTATAAGCAGCTCTTTAACTGGCTCCTTATCTTTTTCTTCCTCAGTCATGTTGGGATTGGACGTAATTAAATCACTACATCCTATTGGAGTACCCCGACGCTCAATACACTGAGCAATGTATTTTTGATAACGTTGAATCGCTGCGAAGTTCATACGGATATAGGCACTAATGTACTTCGTATTGTCAGGGTATTTTTGTCTTGCTTCTTCAATGAGCAATTGTACGGATGGGTTGACCAGGGGCGCTGTTTGACCATAACTGCTATTCGCCATCATGGTTATCATAAGCAATACAAGAAGGGCCGCCCTTATACTCTGTAACATTATCGACTCCCAAAGACTTCGTGTGCGCTGAATAATGAGCACTTTTTTTCGTAAGATCAACCTTTGAAAATAAATTGAGCATATAACGACCAACAAGAATTTTACTGTAGCAAAAATTATTTATTTTCAACAAAATCTTAAAAAAATAGTCAAAATTATTTAAAATGGCGCTTTTAATGAATGGAGTAATTAACAATGCACTGTGGATTTGGCACTTTTTTTGAAAATAATTATGATATTGAACAAGCAAGAAATATTTTGGCTTCCATTGCCAGACTTGGCCTGACAGTTCCTCAGCCTTCATCAATACGAGGCTCTTTGAAATATGATACACCCGATAATCAGCTTTGCTACAATCAGGTTAATTTAACCGATCCCCGACAGCTTGACGAGACCATTCAAAGTCTCGTTTATGATGAAAAAGAAGGTTTTTGGGCCATCGCCTGTGAGCGCCATTTCGACAAAAAGAGATTAGCTGCTTATCAAGTATCAGACGCTTTAATAAATTCTGTAGTTTTTGTATTTTCGCGAGAAGGGAAAATCTACGAACAAGGACGCCATAAAGACATCGCCGTCAATTACTGGCCCAATCTACGCCTCTGCGGGATACCAACCCAAGGGGAAACAGAGTCTTATTTCGGCGAAGTGAGAGTTCCGGGAGAGGAATATGCTGTTCCCTCCGCAGAAATAAAAGCAATCCTGGCGCCCCTTCATTTAGTGGATTGGGTCAAAGAATTTTTTCCGAAAAGTATGGTTATTCCCGTGACCTTGCTGGAAAAAAAACTGACTGAAGACCCTCTTGAATTATTTGTAAAATGTAAATCTGTTAAAAACCAAACGGTGATAGGACCCAATTACACTCGAGCGCTTCACATTGCCTTGGCAGCCTTCCCCGACCTTAACCAGTTTGGTGTGCATTTAACTCGCTTACCTATGGCCTATCAACCTGATTTATCCCTCACACTGGAAAAGAATCATGAAACTTATAAGAAAAAATGGGATACGGTTACCTTGCGTTTATCCAATGTACGTCCCGATCCACTCGAGGAACTGCAAGGACTTGATGGGGTAATGATTGTAAAAGAAGCACGTGGTGCGAGAACTTATTTATGTTATTGCCCTTCGCAGCAGAAAGAAGCGGTCGCTGAATGTTTAAGACGAGAAGCTGTCTCGAACGAAGATCAAGTTCGGCCCAATTAAAAGTCCTTCACTCGATTGCTTTACAATATTGTAAATAAATTGACGTTTTAGACACAATTGGTTACCTTTGTTTGGAATATCACTGTTTAAGGTCAAGCCCAGGGATGACCGAACAAAGGAGCACCCATGTTAATCAAGTTAATGCGTCACATCCGTCAATTTCAAACCAAGCCTCATGAGGGGATATTGACTATCCTTAAACGATTAAGCGACGTTCAGTTCCCTGAAACTCTTTTGATTACCTGTATAGACTCGCGTATTGGCTTAATCACCCAATCCCAGCCGGGAGAGTTATTGGTTCATCGCAATGCAGGCAATATTGTTCCCGCTTATCCTAATGAATCGAGCGAAGCCGCTACGATTGAATATGCATTGAAAGTACTCAAAGTAAAAGACATCATCATTTGTGGGCACTCTGATTGCGGTGCAGTAAAAGGACTATTATCACCAACTATTAAAACCGATTTACCCTCTGTCGCTTCCTGGGTTAGCCATTCCCACTCCGTATTAGAGGAGATTGGGACAGAAACTAACAAAGATGATTTCGCACTTAAAGTACAGATAGCCATTAGAAAGAATGTGTTAGCACAAATTGAACATCTAAAAACCTATCCTCATGTTGCTGAAAAGCTTGCCTCCAAGCAGCTAACGATTCATGGATGGGTGTATCACTTTGAAACAGGTGAAGTGTCTATCTATGAGCCCAAACAGAACGATTTTGTTAAGTTGGAAACTGCCCTTCAGTTTGCCATTGAAGAGAGAAGAAACCGAATTGTGAAAACAATTGCCATGAATTACCTGGCGCAATTTACCCACCCTCAAACTGCTAGCGACTACCGTGCTTTAATGCACTTGTTTTCGCTGCTGGAAAAGGATTTAACTCCTATTTGGGGACGAATTAAAGGGCAAGTTTTACATAGTCTGTGGACCGAACTCGGTGAGCTGTATGATGGCCCCAAAGATCCTGACTTTAGAATGATGGCGAAACTTGGCGTCCAGGTTAAGTTGGATAATTTAAAAGATTTTCAAAAGAACATTCAGGAATCAGCAGGCTATAATCAGTATTGCAGCCAGTTAATTCGTCATACCTTGTTTGGAGGCTCAGTGCCATTGCCCAAACTACCGATTGTCATTCCCCATAACCTATATGGTCCTCCTTCTATGTAAAGAGTTGCACCGGGAGAACGGGCACCAGACTTTTGGCTGAAAAGCATCGGCTGAGACTGCGCCTGCTCTCCTGGAAAAATCAAATGATTTTGGGTTTAACGTTACCGGTTACGAATATGGTATAATTTTGGGCTTCCTATAAAAATTATGATGAACAATGAAGATAAAAACTCTTTTTTATAGTTTGCTCATTAGCTTCCATGCTGTTGCTGCCCCTCGTTTCGTTCCTGCTGAACCATTGCCCGCCGCGCATTATCAGATTGATGGACCAGCCCTCTGTGCAACTGCTAAAGAAACCCTGGCTTATTTAAATAAAGGTAATCACTATGACCCTCAGGTCATCCATGAAGGCAAGGTTTTTAAACTGCCACTTGCACGAGTCAAAGCAACCTTAACCTTTATTTGCCAACACCAGAATGAGCTGCAGGATCCTGCTTTTGTAAAAAAGCACTTTGATTTTATTCGCTGGTATCCAGACAGCGAACAAGCCAAAACACTTCGAGCCAAACCACTCCTTGCCGGCTTACCCAACGATAAAATTTTAATGACGAAATATTACGTCCATCGTGCCAAAGTATCCAGCAAGCCAAGCTCGGTTTATCCCTTTGCACTCTATGCGCTTCCAAAAGATGAAGAAACGCTCACCCTCGAAGAAGCCAATGCCAAACCCGAGCTCATTCGTTTCCACTATGGCAAACAAGCTATCTTAAAAGGTGCTTTAGCCAATAAAAATGTTCCCGTTCTCGCTTATTTAAATCGAGATGATTTGGAAGCCGCTTTAATGCAAGGCACAATCGTCGCTGATTTTGGCAACCATGAACAGATAAAAATCTTTAACGTTAATCGCAACAACAACATTCCCTACGATAAAGCCAAAAATCCCTATAAGCAGGAGCGCTATTGGTATTTTAAGCCAGTAAACGGGATCAAAGGTTATGGGAAAGATGCCGAGTATAAAATTACCGTCAATAGCCAGGTTACTTTTGCAGCCGACCTTGAGCAGCTTGGCCTGGGAAAACTGCTCATGGTGCAATATCGTGACCAGGCCGGAAAAATGAGGACGCGTGCAGGTATTCTTGCTGACACCGGCGGTGCATTCCAAAATAACCTCTACCAAGTCGATTTTTTGACAGGCAGTTATGCAGGAAAAGAAGCCTTCTATCAAGCAAACCGCCATTTACCCAATTATGTGACTGCTTACTTCATGGTGTTAAAAACGTAATATGAAATTTTTCCTGTCCTTCTTCTTTTTTATGTGTTCTCTGGTACATGCCTTTTCTTGCCATGATGCCCAGATTATTCATAAAGCGCCTATTCAATTTGATCAAGAGCGTATTGCCTTAACCCGGGAGTATCAGTTAACCCATTATGGAATTGACTCCAAATCAATTGAAATTGAACCCAAAATGATTGTACTGCATTGGACCTGTATCCCATCACTCAAAGCAACCTTGCGTATATTTAATCCGCCTACTTTTCCCCAAAGCTCACCCCGTATAAAAGAACTGCCTGGCAACTTAAATGTCTCCAGCCATTTTGTTGTTGATCGCGACGGCAGTATTTATCAGCTTATGCCCGACAATTGGATGGCAAGACATGTCATTGGCTTAAACCATTACGCGATTGGTATTGAAAATATTGGTGGCGTAGACAGTAAAGACGACTTGACCGATGCGCAAGTGAGAGCAAATGCGTTTTTAGTTTGTTATTTAAAAAAGAAATACCCGGAAATAGTCCATGTTATTGGCCATAATGAGTATTTAAATTTTAAAAATACACCGCTGTGGCTTGAGCGTGATCCGAATTATCAAACCGATAAAAACGATCCTGGACCTGTGTTTGTCAGTGAAGTTATGCGCTTAGTCCACCGGGCATAGCAGCTCATTTTGTTGGGCTGACAACTGTTTGATAAGTCCAACGCGCTGTGCCATATCAGCAATTTCAGCTGCAGTTAAGAGCGCAGCGATATTCGCCCAGTTTTCTATCAACTTAGAGGGTACAGCATGCGCAATATCACGAATAAAATATTCTTTATCGTCAGGATTTAAAACTGCAAACAGGGTTTGTAACATGCCCACAATTTCCTCGGCAGTCATTACCTCATAGACGGGATAATCGATCGATTCGAGTTCTTCTTTGCTGCACAGCCGGGCAAGCTCTGGCATTAACTGCGTTTCTTCCTTATGGATATGCTCTAAATTTTCTGCAATCAATTTTCTGTAGCTCAAAGAGAAATGGTATCCACTCTCAATTCGTTCTTTATCGGAATGTGCTCTCCTGATAGCCGCAAGTTTATTTTTAAGGGTATGAAAAATGACTTCATGATTTTGATGATCAGCCTCTACTTCCTGAAAAACATAGCTATTATGTTTTTTAAATAACCCATGAATTTTTTCATCCTCATGTTTGGCATGAAAACCAAGTAAATTAACCAGGTTATTCAGATCGCTCGCAATGTCTTGTACCTGTTGTAGATCACGAAAATCAGTTTTGCCAATTTTATTATCAAGCTGATTCATCACCAGGGTGATATATTTATGCTCTCTGTATAAACGCCTTTCTGGACCTTGATAGATCCCATATTGCTCTTGCATTCACAGTCCTCGTGGTTAACCCAGGTCTTTAATTGCCGCGATTTTAACAGGTTTCAACGTGATAAAATATTTGTATTGCCCTGGTTTGCCCAATAACAAAGCACAGGAATAGTGATTAAATTCCCTCTCTCGTTTACTCCAATCAAGTCTGGTAACTATCTAACCCAGTCTCAATTCTTTTTTACTGGTGATTCCGGTTTCGCACCTTTGCTTATAGAGTTTGGCAAAAATGAGGTCGCTTTAGTTGCTTCCCCACCGGTTAAATATCGTTTCCAGTCATGATTAATTTTTTCTAATTTTTCATTGAGAATTTTTTCTCTTACCGTAAATGACGAGTTAAAGAGTACATCTTTTGTCAATAAATTCAGTTCCACTATTTTTTGATTGAGTCGATTAATCTCTAACTCTTTTTCTTGCATTTTTGCTTCCAGTAGCGAAACTCGATGATGCGCAATCCATGTTGCACCAATGGATACTGCAAAAGCTAATAACAGGACTGAAATATCTAATCCAGTCATACTGGACATTCTACTTCCTTTTCCATCTTTCCCTTTTGACATGATATTCTCCTAATAATCAGCCAAGTGTTTAATCTCTTACTTATGGACTTGATGCAGGTGAAGGGGGCCTAGTTTCTTGTGACGCAGGCGATAGGGCAGTCTCAGGGAATAATAAAAACAGCATTCCCACTATGACCAATAATACGATAATAATTGACAGTTTATTCATAGTAATCCCTTAGCTTTAAGAAGGATAACCTCCTGCCATCCCTTTCTTTCTTCTTAATTATAACCCAGTGTGGGGAATTGGTTGAAAATCAACCATAACTTATTTATTTTAATAGTATTTATTTTTGCTTTACTTGATTAACTACATTGAGAGAAGAAAAACAACGTTAAGGGGAATTTATGACATCACTACAGCGTTTTGTATGCGAACACCCTTACTTTAGTATGCTGGTATTTGTGGCTATTGGCTTTCTTTTGCGCGGAATTAGGCGACTCAATCCCAAGACCGTGCGAATAGCAATCACTGAACTGGAATTGGCTTTGGAAGATGAAGACATGGAAAGAGCAAAACATGCCCTGCAACGATTAAAATCAGGCTTCGGTCTCTAAGCTTATGCTGCTTGCCATACCTCGTAAAAAAGCAAACCCCGCTCTGCTATACTCTAAGCAACCGGTTAGTTTTGCGCCCCTGTTAGCTGCTGTTTGGGCTGCGAAACCATGGCAAATAGCAGAAGGACTCATCGTGAAAAACCATCGATTCCTAAGCATCCTCTTAATGGTACTACTTTTTTTTCCTTCTCTTGATTATGCTGACGATAACGACGTCGCGACATGGACACGACAGGTTCTAATTTCTACCCTGTCGATTGATTACACGGTAACCCCTGAAAATTTTGCTATTTTGCAGGAAAATTATATGCCCACAGCCTGGGAAGCTCTGCAAGATTTTGTTGGTGATCAGGTTAATGTTATACGCGCTGAGAAGTTAACCTTACATCCAGTTGCCATAGGTCCAGCGACAGTCGTCCGCTCAGGTGTCTCTTTTGACATTCATTATTGGCGGGTTAATCAGTCCATCGCCATCCCAGAATTAAACATGACTATTGATGATTTTTCCGTGATCGTTATCAAGGCAAATAACCCGCCTTTTTTAATCCAGAATATGACGATGATCAAACATGATTCTTAACAAATGATGGCGCGGAAATGCAAGGAAGAAAGTTAATTTCCTTGCACTATTCCCTTATGGAAGGCTTACTGAAAGAGAACTACCCTCTTCATAAGCAGTGACCAGGATGTCACTGGGATTTTGAGGATTCACCCACGCCCTTTTATCGATTTCGCCTTGCTCACTAAACTCAACACGCCACTTTCCATTTTCCTCACAAACGCTCTGCACCGTAAGGTAAATCGTATCGGTATTGCTATAGGTTTGAGAATAGATCTTCAAATCTGGGGCATAATATTGTGCCAAAGACTGCTTCACATGCTCTTTAAGGGGTTTCAGCTCAACTGCTGAAAGCTCCGAGACGTTAAAGTAAGGCTTAAATCCTACGCGTAATTCTATTTTCATAATTATCCTGTCTAAAGTTTTAACTCTGGCTCTGCACTCGTTATTTTAAAATAACGTTTTTCCAGTACATCAATTTCAAGAAAAATTTGTAATTGCAGCTTATTAAGCGATGCAGAAAAATGTTGCCTTAAGACAGCCATCAATTTCTCACCCACTTTTTGCAACGTCTCCTCACTGCGACCAGCCAATATTGTCAAGTTAACAAGAATAAAAGCCTGTTGTGGTTGCCCATCAGCGATATAATAATCCTTGCATTCCACTGCCCTGCTCTTGCAATTGCCTAATTGCGCGGGCAGATCTTGCGATAAAACAGCATGAAGTAAAGGAAACACAGCAGTGACCTTATCTTTCTCGATGACATTGGCACTGTATTCTAAAAGCAATTGTGGCATACCACTCCCTCCTCCGTTTTATCGCGCTTTTATACCCGATTTCAGTTCTTTAGAACATAGCTAAGAACTGAGTTACTTTAATTTTTTTATCAGCCCAAAATAAATCTTCTGGCCATAGTGGAATTTTCAAAATTATCTGATAGAATCATCTCGTCTGTTTCTATGCCTCGCTGTGAATAACTTTTCTTCCCTCCTTACAATACCTCAGTTACTTAAAATCAATTTTATTATATCCTCTTGATTTTAAAGAATTTTTTGCTTTTACTTACCATAAACCAATCCATTTTTATCCACAAATTCTGTGGATAATTCTGTGCATTAACTGCTTGAAACCCCTTGGTAGCCAAGCTAAAGATGATATACTCTTGCCATGTTTACGAAAATTACAGCTCAGCATGCGTTCCTTATCGAATTTCATCTTCAGTATTCTATTAATTTTATTTGCCAGTTTTGTCCATGCTGAGAGCAACCTAAAAGAATTTGAGCAAAAATTAAGCGACTCTGTTATCACGACAAAAATTACTGCCAAATTTACTAAAAACCGTGATCTTAATCCTTTGAAAATCTACGTCTCAACGAAAGATGGTATTGTGACCTTGCGTGGCCATGTAAAAAATAGACAAGCCTATGTAGATGCCCTTCGACTTGCCAAAGTAACCAAAGGGGTAAAGGCCGTTGAAACCGATGAATTGGTCATCAAGCAGGTAAACACAGCCTTTACAGATGCTTATATTACTGCCAAAGTCGAAGCAGCTATTTTACGAGCCAAGGTGTTTGACGATGAATCAATTCCTTTAGTCGGCATCAATGCAACCACCACAAATGGTACTGTCACCCTGTCTGGAAATCTCAAGCAAAAAAAATCCATTGTTGCAATAATAAAGCGGGTCAATGCCGTGCGAGGCGTCAAGAAAATTGTTTCTAACTTACAGGTAGTTAACAAGGAAGGTTAATGAAGGATTTCACTCGGTTTAAATTTTTCCTTTGGTATTTTGGCCATTTTCAAGTTCCTTTGATTGGCCATTTGAAACCCAACTAATCGCCCTGGATGAGCAAAAAATTGTTGCTAAAATCGCTTTAAGAAGACGCAGTAAGAACCATCTTAATTCCATGTATTTCGGCGCCTTGGCAGTGGGGGCTGACCTTGCTGGCGGCCTACATAGTTTCTATCACGCAAAGCGCGCCAACCTGAAAGTATCCGTTGTGTTTAAATCGTTTCAGGCCCAATTTCTTCGCCGGCCTGAAGCGGATGTTTATTTTGTCTGTGAAGAAGGCGATCAGGTCAAGGAGATGCTCTTGGAATCTAAAAAGTCCGGTGAGCGGGTAAACAAACCAATCCAGATCAGGGCGTTTACTGATTATCTTAAAAACCCTGAAGAAGTCGCTACCTTTAGTCTGGAGTTATCAGTTAAGGTATTAAATTAGGGACTTTATATTTCTCCTCTCTTAGCGCTTATGGTTAATTTTCTGCGCTGCGATGCTCAAAAATTAACCATAAGCACTCAAGCCTGCGACCTATTAACAGTCCCTAATAAAGCTGGAATAAACGGTCAATAAGTGCAAAAATGAATTTTCGCTACTGGCAAATCGTAATATTAGTCCTCCTTCTTAGCACCTATAGCGTGTTATTCTATTTTGTTTTTACTTACCAATATAAACTCGATTTTTCATCGTTTTACTCCGCCTTTCAGCTTTTTGATGCCGGGGATAATCCCTATCAAAGTTTATATACTACTTATCTGCTTACCATAAAAAAGTTATCCGCTAATCTTAATCCACCAATTGTGCTCTGGGTACTCACTCCTTTATTACGCCTTAACTATGATCTTGCCTTGATTATCTGGTCAGCCATTTCTTTACTGTTAGGATTAATCGGGGCTCATTTTAGTTTTAAACTGGCTTTTCCTCCCGATTTCATTAAGAAGAATTGGCTGAGTTTATATCTCATTTATTTATCCTTGTTCGCAACCGTCATGGATACTGCCATTGCCCAATTTGGTTCAATTTTATTTTTCTTTATCATTACAGGTTATTATTGTTACCTTAACAATAGAGAATATAGTGCCGGCCTACTTTGGGGCATCATCATCGCGATGAAATTCTTTCCAGCCTTACTTTTTTTCTTTGTCTTAAAACAAGGCCGTTACAGAGTCTTTATGGTCATGCTCGTTACACTGTTGGTACTGTGCCTTATCCCATGGGTTGTTTTAGGGACGACTATTTATAAGCAATATTTTTCCATGATGACCCAGGTTCTTTGGTACGGTGATAGCTGGAATGCGTCTCTTTATGGTTTTCTGTTCCGTTTATTTATTGATGTGCACGATAAAACACAGAGTTTAATCGCCATTAAGACAGCCTATATTCTCCTATTTTTCGGCCTTCTTTTCTGGTACCTGAAAAAATGTACCGGAAAATCGACAGTCCTGAATCACCAACCGTTTTGTTTGACCTTGGTCATGATGTTGTTAATGAGCCCTTTCGGTTGGTTATATTATTTTCCCTTGTTAATTCTTCCTTTTGCCTGCATCTGGATAACGGCCATTGATAAAAAAACAAATACGGCTCAATTACTCTTCATGTGGCTTATCAGTTTATTTCTGCTTAACTTCCCAATTGACTATGTTCGTACCACAGATATGCCTACCTTTATAGGTAGGCTTGGTTTTTATTCTTTTTATTTTTATGGTTTATTGCTGTTGGCTCATCTGTTAACACGGCAACCGATCCTCCCCCCGGCCAGTGATCTGAACATAAACAAAGCACCTGCCTACTTCACCCCGTCGTTATATATTATTATTTCGTTCGGTCTTTTCATTCCCATTATTAGTTTTGTTATGCGCTTACTCTCTATTCCTGGCGTGCCCCTGTTGCATTATTAGAGGAGAGGTGTTTTTATTATTTTGCCTAATTGACAAACCCATGCATGCCGTCTAACGTTAACAAGGAATGCTTAATCTCTATGCGACTGAACTTAGGCCATCATGATCAACTTAACCATTCACACACAACCTGATGATGAAACTTGTGGCCCCACCAGTCTGCATGCTATTTATCGCTTTTATGGCATGGATATCAGTCTTGAGCAGGTCATTAGCAAGGTAGAGCGTTCTCTTTCAGGTGGAACCCACGCACCCATGTTAGGCAAACATGCTTTACAACATGGATTTCAGACAACGATTTACATTAACAATCTAAACGTGTTTGATCCAACCTGGTTTAGAGGTGACCAAGGCGAAGCCTGCCAAAAAATGCTGATGTTTAAGCTAAAAGCACAAATGAAACATAAAAGAGAGAAAGGATTCACTCAAGCAAGCCACGCTTTCCTTGAGTACTTGGAGCTAGGCGGCCAGGTGCGCTTTCGTACGCTGAGTGTGCAATTGCTTAAAGAATATTTCACTCAAGGTATCCCGATATTAACCGGGCTTAGTGCGACTTATTTATATCGTAGTGCACGTGAACGTTTCACTAAACAAGGAGAATCTATTTATGATGATATTCGCGGCACTCCCTGTGGCCATTTTGTTGTGCTCTGCGGTTATGACGATAAAAGAAGACTCATTGTTGTCGCTGATCCGCATCGCGAAAACCCGATTTCCCATGACAATTATTACAAAGTAAGCGGACACCGCCTAATTAATGCCATCATGCTCGGCGTCCTAACCTATGATGCTGTGTTACTTATAATTCAACCCAAAGAGTCGTGAATGCAAACTATAATAGTAACGGATGACCCACCAAGCTGGGAATTTTTAAGCCCACTCGCCAATATTGTTAATGCTTTAGATTACTTGTCCAGTGAAAATTATCATCAAAGCAAGTCGATGCGGGTGATTAATCTCTGTCAATCCTATGGCCATCAAACCATTGGTTATTATGTCTCACTGCTGGCCCATGCCCGTGATCATAAGGCCATTCCCTCAGTCCATAATATCCAGGATGTACTCAACGTGAGTCTATCGATTCTTATTTCACAGGATATTGATGAAGAAATTCAACACAGTCTTCAGGACATTAAAGGGGATGAATTTATTCTCAGCCTTTATTTTGGCCAAAATATGGCTAAACGGCATGCGACCCTTGCTAAAAAACTGCATGGCTTATTCCCCTTGCCAATGCTCCGCTTCATCCTGGAGAAAAAGAAACAGTGGCGGATTAAAAAACTGCTGCCCTTATCACTTAATGACGTTCCCGAGCATCATCTCGAATTTATGAAGCAGGCCGCTGAAAATTATTTATCGAAGAAACGCTTTCACCAATGGCGTAAAAAGCAACGTTTTCATGATTTGGCGATTCTGGTTGACCCTTGTGAATTGAATGCGCCATCCAATAAAAAAGCCTTGGATTTTTTTGTCAGTGCCGGTGAAGAGTTGGGATTAAACATCGACTTTATCGAAAAAAGTGACAACAAGTCCATTGCTGAATATGACGCTTTGTTTATACGTGCAACCACCTCCGTTAACCATTACACCTACCGAATGGCAAGACGAGCTGCCCAGGAGAATCTGGTTGTGATTGATGATCCACAATCCATCGTCAAATGCAGCAATAAGGTTTATCTGGCTGAATTAATGCGTAGCCATCAAATACTGACGCCAGAAACTACTTTTATCAGTAAATACGATAAGAATCTTCCAGACATAGAGTTTCCTTGTATCTTAAAAAGGCCAGACAGTGCTTTTTCCCATGGTGTTCTTAAACTCGATGATGCGAAATCGTTACAGAAATCCCTGAATCAATTTTTCAAGATTTCTGATCTGGTTTTAATCCAACCTTTTATTCCAACAGAATATGATTGGCGTATCGGTATTTTAGATAACAAACCCATTTTCGCCTGTCGTTATTACATGGCTAAAAATCACTGGCAAATTTATAATTGGAATGCCTTGAGCGAGAAAAGAGAAGGTGCAACTGAAACCGTTCCTCTTAATGAAGTGCCTGAAGCTATTATTAAAACCGCGTTAAAGAGCACCCGTTTAATTGGTGATGGCTTATACGGTGTCGATATCAAAAGCCATGGTGATAAGCACTATGTTATTGAAGTGAATGACAATCCCAATATTGACTGTGGCATAGAAGATAAAATTTTGGGTGATTCTTTATACGAACACATAATGAGTGTTTTTTTACAACGTATTCGCAGGAAACATGGTTATGTCTGATTATTCGCTTTCTTCTGTTTTAGGCATCGAAATTGAGTATATGCTGGTCGATCGGGACAGTTTGAATGTACAACCCAAAAGTGATGTGATCTTAAGTGCTCTGGCAGGGAAACAAGTCAACGAAACAGTACTTCCCAATGGCGATATTGCGGCCAGCAATGAATTAGTAATGCATGTACTGGAATTAAAAAATAATGGCCCGAAACCGCCGCATGCCCCTTTAGTGGAGCAATTCCAGCAAGCCATACAGTCCCTGAAGCCGTTATTAGACCAGCATAATTTACAATTAATGCCTTCTGGCGCTCATCCCTGGATGAATCCACTTACGGAAACGGAACGGTGGCCACATGGTAATAATGCCATTTACCGCCAGTATGATTCTATTTTTAATTGTCAGGGGCATGGTTGGGCGAATCTACAAAGCATGCACGTCAATTTACCTTTTGCCAATGACGACGAGTTTTGCCAATTGCACAATACCATTCGTCTGCTGCTGCCTTTGCTGCCCGCGCTCGCGGCCAGTACCCCTTTCCTTGATAGTAAAGCAACCGGATTAAAAAATTCACGTTTGTATTTTTATGGTAAAAACCAACAGCGTATCCCATCCATCAGCGGCGATATCATTCCCGAATTTATTCGTTCTGAGGAAGAGTACAGAGAAACAATTTTGGCCCCCATGTATGACGATATCCGTCCCTATGATCCCGAAGGGATTTTGCAATATGAATGGCTAAATTCCAGAGCAGCGATTCCCAAGTTTGACTACAAAGCCATCGAGATTCGCATTCTTGACTCACAGGAATGCGTGCAGGCTGATATAGCAATTGCACTGGCCATCCATGCTATTTTGAAATATTGGCAACAGCACTCTTCCTATTATTTGGATACACCTTGCGACTCTAAACGCCTAAAAACAGTCTATGAGCAGACCATCAAAGAGGGGCTAGCGGTTACTGTTGACGATGCTGAATTATATAAACAATGGCAATTACCCCAAAAACGGACTCTCAGCTGTCGCGATATCTGGTCGCAACTTCTTGAACGAGTCAGCAGCGATTTGGATAACCCTTGTCAGCGTGCACTCGAATACATTTTAAGCCAAGGCAATTTGAGCGAGCGGCTTTTACGCGCCTGTGGTAATGACTACACCAAGCCAACACTGGCGAGGCTTTACCGCCAATTAACACATTGCCTCTACACGAATCAAATGTTTAATCCATCATGAAACCCCTGGGTCTTGTAATAAGTTGCGAGCATGCGGTTAATACAGTACCTGTTGCTTATCAGAAACAGTTTGCCCCTTACCGCCACTTATTAGAGTCCCATAGCGGTATCGATTTTGGCGCCTTGTTTATAGCGCGTTATTTGCAACAGGTTTTTAATTGTGATTTTATTCAGGCGCAGGCAACCCGCTTGCTGATTGACTGCAATCGCAGTTTGACTCATCCCCGTTGTTTTTCTGAAATCACGATTAACTTGCCCCAGGCAGAAAAGGAGCAACTTATTCAGCAGTATTACTTGCCCTTTCGCCAGGCCGTAGTAACGAAAATAGAAGAACAGATTGCCCAAGACCGGCAAGTGCTTCACTTATCCATTCATAGTTTTACACCAATCCTCAACGCGAAAGAGCGTAATGCAGACATTGGCTTTCTCTATGATCCAGGCCGTGCAAGCGAAAAAATGCTTGCCAGAGAATGGCAACAACAGCTCAAGCAGCACCATAGCCAACTGCGAACCCGTCTGAACTACCCTTATCTTGGCATCAGTGACGGTTTTACCCGCGCCCTACGCAAGCAATTTGTTGATCAAGATTATGCAGGTATAGAAGTTGAAACCAATCAAGCCCTGGTTCGGGATGAGAAAACCTTAATCAAGGTAGCAGAAGCGCTGGCAACAACATTTCAACAGGCGGCGCATGGATGAAGCGTGGGCACGCGTAAAAGGAGAATGAATCCTGATCACTATGCAGAGGGATCTTTTAATACAGATTCGTGTTTGGCAACGCAATCCCCTTATTTATCCCTGAATATTCCTGGAAACGTCCAAGACTCCCAAACAGGATTCTTTGCAGAAGGCAGGGGCGCTCCTGTAGATACGTCTACAAGCCGCCTTGTGTGAAAAGCTTTATTTACCTCTCTCAAATCGCAGATTTGAAAGAGTCCCCCCCGATAAAATTAACCACCTCGGTTGCCTCAAAGCGAGTAAAAGGCTTGGAGATAAAACCACTTATATAAGCATCTTTCGCCTGCTCATAAAATTGTGCCTCGCTATGAATACTGAGGACAATAATAGGCGTGTTTTTGTTGTGTATGCTTTTGGTTTTAATTAATTTTGCAACTTCGAAACCATTCTCACCGGGGTATAAGCCTAAATCCATCAGAACGACATCGTAGGGAACGGTATTGCATTTTTCAATCGCGCTGTCACCATCCGCGGCAATATCGACCACACAATCCAGATCGGTCAAATGCTGTTTAGCAACTACCTGAGCAGGCTGAGAATCCTCTACTACCAATATTCGATAGGGCTTATTCATCTTAATTTCCTAACTATATCCATGGCTAAAACATTTGATGGTCGCGCTCCTGCTGCTTAATTTTTAGCCTTCCATAAGCGCACAGCTTTTGCTTAATTATAAGCCACACAGAGCTATTTATGCCATATTGCAGGCGTATAAATTCAAAGTGTAGTCCAAATTTAAAAAAAATGTTTCAAATTTTTGCTCATAGCCAGTTAGAGTGCTCCAAATAGTAAAGCGAATTATGGAGGAAGATATTCTCTATCTTATATTAGTTCTGGCCTGCTCAAAATAACGGGGAGCGTTCTGGAATAATTTTTACGCATGGCACTCACCATTTATGCCACTCCTTACTACTTTTCAGCAGGATAAAGTTAATGTTACGCTCTAAGTAATAACGCACTGGACACCTCTTATTTTTCAAGGACTGATTGATGGATTACAAATTAAGCAATAAGACAGCGCTTGTGACCGGTTCAACAGCAGGCATTGGATTTGCCATTGCTCAATTGCTGGTACAGGAAGGAGCAACCGTTGCGATTAATGGCCGCACGCAGCAAAGAGTCGATGAGGCTATTCAAAAAATAAAATTGGCCTGTCACAAAGCCAAACTCATTGCCCTTCCCGCTGATTTAAGCGTAAAGCAGGATTTTGAAACCATTTTTCACCAATTACCAACCCTGGATATCCTGGTTAATAATTTTGGTATCTATGAGGCAAAATCATTTGGTGATATTTCCGATGAGGATTGGCAACGGTTCTTTGATGCGAATGTGATGAGTGACGTACGCCTTAGCCGTCATTACCTGCCTGGTATGTTTAAAAGAGACTGGGGAAGAATCATTTTTGTTTCCAGTGAATCAGGCTTACAAATTCCTGCCGAAATGATTCACTATGGTATGACAAAAACAGCCCAACTTTCTATCGCGCGCGGCCTGGCAGAAACAACCGTTGGAAGCAATGTTACTGTTAATTCTGTATTACCCGGCCCGACAAGCAGTGAGGGGATCACGCAATTTGTGGCAAACATTGCAAAAGAAGAAAACAAAAAACCGGAGCAAATTGAAAAAGAAGTCTTTACCTCTTTACGGCCAACCTCGCTACTCAAGCGTTTCATTACCCCCGATGAAATCGCCGCGATGGTCGCATTTTTATGCAGTCCCCTATCTGCAGCAACTAATGGCGCTGCAATACGGGTTGATGGGGGTATTGTGCGGTCAATTGCCTGATTTTAAGCGGCATAGCCCTCTGTTCTTAGCTAGGTTCGCGGATTTCTTGGGTTTTTTGGAAGCCCATGAAATCTGGGATCCGAAAGGTCTTGGTCTTGTAAACTCTCTCCAGTACCGAGGTTGCCTGCACGACCTCCAGAAATATTCTTTAGATCCTCTTTTTTAACCGATTTTTTCGCTTTATTTTGTGAAGATTCTTTGGAAGACTGCTTCATGATTATGTCCTATAACAAAGAAAATATTCCCTAAGTATAGTTTAAGCAACAGCACAGAACTGGCGTGTCCTCCAATACCGATTTAATTTCTTCATTATTTGCCTTGGGAAAAAATAGCGCGTACCTATTCCCATAAGTAAAAAAACAAGATATAATGTTTAAAAATTAAACAATCTGGAGAATTAACATGCCGTCTACAACTAAACCCAACTATGTGGAAACCGATATTTTACCCGATGTTGATAATCCAGGATATGGCAGATTTCGTGAGCACGTTTTCTTTGGCGCTGCACGCACTCATTTGGGGATGTCAACTCCAAATCCAGATGCAGGTCTAACCCGTATCAGCCAAAGTTTGAATGATCCTGCCGTTCAACAACAAGTCACTAATAAATTAGAAATCGTAGCCCGAAATCAGGAAACTGCTGAGGCATTAGAAGATGTTCTTCCTCCAGAGCTTATCTCCGTGGTGAACAAGTTTTAATTTATCGTGGGGTGACGCGCAAGAAGTGCATCCACGCACCTATTGCGCGTTACCAAGTCTTATTCCAAAACTTATCAATATCATTTTAATGGTCTGTTGTCATACCAGCCATATAATAAATAGCTGCTGCTATCGCCTCATCAGAGCAATTCTTATTCGATGCATCGGCTTCTTTACATAAGCCGCCATGAGGCATTAATCCTTTTCCAGTGCCTACTTTATAGAGTAAGTAATCGATCGCTGTTTTAAATCGGGTCGGGTTATTCTTCGATTCCATGATTGCCTTATTAAATCGGATAGCCCATGCCTGTTTATTGAATGCAACAGGCGCATGCATCCCCGGAGCAAAACGAGGGTCATGACAAGTTTGGCATGTCATTTCATAAGTCTTTTTACCTAAATCACTGGCCATGAGGGTGCTACTAAATGCAATGAGGAGACTAAGTAATATTGTTTTCATTGGAAATCCCTGTATAAATTAATAACAATCCATAAATCCGGGTTACTTTTCAATTTTAACAATTAACGATTGAAAAATCTTATTGGATTTTAGAATACCTACACTATAATCAAATCAATATTAACCGGGATTACATAATAAGATAAAACCCGCTTATGAGTAACATCTCTACTAACCTTGACCCTTTGATTCATGACGCCACATTGTATCTCAATGAGACAAAGTCTATTCTCGGTAAACTGCCTCAAATAGCAATGGACGATGAAGATTCTTCGGATGGCGACAAAATTCTTACCATTCAATTGACACTGCAATACCGTTTAAGCTGTGAAGATGCCTTGAGCTTTTTGTTGAAAATAGATCAAAATCTGCTTTATATACTTGGAATTCAGCCTCAGCATTCGGCTAAAATGAATATCGATCGCTTGGCTTATGCGGTAGGCAATGAAGATTTAAGACAACTCTTAACGATTTTAGGAACATTAGCGTCTTCCCTCTCCAAGATTATTGCTCGTTATAAAAGCAGCCATACCTCTTTTTCATTCAAAGACAAAAAGCCTCAAAAACAGCACATGATGACAAAGGCCTTGGCTCAACTCCTTGACAAACAAAAGCAATTCTTAGATGTCTTGCAGAAGCTGAATTTAGAAATAGAACAACTTTTAAAACTGCAAGCTTCAGGGCCTATTTTTGATCACATTGCTGCCCTAAGAGGACCCATTTCACAGTTTTCCCAAGCCATCATTGATGGTCTTGAGCAGGCAAAACAGCTCTATCATCAAGTTAATAAAACCCCTTTGCTAGACTATCAACTTGATACTTTACTAAAAAAAACTGAACAAGTGCTTCATTCAATGCCAAGTCCCTATAATCCCCATCCGCATTACCCCATCAAACAGTTTGATCATCCAATGACCTCTGAGCAACTTGAACAACGCGCTGCGGCAAAACGATTAAGGCCTTTCTTTGGGTAACGAATTAAAATGGATAGGATAGGTCAGGCCACCTTAATGATGACCTTCGTATTCTACTAAACTCTCATCCTGAGTATTCTCTTGAAATTGAGAGGAATCCCATTTCCAGTTTCTAATTTCCGGTAAATCTTGCCCATGCTGTCTGATGTACTGTTGGTGCTCTAACAATTTTATTTTAGTATTCTCAACCAGTTTTTGTTCTTCGCTACCTGAATGGGGTAACTGGTTAAGCACTTCCAGAACCAGGTGGAAACGATCCAATTCATTTAATACCGTCATATCAAAAGGAGTCGTAATAGTCCCTTCCTCTCTATATCCTTTAACCTGTATATTTTTATGGCCGGCTCGGTTACTGGTCAGACGATGGATGAGCCATGGGTAGCCATGATACGCAAAAATGATTGGTTTATCCTGAGAAAACAACCGATCAAACTCTTCGTCACTGAGGCCATGCGGATGTTCATGGGCCGGTTGCAATTTCATTAAATCAACCACGTTAATCACGCGAATTTTTATGTGAGGTAATTCAGCACGTAAAATAGAAACTGCAGCCAAGGTCTCAAGGGTAGGAACATCGCCTGCACAGGCCATGATGACATCGGGGGATTTCCCTTTATCATGACTTGCCCATTCCCAAATCCCTATTCCATTGGCGCAATGCTGTTTTGCTTCTTCCATTGAAAGCCACTGCGGCGCTGGGTGTTTTCCGGCAATAACCACATTGACATAATGTTTACTCTCCAAACAGTGATGCATGACAGACAACAAGCAATTGGCATCGGGAGGGAGATAGGCACGTATTATTTCTGCCTTCTTGTTGACGATATGATCGATAAACCCAGGGTCTTGATGTGAAAACCCATTGTGATCTTGCCGCCAAACATGGGAGGTGAGCAAGTAATTTAATGAAGCAATTTTTTTACGCCAGGGAATCGTTGATGTGACCTTTAGCCATTTGGCGTGTTGATTGAACATGGAACTAATAATATGAATGAATGCCTCATAACAATTAAAAAGACCATGGCGCCCTGTCAATAAATAGCCTTCTAACCAACCTTCACATTGATGCTCGCTCAATACCTCAAGCACCCTGCCTTGTGACGATAAAAAGCTGTCACCGGGGACGATCTGGGTGTCCCATTGTCGATTCGTTGCCTCAAATACAGCCTCTAATCCATTCGATATGGTTTCATCCGGCCCAAATACACGAAAATTTTTTGCATTTAACTGGATTACATCTCTGATATAGGGTCCCAAAACATGGGTATCCCCTATCCCCTGCATACCGCGCCTGGATAACTGAACCGAGTAGTTCTCAATTGCAGGTAATTGGAGTGGCTGTAATAATAATCCGCCATTTGCATGAGGATTTGCACTCATACGTTTTTCATTTTCGGGCACCAGGGCACTTAAATCATTGCGTAGCCGACCATGCTCATCAAACAGAGTCTCTGGTTGATAACTTCTAAGCCAATGCTCTAAGATTTTTAGATGTTCTACATTGCTTGCGCAATTAGCAACCGGCACTTGATGGGAACGGAATGTCCCCTCAATCGGTATACCATCAACCACCTTAGGGGCAGTCCAACCCTTAGGCGTTTTTAAAATAATCATGGGCCAGCGCAGGCGTTGGGTATTCTTGTTAGAGCGCGCATCGTGCTGAATGCGCTTAATCTGCTCAATGACCGTTTCAAGGACGGTTGCCATTTTCTCATGCATCAGGAGAGGCGCGTCGCCTTCTACCCAATAAGGCTCCCAACCATAGCCGAAAAATAATTGCTCTAATTCCTCTTGCGTAATACGGGCTAAAATCGTTGGATTAGCGATTTTATAACCATTTAAATGAAGGATAGGCAACACAGCACCATCCGTTACCGGGCATAAAAATTTGTTGGAATGCCACGCCGTGGCAAGGGGGCCGGTCTCTGCTTCCCCATCGCCAATCACACAAGCAGCAATTAAATTTGGGTTATCAAATACAGCACCAAAAGCATGGCTTAATGAGTATCCCAATTCGCCGCCTTCATGGATAGAACCAGGACATTCTGGCGATGCATGACTTGGAATCCCCCCGGGAAAAGAAAACTGGGCGAACAATTGGCGCAAACCGTTTTCGTCTTGAGTAATAGCCGGATATATTTCGCTATACGTTCCTTCAAGGTATGCGTTGGCGACCACTGCAGGACCACCATGCCCTGGACCAGAGATATAAATCATATTCAGATCATATTTCTTAATGACGTGGTTTAGATGAGCATAAATAAAGTTTTGTCCTGGCGTTGTTCCCCAATGCCCTAATAGCCTGGGCTTAATATCTGTGAAAGCCAAAGGACGTTTCAGCAGCGGATTATCGCGTAAATAAATTTGCCCTACGGACAAATAATTCGCCGCACGCCAATAACCATCAATTTTTTTCAGTATTTCTTGATTCATTGTTTCTTTTCGTTTCAAAAATAAGCCCATTAAAGGAGTAGGTATTAAAGCTAATAGTCGTGAATTATATCGAAACACTCGATAAAAAGTCTTAAATCATTATCAAAGTTGAATCGATATTCTGATTTTAGTTATATTAACGCATAATAAGTCGAAAGGTTATTTAATTTATGAATACTCTAGAAGTAATGGCGCCCCCAACAATTGGTGTTTACCTGGGAGCAAGTATGGGAAACAACCCCTCTTTCAAAAACGCCGTTATCTCTCTAGGCAAGGGAATTGCCGAATGCGGATATACCGTAGTCTACGGCGGAGGCGGAACGGGTTTAATGGGACTTCTTGCTGAAACCGTTAAATCGTTTGGCGGAAAAGTGATTGGGATAACGACAGAGCACCTTGCCAAAATAGAGCCACCCAGTGATTTTTTAGATGAATTACATATCGTGGGCTCCATGTATGAGCGAAAACGCTTAATCCATGAAAAATCAGCGCGCTTTATAGCAATGCCTGGAGGGATTGGGACATTCGATGAACTATTCGAAACCTGGTGCGCCATCAAAATAGGCGTCATTAGAAAGCCTCTTGGATTGGTCAATATAGAAGGGTATTTTAACTCCATGATCCAATTTGTAACGTCCTGCAGTACCCATTATGACTTTATCAATGGGCAAGACATTAAAATTCCAACCATCTATGATGAGGTTTCGGTCTGTATAGACCACTTAAAAGAAGGGCGACAAGGTAACTTGTTTGACGTTTCTACCGAGGTAAATTCCGATCATACCAATAACAGATATAACTATTCTGTTGAAACGTTTGAGATAAGTTAACTTTTTATCGTAGGCAAGTTGATTAAGGTTCGCTACACACTAAGTGCTTTAAACCTGCTTTTTTGCCAACTACTCTGAAAATTTGTAAGACATCTCTTACAAAATCTACTTACTATGTCTTAATGACGCACACAAAGAATTAAGCCATACTTATCTTATTGGAGAGTTGCAAATATCAGGACATGATGTCCTTGAAAGGGAAACAGCACAAGGATGTGTTGACCACAGGAAGTGGAATTTGCAACTTACCAAATTAATTTAGTTTTACTCCAGCCACTGTTCTGTATTGTTTATTCAAACCACACCCCAACAATAATTGCACGCGACTCAATGGTCGCACAATTACCCCCTATTGAAGAACCAACCAGCTTGCTTTTAATTGCATCGTAATTTATTTTGTACCTAGTAATAGGGCCCGTTCATAAGATAAAAAAGCCCCCTTAAGGGATTAACCATGTCTATTTTTCGCCACTTTGGGCTCCATATTATAAACGCCTTCCATTCCTTTATTCTTGTTTTTCGCTTTCTGGGCCACTTACTTCATAGCTTTACCCGTATCATTTCAGGCAAGGTATCTGTCGGTTGGCCTAATACCATGGAGTTTATGTATTATGCGGGGGTCCGTCCTATTACTTCATTGGTTCTTATTTGCTTAATAATAGGTATAACTGTTTCACAAGCTGTTTATTTTCTCTTACAACCTTTTAACATGCACCAAAGAATTCTACCTACTGTGCAAAATATTTTAACGCATGAAATATTACCTATAGTAATTGGTTTTATTTTATGTATCCAAATGGCTTTGCATTTGATCAACACTCGTTTAGAAGAGCACAATAGAAATCCGGCGGATTTTATTCTTACTCATGTATGGCCAATTATTATCGGTATGAATATTACGTCATTAATCCTATATATTTACCTTGTTTCATCCATTTTTGTCAGTTCTTATATTAGTTTTCATTTTTTATTTGGGTATACGAATAATGAATTTTTGATTCATATCCTAAATTCTACGACAACATTTGATCTGATTTATTCATTCGGTAAGACATTAATTTTATGTATTATTGTTGGATTTTCTGCTAGTTATTATTATTACGAAACAGCTGTTAAAAATATCAATTTGAGAAAAGCCATCTCTCGAATTTTAACACGTAGCTCATTCTGGTTAATCATAGCTAGCATGTTCATCACCTACACCTTTCAAGGATAAGAATGCAACAAGACCGATTCTACGTACTAGTTGGTTTTTTGGGAGCTGGGGCCCTCTGTTTACTACTCTTGGGAAGTGTGTTTTTTTATACAGAGCATAAACGTGCTCAAGCCCAAACGTTTGTCATGTTTTTTAATGGATCTCTAAAAGGATTGGTAATTAATTCTCCGGTAACCTATCTGGGAGTGAAAATAGGTGAGGTTAACTTTATTGAACTTACTGAAGATAAAAAGAGAAATAAAGTCCGTATTCCAATCTATGTACGCTTTTTTGTTAACAGGAACTATAGTTTTAGCCAAGACCCAGTTCACCTACTGATTAATGATGGGTATGTAGCAAACATTAGCAAACCCAACTTATTAACTGGTGTTGCTGAAATTGAGTTAATTCCGTCAGATTCTCCCAGACAATTCAAACAAACGTATTACCAGGATTATCCTATTTTCCCGACTTATAATAAAGTTGAACCCTATACATCCATGGAAGATGTGTTCGAGACAGCCAAGAAGACGTTAGAAGATATTAGTGAATTAGTCCGCTCAAAAGAAATCAAAAATACATTAGAATCCTTACAAAAAATGTCAGGTAGCCTGGATATCTTAGTGTCTAGCTTAAATCAAAATGTTCCAGGTGTTGTGACCTCTTTGAATCAAAGTTTAAAACAAATTACTGCTGCAGCTTACTCCACTCAAAACCTAACTGATTACTTGTCCCGATATCCGGAATCCTTGCTCCGAGGTAAGCAATAAAATGAGGAGATTATTTTCCATGTTCTGGTGCATCAGCAAAAAAAACTCTTTAAATAGAAGACTATATTGCTTTTGCGCCTTTATCCATTATCTATTTATGAATTACTGTCGTTCATCCAATCTAAGTGATGATAACCGTAGAGAGGTAGCCTTAAAGAGCAACATAATACTACTCACAACTCTAATCCTCTGCGGATGTGGTAAAAGTAAAGAATCGCAGTTTTATATCCTAACCCCAATCCCCCCTCAAAAAAGTCACCATTTCTATAATCAAGTTCAGATAGGGATTGATAGCGTAACTATTCCTGATTACATAAAGAAAAAACAATTAATGATTAATCAATCTCCAAATCACTTAAATATTGAGGAATTCGATCAATGGGCCGGGCCTTTGGATAAAAATATAACGCTTGTCTTAACCACCAATCTTTCTACATTAATACCTGGGGCTATCGTTCAAAGCGCTCCATTCGATTCTAAATTTAACCCGGATTATCATCTTCAAGTCGATATTTCACAATTTGAAATTGATATTCATGGCACAAGTATCTTAAGAGCTGAATACATTATTTATCGACAGGAAAAACTCATTCATAAAGGAAATACTTACTATCATATTACAATTCCAGTAGTCACTCCTGAAGCACTGGTAAAAAGTATGAATACCAATCTAACCAGTTTATCAATAAAAATAGCTCATTCTTTTATTAAAAATAATAAGTAACGCCCCTACAGTTTTTGTTGCTTCCAGCCAGTCAGTGGCATGGGTACAATGAAGCGGCAATAAAATCTTTGGCACGCAAGGATGTGACCACAGGAAGTGGAGTTTGCAACTTACCAAACCAATCTACTTTTCTTACAGTCAATTTCCGCTTTGATCATTCCCAACCGCAACCCAATAACAATCGCATTGGCAATATTTACCCTTAGTCTTCCTTTATTTTTTAAAGGCGCGGCAAGCACAGGAATTATTAATAACCCTGTTCACCTGGCAAGAATAAAATCCTTAAGGTCATAATGTTCCCGCAGTACCGCTAAGAACACCCAGGTCGGCAAAATCAGCTGGAAGCGTTGGCGGCACTGAGGACCATGTTATTCCACTATCGCTGCTTACGTAGATCAAAGGAATCTGGATATTGCTTGTGTTAGTGTACTGACCTACCGCTGTGCATATCGTCCCACTACACGTGAGTGCATTGATCCCCCCAGAGTCAGCAAAATCAGCAGGCACGGTTAACCCAAATGATGTCCAGGAGGCGCCTTGATTGCTACTAACAAACAACATTGGAAAGAATATACTGCCAGCATCAGCATAATCGCCCGCGGCGATACAATTTGAGGCTATACAAGTGATAGATCGCAAGGATGCGATGTCAGAAAAATTAGGCGGCAAGGTGGTCGCGTTTACTGAAGACCATGTCGCCCCAGTGTCCGTACTATGAAAGAATAAAGGTTGAGTGACCACACCATCATTATAATTTCCCGCCCCATTACACACTGAGCCAGTACATGCCACCGCATTAAAAAAGCCGAAGTTAGAAAAATCGCCCGGTAATGAAGGCGTTACAAAATTCCAGCTATTTCCAAGATCATTACTGACCAATATTAAGGGTAGTCCTTGAAAAAGCGTATCAAAAAAGAAGCCCGTTGCAATACAGACGGTTCCTTCGCAAGTAACCGAATTTATCGTACCGAGATCAGAAAAAGTAGGAGACAAGGTGGGCGTCACTGATACCCAGGATGCTCCCGAATTATGACTCACAAGCAACAGGGGTAATTGAATATTTAGTACGTTCATATAAGTTCCCGCAGCAACACAGGTGGTTCCCGTACAAGTAGCAGAATTGAGGCTGGCTAAATTAAGGAAGTCAGCAGGTAACACCGGATTAGCTGCGAACCATGACTCGCCGCTACTATTACTCACCAGGATTAATGCCTTTATCACAGCGCCATTCGAATAAGCCCCGGCAGCAACACAGGTGGTTAGCTCACACGTCGTTGTCATGATGACTGCCGATGAGACAAAATCAACCGGCACTGGCGCCGTTACGGAATTCCACGAACTCCCGGCATCGCTGCTAAAGAGGATAAGAGGCCTATTGGTTACACCGTTATTATAAACCCCCGCAGCGATACAGTTTATTCCTGTGCAAGAAGACGCTGCGAGAGAACCATTATTCGCGAAATCGGGGGGTAAACTGGTTGTTATAGGTGACCATGCACTACCATTTGTTGCGCTAAGAAAAATGAGCGGCGTTCGAATTACACTTGTATTTGTATAATTACCAACAGCAATCAAGCCAGAAAAAAAAGTGACTTGTACGGTATGATCGGCAGTTATGTTACTCAGTGTATAGGTCAACCCCCCAGACTGAACCAAGATGCCGTCTAAAAACCACTGACTCACTGCAAAACCAGCCGATGGCGCCGCTGTAAACATAATGCTCCCACCGCTATTGACCGTCTGGGGCGTATTTGGGCTTATGGCGCCGCCAGCCCCCGCACTGCCTGTGATGGTAAAGGTGGGAGGCCTGACGACAGCGATCGTAAAGGGAAAGCGTATAGCATCTGCCGAAGGTTTTGCCCATTCCCTTAATTCTGCGGAAATGATTCGGGGAGTTGATGGGGCTTGAAACTGCAGGGTGATAGTACAGGATTGGCCTGGTCCGATGAGAGAACCGCAACTTGATGATAAAATTGATAATCCACTACTGCTGGGAAAATAACTCTGATCAATCACTGTCAGCGGCACTCTTGACGTCATATTCGTCACCCTGAAAGAGGCTGTAGCTGTTGCCGACGTTGGTATACTTGATGGAAAGGGTGAAATTGCAGTGATCGCAATCAAATGATGGGCAAACCCAGCGGCGGGGAAAAGTAAAAAGCTGCATAAAATGAGCTGAAAGGTTTTGATGAGTATTCTTTTAACCTTCATAGTGTACCCCACAAATCCATGTGTCATTAAAATAAATACGTGTAACTCAGATAGAGCTCGTTGGTGGTTAATCGTCCTATATCAAGATGGTAAGGATACACGTCACCCCGTGTGCCAAATAATGCCCTGCCTAAATTGACATAGCGATATCCCAGCGAGATTTGCTCATGCGGATGATTCGAGGCAGAGGGTTTGAAATTAAAACGATAACCCACACCGAATCCCGCTTGGTAAGCTAAATGAGTGTCAGTACGCGATTGAAAAGGCGGTAAAGCAACGTAGCCTATGCTATCGACAGGGCTTTCACTATATCCATTCAGGCGACTCCAGGCAGGGCCTACTCCCACATGTATAAAAGTCGCTAACTTGCTCAACATCCAGGTAAATTGAGCCTCTGCCATAGCACGGATACTTCTGATATGAAATTTATAATTAAAAAGTGCACAGCTTTGATCCCCTAAAGCGGTTTCAACCAACTGACCTTTGTAATTGAACTTGTTTGGCATACCATAAATGCCTAATCCTAAAGCAAGCGCGGGTATATACTGCCTCCCTGTAAATTCATAGCCGCCGCTTAGGCCGGTTACTGCACGAGTTTTTCTGTAGCCAAGGACTGGATAAGCATCCGTTAGGAAACCATCATAGTAATGAATTTGTGGATTACTGTTGCCAACTTTTAGGCGGCTAGCACCAATACTAACACCTAAATAGGGGTTGCCATTGACAGCAAAAACGCAGGCAGGCAAAAGAAATAAAGTAACCAGCTTTATTTGCAAAAAAAGCCCCATCCTTGAGAAGTTGACTTATAGTAAAATACATAGTAACAAGGTGCAACTACTAACTTAGCAGCACTGGTTTCAAAAAACACTTGCCAAAACCACTCCCCAGCAATAAATCAAGGTTAAAGCTTTGGATTATCTAAATACCATTGACTGATAGCATTTGAATCCAAAAGACTCTAAATCGCTCTGACGAAGAGGTGGTTGCAGCGTTACGTGATGGTAATACCGGAACGGCGGATAAAACTCGGTTTCGCTATCCAGTTTGAAATTAAATCCTATTATCAAGTAGGCTTGACCCTTGAGCCCTCTAGCTTAATGTTCAGGAAAACAGATAATTCATTCGGATTATGCAAAACGTCAGCCAACGTATAGTGTTTCAAGACGCTCATAAAGGCAGCTTGGGCCTCATGCAGCACACCCCTTAATTTGCAGACAGGCGCAATACAGCAGTTGGCTTTTTCTTTATTAAAACAAGGTACCAAATCAAAATGAGGCTCCAGTTGAGCAATTAATTGACCTAAATTAATCGCCTCCGATTGGGCTGCCATTAAAATACCCCCATTCTTGCCCCGGATGGTTTTAATCAGTCCGAGTTTGGCTAAATTGTGAATGATTTTAACCATGTGATTGTTCGAAATTTCGTAGGCCTCTGTAATGTCTTTAATCGTGCAAGACTCTTTTCTAAGAGCAATGTAAATCAAGGCGCGTAATGAGTAATCAGTAAATTGTGTCAGTTGCATCATTAAATCCAACTTGTTGGTTGACGCTGATTATTTCTTTTTATAAGATGTATTGCAAATACATCTTTAAGGAGTATACCATGTCTGAATCGCTATTTTCGCGTTTGGGAGGCCAAAATGCAGTCAATACGGCTGTTGATATTTTCTATCGTAAAATGTTGACGGATGAACGTGTGAGCCATTTTTTTGATGACATCGATATGGAGCAGCAAATCTTAAAACAAAAAGGATTTTTAACCATGGTGTTTGGAGGCCCTAATCACTACAGCGGTAAAAACATGCGTGAAGGACATGCCCATTTAATCAAGCGTGGTTTAAATGATACGCATGTCGATATTGTGATTGAGCATTTGGGTGCAACCCTTAAGGAATTAGGGGCTACAACAGAAGATATCAACCAAGTAGCTGCTATTGCCAATAGTGTTCGCGATGACGTGTTGGGCCGTTCATGAGTACGATAGACTTTAATAATCAATCGTATCCCTTAGAGCCTCGGGAAAATGTACTACAATGCCTTCTGCGTCATGGTGTGAATTATCCCAACTCATGCCAGGCGGGTATTTGCCAATCCTGCCTGATTAAAGCCAAGGATGGTGTGGTTCAGCCATCCTGGCAAGAAGGATTGCCCGAGACGCTTAAATCGCAAGGCTACTTCCTGGCTTGTTTGGCACAGCCAGAAACAGGACTTCGGGTCGTTGCACCTGAGAGTGATGAATGCGAGGCCACAGCGCAACTCATTGAACTTAAACCACTTAACCACAATGTGATGCAAGTTAAACTTGGTGTGGCTAATTTAACCCCTTGGATACCGGGACAGTACCTTGGCCTGATTAATCCTGAAGGCACTATGCGCAGCTATTCTATAGCCAACATGCCCATGCAAGAAGGATTTATTGAATTGCAGGTTAAAATCTACCAGGGTGGAAGTATGGGACAATGGCTGGTGAATAAGGCAACGAAACAAACAGAGGTTAAACTTAGAGGCCCCTTTGGCCGTTGTTTTTACTATAATCCCGAGCAATTAACCTTCGATATGTTATTAGCAGGAACCGGTACAGGACTAGCACCACTTGTTGCCATTATCAAGAGCGCGCTCAGTCAAAACCATCAAGGACGTATCACCTTGGTTCATGGCGGCTTGACTGACGAGGATATTTATTTTCAAGAAGAACTGGAAACGTTATCAGAAGTATTCAATTCTTTTACTTATGACCCTTGTGTTGTACAAAGCCAGGGACGTTATCCTGAAGCGTTAATTGAGCGAAGAGTATTGACACACCTCACTAACTCTCAGGATACCCGGGCCTATGTTTGTGGTCCTAAAGAAACGACCCATAAACTTAAAACCAGTATCTTTCTTGCAGGCGTTCCTTCTAAACATATTTTTAGTGATCCATTCCTTTAACAACGGTCGATTCGGCCCTACCCTAAAAAAATCGCATTTAACAAGGTAGTGACAGAGCAAAAAGACAGGGCTTGAATTTTGAATTAGTGTTAACTAGACGCCAAAATTCCAGCCCTGCCCCTATTGATGCCTGTTACTAACGTTTATTACTACTTACTTTTCAGAATTAAATTGTAATCATAGAAAAAACGCTTTAATGTGGGGCGGCGTTTTTCACGTTTTAAAGACTTTATCAAGTGATTGGCAGCTAAAACCTCTCTTTTTTTAGCATCCAATTGCTCCTGGAGTTGTTCGTGCTTTCTGAGGAAGATATGCTGCATTTCACCAAGCTCCTCGACCAATCGGCTATTTTCATGCAGTGTTTGGTGAAGTTCTTTTTCTAACCGTGTTTTATCATGAGTTAATTCATTAACATATGAATCAGTAACAAACAATTTATTTTCAATTTCTTGCAGTGAATGAAGAATATAATTACCGAGTGGAATGGTTTGATTGGGGAGGTGGTTCAGGGAATCACTATATATTTCCAACTCCTTAGCCAAACACTGCAGGGATATGATGGCTTGTTGTAATTGATTGCCGTGTGGGCTTAACTCGGTAAAATAGGGAGAAAGAATATCTGTTCTTAATTCACTCTCCTGCTGTTGTTCCCACCATTCATAAAGATGCTTTATGGCAGCATCACGATTTATCCTGGCTTTTGAACAAATTTCTTTTACATCTGGAATATTTTTTTTGCCATTTTGCTTAAAAAGCTCATTGATTATTTCTAGAACATGAGGTGCTACCGATTTATTATTGTTTTTCATATCATACTCCTCCTATTTAAATGAGCAGGCACTGCATTCAAACAACAATCCGTTCAGTGAGTCGGCCATTTTGCGAAGAACAACGCCTGATGCATCAAAACACCATTAAGCTAATGCGCCTATCCATGGCGGCAAAGAATGCAGTTTTTATTCAATCCCTCTAATTCTTTGCAACACTTGTTTGAGACTTAGGTTGTTCAGGTTGGCTCTTCGAGTTCTAAATTTTTGTCCAATCTATTTTCATCACACCAAGACAAAATTGTCAATTATTTTGTGACAAAATAACTTTAAAAAATAAAACGCGGTAATTTGACTTTCACCGAAAGATAAAAGAGAATGAATTTCCGGAAAACAAAAAAGGGAACAATAATGAATAAAATTAAATTAGCATTTATTGTATCAATTTTCGTGACGGAAGTTGTCTCTGCCTCTTCGTCTTGTGATGGATTTCAAATTAGATTGAAAAATAACCTCGCAGATGATTTGTGGGTAACAACCATTAACTTAAGAGGAGCAGAAATTCAGCCAGGCGCTTTTGAAAAATTAAAGCGGCAATCAGAGCAAGTATTTACAATTAACCGTACTAGTGAAAATTTACCAATGACAGGGGAATTTACGCTTCACACCCTTTCTTTTCCCGCAAAAACAGTAAAGATTACATATACCCTGGAGGATAAAATTGCTTTTTGCGAACATAGCGACAACTCTCCACGCGGTGATTATGCTGTAGAAAAAAATCGTATATTGGGGGGAGTCCAGTATTCTATCAATAACAAATAGCCTGCATGAGGTCAGACTTAGCCATAAGTTTGACCTCTCTACCGTTCCTTGAACACTATTAACACGATAATAATCATCAAGGGCTCTTTTCTTCAGCAATGAATGACATCGCTCATTGAGAAATAAGGATTACTAGTTTAGCTAAAACACGAATGATACGTTTAATCTAAAGTATTTGAGGAGGTTTTATGAAAGTAAAACAAGCCATTACATGTACCTTGGGGATATTAGTGCCCTCCTTGTTTTATAATGCAAATGCAGCACGGTGTTCTTACGAGTTACCTCCTAATGAACAGCTGACTCTTAACGGAAACGAAAACACCTCAAGACAGTTAAGCTGCAAGGTAGAACATAGTGGGCATGAAAGCGATTATTTGATCGATTTTGTCTCTGAAACAAATACAAGTTTTGTAAACAACTTAATGATGCCAGAGGGCACCATAATGAGTTTATCTTTTGCGTCGATGAATAACAATGAGTTAAGATTTGAGTTAAAACCAAAAGCCAGATTAGGCATTACCAATGACTCTGCCGATTTTATACGATTGAAATGCATCAATTCATAAAGCAGAGAGTTATTAATGATTAAGGGCAGTTTAAATAGGCAAGCGGACTGGACCCGCTTGCTCTATTTAAACTGTTTTCTATTTTACGGAGGAGCGCATTAACATGCTGATTACCCAGGAAAAAGAAGACGACAAAATCCAGTTCCGCATTCGAATGCATGCTTCGGTATTAAAGGAAATTGAGGACTATTGCCAGTGGGCAGGGATTCAATATAAGGATTATTTTATCCAGCGTGCGTGTGAATATATTTTCACTCATGACGAGGAATGGATTAATTATAAAAATAAAATCCAGTGACATGGTCGGTTTAAACCGGGTGGTGCAACGACAGCTCTAAACTCCTGCATAACTTATAGGGTCATAGAACTCTACGGGGAAGTGCCTGAATTTTAATTTTCTAATGATACTCACAACATTCACACCACACCCCCATTGACTTAAAAAATTCAGGCAGAAGACAAGGGCAAGATCTAACTTTTGGCGTCACCGTTGATGATGGGCGAGATAAATCGAAACCAAGCGAACACAAGCAGGTTACGCTTTTACGTAAAATCAAATTTAGTATAATCTTCGGGCATCATTCATTCTTATGGATTTCCGTTATCATGCTTGAGACATTTCAGAAAGACGAATTAGAAAAAGTCAGACAAGACGTTGGATATCTTGCACAGGTTTCTGAGGATCTGAAAGCTCATGAAGAGTTCATGCTTGAAGCGATAAAGATAAGCTCATTGGCAATGCACTATGCAGCACCTCAACTAAAAGATAAGGAAGGTTTTGTTCTGGCGGCAATTGAAATTGATTGCGACGCTTATATGTATATATCAGATAGATTAAAAGATAGTGAAAGAGTGACTTCTGCAGCCATAAGAAAAAAACCCAGCTTGTATTTTTATGCTTCTGAACGATTACAGGCAGATGAGGATTATAAAAATAATACGTTGAAAATTAATAGTTGGTACCCATGGATAAAACTGCATAAAGTGTTAAAGAATAATTTTTGGGAGGGGCTGAAAGACACTTTTTCAATCATGTATGGCGATTACGGGATCCTGAAAAAAATAAATGGCGCTGAACTCGATCCAAATCAATTGAAATATGGACTTGTCGATATCACCTTGATCCCTCAATTATCCAATTTCTTAATTAATTATGGTATGCCCGGGAAACCCCTGAGTAACAATCCTTTCAGATATGCCAGAGATGAAGAACGATGGAATGACGCTGTCATTCTTAGAAGCATATCCGCTTGCATAGGATTTGGTTTACAATTTTTAAGATTTGCAATGGCTGCGGCAGCAACTCTAATGGTTCTCCCTGTTGTTGCATTAGTCCATACACTAAAATTTCTCCTTGCTTATTATTATCAACATCAATTATTTCAGCTTGAAGGTGTAATCTACAATGCTACGACACAACAACCTATCTCTGGTGAGCCCACTACATTAGCAGAATTTGCTGCAATCACTGGCTCCAGCTTAAGTGATTTGTGTGGATACAAATCCTCGGATCTGACATCCTATTCCTCTGGAAACTCGACGTCCTCTTATTATGGGGCACGTAGCACGAATCCAAACCTCTTTTTTAGACCCTCAGTGAGCAATAAACCAGCTCAGATTAAAGCTCAACAACTTGTAACGGCCCTGGAAATAAACGAAAAATATGACCCCAACGACTCAAGTTCAGAGGCTATAGGACGCTCTTTTTGGTAACACTTGCGGATAGTCTCTATCGCAAGATGCCCTAACCCCATTCTAATAGGAAGTTGGAGTCTCATAACGTTTCTTAACAAATTAGACATTCAATGGCAGTTCAATCAATTACTGAATCAATTGTTTAACAAACGTTTCCTTCATCACAACGCTTTTTGCTTAATTTATTGTTAGAAATTTCAATTAATCATCATAATACTTGAAAATTAAGCACATTTATTATTAAATAAGCTTCGCTATGATGAGCCCACAGGCATGAGCTCCAAGTTAAAGTAAGAGGTTACAATGATATATCGCTTTTTTTTAATCGCTCTTTATTGCTTTTGTGCAGTTAGCTTTGCTTCAAATAACCCACTTCTACCCAATGATGCCACTAGCACATTAAAGACAATCTATAACAAGTATAAAGCGATTAAAAAGGGGCAGAATGCTTCCTACATTCCTGAACTTGCCAAAACAGACTCCCGACTATTTGCTATCTCAATTGCCACGGTAGATGGTCATGTAATTTCTATAGGGGATGATAGCACTCCATTTTCTCTGCAATCGATATCGAAGATTTTTGCTTATGCACTTGCTATAGAGGACAATGGCCCACAAACCATTTTTAAAGAAATCGGCTTGGATGCAACCGGTGAAAAATTTAATTCTATAGCAGCGGTTGAGAATAAAATAGGCCAGGCAAACCCCTACGTGAATGCTGGTGCTATACAAACAACGAGTTATATAAAAGGGCATAATTCTCATGAAAAGTGGAATAGGATGTTGACTCTGTTTAAAGCCCTGAGTGATGGAAAACCTTACCTTAGCGAGCCTGTTTACCTATCTGAAACCCAAACAAACATGCGTAATCATGCAATAGCTCATCTTTTGAAGTCCAATAGTAAGCTTGTCGGTGAGCCGGAAGATGCCTTGGATCGCTATACGAAAGCTTGTTCAGTGATGGTCACAAGCAAGCAGCTGGCGCTGATGGGAGCTACCTTGGCAAATAATGGTATTAATCCCATAACCAAGCAAAAAGTTATTTCCTCTGCCGTCATTAAGAGTGTTTTAGCGCAGATGGTGATTAATGGTCTTTATGAAAAAAGTGGAACCTGGTTTGTTAAGGCTGGAATTCCTACCAAAAGCGGTGTAAGTGGTGGGTTGCTGGCTATTATCCCAAATAAAATGGCAATTGCCGTCTATTCTCCCCCTCTTGATGGCAGTGGTAATAGCGTCAAGGGGCAAATGGTTTTGAGAGACCTGTCCGCACAATGGCGACTGCATTTACTGGAGAATAGAACGTCTCCGTTATAGGCTGGAAAATGGGGGCAGTACTTGTATACATCGTAGCGGCTTTTCCGAAAAAAAAGAGCGGCTCTACCCCATTTGCCGGGGCACTTTAGCAAGCGTAGCCTGGTTGCTTGCAACCAGGATTTCAACCTAACTCCCTATACCTCATTCACCAAAATCACACCCCGAAAGTTCTCTACTCCAATTTTTCGGTTATGAACCTTTATTGACATACCTATGGAAACTTGGGTAAGGCCAATCGATTACTTCTTTTACCAATCTATGTTTCACCGAGTTAAGAAGTCCTGGTTGCAAGCAACCAGGCTACGCTAGCTTCAAGGAGCTTTCTATATGATTATCAGGGCTTGTATACATCGTGGCGGCTTAGGCAAGTCCCCAAGAATTAGCCGCTTTTCCAAAAAAGAAGAGCCCCAAAGAGTAATCTTTATTTTTTAAAGTACGCCTGCCACAATTTTCGATTTTAACTGAGTTTTGCTGCGAAGCTATTAATTTATTGATTTAAAAGGAGATTCGATGGTCGGGACGGAAGGATTTGAACCTTCGACCACTAGCACCCCATTCTTAAAAAGACCGTTTTCAAGCAGTATCAATTGATATCAAAAAGCATCATTAACCTATTGTATTTTATTAATTTTTACCATCTGATATACTTCAAAAAATATCAAACGATTTCATGTGAGAACTCACGAAAGTACACCTAGAAGTACACCTAATTTTTAAGTGGTGCAATAATGGAAAGACAATTTACAGATGCCTATATTCGATCTTTAAAACCAAGATCTTCTCGTTATGAAGAATTTAGAGATGGCGGTTTTGGTATTCGAGTCACCCCCAAAGGATTAAAAACGTTTCTATACCGTTATAAGATCAACGGCCAAAGGCATTTCATAACCATAGGCCACTACCCTGCTATGAGTTTATCGGAAGCCAAGAAACGTTTTATCGATTTAAGCGACATACGTCATGGCGAGGTAAATCCCAAGGAACAGATCGCAGAACAAAAACAGAAAGAGCAAAGCACGGTAAAAAATCTGATACTCCACTGGTATACCAACTACATTGAAAAACACCGTGCCCAACCGCTGCAAATCTGGCAGCATATCAAAGTAGATATCATTCCCTTATTGGGCAATAAAAAACTCGAACATTTAAAAACTCGTGAGATCACTCAAGCTCTCGATAAAATCGTAGGCCGTGGCTCCCCTATTCACGCAAACAAAGTACTAAGCACACTAAAGCAAGCCTTCAACTACGCAGTAAGCCGAGGCGAAATGCTGTTAAATCCAGCCATGACCATACGAGCCAGAGACATAGGCGGTATAGAAAAGCCCAGAGAACGTTTTTTAACCCTCGATGAAGTAAAAACCCTGTGGCAATTCTTAGACAGTAAAGAACATGGTACTTCTTTCCAAATCCGTGCAGCCCTGAAAATCATCCTGCTAACAGGTGTAAGAACAGGAGAAATCCGAGTAGCCAAATGGTCTGAATTCGACTTTGAAAACTCCTTATGGACTATTCCATCCGAAAATACCAAAACCAACGTAGTCATGAGAATTCACCTCACAGAATTGACTAAACAGGTATTACGAGAACTCAAAGCACACAGCGATTCAGAATACGTCATTACAGGCGCAGACGATCAAAGTATATTATCGGACCGAGCTATGCCAAGAGCTGTAATCAGAATACAATCACGAGTAGGTATTCCGCACTGGACAGCCCATGATCTAAGACGCACCTTTGCCACTCAACTTGGTGAGGCATTGCATGTTGATCCGGTGGTGATTGAGAAATGTTTGGGGCACAAGATGCCTAAGATCATGGCCACTTACAATAAAAATGAAATGCTGCCTCAGCGAAAAGAGGCTTTAAATGCCTGGTCAGAGCTTATTGAAAATATACAGCAAGATAATGTAGTAATAATCCAACCCAAAAGAGCATCAGAACAATAAGGAATTTTCATGGAAAGTAACCCAGCCAATTTTGAACAATACCATATTCGACGTTTATATGATGAAGAAACTGGAACATGGTTTTTTTCAGTTGTAGATGTAGTCCAAGCCTTGATACAGCAACCCGATTACCAAGCTGCAAGAAATTATTGGAAAGTGTTAAAAAATCGTTTACAAAAAGAAGGTAGTCAGTCGGTTACAAAATGTAACCGACTGAAATTAGCAGCAGCAGATGGCAAAAAATATCTCACTGACGTTGCAAATGCCGAAACATTGCTACGGCTCATTCAATCAATCCCAAGCCCAAAAGCTGAACCCATTAAACTATGGTTAGCAAAAGTCGGCTACGAACGCATGCAAGAAATGTCCGACCCCTCTCAAGCACTTGATAGAGCCAGAGAAACATGGAAACAACATGGCTACAGTGAAAAATGGATACAACAGCGCATGACGGGTCAGGAAACCCGGAATAAGCTCACGGATTATTGGAAAGAGCACGGCATTGACGAACCCAGTGAATTTGCAATCCTTACTAATATCATTCATCAAGAATGGACAGGATTGAGTGTAAAAGAACACAAACAGGCAAAAGGATTAAAATCCCAGAGCCTACGAGATCATATGAGCGAAGCTGAGCTAATCTTTACAGCACTTGCAGAGCTATCCACAAGGCAAATTGCCGAAGCGACAAATGCCACTGGAATGACTGAAAACCAGAAAGCAAGTAAGCAAGGTGGTGGCATTGCTAAAAAAGCACGTATAGAACTGGAAGAAAAAACTGGTAAAAAAGTCGTAAGCAAAGATAATTTTTTACCGAATAAAAAAACTTTATCAAGCAAAGAATAAAGCTATGGATATCAGTTATTTCCAAAATGGAAATAACTGATCCAAGCAACTCTTTCCATTTTGGAAATTGTTCGATATTACGTCATAAAGAACATCTATGAGAGCAGGAGAAAACCAAAGGGTAGAGCACGTTTGCCCTACCCTTTCATAAATAAATACAATATAGCTGTATAAATAGCATTTTTAAGTATTATGCAGAAGGAATACGTTTATAAATAACTCTGCCTCCAATCGAGATTGGGATAGAGGCTAAATTTCCACTTTTTATTGCCTCACGGATTTTTAACTCACTCGGGTCTTGATTTATTACAAAGTTACAAGAAGTTAACTCATCCGGAAGCTTAGTAGTATTAAATAATTTAGAAAGTTTAAAATCATTACACTTTAGGCCGGAGGCACATTCAAATATCGAGTCTCTTTTTTCAGTATCAAACCCAAGACAAAAATCTGCCCCCGCTAATTTGACATCAGAAAAAAGCCATATGTAATTTTTCTTTCCAGCATTAAAAGTAGCCTTTCCAAATTTACTGGACTCCAAATTGGCAGCAAGAAAATCTACTTCTGTTAATTTGGCATTAGTAAAATTTGTCTGAGTTAAATTGGCATTGGAAAAATACACATTTCTAAGGTTAGAATTTCTAAAATTCGCCTCTGTCAGATCAGCACCATTAAAATCTATATTTTCTAATATACTGCCCTCAAAATTTACATAGGCTAACTTCCCTCCAGATAAATCCACATTTACCAAATGAATATGAGATAAATCAAGACTATCAGAAGAAGTATGAGGTATGTCGTATTCTCCTTCGACTACAAAATTTAAGATTGCTTGAATATCAGTTTGAATATTTTCATTATATAGAAATCTTTTGTCATTAGAGTGAATGGAGCGATGGTTTTTTACATAAGAAATTAACGTATGGAGAACTGGCCAATAAAAATCCTTATTAGTTCGAGCCAAATTTTCTAAAGCATAGATTCCTCCGACTCTAACTTCTAGCTGAGGTGATGCTAATGTATTTAACATCGCTGCAAAAGTTTCATTCTCAAGCTTGCTCTCAGTTATCTTCAAATTTAATATGTTGGCTTGAAGATTTTGATTTCCGCTAGTTCTAATCTGTTCTAACTCTTGTCCCCCAAGATAAAAAGTGGCAACTACTCCAAAAACTTTAAAAAATTGAATAAGCGAATATCCTTGTTCATTTTCATTATTAGAATTTAATAGAAACAACGTTCCGGTAAGAATTCCGACAAACCAAACTAGGGAAAATTTAGAATTAGCACTTATTACCTGATACAAAAAAATTAAAAAGCCAAATATGAAAACAACATAAATCGTTGTCTTGGAATTTATTAACTTGTTCATTTCCTCTAGCCTACTAGCTACAATTACATGCCATTAATGAGAACACATGCTATCACATAAAATTTTTACACTCATATGATACCGTTTCAATCCAAATATTGGCTTACTTTACAAAACTAAGGGCTAAGTCTTTCATTATCCAAAGAGAACAAGAAAGGCATACACCATGATTTATTAAATATAACAATATGATTTTTAAATATATTTAATTAAAATCACTTTCTTGCTCTGATAACCTCTAATAAGAAATCAATCTTAATTTTTAACAACAGCCATAAAGTAAACTAAGTTTACAAAAAATTTTATTCAGCATAGGATTAACCGTTACTAATTCCCTATCTCCTATTTTTTAGGGGAATGAACATTCACTTAGGCTAAGCGATGAAAACAAAAATCGAACTACTGTTTCATATAAAGGCTTAGGCTTCCTATCGAATTAGAAAATGTAGGCATGATTAAATTCAATGATGAATGGCTTCCGAAAATTGATGGCCAGTATATTGCCGATGAAATAATAAAAAAATTAGCTATTCAAAAAGAGAGATTAACTGGCAATCAAGTTAAATACATTCGCTCTTATTTTTCTATGCCCCAGCCAGAATTTGGCAAAACAGTGGTTCATGAATCACACTCAGCTGTCCGTAAATGGGAAAAGTGTAGGGATGAGATAACCACTATGAATGAAAATACCGAGCACAGATTTACATTATTGAACAGACACAGACTAAGACCCAAGCCGAACAAGAGAATTTCTATTCAAATTTTAAAAAAAGCAAAGTATTTGTGAATGCTGAACGCAAAAATCCCAAGCCAATTCGATTAAATCTCTGTGCATAATTGCTCACCCCCTGATTTTGATTTAGATTAAAGCGTGACAATTTGTCACAGTTTGAAAATAACTTGATATAAATTCAATCAATAACAGGTAGAAAAAACCTTTGACAAACACTCCGATTTAAATAAACATCATCAATAGATGACCATTAAATTAAACCTGCACCACAATTTTTTAACTCCCCAAATCAATGAGCCTAAATCCGTCCAAAACAAGGCCGACCTTAACCCGACACATCAACCCGGCACAAACCCGACATAGCAAGATTCAGTACTGGCAAGGAGAAAAAACCTGTCGAATCTAAAAACCAGACAAAGTGAAACTCTCTAGGCCGACCCACCTCATAACTCCAGATCTTTTATTTATGTTTTTACGCGCGCGAGGAAAAATTTTTTTAAACAATTTTGAACAAAAATAACCAATTGCCAATGTAAAAACTTCTCAGTAAAAAAATATAAAGTTCATTGAATATCATTTAGTATCAAACTCATTTTCCCTATTGACACTCTCCACGGATTTCCTAGAATGAATCAAGTTTAATGCATCTTGGTTATCTAAATGTCATCGATTGATAGCGTTTGATATCAATTGAAATAAAAATACAGGGTTAAAACAGGAGTAAAAATGGATTTCTTATTCGTCACCACATACGAACTGGATGCACTCAGTGAAATCCCGTTAATCCAGAGAGTAGTCTACCTCATGGGACTCCGCCCTTATATGGATAGAAAGACCTTTATCGTAGGCATCAGAGTTATGCTCGAATCTGGTGTATGTGAAAAATAAATTAGGTGGCGTATCCTGTTGATTGTTCGCCAAGAACATAATCAACAAAAGGAA
>NZ_LNYB01000085.1:446660-492233 GCF_001467625.1 Legionella feeleii
TTTACATCAATGCTTTCTCTTATATTTCCTGTATGGCTGGTGAAATGTCTTGTTGAAATTCTTTTACTTCCTTTTTCAATAAGAATAACAAAAAGAATAAAAAATCGTGAAAAAATGAATATTTTTGACTTTAACACCAACTTCAACCCATTCATACTTGATTCAAAATACTCCATAAATGAAAATAAGGTTTAAAAATGAAAAAAAAAGCTGTCGTCTTATTGTCTGGCGGATTAGATTCAACCACATGCTTGGCATTTGCTAACTCAAAATCCTATGAATGCAATGCGTTAAGCTTTGATTATGGTCAAAGACACTCCTCTGAATTAAACGCTGCAAAAAAAATAGCTCAACATTTTAATGCAAATCAACATGAAATAATTTCCCTTGACTCATTGGGGAAACTGGGTGGTTCATCCTTAACCGATCAAACTAAAAAAATTGAAGAATACTCAGGAAAAACAGGAATACCGTCAACTTATGTACCCGCAAGAAATACAATAATGCTTTCAATTGCACTTGGCTGGGCTGAAATAATTAATGCTGATAGCATCTTTATAGGTGTCAGTTCAGTTGATTATTCAGGCTATCCAGATTGTAGGCCGGAGTTTATTGAAGCCTTTATGAAAATGGCAAATTTAGCCACAAAAAACTCAGTTTTAGGAGAAAAGATAAATATTGAAACTCCTTTATTGTATTTAAGCAAGGCTGACACAGTTAAACTCGGAAAATCTTTAGATGTGGATTATTCAATGACAGTTTCATGTTACCAAGCCAATCAAGATGGAGAAGCCTGCGGGAAGTGTGATAGTTGTTATTTGAGAAAAAAAGGATTCCAAGATGCTGACATTCAAGATCCAACAAGATATATAAGTTAATCACTAACCTTAGCCTCTTGAATCCACTGTCCGGAACCCGGACCGTGGACAAGTGTCCGGATCCCGGACACCTATACTTTCTCACAAATATACTTTTTTAAATGCTCGCTCAATTCATTGATATCTAATGAGTTCAATACATTTCTCGTTATAGAAATCCTCCCTGTGCTGGTAATTCTAAATAATGGTGATCCGGCATCATCATTATACACAAACGTTTTATTTCTATTTGTTTTTGAGTTTGATATAAATTTATCTATGCGTTTTTGTAGAGAGTTAACCCCAGCCCCTTCTCTAATATCTTGTGATAACTTCATAACTGCATCAATATAAACATCCCCCATAGCACAGGTTTTTGATAAAAATGCAGCTGTAGTGGGTGACACTTGAGATAAATCTGAAACTTCATCCCAAATTTTTTGAGGTACTTTATTAAAAGACATCAAATCACCAAAAGAAGATTTTGGTATTCCTAACCTTTTTGATAATTCATTTTGGCTAACATTTAATTCATTCATCATTTTTAAATACGCCTTGGCTAGAGAGTAGGGGGATAAACTATGTTTTTTATTTTCACTGGTTTGTATAACCATGCAATCAAGATCATCTTTATTTATGATGATTGCTTTTAATTTTATCCCTGCTTTTTTGCAGGCCCTCCATCTTCTTTCTCCACCAATAATTTCGTATTCGTAATTTAAATCTTGTATTTTTCTTATAATTGCCGGCTGCAATTGCCCATTATTTTTAATATCTTCCGAAAGCTCATCTATATCACCAAGTTCGAAATCACTCCTGTCGGAAAACCGCCAGTTACAACACTTTTCAGGGTCAACTGAGACAATATCTTGATTATTTTTAACTTCACTTTCCAGTTCTTTAATTCTAGTTATTAATTTTTCGTTTTCCTCAAATTGTTCAGTAGCTAAAATTTCCCAGTCATCTTTACCGTTTCTATTAAAGCTTAAAGAGACTGCTTCTTTTTGTAATGACTTTTTATTCATAAGATATCCTTTAAGAATTAATAATATATTCTAATACAGCCTCATACTCTTTAGAGACATTTTCGTTTGGCGCATAATCAACAATAGACATTGCAATTGCAGGACTTTTACATTCACGTAACCTTACGCTATTTGAAATAAAAGTCGGACATATTTCATTAGGGAATGTTTTTTTTACAATATTGATTACGTCTCTATCAAAATTTCGTAATGGTTTTTCAACCCTGTTTGGAATTAAGGCAGCAACCTTTACTTTATCATTTATTTTTCTCATTTTGAGTTTCTTAACTTGCTGATATACATCCTGTAACCCCCAGCTATCATATAAATCAGGGGTAAATGGAACTATAATTTTATTGGAAGCAGCCATTATAGAATCATATAAAGCCCCTTTCGATGGAAGGCTATCAATAATGATATAATCATACTTTGACTTATATTCAAGTAGGTTCTCTTTAATTAAAAATAATAAGTCTGATGCAGGAATAGCTTCGCAAGTATTAGCCAAAGAATTATTCGTACCTATTACATGTAAATTCTCACTAAGCTGATAAGGCTTACCAGAACGCCCCATAACGAGGTCAGACGTTGTAAACTTCATATCAATGGGATCTTTGATTAAAGAAGAGCTTAAGTGTCCCTGTGGATCACCATCTATCACAAGAACTTTTTTCTTTTTCGAAAGCATTAAACAAATATTAAATGCAACTGTCGTTTTACCAACACCTCCTTTAAAGTTTAAAAAACTCCATATTTCAGCAAGGCATTGATCTTCTACATCGCTTTCTTCAACCCCTGTTCTATCTTGTAGCGATATCCAGTTATCCAGTAACCGTAGTGCCTGAACAGGGGCTTTCTGGAAAAACTGATGCTCTTCATCCATCATCCATTTTTTTATAGAGCTAACAGAATACCCTGTTATATCTGATATATCTGAATGTTTTAAAGAATGCTTTTCTTTAATATCTCTTATTCTGTCATTTATGCAATCTATATCTGACATATTCTTCCCTCCCTCAAGATGACTATTTTATTATCATAAAGTTCAATACAAGCAAAAAAACAAGCTATTTTCTTCAAAAACCACTCTTAGGTTAGTTCTTTTAAGGAACTTATTCAATGCATTTGACAATAAAGTTCATTTCAGGAGAGAATAAAGAATAAAAAAAAGCCCGGGCTAACGGGCTTTTAAAAACTGGAGTTTTTGGGTGTTTTTAGATATAAAAATTAATCTCACAAATTAATTTTATCTAAAAATACCCATTCCGTCAAAGTTTAAAAAACTAAGGAATGGTTACGCATGAATAAAAACAACAATATAGCGACAATTTACCACGACCGCCATGATCAGTTAAAGCTTCTGGCAAGCAGTCCTGCCAAGGCAGAATTCCTGAGTAAGTGTATTTACTGGTGGCAGATTTCCAAATATAAAATTAAAAACAGCGATTACATCTGGTTTACCCGAACCACTGACGAACTGGCAGCGGGTGCAGGCCTTTCAGAAAGCTCAGTAGGACGCTACCTTCGGGATTTCGCAGAGAAAGGCCTGATAGAAAAGAGGGTGATTAAACGCTATTCCAGAAAACACGCTCAGGACATCGCCTGTCTGCATATCCGAATAACTGACAAACTGCTGGCGCTTTTAAAAACCAGTACAAAAAAACCATCCACAACCAACCAAGCAAGCAAAGGCAATAAAAATCCAGATAGTATAAATTTAGGTCATATTGACGATACCCCTTCGGTCAATCTGACGGTTCCTACTATTAATAATAAAGGAGATTCTCCTAATAACAATATCAGTACTGTTAGCAAAAATGCTGTTAATTGTGGAAAAAAACAAAAAACCTCTTTTGAAAAAACCGTCTTTCCCATTGAAAAAGACATTGGAGAAAGAGTCAGTGAAGAAATCAAAGATCACATCAAAGGCATGCTCTACAACGTACTTAAAAATCAGGGACAGGAGCTAAAGCACAATGAACGCCTGTTTACTGAAGTCCTTTTTGCTGTGACAAACAAAGAGCAGTTCAAAGACGTTGCCTGTATAAACCACCGCATCAATATCGCTGCAAGCCTGATTCGCAAAAAACTATGGCGAATACCAAAGGGATTTTATAACCACTGGGATATCGGTCAGGCCTTCAAGGAGCGTGATGAGGTTAAACGCCGAAGAACAAGTCAGGAAAAGCTTGAGCGTGAGCTTTTAGGCGTAACCGACCCACAACGTATCGCTGAAATAAAAGCCCGTTTTGAGGTAAGTATGGCTGACGAGTTCCGCTTCGATAAGCAAAAAGAAATCATTACCAAACAAAAAGAGCAGGCATCCCATCAACGGCATTTGACAGAAAAACTCAACCGAATCAGCAATGAAATCTTCACGGAAGGCAAATACTTAAAACAAATGGAAGATGCCCTCGATCAGGGTTTGGGATATGCCAACCAGGAACTTATCGACAGCATCGGCATAAAGCTTGCCAGACTGTATGACGAGCAGGCGAATATTGAGTCTGAACTTCAAAACATTCGACAGGAATGGGATTTGTGTGCTTAAATTCAGCTCATTTTACAGATGGTTTTTGTCCACAGATTTTGTGAATAAGCCTGTGAGTATAGATTGAATGGGCAGGGTTTATCAGGGTTACAAGAGTTATGCTCGAATCTGGTGTATGTGAAAAATAAATTAGGTGGCGTATCCTGTTGATTGTTCGCCAAGAACATAATCAACAAAAGGAAATACGCCATGAAGGATTGTAATCTGAAAGAGGTTTCTACACCAGTTCAAAGAATCACTGATCCATTAACTGAATTATTAAGGAATGGAGCCCGTGATTTAATTAGGCAAGCAGTTGAAGCGGAGCTTGGTGCCATGCTGTCTGAATATGAGGATTTAAAACTAATTGACGGTAGACAGGCTATCGTACGTAATGGTTATTTGCCAGAAAGAACCATTCAAACAGGCATTGGTGACGTCACAATCAAAGTGCCTAAGGTTCGTGACCGCAGTGGCTCTGGCATTCATTTTCAAAGTCACTTGTTGCCACCGTATTTGAGACGTACAAAAAGTATTGAGGAATTGATTCCCTGGCTTTATTTAAAAGGATTATCAACGGGTGATTACTCCGAAGCCTTGGGCGCTCTGTTAGGTGAGCATGCAAAAGGCTTATCTGCAAATACGGTATCTCGATTAAAAAGCCAATGGCTTTTAGAGCATCAAAACTGGCAACGCCGGGATTTAAGTCAGAAACGCTATGTTTATTGGTGGGCGGACGGTATTTATAGCCAGGTGCGAATGGACGCTCGCTTGTGTTTACTGGTTATTATCGGTGTTACCGAGCATGGCCATAAAGAGTTAGTTGCCGTGAGTGATGGGTATCGGGAGTCATCGGCAAGCTGGGAAGAGTTACTCACGAGCTTACGGCAAAGAGGTCTTGTTCATTCACCAAAGCTAGCTGCCGGAGATGGCGCATTGGGCTTTTGGAATGCTATTAGCAAAGTGTATCCCGACACCCGTCACCAACGTTGCTGGGTACATAAGACCGCTAATATTCTAAATAAACTACCGAAGTCAGTGCAGCCCAAAGTGAAAGCAGCACTGCATGAGATATGGATGGCATCAACCCGTAAAGATGCTCATAAAGCCTTTGATAATGCGTTGGAGTTATTCACACCCAAGTACCCGAAAGCAATGGATTGCTTGAATAAGGATCGCGAGGAATTGCTCGCTTTTTATGATTTTCCTGCAGAGCATTGGATTCATATTCGAACAACAAATCCAATTGAATCTGCCTTCGCTACAGTGCGATTACGTACAAAAAAATCACGTAACTGTGGCTCAAGAGATAGCACATTAGCAATGGTATTTAAGCTGATGGAGTCCGCTCAGAAGCGGTGGATAAAAATTAGAGGTTTTAACCTATTAACACTTGTTGTTAATAACGTTAAGTTTGAAGACGGAGTGCAGGTTGTTGAACAATCGGACTGGAAGGCCGCTTGATGATATTTTGCTCATACACCAGAATTGACAATAACTCTTTCCTATGTTTCATTCAGCTACAACACTGATACGGCTCACAAAGCAAGCAGGTAACCCATTATAAAGGACGTAATAATTCATGAAAAAATATCGGAGTATCCTTGCATGCATTATAGGGAATGCCCTGGAATGGTATGAATTTAGTTTGTTTGCTTATTTGTCTCCTGTTATTGCGAGTTTGTTCTTCCCGGATAATAATCCTGCCACGAGTTTATTGGCCACGATGCTGGTCTTTGCTGCAGGATTCATTGTGCGGCCCCTCGGCTCTATTGTTTTAGGACATTTAGGCGATCGCTATGGGCGTGCTAAAACACTTAAGTTTACTATTTTACTAATGTCTATTGCTTCGATCTTAACCGGTTTTCTGCCAACTTATAACCAAGCAGGATTATTGGCTCCCCTCTTATTAATTACTTGCCGTTTACTACAAGGATTTTGTATCGGTGGAGAATTTGCCGGCTCTATGATTTATCTTTCGGAATCAGCACAAGATAAACATCGTGCCTTGGTTAGCAGTATGTCTAATAATGGTTCCAATATTGGCGTATTGGCCGCTATTCTAGCCTGTACTACTCTCAGTGCCTTTGTTGGTAACGACGCTTTAGCGAGTTATGGCTGGCGTATTCTCTTTATTTCTGGCGGAGTAATGGGAATTTTAGGATTGTGGCTAAGACGTGACCTGTCGGAATCAGAGACTTTTCTACAGTTACAGCAAAACATTCGTGAAAAATATTTGCCTGTTAAATATGTGCTTACTAAACAATATCGCTCTATGTTTCACATTATTTTATTATTATTTATTAGTGCCTGCGGCAGTTATACTCTGATGGGCTATCTCTCTACCTATTTACATGAGTTTTTGCAGGTCCCGCTTAATCAAGCTTATCAAATGCAGACCTTGTTTATTGTTTTTTCTTTATTATTTGTGCCGGTGTTCGCACATATTTCTGACAAAGTTGGTCGAAAGAATATTTTAGTTTTTTCAACGCTTGGCTATTTAATTTGCGCTATTCCTAGTTTTTGGGTTTTACAAACGATTTCCGCTTGGTGGGTTTTGCTACCTTTAGTAATTTTTTATAGTGCCGAACAAGCTGTGACGCCGATAGTAATGGCAGAAATGTTTTCGGGTAAAGGACGTTATACGGGAATTTCCATGGCCTACAATATCTCCATGGCTCTAGTAGGCGGCTTTTCCCCGGCAATTAATACCTGGCTTATCAATCGCTTTAATACAATGATGATTGCCTATTACGTTGTCTTTTGCGCACTGGTTTCTTTAGTTGTTGTCGTAAAATACTTACCAAAACAATATGGCATTGAAAAGAATTTAGCTGCAATCTAGCGAAATCCTCTTCTCGCCCTGAAATCAACATTTGGAACCAGGCTGTTAGACAGTATTCCTATGCTCTTTCGCAGGCCTAACCTGTTCACCAAGACACAACGCCATGAATAAGAGAAAGAAATAGCCAGATCCTGAATAAAACAATAAAGAATCAGAGAGATTACCGAGCAAAAAAGGTATCAGCATGGCAAAAGCAATCGCTCTTGTTGTATTAAGCTGCCAACTGGCTCGAATTAAACTAACAAACAGGAACAATAAAGCAGCAAAACCCACGATACCAAATTCCGCAGCAACCAACCAATATTGATTATGAGGCTCTAACAATTTAGGCCCCCAGGCTGGTACCGGTTTCTCAGTTCTAAAGTAATAAGTAAAGCTACCGGTACCATTGCCAAATATTGGATGTTGGTTAAAAAGCTTGTGGGCAAAATCATGAAACTGTAAACGATAACCCACTGCGGAATTTTTATCATTGTTTTGGTAGCGATTTAATTCTTTGGCAATGGAATTAACATGCTCGTTGATTAAAGGGTATTTAAAGTAAGCTAATGTAAATGCCGAGCCGATCAAGAGAATGCCTGCTATAGCCTGGCGCCAAGAGCAGAGTTGTAAAACTAAAATACCCATCATCAATAGATAAACGACGTAGCCTGTACGACCAATATTGATAAAAAGCTCTTGATAGCTGTATATCCCTGCCAGTAAAACATAGGCAAAACGCCCCCCTAAACCTTGATGACGGTAGGCTAGCAGCAACGATAGATAGGTCGCAAAAGCAACCATAAAACCAGTAATAATATGGTTGCGAAACACATTATCAGGATCAATCGCAAGCGATTGTAAAAAACCGTGAAACTTTAAGATAGAAAGCGCACAGGTAATAAAAATAGCGAATAGGAATGCATGCAAACCCGTTTCTCTCGTTTTAGCATCACGGAAGCCAACCACTAACAGTGGCAAGTAAAGTAATTTGCTGTATTTTTCTACGACAAAAAATTTTTCTGACAAATTGGCCGGGCTCCAGAAGCAAGCCAGTAGAGCGATTGCAAATAAAATCAAGGCTGCCTTGCACCAGGATTTTGCAAAAAGACCAGCCAATTCTGAACGATAAGAAGGCGACAGGAGAATGGCCACTACCGACAAAGCCATACCAATACTTTTTCCACTGGAACTCATCGGTAAAAGAAAGAGTGTTGTGACCAGCAAGAAAGGAACAGCACGATGCAAAGAAAATTTTTGTGAAAAACTGAGTGTTGTTTCCATACGATTAATTATCTCTTATTGTCTTGGGTAATTTTTCGAACTGAGCATCGCGGTAAAGCTGTTTGATACCACGATAGAAAGTCCCCTGCGCATTAAAAACAGCAAATAAAAATCCGGCTTTGCCATCTAAAAAACCCCGTTGTAAAAAATAACAACGGAAAAACATCCATCCTGATCCCAATAAAGTTTTGCCAAAACTCGGCGATTTCTTTGCTTCGATCTTTATTTTGGCACTATAGGACGAATAACGATTGATTTTGTAGAGGGCATGACTAACATCCTGAAAAGAGTTGTGCATAATTCCCTGCTTTATTCGACTGATTCTTGCTGTTGCCGGAAGCAGTATTTTTTCATGTACAATATCCTCGCTATAACGAGCGCCAGCTCGCTTAAAAAGACGCACATGCCGTTTAGGACTGGAGGAAAAACGCAAGGGCTGACCGTAGAAACTCATACAGATTGGTATGCGATAAGCATCTGCTGCATCGCTGTTAATGGCGGCAATTATTGTTTCTTTGAGTGCTGCATCCACCCATTCATCGGCATCAAGATTTAATACCCAATCACCAGTGGCATACGCAAGTGCTCGCTGTTTTTGTACGCCATAACCCTGCCAATCAGTGCAATGCACTTTTTTAGTATATTCTTCGGCAATGGCAACTGTATTATCGCTACTACCCGAATCAAGAACAACAATTTCATCAGCCCATTGCACGGATTCCAAACAACGTCTAATGTTTGCTTCTTCATTTTTAGCGATGATAATGACACTGAGCATGTATGATTAACCAGCCAGAAATCGATAATGGCAATATTTTAACTGGATAACGGCATAAATGTAAGTAATTTGCAACAGGAAGCAGGTTTAATGGCCAAAAATAGTGCCCTATTGCTATTAAGTTGCACTATTGATCATACCGTCTCGTATTCTCTGATCAGAGAATATTTTGCCCTTTTGAGTACAGATTATTTTGCAAATCCTTATTAGCTTTTGAAAAAGTCTCTTGGTTTTTTCTTTTAAAATAAGAATATAAGGAAAAAACCCGAATTGATCTTGCAAAAACCGATGGCCTCTTCAGAGTAGGTATCTTCAATCAATTTGATAATATTATCGCCCGCTTAGTGGGGCTCTGAAAAAGGGTAACTACTTGTTAACTGGTAATATCATTGCGCCAAAATTACAAGCCCAAGTTCGCTGCAACCACTAAAAACAAAGGCACTGCATGCTGAAAGCATGAGTGCCTTGAATAGTTAGAACAGGTAGAATTCAACAGACACCTTCACGATGATCATGGCTATCAAAATGAAGCTTGCCATCTTTTACTTGTAAGGTGACATGACCACCATTCGCCAACTTACCAAACAGTAATTCGTCAGCAAGTGGTTTCTTTACATTTTCCTGAATTAAACGCGCCATTGGTCGCGCGCCCATGGTTTTATCATAGCCATGTTCAATCAGCCAATCTCGAGCTGATTTATCAACCTTAAAGGTTACGCCTTTATTGCTTAATTGCTCATCAAGTTCCATGATAAATTTATCGACAACCAAACCAATCGTCATCTGATCAAGAGGCGCAAAATTAATAATAGCGTCTAATCGGTTTCTAAATTCAGGGCTAAATTGTCGTTTAATAACCTCTAATCCATCATTGCTGTTATCCTGCAAAGAAAAACCAATGGCGTTTCTGCTGATTTCATAGGCACCGGCGTTAGAAGTCATCACGAGTATCACATGACGAAAATCGGCTTGCCGCCCATTTGTATCTGTCAAAGTGCCATGATCCATAATCTGCAGCAACAAATTAAAGACATCGGGGTGTGCTTTTTCAATTTCATCAAGCAATAACACTGCATGAGGGTTTTTAGTCACAGCTTCCGTCAATAACCCGCCTTGATCATAACCGACATAGCCTGGAGGAGCGCCAATCAGACGTGAAACCGTGTGTTTTTCCATGTATTCGGACATGTCAAAACGCAACAGCTCAATACCCAAAACATTTGCTAACTGTTTAGTGACTTCTGTTTTACCAACGCCTGTTGGGCCGGCAAAGAGAAAGCAACCCACTGGTTTTTGCGGTTCACGCAGGCCTGAGCGAGCCAGTTTAATTGCAGAAGCAAGTGCGGTTATTGCATTATCTTGGCCATAAACTAACAGTTTTAAATCCCGTTCCAAATTACGCAAAGTATCTTTATCTCGAGCAGAAACCTTCTTAACCGGTATACGAGCAATTTTGGCTACTACACTTTCAATTTCTGTCACAGAGATTATTTTTTTGCGTTTTGTCGCCGTTAACAGATTTTGATATGCACCTGCTTCATCGACCACATCAATCGCTTTGTCAGGCAAGAAACGGTCATTAATGTACTTCGCTGATAACTCAGCAGCAGCCTTCAGTGCGGGAATAGAAAATTTAACACCGTGATGATCTTCAAGACGTCCTTTTAATCCCTTCAGAATTTCAAAGGTTTCATCAACACTTGGTTCTGTAATATCAATCTTCTGAAAACGTCTGGCAAGCGCTCTGTCTTTTTCAAAAATCCCACGATACTCCTGGTAGGTGGTTGAACCAATACATTTCAATTCGCCATTGGCCAGTAAAGGTTTAATGAGGTTAGAAGCATCCATTACCCCTCCAGATGCCGCACCTGCACCAATGATGGTATGGATTTCATCAATGAATAATACGGCACCATCCTGCTGGCTTAATTGCTTTAAAACAGCTTTTAACCGTTTTTCAAAATCACCACGATATTTGGTTCCAGCCAATAAGGCTCCTAAATCCAGTGAGTACACAACACAGTTACTTATTGCCTCTGGAACTTCACCATCAACGATACGTCGCGCCAGCCCTTCCGCTATAGCTGTTTTACCCACGCCTGCTTCACCCACCAATAAGGGATTGTTTTTACGGCGACGGCATAAAACCTGGATGGTGCGTTGAATTTCTTCATGGCGCCCGATAAGGGGATCGATTTTACCCATTCTGGCGCGCTTATTGAGATTCATACAATAACTTTCAAGCGGAGACTCACTACCCTCACCACCTAATCCTTCATCATCCATTGGTGAATTCATACTGTCATTCATATCATTGTTATGATATTTAGAAACACCATGGGAGATATAATTAATGACGTCTAAACGCGTTATATTTTCACGGCGCAAAAAATAAACAGCCTGGCTTTCCTGCTCACTAAATATTGCTGCAAGAACATTAGCACCTGTCACTTCCGTTTTACCTGCAGACTGAACATGAAACACTGCTCGTTGTAGCACCCGTTGAAAACCGAGGGTAGGTTGAGTTTCTCGATCCAGCTCATCCTCTGGAATTCTAGGGGTCGTTTCGTCAATGAACTCAAGCAAATCACGTCTTAACGAATCAATGTTGGCATCACAAGCCTGTAACACATTACCAGCTGCTGGATTATCAAGCAATGAGAGCAATAAATGCTCGACCGTCATGAATTCGTGACGTTTCTCTTTGGCTTCCTTAAAGGCTAGATTTAAGGTGAATTCAAGTTCTTTGTTTAACATTTTATTGCTCCTCTCTCCAGCCACTACCAGTTTTCGGGTTCCATGGTACATAACAAGGGATGCTGGTTGCTTCTCGCATGGTCGTTTACTAGAGCGACCTTTGTTTCTGCTATATCCCTGGTAAAAACACCACAAACTCCCTTTCCTAAAATATGAACCTGTAACATCACCTGTGTCGCCAATTCTTCATTAAAGTGAAAGAACCGCTTCAATACATCCACTACGAACTCCATCGGCGTGTAATCATCGTTAAGCAGTATAACCTTATACTTCTTCGGCTGTCTGACCGCAGGTAAGGCTTCCGACTCCGCCTTTTTGCGCTCAATTATTTCCTCTAAAGACCATCCGCTCATGACATACACCCTTTATTAATTTTATAGACTTACAATGCACTTTTGGCCAGTAAAAAGATGATTTAATTATTGAAAAAATTAAACCTTGCGACAATCAACAACATCTTGATTAGATAGCATTCATACTGGTTATTATGAATAGTATAAAAAATACTCTCACTGTTAATCTGTAAAATGGCAGTTGAGCTCTTAATGCTGCCAATATACCTTAAATTTATTTGTATCCAAAAGTCCTTTTTTGGACGTAAAACGCCCCTTTTCAGGGGCGTCGTTTTATTCGTTATAAATTTGATTTATAACTATCCAATTTTAGAATATTACTTTATTTACATATGGTTAATCATCGCTTCAGCAAATCCGGAGCAACTTACACAGGTAGCGCCTTGCATTAAGCGCTCAAAATCATAAGTAACTGTTTTTGCTTCAATTGCCCCTTCCATTCCTTTGATAATTAGATCAGCCGCTTCAACCCAACCTAAATGGCGGAGCATCATTTCAGCCGATAAAATCAACGAACCCGGGTTTACTTTATCTTGACCGGCATATTTAGGCGCTGTTCCGTGAGTTGCTTCAAAGACAGCCACCTCATCGCCAATATTAGCTCCAGGTGCAATTCCAATACCACCAACCTGTGCAGCAAGTGCATCAGAAATATAATCACCGTTTAAGTTCAGGGTAGCAATAACGCTATAATCTTCTGGTCTTAATAAAATTTGTTGCAAAAAGGCATCAGCAATGACGTCTTTAATTATGATGGGTTTACCTGTTTTAGGACTGGTTAATTCCATCCATGGTCCACCTTGATATTCTTTTGCTCCGAAACTGTCGCGGGCAACTTGATAACCCCAATCCTTGAATGCCCCCTCGGTAAATTTCATGATATTGCCTTTGTGAACCAAGGTAACAGAATCACGCTGATTATCAATCGCATATTGAATAGCAGCTTTGACTAAACGCGCCGTACCTTCCTGAGAAACCGGTTTAATTCCTATACCGCAATTCTCGGGAAAACGAATTTTCTTCACACCCATTTCTTTTTGCAGAAAATGAATAACTTTTTTGGCTTCGGCTGAGTTGGCTTGCCACTCTATACCCGCATAAATATCTTCTGCATTCTCGCGGAAAATAACCATGTTGGTTTTCCAAGGCTCTTTGACTGGGCTTGGTGTACCATTGAAATAACGAACTGGACGTAAACAAGTATACAAGTCAAGTTCCTGGCGAATGGCAACATTCAATGAGCGAATTCCACCACCGACTGGCGTAGTCAAAGGGCCTTTGATAGAAACAACGAATTTTCTTATGGCATCCAGCGTTTCTTTGGGTAGCCATTGATCTCCACCATAAACCTTTGTTGCCTTCTCACCGGCATAAACTTCCATCCAGGCAATTTTCTTTTTATCACCATAAGCTTTTGCCACTGCCGCATCAACAACCCTTATCATCGCTGGAGTCACGTCCACGCCAATACCATCGCCCTCAATGAATGGAATAATAGGAAATTGAGGTACTTTCAAGGATAAATCAGCAGCAACAGTAATGGCTTGTCCCTGAGCTGGAACATGGATTTTTTCGTAGGTCATTGATAACTCCGTCTGGGTTAAAGAGATTAATCATAGCACGCTCAAACTCTTTGTCCCAAATGCATTTAATCTTACAAACAGGTATGGCTTCTCAATTGAATATAAAGACACTCATTGGCCGTAATGTGCACTACCTTTTCAGAGTTAAGTCTACCTTGAAGATATCCTGGTGCGCATTCGGTGCTTGCTAATGATTACCTCAACCTGATGCTCAGGTAAGCTTTGGTAGATAGAAAGAATTTTAAAAAGGATTTGAAATTGACTAATCTGTTTTATTGCACTGAGTTTAACCATTCGGGATCAAAGAGCTATTGGCCCGGTCGCTGGGCCTTCAGCTCAGCGACCGATAACTCGACTAGCTAGACATTAGCTATGTATTTTAGACCAATATAAGGACCTGATGCTGAAAAATCACTTTCAATACCTGTGAATACAGCCCCAATGTTATTTTGCGCATTGAAATAATTAAACCACATATAACCTACATCCAAAATTAAATCGCCTTGCGCCATAGTATAAGTGTAATCAGCCCCTACTTTGGCTTCAAGTTCTGGAACCATGGCAGTCTTTGAACCTTCGGTTAAACATATTCCACAGTTAAATTTGCTAGTTCCAACTAATATCGCTGTTGCAGCCTTAGCGTAAATTCCCAGACCATTTCCAAAAACGTAGTTCATATCCAGGCCAGTACGGGGGCCAAAGCCGTTAAATGTAGCAGATGATTGCGAAATAAATTCGCCGCTCCTATAAACGTGTGCGCGAGTTTGAATTCGCGCATATTGTACGCCGCCATGAAATCGTATTTTCTTATTTGCACTGAAATCAACAAATTGGCCTAACTCACCATTAACAGCATCCCACTTACTGTTGATAGATAAGTAATTACCACTTGCGAATGAAACCCCTGGTGTGAAATCATTGTCGTTGTCGAAATGGTACCAGTTTACATTAATGTCATTGCCTGTATTGAAATGATAGGAGCCTTCAAGTTTGAAACCCCAATCCCAATTCGGGTCGAAATCAGTAAACCTTGTAGCAGAATCAGTAGTGTTTGAGCCATAGTAACCAAAATCAGCATCATATACTGGTTGCAAATAAAGAGCGCTTATACCAATATCCCATGCAGTTCTCTCACAAGGAACAGTAACATTACCTGGGGTGCAAACAGGCCCCATAGTGCCAGCAAATACTGCACTGCTTCCTAAAGCAAGTATACTTAGAGCTGTTTTTTTCAAACTAAACATCCTTTGTCTCCAATTAGTGAGTTTTCATTCATTGATAAGTTTGCTTGGAAGTTCCCAAGAGCATGCGCTATATCAGCCAGTAAGTAAGCGAAGCATGCAATGCTTCGAGTATCCTTTTTGAATATAAGTAAGTCAAGATTTTGTCATTAAAAAAATTTAATGAGTACTAACATGCAGGCATAAAACCTACAACGTGTATTATGGTATGATTCACCATTCTAGGCTAGATAAGCGTTATTTTTCCATTGTAAGCAACATGAGTGAAATTTTACTATTCAATAAACCTTTTGGTGTTCTAAGCCAATTCACCGGTGACGTACATGAACAAACGTTGGCTCACTATATTAATAAACCGAACTTTTATGCAGCAGGGCGTTTAGATAAAAATAGCGAAGGGCTTTTGCTTCTTACTCATCAGGGTAAATTGCAACATCAGCTCAGTCATCCTGACGCCAACAAAGAGAAATATTATTGGGTTCAGGTAGAGGGGATACCACAAGAACAAGACCTCTTCCCCATTAGGCAAGGCTTAGTAATCAGAGAAACACGGTTTTTGCCGGCCAAAGTCACATTAATCGATGAGCCTCCGCTCTGGCCAAGGAATCCACCGGTGCGTTTTCGTAAAACCATACCAACCAGTTGGTTAGAGATCGTGTTGAGAGAGGGTAAAAACCATCAAATCCGTCGAATGACAGCAGCTATTGGTTTTCCGACATTAAGATTAGTCCGACATCGCATTGCTGATTGGTCATTAGGCACTTTGCAACCAGGCGAGTACCGTTTATTAACTATCAATTCCAAAACGGGTAAATCATTGAAAGGGCCTATTCGGTAAGCAACGTTTTTAACTCCAAAAAGGAAAAAACCTCTTGAGAATAAATATTTGCCTCCTCTTGAATCAAACTCAACAAGCATTCGACGTAGTATTTATCAAATAAAATGCCTGCTGTTGAATTTAAATAATTAATTGCTTCTTTAATTGTAAGAGCAGCTCGATAAGGTCTATTTATGACCATGGCATCCCAGACGTCGGCTATAGCAACTATTTTGGCTAACTCATTAATCTCTCCTTCCTTTAATCCCTTAGGATAGCCAGAGCCATCCAAGCGCTCATGATGTTGGGATACAATCACCTCAATCTCCCAAGGACAGACAATCTTATTTACAATCTCACTGCCTTTATTCACGTGCTGCTTTAAAACGTCATATTCATAACTTTCTAGTTGGCGGGGAGTTACTAAATACTCGATAGGTACATAAATTTTTCCCACATCATGGACAAGAGCCCCTAAATACAGGGTAGCCAAAAGATTAAGCTCTGAAAGATTCGCTTTTTGGGCAATATGCAAGGCAATCGAGGCAGTTCGCTTCTGATGCCCAGCTGTATAAAGATCACGTGTCTCAACTACCTCTGAAAGTGCTCTAATCGCATTAAAGAATGAATTTGCTAAAATTTCTTTATCAAGCTCAATTTGCTCTTCCAATCTTAAAAAGGTAGTTATCTCCTCAAAGTAAATCATGTAGATCGTTTTTTTTGCAATAATTTGGGTGATGGGTACAACTCTAACTATAAACGTTTTCTTGTTTAAATTAATGGATTCTTTTATTTCTTTATGAGACATAACTGCCGCTTTAAAATAATCTGGAACCTGATTAATCTTTGGGAAAATACGCCAAAATTTTAAACCGGTTGCATCCATATTTACCAAATCATAATAAGAAGGGTTGGCATAAAGGATTGAAGCTTGTGCATCACAAAGAAGTACCGGATTTTCTAATAACGAAAGAACATGCGACATTGCATCAAAGAGAACCAGGTCTTTTTTATGAGTAGACATACCTTAATCCCTGAACGTTATTTTCCTTAATAAAAACGCCTGAACCCATTAAAGAATTTTGTTAACTAATTTCTAGTATAGAATTAATTGAAAAAATACAAGGCATATCTATTTCAGGTACATTGAGTTTGGCAGGACCATCCACCTCCCAAAGCTTTAATAAGCAATACACTGGCTACCTGGCGGCGAGTACGAATATCCACCGAATTCAGTTCTGCCTGCAAGGCGGTGTTTTCATTGACAACAACATCCAGATAATTAGTGAGCCCACCTTTATATCGATCGATTGCTTGAACCAAGGCACGCTTTGCTGCAGCAGTGGCGGCAGTTTGACTTCGGTTTTCTTGATCAAGACGGCGTATGGCAACTAAATTATCTTCTACCTCTTGGAAAGCAGTAAGCACAGTTTGCCGGTAAGAAGCGACTGTTTCGTGATAACTCGCTTTTGCAGAGTTCAATAAACCACGCAAATTGCCCCCATCAAATAATACCAAGTTTGCCAAAGGCTTTACTAAAGCTAATCCACTAATGGGTCCAAGCGACCAAAATAGGCTGGGCTGATCAAACAGGTTTGCCAGGGTTTGACTTTCAACACCAGCTATTGAACTAAAATTAATTTGCGGGTAAAAAGCCGCACAAGCAACACCTATCTCAAAATTTGCCGCTTGCACGCGTTGTTCAGCAGCAGCAATATCGGGCCTGCGTTCTAAAAGTGAAGAAGGTAATTCAGGCGCAATAGAAACCAGATTCATTCTGGTTTTTGCAGGGGGCATTTTAAAATTAGCCGGTATTTCACCCACTAATACTGCAATGGCATGTTCAAGTTGGGCACGCCGCAATCGCATTTCCGTTGCTGCAGTCCTGGCATTTTCCAGTTGCGTAATGGCTTGATCAACATCGGCTATCGGTGCAGCCCCCCCATCATAACGTTTACGCGTTATGTATAAACCTTTTTCATAAGCCGCTACTGTCGCATCCAATACCCGTTGGCTAGCTTCATCTCCCCGCAAAGCAAAATAATCCATAGCCAATTCTGCATGCATGCTAAGAGAGACACCGGCAAGATCAGCGGCGCTGGCTCGTAACTGACTCTCACTGGCAGCCACTGAATTCCGCACCCGCCCCCACAAATCGATCTCATAAGAGACATCAACACCCGCTAAAAAATCACTAAAGGAATTAGTTGTATTTGGGTTAGCAATATTCCGCGATTTTTGTTGCCTGTCCGCATTTCCTACTCCAAGGAGGGTAGGATAATAAGCAGAACGTGCAACCTGTGCTGCGGCACGGGCATTTTGAAAACGGGAAAAAGCAATTTTCAAATTTTGGTTTGTACAGGTAACTTTTTCTTCCAGTTCATTTAAAACCGGATCATTAAACATCAACCACCAACGCGTACCTTTAGCAGTAGGAGTATATCCCTTAGCCTTTTTCCACTCCTTGGTTTCTTTGTATTCAAGAGGAATAGGCATCGGGGGGCGCTGATATCGAGGTGTAAACGAGCAAGCAGCCAATAATAACGAAAATAAAATCAGAGTCATTTGTCTTTTCATTTTGGGGCTGGCTCTTTTGGTGTTTCATTGTCTTTGGATGCTATTTTCACCTCTTGGCCGGCCATAAGAGCATCTGGTGGATTTAAAATAACTAGCTCTCCAACTTGAAGACCGGTATTAACCTCGACTTCAGTACCAAAATCACGACTTACAGTTATTGGACGTAAATCCACTTTATTATTCTTATTAACAACAGCCACTTGTAAGCCTTGAGCACGGAAGAGAAGTGTATTCACTGGTAACCGAATAAGTTTTGACGAAAGTGGCATATTGAAATGGACTTCCGTATATCCACCAGGCAGTATTTCATCCTTGGGATTATCCGCCCAGAATTGAGCAAGCAAAGTCAGGGAGTCAACATTAATAGCATCCGCTGTTTTGTACAGTTTGGCCGGAAATTTTTTCCCGGGATGTTCAGTGAAATATAAACTAACTTCCATGTTCGGTTTAATATTATTCACGTAGGTTTGTGGTATTTGTACATAAACACGGATAGGATTCGATTGCACAATATTAAATAAAGAAAAAACATTAGTACCACTACCTGCATTAATCAGTGAACCAATATCAATATTGCGGAAACTAATCGTACCATCAAAAGGTGCGATGACTCGCTCATAACTCACCAGATCGCGCAATCTATCACGGTTAGCTTGTGCCGATTTCATAATTGCTGTCGTAGCTTTTAAATTGCTAACTTTCTCATCAGTTTCTTGTTTGGAGACAGAATCTGATTTTAATAAATGGAGCCAGCGTTTTGCTGTAATATCAGCCAAATCTTTATTGGCAATCGCGGTGTGTAAATCAGCTTCAGCTTGGTGTAACTGGGCATTGACTTCCGGTGCTTCAATGATAGCAAGTAAATCACCCTCTTTAACTTTACTACCAATGTCAACATACCAGTCTTTAATATAACCATTCGTACGCGCGTAAATTGTTGCTTCGTGCCAGGCTTCAACCTTGCCTGGTAAAATAATTTCCTCGGTCAAAGGACCTGGCTTGGTAGTAAGAGTAGCCACAATCGGTACTGCATTCGCATTTGTTTCCACACGCAACGTCATCTTAGCCTGAACGCGAAAGAAAATAATAACAAAGGCAAGCAATAAAATAAGACAAACAATAATAATAACCCGACGCGACGTGCGAGACTCCCTCGGCAATTGACTTTCATCAGACATGCTTTTCCCCCTGGTCTTTTTTATGCTTGCGGCTATGAATCAGGCAAAAAATCGTAGGAACAAAAAATAAGGTGGCAATTGTTGCAAATGACAAGCCACCAATAACGGCACGTCCTAACGGGGCATTTTGCTCACCGCCATCACCCATCCCAAGTGCCATAGGAAACATGCCAATAATCATCGCCGAAGCAGTCATTAATACCGGTCGTATACGAGATTTACCCGCTTCAAGAGCTGAGGTAAACGGATCATGGCCTTCCTTCATATGATCACGCGCAAAACTAATCACTAAAATACCGTTTGCAGTGGCTACCCCCATACACATGATAGCCCCCGTTAACGCAGGAACACTAAGCGTAGTGTGTGTAAGGAATAACATCCACACAATACCGGCAAGAGCAGCTGGTAAAGCGGTGATAATAATGAAAGGATCTAGCCATGATTGGAAATTAATCACGATCAGCAAATAAACAAGAAGAATAGAAAAAATAAGCCCCAGATAGAGCCCCGTAAACGCTTGATCCTTGGTTTGTATCTGCCCCCGCACAACGACAGAAGACCCCTTTGGCAGATCTTTTTTGGTATCTTTGACAATTTTATTAATAGCTTTTGAAACAGAGCCCAGATCGGTATCTTGTATAGAAGCAAAAATATCAATTACAGGTTGAACGTTGTAGTGAGAAACCACAACGGGCTCCATAGTGCGTTTTGCATGCATCATCGCACCTAAAATCTGTGGATCTGTATCCTTTGCAGCATTGGCAACAGTAATATTACCCAAAGCCTGTAATGAATTCATATAATATTGCGGTGTTTGAGTTGCCACGGGATATGAAACATGATTCTTTGGGTTAACCCAAAAGGTCGGTGAGGTTTGAAAACTTCCTGAAAGAGTAATCAACAAATTATTGGCAATATCGAATTGACTATACCCCAGCTCACGTGCACGACTGCGATTTGACTCGACTAGAAACCCAGGGTAGTTAAAGGCTTGCCTTAGATGGGCATCCACTACGCCAGGGACATGTTTCAAACGCTCTAATACTTTAGACGCGTAACGAATATTTTCCTCTTGTTTTAAACCAATGACTTGGATATCAATCGCTGAAGGTAAGCCAAAGTTAAGCGTTTGGTTAACAATATCCGCTGGCAAAAAGGAAAACGTGACTCCTGGAAATTTCTTCTGCAGCAACGGCCTTAAATCACGAATATAATCGTCTGTTGGTTTATGGTTCTCCTGCAGCGCAATCAAAATGTCAGCATCACTGGCCCCATTGGTCGCTGAGTTACTGTAAGATAAATTGATACCACTGACAGGTAAACCAATGTTGGCAACAATACTGAATAATTCTTCTTCCGGAACAAGTTTGCGGACAACGTGACCAATTTCTCCTGCCAAGCGAGCCGTTTCCTCTACCCTTGTCCCGGTAGGAGCCTGCAAATGCAATTTAATTTGTCCAGCATCAACGCTGGGGAAAAAATTAGATCCAAGCCAGGGCGCTAAAAGAGCTATCGATACTAAAATAAACCCCAGGAAACTAAGAATAAAAACCTTTCTGTTGTCTAGCGCTTTGGTTAACAGCGTAAGATAACGTTGGCGAAAACGCTCAAACCATCTTTCAAATCCAGCGTGAAAACGCTGAAAACGGCTAAGACTATCTGGATCATGGATAGGCTCATGCTTTTTTAATAAATATTTGGCCATCGTCGCAACAAGAGTACGTGACAAAATATAAGACGCCAACATGGCAAAAATAACAGCTTCTGCTAAAGGGGCGAATAGATACTGTGCCACCCCACCCAGATAAAACATAGGCACGAAAACAATACAAATACAAAGTGTTGAAACCAGGGCCGGAATAGCGATTTGTTCTGCACCATCCAGAATGGCCTGTTCCACCTCTTTACCTTGCTCCAAATTCCAATTGATATTTTCAATGGCTACAGTCGCATCATCGACTAAGATTCCCACTGCAAGTGCTAAACCACCCAGAGTCATAATATTGATTGTCTCCCCCAAGGCAGACAAGATCGTGAGCGAAGCAAGGATAGACAGAGGTATAGAAAGTGCGATAATAAAAGTACTTCGCCAACTACCAAGAACAATTAAAATCATCAAGCCTGTTAAACAGGCTGCAATAAGCCCCTCCCTAATAACCCCATCAATGGCAGCAAGAACAAAGATTGATTGATCACCGAAAGTAGACAAATTCAAGGCTGCAGGCATCATATCTTTTACGACAGGTAACAGGGCTTTCACTCGGCTTACAATGTTAAGGGTCGATGCATTGCCTGTTTTTTGCACGGACATCATCACTGCCCGTTTTCCATTAACAGTAATAATATTGGTTTGCGGGGGGAAACCATCACGAACATGAGCAACATCACGTATATAAAGCACGCCACCATGCGGTAATGCTTTCACGGGGAAATTATTAAACTCATCCGTTGTTAAAGGGCTGGCATTAAGTTTAACTAAATACTCATACAGGCCAATCTTCTCTGTGCCTGCAGGTAAAATCAAATTCTGTGTATTAATCACTGCACTAATATCTTGTGCCGAAACCCCATAGGTTTGCATCTTTTCCGGCTGAAGATCGACTTGTACCTGACGTATTTTCCCACCATAAGGGAAAGGCAATGCGGCGCCCTGGACTGTGGCAAGCTGCGTTCGAATAAAATTATTACCTAAATCGTATAAGTCTTGCTCGGGCAAAGTTTGGCTAGTTAAAATTAATTGCAGTACCGGGACTGTCGCAGCATTGTAACTTAATACCAGAGGGGGTGTTTGGCCTGGCGGTAATTGCTTTAACAAGGTTTGTGCAATCGCTGTTACCTGACTTAAGGCAACAGCAATATCGACGTCATTATGGAAAAACAGTTTTGTAACACTGACACCAAGCAACGATTCGGATTCTATGTGCTCGATGTCATTAACCGTTGTTGTTGCTGCCCGTTCAAAAATGCTGGTAATTAAATCAGACATCTGTTGCGGTGGCATACCACTAAAACCCCATACCACACTGACCACCGGGATATCAATATCTGGAAAAATATCGGTTGGGGTGCGTAATATGGCCAGTGGCCCGATAATCAATAACATTAATGCCAAGACGACGAAAGTATAAGGTCGGGATAAGGCAATCCGCACAAGCCACATAGCAATCCATGCCAAAGGATTTAATGATTTTTAGTATAACAATGTAAAATACTTAGATCTATCTTAAGAGGATATTGATTTAAAAAATAATTTTCCCGAGATCTAATAGGAGCTGGTTGACATTTCACCAGGATAAATGAGCAGCGAAGGGCAGGAAGTCAATGCTATTCGGGAAGATAGTAGAAAGGTCAACAGTCCAAATAAACTATCGTCGGTAAGGCGCCTTGGCAAGCAAGGTATCATCGGCAAGTAATCTGACCCACGGCCAAAATAAAACACTAATAAGCGCACTGCCTACAGACATAAGAAAACCAATATGAAATCCCAAGAAAGCATCTATCGTTAAAATCAGTAATTGGTAAAGCAGACAGAAGAATCCTATCAGCCCCATTTGTTGCCCTATGGAAAAAAACGAAAACCGCCGTGCTTTATTACTGGCTATCCAGGATACAAAACAAAGAGCGAAAGCATGTTCGCCAATGACAGTCGCTAATAAAACATCCAGCATTAAACCGATAATCACAAGGAGACTGATATTGAAATGATCAGGTAAATAATACTGTAAATACAAAACCAGCATTAAAACCCAAGGCGGCCTAAGTCCCACTAAAAGATCCGGTAAAGGTAAAATAGTCAGAACAAGCGCTAACATGATTGCAATAATCAAACGCAAATTTAACGAATTCATGCATTTGCTCCTATAGCATTCATACGCTCATTAATCTGTGCTGTTAATGCAGTCTGCTCTTTATCAGGCCAGATGAGAAGTACTAGGCGATTCCTGTTGAGTAAAGCAATTGGGCTAACATCAACTTTTATAAAATCATCACCAGGAATACTTTTTATTTCTTCAACTCGACCCACAGGATAACCTTCGGGATAAAGACGGCCAAGGCCAGAAGTAACCAAGAGATCGCCTTTGTTAATCGACGAGGTTCTTGGTAAATTGATTAGTGATAACTGGCTCATACTGTTAGTACCAGCCAAAATGGCCCTTTCGCCAGTACGATTGTTTCTTACGGGAACCGCGCTTTTAGAATCGGAAATTAATAGAACCGTACTGGTCATATAGCCTACATCAATAATTTGTCCCATGACACCTTTAGCATCAAGTACAGGCTGGCCAGTATAAACACCATCGCGCTTTCCTTTATTCAAGACAACTAACTGCCGCGAACTCGTGGTATCAACTGCCAGAATTTGTGCAGCCATTGCGCGCATTCTCGCCTTGGATGAGGTAAGCAGTAACTCGCGCAATTGTGAATTTTCTTCCTTGATAACTAAAAGCTTCTGCAACTCGGCTTCAAGCATCGTTTGCTGGTAGCGTAATTTTATATTTTCATCAATGAGGGCTTTCTTGGCACTGACTAAAGATTGAATCCAACCAATAACCCGAACAGGGTAGTCAACAACGTATTGCAAGGGAGAAACAAGCAAGGCAAAACCACCACGTACGCTATCTAGATATCCATAGCGGTAGTCTGAAAACATAAGCGACAATGAGAGCACCAAGGCAAACGCAAAACTAAACGATTTGGGCTTGCCTTTAGCAAAAAGTCTGCTATTTGAATTATTCGGTTGAGAGGAAATCACCGCCACGCAGATCCATGGTTTCTAACGCTTTACCACCACCACGAGCCACGCAGGTTAAAGGATCTTCTGCAACCAGCACGGGTAGACCCGTTTCCTCCATCAAGAGAGTATCCATATTTTTCAATAGAGCTCCGCCACCCGTTAATACCATACCACGCTCGGCAATATCTGCCGCCAATTCGGGAGGCGCTAACTCAAGGGCAGCTCTCACAGCACCCACAATACCTGAAAGCGGCTCTTGCAGGGCTTCAAGAATCTCAGCACTGGTCAATGTGAAACTGCGTGGTACCCCTTCTGCCAAATTTCTACCACGAACTTCGATCTCGAACAAATCTCGGCTCGGGAAAGCGGAACCAATTTCGTGCTTAATGCGCTCAGCAGTAGTTTCGCCAATCAGAGTACCATAATTGCGACGCACGTAAGAAACAATAGCATCGTCAAACTTATCACCACCAATACGTACTGATTGATGATAGACAATACCACTGAGAGAAATAATAGCCACTTCAGTAGTACCGCCACCGATATCCACGACCATAGAGCCACTGGCTTCTTCCACTGGCATGCCAGAACCCAAGGCTGCTGCCATCGGCTCCTCAATCAGGAAGACTTCGCGCGCACCTGCACCCATGGCTGATTCACGGATTGCACGACGCTCAACCTGTGTAGAACCACAAGGCACACAGACCAGGACACGCGGGCTTGGGCGCAAGAACCGGTTTTCATGCACTTTATGAATGAAATGTTGCAGCATTTTTTCTGTAACAAAGAAATCTGCGATGACTCCATCCTTCATTGGTCTAATAGCATTAATATTACCAGGCGTTCTACCCAGCATGCGTTTTGCTTCCAAACCAACAGCTGCCACTCGTTTCTGACCCGACTCATTGCGCAAAGCAACAACAGACGGCTCATTTAAAACGATCCCTTTATCCCTTACATAAATCAATGTATTGGCTGTTCCCAAATCAATGGACAAATCATTGGAAAAAACGCCCCTTAATTTCCTAAACATCTGCAACAACCTCTTCTTTTTTTTGGCGAACACTTTAACTCATATTTGGATAAAAATCGACAGATCTTGATGAAGATTTATTTGAAGATAAAAATAGACCAAATAATCTATCAATATTTATCAAAAATCGGCGGGATACTCTGCCGTTAGTGTTCAAAATAAATTAGTTAAATTTAGGGGACTATTAACAGTCCCCTATACGGTTAACTCACTGTAAAAACCTCTTGTAATTGGAGTAAATGCTTTTCCACGAATTGCTTTCCTAACCCGCGCACATGAGATAAATCTTCCACTGATTTAAAACTCCCGTTACTTTCACAGTATTTGATAATCGCTTCAGCACGTTTCACTCCTATACCCTTAAAAGCCTTGGCAAGCGTATTGATATCCGCTTTGTTGAGATCTACTTTAGCATTCGATTTTTGGCTAGCGACCGGGGTTACCGTATTGAGCTGATTGGTTGCAGCATGAATTGGAAGGATTATGACCAATAGCGACCAGACAACAGCAAACAAACTTGTTTTCATTTTTTATTCTCCTTTATTGATTGGACTATACGGCTTTTTACTAAACCGTTTGTCTCGCATCAGACTCCTCCTGTGCGAGCCAAGTGAGTATCTCAGTATTTTTTTTATCTGTCGAGACTTAATGATATAAAATGTGAATGAAGCACATAGGCGACGCAAGCCGTTAATTTTTTTACCATTTCTAAATGCAAAAATTCATTAGGGCCATGGGCATTAGAGTGCGGACCCAAAACACCTGTAATCATAAATTGTGCATCAGGGAATTTTTCACCCAGCATCGCCATAAAGGGAATCGTACCGCCCTCCCCCATATACACAGCAGTTTTCTTATAAAAAGCCAATGAAGCCTCATCCACTGCTTTTGCCAACCAGTCTGCCATCAATGGTGCATTCCAGCCTTTAGCACTATCATCAATACGAAAACTGGTCTTTGCATGATAAGGTGGGTTCTGCGTTAAGGTGTGTTGCAAGGTTGTCGCAGCCTCTTTGGGGCAAACTAAAGGCGGCAGACGCATGGAAAGCTTGAATGCTGTTTTCGCTCTAAGTACATTTCCTGCATCTGCAATGGCTGGTAAACCTTCAGCCCCTGTTATAGCTAAGGCCGGGCGCCAGGTACGATTTAATATGAGTTGTTGTTTATCATGCGTCACCGGTTCAACACCAGTATGAAAAGGGAAACCACAGTAAACCTCATCCCCCAGAACAGCGGCACAGGTATTTGCCTGCTTCACACGCTCCAAAGGGATATCACAGTGCAGTGCAGCCAATTTAATCTCGCCATTTGTTTCATCTTCAATACGGCTAATTAATTGTTTGGCTACACGGAAACTATCAGCAACAATACCGCTAGCATTACCAGAATGCACTCCCTCATTGAGTAACTCAACCGATAATTCGCCTACAACATTACCGCGCAAAGATGTCGTCATCCATAATTGCTCATAATTACCCGCACCAGAATCCAGGCAAATAACCAGAGAAGGTTGCCCAATTTTGTCTTTTAATGCTTCGATATAATAAGGTAAATCATAACTGCCACTTTCTTCACAGGCCTCAATAATTAAGACGCAGCGTGCATGGGGAAGTTGCTGCTTTTGCAATGCGTTTATCGCCGTCAATGAAGCATACGCTGCATAACCATCGTCAGCCCCGCCTCGGCCGTAGAGACGTCCATCACGTATTACAGGTTGCCAAGGACCAAGTCCTTCTTGCCAACCAGTCATTTCAGGTTGCTTATCTAAATGGCCATAAAGTAATACTGTTTGATCGACCTCACCGGGTACCTCCATGAACAATAAAGGAGTACGGCCTGGCAAACGGATAACTTCCAAAGTTATTCCTGCTGGAGCATGCGCTTTACACCAATCAGCAACATGGTTAACCGCTTGCTCCATGTAACCATGTTCCTGCCAATGCTCATCAAAATGGGGGGATTTATTCGGAATTTTAATGTAATCGCACAAGCTTGGCAGAATTTCTTTCTGCCATTCCTGCTCAATGTACTCATATAGTTTTAGGGTGTTCAGCATGCAGTTGTTCCTTGATGAGAGCAATAATTTTCAAGGTAGCTGATTCAATATGGAGCGCCTTGATTTTAGCAATAATTTCTTCCCGTTGCTGGCCAGCTTCAGTAATTGCAGCCAGTAAATTTTCTGCGGTTAAATTGTCATCATCAACGACCTTGCTAATTCCCTGCTGGGCAAAATAACGCGCATTTTGAATTTGATCGCCTCGACTAACTTTGGCAGAGAGTGGAATTAAAACATGAGGTTTCTGCAAAGACAGAATTTCATAGAGTGCATTAGCGCCTGCTCGTGAAATAACCAAATCGCTTGCGGCAAACAAATCCGCCAACTCACCACTCGCGTATTCGAGTTGGCAATAATTAGCATGGTTAATCAAGTTACTATCCAACTTTCCCTTACCACATAGATGAATCACCTGATAGGAAACAGTCAACAAATCCAAAATGCTTCTTAACGCTGTATTCAGTTTTACTGAGCCCTGGCTTCCTCCCATCACTAATACACAGGGCTTGTCGTAATTAAAACCACATAACTCCAAACCTTTTTCTTTCGAACCTTTAAATAACTCTTGCCGTATCGGCGTCCCAGTTATTTCCACTTTTTCTGGTTTCTTAAAATGCTTTTTTGCTGCTCCAAAAGTAACGCAAATTTTATCGACAAAAGGAAAGCTTAACCGGTTAGCAAGTCCGGGACTCATATCAGATTCGTGGGCAATAACAGGTATGCGATTTAACCAGGCCGCCACAACAATTGGAAAAGCAACAAAACCACCCTTGGAAAAAACAATCTCTGTTTTAAGTCTGCGTAATAAGCAATAAGACTGCACGATACCAAGAAGAATTTTGAACGGATCCAAAAAATTTTGCCAACTGAAATACCTTCTTAATTTGCCGCTGCTAACAGCATGGTAAGGGATATTTAAAGCGCTGATCATGTCCTTTTCTACACCATCTTTTGAGCCGATATAATCAATTTGCCAACCCTCGTGTCGCAGCACTTCTATGAGTGGCAAGTTAGGTGTGACATGGCCAGCCGTACCGCCGCCAGTAAAAACAATCGATGAATTCATTTAACTTCCCTAACCAGTAAACTTAAATCAATGGCCTGAATTGATTTAGTAATAGCTCCGATTGAAATATAATCAACGCCGATTTGTGCTACCGCAGCGATGGTATTCAAATCAATACCGCCTGATGCTTCCAGTTCACAATCATAAGGTTTAGCAATTTCTACTGCTTCCATCAGCATAGCATTGCTAAAATTATCGAGCAAAATGCGATCGGGTCTGGCGAGCAACGCTTCGTGCATCTCCTCAAGCGTCTCTACTTCGACCTCAATCAGCAAATCAGTACGCATTTGTCTTGCTTGGTTAATTGCCTGGGTAATAGAACCACAGGCTTTAATGTGGTTTTCCTTAATCAAAAACGCATCGTATAAACCCATACGATGATTGACTCCTCCCGCACAGGCTACAGCGTATTTTTGGGCATGGCGTAAACCTGGTAATGTTTTACGGGTATCCAGTAAACGAGTCTTGCTGCCTTGTAGCTTTAACCGGTACTCATGGGTTTTTGTGGCGGTAGCTGACAGGGTTTGTAAAAAATTCAGAGCAGAACGCTCAGCAGTTAAAATACCAGCTACTGGACCTTTAATTTGGCATAAAGTTGCAGGCTTACCAAGCCATTGCCCTTCTTCTACTAACCAATCCAATTTAATCGCAGGATTTACCTCAGCAAAAACAGCATCAACCCAAGGGCGCCCGCAAACCAACATCGGTTCACGCGAGATAATTTCGGCCTCGGCAAATAACTCAGCAGGCAGTAAGGCAGCACTAACATCGCCATTGCCAACATCTTCCTCCAGCGCCCTTTTAACATCAGCCAAAATATCGATTTGGCTTAACTTCATGCTTTCTCCCCTTTTTGGTCACTTTTGCCGTAACGGGCTTTAATAAAAGGCGGCGCAATAACGGTAGTCACAATAACCATCAAAACAATCGCTGAAAACAGTTGATCAGACATTACACCCAATGTTCTTCCTATCGAGGCAAAAATCAATCCAACCTCACCGCGCGGTAACATACCTATCCCAATCAACAAGCGATCATCTTTGCGATCTGCACCTAAGCCACTAACTAATTTACCAACAACAGCTGCAGCAATCAGACCGCTGGCCATTAGCAGTACCTGCCAATCCCAAAAGGATTCGAGTTTTACCTGAATCCCGATGAGAATGAAAAATAATGGAGCCAAAATAGATTCAAGCGGCGCTACGAGATTATGGATACTTAAAGAATCACTTGCAGAACGTGTGCGCGATTCAAACAAACCATCATGAATAATGAGTCCTGCCGCAAACGCACCGATAATAGTTGCTAAATGAATCAGCGTTGCTATCCATGCCAACAGCATGACAAAGATAAATGAAATGAACAACTTAGCTTCCCAGAGCTCAAGAAATTTAAAAAAGCTTACCGCTTTACGAATAACCCAGGGACCAAGAGTGATGACAACAGTAAAAAACAGGGTAGCAGAAATTATAACGCGCCCTACCATGACCAGATCAACTACCCCACTAATTACGACAGAACTGACGATAGCCAGAATTACCAAACCTAAAATATCATCAATCATTGCCGCGCCAAGAATTGTTCTCGCTTCGCGGGTGCGTAATTTTTTCATCTCGGCAAGCACACGAGCGGTGATCCCTATACTCGTCGCTGACAAGGTCGCTGCAACAAACAAATCAGCCTGGTAGGAGGACTTCGGCAGCATTAAATGCGCTACGGCAAAACCCAGGATAATAGGTACAATAACACCAATAATGGCTACTTGTACTGATTCACGGCCAGTATGTTTAAGCTCTTCTACTGAGCTTTCAAGGCCAACCATAAATAAAAGAAAAATCACCCCATAACGGGAAAAAATATCAAGAACATAGGCCACCTTGATTAAATCAATCCCGTTACCATTACCTAGTGCATCGGTAACTTGCTTGGCATAATAAGGATCGGAAACACTACTCGCAACTGCCTGGGGAAGAGAAATGCCCCCAAGCATTTCACGCATGATGTTAAAAATAGCAGACCCTTCACGTAGAATAACAACAAGCTGCGAGCCAAAGAAGTAACATAGATTGCCCAGAAAAACGCCCATCAACAATTCACCCAATACCCCCGGCTGATTAAAGCGTCTGGCTATATAGCGGCCCAGGATGGCGAAAAAAAGGATAAGGGTAACCCAGAGTATCACGGGTGCAACTGGATCATGGTGGTCAGCTTGGTTGCCAGCAAATAGCAAGGCGGGGAAAAAACCTAGCAGTAAAATCCAATATCTTAAATAGCGCGACATGGGCTATTGCTCAGCAAGAAAGAGACAAGTTTCCAATACTGAATCAGGATTCAACGATACACTGTCAATTCCTTCCTGCATGAGCCATTGAGCAAAATCCTGATGATCGGATGGGCCCTGGCCACAAATACCAACGTATTTCCCTGCTTTTTTACAGGTTGAAATCGCCATATGTAAAAGTGCCTTAACCGCATCATTCCGCTCATCAAATTGCGCTGCAATCAAGCCAGAATCCCTGTCCAAACCAAGCGTTAATTGTGTTAAGTCGTTGGAGCCTATTGAAAAACCGTCAAAATATTCTAAAAACTCGTTGGCAAGTAATGCATTAGAAGGCAATTCACACATCATGATGACACGCAGGCCATCTTTACCGCGCTCAAGTCCATGCTGTTTAAGCACCTGGATAACCTGTGCCGCTTCAGCAACCGTTCTGACGAAAGGAATCATTACTTCGACATTGGTCAATCCCATCTCTTCGCGTACGCGGCGAACGGCTTTACACTCCAGAGCAAAACACTCGGCAAAATCAGCAGATACATAGCGTGATGCACCACGAAAACCCAGCATGGGATTTTCTTCATGGGGTTCGTATAAATTACCACCCGCCAGATTAGCATATTCATTGGATTTAAAATCGGAGAGTCTGACAATGACTGGCTTTGGGTAAAAGGCAGCAGCAATCGTAGCTATACCTTCTTTTAAACGCTCAATGTAATACTCCACTGGAGATGCATAAGCGGCGGTCTTGTCATCAATAAGCTGTTTTAAATTTTTATCCTGTAAAGAGTCATATTCCAACAAAGCTTTTGGATGAATACCAATCGTATTGGAAATTAAAAATTCGAGGCGAGCCAAACCAACCCCGGAATTAGGTATGGATTGAAAAGCCAAAGCACGCTCAGGATTACCAACATTCAGCATGATTTTCATCGGCAGTTCAGGCATGGTATCCACATCAAGGTGTACCTGCTCGAATGGTAACAAGCCTCGATAAACATAGCCGGTATCTCCTTCGGCACAACTCACTGTGACTTCGTCTCCGTCCCGAATGGCTTTGGTTGCATCACCACAACCAACCACAGCGGGAATACCCAGTTCGCGGGCAATAATGGCCGCATGGCAAGTTCTGCCACCCCGATTAGTAACAATCGCCGCAGCCCGTTTCATGATCGGCTCCCAATCGGGATCCGTCATGTCAGAAATTAAAACATCACCAGGCTCGACACGGTGCATTTCACTAATGTCTCTGATAACCTTCGCCCGTCCCTGCCCGATACGTTGGCCAATACTACGGCCCTCCGTTAATATCTCCCCTTGTTTTTGCAGGGTATAGCGCTCTAACACTTGGGTATTGCTACGGCTTTTTACAGTTTCAGGACGTGCTTGTAAGATATATAACTTCCCGTCCTTACCATCTTTAGCCCATTCAATATCCATAGGTCGGCCATAATGCTTTTCAATAATAAGAGCCTGTCTAGCCAACTGCTCTGCTTCTTCATTCGTTAAAGAAAACAGCAGACGTTCTTTTGCTTTAACTTCTTCTGTCTTAACAGTCCGGGCTTGTGTTTCATCATTGCAATAGACCATTTTGAGCGCTTTACTGCCCAAATTGCGGCGGATCACAGCAGGTCTACCCGCTTGCAGACCTGGTTTATGAATATAAAACTCATCTGGATTTACCGCACCTTGCACAACCATTTCACCCAGGCCATAAGATGATGTAATGAAAACAACTTGATCAAAACCAGACTCGGTATCCATGGTAAACATCACACCACTGACCGCCAAATCACTACGAATCATTTGCTGAATACCAGCCGACAAAGCCACATCATTATGGGCAAAACCGTGATGCACCCGATAAGCAATAGCCCGATCATTAAATAAAGAAGCAAAAACCTGTTTAATAGCAATTAAAACAGCGTCAATACCCCGCACATTTAAATAAGTTTCTTGCTGACCGGCAAAAGAGGCATCAGGCAAATCTTCTGCAGTTGCTGAAGAACGTACTGCAACACTAAAGTCACTGTGACCGATTTGTTGAGCAAGTAGCTCATAAGATTGGCGGACTGCTTTCTCAAATTCAGCAGAAAAAGGTGCCTTGATAACCATCTCACGAATCGTTTTTCCGGTTGTGGTTAATTGAGCGATATCATCCGTATTGAGGGAATTAAGCATGGCATAGATTTTTTTATCCAAACCATCATTCGCTAAAAAATCCCGAAAAGAATCCGCTGTAGTGGCAAACCCGGTTGGCACTGAGACGCCAGCCTTTGATAAATGGCTAATCATTTCACCTAAAGAAGCATTCTTACCGCCTACTTGCTCCAGATCCTGCATACCCAGATGTTGAAAATCAATTGTATGTACGCTGACTGCCATAACCACCTCTAATCCATAAAAATGACCACCATTCTACTGAAATTGCTAGATGATGTGAATTACCAACATAATTTGTTGTTAATTCAAATAATACTCCCAATAGTTTGGTCCATGCCCAACAATTGCCCCACAGGAAAATTCCACTTACGCCGGGCCAGGGGCCCGACCTGCGTTTGGTGTCAGGCTATTGGCGATACAAACGAATATTGGCAGGAGGTGTAACCGGTTTTGTCGAACGAATAGGATTGATATCCAATCCGCCTCGGCGTGTATAACGTGCGTAAACTGTTAATTCGTCAGGCTGGCAGTATGCCATGAGATCCATAAAAATACGCTCAACACATTGTTCATGAAATTCATTGTGATTGCGAAAAGACACCAGATACCGCAGCAAAGATTCATTACTAATCCGAGGACCGGAATAAGTAATTGCAATAGACCCCCAATCTGGCTGACCTGTCATTAAGCAATTTGATTTAAGCAAATGACTATATAAGACGACATTCTCTACTTTTTCCGTCGAAACATTTAGCAATCGCGGATTTACTTTATACTCAGAACAGCTAATATCCAGCTCATCCAGGCAAAGCCCTTCCAACTGCCCAATTGGCGCTTCAATAAAACCTTCCGCTTTATAAAGCACCACTTGCACGACGCTACCTGCCGCCTTACTTAAATCAGATGCTATGGTTTCCTGCACCGTTTCAGCCGAATCAAAGATTGTATTATTAAAGGAATTTAAATATAACTTGAGGGATTTCGATTCAATAAGATTAACCGATTCACAAGGCATAATAATATCAGCTACTGCAACAACCGGCTTGCCTTTTTGATTCAGCCAGGACAATTCAAACGCTGTCCAAATATCATAACCCGTGAACGGCAGGGATAAACCAATGCCAATACCCTCACGCTTTGTTTGGCGCGCGACGGGAAAAAGCAGTGAGTTATCATAATTGTCGATGTAGGCACTACGCCGACCCAGCGGCGAAGCGTGTAAATAGTGTTCGGACATACTCTCTATATCTATTGACTAAAAAGCGCCTATCATAGCAAATCAAGGCTATTTATGCAGCAAGTTTGTACAGTCGTGCTCTTCACACCAATCAAATCTGCACCTGTATTTTAAATTAGATGCTTACAACAATTCACATCTGCCGCTGCATCTAATATTATATGCGCTTTATGATTGCGGCGAATTATCCATGACCTTAACTGCTTTAAACGCTATCTCACCTATCGATGGGCGCTACCTGAAAAAAACCAGCGCATTAAGTCCTTATTTTAGTGAATTTGCCCTAACTTATTACCGTCTTATGGTAGAAATTCGCTGGCTCGAATCATTAGCTGCAAACAAAGAGATCACTGAAGTACCCGAACTCGACAAGGGGTCACAAAATTATTTAAACGAAATCCTGGCCAATTTTAACGAAGCTGAAGCAGAAAAAATTAAGGTTTATGAAAAACAAACCAACCATGACGTCAAAGCAGTAGAATATTATTTACAGGACAAACTTGAGCAATTTGGAGGATTACGCAGGTATACCGGCTTTATTCATTTTGCCTGCACGTCCGAAGACATTAACAATTTAGCCTATGCCTTGATGGTGAAAGAAGCCATTGCCCAGGTCATACAACCTTCTCTGGCAGAAATTATTGGTAGTATTACCATGCTGGGTAAGCAACATGGTGATATCGCCATGTTATCAAGAACACACGGGCAACCAGCAACCCCAACTACCATAGGCAAGGAATTAGTCAATTTTGTCGCTCGTCTGAAACGCCCACAACAGCAATTGGCAGAAGTACTCATTCCAGCCAAATGTAACGGTGCAGTGGGCAATTATAATGCTCATATTATTGCTTATCCCGAAGTTGACTGGCGTAAACATTGCGCAAACTTTGTCAGTTCACTCGGCTTATCTTTCAGCGCTTATACAACCCAGATAGAGCCTCATGATGGCATTGCGGAAGTCTCCCATATCATGATTCGCATCAACAATATTTTGCTTGATTATACCCGCGATATCTGGACTTATATTTCCTTAAATTATTTTAAACAGAAAACGATTGCTGATGAGGTTGGCTCATCCACCATGCCTCACAAGGTTAACCCCATTGATTTCGAAAATGCTGAAGGTAATTTGGGTTTGGCTAATGCTTTATTTAATCATTTTGCTAACAAACTAACCCAATCTCGTTTACAGCGCGACTTATCCGACTCTACTGTGTTACGCAACCTTGGCGTCGCCTTCGCTTACACATTAATTGCCTATCAGGCTATTGCAAAAGGAAATGATAAATTACAGATCAATAAGCGTGCCCTGAAGCATGATCTTGATTCCAATTGGGAAGTGCTCGCTGAAGCTATCCAGACTGTTATGCGTCGCTATGAAGTACCCAATGCGTATGAACAATTAAAAACCCTTACTCGCGGCCAGGGAATTGATGCGGATAGTTTGAAAAACTTTATTAAGTCGCTCGATATTCCGGATAAGGTAAAAAATCAGTTAATCGGATTAACACCGGAAAAATATATCGGCTTGGCGGCCCAACTGGTGAAAGCATTTTCATGAGTGGTAATCTTTCGCAGCAAGGACATGCTCTAGAGTTTGATGTTCTGGTCATAGGGACTGGGCTTGCTGGCCTGAATTATTGCTTACAATTGCTAAAATTACAGCCCAACCTGACTATTGCTTTAATCAGTAAAGCCGAAATCACTGAATGTAACAGCCGTTACGCGCAAGGCGGGATTGCCGCAGCCGTTGCACCGGAGGATTCTCTGGAATCGCATATCGCCGATACACTCCATGCTGGTGACGGTTTATGCTATCAACCAGCCGTTGAATTCATTATTCGCCAAGGGCCACAAGCCATCAAAGATTTACTGGCTTACCCGATTCCTTTTACCAGACAATCTGGCGGCGATTTTTCCCTCGCCCAAGAGGGAGGGCATTCGCATCGACGAATTTTTAACAGTGGCGATCAAACCGGTTTAGCCGTTACCGAAGCCCTGCTACAAGCGGTCAAGCAACAGCCACAAATCCATTTTTTTGACTATCATATAGCCGTTAATCTCATTACCCATTACCATCCTCATCGCACAGATAATCAGGGAGAGGTCTTAGGGGCCTACGTACTGGATTGCCAAAACAATCGCATTCACACTTTTGTATCCCGTTGTGTCATTCTTGCGACCGGCGGCGCTGGTAAAACCTATCGCTATACCACCAACCCCATTATTGCAACTGGCGATGGCGTCGCTATGGCTTATCGGGCTGGGGCGCGCGTGGGTAATATGGAGTTTTATCAATTTCACCCTACTCTTTTACACCACCACTCGCTAAATAATTTTTTAATTTCCGAAGCCGTACGAGGTGAAGGGGCTTTGCTAAAGAATGCTGATACAGGCGAACGTTTCATGCGTCGTTATGCACCAAACCAATTAGAGTTAGCGACCCGTGACATCGTTGCCCGATCTATTTTTAGCGAAATTGAGCAGGGCCAAAGCGGTTTTGTGCATTTAGATATCACTCATCAGTCCAAGTCTTTCTTAAAAAAACGTTTCCCGCAAATTTACAATACCTTGCTCTCTATTGGCATCGATATGAGTCAGGATATGATTCCTGTCGTACCTGCTGCTCATTACCAATGTGGCGGTGTGCTAACTGACGTTGATGGACGGACTGATCTCAAACGACTCTACGCGATTGGCGAGGTTGCTTTTACCGGTCTGCACGGAGCCAACCGCCTGGCCAGTAATTCCTTGCTCGAAGCATTAGTCATGGCAAGCAATGCTGCTCATTGTACCTTGAAAGACATTACTACCCCCATTAAGATAATTGACAGCATTCCCAACTGGAGTTCTCCAGGTGAAGTCAATGCTCGCCGCGCGAGCCAGATTAATGCGCACTGGCGTGGTTTGCGTGGTGAAATGACCTCTTATGCCGGTATTGTACGTACCGAAGCAGGCCTCCAGGATCTACTACAATTAATTATGAAGCGTAAAAAAATAATTGAGGAATATTATTGGAAGCATTGCATTACCCGTGACTTTATCGAGTTACGTAATATTGTTTTGAATGCTGAACTCATTGTTAGAGCTGCCTTATCAAGAAGAGAATCCAGGGGCGGCCACTATCGCGAGGATTTCCCGTATAAGAATGCCCAGGCAGAAGAAAGTATTGCCCGGCTGACCTCACCGCAGAATCCCTTTATTTAGTTGAGGTGTACCCATGTTTAAAAGCCATACTGTTTATCAACCAGAAAAAACACTCATGCAAATTACCAATGATATGAGTATTTGCCAAAGCGACTACCCACTGGATTGGTATCAGGAAGACTTTATCCCCTATGCAGAAGAGTATCAGGCTTTACCTGATCGAAAACTGACAACAGTGCTTGCCTGGATGCAACCCTATATGCAAAAAGCACAAAGTCATTTTGGTGATAAATTATTGTTACTCGCCCACTACTATATGGGGGGAGATATTGTAAGATTAGTTGAGCAATTTGGTGGTCAAATTGGTGACTCTTACCAATTGGCACTCATGGCAGCTAATCATCCTGAGAAATCGGTGATTATTGAATCAGCGGTTCATTTCATGGCTGAATCCATCAGTATTCTCGCTAACAAACAACAACAAGTCTATATCACTAATCCCAAATCCGGCTGCACAATGGAGATGCTTGCTAAAGATTTCATGGTTGAGCCTGCCTTTCTGGATCTGAACGAACGCTACGGAGCAGAGAATATTTTGCCAGTTTGCTACATGAATACCTCCGGACGAGTCAAAGCCATGACTGGTGCTCAAGGTGGTGCCGTCTGTACCAGTTCGAATGTAAAGAAAATTTTCTCCTGGGCGATAAAACAAAACAAAAAAATATTGTTTATTCCAGATCAACATATGGGTGAAAACATCGCCTATTGGCTAGGGATCAACCACCTTGCTTACTGGCCTGGCGGCACAGCAGGCGCTCAATACTCTCTTGCTGCTCAAGATAGCAAAACGCTGGATCAATTCGATAAAGCCAATTTAATTTTATTCGCCAGTCAATGTGCCGTTCATACTCATTATCAACCAGAAATGTGTGAATACTGGCATCAATTGGGGTACACCACCGTGGTTCATCCTGAATGCCGCAATGAGGTTATTCGTGTTGCCCAGCAAGCGGGTTCAACAGCCTTTATTTGGGATTATGTAGTGAATGACCGAGGGAACACCAAACATTATGCCATCGGCACAGAAAATCATATGGTAGAAAATTTGAAGCAGCATTGTAAAAACAGGGGCATCACTGTCGTTAACCTGGCCGAAGCACCTAAACAAGATAATGAAAAAGGCATGGGCTGTGGTTGCGCTACCATGTCACGCAATGATCCACCTCATCTGGTGGCACTGGTTGATCTTTTACGCCAAGGAAAAACGATGGCTTATAATGAAGTCAAAGCAGGTGATCTGGTCAATGAATTTACCGGTAGTCGCCAGCGCTTACAAGAAAGCGAACAAGAGTGGGTCATCGACAATGCTAAAAAAGCCTTGCAAATGATGATAAATATTACCGAAGACCGTTTATGAAGCTCAGGGCTTTAGTCCATGCCTGCTAAACATGAAAAACCAAGGCAAGTTGTCTTGGTTCCTTATGACAAGCAATGGCCGCTTTTATTTGCTCAGGAAGAACAACAACTAGCGGCTATTTTGAAGCAACGATGTCTGGCTATTCACCACATTGGCAGCACTGCAATTCCTCAAATTCACGCGAAGCCAATTATTGATATCTTGCCGGTTGTTGATGATATCGAGAAAATTGATGCCTTAAACCCTCACTTTGAAGCTTTAGGCTATACCTGTATGGGTGAATATGGCATAAAAGGCCGTCGTTTTTTTTGGAAATCGAAATCTCAGCGCAGCCATAATATTCATATTTTTTCCCAAAATTCACCAGAAATTGCGAGACATTTAGCGTTTCGTGATTTCCTCATTAACAATCCTGTTTATGCCCAGGCTTATTCGCTGATAAAACAATCCCTAGCCGCAGTCTTTGTGGATGACATCGAAAATTACGTGAATGGCAAAGCTTCTTTTATTCAATACATTGACTATAAAACAGGCCAATGCAGTCAGGAACAATTAGATGCGGATGATCATATCGTCATTAGTGCTTACAACCCGGCTTGGCCATTACTGGCCAAAGCTGAAATTGACACTATCACCGAATTCAGCAAGGCACTTGATTTTGTTGTTATTGAACATATTGGTAGCACAGCTGTACCGGAGTTATCCAGTAAACCAATCATTGATTTGTTCATTACAATTCAATCTTTAGACCAAGCCCCCCAATGGATCGAACTATTGGAAACACTAGGTTATGTTTTCTGGCCTGAGAATCCGGATAAAACTCATCTGCGCTTTTTTAAAGGCATGCCTCCTTTTGGTAAAGGCAGAACTCACCACATTCATCTTATGGAAGCCAGCACTAGCTCGATGGAACACCGTCTTTTGTTTCGCGATATTCTACGTCTTGATGGGCAAATACGACGCGACTATGAAAAATTAAAACAGCAATTGGCGAATGAACATAGCGGGGACAGAGAGTACTATACTGATGCCAAATCATTATTCATTACGCAAGTACTTCGCACTCACGGTTATGAGAAACCCATCTCGCGTTGATGATTATTGCTAAATTCATTAAAGATTGATTACACTCAATAGTCGCTAAAACAGAGCAGGGAGATACCCATGTCAACAGCCTCTAATAATACTGCAAATTCAATCTATGATGTTCCTGTTAACACGATGGATGGCAGTGTTACAACGCTTAATCCCTATCGAGGCAAGGTGATGTTAATCGTCAATGTAGCCAGCCGCTGCGGGTTCACACCGCAATATGCCGAACTGGAAGCCATGTATCATGATTACAAAGAGCGAGGACTCGGTATCTTGGGTTTTCCGTGTAATCAATTCCTCCATCAAGAACCCGGAACGCACGAAGAGATTAAAGCTTTTGCGGAGAGCTGCTATCGGATAACTTTCCCCTTGTATGCAAAAATCGATGTACGGGGAGAAAATCGCGCGCCGCTCTACAGCTATATCATCAAACACATTCAAAAACGCCCTTTAAAATTTATTCCCTGGAATTTCACCAAAATTTTAGTTGATAGTGAGGGACGTATACTGAAACAGTATCTTCCAACCACATCGCTGCAAAAGATTCGCAAGGATATTGAAGCGTTATTACCCAATTAAAGCCTCACCCCTGGTATAGCAGAATCTTACTGCAACCAAATTGTTATACCAGAACCGATATAAGTGCCATCCAAGCGACCACTGACCGGATGGCCAATCTCCAAATCGAAAGCCATCGTTGGATGAATCAGATATAAGAATCCATAATCAGCGTTAAAACCACTACCTTGGCCTGGCCCCGTCTTGGTTTGACCATAAATTTCGGCAAAAAAGCTAAGTTTTGTCGCAGGAGCATAGGAAAAAACCAAATCGGGGTTAATCGTTTGAAAACGTAAATTACCCGCAATGGGAGGTAAGGAAATTGTGCTTGCACTCAACTCAAAAAGCCAACTAAATTGTTCATTAATTGTGTAATTCAAAATACCACTCACCACAGCACTAACTTCCTTTGCGCCAAAACCAGCACTACCACCAGGAGGTGCTATTGCAGCCTCTGCTGCGAACATCCATTTTGAGTTGTAAAAAACCTGATGTTTTATATCCAGCGTGGTTATATCATAACCAGAAAACGGATAACTGGTTTGTTGATTAAACGAGGAGGCAAACAAAACAAACTGAGTATTAGCCGGTAATCCCAGCGTTAAAGTCAGTTGTGGGAAATTCTGGAAGAAAACGGCAGGATTGGAAAATCCTGAATAGATATACCCTGCTTCTGCCATGAATGTTTTAGGTGGTATCACACAAGGACTATCAGCAACCGAACCTCGATGCGTATAATTAAACACCGCGCCAGGTCCATCACAAGGATTATCTGTTGTTCCTGCAAAAACTTTCGTCATGAATATGAAGATAACAATCCATATCGATAACAATTTCCCTATTAATCTAAATCCCATTCACTACGGCCATACCATTCATTTATCCGTCACTCTACCATATTTACCCTTAAGTTAATAAAGCGACCACATGACTGTGTAAATATTTTACAAAATTCCCGATCACGACTATTCTTAATAACTAGGGCGGTATGATTTACGCCTCTATTACCAGTATAAAGTAAGTTCAACCAAGATAGGAGATCAAAAATGAACAAGGACATCTTTGAAGGTAAATGGGAAGAGGTTAAAGGTCAATTGAAACAAAAATGGGGTAAATTGACTGACGATGATCTCTTGGAAATAGAAGGTAATAACCAGGAAATTTATGGCAAATTGAGGCAACATTATGGTTATACCAAAGAAGAGATTGAAAGACAGTTGAGAATGTTTACCAAACATTAATTCTAACTTTAAAAGGAATTCATGATGTTAGGATGGGCACTTATTTTCCTCATCATTGCAATTGTAGCCGGTCTATTCGGCTTCAGAGGCGTTGCTTCTACGGCAACGGGTATTGCAAAAGTCTTGTTCTTTTTATTCATTGTTATTTTTATCGTGTTACTTTTGATGAATTTATTGGGTGGTGGACCACCTCCTGCTCCTCCAACCTAAATTAAAAAGTAACAGATAGAAGCCATCTAATGTATCGCAAAGAGTGAGAGTAAATCGAAGTCTTTGCGATATTTAATTTTTAACAGAAAAATTACTATTTAAATTTTTACAAAATCAAATTCTTAGACTACAAATAATATCAAGGACTTTCACTGAGAGACTTCATGAAAAAATGGACCGGATTCCTCGTCGTTTTGGTAGTGCTGATTCTTATCGCTTACTATGTTATGGGTTTTGTACTCGAACGCACACTCAATAAAAATATCAATTCAATTCCTAAATCGCCAGTACTCAGTGTTGAACTGGATAATTATGAACGCGGTTGGTTTTCATCGCAGGCTCTTTTAGCGGTAAAAATGCATATTCCAGCGCAAGAAACAACCGACGCACAAGGTGAATCCTCCACCGAGCCACCCGCTGATGTTGATATGAGCTTTCCACTAATTATTAATCATGGTCCTTTTATAGTTTCTGATTATGGCATGGGCTTCGGAATGGGCCAGGTAACAACTCGCCCCGAAACGCATTTTCATGTGTTGGTAAATTATTTTAATAAAACTATTTTCAAATACGCTATTCCAGCTTTTACCATAAAAGGCCAGGGTGGATCTGATGAGGATAGTTTCCAGGCGGAATGGTTAGGCCTAAATGCGTTACTTTGTGTCTCACCCAATTTGGACAAATTAGGCGGTGGTTTTATCCTGCATGGACTCAATACTTCTGCAAGTAATGGCCTATTCAAATTAGGTAGAGTAGTCAATAATTTCAAACTGAGCCGTTCCCAGGAGGGATTATGGGTAGGACAGGTTAGTTTTAATGTCCCCTCTGCATCACTCAGCGGAGATAAAGATAATCAGAATTTTAATCTTGAAAGCTTTGATTTGGCCTTAGGTTCAGATATCACGGACGACGCCCTGAATGTTGATTTAGGCTTATCACTGAAACAATTAGTTACTAATGACAAAACTTACGGACCAGGTGTTGTCAAACTCAGTATTAAAAATCTGGATCCTGCCGCAATGGCCAGTATTAACAAACTGACAGAAAAATTGGTTCAAGATAATCCGAACGCCACCCTGCTTGGCGTTTCCATATTATCTGAACTTCCAAAACTCCTGTCCAAAGGCGCCATCTTAGAATTATCCGAAATGAACTTTAATTTACCAGAAGGAAAGATTATAGGTAATCTAAAAATCTCCGTACCCACAGGGGAAGTCAATGACCCCGTTCAATTACTGCAAAAGGCGCAGGGTACTGGGGAATTTAGAGCACCAATGGCGATCGTCAAAGAGATTCTGGTAGCAACCATGACAACTAATTCGGAAAAAAACTCGAACTCAGAGGAAGACCAATCAACTCCGGCACAAGCTACTGCGCAAGAGCCCGCAACTGGGAACACCGCTACCGCAGTCATGCCGACTGCTTCAACAACAGACTCAAATACCGATCTCTCCGCACAAGCAGACAAAGTCTTGCAAGACTTAGTGAATAAAGGTCTGTTAAAAGTGGAAGGAAACGATTATGTCGTCAGTTTCAAATTAGAAAATCAACAACTGATGGTGAATGGACAACCCTTTGATCCCAACACATTGAAATGATTTTTCCCAAAGGCCGGTCTACTTGCCGGCCATATGTACCCTTACTCAATCTTAATTTGACTAAAATACTGCGGTAACTCCTTAGCGAGCAAAGGATCAATCTTATTAACATAAGGAATATTATCAAACGCAGTACGTGGATAAACCCTGTCATTAACCCAATGTCCCGACCAATACGCTGTCGTTCTTATGCAATCTTTGGCAAAATGATGCAAATGGTATTGTTGTTCTAATTCAAAACAACCTCTCAGAAAAATATCAACATAGGATTGTACAATAGGATCATGGTGTGACGGAGGCTGTAAACTCTGCGTTGTATAAATCCAGTATTGGCCGCGTGGAAGAGACTTCGTAATTAAGGGGCGAATTTTTTCGCGGGCAACAGCCACTCTACAATAGGTATTTTCACGTCGATCATAGTTATGCAGCGCCTTCGCCCCATTTAATTTAAAGTAGACGGCATTCATTTCCGAACCAGCCCGTTTTCTTATTCCCAGGTAGGTTGTGCTAAATCCCACTTTACTACCTTGCTCAATCCATCCTCGCTCGAAGCCACTAATATATACGGGATAATTCTTACCTACTCCTGCAGCATCTTCTCGCTTGGAATCTTCTTGCATCAGTGAGCCATAGCCAATAACAAACTGGGGCAGCTTATTATTAAAGGGTGGTCGACAATTGCCTGCCAAAAGAGGCTCTTCCTTGACAGCCTGCTTAAAACAAGAAGACAGAATCAACGTGCTGAATAACAAAAGCAGCACTGGCCTTGTTTGATTGAGAAATAACATAGAGTCCTTTCGTAAGCGAATTGCAAACAGTAAACCTTACTCTTCCACTGCAACATAGAATTGGCAACTGCCCAGAGAGTCAGTACATACATAACCACCAAGGGTATCAATCCAATTATTATCCGAACGGGCCGGTATCTTGACTCTCACGGGCCACCAGATTGAATAATGACCCACTGAATTTTTATAAGTGCAGACTACACCTTGCCCCAAACCTGCAACCATGATATTGGCACGCACAAATTGAGTATTCGCCTCACCTTGCGGATTATGGGCTGAAAATGGATCTTTTTGCCAAGGTGCTGGTAAAATACCCCAGCGCAGTGAACTGGTTTCCGGATCAGGACAGTTAAATGGCGTGGCATAAACAACTGCATTCAACGCGCAAAGCAATCCTGCTACCAATATTTTTTTTTTCATAAAATCCTCGCCAAAATCGAGCTCTCCATTCCAAAGCTCATTTATATGAAATGTTGCACATTATTTGCAATAAATAGTACCAGGTCAATTGAAATGATTTTATTTTCTAGCTTAGTAAATAATTTCATTTTCCCCATTGTTTCGCAATATTTCTTTGTTATAATGGCCGCCTGTGCCGGGGTGGCGGAATTGGTAGACGCGCCGGATTCAAAATCCGGTGGTGGTGACACCGTGTGGGTTCGAGTCCCACCCTCGGTACCATTGAGACATTTTGTAACGGTTCTCAATGGTTCATAATGGCACATAACTTCTTGATTGTTATTGAAATAATATAGACTTCTACTTCTCAAATCATTCTCAACTATTCGTTATTTTTCGCATATAACCGCGCATACTTTGGGTAAGATCTTGGGTAAGATTTCTTTACCTCTACTTCAAAGATGCTTTAGTTGAGGTAATTGATCATGCTGACTGATTTAAAAATTCAACGCCTGAAAATAGAAAGCAAAACAAAACGATATGCAGACCGTGACGGCTTAAGTTTAGAAGTCAGAGCTAGTGGCAAGAAAGTATTTCTCTTTCGTTTTCAATGGAATCAAAAACCGCAGACTATCACTGTAGGCCACTATCCAAGTCTGAGTGAGTTATTGTCAATTCTGGTGTATGAGCAAAATATCATCAAGCGGCCTTCCAGTCCGATTGTTCAACAACCTGCACTCCGTCTTCAAAC
>NZ_LNYB01000085.1:492243-629461 GCF_001467625.1 Legionella feeleii
GAACAAACTCAGTAATCGGTTTAATCGGCAAGTGATTATCATCAAGAACTATCCATGTGACATGATAAGAACTCAGTTTGATTTTTTGTACTTTCATAAATACCTCAATGAAGAACGCCAATATACGCTTAATTTCTATCATTGAATACTATGAATACTATAATTATATTAGGTCTGATTATCAAAATAATCAGACTTAATATCACATATACTACCAACTTACTCGATCACCTTTGATTTTTTGATTAACCTAATCTTCCACAAGCCAATAGTTATTTTTATACAAAGAATGACCTCAGGAATACTCTTCCTTATATTTTTGTGTAAATTTTAAACAAATGTGATATAATGTATTCCTTGCAAATTGAAATTGATAACCAGCATTGATACCATCGCTCAGTTTATAAGCCGTAGTAACAGTGTTGAATTATGAATTACAAAGTTGAATTAGAGAAAGAACACAATAAATACAAGCTCCTTTCGCAAAAAAGAAATGAATTAATCAATAATTTTTGCAGTTTGGACCATACAATTGAAGAACTTAGTCAGTTAAGACAAGCACATAAAGAATTAGTTATCGCTATTTCAGAAGTACTGCATAAAAGTTCAGAACTGATTCAAAAAGCGTTTTATGCAACAACTCACATAACGGAGAATCATTACAGTGATCAAAAGACATAATCCTTTAGATGCACAAAAAACGTTTGGTATTCTTTTTATTGAAAATGGCGCCCTCGCCTGCATAAAAAGCTTTTTTATTGTCTTATTAAGTTGGTCGTTACGTACTAACGCAGCCCCTGTTCCTGTTTCTGTATGGATACTTAGCTATTTTGCTCTTTGCGCCTACTTTACCTGGAAGCCTAAATTAACCCGATTCCTAGCTAACCGAAAGCAAAGAAAAACAGCCAAAGATGATTAATATTTTTATTTTTTATGATGGTTTCACTGGCTAGTTGTTGAGCATCCTTTTAACCGCTTTAGTTCATTAGGATTTGACAGTCTATACACATTTTTATCCACAGATTTTGTGGATAAATTCAATCCCCCAACTAAAGAAAATAATACCTCTGTTCCTTATAGGCTAAGGGTGACCTCTTAAAACAGGCATTTCTTTTACAAAAAATAGTCGGGAAGAGCAAAGAATTATCCACAGGATATTAGAGGAAATAAAAAGACCTACTGCGCTGGTGATAATAAACAAATAAATAATAAAAAAACAGTCTTGACTAAGAGTATTTTTTTATAATGACGAGTCAATCATGTAAATAACAGGACATGACTCTCACTTCCTCTTGGGATGAATCATAATTTGCAATGACTTCAGCACCCAAATAGCAATAAAAGGGAACAGCATAAGGATTTGCCATAGGCGCAGTCGGGGAATTAAATAAGCGCCAAAGGCGCACTTTCTGAGCCGTTAGGCGAGGTCTTTAGATAATAATTATTCAAAATCCACCAAGGTGATGCAAACGTTCCATTTGCATCACTCTGTTTGTAATCAATAAAATATTTATACCTCGTAAGTAGAAACAAACTCTTCTTGATTATCTACTGAAGCTGGTGGCGGCTGAAATTGGAAAAATCGGGAAAGAATCCAAGATTTTTTTGTAGGATAATTGTCGGAAGCCTTTTCTCGAAAAGGCGCTGTTGACTGAATAACGAAAGAAGCTCTTTCTTGCGTATTGCTTGTATTGTCTGTGGCATCAATCCTATCCAACCCAACATCAGTATTTGTTGATGGTTCAGAGGCGGAGTCCTGTAACTCATCGATTCTTCTTTTTTTAACAATAGATTTAGGTACTTCTTTAGACCGGACTTGAGGTGAAGGTTGAGGAGGAGATTTTCTTTTTGGGACATTTGCTTCATCGCCCATCCTATTTTCTAATAAACTCATTGCGTCACTTATTAATTCATCAACAGAGCTTATAAACTTATTATCAAATCCTAATTGCTGTTGAATCGCCTCATCCTTATAAGATTTTTTTAAAAGAGCAGAAAAACTCTTCCCTACAGTTATAATCTTTTTTAATGCCTCAGGGACTACCTGAGGAGAATTTTTAGCATAGTGAAAGAAAATTTCTGCTCTACGGAATTTAATCTCTTCCTTTCTATAAACTGCTTCCATTAACTGATTTGAAAGTAAAGGTGTCATACTGGTATAAGGGAAAGAGCGGGTATATTTGCCAATTATTTTATAGCACTCATCGGCTTCTTTAAGCTGTTGAAAACACGCTTTACGTGTAGCACTCGCTTTCATCGCAAGCGCATACGCTATATAACTTTTCCCGATTATTAACAATGCTTGATTGCATTCCTCAACCTGGTGAGCCATGGCTGTTGCCAAGAAGGATTTAAGGGCGCGTTGATCTACTCGTTCATATAACCGTATATTGGCTGCCAACAGACCGGGATTTTTAGTAACCAAAAATGTTTCATAATTGGAATGAATTTCTTCATAAATTTCTAATATATTAGTCATGTTATCTCTCTAAATTATAAATATATCCCTATGGTTTCATAGATGCTTCGCTAATGAAAATATGACAGCGAAACCCTCTAAATTTCAAAAATAGTTGGCAATTATGAAGTAAACACAACAATTGTAAAAGGGAAAATTTCCACCTCAAAAGCCTAGTTGAAATGCAAACTAGAAATGATGTAAGTTTATTGCTGTGTATGAAACAAAAAATAGCTTTTTTTTATTATTTTAAGTTTTGCTGTTAACTTGAATTTTTATTATTTTCGCGAAGGTGGAGTCTGTTTTTTAACCAATCCCTTGATTTACAAAGTAAATATTAAACCAGCTCCCCGCTTACTCAGGAAATAGGAATACCCATTAAGGGATCAGGATAGTTTGACCAATCTTTACGCGATCAATTCGGAAATTTAGAGTACCTCTCATTTTTGTCATTGCTTACAGGAAATTGAGTATGAGTCTTCTCTTTATAAAGCCTGTTGAGCTAAGTGAGTTTGCAGTTACTTAATAGTGAAAGATAAGTTTGTTAGCAACAGCTACTACAGAAACTTATCAAAGAATTCTTCTTTATAAAGAACCTCTTTTGATCTATGCTGGAAAACCTTAGGCCTTTGTTTTTGTAACAAGTGAACACTATTAGAGTGAGATAAATCACGATGGATTTTATACTCATTGGCATGACTCTGCTCTTTTTCGGTCTTTGTCTTGCCTTAATTAACTTTTTTGATTCATTATCCCAGAGCGAACGATGATCACATACCTGATTTGTGGGTTAATTACCCTCGCCCTACTGATTTACCTACTGTTTGTTTTATTCAAACCAGAGGTATTTTAGAGGATTATTTTATAGTTTGCTCGCTTGAGTGATTATGGCTTGATTTTGAGCATGCCAGCAGGAAAGGACTCTATGACTGAGATAGGTTTATTACAAATTTTTTTCTACCTGTTAATCCTCCTTGCCCTGGTAAAACCTTTGGGCTGGTACATAGCCAGCGTTTATGAAGGTAAAGCTTGGGGATTACACCATATTGGCGCCCCGCTTGAGAAATTCATTTATCGACTTAGCGGTATCAAACCCAGGCAAGAGATGGATTGGAAACGCTATCTTTCTGCTATGCTCGTTTTTAACTTATTTGGCTTATTAGCCGTTTATCTAATCCAACGCTTGCAAGCCTATCTTCCCCTCAATCCACAGCAATTCATAGCGCCCTCCCCACACCTGGCATTTAATACTGCTGCCAGTTTTGCTACCAATTCCAATTGGCAATCCTATGGCGGGGAAACAACAATGAGCTATTTAACGCAAATGCTCGCTCTTACGAGCCAAAATTTTCTTTCTGCGGCTACAGGCATGTCTCTCTTGATTGCGCTAATCCGTGGCATCACCGGTCGTGAAACGAAACATTTGGGGAATTTTTGGGTAGATACCGTTCGAGCGATTCTTTATATCTTACTGCCATTATCATTGCTGTTTGCAGTCATTCTGGTATCACAAGGCGTGATTCAGAATTTTAAACCTAATCAGACTGTTAGCTTACTACAACCAATTAATTATCACGCTGAGCAAACACCAACAGAAATTAAAACACAAGTCATCCCTATGGGCCCTGTTGCTTCGCAAATTGCCATTAAACAATTGGGTACCAATGGTGGTGGATTTTTTAATGTCAATTCGGCGCATCCTTTTGAAAACCCTACACCATTAACTAATTTTTTAGAGATGCTTGCTATTTTGCTGATTCCTGCTGCCCTTTGTTATACCTTCGGGCTCATGGTTAATGATAGACGTCAAGGATGGGCTATATTAACCGCGATGTATCTTGTATTTATTCCCTTCGTTATTTTTACAGTCATTGCAGAACAAGCAGGAAATCCAGCCATCTCATCTTTAGGGGTTGAGCAAAGAGCACAATTTGATAATTATCCTGGCGGTAATATGGAAGGTAAAGAAACCCGCTTTGGAATAGTTAGTTCTGCTCTCTGGTCCATAGCGACCACTGCTGCTTCCAACGGCTCGGTTAACTCCATGCTTGATTCTTATACACCCTTAGGGGGATTTGCACCTCTCTGGATGATGCATTTGGGCGAGGTTATCTTTGGCGGTGTTGGCTCAGGTTTGTATGGCATGTTAATGCTTGTCATTATTACAGTCTTTATTGCAGGCCTTATGGTTGGAAGAACACCTGAATATTTAGGTAAAAAAATTGAACCTTATGAAATGAAAATGGCCTCCATTGCAGTTTTAATTATGCCTCTTATAGTCTTGCTTTCTACAGCAGTAGGCTCTGTTACTGAAATGGGAGTAAGTTCGATCGGTAATCCTGGAGCACACGGATTTAGTGAAATTCTCTATGCATTCACTTCGATGGGAAATAACAATGGTAGCGCCTTTGCCGGGCTCAATACGAATACCCCTTTTTATAATCTGCTGGGGGGTTTAATGATGCTGATTTCACGCTTCTGGATTGCAATACCAGCCTTAGCTGTTGCTGGTTCTCTGGTAGGTAAAAAAATAAGGCCCCCCAGCTCAGGAACCTTGGCTACGCACACACCTCTTTTTATTCTTCTTCTTATCAGTGTCACTATTCTCATCGGTGCACTGTCTTTCCTTCCAGCATTGGCTCTAGGACCAATAGTTGAGCAACTAATACTTTGGGGACAGCATGGGCGCTAATACACATCAATCTTCCCTATGGGATTTCGGCATCATAAAAACAGCCGTACGCCATTCGTTTTTAAAATTGGCACCTCTTCATCAAATTCGTAACCCGGTCATGTTTTGTGTTTATATCGGTTCATTGATAACAACCATGCTGTTTATCCAGGCGTTATTTGGAGAAGGCGAAGCCTCGCCAAAATTTATTTTAGCAATTACCTTATGGCTTTGGTTTACCATCCTTTTTTCTAATTTTGCCGAAAGCATGGCAGAAGGCCGCGGCAAAGCACAAGCCCAAGCCTTACGTAAAGCCCGCCGTGAAATACAGGCAAAGAAATTGGCAAAGCCAGTTAAAGGCGCAAAAATTACTTTAGTTCAATCCGCACTCCTGCGTAGTGGCGATATCGTATTCGTTGAGGCAGGCGATTTCATTCCTAGCGATGGTGAAGTCATTGAAGGGATTGCTTCTGTTAATGAGAGTGCTATCACGGGAGAAAGTGCGCCAGTCATTCGCGAAAGCGGCGGTGACCGCAGTGCGGTAACAGGGGGAACGCAAGTTATTTCAGATTGGCTCATCGTGCGTATTACTTCTAATCCAGGTGAAACTTTTTTAGATAAAATGATTGGCCTCGTGGAAGGTGCCAAACGCCAGAAAACACCTAACGAATTAGCACTGACTATTTTACTCGCAGCATTAACTCTTGTCTTTCTATTAGTCTGCGCTACGCTTTTACCTTTCTCTATTTACGGTGTGATATCAGCAAAAGCAGGCAAAGTGGTAACTATCACTGTATTAATAGCGCTCTTTGTCTGTCTGGCACCCACAACCATTGGTGGTTTGCTTTCAGCGATTGGCATCGCTGGCATGGATAGAATGATTCAAGCCAATGTCATTGCTATCTCAGGGCGTGCAGTTGAAGCCGCAGGTGATGTCGATGTTCTATTATTAGATAAAACGGGTACGGTTACCTTAGGAAATCGCGAAGCAATTGAATTTATTCCTGCAGACGGAGTAAGCATTGCAGCGATGGCTGATGCCGCACAGCTAGCCTCATTAGCTGACGAGACACCAGAGGGACGTAGTATCGTCATTTTGGCTAAAGAGAAATATGGATTACGTGGCCGCGATATTTCTAAACTAGGTGCGACCTTTATTCCATTTACTGCTGAAACAAGAATGAGTGGAGCGAATTTACCGGGTCGGCAAATTCGTAAAGGAGCAGCGCAAGCCATTGAACAGTATGCTCAAGAAATAGGTGGCACTTTTCCAAATTCAGTGCAAGAAAGTGTTGAGATTATTTCTCGCCAAGGTGGAACAGCGCTTGTTGTAATCGAAGAGAAAAAGATATTGGGAGTCATTCACCTCAAGGATATTATCAAAGGTGGTATCCGTGAACGTTTTGCTCAACTCAGGCGCATGGGAATCAAAACAATCATGGTAACTGGTGATAATCCATTAACAGCAGCAGCAATCGCCGCAGAGACAGGTATCGATGATTTTTTAGCCGATGCCAAACCAGAGGAAAAACTTAAACTCATCCGCAGTTTACAGGCACAAGGCCATTTGGTTGCTATGACAGGTGATGGAACCAATGATGCCCCTGCCCTAGCTCAGGCTGATGTAGCTGTTGCGATGAATACAGGTACACAGGCGGCAAAAGAAGCTGGTAATTTAATTGATTTGGATTCCAATCCTACTAAGTTAATTGAAGTCGTTGAAATAGGTAAACAATTGCTAATGACGAGAGGCTCTTTAACTACCTTTAGTATAGCCAATGATATTGCAAAATATTTTGCAATTTTACCGGCCGCATTTGCGAGCACCTATCCAGCATTAAATACCTTAAATATTATGCACTTAACCACACCTGAAAGTGCTATCCTATCAGCAGTCATTTTCAATGCGCTTATCATTATTTTTCTTATTCCACTTGCACTTCGCGGCGTGAAATATCATCATGTTGAAGCAGCCAGGTTGTTGCGAAGCAATGTTCTTATTTATGGATTAGGCGGTTTAATTGTGCCTTTTATTGGGATTAAACTGATTGATTTGCTCTTATCAGGATTGGGTCTAGCATAAGGAGGAGCCGATGTTTAAAGCAGCAGTCAACCAAATGAAAACAGCTTTAATACTACTTATTTCACTAATGCTTCTCACCGGGTTAATTTATCCGCTTATTGTCACTGGCCTTGCCCAGTTTTTTTTTCCCTACGCAGGCAAATGGAAGTTTAATTCAACAAAATGGATTGATTATTGGTTCTCGACTAATTGGACAATCCTTTTCTTCACCTGCTTATTTTTGGGGCAGACCTTCTGCAACTACCCCTTTTCCCTATAATGGCGGTGCTTCATTAGGCTCAAACAGCGGTCCATCCAATCCCAGATTTTTAGCTACTGTTAAAGATCGGGTAACACAGCTTAAAACATTTAACCCAAAGACCAATCAATTAGTTCCTGTTGATTTAGTGACCACTTCAGGTAGTGGACTTGATCCTGAAATTAGTCCTTATACTGCCTTCTATCAAGTAACACGTGTTGCTGAGGCACGCCATATTCCTGAAAAGGAATTGCAAGCATTGATCATCAGTCACATTAAAAGCCGTACGTGGGGAATACTTGGTGAACCACGAGTTAATGTTTTGCAATTAAATCTTGCTCTGGATAATTTAAGGACAGGTGATGGTCGATTCACGTCCAAATCCTGAGCAATTATTGCGGCGTGCCCAGAAAGAAGAAAAACAAGGGAATCGCGGTAAGCTTAAAATCTATTTGGGAGCTGCACCTGGAGTTGGCAAGACTCATCAAATGCTTCAGGATGCTCATGAAAAACGTCGTCAGGATCTCGATGTTATCGTAGGCATTGCAGAATCGCATGGACGAAAAGATATAGAACGCCTGTTACATGGCTTTGAAATCTTGCCTAGAAAAGCAGTTCTTTATCGCGGCAAGCGCTGTTTGGAATTTGACCTTGATAGCGCATTGCAACGACATCCGGGAATTATTTTAGTCGATGAAATGGCCCATACGAATGCTCCTGGGCTACGTCATGAAAAACGCTGGCAGGATATCAAAGAATTGCTTGAGCGTGGCATTGATGTTTATACCACTCTTAATGTGCAGCATATTGAGAGTTTAAAAGACGATGTCACCCAAATCATTCAGGCTCCGATCAGAGAAACTGTTCCTGACTCCATGATTGAAAGTGCTGATACGATTGAGTTAGTTGATTTGCCTCCTGAAGATTTACTCAAACGCCTGGAAGAAGGAAAAATTTATATCCCACAGCAAGCCGAGTTTGCCCGCGAACATTTTTTTCGCAAGGGAAATTTAATTGCTTTAAGGGAATTGGCATTACGTACCACGGCAGAACAGGTAGGTTCGGACGTCTTGTGGTATAGACAAGGCGAAGGTATACAAAAAATATGGCCTGTCAAAGATAAAATACTTGTCTGTGTGGGGCCCAAACCGGAAACACAAAAATTAATCCGTGCAGCAAAACAACTGGCCAATAGTTTGCAAGCAGAATGGCTAGCTGTTTATATTGATATACCTCATTTGCGATCAACGGCATATGAACGTCGCCGTGCCATTAAAAATTTACGGTTGGCAGAGTTATTGGGTGCAGAAACACATATCTTAGTGGGCTTTGATATTGTTAAAGAAATCGTGAGTTTTGCCCGCGAACAAAATGTCACTCTGATTATGATATGGAAGCATATTCTCATTCGCTGGCAGAGTTGGTTCCGCCGCAATTTAGCCGATGAAATTGTTCGTCATAGCGGCGAAATCGATGTCTATATTATTACAGGTAAACCCTCTGAGAGTACAGTTAAAAAAAAGCAGATAAGCTCCCCAATACCATGGAAAATCTATGGTATTACCTTGGGCATTGTGACTTTAGCAACTTTAGTCAATGCCCTGCTTTATCCCTTTCTTGCAGCAAGCAACCTCGTCATGGTTTATTTATTGGGTGTCACAATAGTTGCCCTTTTTGGAAAAATAGGCCCCTCCACTCTGGCATCAGTATTAAGTGTTCTAGCTTACGACTTTTTCTTTATATCTCCTTTTTTTAGTTTTGCGGTCGCTGATATAGAATATTTTTTTACCCTTGTTGTGATGCTAATAGTTACTCAAATTATTAGTCATCTGACTATCTTCATGCGTCGCCAAGCTGAGTCGGCACGTCTTACACAGCGACGAACAAGCGCCCTCTATACTTTTAGTCGACAACTTACGAGAACACGTGGAGTTGATAAACTACTTCAATTAGGAACGCAACATATTGCGAATGCTTTTAATGGCAAAGTCATGGTATTACTTCCGAGGAAGAAAAATCTTGCAGTGCGCTCTGGCTATCCTTCACAACAAAAACTGGATAGTAAAGAGCAAGGCATTGCAGAATGGGTTTATGAGATGGGGCAACCTGCTGGTTTGGGTACCGAGACCTTATCATTTTCCAACGCACTTTATCTGCCTCTATTGGGTTCATCTGGCTCTATCGGTGTTTTAAGAATCCAGGCACTGAATCAAGAATTGCTCGCACCGGAACAAAGAGGCCTTTTAGAATCTTATATTAATCAAATGGCTTTGGCTCTAGAAGTTGATTATTTGCATGAAAAAGCAAGAAAGAGGGAATTGGAAGTTGAACGAGATGACGCTAGAACCTCCCTGCTAAAGTCTATTTTTCATGATTTATGCTTTCCTTTAAAAATAGTGATTAGTACAGTTAATCGTCTAAAAAAAATAGAAGGGAAAAAAGTGAGGGAGATAGAAGAAAATATCGATCATGAAATCGATAAGCTCAATAGATTGAATAATAATCTTTTTCAAATTATCCAATTAGAAACTCAGGAGATTGAACTGAAAAAAAATCTCTCTTCTCTAAAAAAAATTATCGACTCCGTCATAAAGCACTCTAAAAAATCTATTCACAAACGGCGTATTCATATCGATATTCCAGAAACGCTTCCTCTCGTTATGATAGATAGTAAACTGATTCAAGAAGTCCTGCTCCATTTATTAGATAATGCTATCAAATATTCTCCACCAGAATCTCCGATCCATATTTTACTCGAAGCAACACAAGAAAAGATTGTTGTCAGTATCGAGGATTTTGGTTCAGGAATTATCCCTCAGGAAAAGAATAAGGTATTTAAAAAATTTTATCGTGGAAAACAAGTCATATCTGAGCATGGATTGGGACTAGGTCTGACAATTTGCCAAAAAATAATTACAGCACATGGAGGTCATATTTGGGTAGAGAACATTGAAAATAAGGGGGCTTCTTTTCGCTTTTCACTTCCGCTAAGACCTGAGGCAATATGATAAAATATGAACATCATTTTGCTTTTAATAATAAATTTATCTTTGATATCAATTGCCACTGCAAACCAACTGCATGATTCTCAATCGCCACCCCAAAGCACAGCTGATACTTTAACAAATAATTGGAAAGTTTTTGGATACATTGACGGCTCTTACAATTATTTATTGCGAAGTAATCAATTTATCAGTGGAACTTATGATCGGGTATTTGATATTAAGAAAAATGGACTCACACTCCAGCAAACTGGTATGACTCTGGCTTATCAACCACAAGAAGGCTTTGGCGGCTTACTAACACCAGTAGTTGGCCGTGATGCTCAGATTTTTGCACCTTATGGCTGGCTTAGGAGTGATCCTTCCCAGGAAATGGGTTTCGCAATTCCTCAAGGTTATCTGCAATATAATGCTACTTCCTTAACATTGATGGCTGGAGCTTTTATTGAATTGGCAGGTGCTGAGAATCTCTTTTCTTACAATGATAGCAATTTTTCGCGCTCTATTCTTTGGGGATATGCTGAACCTTTTACAGTGACAGGATTACGGGTTTCATATATTCCCAATAACAAGCTCACTTTGATAGGAGGACTAAATAATGGCTGGGATAATATACGAGATACCAGTCGCGGTAAAACCATCGAACTTGGTGCTTCCTATGTTTTTAACCCCATGTTTTCTTTAGCCACTTATCTTTATTCAGGCCAACAGCGTGTCACTGAGCATACGTCATACGGCCCCACAGGACAACGAACTCTAATTGATCTTGTTGCCACACTAAATATTACTGACAAAATAAGCTTCGTAGTGAATTATGATGGTGCTCAACAAACTAGAGCCACTCTTCCAAACAGTACTATAGCAAAAGCAATTTGGCAGGGTGTTGCTGGCTATTTTAATTATAAATTTAACGAAAAGTGGCGCACTTCTTTACGCGGAGAAATTTTCTCTGATAAAAATGGTTATCGCACAGGTGTTGCCCAGACTTGGAAAGAAGTTACGCTAACTGTTGGCTACGAATTGTTGAAGAATTTTGAATTACGTGCCGAAACAAGACATGATATTTCTAATGTAAATGCTTTCCTCAGGGCTAACAATAGAGGCACTAGTAATAACCAACAATCGTATGCGATAGAAATTGTGGGCAAATTTTTATAAGGTATGTTTCGAATTGCCGGTTTAATCCATAAGCAAAATAAAAAAATGAAAATCAAAATCAGGAAAGCCAAACTCAGTGATGTAAAAACTATTCTTCTACTCGTTTTAAAACTGGCTGAGTACGAAAAAAAGACAGTAGGTGATGTTAAATTAACTACGGACAAAATTATTAAACACGCTTTCTGTAGTAAACTCTATTTTAATCTTCTCGTCGCCGAAACTGAAAATGAATTGGTCGGTTATGCCCTTTATTTTTTCACCTATGCAGCATCACTCGGAGCGCCCATTCTGTATTTGGAAGATTTATTTGTGTTAGAAAATTATCAACGTCAGGGGATAGGAACAAAATTTTTAACCCAACTTGCCAAAATTGCTGCCAATCACCATTGCTGCCGTATGGAATGGCACACATTTTCATGGAACCGTTCTGCCATTGATTTCTATCAATCGATGAGCGCTGTTTTAAGGCCTGACCTTATTCAGGTTCGATTGCAATATGACGCATTGCAACAATTGGCTATTACGTAGCCTCGGTTGAAATAGTGCGGGATCCCAAGCCTGGATGAAAAGCGAAGGCTCTAATCAGGGATTTCAATTAGCATATACCTTATTCCGGGTTTCGGCTATGCCTGCACCCCGGTAATCACATAGTTTGTTTTTCCTTATTTATATTGTATGCTATTGGAGCTCAAGGACACTAAACATAAGGGACTCATATGAAAATCAAATTGATTGTATCAGCAATGTCTTTAGGTGCCGTTCTGTTGGCGTCTGGATGTCAACAATGGAATGCCACTTCTCCTTTTAATGGTTATACTCAAACTGCGCCTGCTACTCCTGCACAAATGAAAGTTGATGCCAAGATTCTTGGTAGTTTGGTTGTCCTTAATCAAAATGAAATGGCCGCTGCCACATTGGCACAAAGAAAAGCGTCTAGTCCATCTGTGAAAAATTACGCAGCCTGGATGTACAAAGCCCATAATCAAAACTTGCAAGAAACTCAAAGCCTGAGCCAGAGAACAGGTATTGCGCCAGAAAAAGGTGCTACTGCTCTCACACTCCAAAGACAAGGCCGCCAAGAGATGGCTACCTTAAACCGCTTCAATGGCAAAGCGTTTGATAGAGTCTATATCAACGCGATGGTAAAAGATCATGCTGCAGCCTTACACATGATCGATCACAAGTTGAAAACCGAAGCTACAAACCCACAATTAAGAAGACAATTAGAAGCTACTCGCGCACATGTTGCTGAACATCTGCAACAAGCCAGAGCGGTTCAAAGAGAAATCGCACACGGTTAATAGTTCTCTTTAAAATGATAAAAAAGGGAAAAGTACTTTTCCCTTTTTTGTTTCAGCACCAAATACTATACTGCCTAATTTATTCGTTCGGCTTTTCCTCTTTTTCAACAACTCGTGGTTGAAGGACTTGCTCTTGAATTTTATGAGATTCATCACTCAAATGTTGCTTTTAAAACCGTTGCATTGGGAATTTATATTTGACGACCATTCGGGTTCATCAAAGTGGCGGCACGAATTGTGAATTTCTTGCACATACAGTTACACTAGCAACCTCAATCAAGTCATCATTATGGAAAGGGTTTTGTATACATAAAAAATACTGGCTAGCAGGTTTTCAGTAACATCCAGGAGCAATACCCCACACAATACCAAATATACCGATACCACCAATAATAGTTAAAACAATCGTTGTTAATCCTAAATTTGTAAAATAAAGTCATCAGAATGCCGAGGAATTAAGTCAATTTCTTAAGCTGTATCTTAGTGATTATAAGATATTCCAATCACTTCTATTTTGTTGAGCATCTTCCTCTTAACAATCACGGCAAAATCATCGCATAGAATTACCAGGCTCATCCCTATTTATCGTCATCAGGTAACCAATTAAGCAATTTGCTGTTTCGTCGCTTGCGCCAAAACATAAAACTGGGACAAAGAACAAACTGTTCCTCCACAAGCAGGAATCGTTACCAGCTTATCATTATAACTTACTCTAATATAATAATTTTTATTGTTCTTAAACAAAGCAAAATCAACATGAGAGGCATAGGGCGGTATACTTTCCAAGGGAGCCCCTAACGTAGCCATGACACTCATAATAGAGCTGTCGTGCGCAGAGAGTAATACATATTTTAAAGATGATCTTTTCTCCACAGCATTAACAAAATAATTGTTTGTCTCATTAAGAAACGAATGCCCCATAGGATAGCTAACCTGCCTCAACTTAAAATAGTTAACTACTGCCCATTTACCTAATTGAATAATTTCATTGGCATCATCATTACTAATGCCCTTTGGCATGGGTACATGATGAATTCGACGAATGTATAAATTATCAGCCAAGGGAACAATTTGCTGATAATTTTTCAAGGATAAACCAGTGATACTCCTCCACCTTCTTAACTTTTCTTGCCTATAGCTGGTTTGCTCTTGCCAGGCTTTGCGGCTAATGAAATAAAGTTTGATTAATGAAAAGATATTTTTACCCGGTGTAACGATTAACAAATTATCCTGACTTTTACTGATTGCATGCACAGGAATACTACCCCGTCTCATTTTTGAGGGGTAAAGACCCAATAAAAAAGCATTGGCGCTCGCAATGGTGCGTTTGGTATCCGTTGAACGTACGTAAACTAGCCTTGGGTTATAATTAGCCGGTAACAAGTGATATTGCTTCACATATTTTTTGCGTGCAGCCCTGCCTGACTCTAATTCCTGATACCATCCCCTTTGCGTCAATTCACCAACCCCCCTCTTCCAGTCATGTGGCGCGTTAGGAATTTCCTCTAAAGGAGTTCTATCACCATGTCGAATAAGCTCAAGGGCAAATATAAGCTTTTCCTGAGCAAAAGCATTTGAAACAGCGACAGCCAAGAAGATAAAAAAACAGTTTTTTATAAGCACTTTCATTTTGATATTATGCCGGATTTTTGTTAGCGTATTATTCAACTTATTTATTATATATTAGTGAATGCGTTATCAAGCTGTTCTACCACTTTAGTAAGAATCAGTATGAAAATTAAAAACTAATGAATTGTTTTTGCAGCTGCAGTAAAACCATGACCAATATCTAGAGAGCAAAAAATACTAATAAATTAACCGATACTTTTTACCTCGTATCGTTAGAATTTTTTAATTCCCCACAGTGATCACTGTATTTGCAAATTGATCAGCAAACTCTTTAACCTTATCATGTATTCAGAAAAAATGAAATTATAAAACTACAGGGGGGTAATGACGATAAGATGCGTCCGATATTTACTAAATTTGAAGCAAAACTCATCCGTATTGAGGCGTCCTTGCAGGAGTGCCAAGATGCATTAGACTTGGAGTTTTTTAAAAATCAACTGCTTAATCCAACAATCCATAATTACAATGAGCAATTGCGTCTTTCAAACAAAACGGTTGAAGAACAGGAAGCATACAATCGAATCACTACAAGACTTAATTTGCTTAAAGCAAATTACCTGGAAAAGAAAAAATTACTAACTGAAAAAGAGAATAGTACCTATCTAATAGGCAAAAATTTTATTCTTGGTCCCCATGGTTTGGTAGATGAATTGCCTAAAGCAAAGATTGACCGAAATCCCCCCTTGCCTCAAAAAGCAATTAAAGCTATAGAAGAAAAGGATAGAGTTAGTTTATTACAGTTTTTGTATGAGTTTTGCGAAGAAAAATTTGCAATGAAAGAAGCTCCGGGATTTGTTTCTTTAAAAATGATTGATGCATTGTGGGATATGGGTACGAGGGGGCAGGAACTTGCTGATTTATTAAAAAAGGCCTTGCCAGATTATAATAAACCGGGCAATCAATTATCTGAGGCACGGTATATTGCCCTTAAAAACACGACAGCTTTAATTTACCAAAAATTTTGGCACAGCGGTGATTCATCAATAGAGCGTTATGCCTTAGATGGATTTGATCGACAATATCTTAGTGGATTTAATGAGAAAAATTTTTCATTCACCAGGCCGAACCCTCTGTTATCAAGAAAAAGTATTCCTTCAAAAATCACTGAAAATGAGTCACTACTTTTTAATAGACGAGGTCACCTGCGTAAAATAATCAGTGATGCTATTTTAGATCCAAAAGCAGAAGCCTCCAGAATGACCCCGACAGTTTATGTGACCAACAAGGAGGTTTGGGCCGATGAATCAAGCCAATCTCAAGAAATGCGGTGCTTTGGTACTCAGGGACAATTCTGGAAACGGTGGCAAAAATGCAAAGAGGAGGATGAAGTAGTTGCTGAAACAGAAAATGGTGATATCCCAACAGCCAGGATGCTCACCGAGCGCCACGGCCCTGGATGGTAAAAATTGTCTCAGCTATAGAGAAGAGCATGCCCAGATCTCATAATTCATGACATCAGCGCATTGAAATGAAGATGACATCACTAGGTTTCTCCCCCGTTTGCTTGCAAACGGGGCTATAAACCTGTGCATATTATGAGTACTCACTCTCATTTCTGTTTACTTTATTTCCATGTTGCAGCCAAGCAGTAATGCCACCATCAAGATTATAAATATCAAGTTCAGGGTTTTCATCCAAGAGTTTTTCACAAGCCTGGGCTCCACGTTTGCCCAGAGCACAATGAACTACGAGGCGCTTACTCTCCAGCTCAGGCAATGTTCGGTATGAAATTTTTGCCAAAGGTAGGGAAATAGCACCTGGAATATTTTCCTTTTGATGCTCCTCTGGTTCACGCACATCAATCAATATTGCTTCCCCTCTATCTAGCCAGTCTTTTAGAGTTGCTGGATCTACAGTTTGTATGGGCATAGTGACCTCCTATCAGTTATTCCTAAAATAAAGTAGTTCTTCTCTCCGTAGTTGGGTTATCAGTTGTAGTAGGAACAACCGTTACCACTGCTTCGGGAACAACTTTAATATCACTTAATCTATCTTCAATAATACATTGAATATTCTCAGGTGTCGTTAGCGTTTTATCGTTATATGACATAAGTTTTTCTATATCAGCAGAACTGGTAATATCGCCAATTGCTTCTTCAAGTTGTCCCTGGGTCTCTAGATGAGTAATTAATTTTTTCATTCGTGTAATTAACGTCGCTTTATTTTCATCAAGTAATAATGTGGTGCTTGTGCTTGGCTCTTCAATCGCAGCCTTTTCTTTAAGTGTCTTCCATCTCGTCGACATTTCCTCATTAACAACATCTGTTTTAGGGCGAGAACTTCCCATAAACGCAAGCTCAACTGCCTCTGTTTCCTTATGGGCAACTACAATTTTTTTCTGAAGTGCCATAAAGCCCTCTGGAGGAACCTCAATTAACTGTGCTTCATTAGCGTTGACTTCTACTCCAAAGATTTCTTCTATTTTTCTGATCTGATCGGGTGTTTTTGCCGTAACACGAAGAGACAAACTACCGTCTTCATGCCATGTAGGTACAATAGAAACTCTTCTTTGAGGCCCCACACCATGATTCATTAAAGAAACAAGCATAGGGATTGTTTGCTGTTCATAAGTAGGCCTAATCAACTGCTGTTCTCTTTTTTGATGATATTGTTCATCAGCTGCAAACATTAATTTCAGCATTCCTTCTTGTGGTACAGTGCAAATCGAAAGATCACCACTCTTTTTAATTAAATCAATTCCAAATAACTCTTTAAATTTAGCTGCAACCTCTGGTTTAGAAGTACTTAGGATATAATCACCATTTTCTTTTCTCGTTAATTCAAAGGGTATTCTCTTATCTGACGGATCAAAACGCATCGTATTAAGGAAAACGGTGCCATCATGTGACATAACCGAAGTGGGAGAGAAAATTTTCTCTAACTTGTCGATTAAATCAATTTCATGGCTAGTCAACAACACTCGCTGTTGAAACACCTCTATAATTCTTTCATTACTTTTAGCAGCCGTCGCTTCCATTTCGCCAATAAAAGTCAGATATTGCTCGAGCTCGTCATAAGGCATCTTGTTTTTCAGCGCTTCATTAATTAAATCAATTTTAATTTCAGCAAAATAGGCAGCAAAAGGAGTCAGTTTTCCTGTACTGATTTTCACGATATAGGTATCAACCAGACCTTGTAATTTGCTTCCTTCTTCGCTCCCAGCCCTGATATCAGCCAAACGATTTAATAAATTTTTTGCAGAGGGTGTGCGCTCTTGAATACGGTTTAATTCCTGTCTTAAACCAGGATAGCTTTTTATCACTTCTTCACTGGGATTATCGCCAGTAATCATTTTTCTTAATAAATGGACACCTAACATACGGTCAGATAAAGGCGTATCGTAGAACACACTATAATTTCGGTACATAAAATGACGAGCTATACCAATTTTTGAAGAGCCCCTGAAGATTGCAGGCATTTTGGCCGCTGTATCTTCAAATGAAAAATCATCTTTCAAACTTGAGCATACGCCATTACCTTCATAAGGCTTACCATAGTCAAAACCATAAAAAGCACCTTCTGCAAACCCTTTGTTCTGGGCTTCTTTACCCATCCCATCTCTATCACCGATGGCAATTCCAAAAATTAAATTTTTACCTAAACCAGGAATATTTTTCGAACGTTTAATCGGTGCATCTCTATCCTCGACTAAAATACCGTTATAATCCGGCTCATCGCCACCGTGAAGAAACTGCCTTAATTCCTGTAAACCATTTTTCCAACCACATGCTAATAAAGCATGAGCACCTTTTTTACCATTATTAACCCACGCTATTTCCTGCTTTTGGTTTTGATCACTAAAGATGCCCGCTAACCGCGTACCCACAAACTCTCTTATTGCTTCTTTATTTGCATCAATTCTTTTTTTCTGTCCTTCAGCATAATCAAGTTTATACATCCAGGCACTTAGCTTATTATTTTTGGCAACTGCCTCTTTGACTTCATTACAAAGCCATCGAACCCCTGGATCCATTACACTTTTGCTATGAGGGCCTGACACATGAACATTGATAAAAGTAGCAAAATCAATACGATTTTTTTCCAGATCGCCGGTACTAAGCCTTACTCTTAATTCAGCAAGCCTACCTCTAGCTTCGAGGCTGAGTTTGTCCAATGAAGGCAGATTTTCTTCCGCTAAAATTTTTTGTAACTCTTTAAAAAACGCTGCATTCAAATCAATCGCTCTAAAACCCGGTTCTACACCACCTGGTTTTTCTGCATAACAAAACTGTGTACTGCCAAACATGCTGCCTAAACGCGTTAATTCTTTGTCTGTACGTAGTTGTGGTTGACTTAAATCTCTTCGAACAACCTGGTCGACTGATTTACTAACCGTCGTTGAGACACTTAATCTCTCTGAACCAACCACAGGGGTACTTTTTGAGGTTTCAGTTACTCCGATCTCAGTTTTTTTCACTGGCGGCAATAAGCTCTCTTCATCAACGTGTTCAGGCTTCACATCCAACTGAGACTTAAAGACACGCATCATTAAACCATCTTTTTTTATGCGGTAGTTTTGCTCTTTACCTAGCTCAACACCAAAATTTTTCTCACAAAATGTTTTAAGATATTTACCTAAGTTACTACCTGATCCACCTGATGATTTTAGAATCTGGGCATATTCATCAGCGTAGACGTTTAAAAGAGCAATAATTTTTGCATCAGGAGATAAATCTTTAGCCTCAACGACTGCTTTTATATTTTTATTAAGACGCTCTATGCTATCAGTACGTTCTGTTTCTATTTTCCCTCTCATTTGTTTGAGAATTGCCTGGTATTCTTTTTCAAAATGGTTCGTAGTTATTACTGGTTTGGTTTTACTGCCGCCAACTAATAGCAAATCCATATAGTGCTTGGTAAACTCTTTATCAACCTCATATTTTTTACCGCTCTTCGAGGATCCTACGACCTCATCATCGAGTTTCATTGCCTCAAAATAGTCTGGATCAATTTCCAAATCGCTTAATAACAATTGGTAAGCTGCGTTTCTTAGAGCATAAGATTCTATTTCAGCTCCTGTAAATTGAATCCACGAGGGCCCCGCAGTCACACCACCATGCGTTGGAAAACCAGGTGCAGTTAATAAACCCCTCAATGCACGATAACCACAACTCCAACCATCTCTTTGCAAATTATCTGACGCTGGAGTAACTGTTTTGGTTGCACCAGGAAAGGCACTATAAAGCCCATCTGTATAATCGATTGCAGCAGTTAAAATGCCTTGTTCAGTCCCACTTAAAGCCATCGAATCCTGATAAGCGATAGTTACTGAATTGGCCGTTGGATCAACGGTCACCATCGCATAAGTCCAATGAGAGCCCTGGCTACGTAATGAATCTGTACTGCCTCGATTTATAAGTAACGGAATCGTATATGGCACTGTTGCATTGGCATGTTTCACTCTCTCAAAATGCAAAACCATCCCGATATCTTCCGCAGTTAATCGGGTAATATGCACTCTGTCTTTGACACCCATCTTAATTAGGAGACGCTCTAAATCAACTTCCCCTAGCCATTCAGTTGGACCTAAATCCCCATTAAGCAATTTTTCAGCAACCCCTAAATTGCTACTTTGGGCATGTAAGTCTCGTAAAGAACGAGACGCAAGCCGTTGGTTAAGGTCCAGCCCGACTAAAATAGCATCTCTCTCATTGAATGAAGTCGCCACTGGTGGAGCAACACCAGTGAAGACTACGAGTTTGTCCAATAATCGTGCTAATTCGTTAAATTGTGCTTCATGCGTTTTGCGTGTTTCTAAATTGTCACTACCAATTGCAATAATATTTAAATTGTCATTGTTTAGATTATAGAAAAAGTCAATGGCGTTAGCTAAATGGCCATAATTATCCATATTATCCAGCCAGTGAGGATTAAAGGCTTCCTTGTATTTTCCCCTCAAATATTGTTCAATAATGCTACGTTTTTTTGTTTCATCAAGTGCTTTAGTCACTTCGCTTGCAGGTATCATTTCATCTTCCTCATAAAGATTTCAGATCTGGATGCGAAGCAAATGTAGATAGCCTAGCATCCAACTAGATCTACAGATTTATTCTTCAACCTTAATCCTTTAAGGTTAAGCAAATATTAAACAAAATGTTAAAATATTGAAAAGATATAGTGCATTAAAATAAAACAACAAGATTATTTATCTTCTTCAATAGGTTAATTAGAGTATAGTATTTCGATACAAATAATGCTCAACAAGATTGTTTTTTGTGACTTTTTGTGATTTTTAATGCATGATTTACGGGCAAATGATATAATAGTTGCCCTGTATTCACCGTCACAGAATAAATAAGGCGAAGGCTTCTATGGGCGATAGGGAAACGGATAGTGAGCAATCCTTTGTTCTCTTTCCAGTTAAGCTGAAAAACGGAAAAATTGTTTATTATGCCAGCGATTACTCTGAACCATTGGGTGGATCGGTTTATAAAGGTTATCAATGCACATTACGCTCCCCGCAAACCGACTTAAAACCTTGCCGGGTAAAAAAAGAAGACATTACTCTTGATAAAACTCAGGTAGTTGCCCTGAAATTTTATGAAGCAGGAAAACATCCATCCCCCTACCAATTTTATGATTCAGAAATAGCTACTCTGAAATTAGCAGGTAAAGACGTCCTCATCATGGAATATATTGATGGATTTCATATCCATCCAGAGGGAGAAAAGAATCCACAGTTAAGGGAATTAAATTTTTTCCAGGTTGTCGATGTGGCCTGGCAACTCATTCAGGGATTAAATAGCAGGCATTATAACAATACCCTAGGCCCCTCAGTTGTACATGGTGATATCAAGGGCAGTAATGTCAAGATAAGAATAAAGAAAACTCTTAACGGTATGATATGCCAAGTTGATGTATGCTATCTTGATGATGATTATTCGAAACCTATCGTTAGTAATCCACAATGCCCCCAAGGAACTCTTGAACATTTTGCTATCGAACTTCTAGATGGCTACTATTCAGAAAGCAGTGATTTTTTTGCCCTGGCCCCTCTCTTATTGACTCTTTTTGGTGCTAACAACCCACTACAAAGGATTCTTGATTTCAGGAATACCCACCCCAGCACGGATCGGGTTGACCTGGTAAAGCAATACATTGAGCTTGGTTTCAGCAGCGATGGTTTATTTGAGCACTTTGAAAAAAAACCCGAAGCATTTATTTGCGAATTAGTAAAAAATTTCATCATGAAAATGGCAGCAAAATATAAGAAAGACCGGCCTAATCCAGAGGCAATATTGGAGTTTTTTACAGCACTTAGACAATTTTGCCTAATTGATGAGGCTAATGTAGATAGAGATTTTAATGTTTTGCGCTTAAGAATAGCCGCGCAGGATAAAACTTGGCTTACAGAAATAAAATATCCAATTTTATTTCTGAGTTTGGAAAACCATTTTCAAGATCGGCTCATTGCTTTAATGGATCCAGAACAACGGGTCAATTTACATAATCTTTTGTTAAACATCGATGGAACACTCCTACTAAGAGAGAAACTCCGAAAAATTGTTGCTGTTGATCTGGCACAACTCAGTAAATCGATTAAAGCACCCTCCAGGCTGAGCTCTTTGTTCTCTTCACCCGTAACTCAGAAAGATTTAGCATGGTTAATACGCTGTTACGAACAGAATGATCGTGTTGAATTTCACTCACCAACCAACAAAGCAATAAGAAAAAAACTTAAAGACTGTAGCGAAACACATCTGGCATCTTTAATTTCGGTTATCACAGCAGGATTTGCCAGTTCAACGGAACTAATTAAATCCCCACCAATGCCGTCTATGGCTTAAAATTAAAAATAGATTTAACGGATTTTCTTGCGAGGTATTTATGCCATTTGAACTTTTAAATCAATGGCTCAATGAGGAAAAGGAAGCCGGCGCCCCTAATCCCAAACAAGCTGTATTGTCAACTGCAACTTTGCAAGCTATACCTCATAGCCGTGTTGTTGCAATACGTGAAATTTCAACGGAGGCTTTATTATTTTTCACCCAGAAAGGAACAAGGAAAGTAATTGAGTTGGAAAATAATCCGCGAGCCTCACTACTATTTTGGTTTGAATTGAAACAGCGGCAAGTTATTCTTGAGGGATTCGTTGAGCGATTATCAAAAGTTGAAAATGAGCGTTATTGGCACACCTACCCACAAACAGCTCAAATCAGATTTACTGCTTATGCACCAACCTCTACACAGCCTATAGCCTCTAAAGAAGTGATCGAAAATAAAAAACGGCAACTTAAAATGGAATACGGCAGAAAATTATTGCCATTTAACCCCTTCTACTGTGGTTTTCGCCTTAAACCAACAAAATTTGTTTTTTACGCATTGCGCTCGGATGAATTATCCGATGTCACTGAATATACTTGGCGTGATAATCAATGGTATAGCCAAATTTTATCTCCTTAAGCAAAGTGGGTAGACATAAATGTGTATATCACCTACCTTATGTTTTTCTTATTAGACAATTTTTTATTGAGATGAAATGGGGAGAATAAGCACCATGCAGAATTTACACGGCAAAATTATCCTAATTACTGGAGCCTCCAGCGGGATTGGTGAAGCCTGTGCTCGCCTTTTTGCCGCTAACGGTGCAAAACTAATCTTGGCTGCTCGTAGAAAAGAACGAATTGATAATCTTGCAGCTGAGCTCTATTCCATGCATGGCACAGACTGTTTACCATTAGCCCTTGATGTCAGGAATAAATCAGAAGTAGAACTAAGCCTGGGGACTCTACCAGCAAGTTGGCAATCGATTGATATATTAATTAACAATGCAGGGCTTGCACTATCAAGCGACCCCATCCAAGTTGGCTCAGTTGATAATTGGGATGTCATGATCGATACAAATCTCAAAGGTTTACTTTATGTAAGCCGTAGTATTTTACCTGGCATGTTAGTGCGGAATCACGGACATATTGTTAATATTGGTTCCATTGCAGGCCAAGAATGTTACCCTGCTGGTAACGTGTATTGTGCTACCAAGCAAGCCGTTAGAGCCATTACAAAATCGATGCGTCTTGATTTATTGGGAACACCGATCAGAGTCACTGAATTAGCCCCCGGTGCCGTTGAGACAGAATTCAGTGAAGTTCGTTGGGGTGATAAAAATAAAGCTCAATCATTTTACAAGGAATTTTCACCATTATTGGCACAAGACATTGCTGATGCGGCTTACTACTGTTTAACCAGACCAGCCCATGTTGATATTGCAGAAATGACGATTATGCCGACAGTACAGGCCTCAGCAAATCACATTTATAAAGAGAAATTAAAATAATAAAGTAACCTAATTTGGCCAAGGAAGGCTATCAATGTTAAAAATACCATTAAAACGTTTACTGCCTTTGCTTATATTACTTCTATTATTGTTTTTATTCTTCTATTTTCGGTTAGGGCAATACTTAAGCTTTGATTCATTAAAAGAACATCGAACGCAACTCATTACCTGGACTAAAACACATTATTTGGCTACCGTTTTAGCCTTTATGGGAACCTATATTCTGACTGTGGCAATCGCTGTACCCGGCGCACTTTTTTTAACTCTGACAAGCGGTTTTTTATTCGGTATTTTTTGGGGAACCCTCTATGTCATTATCAGTGCCACTATTGGAGCGACACTGTTATTTCTTGCAGTGCATAGTGCACTTGGAGAATGGCTTAGCCAAAAAACCACACAATGGATAACAAAAATGAAAAAAGGATTTCATGAAAATGCTTTTTCTTATTTAATAATCCTAAGACTCATACCCGTCTTCCCTTTCTGGGCAATTAATATTGTTTCGGGACTTTTAAAAGTAAAACCAAAAACGTTTATTCTTGCTACCTTTATTGGCATTATTCCTGGTGCTTTCATTTATGCCATGATTGGCAATAGCTTGGGCTTGATATTTGATAGAAATGAAAAACCCGATTTGCATATTGTTTTTTCTCCGGAAATTTTGTTACCTTTAATCGCCCTGGCTTTACTATTATTTTTACCCATTATTTACCACCAGCTAAAGGAAAAGCATAGAAGGAAAAAAAGAAACACTTCATTGTGATTTGACTATTATCAGTGCTGTTGGTTTAAGTTTAGCTGCAGTACTGCATAACTCGATGTAATAGTCGTGTTAGTTGGATACGGCCTAATGGGTCTGGTAGTGTTCCATTTGATTGTAAATATTTCGCAAAATTCAGAATTGCAAAGAAAATAGAACACAAAGCCACTTTATAATTCACGCACAAAATTAAAAGAGCGTCATTATGAAAGTTAGTAACTCCAAAGATACACAGAAAGATTCACGTACTCGTGCCATCGAAAACAATCCCTGTAATATGTGCCGTGCATTAGGTTTACCAATATGCCGCGGTCACGGTGGCGGTGGTGGCGGCGGCGATGGCGGTGCCGCAGGAGAAACTCAGGATAATACGCAATCGATGTCAGGATCTCCGTGGCCTGTTTTGAAACCAGTGGCCGAAAATGAAAAACTCGTCCAGTTTCTTCTTGAAAGTGGCATGTGGGCATTAGCCGAAGATGCAGACTTAGAGCTTGAATTCTCCAATCTCGATGCCTTATTAACCATTAAACTGGACATGGAGAATGGTGAGCTCTTGTTTGAGGGTAAGCGTGATTTGCCTCCAGGAACTTTAGATGAATTGTTTGATGCAGTAGAACAGGAATTAGCCCTTTTTAGTCAAGAGTTAATGGATAGAAAATTAATTAATGAACCAATAAATGCTGTACGTAACAGGGAAAAAAATACATTGTCTATAAAAATTCCCAGCCCGCAATATTATGATATTTTTATTCAGCGTTTATTGAGTAAAAATATATTGCCTAACCAGCCAGCTCCTGTGCTAGAGGAAAAAGAAGACTTGCAGCAAACCGCAGCTATACAAGTTCCGGAACTAGAGATGGCAAGCATAACCAGAGCTACACCTACACCTTTGGATTTGTTTGATATTAGCCGTGGTCCCAGGCCTAAAATTGAAGCATAGCCTCGATAACAAATTAACTGAAAATCAGGGCAAAGGATTGCCCATTCTTCTCTATCCGCCCTTGCTATTTAAAAGACGTGCTACTGCCGCAGCACATTGTAATCCTCTCTCCAGAAACATATTACTGGCGAATGATCAAACAACCAATACGTCAAGGCCGCTAAATAAATTATCGCTAACCTAGCTTCCTCAAGAGATTTAAACTTTAGCTTATATTACTAATAGAAATATTCTGAACACTTTAAATTATCCTCATGAGCTATACTTTTTAACCATGTTTGGACGCTTTGTTGCAGGAAAGTCATTTTGGGAGCTACAAGCGTGGAAAAAATTAGGATTTTTTTATGTGGGGATGTCATGACTGGCAGAGGAATTGATCAAATCCTCTCTCATCCAGCCAACCCGAGAATTTATGAGTCTTATCTGACTGATGCCAGAGATTATGTACGACTCGCTGAATCAGTGAACGGCTCTATACCTTATCCTGTCAATGATAATTATTTATGGGGCGATGCTCTGAAAGAATGGCAGCTTCGCCAGCCGCAGTTAAAGCTCATTAATCTCGAAACCAGTGTTACCAGTCATGATATTCCTTGGCCCCACAAAGGAATAAATTATCGTATGAGCCCAGACAATATAACTGCATTAACCACGGCAAATATTAATGTCTGCACACTCGCCAACAATCACATCCTGGATTGGAATATGGAAGGCCTGAGAGAAACCCTTTCAGTTCTGCAAAAAAATCATATTGCTTATGCTGGGGCTGGCCGAAACATAGTAGAAGCTCAAACACCTGCTATTCTTCCCATCTCTAAAAAACGTATCTTGGTATTCTCTATGGGGATTCGCTCAAGTGGCATTCCCTCGGAATGGCAAGCCACTCAAAATCAGCCAGGAGTCTGGTTACTTGATGATTTAAATTCTAATTCACTCAAGCGGGTTCGGGAAAAAATTACCAGCCATAAAAAACCTGGTGATTTATGCATCGTCAGTATCCATTGGGGTGGCAATTGGGGCTATCATATCCCCTACGCTCACCAACTGTTTGCCCATGAGCTCGTGGATAAAGCAGGAGTTGGTTTAATTCACGGTCACTCATCTCATCATCCAATTGGTTTCGAAATTTATAAGAGTTGCCCCATATTTTATGGCTGTGGTGATTTTATTAATGATTATGAAGGGATTGAAGGCTACGAAGAATTTAAGACTTATTTGTCTTTAATGTATTTTCTGGATTTTGATGCACAAAGTTTAGAGTTTTTACGTCTCGAAATAGTACCCTTGTCGCTAAAAAATTTTCAGCTCCACTCTGCTCACTTTGAAGATTGCCAATGGTTAGCCCATACTTTAGAGCAAAAATGCCTTTCTTCCGCACATAAACTCCTATTGAATGACCATGGGTATGTCGTTGTGGAGTTAAACACCACTTCTTAATCGATATGGATATAGGGTTGCTGCTTTTTATCAAGCCAATGAAGAAGTATTGATAAATGCTGATTATCCATCGCTACACAACCATGAGTGCCTGTGTCAGAAGAGGTTAACAAATGTATAAAAATAGCACTTCCAGCGCCAGGAATAACAGGATCCGTATTGTAATTAATTACCAAACCCATTTTATATTCATCAATCAACATTGACTCGTAGCTTTTGGCATCCGTTTTACCATTAACCCAGGTGTTATAACTTTTAGAGTTTACATCATCCACAAATTTATCTTCTGCAGTGATATATTTATAATCCATTTCAAGCGCTAACGGTTGCGAACCAAATGCTGGACCTAGAGAATATAAGCCTGCCGGGGTTTTCATATCCCCTTCCTTCTTTTCACCTAAAGAGGCTACGCCCGCTTTACCAATCACTACAGGAAACGGGGGCATTGTATCCTGCCACATTGTTCCTTCTCGCTGACAGATACTCATTTCTGCTTTAAAACCATCCTTTGATTTGACAATAATTAATTGTGACGTGGATAAGGGTAAATCTTGCAGCTTCATGGTACTAACAAGTTTCTGGCAATTTTCACTTGAACTTTGCTTTGATTTCTCAATCATCAAAATAGCGAATGCTATAGCCAAAAGAGCAATTATTAGTTTATATCTCATAGTATGGGATCTTCCACATTCATAGCTGGAGTGGTATCAATAAAGCGCTTTTTAAACATCTGTGGTGTAAGTGCCTTAGTATCCAAGGCATCAAGATAAACCAATTTAAAAAATCCTTTGTTTGCTGGTGAATTAATCTCTGGATTTTCAGGATAATATTTAAGCAACGGTAAAAAAACTGCCTGACCAATCATATAGCGCTTATCCCCATTAGCAGGAGAAAGGCCCCAGACATTTTGATAAGTGATTGCTTCCACATTTTGATTTATTTTCTTTTTGCCCACATACAACATGACATGACCATTAATATAAATAATAGTCATAAGCGGATGTCCCTTTTGCTGCAGCAAATTAAGACGTGTCTCCAGTTTATTTTTTGATAAATCCACCGTTGAACTCAACTTTGCCTGTTGTGCTGTGTTTCTAGGTAACCAAATACCAAGTGGAGTAAACAAACTCTTCATTTCCTGAGAGCAGTCATTAAAAAAGAAAGCGCCACCCCATCCGTATGGGCGATTCTGTAATTGTTTGATGAGTCTGACCATATTTTTTTTCGATGCGATCAACGGCATTACACTTGCAGCGTTTTTACTGACGCTCCCCATTGTCACCACTGCTTGCTGATGTGCATTTTTTACTGGAATTAAGATAGAAATTGTCTCTTCATCACGCTGGGCAAGAGGAAATACAGCACCAATGTAACCTGTAAATTGAAAATGTTGCCGCTTATCAACAACCGTGGCGCCTGTTTCAGTTATAGCCACAAGGCCTTTCTGGGCAGCAGCTTGCCATTGACCAATGAATCCACTAGAGGCATAGGCTATATCGCTACTTTTAACCCAGGCAAAATAGGCATCTGGAGTTAATACCAGCGACCAGGCCTTATCCTGCGAAACAGCGAAAACATAAAGCGGTGTTCCAGCCCAAATGACAGATTCTTGTAAGTTGTCAAAAGGAAAACCCTGTCCGGGCAGACTGAAATGAAAAAAATCTGGGGCCATGTCTGGTAAGGCACGTGCATAAGTATTATTAACGGTAATCGCTTTGTTCTTTTCTTGATATTCAACATTATCCAGTGCATAAACATCCATATTCTGCTTAATTTGATTTAACCAACTCTCATCATGTTCTTTAAAATTCTCGGCATAGTGGCGATCAGCACCAGTCTTATTTTGATTATCAAAATCGTCTAAAATTTGGAGTTCAATTTTTTTCACCACAGGTAAAATGGATTTCACCATTTGCTCGCTCCATGGTGAGAGTGCTTGCGCGTCAGTTGCGTAGTAATGTTTATAGAATTGTTGTAATTGAGCAGCTTGATAGTCAGGCTTTAATAACGGGACTTCATAATCCGCGCTATCTGAAGGTAGGTAATCATTAATATTTTGTGTATATGCCTTGATTGAAAAATCGTAAATAGGCACTTCTACTGCATAAGATAGCGAAAAAAACAGCATGAGAAAAAAAGTGATAAGTCGTTTACTTAACTGCTTGCCACTCAATCGACCACCAAACATCGGACCAACCCACAGAAATAAAATTCTGTGAATTATATCACAAAAAAAACCTCTTTATTCGCAATTAGACTAAATTATAACCAAAATAAGATTGGGACTCACGCGGTATGTCATTTTTTGAGAACCAGATAAAAACCAGTCGTCATTGCGAACAAAGTGAATTAATCCAGTTCAAATCCTTCATGCAATATCATCTAGATTGCTCGTCAAGACTGGCAACGACGAAAGATCAGAGACTACCCTGTAAACGATTACATAATAAGTCGCTCTTAACCAAACGCAGCTATTGATGTTGTTGCTTGTAACAATGGTTTAGAGGGAGGTTGTGGATAGTGTGAAGAGACCGTTAATTTTGGCATATAAAAAAATGCTACTTCACCATATTTTGTTGGAGAAACCAGTTTTGGCTCTTTATTAGTTTGCTTCTCGCTCCCCAGTTTTTTTGCATAATCAGGAATTAGTTGTGATTCCGTAATTTTGTTTAAAACATGCGCTGGAACAGCAATAAGCCATTGTAATAAAAGATTAAACGAGAGACTTGAACTTCTTTGTTGTTGCTTCTCACTGCCAATCTCTCTTTCCAGTTTCTGGCTTTTAGCTTGTTGTCTATGATCGACTATTAAAGCATGCACCGAAGCAAATGTTAACGCAGCCATTCCTAAAATAGCTCGCTCAATAGGCTGAAAAGTCTGCAACTTTATAGGGGATAAAAAGAGCACCGTACTTATCGTTAGCATCACATATTTATAAGCAGCCAAACCATTTTTTAAGCCTTTTAGGAGAGGGGGTAATACTACTGCATTTTCTTCTTTTAGCTTATCAGTCAATTGTTGATGTAAAGCGCTCAGATGTTCGATTTTTTGTATTACTCTATCATTAAGTTCCAGCTCGCCATCAGCAAGTTGTTTACCTAAATAAGTCATTTCCTTTTGGCATAAAGCTAGTTCAATATTAATTTGGGCTCTGTTCAACTGACGCTGTGAATTGATTTCATCAGAAACTCGCATTACCAAATTACCCAACAAATAAAGTCCACAAAAAACCGTAATGACTGCTAGCATATTGGGCGTTAAAACACAAAGTCCAAGCGCTCCAATATAGGGATTGAGACCATCAACCATACCCATGGCTGCTGCTGACAATAGAGCATGGTTTTTTAACTGTTGTGATTGTCCTTTTATGTATTGACGGAACGCTTTGATTTCCTCTAGGTTAGCGTCATCTATCGCTTCAACGATAGAAAGCAGCATTTCATTATCTGCTAAAAGCGCTTTGCGTTGTTCAACAATACGACGATACCAAACACGATTCAGTATTGATAAACCACCTAACAACACGCCAGCAGGAACAATAAGATGTCGTAAATCCTCAATCTCAAGCAGACTCATTAAAGTAAATGTGCTGCTTACAGCACGATAAGCATTTCTTAGCGCCTTGAGGGAATCTCGGGTATAAGGCCAGGTAACTGCAATGTAACGCTTAAAAAGATTTTTATCTTTGTCACTGAAATGAGTGGCCAAGAGTGAAAAAGCAACAAGACCAATCCCGCTTGACGTTGCTGCAGCCATACCCCCCGGTGTTTTCAGCCATGCCTGCATTGCTTTGCTGGCTAAATCACCATTTGCAAGAAAAACATCGAAGTAATATTTGATCATGCTACCGGACAGCTTGCCGCTATCAATAGCCAAATACAGCGAAAATAAATGAAATTTTTTGGCTATAAATCGTCCTTTCTCATCCATTTTGCGGGTAAGTTGAAAAATATAACCTGATTCATGAGATTTATTGGGGACAGTTAATGTCATATAGGCCAAAAGCAACACTTAGTTAAAAATTGCCATAATTGTACTAATTTGCCCAATAAATGACAATTAAATTCTCACAATGTAATTAATGAAAACAAAGAAATGCTTTCTTTTTCATTGCTTCCTTAAGTCACCAGAATTAATTTAATTCGGGGAAGTGCATTATTAGTCAAAATATTAGCCCCATATTAGTGCTATCCAATACGGGACTTAAGGGTAAAATCAAGGAGAAATCATAAGAATTATATTTACTGCACTCTACCCGAGTACCAACTACTCGAACCAATCCCACGATCTTGCACTTGATCTCCAAGAGACAATAAATGCTTCTCAAAAATAGAAAACGCCTCTTGAAAATAACTCAGTGTTTTATAACCGTTTTCAAAAAAAACTGCGACGTTTTTTTGCAAAATCTCTTGTGGCTGACGCAAATTATTTAATTCTTCCGGTCTTAAATAGGAAAAATTTTGCAGCGTTCTAAAATTTAGCGTGATTAACTCTTGTATAGGCCTCTGGATATGGTCAGGTACATTTTTAAGATAGGTTTGTTCTAACATGATACCCTCCTTTTATGCTGCAATGCACAATAAAAGCATAGCCTATTCACATTTATTGTCAATAAATGCACAAGGAGGTAGCACTATAAACCGTGGATAACAGGTTATGTTCCTTTTATAGTTTGCTGTTGTACCTGCCTAATTTGCTCTTGCAATTGAGCTTGCATTTTTTGCATTTGAGCCTGGGTTTGAGCATTCACCTTTTGGATTTGCTGTTGCAATTGGGCTTGCATTTGCTTCATCTGTACTTGTAGCTGCCCATTCAGTTTATCAATTTGCTGTTGTTGCTGGGCTTGAATCTGCTTCAATTGACCTTGTATCTGAGTATTTAATTGCTGGATTTGTTGTGCTGAAGAATCAACGCTGGCTGCGTAAGTCGATAGCGGTAACACTGTTGAAAACATTAAGGAAAAAATCAATTTGCTCTTTTTTTTCATCGTCAACTCCTGTGGTAAAATAGGTATCCTCATCAATTACTTTAACGAATCTGATTTTGAATGCAACACTAATTTTGTGGCATTCTCGGTTAAAAACAGCACCAGTAAAAAGTTTTTTTATTTCATGCATTGATCTATTGACATTAACGTTACGTCAGCCCTTATCGTGGGTTTTGTCAAATAGAGGAGACAAAAATGCCTTATACGGTAAAGAAATTAGCTAAGCTATCCAATGTTAGCCCGCGTACTCTTCGTTTTTATGATGAGATTGGTTTATTAAAACCAGCTTATTACGGTGATAATAATTATCGTTACTATGAAGAAGAGCAGCTTTTGATACTGCAGCAAATTTTATTTTTCCGCGAGCTCGGTTTTCCTCTAAATGATATACAGAGGATAGTTTGTAATCATGACTTCGACAAAATTGAAGCCTTGAATACTCACAAAACAATCCTCTTAAGAAGTCTTGCCAAGACAGAAACACTGATCAAGACAATTGACAAAACTATCTCCCATCTAAGAGGAAAATTAATCATGAAAGAGGTTGAAATGTACCAAGGCTTTGATGCAGATAAACAGCAGGAATATGAAAATTACCTGCTTAATAGCGGTACGCTAAGCCAACAAGAAATTGACGAGAGTTGGCAAAATATACGTCATTGGAAAAAAGGGCATTGGCAACAACATCAAGAGGAAGGGAAAAAAATCAATCAAGAGCTTGTTAAAGCAATGAATAACCATCTCAAACCTGAGGCTAAAGAAGTACTGGCTTTGATTCAACGACATTATAACTGGGTAAAAAATTTTTGGACACCTACCCGATTAAGTTACGAAGGTCTGGGGCAAATGTATCTCAATCATCCTGATTTCAGAAATTTTTATAACACCTACCATCCTGATCTGGTGGAGTATTTAGTAGCCGCTATGAAAATTTATGCCAAGGCCAACCTAACTTAAATCACTCCAGGCCAATTGTATTAATTGGCCTATTCTATACAAGCTGATTTGTCCTAATAATGTGTTCGGTAAACAGACTACGTAAATAAAATCCTCTGGGTAAGGTTAAAATCTTATTTCCCTCACTATCAAATCCATAGCATAAGGATTTAGCATTAGCAGCCTTGGGTCGAACCTGCAAATACTGGCCAATTCGGCCATTAATTTCATCCAATTGGCCAGTGCTAATCATTAGGCTAAGTTCACGCCAATCATTCGCAAGAATTGCTTCTTCCGCCTGATTGGGAGACCATAAAAACCCCCGCCCTATTCGCCGCTGTTCAAAAGGAATATTTTTATCGCCTTCAATCGGCAACCACAGGACTCGTTTTAATTTTGCATAGCATTGCGAAGAAAGCCAATCTTGCTGGTGGAGGGTTAACAAGGGAATACTCGTGACAAACGTCGACTCAGCCGGTCTACCTTGTGCATTGAGTGGCACAGTCTTTAATTCAATACCAAGTTGCGTAAAATCCGGTACAGGCTTCGTACCTGCAGTTGTACCAAGCGCTAGTTCGATTGCAAGCCCCGCCCAACCTTTGCGCTTGTTTTGCTCACGTGGGATAGTAATCTGCAACAGGTTTCCCAGTTGCGCAAAACTCAAGCCTTCAACTAATTGACATCGTGCAAGTAGTTCTGCTTCATCCTTCACTGGATACTTTGACAACAGAGGGCTCATTTTGACCTTCCTTCAGTTCGATGCTAATTGGCGGAATGGGAGGTTTGACCCCGGCTGCTTTAAATTGGGCTGTAATAGCAAACAGGACCTTGGAACGGATCTCAAACCGTGTATGTAGTTGCACATTAATAAAATAACGCACTTCAAATTCAATAAGTGCATCATCAATTTGTTTCAAAAAGACCTGTGGCGCAGGCTCATCAACTATTTCAGGAATAATTGCCAAAACATCTAAAATGAGTTGCTGGATCATTGCTGGATCATCTGCTCGACTTACCTTGATAGGAATTACAGTACGAACAATACTGTCTTGATGTGTCCAATTGGTAAATGGTTTATTGAAGGTCTCCGCATTAGGAATCAGCACTTCCATATTATCCCAAGAAGATACTCGCATCGAACGAATACCAATATGAGCGACCCGCCCCTCATAGGTTCCTAAAGTAATCAGATCCCCTTCACGCACAGGTCGCTCGATGAGCAACATTAATCCACCAACCACATTCGAAGCAAAATCGCGTAAACCGAACCCCATACCCACAGCCAAGCCACCAATGACCATCGACATGCCACTAAAATCCAGCCCCAAAACACGTAAAGTAATAAAACCACCAATCAGAATCACTGCATATTGTGTGAAGACCGATAAGCTATTACGAATGCCCGCATCTCTTGCATCGCGGTAAAGCCAACGGTAACAAAATTCCCTTGTCCATTTAGCAGCCCAAACAAATACAGATGATAAAATGAGAAACTCAACAATACTGGTGATTGTAATATATATTCCCGACAAGTTGACTAGTGGATATTTGCTAAATTTCTCTACGCCAGCCATGACAGCTGGATCTGAATACCAACCAAATAATTGAAATAAAACAAGCACGCTAAAAATGAATAATAAAACACGTAATATTTTATCCAAAGGTTTTAGTAAAACTTCAATCCAAAGCCATCCATTACTTAAAGAAGAAATCATCCACTCGGATATCAAATCCAATACATCAACAATTAGTCCTCTACTCACGACATAGGCAGTAATTACTAATAAAATTTGCACCTGATAACGACTCATTATCCAAGCCAAATTGATATATCCCACTAACCCTATAATCGCCGTAGTGAATAAAGTTAAGGGGATTAAAACCACCAACAACATAACAGCGTTACGGAAATATCTTTTTTTCGTTTTCAAGAGAGGGTGCAATAAATGAGTAATCACTTCCCTGCTCTTCCAACTCACTATTGAAACAGCGAGTAAGAACAGCATAAATAAACGATTAAAGATATCTTGTAACATAGATGAAAGAGGAAGCAGATGACTGATTACCATCAAGGCACTAGTCCATCCTCCAGCTAATAAAAGCCATTTAATACGGTAGTACAAGCGGACATCTGTGCCCGAAGAATCACTTACCCTCTCTAATAAGGTCAAACGAGCAATAAGAATTAGCAGGCGAAAAATAAGCCAGACAAAAAATAGATTCAGCAACAATTGATAATTGGAAAAAGGTACTTGATTTAAATAAAGTACCAACATAACTGCTGTTGCAAAAGCCAAATGGGGAATATTACGACTCAGCAAAATTATGGCGCCATCATAAAGATGGGCAGATAAGCGCGAACGTTCCCTATTGCGCGTCAACCGCTTTAATACCTTATACAAACTAAAAGCACCAAGAACAACTAACAGTAACGCTACCCACATGAGCGTCGCTGGCAAGACATCCTGCCAAACGTAATTGTCTCTTACCTTCAAGCTGAGTGACTTAAGGTAATTATATAATTGAGTAGGTAGATGAACTAATTGCTGAATAATGGATAACCAGCTATCCATTCGATATTCACTTAGCGTTTGCCGTACAGATAATTGTTTTTTTAATTCCTGTTCGTGATTTTCAAGATCTTCTTGCAGGGTTTGTTGTTGGATTACAAGACCTTTAATGCGCGAATTAATAATAGTCAATAAGGTTACAAATTGCTGATTCAAATTTGAATCAGTTATATGAATCTGCTCATTACCAATCAGTATTTGCATCTTCTTTAGCGATTGCTCCATTTCAGACAAGCGCATAATACTGTCTTTATAAATATCAGTTATTCTTTGCAAAGTACCTACATTCGGATTTTTTTGCAGTAAATAATCTGCCTTGACCAGTTTTTTTTGTAAATCAACCTCGGCAATTTTATGCTGTGTGAGGCTAATAATCTGATTATTCAAGAGTAATTTTGCTTCAACAAGGTAGCTTACCTTAGTGTCATTGTCGTTTTTAATGTCTTGTTGCAGTTTAATACTGTTTTCATAAAGCCTGGTTAGCGCATCATTAAGGTGGCTATCCTGGTTACGCAATTTTTCCAATTGCTCATTCATTTGCTGTTTAGCTTTCCACAACTTAAGACGCTGCTTTTGTAAAACCAACGTATCATTATAGCGATTGGCCAGAACTAAATTTTCAGTAAGCAACTCTATTGTTTTTTTATTCACCTCATTTAAGGTGTTAATTTTATCAATTCGTTCTTGGGAACTTATCTGCGCCGATTGAGCTAAAGGAGTTTGTTGTAGTCGTTTTAAATGCTGAGTAAAATCCTGTTGCAATTTTTTTTGGTTGACCAGGAAACTCTCAAGGCTAACTAACTTGGCCTGATTTAAAGCCATCAATTTTTCATTGTCCTGACGCAACTTTTCATAATCAGCTAGACTGGCTGGTGATTCGGTAAGCTTTATATTATTAATTGCCAAGGTCAAATTAATCTTTTCCTGTACAAGGTACTCGATTAACTTATTCGCGCTGCTAACCGATTTGGCAAAGACTGGCAACGATGCGAATTGAATTGAAAGAAAACAAAATAAAAAATAATAAACCCAGCCCCTGCAACCAGAGGCTGTACTACTTAATAGCGAAAATTCATTTAATTTGTGACGTAGGTGCAAGACGGATTCCTAACTCATTAAGTTGTGCATTTCCAACTGCTGTCGGAGCATTAGTCAAGGGACAAGCGGCAGACTGTGTTTTAGGAAAGGCGATAACATCACGTATTGAATTAGAATCTGTCAATAACATGGCTAAGCGATCAATACCAAGCGCTATACCACCATGCGGAGGACAGCCATATTGCAGGGCATCTAACAAGAATCCAAATTTCTCTTTCGCCTCTTCCTCTCCTATTCCTAACAAATCAAAAACAGCTTGTTGCAGTTGTGGTTGGTGAATACGAATTGAACCACCACCAATTTCATAACCATTGATAACAATATCATAAGCCTTAGCCAAGGTTTTTGTTGGGCCTTGTTTTAATGCAGTAATCGACAACTCCTGTGGAGAGGTAAAAGGATGATGCATTGATTGTAATTGGTTTGTTTTCATGTCAATTTCAAACATAGGCCAATCAACCACCCATAACAAACGCCAACCGGGTTCTACCAATTTATTATCGTGCCCTAATTTTATTCGTAGTGCCCCCATCGACTCATTCACTAACTGAGCATGTCCTGCACCAAAGAAAATAACATCGCCAGTTTTAGCTTCAACACGCTCGAGAATAGCATTCACATTTTTTTCAGAAAGAAACTTAATGATAGGTGATTGTAGACCATCCATGCCTTGAGCAAGGTCGTTGACCTTGATATAAGCCAATCCTTTCGCTCCGTATATACCAACAAAATGACCATAACCATCGAGTTCTTTACGGCTGAGCTCACAACCGCCGGGCAACTTTAAGGCAACAACGCGTCCCTCCGGATTATCCGCTGCGGCTGCAAAAACATTGAAATCACAGCCTTTAACCAAATCTGCAATATCAACCAGTTCTAAAGGAATACGCAGGTCGGGTTTATCACTACCAAAACGGCGCATTGCTTCAGCATAGGTCATTTTTGGTAGTGTTTCCGGTAATTCAACCTGTAGAATGTCTTGAAAAACTTTTTTTAACATGCCTTCAATCAGTTGTTGAATAACTCCTTGATCAATAAAGGCCATCTCGATATCAAGCTGGGTAAACTCAGGTTGTCTATCAGCACGCAGGTCTTCATCACGGAAACAACGTACAATTTGATAATATTTATCAAAACCAGACATCATCAACAACTGCTTAAATAGCTGTGGTGATTGAGGAAGCGCATAAAACTCACCAGGATGAACACGGGAGGGAACCAAATAATCTCGAGCCCCTTCTGGTGTGGCCTTAGTAAGCATAGGAGTTTCAATATCAACAAAGTCCTGTGCATTCAGGTACTCTCTGATGCAACGTATCATTCTATGACGCAGTGTCAGATTATTTTGCATCTCACTACGGCGTAAATCGAGATATCGATAACGATAACGCAGATCTTCGTTAACAAACTGATGATCATCTGGCAAAAAGGGTGGTGTTTGTGCCTGATTCAAGATTTCAAGCCCAGTACCAAGTATTTCAATACGGCCCGTGGCCATTTTATCATTCACCATGCCTTGCGGACGATGGCGAACTGTACCTTGAATCCGCACAACAAATTCATGTCTCAGCGTTTCAGCGATAGCAAATATTTCTGCAAATTCTGGCTCATAAACAACCTGTACGAGGCCAGAGCGATCCCGAACATCTAAAAAAATAACTCCACCATGATCGCGACGATTATGGATCCAGCCACAAATGCTCACTGATTGTTCTATCATTGTTTCGTTAATTCTTGTGCAATAATGTGATCTCATAAAAGCCGCCTATCTAATTTAAATTTTCACTTCCGAACCGATCGATGGTGGAGGTCCTTGCATTACTCCCAAAGAAATGATGAATTTCAACGCCTCATCAACAGTCATCGATAACTCAATCGCATCTCGTTTGGGTATCATCAACAAAAACCCTGATGTGGGATTCGGGGTTGTTGGTACAAATAGAGAAAGCATTTCCTCTCCAGTATGAGCACAAAGCTCTGGACTGGTTTTACCCGTTAGAAAAGCAAGACTCCAGAGGTCTTTGCGAGGATATTCAATTAACAACACTTTACGAAAAGCCTGACTATTGGTAGCAAAAACTGCCTGAATTACTTGTTTTGCTGCGTTGTATATAGAGCGTACCAATGGGATTCTCGCCAGTAATGCTTCGCCAAAAATCACTAACCGTTGCCCTAAAATGTTGGTTGCGATAATACCCGTCACTAACAACAATGCCAGCGATAAAACAACACCTAAACCTGGCAGATGCACCCCTAAAAGCTGCTCTGGCTGGTAGGCTTTTGGCAAAAGAGCCATAGTGTTATCAAGGATATCAACAATAAAACGCAATACCACAAAGGTGACTAAAATGGGCAACCATACCACCAAACCCGTTAACAGATAACTGCGTAGATATTTAGATTTCAATCTTTATCACCTTTTGTACTCGTTGTTGATGATTTGGAGTCAGTCGTCTTTTTTTCTTCGGACGCCGGTTTTGCTGTATTATCAGAAGCCACGGTGTCCTTTTTGTTCTCTTGCTTACCTTTATTTTTAAAATCCGTTGCATACCAGCCAGTTCCTTTTAACTGAAAACCGGCAGCTGAAACCAGACGCACAGCTGTATTTTCCAAACAACGCGGACACTGCTTCGCAGGAGCATCGCTTATTTTTTGCATCAGATCGAACTGGTGATGACAACTTGTACACTCATATTCATAAATTGGCATCAACAAATCTCCACAGATGATTGTTCAGTTATATTATTTTTTTCAAAAACGGTAATTATAGCTAACAAGCTGATTATGAACAATGCATGGAATGACTAAAATCAAGGCATTTTCGGAATCGATACATTAGGCCCTTCAACGCCCTTACTTTTTCTCTCAGAGTAATTAATAAGAAAGAGTTCATCAACAAACTAACAAAACAGTTGTGACAATTTAATAGTTTCAATTAATTTTCCCTGATACGGGATGGTGGCCAAAAGCGGCATTTCCATTTTTAAGGATAACGTGGCGATGTTTTCGGTTAAAGCCAGCATCTCTTTATCCAGACAATTCGCTACCCATCCTACACAAGTTGTCCGATTACTTTTTAACACACTCGCTGTCAACAAAGCATGATTTAAACAACCCAGACGCATGCCAACTACCAAGATTACGGGTATTTGTATCAGGTTTAGGAAATCCAGCCAGGTTTCTTTATGGTTTAATGGTACTAGTAATCCCCCCGCTCCTTCAACCAATAAATAATCATGATTAGCAAATTGCCGGCCCAAGCAGAAATCAGCGATTTCATGTGCTGTTAAAGAGCTACCGGCTGCTTTCGCAGCAAGATGTGGAGATATTGGTGCGGGAAACTGCCAGCCATTAATTGAGTAATCCTGATTCCTATTATGTTTTTGCAAACTTAAGACATCATCATTCAGCAACTGCCCATTGCTTAGAAAGCATCCGCTAGCTACTGGTTTTAAGGCCAAACTTTTTTTCTGTTGTTCATGTAAATAATCTAATAACTGGCAGGTTACATAGGTTTTACCACAATTCGTGTCAGTGCCAGTAATAAAGAAGGTCTTCATTGTAAAATACGCTCCAAAATAGCAATAAATTCATCTTGGTGTGACAAAAATGGCATATGCGCGGCTTTATCAAACATCATATAATCAAAAGACGGATACAGTTTCTGCATAGTCGCCATCGTCATTCGGGGTGTAATTGCATCAAGCCGTCCAAACATAAAACCAGTTGGCTTGGTAAAGCTATAAAGTGATTGCCGTAAATCCCAATCAGCCAACACCTGTAATCCAGCTTCTAAACCTGATAGTGAAGGACTTGGTGGAAAACTGTAGTTATAGGACTGATCTTTTAGCTGCAGAGCAATAAACTCAGAAATAGTCCTTGTCGGCTCAGAAGCTAATTTTTGAAAAAAATTATCAAAAATTGCCTGCTCAACACCGGGCCAATTCTTTTCCTTGATAAAGCGTGGTGAAGAAGCAATATTTAACAAATAAGATATACGCTCAGGTTGTTCAAGGGCCAAACGAGTAGCAAATAGACCGCCCATTGACCAGCCAGCTAAAGCAAAATGCTTGGGTAGTTGCTGTAATAACCGGCTTTTGAATACTTCCCAACTCATCACTGGACTTTGGCCAAATCCAGGTAAATCAACAAGATATAGGCAATAGCGAGTACTTAGAAGGCGGGCAAGCGGCAACCATACCCTATGATCAAAGCCCCATCCATGAAAAAAAACCAAGGGACGTCCTTTACCTTGAATATTAATATGTAGATTCATAAAGCCGTTGTAATTGAGAAAATAAATAATCGATATGGGCAGGCTCATGATGATAATTCAAAATAACTCGCAGGCCCGTGTCTTTTTTACTCACCGTAGGCGCACGCATCGCTTGGCAAAAAATTCCTTTTTCATGTAAGTAATGCGCATAAACCAATGCCTGATGAGGGCAACCCAACTGTAATTGCTGAATAGCAGTTTGCGAATGTCGCCATCTCAATGGCGAACTCTTAATAGCTTGCTGAAAATAATTAATTAAATGCAAAAGTTTTTGTCGTCGTTCATCCGCCTCTCTAACAATGCTTAGTGTTTCCAACAAACCATAGGCGATTGCTGGACTCACGGCCGTTGAATAGAGATGAGAACGAGCTGACTGTAACAAGGCATCTATCCATTCTCCCTGACCTACAACCATTGCGCCTTGGGAAGCAAACGCTTTACCAAAAGGTATAATTCTCAAAGGCACCTCTTTTTGGGTTAATCCATATTGGGCTACTGCTCCCAGCCCTTGTGGACCAAGCACACCAAAAGCATGCGCTTCATCCACAATAAGCTCTGCTTTATGCCTGGCGCACAAGCACGCGAGTTCAGCAAGACGAGCGGTTTGCCCACTCATACTAAATACACTTTCAGTGATTACAACTGGATTGGAAGTCATCGGCTGTAATTTAATTGCCAAATTATCCAGATCATTATGTAAAAATCGATTGTATTTGGCTTTGGCAAGTTTCAAACCATCGTAGAATGAAGCATGTGCTGCCTTATCAATAAGGAGCTCCCCTTCAAAGCGGGCAAGCAAAGAGATAACACCCAAATTCGCTGTATAGCCTGAACTAAATAAGAGCGCATCATCAACATCTAATGCCGAAGCAAAAGCCTTTTCTAGTTCGCGGTGCACCGGATGATAGCCACAAACAACCATGGAGCCACCACTACCAGATGGATAGTTAGCGAAACCTCTTTGAAACGCTTTTTTCACTCGTTCATCTGCAGTTAATGAAAGATAGTCATTCGAACTGAAATTAATAACTGTCCTCTCATCAAAGCAGGCAGGCAGTGTTCGTTTACGATGTAAACCCTGCTGTTGCAACTGCTTTGAATAAAGAATAAGAGATTGACTAATCATGCTTCGGCAAAGGCGTTGAGCCCTAATTTCTCAAATAAAAATTTATCTTTATCGCGTTGCGGATTGTCTTCAGTTAATAATTTATTACCTATAAACACTGAATTGGCACCTGCAAAATAACATAATGCTTGCAACTCATCACTCATTTCAGTGCGCCCGGCAGTAAGGCGAATAGCACTCTTAGGCATGAGTAATCGCGCTGTAGCAATAGTCCGTACCAATTCAATTCCTTCTACTTGTTTCGATTTCGCTAAAGGTGTTCCCTCGACTGGAATCAAGCGGTTAATTGGAACGCTTTCAGGTGGAGTTTCCATATTGGCCAAAGTCAGCAAAAACTCGATGCGGTCTTCACGGCTCTCCCCTAATCCTAAAATACCGCCACAGCAAACATTAATACCAGCCTTGCGTACATTTTCTATGGTATCCAGTCGATCACTAAATTGACGCGTTGTAGTTACCTTGCCGTAGTAAGAAGGAGAGGTATCGATATTATGATTATAATAATCCAATCCCGCCTCTTTAAGCGCACAAGCTTGTTCACGATCAAGCATGCCTAAGGTCATACAGGTTTCTAAACCCATTGCCTTAACTCCCTCAATCATGGCTTTTAATTCGGGCATCGCCTTGTCAGGAGGGCAACGCCATGCAGCACCCATACAAAAGCGCTTAGCCCCACTCTCCTTGGCTTCCTCTGCTTTAGCGAGTACCTGCTCGACTGACATTAATTTTTCTTTTTCCACATGCGTTTTATAATGGCCACTTTGTGAACAATAACCACAATCCTCTGGACATGCACCTGTCTTGATACTTAGTAATTTCGCCAATTGCAGGGAATTAGCCGGATGATTGCTCTTATGAACGCCATGTGCGGCATAAATAAGATCGTTAAATGGTTGTTCATAAATACTTGCCACCTCATCAAATGTCCAACGTGAATTATTATTACTCACACTTCACCCCCTTTTTTTTATCGTGGTGAACATGATAAAGTCACGCAATTTCTTGTCAACCAAAAAATAGAAAGATGGTTAACCACACTCTCATTGAAAAAGATTTAAAACATATTTGGCATCCTTGTACCCAAATGAAAGATCTACAACAAACTCCACCGCTGGTCGTTAACCATGCAAAAGGAAGTTATCTTTACACTGATCAAGGTCCAATAATTGATGCCTTATCCAGTTGGTGGTGTAAATCCTTGGGCCACGGCCATCCAACCGTCATTGCTGCGATTAAAGAGCAATTGGACCGCTTCGAACATGTGATCAGCGCTAACACGACTCATCCATTGCTAGTCGAACTGGGGGAAAAACTGGCTGCTATTAGCCAAAAGCAGCATGTCTTTTTCGCGAGCGATGGTTCAAGCGCAGTTGAAATTGCTATGAAGCTGGCTTTACATGCCAAACAGTTAAAAGGATCACCTCGTAATGAATTTATCGCCCTGCAAAATAGTTATCATGGTGAAACTTTAGGAACATTGAGTGTTAGTGATTTAGGGATCTACAAAAAACCTTACATAGGCTATGGTGTCAAATGTCATTTCCTGCAAGCGATTCCTTATGTTTCTAATAATAATGAATTTTTATGGCATAATGCTGATTTTCATTGGCCACAAATAAAACTCGCTCTTGAAAAAATAAAGAACAAAGCGTGTGCTCTTATTGTTGAACCAATTATTCAGGGTGCAGGCGGAATGCGTTGCTATAGTGCTGATTTCTTAAAAAAACTGGCAGCTTGGGCTAAAGAAAATGATATTTATTTGATTGCTGATGAAATCATGACTGGGTTTGGTAGAACGGGACAATGGCTCGCTTGCCATCATGCTGATATTCAGCCCGATTTAATCTGTCTTTCCAAAGGGTTAACCGCCGGAACCATGCCTTTAAGCTGCGTTCTTATCGATAAGCCCATTTACGATTTGTTTTATGATGATTATGAGAAAGGTAAATCGTTTCTTCATTCCCATACCTATAGCGGTCACGCTCTAGCAGTTAGTGCGGCACTGGCAACTATTAAAGTCATTGAAACAGAAAACATGAATGAGCAGGCACAAAAACTGGGGCGCTTCATGCAGCAACAATTTCAAGAGCTGGCGGCAATTACTGGTAAGTTAAACCACATCCGATCAATAGGGGCTATGGTCGCAGCTGATTTGCCTGTCAGAAAAAATAAACGGGTTGGTTATCAGCTCTATCAAGAAGCACTCAAGCGCGGAGCACTACTTAGACCCTTGGGAAACACCTTATATTGGCTACCGCCATTAAATACTGATCAGCAAACCATTGAGAATTTAGCCGAAATCACCTTAAACTCAATTAGGGCTGTCTATGATTAAAGGCAAATGAACGCCAAACACTACGCTAACCATATCAACGCTCAGCGCTTGCTAAATTTTGCCTGGGTGTTTTTGGCTATCCTCCTAATTATTGTCGCCATTTACTATCAACGGCAACAATATCATCTACAAAAACAACAGCAATTACAGCTTATTGCCAATCAGGTAGCACTTCGATTTGATAACTTTCTTGATAAAGCCCTCGACTCAGCTTATACCCTACCCTTTGGCCATCCTTTTGAAAACTGTGAGCAGGATATCTTACCTGAACTGCGTAATATTATTTTTAATAATCCTGCTATTTCCGGTGCAGTCATCAGTGATCAAGAAAATAAAATTATTTGCTCAACCTTAGAGGATAACTATTTACTCCCAGCTCCTTCATCCCAAAATCCAGCCATTTTCGGTCCTATCCCTCTGGGGCCCGGACAGCAACCTGCTTTTTTAGTACAACAACAAATGGGGAAATATTATTTTGGCATTTACATTATAAAAACTGTTATTGAAGATTTGCTTCGCTCCGTTTCCCCCCAACTTGGATACGTTGGCTTATACAATGAAAGAGAGAAAAAAATCGTTTTTCATATTGGTAACGATCCGGCCACCAATCCACGACATAATTTTGTTAAAGCGCCTTTACAGGATTTAGATAGCTACTCCATTATTATTACCGTCAATCAACTGCAATTTAATAAGGATTTTTTCCTTCACCAATCAGTTCTTGGTGTAATTCTACTGCTTGTTTTAATTCTTTTGTACTTAAAATTCCGCATGCTTTTGAATAAACGTTTTTCTTTAAACTATGCTTTAAGCAATGCTATTAAACACAAACACTTCAACCCTGTCTATCAACCGATCATGGATAATAAAGAAAACAGATTTTGTGGAGCGGAAGTTTTGTTGCGTTGGTATACAAACACCAGTGAAATTTTGCCAGATGTATTCATTGAAGAAGCAGAAAAATCGGGTTTAATTGTTCCTATTACACTACAGTTGATTGAAAAAAGCTTTCAGGAATGCCATCAATTTCTTAAAACGCATTCTTATTTTCATTTAGCTTTCAATCTGTCAGCGAACCACTTCCAGAAAGAGGAATTTTTCACTCAATTTTATCATCTCAGCGATAAATATCAGATCCCTGCCCAACAGATATTGATTGAACTAACCGAACGAGAATTGCTAGATCAAAATGATTCTCGCCTTATAACAAGAATGAATGAATTGAGGGCTAGAGGCCATTCACTGGCAATTGATGATTTTGGCACGGGGCATGCCAGTATTAAATATCTACAACATTTTCCTTTTAATTATCTTAAGATTGACAAACTGTTTGTACATTCCATTGGCACAGGAGCCGTTACTGAAACATTGAGTCAAGCTATTATACAAATGGCTAATGTTTTGAAACTTACAATTATCGCTGAAGGAGTAGAAACCATTGAGCAATTTAACTTTCTGCGCCATTATCAAATTAATCTCATGCAAGGTTGGTATTTTGCAAAAGCAATGCCCCATGAACAGTTATTTCAACTTATTGAAGAAGGTGCCATAGCATGAACAAGCACACAATTCTTGGTTTAGCTTTAGGTTCTCTTTTTTCCCCCCTACTTATGGCTGATGATCTTAATTATTGGCAGTGTACAGCCCATGACGCCCAAAACAAACAATGGACTGTTAACAATTCGTATCAATTAGCAGCCATCAATAAAGCCTTCGATGCCTGCAAAAAAGCAAGTCAAATACCTGGCAGTTGCAAAAGCTCAAGGGAAGACTGTGACTTTTTCTTACACGGCGTATCGACCCGCCCTATGTGGCAATGCCCTGCATTAGACGCGGAAGCTAAAGTTTGGCGATCCAATATTTATATGCATGCAGACGATGCCGCTCTGGCCGCAAAGGCCTATTGCCATTCTAAAAGTGATCTACCTGAAACTTGCTACACTTATCTGTTCATGTGTAGGAATTTAAACTCCAGAGAACGCTAACTATGTATTGTGTTGGATTAACAGGCAATGTCGCCAGTGGTAAATCAACCGTTGCCGCTTTTTTTAAAAAACGCGGCCTCAAAGTGATTAGCGCCGATGAAATTGCAAGAAAACTAACCACCCCTGGCCAAACCGCATTAAATGAAATTGAAAATCATTTTGGCAATAGCGTGATTAATAATACAGGGGAACTCAACCGTAGTGCATTAAGGGAAATCATCTTCACTAATCCTAAACAGCGCTTATGGCTGGAAAAGCTATTACATCCCCTGATTCGGCAGGAGATCGCAAATGAAATTAGGACAACTAATAGCCCCTACTGTGTGATTGAAATCCCATTATTGAATGATCGCAAGGATTATCCTTATCTAAATCGCGTATTACTTGTCCTCGCTGAACGTGAACTACAGATCGAACGAGTCATGCGTAGAGATAAGAGTCCTCGCAAACAGGCATTGCAAATCCTGGAAACTCAGGCCAACGACTTAAATCGACGAGAAATTGCCGACGATATTATTGTAAATGATGATAGCTTGACGGAACTAGAAAAAAAAATTGAAAATTTGCATTATCAGTATTTACAATTTGCTCGCCAAAAGCCATGATGAGCTAAAACTTACTTATTATTCATGAGCTTTGCGCTGAGGTATGTTTTTTCCCCTTTTTATAGTATTATAATTTTATGCTAAACTGCGCAAAAATCGGCTAAGGACAGCAATTTCATATGCCTCAAAGTACAATTACTTTTCAATTAGCCACTCATTATCTGCCTAAAATTGCCTTACGGCTAGAATGTTTGTACCAAACCATTGATCAGGCTTGTGAAGAAACGCACCCCGTTATACATCACTATGCACTTAAAAATGTGATAGAAATCATTAAACTGATTGAAAAACCCGAGCTCAAAAGTAGGTTTTTAAAGGAATTGATGCGAATAGAACACATCTTAAACAAATCGAATACCAGCCTCTCTAAAGAAGTATGCGACAGTCTTCATACCCAAATACAAGTGTTGACCCATGTGGTTGGTCGTTTCGGGGAAAATATTCATAATAATCCTTTTTTACAATCTATAAGGCTTACCTTACCTACGCAGACCAATGATTACGAAGGTTATTCACCCCAACTTTTATTATGGTTAGAATCCAATCCAGCCCTACGGCAGAGAGATCTCGTTGTCTGGCTGGACAGCCTTCGCACCCTGCACTCTACGGTTGATCTCTATTTATCTTTATTACGCAACTCTGCTCAATTTGACAAAATTGATATATTCAATGGTTTTTATCAGCGACAGTTGCCATCGCGGACTTCCTGCCATCTGATCCTGCTCAGAATTGATAAATCCTTTGGTATTGCACCTCGCATGCAACTTGGCCATCATGGCTTCACCCTGCGCCTATGTGAAATCAGTACGATGCGTGAAGTACGCGAAACAGAAGCCAGGCTTGATTTGGCGATTTGCCAGTTATAGAAATTTTTACCCAACTATTCAATCAAATCTCAAACTTCCCTATTCCTGACCTCTTCAAATATTTCAATTTTTTGTGATTCTTAATAGTAGCTTAATGTTAATCAGCTATATTAACAATTATTAAATATGGGTATTTTACGATCACATTGATTTGGTATCGGCAGCAGGAAGCATAGAAATTTACCAAAAATCCGGGGTTTTTATGAATAGAACTGAATTACAAGCTAAAGTTACCGCAGCAATCAGAGCAATAGAACGTCTAGAAGCTGCTTGCCAGAATCCAGATATGAAATCATGGGACAAAACAGCTATTCATATTGAAGAATTAAGCCGAATCAAAGCCGAACTACAAAATAAATACTCCCCGCTTATATTGGAATTACCAGCTACCAAGCCAGATGCCGAAGCTCAATTATCTAAAGACGATCGTGCTGCATTAGCCGCTTACAATCGTTATGAAAAACAAATTGCAGCCTACGAAGTGTTTATTGCCCGAAAGACCTCGTATCATAGCAACATAGGTAAGACAGGATTTCTTATTCCCGAGCTAGACAGAGAGGTTTCCTCAGAACTTCCATATCCCAAAAAGTATGAAGAAGATGCTGAGTTTGCTAAAGCTCTAAAATCTTTTGAGCAACATAAAGCAACTTATGGGAATCTAAAAAATATGTTGCAACGAGCTACTCCAGACGTGATTCGCGGTCTGTTAGAGGACTTTATTAACAGCTACCGAACACTGAGGCTTGCCGTTGAAAGAGAGAGAAATCGTATTCAGGCAGAAAACGCAACCAAAGAAGCTTTATGGAAAGAGCTCAATGAAATTTCTAGTCCCTTAGTCAAAATTCATGGCATTAATTTACAAAAAGATGAACCCTATAAAACACTTGGTGTCAAAGCTGGTCTAATATACGCTCAAGTAGGTAATGCAGAGCGTAACCTCGCTTTAAAAGAGATCGTTAATCAACTGAAAGAGAACCTTGAGCGAGTTAATCAAGAAAGGGAAACTAATCTGATTGATTTAAATAAGAGAATAAAGGAGCAAGCAGAAACTTTTACTCATCTTTATGAGGAGATGGCTAATCTTTTAGAGAGCGCTGATATCGATGATACTATCATTGCAGATGTAAAGGATAGATTTGTTAGTGAATATAATAAGAAAATAGATAGTGACACCGATGAAGTTGAATTCAAAATAAGAAAACTAGAAACATTAAAAGAGCTTAGAACGGAATTTGACCGTGTAATTATTGACGAACGACAATACATTAGTTCTGGTGTAATTCAAGCAATTAATGTAATTGCAGATAAATTTGCCAAACATCTCAACGCATTGGATAGCCAAGTTGAGAATAGAGGCATAAAATTTGGGGATAAAGAGCAAGCTTTAATTGAACAGGTGAAAAAGACATTCAATGTTAACCCTGCCTATAAAGAAGTAGTAAGTCCTGATGCCTTAAAGAGAATACTCGATGATGTTCAAAATAAAGAGAAAGAATTTGATCGCCTATGGCCAAAAGTTGTAGAGGTAGTAAAACAAGGTCAGCAGGCAAGAATAGTAGAACTTAAAGAGACCCTTATTCCACAGCAACAAGAAACATTCCAGCATTTTTATAGTGACATTTGTAGCAAACTAGTTGCTTATGGATTATGGCCAGAAAATGAAGAAGAAAACTCGTTTATTGCAATAGAACAACAATTTACCAGACAATGCCAAACAGCGTGTCCTACGGATATTACCTTAGCTCGTCAAATTGATTTTTATCAGGATAAGCAAAAAACTTTAATTGAAATTACAAATCAGTTAACAGCAGAAATTCTTGACATACAAGAAGCTATTTGCACTGCTATGGTTGACAAAATAGATGAAGTAGCTAATGGTGTTGAGCAAAAACAAAGGGAAATTCTCGCCTACATTAAAACTCATAATCTTAAATTTGACCCGGAAGGGGCAGAAGCTATAAAAGCCATGCAAAGTGCTGCTATCGAACGAATAGCTCAACAGGCTAGAGGCAGCAAAACACCAAGCATGCTTGAACAAGCACTTCAAGAAGCTACAAAAAAAGAAAAAGAATTCAATGCATTATTGCCTGCTGTTAAACAAGCTATCGCACTTAGCGAAGAAGCAAGAATAACAGAGCTTAAAGACAATATTATTCCTAAGCAGCAAGAAGCATTTCAACATTTTTACTCTGATATCCAGGAAAAGCTAACTGGCTATGGTTTGTGGGAACAAAACAAATATAAATTTGTTGAAATACAGGAATATTTTAATGAGGAATATGAAGCCGTCCCGCAAAGAGGCTCTCATTCTATGACGATAGGTTTCTATCAAACTAAGCAAAGCACCTTAAATGAATATATAAACGAATTAAAGCAAGAAATAGTTAGCATGCAGGAAGCTATCTGTACTGCGATGGTAAAAGTAGTCGATACAATTGCAGATAGGGTTGAACAAGAACAGCGTAATATCAAAGCACAAATTCAAGAAGATTTTGCATTTACTTTCGAAGAACGAGCGCTTCTTGAGAAAATGGCTGCCTGTACCGTTGAACGCGTCGCTAAAGCTGCCAGAGATGGCAAGTCACCTGAAATTCTTGAACCTGTACTGACAAAAGCCTCAGATAAGGAAAAAGAGTTACAAGAAATACTGCCTGCTATAAAGAAAGCAATAGAACGTTGTAGAGAAGTTAATATTGCAGAACTTAAAGCAGCCATTACCAATCAGGGGCGAGTATTTAAAGACATCTTTAACAAAGTCCACGCCAATTTAGGTAGTTATGGGTTAGATCAAAGAGCCGTTTTGGAAATCAGTGAAGCATTTGATAATGAATTCAATGCAATCAATGAAGATGAAATCGATCCCATTGAATTTTATAAGAATAAATTACAGGCCTTGAAAACCATTGCAACAGGATTAGATAGAGCGGTAGTTCAAGCCGAACATGATATCGTTGCTAATTTAAAACATAACATCAATTCTCTAGTGGAGGAAATTGAAACAAGCCATCGAGAAGCTCTTGCTGCAAAACTGGAGCATGAATACAAGTTCAATGAAAATGAACAAGCACTTGTCGATGAGTTTGAAACTCCTGTGCCAAGAACCTATCAAGAATGGACTACTCAAGCACAATTAGAAGAACACTTGCAAGCACTCATGATTCAAAGAGAAGGACTTGCTGACAAATCTGAAAAAATAAACAAGATACTATCTCTTCATAACGGCATTCTCTCGGATGTTTATGACGATTTCTTTATCGACATGAATGATGCTGATAAAGATCAGGCAACAGCGATGCTTGCTACGCTGGGCAGGTATCTAGCCGTAAAAAATGAAACACTGAAAGACTGTATTACGTCGATCGGTTTTAAATATATTTTTAAACAACCTGCAATCGAAGCAATTGAAGACCTGGTACAAGGCAACCCAGATTACTCAGATATGCTAAAGCAATTACAGTTTATTAAAATATTGTCCGATAAAGAGATTGATGCTGTAGACTATCTAAAATCAAGCTCGACAGTCGAGGTAATTAATTTACTGCATGAAAAAGGCTTAGATCAATTTATAACTGAAGATCTGCTAGACAACGCTGAATTAATTAAGGCCTTAGGGCTGATTAATAAATATAGTTCCGTTGAAATTAACGAGGCTCTTTGGACCAATAACGGAATCAATATTAATAAAATGGCTATAGTTATCAACAAAATTGATGACTTTGTTACTAGTTATGTTTGTGAAAAACCAGCTAAGGAGGAATTAGCTCGATTCCGCCAGGCATCAATTCCTGCTTTATTAACAGATAAGACCTGCGAGGAGAAAAAACAAACTCTTTGTACTTTAGCAAAAAAGAATTTCGAACATCAGCATTCGACTCCCCGTGCTCTTGCGGATCTGTTACAATGCATTACAGGTGCGTTCTTAATCATTATGCCAATCCGCTACTTTGCCTATCATACACATCCATTTTTTAGCATGGCAGAGACAAATCGGGAGTCTCTAGTAAAACGGGAGATATTGCCCGAGTTGGCAAGCGACAACAATAAAGATGCACCCGAAAACGATCAGGGGCTACCACAAGTAGAGCCGCCTAAATAGTCAGTAACTGCAGACGGGAATATTCTTTGCAACATAACAAGAAAGGCGCAGCCTATGCTGCGCTGTCAGGCCTTTTTTTTGGCCTTATCGGGTACTTTGGCGTTAGTGTCATTAATGCTGATATTTCAGTCTCTAATATGTTATTTTGGCGCTTTCTTGTTTCCGGCCTTTTTATTGCTATTCTCTTAATTCCCAGTATAAAAACAGCACTGTCTAACGCCAGCACCTGGGAGCTTTTCAAGGTAACCGCCGCCGGTGCCTTATTTTACGGTGCCTGTTCTATCTTTTATTTTATCGCAGCTAAATATATTGGTAGCGGTTTATCGATGGTTATATTTTTTACCTATCCGGCTATCGTTATGTTGATCAATTTTTTGTTCTACAAACAAAAAATCAGCAAAATTTATTATCTGGCAATAACCATCATTTTCATTGGATTAGTCTTTCTCACCCATGGAGAGGGAATAAAATTTGATGTAACAGGAATTGGTTTAAGCTTATTATCCGCGCTTCTCTACGCCCTTTATTTAATAGCGAGTAAAAGCAGTCCAGTACCTGCCCTCTTAGCTACATTGATGGTTTCGATTGGTTGTATGGCAGCCTGCTTAATAGCTGCTTTAATGGATGGCACCTTCAAAGTCCCTGTCGGTATAAACGTTTGGTTTAATATTTGCGGCATCGGCATTATTTGTACCGCTTTACCCATTGTTTTGCTATTACAAGGTTTAAAATATATTAGTTCCGTACAAGCGTCGATTCTATCTGTCCTGGAACCAGTCTTTGTCGTTATTTTTGGTATTCTACTTTTGAATGAAAAAATTAATCTTATTCAGGCGATGGGTGTATTAGTTCTACTGTCAGGAGCTTTGCTTGCTTTACTGAGTGAGCGGCAAAATTGAGCTCAGAAACCTGCTAAAGCTTACAGCACGCTTTCGGACTGCTTACAATCCATTCTTATCAACTCAATAATCTCGATATTAGCCTCAGGAAACTGATAGTTATCCAAGTCCTCAATGCCAACCCAGTGCAGAGCAAGTTGAGATTCACGACAGCTGGGTTTTCCTTCATAACAAGTGATGATAAATACCAGCAAATGAACTACTTGGGCATCATAGGAATGGGTTACCTCAGTCAAAAAACGATAATCAAGAATATCAATACCGACTTCTTCTTTGATTTCCCTAATCAGAGCCTGCTCAGGTAACTCATTCGCTTCTAACTTCCCACCAGGAAATTCCCACATGCCGCCATGAGCAGCATGCACGGGTCTACGAGTAATTAATACTCTCTGTTCCTGATCAAAAATGATGGCAACTGCTACCTTCACACCAAGCTTCCATGACAACTTTTAAATTTTTTGCCGGAACCACAAGGACAAGGATCATTGCGCCCTATTTTTCTCTCAACTCGTCTAAAGGTAGTATCACTATTTTGCTCTCCGGCTTCAGCTTGCTCCTCTTCATGCAGAAACTGCATTTTACGGATCTGCTCTGCTCGGCGTTGCTCTTCAACAGCATTCACATCTTCTTCTGTTTGTACTTCAACCGAAGAGAGTAAACGAACAATATCGTATTTCAAATTATCAAGCATCATGGTAAACAAAGAGAATGCCTCTCGTTTATACTCTTGTTTAGGATCTTTCTGAGCATAACCCCGCAAATGAATACCCTGACGTAAATGATCCATTGCTGCTAAATGCTCACGCCAATGAGTATCCATGGTTTGTAAAATGACCGACTTTTCAAATTGGGCCAGTACTTCCCTGCTCGCTATTTTCTCTTTTTCCTGATATTGCTCAAGGCAAAGCTGGAATATTTTTTCTCTAATCTGTTCAGGCTGAATACTATGATCGTCTTCTATCCATTGCTCAACATCTGCCTTCAGTTTGAAATCTTCCGATAAAGCTTGTGTAAGTCCTTTCAGATCCCATTGATCTTCCAAACTTTGCGGGGGTATAAAATTGTCAACCAATCCATAGATAACATCCTCCCGCATCGATTCAGCTACCTCACGTGGATCAGTCATTGCCATAATCGCAGCACGTTGAGTATAGATGACTTTTCTTTGTTCATTGGCGACGTTATCATAATCAAGCAACTGTTTTCTGACATCAAAATGATGTCCTTCCAATTTACGTTGGGCATTCTCAATCGCTTTAGTCACCAAACTATGTTCAATAGGCTCACCAGGTTTCATACCCAAACGACGCATCATGGCGGCAACACGCTCAGAGGCGAAAATACGCATTAAATTATCATCAAGTGATAGGTAGAAGCGACTGCTTCCTTCATCACCCTGTCGTCCAGCCCGGCCTCGCAGCTGATTGTCGATCCGACGGGATTCATGACGCTCCGAACCAATGATACGTAACCCTCCTGCTTTGAGGACTGCTTCATGACGATTTTTCCAATCAGCGCGCACAGCCTGTCGAGCGGACTCTGTTGCATCCTCTGGCAAAGCCGCCAATTCCGCAGAAAGACTGCCACCCAAGACAATATCCGTACCTCGACCCGCCATGTTAGTAGCAATCGTTACGATACCAGGGCGCCCCGCTTCAGCAATAATCTGCGCCTCTTTTTCGTGGAACTTGGCATTTAATACCTGATGTTTTAAACCCGCTTTTTTTAATAACTGGCTTAACAATTCCGATGCCTCAATGGATGCCGTACCGACTAACACAGGTTGCTTACGTAGCACACAATCTTTTACATCCTCAATAATCGCTTGGTACTTATCCTGTTGACTTAGATAAATCAGATCAGCTTGATCATGGCGACGCATCGGTTTATTCGTAGGTATAACCACCACTTCCAGATTATAAATTTGTTGGAATTCATAAGCTTCCGTATCGGCGGTTCCTGTCATTCCCGACAGTTTGTTATATAATCTGAAATAATTCTGAAAAGTGATTGAAGCGAGTGTTTGGTTTTCCTGTTGGATGGCAACACCTTCTTTTGCTTCGATAGCTTGATGCAATCCTTCTGACCAACGCCGACCCGCCATAGTACGGCCAGTATGTTCATCGACAATAACAACTTGATTGTCTTTAACAATATAATCAACATCACGATGGAACATTGCATGAGCTCTGAGCGCAGCATTCACGTGATGCATAAGAATAATGTTACTGGCGTGATACAAGCTCTCGCCTGGATCCAGTAAATTTTCTTTCATTAACAGTTCTTCAATATGCTGATGACCAATCTCAGTTAAATGAGCTTGTTTTTGTTTCTCATCAATTGTGTAATCACCATCGTCTCCCTCTTCCTGTTGCCTTTTTAGCAAGGGAATCAATGTATTTACCTTCATATACAATTCTGAACTACCTTCAGCTGAACCTGAAATAATCAGAGGTGTACGTGCCTCGTCAATCAAAATAGAATCAACTTCGTCAACAATCGCAAAATTTAATTCACGCTGAACTTTATCTGCCAGGCTAAAGGCCATGTTGTCACGCAGATAATCAAAACCGAATTCATTGTTAGTACCATAAACGATATCAGCACGATACGCAGCTTGTTTGGCATCATGTGGCATATCGGGATAAATAACACCCACCGTTAAGCCTAAAAACTCAAAAATAGGTTGCATCCATTGGCTATCACGCTTAGCGAGGTAATCGTTGACTGTAACGACATGCACACCACGTCCACTAATAGCGTTCAAATAAGCAGGAAGTGTCGCAACCAGTGTTTTACCTTCTCCTGTGCGCATTTCTGCAATATTGCCCTCATGCAGCACCATACCGCCGATTAATTGCACGTCAAAATGTCTTAACCCTAAAGTCCGTACTGATACCTCACGCACCACGGCAAAAGCTTCTGCCAATAATTCGTCCAGTGTTTCGCCTTCAGCCAAGCGGGCTTGAAATTGTGCTGTTTTAGCGGCTAATTCCTCATCCTTAAGTACCTGCATCTGGGCTTCAAAAGCATTAATAACCTGTACTGTTTTTTCCATGCGTCGCAAAGTACGTTCATTGCGACTACCAAACATTTTTTTCATCAACGTATTCAGCATAGCCCTGATAATCCTCTCGATAATTCCGGCTTTAAAGGCGCTTAATTTACTAGAATTTTGCCCAAAATGCCACGTAAACCATACAATGCCAACCAAATAGCTCAGCACTGCAAACAAAATGAACGCTTGAATATCCTATTCTTCTTCATTTGGGGGCAATAACAATATATACAACGGGGATTCGCTGAATTTTTATATCGCAGCCAGAGCTGCTGCTGCCTCTTCCATTTCACTTAGCATAGCGACTGACTCATCTAATTTATCAACTTGTTTTAGCTGTTGTGCTTGTACTAATCTGTCTTTCCAGGATTTTGCATGCGGCAAACCATAAGCCAAATTAAAAGCTGGTTTAAGTAACAGAGTTAAAGGTATACCACGTTCAAATTGTCCACGAATATAGGCAATATATTCATGCCAGATAGCCGAACGTGTTGGTTGGGGTAAATCTGGATAAAGTTGATGATGAATAGCAGCCAATGCATAAGGATTTTGGCAAGCCAAACGCCCTAACATCACCCCATCAACTTGTTGTAAATGGTTTTTAATTTCATTTGCTGTATTAATATTACCGTTGATAACCACAGGTATCGTTGGTATTTCTTTTTTAATTTTATAAACAAACTCATAATGCAAAGGAGGAATGGTGCGATTTTGCTTGGGATTTAAACCATGCAGCCAGGCTTTCCGAGCATGCACAATCAATTTATCACAGCCAGCATCTATCAATCGGTGGGCAAAAGCCGCAAAAAAATCATAGCTATCCTGGTGATCTATTCCGATTCGCGTCTTAGCCGTCACCGGAATTGAAACTACTTTTTTCATTGCTGAAATACAATCAGCTACTTGTTCAGGTTCAGCCATCAAACAGGCACCAAAATGACCTGCCTGCACTTTGTCACTGGGACAACCCAAATTTAAATTAACTTCTGCAAAGCCTTTTTCCTCTGCGATTTTTGCGCAACGAACTAAACCATCCTTATTTGCACCACCCAGTTGTAATGCCAAAGGATGCTCCACAGGATCAAAGAAAAGTGCGCGCGCAGGATTATTGGTGACAGCCCCTATGGTTTGCATTTCTGTATACAACAAGGCATGGGGAGCTGTAAGACGCATAAAGACACGAAAATGCGTGTAAGTCCAATCAATCATTGGCGCTATAGCAAGCGGCGAAATTAAGGATTTGCGTAAAACGCCGATCTCGTCGTTAAAATTTGATTTTAATTCGGTCATTTAGTTAGCTAGACTCCCTCAGTAAAATCAAATTTTCCCGCAACCTCGAAATTTTTCGTAGTCCTGTTGAAAACAGTGGATTAGGTAATGATTGCACTACAAATTATCGGACCATTAAACTAAGGGACTATTATACTCTATTTTGCGGAGTCTGTTCACATTTCTACTATCTTGGCCGAAAAACATTGATTAGCTGCGCTTTGCCGCTCCCAATATTCAAATTGCCTGTAAGGCATCAATGACTAACTGGAGTCTCGTTCTTCCCTGATAATTATTGATATCCAATTTATAAGCAGCCTGTATTTTCTTAACTCGGTGATTGGGCCATTGATTTAGATCGACATTAAAAGCAATTGCATCAATAGCGTCTCCACCATCAGGATGAACCAAGGCCAACTTTAAATGATTTTTCCCGACTAAACGTTGATCAAGAACTTCAAAAATATTATCAAAACAAGGCTCAGGAAATTGCTGCCCCCAGGGTCCAGCCTGCTGCAAAAGCAAGGCTATTTGCAAACATAATTCGTCACGACTCAAAGAACCATCTGTCAAGAGTTCGCCTTCACACTGAGAGATATCGATATGTTTGGCAACTTCAGCAACAAAAGCCTGTTGAAAATCCTCAAACGCGTGCGGATGCATACTTAAACCAGCTGCCATAGCATGCCCACCAAATTTAGTGAGTAAACCAGGCCTATCTTTATCAACAGCGGCCAAAACATCACGTATGTTCAAACCAGGTACTGATCTTGCCGAACCTTTCAATTCATTCTCACTCACCGCAGCGAAAGCAATAACTGGCCGGTGATAGCGATCTTTTAAGCGCCCTGCCAGAATACCAATAACCCCTTGATGCCAAGACTGATCCATCAAACATAAAGCAAGCGGCAACCGCTGTGTATCAGTCATTTTTTTAGCTAACTTATCTACTGCTATCATTGCCTGCTCTTTCATTTCAGCTTCAATCACTCGCCGCTCTTGATTCAACTCATCTAATTGTTCTGCCAATAAACGTGCTTTCTCAAGATCATGGCTCAACAAACACTCAATACCCAACGACATATCATCAAGTCGTCCTGCGGCATTCAGTCTTGGAGCAACGACAAAACCCAAATCACTTTCTCGTAAACGGGAACAGTCACGATTGGCAATTTCAATTAAAGCTTTAATACCAGGGCGACAAAGACCTTGACGCATACGTGCCAGACCTTGATTAACCAAAATACGATTATTTTGATCAAGCGCCACCACATCCGCAACAGTGCCTAAAGCAACCAAATCAAGAAATTGTGCCATATTGGGTGCAGTAAGTTCTTGGGCATTAAACCAATCGTTATTAGCAAGATGCCGTCTTAAAGCTAACATCAGATAGAAAATAACACCTACACCAGCAATTGATTTACTCTTAAATTGATCCCCTGCTTGATTAGGATTCACGATTGCACAAGCCTTAGGCAAAATGTCAGCAGGCAGGTGATGATCAGTAACCAGTACATCAATACCCGCTTGATTGGCTGCATCAACACCATCAATACTGGCAATACCATTATCGACCGTGATTATCAAATGTGGCTGCCATTTTTTAGCAACCTCCACTATTGCTGGCGTTAAGCCATAGCCAAAATCAAAGCGATTAGGGACTAAAAACTCAACCTGAGAGGCTCCCATTGCACGTAAGGCTGAAACCGCGAGAGTCGTGGATGTTGCGCCATCTGCATCAAAATCACCAATAATAAGAATACGCTCTTTCGCCTCCAGGGCTTTAGCGAGACGAATACAAGCTTTATCAATATCTGTTAAGGCGTCAAACGGCAGTAGAGCTTGTAAACTTTTGTCTAATTGGGATTCATGGTTTACTCCACGAGAGGCATAGATACGCTGTAAAACAGGCGGGCAAGAAGGCAAAACGGGTAAAGAGTCGGGTAACTCTCGTTGTTTAATACGCATAACCTATTATCTCCATAATCTCGACCACCAGCGACTCTTTTGCTTGGTATATGCCAGGTTATTCCAAAACCAGTGCGTGGTAATATTTTTTGTGTTTTCCTCGATCATCGCCAAATTAATATGCTGCGGGTATTTTAAAAGTAACAAATCATTGTTTTGAATGACTGAATCTGGTGTGAAAAGGGTAATTTGCTCTAGTTGGTTACAAGGATTAACAAGAAGCACTTTATCGTCAGTAGCTATTTTTTTATTTTTGGGGAGTTTAAATTCACCGGTCCCCCAAAACCACAAGCCATTAATAGCCAATTTATTCTGTCGTTGCTGGTTTAGGGGATGAGAACTCAGATACATTTGTAATTCAGTGATTAAACGCTGCCAAAAAAGTGTGCTATCCATTGCCTCAAGAGCAGGCATCATCGACTGATGCTGCATTGCGTAAACTGATTTGCTACTAAAAACAGGCTTGGTATCTATGTTGAATAACCAAGTTTGCGCGTCGTGATATACCGGCGAAAAATCATCCCCTTTCAAAAACTGCTCAAGCTCCGCAAACAATAAGCGAGAGTGTTCTTCTGTTAACTCCAGCTCTTCACCAGTTGCAACCACCATTGCATCGTTATGACTTGCTTGCCAATGAATGGGGGATGCGATCAACCATTTCCCTTCTAAATGGTGAGAGAGACGCAGTAAATCAGCCAGTGGTGGGTAGATTGGATCATAACCCAGGCAACTTAAAAAATTGAGGTAATAGTGGCCAAAACTGACAAGTGGTTTACTTCCCTCTGGAGCATCGTCCTTTACACTGTTAACAACTACATCCATCACTAAACTGCCTGCAAGTAACCATCTCGTTTAAATAATGCCTTTAAATTACGTAACGCCTGCCGGGTTCTCTGGTTATTTTCTATTAAGCCAAAGCGAACAAAATTGTCTCCCTGTGGGCCAAATCCTATACCTGGAGATACGGCGACACAGGCTTCCTGTAGCAGATATTTGGAAAACTCAAGGGAGCCCATAGAGCTGTAAAAAGAAGGAATTGGTGCCCAGACAAACATGGTAGCTTTTGGTTTTTCTACATACCAGCCAAGATCCTGCAGACCTTCACATAACACATCCCGTCGCTGTTCATACAAAGCTCGAATCTCATGCACACAGTCATCAGGCCCCTCGAGTGCAGCGATAGCAGCCACTTGGATGGGGGTAAATGTTCCATAATCCAGATACGACTTAATTCGGGTTAACGCAGCAACTAACTCCTCATTACCACAGGCAAATCCAACGCGCCAACCAGGCATATTGTAGGATTTCGACATAGAATAGGTCTCAATTGCTACATCAATTGCACCTGGTACTTGCAAAATGGAGGGGGCTTTGTAACCATCAAAAACAATGTCAGCATAAGCTAAATCATGAATAATCCAAATACCATGATGTTTAGCCAACGCAACTACCCGTTCAAAAAATTCATATTCCACACAATGAGTACTTGGATTAGCGGGAAAACTGATAACCAAAGCTTTCGGCCTTGGCCAGGTTTGTTCAATAGCAACTTGCACTGCTTCTAAAAATTGATTTTCATCAATAAGAGGAATTTGCTTAACATTTGCTCCTGCAATGATAAAGCCATAGGTATGAATCGGATAGGCAGGGTCAGGAACCAGTACCGTATCGCCTGGGCCACTAATTGCCAAAGCAAGGTGGGCTAACCCTTCTTTTGAGCCTATTGTAGTAACAATCTGCTTTTCACTATCAAGGCCAACTTGATAATTGCGTTCATACCAGGATGCCATCGCACGGCGTAATCGGGGAATACCTTTCGACATGGAATAACGGTGAGTGTCAGGCCGCTTTACTGTTTCAATCAATTTATCAACAATATGCTGCGGGGTTGGTTGATCAGGATTGCCCATGCCAAAATCGATGATATCGTCTCCACGCGCTCGCGCCTCAGACTTCAACTGTGTTAATGTGTTAAAGACATAGGGCGGCAAACGTTTGATTCGTGGAAATTGACTCATCTTTTTAACCTCTGTGGTATACTGAGCAGTAGTATAAATTATTTTGCTTGATTAAACACCATGCATATCAACTTAGAAACAACAGACCAGTACACGATACAAGCCTATAGTGAAAAAGAGATTCAGATTGACTCAATCTCTTATCAAACCAGTCTCATTGTTAATCGCCATGAAATTATAACTGACTGGCCAATTCACCGGGTTAATGAATTGAATGACGAATTATTACTCCCGCTTCTTAAATATCAACCGAAAATCCTTATTATCGGCCACCATAAACAGGGAGAGTTTGTTTCTTTCTCTATAATCCAGGCTCTGGCAAATCAGGGGATTGGTTTGGAGTGTATGTCTATTGGTGCTGCTTGCCGTACTTTCAACGTGCTGCTAAGTGAACAACGTGAGGTAGTGCTAGGTATTATTTTATAATGTGATTGCCTCAATTAGTTTCTCAGTTTCTTTCTCATTACGACTTAATTTAAGCTTAATAATCGACTGCTAAAATTAGACTAACTGTTTATAGAGCTCCAGACGCTCTAATATACGGTACGGATTAAGGTGGCTCATGGAAGGTTAACGCTTAAAGGTGATTTAATGGCAGTGGATCTCTCCCAAAATCAGGTGATCGAAAATCTTAATCAGTACCTGCAATGGCATAATCTACCCTTGAAAATGAATTCTGACGGCGTTTGTAATGGATTAGCCATTATCTATGCAAAATATATCCTGGAAGGTAAAAAAGGGGAATTTTGGAAATTAATGGACTATGTGGCAGGAAAGAAAATCAGCCAGAACGAAGAAGAGTCGGTTAATCAATTTGTAGCGGAAGTTATTCTCAGCTTTAAGCCTGATAAATACATCAAGGGACTCAACCAAACCCGTGCCTATGAAACTCAAAAAATTAACAATAAACCATTAAAATCACACTTTGATCTCCCTTTAGTGACTAACGATACTAATTGGAGAAAAATATTTGCAGATATCAACCTACAGAATGATGAAGTTATGTTGGTACGCACTCCCAACCATACAGTGACTATTTCCAAAAGCAACGGTCAATACGAAGTCTACGATCCGAATTATGAGGATGGACCAAAATTTTTCTCTAACGAAACTGATTTGGTAACTGAATTACGCAAAAATATCTTTACATACAGTACCTCGGAAATGGGCTTATTAGTGAGTGTAGTTAGTCACCCAGAAAAACCGGTAAGAACCAATTTCCCAAAGGTTGATTCAATTTATCAGCAATATTTAACCACTAATAATGTGAGTCAAAAAGCCAGAGCAGACGATATAGCTACGAGTACCATTGAACTTGCAGGGTATTTTGATAATGCTGATCTGGCAAGGCAACTGCTTGTTTTGGAAAAAGATAAAGACAACATTTTTCAGGCAGCCCACATTGCAGCCGTAAATAATAATCCAGCAACACTAACTGTATTGCTACCAGAGTTAAATAAGGAACAGACCCAAATTATCTTTTTAACCACATTGCGATGTGGAAGAAAGGAAGCCTTTGATGCTTTCATACAGACTGAAAGTGGAAAAAAGGTTTTCGACAAATTTGTAAAAGATGACGTGAATGCCAAATTTATCTTTCATAATGCTGCAAGGGGCGGTAATCCCGCACTTTTACAACAAATGATCGATGCATTTAAAACACATAGTTCAGATATATTTGGACAACCTTTTACTGACAGTGATGTCACCCGAGCGCTGCTTGCCAAGACTAAAGATAAGGACGCAGTTATGTCAGCAATTGCTGGAAAAGATCCAGCCTGCCTTAGATTGGTCTTGGAAAAAGTGGATACTGTAGCTAATCCGCTAGACAATAGAAAAAAATTAGACTATTTGCTATTAGCAATCAAGAAAAATCAACCCATTTCGGTACAAATTTTAGTAGAAAACTTGTCACCTGCTCTGCTGCAAACAGTATCATTAAGTTTATCCGTTATTGAAAAAACTGATTTAGGACTACTCAATACACTCCAAAGTCATGGTATGGTTTTTTCAGATAAAGCCCAAGCGGTTATTGCACAGAAAAAACATCAGTCAGTGGGTTTATTGCTTTCCATGGGGATTGCACTCATCAAATTCACTGATTTTTGTAGAGAGATTTTATTTAAAAATGAAGGCGTTTCTTGTGACGAAAATAAATTCCAATTTTTTGCCCAGCAGCAGAAAGTAGAAAAAGCGAAAGTTACAGGTGATTTAACTAATCATGATTCGCCACCTATTCAGGTTAATTAATTTGTTCATAATTACTATTAACTTAACTCCAAACTAGTTAATCACTTAAATCACACTCTCCTTTTCCGTCAGAGCTCCACCGTGCTTTAATAGTTTTAACACCACCACATTCTTGATCCTTACAGATCTTGGAAGCTGGAATTACTTGACAAGCCATTGCCCATCCTCCGTTAAAAAAGGTAATTGCAATAGCCTGAGTACCTTTAGGTAAAAAGGCAATGCCTTCGCGCCGCCCTATTGTCGACGCTACAAACCAATTGGCTTGAGAACCATCCAGGTTATAACTTAGGCTTAATTGACTGATTGCCCCCAAATCACCTGCTGTAAACTGCACAGTAACGCGCTTCGGCAGTGCCCCACCCTCTATGAAGTTATCAACATTTCTTATATCCGTCTTAGCGGGGACAGAATAATTTTCACCGGTTAATTTACCCTGGTATTGGAAAGGATTAAAATCGAATTTATTCATTAATACCCAGGCGTTCGCCACCGTGGCAGCCAGAGTATTGGCATTCCAGTTCCAATCCCAGGGTAAGGGAAAACGCCTACTGGCATACAAATAAGCTTGACCTATATCAGGGGGGACCACTACAAAGGATTCTTTTGGGGTGGCATCGAAAAATTGCGAATCCAAATACAAATCATTGCGTAAATGCAGAATATTTGCCTCCATACTCTCCAAATCCTCTTCTAACTCTGAAATATCAATACCCCTACCAGAATAATAATCAATCAAAGAATTCAGGGTATTAATCGCACTGGCAGTACCTTCCGTTGACATTATGTTTTCGGGTATTGGACCGATATTATTATCCATGGTAAACCCCACACCCCATAATTGACCACCATTAAAATACCCACCCTGATTACGCACAATGCGCCATATTTTTCGAGCTGTATTAGGGCCAAACCACCGATCGACAGTTTCCACTCCCAGCGCCGAAATCCCCCAGAGATTAACATTCACAGACATGAAACTTCCTTCATCGGTAGTATCAGGCTGCCAATCATCAATTGCAGAAGGCGTAATAGCCGTACCATGGGTAAAAAATAAGCCTTTCTTTGCATCAAAAGCACCGTTATACAAAAAAACCAGTAAACCCAGTGTGTCATAGCCGTTAACCGTTTTTCCCCCATATAGCATTACATCAATACGTTGCAAAGCTAAGACGACTTCTGAGGTTTGTTCCGTATTTTGCAAAATACGCTTTAAAATCTGCAATCCGGCCAACACAGAGAAATTGTCTTCTACCGAAATTTCACCTTCGGGAATGAGACCTTGAGTTCCTACCGTTCCGCCTGGGGCATAATAAAAAGCGCCTATAGCCGCCTGCATTGCAGAAAAAGCATATAGACTATTCATTGCATTGCTCAATGCTTTTGAAGTGATAGGAATACTGCCGTTATAAAGTAAATAGTCTGCTTGCAGTGGGCCAATTATCTGCGCCCAGGCATTATCCCCTGTTAGTGGCTGCCAGTCAGACCAAGTAGTCACATATTTAAAAAAATCAGGGGAAGAATGGGTAGGGTCAAGTTTGGCCAATTTATCGGGCTCATAATCCCAACTAATAAAATTCTGATATCTACTTTGGAAAAAGGGATCTTTATTATAAAAATCCGTTGTAATCAGACGAAAAGTAAAAGCAAGGGTTGGATCCGTAATGGATTGTTGATAACCATATTGAAATAGAGTATTGATAGCACGATTGCCTGGATTTAAGATAGATTGTAATTGATTGGCAATAAACGTTTTTGCAGTATCCCAAGCCAAATAATGATATTTTGCAGCAAGCGCCAAAGCAATCTGCCAGGTTGCTGCGTCATAAATGGCTGTACCATATTTGATGTTCGTGCGTTCAATCTGAGTTTGCGCCTGAAACCATTCCAGTTCCGTACCTTGTTCAGGTGGGAGGCCACGGCCTAAAATGGCAAATGGACCCTCATAGAGTGTATCGACTACTGTACAGGTATTAAGGGGTGTACAGATATAATCACCAAAATACCTTGTGATATCTTCAAGATCTCCTACGTAAAAACTCAAAGGAACAGAAAGAGAATCTTTACTGAGTGTCAACATTGGCGGCGAAATGAGAAAATGGATGAGCTCCTTAATCTCTCGGTCATTTTTGTCTACTGTTGCCCCAGCAAGACTGGCGCTACTAAGTAATAAAATACTGGCTGCGAGTAAGACTGAACCCCTTCTCATAACCATGGCCTATTAAAGTGAGTGAAATACAACTTAGGTCATCACCCTGCAACAAATACGCCAACTAAGGTGAATCCAGCAAAAAGATACTATCTTCTAAGAATAACGCTGCTTATACCTGACGCCTTGCTTCAAGAACATTAGGGATTTGTTCCAGTTTATTCAATAACCTTGACAGGCTATTCAAACCATCAATTTCCACGGTTAAAGTGATAAAAGCCGTATTATCATGCTTATTGCTTTGGGTCTGCAGTGCATAGACATGGGCTTTTTCGTTTGACAACAGTGAGGTGACATCTTTTAACAGGCCAGAACGATCAAAGGCTTTAATTAAAATATCAACCACATAATGATCACGAGTTGAACTGCCCCAGCTTACCTGTAAAAAGCGTTGCCGCTGTTTCACACCCGCATGAATGATATTTGGACAATCCTGCCGATGTACAGACACACCGCGCCCAAGCGTAATGTATCCTACCACCTCATCACCTGGTACAGGTTGACAACAACGTGCCATATGGGTGAGAAGATTTCCAACACCTTCTATACGTAAATCACTACCCCTAACCTCAGGTTTGGCTAATGGTTTAACAATAGTTTGAATGCTTGGCTCTTCAACTTCGGTAGGGGACAATTTACTTAGAATTTGACCTAACTTAATGTCACCACGGCCAAGAGCTGCTAACAAATCATCCAGACGTTTGAAATTAAATGAAGAGACTACGTCATGCAACCGATCTGTTTTTATCCCCAGGGTTTTTAATTCCTTATCAAGAATTTCATGCCCTTCAGCTTTATTTCTGTCGTAATCCTGCATTCTAAACCAATGCAGGACTTTTGCTTTGGCACGGGATGTTTTCAAATAATTCAGATGGGGATTAATCCAGTCCCTTGATGGGCGTTCATCTTTACCCGTTAATACCTCTACTTTGTCACCTGTTTTTAACTCATAGGTCAGAGGAACGATAGAACCATTCACTTTAGCACCGCGGCAACGGTGTCCTATCTGACTATGCACATGGTAGGCAAAATCCAACGGTGTAACACCCTGAGGTAAATCCAATACATCCCCATCGGGGGTAAAGACATAAACTCTATCCTCAAGAAATTCTGTCTCAATTGCTTCCGATACACCACTCGAAATTGCCATTTCTTTATGCCAGGCCAAAACGTCGCGCAGCCATTCAATTTTGCGTTCATGGCTTTCTTTTTGTTGTACAGCGCCCTCTTTGTATTTCCAATGTGCAGCCACACCCATTTCAGCCAGATCATGCATTTGAAAAGTACGAATTTGGACCTCAAAAACACGACCTTCTGGTCCTTCTACAGCAGTATGCAGCGATTGATAACCATTAGGTTTGGGATTAATTATATAGTCATCAAATTCCACTGGAACTTGTTTCCATAAAGTATGCACCATGCCCAGTACTTCGTAGCATTGCTCCTTGCTTTCCACCAAAACTCTTACTGCTGTTGCATCATAAATTTCATCTAAAGAAACATTTTTTCGCTTCATTTTGCGGTAGATACTATGAATGTGTTTTGAACGACCATACACAGCAAAATGATGCGCACCAGTAGCCTTAATCTGCTTATTCAACTCTTCAACAATAAAATCAACATATTTATCTCTTTCAAGGCGTTTGGCTTTTAACCCTTTTGCAATTGATTTGTAATCATCTGGATGCAAGTAGCGAAAAGCAAGATCTTCCATCTCCCATTTAATAGCCCCTATACCCAAACGATTAGCTAAAGGCGCATAAATTTCCATTGCCTCGGTGGCGATTTGATGGCGCATTGCTTCAGGAAGTTGACCAGAAGCTCTTAGCACACAAAGACGTTCCGCCAACTTAATCAATACAACACGTACATCATCAACCATCGCTAATAACATTTTGCGAACATTATCAATTTGATGCTTATTTTGTGGATATTTATTAAGAGCCTGCAAATTATGCATGGCACTCATTTTCTCAATTCCTTTCACTAATTTGGCAATTGAGGAACCTAGCTGCTCTTCCACATCATCCAGTGATAATTCTGCATAATGAACACTCTCAAAGATAATAGCTGCTGTCAGTGTCTCCTGATCAACTTCCAGATCAGCCAATACATCAGCCATTGCCAAACCTTGCTGCAAACAGGATACCCCAATTTCAGTGGCATGATCCTGTCCCGCCAGCTGGCTTAAAGTACAAGCATTACGAATGAGTTCCAAGTCCTGAAAATACCCTTTACTTGCTAACTGATGTAGCCATTGCTCGACATCAATACCACTATCTGTTGTCCAAGGAGTATCTTCTTTAACTTTAACCATTATTGCTTATCCTTTCTCAAATAAAGCGATGGACTCCACATGTGCTGTATGTGGAAACATATCCATAACGCCAGCTGAACGTAATCGATATCCTTTTTGATTCACTAAAATATCAGCATCTCTCGCCAAAGTGGCAGGATTACAAGACACATAAACAAGTCGTTGCGGCTTAAATTTATCAATTTGCTTTACAATTTCCAAAGCACCCGAGCGTGGTGGATCTAGCAAAATTTTAGTAAACCCATAGGATAACAAAGATGACAAGGCTTCTGTGTCTTCCAAATTTGCACAAAAAAATTCAGTATTAGCCAAACCATTCGCTCTAGCGTTCATCTGAGCTCGGGAGACCATGGTATCGCTTCCTTCTACACCTACAACTTTTGCACAATGCCTAGCAAGCGGTAACGAAAAATTACCTAAACCACAAAATAAATCCAAAACCACATCATTTGGCGCCAACGCCATGAGTTTCAGCGCTTGCGCAACCATAAGTTGATTTAGACCCGCATTGACTTGGGTAAAATCAGTCGCATGAAATTGAAAGTGGATGTCTTCTTTAGGTAAAGTATAGGTTAAAAACTCATTACCTCCTTGCGGATAGAAAAGCATTACGCTGTCAGGTCCACCTGGTTGTAAAAAAATACGGAAATCAGTGTTTTTTCCAAATTGACGAATTTTTTCCTCGTCAGCAGCGCTCAAAGGCGACAGGTTACGAAAAATGAGTGCCACTTCCTCATCACCTGCAGCCACTTCAATCTGCGCAATACTATTTGGATCATCGAGAGAATCAATAAGCGCGCGTAAATTCACTATTTGTGCGTCAATTTTCGCATTCATTACCGGACATTGGGTAATTTCAGTAATATAACGGGGATTATTTTTCTCCCTGAATCCTACTAAAGTAGAACCTTTTTTTTCTACATAGCGCACGCTTAAGCGAGCCTTGTTGCGATAGTGCCAACTTTGACTAACAAGAGGAGGCAGAATCATCTCTGGCTCACAATGACCAATACGACGCAGTAAATCAAGCAATAAGACTTCCTTTTCATGAATTTGAGCTCGCTCATCCAAATGCTGCAGGGAACAACCACCGCATAAGGAATAATGCGCGCAACGCGGTTCAGCGCGTAGAGATGAGGCTGCAACGAGTTCAACAAGTTTTCCTTCATCAAAATCACGTTTAACTCGCGTATATTGGAAAGTAACTTGTTCTCCAGGAAGAGCGCCTTGGATGAACGTTGTTTTACCGTTAATTCTCGCGATACCACGGCCATCATGACTGAATTTTTCTATCTCAGCGGTTTGTACCGCTGCAGGTAATCGTTGGCGTCTTTTACTCATGACTCTAATCTCTTAACTACTTCATTGTTTCCACAATAAATTGGAATAAAAAAACAGGCTGTCTTGAAAATCAATGGAGAACTTACAAAGCTGCCAAAAACCCTTCAACATCCTGTTTTGATAATTCCACAAAATTACCCCGTGCGAGTGAACGTGGCATTGTTAAATGCCCATAACGGATACGTATCAAGCGGCTAACTTCAACACCTTGCGATTGCCACAAACGCCGTACTTCCCTATTGCGTCCCTCTGTTAAAACAACATGATACCAACTATTAGTTCCTTCTCCCCCCCTAAACTCAATTCGTTTAAATTGGGCAACACCGTCTTCCAAATCAACGCCTTTTAACATGGCATTAATAGCTTCAGCGCTGACTTGACCATGCACACGCACCGCATATTCTCTTTCCAATCCAAATTTTGGATGCATTAAACGATTGGCCAGCTCACCGTTATTAGTAAAAATCAGCAGACCGGAAGTATTAATATCTAAACGACCAACCTGAACCCAACGCCCTTGCTTTAAATAGGGTAAACGATCAAAAACCGTTTTCTCATGTTTGGGATCATGCTTGCTGGAAATTTCTCCAACAGGCTTATGATAAATAAGTATTCTTGTTTTAGATTGTGATTTGAGAGGATTAGCAATTACCTTTCCTTTCACACTGATTTTATCGTCTACGTTGGCCACATCACCTAATTTAGCCACCACGCCATTGACATGGATCAATCCTTGCTCAATCCAACGCTCCATCTCTCTTCGCGAGCCAAAACCTGCTTGACTTAATATTTTTTGTAAACGTTCGCTCATTATTAAACACACTCTTCTTCTAAGGCTTCGACAGGCGCTATCGCTAAAGGAATATTGATTTCCTGTAAAGCCGGTAATTCATTCAGGCTGGCTAAATTAAAGTAATCGAGAAAATTCTTCGTCGTAACATATACTGCTGGTTTGCCTGGCACATCACGATGTCCGGCTACTCTAATCCATTCCCGCTCCAGTAATGTTTTCAGAATCGGACTACTGACAGCAACACCACGAATATCTTCAATATCAGCCCGGGTTACTGGCTGTCTATAAGCAATAATCGCCAGAGTTTCCAGTAAGGCTCGCGAATATTTAGCTGGTTTTTCAGCATATAAACGGCTGACCCAGGTGCTGTACTTTACCTTAGTTTGTAGACAATACCCACTCGCCAAACATTTTAACTCTATCGCGGTTTTTTGGTAGTCATCAGCCAACTCCGTTAAAACGGTATTTAACTGCTCCCGACTGGGTTTTTCCCAGTCCTCAAAAACCGCTTGTAACTGTTCTATAGTCAAAGGATTGCCCGCATTCATCAAGAGCGCTTCTACTACCAGTTTAAGTTCATTTTCATTCATGATGAGCAGCCTGTATATAAATTGGTGCATAAGCACCCGCTTGACTAATCAGCAATAATGATTGGCGTGCCAATTCCAAAATGGCGAGAAGTGTTACCGCTAGCCCCATTCGGCCTTCTTTCTGATTAAACAAGTGTGTAAAGGATACCACTCCTTCCTGTTGTAGTCTCTCCAATACAATTCCCATTCGCTCTCTCACAGACAAAGGCTCACGCCCTATTTGGTGATGGCTCAGGTGGTTTTGTCGTGTCATTAAATCTCGCATGGCCGCTGTTAAAGCTGAAAGCTCTACATCAGGGTGTACTATTGTTCGCTCAATGAGTTCCGAACTAATCGAAAAACGAAAAACATCGCGCTCACAACGTGCCAAGGTATCTAATTGCAAAGCTGCGTTTTTAAACTGTTCATAAGCCTGGAGTTTTCTCACCAACACAAGTCGCGGATCTTCTTCAGTTTCCTCGTTTTCGTTGAGCGTTGGTGGGAGTAACAAACGTGATTTTATTTCTGCAAGCATTGCTGCCATTACTAAATAATCTGCGGCCAATTCCAAGCGGTGTGCTTCCATAAGCTGGATATACTGCATGTACTGTTGGGTAATATGAGCAATCGGAATATCTAAAATATCAATATTTTCCCGCCGGATCAGATATAGTAGCAAATCCAGCGGTCCGGAAAATGACTCCAACAATACTTCCAAGGCATCTGGGGGAATAAACAAATCTGCCGGTGCCTCAATAACAGGTTTACCCGCTACAATGGCTAGTACAGAAGAAGATTCTGCCGACAAATCCGACTCCATCAATAATCCAAACCCATGACTTCACGAACATCTTCTAACGCTTTAGTTGCTTCTTCCCGAGCCGCTTCACTACCTTCAGCAACAATCCTCTTTACTGAACCCAAATCCGACTCATACTCTCTGATGGCCGCTTGAATGGGTTGTAATTCTTGCTTAATAGAATCAATTACTGGCCGTTTACAATCAATACAACCTATACCAGCCGAACGACAGCCAGTTTGCACCCAATCCCTTACTGTCTCGGAGGAATATATTTTATGAAATTGCCAAACCGGGCACTTTTCCGGCTCACCGGGATCAGTACGTTTAACACGGGCAGGATCAGTTGGCATGGTTAAAATTTTCTTCTCAACCTGCTCTGGCTCTTCGCGTAAACTAATGGTGTTATTGTAAGATTTCGACATTTTCTGCCCATCTGTACCAGGCATTTTAGAGGTTTCCGTTAACAAAGGTTGCGGCTCAGGTAAGATTATCTTTCCAGAACCATCCAAATAACCAAGCAAACGTTCCTTGTCCCCGATCGAGAGGTTATGCTGATTAGCTAACAAAGCTCTTGCCGTGTTTAAGGATTCATGACAACCATCTTGTTGGAATTCTTTCCGTAATTGACTGTAGAGCTTGCCATTTTTTTTACCCATTTTTTTTATAGCTTCAATCGCTAACGCTTCAAAATTAGGTTCACGACCATAGATAAAATTAAACCGGCGGGCGATTTCACGCGTTAATTCAATATGAGCAACCTGGTCTTCACCGACGGGAACATAATCCGCTTTGTAAAGTAAAACATCTGCACTTTGCAAAAGGGGATATCCCAGAAAGCCATAAGTTGCTAAATCTTTATCATGTATTTTAGCTTGCTGATCCTTATATGTTGGCACACGCTCAAGCCATCCCAAAGGAGTAATCATTGATAATAAAAGATGTAACTCAGCGTGTTCAGGTACCCAAGATTGGATAAAAATTTTCGATAAACTTGGATTAAGGCCACAAGCCAACCAATCGACCACCATATCCCATAAAATAGTCTCTATAAAACCAGGTTCGTCGTAACGTGTCGTTAAACCATGCCAATCGGCAACAAAAAAATAACAGTCATATTGATGTTGTAATTTAAGCCAATTCTTCAGGACACCATGATAATGACCCAAATGTAAGCGGCCGCTGGCACGCATTCCCGACACGACCCGTTTATTAGGACTGAATAAAGCTGACATCTAAATCCTTAACTATTTAACAAAATTATTAAATTATTTCCTCAAATTAAAACATCCAAATGGAATGAATTTAAGGCTAGTTATCTAAAAGGCTCTGGATCACCTCTTCCTTCACGCAATACAACCGGGTAATCACCTGTTAAATCAACTACGGTAGTTGGTTGATATCCACAATTGCCGCCATCGATGATTAAATCAGTCTGGTTACCAAGCAAATCTTTAATCGCTTCTGGCTCACCAAGAGGCGCCGTGGCTCCAGGCAATATCAGGGTCGTACTCATTAAAGGCGTTTCAAGGCACTCAAGTAACGACAAGGTAATGTTATTTTCAGGTACCCGTAAGCCTAAGGTCTTGCGTTTGGGGTGTAACATCAACCTTGGAACTTCATGCGTTGCATTCAAAATGAACGTATAAGAACCAGGGGTAAATGCTTTAAGCAAACGAAAAATTGAATTTGAAACTTTTGCATAAGTCCCTAGTTGCGACAAATCTCGGCAGACCAATGTCATGTTATGATTTTTATCTAACTGGCGCAAACGTCTAATTCGCTCCAGAGCTGCCTTATTGCCTAATTTACAGCCCAAAGCATATCCTGAATCAGTGGGATAAACCAGGATCCCCCCCTCTTCAATGATAGACGCCGCCTGTCTTAATAAGCGCGACTGTGGATTATCAGGATGAATTGCAAAAAACTGACTCATAAACGCCCCTGTTAAAGATTCCATTGCTGCCATATAGGTGTACAGTTTACCGGTAGTTGTTGCTGTCTTCCAAGAGAAATCCGCGATAAAGCATCACCATGATAATCTGAACCTGTTGAGGCATATAGCTGAAAACGTAAACACAGCCCAAGCATTTCTTGTATTTGTGTTGCTGTCATTTCCCCTGAAACAATCTCGAGTCCAGTGCCGCCCGCCATTTTAAAAGCTATAATCAATTCTTGCAGCCGTGTACGTGTTAAGGAATATTTTAAGGGATGAGCCAGTACCGCCTGCCCCTTGGCTTGCATAATCCCTTCCACAGCCTCAGTCAGACTAAGCCAGGGAGTTGCTACATACGCGACTTTCCCTCTGCCAAGATAGCGTTTGAACGCGGTTTGCCTGTCAGGGACTAACCCTTCGTCAACAAATAATTGTGCAAAATGTGGCCTTCCAATGCGTTCGTGACCGGCAAGTTTACAGGCTTTTCCATAGGCATCATCGATACCACAAATTTTCATTTGCTCAGCAATTTGCAAAGCGCGTCCAATACGACTTTCGTTTTGCTGTCTTATCAGCGCTAAAATGTTGTCGTCATCAGGGGAAATGTTTAAGCCCACAATGTGGATATCATATTTTTTCCAACGAACACTCAGTTCAATACCATTAATGATGGTAAGAGGCAGATTGTGTGCTGCCTTATGCAGCTCACCCAAACCCGACATCGTATCGTGATCAGTCAAAGCCAGCATTGTGATGTTAGCTTCAACGGCTTTTTTTACTAGTGCAGTGGGAGTAAGCATTCCGTCAGAAAAATTACTGTGGCAATGTAAATCAATCATAGCTGGTTGGATAATGGGGATTTAGGTTAATTAAAAAACAAATTATTTATATAGTATACCTGATGATAAGAAAAAATTGTTATTTATGTTGGCTCCAATTATAGTGGGGTCAGCTTAATCATGACTACAAGGATTTTATGATTATTATTTTAGTTGAAGATAATCCAGTTAATCAATCGATTATGAAGAAGATATTAGAAAGTAATGTCAATAATGTCCTTGTTAAAGTGATTGGGAATGGTGAAGAAGCGGTTAAGTTTTTTAATAACAAGGCCAATCTCCATTTTAATTTAATTATTCTCGATGGCAATTTAGGAAGTAAGTCCATCAATGGCCCCCAAGTCGCGGAGGCAATCGTTAAAGCAGAGATAGATGCCCCCATAGCCTTATGGACTGATGACAAAGTTATGATAGAAACCATGGAAGAAGTGTTTGGCAGAACACTTCCGCATTTAGATAAAAGTCCAATTAACAAAACTAATATCATTAATGTTGTAAAAACTATTTTGGATCCAACAACTGAACCCACAACAAACAGACGTATGACTTACTAATCATCGAATCAGCTGGTTAAAAAATGTCTTGAAATTCAAAGTCGCTTGCGAACTAACCAGTTTATGCACTATTCTTAACATATGCAGAACAAACCTTTAATACAGCATTGAGTAGTACACTACAAAGCGAAAAAGTTATATTTCCTCATTTAAGTTCACAGCAACTGGCAAATTTGTGTGGCGTCTTGCATGAAAATATCAACCTGTTGGAAAAACATTTTAATGTGACCATTAAAATCGGTCATGATGGCTGCGTTTTATATGGGCATTCAAACCCCAGCCTGCATCAGGCAAAACAACTTATTAAACAGCTGCATCAACTAACTAATCAACCAATACCTGCTGAATTAATAACCTCCCTATTAAACCACAAGGTACCGCAAACCATGACGACCCATTCGATAAAATTAAGTCGTAAGACCATACAACCACGAAATAGTAAACAAGCCGATTATCTTCAAAGCATCAATACCCATGACATTATTTTTGCCGTGGGTCCTGCCGGTACTGGTAAAACTTATCTAGCGGTCTCCAAAGCAATAGAATGCTTTGAGAAAGGTGAAGTACAGCGTCTTGTTTTTGTTAGGCCTGCTGTGGAAGCCGGTGAAAAGCTGGGTTTTCTGCCTGGTGATCTTGTTGAGAAAGTTCTACCCTACCTTCGTCCTATTTATGATGCACTTTATGAAATGATCGGTTTTAAAGAAACACAGAAACTTATCCAAACCGATATTATCGAAATCCTCCCTCTGGCCTTTATGCGCGGCAGAACGTTAAATGAAGCCTTTATTATTCTTGATGAAGCTCAAAACACCACCATTTTACAGATGAAAATGTTTCTAACACGTATGGGTTTTGGTTCTAAAGCAGTCATTACAGGCGACATGACTCAGATAGATTTACCCAAAGGAACCGATTCAGGCCTGCCTCACGCAATTAAACTATTGGCAGATGTCCCTGAAATTAGTATACACACTTTCACTAGCCGTGAAGTGGTGCGACATCCATTAGTTTCCCGCATTGTTGATTGCTATGATAAAATTACCAAGGATAAAAAATAATGGCATACCACATTGACTTACAAAATGCTTGTGATGACCCGATTCCAGTTAGTGACGAAAAGCTTATTTCCTGGGCTGAATTACCACTTATTGACCACCTGCAAACAGCTGAATTAACTGTGCGGCTAGTTGATGATAAAGAAATGACCCAACTAAATCATGCTTACAGACAACAAAACAAAGCGACAAATGTACTTGCCTTCCCCAGTGCTATTCCAGCTGGCGTTGAGCTTGAATATCCCTTGCTTGGCGATGTCATTATCTGCCCATCGGTTTTACATGCAGAAAGTATTGAGCAAGATAAACCCCTGGCAGAGCATTGGGCACATATTATCATTCATGGGGTCTTGCATTTATTAGGTTATGATCATATTCAAGAGAGTGATGCTGAAGTCATGCAAGCTGCCGAAATTAAATTGCTTGCCAAACTTGGTTTTTCTAATCCTTATCACATAGAGGGTAGTCATATTGAGTAAAGAGGATGATACTGGTTCATGGTTTATGCGCTTAAGGCAATTTTTACAAATTGAGCCACAAAATAAAGAGGAGTTAATTAGTTTGCTGCGTGATGCACACGCTCGCTCGCTAATCGATTCAGAAACCTTAAGTATGATAGAGGGCGTTATTCAATTTGCGCAAATGCGCGTACGCGATATTATGTTGCCTAAAAATCAAATGACTTGCATTTCCCAAGACGATGAATTGAAAGATATTATTGATACCGTTACCAGTTCTGGTCACTCTCGCTTTCCAGTTACAGGAGACAATAAAGACGAAATTATTGGTATCTTGCATGCTAAAGATTTACTTCGGTATCAGGCAGAGCGAACAACCGACTTCGATTTACACGATATTATCCGCTTCACCACTTTTGTACCAGAAAGCAAGCGTCTGGATTTATTACTTAGCGAATTTCGTAATAATCGCAATCATATGGCAATTGTTGTTGATGAATATGGTGCTGTAAACGGCTTTGTCACGATTGAAGATATTATTGAACAAATAATTGGCGATATTGAAGACGAATTTGATATCGATGAAGAGGCTTATATCAAAGCACATGGGGATGCTTATTACATTGTTAAAGCACATACCCCCATTGAAGAGTTTAATGAGCAGCTAGAAGCTAATTTTAGCGATGAAAACTACGATACCATTGGTGGTATTGTCATGAGTACTTTTGGCTATTTACCTAAACGCGGTGAAGCGATTACAATTAATGAGTTTGAATTTAAAGTTATTAATGCAGACTCTAGACGTATTAAGCTACTTGCCTGTTTTGATAAACGTAAGCAGCAACAAAGACATAATGTCAAGGACAACTAAGTAATGAATAACAACATCTTAATTGTAGATGACGATACGGAACTTACCGATTTGTTAGTCCAGTATTTAGAGCCGGAAGGTTTTCATGTTGTCTGTGTTCATGATGGCGAAAGTGCCGTAAAAAAAGCACTGAACCAGGCATTTGATGCAATCATTTTAGATGTCATGCTCCCCAAATTAAACGGTTTTGAAGTTTTAAAAGCGATACGAGAGCATTTGCAAACGCCAGTTTTGATGTTAACTGCGCGTGGCGATGATATTGATCGTATTGTGGGACTTGAAATTGGTGCTGATGATTATTTACCCAAGCCCTGTAACCCTCGTGAGCTGGTTGCAAGATTACGCGCCATTCTGCGACGAACTCAAAAAATCCCCACGCAGAGACCAATTATTGAACACCAGGGGATTCTTGTTGATTGCTCCAAACGGCTAGCAACTCACAATAACGAGCCTATGGACTTGACTAACGCCGAATTTAATATTTTGGAAATGTTAATTAAATCACCTGGGCAGGCTTTCTCAAAAGAAGAATTAACAGAATACGCCTTAGGTAGAAAATATACTGCCTATGATCGCAGTATTGATGTTCACATTAGTAACTTACGCAATAAGCTAGGTGATAATCAAGCCGGAGAACCGCTGGTTAAAACAGTTCGCGGTTTTGGGTATATGTTTAATGCTTAGACTGTATTGGAAAATCTTCCTTTCATTTTGGTTAGCAACCATTTTAATCATTATTACGACTGCCTGGGTAACGAGTGAAATTGCCCAGAAATCATCAATACCAGCCCGTGAACGGGTCTTTATGGATAGTTACGCCAATGCAGCAGTAGCTACCTTTGAGTCAGGCCAACATTTAGCTTTGAAAAAATGGCTAAATAGAACTGGCGTATCCAGACATATGACCTTGTACTTACTTAGCAGTACAGGCGAGATTATTGGTAGTGCAACCCCACCAGAAATAGTTAAACAAATTTCTGCCAATTTGGTAGACGAAGAATTGGATGATGGACTACTCAAGTTCGGTGATATTATAGTCAGCCACGAGATTCTATCTACATCAGGGAGGGCTTATCGACTTGTAGCAGTTAGTATCAAGCCACTGGCTCATTTTGTGGAAATTCCTTGGGCTGGCCTGACGATACGCTTAACCATCGCAATTTTTATTAGCGGCCTTATTTGCTACCTTTTATCCATTTACCTAACCCAACCTTTACAGTCATTAAGAATGGCAGCGCAATCAATAGCAACAGGCAAATTAAACACGCGCGTTGGCCGTTTCAAAGGCCATTACCGTGATGAAATTGCTGAATTAAGTGGTGAATTCGATAGTATGGCCGAACAATTGGAAACCATTGTTAATTCCAAAGAGCGTTTATTACAAGATATTTCTCATGAATTACGCTCACCGTTAGCCCGTTTACAAATCGCCATCGAATTGGGAAGGAAGAAAGCGTCTCAATTGGCTGAAGTTGAATTCAACCGTATGGAAGTTGAGTGTTTGCGGCTAAATACGCTGATAGGAGAAATTCTGGAGTTTGCAAGACTGGATAAATCCTCAAGCCATTTGAATAAAACGGTTGTCAATTTATCTGATTTACTCAACCAGATTATTGAGGATGCTAATTTCGAGCTTAGAAATACCAAATCGGGAGTGATACTACACAAATCGCAAGACTATAAGCTCTTTCTGGATGAGCGATTAATTCATCGGGCCATTGAAAATATCATACGGAATGCACTTCGTTATGCAGCACCCGAGCCGCAGGTTATTGTTTCATTACAAAGTAATGAAGCCCACTCAGAAATCCATATTAATATTGAAGATAATGGTCCCGGTGTTCCAGAAGAACAATTGGAGCGTATTTTTAATCCATTCTACCGAGTTGACACATCGAGAGAAAAGAAAACAGGCGGCTATGGCCTTGGCTTGGCAATTGCGCAACAAGCCATTAAATTGCATCATGGCAATATTCAAGCAATGAATCGTAAGGAAGGCGGGCTACTGGTAAGAATTAGCTTACCAATATTGGAAAATCAATTACCCGCTTAGGTTTTTCCAATAACAATCCATTATAATCAAGGGCCTCTGTCCAGCACAATTTTAAGTACCCGATTGGCTGATCCTCTTCACTGGCGTCATATGATTGGATATAATTTGCATCTGATATATAAGGGTTAGTTTTTTCTGCTTAAAATTACCAATCAATTTAAATCAGTTCTGAAATAAACAGCTTAAAGAATTTTTGTATCAAATTCTCAAAGAATAGATAGAGGGGCCTAGCAGTGAGCCATGCCGAAAAACTTAATAAAGCCAGCACTGCCTTTTTCTTTGCGGGATTTGCGGTATCAAAACTACACCATACCCCTTTTATTGTGTTGGCAACCCTGTCAAATCTTGCTTCACTTTTTTTATATGCCATTGCCTATTGTCTCTGGTTTCTCGCTAGCCGACTATATCCAGACTGTCCACGTAAAGCCCAATCCTGGTATGGATTTACTGAATTTAAAAACCAACACATCATTGCTGTTATCCTGGGTATAGCAGCAATAATCAGTTGCATAGCAGCGCTCAGCATGCCTTTAGCCATTATCCCGGCTACCTGGCTTTTTGCTTCTAGTAACAGTATCTGGTGTATTAGTGAGTATCATAAAAAACAGAGTTTATCTATTTCTGACAAAGATTATTCTGTCAGCCTACAAACGGCCTATTTGCGCTATGCAATCACTACGACGGCCTTATCTTTTCTTACCGCATTAGATACAACCCTTGCTATTATTTTCCCGGCAGAGACTGTTTTAATACTGACTTATTCCTCTATTGCTGGTGTCGGCCTGGGAGCATTAGCAATTTATTTTCTGACAGATTATATCTACCGTAAACATGCCTCTGATGGGATAGATATAAGTTATATCAAAATGATAAACCCATTCAATCTCCTAAGTGAACAGTCACCTCAAGTGCAGCCACGTCCATCTGACGAAGTCGCGCACTTTCCCCCTATTTTAGCAACTAAGCCTCCTGTGGAGGCCTCTGCCAGTCAAAGCAAGTCTATGGATGTCTCTAAAAACCCAAACGCTTGCTGTCTCTTTTAAGCAATGATTGAAAGCAGCGCCAATACCAATACGAATACATATTAGATAAATATTAATCCGAATGTCCTGATTTTAATTGCACAGCCCAAAATATAACAAACAAATTAAGAATAGATCACTTATAATCGCAATAATAAGCTCACGACTTGTCAGATCAGAGGATAATGAGTATAGTTTGCAGGCTGTTTCAGGAGTAATTAATACATGAGCGAGCTAACAAAATCGATGATTGAGCACGCAAAGCAAGTCTTGGGTCGGGCTTATGCGCCCTACTCCAATTTTAAAGTGGCTTCTTGCTTATGCAGTGAGGATGATCAGTTTTTCTCTGGTGTTAATGTTGAAAATGCTTCTTATGGGCTATCCATTTGTGCTGAATCATCAGCCATTTGTCAAATGGTGACTGCCGGTAAACAGAAAATCAAATCAGTCGTTGTACTAAATAATCAAAATACCCTTTGTCCACCATGCGGAGCATGCCGCCAGCGGATAGCTGAGTTTTCAACTCCCGATGCCTTGATTCATCTGTGCAATAGTGAAACAGTAATAAAATCAATGACCATCGGGGAATTATTGCCTGAAGCCTTCAAATTTAAGCCTTAATCTGGAACAAATATGACGAAATCAAACCTTACTTCAGCCCATTTAGCGGCAGAAAAAATTAAACAACAAGTACCTAGCTTTAAACCAACGATAGGCATCGTGCTGGGCTCAGGCTTAGGTAGCTTCGCTGAGCAATTAGATGATGCTGTAACAATCAGTTATGACGAATTACCTGGATTCCCCAAAATAACTGTGCATGGGCATGGCGGGAATTTGGTAGTGGGGTACTTATCTGGTATTGGTGTTGTTTGTTTGCAGGGACGTGCCCATAGCTATGAAGGTGATCATCACGATACTGTTAAAACTTATGTACGCACCTTACGCTTACTTGGTTGCAGCCATTTTATGGCAACCAATGCATCAGGATCTCTACGTGAAGACGTCGGACCTGGTGAACTGATGCTGATTACTGATCATATCAACATGCAACCTGGAAATCCTTTGGTTGGACCTAATGACGATGAATTCGGTCCTCGTTTTTTCCCTCTTGATAACGCCTATGATCAAGGTATGCGTGATAAGTTGTTACAAATTGCCCATAAAGAAAATATTGCTTTAAACCAGGGCGTTTATCTTTCCGTCTTAGGCCCAAATTATGAAACCGCTGCTGAAATTAGGGCTTTTCGAATTATGGGAGCTGATGCGGTGGGCATGTCGACTGTGCCTGAAGTATTAGTTGCCAATCATTGTGGTATGAAAGTAGCCGTCATTGCAACCATTACCAATTATGCCACCGGCCTCTCCCGCACAAGCCATAGCCATGAAGCAGTTGTGTTAATGGCTTCTAAAGCAGCAGAAAAATTAAATAGACTTGTGAAACAGTTTATTGCGGAGCTGGCGTGAGTCTTGAAGCAGAATTTTTACTGACGCTAGATGAGTTAAATGAAATCTTGCGTCAGGAACCTATTGCCAATTCAGAGGTTATTCCTCTCATTGATTTAACTCTCCTGGATGAAACGGCTGGCTATGAAGAACTTTACTCTCTGGGTAAAAAAGCGAATTTACATCAAGTTGCCGCAGTTTGTGTCTTGCCAGAACAACTTGAAATAATCCGCCATATAACGACAGTTAAATTAGCCACCGTAGCCAACTTTCCCACAGGAAATCAACCCCACAAAGAGGTTTTAGCAGCAATCGAAAAAACGATCATTAACACCAAAGTCGATGAAATTGATTATGTATTTCCATACCAGGATTATTTGGCAAAAAAAAACTCTTCTGCCTTAACCCAGTGCCAGCAAGTCTACCAACTATGCCAACAAGAAAATATTCTTTTTAAAGTCATTTTGGAAACAGGTGCGTTACCTTCAATGGATTTTATCTATGCTCTCAGTACTGAGATCATTAATAATGGTTGTGATTTCCTGAAAACCTCAACCGGTAAAATTGCTCAGGGGGCAACTCCTTCTGCTGCTTTTGCTATGTTAAAGGCAATTAAAGAGAGTAAAGCGTCCTGCGGTTTAAAAGTCTCCGGAGGTATAAAACAGCCTGAGCAAGCCTTCACTTACATGGCACTGGCTAGCCATGTACTTGCCCGTGATTTAAACAAATCATGGTTTCGTATCGGTGCCAGTAGCCTCTTGGATGTTCTGTTAAATGAAAGTTCGATGCCGCATACCCGGCACGAGTAGTATTTATCTTGTAAGTTGTAATTGTTCACGAGGCTATCATTCTTGGGAACCAGATAAAAGAAACGTCGTCATTGCGAACATAGAGTAAAGCAATCCTTCAATGCAACACAGTTCAGGATTGCTTCGCCAAGGCTCACAAACGACGAAATATACACATCCGGTAAACACGCTTACGCGCAAAAAAATTATCAATTCCTACCAGAGATAATTCAAAATAATAGCCAACCACATCAGGGTGCCATACCAATTATTGGAGGAAAAAGCCTGCAGGCATTGAGCAGGCTGGCGTTGGGCAATTAATTTCTGTTGGTAACCCAACAAAAAAGCAGCAAGCAACCAACAATAAAAAAAGGGCCAGAAATTATTTAATCTGATAGCTAAAAATAACCACAAACCATGAAACACTATCTGCAAAATGCCAATAATAATGCGATCGTAATCAGCAAACAAAATAGCAGTTGATTTTACTCCTATACGCAAATCATCTTCACGATCAACCATCGCATACTGGCTGTCATAGGCAACAATCCACATAAAATTAATAATTAATAAATAAAACATCATGCTATCAGGCACTTTTCCTGATGCAGCATAAGCCATCGGAATCCCCATAGAAAAAGCGACTCCCAATACTAATTGCGGTCCTTGAATAAAACGTTTACAAAATGGGTATAAAAACGCAATAAAAACAGCAAATAAAGCATAATAAAAGCACTGCTTTGGCAGTTGCAACAGTATCATTAGTGCGGCAAACAATAAAATAAATAACAGTACAAAGGCCTCTATCAAACTGACTTCACCAGAGGTCAGAGGCCTCCTTTGTGTACGTTCAACATGCAAATCGATGTGGCGATCAGCAATGTCATTAATAACACACCCAGCTGCCCGCATTAGCACCGTGCCGCATAAAAACAAAAGAATCAGTTCTAATGAAGGATGGCCCTGATTAGCTATCCATAACGCCCAAGCGGTAGGCAACCATAACAACAAAATACCCACTGGCTTATGAAAACGCATTAATCTTAGATAGCTTTTCCCCTTCAAGTAATGCTCCTTAATAAATCTGGTAATAACACTTCCAAAAGATAAAAAGGCGATTTTTCAGCGATGGTAAAAACGGATAAACGCGACCAAAGCGCTGTCTTTTGGTTACCAAGATAAGGTAATAACCAATAATACTCCAGAGATTGTTGAGTAATCGCGTAGTGGATCATTTGCTCTCGACGTACCTCTGTTTCACTGAAAATAAGGTCGCCTAATGATTCATCTTTTAAGCGCGCAAAAAATGCAGGCACCGTTTGATAAGATAATTCGGGTACGATAGTACGCGCAAACCAACAAGGATTTTGCTTTGCTGACATGAGAATATCTCGATGCATGACCAGGCTGGCTTGTAAGCCCAACGTATATTTGTCCCACCAATTTGGCCTCACCCAATGTTGCTTAAGTACTTCAAGGCGCGCGTCACCGGCATCGCTTTTAAGTTTAGCAGTCAACGACAATTGGTGTTTAAGCCAGCGCTCTATCTCTGCAGGGGGCCTAGTTAGGGTATTTAATAAATTATCAGATTTTATTAACATTCTTAAAATCAATAAATGGGTTCAGCATAGCTACTTCATGCATTATAACATTAATGATAAGGAAGAACGTAATAGCTTGTTTAGCAAGAAAAACGGCGGTATAAAACCGCCGGCCAGGATTTAAATTACTACGGTTAAAATTAAGGTTCTTTTACAGGGGCTGTAGCTAAATCATCAAACATCGCTTGCAGATTTTTATATCCCATATTTCCCAAATTTCTACTGATTACCCCTTCAAGGTCTCCTACTACATGGCCTGTATAAGCCTCGGTAGCTAAGAAACTCGTATCAAGACGACCATTTTGTGCTGCTTTTAAGCCATTTTCAAGAAGTACAGCCGCGTGAATCTTACCTTTCACAGCATTTAATGCTGCTTGATCAAAGAGACCACTTACTCTTTCTCTTGACAAGTTTCGAACCTGTCCCCTTAAATCGTTAATAAGTTTTTGAACATCTTTTATAAAGTCGTCTAAAGAATCAGACTCCTCTCTTTTAGCAGCTGAAACAGCAACCACTGGTGTTTTCTCTACTTTTTGAGCTTGTTGAGGATTATTCAACTCGCTTACGAAAGCTTTTAAGTCGGCTTTTGCGGTTTCGAGCGCGTCTTTAGAACCCTTTCCACTACTAATCGCTATAGCTATTTGCCCTTGTATCTTCGTAATGTGATCAAGCACTCCACGAATATAGATATCTCGAGCACCAGACTCTACCAAAGTGCCTTTTTCCGCTATTTCATCAATAAACTCTCGGGTTCTGGCAATAGTCTCCTCTATTTCTTTTGCGAACTCCCTCGTTCCTTGCGCACGCAGTACCTCCTCAGCATTCGCATAGGCAAACATCGCTCCACGATTAGCAGTCCTCGTTAAAAACTCTTCCGCTTCGTCTCTAATAAGCAGACTTGGAGTAAGAGTAGTACGAGGATTATAAGCCTGAATAGAATCATAGGCCAAATCGGTCAAAATAGCTTTCGACACATCGGTAACAGCAGTTACAGAACAAGCTACATTACCCGGGTTTATCATTTGTTTATCACCACTGGCATCAACAAATAGAGCTTGGTTTAACGCATTATTAAAGACCACTTGTGGATCGAGATGTAGTTTTTCTTTCACAAATTTTTCCACAGCTGAGCGTACTCCCTTTTTAACATGCTGGTTATTGGGATCAGCTAAACTTGCCAATTGCTTGATTAATAAAGTCCTGTAGACGATAAATGCTTCGCTCAACTGATAAGGCGTCTCGAGGGTTGCTTTTTCATCATGCTTTAAAAGCGATAACAGGAATTCATAAGAACTATCTAAATACTCTTGAACATTCCCACCATTGATTTTGTTTTCAATCCGATCTTCCTCACTATCTACCTTTAAACCAAGAATAGCTCGATAGGTTGCATCACCGGTTAAGATGTGTGGATTATCTTTAGCAATCAATTCTGAATTAAAATCATAAGCAGCTTTTAATACTACTGTAAGGGGATGGTTCTTATCATTTTGTCTAAGATCCTTCTTAACGACAGGAGCTAACTTTCTGGCAAGTTCCAAGTCTTGTACAGAACCACCCAATTGCCCGGTATAGAAATCAACCAAATAGGGGGGTAATGCTCCCATTGACACAGGAACAATGGCAACAATTTCCAGAACTTGTTGTCTGATTTTTGCGTTCAATTCAAATTTTTTGATAAAACCCTGATTTTTCTCATCATTTAAATAAGCAGTTGTATCACTAATAAAACCTCTTAGCTCATCTCCACTACCAAGCAAACTATCTTGCATTAACTCGGTCTGATCCATGGCTTTAGCAATGATTCGACGATGATTCTCTGCCAAATCAATTTCGCTTTGTTTGGAGTGACGGTAGCGAGACGCTTGTTCTCTGAACCAAGAGTCACTTGAGCCGACCGCAGCATAATTAGGCTTTGCTGCTAGACCAGGCAAGTTTCCTACAATTGCTTTCACAGAATCCAGAAAAGTCTCAGCTTGATAATTCCCTAATTCAGCAACATCTTCTTTGGTCGTTTCTTTTACTTTTTGGATGACTTGTTCCAATCGTTCTATTTCGTGCTCAACTATATCAATAGTTTCTTCAATGGCCTGACGGTTTTTTGCATCACGCTTATAGTGCAAACTGTCAATTTTAGTTACTGCGAAATAACTTGCAACGGCAGTCACAGCAGCAGCAACCAAGGCAATACTTAAAATACCTAAAGTAATAGGACCACCGACAACCGCCGCAGCGACACCTAAAACAACCGTAGCAGCAATTAAACCACCCACTGTGGCTGTAAACGCTGGATAAGCAGCTAAGAAACCAGGCTCATTCATTTGATGTTGTAAAAAGAGCATACTTTGAGTCATGAATTCAATTTGTAACTGCTGGGTAAACTCTTGCCTCTTTGCAGGATCCTCAAAACAACTCTTGAACCAGGTAACTATTTTGTATTGGTTCAGTTCTTGCTGTATCTCTTCTTCTTTAATCTTATAAATGTCTTTAAAAGCTTCATTAAACACATCATTCAGTTGTTGTAGAAAATAAACTTCGATAGCTGTATTTAAGGCTTCATCATCAATTTTGGAACCTTCAGGTAGCGTTTTTGCAAACTCTTCTCGCATGCTGGTGTGAGTAAGACTATTCTCCAAACCAAGCAGCAAGCCTTCACGTAAATGAAATAATTTGACGATATTACCTGCCAAAGCATCATATTTTTCACCGAGACCAGCCTTCCGCATTTCTGCCTGGAAGGTCTCAAAATCAGGCGCTGCCTCACCTTGATAAGATTTTTTCCAAAGGTTATACGTAATAAGGCCAACCCCAGCACCCAGTCCAGCGCTTGCTGCACCAGTCAGTACGTTTTGCACACCGGCAAAAGGATTGATCATCCCGGTAAGGAAACCGCTTTTTGAAGTCAAAAATGTTGCCCCGCCGACACCGACACCGAGCAGAGCCGCTAAAGCACCACCGCCGAGCTTGGCAAGGGTAGATAATTGTGCAATTGCACCAGTCAGATAATCTTGTGTTGTTTTCTTTTGCCCGTACCCAACTAAAGCTTCAGCATAAGTTTTAATCTGCTTAACTTTTTCACCCTTGATTTTACCCTTTGACAAACTGTCAAGTTGGGTCAACATATTCTCTTCCAAATATTTTTTATGATTTTCCCTAATAATTCGAAGGCCATCATCAACCGTTTGAAACTTGCGAGCGGGTCTCTTAACTCTCAGTGAATCAAGCTCTTGCTCTCTATTCTTTTCACTAACCTTGGCTTCAACTAAGATCCCAAGCTGTTCTTTTACTTGTGATAATTTAGCTAATTCTTCGTTACATGCTGTTTTTGGAAGAGCAAATTTTTTGTATGTCACAACTAAATCACTACCGGTTGGAACAGTTAATAAACTCGCTAATGCTCCAACTGCAGTACTTGCTTCTTTCATCAGGCCTGCATAAGGCGGTGTATTTTCAATATCAACACCATGTTCATGCTTTAAGCCATGAAGCAACTCATTAATTTGATCAAGATCTTTTCTCTTCTGATTGTCAACCAGCTTTCTATATTCGAGAATGGGTTGATAAGCTTCTTTAATTTGATCTACTCTTGCTAATACCTTGCTTCTAGCTTTGATATAGTTCAGAAATATTTTTGCAAATTCTTCACTTGCTTCTTCATCGGTAGGGTCATCTTCTATGTTTTGTAAAATCGTATTATAGCCATTGTTAAACCAACCATTCTTTGCAAACTCATCAAATTGAGCTTGGGCATGGTTTAATTGATTATCTTTTTTCCAGGGTTCCGGACAGGTGGGGGCCTTTGCTTGCTCCTTAAGCGCAGCGATAAATTTTTTGTAGGTACTTTCTTTTGAACCAACTAGTCTTTCTTCATCGTCCAGTAGTTCACGCTCTAACGCAGCAGAGACTGTAGCTACTGAATCTGTAGGATTCTCTCTTAAAAGGCGCTGAAATTTTTCTTTTAGAGCAATTACTTCTTCAATCTTAACTATTTCTGTAAGATTTGCAGGAACACCTGCTTTCTGACAGGCGTCATAATTGCTCTTCAAATTATCAATAGTGATAATCAGTTCATGCAGCTTAGCTCTTAACTCTGCTTTATTCATAAAAAACTCCCGCACAGTCTGGCAAACTTTTTTATGCTCCAAGCCTTTTACCAAAATCCGAGTTCAATGCCTTTTAATTAAACAATTTTAAACTATTGTTACTATAGCTGATTAAGATTAAGTAAGTATTAAGAAAATAAAAACCATAGTGATTAATTATTGATCTACCCTGAAGTAGACTACGTGATGTTAGACAAGAAATTATTTTTTTGGAAACAGTATGTTATGGAAAGATGGTATATCAATTCACTTTTATTACGGCAAAATAAGCTGCAATCAATTATAAATTTTGACGCGTCCGAATCGATTCACGACCAGTTTTATCGGTTTAGATTGTCGATTTTGGAGAATAAAGTGCCCACTAGTAACCATACGTTTTAATTCAGAACTGAATAAGAGGTAATTTTTTGAATGAAACCCGTGCCAACCAAGTGTGATACTGGATTGGGGCCAATGCCATTGTTGTAATAGTTCACACCCTGTATGGAATTGGTGATTTTTATTATCAACAAAAAGAATCATTCCCTGCGACCAATCGTTTGAGTCAGGTAAAGGAGTCAAGGCAAGTCTGACTCCCAGTAAAAGAGCAGTATTCCTTGCATAATACAATGCAGTAATAATCTCTTTTTCTCTAGTCTGCAATTGGTTTCTTTGGTAAAGCATGGCACCCGAAGGTATACAGAGGAAACACAAGAATACAATGAGTGCCATGCTTATTAATAATTCAATTAAAGTCAAGCCATGGCGCTTATGCACAATGTTCCATTAAAAAATGTTTCACGACTCTCAAGTCAGCATAAGCCTTTTTCTTATCTATTGGATTTCGTAATAAATAAGCCGGATGATAACTCACCAAAAAAGGCGTATCTTTATAGTGGTGTACCTGGTGACGTAACCGATTAAGTGGTAATGCTTCATTTGCTAGAAATTGGCCGGCGAAACGGCCCAATGCCAGAATCAATCCGGGCTTAATAAAATCAATCTGCTGGGCAAGATAGATACTGCATTGAATAATTTCCTCCGCAGCGGGATCTCGATTATCAGGAGGCCTGCATTTTAAGACATTGGCTATATAAATATCCTCCTCCTTCATACCAATACTGTGCAACATCTGATTTAGCAAACTGCCAGCCTTACCTACAAAAGGTAGTCCTTGCTTATCCTCATAAAACCCAGGGGCTTCTCCAATGATCATTAATTTTGCATTGGCATTACCACGCGAAAATACGGTTTTACTACGGGTTTTATGTAAAGGGCAACGTAGGCAGGCGGCAACTTCTTTTGCCAACTCAGCTAATTGCTCTTGGCAGGAAGGACTTGTTTGACGCGCCACCCAACGGTCTATCCCCATATTTTGCAGGTAATAATGGTTTAATACATCTGACATAGTTCTCTCACCGTAGATCAGCTTTAATTTGACCATCTTTTGGATGCAGCGAACAAGTCCCAGAGATCCTTCACAAAAATTTGGACAATAATAGAAGTCAGTGTCTCCGTTCGGCCTGAGGAGTGCCATAAGCCGAACGGATTCGAAAGCAACCGTATTTTCTTATTTAATTTTTGTCAATCTCTCAAGAACAAGTCGCGGCAGGTTAGGTGCTGGAGATCTCACCTAATTCGCGTATTACACTACTAATCGCACAAAGGGATTGTCGCAAGCAGTTCATGCACTACGTTAGCCGGCTTAGGTGCCGTAGTAATTGAACGACCAAGCACCAAAAAATCACTGCCATTTTCGACCGCTTGCACCGGCGTCATCACGCGCGATTGATCATTCAGTTTATCTCCTGGCAAGCGAATACCTGGCGTGATGGTCAAAAAAGATTGGCCACAGGTATTTTTAATCATCGGAACTTCAAAGGCAGAACAAACAACGCCGTCAAGCCCCGCTTGCAAAGCCAGTTTAGCCAAGCGTTTGACCTGAGTATCAACAGAGGGCTCTATACCAACCTCTGGTAAATTCTCTGTAGCCATGCTGGTTAAAATAGTCACCGCGATCAGTAAGGGACGATTATCACCATAAGGTTCTAAAGCCTTTACTGCTGTCTGCATCATTGCCAAACCACCTGAAGCATGAACATTAATCATCCAGACTCCAAGCTCAGCACAAGCTTGACAAGCCCGCGCTACAGTATTGGGAATATCATGGAACTTCAAATCCAGAAAAATTTTAAACCCCTTTTTTACCAAATCACGGACAAAATCAGGACCAAAAAGAGTAAACATTTCACTACCAACTTTGAGTGCGCATTGGCTCGGCTCTAATTGCTCAACCAGGGCAAACGCATCTTGTCGATTTGAAAAATCCAGCGCTACAATCAATTTCAAAGCCATTATACCCCTGCCAGCTCACTTACCAGACAATTTTTAACTGCATGAGCAATTTTTTGCTGGTCTTCCATGCTTAAGTACGGGTGCATTGGCAAACTGACTACATGTTTACTTGCTTTTTCAGCATGGGGAAAATCACCAACTTTGTAGCCCAAGGCGCTGAGAGCCTGCTGTTGATGCATGGCAACCGGATAATGCACTGCGGTAGGAATACCTAAAGCCTGCATTTGCTTCTGAAAATCATCGCGGTGCGGAACTTCGATAGTATATTGAGCATAAACACTGGTGTTGCCTTCCATAACAGAGGGTGTTTTAACAACATCAGCAAGCAATTGCTCATAACGTTGTGCAACCCGTTGACGCATGGCAATTTCATCAGGGAATAATTTCATTTTTTCAATCAGGATAGCTGCCTGTATGGTATCCATCCGGCCATTAATACCAATTCGTTTATGGCAGTATCTTGTATTTTGCCCATGATTACGGATTTCTATTAATCGTTCGGCAAGAATATCATCATCTGTAAAACAGGCTCCAGAATCACCATAGCCACCCAGCGGTTTAGATGGGAAAAAACTGGTACATCCAATTGTTGATAAGGCACAGGAGTAAGCACCTTGGTAAGTAGCTCCAAAACTTTGGGCGGCATCTTCAATAACTGGCAAGCCGAATTGCTTTGCAAGCTCATTGATTGTCGTCATATCAGCACATTGGCCATATAAACTCACTGGCATGATTGCTTTTGTTTTGTCGGTAATAGCCTCTTTGATTTTTGTTGCGTCAATATTGTACGTAGTTGGATCGATATCGACAAAAACAGGCTTGGCGCCGACAAGAGCAATCACTTCACCTGTAGCAAAAAAACTGAATGGACTGGTGATAACTTCATCACCTGGCTCCAGCTCCAAGGCTAACAAAGCCATCAGCAAGGCATCTGTACCGCTTGAATTAACGATAGCATGCTTAACATTTACAAACTCCGCCAATTGTCGTTCGAGTTTGGCGATTTCTGGTCCCATAATATATTGGCCATGCTCTAAAACAGTTTGGATGCCTCGTAGGACATCTGTTTCAATTAATTTATATTGTTTTTTAAGATCAATGAATTGCATAATTCTCTCAAATTGAGTTAGGGAACTGATTAGACTCAACCGCATTTTCCAAAATTTACAGCCGCCTCTAATCCCCTTCCAAACCATGGACTGGCTTCATTCTACCCCACTGTTTACAACTTGGGCAATGCCAATGCAAATGTTTACCACCAAAACCACAGTGTCCACAGCGATAGATAGGCTTGTTATCTAAAAATTTACTTGTAATGTCATACAACATTTGTAATTTATCCCGCACCTTACCGTGCGCAGTTTCCAAGTGCCAGCAAATTAACCGGTTTAAACCTCTAATGGAAGGATGAGTACTAAGCTTATCCGATACAAAATCAATGGCTGCATCCATATTTTTTTCGCGGCGCAAAAACTCCGCAATAACGAAAATGGTAGATGCACGGGGATGCTCGACTAGCGTTTGTTGTAAGTACTCTACACATTCACTCATCGCATCCAGTTCGCGGTGGCAAATCACTAAAGGCTCAATGATTTCGCTAAGAAATTCTGGATCTTGTTGTGGAACTCGCTTTAAAGAGCGAATAGCCTGTTTATAACGAGCGTTTTGCATATCCAGCGATGCCTGCATAAGGCTGGCGCGCGCTGACATTTTATCAACAACGAGAGCTTGCTTAATTGCGTTTTGTGCTTTATCAACAGAGTTATTCTTTAATGCCTGATTAGCAATTTCACAATAATAGTGGGCAGCCTGCATGTGCATACTCTGGCCCAGCGAAAGCTCTAATTTTTTTATGACATCCAGCGCTTTTTCCCACGCTTTTTCTTGCTGATAGATAGCAAGTAAGCCCTGTAGACTGGAGGTTTCGCGGCTACCGCCCAACTCTACTACCTCTAAGAAAATACGCTCAGCTCTGTCAAATACACCTGCACTCATGTAATCCTGACCTAAAGCCATTAATGCCTCTTTGCGCTCTACCAAACTTAATTGCGGCCTGGCAATCAGATTCTGATGTATTCTGATGGCTCGATCTACTTCGCCACGACGGCGAAAGAGACTTCCCAACGCCAAATGTGTCTCTACTGTTTCACTATCAACCTCCAGCAGTTTGATAAAAACATCAACTGCCTTATCAGGCTGTTCATTTAATAAGTAGTTTAGTCCCACTACGTATTCACGCGAGAGTCGGTTATCAAAACGCTTTTCTTTACCAGAGTAATTACGGCTAGCAACCCACCAACCAGACCAGGCTGCAGCAGGTAACAATAATGGCCATAAATTAATCATTAAAGCTCTCCATTACTTCAACTTGTTCAGTTTTGATTAGGGCTATCACATTGACGATGTATCCGATTTGTTAATGAGTACCTCTCCGTGGAACAGGGAAGAAAACAATTTCAACAAAAATGTAAACAGCACCTAATGTAAATTAGCAATTTAAATTCGCTCACTGATAATAAATTCAGAGCTGACCAGGGTCAATCATCTTAGTGTTGATCCTGCAAAGGAATTGCCCGTAAGTTTTTTATTTCCTTTTCAGTCAACCTCAACTGGCTCTTTATTTTTAAGTATTCAACCTTAAGACGCCAATAACGACATAGAAAAAGCAAGAAGCCCAGAATGGCTCCAACGCCCAACATCACCGTCATTAATACGGATATGGGCATCGTCAGGACTTTAAAATAAAAATTAACCTGTACTGAAGAAGCGTTCAGTGCAGCAAAACTTACACCTAATAAAATTAATACTAAATAAAATATCATCATTAGCAGGCGCATTATATTAATCCTTAAAATAACTGCAAATTAAATTGATTCATATCCCTACTCATGAGTAGTGTATTAGATCCCTTCGGGTTTCTGAAGAAGTCTGGTGCTCGAATCCACCTATGCAGGTGTATATACTCCGATTCTGCGCACTATGTCTCCTCGCACTTCTCTCGCCACAGCAGGTTTGGAAAGGGCTTGTTATTAATCCCTATCGCTAATTCGCAATTGAGCTTTTGAAGAGTGTCAATTAACCAAAATTACCCGCTTAACAAAAAAAAAGCGTAGATTAACTACGCTTTTTTACTTGGGCAAAGAGGTTTATTCACCCTCTTTATTGGCCATTTTTTCTTTCAACAAGTCACCTAAAGTCGTTGAAGCAACTTCCCCACTGCGTGAGTATTTTTTAATTGCTTCAGCTTGATCTTGAGCATCCTTCGCTTTAACGGACAATGCTATCGTGCGATTTTTCTTATCAACATTGATAATTTTTGCCTCGATTTCATCACCTTCTTTAAAGAGAGTGGTTGCATCATCAACCTTTTCTTCTGATAATTCATTGACACGAATTGTTCCAATAACATCAGGGGCAAGATCAACTGTGACTGTTTTAGCATCAACTGCAGAAACTTTTCCTTTTACAACAGCGCCTTTAGCATATTCTTCAACGTAACTGCTGAAAGCATCACCTTCAAGTTGCTTCAAACCTAAGGAAATACGTTCACGCTCTGCATCGATAGCCAGAATCACTGCTTCTAATTCCTGACCCTTCTTGAATTGCTTAACAGCCTCTTCGCCTGGAACGTTCCAAGAGATATCAGAAAGATGTACCAGGCCATCGATCTCGCCATCCAGACCAATGAAAATTCCAAAGTCAGTAATTGAACGGATTTTTCCGTGAACTTTCTGTCCTTTGCTATGAGTTTGTGAAAACTGGTGCCAAGGATTACCAACACACTGTTTCATACCCAGAGATATACGACGGCGCTCTTCATCAATTTCAAGAACCATAACATCGACCATATCACCCATAGAAACTACTTTACTTGGGTGTACGTTCTTGTTAGTCCAATCCATCTCAGACATATGAACCAAACCTTCAACGCCTTCTTCTATCTCAACAAAGCAACCGTAATCAGTGATATTAGTCACTTTACCATGCAGCTTTTTACCGACAGGATAACGCTCAACCAAATCAACCCAAGGATCATTACCCAGTTGTTTCATACCCAAGGAAACGCGATTACGCTCACTGTCAAAACTCAAGACCTTCACTTTAACGTCCTGACCAACAGTCAACAACTCGCTTGGATGTTTTACGCGCTTCCAGGAAATATCGGTAATATGAAGTAAACCGTCAATACCACCTAAATCGATAAACGCACCATAATCGGTAAGATTCTTAACAATACCATTAAGGATTTGACCATCATGTAAGGATTCAAGTAAAGCTTGTCTATCAGCACTGCTTTCTTCTTCTACGACAGCGCGGCGTGAAACAACAATGTTGTTTCTCTTCAGATCCATTTTAATAACTTTGAATTCAAGCTCTTTGCCTTCAAGGTAAGAGGGATCACGAACTGGTCTGACGTCAACCAAAGAACCTGGCAAAAATGCACGAATAGAGCCGATTTCAACCGTGAAGCCACCTTTGACTTTCCCAGAAATCAAACCGGTTACCGTGTCATTATTTTCATGGCATTTAGATAATTTGCGCCATGCTTCTTGACGCTTCGCTTTTTCTCTTGATAGCAATGTCTCGCCATAGCCATCTTCAACAGAATCCAAAGCAACTTCAACAGTGTCGCCCAAGTGGACTTCTAACTCACCATTCTTGTCTTTAAATTCTTCAACAGCAACAATCCCTTCTGATTTTAAACCCGCGTTCAAGGTGACGTAATCATCATCAATACCTATGACTCTTGCGGTGATTATTGCTCCAGGATAAAACTGTGCGCCAACGATACTTTGCTCAAATAATTCTTTGAAACTTTCAGACATGTTAATAAACTCTTTAGTAAACAAATAGAAGCATGAGGTCCACTCATCTTCCCCCCTATGAAACACAATTCAACGAAGAAACAGGCGTTCATCGACCAATTTTAATACATTATCGAACACTTGTACAATCGTCAAACCAGTTGTATCAATCATCACCGCATCCTCTGCAGGCTTTAATGGCGCGTGCGTACGAGCAGTATCTCTTGCATCACGTTTAGCCAACTCATCAACAACTTCGGCGAGGCTAGCATCAATTCCTTTTTCTTTCAACTGAAAATAGCGACGCGAGGCTCTTTCTTCTGCTGATGCGTACAAATAGATCTTTAATATTGAATCAGGAAAAACCACAGTGCCCATATCTCGACCATCCGTTACCAACCCTGGAGGTAAAGCGAAAGCACGCTGGCGAGCAAGCAGAGCCTTTCTTATCTCGGGTACTACGGCAATTTTAGAAGCATCCTGTCCACAGAGCTCACTTCTTATTTCATCAAAAACATCATGCCCTTCAAGTAATACGCGAGTTCTTTGTTGAGGATCGGTTTCAAAACGCAAATCAAGTGAATATGCCAGCTCAACTATTTGCGCAATATCATTAAAATCAATGTTTTTCTTTCTGGTTGCATAGGCGAGAACCCGGTAAATACATCCACTGTCCAGTACATGCCAACCAAGATGGTTTGCTAACATATGGCAAATGGTCCCCTTACCGGTGCCACTAGGACCATCAATAGTAATCACTGGTACGTTTTTATCTGACATCATCATGTATTTCCTTGATAGCCAATTTTACTTTGTTGGCTGTTTTTACAAAGGTTGGAAATGACGTTGCAACATTGGCACAATTTTTTATTGTTACTGGTGCTTTAGCAACAGCTCCGGCAATAGCAAAGGCCATAGCAATGCGATGATCATGAAAACTATCGACTTCTCCGCCTTGCAGCACTCCACCATTAATATATAAACCATCTTCGAACGCCTGCGCTTCAATTCCCAAACGTTGCAAGCCTTCAACCATTGCCCCAATTCTATCGCTTTCCTTGCAACGCAATTCACGTGCTCCATGTAGCAAGGTCTGCCCTTTCGCACAGGCTGCTGCAATAAAGATCACAGGAAATTCATCAATAGCAAGTGGTACTAAGTCAGAAGGAATATCAATACCTTCTAGCTGGGCATATTTCACATATAAATCAGCAACGAGCTCTTCACCACAAAGACGTTTGTGATTCAAGCTTATATCTGCGCCCATTGCTGTTAAAATCTGGATAATCCCTGTACGGGTAGGATTAATGCCGACATTTCGTATTACTAGCTCTGAACCTGGAACAATTGTTGCTGCGACGATAAAAAAAGCAGCTGAAGAAATATCACCCGGAATAATAATATCGGTGCCAATACATTCACTGTCCGAATTAATTATAATCGTGTTTTCCGCTTTTTGAATGGGATAAGAAAAGGTTGTCAGCATCCTTTCGGTATGATCACGAGTAAACCCCGGCTCAATTACTTTTGTCTCACCCTGGGCATAAAGGCCTGCGAGTAATAGACAAGATTTAACCTGTGCACTTGCTTCTGGCATTTCATAAGTAATACCGTGTAAAACATGACCACCGCGAATAAGTAAAGGAGGTCGCCCTTCCTTTGTTATTATTTCAGCTCCCATTTGCATTAATGGTCTACTTACCCGCTCCATCGGTCTTTTTTGCAGACTTGCATCACCACTTAATTCACTATCAAAAGGCTGCGCTGCAAGAAGTCCCGCAAGCAGGCGCATAGAGGTTCCTGAATTACCGCAATCAACAACACCTTTAGGCTTTTGCAAACCATATTTACCTACACCATGAATCACAACCCTTTGTGCTACAGGCCCTTCGATGGCAACACCCATAGACTGAAATGCCTTTAAGGTTGCCAAGCAATCTTCCCCATCTAAAAAGCCGCTGATAGTCGTCGTACCCTTGGCAATGGCACCTAAAATAATTGAACGATGTGAAATTGATTTATCACCAGGAACTGTAACATCACCTTGCACCGACTTTATAGGGCTGCTTACATAATCTATCAGTTTCATTAGTTATGTTCCTTAGCAAAATCTCGCATAAATTTGATTAGATATTCTACACCTTCCATTGGCATGGCGTTGTATATACTTGCTCTCAACCCTCCTACTGTGCGATGGCCTTTTAAAGCATATAGGCCCCGTGTTTTGGCTACTGCCAAAAACAACTCTTCAAGGTTCGAATCCGCAAGTGAAAAACATATATTTACTAAAGAACGTGCCTCCTCGGATACTTTACAATGATAAAACCCGGAAGAATCAATGTAATCATATAATTTAGAGGCTTTAGCACAATTTATTTCATACAGCGCCTCAACACCGCCTTGGGCTTTGGCCCATTGAGCCATTTTTCCCGCCAGATAGCAATTAAAAGTAGGTGGTGTTGCATAAAGTGAATGCGTTGAGCTGTGAGTCCGGTAATCAAACATTGTCGGAATGATATTATCGGGCAAAGAGTTTAGTAGCTCATCACTGATAATGACCAGCGTTAAGCCGGCATTTGCAATATTTTTCTGTGCCCCTGCAAAAATCAGCCCATAATCGCTCACAGTAATAGGCTCGCTCAGTAAACATGAAGTCATATCCGCAATAAGGGGTACTCCTGAAATAGCGGGTATTTTGGCAAAACGAACACCATTTACTGTTTCATTGGGCGTAAAATAGAGGTATTTTGTATTTTCTTTAATCTGCCATGTTTCCGGTGGTGGAGTCCCTATAAAGCCATTCTCTTCATCACTGGCAACACAATAAGCCTGCTTAATTTTTACTGCTTCCTGGTACGCCAGTGAGGACCAAAGACCAGTGATTAAATAGCCTGACTGCTCACCGGCTGCAAGCAGGTTCATAGGAATCATACTAAATTGTGTGCGTGCCGCCCCACCTAAAAAAAGCACATGATAATTGGCAGGGACTTTTAAAAGCTCCCTGAATGCTTGCTCCGTCTGTTCCATCAAGGCCATGAACTCTGGTGTGCGGTGTCCAATCTCCAGGACGGACATATCAAGATTTTGCCAATTTAGAAGTTCTTCCTGGGCTTCTCTTAAAATTGATTCAGGCAACATCGAGGGGCCAGCACCAAAATTATAACCTCTACTCATCATTAGTTTCTTCTACATCATTCTCTTCATCAGAATCTGACATCTCTTCAGTATCGTCTTCTCCAATGTCTACTATCCGTTGCATACCCACAACCTGCTCACCAGAACTGACATTAATAAGGCGTACACCTTGAGTATTTCGACCAATAATTGATAATTCATCAACTTTAAAGCGAACTAACGTACCCTTGTCAGTGATTAACATCGCCTCGTCCCCGTCGGAGACTTGCAGAGCACGGACTACTTTACCATTACGTTCATTGACCTGGATTGAAATTACGCCTTGACCGCCACGGCCGGATACACGATATTCTTCAATATTCGTGCGTTTACCATAGCCATTCTCGGTAGCGGTTAATATCGTACCCTCCGCCTGAGCAACGACCAGAGAAATAACGGATTGATTTTCTCCCAAACGAATACCACGCACCCCTCGAGCGGTTCTGCCCATAGGTCTAACAAGGTTCTCATCAAAACGAATCACTTTCCCAGCATCTGTAAACAGCATAATGTCTTTACTACCGTCGGTAATATCTACGCCCACCAAGCGGTCCTCATCATCCAGATCCACTGCAATAATTCCCGTAGAGCGTGGCCGGCTAAACGCTTCAAGCGGTACCTTTTTCACAGTACCGTGCTTGGTCGCCATGAAGACAAAAAAGCCTTCTTGATACTCACGCACTGGCAGCATAGCGTTGATAGCTTCATCGGCTGCCAACGGAAGAATATTGATAATCGGTTTGCCACGTGAAATACGGCTTGCTAAAGGCAATTGATAAGCTTTCAGCCAATACAGTTTCCCGTGATTTGAAAAACATAGCAAAGTATCATGAGTACTAGCGATAATAAGACGCTCGATAAAATCTTCATCTTTCACATTGGTCGCTGATTTACCCTTACCACCACGACGCTGGGCTTGATAAGCAGAAATCGGTTGATATTTTACATAGCCTTGGTGAGAGAGAGTAACTACTACATCTTCTTCAGTAATTAAATCTTCAATAGTTAAATCTTCTTGCGATGCGGTAATTTCTGTACGACGCTCGTCACCAAACTGGGCTTTGACTTCTAACAATTCATCTCGAATTACTTGCATCAAGCGCTCAGGAGAGGCAAGAATATCTAACAATTCTTTAATCACATTTAACAACTCTTTAAATTCATTGATGATCTTGTCTTGTTCAAGAGCAGTTAAACGGTGCAGCCTTAACTCAAGAATTGCTTGGGCTTGATTTTCTGATAACCGATAGCCTTCAGCAACCAAACCATATTCACTGGATAAATCATCTGGTCGGCAAGCATCGCTTCCTGCATTTTCCAGCATAGCCTTAACCAAACCTGGTTGCCACAAACGCGCTAATAAAGCCTCTTTTGCGTCTTGAGGTGTTGGTGATTTCTTAATTAGTTCAATCATCTCATCAATATTAGCCAGTGCGATTCCCAAACCTTCTAATAAATGAGCGCGATTACGAGCTTTCTTCAATTCAAAAATCGTACGGCGAGTCACCACTTCACGGCGGTGCTTGATAAAATACTCAAGGATTTCTTTTAGATTAAGTGTACGCGGCTGACCGTCAACCAAAGCCACCATATTAATGCCAAATACGTTCTGCATCTGGGTATGAGCGTACAAATTATTCAAAATGACTTCAGCTACTTCACCGCGTTTAAGCTCAATAACAACTCTCATACCTTGTTTATCAGACTCATCCCGCAAACCAGAAATCCCTTCGATACGTTTTTCACGCACCAGTTCAGCGATTTTTTCTACTAACCGTGCTTTATTAACCTGATAAGGTAATTCATTAATGATGATGGCTTGTCGACCAGAATGGCTATCTGTTTCTATTTCTGTGCGCGCGCGTATATAAATCCGGCCGCGCCCTGTGCGGTATGCCTGCAGAATACCTGCCTTACCATTAATAATTGCCGCTGTTGGAAAATCAGGGCCAGGCACATAGTTCATTATGTCATCCAGCGTCAAATCAGGATCTTCTACCAAGGCAACACAGGCATTAATAACTTCTGTCAGGTTATGCGGTGGAATATTGGTCGCCATACCTACAGCAATACCAGAGGAACCATTCACCAGCAGGTTAGGAACTCGTGATGGTAAAACGACAGGAGCAAATTCTGTTTCATCGTAGTTTGGACTAAAGTCGACGGTTTCCTTGTCCAGATCAGCCAATAAAGCATGAGCAACTTTTGACATCCTGACTTCGGTATATCGCATAGCCGCTGCAAAATCGCCGTCGACGGAACCAAAGTTACCCTGCCCGTCAATCAACATATAACGCATAGAAAACGGCTGCGCCATCCTTACAATGGTATCATAGACTGCTGTATCACCATGTGGATGGTATTTACCGATGACATCCCCTACCACACGCGCTGATTTTTTATAAGGCTTATTCCAATCATTACCTAATTCACTCATCGCAAAAAGCACACGACGGTGAACAGGCTTCAGGCCATCACGGACATCGGGCAGAGCGCGGCCAACGATGACACTCATAGCATAATCCAGATAGGACTGCTTTAATTCGTCTTCAATATTGACGGGTATAACTTCTTTGGCAAGATAAACCATGGTTTGGACGCGTCCTCATGCAATGATTGAAATGAAAATAAGCTGGAAGGATACCACAGAGCAGGCTTTAATTGAATCATATCAAGTATTTCAATCTGTCTACCCACAGCCTAGCTAATTTAATATTTTCAACATGATTCCTCCGTTGACTGTTATGGTTTCATTTTATTTTTAGCATTTTATTCCTGTTAAAAACCTTCAATCTGGATCATACTTATTCATTAATGAAGAGATAAATTTTGCCCGCTTCTATAAATTGACTGGAGAAGGGCATTTTTATATAGTCTGCGCACTTAGTAAGCGAGAAGGCTGTCAAGCCATGAACGAGGAGACACGATGACAAACAAAATTGCCAGGCTTAGTATTGACGGTCACGAGCCAATTGACTTACCAATCTATAGTCCGACTTTAGGTAATGAAGTAATTGATATCAATAAACTAGGTGAGCAAAGCATGTTTACCTATGATCCGGGCTTTGTCTCCACCGCGTCTTGTGAGTCTAAAATTACCTATATTGATGGAGATAAAGGAATTTTGCTTTATAGAGGCTACCCCATAGAACAATTAGCCGAGAAAAAAGACTTCCTCGATGTCAGTTATCTCCTTCTCAATGGTGAATTGCCTGATGCAAAGGAAAAACAGGATTTTATTAATCTGATTAATAACCATACTATGGTACATCAACAGATGTATAATTTTTTAAACGGTTTTCGCCGCGATGCTCATCCTATGGCTATTATGGTTGGTATAGTCGGTGCCCTATCTGCGTTTTACCATGATTCAATGGACTTAAATAATCAACAGGATCGTTACATTTCTGCAATTCGTTTAATTGCCAAAATGCCAACCCTTGCGGCAATGAGTTATAAATATTCAGTTGGACAACCTTATATGTACCCGCAAAACAAAATGTCTTATGCTGAAAATTTTCTGCATATGATGTTCGGTGTACCCTCTGAGGATATCAAACCCAATCCTATCATCGTTGATGCGATGGATACTATTTTTACACTCCACGCAGATCACGAACAAAACGCTTCGACCTCCACAGTGAGATTAGCCGGATCAACGGGGGCGAATCCCTTTGCCTGTATTTCTGCAGGAATTGGTGCTTTATGGGGACCTGCCCATGGCGGTGCCAACGAAGCTTGCCTTAATATGCTCAAAGAAATCGGTGATATAAAGCATATTAACCATTACATAAAACGCGCTAAAGACAAGAATGATCCTTTCCGTTTAATGGGTTTTGGACATCGTGTTTACAAGAGTTATGATCCACGAGCCAAAGTGATGCGCAAAACCTGTCATGAAGTATTGAATGCAGTTGGTGCTCATGAGGCCCCCTTGTTTAAACTTGCTATGGAACTTGAGCGCATTGCCCTTGAAGACGAATACTTTGTAGAGAAAAAGCTTTATCCGAATGTGGATTTTTATTCTGGTATTACCTTAAGTGCCATTGGTATTCCGACTAACATGTACACTGTTATTTTCGCCTTAGCAAGAACTGTAGGCTGGATGTCACATTGGATGGAAATGGTTGCCTCCAAATCCAAAATTGGTCGTCCACGACAGCTTTATACTGGCGAAAAACAACGAGATGTACGCTAACCAATGAAACGATAGCCTGGGCGCAGGCCCAAGGCTCTAACCCGGGTTTTAAAAACCCAGGGTTATATTTTAAAAGCAGATTGTTTCTTCCCGGGTTTCGGCCATATGGCCTTTACCCGGGCTACAGCCCTGCCTTAATCATCTGCAAAGCTCTCCGCCACCCGCAATAATCTTTCTCCACACTGTCTCTCTCTTTCGCTGCCACAAACTCCTTTTCACAAACCCAGTTTTTCTCCAATGCCTCTAATGAATCCACAAGTCCACAGCCTATTGCGGCTAATATAGCCGCACCCTGAGCGGTTGTTTCTATATCATCAGGTTTTTGCACCGTTAAATTGCATTGCGAAGATAAAAATTGGAGGAACCATTGATTAGCGGCCATCCCGCCATCAACGCGCAACAACGATAAAGCCATCTGACTATCTTCTCGCATACAATCCAAAACATCTCGAGTTTGATAACAAACACTCTCCAAAGCTGCACGGGCAAAGTGAGCGCGATTGGTTGTCCGCGCCAAACCAATAATTGCAGCACCAGGAGTAGTTATCCAATGGGGGGCCCCTAGGCCCGTGAAGGAAGGAATCAAATAAACTCCTTCATTACTACTAAGGCTGTTTGCAAGCCACTCTGTATCAGCGGCGGCTGCGATTAATTTCATCTCGTCACGTAACCATTTAACAGTTGTCCCTGCATGGTACAAACTACCCTCTAAACCATAAACCGTTTGTCCCTTAATCTGGTAGGCTACGGTTGTTAATAAGCGATGTTTCGACAACACAGGTTGCCGGCCAATATTCATAAGCAGAAATCCACCTGTACCAAAAGTTGCTTTTACCATCCCATGAGAAAAACCTCTTTGTCCGATCAGGGCAGCTTGTTGATCGCCAACTACACCGGTAATAGGAATCGATGCGCCTAAATAATCTTGCTCTATGTTGCCGAAATTAGCATCGCTAGCACAAACTTCCGGCAAAATGGCGGACGGGACTGCAAAAAGATTCAATAAATCCTCGTCCCAGCGCTGCTCTACAATATTAAATAATAAGGTTCGCGACGCATTGGTTATATCCGTTAAATGGGCTTTTCCTTTTGTTAAACGCCAAATAAGAAAACTATCAATCGTCCCGAAGGCCAATTGCCCTCTTGCAGCCAACTCGCTTGCTTTAGGTATATTAGCGATTAGCCAATGTAATTTACTTGCCGAAAAATAAGGATCAGGCAATAAACCTGTTTTTTGCTGGATTGATTCTCTGCAATCCACCAAACTGTCGCAAAATAGTTGGGTTCTCCTATCCTGCCAAACAATTGCAGGTGCAAGACACTCGCCTGATTGTTTATCCCAAATTAACGTTGTCTCACGTTGATTAGTGATCCCACAAGCAATAACTTGATGCGCATCTACTTCAGAAACAACATCTTGCATAGCCTTTAATGTTTTTTGCCAAATTTCCTCAGGATCGTGTTCCACCCAGCCGGGTTGCGGGTAAAATTGGGTCAGTATATATTGACTCGAAGTGATTAATTTACCAGCACTGTTATACAACATGGCTCGAGTACTGCTAGTTCCCTGATCAATGGCAAGAAGATAATTCATTGCGTTTACTTCCCTGAATATACTATTTAGATTTTCGATCACCATTAAAACATTATTTCACAGGGGACTGTTGACATTTCGCAAGATTGATTCAAAAAATGTTGAGTTACGAGCATCGCACAGTTTACATGGTAGTAAATAAGCAGCGAAACGCAGAAAAGCAACACTTTTCGGCCAAGGTAGTAGACATGTCAACAGCCCCTGGATGAAAATAAAAAAACTGATAATATCAGTCTCAATTAACAGCAACCAAAACTATTCTATACGCTTTTTTGCGGAGACCAAACATGGATCAGGTTTTTGATGTGGTAATCATCGGCGGTGGTATTAATGGTTGTGGTATTGCCGCAGACGCAGCGATGCGCGGCTTGTCTGTCATCCTATTGGAACAGGGAGATCTCGCTTCAAAAACATCGTCCAGTAGTTCTAAATTAATCCATGGAGGCCTAAGATATCTTGAGTATTATGATTTTGCCTTGGTTAAGAAAGCCTTACATGAGCGGCAACTTCTATTGAGCCTGGCTCCCCATCTCGTTTATTCTCTTCCTTTTGTTTTACCTTATCAACAAGGTATGCGTCCCTCCTGGTTACTACGCACGGGCTTATTTCTATATGATAATCTTGAGCGTAAAAATAAATTGCCCCACAGCAAACTGATACGTCGAAACAACCACTCACCTTATTTTTCACCGTTAGCTAACTATTTTGTCAAAGGCTTTTTATTTTATGACTGTGCGACCGATGATGCTCGTCTGACAATTGCTAATGCATTACAAGCCAAAGAATACGGTGCCTCTATTCAAACAAGGGTAGCAGTGACCAATGCCACTGTGCAAAATAATCTATGGCAATTAACTGCTAAAAAAAACTCAGGTAAAGAAGAGAGAATCTCGGCCAAAGTACTTGTTAATGCGACTGGTCCCTGGGTGGAATCGTTCAATAAATTATCAGGTATTCCCAGTAAATTTAAGATGTCTCTTGTCAAAGGCAGCCATATAGTTGTTCATAAACTCTACGAAGGAAATCATGCCTATCTCCTTCAAAATGATGACAAACGCATTATCTTTATCGTTCCCTATCATGGTTACACGATGATAGGAACCACAGATGTTGCTTTTAAAGGTTCTTTAGAAGAAGTCTGCATTTCTACAGAAGAAGTTAATTATTTATGCAATCTTGTTAACAACTATTTTAAATGTCGAGTGCAGCGAAAGGACATTATTAACAGCTGGAGCGGCGTTAGACCGTTACTGGCAGCATCAGGAGAAGAGCTTAAAGCATTAAGTCGCGACTATACTTATGATTGCACAACATCACCTGCTCCAGCCCTCACGGTTTATGGCGGAAAAATTACAACTTACCGACAATTGGCGTTGGAAGCCGTTAATAGTTTACAAGAGTTTTTCCCCGCATTGGGGAAATCACGTACAGAATCTATACCCTTGCCAGGTTCTATCTATGAGAATTGGAGTTATAAAAAATATACCACTTATGCACGCGAAAAATATTATTGGCTGGCCGAATCAATCATAGAGCGCTACCTGACTAGTTACGGCACCCGCACCGAATTAGTGCTATCAGGATGTAAAGACATGAGTGATCTGGGCCTTCATTTTGGCAATGATTTATACCAGATTGAAGTTGATTATTTGCAAAAAGAGGAATGGGCTTGTGATAGCGACGACATCCTATGGCGCCGCACCAAGCTAGGCTTGAATTTTGAGCTAGAACAAAAACAAGCCTTGGAAGATTATTGTCAGCAACGACTTGGCCTTAATAACTAAATTTCACCTTTGTCTATTTTGGCTCGAATTTCGCTAACATCTACACTGACAGCCTGCTGTACCAGTTCTTTAAGTGTTGACTCAGGCATACTGCCTGCCTCTGAGTAAATAGCAATACCTTGCTTGAAAACCATTAGATGAGGGATTGATCGTATTTGAAAAATTTCAGCCAGCTCGGTTTCTTCCTCAATATTGACCTTGACAAATTTAATAGTCTTATATTGTTCAGCAACTTTCTCGTAAACTAGAGCGAAGTGTTTGCAAGGTGCACACCATTCCGCCCAAAAATCAATAAAAACTATCTCATTATTCGCAAGCAAACCTTCAAATTGGTCTGTCTTTAGAGTGTTGACTGACATGGCATCTCCCTGGCATTAATACAGGATAAAATGGCTGAAAAAATACTATCCATGCTGCCAACACCTTGCACACGATGAAACTGTGGTGCCAGACTATCATTTGTTTTCGCCCACTGCAGATAATAATTGATGAGAGGTTCTGTTTGTTGATGGTAAACAGTGAGACGCTGCTTAATCGTCTCTTCTTTATCATCATCCCGCTGAATCAATGGTTCTCCGGTAATATCATCAACATTATCTTTTTTAGGCGGTTGAAATTTGACGTGATAAACGCGACCAGAAGCTACATGTACGCGTCTACCACTTATACGATTGATGATTTCATCGTCAGGCACTGCTATTTCAATAACATGATCAAGCTTAATCTTCGCATTCTTTAGGGCATCAGCCTGCGGAATAGTACGGGGGAAACCATCGAATAGAAATCCAGCCCGGCAATCATCTTGTTGTAAGCGCTCTTTTACCAAATCAATAATAATTTCATCAGAAACCAATTTTCCAGAGTCCATTACCTTTTTAGCACTTTTCCCCAACTCTGTCCCAGCAGCAATTGCCGAACGAAGCATATCACCAGTAGAAATTTGTGGTATTTTAAAATAGTTAATTAACTTAAGTGCCTGCGTTCCCTTTCCTGCACCCGGACCACCTAATAACATTAAACGCATTAATCAGCTCCTATTCGAATTAAGCGATCATCCTACCTTTTCAAAACTTGGATGTCATTACTAATCTTAACTACTTGTTCTTACCAATATTTTATAGCACCTAATCTTAGGTCCCCTACCTATACCAAGGTTTGGAATTTAACGAAGCTTTGCATTGGCTTAATTGCGCTTGATATAAATATGAACGCGCTTTAACTTTGCGTGCGACCTGAATCAGCCAAGGTTTCTTCAAATAAGTTCTATATTGATAACCACCTATCCCTTCATGATAAGCGAGATATAAGCGATACGCGTCATTTCTGGGTATTCCAGCCCGGCGATTAGCTTGATTAGCATACCAACCAATAAAATCAACTGCATCGGCAAAAACATCTCGTGAAGCGAGATACCTACCCCCATCCCCGGCTCTTTTATATAACCGCCAAGTAGAATGCAGTGCCTGAGAATAGCCATAAGCTGTGGATGGCCTTTTCCAGGGGATAATCCAAAGCAATTTTGTCCGTGGTGGTTTTGCGTTAGCATCAAACTTGGATTCCTGATGAATAATTGCCATTTGTACTGAAATAGGGATTCGCCATCGGCGCTCAACATCCTGAGCATCCGAATACCATCTGGGGTATTGCTTAAAAATATGGCAAATATTATTAACATCTCGTGGCGGTGGGCTAGCGCAGGATAGCAGTAACAATGAAAAAGCAATAAGCGTTAGCAGTTTTAAATTCATTTTCTTATTTAGTATGGGCTAGGATGAATGAGCGTATTAGTAGCAAAAAAGCAGATAAAATTAAACATTTTTATTTAAACTGACAATTTTTTTGCAATCTCGTCTGTCAATTTGACAATATAAAAACCAGCCTCTCCTTTCGTTGTCATTTCCAAATTGGCTCAGCTATGCTAGTTTTAAGCTAAAAGTATGAACCTCTTTATTTTACTGAGCACTTTTCATCATGAGCATTCTGGTATTTGACATAGAAACCATTCCTGATATTAAAGCAGGACAAAAATTATATGAATTAGAAGGATTATCTGATGAGGATACAGCCTCAGCCCTCTTTACTTTACGTCGCTGTAAAACTGGCAACGATTTTTTACCACACTATCTCCAAAAGATAGTTGCCATTTCTTTAGTACTTAATCAAGGTTCTCAGCTTAAGGTCTGGTCTTTAGGTGATGAGCAATCGGATGAAAAAGAGTTGATTCACCGTTTTTTTGCGGGTATTGAGAAATACACACCGACGCTGATTAGTTGGAATGGCGGCGGTTTTGACTTACCCGTGCTCCATTACCGTGCCTTATTACACGGTATTTCCGCGCCAATTTATTGGGAAACTGGTGAAAATCAACAAAATTTTCGCTGGAATAACTATCTGAATCGCTTTCACTACCGTCATCTGGATCTAATGGATGTGCTAGCCGCTTATCAGAATAAAGCGTTTGCGCCGCTGGATGAAATAGCTAGTATGCTTGGCTTTCCTGGTAAAATGGGCATGAGCGGAGCAAGGGTATGGGAACAATACCTTGCCGGAAATTTAAAGAATATCCGTGATTATTGTGAAACCGATGTATTAAATACTTACTGTGTTTATCTCCGCTTTGAATTGATGCGAGGCACACATAATCAGGAAACCTATACCAAGGCTATAGACAACCTGCGTACTTACTTACAAAGTGAAAAAGAAAAACCTCATTTACAGGAGTTTTTAGAAAGAATGAATTGATTAGTAACCCGTAAAAGCCCACAATGCCTGATCAAACCCTAATCTAGGTTTGTTTTTTGCTAATCAATTTTTTAAGCAAGATAGCATCTTCATAACCATTTTCGTCTTGATAATAAGCTTCTTTAATCGCGTCTTTACGAAAACCAAATTTCTCGTATAAGGCAAGCGCAGCAACGTTACTGGGACGCACTTCAAGAATAACGGTATCGAAGTTAGTATTTACCAAAGAAGAAAGTACTGCTCTCAATAGCGAGCGTCCATAGCCCTTTCTCTGAGCAGAGACAGCTACACATAGGTTGAGAATATGGCAAACGTTAAAGCTATAACGACAGATTACATAGCCTTCTATACGCTTTTTGGACTCTATCACTCGACAATCATAACCAACTAGCACACAGTCACTTAAAATATCCCTGCTCCATGGAGCTCGGTGTGACATCACCTCAATCTCATACACTCTATCAATGTCATTCTGCTGCATTGGACGTATTTTAGGTCTCATAGTAGTCCTAAAGATTAGATTGTATTTATGGGCTATTGAATTCCACTATCCTGGCGATTCTGCCTTGATTTTCTGCGCTTCACTACTCAGATACTAGCGTGTATGCTCCGCGCAAAGCAATTAGCCATAGTCTAAGTAATCAACTCAGACTATGGCATCCTGGAACAAATTACTTTTTCTTTTTCTTAGGTAAATAAAGATCAGTAATTGTTCCCTCAAAAATTTCTGCAGACAAGGCAATTGACTCAGAAAGAGTCGGATGAGGATGAATAGTTAAAGCGATATCTTCGACATCGCAACCCATTTCAATTGCTAAAGAAGTTTCAGCAATTAAGTCACCCGCATTTACCCCTACAATTCCAGCTCCCAGAATACGATCTGTTTCGGGACAGAATAACAACTTGGTCATTCCTTCCTCACGGCCCATACTCAAAGCACGTCCGCTGGCAACCCAGGGGAAAACTGCTTTTTCGTAGTTTATTCCTTTCTCCTTAGCTTCTTTTTCGGTCAATCCAGTCCAGGCAACCTCTGGATCAGTGTAGGCGACACTAGCAATGCATTTGGGATCAAAATAATGTTTCATACCGCCAATCACTTCAGCTGCAACACGCCCTTCCGGGATTGCCTTATGAGCTAACATGGGTTGCCCTACCACATCTCCAATTGCAAAAATGTGAGGAACATTCGTTCGCATTTGTTTATCAACTTTAATAAAGCCACGTTCATCAACTTTCACACCGGCTTTTTCAGCATCAATAGTACCACCATTTGGCTTTCTTCCTACCGATACCAGGACTTGCTGGAAGCACAAAGGTTTCTCAGTAGCGTGCTCTCCATCCATAGAAACATAAATACCATCTTTTTTAGCTTCCATTGCGGTAACTTTCGTTTTAAGCAGGATTTTAACGCCTTTCTTCGCCATGCGCTTGTGCAAAACATTAACCAAATCAATGTCAGCTCCAGGCATCAATTGATCCATAAACTCAACAACTGTCACTTCAACACCCAAAGCTGAATAAACAGTAGCCATTTCCAGGCCTATAATACCGCCACCCAAGACAAGTAAACTACCTTTAATGTCGGCTAATTCCAAAGCACCTGTTGAACTGAAAATACGTGGATCCTCAGGAATGAAAGGTAAATTGACCGACTCACTACCTACAGCGATAATAGCATTTTCAAATTCAACCGTAGTAGTATCGTTCCCCCCTTGTACAGTAACCTGGTGGGTACCTGAAAATTTCGCAACACCAGTTACTACCTCTACCTTACGTTGTTTGGCTAATACTTTCAGGCCACCTGTTAATTTGCCAACAACGGAATTTTTCCAAGCAACAATCTTTTTGCTATCCAGCTTGGGTTTACCAAAACTGACTCCCTGATCTGCCATTTCATGGCTTTCATCAATGACTTTAGCAATATGAAGCAAGGCTTTTGAAGGAATACAACCAACATTCAAACAAACACCACCCAAGCTATCGAAACGCTCAACCAATACAACTTTTTTGCCTAGATCGGCAGCACGAAATGCCGCTGTATACCCTCCAGGACCACTACCTAATACCACTACATCAGCTTTAATATTTGCAGTCATTTCACGCCTCATACTTTTCTAAAATCTATTCTCTATATTTATTTTTAGGGGTTACTACAATAAAATCCGTCGAATATCGCTCAGTGAGTCAGCAATAAATCGAGTAAAACGCGCAGCCTCTGCTCCATCAATAACCCGGTGATCATAAGATAATGATAAAGGTAACATCAACCGCGGTTTGAATTCTCCTCTGTCGTAAATAGGTTTCATGCTAGAGCGGGAAAGTCCTAGAATCGCCACCTCAGGACTATTCACAATCGGTGTAAAAGCCGTACCACCTATCCCTCCCAAACTTGAAATCGTGAAACAACCACCACTCATATCTGCAGGCATCAACCCTTTATCTCGCGCTTTTGCACTTAAACGTGCCATTTCTGCAGCAATGTCGCTGACAGTCAGTTGATCAACATCTTTTATAACTGGAACTACCAAACCATTCGGAGTTTCAACTGCAATCCCAATATGACAATAACGCTTATAAATTAAATTCTCACCACTCGCATCCAGTGATGCATTAAATTGCGGGTATACTGCTAGTGCTTTACTCACTACCTTAGTCACAAAAGCAAGCATCGTTAACTTGAAACCACTTTGCTTTGCATTTTCTGCTTCTGCTTTCCTAAATGCCTCAAGCTCAGTAATATCAGCTTCGTCGAATTGCGTAACATGAGGGATAGTAACCCATGAGCGATGAACATTAATTCCGGTCAGGCGCTTAATCTTGTTCAAAGGCTTAATTTCAACTTCACCAAATTTGGAAAAATCAATCGCAGGCGCACTAGGAAATGCAAAACTGCCAGAAGATGGCTTTTCGCTCAACCGCGCTTTTACATAGGCTTGAACATCTTCCTTCATAACTCTCGATTTTCGCCCACTACCCTTAATTTCATTAAGATTTACTCCTAACTCCCTGGCTAGGCGGCGAACGGATGGCCCCGCAGAAACAACTGCGCCAGCCCTTTCAGTATCCACTAAAACAGGAGCTATCACAGGCTTTTCAGAACTAACTGCAGCAGGTTGTGCCACTATTTTTTCTGGAACAGGTTCCCCTCGCTGGCCTGATGATTGTGCGTTTTCACCGTTTATCTGCTCTACATTTAACGCAAGAATCAAAGTACCTTGTGATACTTTATCCCCTACTTTTACTGCAATACTTTCAATAACTCCTGCTGTAGGCGAAGGAATATCCATCGTTGCCTTATCACCTTCCAGGGTAATAAGTGATTGATCCTTGGTAACCGATTGACCCGGTTTCACCATGATTTCAATAACATCAACATCTGTTGCACCACCAATATCAGGTATATTAACTTCCTGACGGTGCAAGGCAGTTTGCGATTTTAGGCTTGCCTCTTCCGCTTTGGGGATTATTTCTTCTTTTTCTGAGGCTGTTGACGGAGAGGCCATAGAAGATTTTTCCTCAGTTTTCAGCTGTTCTCCAATCAAAGTCAAAATGACATCCCCCTCAGAAACCTTATCACCAACCTTAATCTGCAATTGGCTAATTTTACCGGCCTGGGGTGAAGGAATCTCCATACTCGCCTTATCAGATTCCAAAGTAATTAATGGTGTATCTACGCTTATTTCATCCCCTGGTTTAACCATTACTTCAATGACATCAACACCTGTTGCGCCACCAATATCAGGGACCTTAATCTTAATCTCATCTGCCATAGTTATCCTCAGCAAACAGGTAAACTGAAATTTATTTGACCAAATTTAATGTTACGAGAACATCCTTTAAAACTGGGCATCTATTTACCCCGGATAGCCCTTCTATATTAATTCCACCCCACTGAACAGTGTAGAATTGTCGGGGCTATGCCGAGAAGAATTGAGGGGACCCCTAGTGAGTCACTGGATCCTCTTTTTCACTATTAATACCATACCGTTTCATTGCATCAACAATTGTTGATTTAGGCATTTCTCCCTGCTGCACTAAAGCATCTAAAGCTGCTAGAACAACAAATTTAGCATCCACTTCAAAGAAGTGGCGTAAACGATCACGCGTATCACTCCGCCCATATCCATCAGTACCCAGTACTATATAAGGTGCTGCAATGTAGGGTCTTATCTGATCAGCATATAAGCGCATATAATCTGTCGCGGCAATTACAGGACCTTTACGGTCAGCTAATTGTTGGCTGACATAACTCTGCTGCGGTTTAGCATTGGGATGCATGCGATTATGCCGTTCTGCAGACAGGCCATCTCGTCTTAATTCATTGAAGCTCGTGACAGACCAAATATCCGCAGTCACTGCAAAATCATCATGAAGCATTTGTGCTGCTTTAATAACTTCCCGCAGAATAGTTCCACTACCCAGCAGTTGCACATGCTTTTTGCTCTTTTTCCCACTCTCCTGTAGCAAATACATGCCTTTGAGAATCCCTTCTTCAACGCCTGCTGGCATTTCAGGGTGAGTATAATTTTCATTCATTACGGTAATGTAGTAGAACACATTCTCCTGTTTCTCATACATCCGATATAAACCATCACGAATGATGACAGCTAACTCATAAGCATAAGTTGGATCATAAGCAACACAATTTGGAATAGTTGACGCCATAAGATGACTATGACCATCCTGATGTTGCAAACCTTCTCCAGCCAATGTCGTACGTCCAGCGGTTCCTCCCAAAAGAAATCCACGTGCCTGCATATCGCCTGCTGCCCAAGCCAAATCACCAATGCGCTGAAAACCAAACATTGAGTAATAAATATAGAAGGGTATCATCGCTAGTTTGTTGGTACTGTATGATGTTGCTGCAGCGATCCATGAACAGAAGGCTCCCGCTTCATTAATGCCCTCCTCCAGGATCTGACCATCTTTTGCTTCACGGTAGTACATCACCTGCTCATGATCCACAGGAGTATAAAGTTGTCCAACTGGAGAATAAATACCGATTTGACGGAACAAACCCTCCATACCGAAAGTCCGACACTCATCTGGAACAATGGGCACAATACGCGCACTCAATTCTTTATCCTTCAATAAAACCGATAGAATGCGTACAAAGGCCATCGTAGTTGAAATTTCGCGTTCACCCGTACTAGCGGTAATCGCAGAAAAAGCTGATAACGCAGGAATTTTTAGCGGCTCAACATCTGTGGTACGTGCAGGTAAATAACCTCCGAGGGCTTCACGCTGTTTGCGTAAATACTTAATTTCCGGACTATCCTCGGCAGGACGATAAAATGGTATTTCGGCAATTTTCTCATCACTGATAGGAATACTAAAACGATCTCTGAAAGCTCTTAGCTGTTCAATAGTCATTTTCTTTTGCTGATGGGTAATGTTTTGACCTTCACCAGCAGCCCCCATACCATAACCTTTGATGGTTTTAGCCAATATTACTGTTGGAGTTCCCTTATGCTTGACTGCTTGTGCATAGGCGGCAAATACTTTCTGTGGATCATGGCCACCACGGTTTAAACGCCAGATTTCATCATCAGACATATTGGCTACCAGTTTTTTCAGCTCTGGATATTGGCCAAAAAAATGTTCACGGACATAAGCACCATCATTTGCTTTATAGCTTTGATAATCACCATCAACGCATTCTTCCATGCGTTTTTGCATAATACCAGTATCATCCCGTGCAAAAAGCGGATCCCAACGTCCACCCCAGATCACTTTAATAACATTCCAGCCAGCGCCACGGAATAAACCTTCCAATTCTTGAATAATTTTGCCGTTACCACGGACAGGGCCATCTAAACGCTGTAAGTTACAATTCACCACAAAAATCAAATTGTCCAGTTTTTCACGGGCCGCAATAGATAAAGCACCAACAGATTCTGGCTCATCCATTTCACCATCGCCCAGGAATGCCCAAACTTTACGTCCTTCTGCATGCATCAACCCCCGATTTTCCAGGTATTTTAGAAAACGTGCCTGGTAAATAGCTTGCAATGGACCTAGGCCCATGGATACTGTAGGGAATTGCCAGAAATCCCCCATCAACCACGGATGTGGGTAAGAAGACAACCCATCGACTTCAACTTCCTGACGGAATTTATCTAATTGTTGTTCTGATAAACGACCTTCCAAAAAAGCACGGGCATAAATTCCTGGTGAAGAATGTCCCTGTATATAAAGTAAATCACCACCTTTCACCTTATCCGGACCTTTGAAAAAATAATTAAATCCAGTTTCATATAGGGTCGAGGAAGAAGCGTAAGAAGCAATATGTCCTCCGAGCTCTGCGGCATATTTACCTGCTCGCACAACCATTGCAACTGCATTCCAGCGAATAAGAGCATTAATTCGCTTACCGATGCCTTCGTCAGGTGGCATTGGCTGTTCTTCATGCGGTTTAATAGTATTACGATAAGGAGTATTAATAGAGCTCTTCAGCTTCACTCCCTCGGCATTTGCTCTATTCATCAGCTCCTGGAGCAGAAAAGCAGCCCGTTCGTTACCATCATTGGCAAATACTGCTTGCAAGGCGTCCAGCCATTCACGCGTCTCAATTGGATCTATATCATTACTGTTTTCATATGACATGAATGTGTTCCTCGTCAATCTTTAAGCTTTTAGCAACACGCTGGTGTAACCTGTAAACGTTTATGAATTACGCCACCGCAAGCCTGCATACAAACCTGATAATCTGCACGGCAGTTACAGGTCGTTTTGCGGCATTGTAGTGGATCACGGAAGGAATTCAACTCAAGAGCAAGCATTTCACCTTTTACATAGCGCTCATGTTGATAACGATAATAACTCTTCGCGGTCTTTTCTTTCGCATATGCATTACATTGCTGGCAATTATTACGACAGGTCTTGTTACATGCTACCACTCTACTTTCACAATTTTTCTGGCAAGTGGCAAAACCGCACTTTGCCAACCCACACTGTACTTGTGGAGTAAGGGTTTGGTGCGTACAAGCAGTCAAAAATAAAAAAACACAACCCCATACAGCCCGAACAATAAAATTTATCATAGCTAGCCATCTCAATTTATGAAAATCATTAGACTTCTTTAAAACTCTACTGCATTGAAGCATTTCTTCGGCGATACGGTGCTTGAATTCATGTGCTGTGTACACTCTGCTTCTACGCGCGCCGTTTCTCTTCTCACTGCAGCGAGTTTAGAAAAAAGTCTATTATCTTCACGCTGTTACAACCACGCTCCCAAGGTGAAAACGGCAACAAAGACCAAAAAGACAATTAGTGCATGCTCTACCAAACTTTCTGCATATGGAAGCTGTACAGATTCATTTTCACTGTTATGAGCAGCAAGTAATCCCCCTTGACTTAAGAGAGAATCATTATTTTCCGGCGCAGCAAAAAACATTTGGATATAAAAACGAAATCCGCGCTGAAAATTACCTACTAATAAATAGAGTAGTACCGTAATTCTTGCCGGTATCCAATCAAACAGATTAGTTAGCCATTGAGCCAGTTTCGCTGTTTTCTCCTGCCCTTTACACAATGATACCAAACGATAAACAAGAATGGCTAAGGGGCCGGCAACAATATACCAAAAAACAACCCCAAACAATTCATTGTTGGCTTTAACGAAATAATTTCCCGCTACAGCCTCCTCATCCCCTTCATTTTCCTGCCGTACTGGATAAAAAGGATTCTCAGGGCCTAAACAATAATAAAAAATAGCTAAGTTAAGCAATAATCCAATAAATCCGTAGAATAGATGACCAAAAATAAAGAGTACCAACCAGCAAATAAAGAGTATAGGCAACAGGATAGCCATAACAAGTAATCCTGGATGAGCCATGCCCCCCTCTTTTGGGAACCGTCGACTAAGGGCATTATAATATGAGGAAAACCAATAAAACCGATTATGTGATAGTGAATGCACTAGAAAACGTTCACTCAGCAAACAAAGGACAATGATCAGTAATTTCATTTTTAATCCTTACGCATTTTATCAGATAGGGCAATTGGTGTTGGGTATTTTAACACTACTAAATAGGACGAAACGATAAATGTCAAAATAGTTGTGGCTTGTATCAAATTCGATGCAACTTCAGAAATCAGCTTTGTGCTTAAGGCAATACTGGCAACTAAAAGAGAAAACTCACTTGCCTGCCCTAATCGCAAACCTACTTCTCTAGCCACTGTTTTTTTCTCTCCCGCTTTCACAAGCAATAAATTAAATAAAAGCGGCTTAACCAGCAACATTAAAAACGACAAAATACAGGCTGGTATAACAACCTGGGCAGCAAAACCAAAATTAAACGTTGCACCAATTGAAAAGAAAAACATGACGAGGAAAAAATCACGTAAGGGTTTCAAGCTTTCGGCAATATATAAAGAAATGGGGCTTGAAGCCAAAGCAACACCAGCTACAAACGCACCAATATCTTCGGACAGGCCTACTCGCTGCGCCAGAAATGACATACCCAGGCACCAGCCAATGGATAAAAGAAAAACGTACTCTTGCGTTCTGTCAAAACGCGCTAACAGTTTCACTAAAACATAACGCTCCACTGCAAACGCAAGTAGAGTTAGTGCTGGTAGCGCAACCCCCACCAAAATCAGATCATCTACAGAAAATCCTGCACCCTGCTGTGCACCATTAATAAGGATTAATACGATGATTGCAATAACGTCCTGCATCAGGAGTACGCTTATCATGACTTCACCAGTGTGCTGATGATGTAAAATCGTGGTTGGCAATAATTTGAGGCCAATAATAGTACTGGAGAACATCATTGCAGCACCCAAAATCCATGACTCAGTCACACTTAATCCAAACCAACGGCCAATCAAATAAGCAATAATAGCAAATAACACTGAACTGATAACGGCAATCCAGGTTATTTTTCTTAACATATGGACTAGGTTTTGAGGCTGTAGATGTAAGCCCAATAGAAAAAGTAGAAATACGATACCTATATCCCCGACCTGCTGCACGACGCTAACGTCTGAGACCAGTTTGAATCCCCACGGGCCTAAAACCGCACCCAAGAGAATATAGGCAACAAGCAATGACTGCTTGGTATACAGCACCAGAGTTGAAAAAATTGCTGCACCCGCAAAAATCAAAAAGATGGTATAAAAAACTTCACCAGTTTGCATAGACTTATTGCCCCATAAGTAAATAATTCAAACAATTAAGACATAAACCAACCAAAATTCTCAATGTTCGTGGCATATACCATAAAAAATGATATGTAGGATAACACATATCAAGGCAGACCCAATCAATTTACGCATAACATCTCTGATTTATTAAATAATATCTCAAATCTGGAAACAAAGTGGCTTTAAATTAATCATTGACGCATTTTAACCATTTGCCAATCCGACAGATAGATAATGTTGCCCTCCCACTTCTTTGTAGCTTTTACTATTACTTAAATAAAATCCTATCTTTCCCATAGGCTTATATAGCGTTTTGTTTTACAATCACTTCCCTTTGACTCTAAAAACCTATAATTTTTATGCTGGTTATTGCATACAGAATAGACAATTAGTAGTCAAGCTGGTAAGCTTTTTATTTTGTCGCTAAAAAATATTACCTAGTATAAATTCCAGTCATTAACAGGCTAATAATATCAGGAGTAATAAAGTCGATGGATTATAGCAGCACACAACCTGCCACGCCGAATCATTCTACCCTAAAATCGCTGATGCCTTGGATTGTTTGGGGTTTAAGCTGTATTTTCTATTTCTATGAATGCTTATTGCAGGTATCTCCCAGCGTAATGAGTTCAGAACTCATGCGGGATTTTGCAGTGACTAGCCAGACTTTAGGTATCTTATCGGGTGTGTATTTTTACTCTTACGCCGCGATGCAGCTACCAGGCGGGGTTTTAATGGATTATTTTGGCCCGCAGCGATTACTCACTATCGCAACAACCATTTGTGCAATCAGTACGATTGCCTTCGGTTTGACCGATAACTTTTTTATGGCTTGTATCGCACGCTTGATGATAGGTTTTGGTTCCGCTTTTGCTGCAGTGGGTTCAATGAAACTGGCCGCTAACTGGTTTCCCCCACAACGTTTTGCACTTTTGACTGGAATGATGGTAACAATTGGTATGTTGGGTGCTATTGGTGGGGAAGCACCGCTCGCTTTATTAATCGATACTTATGGTTGGCGCCAAAGTATGATTATTATGGGTATAGTGGGTCTTTTTCTCGCTTTGCTCATCCTTCTGATTGCCAAAGATTCACCCCACAATTTGCCTCACCCAACAACGCATCATGACACTGAAGAAGAACCCTTGTGGCCAAGCTTGTTGACAATCGTGAAAAATCGCCAATTATGGTTGGTTGCAGCCTATGGTGGTCTGATGTACATGGCCACGCCAGTATTTTGTGGATTGTGGGGCGTCCCCTTTTTAATGTTTAAGCTGAATCTGGCAAAAGCAACGGCCGCCAATTATATCTCTTTAGTATTTATTGGTTGGGCTATAGCAAGCCCGCTATGGGGGATTTACTCCAACCGCATTGGGTTACGTAAACCACCCATGTACATAGGAAGTATTGGTGCCTTGGCAACCTGTTTGTTTTTTATCTACGCTCCTGTGCAAGCAGGCTGGCCCGTACAATTATCACTTTTCCTCTTTGGTGTTTTCTCAGCAGGCTTTTTACCCGCCTTTGCTGTGGCAAAAGAGCTATGTAGCAAACGTTATGTTGCTACAGGCCTCAGTTTCATGAACATGATGAATATGGTTGGTATTGCACTAGCTCAACCTATTATCGGCTTTATTCTTGACCAATTGTGGCAAGGTAAAATTGTTGATAAGGTTCGCGTTTACCCCCTGGAGGCTTATCATATCGCGCTAGCCTTGTTACCGATTGGTATTTTGGTTTCTTTACTCATTTTACCGCGCATTAAGGAAACGCACTGTCAAAGTGTCCAGGGATAAGATTTAGATTGTTTTAAAGTAGAGCATTATGGCAAAAAAACTTTTTATTAAAACAAATGGCTGCCAGATGAATGAATACGATTCATCTAAAATGGCTGAGGTTTTGCTGCAATCACATGGCTTGGAGAAAACCGAGTCTGTTGAAGAAGCTGATGTTATTCTCTTAAATACTTGTTCCATTCGTGAAAAGGCACAAGAGAAGGTATTTTCTCAACTAGGCCAATGGCGTGAATTTAAACAGAAAAATCCCCATGTAGTGATTGGTGTTGGCGGTTGTGTTGCCAGCCAGGAAGGTGCAGATATTATCAAGCGCGCCCCCTATGTGGATTTAGTTTTTGGCCCACAAACGCTTCATCGCCTGCCGACTTTGCTTAATGAGCGTTTAAGCAGCAAAAAACCGGTGGTCGATATTAGTTTTCCGGAAATTGAAAAATTTGACCATTTACCTGCCCCGCGCGCCGAAGGACCTGTTGCCTTTGTGTCAATTATGGAAGGGTGCAGCAAATACTGTAGCTATTGCGTAGTTCCTTATACACGTGGGGAAGAAATTAGCCGTCCTTTTGATGATGTTTTGGCCGAATGCTACCATTTGGCAACTCAAGGTGTACGCGAGATTAATCTTTTAGGACAAAATGTTAATGATTATCGCGGCCCCATGAATAACGGTGAAATTGCCGATTTAGCCTTGTTAATCCATTATCTGGCAGCTATTGATGGCATAGGCCGTATCCGCTTTACAACGTCTCATCCTTTGGCTTTTTCTGATAATTTGATTAATGCCTATGCGGAAGTTCCGGAACTGGCTAACCATCTCCATTTACCTATACAAAGCGGCTCAGATAAGATTCTTTCAATGATGAAGCGCGGTTATACAGCAATGGAATTCAAATCAAAGATTCGTAAATTGCGCAAAATAAGACCTGATATTCGTCTATCGACTGACATCATTGTTGGGTTCCCCGGCGAAACAGACAAAGATTTTCAAGATACGATGGATCTGGTTCATGAAATTGGTTTTGATACTTCATTTAGCTTTATCTTTAGTCCACGCCCAGGAACACCAGCCGCTAATTTAGCTGACGAAACACCTATGGAGGTAAAAAAGCAGCGTTTACAAATCCTGCAAAACCGTCTTCTTATTCAAGCATCACGTTATAGCCAAGCGCTGGTAGGAAATACACAACGCATTCTAGTTACTGGTACTTCCAAAAAAGACTCACAGCAATTGGCAGGCCGAACAGAGTGCAATCGTGTTGTAAATTTTGATGGTCCTCACGAATTGATAGGGCAGTTTGTCAATGTTCACATTAGTGAGGCATTGCCTAATTCACTTCGTGGCAGACTGGTACAAGGCGAGTAACACATTAATTATTATGTCTGATTCGATTAGTGAACAGCTTACTATCCCGCGCGAATACCATGGGCAACGCCTCGATGTGGTACTCGCGCAGCTTTTTCCCACTTATTCACGCTCCCAACTGAGCACCTGGCTTAAAGAAGGGGCTATCACCTTAAATCAACGTCAGTGCAAACCTAAAGACAAAGTATTTGGTGGCGAACAAATTAATCTATCGATTGCTTTTGAAACCCAGACAGACAGTAACCTCTATCAGCCAGAAGCTATTCCACTAGCTATTATTTATGAAGATGAGCAATTATTGGTAATCAATAAACCGGCCGGATTAGTCGTCCATCCGGGGGCCGGTAACCGCGAACATACCTTGGTGAATGCTCTCTTGTATCATGCCCCTGCTCTACAGCATTTATCCAGGGCAGGTATAGTTCATCGACTGGATAAAGATACAACAGGATTATTAGTTGTCGCTAAAACACTGACAGCGCATACCCATCTCGTCCGGCAAATGCAAGCACGCGAAATCCAACGTCGTTATATCACCCTCGTACAAGGCCATTTAATTTCGGGGGGTGAAATTGCTACCTTTTACGGTCGCCATCCCAGAAATCGTTTAAAGATGGCGGTCTGTGCACAAGGTAGAGAAGCGATTACACTTTATTCGATCCGCAAGCATTATCAAGATTTTACTTTACTCGATGTACAGTTAATGACGGGGCGTACCCATCAAATCCGCGTTCATATGGCTCATCTTAATCACCCCGTTGCAGGTGATCAACTTTATGGAGGCAGGATGCGTTTCCCCGCACAAGCATCAACAGAGTTAAGACAACTTTTATGTCAATTTCAACGGCAAGCCTTACATGCCTCCATGTTGTCATTTTTTCACCCCGAGAGTGAGGAACAATTGACATTTGAAGCCCCTTTACCTGATGATTTTCAAACGCTTCTTAATTTTTTGGATGACTATTTTGGCTAATCTTTATGCTAATTGGCCGGCACCGGCGAATGTATCAGCCCTCACTACAATGCGGACTCCTGGATTCAGCAAAGCACCCTTTGATGCGAACAACCTGGGTTTTCATGTCGGAGATGACGAACACTCTGTTTCTTCTAATCGACAAGCACTAAAAGCAAATTTGGAGTTACCTAACGAGCCGGAATGGTTAGAGCAGGTTCATAGCAATCTGTGCGTGTTAGTTGAAGAAGAAAAAAATCGTACTGCAGATGCAGCCATTACCCGTAGTCCACACCATACACTGGCAATCATGACTGCCGATTGCCTGCCTATTCTCCTCTGTAATCAAGAAGGGACGGAAATTGCAGCTATCCATGCCGGCTGGCGAGGTTTAGTCAATGGCATCGTTGAAAATACCGTTACTAAAATGCTTAGTGAACCAACACAGTTACTTGCCTGGATTGGGCCTGGCATCTGTCAGTCTTGTTATGAGGTCGGCGATGAGGTTTTACAAGCTTACCAAGATCGCTATTCGTTTGCGACAAACTCGTTTCTTCAGAATGAGAAGAAAAAATGGCAGGTCAATTTGCCCCATTTGGCGGAGCAGATCCTGTATAATGTCGGTGTATTTGCTGTTTATCAGTCAAAAAAATGCACATTTGAGCAAAAAAATGAGTTCTATTCCTATCGCCGCGAGCCACAAACGGGTAGAATGGCTACACTCATTTGGTTTAACGCAACAAATCAGGATAATAGAATATGAGTAATAAAATTCGTATGCTAGTAAAAGCCCTGCTTTTATCTATGCTTGCTTTTACCGCATCGGCTGAAGAAGCTAAAACAATGGCTAGCCTTGCCCCCGTATTGAAAAATGCAATGCCGGCTATTGTCAACGTTGCTGTACAAGGTGTTATTCAAATTAATCCCGCAGCATCTGACGAGGAAGGTGGAGATGAGCCTCAGGATAGACAGCTAGTCCCGGAAAAGCCACGCAAATTCCAGAGCATTGGCTCCGGTGTTGTTGTTGACCCTAAGCACGGTGTCATTATTACCAATGATCACGTCATTCGAAATGCTACATTAATTACAGTTACCTTACATGACGGCCGACGTTTAAAAGCGAAGTTGATTGGTGGTGACAGTGACACAGATATTGCGGTTTTAAAAGTCGAAGCCAAAAACCTTAAAAGTTTGCCAATCGGTGATTCAGACAAAGCAGAAGTTGGAGATTTTGTTGTCGCTATCGGTAACCCTTTTGGTTTGAACAGTTTTGGCAATAGTCAAACAGCGACCTTTGGTATTATCAGTGCCACCAAACGCAGTGATCTGAATATTGAAGGTGTAGAAAACTTTATTCAGACTGATGCAGCAATTAACCCTGGAAACTCTGGTGGTGCATTAGTCAATGCTAAAGGAGAGTTAATCGGTATTAATACTGCCATTATTTCTCCTTATGGCGGCAATGTGGGTATCGGTTTTGCTATTCCTATCAATATGGCAAAAGATGTCGCTCAACAATTAATTCGATATGGTTCAATTCACCGTGGACTGATGGGTATTTTCGTACAACATCTTACTCCTGAACTGGCTCAGGCAATGGGTTACCCAGAAGACTTCCAAGGTGCCATTGTTTCACAGGTTAATGAGAACTCGCCTGCTGAAAAGGCCGGTTTAAAGCCTGGTGATATCATTATCAAAATTAATGATACCAATATAACCCAGGCTACTCAGGTAAAAACAACTATTGGACTGCTGCGTGTGGGCAGTGAAGCCAGAATAACGGTAAAACGCGACGGTAAGGAAATGACTTTAAGCGCCGTTGTCACCGACATTAAAAAGCACGAACAAAAGTTACAAGCCAGTAATCCATTCCTTTATGGCCTTGCTCTTAAGAATTTTGAACAAGATTCTCCTTTGCACGGGCATGTAACTGGTATACAAGTGGTTGGAGCATCTGAAAACAGTGCGGGATGGCGAGCAGGCTTAAGACCAGGTGACATCATCATTGCCGCCAATAAACAGCCAACTACCAATGTTAGAGCGTTACAAACTATAGCCCAGCAAAAGAAACAACAACTGCTTGTTCAAGTATTACGCGGCCCAGGCGCGCTCTACGTGTTGATTATTTAGCCTTTTCCAACGAAGGTTGGGTGCAAACTCAACCTTCACTCCCCTGCAATCAACCTCCCATTTTAGTGCATGATAGCTAACAATCCAGTTTGCGCCATAATAGCGACTGTATAGCGACAAATCTCGTCATCAATAATTACTTTGTTCGATGGCCTGTAATGCTTTCACCAGTAATATAAGTCCCTATTTGCAGAGGTCAGGTATTTACCATTAGCCAAATTAAGATAGCGTTGATAATAAGGACTACTTATCTTCCCCTGCTGTCACATTTTTAATCTAGGATACTGCTTGGCCACACCTATGACAAAACTGAGAATACAAAAGGCCGAAACAGACCCCGATCATCGACAAGGGCATCATCATAGAAAGGTGTCGTATAGTCTTTAGCTAAAGGAGATACACCCCATCTTAATATTTTTTGTAAATCTTGTGATAAACTCAAAAGTATGATGGCAACAGGATGAGCCTGATGAAAGCAATTCGCTACCTGACTGTGCTGATTGTCTTGCTGAGTATGCCCCTGTATGGGACTCCATTAAAAATTGCGGTTTCAATTTATGATCCACCCTTTGTTCTTCAGGAAGCCCAAGGACATTTTCATGGTTTTGATATTGCGATGATGCAATATGTTTGCAAGGAGTTAAAGCGCCCTTGCCAGTTTGTGCCTATTTTGGACAGACACTTGCTAGAAGCCGTAGAAAATGGGGAGGCTAATGTGGCAGCCAGCTCCATTCTTATTTCGGTTTCTCGCGCTAATAAGGTCAATTTTTCATCACCCTATCTAGCCAGTAAAGTACGTTTTGTTTCTCTAAGAAAAGTTGGGCAACAATCGAGTGAAATAACTACCTTCTCCAGGAAAAGAATTGGTATGGCGGACAAGGCACTCGCAGAACAGATTGAGCAGCTTGGAACATTGAATGCAAAAATCATTTTGTTTAAGCAACATGACACGCTGGTCCAGGCACTGTTGCGAAAAAAAATAGACTTCGCATTGATGCCTCATCATATTGCGGAACATTGGCATCTTCACTCAGCGGGATTAATCCAATTTGTTGGTGAGCCCTTGTATTTAGGTTTGGGGGTTGCAGTTGCCGTTAATCGGAAGGATGTTAAATTATTGAGTGATATCAATATCGCATTGTTACACTATCAGGCCAGCAATGAGTTCAAAAAAGATTTCGAAACTTATTTACTGACCTATTAAGACAACCTGCCGCAATTAAAGTTGATAGCATTAGAGCTGGTTTAATTCTAGAACAACCAGCTCATTCTAAAGTTATGCTGCGGGAGGAGCATTAGAACGAGAAATCTCCTCCTCTTGTCCTGCCTGCTGTTCTTTTAACCGCTCTTTAATAGAGGCTTGGGTATCTTTTAAAGTTAGTTTTTGCGTCTCCAATGTTGAGTTTTTTTCCACCTTAGAACCAACTACTTCCTCATCAACCAAATCAAAATGGTCCCGAGAATCAAAAAACTCCTCATCCTCTCCAAACTCATTGTCAACAGCCACTGTTGGCGTTTCCTTAATTCGAGTAATTTCTTCTTTGACAGTCGTTAACAGTGCCCGAGCCTTAATTTCTTCTTTTTGTGCATTTTCTAACGCTGCTTTAGCTTGATCACAAGCGGACTGCGTAAGCTCTCCTATTTTGACGCCAGACTTTTCAACTGCTTTAACTGCTTGGGACACCTGTTCATAGAGCTCAGCCGCTGCTCTTGTGGCCTCTTCCATCCCTCTGATTTTTAGAGTCAGCGTCTCATCCAAATCCTCCAAGGCAAAGTCTATGTCATCATCTTCATACTCACCCGACTTTAGTCCATCCATCAAATCTGAAAATTTTTGTTGGAGACTCTCTACATATTTTGCAGCTTTTGTTGCCTTTCCTAGATGCTCCTCCATTTTTGCAGTATGTCCAGCGATAGCCTCAATATCCTTTTGAGCTCTTGCTGTTTGTAAAGTTATTAAAAACTCTCGTGCATCGCGTTCTAATGCCTGGGCCTCCTGCAAGGCTTCCTTGACTGCTTCGCTTTCCTTTTGCATTTCAGGATTCGTTTTAGCCAATTCACTGACAGTTTGATCGAGCGCTACCAATTTGCGCGTGGCTGCACCTAGGTAGTTCTCCACCTCATCGGCAACTTCTTCAATCATCAGATCGAGGGCTTCATAGTCTATTTTACGCATTGCATCGAATTTCTCTTGCTCGCGCTCTATTCTTTCAACAGAACTGTTTGCTTTTTCAAGTTGAGTTTCTGCTTTTTGGACATAGCCAATTTCTGCAATGACTTCATCGATGGACTCTAGTACGTCTCGAGCAGTCTTTTCTACTTTTTGAGCATTCTCCAAGGCTTGTTTGGCTTTAGCAATAAGAGTCTCGGTAGTCTTTTGTGGTTGGACACCAGACTCATCCTTTTCGATTGCTTGAGAAGCTTTTTTCAAAGATTCTTCGGCCAAGCGCGTGGCGTTTTCCATCACAACAAGCGCCTTACGCAAATTATCAGCACTCTCCTGTAGGTCCTCATAGTCTAAGCCATTAATCAATTCTTCTCTGTCTTCACTGTCTTCCAGATCTTCAAGGATCTCTGCAAGTACTCTCTGATCACCCCATGTTTCTCGATCACCCAATAGTTTTTTTGAAGCTTGTGCGGCTTGTTCCAGGTGCTCATGGGCTTTTGCAGTATGCCCAACAACAGTCTCGTGAGTAATTCGAGCTAGTTCTGTCTCTAGAGTCTTTAAAAACTGTTGAGACTCAGTGACTACTTCTTTTGCAGACTCCCACGCTTTCTTCGCTTGATTGCTAGCTGCCAGGGTAGGCCCTGTAATTGCAGTCAGAGTAGAAAGATGACCCACCTCGCCAGCTTTGCCAGCTTCTTCGTATGAGCTTCGATATTGCCCTTCCACTACTTTAGCAACTCTAGTCATATCGTCAATTGTCTGAAGCACTTTGGCAGCCATCTCCTTCAATCCAGCCTTATTATTTTTTAACTGGCCATCCGTAGAAAATTTTTCCCGTTCTACCTGTATGCCAGTTGCAAGTTGTTTTACTACCCCTAGTTGTCTATCGGCTTCTTTCGCATAATTTTTGGCTTTTACTTCATGCTCACTTTTTTCAGGTTGCATTCTAACCTCTGCCTTATGAATGAGCTCCACATCCTCCATTGCCTTATTGATCTTGCCAAATGCTGCCTTGTAACTCTCCAACTCCTCATTAACTGGATTCACTGTTCCTTTCCATCTGACATCACCATCAGAGGATATTGCGAGCGCTTGTTGGGCAGTTCCCAGTTGTGCTTTAATTTGCTCACCCATTTCCTTTATTTTATTGGCTCGCGCTTGCATTTCCTCATAAGCTTTGACATCTGCGTCATAAGAGGATTGTCTCGTGTAGTCTTTGGGATTAGGCTTAGTAGCACTAAACCCAACTTTTTCCTTAGCTGCAATTTGCTCCTTAACCAATTGATGAAACGTGTCTAAGTCTGCCTTTAATGTAGACAGAAGTTCCATTTCGTCCACCACGGTTTCTACCTTTGGATGTTTTCGAACCAAATCGCGCGCTTCTGCCACAGTATCGACAATCGGTTTAACGCCGGAAGTAAAGATACCGGTTACTTTGTTATAGATAGTATCCGTAACGACTGCTTTTACTAAGCCAATGCCGAAACATTTCAGATAATTCAAACCTGTTAAAAGTGTTTTTTGGAAAGGTGAAATGTCTGTTCTTGCTTTAATAGCCTCAAATTCATTATCACGAGCCCTGACTTCCCGGACTGTGTTGAAAGCTACTTTTGCGACTACAATAGCCCCAAGGATTGCTGCACCAATGGGTGAACCAAGTCCTACAGCAGTCAAAGCACCCAGACCGAGGCCTCCTGCAGTAATAGCAACTCCCACAAAGGCCCAAAAAATGATTGGCGTTGCCAGATTACCAATCGTTTTAAGTACTCTCATTGAGGGGCCGACTTTAACCGATTTATCCAGTTCAGCCGCTATGGCAGTCCTTCCAGCGAGCTTAGGCTCGTTTTCGCGACTTTCAGGTATTAACCGTTCTTTGCGATCCTTGATATTAGTCTCAATTAATTGTGATGTTGCGGTCAATTCCTTGCTTAATTCCTCAAACTTGGCTTTCGCAAGCACCTTCGTTGCATCCTGAAGTTCTACTGCGCGTGCTTTTGTGCGTGGTTCGTCAGGAGTAGAAGGGTTAATAGCATCTGCTTTTTCTAACTTTTCTAACACAGAGCCTAGCGTAGACATTGCCTTTTGTTGTAATTGTCTTGCTTGTTCTTCCGTTACTTCTTTGGAAGCATTCATTTGCATCATCATGAGTCGGTTATAAACACACATGCCGACCAGAGCAGTTTCGTCAGGGGAGTTAAAATCGACATTCTGCATTAAAAATTCCAACTCTCTTTCCAACTCCGCTTCTTGTGAAGTAGGTGGCATTTGTTCTTTTAACTTGTTATCAACACGCTCAAACTCGTCGCTTATTTTCTTAAGAAAGTCTTCGTGCTCGGACTCAGGTTTACCTTTCAGTGATTCACTGAATAAATATTTAGCACATTGAATCTTATCCAATGCAGGGTTATTCTTTTTGATAGCCCGATATTGCAAGTAAAACCCTGAAAATGCCTCACGCTCGTTTGCTTTAAGCGTTGACCGCTCAGAGGGATCTTTAGAGATATAGTCAAAGGCTTTTTGTTCCAGAATTTTTTGCACTTCGATGTTTAAATAGGGGCAGAGAACGTTTTTCAGCTTCTCAGCAGCCACGCCTGTTAAATAATTCTTTGCAGAATCGACTACTCCACCAACTGTGGAAAAAACAGATTGTAACGCTTTAGGGAAAAGTTTCTCTTGTACCTCTGGGCGAGCTAACACCCCTATCGCAACATCAGCAATAAGAGCCTGGGGCATAACATAAGCCAGTGGCATACTTAATGCGTAGTATTGAGCCATACCTGGAATAAAACCAGTTACAGTATTTAAAGCGCCTCCAATTCCCCTTTTTACAGTTTCTTCATTAGCCAATTGATTGCTTGTTAAAGGATTGCTCAATTGCGTCATTAATTCTGGCGGAGGTGGTGTATCTTTAAACGTTTTCTCGTATTTAACCTTCGCTTGTACAATGCCGTCTAAATGCTCATTCTTACTCATTGCGTAAGCCAGGATTTTTTCAGGCATGGAAGCGGATAACATGCCGCTTTTTGGCAAGACTGTTTCCCACGCAAGGGATATCAATTGTTTCGATAAGGCCTGGGCACTGAGGACATCTGACATATCAATTTCGCCACCCGCTAATTTCCTTATTTCCTCTGCCAGATCATCATCCTTTTTAATATCTGTCATGAGTTTGGTGACCGCTTTATTTAATGCCTCGAGATAGTTAATTTTTGCATCACATAAGCTTTTGAGGGGATCATTCGGACTCAAATCGCGCAGACCTTTACAGGCAGCTAACTGTTTTTCCAGGCTCTGAGAAATATTCCCGAAAACAGGATGTACAGATTCCAATGTAGCCTGGTAGCTTTGTCGTGATTCCTCTTTAGGGGTAAAGCCCTTAGGCGGTTTGGGCGCTTCTGGGGGAGGGAAAGAATCCGCTAGCTCCGCCATCCATAGAAGATTAAGGCTTCCATCATTTTCATCTCTATATTTTTCTAACTCTACCACATCATCAGAATTTAAAAGTTGCCCACCCTTTAGCTTGCTATAAATGTCTCTTAATTTTACATGGCTTGGGATTTCATAAAAGGCTTTCTTAGCCTGCTCATCTAACCCTTTTGACTGGTCATAGAGAGCATCAAGCTCCTTTTCAAGTTTCGGCATTAGTTGTTTTTGCTGGTTATGCAATGCAGCCCTATCCAGTGCAGGACGGACATAGAATTTTTGGAAAGCTTGCACTTTAGGATCGTCTGATTTAACAGCCATAGCCGCTGCTAATTCATTAAAATTAGCCATGCTCTTTTCAGAACGCTTAATCTCAGCCTCCAATTTTTTTACTCTTTGGATCATATAATTTGCTTTATCGCCTTTTTCACTGTCTTCGGCACCGGCAAATGACTTGAGTTGCGTATCTAATCGTGTACTTAACGTTTCTGGATTAATCCCATCTTTAAAAGCTACATAGCTCTCATAGCTTGATTTAACCTGAACCTCTGGCCTTGCCATATAAGCATCAAAGAACTCTTTTTCCAATGCCGGGCAACCACTGGCTTTTACTAAAGCGTGAATATTAAAGAAATCTTCCGCAACACCAGGACTGGTACTTGGCTGTATACGAGCCCAAAACTCACCCTCATCGCTAAATTTTTCCTTCACAGGCGCAGAGACCAGGGAAGTCAGTCCACCCCAAAGTCTACTCACCATAGAAGTGTGAGTTTGTTTAGCGACATAGGGAGTATAATGGGATGGTAGTAGATATAATGCCCAGGAAGCCACTTTTCCTGCTGTAGGACCCACTGCACGATAGAGTGAAGCAGTTGCATCAAGCATTGCATCAGCCGTGTTTCTAACTGACTCTGACGAGTTATTTTTAATAAGTGAGCCTAAACCTGTCGCCAACCCGCCTACTACCTCGCCAGTAACGGATACTATTGCACTGCCAACAGCGACTGCATCGCCCGCGTATTTTACATAATCAACAAATCCTGGCAGACGATCTCTAATTTCCTTGGGAATAGTTCCTATTGCAACACCAGCCTCTTCAACTCCATTTAGAAATTGTACCCAATCATTACCATCCCAAGTGGAAAATTGTCCTAATGCAGCTCCCGCATTACCTGCTGCCTGAGATAGTTCCTGCATAGGTTTGTATAGCGAGTTGACACAAAGCGTAGTTAAAGAGGGAAATTCAACACCCATTGCACTGAACATTGCTTTACGTGCATTGGACTGTTCAATACGTGCCTTTTCCCGTGCTTCTCGTGCCCCTGTCTGTTCTGGCGTTTCGTCTTTTGCTGCTTCTTCTGCTTTTTCCAGGAAAAATTCCGATTTTTGTTTTTCCAGTTTTTTGCCCTGATCCAAAATTTCATTAACTACAGGCAACAAATCCTCGATACTTTCCAGAGTAACAGAATCAACTGGCAAATCAGGGATAGTCATTTTTGCTATTACTTTGACAGTTTGAACCAGCTTTTCTGCTGTCCAACTGCCTTCCTGGCTTTTTTGTACAGTATCTAATAAGGCACTAATGACTTGTGCATTTTGTCGTGGGGTATAATTTTTACCGCTATTCTGTTGCAGTGCACCAACCAATTTCTCAGCAGCAAACGGAAGGTGAGCGACAGCATCAAGATAAGAAATGTTGTTATCTAATAAACTTTGATAGCTTAATAATTCGTCATTTTTAGGATCATCTTCATCCAGTTTTCCGAGTATTGAATCATGCAGCGCGGCAGCAGCAGTTCTTTCCTTATATAAGGCAGGGAAAAAATAGTCATTAACAAGACGCTCCGCAGTAGAGCGTTTATCCTTGGGAATAGCTCGCTGTTGCTCAATACCAGACACCACACGCGACACAACCGTTGCAATTCTCTCATCGATTGCTTTTAACTTCTCTGCCCTGACTTCGTCTTCGACTTCGATCTCATCGGCATCAAAGCCTATCTTAATAGCATCCTCCAACAACTTATCCAATTCCTGGGCATTCATGAAGGTATCGCGATTAACAGCAATCACGATTTCTGTAGTAGCCTTATCATCACTCCCCAATCTGCTGTAACATAGTTGTCCGATATAATGTTTTAGACTTTCAATATCTATTATTGGATCTGCCATAGCTAAATACCAAAATGTTTATTTATAGTTCAATTATAGAATAATTATCCTTATGGTTTGATTAACAGATGGGCATAGAGACAAAAATATAGAAATAATCCGAATAATTGTTTAAAAACAAGCAAATAGGCAAATAATAAATCAACTAAAACATTCAATTAATCCCCAAACTTAGTGAATTTAAGTAAATTGCGGCGATGATTTATTGACTACCGCTATCAAGCGCAAACAATAGTCGCCAGAGCTAGCAAGAAAACTATTTGATATTTTTTGAAATAAACTTAACGAGGGAGTGCGGTAATACTCTCTACCTGCACGGGGATTGTTTCGCAGTCCATCCTACAAGGTTTAACCTCGTTTAAAGAGTTGCATGGGATTATCAGGTGTCAAACAAGCGCGCAACATATCAGCCATACCATCCAATTTCTGCTTAGCTACCTGATTAGACGCTGTAGGGCTCGCCTCATTCATGGTATTAGTCGTGTTCTGCAAAGTTTCCAAAGGCGCTACAACAGTTTCCTGCACGACCGCCTGGTTCTTTTTTCCTAACAGAGCTGTAATAGTTTGGTAGTTACTCATTATCTATATACAAAGATGGATTTGAGACAAGACCTTACTTTAACAACTATTTATTAACATAATATTAAGAAAACAAAATATAAACACTACAAACTTGTCTTATCCCCAAAAAAGAAAATCTGTTCACACTGATTGGCTCAAGCAAGGCAGTGGAAATACGCCTTCCTGCAAAAACGGGAAACCATTCATTCAACCGCTTCTTCAGATGGTTTCCCATCTGCACGGAATGACAATAAATAATTGACGCTCCCTGCCGGTGGCAGACCAACCACGCTTGATCAACTACTCAATAAAAATTATTATTTTTTATCTTGACATAAAGCACGTTAAACGACAAAATCACGGCCTCTTGTGGCTATGTAGCTCAGCCGGTTAGAGCGCGGCACTCATAATGCTGAGGTCGGTGGTTCGAGTCCACCCATAGCCACCATCCTGATTCAGATCTATCCAAATCACCAAATTTCTTAACGATAATTCATTTGCTTGCAAAAAGTTCACCGTATTCCGAGCAGAGAGGCTACAAACACATTCCAGAATTGCGGAAAACGCTATTGTATCTTTCTAAATTTAGTTATGATGAGAATACTAATTATTCTATGGTTGTTTGATGCGAAAAATTGCGTTTTACGTGGTGGTTTTATGCTATTTAACCCTTGCTCATGCCGCTGACGTCAATATTAGAAAAGTTACCTATGAAGGCAACCCAGCCTATATGCTTGATGTGGGAGCTTTCACGCATGAAAATAACGCTCTTCAGCTCAAATTTAAACTTGCATCCTTAACAAAGCAGCCCGTTAGAATTGATTTATCACCTGATAAAAAATTTTACTTTGTTAAAGTTGGCCCACTCACCGATTATGATCTTGTACAAACTATTCAAAAACAAATACTTGCAGAGACACCCCTGCCAAAAGTTAACAGCCTTCCTCAACAACAAACCAGCTTATTGCCTGTAGCAACGCCAGTAGCTGCCAAAAAAAGCGACGCGGATGAAATTGAAGAAATTGCACCGGAAGAAAAACCTCAATCTTCGCGTAATACAAAGCAAAAACTATGGAATCTGCGAAACGCAGATATTCGTGCTGTCATTGCTGAAGTATCACGAGTTACAGGTAAGAATTTTGTGATCGATCCTCGCGTGCAAGGCAAAATATCCATTGTTTCCAGTACAGCAATGTCCGATAAAGAGTTATATCAGGTATTTCTGTCTATCTTGCAGGTTTCCGGGTATGCAGCTATACCAAGCGGAGATGTGATCAAAATTATCCCCAATATCGATGCCAAGACTCAATCACCAGATTTACTGAGCCAAATGCGTAATCCACCCCGTGGCGATGATATGATGGTAGAGGTTATACCGGTTCATTATGTTCCTGCTGAACAGCTTGTCCCTGTGCTTCGCCCTCTAATGCCGCAGTGGAGCAGTGTATCAGCCTATGCCCCCTCTAATATGTTGATTTTATCCGGGCGAGCCAGCAACATTAAACAACTATCCCATATTATCAAGCAGGTAGATAGCTCCTCATCTAATGGCATCGATATAGTGCCTTTAAGACATGCACTGGCCATGGATGTAGCCAATACTTTAAAAGATATTGTAAAAACACAACCAGGCAGCGGTCATAGCCAAACCATGTTAGCAGCCGACGATCGTTCCAATGCCATTTTGCTCAGTGGTAGTAAAACGGAGCGCATAAGACTACGCTTGTTGATTGCAAAATTAGATCGACAGAGCCCCAATGGTACCAATAGTAATACTCAGGTCGTATATCTGCATTATTTACGCGCAGAAGATTTAGTCCCTATTTTGGCAGGCATTGCACAAGCTAATTTTAGTGGTAATGTTGGTACTACCATCGGGACAATTACCAGACCAGAACTTGATAGCACTAATCCAGCTTCAAATCTCGTGAATAACTCTTCGAGCGGCAATCAAAGCAGCATGTCTGCTGCCAGCTCTCAAACATCCTACGGTAGTAGTAATCCAGCTGCAAGTCCTAATACAAGCGGCGCAAGCACCCAAAATGAAGGAACAACCAAACCGACCGTGCAAATCATTGCGGAGCCCAATACCAATTCTATAATTATCAATGCTCCGGCAAGTCTTATTCGAATTTTAAAATCAGTTATCAGTCAATTGGATATTCGTCCTGCCCAGCTATTAATTGAAGCACTGGTTGCGGAAGTTGATGAAAGTGATATCAATAACCTGGGTATAGAATGGGGCTCTGACCAGCAGACGGGTAAACCAAGTGATTTTAGGCCAGGTTTTGCCATTATCAATTCAAAAACATCCATTGATGATTTTCAAGCGCAAATTTATGCACTGGCCCAACAACGCAAGGCAAATATTCTATCCACGCCGTCTGTTGTCGTCTTGGATAACAGGCAAGCTAAAATTCTGGTAGGTAAACAGGTGTCCGTGGCCACCACCACTTATCCTAATAACGCAGGGGGAACTACCACAGCAAGTCCTTATGTGACCTTTGATCGAGTTAATGTCGCCTTGCATTTGTATGTCAGACCACAGATTACTCGCGGGAGTGGTATTCAATTACAAATCGATCAGGGTAACGATACCCTTGATCCAGCCAGTACAACAAATACTGATAACCCTACTTTTAAAATTTCCAGTATCGTCACATCGGTACATGTGGAAAGTGGTGACATTGTTGTTCTTGGAGGATTGACCCAGGACAGTTTAGGCAAGGATGATAACCGTATTCCTATTATTGGGGACATACCCGGTCTTGGGCGCCTTTTCCAACACAATATCCGTAACCGTGAAAAACGAGTATTGATGGTCTTCATTAAACCGATTATTTTAAGAAGCGAAAATGATGCCGTACACATCTCTGGTAACAAGTATAATAATATACGCCAATATCAATTAGACTGGTTACGTAAAGAAGACTATAACGAGACCGATGATCAAATATTATTGCCACCTCTAAATCAGCCAGCAACGTTGCCGCGCCCCTTTGCTCCTCTACCTAGAGAAACCGTAGTAATAGGTAATGGTCATGGAAAAAAATAGAGACAAACCCAAACGACTGCCCTATCTTTTTGCCAAAAATCAAGGCGTTATCGCCACTATGGAAGAGGGAGGCAACATTCTGGTTTATCATTTAGCCACTCCTTCCTTACAGATTCTGGCTGAAATTAAGCGACTTTTAGGGGGCAAACTAATCCTTAAAGAAGTTAATGAATCTGAATTTCAACAACAGCTGGCTCATATATATCAATCACAAGGCTCTATTCTTGATGCAGCGGAAGGCATGGAAGAAGAAATGGACCTCTCGCTCCTTGCTGGTCAATTGCCTATTAGTGAAGACCTGCTTGATAATCAGGATGACGCCCCTATAATTCGTTTACTCAACGCCCTATTTACCCAAGCCATCAAACAAAAAGCCTCTGATATTCACATTGAAACCTATGAGAATCGTGTCCTGGTCCGCAATCGTATCGATGGAGTACTGCACGAAGTATTAGAAATCCAGCGTGCTATTGCCCCCTTGGTCATATCAAGGGTTAAGGTTATGGCAAAGTTAGACATTGCCGAAAAGCGCATTCCGCAGGATGGTCGTATTGCACTGCGTATTGGAGGCCACAATATTGATGTTCGGGTCTCCACTCTTCCTTCCAATCACGGTGAACGCATCGTTTTGCGGATTTTAGATAAGCAAACTGCGCAATTGGATTTAAGTCTTTTAGGGATGCCCAAAACGACTATGGCTGCCATGCGGAAGATGATTGCACAGCCGCATGGCATTATCTTAGTAACCGGCCCTACCGGTTCCGGGAAAACCACTTCACTCTATGCGATGTTAACGGAACTTAACCAGGTAAGCCGCAATATCTTAACAATTGAAGATCCAATTGAATATGATTTGCCCGGTGTAGGACAAACCCAGGTGAATACCAAGGTGCAAATGACTTTTGCTAAAGGCTTACGTGCTATCTTGCGCCAAGATCCTGATGTCGTCATGATTGGGGAAATCCGTGATCTTGAAACCGCTGAAATCGCTGTTCAGGCAAGCTTAACCGGCCATTTAGTTCTATCTACCTTGCATACTAACTCGGCCTTAGGAGCCTTGACTCGTTTGCATGATATGGGTGTGGAATCATTTTTGTTATCATCAAGTATTGTGGGTTTGATTGCCCAACGCTTAGTCAGAAAGCTATGCCAACATTGCAAAATCCCCCACAATTTGAGAGACGATGAGCTGGAATTGATGGGCATTAAAGCGGGAACCGATACCTCAAAAGTTTGCGAGCCACTGGGTTGTGAGCATTGTAATCAATTGGGTTACCGTGGTCGGACAGGTATTTATGAATTAATCACTATCGATGAGATCTTACGCGGAATGATTCATCGCAATGAAAATCTGCAAATCATTGATGACTATCTTCGCCCTGCTACCCCCACCATAAGAGAAGATGGATTCAAACGAGTACTGGCCGGTGACACTTCACTGGCAGAAATCTTACGTGTAACCAGCCAACATTAAAAGATTTCTTTCAAACCTCTACTGCATTGCAGCATTACTTCGTCAATACAGTGCTCGAATCTTCGTGTAAACTCCGCTCTACGCGCCCTATCTCCTCGCCCTTCACTCTGGTCATACGGCAGCAAATTTTGAAAGAAGTCTATTAGGATAAGCGCACTCCCTCTGAAGAGAAATCTTGTTCTGCCTGCTCCGTATTCAGATAAAGTTGAAAAACAGGTGATTTATCGTATTCGTTCGGGCAAATACACCTACCTGAGAAATTTAAATTTTCTAAACTAAGCTTTCTCAAACGAGGAGCTGGAAATGAAATCA
>NZ_LNYB01000085.1:629471-672761 GCF_001467625.1 Legionella feeleii
GGCTCTCCCCCAAATGTAGGGGCACTTTAATCGGATTAAAGTAATCTAACTCTTTGATTCCGCAATCAAAAGAGGGTTAAAGTGCCAAGAAAAGATATTATCCTAAATTTACCTGGCTACTCAATAGTCAAGGTGACGGGAAACAATCCTGTTTATATACAAGTGAGTTATAACCGAGTAGTACGATGTATTTACTGCAATGAAAAGCGTTTAAGAAAGAAGGATAGCTTTGAACGCAAGATACGTCATGAATCGATAGGATTGCGTTATAGTTATTTAATTATCAAGTCACATAAGTTTCAATGCTATGGGTGTAAGCGCTATTTTAATCAGCGTTTTCCTGGAATAGGTAAATACCAGCGAGCGACAGAAAGCTTGCGTAAAGAGGTGTTTCATCATCACACAGAGGGCGTTAGTCAAAAGGATTTAAGCCGTCATTTTCATACAGGCAAATCAACGATAGAACGCTGGTATCATTATGGATATGAACGACAAGAGAAGCGAATTACCTCCCCTTTATGCCCTAGGGTCTTAGGTATCGATGAACATTCATTTACAAAGAAGCAAGGCTATATCACCACGTTGTGTGATTTAGGTAAACATAAAGTATTTGATATTGTTAAGGGTCGTTCAGGGCGTGATTTGGAGGGTTACTTTAAAGCATTGGAAGGTAAAGAGAGAGTGCGAGTTATCTGTATTGATTTAAGCAGTAGTTACCGTGCGCTAGTGAAGCGGTACTTTCCTAATGCCAAGATTGTAGCTGATCGCTTTCATGTCATCCGATTAATTAACCAACTGAGCATGCAAACCTTTCATCAGATTGATCCGACCATGAGGTATCAAAGAGGCACGCTAATGGCATTGAAGACAAAGCCAGAGAATCTAACATCATTACGCCTAAGCAAGCGCGACCGTTATCTGGAACAACAACCCGCGATTGCTGCCATTTATGATTTTAAACAACAGTTACATGAACTATTAACTCGGAAGCATTGTACAGCCAAAGAATGCAAACGCTTATTACCGCAATTCTTGGAAATGGTTAAAGAGCTAAGACAAAGTGCTTTTCAATCGCTTAGAACTTTAGGAAATACATTATTTAAATGGAGGGAGGAAGTCGTTAGAATGCTTCGTTTTACGAAGAACAATGGAATAACCGAAGGGTTTCATCGAAAAATGAAATTGATTCAACGAAGGGCTTATGGTTTTAGAAATTTTGAAAATTATAGATTAAGAGTTAGAGTGCTTTGTGGATAAGTGAAGTGCCCCCGGATTTGGGGAAGACCCGATAAAACCAGATGAATAAAGGGTTTTCTTGTGGACGAACCATTGAAAAATAGACTCGAAATCGTCTAGTATGACGTCAGCCATGATTTACTCCCGTGTAAATTGTGGTTAGCTGGTAGCGGGGGATTGCCGTCCCTCCTATCAGCGCTTGTACAACTGCATTGAAATGTCGCAAAATGCCTAATAATCTTATGGTATTCCGTGGTGAGTTGCAACTGAAAATTTAGCGTGTTTTCAGGAACTCACTACAGGAAATACTTTTCAATCCTGGATTTCACCTAAACTTTTACTTATCGCGGAGAGTGGATAAGAAGAGCAAATTGGTTTTTATTACTAATTCGCCTGCGATTCGGTGTAGGTACCTGAAATGGTTTTGGAGTAAACGCACACTGAATCAACGGAAACGCTATCCTCAAGACCCTTTTGTTTAAGTTGCTTTGCACAGTAAAGAAAAATATCCTTCGCTATATTTTCGTACGAGATGACATACTCTGTCGCGTAAATCTTGATCCTGTGCTTTTCAACCAGTACTTCTATATCAGCATAAAGCGGATCCAGTTTATGCAACAGAAAAGAGTGATCTAACGCTTTAATTTTCTCTTTCATTAAATTTTTTAATATGTCTGTATCCAGGATAAACCCTGTTTCATCTAACTCATGACCTTTTAAACTAATATCAAAATGCAAGGTATGGCCATGTATTTGAAATTCGGGACACATGTCATTCAGGTCATAATGATCTTTTCCACGCGTCTGCGCACGTCCTTTCTTCCAATTTCTCTCTGCTACATCTATCTTAAATGTTTTAGTAATAATATAGGTCATGATTGCACCCCAAACAGCCAGGTTATTGCATGATAGCGACTTACTTATTGACTCCTTTATGGAAATCGCTTGCATCGATATGTTTAGAATATAAAGAACCCCAGCAATATTGATTATCCCAGTACCCTATTACTGTTTCTTTGGTATGATCAAAAAAAACAACTTCATTTAATTTTGTTTTGATTTCTTTACCATTGAGAACAAAGGTTTGCTGAGCCACCCCTTCAAAAATACTAATGTTTTTATTAGCAGTAGGCACAGCTCGTTTTATTTGATAATCACTGACTTTATGATTGTCTTCTTTACCTGCAGACATTTTAATGTTTGAAGGCATATTCTCTACTGTGGCCTTATTGTCATAACTAAGATAGAGGGGCTTCATAATGTCTTTGCATTGGTCCTTAGTCATTACTTTCTCATTCGCTGTATGTGTATGGCTAAAAACGATCTGTTTATAAAATGTTTGAGAATAACCAGGCACTACGATTAAGCTAAGGGTAATGGTAGTGAACAATCCTGTTATTTTTTTCATTTATACACTCCTTGTCCAATGAAGAGTAAGGATAGGCTGCCCGTGTCCAGAACCAATTTGATTCTTGAAAGGTGCTCTGCCCTGTCAAATTCGCTTTACGAGTCTATTGTTAAAATATAGTCTAATTTTTCAAATTAGCGCCCCAGTGCGGGTTTGAAGAAGCCGGGTAGCCTGGTCACCTGGGTTGCAGGCAACCAGGTTGCTTTACGCTGGTTGGGGAAGATCTTTGGTTCGATTACGCGAGTTAATTAATAAGCGATGATCTCTTTGATAGACATCATCCCAAAAATGTAACACACCCTCCTCGTTGACCCAGGCTGTAATATAAGTCACACGAATAGGAATAGGATTTGCCAACTTAAAACTGACCGTACGTCCAGACTCTAATAGTTGTTTAATATCTGGCAATTGAACCTTAATCGAATCCTCATGTTTAGCAATTTTTTCAAAAAGAGTTAACGGGTTTTCCAAACGGACACAACCTGAGCTAAAGAAGCGCTTTTCCTTGTTAAATAATTCTTTTGCAGGCGTATCGTGCAAATAGACCGAGTGAGAATTAGCGAAGTGAAATTTAATTTGTCCCAAGGCATTTTTTGAGCCGGGATCCTGGCGAAACAAATAGGTGCTTGGGTTAATAGCGACATCAGACCAGCGAATTTTATTTAATGGAATTTCATTTTTTAATGAATCCCTATGAAAAACCCGAATATGATGTTCTCCCAGATAGCCTGGATTAGTCAGTGCTTTTGGTATCAGATCTTGCCTGACTATGGTGGGCGGTACATTCCAATAGGGATTGATAATAATGTGAGTTATTTCAGAATCTATTTCCGGCGTTGCCCGTGTAGGCTTACCCACAATAACACGTGAGGTTATTTTGGTTTTATGCTTACTGACATAACGTAAACGATAGTCTGGAACATTAATCCATATGTATTTGGGGGTAACCTGTTTACTAAATGTTTTCCAGCGCTCGATGTTAATATAAATCTGCTGCAAACGCTTTTGTGGGGAAATATTTAAGGCGTTCAATGTATCCTTCCCCACAATACCATCAGCCAAAATACCATGCCTTTCCTGAAATACCTGGACAGCCTTTTCCAATTCTTTATCAAAATAGGAATCATTCATCGAGGCAGAGGTTGGGAGCTCCCCTGTCTTTTGTAATCGCTTGCGGAGGGTGATAACCGCATTATCTCGAGAACCAATTCGTAATGCCTTATCCGTTACAATTGTCTGCCAAGGCTTCTTTACCGCTTCAAGATAAAGAGGAATAAATTTTTCCAATTGCTGATAAGGTGTATCCTGGGGTAGATTAATTTTTTCTGCATATACGTTGATGCTTGTTAAAACCCATGCAAAGCAGGCTAGTCCACCCCCCTTTAGCCAGTGCCGCTTACCAAACTTAACCATCGGGCTTATCCTCTTATACTTACATTCTGATATTCGTTAAGACAGGGATTTTGCGAGGGCGCCAGGGGATTGTCAAACAAAATTGCAGTGAATAGCCTGTGATTTACGTAGCCTGGTTGCTTGCAACCAGGATTTCAATTAATCCTCTCCCTTTACTCACCAAAATGACAAGCCAGTGACTCATCCCCCCAATTTTTTGACAGCAAACCTTCACGACGCCCTCCAAAAGAAAATGCTCACTCAGTAAACCTGTTTCCTGCGGCAGAATCTATATTTTTCCTTATTTATTAAATGCTTTTATATAAATCACAATGGATTATTAATGAACTAAATGATATGATGCGCAATTTATTCACTTTGATCTAAATATGGCAAATACAAAAGAGCTTCTATTACTTGCTCAAGCAAAAAATTATGAAAAACTTCGTGAGCTGATGACAACGCATCAAAATACCGTGCACCAAATAGCTCTAATCTATGCCTTAGACGGAAAGCATGACAAGGTGGAAGAATATCGAATTGTGCATCAGGCTTCAGTCCATGAAATCGCCAAAGGCTATGCTGAGGCTGGTAACCATGACAAAGTGGAAGAATATCGGACCAAGTATCAGGCGTCCGTGCATGAGATAGCCCAAGGCTATGCTCAAGGAGGACACCATGATAAAGCGGAAGAATACCGGATCAAGTATCAGGCCTCAGTGCGATTAATTGCCAGAGAATATGCTCTAGCCGAAAACTATGACAAAGTGGAAGAATACCGAATTCGGCATCAGGTTCCGGTGCACTACATTGCTCGAATCTATGCCATAGCCGGAAACCATAGCAAAGTAGAAGAGTACCGAACCAAGCATCAGGCTTCAGCCCATGATATCGCTCTGGGTTATTCTGAAGCCGGGAATCATCGCAAAGTGGAAGAATACCGAACCCAGCATCAGGCTTCAGTCAATGTAATCGCTCTAGGTTATGCTGTGGCTCAAAACCATGACAAAGTGGAAGAATACCGAATTCAGCATAAGGTTTCGGTGAGCTACATTGCTCGAGTCTATGCCTTAGCCGGAAATCATAGCAAAGTGGAAGAATACCGCACCAAGCATCAGGCCTCAGTCCATGAAATTGCCCAAGGTTATGCTGTTGCTCAGAACCATGACAAAGTGGAAGAATACCGAACCCAGCATCAGGCTTCAGTCCATGATATCGCCCAAGGCTATGCTTTGGTCGGCAATCATGCCAAAGTGGAAGAATATCGAACCAGGCACCAGGCTTCAGTCCATGCAGTCGTCCAGGGCTCTGCTTCGCTCGGCAATCATACCAAAGAGGAAGAATACGGGCTTAAAAATCAGGGCTCTATCGCTTCTAGCGGTGAGAGTTATACAGAGATAAATAATCAAAAAATTTTTGTTTACAACAAATTTTCAGATGTCCTCGCCCCCCAAAACATCCCGAGTATCCAGGGCGGCATCCATACCAAGTATACGACAGGCACTCCTCATGGACGCTTGCCTAAATCACAAAGAGCAGCTAGTGATATTAGCTCTACGCATCACCAACTGCAATTGACGCCGGTCTGCGACATGAGCCCGGCCTCCGGTTCTTTTTACACCCACTCTATTGTGACTCCTGCTTTCGGTGCAAAGCTTATCACTCAAAAGAAAGACATGGAATTTGCTTCACCTACCCTATTTATTTGTGCTGGCCGCACACTGAATGCACTTGTCCCCCTTACTCAAAAGACTCGTTGTACGTTAATTTGTACTGAAGAAGAGAGCATCCAGTTATTACCTTACCTCTCCAGCCAGATTGATTTACTGGTAATCAGTAAAATTGAGAGTAAATACTATGGTGTGTATACCGAACCAGGAAGTATCACAGCGCGAAGGCTTGCGGCCTTTTTGTTTGCTTATTACGCCCACAGCCCTCAGTTTGCCCTTTTGGACGATAATATTGCCAGCCTATCTTTCTCACCGGAAATAATCCCCTCTGGCACCTGGGATTCAGTAATGGATTTTTTAGGGCTTCAAGCGGCACAACAAGCAAGCCTGAGTGTTGGAACCTTAGGGGGCCATAAAAAGAGACCTGGGGAACTGGGTTCCAAATTCTTTATGGTCAATATGCAAATCATCCGTCAAAAGCTTCAAGAGGAAGAAGATTTATTCTGCCTCTTTCCTGAAGCAGCACAAGCAAAAAAATGGGGTGAAGATTATTATTTCCAGATTGTTCTACATTATCTCTTTGCAGAACAAAATATTGCTGGCTATGGCATTCTCCCTTTAGAAAAAATCGGTTTATTCCGTTCCAAACAGCAGAAAAATTTATTTGCTGCCACAGGAAAAAAAGCGGAGCTATTTGAACTCCCCTACCCAATTAGGGCTGATACCTCCCCGTTTTACGGAATTATTGAAGCCGCTATTAAAAAATTAAATCAGATTATTGAAGAAAACTACAGGCATCATGAGGATTATGAAGGCTCCATGCAGGAGGTTGATTTATTAAGCCTCCATGCTAAAGCCAATGGGCAGCATCTTGATTTAGTGCCGTCAAGACCTTCATGGGTTCAAAGTGCCGCTGAGTTTAAAACCTGTTTTGCTCAATTCATTCATGGGTATGATTTTGCAAGTACCACCCTGCGCAGCTACCAAGTTGAAGCCATTCAAGCAGCAGCAAGCTATACAGGCCCTTCAAGGCTTGTCATGGCGACAGGAAGTGGTAAGAGTCTTATTCAATCTACACTGGCATTGATGGCTTATCATGCCGCAGCCGCAAATCAATCCGTCTTTATTGTCACCCCGCATATCGAACTCGTCATCCAGTTCTATCAGGATTTACTCCGGTATAATAACGCTTTGCAACAGGAGAATAATCCTCTTTCAATTCCACAGCAGCATATCATCACCGTTTCCAGTCATATGAAAAGTATCAGCGCAATAGCGCTGCTTAAAAACCAGCGCATTCACCAACAAAGAGCTATCATTATTTGCTGTGAAGATAGTTTTAAAAAGCTTCTGGAAAGCCAGTCCATGATTCATCAGGCAGCTTTAATTCTGTTAGATGAATATCATGAGTACACCGCAACTGTGAAAAACTTGATTGCAGAGCTTCCCTCTGACGCCCCAATGGTCATTGCCAGTAGTGCCACTCCTCCCACCCAGGATTTCATCAAAAATACGTTGTATTCATTTAGTCTTCAACAAGCACTTAATAGTCATTTTCATGCGCCCTTAATTGTAGATACCATTAATATTCCTTACTCACTGGCCAATCTAAACCTTATCATTAAATGGCTGCCGCAAATCCTGAGAAATCAGTATCACCCGGGATTTCAGGAGGGAGTTACTTTGGCTGAAACCAAAGGCCTTATTTATTTAAAATCCATTGAGTTGTGTAACAAGGCACAAAAAATATTGCGCGAGGCAGGGTTAAATGCTTATGCTATTCATAGCGATAATGCGCTTTCTCTTGAAGAGGTAAAACAATTTGTCCAAAGCAATCAACCAGGCATTCTACTCGCAGTAAGAAAACTTCGCTTTGGATTTGATTGTCCTGACTTGGCATGGGAGTTTATTTTACGTCCTCCCTCTCAACAGACAGCACGACAAGACATTGAGCAAATGCTGGGACGAGTGATTCGCCACTATCAAGACAAGCTTGGCTATGTGGTCACCTTTGAGGATATTTACAAGCAATACATCCATCCCCTTATCCAACAACAGGAGAAATTACCTGCACTTTCCACGGATTATCTAGCCAATGCTGATGCCAAGGAATACCATCTTCAAGATGATAGCTGTGTGGTGGTGGATAACGACCTTGTTGAAGCCCAAAAATATTCCGCCAGATTCTTCCAAACTTGCTCACCACAGACGCGAAATGATAACAAATCATGCTCTGGAGGGGTGTTAGAAGCCGTGGATGGAAAGCCACCTGAAATTGAAACCGTACAAATAGGTTCTTTTAGTCTTCCTATGTTGGAACTAAGGCCCAAAAGCCCTACTTTCTTCAGTACTCAAGCCCAGTCCAATTATTCGATGATGAGATTACTTGCTGAGTTATACCAATCGGGTAACGCTAAAATCGAGGGAACAAGCTTAATTTTTTCAATTGATGAAAATATCCGAGAACCAATGTATCAAGCCCTTCAACAGACTAAAACACTGGAGGCATTTGATTTTGAAATAATTCCCCAAAAAGAAACCATTATACTAAACCTGAAACATGGTAATACGGATGCTAAAACCCAATTTTCTCTTTTCAGTGCAACGCTCGTTCATGACTACCTTGAGCATGACAATGAACCAAGGCCTTCTCAATCAAAGCGTACTGCAAGTCCTCTTGGCAACACCAAGAAAGCTAGAATGGAAGAAGATGAGTCGATGGTAATGGCTTTTCGCACCCATTTGAACTTACGGGTTCGAGATAAAGAGAACGAAATGGTTGAGCCTTTCACTATGCCAGATGACCGCCCTTATTTAACCCGTTGTTCTTAAAAAGCCGAAGTTTAAAAATTGCCAGACCAAGGTGTGTTTACAATCATCCTGGTCAGGAGTAGAAAAAATAATTGTAAAGAGATAGAGGCCAAGGGATATTAATGTCTGGCGATCAATATCTGGAGGCCTCTATGCATCTCGAAGTACTATACGGCTAGTATTCAAGCTCTTATACCTTGCTTCATCCCCATTGCTATTGGTAATTGATTGGCAGCAGCCGTACCGATATTCTTTGCCATACGCTCAAATACACTTTGCTTATAGGTATAGTCAATTACCTGGTCAATCTTGACGATATTACGAGCAATCTGGCCGCTGCTGGCAAAACCATCAATTAATCCACGATCTTTTGCCTGTTGGCCTGTCCAAAAAAGCCCTGAGAAGGTCAGCTCATCAATTTTAAGACGACTGCCACGCCCTTCTTTCACTTTTGCGATAAATTGCTGATGTACATCATCCAACATCGTTTGCAGAAGTTGTTTATCGCCAGGAGCAACTGGTGAAAAAGGATCTAAAAAGCCTTTATTAATCCCTGCTGTCTGCAAGCGCCGGCTAACGCCAATTTTTTGCATGGCATCAGTAAAACCAAACCCGTTATACAGTACACCAATCGAACCAACCATACTGGCAGGGTTAGCATAGATTTCCTCCGCTCCCGCAGCAAGGTAATAAGCAGCCGAAGCACACATATCAACACACACAGCGTACGTTTTAATATCAGGGTATTTTTGGCGGTAGTATTGCAGTGTATTGTACATATAATCAGCTTGCACCGCGCTGCCGCCTGGGCTGTTAATCCGTATGATCAGAGCCTTCAAACCCGTATTTTTATAGGCATCGTCCAAAGCCTTCGCAAAATTCTCAGCGTTACCACTGTCTGTGTCGAATATCGTGCCATTCACATCAATCAAACCGACATGCGGTTTGGCACGTAAAACTTTATCCTCATCTTTATAAGTGGCAATAAGATAAATGACAAAGGCAAATAAGAATAAGTAAATGACTCTCTTCACCCAGCGCCAACGGCGTTTACTCTTTTGCTCCTTCATAAATTCAATAACAATCTGGTTTAACAAGGTTTGGGAATCTGGATTCTCAGTCATCGGATTATTATTCATAGTTAATACTTGATATTGTCAAAAGAGCCCTCATTTTACGGGGTACTGCATCATTTAAACAATCATTTCCTGAAAAAGAGAGGTCTTTTATGAGAATGGACAAGCTTACCTCAAAGTTCCAAATGGCTTTAGCCGATGCCCAATCACTGGCGTTGGGGAGAGATAATGGTTTTATCGAACCGGAACATCTCATGAAAGCACTGCTTGATCAGCAAGGCGGTAGTTGCCGGCCTTTGCTAACCAAGGCTGGCGTTAATTTATCACAACTGCGAACCTTAATAGACCAAGCTCTCGATAAACTGCCTAAAGTCTCAGGTACGGGAGGCGATATTCATATTTCCAACGCTCTCGGACGCTTGCTTAATCTCACCGATAAATTATCTCAACAAAGAAAAGATAGTTATATTTCCAGCGAAATATTTATCTTAGCGGCTATCAGCGAGGAAGGTACTCTTGCAAAACTATTAAAGCAGGCTGGTGCCGACAAGCAAGCGATTGAAAAAGCAATCAATGACATTCGTGGTAACGAAACAGTGAATGATCCCAACGCCGAAGAACAACGGCAAGCACTGGAAAAATATACGCTTGATTTAACGGAGCGTGCAGAACAGGGTAAGTTGGATCCAGTAATTGGTCGCGATGATGAAATCCGCCGTACTATCCAGGTGCTGCAACGGCGTACAAAAAATAATCCCGTCCTCATTGGGGAGCCCGGAGTAGGAAAAACAGCCATCGTGGAAGGCTTGGCACAACGAATTGTTAATGGCGAAGTACCCGAAGGATTAAAAGACAAACGTTTACTGTCTTTAGACATGGGCGCACTCATTGCTGGCGCTAAATTTCGTGGTGAATTTGAAGAGCGATTGAAAGCCGTCTTGAATGATTTGGCGAAGCAAGAAGGGCAAATCATTTTATTTATCGATGAACTTCATACCATGGTTGGTGCTGGGAAAGCAGAAGGCGCAATGGATGCAGGTAATATGTTAAAACCGGCTCTAGCCCGGGGTGAATTGCATTGTATTGGTGCCACAACACTGGATGAATACCGTCAATACATTGAGAAAGATGCAGCGCTTGAACGCCGGTTCCAGAAAGTGCTGGTTAACGAACCAAGTGTTGAAGATACCATTGCTATTTTACGCGGTTTAAAAGAACGTTATGAAGTCCATCACGGCGTTGAAATCACCGATCCTGCTATCGTTGCAGCCGCCACACTCTCTCATCGCTATATCAGTGACAGGCAATTACCGGATAAAGCCATTGATTTAATCGATGAAGCAGGTAGCCAGATCCGTATGGAAATTGATTCCAAACCGGAAAGCCTGGATAAACTTGACAGACGCCTCATCCAGTTGAAAATTGAGCGGGAGGCACTCAAAAAAGAACATGATGAAGCTTCCAAAAAACGCTTAGACGATTTACAAAAAACAATTCAGGAATTGGAAAAAAATTACGCTGACTTGGCTGAAATCTGGAAAACAGAAAAAGCCACCTTGCAAGGCGCAACTCAAATCAAGGAATCCCTGGAACAAGCCAAAATTGAACTGGAAACAGCAAGAAGAGCTGGCGATCTCGCGCGCATGTCAGAATTACAATACGGTCGCATTCCCGAACTGGAAAAGCAACTGAATCAGGTTTCAACCTCGGAACCCAGTGAAACAAGACTGGTACGTAACAAAGTTACCGAGGAAGAAATTGCTGACGTTGTTTCCAAATGGACAGGCATTCCCGTTTCTAAAATGCTGGAAGGTGAAAAGGAAAAATTGTTGCACATGGAGGAGGCCTTACATAAACGACTCATTGGTCAAAATGAAGCCGTTGATGCAGTAGCCAATGCCATTCGTCGGTCACGAGCCGGCCTGTCTGATCCGAACCGCCCTATCGGTTCCTTTTTATTTCTTGGTCCAACAGGGGTTGGTAAAACAGAGCTTTGTAAAGCCTTGGCTGCTTTTCTGTTCGATACAGTAGACGCCATGGTACGCATTGATATGTCTGAATTCATGGAAAAACATTCCGTGGCCCGCTTGATTGGCGCCCCTCCTGGCTATGTAGGTTATGAAGAAGGTGGTTATTTGACTGAGGCTGTACGCCGTCGCCCTTATTCAGTGATCTTGCTGGATGAAATTGAAAAAGCGCACAGCGATGTATTTAATATCCTTTTACAAGTACTTGATGACGGGCGTTTAACGGATGGCCAAGGTAGGACGGTTGATTTTCGTAATACCGTGATTGTTATGACCTCCAACATCGGCTCCTCTCTGATTCAAGATATGGGCGCCAAACTGAATTATGATCAGATTAAAACCGCTGTTATGGATTTAGTCAGTCAGCATTTCCGCCCCGAGTTCATCAATCGAATTGATGACTCCGTGGTATTCCATGCTTTAACGAAAGAACAAATTGCCAATATAGCAACTATCCAAATTGGTTATTTGCAACAGCGATTACAGCAGCAAAATATTACCTTGCAGGTGAGTCCCGATGCATTGGCCCACTTGGCTGAGGCAGGTTTTGATCCAGTCTATGGGGCAAGGCCATTAAAGCGGACTATTCAACAAAAATTGGAAAATCCATTGGCTCAGGCTTTATTAACAGGCCAATTTAAACCAGGTGATAAAATAAATGTCATCTGGAAAGATGAACAATTGCAGTTTACCTGAGTTTGACAAAAGCAAGGCGTCTCATGCGAGCACGCCTTGCTTTTGCATTAGAAAGTCTATTTACGTAACCAATATGAACTCAAGCCTATTTGCCTCTTTCAATTCATCCCATTGTTTCAGTAAATCAGCTTTCATAGCCTCAGCATCTCCCCAGGCATCATACTTAATCGTGGCTTCTCCAGGTAAGTTGACAAAAAAATTCAGAGCATCAAAGGCAAGGTCATGGGTCTTGGTATCCAGCGAATTATTCAAGCGCTCAATAACATGACGGATTGCACTATCAAGAGCAGGATAAGGTACAGTTTGACAAGCTTTTAAGGGTAAGATATGAGCGCCTAAAAGAACGTGTTGATTGTAGATAGTCAATCTCTCTATCATTTTTTCCTCAAAATCAACACTGCTTTCTTCATCAATAACTAAATCACGAGGCAAGAGTTTCTCGATATACCGCGTGGTACCACTTTCTAACTCCAGAGATTGTAAACACTTAATAATTTCATCTCGTTTGATGGATTCTTTAGTGGCCAGTTTTGTTTTTAATAGTTTATCTAAAGTCTTTAAACCGTCTCTAACCTCTTCATCATACTCTTTTAATGATTTAGCTACCGATTGGATAAAACTAACATAGTGTAGTTGCTCCTGTATCGGCGCTGCCACCAATTTAGCTTTAGCAATGATAAGATCAAGATTGGAAAAAAAATCAGTATCTTCTCTTATGTAGGTATATCGATCACTCACACCCTCTTGCATCAAATACTGCTTATAAGCCCCGCAACAGACAGCAACAGTTTGAGCATCAAAAACATTTCCTTTCTTGATAAGTGCTTCCCTCAAGGTAGTGTGTAAGGCGCAAGAATTGACAATAGAAATATTAAAATAATCCTCAATGCGAGATGCTTTGAAAAATTCATAAAGATTGATCTGTTCATGTTCGAGACGCAATAAGCGATACATGAAGGCTCCCATCAAGATAGAAACAGCCTTCTTTACCTCAGCCTCCGTGCGCGGCTTAAGATCATTTTTTAATTGGCTAATACAAGCAATTTGGGAAAGACGTAACTCCTTAGGTATAGGAGTAAAAACCCAGGATGTTTTCTTTTTGACGTTTTTACAATACTCGTCCTTTAACGTTTCAGCGATACTGCACAGGGCAGAATAACTAGCAACAAAATAGCGCGATGCAAATTTATTAAAATCACCTTCTAATTGATCTGTTGCTTTGCATAGCTCTTCAAAAGATGGTGGCTCATACCCCATATATTCTCCTTGGCATTTCTTTGTCCATCCACAGCCACTGTCCATTTATTTAGTGGAGCTGCTCCCAATTCCTTGCGCTGGGAGCTTCTATTTTTATAACAATCTGCCAAAGAATTTGCAATCAACGAATGCTTTATTTGCTATTTGTTAAAGCGCAAATCAATCTGTGAAACCAGATCTTGATGAATATTACCAAAGCCACGGTTAGACATAATCAATACAGCATCACCAGGCTGTACCGCATCAACCACAGCATTAACAATTGCATGGGTACTAGGTAACACCTGATGGGGACAAATCCAATCTTTCACCACATTCGCCAGACTAAATTGCTCGGGGTTCAACACAAAGGCACCATCTACAGGTGCTAAAGCCTCTGACATAGCACCAACGTGCACGCCTGTTCGCATGGTATAAGAGGCAAATTCAAGAACAGCGAAAATACGCTGATGCCTTCCACTCTGTTTAAGTGCCTTAATGGTCTTGTTTATTGCGGTAGGGTGGTGTGCAAAATCATCATAAACCGTGATCCCATGACGATTGGATTTTACTTCCAAACGCCGCTTAACCGGACTAAATTCTGCCAAGGCTTTCGCTGCTGTTTCTGCATCGACACCGGCAAAAGAACTTGCTGCAATTGCTGCCAAGCCGTTTTCAACATTAAACTGACCAATCAACGGCCAGTTTACTTCCGTCACGACCTTCCCCTGATGCCATACCCGGAAAGTCTGACCGCTATCATCAAGCAACTCAGCCCGCCAAGTCGCATTCCCACTAAAAGCCAACTCATTAACAGTGGAAAAAACGCCCCGTGCAAGAACTTCGTTTAAGGCAGCATCATCACGAGGCTTAATAACCACCCCTTTGGCAGGAATAGTCTTTAAATAATAATGAAATTGCTGCTGAATAGCAGCGAGGTTTTCGTAGATATCAGCATGATCAAATTCCAAATTATTCAAAATCGCCACTTCAGGCCGATAATGCATGAGTTTAGGTCGTTTATCAAAAAATGCACTATCGTACTCATCCGCTTCAATAACAAACCACTCCCCTTCTCCCAAATTAGCACTGGTATTAAAATTAGGTGCTACCCCACCGATTAGGAAACCAGGTTGTAAGCCTGCCTGATGCAAGATAAAAGCAAGCATGGATGTTGTCGTTGTTTTGCCATGTGTACCAGAAACAGCCATTACGCGATAACGAGGCAAAATATTTTCAGCTAACCACTGCGGACCTGACGTACAATTCTTACCGGCATTAAGTACTGCTTCCAGAACAGGCATGCCTCTTTTGATAGCATTACCGACAATCACACAATCGGCCTTCAATGCTTGTGTACTGTCCTCATAACCTTCGGTCCATTCAATACCTTTTGCCTGCAACAAATCACTGACTGGTGGATAACAATTCGCATCACATCCTGTCACTTTAAAACCAGCATCCCTCGCTAATAAAGCAAGAGCACTCATAAAAGTTCCGCTAACACCCAAGATATGTAAATGCATAAATAGTCCTATCACCAAAATGAAACAGTTAAAATATTACAAGCCAATAAACCAACACTTGCTAAAATTGAAGCGAGATTATCCACTTCCAGAGCATGTTTATAGATATGAGCTGTGATTAAAAATTGCCAAACAGTTAATACCAAAGTAAGAATCAAATACAAAATTCCAAAAAATAAAACGAATGTTGGATTGATAGTTGAATTAAAAATTGGTGCCACCAACAATAAAGGCATAGCAAATATATGAACAATTAAATGGCTTACCAAAAGCGCAGTTAACGTTTGGGCAAACCGATTGGTTTTCCGATAAACTTTTAATAATACAAAAGTATAAATAAAATAGGAACAAAGCAAACTCAGGCCAGCAAAAATTGACGTGATTAACTTAAATTCCTTTTGTACATCGGTGATGTACCATTGCAGAATAATCAAAGCAAGGAATAAAAAAGAAACCAGCCCCAGTAAAAAATGAGAATAAGGTGTGTTTGCCGGTGTTTCCTTAAAAATGCAAACTCTCCAATAACGCTTAAAAAGCATGTCCCACATACCTGTGTCCTATCAATAAATTTAAATACCTTTCCAGGCTCTGTTGACATTTTATTATCCTGGCCGAAATGCATTCATCTCCGCCTTTCGCTGCTCATTACTATTTCAACTCAAGCTAGCGAAATGTCAACGGACCCTACTATCTTAAAGTGAAAGAAAATCATCAAGTCTGGCGTTTCTTGATAATACTCACTTGTTGTACGACCGGTTGTCGCCAGGGACCGGAAATCTTGTAAGTATAGCCACTGATTCTCTGCATTCCCTGATTAATAATTTTAGAGGCTACCCAGGTGGCTATTCCTGCTATTGGGCCACCTGCAATTGTTGCAACAATGGGTAAACTTGCTGTTATGTGAGGAGAGACTTTTAAATTAAGATCATACAGTTGTCTTACTACATCAAGGTTTCCTTTCATACTGGCATAAGCGACAGGACCATCGATATAACTATCTTGTGTAGTCAGGACACCTTTTGCCAGAGTAAAACTTCCACTAAATTCATCAAAACTGTAACCTGCTTGTGAAAGATCACTGAAATCCAATTTCAAGCGTCTGGGTATAGTTTGTAAACTAAGAATACTTAACAGCTTTCCTAAGCCAAGTTTTTCCTCCGTTTCCGGGCTTAAATTGGTAATGCGACCATTTTTAAAACCGATCCCCATTTGCCCAACGACATTGACTAAGGAAAAATCATGAAAAGCACCAGGCCAGCTCCCTTGAAATCTTACATCTCCTCGATGCGCTTCTACCACTGGGCTAATTTCCCAACTGACCAAACTTTTTGCCAAATCATTAATGTGTAAATCAGCACGAAGTCTCGTTGTATTTATTTTGCCTTCGCGCTGCCACTGCCCTTTTGCGCTTAGTTGATAGTATGGCGATTCCATTTTAAAGGATTCAAGTTGCCATAAATTATTTGCTCTGGTTGTTTTTAAGGTGACGTCGCCTAGATTTAAACCATCAAATTGAAAAGAATGAATACTCAGATCAAGATTTGGCATCTCGGCAGGTTTAAGAGTCCAGGGAGTCGCTTCTCCTAATTTATTTGCGTCAGCCTGTTTGGTGAGACTTAATTTATCAAAAACTCCCGTTAAGCTATTGGTTGATGGCTGATATTTCAAGTTCGCAGCCAATCTTTCCTGTTCGAGGTGGATAGACCAGGAATTATTTGTTGATTTTATTGCTTTGACTGATAAATCCTTATAGTTTTCGCGCCATATCTTAGCTTCGCGCAATTTGAATTCAACATAATTAAGGACATCTATCAAGCCTTTTTTAGTTGTTAAATCCGACAATTTTTCCCAAGTAGCAAGCCATTCTTGTAAATCAAAAGTAGTCAGGGCCCCCACTATACGTAATCCTTTTTGTTTTTGCTCCATCGGAGGTTGGTTACTATCACCTACCAGAATTTCTCCTTTTTGTAAGAGGTATTCTTCTTTAGAACCAGAAAACCATAAATCACTACGTAGCCGATTATCATAATTAAAACGTAACCGGATTGCTTTTGGATTAAAATCAATATCGATTGTTAAGGGCGTTTTTACACCAGCCAACTTCCCTAAGGGTGAGGGTAAATCAATACTTAGCCCCTGCAGAGAAGTGTGAATACGCAAATGGTCCAAATCACTGGGATCATCGGTTAAGGTTAATAAACTTTCTAACCATAAAGAGCCATGCATTAAAGAAAAAACAGGTAAATTAAATTTACTACGTACCACATCCATTGTTGTTTTGCCTTTAATCCTAACTTCCGTATAAGGCTCAGGATGGCGAATTGATTTAATAAGAATTGCGACGGGATAACCCATAATAATCGCTTTTAAGTCGCTGTCTAAAATTCCTTGCTGATCAAATTGCAAAGTACCATTTAACTTATTCAATTGCACATCATCCAAAGTATGATGTACATCGACAGTGTTATTTATAAAGGCCAGATCGCCTAGCGCCAAAACATCATCGTTTTCAGGATAAAGTGGCGCCTCCAGCTGGAGATCGAGCTCCAGTGGGCCTTTCATTTTAAGCATGTTTAAAACAGATAATTTTTTATTTAAAGGAGACGATAAAATATAGGACTGTGCTTTACCTGAATCTGTTGTAATTTTGCTATGGATAAGTAAGGTTTCTTTGTCCAATCCAATATCATTGACACTCAAATTTCCTTTATCTATAACAATGCCCCTGAGATCTGCATGAACAATATCTGCTTCTAAAGCTCTTTTGTTTACCCGTAGATAACCTTCAATGTCTTTAGTTAACGGCCAGTTAGGAGCGAAAATTAAATCGACACCGGTTAAATAGCTTTTTATCGCAAATTCACCGGGTTGTTTATCAAAAGGAAAATCAGCAACCAAACCATTAACGCTCAGCTCACCACTGGCCGTTGCAATACGTTTAACATCACGTTTCAACCAAATAGCCAGTTTCGGTTTCAAATGTTTGACAGGCAAATAAGGTAGCCATTTATGCGCATCATTGGCTGAAAATTCAGCTGTCAAACGTAAACTACCTGCTGAGTTGGTTGATATTTCGTCCACTACTCCCTGAGCACTGAGTAATAGATTGGGATGCTTTAAGACAAGGCGCTCCATACTCAAGCGCATACCATGGCTTAATTCTTTCCAATCAAAAGCCGCATTAAGCGTTTCAAAGGTGATCGGCGGCTGACTTTTATCATCAATGACTGTTTTCTCACCATCGAGCTCTAAACGCCCTTCTGTGGGCTGCCAATGAATAACTCCTGAAAGATTATCTACGCCAAGACGGGTTTCCTGGGCCAGCCACCCCAATTTTGAGAAACGTGTCAAGATATAAGCAATACCACCGTCTTTAACATGCACTTGTGTATCATGAAACTGTCCATGGGGTTTCATAGCCAAAACTGTACTTAGATTATTTGGCCAGGGGATCGATGTAGAACACAACGATTGCAACAGAATATTTTTTATAAAAACAAAATAATCATGGTTGGATCTCTCATAACGAACCAACAAAGAATTTTCAGGCCACAGCGTATCCCCCAAACGTAATTTTATGTGGTCTCCAGCCAATTGCCAGCCTTCTTTGGTAGGGTTCCAGGCTAAATTTGCTTTTAACGATTGCACCAATTGATTTTTTTGCGTTTGAGTATCATCCCAGGCTAGATGATCCAAATCCAACCTTGCCTGAACATTTTCTAATTGCCCTGCGCCAACATCGGCCCATACCTCTATATCCCCCTTTCCACCTAACAGATGAATACGCGATTGAGGGAAAAAGCTTTGCCATTGTGCAAGCAAAAGATCATCAACGGAGAAAAAAGCATGGCCAACAGTCTTATTCAAGGCGCCGGGATCGAGGTACATTTCAGCAAGCAATTGAAAATCAGTCCGCGTCGTTTGCGCAAGATGTGCTTTACCTTTGATACGATAACGTCCAGAACGATTAGCAATGGTAAGATTAAATTCACGGACAGGAATTAATGTGCCATTCTGCAGATAAACCTGTGCAGAGAGATTTTTTATGATAATTTTTTGCTGACTCAGGATCCAGGCAAGAATAGGCTTATAAGTATCTGTATCCCAAGTCATTGTTGACTTATTAGGACCGGTTAAACCATCGACCTGCCATTGCCCATTTTTTTGACGTATGGTTAAGTGCAGCTCATCAAGAAACAATACACCTGGTTGAATTTGCCAGTGCCAAAGGGAACTAAAAATATTTATACCAACTAATAACTTATCAAGCTTGATGAGTTTCTGTTTGCCGTCTGAAATACTAACCTGCTTTAATTTGATTACTGGTTCAAACCAATACCATCCCGTCTCCATAGTATGAATACTAACGGGCTCCCCAAGCAGGGTTGATAAATGATGCTCTACTTCCTTCTTGTATTGCTTAGCCCAAGGGGTAAGCGCGCGGAAAAGGCTAGAAATAACCGCGGCAGTAATAATCAAGATGGCCAGAGGCATCCAGCATCGCTTTAAAAATTTAATCACCGCGTTTTGTTGAGTTAGTGGTAGAGTTTTTACTATACCACTGCTTTTGCGCGTACTCATCACTTTCTTTCTGCTCAGCACGTTCTCTTTTAAGGTTTTGTTGTTGCTCAACCCGCTCAATCAGTTTTTTTACAGCATCTTGCTCGGATTTTACCTGTAAATAAATTGTTTCGCATTTTGAACGTTGCTTTGCAAATTGCGCTAATTGTTGATTGAGTTGAGACAAAGCCATATCAAGCTGGGCAATGAAATCAATACGATTACGTACCCGACCGACTGTACACCCCGCATCGCCTAAATTACTCAGTTGCTGCATATAGTCGTGGCGATAACCGAGCAATTGTTCGTGTTTCATTTTGCCTGTTATAAATTGCTCGCGAGCACGAATTAAATCTTCCATCGCAGTGCGGGTTGCCTGTTCTTTTAATTCAAGAATCCGCAATAATCGGGTTATCCGCTGTTTCATGCGTTTTCCAGTAACTCAGCCAATTCTTGCAAAAGAGCTATACTAGTTGAAAAATCAACCTTTTCATCCATTCCTTGAGCAATGTAGTCTCTAATTTTTTCTCGATAAGCAATGGCTTTGTCCAATTGCTGATCACTACCTTTTGCATAAGCACCTAACAAAATCAAATCCTTATTTTTTTCATAAATCGAAAGGTATTTCTTCAATAATAGCATTTGTTTCATTTGAACTTCCGGAACAATGGCCGGCATAACACGACTAATGGAGGCCTCTAAATCAATGGCTGGAAATTGCCCTGACTCTGCCAACTCACGATCCAGGACAATATGCCCATCAAGAATAGCACGGGCCGCATCCGCAATCGGATCCTGTTGATCATCACCTTCGGTGAGAACCGTATAAAAAGCAGTTATCGAGCCACTTCCTGGTTTGCCATTACCCGCCCTCTCAACTAACTGAGGTAATTTTGCAAAAACCGAAGGAGGATAACCTTTTGTTGCCGGAGGTTCCCCGATGGATAAAGCTATTTCTCGTTGTGCCTGGGCAAAACGTGTTAAAGAATCGATGAGTAACAATACATGCTTGCCCTGATCACGAAAATACTCTGCAATGCTGGTTGCTACCATGGCTCCATGTAGACGCATTAAAGGACTCTCATCAGCTGGCGCTGCTACAACAACGGCCCGTTTTAACCCTTCTTCGCCCAAATTACACTCGATAAATTCTTTGACCTCTCTTCCTCGTTCACCAACTAAACCAACAACCACTAAATCGGCTGCTGTAAAGCGAGTCATAATACTAAGTAACACCGATTTACCCACACCACTTCCAGCAAATAAACCAATACGTTGGCCGCGCCCCACTGTGAGTAGACCATTAATTGCCCGCACACCGACATCTAAAGGTGTGTCTATAGCAGCTCGTTTTAAAGGATTAAAAGGCTGGCTCATCAAAGGATAAGTCTGGGGAGTATCCAGAGGGCCGCCCTCATCAATCGCAATACCTGCCCCATTAAGTACCCTGCCTAACAAATCGTTGCTTACGCCTACTTGTGCCACTTTGCCACTTGGAACAATTAACATGCCAGGTCCAATACCCTGTGTATGTCCTATGGACATCAAATAAGCATTTTCATTATCAAAACCGACCACTTCGGCCTCGACACGTTCTTTATCGCTAATTTTCACCCAGCAACGTGCACCTACTGGTAGATGAAAGCCTTGTGCCTCCAGGGTTAAACCGATTGCTCGACTCACGCGCCCACAATGAATCAAACCCCTATCTGGTTTTGTGCGCAGTATTTTTAAAGCGTTGGTTAATTGCGATTCATAAATTTTCATTGTGAGTCTTTATTGTTAGTTGACTCGGCCCCATCTTCAAGCAAATAGTTTTTGAATAATTTTTGCAAACGGGTTTTCAAGCGTCCATCAAGTTCGCCGTATTCATTTTTTAAATAGAAATCACCTCTCGATAAAGAGGGATCAGCAACCAGTAGCGCCGTCAATCCTGCCACCTGCTGTTCACCCAATTCATTCAATAACCACTCAACATCCAAGGGATTCATAACCAGCTCTCTATCGCCTTGCAAGGTAGAAAATTCACGTTTTATTTCTTCGAGTAAAGTTAATAATTTTTTTGGATGAATTGATAACTCAATACCAATACAGGCTTCACAAATCCAGGCAATGGTTTGGACTATTTCTTGACTCAAAGCATCATCCAGTAATTCGACCGGGTTTTGGATTAGAGTCAGCCAAGAGGCTAATTCTTGTCTTTTTTGTTGTAATTCCGCAGCCGCCTGTTGCATACCTTCTTCGTAAGCTGCTTTTTTAACTTCTTCTCGTAAACGTGCGCATTCCTTCGCAAACTCTTCCTTTTCATCAATTTCGATGACTGGCTCTGGTTCTGGCATTTTCATCTGCCAGACATCAAAAGCATCCTTATCCTTTTCTTCATACAAGGGCTGGAAATCGTTATCCACACTAGTCCTCTTAGCATCTATAGATCGATACAGTTCCATAATTATTTTGATAACAAACCCGTTGGCTCTGTGAGCTTGTTAATTAATTCGCTACAAATAAAACAATGACGTTTAATTGACGGGCATTGCGACACGGTATACATAGAGATACGCGAGCTGCGAAGCGCAGGAAATGACCATCAGTTCATTTTTGGTAGAATTAATTAACAAGCTCTAGATCATCTCGTCGCCACCTTTGGTACCCAGAGCAATTTTACCTTCATCTGCCAGGCTCCTGGCAATGGCCAGGATATCCCGTTGGGCTTTTTCTACATCACTAACCTTTACTGGTCCTTGCATCTCCAAATCGTCGCGTAACAAATCTGAAGCCCGTTTTGACATATTAGTAAAAATCTTTTCTTTGACTGGTTCTGTTGTACCCTTCAGTGCCAACATCAACTGCTCAGTAGATACGTCACGCAATAAAGTCTGTACACTGCGATTATCCATATCCACTAAATTTTCAAAAACAAACATTTTGTCTTTAATCTTGTCGCAAAGATCTTCATCCCATTCATGAATTTTCTCAAGTACTTCAGTCTCTACCGAACCCTCAAGAAAGTTAATCACATCAGCAACACTTTTAATGCCTCCGACTGACGCTATTTTTCCAACTTTCTGACCACTTAATTGCTTTTCAATAACATGCCCAAGCTCAGAAATAGCTTCAGGTTTAACCGTATCAATCGTACACATCCGTAATAAAACTTCAGCTCGTTTTTCCGATGAAAAATAACTCACCACTTCAGCGGATTGTTCACTGTCCAGATGGATAAGAATGGTGGCGATAATTTGTGGATGTTCATTACGGATCACGTCAGCAATAAGACGAGCATCCAACCATTTAAGTCGATTAAGCCCACTATCTTTATCAGATACTAAGATCCTGTCAATAAACGGAATTGCATTTTCCTCACCCAAGGCATTGATCAGTACCGTACGTAAATAATTTTCAGCATCTACTGTCAAACTGGTTTGATCTTCAATCGCAGTTAAAAACTCACCCAACACACCTTGCATTTTTGCTTTACTGACACTGCTCATTGTTGAGATAGCCATACCAACTTTTTGCACTTGACGCGGCTCTAAGTGTTTCAGTACTTCAGCCGCATTTTTCTCTCCCATCCCCAACAACAAAATTGCAGCCCGTTCAATGCCATCCATAGTACTATCCCCGCTCAACCCAAGTTTTAACGACTTGTGCTACCCGTTTTGGCTCTTTATCTACCACCTGACGAAGTAATGACAATTGTGATTCATAATCATTAGCATGAGGCAACATCGCTTGACCCTCGTGAGTAAGTTCCGCAGCCTTCTCCTCTGGGTTTTCTTCCCGACGTACGCCAGATAAGTTCTTGAACAATGGCCTGAGAAGACCAAACACCATCGTCAGTACAAATAATGCAGCACCAACTTGTTTCATTATTGACCAAAAAGAATCTTTTTGCCAAAATTTTTCTTCTGGTAACGGCGGGACCGGATCAGGTTTGACGAAATGACTATTGAGTACATTCAAGCTATCACCCCGTTTGGCATTTAAACCAATTGCGTTGGCAACAAGGACTTTAATTTGCTCAATTTCAGCTTGTGTTAACGGTTTAACTTCCATTTTTTTAGTCTTGGGATTCAAGGTCGGCTTATCATCTACCAAAACAGCAACCGTTAAACGTTTAATTGTTCCTGGTTGATTTTTAGTATGACTAATTGTCTTATCCAATTCAAAATTCTTTGTACTTTGTTTGCGATAGTCACTCGCTTGTACATCAACATCAGCGTTACTTACCTGCGTGCTATTCTTGGCATTGGGGTTATTGTTTTTATTTTGCTGCAAGTTCGCATTGGCTGGCGCTGTATTTGATAAGGAACCTGGAACACCACTGGCATTACCCCCTACATTACGTTTTTCTTCCATACTTTGTTCACTGCGCAGTGATTGCAATTCAGGATTGTACATTTCCTGGGTTTGCTCAAAAGAAGTAAAATCCAGATCCGCTGAAACCTTCGCCCTAACTCGCCCATAGCCAAGTAAAGGCGTTAAGATATCCTGAATTCTTTGTACGTATTGTTGTTCAAGAGTTTGACGATAATCCATAAAGCGTTCGGTATTGGTAAATAATGTTTGCCCTCCGCCCTCACTTAGTAATTGGCCATTTTGATCAACAACAGTGACTCGATTGGCAGAAAGACTTGGAATACTGGAGGCGACTAAATTAATAATCGATGCAATGGTTTGTTTTTTTAATTCAAGTCCCGAATAAACATCAATAAACACCGAAGCACTGGGTTCCCGATTATCCCTGACAAAAGCAGATTCGCGAGGAATAGCCAAATGTACTCGAGCAGATTTGATATCATGAAACTGACTAATAGTACGCGCTAACTCTGTCTCTAACGCTTGTTTATAGCGAGCATTTTCCATAAATTGGCTGCTGTTAAAAACATTGGAATTGGTGGAAAATGCTTCATAACCTGCTCCCTTACCACGTGGCAGGCCTTCCGCAGCTACTTTCAAGCGCGCTTCCTGCGCCTCATCAGCTTGTACCAGTATGGTGCCATGGCTTTTATCAATTTTGAATGGGATATTATTTCGTTGTAAAAGTTCCACAATATCAGCCGCGTCTCGTGGTCCTATTTCACTATAAAGAGGTAGATAGGTAGGTTCACGGGACCATAAAACCACTCCAACACCAATTGCTACACTTGCAGCAAGCCCTAACATCAAGCCCAATTGCCTTGGGACAGAGAGACTTGCAAATCTTGCTGCGGCAGTTGAAGCACTGTCAGCCAATGCCATGATTAACTCCTGTATCTCCAATAGGTGGCTGTTCTTTTTCTAACAGTTCCATCATTATATGCCCGCTATATAGGCATATTCATAATATCTTCATAAGCTTGTACTAATTTGTTTCTTACCCTTAAAGTCGCTTCAAAACCCAAGCTTGATTTCTGTGCGGCGACCATGACCTCACCAATACCGACACTTTTATCACCCAACTCAAATTTGGTTCTTAAATTGTCTGCATTTTGGTGCAATTGATTGACTTCGCCCAAGGCATGTTTAAAAACATCACCAAACGAAGTCTGGGTTGCATTCTCTACACTACTACCTTCAGCTTTAGCTGCCAATACACGCATTTGATTTAGCAAAGAGACGGCATTTATATCGCTCATTATCGTTCTCCTCTATCCCTGCTTAACTGAGTTCCTATACGACATATCCCTCTTCGCGCATTTTTGCTAATTTATAACGCAATGTACGCTCACTCACCCCTAAAACCGCTGCAACTTTTTGACGGTTACCATCATATTCTTTCAGTGTTTGTTCGATTAACTCAAACTCGTGATTCTGAAGATTTTTACTATCAACCTTCTTAACAACCCTTAGTTCATCACCCCCTCCTTGCATTGGTAATTGCAAATGGGGCACTTCAATGATGCCTTGGGTTTGAAGTACTAATGCGCGCTGTACCACATTATCCAGTTCACGAGCATTACCAGGCCAGCTGTATTCAAGTAGAGCTTGCTTGGCTTCATCACTCAAACTTGGAATTAGCGGTTGGTTATTCTGACAATGACGACGAATCAGGTAATTTGCCAACGGAATAATGTCACAAATTCTTTCTCTTAATGGCAACCAGTGGAGAGGAAAAACATTTAAGCGATAATACAAGTCCTCTCGAAAACGGCCTGCCTTAACTTCATCAAGCAATTTTCTATTACTGGTAGCTAATACGCGTACATCAAGATTAATCAGTTTATTAGCCCCTATCCGCTCGACCTCTTTTTCTTGCAGCACCCGCAATAATTTTGCCTGCAGACCCAAATTCATTTCACTGACTTCATCCAGTAATAAAGTACCACCTTGCGCCTGTTCAAATTTCCCAGGAGTCGACTTGTAAGCACCGGTAAACGCTCCCTTTTCATAGCCAAATAAAGTCGCTTCTAACATTTGCTCAGGTATTGCTGCGCAATTAATAGCAATAAAAGGATGTTGCTTACGTGGAGAATGATCATGGATGAAGTGCGCTAACACTTCCTTTCCTGTACCACTTTCACCGCTGATCATCACCCCAACATCTGATTGCGCAACTCGCAACGCCATTGACAACAAGGCCTGGCTCTTCGGATCTTGAGCCACTGGCTGACTATCATCGTCTAAGATAACAGGTTTGATGTAGCGATTAATTTTTTCAGTAAGCGCGTGCGCACTAAAAGGTTTTTGCAGATAATCAACCGCACCATGACGCATTGCAGCAACGGCATCTTCAACTGAGCCATGCGCTGTCATCAAAATAACAGGAACGCCTGGATTTCGACGTTGAATTTCAGCAAGAAGTTGTTGCCCATCTATCTTATCCATACGCACATCACTTAAAATAATTGCGGGGCTATGGCGCTCCAGCATGGCCAATGCTTCTTTACCATCTTTCGCTGCCAGATAAGAGTGTCCTGCCAGATTCATTGTTTCTGCCAGTGCTTCACGTAAAACGGGATCATCTTCAACAATTAACACGTCACTCATGAGTTATCCTCGGGTAAAATACCATTATCCTGGTAGATTAATCGTTATACAACTCCCTTGCCCTGGTAAAGAATCTAACATAACCTCTCCACCGTGCGCTCTTACAACTGCGTAAACAACAGCAAGCCCCAATCCTGTTCCCTGTGCTTTCGTGGTGAAAAAAGGAGTAAAGGCCTGACCTCTTACATCATCAGGCATCCCGAGACCATTGTCGATCATTTTAAATTGCACGCCACCATTGGCCTGATCCTCAATGGTGAGACTGATACAATTTGCCTTGGCTTGCAAGGCATTGATAACGAGATTTAACACAGCCCCGATAAATGATTCTCTATGCAAAAGCAATTCATCTTTCTGTGATTGATTATCAATCGTGAAACTTGCAGACTCAGCCTGAATAAAAGGCTGAGCTCGTTCAGCTAACTGATTACAACAATCTTGTAGTGATACCGAAACAAGCTCAATCATTTCACCTTTGGCAAATAACAACAACTCTTGAATTTGCTGTTCTATACTGGCATGGCAACCTTGTAACCGTGTAATCCACTGTAAACAACGGCTATCACTCTGTGGCTGCGCGGCTAAATGCTCTGTGTAGAGTATTGCTGATGACAAAGGGGTCCTAATCTGGTGAGCAAGCTGGGCAGTCATTCTACCCATAGCCATTAAACGATGCTGATTTGCCCTGGATTGTTCATAATCACGGCTAGCTGTCACATCGGTTAAGGTAATTAATTGTCCTGGTAAACTTTCGAGCGAAGAAATGGCTACGTGTAATCTATGACCATTCACTAAAGAAACTTCATGACCATCATCGGCGCGAGGAGCAAAAACTTGCTTAATTACCCTAAGCCAGGCAATTCCCTGTAGTCCCGTTCCTAACAGGTCCTCAGCAGCTTTATTGAGCCAGACAATGTAACCTTGCGCATTCAGCACAACAAGACCAGAAGGCAGACAAGCTAAAATGTCTTGAGCAGGTAAGCTGACTGCTGCTTGTGTTTCGTTTAGAGAAACCTCAGTGCAATGCATACATTAGTACCTTGATTAATTGGAAAACCCATAGCAAAGTTTAAGCCAAAACTAAAATATAAATAAAATCAGATAATTAATCTATAAAAAACGAATTAAAGTCGCTATTTTGACATTTATAAAAGGTTTGGCGTCAAATTAAACTTGCTTCAACTTTATAATAAAGACAAGATTATACCATATACTGTAAACTGCCTCTGAACCCGGCTTAGATCTCACTCTTGAAGTTACAAAAATTGGGGACTCAATGCAAACTATACATCAATTACTAAATTACATCTTACATATAGATACTTATCTTATTGCTTTTGTATCAGCGTATGGTATTTGGACCTATCTGGCATTGTTCGTCATTATATTTTGTGAAACAGGGTTAGTGATAACCCCTTTTCTACCAGGTGATTCTTTGCTTTTTGCTGCAGGCAGTCTTGCAGCACAGCAAAGTACGCCTTTGAGTATTCTGCCTTTATTCAGTCTATTAGTAATCGCATCGATTGTCGGGAACCAAATAAATTATTTGGTAGGAAAAGCTATTGGCCCACGGGTATTTTCTGCAAATCATTCTCGATTATTGAATAAAAAATACTTAATTGAAGCCCATCAGTTTTATGAAAGGCATGGAGGGAAAACAATTATCCTCGCTCGCTTTATTCCTATCATTCGCACCTTTGCTCCTTTTGTGGCTGGAGTCGGCTATATGACCGTCTCATTATTTTCCATCTACAATCTGGTTAGTGCTCTGCTTTGGGTAGGCAGTTTGCTCAGCTTAGGATATTTTTTTGGTTCTATTCCGATTATCAAGGACAATTTTGCCGTCGTTATTTATGGCATTATTGCCCTCTCCCTTCTACCACCCGTTTTGGCTTTCCTTTATCGTAAGATAAATGCTGCCACCCACAAACTTGTTTAGGGGCTATTTGCTGCCCGCTACTCGATTATCAAGCCATAGGCAAATGCAGGTTGGCCGCCTCTCCCAACAGCTTGTCGGGCCAAGGCCTAACCTGCATGTCTCAAAATCAAGTCATTACTAATTAAGGCGAATGTAAACAGCCCCTAAATAATCTCAGAATTTACTTCTTCCCTGCTTTTTCATCCAGTTTCCGCAAGAATGCCATTTTTTCCGCAATTTTACTTTCAAGGCCTCGTGGAACTGGTTGATACCAGTGAGGTTCCCTCATTCCTTCCGGTAAATAGTTTTCCCCTGCAGCATAAGCATCCGGTTCATCATGAGCATAACGGTACTCATGGCCATAACCCAAATCTTTCATCAATTTGGTCGGTGCGTTGCGCAGATGAAGTGGTACTTCCCGCGATTTGTCCTGCTTCACGAAAGCCATCGCTTTATTATAAGCAACATAGCCAGCATTACTTTTAGCTGCAACTGCCATATAGATAACCGCCTGAGCAAGGGCCAGCTCTCCTTCAGGGGAACCCAAACGCTCGTACGTTACCGCAGAATCATTAGCAAGCTGCATAGCTCGTGGATCAGCTAATCCAATATCCTCCCAAGCCATTCTCACAATGCGTCGCGAAAGATAATAGGGATCTACTCCGCCATCAAGCATACGGCATAACCAATAAAGCGCTGCATCAGGATTGGAGCCACGAACTGATTTATGTAAGGCGGAAATCTGATCGTAAAAGTTTTCTCCACTCTTATCAAAACGACGTCTTGTCGAACTCAGTGCATTTTTAATTAATTCAGCAGTAATTTTGACTGTCCCTTGAACCTGCGCAGCTGTATTGACTTGCTCTAAAAGATTTAAAAGCCGACGGGCGTCTCCATCAGCGGAAGCAACAAGATGAGCCTCAGCGTCAGCTTCAAATTGCAGATGGCTAAGTACTCTCTCCTGAGCACGAACTAATAAACGTTTAAGCTCCGTCTCTGTTAAGGGCTTTAACACATAAACCTGGGCGCGGGACAATAAGGCAGAGTTGACTTCAAAAGAAGGGTTTTCTGTTGTTGCGCCAATAAAAGTGATGAGACCTGACTCAGTAAAAGGTAGTAAAGCATCTTGTTGCGATTTATTAAAACGGTGAATTTCATCAATAAAAAGTAACGTTTGTCGTTGTTGCATTAAATGCTGGTTGGCTTCCTCAACCGCAGCACGTATATCTTTAACACCAGAAAAAACAGCAGAAAGTGCTATCCACTCACAATCAAACGCCGCTGCACTTAGTCGTGCCAAGGTTGTTTTTCCTACACCAGGTGGTCCCCACAAAATCATGGAATGCGGCTTACCGGATTCAAAAGCAAGCCGTAATGGTTTCCCTGTTCCTAACAAATGCTCTTGCCCGATTACCTCATCCCAATGTTTGGGTCTTAATAACTCTGCGAGAGGAGCATTCGGTTGGGTATTAAATAAATTCATTGTTGTACTACATCTGTTCCTTTAGGCGGCTTAAATTGAAACAACCTGGCAGCAACTTTAGGGTTGGTTTTTACGTTCTTCAAATTGACAACGGTGTGTTGGCCAAGTTGATCAAACATTTCAATAGCAATTAATACATTACGATTAAAAATCAGCTTCATTCGCTGAAAATTGGCTTTATGGGATTTAGATCGCAAATCATAAGCTTGCTTATCACCAGCCGTCGTTGCAGTGACATCAAAATCACGGGTAACCGTATCATCATAACCACTTAAAAACAGAGCTGCCGTACCACCCAAGCTTTTTTCCTGTTTTTTAACGGTTACTTGCTCCAGGTCAACATCATAAACCCAAAGCTTTTTTCCATCAGCAACGACCAATTGCTCCATAGGACTTTTAGTTTGCCAGCGAAAACGTCCGGGACGCTCAAGAGCCATAGTTCCGGAAGAACGTGAGATTTCTTTTTCTTTGGTTTTGATGACTTGACTGAAACTGGCAGTCATACTGCGAATAGCATTGAGTTTTGTCTGTAAAATATCCCCCACCGACTCGCAACAGGCATTACCGGCAAATACAAGCGATAACAATAAAACTAATTTTTTCATAGTTAATCCTCATTGGCTGTAGACACTAATACATCTCTGAACCCCCCATCCAAGGGTCCTACAATTCCGGTCCGCTCCATTTCTTCGACTAGTCGTGCAGCTCGGTTATAACCTATTTTCAAGCGACGTTGTACAGAAGAAATACTCGCTTTGCGTGTTTGAATCACGAACTCAACAGCCTGATCATAAAGAGGATCTGTCTCTTCTGTCTCTTGTCCTTCTTCGCCGAAACCACCCTCAGAACCTTCACCAACTGTTTGGATAATATCATCAATGTATTCAGGCTCACCACGTGCACGCCAATCATCAGCGACGCGATGCACTTCTTTATCATCAACAAATGCTCCGTGTACACGTAATGGGGCTCCGCTTCCAGGCGCTAAATAAAGCATGTCCCCATGGCCAAGTAACTGTTCAGCCCCTTGCTGATCAAGAATGGTGCGAGAATCTATTTTTGAAGAGACCTGAAAAGACATTCGAGTAGGGATATTTGATTTAATTAGCCCCGTTAACACATCCACAGAAGGCCGTTGTGTTGCCAGAATCAAATGGATACCCGCTGCACGGGCTTTTTGGGCAATACGAGCGATTAGTTGCTCTACCTTTTTACCTACCACCATCATCATATCGGCTAGTTCATCAATGATGACTACTACATAAGGCAACGCTTGCAAGAGAGGTGCAGTTTCATCTACAGAATCAACCGGTTTCCACAAAGGATCAGCCAAGGGCTCCCCTTTTGCCTCAGCTTCCGCAATCTTGGCATTAAAACCTGCCAGATTTCGAACCCCTAAAGAAGCCATTAAACGATAGCGCCGCTCCATCTCACCGACACACCAGCGTAAAGCACTGGCAGCTTCTTTCATATCAGTCACTACGGGCGTTAATAAGTGTGGGATCCCATCATAAACTGATAATTCGAGCATTTTGGGATCAACCATAATTAGTCGTACTTGTTCAGGAGTTGATTTAAACAAGAGGCTCAAAATCATTGCATTGATCCCTACTGATTTACCAGAACCAGTTGTCCCAGCTACAAGTAAATGAGGCATTTTTGCCAAATCAACTACCATTGGATGGCCTGCAATATCAACACCCAAAGCCAGGGTTAATGGTGAATGGGATTGCTGGTAAACATCCGCTGATAACACTTCGGACAAAGAGACCATATCCCGTTGTTGATTCGGTAACTCTAGACCAACGACTGTCTTACCCGGAATAACCTCAACCACTCTCACACTGGTAACCGATAAAGAGCGAGCTAAATCCTTAGCCAGTGCTGACAGTTTACTCACTTTAATCCCGGCTGCCAGTTGTAATTCAAAGCGAGTGATTACTGGCCCGGGATGGACAGCAACTACATCTGCCTGAATACCGAAATCCAATAAATGCTGTTCGACTTCTCGCGATACTGTTTCCAACTCCTGGTGGGTGTACCCTCCCATCACCTTACCGGGTCGTCCTTTATCAAGCAGGCTAAGTGCTGGTAAACTACCCGTCGGCGCTTGTGCAGGTGGCTTGGCAACAGCGCGAACTGGCTCTTTTACAGATTTCAAAATAGAGGGAGCAGGTATACTGGGTGTAATCACGGGAGAGGGTGTTTTGATGACTGGGTCAAGAGGCTCCAGGGAAGGTATATTCGCTACGACAGGCTTCTCTTTTTTTCCACCTATTAATGGACGTGTTGGTTTACTGCTCTTAACAACAGTTGATTTTTCTCGTTCTCTGAAACGCCTAACCACTGCTCGTATGAAACGAGAGCCTCTAACCAGGCCACGAAAACTGCGATTTAGTACGGTAGCGGAATAAAAGCCAAGTAATTCTGTAGCTCCAATCCAGGAGAGTCCCGTTAACAGGGTAATACCCACTAGTAAAATAGCAAACAGCAATAAAGCAGCCCCCTGGGCGTTCAACGCATAATCAAAACCACCGGAAACAAAACTGCCAAGTATGCCACCTGCACTATGCACTGCATCAATTGGCGCAATAGATGATAAACTTAGCAACCCACAACTGCCAATCATCAGAAAAACCAATCCACTGCCACGTAAAAACATGGCTGGCCGATTCACAATCCGCAAGGAACGCAGATCTTTTAAAATTAGCCAGGCAACATAGGCAAAACAGAACGGTAAAAGGTATGCGAGATAACCAAAAATAAAATAAAGTCCGTCAGCAATATAAGCACCAACCTGACCACCTGCATTGCCTATCCCGGTATTTCCTTTATTGGCATGTGACCAACCTGGATCAGTGGTTTGATAAGTACTAAGCGCGAGTAAAATGAAGAAAGCACAGGTTAATACCAAAATAAAGCTGCCTTCACTAACACGTTTCAGCAAGAAATTTGGCATAGCCTGCTTCGGGGTGCTGGCCTGATTACCCGTTTGTTGTTTTCGCATAGGTATTTTAATGTGCCTTATTTTGTCATACTATTTGCCATCTTAACATAATTCATAAGGAAGGCAGAGATGATAAGCGAAAGCAATCACCATCGCCTGATAATTCTTGGCTCAGGCCCCGCCGGGTATACTGCAGCGGTCTACGCCGCCCGTGCTAATCTTAAGCCGGTACTCATTACTGGTATGCAGCCAGGTGGCCAATTAACCACAACAACTGATGTCGATAACTGGCCTGGCGATGTAGAAGGCTTACAGGGTCCGGCGCTAATGGATCGCATGCAACAGCATGCTGAGCGCTTTGACACTAAAATTATCTTCGATCATATTGTAAAGGCAGATCTACAGCAACGTCCTTTTGTCTTGCAAGGGGATAGTGAAACATATACCTGCGACGCGCTGATTATAGCAACCGGGGCATCTGCCCGTTACCTGGGTCTTCCCTCAGAAAAAGCCTACCAGGGACGTGGGGTTTCAGCCTGCGCAACCTGTGATGGCTTTTTTTATCGTAACAAAGCTGTTTGCGTTATAGGCGGAGGCAACACCGCCGTTGAAGAGGCCTTATACCTGTCAAACATTGCTGCTTCTGTTACCCTTATTCATCGCCGTGATAGTTTACGTGCCGAGAAAATTCTCCAGGATCAACTCGTTGAAAAAACACGTACAGGTAATATAAAACTCTTATGGCATCATACCTTGGAAGAAGTGCTTGGTGATGATATGAAAGTCACGGGAGCCCGTGTACGCAATGTTCTCGATGATAGCTGCCATGATCTGACTGTTGATGGCGTTTTTATTGCGATTGGCCATGATCCCAATACTGGTTTGTTTAAAGAACAACTTGCCATGAAAGATGGCTATCTTACTATCCGCTCCGGTTTGGAAGGCATGGCTACTGCTACCAGTATCAATGGGGTTTTTGCCTGTGGTGATGTCGCTGATCATGTTTATCGCCAGGCCATTACTTCAGCAGGTTTTGGTTGCATGGCTGCTTTAGATGCTGAAAAATATTTGGATAGTTTAGGTTCTATTACAAATTCATAATTTCAATCGCACACACCTTGATTTTTTATTTATTCAAGTGACATTTAGATCTTGAATACTGAGGATGCCCTTGGGGAAAATCAAGGTAGAATCACTGTTGCTAATAGAGTAAATCTTAGTATCGGGCTGGACCATTGATTAGGCCTGCCCCCCCATATAGCTGCTGCGTATTTATGGAATGACGTTCGTTTAGCGATATAAAACAGGATCCTGTTTTTTATATTAAACTCACATTAATACCAAAAGCAGGAGGCCGACCATTCCCTCTTCAACATCCCGGACAAATCAAGACATAAATTTCCCTGATCCTGAGAGTAGTGATGCCCAGGGCTTGCTGGCAATTGGCGGGGATTTGTCACCAGAGCGCTTGTTAGCGGCTTATAAGCAAGGTATTTTTCCATGGTTTGAACCAGGGTGTCCTATTCTTTGGTGGTCACCCAATCCTCGTTTGATTTTAAAACCCCAAGCATTTAAAGTGTCCCACAGTTTAAAACAGGCCCTTAAAAAACCTTATCGCTTCACTGTTGATACAGCCTTTAGTGAAGTCATTTTCGCTTGTGCTAACAGTGAGGGAAGAGTAAATAATACCTGGATTACTGACAGCATGAGAGACGCCTATACCCTCTTACACCAAATGGGTTATGCACATTCTTTTGAAATATGGTTAGATGAGCAGCTAGTTGGTGGCTTATACGGTATCAGTCTAGGACGAGCTTTTTTTGGTGAATCCATGTTCCATCGACTTCGGGATACTTCAAAATTAGCCTTGTACTATCTTTGCCATACTTTGGCGGCCTGGAACTTTGATTTTATAGATTGCCAATTACCTACCGAACATCTGCAAAGTTTAGGTGCAGTAATTATCAGTCGCCGTGAATTTTTGCACCATTTACAGGAAACATTAGAATACCCTACTCGGCAAGGGCTATGGACAAAAGAGGTTGCCTAAAGAAAAATATTGACTTAGAGGAAAGACTGGATTGCCATTTTTCTTATTTTAGTGCACTATTTGCGCCTTATTGAGTTTCATTTTTGAGGACCCATGGCAAAAGAAGATCATATTGAGATGTTTGGTACTGTAGTTGATACCTTACCAAATACTATGTTTCGTGTTGAACTTGAAAACGGTCACGTTGTCACTGCTCATATTTCTGGCCGTATGCGCAAAAACTATATTCGCATATTAACTGGTGATAAGGTCAAAGTAGAGTTAACACCCTATGATCTAAGCAAGGGTCGTATTATTTTCCGAGATAAAAATTAACTCATAGATCCGAGCTGCCGTCTTTTGAGTCTTGCATACCACTGATTCACATTGGGCGTAGTTCTATGCGTCTGTCTTTATCAATCAGTAACAAATGATTAGCCGGCACATCACCCCATTGGTCACTGATATTGGTTAATTTCTCCGAAGTTACCAAGATACACTCATGTTTATGATTTTCCTTTAGCTTATGGAAGTGAGCCCTGCCAGCAAAACAAGCGCCATTAAAATAGTGCAGTGACTCAGGAGAATCATCTTTATCAGTACAATAACGACTAGCCACTATCCTCTCACCATCAGTAAGGCAGATATTAAAATAGGAAGGGCCTTTCGTACCAAACTGCTGAACCAATTGATTCACTTCATACAGAGTGTCTTCTAATGTATCTGCTACAACTGACAATTTACTAAGATCTCTCCCCTTGGCCAATTGTAGAAAAAGGCCAAATAAATGTTCCGAATCCGTTTCTCCTTGAATCCAATGGTAAATATCATCCTCCAATAAATGCCGTAAATGGCGTTTAACGACAATAAAATCGTTAATCCCTCCATTATGCATTAGCATCCATCGTCCATGAATAAAGGGATGGCAATTATAGTTAGTCACACCGCCGGCACTGGCAGCACGCACATGAGCAAAAAAACAGGGGGATTTAATTTTTGCAGTCAAATAAAGCAAATTCCTATCATTCCACGCTGGTGAAATGGATGTAAACAACGCAGGTTCTGTACTGATAGAGGGGACATACCAACCCAGCCCAAAACCGTCACCATTTGTAGGGATTGTGGATTCCCGAGCATGTAAGCTTTGCATTATAATAGAATTAACTGGTTTAACCAGTACATCTTCCAGCACAACATCATGTCCACGGTAGGCAACAAAACGGCACATAAGCGCGCTCCATTTTATTTTTAACTATAGCAAGAAAAGTTAACTCCTGTGGTTAGAAATTGTTGATATTACTACTATCTTGGCGTTTCGGCTCCACTATCAGGCTTAAAACACAACGAAGCGCACAACCTACACCTGCTACCTGGAGTGATTGTGGCTTAAACATCTAGCCCGAGCCCCTGGCTCGACATGCACAGTTATGATAATGGAAATGTAACCAGTAACCAGTACCTAGTGTCCAGCAATCATCATTTGTTCAATCAGTATAGAGCCGCAGCGAGTTGAGATATTTGGATTAATATCTGTACCAACAGCAGTAATCATTTTAAACATATCTTTCAAATTACCAGCAATTGTTATCTCCTCGACAGGGTATTGAATAACACCATTATCTACCCAGAATCCACTTGCCCCACGTGAGTAATCGCCAGTTAAGCCATTTACACCTTGCCCCATTAACTCAGTCACCAACAAGCCAGTACCCATTTTATGTAATAAATCCTGCAAATCTCCTGCAGTGGGATCAAGCGTTAAGTTATGAACTCCACCGCTATTAGCAGTTGTTTTCAGACCTAAGCGACGAGCTGAATAACTACTTAATGCATATTGGCATAAACGTCCATCTTCAACAAAGACATTATTTCTTGTTGGCACACCCTCACCATCAAACGGTGAACTTCCTAATGCTTTTAAAAGATAAGGTTGCTCATAAATTTTAAAACCGGCAGGAAAAACCTGCTTTTCCAAGGCATCCAATAAAAAAGAATTCTTACGGTACAAATTTGAACCACTAATAGCATTAATAAAACTTGCCAGCAAACCACTCGATACACGCGAAGAAAACAACACCGGTATTTTTTGCGTTTTCACCTGTCTTGCCCCTAAACGGCTGGTAGCGCGCTCAACTGCCTTTTGCGCCAAGGCTTCCAGTGAATTTAAACCTTCTGCATACCTTGCCGTCGTATAATCGTAATCTCGTTGCATGCTCTCCCCTTCTTTTGCAATGAGAGAGCAACTGACACTATGACGAGTACTTTGAATTACGCCTTCCCCGCCATAACTATTGGCAAAACCATTGCAGAAAGCATAGGTGGAAAAATTAACACCATCAGAGTTGGAAATCCGTTTATCCAAGGCCAATGCATGAGCTTCACAAGCAAGTGCTTTTTCTATTGCCTGAGGCGGCTTGATTTCCCAAGGATGATAAAGATCAAGATCAGGATGATGATTTTTCATCAATTCTCGATCAGCAAGTCCAAAACAAGGATCTTCGGCACTCACTTTGGCGATATCACAAGCAGCAGCGACTAAGGCATCCAAAGCAGCAGGTGAGGTATCTGTACTGCTTGCACCACCTTTACGATGTCCAATATAAACAACGAGACTTACTCCTTTATCCTCACTAAAAGCAACTGTCTCAACTTCCCCCATACGAACATCGACTGAAAAACCACTATCATGGTTAACTGAAACCATCGCATCCGTTGCACCCTGCGCACGAGCGCGATCCAGGACGTCATGCATTAATTCTAATAAATTGTTGGTTGACTTAAGCGCTACTCTATTGTTATTTTCCGGTAATGTTTTCATGGTGGGTCTACCGCTATCAAGTTTGTTCATAAGGATACAAGATTAATATGCCCAGGCAAACCATTGCTCTTGTAAAATGGCTTACACAAGCCTCTAAATTTATAACTATTGCTCTATTTTTGTTGTTTTTTACTCATTATGTGATTGCTAGCAATGGTTGGCGTCAATTGGCACCCGGCATTGAGTATCAAGATCTCGAGGGTCGCTTTTTGACACCTTGGTCCCATATCCACGCCTTTCGTATTAACCTGAAAGACAATGAGCTGTCCCTGGTTACCGCCAAAGATTTATCACGTGAACATGCCTCAGTTAATGAATATGCCCAGCATAGTAATGCGCTCTTGGCTATCAATGGGGGGTTCTTTGATGGTAATTATAAACCGCTAGGCTTACGAGTTTATAACAGGCGGCAAAAAAATCCTGCTAAAAATATCAGCTGGTGGGGAATTTTTTACGTCAAGCATCAGAAAGCTTATTTAAGCAATATCAGGCAATACAGTCCTGATCGACAAATCGACTTTGCCATACAAAGTGGCCCCAGATTGTTAATTAATAATCGTATTCCACCTCTTAAACCAGGTAGGGCAGAACGCTCTGCCTTAGGTATCACCCAAGATGGGCGTGTTATTATTCTCGTTACCGATAATATGCCTATGTCTACTACAGAATTAGCGCAACTGATGAAAGCAGCTCCGCTCAATTGCGAAAATGCACTTAATCTGGATGGTGGTAGTTCGAGTCAATTACGTGCTCAAGTCGCATCCTTTCAATTAGACGTACATGGTTTTTCTAATGTCAGTGATGCGGTCATTGTTAAAGCAAGAAAAAAATAATCCTCTCAAAAACAACTAACCATAACCCGTTAATTTAGCGTTAAACAATTGCTTCTAATTTAGAGCACTCATTGGAAAATTGTGCTTTTTGATACCATAATTTAGAAGATGCATTCGGATAAAGTAATGAAAAAATTTTTTGTAGGTCTGAAGAAGACTAAAAAAACCCCAGTAAAAAGTGAAGTACCCACTCAACAATCTCCTTTTTTAGAAGAATCAAAACAAAAGGAGACTGAAAATAGAGATTTCTTTTCTGATCCAAGAATGAGGGACTTAAGCGACATTGGAGAGAAAAAAGCCTTAGGTTATTTGCCATTAGCCAGAATACGCGAAGCGGGTTACGATGTATTTCAAACCTCCCTTTTATTGAAAAAGAAAGGCTTGAAGATCCTGGTCATTCCAGCTGCCTTACCTGAAGAAATCTATGCTTATAACCCCGAGACAAAGAAATTTATCCATATGGCTGATAAAAAAATGTATGATGTTGTTCCCAAAGGAAAATTCTATAGCATCCAATCAGGAGCCCTCGTTGCCTATGACATAGAAGCAGTGGATCTTTTTTTGCAGCAAAATGCAAAACTTATCGATGATGAAAATCAATCTGAAACAATTGACGAACATAAGTGGCCAATGAATGCAGCCGATTTTGTTGAAATGCTGTTTAGAAAAACGGCCCAATCCAAAGAAATGAACAACTTAATCCATACAATTTATGAGGAAATGCCCACCGTTATCACTAGCTTTAAAATGGAATAATACCAAGTAATTCTCAGCCATATAGCCCCAGTTAGCTCTCGAGTTTGACAAAGCGCTTTAATTTTCCTGTTTCAGGATGGCGCTTTAATTGAGGAACAATCTTTATTTCAATCAGAGGATTTTCTATACCCATTTGCCGATAGGCAGTAACCAGATCTTTTTGCATTTTCTCGGTAACAAAATTTTTTCTGGCCGTTAACCAAATTTCAGCACCTTGAATGGTTTGAAATACTTGATACTCTTCTACTTGCTCTTCCGGAAAAATTAGATTTTCAAATACTTCCGGAATAACACAAATGCCATTGGCATAGGAAAAACTATCGTCATTACGCCCTTTAATGGATTGCACTAATCTCAACGGTGCCCCACAAGAACATGAATCTGCCAGAATCCTAATGCGATCATCAATTTCATAGCGGAATAAAGGCATGCTTTTATGAAATAAATTAGTCACCAATACTTTCGTTGCTTCACGCCCATCTGGAACTGGTTGATTATTTTCATCAACCGCCTCAAAAATGATGAGATCCTCATTTAGATGGAGATGATTGGTATGATCACAGCTTTGCGCGTGTGGACCAGCATCGGATGACCCCCACATATTGGTCACAGGAACATTCCACGCTTTTTTAATGGTCTTTAACATATCAGGGAACAACGGCTCTGAATTAACACTAACGCGGCGAGGAAAAATTTTTAATTTTCCGCGACAAGCTTCTTGAGCCAAACGATAAATTTCCGTCGTGTAGCCAATTAAATGGCTCGGCTTCTGGATATTAAGTTGCTCAACCATATTGGTAATAGGCATCGTAGCCGGTAACAGGAGGACTTTCATTTGTGGTATGAGAGGAATCGTGAATACAAATCGGCTCAGATGAACCGGCTTGGCTGCAGTAATTGCTGCCATGAGTACAGGGCTATTATCCTTTTGCGAAGAGAACTCATCACGATATTGAAAACGAAAAAAAGCAGCCACAAACAAGATAAACTCTTCAATATTCCACCCAAATACCCCCCTGACTCCCGAAGAGCCTCCCGTAGCGGTAAAATGATAGGCATTATCCAATAACTCCGGTTCAATTTGGTTATGGAGAAATTGACGGGCCCTTTCCAAAGTTAATTTTCTATCAGTGACAATCTCATCCCAATGCGTCATGGCTTCTTTTTTGGTCATGACAGGCAATTTAGCCAAATCACTCAAAGTAAAATGGGATGGCTCAATATGAGCAAATTTGCTCGCATAATACGGTGAGTTTTGTTTTGCATAAGCTAATAAAGCTACTAAAGCGCGTTGCTGCTCTGCCTTGACCTCTTCTTTACTCCAGCTTAACCGAGAAGAAAGTTGTGGCAATAAATCTTGTATGGCATCAATTTCTTTATTCAATGTCGAAGCATAGAGATTGGACATGTTAGCAATCGCCTTGATTTATTATAAAAATGACTATAGCCCTTAGATAAATAAAAATCCTCTATCGCTTGGCAAATTCCTTTCTGGAATACAACTTTCCTAAAGTTTCTCTTTATCAATTGATCATTTTTTCCATAATAATCCCCTTTTCTAGTGGGGGAATTCCAGTGAAAACTATTTTTCAAGCAGTTATTGATGGTGATTTAGATGAAATTCGTAAACTACGTGCCCAAGGTCAAATTGATATTAATGCGCTAAATGAACAGGGTGATTCAGCCTTAACTATCGCCATAAAAAAAAGAAATCTCGCAGCATTCAGATTATTACTTGACTTCAAAGGACTCGACCTGAATCAAGAAACCTATACTTCCAAATTTGAAAATAAGCCTTATCCTTCGACTCCTTTACTATGGAGTACAAAGCTTAACCAGCCAGATATGGTTAAGGAACTCTTAGCCAAGGGAGCCGATCCAGCCAAGCAATTAGGATACTTTAAAGTGACTCCGTTAATGTTCGCAGTTTCCAATGACTTTCTAGCGTGTGTAAAACTACTTATAGAAACAGGTAAAGGAGTTGATTTGAAAAATGCTAGAGGAACTACGGCTCTTGATCTAGCAGCACAAGAGGGTAAATCCGCTGCTCTGAAACTTCTTGTACCCCATGTAACACATGGTGAACTGTTAACAGCCGCCAATCTTGCAGACCAAAATAAACATCCTGAAATAGCTCAATTGTTGCGTAATTGGACCAGTCCTACTTCTGAACAAAAAAATCAATCAACCAGTTCACAGGCTGTACCCAAAGTAAGAGCTCAAAAATTGATAGACAAATCGACTAGTCCTGACAAGCACTATAACACCCTGATAAAAACAGTAAAAACCCTCGAGGAAAAATTTAAAGCTCAAGAAGAGGTCGTTAAAATACTCCAGGAAGAATTGAAAGCTGTAAAAGAAGCACAACAATTACTGACAACAACAGCACAACCAGTCCCAGACCTCGTTCAAGCCACAACAGAAGCAATGCATGCCCTTGGACCAATACTACGAGCAACAGCAGGGAAGGTAGAGCCAGCCCCAGTAACAGAAGCATCAATCGCAGGAAGAATACCGCCAGACCCTGGTATGATACAACCTGTATCTACAATACAACCGATGACAGCAAACATATTAAAGCCAACCCCGGGAAGATTACAATCAACCACGAGTTCGGCGCAACCTGCATTGAGTACAGGCCCTCTACTAAACCCAGGTGACGCACGGCCTCAAATCTCGAATCACACAAGATCGTCATTTTTTGCTCTGGCAAATAGGCCGTTGCCGCATAATGAGCTGTCAAACCCGGCAAACTATGCTTTGACCCCATCACAATCCAAGCCAAATTAACTCGGCTCTTATGATTATTCTTCCTGCTGTAGAAATCAGGGTCTGTTGCCATTTCGCTAGCTGAAGTCGAAAAGTGTTGATTTATGGGCATCGAAGCGTAGGAAATCAAAACTTTTCAGCCAAGGTAGTAGAAATGGCAACAGACCCTAAGATAAGATGGAGGGGAAACAGGGAGGTTCATATGCCTGCGCCAGAATCAGCTACATGCATCATTGATTTAATCGTTGCAAAAAAGGAAAAGGCTTATATCGTCTATGAAAATGAACAATTCATTGCTTTTTTAGACCACCGTCCCCTCTTTCCTGGCCATACCCTGCTTGCGCCGAAAAACCATTTTAAGACCTTATATGACTTGCCAGATTCATTGATTAGCCCTCTTTTTATGTTAACTAAAAAAATTGGTGTTGCAGTGGAGAAAGCCACAGAGGCAGCAGGAAGTTTTATTGCCATGAATAACACGATTAGCCAAAGTATCCCACATTTGCACGTCCATATTGTCCCTAGAAATAAGCAAGATGGTTTAAAAGGCTTTTTTTGGCCAAGAACCAAGTATCAAAATGAAGAGCATATGCTTGCAATACAAGAAAAAATTAAATCCCAGCTGCTCTAAGAATAATTTGAACTCGATTTTTACACTAAAATAAAAGTTAACCTGAGGATGAAAAATCTAAAAATACTTACATGTCTAATATTGCTGCAATAAGATGGTTACCACAAGGCAAAGAGAAACCGCCCCTTATCCAATATATGCTAATTAATTCCGTATTAGATTATCTTATTTCCCCCACAGAAATTTCTGTAACTGATTTGAAGAAAAATATTAATGACCTATTTATTCATATTGATAAATTTTCACAGCCTAATATTCCGTTGATAGTCCACTATAAATCAATAACTAAAAGCTTTGGCAAACACCGCAAGGATTCCGCGAAATTTCATAAACTGATAAATAAAATCTTGCGTAAAAGAAAATTATTAAAAGCTAACAGCCGCACAATCTCATTGCTTAAAAGAGAAAATCGAGTTATTGTCAATTCTGGTGTATGAGCAAAATATCATCAAGCGGCCTTCCAGTCCGATTGTTCAACAACCTGCACTCCGTCTTCAAA
>NZ_LNYB01000085.1:672771-797619 GCF_001467625.1 Legionella feeleii
GTTTTTCTAAGAAAAATAGGATGTAGAAAAAGTGCGTCCAAAATGCTATGCCGCGCTTTGCGCTCTTCGCTTCGCATTTTGTCGAACCTCTCGGTTCGAACACTTCCGGGCGTAGCCTGTTTGCTTGCAAACAGGACCAGGCGACTGAAGTATTCTGCTATTTCAGCCTGTTTGCTGGTGGTGTAGTGAATTTAGATTGTTTTAAATTGAGGGAGAAGGATAGATTCGTCGGTCACTGCGTTTCCTCCTCACCGCTTCGCGGCGCACTGAACTGCGTCCAAAATGCTACGCCGCGCTTTGCGCTCTTCGCTTCGCATTTTGTCGAACCTCTCGGTTCGAACACTTCCGGGCCAACTGCATCCATGCATTGGCCTTTATTTCGGAGTGATTGATCTTTCAGTGTGTTTATCTAAAATGGCGCGCCCGGAAGGATTCGAACCTCCGACCCCCTGGTTCGTAGCCAGATACTCTATCCAACTGAGCTACGGGCGCGTGTACTGGCGGAGAGAGAGGGATTCGAACCCTCGATGGGATTTCTCCCATACTCCCTTAGCAGGGGAGCGCCTTCGACCTCTCGGCCATCTCTCCAGTCAATGGAGGCGAAGTATATCAGGTATTTATGTGACGTCAACACCATTATCAGTTAATAAAAATGATTTTATTTAGATAAATTCCAAAAACTTAGGATTACTGTTATCTTTGATATGAAAAATTTGGCGCTTGTCAGCTACAGTGACATGTATCAGGAGGAGTAATGAAACAAAAGTCGAATTTAAACGGTAGGCGAGTATATGTAGTGGATGGTAGTCGAACACCGTTTTTAAAAGCAAAAGGAGTTGGTCCTTTTACCGGGTCAGACTTGGCAGTAGCTGCGGGTATGCCATTGTTAAATCGTCAATCTATTAGCCCCACTGATTTGGATGAGGTCATTATTGGTTCTGCAATGCCAGGTCCTGATGAGGCGAATATTGCGCGAGTTGTTGCTCTGCGCTTGGGCTGTGGTGAAAAAGTTCCAGCCTTCACTGTGATGAGAAATTGTGCTTCTGGTATGCAAGCTCTTGATAATGCAGCGTTGCAAATTGCCAATGGTCGTAGTGACCTGGTCTTAGCGGGGGGTACTGATGCTATGAGTCATGCGCCCTTACTATTTAATCAAAAGATGGCATCCTGGCTGGCTAATTGGTTTGCCGCTAAAAGTGTTGGTCAGCGCCTCGGTTTAGTGACTCAATTTAGACCTTCTTACTTGGCGCCAGTAATTGCTTTATTGCGTGGTTTGACTGATCCCATAGTGGGCATGAACATGGGACAAACCGCTGAGAAAGTGGCTTATCGCTTTAATATTAGTCGTGAGCAAATGGATGCTTTTGCCAGTGAGAGTCACCAGCGTTTAGCGCATGCCTTTATAGAAGGACGTATGGATGAAGTTGTTCCTATTATTGACACAAAAGGTCGTGTCTACTCGCAAGATGATGGTATTCGTCCAGATTCTACTGTGGAAAAATTAGGTAAATTAAAACCTTTTTTTGATAAAAAATATGGCATGGTTACAGCAGGTAACAGCTCCCAAATTACCGATGGGGCCTGTTTGTTATTATTGGCTAGTGAAGATGCTGTTAAAAAGCATAAACTTCCTGTCCTTGGTTGTATTGTCGATTCACAATGGGCTGCTCTCGATCCTTCACAAATGGGATTAGGACCAGTACACGCGGCTACACCGATTATGCAGCGTCATAATTTGAAACCCGCTGATTTTGATTGCTGGGAAATTAATGAGGCTTTTGCTGCCCAGGTATTAGGTTGTTTAGCAGCCTGGGATGACGAAGACTATTGTCGTACCCAACTAGGATTGAAACAGGCAATGGGGGCTCCTTCTCTTGCGCAACTGAATAAAGATGGCGGAGCTATTGCTGCTGGCCATCCAATTGGCGCGAGTGGTGCTCGTATCGTGCTGCATGTATTGCAATCATTGAAACACAGTAATGGAACTCGCGGAATGGCTGCCATTTGCATTGGTGGGGGGCAAGGCGGGGCAATGTATCTGGAACGCGTGACAGAGGTGAAAGGACATGAGTAACTATAAACATTGGGAAATACAAACAGATGCAGACCATATCGTTTGGTTAGGTATTAATCGCAAAGATACGGCGGTAAATGCTATCAATAGTGATGTTTTAGATGAATTAAATGGTCTTTTGCAAGAGATCGCTCAGAAATCAGATGCAATAGGCTTGGTTATTTACTCTGCCAAACCCAAAGGTTTTATCGCTGGTGCTGATGTAAATGCTTTTTCGAAGTTTGATACACCAGCAGAAGCAGTTGATTTTTTAAGACAGGGACAAGCTGTTTTTTCACGCCTGGAAGCTTTGTCGATACCTACAGTAGCTATGATTGATGGTTTCTGTATGGGCGGTGGTTTAGAGCTAGCCCTTGCTTGTAATTATAGGATTGCCACTGACGATAAAGATACCCGTTTAGGTTTGCCTGAAATTATGCTCGGTATCCATCCTGGTTGGGGTGGAACAGTCCGTTTGCCACGTTTGATAGGTGGGTTTGATGCGTTATCTAAAGTTATTTTGACTGGTGTGCCGATCGTTGCTGCCAAAGCCAAGCAACTAGGATTTGTTGATGATGTAGTACCTGTACGTCAATTAAAGCGTGCTGCTGTTTATTACATTAAAAATAAACCTGCCAGGCATAAGCCAAGTTTTATGCAATCGTTAAGCAACTATTCGTTAGTACGTGCTGTCCTTGCCCCGATACTTCGTTATAACGTCAGCAAGCGCGTACTTAAAAAACATTATCCTGCACCTTATGCAATTATCGATTTGTGGGAAAAGGAAGGTGGAGTAGGCGAACGAGCTTATTTAAAAGAGGCCGATTCTGTTGAGCAGTTAGTTAGTCAAGGCGATACGGCAACAAACCTAATACGTGCTTTCCATTTGCGGGAACGCATGAAAAGCTTCGCTAAAGACAGTGACTTCAAAGCCCAACATGTTCATGTCATCGGTGCAGGTGTTATGGGGGGGGACATTGCTGCCTGGTGTGCTTTGCGCGGTTTACGCGTGACCCTGCAAGATAAGTCTCACCAGCAAATTGCGCCTGCGCTTGTACGAGCTTATGCACTTTTCAAAAAGAAATTGCGACAACCGCGATTAATTCAAGCTGCCATGGATCGTTTGCTCGCTGATCCGGATGGTTACGGTATTGCTAAAGCAGACGTGATTATTGAGGCCGTGTTTGAGAATCTTGCAGTTAAACAAACAATCATGAAAGAGGTCGAACAAAAGGCCAGTAAAGAAGCTATTATTGCTACGAATACATCAAGTATTCCGCTCGATGAAATCAGTCAAGTCATGGAAAATCCTACTCGGTTAATTGGTATCCATTTCTTTAATCCAGTTGCAAAGATGGATTTGGTTGAGGTAGTCAGTAGTAATAAGACGGCAAAAGACGTATCTAAACGCTCTTGTTCCTTTGTTAATCAGATTGGTCGCTTACCATTACCGGTAAAATCGAGCCCAGGATTTTTGATAAACCGCGTTTTAATGCCTTACCTCATGGAATGCGTGCAGTTGTTGGAAGAGGGGTATAGTGGTGAAGAAATTGATGAGGCAGCCAAAAATTTTGGTATGGTCATGGGACCTGTTGAGTTAGCAGATACGGTTGGGATGGATGTATGCCTGGCTGTTGCTGAAAATTTGACAGCGCATTTTGGGGGTTCAGTACCGCAAAAATTGCGTGATATGGTTAAAGAAGGGAAGCTTGGACGTAAATCAGGTCAAGGTTTTTACCGCTATAAGAATGGCAAAGCAATCAAACAAAGAATGAAGCCTACAAAATCAGCTAAAGGAAAAGATATTGCCAATCGCTTGATTCTACGCATGGTCAATGAGGCTGCTTCTTGCCTGCGGGAAGGGGTTGTTGCGGACAGTGACTTACTGGACGGGGGAATGATTTTCGCCACTGGTTTTGCTCCATTCCGTGGTGGGCCCATGAATTATGCGAAGCAATTTGGCCATGACAAATTAAATGAGCTTTTCGCTAAATTGGAAGCTCAGTATGGTGAGCGTTTCAAAGCCGACACTAGCTTGTAAAGTATTTGTGCTCCTTTTTATGGCAAGGTATCATTTCCTTGCCATATTTCATTTAGAGTAATTATTCATGTTTGTATTAAATTCTTTGCGCCTGCTGTTTATATTTCTATTAATGATTACTCTGACAGATATCTCGTTTGCTATTACTTTTGTTCTTCCTGCTGACGGTGATGTTATTGGCGAGATGCAATATGCTCGTCCCCAAGTTGGTGAAACACTGAGTGAAGTTGGTATTCGCTACGATATAGGCTATTACGAAATGATCAGAGCCAATCCACAGGTTGATTCTACAAGACCCTTGCCGCCACATACACGTTTGCTAATTCCATCACAATTTATTTTGCCGCCAGTACCGCGGGAAGGCCTGGTTATTAATTTGGCTGAGTATCGTCTTTACTATTATCCTCCAAACGATAATGTGGTGATAACCATGCCTGTAGGAATTGGTAGGGAAGGGTGGACAACTCCAATCGGTATAACCAAAGTCACTACCAAAGAACGCGATCCAATTTGGCGTCCTACAGCAAATGTACGTGCCGAGGCTGCAAAAAACGGCATACCTATACCGAATGTTTTTCCACCTGGTGATGGCAATCCTTTGGGGCGGCATGTATTGAGATTAGGATGGCCAACCTATCTTATTCATGGTACTAACCGTCGGGATGGTGTCGGAGCAAGGGTCAGTGCAGGTTGTATACGTATGATGCCGGAAGATATTGAATACCTCTTTGATTTTGTTAGTGTAGGTACTCCAGTTCGTGTGCTCAATGAGCCAGTAAAATTTGGTTTCTACAAAGGTACTCTCTACATTCAAGCTCATCCGTTACTTGCTGAACAAAAAAATAGTTCTTTGCAAGTATTGGCATATGAGCAATTAAAAAAAATGTCTGTTTTAAATAAAGTAAATAAGGAAGTGGTCCATTCAGAATTAAGTAATCCGACTGGTATTCTTAAAAAAATCAGCACTTAATTTATTACTGGCTACAGAATTTTTGAGTTTTTTTCTTGTAATAAAAATACAGGCCATGAGCAGGAAGAAGAATCAGAAAGCTTCCAAGCAGGTCAATTGGATAATGCCAGCCAAGCAAAATACAGGAAGCCAGTAAGAGGACATTAATTGGCAGCAATAAAATAAATACAATAGGCCAACAGCGAACCAGGTATAAGCAAAGCCAAGCCCAGATTGCATGGAAAGAGGGCATGGCGATCATACCGCCCTCAATAGTAGAGGGCTGGATGTAACGATGAATTTCCGTAAATTTAATACCAGTCGCATGCTGTTCAGCCATAAAGTAAGGGCTTGGAATAAAACTTGCCGGTCCCATGGTGGGCAGATAATAGTACAAGGTAAAACCAATTAAAACAGTAACAAGCAGAAGGCAATAATGTTCACGAATGTAAGAAAATTTTCCTGCAATAATTACAGCTAATGGCAAAATACTCATTTGCAGATGAAGGCTATCGTAAATATAAGCCAGTAATAATTGCAAGCGAGGGTGGTTCGCTGTCCATGCAACGATTGCTTGCATGTTGATCCCCAGGCTTGCTTCGATGGCTATTAGTTGCTTATCTATTGGTTGGAATGGTGTATATTGAACCGCATTTGTGGCAAAGGCAATCACTACCAACACCAGGAAAAAATAAAAAATTTCACGGACTGTACGTACAAAACGGCCATGTTTGCCAAATTGCAGAGAGCCACCTATCATGGCCAGGAGCAAAACTATGGCTATTAAGGAAGTACTCGGAGGGAAATAATTATTGCCTGGGAAACGGTAAAATAAAAAATTAACGGCATAGGCTACGATAGCCAAACTACAAATAATAAAGGCCGTAATTATGGGACAATATTTAGCAAAGTCCTGTACAGGCGTAGCAAGGCGATTATTCTGCATCACCACTTTGTTGTTTCTGCTTGATTGCGTGATAAATTTCTTCACGATGGACTTGGATTGATCGAGGAGCTTCCACACCGAATTTAATATTACCATGTTCTGAGGTCTTAAAAGCGACTATTTGTACAACAGAACCATTCACATGAACAGTCAATGGTTCTTCAAATGGGATGGTCACAATATTCATGCAAAACCTCTTTTGTTTTTAGTACGTTATATCGTATGGAAAGTCTAAAAGCAACGATTTTACTGGGGTCTGTTACCATTTCGACTATCTCTGCCAAAAAGCGTTAATTTATTGTGCTTTGCTGCTCATTTACTCTCATGTAAACTGGGTTTATATGCTCGTAAATGAACGCTTTTTGACTTGTAACGGACGCTAATAACTGCTGAGGCAATTCTGAAAGCAATCGGCCCTAGAAAATAGATTTTTACTAATTAATTTGTTGCAATCGAACAATCAGCCTACATTTGTCTATAATTTAGTCTTTATAGGTATGCGTTACTCACTCTTAAGCGGTTTAATTCACCGGGAAGATTTGCTCCGTAGACGAAAATCAGTTAAGATTGTGCGTTTTTTTAACCTTGCCTTACCTCAACTCATATGAGGAAGGCTATAACCCATAAGGAGAAACTATGAGACATTATGAAATAGTGTTTCTTGTACACCCTGACCAAAGCGAGCAAGTACCAGGAATGGTCGAGCGCTATGAAGGGATCATCACTAAACAAGGCGGTAAAATCCACCGCAAAGAAGACTGGGGACGTAGACAGTTAGCTTACCCAATCAAAGAAGTACACAAGGCACACTACATATTGATGAATATTGAATGTAATCAAGTTGCTTTGGACGAGTTAAAAAATGCGTTCAAATTTAATGACGCTATCTTGAGAAATTTAATCATCAATCAGAAAGAGGCGATTACCACTCAGTCTGTGTTAATGAAAAAAGAAAAAGATGACCGAGCAGCCTAAGGAGTAGTTAAATTATGTCAGCTTATTTTCGTAGAAAAAAAATGCGTCGTTTCAATGCCGAAGGCTCAAGTGAAATAGACTATAAAGATATAAATTTGTTAAAAGATTACATAACAGAAACTGGTAAAATTGTACCAAGCCGTATTACTGGTACGCAAACCCGCTTCCAGCGCCAGTTGGCTAAAGCCATTAAGCATGCGAGATTCCTGGGTTTATTACCTTACTGTGATAGCCATAGATAACAATGACTCGTTTGGGTGACTTACTACGTAAACAAGGTCATTTCCTTTTGGAAAATGACTATTATGCTTTGTTGTATATTGTAATTTGCGCATTAATACCGTTTACAGCGTGGTTATCCGCGGCGATTGTTGCATTAGTGACTTTGCGTAAAGGTTGGTTTGATGGGTTTAGAGGATTAGCCGTTGGGATTAGCTCATTACTGATCTTATCATTGATGTCCATGCCTTTATTTGGAGCCTTTGTTACCACTATCATGGCTTTTCTACCCTGTTATTTAGCTGCTGTTGTTCTTCGAGCAACAGCAAGTTGGCGAATAACAGGGGGATTTATCGTTTTACAGGCACTGTTGGGGATTATTCTGATCCACTGGTTAACTCCCGAGTTTATCACTGCTCAATACCAGTATATTCAGGTAATGCTTAAACAACTGGAAGCTGATAGTTCCGTTAATAGTCTGTTAGATAATCAAAATCAAGTAATTTTTTCTAATTACTTGGTGGGAATACAGGTTTTGAGTGTTGTGGTATCGACACTTGTTTCGCTAATGCTGGCTCGTTCTGTGCAAGCCAGGATATTTTATCCTGGTGGTTATAGACAGGAAATGCTTAACTTCCGTGCAAGCGGGTGGGGCGTTGCCTTACTAATCCTTGTCGCTATTGGGGCATATCAGTATAACCCCATTGCTCTAAGTTGTTTGCCGGTGCTTGTTTTATATTATGTATGTGCAGGGCTTAGTTTAAGCTTTAATATTTTGGCTAAAGGCAGAGGAATTAGTACCTTACTTTTGTTAGTAATACCGTTAGTACTCGTGCCTTTCGTTATGTTGCCTGTCTATGTGATTTTTGGTGTTTTAGATAGTTTGTTTAATTTTAGAATACGCTTGCAAAATGTAGGTGGAAAATAGAATAGGGGTAATAAGATGGAAGTTATTTTATTAGAAAAAGTTAGAAACTTGGGAAATTTGGGTGATAAGGTGGATGTTAAACCAGGTTATGGCCGTAATTTCCTAATTCCACAAAGCAAAGCTGTGTTTGCTACTGAGGAAAATATTGCAGCATTTGAAAAACGTCGTGCTGAACTTGAGAAAAAAGCACAGAAAACTTTGGCTGCTGCAGAGCAACGTGCCGCTCTGTTGAACGATACGACTATTGTTATTGCTGCTATGGCTAGTGACGAAGGTAAACTGTATGGTTCTGTAGGCCCGAATGAAGTCAAATACGCTTTGATTGCTAAGTCTATGGAAGTTAGCAAGCGTGAAATTGTTATGCCTGAAGGTCCTATCCATTCAATTGGTGACTATGTAATTGAAATTCATGTTCATAGTGATGTGATCGCCAACCTGCAAGTACAAATCGTTCCCGCAAAATAGTTAAAGCTAAAAAACCTGCTAGGGCATAGCAGGTTTTTTAATTATAGAATGATAACAAGCTTGGCATTTTGCTGCTTATACTCATTTACATACTGTATTGCCACTTATCACTTTCTGTATTCTCTGTGTTTTCTGTATCTTCTGCGCTTTCTGTATTTTCTGTCAGAGTAACTGCAGGGTTATGTTTTTCTAATTCTTTATTACGTGCATCTAGCATGATTGTTGTTAATTGCTCAATATTTCCTTCGGGTTCCCAAAGAGACTCTGGAAAAATACCCTTTATACATACTCTGGCAATTTGCTTATCATCCCAGCTTTGACTGATAGCCATAGGAGATGTTCTTATACTTTCGAATGAGAAATTAAAGGAGCTAATGTGGTCTTTTGTAATCTCCTGGCCAGCAAAAGTTATATTCTCTTGATTAAAAGTTGTAGAAGATTGGGCAGGTAGGGTCTTATCCCCAGAGCTTGCCACTCCTATAAATTGATTAATAGCTTGAGGATCTTTACGTATAGTCAATAACATAGCAGCTAAAGATTCAAGATTATCTTCGGGTTCCCATATCTCTTCACCGAAAACAATTTTTACTGCACGTTTGCTTATCTGTTCTTCAGGCCATCCAGTAGGGAGTTGTTGGGTTTGTGCAAAGGCGTTGTTAAAAGCTTCAATATCTCGTGGTGTAATCTCATTGCCCTTAAATAGTAGTTTCTCGGGAGGGGACTCACTTCCAGCTACTTGTTCTTTAGAGATAGTAGTTGTAGGAGATTGTTGCTCTTTAAATTCTTTAATGGCGTTTGTTTCAGGAATTTCTATATACTGCACGGCATCAACCCACTCGTTTATTTTATTAGCGCCAACAGAGCCCTCAAAAATGTCTCTATCTATTTCATTTATTTTGCCACGTATTATTTCCTGAATGGATTGCATTAATTCTTCGTCACCTTGGTATAATTTAACTTGTTCTTCTTTCGTCATATTTTCGATAGCATTTATGAACTCTTTATTTGCCAGGTCAGAGAGTATTTCTGTCCCTCTTATGATTACAACATCTGGATGAATAGCTTCCAAGGACTCTACAATTTTGTTGATAGTACCTCCACGGCACGCATGTCTTGATTCACCACCTAGATCTTTACCGTTATTATCTAAATTATATTCTCTATCTGCTAATGCCATATTTTTAGCAATCAGATTGCATCTTGCTAATGTATCTTCATTATGAGTATCGCTCGCTGGATAAGCAGCCTGATCTTTCGCTGCCAGCCACATGGTGGTTAAAGAATCGAGTATGGAACGACCCGATTTCCCATCTTTAATTCGATCTGTTTTAGCCCTTTGCAATGTATTTAATGCGTATGTTTTTTCATCAGCATTTAAATAGTCAGTTGATTTAATGAATTTTTCAATATCAAATAAAATTTTCTTTTGTAGCAGTTCCTTTTGAGATGGTGACAAAACATGGTGTCGCGTATCTAATTTATCCATAGAGCGTTTAATAGAGCGTTCAACGGAATCCAAATGGGTACTTTGAGCAATATCTTGGAAGTCTTTTCCTTCATTGAGCTGCTTCTTTAAGGTTATTGAATGATAAAGGCTGCTTACCTTATCCTTTATACTATTCTTTAGACTTTTAAAGGGCGCTAAGAATGCTTCTATTGTTTTTTCTCTTTTTTGTTGTCTGATGTCACTTCTAAATGCTTTATGTAACTCATCCAATTGTTTGGTTTGATTAAAAAAAATACCGGCTACGCCATTCATAATTTCTTTATATTGATTCGGATTTTTAGAAGTTTTCACCCGCAATGCGGTCAAAGTTGCGGAAATTTCTTCGTAATTGTCCGTTTGCGGGATCTCAAGATCCCAATGTTTGGCTAAAGCTCTTGCTGTTTCCAAATACATTGATCTGGCCTGAGTTTCAAAGAAAACTTGACCTTCCTCATTTTTAATTGAGGCTAAAGTATCTTGATCCAGGTTTTTGGTAATATATTGATCATATTTTTGGATTTTTTCGATCAAGGAAAAAATAAAAGCCTCGTCATCACTTAGTTCATTTCCTTGCGGTCTTAAATGGCTTGCCATGGTATTCACCTTACTAGTTGGCGCATTTCTCAAAGTATAGTTTATTAACTTTTTTATAGTATGGAATGAATATACAAGAATTGAATTATTATCTTTCTTAAATGCAAATTTTAGTTTTCTAAACGAATGATATCGAAAGCTGGTTCTTCGTAGGGATGACTGGTTTTTAATGCTTGAACTGCAGCGTTAAGAAATTCACCAGAGCAAAGCATCTCGACTTTGTATTCTGGAACGAAGGTCAGTTTTTGTAGCGTACCGATGCTAGGATTTGCACCTTCCAAAGGTCGAAATTGACCTTGACCAAGACATTGCCAGCAGGCTTGATCATAGTCACCTTGCCTTCCTGCACCGGTATCAAACAAGGCTTGCTTAACAATTTCCAGGTGGCTTTCAGGGACATAAAAACTTATTTTATAATGAGATGCTAATTTTTCCATTTAATGTTGCACCCCAAACTGGGTTTTTGGTCTGGGTTGATAGGTTGGTTTGCAAGCAAACAATCCAGAGCATCACGAATAGACTTGCCAGTGACTTCAATTTGGTTACCTGGTCGAGAGTCATCTAACTGCCCGCGATAGACAAGATTCAAATTGGAATCAAAAACATAAAAATCAGGGGTGCAGGCTGCATGATAAGCTTTTGCAACCTCTTGTGTTTCATCATAGAGATAAGGAAAGGGATAAGCCTCTGTCTGGGCAGTTTTTTTCATGTTATCTGGTGAGTCGTCAGGGTATTTTTCTACATCATTGGAGTTAATCGCTAAAAAGCGGACTCCTTTAGGTAAATAATCATTGGCAAGTTTGGTGAGCTCTTTATTAACATGTTTTACATAGGGACAATGGTTGCAGATAAACATAATTACTGTTGCTCTGGCTTGAGAGGAATTATCCAATCCTATCTTTTTATTACTAACTACATCGAGCAAAGAAAATTGAGGGGCAGTGGTACCGAGAGGTAGCATACTGGAAGGTGTCTTAGCCATTAAAGTCTCCCGCCTGATGAAAAGATTAATTTCAAGATAGCAATCAAGGCAAATAGTGAATTAAGAAAAGCCCATAATAAAGTGATTCGCTTACCTTTATAGGCACTGTAAAAAGCATAAATTGCGACAGCTAAGCTTCCTGCAAAAAACACCCATTGGTTTTCATAAGCGAAACCGACAGATAGGACAGCAATGCCAATAATTCCAATTAAAAGGAAAAAATTATTTATTTGGCCGCTTAACAAATAAAAACATAGAAGCTGCAGGCACAAAAGGATTGGCAACGCCATTTGTAGCGCTGTACCAATTCCCAAAAGAATTGCCCCGTGACCAGCAATAAGAATCATTTCCAGGGCTATAAAATAAATCAGCTTGAAATGCAGAGATGTGAACAATAATAGCAGTGAGCCTACTACATAATAGCTTTGCGCTGGAGTCTGTGTTAAACCAACCAATAATATTATTGAACCAATAATTCCAATCAGCAGAAATAATTCATCTTGGGTCTTTGTATTCACTTAATCACCAGCGTAGGTAAATGCCTTTTCGAGTTGCCTCATTAATAACATCTTGTTGTGATTTATTGGTGGAAACCCAATAATTACCCATATTGCTTAAAGCAAATTTAACACGGGGATATTGGCAAACATCTAGTACTGTACGGCAGTCAACTGGAGTTGCACTAGGCGTATTAACCTCATTATTATTCTCATTTTCTATTGTATTTTCTTGTTTACGAGAAAAACATTGGAAATTTAAATTGGCAATGTCAGATGCAAAAGCGGCCCAATTAGATGGGTCGAGCTTGACAGTTAGGGAAGGGCTCATGAAGACTTCTCTTGTTTCAAAACGTTGTAATTCGATTTGTACGTTACTGCGGTTTTGAATTAAGTAAAAAGTTTGTTGGCCATCATCATTGACAACCAGACGATCTTGGCTAAAGCCGAAACCTGATACCTCACAACCATGTGGAAAGTTGTCCGCGGCTACCGTGCTGCAGAAAAAAACAGTCATTACAAATGTTGACATGATTATTCTACAAAGTGACATGAAAATCCTCTTAAATAAATTGAAAACGGGGTATTCTAATGATAACTGCATTAAAAGTGAATCAACTTCTTTCTTCTTCCCGTATGATAGTTTTCACTTTAAGCATGGGTGAATAAGTACGATACATACTAAGAGTCAGATACATAATGACATAGCCCAGGGATAAGGATAGCCACAGCGAATCCATGCGTGGATAATTTAATAGCACAAAGGCTGAACTGACACCATAAATCAAGGAGAAGCTGTGCATAATTATTTTCAGAAACCTGGACTCCGTCAGGTAATCAAGACGAGATGGATACACATATTTAATTGGTACAAATATCAATACGCATAATATTGAGAGGATCCAGGCATTTGTATTCATCGAAGTATCGAATATAAACATGTAAAATACAGCAATGTTCCAATAGCAGGGGAATCCCTTAAAGAAATGATCCGGTGTTTTTGCATCTGCCTGACAGAATTGATAAGACGAGGTAAGTGTAATTGCAACAATGATAAAAATTAAAAAATCAGAGGGTAGCATACCGGGTTTTACAAAAAGGAAAAAGCAAGGTGTTATCACATAGTTTAAATAATCGACAATATTATCGAGTAAAGCACCATCCATATTAGGGAGTACTGATTTTACTTGCACTAATCTGGCTAAGGTCCCATCCACGGCATCTATGACCACGGCTACAGCCATAAACCAAAGAGCTTGCACGTAATCGTGTTGATAGATTTTGATGAGGGTAAGAATACCAAAACAAGCTGCGCTAGCAGTGAATGCATGCACAGCCCAGGCGACCAGGTAGTGAACAGGATGGTAGCCTAGAATTTTGTTTGTCATCGCGTGTCCTAAGGTTAGTGTCATACTACTGTATAAGGCTGTTATGCCAGATTACTTAATTGCTAACAATGCCGATACAACGAAATTAGCAAAATAGTAACAACAATCAAAACCCCTGTGCAAGAATACTGATGTGTTGAATGAATGATTTGCTCATTACATGCAACGAACTGCGTTAGAACAAAACTCTTTGGTAAAAGTCTATCTAGTCGAAAGCAGTAAAACCATCCCTGGAACGTATAGTTGCGAGCTTACAGGAAAATGGATGATTTAAATTAGTTTGCGTCTTCATTTGCATCGGCTACACTGGAAAAAATAAGAATAGAGGCTGATGCAAATGATTATAAAAACTATCAATCCGGCAACGGAAGTTGTTTTGCAGGAGTATTCAACGCTTAGTGAAAAACAAATAGATGCTTTGATTGATGCGGGTCATTTAACTTTCAGTATCTGGAAAAAGACAACTTTTTTGCAGCGTAAACAAGCGATGTTGAAAATGGCGGGCTTATTGCGGCAAAAGAAAAATGATTTTGCTTTGCTAATGGCAAATGAAATGGGTAAGCCTATAAACGCTGGTAAAGCGGAGATTGAAAAATGTGCCTGGGTTTGTGAACATTTTGCTGAGCATGCTGAAGATTATTTACAACCACGGACAATTCAAACAGAAATGAAAAAAACCATGGTTTGTTATCAGCCTCTAGGCATTGTATTTGCCATCATGCCCTGGAATTTTCCTTTTTGGCAGGTATTTCGTTTTGCTGCTCCAACGTTGATGGCCGGGAATGCGGCTATTTTAAAGCATGCTCCTATTTCAACGGGTACTGGCGAGGCGATTGCTGCTTTATTTCTTGAGGCCGGTTTTCCAGAACACTTGTTTCAGCATTTTATTTTAGATAATGAAATGGCCGCCAAAGTAATTGCGCATAAAAAGATCGTCGCTGTCACTTTAACGGGCAGTGAGCGAGCGGGCCAGATAATTGCTGCCAATGCAGGCAGCCACTTAAAAAAGGCAGTACTAGAGTTAGGTGGTAATGATCCTTATATTGTACTTGAGGACGCTGATCTTGATTTGGCCGCAAATTGTATTGTCACTTCTCGATTGAATAACAGTGGCCAAGTTTGTATTGCCGCCAAACGAATTATTGCAGTGAATTCTATTTGTGATCAATTGGTTAAAAAAATTAAAGAGAAAATGACTTGCTATCAAATGGGTAGTCCTCTGGATGAAAAGACCAATTTAGGTCCTATGGCACGTGATGATTTACGAAAAACACTTCATCAACAGGTATTAAAAAGTGTAAAATTAGGAGCAAAATTGGTCATCGGTGGGGAAATACCAAATACTAAAGGTTTTTACTACCCACCAACCTTAATACTTGATGTGCGAAAAGGTATGCCCGCTTTTGATGAGGAATTGTTTGGCCCGGTCATTGCCGTTATTAATGCAGACAATGAAATAGATGCTATACAATTGGCTAATCAAAGTGAATATGGTTTAGGCTCTGCAGTTTTTACGAGGGATTTGACCCGGGGGGAGCATATTGCTCGCTATGAATTAGAGGCTGGCGCCTGTTTTGTGAATGCTTTGGTGGCCTCAGACCCAAGAGTGCCATTTGGGGGAATTAAGCACTCTGGTTATGGAAGAGAATTATCTAAGGAAGGTATTTTAGAATTTGTTAATACAAAAACGGTTGCAATCCAATGATAGCAAATAATCAATTGATCTTTATTTCGGCAAGTGAACAAAGGATGCATTGTTTTGACAATAATAATGTTTATAAATCTTACCTGATATCAACAGGGAAAAACGGTTTAGGTGAATTAAGTGGCAGTGGATGTACCCCTCGCGGTTGGCATCAAATATACTCTCGTATTGGCCTGGATGCCCCGATAAATAGTGTTTTTATATCTCGTGAGTGGACAGGGGAAATTTATACTCCTGAGTTAGCAGCTCTTTATCCTGAGCGAGATTGGATATTAACTCGTATTCTTCAATTGGATGGTTTAGAGGAAGGACGTAATAAAGGCGGTAAGGTGGATAGCTTACAGCGCTTTATTTATATTCATGGCACGCCCGATACAGCCGAACTAGGCAAACCGGCTTCCCATGGTTGTATTCGTATGCAAAATTCGGATTTAGTAGAATTAGCTGATTGGGTTGCTGTGGGAACGCGTGTGTGTATTGAATAACTTAAGGAGTTGTCAGCATGTCCGCTATCTTGGCAGTTATGTCTTGATTTTCTGTGCTTCGCGTGGTCACATGCTGGAGTTTATGCATCCGCTGCGATGCTTTAAAATAAAGCCATAATTACTGAAGCTAGCAAAAGGTGAATAGCTCCTGGAGCAAAAAAATGCATTACTGGCGGTGTAACTTATCGCGTAGAAGTATATAATGCGCCGCAATTTATTTTCATGCCTAATGAGGTGATTGAATGTCTTACAAATTTGAAGAAGGCAAAGATTTAATTATTGAAGCTGTAGTTGACAAATTAAAGCAAAAAATGAGTGGTGAGCAAGCCGATTTTTGCTCTCAATTTGTTCGCCAATTTTATGGCACGGTTGCCTTGGAAGATTTACGTGAATGGGATATTGATGATCTGTATGGGGCTGCGATTAATTTTTGGTCGCTCATTCAACAGCGAGCACCGGATGAAACAAAAATTCGTATTTATAACCCTGACTTTGAACGGCATGGCTGGCAAACGACTCATACAGTTGTAGAAATTATTACTGAAGATATGCCCTTTCTGGTCGATTCATTGCGTATGGTTATTAATCGTTTAGGGCTGGTTTCACATCTCATTATGCATATGGGCGGGTTGTCTTTACAACGGGATAAAAACCATCATGTTACAGCAGTTTTTCCACGTAGTTTAGATAGTAATAATGGCAAATTAACGGAAGCTGCAATCTTTATTGAGATTGATAGACAGACGGACGCTTCTATTCTTGAAGACTTGCATCGTAATTTTGAACGTGTGTTAGAAGATAATCGCGCAGTAGTTAAGGATTGGATTCTCATGCGTGAAAAAGTTCGTGAAGCAATCGCTGAGCTTGACCATGCATCTGGAATTTTGGAACCAAATGAAGCCGCAGAAACCAAAGCGTTCCTAAATTGGATTGAAGATCACCATTTTACATTTCTGGGTGTACGCGATTATGAACTTGTTCAAAAAGGACAGGAGACTATTTTACAGCCACTACCTGAAACTGGGTTAGGGGTACTTCGCCAAAGCATAAGTAAATCCAGTGCCCGTAGTATTTCTGCTATGACACCGGAAGCGCGTGAGCATACTTTATCTTCACGCGTTCTGGTTATGTCCAAAACCAATACGGAAGCTTCTGTCCACCGCCGTGCTTACACTGATTATATAGGTATAAAGCGTTTTAATAAAAAAGGGCAGGTGATTGGCGAGCGTCGCATTATTGGTCTATACACGTCTGCCGCTTATAACACAAGTCCTAAACATATTCCTTTTTTGCGTCATAAAGTTGCCATGATTATGGAGAATTCGAAGCTGGATCCACGTGGCCATGCTGGGAAGATTCTATTAAATATCTTGGAAACTTTGCCCCGTGATGATTTGATACAAGCATCGGAAGATGAATTATTAGAAATCGGGATGGGTATTTTTTATATGCAAGAACGTCGAAGAATTCGTATGTTTGCGCGTACAGATGTCTATCGCCGTTTTATTTCCTGTCTAGTCTATGTTCCTAAAGAACGGTACAACACCGAATTAAGGCAGGAGATGGAAAAAGTCTTAAAAGACAGTTTCAACTCTGATGAAATTACTTTTTCTACCCGATTTTCAGAAGAATCAATTTTGGCGCGTATTCATTTTATTATCCGTACTAATCCTCAGGATAAAACAGTATGGGATTTCAAAGAAGTTGAGAAAAAATTAATTGATGTTGGTCGTACCTGGTCTGATGATTTACAGCATTTCCTTTTTGATACTTTCGGCGAGGAAAGCGCTAATCGTCTCTATATCCGTTATAAAAATGCTTTCCCAGTTGCTTATACGGCTAATTTCCCTCCAAGAACAGCAGTGTATGACATAAAACATATGGAAGCACTATCCAAAGCAACTCCTTTGGTAATGAATTTCTATAAATTGATGGATGAACCACCGGAAAATTTCCGTTTTAAAATTTACCAGCATGATAACACGATTCCCTTGTCTGATGTGTTGCCAATCATTGAACGACTCGGGATGCGGGCAATCAGTGAAAGGCCTTACGTTTTAAAATTTGAAGATGGTAAAGAAACCTGGATCAATGATTTCGCGCTTCAATATACTCATGGTGCTAAATTTGAAATTGATGAAATAAAAGAATTATTTCAAAACGCTTTTTCCAGTGTATGGTTTGGTGAAGCAGAAAATGATGGATTTAATCAATTAGTTCTGGCTGCTGAGTTGAATTGGCGCCAAGTCGCTGTGATGCGTACTTATGCAAAATACTTCAAACAAATTGGTTTTACTTTTAGCCAGGAATACATTGAAACTGCATTAAATAACAATGCTCATATTGCTAAAAAATTAGTGGAATTATTTGAGCTGCGCTTTAATCCAATCGTTGATGAAACCAGAGCTGAAAAATGTATGGATTTGGTCAATAAGATTTTGGCAGCTTTGGATGAGGTCAGCAATCTCGATGAAGACAAGATTATCCGGCAATATGTGCAGGTAATAATGTCTACATTAAGAACTAATTATTATCAGGTTGATGAGAAAGGAAATTATAAAAGTTATATTTCTATTAAGCTTGATAGCAAAGAAATTCCTGGCGTGCCTAAACCTTATCCAATGTTTGAGATTTTTGTTTATTCACCTAAATTTGAAGGGGTTCATCTTCGTGGTGGTAAGGTTGCACGAGGCGGCTTACGCTGGTCTGATCGTAAAGAAGATTTCCGTACAGAAATTTTAGGATTAATGAAGGCGCAGCAGGTAAAAAATGCCGTCATTGTGCCTAGTGGGGCAAAAGGTGGTTTTGTTCCCAAACACTTGCCTGTTAATGGTACACGTGAAGACATTTTAGCTGAAGGCATTAGTTGTTATCGTTTATTTATCCGAGGCTTGTTGGATATTACTGACAATTACAAAGAGGGAGCCATTGTTAAGCCTGCTAATGTTATGTGCTTTGATGAGGATGATCCTTATCTGGTTGTGGCTGCTGATAAAGGTACGGCCACTTTTTCAGACATTGCCAATGCCATTTCACTGGAATATGGTTTTTGGTTAGGTGATGCTTTCGCCTCAGGCGGTTCCGTTGGTTATGATCATAAAAAAATGGGAATTACAGCCAGGGGCGCGTGGGAATCAGTTAAGCGTCATTTCTACGAAATAGACCGTGATATAGAGAATAATGATTTTACGGTTGTTGGTATTGGTGATATGGCGGGGGATGTTTTTGGTAATGGCATGTTGTTATCACGCCGTATCAAATTGCTGGCTGCCTTTAACCATGTGCATATTTTTATTGATCCGGATCCAGATCCTGAGCTCAGTTTTAAAGAAAGGGAGCGATTGTTTAATCTACCGCGTTCCAGTTGGACCGATTATGATAAAAAGCTGATCTCTAAAGGGGGAGGTGTTTTCAATCGCAGTGCCAAATCGATTCCTGTCAGTAAAGAAATGAAGGACATTTTTAATATCAAGCAGGCAACGATCGAACCTAATGAATTAATCCGGGTTATTTTGCGTGCGAAGGTTGATTTATTGTGGAGTGCAGGTATTGGTACGTTTGTTAAAGCACAATCGGAAACTCATGCTGATGTGGGAGATAGAACGAATGATGCAACCCGAGTTAACGCTAAACAATTACGCTGCAAAGTAGTTGGTGAGGGTGGAAATCTTGGTTTAACCCAATTGGCACGGGTGGAATATTCACTCAATGATGGTCGTATTTATACTGATTTTATTGATAATTCGGCTGGAGTTAATTGCTCTGATAAAGAAGTAAATATCAAAATTCTCCTGGATAGTATCGTAACCGCGGGTGATTTAACTGAAAAACAACGCAATGAATTATTAGGCGAGATGACTAACGAAGTTGCTGCCCTTGTCTTACGTGATAATTTTGCTCAGCCACGCGCAATTGGCATTGCTGCAGCGCAGGCAGTTCGTTCCATAGAATTGCATGGTCGTTACATTAATGAATTGGAGCGAAGCGGTAAGTTAGATAGAACTATAGAGTTTTTACCTGATGAAAAAGCGTTATTAGAGCGTAAGTTAAGTGGAGCCAGTTTAACCCGTCCTGATATTGCCGTACTGATGTGTTACAGCAAGACTTTGTTGAAAGAACAAATTCTGGACTCAAATGTCCCTGAAGACGCTTTCCTCAAAACCGTTCTAGTGAGTTGTTTCCCTAAACCATTGCAAGATTGTTTTAGTAAACAGATGCAAAATCACCCGTTAAAACGTGAAATTATTGCAACTAAACTCAGCAACACTATTGTCAATGAAATGGGATTCACCTTCATATACCGTGTCCAGGATGAAACAGGTGCTCCTGTTTCATCTATCGTTCGAGCTTATATGATTGCCCGATCGGTGCTGGATCTTGAGACGATATGGCAGGAAATAGGTGCATTAAACACAAAAATAACAGCGGCGAAGCAAGTTGAGTTATCAATGCTATATTTGCGATTGCTTAGGAGGGTAACACGCTGGTTCCTTCGTTCTCCACGCATGGGGCTGGATATTAATAAAGCAGTAAAACACTTTGCGCCAGGGGTCTGCGAGCTTAAGAAAGCACTTCCTGCTGTATTCGGCGAGGCGAATCGTGCGAACTACGATGAGCATTTTAATGAATACGTAGAATTAGGTATTCCAACAGGTCTTGCACATGAATTATCAATTACGCGAGCCTTGTTCTCTGCTATTGATATTATTGAAGTTAGCCATCAAACACAGCTCGATGTTGCAAAAGTAGCGGAAGTGTATTTTGGTATTGATGAGTTCCTGGATTTGTCATGGATTCGTTCACAGATCCTTGCGCACCCAACAGATAATCATTGGGAGTCTTTATCTAGAGAGGGATTGCGTGATGATTTGGATTGGCAACAGAAACAATTGACAGCGGGCATTATCAGCATCGATGGTAAGAAAAAGGATTTCATGAAGTGTTTTACTGCCTGGTCAGAGAAAAATATTGTCTTGATTGAGCGATGGCGCCATATTCTTGCTGATTTAAAGGCGAGTACGACCTTAAACTATACGATGTTTTTTGTTGCTATCAGAGAGTTGTTAGCTTTAACTCAAACGACTATCCGGGCAGAAAAAAATGTTGATGTTGTAGTTTAAAAAGAAGCATTATTTTCTTCGCAAAATTAGTCATCAAAGAGTAGCCTGTGTTAATAAGGCTACTCTTTTTTTTTGTTGCAGGCCATTAGGAGAGTCATTGCACAGTAAGAAGTGCTTTGCCCTGTTGATTTTATTGGGTATAGTAGGACAACTATTCTTTAGGATCATTTTGTTTTTCATAAAAAAGAAACACAATTAGTGCCAAAAGGCTTAATCAAGGAGTTCAGACAGTGAAAAGACAGGTTGTCAATTATTCAAGTGGGTCTAAGTTTATCCATTGGTTTGTTGCTCTGATTGTTATATGTATGCTTGCGGGCAGTTTCTTTCTCGACGATTTACCTGAGAACTATCAACCCTCGGCCTATATGCTACATAAATCGTTTGGTCTCACCGTACTCTTTTTAATGATTATCCGCCTGTTCTGGATTGCGTATAGGGGCAAACCCGCTTTGCCTGCTTCAGTGCCCGCCTGGCAAAAATTTATTGCACATTCAGTGCAATACAGCCTTTATTTTTTTGTAATTCTGATGCCCATATCCGGTTGGATAATGTCAGTAGCTGCTAACAGGATCCCCTCCTATTTTACTCTATTTAAGGTACCTTTTCCGGGAGTTACTCCCAATGAAGCATTGGCAGAGTTGATGGAACAGGTTCACACTACGATTGCTTGGATCATCATCGTGCTGCTTGTCTTACATACCGCTGGTGCCATCAAGCATCATTTTATTGATAAGGATGGGGTTTTGCGCCGGATGCTTCCTAGTCGTCAACGGTAATCAACCGTGCTTTATGCACAGTCGATTTTTAGCAGTGCATCAGATAGATTGTGCATATAAAACGCAGACAGTAGGTTTGGCTTTGTGTTGCAGTTAAACTGTACTGAGTATTACAGGATGTTTATTGCCTTCAATGAGTATTTCATTGGGATGCTCAAATAAAATGCTTGAGGCAATTAAATAGCGATCGTCTGCTAAAGGACTAAAATCAATCAATTCACCCACTTCTGTTTCACCAGAAGAAGTAAATAATTTTTTCCCCGCTAATAAAGGTTCAGTAGTATGAATGCTAAATAAGCGTAAACCATGCTTGAGTTTAGCTTTGTAGTGAGTACGAGCAATGATTTCTTGACCCTTATAACAACCCTTATCAAAGCTTAAGTAGCCGGATAAGTGTAAATCAAGACGATGTGGTAAAAATAACCCTCTGGTTTCGGGGTAAATAAGTATGTGCTTCTGCTGGAGTTGTAATTGATGCCAAGCGAGAGAACCACGCATCTGTTGCTTTGTAATAAAAGGCTGACTTAGGCATGAGATTGCTTCTTCAGTAGCTAAAATTAAATAAAAGTTATCACTGAGCTGATAGCAACATAGTTCGTCTGTATGTGTTACAGCGAAATTCTCGTCAGGTAACTGCAGATTTTCTGGCAGTAAATCAGATTGATTATTGACATATAATCCATACATTCGATAGGACGTTGTTTCCAGTTGAACTCTCGAAAGTAGAGCTGTCTTCATGAGCGATGCTTTTGTTTCAGTCAGTAAATCAACAGGAAGAACTAACTGCAAATGATGCCAGTTAATTACATCCAATATAGCCAGGATACGGCCTTTTAAATTACACATAACCCCTTGCTGCATTCTATCGGTAGTCACTTTGCGTATGTCGCAACTTAATTGACCCTGCAGAAACTCTGCGCTACGTTCTCCATTAACTGCAATCGATGTAAGATAAGCCAAGTCAAACAGATAGTTTTTATCGGCTTGAAAATTAAATTCAGCATCCAGGGATGATAAGGTCGTATAGGGACGGCTATTGAGCAAATATTGTTTAAAACTCATTCTAATTACTTTAGATTGCGATTAAGGGGAATTTTAGTGTAACATCGCCCTGTTTGACAATCGGGTAGCTCAATGATTAATCCATTAAGAAAAGCGAAGCTCATGTGGCATTGTAGAAGAGGAATGCTGGAGCTGGATTTAATTCTTATACGCTTTGCTGAGAGTTACTTGGATACTATGACCGAGAAGCAGGTAGATACCTTTGATGAGTTGCTTGGGTGCACTGATCCGGAGTTATTCAGTTGGTTAATGGGGCACGCAAAACCTGTAGACAAGGAGTTGCTGGAGATTGTTGAATTTATCAAATTGCATGATAAACCTGGACAAGTCGGCCATTTACGTTAGATTAGCGTCTCTCATTTATTCCTCAGTAATGGTCGTCCTTTACTATTCTGCTTGGCCATGGTTCCTTAAATTACCAGGATTTTTCCTATTGTTATTCCTGTTTCTTCGTATTAAGGCTACTTCCATACCTGGTTCTTGCTCTTTATTGGTGCATACAAACAGCAATTGGCAATTACATGATGTGCATGGACAACAGAAAACATACACAAAAATGCGAGTGGTTATGAGTGCAGGTCTTTTTTTTCTTGTAGAATTCTCTCATGAAAAGCAACGCAAGCTCGTGGTTATTTTTTCTGATCAGATTAGCAAAAAAGACTTTAGGTTATTGAATGTTATAGGGAAAGTAAATTAAATTAAAGCTGTTCATTTTTTTGTCGACACCATTAGGTGAATGGTTTAAAAATGGACATCATATGCGGGATGCAGAGTCAGTGACTGAGAGGCAATTAATTGATTCAGCGCTAAAGGGAGAAGCGAGGGCAATGAACCATTTAATTGCCCGTTATCAAGCTAAAATTTTTTGCCAAATAAAATCACAAGTATCCGACAATTCAATCGCTAATGACTTAACGCAAGAAGTCAGCATAAAAATTTTTTGTAACCTGTCAGGTTTTAGGCAACAGGCCAATTTTACTACCTGGTTATACCGTATCACCCAAAATACAATTAAAAATCATTTTAGAACAATCCAGATTGAATCAAATAACTTACTCGCTCCGGTAGGGGAGGAAAATAATTCACCTGAAGCCTGTTTAATAGGTTTTCAGCTTGCTGAACAGGTAGAAAGGCTTTTTACTGACATGTCGAATGAATTACAGCACTGCTTCAATTTATATGTGGTGAAGGGATTAAGCTATGAGGATATTGCCAAACATCTTGGCTGTCCGTTGGGAACAGTACGCTCGCGTATTCATCGAGTACGAAATATACTCTCTGGGCTTGTTAATTAGTTCTACTAAAAAATAGACTTGTTGCGAAACTTGCTGCCCATATACTTCTATGAGCATTGCGCTGCAATGCTCATCAATAACAATCCTTGCTCCATTGTTAGCGAATTAATTAACAAGCTCCAAGAATATATAAGCACTTTGTAAATATAAAATTTTAAAGTGCATTAACCGCAAAGGAGATGAGCTTGCAGTAAAAGCTGTGTTAGAATGCAGGAATCATGGTAAACCCTAGACTCTTATGTTGGAAAGTGACCGTTTGATTAGTGCTGGCTCAGCTACATCGGAAGAAGCGTTAGATCGAGCTATTCGACCCTTGAGTCTTAATGAATATATAGGCCAGGATGCTGTCCGCTCACAAATGCGTATTTTTATCGATGCAGCTAGAAATCGTATGGATGCACTTGATCATGTGCTTATTTTTGGTCCTCCAGGACTTGGTAAAACAACACTCGCTAATATTATCGCGCATGAAATGGGCGTTAATTTGCGGCAAACATCAGGGCCTGTTCTTGAACGAGCCGGGGATATTGCTGCCATATTGACTAATCTACAAGAAAACGATGTGTTGTTTATTGATGAAATTCATCGTCTAAGCCCGGTAATTGAAGAAATTCTCTATCCAGCGATGGAAGACTATAAATTAGATATTATGATTGGCGAGGGACCTGCAGCCCGCTCCATTAAGTTGGAATTACCTCCTTTTACTTTAATCGGAGCAACAACCCGTGCAGGACTTCTTACCTCACCACTACGTGACCGTTTTGGCATCGTTCAGCGCTTAGAATTTTACTCTGTAGAATCTTTAACCCATATTGTCTCTCGTTCGGCAAAATTGCTTGGTGTTAATACGGAAGCTGCCGGGGCTAAAGAAATTGCAATGCGTTCGCGAGGTACACCAAGAATTGCTAATCGACTTTTACGCCGTGTAAGAGATTATGCTGAGGTGAAGGGGAGTGGTGCAATTACGCTGGAAATGGCAAGACTTGCCTTGGAAATGTTGGATGTTGACCAACATGGATTTGACATGATGGATAGGAAATTAATGCTTGCTGTGATCGAGCGCTTTGCTGGTGGCCCAGTTGGTGTTGATAGTATTGCTGCTGCAATTGGTGAAGAAAAGGGAACTATCGAAGATGTCCTTGAACCTTATTTAATTCAACAAGGGTTTTTAATGCGTACGCCAAGAGGCAGGGTTGCTTCTCAATTGGCTTATCAACATTTTGGTATAGCGGTGCATGAATAAGAGTAATCATCCAGAGCATCAATTTGATATCCGAGTGTATGCTGAAGATACTGATCTCATGGGTATTGTTTACCACGCCAATTATCTTTGCTTTTTTGAGCGTGCACGAACTGAAATGATACGTAAATCTGGCTTGTCTTTAACCACTCTGGCAAAGTATGATTGCCACTTTGCGATCAATGAGGTTCAGTTGCATTATTTAAATCCGGCGCGTTTGGATGACTTACTCACAATCATTTCAAAAATTGATAGTAAAACAGCATGCAGTGCATTATTTAAGCAGCTCATGTACAATCAGCATAAAAAATTGCTCTGCGAAGCAATGGTTAAAGTAGTCTGTGTCAATGGCCATTTGAAACCAAGACGCTTACCAGACGATTTATTCTGAGAGTTAAACAATTAACAATATTAAAAAAGCTTTAAGAAGCAAAGATGACTAATGGAGGAATAAAACGTGGTTAACCATGCCAATGTATTGGGTTATTTTATGCAAGCAGGTCTGGTCGTGAAGACTGTTATGATGATTTTGCTTGTTGCTTCTGTAATATCATGGACTCTTATTTTGCAACGAGCCTGGTATTTCAATCGTAAAAAACAACAGTGTGAAGGCTTTATCAGGCGGTTTTGGGATAGTAGTGATTTAAGCAAGTTATACGCAGACATCGATAGCAATCATGATGATAGAGAAGGATTGGCTGCTATTTTTCACGCAGGATTTAAAGAATATGTGCGGTCGCGCAAGACTGGAAATGTCATTCTTGAGCCGATTCAGAGAGTGATGCAAATAAAACATGCTAAGGAAGCGGCACAATTAGAACAGCATTTGCCTTTTTTTGCATCAGTAGGTTCTATTGCTCCTTACGTGGGTTTATTTGGTACTGTATGGGGAATTATGACCTCATTTCAGGCTCTTGGCCAAGCCTCTCAAGCGACTATCGCTATGGTGGCACCTGGAATATCGGAAGCATTAGTGGCAACTGCCCTGGGATTATTTACAGCTATTCCCGCCGTTATTGCTTATAACCGTTACAGCACGCGCGCCAATAGCTTGTTGGATCGTTACGACTTATTCCAGGATGAATTAGTCTCACTGATAGAGCAGCAGACCTCCGTGCCAGTAAGAGGATAATCTTATGTTGAGAAAAAAAACGACTACTTCTCGCCCCATTGCAGAAATTAACGTAGTGCCCTACATCGACGTGATGTTAGTTCTATTAGTCATTTTTATGATTACAGCACCTATGCTAACTCAAGGTGTGACTGTGGATTTACCTAAAGCAGCGAGTGAGGCACTGAAGCCTTCTGAGCGTGAACCAATAATTGTTTCAGTCAATCAGCAAGGAGATTATTTTCTCAATATCCATTCTACCCCTGAGAGCCCAATTGAACCTCAGACATTGATGGTTAGAGTGGCTGCAGAATTGGAATTGGCTCGCCAATCCAATCAAGCGTTGAATGTCTTGGTTAAAGGCGATCAGGGTGTTGCTTATGGCAAGGTAGTTGGTGCTATGAGTTTATTAAAGCAAGCAGGGGCTGCTCAAGTAGGTCTGTTGACTGATTCTACTGATTTAGAGCAGGGGAGTCGTGGATGATAAATGATCAGACCTATCGCAAAGCGTTTTTTATCGCCATTGCGTTGCATTTTTGTTTGGCTTTATTGTTGACCATGGAGTCGACTAATCAACGACCTGTTATGACACTTGCTGCAAAAAATGAACCAAGCAAAGTTCTACCGGTAGAGCTGGCTGAGCAACCGAAAGAACAAGCAGTGAAGGCAGTTAGTGTAGACAACCAGGAAGTGATGAAAACAGTGAATCGTCTAAAACAAGAACGAGCTAATCAATTAAGAGCAGAACAGTCAAGGCAACAGGCTTTGGTCAAACAAGCTGAAATGGCCCGTAAAGCACGTTTACAGGAACAACAACGATTAGCAAAACTGAAAGAAGAGGCAGAGAGAGTAGCTATTGCGAGAAAAAAACAAATTGAAGAAGAAAAACGTCGTTTAAAACAATTAGCTTTGCAAAAAGAGCAAGAAGCCAAGCGACTGGAGGAATTAAAACATAAACAAGAGTTGCTGCAGAAAAAGCAACAACAAGAAGCTGAAAAACTTGCGCAATTGAAAAAGAAGCAAGCAGAAGAAAAAATAAAAAGCGATAAAATAAAAGCTGAAAAAGCAAAAGAAGAACTTGCACGCGCAGAAAAAGCTAAAGCGGAATTGGCAGAAAAAGCTAAAGCGGAATTGGCAGAAAAACAACGACAGGCAGCAATGCAGCAAGCTGCGCAAGATGCGGCTAAAAAAGCGCACATTGCTGGCGAAGTTGATAAATACAAGGCAATGATTGTTAATGCAATAAGCCGGCAATGGATCCTGCCTGAGAACGTAAATAGTGGTTTATCGAGTCAATTTAGAATTCGCCTGGCACCGGATGGTGCTGTGTTGGATGTAAGTTTGACACGCGGTAGTGGTGATCCGGTGCTCGATCGCTCTGCCGAGACGGCTATTCGTAAAGCATCACCGTTACCAGTTCCAACTGATCCAGATACCTTTAATATGTTTCGTGATATCAGTTTAACGGTACGTCCAGAAAATGTGAGGGGATAAAAGTGTTAGTTAAACGTTTAGTAGCATCATTTTTTTTATTGATTTCAGGGGCAGCTTTTTCCCTGGATCTCGAATTGACGCAGGGTATTAATTCAGCATTACCGATTGCCATTAATTCTTTTGGTTATGATGAGGCCGGCCGGCAATTAACAGAGGTTGTTCGACATGATTTAAGTTTTTCCGGTCAATTTAACATTATCGCCCTTCCTCCAGGTATGCAGGATGGACAAGCAGCAATTGGTCTTTGGCGTCAAGCTGGTGCCGATAGTGTATTGTCCGGTCGTGTTAGCAAGATTGGCTATAATCGTTATGACATCAGTTTTGAGTTAGTTGATGCAGTAGCACAAGGCAGAACACTTTTATCAAAAAGCTACCAAATCAGTGGTAATGAATTACGAGCCCTGGCTCATCACATTAGTGATGAAGTTTATCAAAAATTAACTGGTGAGCGTGGGATTTTTTCTACCCGAATTGCTTATATTCTGGTGCAACGCAATGGAGAGAATGCCAAATACTTCCTTGAGGTCGCTGATGTAGATGGTCATAATCCTCAAAGTTTATTGGTGTCTTCTGAACCTGTTATGTCCCCAGCATGGTCGCCTGACGGTAGACAAATTGCCTATGTATCATTTGAAAAAAAGAAAGCGCAGATATTCACTGTTGATGTAGCAACTGGTAGAAGGCGTTTAGTGACTGATTTTACTGGGATCAATGGTGCACCAGCCTGGTCGGTAGATGGACGTCAGCTTGCCGTCGTGTTATCCAAAGGAGGTTCGCCTAAAATTTATAGTGTGGATTTAAGTAGCGGATATATGAAGCAATTGACGTTTGGTGATGCCATTGATACGGAGCCACGTTATTCACCCGATGGCCGCTCGCTGTTATTTACTTCCGGACGCGGTGGCGCGCCGCAAGTATATCGCTTATCACTGGCTGATGGCAGTGTTAGCCGGATTACCTATGATGGTAATTACAATGCTCGTGCGTCTTATACCCCCGATCAAAAGCATATAGTAATGCTGCACCGTGAAGATAGGAATTTTAATATTGGTGTGCAGGATACTAGTAGTAGCCGAATAACCCAGCTAACTTTCTCCTCGTTAGATGAGTCGCCTTCTATAGCACCTAATGGACGCTTGGTTCTCTATGCAACACGTTACAATGACAAGGGTGTCTTGGGCATGGTATCACTTGATGGCCGTATTAAATTACGCTTGCCGGCACGAGAAGGCGATGTACAGGAACCAGCCTGGTCACCTTATCTGGGATAAAAATTGATGGGTAAAAGACTAGTTTGTTGTTGTCTCGGTGTTTTGTTAGTGATAACCAAAAGTTATAGCTGGAATGCGTTGGGTCATCGTTTGGTGGCTCAAATCGCCTATCACCATTTAACCAGGCAAGCCAAGCAAATTTTTAATCATTACAATCATACTTTAGACAAGCAATATCGGCCTCAAAGTCTGGTTAATGCTGCTGCCTGGCTAGACAGTTTACATGATAAAAATCAACTTTGGCTTGCACCAAAGCACTATATCAATATCCCTTTTACCAATGATGGTACTCGCTTGATACCGCCTACCAGGATTAATGCAGTTTCTGCTGTTGAAGAAGCGATGAGGGTTATAAATTCTCAGCGGAAGAGTGAGCTTGCCAAGGGCTTTAGTTTGCGTGTTTTACTGCATGTAGTCGGTGATCTGCACCAACCAATGCACGCAGTCAACCAATTTAGTGTGCGTTACCCACAGGGAGATAAAGGCGGTAATCTCTATTCCCTGGGAGCTAATCCAATTGCTTCAAATTTGCATTCCTACTGGGATAAAGGAGGGGGTATGTTAAGTAAAAAAAGGCATTACTCGCAAGCCCAGCTTAACAGATTGGCATATAGAATAGAGCAGCGCTGGCCTTGCAGTGTAGCCAGTGTAAATCTTAAGCCAAAAGTTTGGGCAACAGAGTCTTATCAATTGGCAATCCATAAAGCCTATCAAATAAAGGCAGGGCAAAAACCAGACAAACGCTATCAAAGGATGGTTAAAGCAACGACTGAAGAGCGTCTTGCTATAGCTGGATGTCGTTTGGCTGCAGTACTGAATACACTGGCTGCCAATTATGAGGCTAAAAATAAATAATATTTAATATTTAGTTAAGTTTTACTCTATAAAATTCAGATACTTCCGCTAGTGGTGTAGCAAATGGGAAAAGATTTAAAAAAGACTTATCCAGAGTTCACGAATAGCCCTTTAGGGAAATTTCTTTCCAGACTGCAAGCTAAACTGAGTCAAATCCGAGAGTCCAGACCTGTTACCGCAGACGACCCAGTTGAAAAAATTTATTCCGATCAGCAATTGGCTGCTATAGGACAAGGTTTTGAGTTTTTGGTAAAAACTGCTTTGCCTATTTTTGATGCCGGTAATAGTCCAAGTCTGTTTAGCACAGCACTGCCTGGCATGATCTCATCCGGATTAGGCTTACGATCTCTTCTCCCAATATTTTATCTTCCTGAATATGCCGTATATGAGGCAATCGAAAAAGATTTAGAGAGCATGCTAACAACCTGGTTAGATACAAAGAGAATTAAGTTATTTACTCCAGAAAATACAGATGATTTTAGAGTCGCTTTGAAGGCAGAGATCAGAAAACAAAAGGAAATTCGTTTTGCGGCTGCCAACAAAATACCGAATACCAATTTGGATTTAATTTTAGCCAAGCTTGATGTGGTTATTGATGAATTTAATTTTACCAAGTTTAATCAAGAAAAATATATTGATAAGAAAAAATTAATCACTCGATTAAATTTTGATATAAAAAAAGAATTAATCGGGTGGAATCATCAGTTTAAGGATTTCAATCCTCCCTTCCAATTGAAAGTAACTGACTCTGGTCTTTATCAACTCATTGTTGAATTTTTATTACTTCTTGATACTCTTCCGGAATCACTTGATGCTTCTATTCCTTTTCTAAATCCCACTGCTTTGAACCTTAATTTGAAAAGTGGAATTATTGCAAAATTACTTTCTGCTGCAGGTTTGGCTCCTTTCCAGTTGGCAAGTATTTCTAATGAGGAAAGTTCAAGTGCTTATTGCTATGACTTATCTATAGGCCAAGAAACAACATCGTTTAATGCTGATGAGCATTATCGAGAAGCCCTTCCCCAAAGCCGAGTTTTTTTATATGAGCTTTTAAAGGATTATTTTGCTGTTTATGGAGAGACTTCTCACGTCAAAAGCGAACGGGCCAAAGCCAAATTAATTCAAGATTTTATAACGGAAGAAACTCATTGGCTGCAAAATAAGGTCAAGCCATATAATGAAATATATCAAGAGTTGAATAAAAATCTCCCTGCTGAAATGGGGTATGAGGATAAACTTAATTTACTCAAACGAAAAATGGCGGCTGTGAATGAGTTGTTGAGTGATATCGAGCAATTGATTGAAGCAGTTAATAGCAGAAATTATCAACAACAAACTTTTGCTGATTTGCTTGTCATGCATAACATGGTGGTTGTCCTTGAGGCAGATGCAGCCTTGGGCCTTGATGTGTCTTATGCCGCTTCTGCTTTACCATCAACTCTTATTGCTGAAGATCAGGATAGAAATTTTACTGCTATCTCTGTTCAACAAATCTTGCAAACCAAATTGTACTCAACTCTCAACGATCTTTCTCGCTTGCAGAAACAACTCACTGATCAACAATTAGATTTTGCCCAGCAGGATAAGCTGATCTTGCAAGAATGGCATGAAGCAGTACTTAAGCAACATCAGGAGGAAAATGAGCGTTACTTAGAGCGTTTAGAAGATTTTCGTATAGAGGCGAGCGAGACTTTACGTCTTGATGAAATAGAGATGCCTGATGACAGTGACGATTTTGAGCTACAAATTCAATCACTCTCTAAAGAATTTGAAGATTTAGCGCAGTATCAAGAAAAATTGAAGAAGTATGAGATCCAGCTAGAAATCTTGCAAGAAGGTCTCAATAAACCTGTCCCATATCCAGAAAGGCTTTGCCAAGATGATAATAGGCTCATTGAAGAAGTAGAAGGCTGTTATACAGCAAGTAAGAAAAAAATGTCTCTTTGTGGGCAGCAATTGCATGAAATTGCCAAATTATTTGAAAGCAGGAAAGAAGTTTTAGAGGGGCAGCTACGTAAAGTACAAGCTGCTAAAGCTTTTGCTGAGGCAATGCGCTCATCAAATCCTGAAGATATTGAAATCCTACTGAGTGACAAACAGGAGCAGCTTCAAGAATTGTTTGTTATACAGGAAAAACGTACTCAGGACTTGAGTAAAAAAAGATTGCAATTGCAACAAGATGAAGAAAGCCCTTATCGAGTAGAGGATGAAGTATTAGAAAAGGTCGAACCTCTATCAACGTTGCTAAAAAAACGAAATTCGATTACACAAACTATTTTGGCGGAAATAGCAGCCCACTCAAAGCAAATTTTGGCAGTAGATCCAGGGTTAGCTGCTTATTTTGATGTAAAAAAATTAAATTCTTTGGCAGGAGTCGATGCAACTCAGCGTTACTTAAATAAAGTCTTTGAAGATCAAAGGGGATTGGAGGGTGTTGATGATAGCCGAGATTATCCGCAAATGCTCGCTGTTTTAAACGCTGCTTATGACTGTATCAATGAATCCAAGGAAAGATTTCCTTTTAGGGCGTTAACTTCTTTGCCAGCGCTGCAAGGTATCGTCAAGGGTAAAAACACCGGTTTTGAGGCTTTATTGACTCTGCTTGATGATTCAAGCACAACAAAATTATGGCTTGCCTATAGTAAGTCTGCTCCTCAAAATGAGGTTTTGTTGCAAGCAAGAAAGCAGCTCTTGCAACTCATTGAGTCAAAAAGATGGAGTTGCCAGAGTAAAATACAGGGGCGTTTAATCTTGGAAAAAGCACAAAAAGATTTTCTGCATGCTCAAGATAGCCTTCTATTCATTAGGGATCTTATGATTCCTCTACCAGTTCTGAACAATGATATTGAAGAATTGATAAGGAAGCGTAGAGAACAGAAACGTAGTGACTTGCTTCTTGCAATTGAACAAGAAGAACATAGTCTGGCTCAAGAGGAAGAAACTGCAGTTGCATTGACTAAGGATGTCATTATATTAGAGCAAGTTGTCGGTTTATTAAGAGGCTGCCAAACACTGAATAAATTGGTTGCTGAAGTTGAAGCGTCAGACACTGAATTCGACTCTGCAGATTTACTTTATCAAAATCAAGAAATTATAAACGGAAGAATTGAAAAAGCAGCCACTCAACAGGGCAAGTTGAGGCTACTATTAGAGAAGCTAGCAAGGGACGTAAATAACTTAAATGATAATACAGCTTATTTAGCTAACATTGAGACGATTACCTCTTTACTGCATAGTTCAGAACAAAGAATTTTAAAATTTAAGGAAGGTGTTTTTTGCAGGAAAGTTAGTGATCTGCAGGCACAAATTCAAGTTAATAAAGAGGCTATGGAAGTTCTAGGCAAAAAATTTTCGGCTCAATCTACAGGGCAGGAAGTCCCATTGGCTGTTCAATTAAGTCGGTTAAATACTCTATTAATACAATATAGCAGTTTTGCTGATGCAAGAGCTTTAATCACAAAATGCCACAGCGCAATTCAAAGCGATTTACAAGCAGTAAATGCTGAAAATCTAAAGATACAATTATGTTTGGTTAATAATAATGCGCAACAGTTGAGGATTAGTAATGAACAGTTATTAGTAAGTTATTTAAACCAGGTAGATGAAATTCTAGACACTTATGAATCAGACCTGCAATCACACTCTACAACTGTCAATGTGGGGTTTAGTGAAACAACAGAGCGGTATGAAGCTAATCGAAGCATTTTTGCCGATACAGAAAATTACTTAAGCAAGTTCCCACAAACGACGCTTGTAGGTTTAGTGAGTACCTTAGAGAATTGAAAGCCTGCTAGTGAGGCTGTTCTGCATAAACTCAAAGCTGTCTGCGTAGCTTCTGGAGTCTTGCGCGATTTACTGGCTCAAAAGCAAGCCATTAATGCTGCATTGAATAATCGTATTGAGGCAAGAAAAAGTTTTGCTGCCGATTCAACTGGGGCCTTAGATCGTTATCTTGTCCAAAGAAATGGAAAATATGCTCTAAAGGATTATGTCCTTTGGACTGATGGTGTTGCACGAAAACAATTTGTCGAGCAAGTAAAATCAGAGCTGGCCAGTTATGCCGAGTCAGGTAAAAGTGAGCCTCTTTTTACTTATATCAATTCTCAAAGAGGGAAATTCGCAGGCTACAATCTTCAAACTATTCTGAGTCAGTTGTTACATGGACTCAATGAGCAGGATAGAAAAATTCCTAAAAATTATGATGACAATCAATCCGAGGCTTTGATTATTGAACATCAACGTGCTTTAGCCGCTCTTGCTGTGTTTGATGCTGCTGGTGGAAGTAATAAAGATCAATTTGTTAAACCTATTGAGCAACTTTATACTGAAATTGAAGGAATTGAGCAGTATGGCTTAGGGACAGGCGGTTTATCTGATAAGCAGAGAGAAACGATTATAGGGTTAGCTCAGTCTTTGCGAACCAAGGTAGATACTTTTATTATTAGTAATCAAGAGCGGGAAGTGACTAGAGAGGCAGTTGAGTCTTTTCAAGCTGAATTTATGTATTTGGCCCATACTCAGGATGAGTTAATGAGTAAGCATGCTTCCTGGTGGAAACCTGTGTTGGTTAATATGGTTGCTGCAGTAACTAGTTTTGGGATTGCTGTAGGCCTGCAATTGGCTGCCTCAAAATGGTCGACAGGTCGTTTTGCCTTTTTCTATGATCGCTCTATTGGATTGGAACGAGTTGATGCTGTTGAAAAAGCAGCAGCTGCCATTGCCGCGCCAGCTGCCTAAGAGATGTTTGCACACTGAATTTAAGGCCCGCTGAAGCGGGCTTTCCTTTAAGGCTTTTGGAGTGCCTGGATGACAGCCCCTAAAAATCTGGTTGCCTCTCCGCCGGTAACTGCTCGGTGGTCAAAACTTAAAGACAAAGGTAATAGACGATGGATTTCTGTTTTACCTTTCGTTGCTACAACAGCCTCATATAAACGTCCCACAGCCAGAATTGCAACCATAGGGGGTACTATAATCGGGCTAGCAAAGCGGCCGGCGAATTTGCCAAAATTTGAGAGCGTAATAGTCGCACCTCTTAATTTTTCTGGTGCTACTGCACGATCTTGTACTGCTTGTTTATAATCATTAATCATTTGACGCAATTGTTCGTCTGAACAGCTTGCTGTGTTATGGATTACGGGTACAAATAAGCCTTCACTACTGTCCATTGCCAAACCTAAATGGACTTCATTAAAACATTTACGTGCGCTATGAGCGGTATCGAACCATGCATTAAGAGCGGGCTCTTCTTTGCAGGCGTGAGTTATTGCTCTAATCAGCCGTACAGTAATGTCAGTCTGCGGCTGCCAACTATGAATATCCGCTTCATCAAAAATGGTTACAGGCACAACTTCCTGATGAGATTGCATCATGCTATTAAGCATGGCGCGGCGTACACCCCGCAAAGCTTCAAAGCCTTCAGGAAGTTGTGTTTTTTTATTGGCCGCTGCCTGTACATCTTCTCGGGTTATGACGCCATGTTCTCCACTACCATTTAATGTATTAAGCGCAACTCCCAATTTTTTAGCTAGCAAGCGTACCGCAGGTGTTGCCTTTGCTCGTTGCGACGTGGTGTTTCCTGTTCCAATGGTAAAATTGTCATCTGAAATATCTGTACTTTCTTCTAGATTGCCAACCACGGTTCCTTTATCAATACGCGGCGACTCAGTCGCTGCGAAAGCGACTAAGGGTTCACCTGTTTTAATGACATCGCCAGGGTTGCCAAACAATTTTACAATAGTTCCACCTTGTGGGCAGGGCACATCGACGACTGCTTTGGCTGTTTCCATTGATACCAGGGGTTGGTCAAGAGTTACTGTATCACCTTCTTTGACAAACCATTCATGAATTTCAGCATCGGGCAAACCTTCGCCCAAATCAGGCAAATTGAAAATATTCATTATCACTCCATTATACTCATGACACTGTCTTTGATTCGTGCAACACTTGGTAGATAGTGTTTTTCTAGTTGAAAATAGGGCATGACTACATCATAGCCAGTTACTCGTTGAACCGGCGCCAGTAAGTCGGGCAGCAAGTTTTCCATTAATTGTGCCGAGATTTCTGCACCCACACCACAGGTTTTTGCTCCTTCATGTACAATGACGCATCGCCCTGTTTTTTCAACGGATGCAAGTATGGTTTCGATATCCAGAGGCTTGATAGTAGCCACATCGATTACTTCACAGGAGATACCTTCTTCATTCAACTGTTTGGCAGCTTGCAAAGTTTCGTGCATGCTGGCTCCCCAGCTGATTAAGGTTACATCATCGCCTTCTTGTAAGGTAAAACACTTACCCAGGGGTAAAGCTTGACCATTATCTTCAACGGGTTGCTTAACCAGGCGATAAATTCGTTTGGGCTCGAGAAAAACAACAGGGTCAGGGTTTCTGATAGCTGCTAATAATAAGCCATAAGCTCGTTTAGGTGAGGAAGGGATTACGACCTGCAACCCTGGAATATGAGCAAATAATGCTTCAGTGCTCTCGGAGTGGTGCTCAGGCGCACGAATTCCACCACCAAAGGGCGCACGAAATACTAATGGACAATGCAGGCGGCCGCGGGTTCGGTTTCGCATACGAGCGGCATGGGAAATAATCTGATTCATTGCCGGATAAATGAAACCCATAAATTGAAATTCGGCAACAGGTTTTAAACCTTGTACAGACATTCCTACAGCAAGTCCTGCAATCATCGATTCGGCAAGTGGGGAATCAAAAACTCGATGTTCACCAAAACGATCTTGTAAGCCAACAGTCGCACGGAATACACCGCCGTTTTTACCTACATCTTCGCCAAATACAATGACATTTTCATCATGAGCCAATTCATAAGCTAATGCTTGGGTAACTGCCTCAACTAGGGTTATATCAGGCATGAGCTGCTTCCTCCATTGCTATTGCTCGTTGCTCAACCAGATAATCTGGTAGTTCAGCATAATGGTAATCAAAGGCACTACTAATAGGCTGTGGCGTACGTTCTAAGTATTCGTCTACGGCCTGCTGAACAAGTTCACCGCATTCTTTAAGGAGTTTTTCTTCTTGTGTTTTATCCCATAAGTTCTGTTGTTCTAAAAAATGCCTAAAGCGGCCAATTGGTTCTTTTAGTTTTGCCTTCTCAACTTCTTCTTGTGGTTGATAACGGGTAGCGTCATCAGCTGTTGTATGATCGCAGAGCCTATAAGTTAGCGCTTCAATTAGAGTGGGGCCTTGGCCAAGTCGTGCCTTTTCTATTGCTTCACCGATAACTTGACGACAAGCGAGTATGTCATTGCCATCTATTTGGGTACCAGCAAATCCAGCGGCAATGGCTTTTTGAGCAACGGTTTGACTGGCTGTTTGTTTGGAAAGGGGTACTGAAATAGCCCATTGATTATTATTGACAATAAAAACCACCGGTAATTTCCATGTTCCTGCTACATTCATTGCCTCGTAAAAATCACCCTCAGAGGTCCCCCCTTCACCAAGGCATACCACCGCAACGCGTGCTTGCTTACGGTATTTGAATGCAAAAGCAACACCTGCCGCATGTAAGCACTGTGAGGCAATAGGCACGCAGATAGGCAAATCTTCTGAATCACATGCGAATTGACTACCGCGTTCATCTCCTCCCCAGTAAGCTAGAATCTCTGACATTTTTACGCCGCGTTGAAATTGGGCAGCATAATCACGATAGTAGGGAACGAATACATCTTCTGGTCGCATGGCGTGACCTATTGCAGTTGAGATGGCCTCTTGACCATTAATGGGGGCATAAGTCCCCATCTTACCCGTACGTTGCAAGGCAATTGCTTTTTTATCAAAGGTTCGTGTGCGTACCATGATGCGATAGAGTTCTTGTAACAACGTTTTATCGCCAGCAAAAGAAGGCAGGGTAACGCAAGGTTCACCTTGTTCATTAATAATTTGAGTGAAAGGTATTTCAAATCGAGCAACTGTTGTCACGGCTTGTCTCCTTGTTAACAACGCCGCCATAGAATACTCACAATTTTTTGCAAAAACCAGATTATGTTTACAATTCTGTAATGCCCTGGTGAAAAAGCTGATTAATTTCCGGTTATGGCTGGTAAAAAATAAGTTATAATTGCGCTGCGAGTCATTTAGAGTTTTGCAAATTATAACGTAGAAATCAGGATGTCATTGTTGAGTATCTTCCCTTTAGAATATACTGATAATCTCATAGGAAATTATCAAAAAATGAGTCAATTGCCCGGCTTTGTACTCTTGGAGAGTAGCGATAGAGGACGAGGGCGTTATGATATTCTTAGTGCCTATCCTTATGAGCAATTCAGAGTCGAGCGTCATCTAACTAATCTAAACAGTACATTTAAGGAATTACAGAAACGAGTTCCTTTAATTCCCTCGAATATTGATTTACCTTTTCAAGGTGGAGCAATTGGTTATTTTTCATATGATTTTGCTGCAAGTCTGGCTGGTATTCATTCAACAACACAAGCTACATTGACCGATATGCCTCTGGTGGATATGAGACTGTATGATTGGGCTATTATTACTGATCATTGGTTAAAAAAAGTCAGTCTATTTGCAGCGAATAGTCGCACTGACACAGCTTCAATTGTCGAAGAAATAAAAATGCTATGGCAGGGCAGAATGCAACACTGTAAGTCGTTTAGTTGGAGTGGCTTTTTTGCACCGCTACTTAGTAAAGCAGAATACCAAGAAGCATTTAAAAGCATTTATCAGGATTTGCAACAAGGCCGATGTTACCAGGTGAATTATACACAGCCGTTTAATGCCTGTTACGAGGGCGATTCTTGGGAAATGTATAAACGGATTAGATTAACTAATCCCGTACCGTATTGTGCCTTTATGCGTACTAATTCAGCGGATCTTCTTAGTTTTTCACCTGAACGATTTCTAACTGGAGATCAAGGGCATTTATTGACATCCCCTATAAAAGGAACTGAAAGACGAGCTGCCAATTATTCCGATGATGCGCTATTGCGGGAAAGGTTGTTAGCAAGTAGTAAAAATCGCGCTGAGAATATTATGATTGTTGATTTGTTACGTAATGACTTAGGCAAAATTGCGCAGCCAGGATCTGTACGGGTAAATGCTTTATGTGAGGTTGAAAGTTATCAGTCAGTGCACCATCTAGTCAGCCATATCGAAGCGCGAAGTCAGGATGGCATTAGTCCTTGGCAAGCAATAGAAGCCTGCTTTCCAGGAGGGTCTATTACAGGAGCACCGAAATTAGAATCCATGTATGTTATTGCAGAGCAAGAACCTTATTCTCGTGGTGTATACTGTGGTAGTTTAGGTTATTTTTCTCGGCATGGCCGCTTTGATAGTAATATTGCCATACGTACAGTAACTGCTTGTAATGACGTTTTGCATTTAGCCGCAGGCGGTGGCATCGTGATTGATTCCAACTGGGAAGATGAGTATCGTGAATGTTTCACGAAAATTGCCGCAATTGTAAATGGATTGATGAGTGAATAAATTAGAAACTCCAAAAGAGGCTGGCGTGATAGTGATGCACGATTTAACGACTGACTCTTTAGTGTTAACTCAACGAAGCACGGAGATGTCTGAGCATCCAGGTGAAATTTGTTTTCCCGGTGGTCGTTGGCAAGAAGGTGATGATAATTTGTATGCAACTGCCTTACGCGAGTTAAGAGAGGAATTGGATATAGATTCCTCTCGCATACAGTTGCAAAGAAGTATGGCTTTTGAGCGTACTTTAACCGGTTATATTATTCATCCATGGTTGGTTACTATTGAATCAATAGAACCTTATAAAGCTAATTTAGGGGAAGTGTCAGCTGTGTTTAGCCTACCTCTTGCGGAAGTTAGTAATTTGGGAAATTATCAAGAGGTTACCGTAAAGCGTTATGGAGTAGACATTAAAAGCTATCAATATATGGCAAGTACTTATTTTGTTTGGGGTGCAACAGCGCGTATTATGATGCAGTTAAGCAAAAAAAGTAAGTGATGGCAGCAGAGGTATCATCCCTGTTTTAAAAAAAAACAGGGATGGAGCAACGGAGGGATAAGCTATTAAGCAATACTGATTTCTTCGTTTTCTTTATTTTCCTTATCCTTTAAGGCTCGGCGTAAAATTTTACCGACATTAGTTTTTGGTAATTCCTTATAAAATTCGATAATTTTAGGCACCTTGTAAGCCGTAAGATGTTCGCGACAATGAGCAATGATGGCTTCCTCAGTCAGTGCAGGGTCTCGCTTAACAATACAAGCTTTTACCCGTTCTCCTGACTCAGAGTCCATAACCCCCACTACGCCTACTTCAAGAACGCCTGGGTGCATGCCAATAACCTGCTCAACTTCATTAGGGTAGACATTAAAACCTGACACGACGATCATATCTTTTTTACGATCGACCAAATAAATAAATCCTTTTTCATCAATGCGGGCAATATCCCCCGTTTTCAAAAAACCATCCGGAGTAAAGACCAAGGCTGTTTCATCGGGACGTTGCCAATAACCGCGCATAACCTGTGGCCCCTTAACACACAATTCACCCGCTTTATCAAAATCTATTTCATGATTCATTTCATCTCTAATAGAAATGTCTGTCGACGGCAGAGGCAGGCCTATACTGCCATTATACTCTTCCAGGTACATGGGGTTGATAGTTACAGCAGGACTGGTCTCAGTTAATCCATAGGCTTCCAGCACACGAGTTTTAGTGGTTTCGCGCCATTTAATAGAGACGCTTTTTTGTAAGGCCATACCCCCTGAGAGGGCAAGTTTGAGCTTTGAAAAGTCAATGTCTTTAAAATTAGGGTGGTTTAAAAGAGCATTAAATAAAGTATTAACACCGGTAATTGCTGTAAAACCGCTGTTTTTTATCTCGGAGATAAAATGAGGAATATCCCGTGGATTGGTTATCAAGATGTTCTTGGCACCGGCTTTTAGAAAGGTCAGGCAATTGGCAGTAAGAGAAAAAATATGATACAGGGGAAGTGCGGTAATAATGATGTCTTGGCTATCAACCTTTAAAGGGGATATCCAGGCGGAAGCTTGCAGTACATTAGCTACCATATTGCCATGAGTGAGAATAGCTCCTTTGGCAACCCCGGTAGTACCTCCAGTGTACTGTAGAAAAGCAATGTCTTCATGATTCAATTTTACTTCTTGTAAATGCCCCTGTTTTCCTAGTTCTAATGCGTCGTTGAAACGAATTGCATGGGGGATGCTATAGTTTGGAACCATTTTTTTAATATATTTGACAACCGCATTGACAATGACTCTTTTAAAGAGCGGGAAAATATCGCCAATTTGGGTAATAACGACATGTTTAACAGTAGTCATATGGGGTAGGGCTTTTTCTACCGTTTTAGCAAAATTAGCCAGCACTATAATCACTTCTGCCCCTGAGTCATTCATCTGGTGGGCTACTTCATCTGACGTATAGAGGGGATTGGTATTAACAACAACGAAACCTGCTCTTAAGGCCGCGAACAAGGCAATAGGATATTGCAATAAATTAGGCATCATGAGCGCAATACGTGCGCCTTTTTTTAAACCAAGTTGTTGCAGGTATATCGCAAATTGCCGACTTTCAAGCTCTAGCTCACTGTAACTTAATTCACAACCTAAATTGACATAGGCTATTTGTTTAGAATACTGGCGGCATGAATCTTCAAATAAAGCGACAATAGATGAGTGCTTACTGCTATCGATTTCATAAGGAACGCCTGCTTGATAGTGTTCTAACCAGACTTTATCCACTTTGATGTCCTTCTGTTATTGATCCCCTCGTGATAGTATAAACAAAAAACAAGGTGATGGATATCGGAGTTATGGCAGATAATTTATTGAAATCACAGGCATTTAAACTTAAAGGCAGATTATATACTTTTACTGTTTTACAATTATTAACTAGTAATAGAATACTTTTTGAACAGCAACTACATGAAATAGTTACCAAAGCACCTCGTCTTTTTGATAGAACACCCGTTGTTTTGGACTGCAGTGTTCTTGCGGAAAATGATGTTGACTTGCAAGACTTGTGTCAGTGTATGCGCGAGTATAACTTGTTACCGGTCGCTATTCAGGGTGCCAATCCTTTGCTGACAACGATTGCTCAATGCCAGGGATTAGCTGTTCTGCATGCTTCATCCACTCACGATAAACCGTTGATGGAAGAACCTTCTGATGAGCCAACGGCAGTTAGTGAATCGTCCAAAACCAAGTTGCAAACAACACCTGTGCGCTCGGGACAGCAAGTAGTGAGTAAGGGCGGTGACTTGGTAATTACAGCCTCAGTCAGCCATGGAGCGGAGCTGCTTGCGGATGGCAATATACATGTTTATGGTAGTTTGCGTGGCAGGGCATTGGCTGGTCTTTCCGGGGATACGCAAGCAAGAATTTTCTGCCAATCTCTAGAGGCTGAGTTGGTGTCCATTGCTGGTTTTTATCGTTTAAGTGATGCGATTGAGCCTCATTCCGGGCCTTGCCAGATCTATTTGCAAGATGAGCATATTTGTATAGAGCCTCTATGATAGAACGTATGCTGCCCTTTTCTCAATTTAATCAAAATGTTTTAAATTTGGATAATAGTGGTATCATTTACTCGTCTACACAGCATATGCGCAGCATTGAAGAACTATCCATCATGACCACCACGACAAAGATGCCTGACGATCGTTTGGCTGCAGTGTTTATTTCGGATTTACATTTACATCCCGAAGAGCCTTTAATTACTGCGCGCTTTAATCGCTTTATCGAGTGGGCAGCGCAAAATACCAAGACTGTTTATATTCTAGGTGATTTTTTTCATGCCTGGGCTGGTGATGATAGTATTGATTCGTGGTCGGAATCCATTGCAAAGCGCCTCCGGTGGTTATCACAACAACAGGTAGCGATCTATTTTATGCATGGTAATCGTGATTTTTTGCTAGGAAAGGCATTTGCTGATTTGGCGGGAATAATTATTCTTCCTGAGCCCGCCATTATCCGATTAGGTGATAAGAGAATTTTATTAGTTCATGGTGATCGATATTGTACTAATGATAAAGGCCATCAATGGCTTAGACGTTTAACGCGAAATCGATGGTTTAGCCACTTTTTTTTACGTTTACCCTATAAAGTCAGGGCTCAATTGGTTAGCAAGATCAGGCAGCACAGTCAAACAAATCGAAGTAAACCTTATAGCAAAATGGATGTGGTTGCATCGGATATGATAGAACATCTGCAGAAATATAAAGTAGCTACTTTAATTCATGGGCATACACATAAGCCAGGCTTAATAAATCATTGTTATAATGAAATTATGTATAATCAATATGTACTAAGTGATTGGGATGACAACCCTAGGCTTCTGTGTTATCATGAATCAATAGGTATATTTTTTAATCAACTGGAATTAATAGAGGTATCTCGCTATGCCAACTCCTGAAGAAACGAAACAGGAACAAATCAAGGCCTTAGCAGCCAAGAAGGACGAGGGTGCTTTACAAGCCCTGCTGCAAAATGAGCAAAGAGCGAAACAGCAGCAGATGAAAGAAGAGTTAAATAGTATTGGCAGGGATAAACGGCGTGCAAGAGGGAAGGATTACTGGGAGAAAGTTAATAAAAATGCCGATGCGCTCATGACCGACGGGATGAAAGGCTACAATGACTGGGTTTCAGGTATGAACAATATTGTTAATTCATTGATGGATTTAGCCATGGCTATGTCGCTGGATCCGATCGGTGATAGTGACTATGCAGCGGTGGGAATGTTGAAGTTTGTAGCAGAAGCGGGCAATGATTTAGTTCTAAAACCCCTTGTCTCACTAGTACCTTATAACAAGGAAATAGGGCAGTTCGCTGAGGGGGTAGGAGCGCTAGTTTCCAATACAGTTGGTAACACCCGCGTTGGTAGTGCACTTGGTTTAGGAACGAGAGTCCCCGATGTTAAATTTAGTGTCAATGTCGATGATGAAGGGCATTTGGTTTCCTGCGCAACCAAAGATGGGGAGCCTTTTGGAGAAGCTGAGCAAATGCGTTTTGATGCGGGATTGGTTGCATGGGCAAAAACACACGGCTATACCAATCAGCCCGATCCTAATCATCCTGGCAAGGTCGTATTAAAACAAACAGAAAGCCTAGGGGGACAGCCACCCACTGACGCGATCATGACTACAGCACTATTCAAAGAGCTTAGTGAAGGCAGGGCGCCTAACCAACCGGCTAATACAGACTTAAAAAGCTTTATGGAAGGACGCTATAATATCAATATGAAATATGAACCACCCCAGGAACCAACTCCTGGAATGACCATATAATACTGGGGGCTGTTGACATTTCACTAGGTTGAGTCGAAGAATACTTGTTTACAGCATCGCTTCTCAGTTTACATGAGAGTAAATGAGCAGCGATGTGCAGGAAACCAGTATTTTGCGAAATACCAACAGACCCTAGACAGGTATTCCGCTGTGAAAACGAAATACCTGATCAGTGCTATTAATTAGCTCGTTTTCGACGGTAATAAAAAAATCCAGACGCTTACTAATATCTCCTCCATAGAGTTTTGCCAGATGTAAATAATCTTGAAAATGGCGCGCTTCAGATTTCACAAGCGAACTATAAAATTTACTTAGCTCTTCATCTTTCAGTTTAGGAATCAATGCGTTAAAGCGCTCACAAGAGCGTGCTTCAATAAGTGCGCCTATAATTAACTGATCGCGTAAACGCTCGCGGGTATTTTCTTTGGGTACAAAACGATGCATTTGTTGTGCATAATTAGAGGGATGAAGGGGGCCTAATTTAATGGAGCGGGCCTTCAGCAAATTGACTACCTTTTCAAAATGTAGTAATTCTTCACGCGCCAAAGGAGACATAACTGCAACTAACTCTTGCTTTTCCGGGTATTTACTAATGAAATTGATTGCAGTGGCTGCTGCTTTTCGCTCACAATGTGCATGATCTACCAGCAAGGTTGTTAAGTTGATAACAGCAGCATCCAACCACGCAGTTGGGGTGGGCGTACGAATAAAATCAATTAAAATTTGCAATTCATTGGTAAGTGAGCTTAGCATGAGAAATATATATTATACTATTTGATGAAAGAGTGCGTTATATCACAGTCTGTTGCAAAATCAAGTTGGATGAATAATGAGCGAAGAAAAAGCAGAAAGCGATTTGTCAATGTGGTATTCAACCTATGGTTTAATAACCGCAGAACGTATTTTAGAAAAATGTAAAATTAAACTCCCTCAAGAAGATCTGTTTGCTGCAGTCAAAAACCCTAATAATTTTTATCATCGTTTGCTACGTGTTCCGATGAAAAACGTATTTAACGGGATTATTTTGCAGCAAGCTCATGATTATCAAGTTTATGCACAAAAATTGTTTGTTGATTATTTGCTGTCGGGTGAAACGGCCAAGGATGAGGAGTCGCCTGGAGGTTTGACCAGGGATGATTTGGAGGCGATGCGTAAAAAACTTGTGGAAATAGGGGATGAATTTCATCAGTTGGAGTTTACGCAGGATAAGTTGATTGCCGAAAGCCAGCGTAGCCTTATCAAACATGCTTCGGAATGGAAAAAAATTCTTCAAGGCATTGCAAAAAAAATTAAACCTGCATTGCCATTAGTTAGCGTCGATAAAAGTGAGGAAAAAATCATTCAGGCAATTAATCACTTGATTATTAAAGAAAATACTGCACCGGGAGAAACCGTCAGTTTTAAGAGCAGTGTCTGGGGTGATTTGGAAAAGATTTTGGGTCAAAGCATAGGAAATGAACTTAAACAACTAATCGTAGATGAGCTTGTCAAGTTAACTGAATTCGCTGAGTCAATAGAGCAATCTTTGGTGAATTTCATAGAGCGTGTTTCGGATATTGGGCGAAGTTTGCGCCAATACCGTACTGATTTCTATAATTTGATACTACGAGTCAATGAATTGATTCAATTACTGCCAGAATATCGCATAAATCCGGAACAAACAGAAGAGAACCGTGAATCGCTCTATTTTGATGCAGATCTTGGCGAACAATGAATTTATATTGGCTACTACGCTATCAGATCGTGTATAATACCGCGCTTTAATCTTAGAAAATTGGAGTGCGTGTTATGGCTAAAGAGTTAACCCTATCTATCATCAAACCTGATGCAGTTGCTAAATCAGTTATTGGTCAAATTTATTCTCGCTTTGAGAAAGCTGGCTTAAACGTTGTCGCTGCGAAAATGATGCATCTTTCTCGAGCACAAGCAGAAGGATTTTATGCTGTTCACAAAGCGCGTCCATTTTTTAACGATTTAGTGTCTTTCATGATTTCAGGTCCTGTAATGATTCAGGTTTTAGAAGGCGAAAATGCAATCATCAGAAATCGTGATTTAATGGGAGCGACAGATCCCAAAAAGGCGGATGCAGGTACTATTCGTGCTGATTTTGCTGACAGCATTGATGCAAATGCAGTTCACGGTTCTGATAGCCCTGAAACGGCTGCTCAAGAAATTGCTTATTTCTTCGAACCGCATGAAATTTGCAAAAGATAATTGTTGGTTGAGGTAATGTGATGAGTCAAAAAATCAATTTGTTGGATTTTAATTATCAGCAGATGCGCAAATTTTTTAGTGAGATTGGTGATAAACCATATCGTGCGCAACAAGTAATGCAATGGATCCATCAGGCTGGTTTTCATGATTTTTCGCAAATGACCAATTTGGGCAAGTCGCTCCGGGAGCGGCTTAGCCTGCTAGCTGAAATTCGGTTACCAGAGATTGTAACTTGTCAGAAATCTGCTGATGGCACTCATAAGTGGTTACTGAAGCTGGATTGTGGGAATTGTATAGAAACTGTTTTTATTCCCGAAGCAACGCGGGGAACTCTCTGTGTATCGTCGCAAGTCGGTTGCGCACTAAATTGCAGTTTTTGTTCAACTGCTAAACAAGGGTTTAATCGGAATTTGAGTACAGGGGAAATTATCGGCCAGGTCTGGCTAGCTGTGCGTGAATTATCACAACAGAATGGGGCACATGACAAGCGTGTTACCAATGTAGTCATGATGGGTATGGGAGAGCCTCTGCTCAATTTTGATAACGTTGTCGCAGCAATGGATATCATGATGGATGATTTTGCCTATGGTTTATCCAAGCGACGAGTTACTTTAAGCACTTCCGGTGTTTTGCCAGAATTAGAGCGTTTGCGTGAAGCAAGTCCAGTCGCGCTGGCTGTTTCCTTGCACGCACCTAATGATGAATTACGTAATGAATTAGTGCCTATCAATAAAAAATATCCCTTGGCAGAATTAATGGCTTTATGCAAACGTTATTTTAGAAATGAACCCAAGAGAAAGGTAACGTTTGAATATGTGATGCTTAAAGGTGTTAATGACCAGCCTGAGCATGCTGCCCAATTGATTAAATTATTGCGGGATGTTCCTGCGAAAGTGAATCTCATACCTTTTAATCCTTTCCCTATGACGCAATATCAACGTTCTTCACAAGCGACTATTGATGCCTTTCGGGAAAAATTAATAGCCAAAGGGATTAACACGATTACACGTAAAACAAGAGGCGATGATATTGATGCAGCCTGCGGTCAATTGGCTGGTGAGGTAAAGGATAGAACAAGTCGTTCTCGGCGCTGGCAAAAATTACACTTTGTGCCTAAGACGTCCACTGATGAGATTGACGAAAAGAGTGCATAAAGCTTTTTAAATTTATCTGTTCACGGTTATAATGGCCAATCCTTTAATGCCATGTGACAATTGTGTTGAACTTATTACGCTTTTTACCCTGGTTAATTTTCCTGTTGTTACAAGCTTGTCAACAGAATAACGCCATAAAGGCAGAGCAACTGCAGAAACGTAATGAGGCAGCATCCTATAATACTCAGCTTGGTTTGGCTTATTTAAAACAGGGTGATAGGCCACGAGCAAAGCGGAAGTTACTTACCGCACTGGACTTGGCGCCTGACTCCGCTGATGTGAATGTAGCGATGGCTTATTATCTTGAAAAAACAGGAGAAGTAAGGAAAGCACAGGTGTTCTACCAGAAGGCTTTAGTTCTGGCGCCAGATAGTGGTGCCCAACTGAATAACTATGGAACTTTTTTATGTCGTCATGGGCATTATAAAGAAGCAGAACGTTATTTTCTGAGAGCAGCGAATGATATTCACTACATTCATACCGCTGCAGCTTACGAAAATGCTGGATTATGTGCGGCAGCATTGCCTGATTATTCTAAGGCGAAACATTATTATGTGAAGGCATTGCAACAGGATCCGCATCGAAAACAAGCGCTTTATGAGTTAGCCGCTATCGAGCTTAAAGAGAAACATGCAAGTAAAGCATTAGAATATATGCAAAAATATCCTGCACTTTCATTGAATGACCCAAACATACTTGCAATGGGTGTGGAGGCAGCGCGTCTAGCAGGAAAAAGGAATATTGAAGGAGAGTATAAACAGCGTTTGGCTAGATTGACTAATTATACGGACTATTATACCGGAGCAAAAAATGAATACGATAGTAGCAATGGATGAAATTCATAACGGTAATCGAGAAAATCCTGGCTTGCAGTTAGCTCGTGTACGAGAAAAAAAGGGCTATAGCCAGGAATATGTTGCAGGCAAATTGCATTTGCGAGTTCGACTTATTGAATTACTGGAAGCCGATGATTACCAGCAAATGCCAGAACCTGTTTTTATTAAGGGTTATATCCATGCTTATGCCAAGTTACTTGGGATACCATCGCAGCCTCTCTTGGAAACCTTTAATAGTTTGTATTCAACAGAAGGAAAGCCTGAGAAAGCATTGTGGCAAAGTAAGCGGGAATCGAATAAAGGAGAGCGTCTGGTGCGTTGGCTAACCAGTTTGGTTGCTATTGCTGTGATTGTTGCTGTGAGTATTTGGTGGCAAAAAAATAAAGACAGTCAGCAATTGTTTACTGCAAAAAATACTCATACTGAAGCCTTAGCAAATAAGGCCGAAACTGATATTCGTTTAACTGATCTATCAAAAATGCGCTCCATGCTTTCAACTAGCCCAAGCCCATCTGGCCCGGCTACACCATTGGAGACACACGGTGGGTGAGAGAATTCAAGCTGTAAGAGGTATGAATGATGTTTTACCTCATCAAACGACGTTGTGGCGCTTGCTTGAAAAAATTTTCATCCAGTGTTTGTTGCAATACGGTTATCAAGAAATTCGTTTCCCGTTGGTGGAAAGTACGCAATTATTCAAACGTACTATCGGTGAAGTAACTGATATTGTTGAAAAAGAGATGTATACATTCACTGACTTGAATGGTGATAGTCTGACTCTAAGGCCAGAAGGTACTGCGGGTTGTCTTCGTGCTTGTCTAGAACATGGCTTGTTACATAATCAGCAGCAAAAACTTTGGTATATGGGGCCAATGTTTCGCCATGAAAAACCACAAAAAGGCCGTTACAGGCAATTTAATCAGTTTGGTGTTGAAGCCTTAGGTATAGAGGGTGAAGCTATCGAATTGGAACTAATTGCAATCTGCCAGCGTTTATGGACTGCTTTGGGAATTAGCAGCATGGTCCATTTACAAATTAACACCCTGGGAGAGTTAAACGAGCGGCAACAGTATAGAGAGAAATTGGTGGATTATTTTACCGCCCATTTTGATCAGCTCGATGAGGATAGTAAACGGCGTTTGGATAGAAACCCATTACGCATTCTTGATAGTAAAAATCCCGACATGCAGGCTTTGCTGAGTAAAGCACCTAAACTGATGGATAGTCTTGGTCCGGAGAGCCAAAGGCGATTTGCAAATTTATGTGAAGGCCTGACTAAAATGGGTATAGCCTATTCTGTTAATCCTTTGTTGGTTCGTGGCTTGGATTATTATGGCCATATGGTTTTCGAATGGGTTACTGATCAACTAGGGAGTCAGGCTACAGTTTGTGCAGGAGGACGTTACGATGTCCTGGTTGAGCAGCTGGGAGGTAATGCGACACCGGCAGTTGGTTTTGCCATGGGTGCTGAGCGCTTACTGTTATTGTTACAAAACTCCCCGCTAATAGGGATCCAGGATCCCAAATCGTTATTTATTATTGCAGCAGGGGCAGATGCGATGAGTCAAGCTTTATTGCTTGCTGAAGAGTTGAGAAACACAAATCCAAACTGGCAAGTGATTACTAATACGGCAGGAGGCGGTTTTAAAAGTCAATTTAAAAAAGCTGACAAAAGTGGGGCTGAGTTTGCGTTAATCCTCGGAGAAGATGAGGTTAGGCAAGGAGTGATTGGGGTTAAAAATTTGCGTAGTCATGAAGAACAGGCAACCATTCCACAACGGGAATTGAGCAAGTACTTACAAGACTGTCTGGGAAGGTAGTGGGAGATAATTATGTCGGTTTATATGACAGAAGAAGAACAGTTAGAGGCAATTAAAAAATGGTGGAACAAGTATAGTAATGTGATTACTGTGATCTTGTCGTTAGTGTTATTAACTGTCGCAGGTTTTAAATATTGGAACTGGCATCAGTCTAAAATTAGCATGCAAGCATCCAATGCTTACGAGCATCTTATGGTTGCTTTTTCTAACCAGGATAATAAAGGGGTACGCTCCTACGCTAACCAACTCATGAATGAATACAGTGATACGGTATATGCAGATGCTGCTCGTTTGGCTTTAGCCAAGCTCTTTGTTACGCGTGAAAAATATGAAAAGGCTAGAGAAAATTTAGACTATGTAGCTAAAAATTCAAAAATGACAGCCCTGAAGCAGGTTGCGAGAATTCGTATTGCGCGTTTGTTTGCTGCAGAAAAAGCGTATGATAAGGCGCTTGCCGAACTAACTACTATTGATGATATGGCTTACATGCCTGTCGTTAATGAGTTAAAAGGTGATATTTATGCGGCTACAGGAAAATACCAACAAGCGATCGTTTCATATAAAGAAGCGATTACGGAAGTGCGAACAAATGGTATGGGTAACCTTTTCCTTGAAATGAAAACAAATGAATTGGCTGCCCTTACTCAATCCATGAAAACAAAAAACAATGCTTTACAAGCTGCTTGATATAAAGAGGTCATATGTTGCTTATTAACAAAAAATTGGTGGTTTTAGGCGTCTGCGCTTTATTACAAGCCTGCACACAGGTTGATGATTATATGCTGGGTAAGGACAACACACCCACACCAACGCCTTTAGAACCTCTTAAAACCAAGGTAAGTTTAATTGAAAAATGGTCGGTTCCTGCTGGTGGAACCCAAAAAAATAACTCTAATTTAAAGCTAAAACCAGAGATTAGAGGGAATATTATCTACACTGCTGACACAAGCGGTATAGTACAAGCTGTTGATAAAAACTCTGGTAAAGTGCTTTGGTCAAAAAAACTGGATAGCGGAATAGTAAGTGGTCCAACTGTTTCTGAGGGAGCTATTGCGGTAGGAACTGACACATCAAATATTATTTTGTTGAAACAGGTGGATGGAAGTGAGTTATGGCGAAATAAAGTGTCTGGAGAAGTTTTGTCCAAACCCGTTATTGCCAATAATAAAGTCATTGCCAAAACTATTGACGGTAATCTGTATGCTTTCGATATTGTAAAAGGCGAAAAATTATGGATCTCTGATCATGGAGCCCCCAGTTTAATTTTGAAAGCGAGTTCTTCACCGGTTATTTTTGACAATAAGCTGGCTTTGGTAGGCTATTCTGATGGTAGAATGGATGCTGTTGATCTCCAAACGGGTCGCCTAGTGTGGCAACGCAGTATCGCCTATGCAAGCGGTGCAAGTGATGTCGAACGCTTGGTAGATATTGATGCAGACCCCATTGTTCGTGGACAAGTCGTTTATCTCGCCAGTTACCAAGGTTATGTCGGTGCACTATCTCTAACTGATGGACAGTTTATATGGCGTAAACCAGCATCTGTTTATCGAAATATGACGATGGATAGTAAAACAGTGTTTTTAACTGATAGTGATGATGTTATTTGGGCTATTAACCGCCAAAATGGTCAAGTTAACTGGAAGCAGGTAGCACTAAAAGCTCATGGGCTTACTGAACCAGTGCTAATGGGGAATCGTTTAGTGGTTGGAGACAAGACCGGCTATCTACACGTTCTCGCAACCGATAGTGGCAATTTGATCTCACGTGCGCAACTAGGCAGTGCGATTAATACGGCTCCTTCTGTTATTGGTAACAATATTTACGTAATGGCCGCTAATGGTAAATTAAGCCGTTTTTCTGTGAGTTAAATTAATGATTCCTGTTATTGCTCTTGTTGGTCGTCCTAATGTAGGAAAATCGACACTGTTTAATCGATTAACCCGTACTCAGGATGCCCTCGTTGCAGATTATCCTGGTTTGACACGCGATAGGCAGTATGGTCAGGCTGAGTTTGAAAATAAGCCTTTTATTGTGATTGATACCGGTGGAGTTGGTGTTGATGATTTAGCCGTTGATGCCTTGATGTCAAAGCAATCAGAAACAGCTTTGGACGAAGCAAGTATTGTTTTGTTTTTAGTTGATGGTAGAGCTGGGTTAACCGGAATTGATGAAAATATCGCCCAACGTTTACGTAAGATTAGCAAACCTGTTTACCTGATTGTAAATAAAACTGATGGCTTAGATGAAGAAATAGCCTGTTCCGATTTTCAGTCTTTAGGGTTCAGTGAAGTACATCCCGTTTCTGCAACTCATGGTCGTGGTATGCATGCTTTATTGCAGACTTTAACCAAAGATTTTGAGCTGCCCGTTGAAGAAGAAAATTCAGATTTCAAGGCAATTAAAATTGCTTTTGCTGGTAGACCCAATGTTGGTAAGTCCACGTTGATTAATCGTATCCTGGGTGAGGAGCGGGTTGTTGTCTATGATATGCCTGGTACTACCCGTGACAGTATTGCTATTCCATTTAAGCGCGATGAAAAAGAATACGTTTTAATTGATACAGCTGGCGTACGTAGGCGTTCACGTGTTGATGAGAAAATTGAAAAATTTTCGGTAATCAAGACACTGCAGGCAATAAAAGAGTCTCATGTTTGTATGATGCTATTAGATGCCCGAGAAGGACTAACCGACCAGGATATGCACTTATTGGGTTTTATCATTGAGTCAGGTAAAGCCCTGGTTGTAGCAGTCAATAAATGGGACGGCTTGGATGAGGAACATAAAGAACAGGTTCGTGCGGAACTGGATCGTCGCCTGCATTTTGTTCATTTTGCCAAAATTCGTTTTATTTCTGCTTTGCATGGTAGTGGTGTTGGCCTATTATTCAAGGATATTGAAGAAGCTTATGCATCGGCAATACAAGCATTTTCAACACCAAAATTGACCCGTTTACTGCAAGATTTAGTTAGTCAACATACGCCGCCTATGGTGCATGGTCGAAGAATTAAATTACGATATGCTCATACCGGTGGTCATAACCCGCCACTTATCGTTATCCACGGTAATCAGTTGGATTCTTTGCCCGATAGTTACAAGCGTTATCTCACGAATGCCTTTGTGGCTCATTTAGGTTTAGTCGGTACGCCTTTAAAGCTTGAATTTAAAGGTGGCGGCAATCCGTTTAAAGATAAAAAGAACAAATTGACCGAACGCCAAATCAAGAAGAAAAAAAGGCTTATGAAACGGGTTAAAAAGAGGTAATTTCATTAAGTGTAAAGTATGAAATGCGACTACATTTATTTTTAAAGCAAAAAAAAATTAATCCTTGCAGTTTTTGATCTCTAACGATCGTTAAAAAAATAAAGAGGGTTATATACTCATGCTGAGCACTTTCCCAGGGAGAAAGATCCCAATATCTATATTTTGTTCCGTATCGTTAGAACATCGCAAGGAGCATGATGCACTACGGCATGTGCTGTACTCCCCAGAAAAGCTGGCAGTGCGTTTGGGCTATGACTGCCAATAATTATGAGTCCGCATCCTAAGGCTTTTACTTTATCCAACACATTCATTTTGATTGAGCCTATTTCAACATGTTGTTGCTCAGGGGGGATACCAAGTGCTTCGCCCAAAACATTCATAACGGCCTGTGCGTCATCTTTAACCGGACTATCAAACTCAGCAAACCCAAGTCCCTGTGCCAGCTGTAGGCTAGGTGGGGGTTCAATGACATGCAGTAAGTGAAGGGTCGCTCCAAAAAGATGAGCAATTTTTACGGCCTGCTTACACATATCAAAATGGTTTTCACTCAAATCGGTTGCATGCAGTATAGATGTATACACGATTCCCTCGCTTAATAACTGCTTGATATCGTAAGTGTAGTTTATGAACAGGAAAAACAGAAATGAATTTTATTGCTTGATTGTTGAGCAATATTTGCTCTCTTTAATAAGCATAGAAAGATTGCTGTTAGCCATTACTACAGGCTTGGGGAATAGCTCAAGCAAAGGGACAAAAACAAAATCGCGCAAATGTAATCTTGGATGTGGAACAATTATTTTCGTGGAGTTAATTTTTCTTGTGCCAAATAGCAAGATATCGATATCAAGTGTACGTGAGCCCCAACGTATTTTTCGTATACGACCTTGCTGACGCTCTATTTTTTGGCAGAACGTTAGTAATTGTTCAGGAGTCAAGCTCGTTTGCAGAGCCACTACGGTATTGTAATAATCTGGTTGTGCTTTTCTTCCCCAAGCACTACTGCGATAAAAACTTGCTACTTTGGTAACCTGTGTAGATGGCAAAGTTCTTAAAGCGTTTAGAGCTCGTCGTAATTGACGTTGGGGAGAGCGTAGATTGCTTCCCAATCCTAGATAACAGGAAATCATTCAGGTGTTGCTGCTTTTGGTTTGCGACGTTTTCGTGATTTGCGTGGAGCGGCAGGGGCAAGGGCTGCAATCATCTCAGTTTGCTCGTTTTCAGATGCGTCCTGAAAGGTAGTCCACCATTGCGCCAGCTCGAGTTCTTCGTCACCAGCAAGAGCTCGCAAAGCGAGAAAGTCATAGGCAGCACGAAATCTTGGATGCTGCAATAAATTAAAGGCACGTCCACCTAAACGTTTTGGAAAACGATATTGCAAAAGCCACATTTCTCGCATGATTTGGCTAAATCGTTTGGGAATTGTTATAACTTGATTTTGTTCAACAATAACCTGTGACATTGCTTTTTCTAAAGCAGGCAGAGGATCTAGTCCTTCTTCTTCCTGCAACAGTGCAGCTCTTGCTTGCAAAGGAAACCATAGCAATACCGCAAATAAGAAAGCGGGTGTAACAGGCTTGTTATCCCTAATGCGGGTATCCGTGTTTTCCAATGCTATTCCTATTAAGGCATTCACAGGATAGTGACTATCCATTAATTTTGCTGTTTGGGCGAAAAGATGAGGAAATAAACCATGCTGAATTAATAAACGATGCACGTTTTCAGCTTCGCCACACTGGTATAGTTTAGTCATTTCATCAAATAGGCGTGAACCAGAAACATGGGTAATTAAATAACTTAAGTGGGGCAGAGGTTCAGCTGTTTCGGGAGCGAGGCTAAAATGCAATTTAGCGCTAAAACGCACTGCACGCAGCATACGTACGGGATCTTCCTGATAACGAGTTGTTGGGTCCCCAATCATACGAATGATATGCTGATTTACATCATTGACGCCGCCAGTGAAATCAACAATCGAAGAGTCATCAATATTGTAATAGAGTGAGTTAATAGTGAAATCACGGCGCCAGGCATCTTCATCGAGAGTACCATATACGTTATCACGGACCAGCATGCCTCGCTCATTAGTCAATTGATTTGCTTCAATAACTTCATCTGCACCTTCACTGCCTCGGAAAGTGGCTACTTCAATAATGTCGCGGTGAAAAATAATATGCACAAGTTTAAAGCGTCGTCCTATAATACGGGCATTGCGAAATAATTTTTTTATCTGGTTCGGTGTTGCGTTGGTTGCAACATCAAAATCCTTAGGTACTTTGCGCAACAAAAGATCACGTACACTACCGCCAACTAAAAAGGCTTGAAAACCAGCACTATTAAGGCGGTTCAAGACTTTAAGTGCATTTGCACTGATATCGGTTTTTGATATATGGTGTTGGCTGCGTGGAATAATATAACTGGCATCAACAGGTGATTGGCTCGCCCTGGATTTACGTAGCAGCTTTTTGATTAACTTAATGATTTAGTCACCTGTATAACTTGTTTATCGCGCGTTAGTATAGCTAAGATAGGCTAGAAAGTGAATCATTTACCTTTGGATAACTTCGGGTGACAATAAGACTGCTGATATTGATATTTTAAAGTGATGATATGGAATTTTTAGATATACTTTTAAGCCTTTCTGCGCTGGTTATTTTAGAAATAGTATTAGGCATAGATAATCTTGTTTTTTTGTCTATTTTGACAGAAAAATTACCGCGCGAACAACGTAAAAGCGCCAGAAGATGGGGGCTAACTTTTGCCTGGATGACTCGAATTGCTTTGCTTGGCTCAGCTGTTTGGTTGGTAAAATTAGTACATCCGTTGATTTCCTATGGAGAATTTTCTTTTTCTATACGCGACTTATTTTTATTCGCCGGCGGCGCTTTTTTAATAGCGAAAGCAACTCAGGAAATTCATTATGAAGTAGGGGAAGACAAGACGGAATTGCAGGCTAAAGGTCCTAAACACCCTACGTTTAAAGTGGTTGTTTTTCAAGTTGCCGTTATGGATATTGTTTTTTCTTTGGATAGTGTTCTTACGGCAATTGGCCTGACTACTCGTTTTTGGGTGATGGCAGCTGCTATCACTTGTGCGATCTTAGTTATGATTTATGCGAGTGAACCTGTAAGCCAATTTATAGATAAGCATCCAACAGTTAAAATGTTGGCCTTAAGTTTTTTGATTTTAATTGGTATGGTTTTAGTCGCTGATAGTTTCTCTTTCCATGTACCACGGGGTTATGTTTATTTCGCTATGGGCTTTTCTTTAAGTGTTGAAGTGCTTAATATTGTTCGGCGTTCTCGTCAACATAAACGAAAAAACAGGTAATAGCCCATGTTAATTATCAAGGCACTTCATATAATCGCAATGGTCGCTTGGTTTGCCGGTCTTTTTTATTTACCACGTCTTTTTGTTTATCACGCTGATACAAGCGATCAAATATCTATTGAACGTTTTAAAATTATGGAAAAGCGCTTGTATTATGGAATAACTTGGCCTGCCGCCTTATTAACAACGGGATTTGGTTTAGCACTGATTAGCTACAATTGGCAGTACTACTTAAAAGCAGGTTGGATGCATGCAAAAGTGAGTTTGGTGATTTTATTGTGGCTTTACCATCTGTTTTGCGGACATTATGTTAGGCAATTTGCACAGGAAAAGAACGAAAAAAGGGCAAGGTTTTACCGGATCTTTAACGAATTACCGACTTTATTTTTGTTGAGTATTGTTTTCTTGGTAGTACTCAAGCCATTTTAGCCGTGAGCTGGCAGGCGCTTCACGGCAGGGAAAGGTCGTTAATTAAGGACTAATCGATTTCAACCATTTCAAAGTCTTCTTTACCTGCCCCGCAATCAGGACAGAACCAGTTTTCAGGTACTTCCTCCCAACGCGTGCCTGCCTCAATGCCATCTTCAGGCCAACCTTCAGCCTCATCGTAGATAAACCCACATATAACACAAATGTATTTTTTGTAATCTTGCATATCTGCTGCTCAATATTTTAAAGGGGCTAATTTAGCTATTGACTGCGCTAATGTAAAGTCTAAATTTGTTATAATTTTTGTCAGCCCCCTAAAAAGACTGTAGAATAACAGGTTAATTCTAGACGATGGAGTGGTCATGCGGAGTTCTCAACAATTATTTGCGCAAGCGCAAACCATTATTCCTGGCGGTGTCAATTCTCCTGTTAGAGCTTTTAAAGGCGTTGATGGCGATCCAATCTTTTTTAAACAGGGGAAAGGGGCTTATTTAATTGATGCAGATAATAAACATTATATCGATTATGTAGGATCTTGGGGGCCTCTCATTTTAGGGCATTGTCATCCTAGTGTTGTTGATGCAGTTAGTATTGCCTTGCGTAGCGGTATGAGTTTTGGTGCGCCAACTGAATTGGAAGTCAGGCTTGCACAAAAAATAACAACGCTAATGCCGGCTATTGAAAAGATACGTATGGTTAATTCTGGTACAGAAGCAACAATGACGGCTATTCGATTGGCACGTGGCTTTACCGGTAAAAATAAAATTATCAAGTTCAATGGCTGTTATCATGGCCACAATGACAGTTTACTTGTAAAAGCAGGTTCGGGCTTACTGACTCTTGGTATTCCTTCTACGCCAGGCATACCTGCCAGCATAACTGAACATACACTCACTGCTGACTTTAATAGTCTTGAACAAACAGCCAAACTGTTTGAGCAATATCCTGATGATATTGCTGCAATTATCATAGAGCCTGTTGCTGGCAATATGGGTTTTGTATTACCAAAACCTGATTTTCTGCAAGGACTACGTGATTTATGTGATGCTCATGAAGCTTTATTAATTTTTGACGAAGTAATGACTGGATTTAGGGTTGCTTTAGGTGGCGCACAGAAAATATTTAATATCATTCCTGATCTCACAACGCTTGGTAAAGTAATTGGTGGTGGTATGCCTGTTGGAGCAGTGGGCGGCAAGGCTGAGATTATGACTCATTTAGCGCCTGAAGGGCCCGTTTATCAAGCTGGCACGTTATCAGGTAATCCTTTAGCGATGGCTGCTGGTTTAGCGACCTTGACTGAATTGGAAAAGCCAGGATTTTACGAACGACTTTCTGCTAATACAACTGCAATGGTAGAAGGATTGGCTGAGGTTGCTGCTTCATTTAATATTCCATTTTGTCATTCCTCCTTGGGTGGTATGTTTGGTTTTTGTTTTAATCGTAAAAAACAAGTTTTTGATTATGCGGATATTGCTTCTTCGGATGAAACTTTATTTAAACAATTTTTTCATGGTATGTTACAAAAAGGAGTTTATTTCGCGCCATCTATGTACGAAGCAGGTTTTGTGTCTATTGCTCATCAAAACGAAGAAATTCAATTGACACAGCAAGCTGCGGAATCAGTGCTGGCAAGCCTCACGGAGATCAGAGCTTGATGAAAAAATACCATGTTTATGGTGTAGGAAACGCCCTATTGGATAGGGAAGCAAAAATTGATGAGCAGATTTTAGAAGATTTTCAGATAGAAAAAGGAGTCATGACTTTAACAGATGAACTAACGCATCATCGCTTGATGACAGCATTAGCTGATTCGTTTTGTCATAGGGGATGTGGCGGCTCTGCCGCCAATACAATGATTGCACTCAGTCAGTTTGGTGGGCGTGGTTATTATAGTTGTAAAGTTGCTAGTGACGAGGCTGGTTATTTATTTTTACATGAGTTACAAGCCCTCGGTATTGATTGTAATTTAACTGTAAATAATCTGTCGTCTGGGATAACTGGGCAATGTCTTGTACTTGTCACAGAAGATGCACAACGGACTCTGAATACACATTTGGGTATCTCAGAAACTTTATGCCCAGAGGCTTTGGATTTAAAAGCGATTGCTGCAGCGCGATATATCTATCTTGAGGGTTATTTAGTTACTTCACCCACCGCTAGAAATGCTTTGTTAACTGCGCGACGGTATGCAAACACTGTCAATACAAAGGTTGCTTTAACCCTGTCTGATCCAAATATGGTTCGTTATTTCAAGAATGAATTACTATCAGTAATTGATGGTCGAGTTGATCTTTTATTTTGTAATGAAGAAGAAGCTCTTTTATTTACTCTAACGGATAATTTAGAGGCGGCCATTGGTTTGCTACAACCTTTAGCAAACCATTTAGTGATTACTTGCGGAAGTCGTGGGGCTGTTTTAGCTATAGATGGTGAAATAATGGCCATTCCAACAACGCCTGTATTGGCTGTTGATACGGTAGGAGCAGGTGATATGTTTGCTGGTGCTTATCTCTATGCAATTACTCAGGGGTATGCTCCGCAGTTGGCTATCGATTTGGCCAATAAGGCAGCGGCTCAGGTTGTTAAACAATATGGTGCCCGTTTGGATAATAGACAGGTTAAAATAATTAAAGAACAATTTACATCAAATAATTACCATTTTGCTGCTCCCGGTCACTTTGGCACAAGCCAGCTGGTTGAAATGGAAGTTGAGTCTTAGTGAATTCGCCCAAGATGCAGGATTATTGTTCTATATAAGCTTTCAAGATTAGCTATTTGAGTAATTTCTTTTGTAGATGGTCTAATGACCAGTTATCTATCCTTCCATGTTTGATAAGTTAGCTACACTTAATAAAGTAAGGTAATTAAAGATAGAGTTATGAATTGGGATTTGTTTGATAAAGTGTATCAAGAACCCTACCAGGAAATTCTAGCTCCTGGTGCTGTAATATTACATGCCTTTACTCTTTCTATGGATCGTTTAATTCTGGCAGATTTGAAGAAAGTTATAGATGTGGCTCCGTTTCGGCATATGGTAACGCCTGGGGGATATACCATGTCAGTTGCCATGTCAAATTGTGGAGCTTTGGGTTGGATAACGGATGAAAGTGGATATCGTTATGAATCAATTGATCCTTTAAGTGGAAAAAGTTGGCCACCAATGCCTCATTCATTTGTAAAGCTCGCAATATCAGCTGCTTTGCAAGCGGGTTTTAGTAATTTTATTCCAGATGCTTGTTTAATCAATCGTTATGAACCAAAGAGCCGGCTTTCTTTACATCAAGATAAAGATGAAAAGGATTTTACTGCCCCAATTGTCTCTGTGTCGCTTGGCATTCCTGCAATATTTTTGTTTGGTGGTTTTAAACGAAGCGATAAATTACAACGCTTGCCTTTAATGCATGGAGATGTCGTGGTTTGGGGTGGCCCCGCCAGACTCCGTTATCATGGTATCTTGCCACTCAAAGATAATGAGCATTTTTTAGTCGGTAGATACCGTTTGAACCTTACTTTTCGTAAAGCCGGCTAGGCTCTGTTGAACTTTCTACTATCTCAATCAAAAAGCGTCAATTTATTGCGCTTCGCTGTTCATTTACTATTAATCAACGCTTTTCGACTTAAACTAGCGAAATGTCAAATTTTTTATGATTTAGATGATTGATGGTTTTCCAGAATTTTAGTGGCTGTCTTTTGAGCAATAAATGCTTCCTCATCCCCTCGAATGACTAAAATGGGTTTACCAGAAGTCGAGATAATATGGCATTTTTCATTCCCACAACTGGCGTTGGCTGTAGAATCTAATTTAAAATCCAAGTGCTTGAGTGGCGCGACAACCAGCTCACGAATTAAAGCAGCGTTTTCACCTACGCCACCGGTAAAAATTAATGCATCCAGGGCGGCAACTTGGCTACTGTAAGCACCAATTGTTTTTTGAATGGCATAAACATACATCTGAATAGCGAGTTCTGCGGTCTTATCACCTGCTAAAGCATTTGCTATGAGTCTACGCATGTCATTTTCACCCGCAATGCCTATTAGTCCACTTTGTTTATTTAAGAAGATATCAACTTGTTGGGCAGTCATCCCCCCTTGCTGCTGTAAATATAAGGGAATTGCCGGATCGATGTCTCCGCAACGTGTACCCATTATCAAACCTGCTAAAGGGGTCATTCCCATTGAGGTATCAAAGGATTGACCTTGCTTAATTAAGCAAGCACTTGCACCATTCCCTAAATGCAAAGTAATAAAATTGCAGTCCTTTATTGGTTTTTGCAAATAGGTTGCTGCCTGGTTAGCAACATATTCATGATTGATACCATGGAATCCGTAACGTTTAATTTGATAACGATTCGCAATCTCTGAATTAATTGCGTATTGGCGAATATGTTGAGGCATCGTATGATGGAAGCCGCTATCAAAGACGGCGATATGTTGAGCCTCTGGGAAATATTGTTGGGCGAACTCTATACCCAGAGCATTAATCGGATTATGAATTGGTGCAAGATGAGCAAGCTCTCTTATTTCTTTTAATATTTCTGGTGTGATAACCGTTGGTTCGTAATAACGCTCACCCCCATGGACAACACGATGACCAACACCTGTAATCGGGTGATCTTTAAGGTCATGGTGTAATTTGTCCGCCAATGAGTGAAATGACTCATCATGCGCTTTAAAATTTTTTTTGATGGTTTCTTTACTGTGCTTATAATGGTGCCAAAGGCATTCAGCTTCACCAATTCCTTCAATTAATCCTGATAACAGGGGAGTAACTTGCTGGTTTTCAACTTGGAATGCCTTATATTTAATAGAGGAACTTCCTGCGTTGATCGTTAAAATATACATTATTTATCCCCTTGTGCTTGAATTGCAGTAACGAGAATAGTGTTGATAATATCTTGCGGTGTGCAGCCTCTACTTAAATCGTTGACTGGCTTGTTTAAGCCTAACAATACCGGGCCAATTGCCAGAGCGCCACTTTCACGTTGTACTGCCTTATAAGTGTTGTTCCCCGTATTAAGATCAGGAAAAATGAGTACAGTTGCATCACCGGCAAGTTTGGAATGAGGTAGTTTTTTTGCAGCAACCTCAGGATCGACTGCTGCATCATATTGTATAGGTCCTTCTGCTAACAAATCGGGTTGTTGTTTTTTCACAATTTCCATAGCCTTGGCTACTTTCTCCACACTTTCCCCTTTACCGGAATCACCCGAAGAATAAGACAAAAGCGCAACCTTGGGTTCTATGCCCAAATTCTTAGCGATTTGGGCGGCCTGAGCAGTAATTTCAGCAAGTGTTTGGCTATCAGGTTCTGGATTGATAGCACAATCACCATAGATTAAAACACGTGCAGGCATGCACATAATGAAAATAGAGGATACCTTGCTGACGCCAGGTTTAGTTTTTATGATTTCCAAAGCTGGTCTGACGGTATCTGCCGTAGTATGTGCTGCTCCGGAAACCATACCATCTGCATCACCACAATAAACCATCATTGCAGCAAAATAATTAATATCAGTCATTCGCTCAAGGGCAATAGGTAAATTAACATTTTTATGTTGACGAAGCTGGTAATATTGTTGAGCGTAGCTCTCTCTCTTTGCGGATTTTTCAATATCAATAATTGTTGCATTTGACAAATTCAAATCCAGACGCTTGGCTAATAAATTAATCTTTTCAGTTTTACCTAAGAGCGTAATCCTAACAATATTACGTTTTAGTAAGTGATCTGCAGCAATGAGTATTCGGGCATCATCACCTTCGGGAAGAACAATATGTCGTTTTAACTGTTTTGCCCTATGAATTAATTCATAAAGAAATACGGCTGGACTTAATTGTGGTTTAACTGATTTATCACTAAGTAATTTTGTCAAGGGTTCATGTAGATAAGGACGCATCGTTTCTATGGCTGTTTTCACTTTATCTGGATTAGACTCACTTAAACTAAATTTTGCAGAAAACAGTGTGGTAGCAGTTTCATAGGTTTTAAGCGCTGTTAGTAAGACCGGAAAGGGGTGATCGAGGCCTGCGAGAATTTCACAAATGGCAGTTCCGGGCATTTCACCTCCGGTTAGAACAATACCGGCTATTTTAGGATAATAAGCAGATTGGTCGGCCAGCAGGGAGCCTAAAAGAATATCAATACGATCATCGGGTGTGATAATAAGCATACCGCTTCTATCCAGACGTGATTGCAAGAAATTACTGACAGTCTTGGCTGCTATCGTAAATTGTCTTACAGGGCGGTGTAACTCGCTTTCGCCACATAAGATTTTAGCATCTAAAGTGGTCACTATATCGCGAACAGAGGGGTTAGCCAGAGATTCAAATTCGGGAAGAATGGCTGTAAATGCCAGTTTGGGTAACTGCTTGTTAAAAAGCTCCGATGCCTCAATTTCATCAGAAGGAGACACTCGGTTAATAATAACCCCTACAACACGTGCATGTGCTTTTTTGCTCACTTCCAGAGCAGTCTTTAGGATAGAAAGCGTATGATCTAAAGTTCTATCTTTAGCCGAAACTACTAAGACTACATCGCAATTTAGCTGATGTGCGAGTGTTAAATTAAACTGATATTCAAAAACATCATTGTCACTTTCAAAATCACTGCCCTCAAAATAAATCAAATCATCCTGGTTTTGAGTTTTGGTTGCTTCTAATACCGCTGAAAGTAAATCTTCAGGTTGGGTGCGCATAAGAGCAATGGCTTTGTTTACATCCATGATCGGTGTCAGAGACTGTCCTGCTACTGCTTGTAGTAATGGAATTTGCGATTCATCTGACTCCGAAAATAACTTAAAACATTGGATAGAGTTTTGCTGTTCTTTAAGCGCTGATAAAAAACCCAACGATACAAACGATTTTCCTGGTCGCTTTTCTATGCCAGTTAAGTAAATTTTTTTGTGCATGGTTAAACCTCAAACACGTTGATTATTAACTACAGGGATCAAATCTAAAGAGCGATCGAAGCAGCAAAACTATTGTTCTAAGTCTTGTATTGTAAAGAAATTGTAGAGTTTTGTATAAAAAATATTGCAATAAAACTTCAATTTGTAAAGAAATTGCAGGTTTTTGTAATAACTTTATTTGATCGGTCTTTTTCGCATAGACAGCTAAAAATTGCCATGTCATATTCGAGGTGAATGTAGCTAGCAGAGGAGGGCATCCAATGTTAAGAGTAGCTAACAAAAAAATAGTTTGGAATAGGTTGCCGCAAGGAGTAGTTCCCCTGTTTTTCATTCAAGTTTTTGCGACCTTGAGTTTTAGTGTGCTTTATTCGACGCTAGTTTTGTTTATGACTGGTAAACTTGGTTTATCCATTAAATTAGCTAATAGCGTTACAGGTATATTTGTTGCCCTGAACTTTACTTTACACCTATTGGGTGGTTATTGCGGTGGGAGATTTTTCTCAAATCGAGCGCTGTTTTGTTTTAGTATGTTTGCGCAAATTGTTGGCTGTATTCTATTAGCCAGTATCAATGCAGCTTACCTTTATTATGGTTTAGCCACTTTTCTAATTGGCTGTGGTCTTAACGTTGCTTGCGTTAACTGTATGCTGACACAACGTTTTAAACCCCAAGATCAACGCCGTGAAACCGTTTTTTTGTGGAATTATGCAGGAATGAATATTGGTTTCTTTATCGGGTTTAGTTTAAGCGGTTATTTTCAATTATCACAAAATTATCAACGCTTATTTTTATTGAGCAGTTTGGGTAACTTGGTTGCTCTTTTTATTTGCTTATACTGTTGGCACAGTTTAGCTGATCATGAAACTGTTTATTCGCGTCTTTCTAGACAAAAGCAACGACAAGCTTCTTTTATTGGCATATTGGTTATTCTTTGCTTGCCTTTGCTTCTCAGCCAATTGATCCATTCTGTCAATTGGGCAAATAAGTTGGTTTTGTTTACTGGTGGATTGATGTTAGCTGTTGCTTGTTGGCTCGCATTCCAGCAAAATGTTATGGATGCACAAAAAAAGATGCTCGCTTTTGTAGTGTTGATGTTAGTGAGTACGGTGTTTTGGATGTTGTATCAGACCGGGCCTATGGGTTTAACCTATTTTATCGATAACAATGTTGATCGTAATTGGCTGATGATGACCATCCCTCCACAATGGTTTCAGAATATCAATACGTTAAGCATTGTTATCGGTGGGCCATTATTAAGTTCATTATTGAACCATCTGCGTTCGCGTGGCATACCTATCAATGTTCCTGCACAATTTGCCTGGGCCTTATTGTTAATTAGTTTAGCTTTTATAATACTCCCTGTAGGGATAATCAGTGCAAATTCGGTTGGATTGGTTGCCCCGGGATGGATCTTTCTCAGCTTTATTCTCCAAAGTGCCGGGGAATTGCTTATTGCCCCTATTGGTTATGCGATGGTTGGCGCGCTGATACCTAACTCTTTACAAGGCGTGATGATGGGCATGTGGATGTTGAGCACCGGTGTAGGGGCAATCTTATCAAGCTATAGTTCTAATTGGATGATAGGCGGGCAAGACAGTATTTCACCTGTACTCACTAATTCCAGTTATAGTCGTGTATTTTTAGAGCTAGGCTTAATTGCTCTAGTTGCAGCTTTGTTATTGTTTATTCTAAGACCACGGCTGTGCAAATGGATTGAAAATATGCAATCCGAAGTAATTAATGAAGGAAATGCAGCGGTAGTTAACGACTCTGTTATAATCACTCCCACGCGTTAATTTTCGGCATAGCTTGGCTTTGTTACGAAATCATTCTAGTGTGTGCTTGTGAGTAATCCTTTTATCCCAATTGAAACGGCAGATTTAATGTGGTGCGATGGTTTGCCGTTTTCTACCCGATTTAATGACATTTATTTTTCTAATGAAAATGGTTTGTTAGAAGCGGAACATGTTTTTATTACTGCGAACAACCTCATAGAGCGCTGGCAACGTTTAGCCACTGAGGGAAGTGGTTCTTTTGCAATTGCAGAAACAGGTTTTGGTAGTGGCCTTAATTTTTTATTAACTTGGTCGCTGTGGCTTAAATATGCTCCTCAGCAAGCTCGCTTGCATTTTATCAGTTGTGAGAAATTCCCTTTGCGGCGAGAGGAGCTTGCTCGTTGTTTAGCTTTATGGCCGCAATTAAAGAACTTAGCATTGGTTTTACAGGCAGATTATCCCATTTTAACGCCAGGTTTTCATCATCTACAGTTTGAAAATGGCAGAGTCAATTTAACGTTGATGCTTGGAGATGCTAGCCAGTGTTTTCATCAACTTTTAGTCTGTGGGGATGTTAAACTTGAAGCAGAATTAAGGGCAAATCATATTGATGCCTGGTTTTTGGATGGTTTTGCACCGGCAAAAAACCAGCAGATGTGGAGTGAAGATCTTTTTCAGATAATAGGGCAATTATCTAAACCAGGAACAACGCTTGCTACCTTTTCTGCTGCAGGTGTTGTTAGAAAAAATTTGCAAGCGGTTGGTTTTGAGGTCAAGAAAATCAAAGGCTTTGGCCAAAAACGTGAAATGGTTGTTGCTACATTTAAAAAAGCAGAGTTCGCCTCTTCTCCAAGAGCTCGGGTTACACCTTGGCAAAGCGATATTCCCAGAGTTGTCAATGAGAAGAAAGCCATTGTTTTAGGTGCAGGATTAGCTGGGTGCTATCTCGCTCAAGCTTTGGCGAAACGAGGCTGGCAAGTTACTCTAATTGATGCTCAGAGTGAAGTGGGTAATGGTGCATCAGGGAATACCCAGGCAGTTTTATACCCAAAATTATCTGCTTATCGCTCACCTTTAACTCTATTTATGCTAAACGCTTTTCTTTTTGCTCATCGCATTTATAGCCAATTACTTCGTAAACATGATATTGGTAAATTGTCGGGGATTCTGCAACTCGCCTTTAATGATAGAGAGCAGGCTTCACAGCTTAGTTTAGAGAAATGGTTGGCTGCTTATCCTGAATTGGGTGTTCTTGTAGATCAAGAGTGTGCTACGGAAGTTGCTGGTATTCACTTAAATACGGGTGGTTTGTTTATCCCTCACTCTGGATGGTTAGATTCACGCGCATTATGTAAAATATTTTCTCAAGAGGAAGGGATCAATTGGATTCCAGACACAGCAATAAGAGAATTGGTCTTTAGAAATGAGCAATGGCATGTAGCAGGGCATCAGGCTGAAGTATTAATCATTGCGAACGGTAATCAAGCGAATCAATTTAGCCAAACATCTTTTCTACCACTGAAATCAATTCGTGGTCAAATGACAATGATCAGATCGAACCTCCATAGTGAAAAATTAAAAATACCCTTGTGCGGCGATGGCCATGTTTTACCAGCAAATAAAGGTATGCATGCCATTGGAGCAACTTATCATTTAGACGCTACTAAACAAACTTGCTATGAAGATGATAATAAGAGCAATCTGGCAAGGTTGGAAAGAATCCCTGCAGAAGTAGTTTGGTCTGGTGCAGTGAGTGACAATTGGGCTGGTGTGAGAGCAGCTACTACTGATTATTTACCTTTGGTCGGTCCTGTGCCTGATGAGCAGCTTTTTAGAGCGCGCTTTGCTGATTTAGCAACGAATGCTAAGCGTTGGTTGCCTACTCCCGGTGTTTTTCATCCCGGTTTATTTCTGTGTGCCGGTTTTGGTTCGCGGGGGCTAACCACTGTTCCACTTAGCGCTGAATGGTTAGCATCACTGATTAACAATGAACCCTGGTTTCTTCCTCGTACCTTAGTACAATCGTTATCGCCAGCCCGTTTTTTACGTAAAGAGTTAACAAAAAATTTGCATCAAGATTAAGATTCATTTTATGGCCTATACTTTTACAGTATGGGCAAAGGAATTGGTCAAAATTATCAAGCAACTTGTAAGATAGGAATTTTGAACTATAACTTTATATCAATAATTAATCAGGAGTAGCCATGAAGGCAAAAGTAATTGTCTACACGGAGCAGAAAGAGGGTAATGAAAATTTTGAATTAATGGCTGGTCATCTGTCTTTAGTGATGAGTATACTGAATAGAATGGATTCAACTCAGTTAACACAAGATTTACTTATGCATTTAACTGAATCTTCTCATTTTCTAAGGGAAAGTCTCGACTTGGCTGACAATCAATCCAGGCAGGTCACGAAACAAGCATCTATTCAACCAGCGATTCTACAAGCGCGACATTAAAACTGCTATATGCTTTGCTTTTTTTCTTCCTAAAGAAAGCAAAAAAACAAAGCATATTTATTAATCAATCAAATAAGCAATTGCTCAAGCTGCTAGTGACAGTTTAATCTTCCCTGTTTTTTTTTGACCCTGTTAACATATCTTTTTCAAAGAGTATGAAATAAGCGAAGAAGAGATTTTTTAACAATGAGCTGCATTAGTGATTGATTAGACTTAGATCAAAAAAACAGATAAGTAACCAGGGGAGAAGTGAGAGTATTGCTTCTCTGGCATGAGATCGTTACTCTTCGAACCCACATACGTTAGTCAATGGGGTAATCCGTGAACAGCATTGAAATTTTTCAAATTGATTCTTTTACTGATAAAATTTTTCACGGTAACCCCGCTGCAGTATGTCTGCTCAATGATTGGCTCAATGATGAATTGATGCAGGCAATTGCTGTTGAAAATAATCTTTCGGAAACCGCTTTTATTATTGAGGATAAAAGCGGTTTTCATATCCGTTGGTTTACACCGAGGGGGGAAATTAGTCTTTGTGGCCATGCTACTTTAGCCGCAGGTTTTGTTTTACATGAGCTAGGTAAATGTTCTAAAGATACGGTTCATTTTTCGAGTCCAAGTGGACTTCTTTCTGTGAGAAAAAAAAGAGGGTGCTATACCCTCGATTTTCCTCGATTAAATTTTCAATTGAGTGAGAGGCCGGAACCAATTGCAGCCTTAATTGATAAACCTTATGTGGATGTTTTTGAAAGTGACTTGGATTACTTAATTTTACTTGCAGACGAAAATGAAGTGTTGCATGCTCAGGTAGACCTTAATGCTTTAGTCAAATTACCTAAACGTGGATTAATTCTGACATCTCATTGCAGTGATGCAGATTTTTATTCACGCTGTTTTTACCCAAAGCACAATATCGCAGAGGATCCGGTCACAGGTTCAGCTCATTGTGTTCTTGGACCTTTTTGGGCTGAGCGCCTCAATAAGAAGATCTTGCATGCTATCCAGGGTTCTTTCCGCAAAGGGGAGCTCACTTGTGAAATCCATGACGGGCGGGTTCATATTTCAGGTCATTGCACATGGTATTCAAAAGGGTATTTGGTTATTTAATTATAAGTCTTAGCCTCCAGGAAGATGAATTTGTACATTAAAGGTAACAACATGTCCCATTTGGATTGGTGTTGAAAAAATTACCTGATTGAGATAGCCTGCACCAACGTTCAACCATTTTGACGCTTGTTGATCAAGACCAATCGATAATCGATTTTGATCAATGGTTTTAGTGGAAAGCCAGGCTGGCCGGTTAAAGTTGATAAAGAACTCATTTGAACCAACAAGGCTAATATTGGTTGTAATAGGGTGGCTAATAAGAATGCGCTCTCTAAATCGATAACCCCATTGATCAGAGCCTTTGCTTTTGCGTTGTTCAATGCGTGATCTAAAGGAAATTTTATTGGAGTTCAGTGTTTCATTGTAAATAACATCTTGCCATAAGCGAAACTCCTGATTTTTGGTATCTTCATCTTGTGCAGTGGAGAGCCAACCTGTCCCTAACCAAAAAGCCCATTGTGAGGAAGCATTATAACCGCCGCTAAATCGCGACAGGAATTGTTCAAGTACTCTAGGATCGTTAACAAGGCGCACTTGTGGTTCAATTTGATAGGAAAATTTGCCAATATTCGTATTTAGGCCAAGAATTGACCAGAATTTCTCTGTGGTTTGCATAGCTGGCGAAGTGGGAGAAAAAAAAGCTAGACCCGATATAAGCAGTAAATAAAGAAAGCGTGAGAGATTCATTGGGTTGTAGAGTACCTTGTCGTTCATGCCTTTATTTAGGGTTTATTGCCAGAGCCTACTTTGCTTAACTTAACAAAAAATTTATTAAAAGCACATGGCAGGACCGAGATAATTGTTCTAAGCTGAAAAAGCTGACGTTTTAGACAGACACTAGGGGTGCTGTTATTTCATAAGCGTACCCCCTCAAAATAAGGATAGTTATTATGGACACATGGAACAGTGTAATTTTTATGAAAACCAACAAACCCTGGTCTGATTTAAGCACAATGGCCAAATGGGATGGTGTAGAAAAAATGTGGTCCACTACAGGGGAGTGGGACTGGTGTATCAAGCTGGATATGAAAAATTCTTCTCCTGAAAAAACAGAAGCCTTCGTTGCGCGTATGCGTGATGGCCATTGGGCAACTGAAACCAAAACAAATTGGTGGAAAGAAGTATCTGCAAAATAATCGTTTGCCCGGATAGTGTTCCGGGCTTTGATTCAGCCCTTCTTCTCGTCGTAAATCATCGTTCTATCGTTAAATAGCTTGTTTTTCCACAGGTTTAGCAGTTGCTATCAAACTGCCAGCATGATAAAAATGCCATTCACAATGTCAAGGAGTGAATATTGATGTCTATGGGAAAGCGCTTTAGAACGCTTGTTCAAAATCATTCACCATTACAAATTGTCGGAACCATCAATGCTTATTCTGCAATGCTTGCTGAATCAGTTGGCTGTGAGGCAATTTATCTATCCGGCGCAGGTGTTGCCAATGCCTCTTATGGTTTGCCTGATTTAGGCATGACTAGTCTTACTGAGGTGTTAGAAGACGTTAGACGAATCACTCAAGCCTGTTCTTTGCCTCTATTAGTTGATGTTGATACTGGCTGGGGGCATGCATTTAATATTGCGCGAACTGTACAACTAATGGAGCGAGCTGGTGTTGCCGCCATTCATATTGAAGATCAAGTGCTCGCCAAGCGTTGTGGACATCGTCCCAATAAAGCGATTGTTTCAATGGAGGAAATGGGCGATCGTATTAAAATAGCAGTAGATGCGCGAGTTGATGACAGTTTTGTTATTATGGCACGGACTGATGCCTATGCTGTTGAGGGAATGAATGCAGCGATTGAGCGAGCTCAATTCTGTGTTGAATTGGGTGCTGATATGATTTTTGCGGAAGCAATGACAACACTTGAGGAATACCAGAGTTTTAGTAAACAGGTTAAAGTGCCTATTCTGGCCAATATCACTGAGTTTGGTAAAACACCGTTATTTACCAGGGATGAGTTGGCTAAGGCTGGTGTGCAACTTATTCTGTATCCTCTGAGTGCTTTTAGAGCTATGTCACAAGCTGCTTTACTGGTTTATAAAGCAATTAAGGAACAGGGTACACAGAAAGGCTTGCTGGAGAGCATGCAAACACGTAATGATTTGTATGAGGTACTGGGTTATCACGATTACGAAAAAAAATTAGACCAATTGATGGAGGGTGAGGATGGTCAATAAAGCAGCAGGAGGATTGGCTGGAGTAATAGCTGGACAATCGGCCATAGCCACTGTAGGGCTGGCTGGAAAAGGGTTAAATTATCGTGGTTACTCCATTGATGATTTGGCTGAGCATGCAACGTTCGAGGAAGTGGCTTATTTACTTCATTATGGTAAGTTACCTACAAGTTCAGAGCTCGGTACTTATACAAAAAAATTGGTTGGTTTGCGCCATTTGCCTAATACATTAAAGACTGTCTTGAAATTAATCCCTAAAAATACTCATCCAATGGATGTATTGCGTACTGGTTGTTCAATGTTAGGTACCTTGGAACCAGAAGAGGATTTTGCTCAGCAATATGATATTGCTGATCGACTGCTAGCCTTATTCCCAGGCATGATGTGCTATTGGTATGCCTATCATTTTAAAGGGAAAGAAATTAGTGGTGAAAGTAATGAAGACACAATAGGCGGTCATTTTCTTGAACTGCTCCATGAGCGTAAGCCATCTAAGCTGGAAAGTGACATGATGAATGTTTCCCTGATTTTGTATGCTGAGCATGAATTTAATGCCTCCACCTTTGCTGCTCGCGTTACGGCCGCTACTCTGGCTGATTTTTATTCGGCTATCACTTCAGCAATTGGTACTTTACGTGGTCCTTTACATGGTGGAGCAAATGAAGCTGCAATGGAGTTGATTGAACAGTTTAAAAGCCCAGAGGAAGCTGAACAACGTTTAATGGAAATGCTGGCCAATAAAGCGAAAATTATGGGTTTTGGCCACCGTGTCTATAAGGATTGTGATCCTCGGTCAGATATTATTAAGGCATGGTCGTATAAATTAGCTGAATCCAAAAACGATCTATTGTTATACAGGGTTTCAGAAAGTATTGAAGCGGTAATGCGGCGTGAGAAGAAATTATTTCCAAATCTTGATTTTTACAGTGCGTCAGCTTATCACTACGGTGGTATACCGACCTTTTTGTTTACCCCTATCTTTGTGATGTCAAGGATTACCGGTTGGTCAGCACATGTTTTTGAGCAACGTGCAGATAATCGTTTGATTAGGCCAACTTCCGAATACACTGGACCTGATGCTAGAAAATTTATTCCTATTGAGCAGCGAGGATAATATGCATTCCTATGTAGAAGATAATGTTAAACCAGATTATGACAGTGTTCTAACTGATATTGCTGATTATGTTTTGGAGATGGAGATTAAGAGTGCGGCTGCTTACGAAACAGCTCGCCTTTGTTTAATGGATACTTTAGGTTGCGGCATGTTGGCGCTTAATTTTCCTGAGTGTACCAAATTACTTGGTCCTGTTGTCCCTGGTGCAGTTTTGCCAGGAGGGGCACGTGTACCCGGTACAAATTATGAACTCGATCCAGTGCAGGCAGCATTTAATATCGGGACAATGGTACGATGGCTTGATTTTAATGACACCTGGCTTGCCGCTGAGTGGGGACATCCATCTGATAATCTGGGTGCGATTTTGGCTGTGGCTGATTATATGAGTCGACAAAATCTACAACAGGGTAAAGCAGCAATTACCATGCATGAAGTATTGACTGCAATGATTAAGGCACACGAGATTCAGGGATGTCTCGCTTTAGAAAATAGCTTTAATCGCGTTGGCTTGGATCATGTTTTGTTAGTCAAGGTTGCCAGTGCAGCCGTTGCTGCGCTGTTACTTGGTGCAGACAGAGATACAATGCTTCGTACTTTATCGCAAGTTTTTGTGGACGGACAAAGCCTGAGAACCTATCGACATGCTCCGAATGCCGGTTCACGTAAGTCGTGGGCTGCCGGTGATGCGACGTCGCGCGCTGTACGTTTAGCTTTGATTGCCACTCGCGGTGAAATGGGTTATCCCAGTGCTTTAACAGCCCCTAAATGGGGATTTTATGACGTTTTATTTGGTGGCAAAGCTTTTAAATTTCAGCGTCCTTATGGCAGTTATGTCATGGAAAACGTTTTGTTTAAATTGTCTTATCCAGCGGAGTTTCACGCTCAAACCGCTGTTGAATGTGCTGTTGCTTTACATTCGCAGGTAAAAGCGCGAATCGCGGATATTGCACGGATAGAACTAGTAACTCATGAGTCAGCAATTCGTATCATTAGTAAGCAGGGGGCTTTGCATAATCCAGCTGACAGAGATCATTGCCTGCAATACATGGTAGCGGTTGCTCTTTTGCACGGTGATCTGCGAGCTGAACATTATGAAGATGAAACGGCCTCTGATCCACGTATTGATCAATTACGTGAAAAAATGCACGTGAGTGAAAATCAACAATTTTCGCGTGACTATCATGATCCTGAAAAACGCTCTATAGCAAATAGCATCAAGCTATTTTTTAACGATGGTACAGAATCGAAATTAGTGACGGTAGAATATCCTATTGGTCATAAACGACGCCGCGAAGAAGGCCTTTCGGTTTTGTTAGCAAAATTTAAACGGAATTTAGCAACCCGCTATGCGCCTGCACGTGTTGAGGCAATTTCCAAAGCAATGAATGATACTAATTCATTAGCCGCATTATCGGTCGTTGAGTTTATGGCTCTTTGGCAGATTTGAGCGAAGTAATCAATGAAGAAGAAAACGCTAGGATGTTTTTTGCTGCTTTCTAGCGTTTTTTTGTTCAATTAGAATTTTCGTTTAATGCCGGCTGTAGCCAGGATCTTGGTGGCAATTTCCTCAATTGAATACCGAGTGGAATTGATATAGGGAATATTTTCGCGTTGATACATCATTTCGACTTCAGCAACTTCACGTCGGCATTGTTCCATCGATGCGTATTGGCTGTTAGGGCGTCGTTCTGTACGTATATGCTGTAATCTTTCTGCGTCAATTGTGAGCCCAAACAATTTATTTTTGTAAGGCCTTAATGATTCAGGTAAGCGAAAAGAGGTTAAATCATCTTCGGCAAAAGGGTAGTTGGCGGCCAAGACACCGAAGTGTAAGGCCATATAGAGGCAGCTGGGCGTTTTGCCACAGCGTGACACCCCAATTAAAATAATGTCTGCTTTCTCATAACCACGTGTTTTAATGCCATCGTCGTGGGCTAAGGCATAGTCTACTGCCTCAATACGTTGGGTATATGATTGCGGATTTGCGACACCGTGAGTACGCCCGACAGTATAAGATGATTTGGCTTGCAACTCATGTTCGAGGGGCCCAAGAAAAGTATTAAAAAGATCAAAAACTTTTGCTTTGGACTGTTTAATTGTTTGAGCAATATCGGGGTTAATCAAAGTCATGAAGATGAGCGGTTTAATACCTGTTTCTTCATAAGAAGAGTCTATGCGCGCAACAGCTGCCTCTGCTTTTGCGACAGTATCAATGTAGGGAATAGTAAGTTTTTCAAACTCAATGTTTTCAAATTGAGTAATTAAACTATTGCCTAAATTTTCAGCGGTAATACCTGTCCCATCTGAAATCATGAAAACATATCGCTTCATCTATAACCTCTTCTTTTGTGAGTAATCTCTAAACTCAAATTTATGATTCTAATCGATTAATAATCTTGCTACCAGCTTATAATAGCTTGGCAAGGTAACTCGCTTCTGTTATTTTCATGAGAGTGATGATTATTGGAAAAGAGATGACAAGCTCGTCTGATAAATTGAGGAATTTGTTGGCCTGGGCTACCGAGATCCAAGCAATTGCTCAGATTGGTCTTACTTACAGTACGGATCTGTATGATAAAGAACGGTATGAACAACTGGCAAAATTGTCTGTTGAAATGATGTCGGCTGTTGTAGATGAAAAAAAAGAGGCGCTTCAGGCAACTTTTCTAAAACAAGCTGGCTATGCGACACCTAAAGTTGATGTCAGGGCTTTGATAATCCAAAATGATGAACTATTATTAGTGCGTGAGGCACAGGATGGAAAATGGGCGTTACCGGGTGGATGGGCAGATGTCAATTATTCGCCTTCTGAGTGTATAGTTAAAGAAGTACATGAGGAAACAGGATTACAGACCCGAGTAAAACGGTTTCTTGCCTTATGGGATACTGCAAAGCATGATCATCCCCCCCACTGGCCTTACATTTATAAATGCATTTTTTATTGTGAGGTAATTGGAGGGCAATTTACCCATAGTCATGAAATTCTCGATATAGGTTTTTTCAGTCTGGGGACTTTACCGCCACTGTCAGAATGCCGGATTACTAGAAGCCAGCTCGAAAAATTAATGAATTTATATGATTCGAATGATTTTTGTACTGTTTATGATTAAATTCCGGGATAAATAAAGATTATGGAACCAGATCGCTACGAGCAAAATAGTAAAGTTTTTATTCTTGGTATCGTTACGCTATTACTTAGTTTAACTTTATTTGCTCTTGGCTTTTATGTTGTTCCCTATCTTTTTTGGGGATGGAATTATGATATCCCTGCGATTGTTTTAAATTGGCATGAATGGTTAAAAGAATATTATGATTTTAGTGAAGCAGGGGCTTCCTGGCTAATTTTTTTCATTTTTATTATTCCAGCCCTGATCTGCGGTTATATTTCTCATCTAGCTTCAAATCACATAGATAATAAAATTCATGGTATTGAACCGGTAAAAACAGACAAGCAGATAGAAATAAAAGAAGAAGTAAAAGCGACGCTAAGTTTTGGTTTCAAAATAGTGTTGCTAATAGTGTTAGTTTTATTAGCCTTGTCGTTACTACAATGGTTATTAACTGTCCCATAAAAGGAGCTGGCATGCTTTTTAAACGGTTTAAAATTAGAAGACTAAATAAAAAAATAAAGGCGATGCAGCATAATCGTGTTCACAATCAGCCAAAAGATGAGGTATTAGCAAAAGAAATTTCTTATTATCATGAGTTAGGAGCCATCTATCATTCTTTAATAGGCCATAAAAAATATCCTTTTGCGGATGTAATGGTTGTTGCCTGCTTACGTGCGGCTTCAACATTGGATGATTCAGTCGCTGGATACCAGCTAGGTAAAAAACTATTGGATGAAGCCAACTACAGAGCAAAACTTGAGGAAGGAAAACTTTTTGCAAGCCCAGGAAATGAGCGCCAAATGCTTCAGCTTTATGAAGAAGCGCATGTCTATTTGCAAGCGGCAGAAAAACTTGGGCATGTGGAAGCAAAACGTTTACGTGGCTTATGCTATATAAATGGTTGGGGTGTTACTCCTGATCGTGATAGAGGATTTGAATTAGTGGTTGCGAGTATCGAGCAGGAAAACAGTTGGGATAGAGTTCCACAGATATTTGCGTCAATAGGCTTGAATAAACCTGAATTTTTCTCCGCTTTAATGAAGCATCGCAATAAAAGTTGATTTAATCAGTCATTGTAAGGAGATCAGTATACTAGCACTGACCTCCTTGCTTTCAGTAAACCTTAGTTAAATAGAAAAGTTAAATACCAATTTATAAAAGACTTTCCACAAAATAGCGAGAAGAGGCCAGCAATACAGAGAAAGGGGCCAAAGGGAATGGGTGTATTTGTTGTGGTTTTTCCTTTGGCTTTTAGATAGATAACTCCTATTAGGATACCGCTTAAGGAAGCAAATAATAAAATAAGTGGTAATTGGGTCCAGCCAAACCAGGCACCAAAAGCGGCAAATAATTTAAAATCACCGTGTCCCATTCCTATTTTACCAGTACATAAGTAAAAGATTTGAATAAATACCCACAGGCATAGATAAGCACAGGCGGCACTTAAAACGGCGTCTGGTAAAGACGTAAAAAGCGATTGCGTATTTGCGATTAATCCTAGCCAAAGCAGGCCTAAAGTAAGGCTGTCTGGTAAGAGTTGATGCTGGAGATCAATAAAGAATAAGCTAATAATAAACCAGATAAATAACAATGCGAAAACCAAGGTTAAATTAAAATCGAAATTCCAGGCAGCTAATAGGGCCAGTAAACAACTGATAATTTCAACCAAGGGATAGCGCGGTGAAATTGAGTGTTTGCATTGCCTGCAACGGCCACCCAAGAATAAATAACTAAGCAATGGAAGATTATGTATTGCAGGGATCATTGTTTTGCAGGCGGGACAGAATGAGCGAGGGAAAAATAGATTTATTTTTTCGCTTAATTCTGGAGACAAGTTCAGTATCTGACGACATTCTTTCTTCCACTCAGCCTGAATCATTAGAGGTAAACGATAAATAATAACATTTAAAAAGCTACCTATAGCCAAAGAAAAAAGGGCAAGCAATGTATAAGTTGTTGGGGAATGAATAATTTGCAATTGATTAAGCATTATTTTCTACACTATTGAGCCAAGTTTAAAAATAGGAAGGTACATGGCAATTATCAAAATACCTATCAGCAGTCCTAAAAGTGACATAATAATAGGTTCTAAGAGATTGTTTAAAGTACTTATTGCGCTATCTACCTCTTCTTCATAATAAGTAGCTATTTTAGTAAGCATCTGCTCGAGAGTACCTGATTCTTCTCCAACAGCGATCATTTCAATTACCATTGCTGGAAATAAGGCTTTACTGCCTAAAGCAGTTTGCAACTGTTGACCATTCCCGATCTCTTTCCAAACGTCATTGATTGCCTGGGTATAGATGGAATTACCTGTCACTTGAGCAACCAATTTTAATGCTTCAAGTAAGGGAAGGCCAGCGGCAAAAGTAATGGAGAGGGTCCACGCAAATCGAGCGATAATGATTTTTGTAAGAACAACCCCAAGAAATGGCGTTTTTAGCAAGCGCTTGTCTAACCATTGTCGAAATTGTTGAGAGCGCTTGAATGCATAGAATGGACTATAAATAATACCAAGTAGTGCGCCAGTGATTATAAGCCAGTAATTTTGAAAAACCTGAGATAAATAAATGATACCTCGTGTTAATAAAGGAAGATCAGCCTCAAAGGTTTTGAATAATTGTGCAAATTGTGGAATAACGAATGTCAACAGTGCAACGGTGACAAATAGAGCTATGCTTAAAACAGCACAAGGATAGGTGAGTATTTTTTTAATTCCTCTTTTAATGACACCCATTTTTTCTTTATAAACTGCCAGCTTGGTTAACGTGACCTCAAGCGAGCCTGACTTTTCGCCGGCATCGACAAGATTGCAAAACAGGGTATTAAAAAATGATGGATGTTTACGAAAGGACTCTGTGAGCGTAAGCCCCGTTTCTATATCTTTTTTAACAATTTGCAGTAGAGTTTTCATTGCTTGATTTTTACAGCCCTTAATAAGCGTTTCAAAGGATTGAATTAAGGGTATGCCTGCCTCGATTAGGGTTGCCATCTGTCGGCTAAACAATGTGATATCATTTGTGGTAATTTTTTTATTGAAACGGAGACAAGAGAAGAACGATTGTTTGCTTATTTTCTTAGTAATCACTCCTTGCTTGCGTAATTCAATTTTAACTGCTGCAAGATTGGGGGCTGCAAGGGAGCCTGTCAGTTTTTCTCCATGACGGTTGAGTCCCTGCCATTGATAGTAGTTTATTTTGTTAGTCATACATTACTCAAAGCTACTCGTTGAACTTCTTCTATGGTGGTAAGCCCTTGCTTTATTTTTTCAAGACCTGATTGATAGATAGTGACCATGCCTTCGCGTTGCGCTTGTTGGAGAATACCCATTGAATTTCCTCCGGCCATAATAAGTTCTGTTATTGTTTGGGTCATGGGAAGTAATTCAAATAAAGCTATTTGGCCATAATAGCCATTGATACATTGCTTACAGCTGCCCGATTTATACAATTGGAGCGTATAGAGCTCTCCCTTATGAAAACCCAGTTTTATTAAATCGTCCGGAGGAATATCATTGCGTAGCAGTTTGCAATAAAGACATAAGCGTCTTACTAAACGTTGCGCAACTAATAAACGAGTAGTGCTAACGATGTTGAAAGGCAGGATACCCATATTGAGTAAGCGGTTAAGTGTTTCAGCAGCACTATTCGTATGCAAGGTAGATAAAACAAGATGGCCAGTTTGAGCTGCTTTAATAGCGATTTCTGCTGTTTCAAGATCACGAATTTCACCTACCATAATAACGTCAGGATCTTGTCGTAAAAAAGCACGTAAGATGGTAGGGAAAGTCAAGCCAGCTTTGGTATTAATATTAACTTGGTTAATCCCTGGTATTTTAATTTCCACAGGGTCTTCGACAGTTGAAATATTTCTTTCTTCACTGTTTAACAGGGCAAGTGCTGAATAAAGGGAAATTGTTTTGCCGCTGCCTGTAGGACCGGTTACCAGGATCAGACCTTGTGGTTGTGTTATAGCGTTTAAAAACTGTTTTTTTTGAACTGTGTTAAATCCCAGTGCATCTATGCCTAATTGGGGAAGTGCTTGCTCAAGAATTCTTATAACAATTTTTTCGCCATGAATGGTAGGGCAAGTATTTACCCGGCAATCAATCGTGCGGCTATGGGATATGTTCATTTTAAAATGCCCATCTTGTGGGACGCGACGCTCAGAAATATCAAGATTAGCCATTACTTTAATGCGGGATGTAATCTGATTGGTTAGGCTTAGGGGCGGTGATATTGCTTCGAATAACAAACCATCTCGACGATAACGAATGCGATATTTATGTTCATAAGGTTCAAAATGAATATCAGATGCTCTTTTAGTAATTGCATCCTGTAAACAATGATTCACAAATTGAATAGCTGGGGCTATCTCTTCAGGGTTTTCATAATTTTCTAAATAGGTCAGGCCAATTGGGGCATGCTGTTTTTCTTTTCCAGACAGTATGTTATTAATTAATTTACCGAGTTTATCGCTTTCAACGACTACGATAGAGACAGGAAGCTCTGTATGAAATTGAATTTCTTTTAATAAAAAGGGTTTGCCAGGATCGTCCGTGGCTAAAAATAAGCGATTGGAACGAATAAAAAGCGGTACAATATGGTGGCGGCGAATTAAATGTTCATTAATCAGGGTGTGAGAGATAGAATTGATGTCAATACTATCCAGGTCGATTAAGGGAACAGAATAATGTTCTGCTATCGCTTGTGCAAGTTTTTGCGCACAAAATAATTGGCCACCAATTAAATATTGCAACAAAGTTTGTTGGTTTTTAAAAGCAATTTCTTGATATTCAAGTGCTTTTTCAGTCGTGATAAGTTTATTTTGTACGAGTAATTGGGCAATTCCTTGTAGTTGTTCTTGTGGCTTTATTGTCTTTTCCATGATTAGCCTTTTAATTTCCCTCAGTTACTATAAAGAAAAAAAAGCTAAATTCAATATGTTCTGCATAAAGGTAAGGCTAGAAGATTGGGGCCAGACTATCTGGCAAAAGATTTCGTGGTGAAAAAGCCCAACGGTAGATTTAAACACATTGGGCTCGATTACGTAGTTCATTATCCAAAAAGATATTGGATCCCTAAAGAGAGAATATAACTTTTATTGGCAATACCCGCTGCATTATTGAAATATGCGCGCTCACCAGTCATGTTATCTATTATCTCAGTGTCAGCTATTCCTATTGAATAGTGATTATAGGAGGCTGCTGCGAAAAGCTTCGTACTTTGAGTAAAATGATACCCAGCATCAATAGTTGCTGAATAGAACCTTGAGTTTTGCCCACGCTCTTTGAAGGTTAGGCCACGAGAGTAGTGTTCATCTCGATCTTGCGCATTAGCCCAATCACTAAATTTAAGCAGAGCATTAAACTCAAAATTATTGATTATATATTTTCCTGATAAACCTATGTAAGGAGTATTAAATTTCTGTTGATAACCTATTCCCCCTTCATCATTTACAAAACAGCCTATCTCACTGCCATTTTCATACTGATAGCAGCCACCAACTGCACGCCAACTATAACTATTTCTTTGATACCCTGCGACAACGCCTAATTTATAGTTTTGTTTTTGCATGATCCATGCTCGTAGATTCAAATCGAGTTCATTACCATAATTAAGGTGGGTATTTTCATGATGAGACCAATCCGTCCAATTAGATTGAAAAGGATCCAGCCAATCATAATCATCCATTGTCGTTTTGCTTTTACCTAGAGTAACCCATCCTCTGCCATTGAGACTAAGCCAGGATAGTAAATCATAATTGACTTCACCATTAACGATAGGTGCGTTTTTGATCCGCCAATCCAGTTGACTTATTTTTCCTCCAGTCTCCGAATCATAAACGTATTCTTGTGATTTGCCGGATAAACTTCCCAATGAGGCACTAAGCGACAAACCATTAAAACTATAATCGGTCGAGCCTTTAGAGGCATTGGCATTCAGAGAAAAAGTCAAAGGCAGGGCGATAAGAGCCAACATAACTACTTTATTATTTTGCATATTTTTCCTAGTTAAGCGCCGATTATCCTTTCAGCAAATTGGTTAAAAATCGCCGAATTATTATGGCTCACAATGCGCTTGTCAAGAACAAAAAAGGAAAATGTTGGCCATGGAGGGCTTTAATGGAGCATTCTAGATTTAAAATTGAATTAGGCAGGATTGGAACAGGGGCTTTCTATTGTTGAATAGTGGTAGCTTCCTTAAACCAATGCATAAAAAAGATCTGCTTATGCTTGATGGTTATTGTAAATAGATATCTTGCTGTAGAGTATGACTGTATGATACAAAAAGGAAGTTTTGCTTATTAAATATGAGGCGAGTGCTTTGTCTTTCGAGGATCTGAAAACTAGGTTTTATGCCCTTGATGACTGGTTTAACTCGCCGCAGGGCATTCATTTAGGACATGCTTTCATTGCGGAATTAGCCCATCTTAGTGATTTTTTGTATGGGACTACCTTATTACAGCTAGGAAGTTGCGGTGATAATTTGTGGCTGCAAGCATTGCATTATAGCCATAAATGGTTAGTTACCCCCTACTTAAATCCAGCTAAAAGTACCCTGATTAGTTCCTTTACTCAATTACCTCTTGATAGGGAGAGTGTCGATTGTGTAATTGCTCCTTTAACCTTGGAGGCTTTTACGCATCAAAAAAACCCATTAGATGAGATTGATAGAGTTTTAAAGCCTATGGGATATGCAGTTTTTTTGGGAATAAATCCTATGAGCCTTTGGGGAGTCAAGATGCATCTGGGAAGATTGCCTTGCTTTGGTGCTTATGCTGGTAAATCAATGTCTGCTTTTTTTGTAAAGAGAGCTATGGTTCATCGTGGTTATGTACTTTGTAATTTATCGAGTTTTTATTACATTCCCCCACTAAAAAAAGAAAAATGGTTACATAAATTAGAAATACTTAATGAATTAGGTAAAATGATTTGGCCTTGCCCCCCTGGATTTTATTGTTTGGTAGCCCAAAAACAGCAAGAGGCTCATCCTGATGTGCTTTTGGAAACTGCTTGCGAAGACGAGTTCTTACTGACGAATCGGGTGCCGTTGCAACCAATTTAAATTGTGGATACCGATCAATAAAAACGCTTAATTGCTTGGATAAGCCCATGAACATTCGGTATAATAGCCTTGGTTTATTTTTAGGTTAGTTTGCATGTCAAAAAAATCACTTTATCGTATAACGTTCGCAAATCAGGAAGCAATTTATGAGATTTACGCGCGTAAAGTTTCTGAAAGTGAAATGTTCGGTTTTCTCGAAGTTGAGGATTTTGTTTTTGGTGAGAATACATCCTTGGTTGTCGATCCGTCTGAAGAGCGTTTGAAGGTAGAGTTTAATGATGTGACGCGTACTTATATTCCAATGCATTCTGTTTTTCGTATTGACGAAGTTAGTAAGCAGGGTGCTGCGAAAGTTAGAGATAAATCGAAAGATGAAGGTAAGGTAAGCATGTTTCCAGTTTCTGGTAAACGTAAAGATTAATAACCCGATCGTCAAAATTCTTAGGATATCAGATGTCTATTCCAAGTAAAATCAAAGAGGTTTATGAAAAATCAAGTTGCCTATTTACTACTAAAGAAGTTGAGGCTGCTCTAGATAGAATGGCGATTAATATTCATGAACAGTTACAGGATAAAAATCCTGTTCTTTTGTGTGTGATGATTGGCGGATTAGTCCCTATGGGGAATTTGTTGCCGCGCCTTGATTTCCCTTTAGAAGTAGATTACGTCCACGCTACACGTTATCGTGGTGAAATTACAGGTGGGGAGTTGCATTGGAAAGTAAAGCCTAGTATTGATTTGACAGGAAGAACGGTTTTAGTTGTTGATGATATTCTTGATGGCGGTGTTACCCTGGCAGCTATTGTTGAAGAAGTCAAGGTGATGGGGGCAGCAGAAGTCTATTGTGCTGTATTAGTCGACAAACACCACAAGCGTGTACCTAATGGTTTAAAAAAAGCTGATTTTGTAGGTTTGCAAGTCGATGACCATTATATTTTTGGATACGGTATGGATTACAACGAGTATCTACGAAATGCGCCTGGTATTTTTGTTGTTGCTCCTGAGCATGATAATTAATCAGAGCTCTAAAGTTCTTAAACGAACATTATCCCGTAAAAATTGCATGGCAATTTATACGGGATCCATTTAGCGTTCTCTCAGTGCCGTTTGCTGAGCTTTTAAAATGGGTTTTAACAAATAGTCCAAGACGGACTTTTTGCCAGTTAGAATATCGACTGTTGCCATCATGCCTGGTATGATGTAAAGCGGTTTTTTCTCACTTCCCAAGTAATTTTTTTCTGTTCTGACGCGAATTAAATAATAGGTTTCCTCTTTGCCATTAGTTGGTTTTTCGTCAGTAATTGTATCGGCACTGATATTTGTTCAACTTTGCCAGGTAAGCCACCATAAATTGAAAAATCATAGGCGGTTAATTTAACTACGGCGTTTTGTCCAGGACGTATAAAGCCTATGTCCGCTGGTTTTATTTTTGCTTCAATCAATAAAGTATCATCAAGAGGAACTATTTCAATGATATCCATTCCCGGTTGAATAACGCCACCTATGGTGTTTACTTTGAGCCTCTTTACAACGCCCTTTACTGGCGAGCGAACAGTGGTACGAGTGAGTCTATCTTTATCTGCTCGATGGGCGGCATTAAGAGCCCCTAACTCACCTTTAGCTTTATTGAGTTGTTCAAGAGCTTGCGATTTGAATTGATGAATTTTACCTTTTATTTCACTGACAGAACGTTCTAATCTTAAAATTTCAACTTCTGAAATAGCACCTTTGGCAACTAATGGTTTAGAGAGTGATAACTCTTTATCTGCCGCAAGTAAAGCATCATTGAGTTGTTTTAATTCTTCTTGTCTCGACTGGTATAAGGCTTTTTCAGCCTCAATAAGTTCCGCGTTATTTTCAGCAAATTCTGGTGGAATATTCATTGGTTTTTGATTCATTTCCGCAGTGATACGTAGTATCTGAATTTCTAAAGCAGCGATTTTCTTTTGTGCTTCATCATAAGTTGCCATAAATCGAGTATTGTCTATTTGCATCAATACCTGGTCTTTATCGACGATCTCGCCCTCATGGACGTAGAGTTTACTGACGATACCACCCTCCAGATTTTGGATAACTTGTACTTGGCTTGAAGGAATAACTTTTCCTTGTCCCACAGTCACTTCGTCAAGAATAGCGTAATTTGCCCAGAGAGTAGCGCATATAATAAATAAAACAGAACTCCAAAGAATAATGTGAGTAAATAGACGTGATTTTTCTTCGCGCCTCATTTTGTTTTCCTCTCGACAGTCATGCCAGCTTTTAATGCTGAAAGTACAGATTCTTTAGGACCATCAGCGATTAATTTACCATCATCAAGAATGATAATTCTATTGACCAGTTCCAGCATGGAAAATTTATGCGTGACTAAAATAAGGGTATGATTTTCTGTCATATGCCCAAGCAGTTGGGTTTTAAAATGTCGCTCACTATTGTCATCCATTGCGGAAGTTGGTTCATCAAGAAGCAATATATTGGGATTACGTAACAAGGCTCTGGCGATTGCGACAGATTGCCGTTGTCCACCCGACAGTTGACTTCCTTTTTCACCAACTTGTCTGTCAAAACCGTCAGGATGGCTGTTTATAAAGGAAGTAACGCCCGCAATATTAGCGGCTCTTATTAAAGAGGCGTCATCAATAAAAGGGGCTCCAACACAGATATTGTCTCGGACACTACCATAGAATAAAGTGATATCCTGTGGGACATAGCCAATTTGCTGTCTCAAATCATCGGGATTAATTTGGCGATAATCCGTATCATCAAGAAGGATGGTCCCATCGCCAGGCAAATAAAGTTTAAGTATTAAACGGGCAAGCGTCGATTTTCCTGAGCCCACACGACCAATAATGGCAACCTTTTCTCCGGCTTTAATTTTAAAGCTGATCGCTTTTAAAATAGAATTTTTAGCATCATCATAGTTAAAGGAGACTTGATGAAATTCAATTTGTCCACGCAACACCGGTCTGTGCAGAAAGTGACTATCTTCATTAACATCAATTGGTAATTGCATAATGCGATTAAGCGATGTTAATGCGTTAACGGATTGATAATAACGAGTCAAAAGCGAGGCCACTTGCGACATGGGAGCAAGTGCACGGCCAGTTAAAATGGTGCAGGCGATAAGTGCTCCCATTGTTAAATCACCTTCGCTAATAAGATAGACACCGGAGAGAACCATGATAATTGTTGCAGCCTGTTGTGCAAGAATAGTGAGATTAATACTGGTATTGGATACTAGACGTAATTTCATTCCTGTTTTTGCGGCAAGACCAATTAATTGCTCCCATCTTGATTGTAAGGCAGATTCAGCAGTGGTTGTTTTTACTGTTTCAATATTGGAAAGCGATTCAAATAGAATGGCTTGCTTTTCCGCTGCGTATTGATAAGACTGTTTTGTCAATTTTATCAAAGGGAATTGCAGTAAAATACCGATAACAAAAATAATGGGGATAGTAAGCAAAGGAATCCAGAATAAACTGCCACCTATAAAATAAATAACTAAAATAAAAATAACGACAAAGGGTAAATCAACTAAAATTGTTATCGTGCTTGAAGTGATAAAGTCCCGGAAAATTTCAAAAGATTGAACCGTGTTGGTTAAGGCTCCTACTGATTTTGGCCTGGTATCCATACTGATTCCTAATATCTGCTCAAAAATGTTTGCAGATAATTCAATATCACTACGTTTACCCGCTAAATCAATAAAATGTGAACGTAATGTTTTAAGTAAAACGTCAAAGAGAAACACCAAGCCAACACCGCTGGCTAATACCCACATCGTTGCAATGGCATGGTTAGGTACTACACGGTCGTAGACATTCATTGTAAACAAGGGAATAACCAACGCAAAAATGTTAATTAGCAGAGAGGCCACCAATACTTCAGAGTAGGTCGGCCAAGACTTTAGGAACACTTTCCAAAACCAGTTTTTTGGGGGCTTCCCTAAGGTTTCTTCGGCACGGGTAGTATATTTATATTCTGGTTGCACCAAAATGGTTTGGCCAGTATAGCTATCTGAAATGGCTGCCGGATCCAGTTGTTCAGTGGGCGTTTGGGGATTAATAATCTTACGCTTTCCTTGGGCATCTTGTATTAATAAGCAGGCTTCGCCTTTTTCCAATAGTAAAACTGCAGGAAGTTCATTGCTCTTGATTTTATCGATAGATTTATCGAATATTTCCGCACTCAATGAAGCACGCTCAGCTGCTCGGGCAAATAACTTAACAGTGAGTTTATTTTTTTCCAAAGGTAATCTTGCCGTCAAAGATTGTGCAGAGTAGGGATTTCGATAATAACGCGTTAGTAACACAAGACAACCTAACAAAGAGTCTTGTGGAGGAAGTGTATGTAAATCAATGGTTGACCAGGATTGTCTTTTGAAAGTAGCCATCTCATTACTGTGTTATTGTTTTAATTCAGTATAGAGCGAATTTATTAGTTTTTGCGAATTTTTGTTGAGTGATCATGCAAACATCTTTCCAAAAGAAAGTCATTATCAAAATATTGCAAGAATAGTCGTTGTTAAGCCCATCAACATTTTTAGAATAATAAATTTATAGAAATTTAAATTTATCAGGTAGTTGTAAACGCACTAGTATCTTGGTGTGGCTAAATTCAATGCTAAATGTATCAATATTTTACAAATCAAGGTTAAAAGTATACATTTAAAATAGGTCTACTCCAAGAAAATCAGTTATGGGCTTCTTCAGAAAGACTCTCCGCAAAGAGCATTTGTTGGATAGAGGGATCTATTCTGATAGTAAAGGGCATTTGGCGCAAAGAATAGATTACGCTTGGAATATTTATAATAGTCCTAAACCAAAGTACACAACAGCTCATAAAGATGCGGCTCTTTCATTTCTGCGTGCTAGTTTTAATATCCCCGAAAGTTATAAAAAAGAGCAGGCAGTAGAAAAAATAGCTGCCTTAATGGCGTTAAAGGCCGCTAATCCTGACAAAAAATTTGTACCAAAACTACCGGATCCTGAACGACGGGAAGTTGTGGCTGGAGGCACTCCATCTGTGGCCGTAAGGGTAGCCGAGATTAGAGCCAATGGCCAAACTTAAGTATATAACTTCACCTTCTACCAGCCATTTATCAAAAAGTACAGCTCAAATGGTAGACAAATTTATTAAGAGCGTAAATGGTGATATAGATGAGTTAAACAGGCTTATTAAAGTTTATAACGATACGAGGGATAAAGAAGGAAAAATTAGAGCCCTGCAAGGGGTATATCATTATGCAAAGATTGTGGATAGTAAGTACCAAGCTGCATATATGAGTTTTTCAGCTGGTTATCGTGAAACGATTCATCAGACGTTATATAGCAATGTAAAGAAAGAATTTGCAAAGCTGGGAATTTTATCCTTACATAAGGTTTTAGAGATAAATCCTGCCTCGCCTCCTATCACCCCTGTTAATAAAGATAGCTTTGCAGAAATACTTGCCAATATGTCGCCTGAAAAGACCTCGCGCTTGTTAACTATTTTAGCCGAGGGGGCAAAATTTGATTTGACAGATTTTAAAAGGTTATATAGCCGCGGCGAAGAAGGCTATGAGGAATTTCAATCCTTTTTAAAGAAGCACTCTATTCAATTTTTGGGCGGAGGAAATTCAAAAAATTTCAAAATCACTTCCCTTGCTGATGGCTCAGAAATTGTTTTGAAAGTCGATAATCGCTTAAATATGCCCAAAAAAGTTGAGGCGCATCTCAGGGAGCATTCACTCAAGGCAACACTCACTCCAGTTGCGGCAGAACGACAAGCTACTTATGTGGACGCGAGTAGTAGTGAAAGATGGACTCGAACATTGTTGCTAACTGAGTTTTGTGCTGGCGGTGATCTGGAGAGTCATTCAAAACAACGTCCGAACAATGCTGCTCGCCTGCAATCAGCTCTTGATATCTATAGTCAAATGGGAACTATTCTAAATGATATTAGTCGGGATGGCTGTGGTTTTCCTGACATGAAAAACACGAATTGGCTGTTAGATCGCAATGGAAGGGTACGTCTTGCGGACACCAAATCTTTTGCATTTACCGATGCGGCGGGAAATATTGATTACAAAAGTCCAGCAAATGAATGGTGCAGTCTTCTATCAACAGGTTATATGAATCCACCTGAATTTAAGCGTTGGGATAGAGTACCTTTCTCGGCAGATAAAATGCATTCTTTTATGTTAGGAAAAAATTTATATCAATATCTTACTCAATGTGATTTTGAATACCTTTATAGGAAAAATGATGCTGCAGAGTTTGATTTCTCAGCGCCAATTTTCCAAAGTGCACCAGGACGTCAATTAAAAACACTCATTTCTGCAATGATTAAAGTCGACCCGGCACAACGTATTCCAGTCAGTGAAGCAGTCTCTGAATTGACAAGAATCCAAAAAATAATTGCTGTAAATGAATGTAATGAAATTTTAGAAAAAATTAACAGGAAGGGATTTGGCAAAGCGGATACAGCAATGAATGCATTTGTTATGGCTAAGCAGGCTGAGATTCTAGAAGCAAAAAATCTCGCTGAGGTTGGTAAAATAAAAGATGAATTAAACGCTTTCGAACAAGTTAAAGTGGATCCTCAATTAATAGGGTTAAGGGAGGCGCTAGTTAGTTCTGGAGATAGAAACGCTGTAATTGCATTAAATCAAATTCCAGTAAAAGAAAGAGGAAATATAATGGCGGCAACCTCTCCTGAAGCTCTTGTAGCCAAGGAGTTAATAGTTGTTCATCGTTACAAAAGTGAATGTAAGAGGGTTTTAGCTACAATTGCGCACGAAGAATTGGGTCCAAACGATGTGGCAATGAGGGATTTTATTGAGAAAAAGAAACGTGCAATTGCAGAAACAAGCGATCCTGACGTACTTTTAAAACTAAAAACCGAACTAACAAGCACGTTGGAGCAGTTAAAAAAAGATTCTTCAGTCAAGGAGGTCAAATCAATTATTCAAGACTTTCGCAACAATGCAGGTTTATTGACTGTTGGTATGAATGCCAAGGCTACTCGAATTGAAGATGCTCTTATGAGGGTGCCAATTGAAGAAAGAAGAAATTTACATATCAGTAAAAACCCTGCTGCTGTTGAAGTTCAAAAGGCGATAGCTTCACACCGCTATTGGGGTAAAAGAGGGGAAGTCTATTTGAATAAAGATGGGACAGTTGATGAAAAGAAAGCGGCTAATAGCTTTAAGGATTTTAAAGCCCGCCTAAATGCTGCGAAGGACTCTCCCGCAGAAGAGACTCCTGCCGTGCGTATGAAGACTTAATCGGTTGAAATGAGCTATGTACCTCTCAAGCAATTTTATTTCTGTGTGGAAATTGACTTAATGCGGAGCTTATTTGTTTGTACAAGTCAGGCAACCAGCGTGGTTGAGCGAAATTGGAAGTTGCTGGTTTAGCAATCCGCAGGTCGTTAGGTGCAATAATAAGTTTTACATGGCTTAAGCCTACACGGCGTACGAGAAGAAAAAGCTGATCAATAGCCCGATCACCGACTGCTAAACAACCAACAGATAATGATTTACCATGAAGAAAAATATTATTACCAAGTCTGCGGCGCCCATCTTTACTGGCTTGCAGCCGATCGAAATGATTTGGGTAATCAATCATCATTGATAAGTGCATGCTACTGAAAGGATTAAATGTTATTAATCGATATATTCCCTCGGGGATTTGTCCATCTCTTTCTTTGAGTTTAGGGCCTAAACGACCGCTGAAGGCGGTTAATGGGTAAGTATGGATATAGCGCCAGGTAGTATTGCTATCTTTTGCCCATAATTCCATTCTTCTTTCTTTTTTGAAGGCTAAGAGTGCTATGTCTTTGGGAGGGTATGCGACGTTCGATTTTGCAAATAGTCTAAGGAGTTCTGGCTCAGTTCGCAGACCATATTTTCTAACTGCATTATCAACCGCATTGTCCCAATTTAATTTGGGAGCCATGCTGTAAGACGATGTAAATACTAATATTGATAAGACTAAAAACAAACTGCGCATAATAGTAATAGTATAAAAATTTCCGACATGTTAACAAAAAATAAACAATGGAACAAATTATCTACAAGGTGATTTTATTTTCCCATTCTTTACAATTACTCTATCTAACCTCTTGTATAACAAAACAAATTATAAGGAATCAGAATCCTGCTTAAATTTGTTTTGTAGTTGTATCGGTAACTGTTTAACAACAAAACCAGGAGCAGAATCCAGCCGCCCTACAGAAGGGAGCAAGCCATAGTGGTTAGGGCACATAAACCTTACAGTACTATCAGGCCCAATTTTATAAAAGACATATTTATAATCACAATAAGTTTGTTTGTTAAAGCTAGCCACTTGCAAAATGGGGGTTCCTGGAAGTCTATTTTCAACAAACACTGCGTTCACCCATAAATTTCCTAATAGAAGAAACAGTCCTGTGATGAGGCATGCAGATAACAAGCCTGTACTATAGTGAATCAATTTGGTTTGAGTATTACTACTTAGGCTGAATAACAAATAAATAGTTGCTGCGAGCAAGACGATTAAATTGAGTGAGTAAATTATAGCGTGGGTATAATTAAAATAGCTACCAAGAATTTCACCACCGGAAGCACGGTAATGCAAAGCTAATGCAATAAGGCTTAACCATAAAGAGGCGACAATATAGTTTTTACGTTGTAATCTAATGCCTAAAAGAAAAAAAAGGCACCCCAAAAAGGGGAGTAAAAAATGGATTGCATCCATCAAGTTCATCATCAAGCTAGTCCCTTTCTAAAATTAGAGTCAGTTAATGCGCTTAACTCAGTAGAAATATCTCATTAGATTGAGATAGTAGAGTATCAGATTTTTATAGAAATGCACCAGCTATGATTTACTCAGGCTTTGTATTATGCATTCAATGCAAATTCTCTTTCTGAATTTCTAAGTCTGTTGACTCTCTAATTAATAATAATATGGGTTCTACAACAATTGGTAATTGTTTTTTGGCATTATTTACAGGTAAAGGAAGTTGCCGTTGTAAAAATTGAGGGAGGGCACTACTGACATAGATAAGTGAATTTGGCTTATTTTTATTCCTTAAATTCATTTGTTTTAATTCGTGGGGTTTTAAAGGATTGCGAGGATGAACGCTTCCTAGCCAGAGCGGTTGATGAAAATGGTGTAAATGATAGTTAGAGCGCCAAATTCGCAAAATTTGCATGGGGTTCCCATCATTAGGCTGATAGGTCATCACGAGAACCGGTTTACGATTTAAGTAGAGTTGCGCCATTAGAGGAAGTTGCGCAGAGGCCCCTTGCCCGCTAACCCGAGTTAAGATTGAATTAAAAAGAGAATCATGCTGCTTTTTCCAACCAAAAGCCGTGAGGGCATTGGTAAAATGAACTAACGAACCAGCATACTGAATATTGAACAAACTGATACGTTGGCCAATGCGATTGGTACGATACATAGGTAAAAGAGGTTTCCTTTGATTCCACCACAATTCATCAGTAAATACATATTGGGCAAAATAGGGTTGATGGCTTCGTATCGATTTATTATAGGTTAACAAACAAGAGGTCATGCTTCCTAAAAACAATGAGACTAAAATAATGGCAGGTACAAGGAATGGGCGAACAACCTGCTGAGCCTGACGCCTATAAAATAACCAATGGCTGAGACTAAGGCTAAAACCACAGAGATAGGCACCGAGGTTATCGGTGAACCAGTTATCTCCCAAATAAATCGATGCTAATCCGGCAAGCAACAAGCTTAATGATAAGATTATTTTGAAAAGGCCATTTAGTCGTCCCGGATAATAGGTTTTCATATAAAAGATAAGGGATGAAAACAAGGCCGTAGCATAAGTAAGCTCAATAGTTGGAAAGGAGTTACCAGCTTGAATTTCCAAAAGATCTTGCGGCCGAGGACTGTGGATAAGCAAGTGCACGGCTAGAAGTATAAGGGTGCAAAACAAATTGAGGCTTAGCCAATAAGTTAAGGAGCGCCAGTCTTGTGCATAAACTGTTAAGGCGGTCACAGTTAATATCAAAGTAATTAATGTTAAAGGACTTACTATTTGACTAACAACAATGAAAAAAACATCAAAGGCATGCGTACGCAGGCTTTGCATGAAAAGATGTGTGGGACTATTAAGGACACTAATCCAGTCGCCATGCATCACAAGTGCAGCAAGAATAAGAAATAAAAGAGTACTTAGCCCAAGCAACATAACTAGGGCTGCAGTTGGATAATAATTGGTTTCGTAGGCAGGCGTAACCAGTTTGAAAAATTTAGCCCAGTGAGGATGAGTTGAAGACCAGGACCAAAAATCATGTAAACTCGATCGTAGTAGGCGATTAATGCGGATAAAGAGCCACTTAAGCCCTACACTCAACAACCAAATACTTGCCAGTAAAACTAAAATAAGAACGAAGAGGCGAGTAGCACTTTCAGGGGAGAGTTCACTACTGGCTGCACCAATTAACACACCAGGGGTAACATAAATAATTGCCCAAGCAATAGCTGAAAGGGCATTGGCAATAAAAAAGCGCCAATGACTCATGTGCATCATTCCTGCAATTACCGGAATAATGGAGCGTAAGGGGCCTATAAATCGCCCTACCAACACGCTTTTACCGCCGTGTCGGGCAAAGTAATCTTTGCCATAAAATAACCAGTTCGGGTAGCGGCTAAAAGGCCAGATGCTAACAAGTCGGTCGCTAAAGGCGTAGCCTAGCAAATAACTGCTACTATCTCCTGCAATTGCTCCCAAAGTTGCAGCAAGAAGTGTTAAATCAATACGCATAACGCCTGATCCGGCAAGAATGCCAATAGCAGTCATAGTGACTGAACCAGGGATGATCGAGCCGACAATTGCTAGTGATTCAGTAAGCGCAATGAGGAACGTTATAATTAAGGCCCAATGAGGATGGGTATAAAGCCAAGCAGTTAATGGTTCAATGTAATCAGTGAATAAATGCATAGATTATCTATCAGTGTTCAAATTGAGTTAAAAATGCTTCAGTAAACAGTTTACTGGCGCCAGCAACACTTACGTCCGGTACATAATCACTTATTTGAGCCATTTTCAGTTTAGCAAAACCACAAGGGTTTATACTTTGAAAAGGGGCGAGATCCATAGCAACATTAAGCGAAATTCCATGATAAGTGCAACCATTTTTCACGCGTAAGCCAATAGAGGCTATTTTTTTATCTTCAACATAAACACCAGGCGCACCACATCGTATTGAGCCGGGGATCTGATAATTTGCCAGAAGATTTATCAAAACTTGCTCTAGCTGGCTTACCAAGGTTCTAATACCAAGATGGCGCCTTCGGATGTCCATTAATACATACGCAACCAATTGGCCCGGACCATGATAGGTAACTTGTCCACCGCGATCACTCTGGACGATTGGGATATCATTAGGGTTTAAAATATGCTCAGCCTTACCAGCTTGTCCTTGAGTATACACTGCCAAATGTTCTAGTAGCCATAATTCATCAATTGTACTTTCATTCCGCATAGAGGTGAATGATTTCATTTTATCCCAAACTGTTAAATAGGGTTGTAGGCCTAAATTACGGATATTAATCATCATAACACCATTTTGATGTCAGGATGCTTGGTTAAGTCGCGGTAAAGCGCATCAAGCGTCAATTGATCTTTGGCATGCACCACTGCAGTAATAGCTAAATAATTCCCGTGCTTGCTTTCTTGATGCCTGATTGCTTTATCCGGTGTTTCTGGAAAATGTTTGTGAATAATCTCTATAATATCCGTGGCGAAATTAGCGTTTTTTTTCCCAACTATTTTCAGAGGAAAATCACAAGGAAACTCGATCATAGATTTTTTATCATTCATGAGTGTTTTTTATCAGTTGTTGATAGTGTTCATTCAGTTGTTGCCAATACATACCACCGTAGCCTTTGCCGATGATGCAATCATTAATACGTGTTACGGGATAAATTTCTTTAGTCGTACTCGTTATCCAAACTTCCTGCGCATTAAAAATAGATTCAATGGGGATTTTTTCTTCTTGCAGGGGTAAAGAAAGCGATTTTATGAGATCAATCGTAATCTGGCGTGTAATGCCAGGTAGACAAAGGTTATCCAATACAGGTGTACGAATAGTCCCCTGTGCATCTACTAAAAAAATATTGCTCGCACTTCCTTCAGTTAAAAAACCTTCACGGGATAAAATCGCGGTATTTGCTCCTACGGATACAGCATCGTCATTAGTGAGGATATTTGCCAATAAAGACGTGGTTTTAATATTACAACGTGACCAGCGAATATCTTCCACCAGCATGGCATGCAAACCGCGTTTTTTAGCTTCAAAACTGGGGTAGGGGGTATGCAGGGTAAACGCAATCACCGTGGGATTTAATCCCTCCGGGATGTCGTGTTTGCGTAGTCCCTGATTACCACGGGTGACTTGTAAGTAAACCTGCAAATCACCACTACCATTTTGTTTAATCAGTTCATGAAAAATCGCACGCCAATCAATGTCAGGCATCTTAATTCTTGCCTGAGTGAGGCTGGATTCCAATCTTTGTAAATGGCTATTCACGAAGAAAGTATGTCCATTGTATACCGGAATTACCTCATAAACAGCGTCGCCGAATAAAAAGCCACGGTCAAATACCGATATTTTCGCGTCCTCTGTTTTACAGTAATCGCCGTTAAGATACACAATGCCTGTCATAGCTATGCCTTTGCCTTTACTAACCGAACCAACGCTTAAATGTTAATCGGACAGAGTCTTTCATTCGAGTAAAAATACCTCCTTTTTCAACGTCTTCAAGCGCGTAAAGGGGTTGAGTTGATATTATATTGTTGTCAAATTGAATAACCAGTTCGCCAATAGCATCCCCTTTAGCAATAGGTGCTTGAAGATTTTGGGGGACTTTTGTATTAATGCTTAATCGTTGATATTGACCATTAGGAATAGTGACAAATTGATCTTCACGCACCCCAATGGTTAATTTATCTGTTGAGCCTTTGTAAATAGGGGTTTCAGCAATGGATTGACCGGCTTTATAAAGTGCATGAGTTTCAAAAAAGCGAAAGCCATAGTTAAGTAACCGTTCACTGTCGTCTGCTCTTGCTGATTCGCTAGGAGAGCCCATGACAACAGCTAATAAGCGCATATTTTCTCGTTTAGCTGATGATACCAGGCAAAAACCAGCCTCGTTGGTATGTCCTGTTTTTACTCCATCGACTTGATTATCTCTCCATAACAGACGATTGCGGTTAGGCTGACGTATTCCATTATAGGTAAACCATTTCTGTTTATACCAATGGTAATATTGAGGAAAATCATTAATTAGGGCACGACCCAGGATAGCCAAATCCTTCGCGGTGGTATATAGATTGGGATCCGGTAAACCAGTACTGTCGGTGAAATGGCTATCCTTCATACCCAGATTTTGTGCTTGTTGATTCATAATTTCAGCAAAGCCAGGCTCGCTACCACCTAAATGCTCAGCCATTGCAACGCATGCATCGTTACCAGAGTCTACAATAATACCCTTTAACAGGTCTTCAATAACCACATCTTGCCCTTCTTTGACAAACATGCGTGAACCACCGGTTTTCCAAGCATCACGACTGATATGAACGTTATCATTTAAATGAATCTGCTGATTATGTAATGCATGGGAGATGACATAAAGTGTCATCATTTTGGTTAGGCTGGCTGGAGGTAATTTTTCCTCGCTATTTTTTTCAGCGATAATTTTACCACTGTTTACATCAATAAGAATGTAAGCCTTGGCATTTAGTGTGGGTGCTGAAGGGGTAATCAGTGGTTTGTTCGCAACGGGGGATGAAGCAGGTACGGCTCCAGACAAACCGGATTTAGGTAAAACATCAACCGCCGCATAAAAACTATTAGATGTTGCAAGTAGCGTAGTTGCGATTAATAAGCGAATGAAAGGAAATGGTAACTTCATGGTTTCTATACTCATTATTACAAAACGCCGCCATCTTACCACAGCCTGAATGATGCAACCAAATGGCATTAGGGTATTTTAATACGATTTAGCTTTGTATATATTAGGTAAATATTATTTGTTCGAGTTAAAGAATGCGATTTGTTTGTTTTTTAGCCATATTTTTGTTAACGAGTTGTAGTACTAACCGAGATTTAACTGTTTCCCCTGGTAAATCCTCTAAGAGATATAGCCAAGAGAAAGACGGCGCACCAGCAGGCCCAGTTCCGGTATCTTTCAAAGAGGTGAAACCTAAAAATGAACCATTTAGCCGCTATGGTAATCCAGAATCTTATGCGGTAGATGGTCAGACTTATGAAGTAATGAAAAGCTCTGGTGGTTATAAGACGCGAGGTATAGCGTCTTGGTATGGGACTAAATTTCATAGTCATCGGACTTCCAGTGGTGATGATTATGATATGTATGCTATGACAGCTGCGCACAAAACCTTGCCATTACCAACCTATGTCAGAGTGAAAAATTTGAGTAATGGGCGGGTGGCTATTGTTAAAGTTAATGATCGAGGCCCATTCCATAGTGATAGGGTTATTGATCTCTCTTATGCTGCTGCTATAAAACTGGGTCTATTGCCTAAGGGTACTGCACCGGTTGAAATCGAAGCGTTGAGTACTGGTAAACACGTTGCTCATTATTACGTACAGGCTGGTGCTTTCAACTCAGAACAATTAGCTAATATCCTGCAAAATAAATTAGCAAAATTAACACCATCGCCTGTTGTTGTTGAGAAATATGCCAATCGCTTTGTTGTTAAAGTCGGTCCCTTTGCTGATAAACAGATGACATCTAATTTAAAAAATAAGCTGGCTGCTAATGGTGTGCATGGTTCTTTTACCTTATTACAATAAGATGGCAAAAGGCATTTGAATTGAGGGGCTGTTGATAGGTCTTTTATCTTGGCCAAAAAGCTTTGATTTCCTGTATTTCGTTGCTCACTGACTCTAGCGAAATATCAACAGACCCTAATCATCGGCCGAATCAATGATGACTCGAGTACCTTTCATCCCACCCCCTGGTAACTCAACAAACTCCTCATTCAACCAGCGAGCATCTTCGGTAAACATTCTTATACAGCCATGACTTGCTCGATAGCCAGGCACTGTTTCACTTCCATGCAGAGCATATCCACGGAAAAAATGCATACAGAAAGGCATTTCGGCACCGCCATTATTGCCATCTGCACGTCTAGGAAAGGCAGTAGAAATACAGTCAATATCTTGTTTACGAATGATGCGGTACGCACCAGAAGGTGTTGAGCAACCACCTATTACGCCTGGGCACTTGCCTTCACCTGATGAAATCGGTCCCCACCACAATAATTCACCATCCTCATCATAAGCGCCCCAGGCTAATTTTTTTTGACTGATGTAGATGGTTTTTTCCCCTTCAGGTTCTATATAACGAGGGAAGGGGGAAACATCATAGATAGTTAGTCGATCAATGTTTCTAGGAATTGCTATAATCATACCTGGTCGTAGAGCAATGTTCATCCGATTAACACGGCGCACAATATCTTTCTCTTCGTCATTCGGAAACAGGCTATTCCAGCTTTGACCATTTTTTATTTTAATACAGAAGTAATCAGGTTCCTTACACAATGTTTCTCCATATCGCGTTTGAGACCAGGCTGTTGAAACTAGTATGGCTACTAATATTATTGTCTTTGTAATTAGCCGTTTCATGGTGAGCCCAATTTATTTTAACTGGTATCTAATTTAACGGCATAAAGAGAAAAAACTTTACAAATTGTTTGTTAAATTATTATTAATTTTGTCAGGAATAGTATTTTTGATATAAATTTATGCATTTTCTAGTTTAATAGCTTGCCACGCTTCATGGATGTCTGTGAGTAGCGTATTGGCCTGAATAAGTAATTCAATATCATTATCCAGGTTGGCTTTTAGTAGAATACGTTGAATATATTCATAAAGTTTGTCCAGATTTTCGGCAATTTCGCCACCATTTTCATGATCAAGACTTACGCGCAGACCCTCGATTATGCTTATCGTTTTGCCAATATGCTCACCTTTCTTGCTGATTTGCTTGCGTTGTATGTTACCTTGAGCTGTGGCTATGTGTGAACGTGCGCCTTGTAATAATAAGTGAATCAATTCGTGGGGGGTTGCAGTCTCCACACGGGTTTGTAATTCAATTGATTTGTATTGTTCAAGGGCTTGTTGATGAGGATTTTTCATTGTATTTACCCCCTATTCGCAGTCAATTGTGGTAAGTTGGCTAACTGTTGGGTCAGAAAATCACTGGTGCTTTGCATTTTAACTAATAAGGCATCCAGTGCTGTGAACTGTTTTGTATAACGATTAGAAAGAGTAGATGCTTTTGTAGTGAGTTGAGCGCGTTGCGAATCAATGTCACCCAAGCGCCCATTTAATTGTTCGGTTTTAGTGGAGAGATCTCCCGTATCGCCGAGATAATTAGTTAATAAGTTATTTAATTTTACGGCAAGGCCGTCTGTTATTTCGATTTGTCCTCTAGCACCAGTACTACCTGCTAAAACTTCAACAGAAAGTCCTTGAAAACTGCTAGTGCCTTTTAACGTTAATCCATCGCTTGAAGTAGCGTTCACACCACCAATTGTTCCGGATAATGATGTTCCGGGAACAAAACTATTGATTACTAAATTATAAAGTCCCGTTTTAACTCCATTTCCCACGGATTTGATACGTATATTCGTGTCAGTAGCTGTTGCTGTTTTAGCAAAGAGGGCCGCAATGGCATCGTAATTATTTGCGACAGCGGTATTGAATTTATCGCTATCCATTTCCAATAGTCCCTGCTTGTTGGTTTTTATACCAATGTCGGCCAGTGTAAGTACAGTACTACCGCTTTTTGCTACAGGTTCTCCTAAGATTTTACTCAAATTTAATTTTAAAGTACGTACTCCCGAATCGGCTTGTAAGGTGCCCCCTTTTTTTGTTTCAGCATTATAGGAAGTGAGTGAGTTGATGGTGGTCATTGTATCATTGTATTGTTTGATAAATTCATTAACTGCATTGGTTAATTGAGAGTCATTATTTGCGATTGTTAAATCCACCAAAGTACCAGGTTGAGCCTTTTTAAGATCAATGGTTACTCCCTCAATAGCATTTTTAAGTTGGTTAGAACTTTGAGTTAGTAAAAGGCCGTTAATGCTAACTTGGCTGTCTTTGGCAACTGTCGTTTGAGTCAGTGAATTATTGCCAATTGTTGGATCAAAAGCTAAGGCTGATAAACCTGTCGAGTTATTATTAGTCCCGTCATTATCAATTACTGAAATACGCATTGCCAGTGATTGGCCCGTTTCTGGGCTACTTAACGTTAATCGATAGCCTGAGCTATCTTTTACAATGTTGGCTTGTACACCCGAGCCACTATTATTTATAGCATCTCTTATGGCGGATAAACTATCTTGTCCAGGTGCAATATTAATAGTTACTGACTGTTTATCAGGATTTGCAGTAAAGACTGTATTGCTATTGCTGTATGTTCCAAAGTCAATGGTAATGCTGCCATTGCCGACTGTAGACGATGAGTTTATATAGGACGATGAAGCAAGGTTTTGTTTAGTTGCAATGGTCTGTACTACAATTTGGTACTGACCAGCAGAAGCATCATTATTAACGCTGGCAGAGACAATACTTGTGTCACTCACTGAACTTTTCAAGGCATAAAACTGATTTATATTGGACAGTTTTATCATAGACGTCTGCAGATTGGATAAAGCGCTTTTAATTTGTCCTAAAGCAGATAACTGGGTTGTAATGCTGGCTTCCTGCTTATCAAGCCTGTTCTTTGTTGGAGTAATATCTGCTTGTACAAGTGCATCAACTATCCCTTTAACGTCAAGTCCAGAGCCTACTCCTGATGATGTTAAACCAGCCACGATAAACTCCTTTTTGTCAAAGTTCTAGTTATCAATTTTAAAAATCCAGTTGCAAGCAAAATAAATACCAATTTTGAAGAATGAACTTCAAACTTCTTTATCAACAGTACCTCTAACCATATTGTCAATCATTGATAATAGTTTTAAATATTCATCAGGAGGCATTTTACGAATAACCTCATTTGATAGTTTATCAGTGACAATTGTTTGTAATAATCCTGTCGCTTTATCAAGTGCTGAAGTGGTTTCAATAGCGGCGGTAGAAAAGTCTAGTGATGAGATATCTTGACTGAACTCTGATTTATTATTTTGCTCTTTATTTACCGACCCTAATGAGGGAGCACTTACTTTATTTAGTGAGTCTATATTCATAACAACCTCCTATGCCCATTTAGTCAACTAAATCGAAGGCATATCAAACATTCCCCCATGCAAAGACTCTGCATGGGGGATTCATTTCCCTTAGCGGCCAAGTAATTGCAACACGGATTGAGGCAAGCTATTGGCTTGTGCCAACATCGCTGTACCAGCTTGTTGCAATATTTGTCCCTTAGTCAGGTTTGCTGTTTCTGCGGCAAAGTCAGCATCTTGAATCCGGCTTCTTGCAGCAGTGAGACTTTCTGTTACGTTTTGCAAGTTAGCAATGGTTGATTCGAAACGGTTTTGCAGGGCACCCATTGCGGCTCGGTTAGAACTAACAGAAGTAAGTGCTGAATCCAAACGGCGGATAGCTAATTGTGCGCCGGATACAGTACTGACATCAATGGTATCAATACCATTAGAATCTCTGGCAATCGAAGCAGCCAGACCGACTGTTGCTACTGTACCGCCAATCGTCAATGTTTCTGCGGCACTGATTGTCAGTGTACCCCGTAAGGTAGCAGCGAAGGCACCAGCAGTAACGGTCAAACCATCCGTACCTGCAGTAAAACCAGTACCACTCTCTGTCACAGAAATATTACGGCCATCAGCTGCAGTCAGGGTCATATTACCACCATTAAGGCTGGCAGTGACTCCTGTTTGACCGCTTACAGAGTTAATTGCGTCTCTAAGTGCGGTATTGCTAAGTGCAGTAGAAACGTCTTCGTTGGTGAAGATTGCAATACCGTTAATGCTCAGGTTATAGGTATCAGCTGCGGTACCACCAATCGGACCAATCGCTTGAGTTCCAGATGTTACGGCACTGACACTCAGACCTGCAATACCAGCGTCATTAATTGCTGCTGCTTTCGCATAAGCAGAGGTGGCATCTTGTTGCGCATTGCCTGTGAATCCAGCACTAGAGCTGATGGTTGTTGCTGCACCAGAACCTACTGCAATAGTAATATCTGTTGCTGCAGCACCAGATACCTGAGTACCAGTTTGTTGTGCTATTCCTCCCATAGAGGATGCTTTAATACTACCAATAGCGAAGTTAATTGTTTGGTTAGCATTCGCACCCACCTGGAAACTGGCACTCGAGAATGAACCATCAAGAATACGTTGGCCGTTAAACTCAGTGTTTAATGCAATTCTGTCTAACTCGCTTTGCAATTGTACAATTTCTTCCTGGATGGCTTGACGGTCACCGGAGTTATTGGTTGAGTTTGCGGATTGTAGGGAAAGTTCACGCATACGTTGCAGAATATTAGTGGTTTCCTGCATTGCACCTTCTGCAGTTTGTGATAGAGAAATACCATCATTAGCGTTACGAATAGCCTGTGTCATACCGCGTACTTGAGCGGTCATACGCTCTGTAATGGCAAGACCGGCAGCATCATCCTTTGCGCTGTTGATGCGTAAACCAGAAGAAAGGCGCTGAATGGCAGTTTGCATCGTTTTTTGTGAGCTATTTAAGTTACGTTGCGCATTAAGCGACATTACGTTGGTATTAATAACTTGAGCCATGACTAAGTCTCCTCGACCTGAATCCCTGGAGTGGGATTTCCCGTTTATACCGATAAATTTCTTATTTTTTAAATTTATCGAACCCAATTACCTTATCGGAAAAGGAGAAATAAACTTTAGCTTTCGATAGGATTTTTTATTAAAAAGAACCTATTAAAAGTTAAATAATTTCCATTATAAGACATATTGTTTAATTATTATTAATTTTGAAATTAAATGGTCAATTAAGTTCAAAAAATATCCCGATTAATAAGGGGGGATTCTTGATAACAATTAGTCGTGCAAGTGATAATTTCAGGTTATAATAGCCAGATTAAGATTAATGGATTCCAATATGAGTTGGTTGAAAAAATTATTGCCTTCAAAAATTAGAACTGAAACGTCGCAAAAAAGAGTTCCTGAGGGGCTTTGGGTAAAGTGTTTAGGTTGCAGTTCTGTTCTTTATCGTACTGAATTACTAAAAAATTTATCTGTATGTCCTAATTGCAATCATCATCATCGCTTGTCCGCCAGGGAGCGTTTGGCGCAATTTCTGGATGAAGCGGGTCAAGAAGAAGTTGCCGAAGATCTAGAGCCAATAGATCGTTTGAAATTTAAAGATTCAAAAAAATACAAAGACAGAATTAGTCAGGCACAAAAAGCAACGGGAGAAAAAGAAGCTTTGATTGTCATGAAGGGTGCCTTGATGCGGCAACCTGTTATTGTCAGTGCTTTTGAATTTAATTTTATGGGTGGCTCTATGGGGGCAACCGTTGGTGAAAAATTTGTTAGAGCTGTTAATGCAGCAACGGCTGAAAAAAGAGCTTATATTTGTTTCACTGCAAGTGGTGGTGCCCGGATGCAGGAGGGATTATTTTCATTAATGCAAATGGCTAAAACCTCAGCAGCCCTGGCTAGATTTTCAGAAACCAGATTGCCTTTTATTGTTGTATTGACTGATCCTACCATGGGTGGTGTTTCTGCTAGTTTTGCCAGTCTTGGCGATATTATTATCGCTGAACCAAACGCATTGATTGGTTTCGCTGGACCACGTGTTATTGAACAAACGGTTAGGCAAACCTTGCCTGAAGGATTCCAACGTAGTGAGTTTTTGCTTGAGCATGGCCATATTGATATGATTGTTGAACGAAAGGCCTTAAGGAACACTGTTGCTGAGCTTGTAGCAAAGCTATCTCGTCGTGATTTAAGCAACAGCCTTGATGAAGCCGTATAGCCATTTTAATGTTGCTGAGTGGTTAGCCTATCTTGAAAATCGCCATCACCAAGAGATTCAACTAGGCTTATCCAGAGTCAAGCAAGTAGCTGAGCATTTGGATTTGCTCAATCCAAATGCAAAAATCATTACAGTTACCGGAACAAATGGGAAAGGATCAACGGTAGCTTCAATTGAAGCGATCTATTTGGCAGCTGGTTATCAAGTTGCCAGTTATTCCTCGCCGCATCTATTGGCATTCAATGAACGAATCAAAGTTAATAGACAGCCAATCAGTGCACAACAACTGTGTGAAGCATTTTGTGTTATTGAAGAAGTCAGTAATACGATTAATATCCATCTAACCTATTTTGAGGTTGCGACCTTAGCTGCTTTATGGCATTTCAAACGGCATTGCCTTGACTTGATTATTCTGGAGGTAGGCCTGGGTGGTCGTTTGGATGCTACAAACATTATCGATACTGATTTAGCTATTATTACAACGATTGATTTTGATCATCAAACCTTTTTAGGCACTACGAAAGAGGCTATTGGTTTCGAAAAGGCTGGTATCCTAAGAGCAAATAAGCCATTGATCTTTGCCGATAATAATCCACCGGCGAGTGTTTTAAAACAAGCGTATGCGCTTAATACACCACTATATTTATATGGTCGGGACTATAATTATCGGCATCACGCAGATGGACTGCAGTTTGTTAGTTCAGAGCAGGTGATTGATCTGCCTCAACCACAATTGCATTGTAATGCTATTGCCGCCGCAATAATGGCTTCAATTTGTCTGCACACGCTGTTACCCATTCAGCGTTCTCATTTAATACAAGGCATTGAAAGCGCTTTTTTAATGGGAAGGGGGCAGCTTGTAAGGGGAAGGGTAGAAACCCTATTTGATGTAGCTCATAACCCGCAAGCAGTGAGTAATCTAGCAAAAGTTATTAAAAAATTGTCAGCGGATAGAACTGTGCATGCAGTTTTTTCAGCGTTAAAAGATAAAGATATTGTTGGATTGATTGCCCCTTTAGTCGAGAGAGTTGATCATTGGTATCCAGCCTTGTTAACAGTCAAGAGAGCTGCTTCAAAAGAGCACTTAACCCAAGCATTTACAAATTGTGGTATTATACCTGCCTGTTATCGCGATCCTCTGTCAGCCTATCAGGTTGCTTGCAATCAGGCAGGTGCAGATGATTTAATCGTAGTTTATGGTTCGTTTATCACTGTGGGAAATGTGCTATCCGCAGTATATTCCCCTAAAACTGAGGAGATAGAATGAAACTGGTATTAGATGAACGAGTTAAACATCGCATTATAGGCCTTGCTGTTATCTTATCGATAGGAGCTATTTTTGCTCCGGCAATTGTAAAAAAATCTAATCAGCGCTTTGATGGAAATGTTAACGTATCGGTCCAGTTACCGCCCAAGCCTCTGCCACCAAAAGTTGCTATGCCTGATGAGAAAGCGATGTTTGGAACCGTTAAAGTTGCTCATGTTGAATTACCTGCACTGCCAGATGAAAAAACGATAGTGAAAATTGCTAAAGCTGAGCCACTAAGCCCAATGAATGATGTTAGGATGCCTGTGGTAGCCAAAGCAAATGTTGATACGCCAAGTCTGCCAAGGGCAAAAACGACCGCGGTTTCTAAACCAACTGTCGACAAAATGGCAGCGAAAAAAGTTGTAAAAAATATTCCGCAGCCTAAGGCTAAAGTGGTTGCAAAAAATAATAAAAAAGTGGCACCTGTTAAAGTAAAAACTTTGGTAAAAGGACGTTATGCTGTACAGCTGGCGACTTTTTCAAAACAGCGTAATGCTGATTCTCTCGTATCCAAATTACGTGGCAAAGGGTATAAGGCTACTTATAATAAAATTACTACAAATGATGGTACTGTATACAAAGTAATCGTGGGACATACTGATAGGAAAGAACAAGCTCGGGTTTTACAAAAGCAGCTAGCTAGTGTAATGCAGATCAATGGTTTTATTGTTGAGACAGGGGTTAGTTAGTCATGCCATGGGACTGGGTAGATTTAGTGATTATAGGGATTATCGCTTTATCGGTTGTCACCGGTTTAATTCGGGGTTTTGTTAAAGAATTAATTGCTATGGGTGTCTGGATTCTAGCAATTTGGCTGGCATTTAATTATTCACAAAACCTCGATCCCTGGCTGCAAAAATTCATTCAAGATAAAACAGCAAGGAAGATAACCGCATTTATTATGATTTTATTCGGTACCTTAATTGCTGGAGGCATAGTAAATGCTTTGCTTGGTTTTATTTTGAAAAGCACGGGATTAAGCGGGACAGATCGAATATTAGGTATGGGCTTTGGGTTTGTCCGTGGGGTATTTATTGTTGCACTTGTTATGGTTGTAATAAAAATGACCTCTTTGCCGTACGCAGAGTATGCTGGTAATTCAAAATTATATGCTAAATTTGATCCGGTCGTTAATTGGCTATCTGGTTTAATGCCAAGTTTGATAGACCGAGTTAAAGGACTGGAGACACCGGATGCCCCAGAAAATCTTATGCAGATGACCGGCGATTTTGAGCTATCTGAAGCCTGAATAAAAAATTTTTCCTCAGCTAAAGCCATATTAGCTTTGTTTAATCCGATATGGACTCTTTACGAATAGGTCTGCGAAAGGCTACAAGTCCCTGGGTACGGAACCAATCCTTATCTTCTTCAAAAAAATAGGGTTTCAGTTCCGGAATATCCTGAATATTTTCATAGTCAATTGTTACAAAATAACGTTTGCCAGTAATATAAAATTCTTTTGTATTTCGTGAAGGATTCACCAGAATATGTCCAGTAGGGACATATTGAAGTAATTGTTCAATAAAGCCCACTATCTCTTTTTCTTTTTCTATTCCATTGCGAACACCTAAAAGATACGGGACAAAGGCGGTATCAAAAACAGGTTTTTCTTTGCTCCTAATTTTATCAATTGTTCCTGCATTGAATTGTATATTTTTATCTAACTCAAAGTTATCTTCAATTTTAAGTTCAATGGCATGACGAACTAAATACACCATGTAGTGGATATAGGCTCGTCGCAACAGGTTAGGGTTAATGGCCCAGAATAAAATATTTCTGTATTTCCCAGAAGGTAACGTCATTAAAGGCGGATACCAACAGGTCAGTGCTGTAAATAATTCCTCTATTGAAGGATAAGGTTCACCTTTGCCAGTATGCTCTTTGTAATGATAATATTTTTTAAATGCCTTCATCCAGGCAATAGTAACCGGATCCTTATCGTAGACAGTAATTGATTTTGCTCCAGCTTGAGCAAATAAAAAACTACTAGTGCCGTAACCAGGGATGACCAAAACATTTTTGCCCTCTATATCAGCTCTAATGTTATATCGTCCTTTGTTGTTTTCAAATAAAGTAGATGACAGATACCTTTCCGCTCCCATAGGATATATCTGAACCTCTTTATTATCTGAAAGCCTTGTTATGCGCCTCTCTAATATCCAATTTTTTTCTTGTTTACTTAAGATAGTTTCATGGACAGCCATAGGGAACTCCTTTAGAAGTAATCATAAATATAATTGATTTTCTTTTATGTAATGTGCTACTTCTTCAGGCAAATAAGTGCTTAGATCTTTCCCTTCGCTAAGTAGCTTGCGTATCTGGCTGGAAGAAATATTAAAGCTGCCTGCATCATAAAAATAGATAAGACCATGAGGGCTCTTCATCAGGGTTTTACTATCAAATGTTTCGTGCTGCTCGAGTAGTTTTTTAATTTCCTCTGGCATAACCACTTTATCTGATCCACAACGCTTTATAACCAACAAATTAGCTAGTGTAAGTAGCTGTTGCCAATTGTGCCACTGGGGTAATTGGTTAAAACTGTCGGTACCAAGTAACAGGGTGATGGGGAGTTTTCCCCCCAATTCAAGGCGAAAATTTTGCAAGGTATGAACCATGTATGAAGGTGAATCGCGATTAATTTCACTTAAATTAATTTCAAAATTTTGATCCAGATTTTTTAAAGCAAGTTCTAACATATCAATACGTTGTTTTGCTGTTGCTGCAGCCTCCTTTTTTAATACGGGAATTTTGCAAGGTAGGAAAATAAACTGCTCAAAATTAAAATGATTTTGAACATTAATGGCAGTTTTTATATGACCATTATGAATTGGATCAAAAGTGCCACCATAGATAATTAAATTATGCACAACAACCTACCTGTTTTCCTAAACAAAGTGAGAGAGTAATCAGTTCAAGAGCATGCCAAATTTGGCCGCTTTGATTTGATTTGATGCGCTCATCAGTAAGTTTACAAAATTGCAGTAGGGATTGTAAGTTATCTAAACTAGCCTGTCTTAATGCGGTTTGGTAGAGCCTGCTACGTTGTGACCATATTTTTAATTGGTTGCAAGCTGTATTAAAAGGAACTGATTGATCGACTAATTCAATTAGTTGAATTAGTTGACGAATTTCTTGGGTTAACAACCAAAGAATTAAGGTAGGCTCAGTCTTGGTATTGTAAGCATGACGAAGAATTTGGAGGGCCCTCTCTGCTGAGCAAGATAAACAGGCGTCTGCCAAATCAAAGAGCTGATAATCACATTGATCAACTAATTGTTCTCTAACTATTTCTGAGGTTAGTACACAATTTTGCTCTGCTATTAACTGAAGCTTGGTAATAACTTGAGCACAGGCAAGCATATTACCTTGAGTGTATTGGTGAATTAAGCTGGGAATTTGCTGGTCGAATGTTAATCCGTTCGCCTGCAAACGCTGTTTAATCCAATGTTGCATTTCCGAATTATCAAAGGAAAAAACCTGGACAATATGTGCATTATCATGAGATGTGAGCCATTGTAACTGTTTAAGTGGTAAATTAGGTGCACGTATGAGTATTAAACAGCGAGGGTTCATATTTTGTATATAGTTGCTTAAAAATTCCTTCCCTGCAGGATCTAGCGTTTTCTTTTCATAACGCACATCAATTAAAACTTTATGGGCAAATAAGGAGTAACTGTTGGCTTCTTCATCCAGTTGTTTCCAATCTGTCGGATTATTAATTGGTAGAGTAGTTTCTTCATAATCGTCTTTATTTTGAGGGCACCATGCCTGCTTGATTGAGTCGGCAGTACTGTTAAGAAGGAAACAATCCTGACCAATGACAAGATACAGTCCTGATATTTTTTTTGCTAAATGTGAGGTTAATGCTTGTTGTTTAATGAGCATATTGATGTCTTGGATTCGTTATTTTGAGTATCTAAGTGCTTTATAGCTATTTTCTACTCAGTCTATTGATTATTTGCATGGCAGCATCACGCCGCATTTCACTGTACAGTAGTGTTTCTTCTGAATCCGAGCCTAGTATTCTGTCATTATTTACCGTTAACTGTCTAGTTGATATGACATGATTGGAAGGAATAACCGTGTTACCTTGCTTACTAAGGAGGCTAAATTGCACATCATAAAACAGTTGATATTGTCTGGGTGCGGTGCTGGCACTGACATTGGTAATTTGTTGCTGGCTGCTATCCTTTTCGATTATTAATAAATAGTCAGCCTGTGTGATATTAGGGCTTACTTTGATATTATAAGCTTGTAACTGATCTTTTAGCAGCGGCCCTAAATCTCGATGAGCATTTTGGATAACAATAGCAACGTTATTAAGCCATGGCGGCATGTCAACCATGCCACGCAAATGAAAGCCACATGCAGTCAACAAGAAAAAAAATACCCAACCGAAAAGACATTTTTTTAACATTAGCTGACAACCAAATTAATCAATTGGCGATGAGTAACAACTACTGCTTTTTTAATTGTTTTTCCTTCCAGAAAAGCTTTTGTATGCTGCTTGGCTAAGTCAATCAGCGCATCTTCTGTAATATCATTATCGGCTGTAAATTGGGCTCTTAGTTTGCCGTTGATCTGTACCACATAATCTATCTCATCACTTTTTAAAGCACTCTTGTCAACCTTAGGCCAAGGAGCATCAATAATTGCTTTTTCAAAACCGAGTTGCTGCCATATATGATGGCAAATATGTGGGGTGATAGGGGCTAAAAGACGAAGAAGAATACTCATTCCGGAATGGAGGAAGTATTTATCTTCTTCATTTTGTAGTTCATAACCAGAGAGTTCATTAAAAAGTTTCATGCACCCAGAAACAACGGTATTGAATTGGTGCCGCTCATAATCGTTGTTTGCTTGAGCCAAAATCTGGTGTACAACCAAACGAGATTTTTTTAAGCGATTTTGAGCATGTTGCCAATCGACATGACCATTGCCCCCCATGATGGCATCATTTATATCGATAAACAGCTGTTGGTGCTGGCAGGCGAAAGACCAGATTCGTTTCAGGAAACGATGCGCTCCTTCAACTGCTGTATCAGACCACTCTAATGATTGTTCCGGTGGGGCTGCAAACATTACAAACAAACGTGCTGTATCAGCACCATAAGTGTCTATCAGGTGATTCGGGTCTACGACATTACCTAACGATTTAGACATTTTATGGCCATCTTTGAGAACCATACCCTGGGTGAGTAGAGCCTTAAAAGGTTCATCAGAATTCACTAAGCCTTCATCACGCATTAATTTGTGGAAAAAACGCGCATACAGCAAATGCATTACGGCATGCTCGATACCACCAATGTATTGATCGACTGGTGTCCAATATTTTGCTCTATCATCAAGCATGGCATTGTCTTGTCCTTTACAGGCGAAACGGGCGTAATACCAGGAGGACTCAACAAAAGTATCAAAAGTATCTGTTTCTCGCGTTGCATCTTGCCCGCATTTAGGGCATTGGGTCTGAACAAATTCGTTACACTGGGCTAATGGTGAACCGTTACCAGTAAATTGAATATTGTCTGGTAAAGTGACAGGTAAGTCATCTTCAGGAACAGGAACAATACCGCATTCTTCGCAAAAAATCATTGGAATTGGTGTGCCCCAGTAACGTTGACGGGATACTCCCCAATCACGGAGCCTATAATTAATTGTTGTTTTACCTGCATCATGGGTTTCAAGATAATTGGCAATCTCTTTTTGGGCTTCACTAGAGGATAAGCCATCAAATTGGCCTGAGTTTACTAACTGTCCTTCCTGTGTAAAAGCGGATTTTTTGTAATCATGTGAGCCATCGATAGGCTTGATGACCTCTTTCATGGGCAGTTTATATTTTTTAGCAAACTCCCAATCTCTCTGATCATGAGCAGGCACAGCCATCACAGCACCAGACCCATATTGCATGAGTACAAAATTAGCAACCCAAACAGGTACTTCAAGACCTGTGATGGGATGAATGGCAGTCATTCCTGTATCAATACCTCGTTTTTCCATCGTGGCAATATCCGCTTCTGCCATACGAATACCTTGGCAACTATCGAGGAAGGTTTGCACCTCTGGATGTTTGTTCGCTGCTTCTTTGGCAAGTGGATGGTCAGGAGCTACCGCCAGATAAGTTACTCCTAATAGAGTATCCGGACGTGTCGTATAAATTTTTAAGCGCTTGGCAAAACCAGGTACTTTGAAACTGATTTCGCAGCCTTCAGAACGCCCAATCCAATTTCGTTGCATTTGCTTAACTTGAGCTGGCCATTCATCCAGGGTATTAAGATCGTTAAGCAATTCGTCAGCATAGGCGGTAATTTTAATAAACCATTGTGAAATTTCACGGCGTTCGACCAAGGCTCCTGAGCGCCAGCCCCGACCATCAACAACTTGCTCATTGGCAAGGACGGTTTGGTCGACAGGATCCCAGTTCACAACGGCATTTTTCTTATAAACCAGTCCTTTCTCATATAGCTTGATAAAGAACCATTGTTCCCAACGGTAATAGTCAGCATCACAGGTGGCTATTTCACGCTTCCAATCATAAGCATTACCTAAACGCAGGAATTGCTCTTTCATTGAAGCTATATTTTTTTTCGTCCATTCAGCAGGATGGATACCATGTTTAATTGCTGCATTTTCTGCGGGTAAACCAAAAGCATCCCAGCCGATAGGTTGTAATACATTTTTGCCTAAAGCGCGCTGATAACGAGCAATAACATCACCCAGAGTATAATTACGGACATGTCCCATATGCAGGGTACCACTGGGGTAAGGAAACATGGATAAGCAGTAAAATTTTTCTTTATTTAGGTCTTCGGAAACATTAAAGGATTGTTTTTTAAGCCAATACTGCTGGGCTTGTTCTTCAATTTCTTGGGGTTTATAGCTGTTATCCATAGTTAATTAGTTATATTTCAGTCAGGTCGGTAAGGATAGCGCCTCTTGTCCTTAGCAGCAATAGGTTAATGATTTACTTTATAGTGGCGCATACGATAAACCATATAAATAAACACTATCAAAACGGCAAATAGCAGACTTGGCAGATCACCAAAATAAACCCAGGGAGTCATGCCAGTCATAGGGAATAAGGTCGTTTTTAGTATCCCTGCACTAAAGGCTGGGAGAGACGCAGTAATTTCTCCGCGAGTATTAACGACAGAGGATAAACCATCATTATTGGCAATGATTTGGTAGCGGGCTGTCTGGAGAGAGCGCACCTGTGCCATTTGCTGCTGCTGATACATGGCTAAAGAATGCCCAAACCAACCATCGTCACTAATCGATACAATCCACTCCGCTCGTGGAAGTTGATGACGTAATAAATCACCATAAGCTAATTCATAACAAATTAAAGTTGCCATGGCATGACGACCTATTTTAATTAGGGTTTGGTCAGTACCCCCTGGTTTTAAGTTAGCATCAGGGATCGCTAACCAGTTACTAATCTGTTGGAAAGGTTTGGGTATATATTCACCAAAAGGTACAAGGTGTTGTTTCAGGTAAAATCCTTTCGCATTTCCCAAACTGATTAAAGCGTTGAAATAGTAGTTTTCATCAATTGTGGTGGGTTTGGGAATCCCCAGCATTACCGCGCTTCCTGCCTGTTTTGCTTTAACATGGATGTCAGTCAGGAAATCGCCAATATAACTCGGCGGTAGAGGAATGGCCGATTCCGGCATAACAATTAACTGAGTACCTAATAATTTTTCGGTGTCTTGCTGGTAGCGCTGCAATAATTGCCAAAATAAATTTTCATCCCATTTGTCGCGCATAGATAAATTAGCCTGTATTACTCCGACCGACATGGAAGTAGAATCTTTTTGTGCCCAATTTTTATATTTCAACAAAGAAGGGCTTAACAACAAACCAACAAAAGCGATTAAACACAACGAACGCCGTAAGCCATTTAGTTGTGTGCTGGTAGCCAGTATTGTGGCCGCAAAGCAGGTTAAAAAACCAACCCCATAGACGCCAATTACGGGTAGTAAATATTTACTGGGAGCATCAAATTGGCCAAAACCCAATAGTAGCCATGGAAAGCCACTTAAGAATGTTGAGCGCAGGTATTCTGTTAATGTCCACAATGCACTAAATAATAGACAGGACAAGAAAGTTAAACGAGGAATCGCCAGTTTTTTAAAAATCAGTGCCATGAGGGCAGGGAATAAAGAGAGATAAATTAAAAAGCATAAAGTAATCAGGGCCGCAAGCACGCTATTAAGGTGTCCATACTCATGGATACTAACAAACACCCAGGAAATCCCTAAGCCAAAATAGCCTAAACCAAGAAAAAGACCATCCCAAAAAGCCTGCTGATTTTGCTCTTTGCCTAACTGAGCATAAAAAAATGCGAGACTTAAAATGGCTGCCCCTGGCAGGTGGAATGGGGCAAAGCTCAAAGGAAGCAATAATCCAAACAAGAAGGCACGTAGAAGATGGCTATAACTTATAGCTCTTGTCGAAATAAACGCCAGTTTTTGTACTGAAGTTGTTCGAGTCATACCTTTTACGTGTTTAAATGAAAGCGACGATAAAATACTAATTGCTAAAGGTCAAGATTTTTACAAATAAATCATTTGGATTGGGAGTATTCAAGAACCATTTTTTTAGTGTACGATGACGACTCGTTTTACAAAGGAGAAGGATTAGTATGTACAACGTTATGATTACTGGCGCTGGGAAAATTGGAAGTTTAATTGCCTGCTTATTAGCCGATAGTGGTGACTATCAAGTTCATTTGGCTGATGTGGAGTTTTCTGGAACGGATGTCACTCGTTTATTGCAAGCGATGCCGGAAATCAAAACAATTGCGCTTGATGTCAAAGATCAGGAGTCTACACAGGCTTATTTGCAAAAAAATAATATCATTGCGGTGATTTCAAGCCTTCCCTATTTTTTAAATACTCATGTCGCTAAAGCTGCTAAAGCCGCTAAAGCTCATTATTTCGATCTTACTGAAGATACCTCTGTTACTGAAGCAGTCAAAGCGATCGCTGCAAATGCTTCTACTGCTTTTGTACCTCAATGCGGACTTGCGCCTGGTTTTATCAGCATTGCAGCAAATAGCCTGATGAAAGAGTTCGATCATTGCCATCATGCTAAATTGCGTGTCGGCGCATTGCCGCAGCGTGCTAGCAATGCTTTACATTATTCTTTAACCTGGTCAACGGATGGTGTTATTAACGAATATGGCAATCCTTGCTATGGGATTGAAGGTGGCAAACCTGTTGTCTTAAAACCTCTGGAAGGTCTAGAGTCCATACAAATTGATGGCTCTGAATATGAAGCATTTAATACTTCAGGTGGATTAGGCAGTCTGGCCGAGCTTTATGAAGGAAAAATCCAGACGTTAAATTACAAAACCATGCGGTATCCTGGGCATTGTGAAAAAATGCGTTTGTTAATGAACGATCTGAAATTAAACGAAGATCGCGATACTTTAAAGCGAATTCTGGAACGAGCTATTCCTAAGACTTATCAGGATATCGTGATGGTTTATGTGACTGTGGAGGGTCTTAGACAAGGTGAGTTAAGCGAAAAAAGTTACATTAAAAAAGTATATCCAGCAACTATTCGCGGTTTGGAGTGGTCGGCTATTCAAGTTAGCACTGCATCCGGTGTTTGTGCCGTGGTGGATTTGGTGTTAGGACAAGCCAATGAATACCGGGGTCTGATTTTACAGGAAAATTTCCGTCTGGATGATGTCTTGGCCAACCGCTTTGGTCAGCATTACGCTTAGGAGAATGACATGGATTTATTAAAACATTTGAATATCAGCGATATTAACCCTGGTGCTTTCAGTGGCCAGGGTTGGCAAAGCCAGATTGGCACTAGTCGCTTACCCTCTTTTAATCCAGCAACTGGTGAAAAACTTGCTGAAATAGCAACCTGTTCAATGCGTGATTATGAGCAGGTGATAGAGCGAGGTCAAATCGCAGCTAAGGAATGGCAGATGATACCTGCTCCGAAACGTGGAGAAATAATTCGGCAAATTGGACAAGCGTTACGTGACCATAAAAATCTATTAGGCAGTTTAGTATCACTTGAAATGGGCAAGTCTAAGCAGGAAGGCGATGGTGAAGTACAGGAGATGATTGATATTGCTGATTTCGCTGTCGGTCAATCACGTATGCTTTATGGTAATACCATGCATTCCGAGCGTCCTAATCATCGTATGTATGAGCAATGGCATCCCTATGGTATTGTCGGCGTCATCTCAGCCTTTAACTTTCCAGTCGCAGTCTGGTCATGGAATGCTTTTATTGCAGCAATCTGTGGCAATGTAACGTTGTGGAAACCTTCAGCTAAGACACCACTTTGTGCTATTGCAGTACATCATATTTGTAATCAAGTATTACAAAGAAATAATTGCCCAGAAATTTTTAGTTTAATTATTCCTGAGTCGCATGATATTGCTGATGCGATGGTAAATGATACGCGGATACCACTAATTTCTTTTACTGGCTCAACAGCTGTAGGTAGGCAGGTTGCGGCCAAAGTGGCGAAACGCTTAGGGAAAACAATTCTGGAGCTGGGTGGAAATAATGCGATCATTCTCGATGAGTCAGCTGATTTAAATCTTGCTATCCCAGGTATTGTCTTTGGTGCGGTTGGTACAGCAGGTCAACGATGTACTTCCACTAGACGCCTATTTGTTCATGAATCAATGTATCGCGATGTTGTCAAGCGACTGCAACATGCTTATGAGCAAATTACTATTGGTGATCCTTTAGACAGCAAAAATTTGATGGGGCCTCTGATTGATGAACAGGCTGTGAACCAATTTCGTAAAGCGATTACACGTATACTTGCTGCAGGCGGACAAATTGCATTTGGTGGTGAGGCGATCAATAAAGCAGGTTATTTTGTGCAACCCACTTTGGTGACTGACGTCAAAAACGAATGGGATATTGTACAAGAAGAAACATTTGCCCCTATTCTTTATGTGATGCCTTATCGCAGCCTGGAGGAGGCAATCGCTTTACAAAATGGTGTACCACAAGGCTTATCTTCGGCGTTGTTCACCCAGAATCTTAAGAATGCCGAGCGTTATTTAAGTGCTATGGGTAGTGATTGCGGCATAGCCAACATTAACATTGGCACATCCGGGGCTGAAATTGGTGGTGCTTTCGGCGGTGAAAAAGAGACTGGCGGTGGTCGCGAGTCAGGTTCTGATTCCTGGAAAGCTTATATGCGTCGGCAAACGAATACGATTAATTGGGGAGATGCACTACCTTTAGCCCAAGGGATTCGTTTCAATCTGTCTTAGAACAGCTACCGAAATGATTTTGTAACGAGTAGTCGTTGTAATCTATGGTATTGATGATTGTTATATGAAGGCAGTTATCGATACGAATAAGCAAATAGGTCTGTTGGCATAGGGTAGTAAATGGGGAGCGAAGCACAGGAAATCGATGCTTCCCGGCGAAGATAGTAAAATGCCAACAGACCCTAATCAACACCGAACCTAATGTTTTCACTTACAAAAAGGACATGAATCATGCAGGAACCATTTTTCATTAAAAAAGTCGCGGTTCTCGGTGCCGGTGTCATGGGGGCACAAATTGCGGCACATTGCGCGAATGCAGGGATTGAAACCTTATTATTTGATTTAGCGGGTAAAGACGGAGCGACTAATGCTTTAGTTGATAAGGCGATTGCTAATCTAGGCAAATTAAAACCCGCCCCCTTGGCTACACCGCAGACAGGCCTGGTCTTACAGGCAAAAAATTACGAGCAAAATTTGGCTGATTTGTCAGGTTGTGACCTAATTATTGAAGCAATAGGTGAACGTCTAGATTGGAAAGAAGATTTATACCGTCGTATTACTCCGTATTTGAGTAAAACAGCTATTTTAGTCAGTAACACTTCAGGCTTGAGTATTAATGCTCTTGCCAAGGTGCTACCCGAAGTACAGCGCAACCGGTTTTGTGGTGTACATTTTTTTAATCCACCGCGCTATATGCATCTAGCTGAATTAATACCAGCAACTACAACCACAGCGCAATTACTGGATAATTTGGAAACGTGGCTAACCAGTCGCCTGGGTAAGGGAGTTGTACGTGCTAAAGATACACCGAATTTTATTGCTAACCGAATAGGGGTGTTTTCACTATTAGCTACTTTACATCATGCACAAGTAATGAAACTTGGTTTAGATGAAGTAGATGCGTTAACTGGCTCATTATTAGGCCGACCGAAATCAGCTACCTTTAGAACCATGGATGTTGTAGGGTTAGATACCATGCAGCATGTTGTGCACACGATGGAGCAACAGCTTAAAGAAGATCCTTGGCATACTGCATTTAAATTACCGGAATGGTTGACTGCTTTGATTAAAGCAGGCCGTTTAGGTCAGAAATCAGGGGAGGGTATTTACCGTAAAAATGGGAAGGTTATTGAAGTTTATGATCTTGAATCAGGAAATTATCGTCCAGCCCAAGGCGAAGTCAGTAATGAGTTAAAAGATATTATGAAGATTGCTGATCCTAGAGCGCGCATGCAGCAATTGACTACCTCTACTAATAAGCAAGCTAAATTTTTGACCGCTTGCTATCGCGATCTATTCCATTACTGTGCTTATCATTTAGCTGAGATAGCGGACAATGTACGCGATGTTGATTTGGCCATTCGTTGGGGCTTTGGTTGGCAATATGGTCCTTTTGAAACCTGGCAGATGGCTGGCATTAATGAAATGAAAGCCTGCATAGAAAAAGCTAGTGCTGAAAAAATGACTTTAAGCCAGGCCAAATTACCTGCCTGGCTAACTAATATTAAAGATTTTTATAGTGAGGAGGGTGCTTATTCTGCCGAGAAGAATAAGTATATTCCACGAAGCCAGCTAGCGGTTTATCAGCGTCAGTTTTTCCCGGATAAAGTGTTAAAAGAAACTTCTCATCGTATAACGACCTTATACGAGAATGAAGGTGTCCATTTGTGGCATCTAAAGGAAGATGTTGCAGTTGTTAGTTTTAAGAGTAAAGCGAATACCGTAGGGCAAGTGGTGCTTGATGGTTTGCAAGAAGCAATAGACAAGGCAGAAAAAGAATGCCAAGGTTTAATTATTTATCAGGCTGATGCCTCAAATTTTAGTTCTGGCGCTGATTTACGAGGTGTTGCTGCGTTGATCCAGGCGAATAAGATGGATGCTCTGGATTCAATGATTGGCCAATTTCAACAAATTGCACTGCGCTTAAAGTATTGTGCAATTCCAACCATTGCAGCACTTCGAGGACGTGCTCTAGGTGGTGGTTGTGAATTGATGATGCATTGCGATGCAGTCATTGCTGCTTTTGAGGCTTATCCTGGCTTGGTAGAGGCAGGGGTTGGCCTTATTCCTGCTGGCGGTGGGTGTAAAGAAATGGCGATGAGAGCTGCTGCTAAAGCGCAAGAAGCGGATTTAATGCCTTTCTTGCAACCGTATTTTCAACAAATTGCGACCGCAGTTGTTGCTGGCAGTGCGCCTGAGGCCAAGCAGCTCGGCTACCTGCGTGAGAAAGATAGTTGGGTGATGCACCACAATGAAGTGCTTTTTGCTGCACTTGCACAAATTCAAGCCATGCAAGCTGCTAATTACCAGCCACCGCTGAAAAAGCAGTTTAAAATTGCCGGACGAGAGGGACATGCACGTTTGCAGGCTGGGTTGGTCAACTGGCTGGAAGGGGGGGTTATTTCTCAACACGACTATTTTCTTGCCAATCAACTGGCTCATGTACTTTGTGGTGGGGATATTAATGAGGGCGAATTAGTTGATGAAGCCTGGTTACTACATTTGGAAAAACAAGCCTTCATGACTTTGGCAGCAACACCATTATCTCAGGCTCGTATTTCCCACCTGTTAGAAACTGGCAAGCCATTGCGCAATTAAGGAGACTTGATAATGACAAATGTATATGTAGTTGATGTATTGCGTACTCCTGTTGGTAAAGCACCACGAGGTGTGTTTCGTCATACTTTACCGGATGAACTTCTTGCACACACAATAAGAACGTTGAAAAGTCGTAATCAACCTGTCGATTGGCAAGCTATTGGTGATGTAGTAATTGGTTGTGCGATGCCAGAAGCTGAGCAGGGTATGAATGTTGCGCGAATTGCCTCTTTGTTAGCTGACATGCCCCAATCAGTACCAGCAATGACTATTAATCGCTTCTGTTCTTCTGGTGTGCAAAGTATTGCAACTGCGGCGGCATCAATCAACCAGGGAGACATGCCACTTGCACTAGCCGGTGGAGTCGAAAGTATGTCCATGGTACCTTTGGGAGGTAACAAATACACTGCAAATCCAGCAATTTTTAACAACGAACATGTTGCTATTGCTTATGGCATGGGCATTACGGCAGAAAATGTTGCCAAACGCTGGGAAGTTACCCGCGAGCAGCAGGATGAATTTGCTGCGGAAAGCCATCGGCGCGCAGTTGCGGCGCAACAACGAGGTGATTTTCGTGCAGAAATAAGTCCAGTGGAAATCACAGTACGCCATGCTGATCTGGCATCTTCCGAGGTTATAAGCAAAAAGCGTATGGTGACTGACGATGAAGGGCCTCGCGCCGATACATCGTATGATGCAATAGCACGTCTACGTCCAGTTTTCGCAGCTAAAGGAACTGTGACAGCCGGTAATAGTTCGCAAACCAGTGACGGGGCGGCTATTGCTTTGTTAGCGAGTGAAGATGCATTAAAGCGGTATGATTTACAGCCTATGGGACGTTTATTAGCCTATGCTGTTGCTGGAGTTCCTCCTGAAATTATGGGTATAGGCCCTATTAATGCAATACCCTTGGCATTGAAAAAGGCTGGTATTACTTTACAGCAACTAGACTGGATAGAGCTTAATGAAGCCTTTGCTGCACAAGCTTTAGCCGTTATTAAAACACTGGATTTGCCTCTTGATAAGGTAAATCCCTTAGGTGGAGCCATTGCGTTGGGGCATCCATTAGGAGCTACAGGAACAATCCGGACTGCTACCTTATTACATGGTTTACGACGTACGAAAGGACGTTATGGTATGGTTACTATGTGTATAGGAACAGGGATGGGCGCGGCGGCAATATTTGAAGCAATTTAGCGCCAATTACCATTTCTACTATCTGGAGTCGAAAAGCATTGATTCCCTTCATTTACTTGCATGAAATTGTGTTGTTATGTTCGTAAATCAATGCTTTTCGACTCAAACCAGAGAAATGTCAATAGATCTTGGGCTCTGATACTTTGCATCATTGCCTATAATTATTGATAATTTAGTAAGTAAATAAGCCAGGTTCATCATGGATGCTATGCTCTTAGAACAAATTCATCATCAATTAAACCCAAGTACACTGGAAGAACCACGGCCAAAATCGAATGAGGTGTTAATTAAAGTACATGCCTGTGGTATTTGCCGAACTGATTTACATGTTGTAGATGGCGAATTAACAATGCCCAAACTTCCTCTTGTTCCTGGTCATCAAATTGTTGGAACAATTAAAAAGCTAGGTAAGAAGGTTAAAAACTTTGTTATTGGTCAGCGAGTTGGTGTGCCATGGTTGGGGGGTAGTTGTGGTCTTTGTCATTTTTGCCTAACTGGTCGCGAAAATTTATGTGACGAGGCAAAATTTACTGGCTATCAAATTGACGGTGGTTTCGCCAGCTATTGTGTAGCTGATTCGCGTTTCTGTTTTCCTATTCCAGAGGAGTATCCTGATCATCAAGCGGCACCTTTGTTTTGCGCAGGGTTAATTGGTTATCGCGCTTTATTAAAAACAGGAAATGCACAACATCTTGGTATCTATGGATTTGGTGCTGCAGCACATATTCTTATTCAAGTAGCACGTTATCAACAAAGGAAAGTTTATGCTTTCACTAGCCCTGGTGATCTAGCTGCTCAGGATTTCGCTTATCAGTTAGGTGCTGTCTGGGCTGGTAGTTCAGAGAAATCACCGCCACGTCTTCTTGAGGCAGCAATTATCTTTGCTCCTGTTGGTGAATTGGTTCCAATCGCCCTTCGCGCCACAGAAAAAGGAGGGACGGTGGTCTGTGCAGGTATCCATATGAGTGACATACCAAGTTTCCCTTACTCCGATCTTTGGGGAGAGCGAACTCTATGTTCTGTGGCTAATTTAACCAGAAAAGACGGTGAAGAGTTTTTAGCATTAGCTCCGAAAATACCTATTAAAACGGAGGTCCATACTTATCCATTGCATGCCGTAAATCAAGCCTTGGATGATTTGCGCTACGGGCGATTTACGGGTACGGCAGTTATTGTCATGTAGCTAGTAAACCGCGAATATGAGCTGCAGCACAGGCTCCCAATCCATCTAAAGCATAACCTCCTTCTAAGACTGATACCATTCGTCCCTGGCAATACTCCTCAGCAATAGCTTTTATTTTTTGCGTGATCCATAGATAATCATTGGGTGTAAGGCTGAGATCCGCCATATCATCACCAATATAAGCATCAAAACCAGCCGAGAAGAAAATGAGCGAAGGTGCGAAAGATTTAATTTGCTCCAACCAATGTTCAGTGACCTGGGCGCGAAATTGCTCGCCTGTTGTTCCTGCAGCTAAGGGGATATTAAGAATATGCTGATTTCTTGTTTCGGCGCCACTAAAGGGATAAAAAGGATGCTCGAAAGAAGAACAATACAAAACTCTTGGTTCTGCCTGAAAAATATCTTCAGTACCATTGCCATGGTGAACATCAAAATCAACAATGGCAATGCGTTGTAATTTGTAGAAATCCAGTGCATAGGCGGCGGCAACAGCAACATTATTAAAGAAACAAAAGCCCATGGCTTTATTACGTTCTGCGTGATGTCCAGGAGGACGGACATTGCAAAAAGCTGCTTTAGTATTGCCCTTCATGACTAAATCAACGCCGTATACGGCTGCTCCTGCTGCGTGAAGAGCTGCTTTTAGAGAGTGAGGATTCATCCACACATCTGGATCTAAGGGGATTAGGCCGGTTTGTGGTGAAGTATTAAAAATAAATTCAATATAATCAGGATCATGAACAAGTTGCAGTTGTTCTTTGGTCACAAGGGGAGCCTGACAATAGTTTAGATGCTCACTTAAACCACAACGAATTAACTCATCTTCAATAACTTGTAGCCGGGCTGGTTGTTCAGGATGCATTGCTCCCATATTATGTAACAAACAATCTGGATGAGAAATAAAAGCTATCGACATTGGACATCCTTGAAACTCTTATTATGTAAGAATAAAAAATCATACATAAATTGCGATTTTTTATAAAAATAATTTATTTTTTCTCTAATTTATTTTTACTATAACGGTACTCTGCCAATTAAAATGAGTATCAATAGAATAACTAAAATAAGACCTATAATTCCTGATGGTCCATATCCCCAGTTACTGCTATATCCCCATCTTGGCAAACCACCAATCAGTAATAAAATTAGTAAAACTAGTAGTAAAGTAGTAAGCATGATACTCCTCCATGAATATACAATTTTATTATAGCATTTTGTTTCAATTTATAATCAATAATATTTAGTGGTTTATCTCTAATCCATATTAATTTTCAATTAAAAACGTTGAGTTTTGCTCTATAATTTACAAGTGATAAAGTTATTTTAAATTGGATTTTAGGAAAAAATCATGGACGCAATATCTTTTTTAGTTAGTGAACATAACAAAGTCAGAAAAACATTAAATGAAATAGCCAATATAAATTTTAGTGATGATAAACGACAACCGATGTTTGAGAGTTTATGCAATGAACTTATCCGACATGAAGCAATGGAACATAAAGTTTGGTATCCCTGCTTTAAAGATAATGCAAAATTAGATTCCACAGTGAAGCATTTGCTGAGAGAAGAGAAAAGTGCTGAAAGAGCTATTAAAGAATTTAATGATATTAAAACCCAACAAGAATGGGAGGAAAAGTTTGCCCGCTTTAAAAATAACGTGATTCACCACGCAGAGGAAGAAGAAAATAAATTATTTCCACAAGTAAAAAGTTTACTTGATCATAATGAATTGGAATTAATTGGTGAAAGAATGAGTCGGTTTAAAAATAAATACGATGCTTAATTTGCCAAAAAGAGACTATCCTACAAAGGATAGTCTCCAATATTTTAGTCTTGGACTTCACAGGTAATTTTAGTGCAATCACGGCAATTTTGAGCTGCAGCAGCAAAGGCATTGCTAGCAGAGGATTGCGTATTTGCCAGTTTTTCATCCGCAGCTTTTTCAGAGGCTACATCACTGCTGCTAGCATTTGTAGTACAGATCCATTTTGAATTCATATCTGTAACACTTGCTGCATAAACACTACTTCCTAAGATTAAGCCAGTGAATATTAAAATGAGTTTTTTCATGATTTTCATCCTTGTAATAATTAAATAAAGTTCCATCTAACATGTTTTTTTATAAATTAAAATTTTTGTTCTGTTACTCATTCTCCTGTAAATTCTTAGTAAGAATTCTTAAATTATAGTCTATTAGAAAATAGAAAAATTCATACAATTATTAAATTTCTCACTTGTAATAATTATTTTTAATTTCCTTTTCTATTTAAGGCCAATCTGTAATTGTTTACTAAAAGAGTAAAGCATTCAGAACAATGAAAGAAGGCTATTAAAATATTATCAATTTATAGAAATTGTTGAATTAATTAAATTAGTGAGCAAATTATTTGCTTTGTTGTCTTAATATTCCTACGCTTTTAATAAGGGAATTGTTCAGGAGTAAGCATGCGAATACTGGTTCTCGCTGCTTGTCTTTATATTAATTCAGTTTTTGCCGATGTGATTGTCGGTTTTTCTGCCTATGAAAATGGTGACTATACAACCGCTTATCCTCACTTGGTACAAGCAGCCGATGAAGGAAATGATGAGGCCATGTATTTATTAGGCCGTATGTATCAATACGGCTATGGTGTGAATCATGATGATGTAAAAGCTGGAGAGTGGTATCAAAAAGCAGCGGCAAAAAATAATGCCTTAGCAGAGTTAAGTTTAGGCTTTCTATATGATAATGGTCGTGGGGTAAAACAGGATTATAAACAAGCATTCGCCTGGTATATGAAAGCGGCTGAGCATGGTAATGCGATTGCTCAAAGAAATATTGGTTTGATGTATGCTGTAGGAGATGGGGTTGAAACGAGTGAAGTTAAGGCTTTTGAATGGTTTAAAAAATCAGCAGAACAAGGTTATGCAAAAGCGCAGGTTAACCTGGGGTATCAATACATGATGGGTTATGGTACTGAAAAAGATGTAGAGAAGGCTTTATATTGGTATGAAAAAGCGGCAGAGCAAGGTGATGCGAAGGGACAATATAGTCTTGGTCTTTTGTATACAGGCAAATATGGTATAGCCCAGGATCAACGTGCAGCGACTTACTGGTTTTCCAGCGCCGCCAATCAAGGACACAGAAATGCCCAAGCCTATTTGGCCTATCAATATCTAAATGGATTGGGTGTAGAAGCAGATGCCCAAAAAGCGGTTTATTGGTATGAAGCCTCTGCTGAACAGGGGAATTCACAAGCTCAAGCGGAACTGGGGCAACTATTGCTGACTGGCGTTGGTGTTAATAAAGATTATGAACAAGCAGCTTATTGGTTTGGTAAAGCGTATTCGTTCGGGCAAATACACCTACCTGAGAAATTTAAATTTTCTAAACTAAGCTTTCTCAAACGAGGAGCTGGAAATGAAATCAAAA
>NZ_LNYB01000085.1:797629-801827 GCF_001467625.1 Legionella feeleii
AAGAAGTCTGCAAGACTTGCACTACAGAGCAGTCATGGTGATAATCACTGCTTTATAAAATTTAATTAAGGTATATGATGGATTTCCTGATGCAATACGGTTTATTTGTTTTAAAAAGCCTCACATTGGTCATCGCAATACTACTCACGCTGGCTGGTATTTTAGCACTAAGCCGCGGTTCCAAATCGAAACATAAACTGGAAATCACCTCGCTCAACAAGCAGTATGATGAAATTCAACAGCGAATGGCGCATGAAGTAAAAAATAAAAAACCTGAGAAGAAAAAGAAGAATAAAAATAAGGAAGAAAAATCATCGCTGTATGTGATTGATTTCCAAGGTGATATAAAAGCGTCGCAAGTTAATGAGTTTCGCGATGTTATCACAGCTGTTCTTGCAATTGCTCAAGAGAAAGATGAGATCGTTGTTCGTCTTGAAAGCCCTGGCGGTGCAGTGAATGGCTATGGATTAGCCGCTTCCCAATTACAACGTATACGCGATAAAAAAATACCATTAACCGTTTGTATTGATAAAATTGCTGCTAGCGGTGGTTATTTAATGGCTTGCGTTGCCAACCGGATTGTTGCTGCTCCTTTTGCTATTGTGGGCTCGATTGGCGTTGTTGCTCAATTACCTAACTTTCACCGTTGGTTGAAGAAAAATAATATCGATTTCGAATTATTAACAGCCGGTGAATACAAACGCACACTGACTCTTTTTGCTGAAAATACGGAAAAGGGACGTGAAAAATTCCAGGAAGAATTGGAAAACATTCATCGGGCTTTTAGAGACTATGTGCTTGGCCATCGTCAGCAGTTGGATATCGAAAAGGTAGCGACTGGTGAGCATTGGATAGCCAAAGATGCCTACGATTTAAGACTGGTGGATAGTTTGAAAACCAGCGATGATTACATCACTGAAAAAATGGAAAACTACAATGCATTTAAGATTGCTATTCACGGCAAACGCTCTCTCCTTGACAAACTGCTACAACCTGCGATGAAATTGCTGCATCGATGGGCTTAACATAAAGAAAAAAGAAAACAGTAGCCGCAGATACAGTGGTGCGGCTACCGAGTTGCAATGGAGTTGTTGTGAGATTGCTTTTTTATTAATCCAGATTCAAAAATCTAGAACAGCTATATTGGCTTAATGAGCCGCAAATTACCTTGCCTTCATTGTACTCTCTATGTTTATTCCTTGTTTTCCCCGCGCAAGCGGGCAAATGTTTGCTAAATTCCGTCATTAGATTCCCATTCAGGTTTTTTTCCCATATAGTTGTATATACTTAACGAATAACGAAATTAAACTGTCAGCACGGAGTAAATCATGGGTGATTTCAAATCAAAGCTACCGGATTTTAAAGAATTGAGCTCCTTTGCGGGTAAGCTTTTCAAGGATGTTAAAACCAGCGTCAGTGAAATTATTGACGAATATAAGAAAAAACGCGAAGCAGAAGAACAAGCTGCAGCCGCAGCACAGCCTAAAACAGCGCCTAAACCTACACCGGCCGCTCCTCCTCAAGCGCAAGCTCCGGAGCAACCTTCAGCTCCGCAACCAGAACCTACACCAGCAGAAGAGCCTCCTGCTAAAGCAAAAAAAACGAAGCCTGCTGCTGAAGAAAACGCGGGAAAAGACGAAAACACCGACAGTGGACAAGCTTAAAAAGGCGTCCCCCTCTATTCACATACAGCATAGACATTCTTGTCCCCCTATTTTCCAGGAAGAAAAACGGGGGTAAGAAATGTCAGGCGCGCTCGGGGCGTGTTAAACCATACTTACGCATCTTTTCTACCAACGTAGTACGACGCATATTTAAATAACTTGCAGCATGCGCTACTACCCAATCCGACTCATCCAAAGCCTGACTAATAGTATTCGTTCGGGCAAATACACCTACCTGAGAAATTTAAATTTTCTAAACTAAGCTTTCTCAAACGAGGAGCTGGAAATGAAATCAAAAGAAGATTATTGGGAACGCTTATTCACTGGTTATGAACGAAGTGGATTATCGCAAGAAGATTTCTGTCATGCGCAAGGGATTCCTATTGAAAAATTCAAATATCAATGGCGTAAAAAGTTTGGGTCAAGAAGTAACAAGCCCAAATCACAAACTGGTTTTGATAAACCCATTCGATTTGAACCGGTGCTGATTAGTAATAAGGACGCTGTAGCCCATGAGCCTGCAAAGAGCCAGTCAATACTTATCCAATTTCCCAATCAGATTCGTTGTGAAGTAAAAATGGATATAAAGAGTAAGGATTTCTCTTCCTTGCTCAATCAATTGAGGTTGTTATGCTGATTCCAGAAAAAGTACAGGTTCATTTATATTGTGGCATTACGGACATGAGGAAATCGATTAATACCCTGGCGATATTAGTCAAAGAAGTCTTTGGTATGGAGCTTGAATCAGGGCATCTATTTTTATTTCGTAGTCGCTGTGGCTCCAAACTCAAAGCCCTATACTATGAGGAGTGTAGTTTTACTTTATGGTATCGGAGGTTAGAAAGGGGAAAGTTCATTTTCCCGCGCAATACTCAAGGCCATATTGAGTTAACCAAAGACCATTTAAATTGGCTCATGGCTTCTAATAAATACACATTTCATCCAGGAGAAGACCCTGTAATTTATCGCGACTTTCATTGAAAAAAGCTCAGAGAATCATGGTGGTTATGGTATAATTCCACCATGAAAACGACTGCCAAATCTTCTATTTTTTATTCTGAATTTCAAGCGTTTATCGCCCCACTTCAAGATGAGAATCAAACTCTAAAACAAGAAGTCCAAGAGTGGAAAGATAAATATCACTCTCTTTTGGAACAATTACGCCTGGCCAAACAACAACGCTTTGACCGTTCCTCAGAAGCCCATATTGGGCAAGGTGAATTGCAATTTGACGAGGCGGAATCAGTGGAGACTGCCGAGCTTCCCCAAGAAGAAAATACAGTGACTGTAACCTACACCAGGAATAAGCCTGTACGACGCCCATTGCCTGAGCATTTACCTCGTGAAGTAATCGAGCACGACATTCCAGAAGAAGACAAGCTGTGCGTTTGTGGATGCATGAAACAACGTATTGGAGAAGAAGTCACTGAGCAGTTAGAGTATATTCCCGCCAGACTTTCAGTCATTGCTCATGTTCGCCCCAAATATGCCTGTAATCGCTGCGATGAGACAGTTTCTATTGCCCCTATGCCATCGTTATTTCTACCTAAAAGCATGGCTACCCCAAGTCTTGTAGCTCATGCCATCGTTAGTAAATACGAAGACCATCTGCCTTTATACCGGCAGGAGCAAATATGGGCTCGATTAGGGGTTGAAATGCCAAGGAACACCGTATGTGGCTGGATAATGGCGGCTTTTGAAGTCTGTCTGCCGATGAGAGCAGCACTTCTTGACTATCTTATTGCATCAAATTACCTGCAGGCCGATGAAACGACGATGCAGGTAATGGACGAGCCGAATCGAAAAAATACCAGCACCAGTTATATGTGGGTCTATCGTAACCACCCTATCGATAAAAAAGTCATTCTTTTTGATTACCAGCAAACCCGAAAGGCTCAGTGGCCAAAACAACTATTAAAGGATTTTAAGGGGTATCTGCAAACCGATGGGTATAAGGGCTATGATTGGGTGGATGACCATCCGGATATTATTCATTTGGGGTGTTGGGCTCATGCTAGAAGGCCTTTCGCAAAACTTGTAAAACTGGCTAAAACCACGGGAAAGTCCCATCAGGCTGTCGCTTACATTAAGAAGCTTTACCTGATTGAACAGCACGCCCGTAACAACCACTACACTGCTGAGCAACGATACGCGCTTCGTTTACAGCAGGCAAAACCTATCCTCGAGCAGATTAAAGCCTGGTTGGACAAAACAATAAAAACAACTGCCCCTCAATCTGAGTTAGGCAAGGGATTAGATTATATGCATCTTCGATGGGGCGAGCTGACTGCTTATCTTTTGGATGGTTCCCTTGAGATTGATAATAATGTCATCGAAAATTTCATAAGACCCTTTGCTTTGGGGAGAAAAAATTGGTTGGTCGCTGGCAGCCCCAGAGGCGCTTATGCCAGTGCTCTATTTTATAGCCTCATTGCAACAGCCAAAGCTAATCGTTTTAATCCCTTTGATTATCTAAAAACTCTTTTTGAAAACATCCGCTCTTGCAAAACAGCAGAAGACTATAGGGCTCTCTT
>NZ_LNYB01000085.1:801837-803303 GCF_001467625.1 Legionella feeleii
TTATATGGATTTTTTTAATCCCCATTTGCCTCTATATCTCTTCCTTCATATTATTTCCTTGCTATATATTCTAATATTAAACTGTACCAGGAAGGGAACTCACTGCAATGAACTAATGGCATGAGATTAATTTTGAACATTATTATCCATAGCTGATTCTCGATTTACAGTAAGAGTAATAATTAATTGTTCAGAAGGAAAAGACGAATGAATAACTTTGAAAAGCTAAGTAAAATAAATAATACGATTAAATTATCAAGCAACTATTCGGATGGAGTTTGTAAGGACTGTTCGCTATCTATACGTAATGGGCTTGATGAGATGATGAATCATTATCTTCAACAACATGGATATGTAATATTGCATATAGGCGCAGAGTCGGAGAGAGATTTTGATCATTCACTCCTTACTCATACAATTGTGATCCTTGGAAAAAACTTAAGTGAGTCTCAATTTAAAGATTCTACTCTTCCACCCCGTGACGATGTTGAATCTATTGGGTAATGGGTGTTCAGGATTATGAATTCCTGAGTTTTGCAATGTAAATTTTGCAATTTATCTTTGCTCTCTTCCAGCAAAGGCTTGCTCTATTAAATACAAACGGCTTTATTACATATTGTTAACTTAGGAAATATTACAAACTCATAGGATTTTGGTTGGTTAAAATTTATTGTTATGAGTTACTCGTTGGTAGATATAAAATATTAAGCTTATCTATAGAGCCAACAATGCTAATATACTTGTTCTTTCGATACTTCAAAATAAAGTTTACCTTTTCCACAAATTGATAAATCTTAGATCCTAAAGCATACTCATCTGAATCTACTTTTATCATATCAATTCCAAATATTTCTTGAGCTTCACTTTTGTCTATTAAGAAAGAATGATCTTTATATTCATAGACCAATCTATGTGCAATCAGGTTTGGCTTATTTTTTAATTTTTCCGTTTTATTTTCTAGTAACCTTGTGGCGTAATGTTCTGCGGAACCAGAAATCCTTTCAAAATATCCAAGTTGCCTTATAGGTAATGTTCGTGCTAGATAAGTGGCAAACATTTCGGCGGTTTCCGGAAATTTTTTACATAATTCTGCTATACATTCTAAGGCACTACTAAGACTTAAAGCGGGAATACCTCCAAATTGAGGGTCTATTGGTCCGAGCTCACTTAAAGAACCCATATGAATTTCATCTGCTCCTAATGAAATAAGGGTCGCTGCGGATTTTGCTCGACGGGGAATTGAAACAATAAACTTGTCTTTTGATTTTTCTTTGCAAATTTTAGAAATTAGATATGCAGGTTCAATCCTTCCTCCATCGCTATTAATAATAAGTAAAATATTTTTATCTTTCTTATCTGGTAGTGACCAATAAATTAATGAGTTATTGTCAATTCTGGTGTATGAGCAAAATATCATCAAGCGGCCTTCCAGTCCGATTGTTCAACAACCTGCACTCCGTCTTCAA
>NZ_LNYB01000085.1:803313-809790 GCF_001467625.1 Legionella feeleii
CTAGCAACAAGCAGCTTGCTGAAGTACAAACCCTGCTGTCACAGTCCTGGGTGCAACGACCACTTTGCCTCGATGGCCGCTTAACCAATCGCGAGCAGCAATGTTTGTATTTATCTTCCCAAGGGAAAAGCATGAAGGAAATCGCCCTGTTCCTGAACCTCTCAGAGCGTCAAGTTGGACATCACCGCAATAATATCTTTCAAAAACTTGAGTGTAAAAATATCGCTGAAGCCATAGCCAAGGGGCTACGCTATGGAGAGTTAAGACCAGTGGACATCTGATGAATCAACCTTCGATCCGTGAACAAAGTCGCGGGAAGCGGGGTGGATGTGATCATTGTCATTTCAAGCCATGTTGATGAACTGCTGGGGCAACAATGTCTGGGCTTGGGAGCGAACTAAATTTATACGAAACCTGTGCTTGAAATGGCGGGCAAGCATGTTAATTCATTAGGGGAGGTATAGGTCAGGCCATTGAGCTGATGGCCTGGCATGAAGCAGGATTCCCGTATTAGCATAAATCTAATGCGGGAATCGCAGATCAGGATTAATCATCAACCGAGTTATTGGTCACCGGTTTTTCTGAGCGTTGCTGCGGTCCTTTCTTTTTAGCAGAATCGGTTTTAAGGGGTATCACACGCCCTCCGCTTTGCTGGCCAGAGCCTTTTTTACGCTGTGGATTATTTGCTGCATTACCACTACGTTGTTGCTGCTGTTGTTGTTGATGGCTTCCCGGACGACGGCGACGATTAGCTTGATTTTGTTGACGTCTTTCACCACCCTGTTGTGCCGATTGTTTGTGCTGGTGATGATGGGGGCCGCTGCGTGTCACTTTTTCATGACGGCCAGTACTACTACTGGTGCTGCTAGATGATTCGGATGTGCTGCCAAATAGGCTACTCCATAGACGTTTGATGAAGCTGCCATGGTGAACCTTGGGTGCATGATGAGGAGCAAATCCTTTTACAGCGGGTTCATCATGTTTAACCGCTTCTTGTTCAGAACGAACAACATCCAATTCTGGTTGCTGAATTAGTGAATAGCTGGGTTTTTTATTCTTACCTACATTATCTTCCTTAAGACGGGTAATGCTATATTGCGGTGTTTGCAGATAAGGATTGGCGATAACAAGTACTTGCACGTTATGGCGTTTTTCAATACCCAGAATAAATTCACGCTTTTCATTGATGATGAAAGTAGCCATTTCTACCGGCAATTGTACATGTATTTCAGCGGTCTTTTCTTTCAAGGCTTCTTCTTCGATTAAACGAATAATCGATAAACCATGCGATTGAATGTTTCTTACCGTACCTCGTCCTTCACACCGGGGGCATACTTCCTGTGCTGATTCACCTAAAGAAAGACGCAGGCGCTGGCGTGACATTTCAAGTAAACCAAAACGAGAGATACGACCAACTTGAATTCGTGCCCTGTCGGCTTTAAGCGCTTCTTTCAAACGATTTTCTACGTCACGTTGGTTTTTGCTGGAACCCATATCAATAAAATCAATGACTACCAAACCACCCAAATCACGTAAGCGCAATTGTCGAGCGATCTCATCAGCGGCCTCAAGATTGGTGTTTAATGCAGTCGTTTCAATATCTGAACCACTGGTTGCTTTTGCCGAGTTAATATCGATAGAAACCAGCGCTTCAGTACGATCAATGACCAGTGCGCCACCAGAAGGAAGAAGAACTTCCCGTTGAAAGGCAGTTTCGATCTGGCTTTCCACTTGATAGAAATTAAACAGGGGGATCGTATTGTTGTAGAGTTTAAGGTTAGGCAGAAAATCAGGTTTAACTTGCTCAATATATTGTTTTGCTTTTACGTAAGAAATTTGATCATCAATGATGATTTCACCGATAGACTTACGCAGATTATCGCGAATGGAACGAATAATTACATCACCTTCCTGATGAATCAGGCAAGGCGCAAGCTGCGAATTATAAGCTTGGCGGATGGCTTGCCATTGATTGCAGAGCATATCAAGATCACCTTGCAATTCCTCCTGGCTTTTACCAACACCAGCCGTGCGTATAATAAGCCCCATTTCTTCCGGCAATTGCAAAGCATTTAAAGTTTCTTTTAACTCATCTCGATCATCGCCTTCGATACGACGGGAAATACCACCAGAGTTCGGATTATTAGGCATTAATACCAGGTAACAACCTGCCAAAGTAATGTAGGTTGTTAGAGCTGCGCCTTTATTACCGCGCTCTTCTTTGTCTACCTGGATAAGCAATTCCTGGCCTTCACGAAGAAGGGTCGTGATAGGTGGTTTTTCATCACCAAAATCATCAGGATGTTTACTTAAATATTCAGGTGCGATTTCTTTAAGAGGCAGAAAACCTTGACGTTTTGCTCCATATTCGACAAACACGGCGTCCAGGCTTGGTTCGCGACGAGTCACTACTGCCTTGTAGATATTACCTTTCTTTTTCACTTCTGCAGGACATTCGATGTCCAAATCATACAGATAATTATTTTTAACCAGTGCAACACGTACCTCTTCGGTTTGAGTTGCATTTATCAACATTCTTTCCATTATTCACCCTCATATAAGGGCGCTACCTCAAGTAAGGATAGTAAGGCTATTCATCCTTGCCTTTTTGAAGCTATCCGATACGACAAGGCTCGTTCCTAATTTATTCAGAACGAGCGTTGTGCATCTTGGTGTTTGCAAATAACATGAAAATAATTTCAGGTTACTAACCATAGCTTGCAAATGACAAAAAATATTCTCTTTAAGCATGACCCAAGACCATAGGGACAGACCACACGCATGGTACCGGCAAATATTGCGGCGCATACTGGATGTGTACATCTGAAGTGACAGAGCGATGTGGGGGACAGGCTGAATAGATGGAATTTCATGCATATGAAAACATCCTTTGCCTAAAATCCGCAAAATGAGCTGTAACTGATGTAAAGCATGTCTGACATGCGTGGGTATCTGATGAGTTCGTTTTCAATTTTGCTCTGGTACTGGGTTACTTCCTTCTATCATTCACTTAAGGGAAGCGCGTTTCAAACTCCTAGGATTTGTTTTCAATTCGGTTACTATGAGTCCAACATATTGATTTTCTTATGCTATTTTCTTGCAATTTTTGGTACTTCCGTACCACAAAAAAATCTGTATTGCAGGATTCATACTGGCTAATTGGCAACTCATCCTATATATGGCCGGTTTTTTATAGTCGGCCGATAAACTTTTTCTTTGTTTATGCGTTATAATTCGGTTGCGCGAACAATTTCCACGCACTTCTAATAGTACCAAAAAAAAACAATTTCAGCAAATAGGTTTATGCATAAATGAGTGATGTACGTTACACAGAAATTAGTGCTGACGAAGAAGGGCAGCGCTTAGATAATTATTTGATGCGTATTTTGAAAGGTGTGCCTAAGAGCCATATCTATCGCATTATTCGTGCTGGAGAAGTGCGTATTAATAAGAAAAGAGCACAGGCGTCTTCGCGCCTCATGCAGGGTGACTGTGTGCGTATCCCCCCGGTACGTACAAGTCAGAGTAAAGATATTTTTGTCGGCGAAAAACTCGAGCAACGCTTACGAGAAAGCATTTTGTTTGAAGACAATAGTTTGTTGGTGATTAATAAACCCGCCGGTATTGCTGTACATGGCGGCAGTGGTTTGAGTTTAGGCGTTATTGAGGCTTTACGGAAAACACGTGATGATTTGTCTTATCTTGAACTGGTGCATCGTTTGGATAAAGAAACTTCAGGATGCTTGTTGCTGGCCAAAAAACGAAGTATGTTGCGAGCGATACAAGCATTATTAGAGGCGCGTGAGGTACAGAAAACCTATTGGGCGCTTCTTAGTAATTCGTGGCAGGGCAAAAAAACAAAATTAGTAGATGCTGCATTGGAAAAGAATACTTTAAAATCAGGTGAGCGAATTGTCGCTGTGAAGGAAGAGGGGAAAGCATCACAAACTTACTTTAAGTTGCTGGAAAATTATCAGCAGGCTTGCTGGGTCGAGGCTTCTCCCAAAACAGGACGTACCCACCAAATCAGGGTGCATAGTGCCTATTTAGGACATCCAATTGTGGGTGATGAAAAGTATGGTAAAGAAGAATTGATAACTGGTTTGGAGTCGGTTAAATCACGACTTTATTTGCATGCCAGAGCAATTCAATTTAACCTGAACGGAAAAAATTATTTGTTTGAAGCAAATTTAGATGAACGGTTTGCAGAAACACTAAAAAAATTACGTGCGGGGAGCTTGTTGACTCATGGGTAAGCCATATCGCTTGGTAGTGTTTGACTGGGAAGGAACCTTAGGGGATACACTGGGACAAATTTTGGATACGGTGGCTACAGAGGCCAGACGTTTGAATTTTGGTGAAATTGATGAAGAGCTGGCTCGCCAATCGGTTGAACTGGGTTTGGTCAAGGCAGTAAAAAAGGTATTTCCACACCTGAGTTTGCAACAGCAAGAACAATTACTATTAGCTGTACACCAATCATTGGTATCCCGTACTACCCATGTTTATTTAATCCCCGGTGCAAGAGAGGTCGCTCGGCAGTTACATCGAGCAGGCATTCATCTGGCGATTGCAACCAACAAGGGCCATCAATCGTTACAAAGGATTTTACATGCTTCCGGTTTGGATGAGTATTTTAAAGTAACCCGTTCTGCGGGCCAAACACCTCCTAAACCCTGCCCACAAATGTTAGAAGAAATTTTGGCTGAATTTGATGTAGGAATTCATGAGACACTGATGGTGGGAGATTCGGTAATTGATATCGAAATGGCAAAAAATCTCGGTGTTGATGCCATTGGAGTCGATTTTTACCATCAACAAGAAGCTGCATTGCGCGCGGCAGGTGCTATGGAAGTTTTTGATGACTACCAACGCTTTGCTGCTTACCTCCAATTACCTGAACAAGAGGGACTTTAGTGAGTAACCTGACCAGTTTACCCAATCTGTTAACGTTAATGCGTATTGTCTTGATACCCATATTTATTATTGCTTTTTATCTACCTTTTCCCTGGGCACATGGGTTGGCTGCAGCCATTTTTGCTTTGGCTAGTTTTACGGATTGGTTGGATGGTTATTTAGCGCGTAAACTCAAGCAAATGTCACCTTTTGGTGCTTTTCTGGATCCCGTGGCAGATAAATTATTAGTCGCTTGTAGTCTACTCTTGTTGGTCGGTACCAAGAGTATGGATTACATCACCATTCCGGCCATTGTGATTGTGGGGCGTGAAATCGTTATTTCTGCACTCCGAGAGTGGATGGCTGAAATAGGAAGCCGCGCCAGTGTGACGGTAAGCTATGTCGGCAAAATCAAAACGATGATGCAAATGGTTGCCCTTTTTCTTTTGATTGCTTTTACACCAGCCCAATCCTGGTGGGGTGTTTTTGGTTTCATAATGCTTTATTTGGCAGCCATTTTAACGATTTGGTCGATGGTTATTTATTTAATGATTGCCTGGCCGCAACTGATGAAAAAAAGTCACAACATTGCTTAAAAAATTAGGGTTTTTCTGTTGACAGCATTCTAATTTACGGTAGAATTGCACCCCGTAGAGACGCGGGAATAGCTCAGTTGGTAGAGCACAACCTTGCCAAGGTTGGGGTCGCGAGTTCGAGTCTCGTTTCCCGCTCCAAATTAAAGCGACGCCATAGTCGCTTTTTTTTTACTGTTGAAGAGTGGCTGTGTGGCAGAGTGGTTATGCAGCGGCCTGCAAAGCCGTGTACGCCGGTTCGATTCCGGCCTCAGCCTCCATAACAAAAATATGCCCAGGTGGCGAAACAGGTAGACGCAAGGGACTTAAAATCCCTCGGAGGTTAAACTCCGTGCCGGTTCGACTCCGGCCCTGGGCACCAATTACACATTTTGTAATGGTTCGCAAGAGTTCAAATTAGTACGTAACTGATTGATAAATAATAGAATAACACTGACTTTCCTCTCTCAAATCGTTCTCAACTATCCGTTAATTTTCGCATTTAACCGCGAGAACTTTGGGTAAGATTTTGGGTAAGATTTTCACCTCTCTTCCAAAGTTGCCGCTTAGTTGAGGTAATTTATAATGTTGTCAGATTCTCAAGTTAAATCTCTAAAAATAGAAGATGGAAAACGTCATGCTGATCGTGATGGTTTAGTGTTAGAACTAAGGCCGAGTAAAAAGAAATTAAATAAAGTATTTATCTTTCGCTTTCAATGGGATAAAAAGCCGCAAACAATCACTATTGGTAATTATGATAGTATCGGTTTAAAAGAAGCTCGCAATATAGCTTGGGCTTATCGAGAACTAGTAAATAAAGGGATTGATCCTCGAGTGCAAAACACCGAGCAGCAAAAAAAAATAACTTTCTCGGTTGTTGCTGATCAATGGTTTCAAAAATATAAAGGCACGTGGAAAGATTTTGGGTCTTCCCCAAATCCGGGGGCACTTCACTTATCCACAAAGCACTCTAACTCTTAATCTATAATTTTCAAAATTTCTAAAACCA
>NZ_LNYB01000085.1:809800-824230 GCF_001467625.1 Legionella feeleii
GTTAATGGCGCTGTAATAACGTTGCAGGTTTACAGGCCCATCACAGTGATACGTGTCTTCATGATGTAAATGGTGCTTCTGTAATAGAAAATCAACAATGTTTGCCGGACATTGCTTATCAACTTCGAGTCTAACCACATGACCATAGTGTCGGGAAAAAAGTTCGCGTTGCACCGCAACAGCTAAATCTTCTATTTCTTCTTCCCGCAAAAACAGATCGCTATTACGGGTCAGACGGAAGGGATAACAACCGTTTATTTCCATTCCAGGAAACAAGCTGTGAATATGAGTTTGTATAATAGATGCTAAATAGACAAAATAATTGCCGCCAGTTGTACAAAGTTCTGATGGCAGCGGAATCATTCTGGGTAAAGAGCGTGGCGCATGCACTACAGCGTAATCAATGTTCCGGTCAAAGGCGTCTTTACCACGTAAAGAGATAATAAAGTTCAAACTTTTATTGAACAAACGCGGAAATGGATGTGCTAAATCGAGCGCTATGGGACTGACAATAGGTAAAATTTCATTTTTGAAATAATGTTTTGCCCAGAGATGGATGTCTTCCGTCCAATCGTCAGTATTAAGAAAATGAATATTTTCCTTTTTCATCCCTGGAAGTAACTCTTTATTGAAGATGTCATAAAGTTCATCAGTGAGTAAATGAACTTTTTTACTCAATTGAGTAAAAATTTCGTCGGGACGTAAACCATCTATGTTGAGTTTCCTTGATGATAAGGCAATTTTTTCTTTTAAACCGGCGACCCGGATTTCAAAAAATTCGTCAAGATTACCGCTACAAATGCAAAGAAAACGCATGCGTTCAAGTAATGGCACGCGTTCATCTTTTGCAAGTTGCAGTACACGCTCATTAAATGCAAGTGCGGTAAATTCACGGTTGATATAGTATTCCGGGTTATCTAAATTAATACTCAAACCAGGCTCCCCAAAAGCATACATGGTAATAACGCTAGGGTAGTTGATCAGCCTTGTCGAAGGCAAGCGTTCTAAGAGGCAGCTTGTTGAGTTTCTATGCCGGCTTTACAAATTTAATTTTAACGGACAATAAAGAAACAAATGGCAATAAAAGCAAGGAAGCCCCAAAAGGGTGATAAAGGGAAATAGACTAGTGCTGCAAAAAACAACACGGAGATAATTGCTATAGGCCAGGAGAAATAGATGCCGACAACCCCTTGGGCAACCGAAAAAGAAGCTGCAGCGAGTAAGGCCAATGCACCATATTGCACGGCAATCATAATTTTACGCGTTATGGGACTATTATGACTACTAAGGACTTGATAACCAATGACAGCCATAATTAGGCCAGGTAAATTTAAACAGGCGACAGCTAGAATTAAACCTGTCATGCCTGCTGCCTTATAACCGATTAAAGCCGATAATTTAACGGCAGTTAAACCAGGAAAAAGAAAACTTGAGCCAACCATGGCGACAAATTCTTCCGGGCTAATCCATTGACGGTAATTGACAGCTTCATACTCCAGCAATTTCAGCATGGAGTTGCCGCCACCTAGAGAAATAAAGCCAATCTTGCCAAAACTGTAAATGATAGCCAGCAGATCTTTTATCATAACGCCAAAATTTGTTTTAGGAAATTGACATAGTCGCAAGAAATCTGGCCTTTCAGCAAGTGGTTTGCTATCGCTGTGACCAATAATTGCGAATGCCCTTCAATGCAGGCACTGAAAAAAATTCTTTCATTCAATTCCAGACGCGCTAGTTCGAGCTTGATGGTCGGAGTAGTGCTAAGTTTGTAAACCAGAGCCTCTTTTATTACCTCAATTTCTTGGCTCTGTGTTTGCAGTTTGTTTAGTAAGTCAGCTGCAAGAAGGTTATCGCTGCCTGGTAATAGTGCATCAGAAGGATAGTCGTTGAGATTAATTTTCTTGCTATATCCGCAGAAGGTTGTTTTCTCTAATAGGGGTTTGTAAAGTGGTTCAGAGCGCCGTCTCTTAATGTTGTAATTGCAATTGGGTAAGAGCAAATAACAATCTTCTCGATGCTTGACCTGATAATTGGATAAGAGAAGAAAGTGCTCATCCAGGCCATTTAAGGTAATAATCGTATCATCTGGCCAGAAAAAACGTGCTTCCCAACGAAGTTCATCTCTTCCTGCCAAAGGAAGCGTGTCCAAAGCGAGTAAATTATCGCTACTAATTTCAAAATTCCAAACCAAACGTTTGCTCATAGCTATCAATAAAAAATAATGATCTAACGCAAGACGATACGGCAGCAAAATAAGATAAGCAAGTTATGCGTGAGAATAGAAGAGGGCAACTCTACGAGGCAGAGCGTCGTCAAACCATTTGTTAATTAAAAATAAATTGCTTTTTACCATGGCGTTTTTCTCTTGTGTCGGATGACTCGCAAAATGATTCAAGACAGGTATATACTAGGATTTACTTCAATTAGTCCGTGTGATTACTCACCATTAAGGTAAAGGAAGGGATTGATATGGCTACGCTTCTGTTTGTTATTTATTTGATATTCACCCTGGTGGTGCTCTATCACGGCATGAAGGCCTTAACCTGGGAAATAGGTAGTGCAGTTTATTTGATACTTACCACTTTTGTATTTTCTATGCCTTGGCTCGCCGGTTTGATAGTCTGGTTGGCAATTATCGTTGCTGTCACAATCATCCATGTCGAACAGGTCCGTTTTGCCATCAGTGATTTTCTTTTTGATCGAGTAGGCAAATCAATTCCCAAGCTTACTAAAACAGAAGAAGAAGCTTTAAATGCCGGTGATACCTGGGTGGAGCAAGACATTTTTACGGGTTCACCTAATTGGGACAGGTTAGCCGATATTTCTTCAACACTGAGTGAAGAGGAGCAATCTTTTCTTGATAATGAAACACAAACACTATGCGGCATGATCGACGAATGGAAGGTAAGTCAGGCTGGTGATTTACCGGAGAATGTTTGGAAGTATATTAAAGAAAAAGGGTTTTTAGGGTTAGTAATTCCCAAGGAGTATGGTGGCAAGGGTTTTTCTGCAAGGGCTCATTCCGATATCGTTATGAAAATTGCCAGTCGCTCAGGTGTCGCTGCGGTTACGGTCATGGTACCTAATTCCTTAGGCCCAGGTGAATTACTTAATTATTACGGTACTAAGGAGCAAAAAGAGCAATATTTACCTAATCTTGCTAAAGGAGTGGATATACCCTGTTTTGCACTTACCGAGCCTGGAGCAGGTAGTGATGCGACCTCCATTCAGTCCGAAGCGGTGGTGGTTAAAAAGAAAATTGATGGCAAAATGATTTTGGGCCTGAAGATTAATTTGAATAAACGCTGGATTACTCTTGCCCCTATTGCGACGTTAATAGGTTTGGCAGTGAATTTAAAGGATCCGGATGGTTTGTTGAAAGGTGAGGGGGCAGAAGGGATTACCTGCTTATTGATCCCCAGGAATACCGAAAATCTTGAAATAGGAAATCGCCATTTGCCTGCCGATCAGCCCTTTATGAATGGTACTATCCGTGGAGAAAATATTTTTGTACCGATAACAACGATTATTGGCGGCCAAAAAAATGCTGGTCATGGGTGGCAAATGCTCGTTGAGTGTTTATCCATTGGTCGTTCTATTTCTCTGCCTGCGTTAGGGGCAGCATCTTCGTCAATCGCTTATTTAACCACGGGTGCTTTTGCCAGAATCCGTCGTCAGTTTAATGTCGAAATTGGTCAATTTGAAGGGATAGAGGAAAAACTGGCTGAAATTGCTGGTTTAAATTACTTAATCAATGCCAATCGCTTAATGACGGTTGCTGCTGTTAATGAACATAAAAAACCTTCTGTTGCTTCGGCCATCACGAAATATTTTAATACAGAACTTGCTCGCATAGCGGTAAATAATGCCATGGATGTTCATGCAGGCCGTTCTGTTGTAGTTGGCCCGCGTAATTATTTGACTAGTTATTATCTAGGGGTACCAGTTTCTATTACGGTAGAGGGTGCGAATATTATGTCGCGTAATTTGTTGATTTTCGGACAAGGGTCAATGGCCTGCCATCCCTTTGTACGTGATGAATTTTATGCTATTTCGCAAGAAGACAAATCCACTTTCCGTTCTTTAATTTGGCAGCATATTCAGTATTTTATGTCTAATCTTGCCAAAACGATCTGTTCAGCATGGACAGGCGGTATTTTTATTTCTGCTCCGGCAAATAGTTTAAAGCGAGAATACCAGCGACTTGCTCGCTTAAGTCACGCTTATGCCTGGTTGGCCGATTTATCGTTAATTTATTTGGGTGGTGAGTTAAAGCGAAAAGAACGTTTATCGGCAAGATTGGCAGACGGCATGTCCTATCTTTACCTTGCTATGGCAGCATTGCGTTATTTTCAAAAAAATGAAGCGCATGTTGATGAAAAAGTGCATGCTAAATGGGCGGTTTCCTATTGTTTCTATCATGCGCAAAAAGCCATGATTACCTTTTGCCAAAATTTCCCTTCCCGGCCCCTGGGATTGCTAGTGCGTTTGTTGGCCTTTCCTTTTGGACAAACAATGCGTTATCCAAGTGATAAGCTGGATCATCAATTGGCAAAATTAATGATGCAAAATAATCATTATCGTGAGCAAATGATTAAATCAATCTACCTCAGTGGGGATCCGAAACAGCCCGTCGATAGAATGGAGAATACTTTACAGCTTATCATCAAACACGAAGAGCTGTTCAAAAAAATTGGTGGTCTCAAACGTTTTAAATTTGAGGCTTTGAAAGAAAAACTGAGCGACAAAGTCAATAAAGGTGAACTGTCTCAGGAAGACATGGATGCAATTGTTGCGGTAGAACGGGCGCGCTGGGATGCTATTCAAGTCGATGAGTTTTCTTTTGAGTCGATGAAGAACAAACAATTTTCTTCTGTTATTGATAGTTTTCCAAATCCGTTGGATTAATAGAGGGTTTTACGGTCTCTTAACGTTGCAAGCATTGGCTGCTGCTCTTTAAAGCGTGTGAATTTGCTATAATCATTAGAATTCCAAGAGGTAAGTCTTCGAATTCATGAGGATAAATTGCAATATAGCCTGGGATGACGATTTCGCATCTATTGAGGATCAGATTTTTATTGGTAACGAATTATATGAGAGTGAATTATGGGTAGATCAAAAGTAACGCGTAAAGGTAAACACGAGTTATTGCCACCTGCTAAGGCTTTTGGGCAAATCATTGAAGTGGCTACTACTACTGAGGCAATTGATTATGCCTGTGAACAAGCAGAAGCTAAATTTACCCAAGCCGGAGTAATTCATAAGGCACCCGCCCAGACAATGTTGAAAAAGATGGGTAATGCTCGCCAGAATGTCCATTACCTGCGGGGTCCGAATGGCCAGCTTTGGGACGGTGAGATGACGGCTAGTAATCCTTATGAAAATCTGCAACAGAATCTGGCGAAACAAGAAGCAGAGGTTATGAATGACAAAATTCAGGATAAGGCTGTTGTAATGGATTATGCTTTCAGTGAGAAAGGCGACTATAGACGAGGCATCACCATAGATGGGGTAGAAATGGATGCCGAGAACGATGAAGATCGTGAAAAAATTGAAGTTGTTGATAATTTGTTTAATACCTGGCTTGCGGGCAACCAGTATCGTAGTGATGATAGTGTCATCTATAAAAGTAATGAGAATGGTGATTTTATTGTAGACAAGAAAGGCAATAAGGTAAGAGCCAGTGGTAGTGAGCTAAGTGATCTTATGAGCGGGGACAAAGGGTTTGAAAGCTATATGCAGGATCAGGGGATTGACGTGACTGCCCGGCAACAGTCCTTCCCGGGAGAAGAGCCTGCAGCTGTGGTGAGCAAAAAGCAACAGCAAGCCACTCAGCCTACTTCTGTACAAGAGGTGGACATCGAGGAGATTCCCGATTATGAGGGGGTGCGAACTCCAAAGAGTTAAGTACGAGAGGTGGTATTGGCGAATTTGAGTCGTTCAGAGGAGCCAATATCAACCCATAAACCCTGGTAGAGCTCCCCGCTGGCCAGGTTCTTGCCAGCCAAATCGCGAAGTAGGGGGACAACCGAGTATCTACCTGCTTTGCATTGTTCAAAAACGTCTGGGCGATAACAAGTTATTCCCGCAAAAGTATATACTCTTTGGTTAGTAAGCTGTTGTTGATTATCCAAACCAAAATCACCCTGATTATGCTGTGGATTAGGAACCAAGACCAGATGAACCCTGGTTTCTTCCGTCAGGTGTAATTGCGTGAAGTCATAATCAGTAAAAACATCGGCGTTAACAGTTACAAAAGGTTCTTTGCCTAACAAAGGCAAAGCAGCGTGAATGCCGCCGCCTGTTTCAAGGCCGCCCGGAGGCTCAGGAGAGTAGCAGATTTCAACTCCCCATTTGGTACCATTACCAAGATGTTGGCGTATTTGCCCGCCCAGGTAAGCATGATTAATAACGATACGTTCAAACCCCAATTTGGCGAGCCTTTCCACGTGATATTCAATTAATGGTTTATTGTGTACCTGGCACATGGCTTTGGGTATTTTGTCAGTAAGGGGTTTAAGGCGTACTCCCCTGCCGGCAGCTAAAATCATGGCAGTTTTCATGGTAAACGAATCCTATTTTGCATGAATTGATAAAATGGATGTAATTCTTCGTAAGTTTCGAGACACGCCATTACATAATGATGGGTTAGCGGTAAATCCTGCAAATAATTGGCTTTATTATCACGCAAATACAAGCGGGAGAAAACACCAAGCACTTTTAAATGACGTTGTAGACCACACCAATCGAAGGCACGGGTAAATGCTGATAAAGACCAACCTGTTGCACAAGGTGCCTGACCATGGAAAGTAGTCAGCCATTTCATGACCTGTTCGCGAGGCCATTGGATGTAGCAATCTTTCAGAAGAGAGACCAGGTCATAAGTAAAGGGGCCCAGCATTGCATCTTGAAAATCGATAATTCCCAAAGCATGATCTTCCTCTTCAGCAAGCAACATAATATTGCGTGAATGGTAATCGCGGTGAATAAAGCACTTTGGCTGTTGCAATATTGCGTCGCACAGTTGAGCAAATGTTTCATCTAAAAGTTTTTCTTCTGCAGCAGTTAGTTTTATTTTTAAATAAGCATCTAAAAACCATTCACGAAAGACATTTAACTCATACATAATGAATGGTTTGTCAAAGATAGGCAGTTGTGATGTTGCCTGAGTTGAACATTGCTGCATTTTGATGAGTGTATTCATAGCCATAGGGTATAACTTGTTGGCTGTTTCTACATTGAGATGATTGAGTAACAACGCGTCACCAAAATCGTCCAGAAGAGCAAAGCCTTGTTCTTTATCGACGGCATGGATCTGTGGAGTACGTACACCAGCAGTGCTTAACAAGCCAGCTACAGCGAGAAATGGTTGTAACGCTTCTTTATCAGGGGGGGCATCCATAACCACTTGGGTCATCGAATTATAATGAAGACGGAAATAACGCCTGAAACTGGCATCACCTGCTAGAGGATGTAGGGTAAATTTAGACGGTGCAAGCACTTTTTCAAGCCACTTGTTAAGTGCGTTTTGTCGATTATGCATGTTATACTCCTCAGCCTTGTTTTTAAGAGCCGGCCATGAAATTCTACAGAATTTAATGAGAGAATTTCAGGTAGACTCTTGCTTGCAGGTGTCATGTTTTTTTGCAAGTGACACGATCTGTTGACATTTCGCCAGTTTGATTCGAAAAACAATGCTTTTCGGCCAAGATAGTAGAAATGTCAATAGATCCTAAATTATCATGCACCTTGTGCATGTGGATCATAAGGTATTTTGGTGACGCTGAACATTAGGCTTGATGCTATACCGCAAGTAATTCATAAAATGATTTGTCATCGCTACGTGTTTGCAGGTTTTATTGCAACCAGCACGCTGGCTATAGGCACTTATCATGTGGCGACTTATGCCTCTGATATAATGATGGAGCCAGTGCAAGCTTGCGTAATCGCGCGTGATGTTGAGTTAAATGCGGTTGTTCGTTCTAGAATTGCTCAATGCTTAGGTTGGCAAGAAAATGCCCCTTTTTCTGTTTGCCGAGGCTCTTATACACCGCTTACAGTTACTCCGCTTGCGGATGATGAAATACTAATCATGGCCAATAATGTTTCTTTTTATAACCAAGGCCGCTCCCAATTGTCTGGCGATGTTGAAGTCCAACAAACTGAACGGATTGTCAATGCGCAAACTGCTTATGTTTACCGTGATGCCAAATCGAATAAAGTAACAAAAATTGAATTATTTGGAGATGTAAAATATTTAGAGCCAGAGCGCTTAATGATTGCAAGAAAGGCAACCATTAATCCACAAGATAAGTCTGGGCAAGTTGAAGATGTTCTCTATCGGTTTAACTCACAACGTCAAGGTGCCATTTTGCCAGCTTGGGGGCGTGCCAGTTTGATTCAACGATTCGCTAATCAAGATTATCGTTTAGAGCAGGCTACTTATAGTAATTGTGCACCTGAGGACAAAGCTTGGCAAATTGAAGCAGAAACGATTACTCTTGATAAAGCCAAGGCAACAGGGGTAGCACGAAATGCTAAATTACGTGTAGGCGGTTGGCCGGTGTTTTATACACCTTATTTTAGTTTTCCTACCTCTAAAGAGCGTAAATCAGGCTTCTTAATGCCAATTATTGGAACGTCGAATGTTGGTGGTTTTGATTACGCCCAACCCTATTATTGGAATATAGCACCCAATTATGATGCTACTCTTATCCCACATGTATATTCACGCCGCGGCCTGATGTTGGGAGGCCAGTTTAGGTATTTGACCACTCACTCTTATGGGGTATTCAACGGTCGTTTTTTACCTAATGATCGCGCTTTTCGCAATTTTATACTGGATAATGAAGTGCAATACCCTCAATTGCGTGGTACCTCAACAGACAGATGGTCTGTACAGTTGAAAGATAGCACGCAATTCAATCCTCATTTACATATGGGGATTAATTTCCAACAGGTTTCAGATCCCTATTATCTGCAGGATTTTAGTTCGAACCTTGCCATACTCACTGAGCGGCAATTATTACGTCAAGGGGATTTGACCTACACCACAGAGAATTGGTTATTTCGTGGTATGCTCCAAAGTTATCAAACTTTGCGTCCAGTGAATCAAACACCTATTGAGGATGTTTATCAGCGGTTACCACAATTAATGGCACGGGGCGTTTATGATGATTTACCTCTTAGGGGTAATTTCTCTTTGTTGGGACAATTTGACTACTTCCAATGGCCGGATAGTCGTTTATTAAAACCAGAAGGACCGCGTTACCACCTAAATCCGGTTTTATCTTTTCCTCAAATGAAACCCTGGGGATTTATTACACCTTCTGTGGAACTGGTAGAAAATTACTATGATGTGAAACAAAACCGTACTTTTTTTGATAGAGATGCCTTTCCATTAAACAATAGTCCTTATTTCTTAAATACGAATGCTTATGGCAGTAATTATTATCCTTATGGATTGAATTATTACAGCTCTTATGCATTAAATAGCAATGGTACGCCTTTAAACAGACAATTTAATCGTACAATACCTCGCTATAGTGTTGATGGTGGTTTGTATTTTGAACGTCCTGTAAATGTCATGGGGAAAATGTTTACCCAGACTTTAGAACCCCGGCTTTACTATCTTCACGTCCCTTTTCATGATCAAACGCCTATTCCTGTGTATGATTCTGGTTATATGATATTTAATACGGATCAACTCTTTCGTACTAACCGTTTTTCAGGGTTTGATCGTATCGGTGATGCTAACCAATTGAGTTATGCAGTTAGTTCACGCTGGCTCTCAGATCAAACAGGCGGTGAAAAAGCGACAGTTTCCATTGGTCAAACTCGTTATTTTGCTAATCGGCGAGTACAGCTTTGTCAGAATAATATGGGAACTTGTGTAGATAACCCTTTAACGTTGGGGTACCTGTCGCCTCTTGCGAAATCATCCCCTATAGCAAGTCGTGCAGTCTATCGTTTTCATCCAGCTTGGGTGTTAACTGGTGATTATGTTTGGGATCCCTATACAAGTGCAACCAATAATGGCCATCTCAATTTTCATTATCAACCAGCAAAGAATCAAATTGTTAGTGTCGGGTATACCTACTTGGTTAATGGGGATATTACGCAAGTAGCTAATAGCCAAGTGCAGGATAATTCTTTGCACCAGGCAACCTTTGCCTATGCCTGGCCTTTAAATGAAAGATGGAGCACTTTAGGTTCTTATAATTATAATTTAAGTAAACGGTATGCAATGATGACTTTTTTGGGGCTACAATATGATAGTTGTTGTTGGGCAGTAAGGTTGCTAGGAGGACGTACTTTCCAGAGTTTAAACACCCAATTGCAGCCAAGATATAATAACAATGTCTATTTACAGATTTTATTGAAGGGGCTAGGCTCTGTTGGAAATAGCGACCCAGCTAGTACAATACACACTTATATTCCTGGTTATACGGATAGTTTTCATAGTTAGACTTTGATTTTGTTTTAAATTAATTAAAGTTGCTTGTATTTTGATTAAGAATGGCCTAAATTGCCGAAAAAAAGATAGAGGATAATCGCATGCTAAAGCGGATTGCATTTTTGTTGTTACTCTTACCAGCCATGGTTATTGCAGGGCAGCCTTTGGATAAGGTAGTCGCTGTTGTTAATGATGGTGTTATTACAGAGAGTGAACTGAATTCTCAGGTCGAAATTTTACGACAGCAATTGGAGGCTAAACAAATGCAATTGCCTTCAGATGCTGTATTACGTAAACAAGTATTACAACATCTAATCGATGTTGATTTAGAGCTGCAAGTAGCGAAGCAAAATGATATTACAGTGGATACCGCTGATTTAAATGAAGCGCTCAATAAAATTGCAACTAGTAACCATTTAACCCTGACTCAGCTGCGAGAGGAAGTAAGCAAGCAAGGGCTAAGTTGGGAAAACTATCGGGAAAATATTCGTAAAGAAATGCTGATTAGCCGGTTGCAACAAAAAGCAGTAGGTAAAGACGTAGTCGCTGTGACAGCTCAACAAGTAGAAGATTACATGAAAACAGCACAACACGACGATAAAGCTAAACAGACTTACCATCTACAAAATATCGTGATTCCTGTACCGGAAGAGCCTACAACAGAGCAACTAAACAAAGCCCACCAGAAAGCGAAGGATTTACTTGTTAAACTAAAGCACGGTGATGATTTCAACCGGATGGCGATTGCCGAATCCAGTGGGGAATTTGCCTTGGAAGGTGGCGATTTGGGTGAGCGTCACCTTGCCGAACTTCCCGAGATTTTTGCCAAGCAGGTCGTGAACATGAAGGTTGGTGAAATTGCTGGACCAATACGTACGGGAAACGGTTATCAGTTGATCAAACTAACCGCTATCGGTGGTAATGATGAGCACCATGAAGTTACTAAAACGCATGTGCGTCATATTTTGCTAAAGCAGGATGCAAGTATGACCTCAACTGAAGCAAGTAAACAGGCCAATAATTTGTATCAACAGTTAAAGTCAGGTAAAGATTTTGCGTTGATGGCCAAGCAATATTCACTTGATGCTGCCAGCGCGGTTAAAGGCGGTGATTTAGGATGGGTGACTGCTGGCGAATTGGTACCAGAGTTTGAGAAAGTTATGGACGCATTACCGCTGCATAAGGTTAGCAAGCCAGTAAAGACACCTTTTGGTTGGCATCTAATTGAGGTCTTGGAGCGCAAAAAGATTGACGATTCAGCCTCTTTCAAGCGTCAACAAGTCAGACAATTTTTGCAACAGCGGAAATTTACGGAAGCAGTACAAAATTGGCAACAACATCTGCGTGCAGAAGCCTACATCAATATTTTGGATAAGAAATTAGCATGAAACCCCTACTGGTTAGTAGTGGGGAGCCAGCAGGGGTAGGGCCTGATTTATGTCTTGCTCTTGCTGCTTATGATTTACCTCTCGTTATTTTAGCTGATAAGGATTTGCTTGCGCAGCGGGCAGCAGAATTGAAATTAGCAATTACTTTTTCTGATTATCAACCGGATGCTCCTGTTATCACGAAACCAAATCACTTGACGGTTTTATCTATCCCTTGCGGTGCCAAGGTTGTTCCTGGGCAATTAAACCCTTTAAATGCAAGCTACGTAATTAATATGCTGAGTTTGGCAACGGATAAATGCCTGCAAGGTGAATTTGCTGCCCTGGTTACTGCCCCTGTGCATAAGGCTATCATTAACCAGGCAGGTATTGCTTTTACTGGCCATACAGAATTTCTAGCAAGGCACTGTAATACAGAGACAGTCGTTATGCTCTTGGCTTGTGAGGCCATGAAAGTTGCTTTAGTCACTACTCATCTTCCTCTGCGAGATGTGGCTGATGCCGTCACTAAACCCTTAATTACTTCAGTCGTTGAGTGTTTACATACAGCACTAAAATTTGATTTTGGCCTGAGCAATCCATGTATTTATGTAGCAGGTTTAAATCCTCATGCCGGTGAGGGTGGGTATTTAGGACGAGAGGAAATTGAGGTTATTACTCCTGCCCTAACCGAATTAAAGGCAAAAGGGATTAATGTCCAGGGGCCTTTTCCTGCAGATACTATGTTTACACCGCGTAATCAGCAGCACTGTGATACCTTTGTTGCGATGTATCATGATCAGGGATTATCTGTATTAAAATACGCTGGTTTTGGTTCGGCAGTTAATGTGACACTTGGTTTACCCATTATTCGCACCTCTGTTGATCATGGCACAGCACTGGATTTGGCAGGTACCGGTTTGGCAGAGACTGGCAGTTTGCTGGCCGCAGTCCGTATGGCAGAATCAATGGCAAGAATAAGAGAAAGCAGAAAATGACTATCATTAGTTTAGTTGCTGCAGTCGATGAAAATCGAGGTTTGGGAAAAGATAATCAGTTGCTTTGTCATTTGCCTGCGGATCTTAAACATTTTAAAACCCTCACTATGGGGAAGCCGATCATCATGGGACGAAATACCTATGATTCTATCGGAAAACCCTTGCCAGGAAGATTGAATATTATTTTAAGCAGGAAAAAACTTTCTCTCGAAGGCGTAGAAGTAGTTGACTCGCTTGCGAAGGCTTTAGCGCTGGTAAAAAATACGCCTGAAGTGATGATTATTGGAGGGGCTGCAGTTTATGAACAAGCCCTCAGTTTGGCTTCGCAGGTTTATCTAACAGTCATTCACCATCAATTTGATGCTGACGTCTTTTTCCCCGCGATATCCAAAACAGATTGGCAGTGTAAGGAAGCTGTTTTTCAGCAGCACGATGAAAAAAATAATTATGATATGACTTTTTATCGCTATGAGCGAATCTAGGGCTAAGCAAGCCCTAATTATTGTCACATTGGATGTGGTTAAAATGGTCTATTCGACAATGTCGGCCACAAGCAATCTCATTAAAGCTATTAATGACACAATTTTCATCACGCCTTTGCGCACAGGCCACTTTTAAGGGTGATTTCACACAACCATAGCCGCAGCTAATATGCCCAAAGCTATCAGCAACACACTGTTGATCAGGCATTCTTGCACAAGCAACTCGATTAATTGAGCGTAAACAATTGAATCCACAGACTTGTTCGCCGAACGGACCTTTCATACATTGCTGAGTAGTCTGAGAGTGGCTATGGTAACGGCTTGGATATTGGGTTTGGTATGGGTTGTTATAAGAGCCATGCTGATGCGTGCGTTGGTGTTCATCGATTAGTATAAGGTAATTATCGGTAATAATTTCATGGCCTGCATAGGAAATATTACAATGATGATAACCGGGCCAGGTTTTGCCCGGTTGCCTGCTACCCCTAAAAAAAGCCTGGCATAAGAATAGAGGAGCACCATTGCTATCAAGGCCAATTCTTAGAGGGGATTCTCCATTATCGCCTTGCCACTGAGTGTGGTTAAATAATTGCCTGTACGGTATATCAAATTGGTCGACGATATATTCTTTTCCACCATAGGGGACATTACAACGACCATAACCCTCCCAGGTTTTACCCGGCTGAGTGCTATTAAATAGGCGAGCCAGACATAGATACAACGGTTTACCATTAGTATCGGTTCCAGTCCTTAATGCGTTTACTAATGAGTGAGTCGGATAATGATCGTGATGGTTGTAACTGGCAGAAGCTAAGGGGGATAGGCAGAATGTCAAGAAGAGAAAATAAATTATACGCATTATTCAATTCCAAGCTATCATGTTAATAATTTACTCAATAGGGTAACTTACAGGATGCTTGCCTGGCAAGCAATGATCCTTACTAGCTAACTAACTATAGGAGATGAGTAAGGAGAAATCCTAAATGTTAGAAATAAATTTAAGTAAAAAATGAAAAAAGTGTTTGACAAGGAAGAGCGGATGAGTAGAATACGCATCACGCCTTCGGGGCGGGTTCATTAAGAAGTGGAAGACAAACTGTGTGGGCGCTTCGAAGAATTGGAGTGCT
>NZ_LNYB01000085.1:824240-872567 GCF_001467625.1 Legionella feeleii
TTTATCCAGTTCAGTCTTCGCCAGAGGATCTGCCAATAATTTTTCCATAGATCGCCCAGTTTTTGCTAAAAGATCGTCTAACCACAACAGTTTTTCCTCCACCTGCTGAAAAGAATCCTGTTCAGCCATCTCCAGCAAGTAATGATGACAAATAGCTTTGGCTATTTGCCAATTTTCCAACTGAAAGCCGATGCGTGTTTCCATCAGAGGATTAAAAATCTCCGGTGAAGTCATAATTAGATCAAGTAAGAAGTCAGGTTCGTTACGTAAGTGCTCGGCTAATTTTGTTGTAAATTCCCTTTCCCCTCTTTCCGCAATAAGAATTTCTACTTGAGAATGACAATCAAGCGCAGAAAAATCCTTATCTGCACGTGAAGAAAGCCAAGTGATAAAATCATTATCAGGAACCCTTAGAGACGCTGCAAATTGAAATTGAGGTCGATAGCGAGAATGTGTAATCGGGAGATCCCAGTTGATAGATGAGCCCTTTTCTTCTGCCAAAGCATTCATTTTCATTTTCACAACATACAGTTCGACCCCATAATTTACAATGACTGGTAATGCTTGTTTTACAGCTGTAACCAACTCTTGTAATGAAATCGAAGGGCCCTTTTTGTAGTTATCTAAAGCATTTTTTAATCTTTGTACGTCAGGATGGATGCATTTCCCTGTTTTTTTGGTCTGAAGTTCAAACATATATGCTAATGAGTTCTCTAGTTCCCCGAGTGGATCGCTCATTATCCCTCCTATTTGCGCTTCATAATTTAAAAGTAGTTCATAAATTATTATTTACCAAATAAGAGACAACATGTTTTTATTTACTCTGATTAAATTAATAATTAAATAAGAAGTATAAAATATGATTTCAATTTCACCTTGGTTATGCGATAGTAAAACAAAAACCATCGTCATCCATCTCATTTTCTTTTATCTTTTCAATATGTTGTGCCACAAAAACCTGTGGATGAAGTTTCAGTTCTCCACTAATTTGGCTAAAAATCTCTCTTCTCCGAGTTAATGTGTTTTTTAGTGCTTCTCTTGTTTTTTCATGACTAATTGTCGTATCGATTATGTACCGATATTGCATGAATAATGTCGTTGTAATTCTATCCAGAGCCTTAAAAATCTCTTCCTTTCTTCGCGGTGAACTCAGAATCTCCAGAAATGCCGGTTCCCACAATAATTGTTGGGCAAAGCACCTTGCGAAGAAATTACTTTCTCGTCTTTGAAGAATTTGGCGCAACCTGTTTGCCCTTTCTTCAGGTACAGGTCCCAAATCAAGATTGAAGATAAATCTCAACTCCTTTGAGATCATCTCATAAGTATTATGCTCTCCAATAAAATAAGAAGAAAAACAGAACTCAGGGTCAAATCTAACCACCTGCAATGCATTGTTATTGCCTTGAACCACCCCGATATTACTGATATCAAAATCTCCTAAAAAATAACTGATGATCAAAGAAGTAATTAAATCAACAATAGGTTTATTTAAACCAAAAATTTCTTTCTCTTGGGCAATCAAATCGACTTTTGTACTTAATAGATAGTAGTTATCTTCATCGTCTTCATCATTCGCTCTTACCCCAACAAAATAGATTGGCTGGGCCTCTCCCATAAGCAAGGCATATAATTTACCCCCACAAACAGCCAACTCGGCTGATGTCTTTAAAGAATCTGCGTGCCAACCGATTTTGTTGTAATAAAGTTCACAAATCTTAGAAAGAAAAAATCTACGCTTCGTGAAAAAATCTTCCAGTTCTCGGCTACGGGTATCAATGCTGGTTAACATAAATTGTTCGCCACGAACGTAAATTACTTCATTTACCCAAGACTCTTTGCTCGTGTCAGAATCACTGAAATCAGAGAGAGTATCCATGTCGTCACTGATCACAGAATTAGTATCATTTGCCTCTAATGTGGACCCTATATTCGAATAAGAAGACTGTATATTTTCTTCCCCTGACTTGTTTTTTTTGGAGGAAGGGTTAAATAAATGAAATTGGTACATATAATCCTAAAAACAGAATGTATTAATAAGGGATATTTGCCATTCAAAAGAAATGGCACAATTATAGAGCAAAATTTAAATACAAAAAGATGGAATTATCACGTGGATCAGTTAGGAAGCAACCCGCAAGACTTGCGGGAGTTAGCAAACTTCGTATAAACAGCAATAACCAAATACCTTAGCCACATCAAGATTTATCTTTTCAATACGAGTAGAAAAAATAACTATTCTCCTCGCTTTCTCCACGTCGTGCCATTTGCCCCATCTTCCAATTCAATTCCTTTATTTGCCAAGATGGTTCTAATTTCATCAGCACGTGCCCAGTTACGTTGTTTACGCGCTTCTAGTCGTTCCTTAATCAGATTTTCAATCATATCTTTTTCATCATCTTGCAGACCGGCTTGCAAGAAAGATTCTGGCTCCGCTTGAAGTAAACCTAATAGGGAAGCTAAATGTTTTAACGTAACAGCGAGACGCGGTGAATTAGTCTTATTAAGTTCATGACTTAACTGAAACAAAACTGCCAGGGCAACTGGTGTATTAAAGTCATCATTCATGGCCTGGTTAAACTGGCCAAGCCATTCATTATCGATTTCATGATTGGCACTTAACTCAATCTCTTTTAAAGATTGATAAAGTCTTGTCAATGCTTTACGAGCATTCTGCAAATTTTCTTCAGAGTAATTTAATGAACTGCGGTAGTGACTACTTAGCAAAAAATAGCGAATAACTTCCGGATGATGCTGTCGTAATATGTCTTCAATAGTAAAAAAATTACCTACTGATTTCGCCATTTTTTCATTATTAACCTGCAACATTCCGACATGCAGCCAATAATTGGCAAAATTTTTCCCACTTGCTGCCTCACTCTGAGCAATTTCATTTTCATGATGAGGAAATTGTAAATCCAATCCCCCACCGTGAATATCAAATTGCTCACCCAATTCATGCATTGCCATTGCTGAACATTCAATGTGCCAACCTGGACGTCCTTCTCCCCATGGAGAGGGCCAACTTGGCTCACCAGGTTTTGCTTTTTTCCACAAAACGAAATCCAGAGGAGAGCGCTTTTCTTTGACTACCTCAATTCGTGCACCGGCCATTAGACCTTCCAAATCTTTGTGGGACAATTTGCCGTAATTTTTGAAAGAATCCACCTGATAACACACATCGCCATTATCACTGACATAGGCATGATCCGTATCAATTAATCGTTGGATTAATTTAATAATAGAATCAATATGTCCTGTAGCTCGCGGTTCTATATCAGGGGGCAAAATATTTAAGGCAGATGCATCATCATGCATGGCTTTGATGTACTGACTTGTTAGGTCATTAATCGATACGCCGCGCTCATTCGCACGAACAATAATTTTATCATCAATATCAGTAATATTACGCACATAAGTCACTTCATAACCTTGAGAACGTAAGAAGCGAACAATCACATCAAAACAAACCATCGAACGGGCATGGCCTAAATGGCAACGGTCATAAACTGTAATACCACAAACATACATCCCGATTTTACCTGGTTGCATGGGTTTGAATGGTTCTTTTTTTCGTGTAAGTGAATTATAAAGATTTAACATGCCTGCCCCTTAACCCATTTTTCCCCAAGTATCCTTAAGACCTACAACGCGATGAAACGCACTAACCTTGTCGTTATTCAATTGATTGACGCAGTAATAACCCAGGCGCTCAAACTGAAAAACTTCTTCTAAAGACTGTTTAGCTAACGAAGGTTCGCAAAAAGCCTGTTGAACCTGTAAAGAATCATGATTGAGGAATTGCAGAAAATCCTCTTCCCGTGCAGGATTGGCGTCATTAAATAAGCGATCAAACTGGTAAATAGTGACTGGATGAGCCTGTTCACAGGATACCCAATGAATAACTCCTTTTATTTTTCGATCGGCCGGATTTTTTCCCAAGGTATCTTCATCATAAGTGCATCGCAATTCCCTGATATTACCCTGCTCATCATGAACAACCTCTGTGCAGCGAATCACATAGGCATGTCTTAAACGAACTTCGGCTCCGGGAGATAGACGGAAATATTTTTTAGGAGGATCTTCCATAAAATCACTCCGTTCAATATAAATCTCTCTACTAAAAGGCAGAATACGATTTCCTGCTTGTGGATCTTGTGGGTGAAATGGCGCTTCTAATTTCTCCACTCTGCCTTCCGGGTAGTTTTCAATGATCACTTTTAATGGTTCAACTACACAGAGGGCACGTTTTGCTGTTTTATTTAATTCATCCCGTACACACTCTTCCAACAAAGACATATCAATGACTGAATCACTACGTGAAATACCGATAATTTCACAGAATTGCCTGAGTGCTGCAGGAGGATAGCCTCGTTTGCGCATGCCACGCAATGTCGGTAAACGCGGGTCATCCCATCCAGTAACAACTTTTTTCTCAACAAGCTCCCTGAGTTTACGTTTACTGGTGACTGTATGCGATAAATTGAGTCGGGCAAATTCAGTTTGCACTGGTTTTGCAGGAACTGGCAAATTATTTATAAACCAATCATAAAGTGGCCTGTGATCCTGAAATTCCAATGTGCATAAGGAATGAGTTATTTTTTCCAAAGCATCTGATAGTGGATGGGCATAGTCATACATCGGATAGATACACCATTCATCCCCTGTACGCTGATGATGGGCATGTCTTATCCGGTAAAGAACCGGATCCCGCATATTAACATTACCTGCTTGCATATCGATGCGTGCACGTAATACGTGGGCCCCATCGGCAAACTCACCTGCTTTCATCCGGGCAAACAAATCAAGATTTTCAGCAACTGAACGATTCCGATAGGGACTTTCACGGCCGGGCTCTTGCAAAGTACCCCGGTAGGCGCGAATTTCTTCCATGCTCAAACTATCGACATAAGCCTTGCCTTGCTTGATTAAATCAACTGCGTAATCATACAATTGCTGATAATAGTCAGAAGAGTGGGTTATATCACACCATTTAAACCCTAGCCACTTCACATCATCGATAATTGCATTAACATACTCCTCTTCTTCCTTAATAGGATTCGTATCATCAAAACGCAAATAGCACCGTCCCGCAAATTCTTCAGCCAGGCCAAAATTCAAACAAATTGATTTGGCATGTCCTATATGCAAATAACCATTAGGTTCTGGTGGAAAACGAGTTATAACATCCTGATGCTTGCCACTGGCTAGCTCTTCTGAAATCAATTGTCTAATAAAATGAGATCTTTTTTCACTATTTTCGGTCATAATCACTTACTCGTTATTATCCATCGCGCGCCGCATTGCATTTATCAAAGAAGCACCCGCAGCAGGTACATTGTCGTTTGACTTATACGCATTCAATAGTTGACTGATCAAAGCTGCTCCCACAATAACGCCGTCAGCAAATTGAGCAACTCCTGCTGCCATTGCAGCAGTTTTGATGCCAAACCCCACCATTAAGGGTAGACTGGTCTGTGACTTGCGTTGCTGGTACTGCTCCCGAACAGACTGCAAATCAAAATTACTTGAGCCTGTAACCCCTTTTAATGAAACGTAATATAGATAACCTCTACCATAGCGATTAATCATTTCCATACGCTCATTTGAAGTAGTTGGCGAACATAAATAAATACTATGTAAATCCTGAGCCTGCCAAAGAGGGGCGATTGCAGCGCTTTCTTCTGGCGGTAAATCAACAAGAATTGTTCCATCAACACCGACTTGTTTAGCTCGCTGAGCAAATTGTTCATAACCATATTGCTCTACAGGATTGACATATCCCATCAACACGATTGGCGTTTGTTTATCCTGTTCACGGAATTTTTCGACCATAGCCAATACATCGCCACAATCAATATCATAGCTCAAAGCGCGTTCCATAGCAGCTTGGATCGCGGGACCTTCGGCCATAGGATCAGAAAAGGGAATACCTACTTCAAGAATGTCAGCACCTGCTTTTACTAATTCATGCATCAAAGGGACAGTCAGTTCAGGGTGAGGGTCGCCGGCTGTAATATACGGGCTTAACATTTTTTTGCCGCTAACCCGCAATTGCTCTAATGTTATGTCAATTCGATTCATAGATTACCTTCAATTTTATGCTGACTTACACTGATAAACCATCAATACTGGCAACTGTATGCATATCCTTATCACCACGACCAGATAAATTAACCACAATACTCTGTTGCGGTGACATCGTTTTTGCCAGCTTCATTGCATAAGCTACTGCATGACTAGATTCTAAAGCGGGAATGATACCCTCTATCCTGGTTAATGTGCGGAAAGCATCCAGAGCCTCATCATCATTAATTGCAACATAGTGTGCCCTGCCACTATCTTTGAGATAGGCATGTTCTGGCCCCACACCGGGATAATCAAGTCCAGCAGATATTGAATGAGTGTCTTTTATTTGGCCGTGTTCATCACAAAGTAAATAAGTGCGATTGCCATGTAAAACACCTGGTTTTCCTGCAATTAGAGAAGCAGCATGCTCGCCTGTTTCAATCCCTTTCCCTCCTGCTTCTACTCCGTAAATCACTACAGATTTATCGTCCAGGAAGGGATAAAACAAGCCCATAGCATTAGAGCCCCCGCCAACACACGCAACCAGAGCATCAGGCAGTTGACCTGTTTTCTCTATAATTTGCGCTCTTGCCTCTTCGCCGATTATTGCCTGGAAATCCCTTACCATCTTTGGATAAGGATGAGGACCTGCTACCGTACCAATAATATAAAAAGTATCATCTATATTAGAGACCCAATCACGCATGGCTTCATTGAGAGCATCCTTCAAAGTTTTTGAGCCAGCAGTTACCGGCACAACCTCGGCTCCCAACAATTTCATTCTATAAACGTTACTCGCCTGACGCTTAATATCCTCTGAGCCCATATAAACAACGCATTTAAGACCCAGTTTGGCAGCTACTGTTGCCGACGCTACCCCATGCTGGCCTGCACCCGTTTCGGCAATAATCCGAGTTTTTCCCATGCGCTTGGCAAGCAAGGCTTGTCCAACCGTATTATTAATCTTATGCGCACCAGTGTGATTCAAATCCTCACGCTTTAGATAAATTTGTGCGCCGCCTATTTTTAAACTTAAGTGCTCGGCGTGATAAAGCGGTGTCGGACGCCCCACATAATCCCGTAACTCAACTCTTAATTCCTCTAAAAATTGAGGGTCTTGTTGATAGTGTTCATAGGCTTTTTGTAATTGTTCTAAAGCATGCACTAAAGTATCTGCTACAAACATTCCGCCATAAGGCCCAAAATGGCCATGATTGTCTGGAAGCTCTTTTTCAATCATTTTTTACCCCATAATGCATTAACAAACTGGCTCATTTTGCCGTGATCCTTGACACCCGCTGATATCTCAACCCCACTGCAAACATCAACTGCATAAGGTGAATACAAGTCTACAGCTTGCACAACATTAGCCGCATTGAGGCCTCCTGCTAAGATAAGTGGCTTCTGCAGATTTTTTGGTATTAACTCCCAATCAAATACTTCGCCAGTACCACCATGTTGTATCGACGGTGTATCCAAAAGTATAGCGGCCGCATTCTTATGTTGAGCAACCAAATGCTCAATAGCCTCTGTAGATGTTGCCTGGATAGCCTTAATATACGGTTTTTTGAATTGACTACAAAACTCAGGTGACTCCTCACCATGAAATTGCAGCCATTGAATCGGTAATTCGCTGATAATTTCATCAACCTGAGCCAGGGTAGGATTTACTAATACCGCAACGACATCAACGAAAACCGGATTCTTGGCTAACAATTTCTTTGCTTGCGTAATTGAAATAAAGCGCGCACTTTTAGAATAAAAAATTAAACCAATGGCATCAACACCCAAGGCAATAGCGCGGGCTATATCTCGCTCCTGAGTCATCCCGCAGATTTTAATTCTCACCCTATCCCGAATCAATTAACGCTCCCACAGAAATAAAGGTCCGGGATTTCCTTCGATTACCCCGAATTCTTTGGGATAAGTAACCGCAACCAGATATAACCCATAAGGTGGTGCAGTTTCAGCGCCAAGACGCCGATCTTTTGCCTGTAGCACTTCGTTTACCCAGGGAATTGGTCTTTTTCCTGAGCCAACAGCAATTAAAACACCAGCTATATTCCTTACCATATGGTGCAAAAAGGCATTCGCAGTAATATCAATCATTACCAAATCACCATTGCGCTGTACCTGCAAATGATGAACATTGCGCATTGGTGTCTTGGATTGACATTCTACAGAACGGAAAGAAGTATAATCATTTTCACCAATTAAATGTTGACCAGCTTCCTGCATCGCACGGTGATCAAGTTGACGATATTGCCAAGTCACACTACTACGCATAAGCGCTGGTCGAATCGGTGAATTGTAGATGATGTACCGATACCTTCGTGATAGAGCAGAATAACGAGCATGAAAATCCTCAGGCATTTCTCGTCCCCACTTCACACAGACATCTTTGGGGAGAAAAGAGTTTGCACCATGAATCCAGGAACGAATAGTTCTCTCTTTTTCACAATCAAAATGAATAATCTGATTGGTAGCATGAACACCGGTATCAGTTCTACCCGCACAGACAATACCGATTTCTTGATCGGCCACTTTAGCTAAAGCCTGCTCCAATACCAATTGCACCGTGCGCAGGCCTGTTTGCGCTTGCCAGCCATGATACTGGCTACCATCGTATTCAACCCCTAAGGCAATACGCATTCGCTTTTCCCGCTGAAAACGGCCAATGTATAACACCAGCACACATTTGTCTAGGGTATGAGTAAGTCGTAGAGCGTGTTAATGAATTCTACTAAAAAATGAACACTAATAGTCATTTCCTGCAGCCATTGTTCTATTTTTAGCGAATTCATTAACATGCTCTCATTAATCTGGGATGATTGCATAAGTGGCCTTGCTATCTCATAATGCCATGCAAACTTATTCTTATTGCATAACATGACCGCATCTCTATTAGACGGCAAATTGGTTGCTGCGCAATGTAAAAGTGAAATTAAATCAATCGTGCAGACCAGGCAAGCTAAAGGCTTTCGCGCCCCTGGATTAGCGGTAGTCCTGGTAGGAGAGGACCCTGCATCCAGTATTTATGTTGCCAATAAACGTAAGGCCTGCTTGGAAGTGGGTATCAATTCATATGCCTATGATTTGCCAGAAAATACTACTGAAATAGCGTTGCTTAATTTAATTGAAGAATTAAATCAATCTCCTGAAGTAGATGGTATTTTAGTACAATTGCCCTTACCTGAAAGAATCGATAGCAATAAAATTATAGAGTGCATTAATCCTGCAAAAGATGTCGATGGCTTCCACCCCTATAACGTTGGTCGTCTTACCCAACGCAATCCCCTGCTAAGACCTTGTACGCCCTATGGCATTATTAATTTACTGAAGTTTTACCAAATACCTCTTTCCGGCAAACATACCGTTGTCATTGGTGCATCCAACATTGTAGGGCGTCCGATGGCAATGGAATTTCTCCTGGCTGGTGCTACTGTAACTATCTGTCATCGTTTTACCCAAAATTTGGAACAGTATGTAAAAATAGCTGATTTAATAGTGGTTGCTGCGGGTGTTCTTGATGTTATCAATGTGGACTGGTTGAATGCTCAGCAAGTAATAATCGATGTGGGTATTCATCGCTTAACTGATGGTACAATTCGCGGCGATGTGGATTTTCAACGTGCCAAAGACAGAGTCGCCTGGATAACCCCCGTCCCTGGCGGAGTGGGTCCTATGACTATTGCCATGTTATTACAAAATACAGTCAATGCAGCTAATCAACTCAACCCTCTAAGTTAGGCATTGGATTGTTATTATGGAGCTCAACGTTCGATGTCATCCCAGTCGAAGTCTGTATCCCATTCCTCTTCGAGCTCTTCTTTTAAACGTTTGCGCTCCAGCTTTTCTTCCAGCATTTTGCGTACTCGTTTTTTATGGCTTAATTGCTCCACTTCTTCTTCATCATAAGAATATTCTGCAAAAGAGTGATTCTCATCATCATATTCTCTTGGCAAACTCATAACAGCCTCCATTTTGGCCTCTTGTCACCCTAAGTATAGTGCAAAATGGTTAGAGTAATTTTTCCAATATAGGACTTCGACTATAAATTGGCTCCATTAGGTAACGGTTCCTAACCTTTGAACTACTGATAGTTAGAAAACCTAAAGCCTAATACGGAAAAAATCATCACAGGATTGGATTAGCGATCACATAAGGCTATACTTCGGCATCTTCTTTAAGTTAAGTTCCTTTATGCTGAGTTATCAACACGGATATCATGCAGGCAATTTTGCCGATGTTGTCAAACATCTCACCTTGTCACGCCTTCTCCATTATATGATTGGTAAAGAAAAACCGATTTTTTATTTGGAAACTCATTCTGGCCGAGGAATGTATGATTTGCATGACAACCAGGCTGCTAAAACGGGTGAATATCTCCAGGGCATTCATTTATTGTGGGAACATAAAAAGCAATTGTCACCAATGTTCACTCCTTATTTGCAATCTATTGATAAGATTAATCAATCCAGTGAATTGCGCTTCTATCCCGGCTCACCTTGTCTGGCTATTGATTTTTTACGTCCACAAGATAGATTGTTTTGTTGCGAATTGCATCCTCGCGAATTCGAGCATTTAGAGTCTTTGCCTCATCGTGGCAAACGGGTATTTTTCAGCAATGAAGATGGGATAGCAAACCTTCATGCTTTACTCCCTCCGGCAGAACGTCGTGGTTTAATTTTTATTGACCCTTCTTATGAGGTTAAAACAGATTATAAGCTAATACCACAGGCCCTAAAATCAGCTTATCGTCGTTTTTCTACTGGTGTTTTTTGCCTTTGGTATCCCATAGTGGACAAACGATTACATGAACAATTGTTGCGAGGACTAAAGGCAATCGAAGCCAACAGTTCATTGCATCTTGAGTTTTACTTAACAGGTGCTACCCAATCGGGTATGACAGGTTGCGGTTTATGGGTTATTAATCCTCCTTACGTTCTCGCTGAAGAAATGAAAATTATCCTGCAGCAATTACGTGGATTTTTTAATCCGGGTATTTCTTCTTTTATCGTTGAAAGTTGAGTTATTTACTCTAGACTAAACATAGAGCGAAAAGGAGTTTGTAATGAAAATTCTACCTATTCCAGCTTTTAACGATAATTACATCTGGCTATTAATTAACGAAGAAGAGCAAACCGCACTTTGTGTCGACCCTGGTGACGCTAACCCAGTCCTGGCCTTCCTGGCACAAGAAAAACTTAAACTAAAGGCTATTTTATTAACTCATCATCACTATGATCACACCGACGGTGTTAACGAGCTTATCAATACCTATCCTGGAATCGCTATCTATGGCCCTGAAGACTCTCGCATACCGCAAGTGAATCACATCCTGCGAGACGGTGATGTGCTACCCCTCCCGCCCTATCATTTCCGAGTCCTAAATACTCCCGGCCATACAGCAACCCATATTAGTCTATATGAACCGGAGTTTGGTTTGTTATTTTGCGGTGATACCCTATTTTCCGCCGGTTGTGGTCGAGTATTTGACGGGACTATAGACGATTTATTTGCTTCTCTGCAAAAACTCAAAGCCTTACCAGATATTACGCAGATTTATTGTGCCCACGAATATACACGCCGCAATCTTCGTTTTGCAGCGACTGTAGAACCTGACAATTTAGCTATTCGCCAACATGCACATCGTTTGATGGCAAAAGAAAGTCAGCGCTCTTTACCCTCCAATATCGCTCTCGAAAAAGAAATAAACCCTTTTTTCCGTACTCACCTGCAGAGTATGCAAAATTATGCGGCACTAAAAGGGAATAAAAATACCGACCCTTTGTCAGTATTTAAACAATTGAGAGCCGATAAGGACAACTTTTCTTAGCAATTAGAGCTAATTTAAACCTTTTAGATTGATGTAAGAACAAAAAGGGTTTCTTGCTTGGATTTTATTTAGTACACTGTCCAGCCATTAATTCATAATAGGCTGTCACATTGAAGTTTAGACCAATGAAGTTTAGACCAATTAGTCTTTTTAGGTGTTTCCTTTTACTAACCAGTTCCTATCTGTTTTCTAATGCTGTTTATGCAGCACCCAATGTCTGGGATGTATTGCGTAGTCAATTCACTTTAAACCATGAGGTAACACAACCTGAGGTTCAAACCCAATTACGCTGGCTAGTTTCACATCCAAGCTATCTACAAAAACTGGCTCGATCAGAACCTTATATCTATCACATCGTGACTGAAATTAAAAAAAGAAGGATGCCTGGCGAGATTGCTTTATTACCTATGATTGAGAGTGCTTATGATCCCTTTGCCTACTCCGGAGCTGGGGCTGCAGGTCTCTGGCAATTAATGCCAGGCACAGGGAATAATCTCGGTCTTAAACAGGATTGGTGGTTTGATGGCCGCCGTAGTATTCGTCCCTCAACCGATGCAGCCCTCAATTACCTGACCTATCTCAATAAATATTTTAATGGCAATTGGATACTTGCTATTGCTGCTTACGATTCCGGTGAAGGGACTGTTGCTCGCGCTATCAAAAACAGTCGCCAATACTCTCGGAATATCAACTTCTGGACTTTACCCGTTCCACAAGAAACGAAAGCTTATGTGCCGCGCTTGCTGGCCCTCGCCGAGATCATTAAATACCCACAGCGCTACCGTGTAACGCTGCCTGATATTCCCCATGTTCCTTATTTTGAGGAAGTTAATATAGGTAGCCAAATTGATCTGAATCATGCAGCGAAGCTTGCAGGTATTTCCTACAAAGATTTAATTAAATTAAATCCAGGATTTAACCGTTGGACCACAGCCCCTTACAAGCCGTTCAACCTTCTTATTCCAGCCGATAAAGTAGCTCATTTTAATCGTAATCTGGCCAATGTGCCGGAAGAAAAACGAGTTAGCTGGACGCGACACCAAGTGGGCGCAGGTGATAATTTAGGTTCTATTGCCCGTAGATATTTCACTACTGTCAAATTAATTCGAGAGCTTAATCAGCTGAAATCAGATAAATTAAAGTTGGGACAATACGTGTTAATACCCAGTACAAAAAACACAACCGTTGCTGCTGCTAAAAAACCTGTGACCCCAATCACTGATCGACCGGCAACAGCGCAAAGCTATAAAGTTCTCCATATTGTTCAAGCAGGCGACACCTATCAATCATTAGAGAAAAAATACAATGTTTCAGCAGCTAATATTCGCCTTTGGAACCATATTAAAGGGAAAAAACCACTAAAAACTGGCTCACAATTAACAATATGGAAAACCACAGTAAAATATGGTGTTTATATTGTTAAAGCAGGTGATAATTTGAGTAGTATTGCGAAACGCAATAACACCAAGGTTGCAGTGTTAACCAGATTAAACCCTTCTATTAACAAAAGACTGCTGCGCCCTGGACAAAAATTGGTGATTGGCTAATTCGTTTTACTGTATCTTACTGAATCACTACCGTAGGGGAAAAAAACGTCGATAGCCCAGAGCACAAATTTTACTGGTATCTAGGCTGTTAAAAACCAGGCAGCTGAAGAGTGTTCACCTAGCCAGTTCCAGCACAATACAACACTGCGAACTCTTTTCGATTTTGTCGTGATAATAAAGAGTGGGTCAATTAGCAAAAGATAAGGCCATGTTTCTCTAGAGACGGTTAATTACCAAATAAATACAACTACCTTAGAGGTGCATGAGAGTTACAAATCCTGTGTTATACTTATTTAAATGTTGGAAATTAACAAAAACACCATGAAATTACTCTTTGATTTTTTCCCGATTTTGATTTTTTTTATTAGTTATAAATTATTCGGAATTTATAATGCTACTGCTATCGCGATGGGGGCGGCGCTAATTCAAGTTGCTTTTTACCGCCTAAAACATCAGCGCTATGAAAAAATGCACTTAATCAGCTTGGCACTTATTTTTGTTTTAGGTGGTGCGACTTTATTTTTTCATAATCCATGGTTTATAAAATGGAAACCAACTGGTATTTATTGGCTGACTTCCTTAGTGTTTTTTGGTACCTCCTTTATTGGCAAAAAACCACTTATTCAAAAAATGATGGATGGAAATATTAGCTTACCGCAAAAAATCTGGTATCGTTTAAATTATGCGTGGGCTGCGTTTTTTGTTGTAATGGGTGGCTTAAATCTTTATGTTGCTTACTTTTATAGTACAGATGTTTGGGTTAATTTTAAACTATTTGGCGGCGCAGGATTCACTCTGATTTTTGTTTTTTTGCAAGCAATTTACTTGACCAGGCATTTGATAGAACAACAACCCTCAGGCGATTCCCATTAAGGGCATGCCTTAACATTAGGAGCGGCAATGAGATTGCTACTTGTTGAAGACGATGAATTACTTGGGGATGCAGTTAAAGCCGGCTTAACTCAATTTGGCTATATTGTAGATTGGCTAAAAGATGGGGAAGCTGCTCGCGCTGCTGTCAAGTCTGAATCCTTTGAGTTAATTATTCTGGATCTGGGTTTACCCAGACTGTCTGGACTCGCCTTTCTTCAAGCTATTCGTCATGATGATAACAGAACACCTGTTATTATCCTGACTGCCCGAGAATCAGTAGAAGACAGAGTAAAAGGTCTTGACGCGGGTGCCGATGATTATATGACGAAGCCTTTTGATTTAAATGAATTAAGTGCCCGAGTTCGCGCCTTAGTCCGACGCTCCCAAGGACGTGCCGATGCGGTCTTGCAATATCGCAATATTACCCTCGATCCGGCAGCGCATTCTGTTTATGTTGATGATGTTATTGTCAATATTCCGCGCCGCGAATTTTCTCTCTTGCAAAAATTACTCGAAAATAGTGGTCAGGTATTATCACGTGAACAATTAATGCAGAGTATTTATGGTTGGGATGAAGATGTGGACTCTAACGCCCTTGAAGTTCACATCCACAATTTGCGCAAGAAACTCAATGCTAATTTTATTCGAACCATTCGTGGCGTTGGTTACATGGTCGAGAAAAACGAGAGTAATTAAGTATTGTGAAATCTTCTATTCGTAAGTTTTTGCTAATTAATTTATTATTAGCCATCACAATTACTACCACTCTGACTGCGATAGGTAACTACTATCTTGATCAAAAAGATATTCAAGAGCATCTGGATACCTTGATGGCGATGTCAGCACTCTCCTATCAAGCCTTATTGGGCGATGACTTACACCAACGCCCGCTCACTAAAATTCAAGATGCACTGGAAATCATCCCTCAAAAAATCGATAATTATTATCAGCGGCGTTTTTTAAATGATTTACCGCCCCAAAATTATCTAGATAAATTCAATTTTCAAGTATGGACTAATGGCGGCAAACTTTTGCTCCATTCCTCAACAGCCCCCAAATTTCCATTAATTGCTGAAATTGATGGTTTCAGCGATAAAATGCTAGGTGATCAAAAATGGCGTGTGTTTACTACCTATAACGAAAAAGCTGGTGTACGCACCGTTCTGGCAGAGCGCTATGATACTCGTAATGAGTTAGGCCATCGGGTTGCACAAGATGATCTATATATCATGTTACTCACCTTCCCGTTATCAGGCCTGCTTATCTGGATTATTATCGGTCGTGGCCTGGACAGCCTTGATCGTGTAGCACAAGAAGTAGCAAACCGCGCACCTACTCACTTAGAGCCAGTAGACTTGCAGGAAGTTCCCGAAGAGATTAAGCCGGTTATTGATGAATTGAATAAATTATTTTATCGCCTCAAGGAAGGTTTTGAACGGGAAAAACGCTTTGCTGCTGATGCAGCTCACGAATTACGCACGCCGCTTGCTGCTCTTAAAGCCCAAGCTCAAGTTGCTTTAAATACCAGTGATATGGATGAAAAGAATTTAGCCTTACAGAAACTAATTGCCAGTGTTAACCGCAGCACTCATATTGTTCAACAGCTGTTAACCATGAGTAAATTGGTTCCTGAAGCAACCAATATCAACGATATCGATGAGGTCAATTTAGTCAAGATAACCCGTGAAGTTTTAGCGATGTTGGCACCAAGTGCTGTAGAAAAACAAATAGAACTTGAGTTTGAACATGACGAACAAACCCCTATTTTTGCAGGAAATCTTACAGCGCTGAGCATTCTTATCCGTAATTTAGTTGATAATGCTATTCGTTATTGTAAGGAAAATGGTAAAGTGTCCGTTCGCGTTTATAGCAAGGAGCAGGAATTAGTTCTGGAAGTGCGTGATAATGGCCCAGGAATACCGAGTGAACTGCAAAACCGGGTCTTTGAGCGCTTCTTTCGTGTCTTAGGAAATAAAAGCCCTGGTAGCGGTTTGGGCTTAGCTATTGTAAGGCAAATCACAGATCTGCATGGTGGACGGGTAGAACTAGACTCTCCTGCAGAAGGTACAGGTTTAATCGTGCGGGTCTACTTCCCCATTCCTAATGGAGCATCATCCCAACAAGGTTAATTTGAAAACAAATTCGCTACCTTGTCCTGTGTAGTGTAAATTGATTTTTAGCGAAGAGTATTTACCGGGATTTCTTGAATTTGATCCCTGATCGTATCAATCAACTCACTACTATCAGCGAAAGGAAATTCAGGATACATTTGTTCATCCCCATACAACGCAATAGAGTTATCACTAGCCAAACTAAGCATTTCCAATGATTTTAAGGCGGAAGAGTACAATTTGCTTACATTATCCACCAATGTTCCAGTCTTATCCTTGGATGTGAGCGAGTTAAGTAAAAATGCCGCTTGGTATTTAGCATAGCCATCAATCAACAATTTGAATCTGCCACAAGAGGTGGAATCCATCGCCTCAATATAGTGTTGACTTTTTTCAAGCAAGCTAACCAACGCTAATTTTCGTTCATCGCTTAATTCATCTTTTTTTGCTAAATGATGAATATGAACTAAATAGGCACGTAAAACAAAGGGATTACCTTTTTGTAAACCCTTCTTAAAAAATTCACTTCGCTCAATAAATTCCGCATATACTTCGTTAAATAATTTTTGTTGTGTACCAATTTCACCTAGAGCGGCTCTGTAAGTTATTAATTGCGATGCATAATGTATTAAACTATTCGTATTATGTAATGATAAAGAAATATTTGTTGGTAATACCTTTCCCTTTGTACATTCAAAATACAGTTCCTTCACGAACGCTGAGACTTCTTCTTTTACTACAGGACTTACTTTTTTATGAGGATTCTTAATTATTGCTGCAATTAAGCTCAATATTTTATCTTTAGCAACCATTTCCACCTCTTGACGCTTATAATCAAACAATCACCTTCTTAAACTAAATTTCTTTAGCCCATAGTTGGCTTAAATTCATTATCCTCAATTTCATCAAGGACATCCCCCACAGGATGAGTAAGTGCATTGGCTAGTTCATCAAGATCACCCAGATCACCAAGATCTTCTATATCAGTTGGCCCTGCATAATCATAGCTTGTTATAGGATTTGCATCATTATGTATAGACCATCCATAAGGCCCTAAATTTAGTACAGGTTTACTTAACCATTCAGAAATTTTTTTGTTAATAAAATAATAAGCAGAGTCCGTGAGATGTTCAGATGTTTGCAATGTTTCGCGGTTTGGTAATAAAGTCCAGGGGCTACTTTTATCCATCCGCCAGGGGGATGCCTCTGCCTGAAAATGACTAAAATTAGAACCTTGCACTTGTGTAGATTGTAAAAACAACACTTCAGGAAGTATGCGTCCGCAATTAATTCCCATCTCTTTACCAACCTTGGTACTTGCGAAATGAGATGAAAATCTGACTTGAGCCCCCTCAATTTTGGCAAGCTCCCGATATAAAGTGCCACCATCTTTTATTTTAAAATGAGCTCCCTTTAGAAATTCATTTGCACTATAACCCTTTAAACCGTGCGCTTTTAAGCAAGACAAAATTTTTATTGCCCGAGAAAAATCATCTCCTACTTTGGAGTTTTTAGCTTTCTCCATGATTTTGGCTCTTAAATCTTGCTCAATTCCTAATTCTTGTAAGAGAGAATTGAGTTTCTTACATTGAATAACCTGGGCGGTAGGATGAATAGTCTTTTTACCATAGTTTTTTAATGCGTCCTTTTTGGTGGTTACTGTGTTTGATAATCCAGTAATTAGACTCCCAAGAAGAGAAATATTTTTCATTTATTAATTTCCGGTTTTTTAAAAACCAATATAAAAATTGGCTTACCACAACTCGTCCGGAGTTAGATCAAATCAACAATTAATTGTGTTGAAACAATAAAGCATGAAGGAATGTTTATAATCTTGATTGAATTAAAAACAGGACTCAGCTCAAATACGCATCGATTATCTAAGTAATCGACTGCGGGCAGATTCTACAGTTTAATAGTAATAAAGCAAGCCGCTATCGGCTTGCTAACAGCTGCAGCGCCTGACGAATCAATTGCTCACAGGTTTTATTCCCATCATCAATTTTATTGATTGCTTTAACAGCCTCTTGTTGCTTATATCCCAATGCTTCCAATGCACTGATTGCTTCATCCTGCTCACGGTTAATCGATAACTTCTGCGATAATTGGTTAGAATCCATACTGTTAAACTGTTTCACACTGTCTTTCATTTCAATGACCAGCCGTTCGGCTGTTTTTTTACCAATACCAGGTAATTTAGTAAGAACTACCGTATTCTGTTGGGTGATACATTGAATAAATTCAGTGGGAGTAATACTTGAAAGAATAGCCATGGCTAGTTTAGGACCGACGCCATTCACTTTAATTAAAGCCCTGAATAATGCCCGCTCTTCTTTATCCAAAAAACCAAAAAGCAATAAAGCGTCTTCTCGAACGATTGTATGAATATGTAAATTTATCAACCCGCGCTGTGATTCAAGTTGAAAGAAAGTTTGTAAGGAAGTTTCCACGTCATAGCCTACTCCGTTGACATCAACAACCAATTTACCTGGTTGATGTTTATCAACAACCTGCCCACTTAACCAGCCTATCATCGCAAACGTCTCCTTGTTCTCGGCCGTGATTGTTGTAAAACCGATAGACCATGCCGCATGTGGCTATGACAAATTGCGATAGCCAATGCGTCGGCAGCATCATTCTGAGGTGGGCTATTAAGCATAAGCAAAGTTACAACCATATGTTTTACTTGTTCTTTCTGGGCAGCACCATAACCTACCACCGCCTGTTTAATTTCACGAGCAGAATACTCACTCACACTAACACGATGTGAGGCAGCAGCAACCATGGCTACTCCTCTCGCATGTCCCAATTTCAGTGCTGAATTCGGATTTTGATGCATAAAAACCTGCTCTATGGCAACCTCATCAGGGGCATACTCATCCATCAATTGGCAAATACCATTAAAAATCTGCAACAATTTTTGGCTCAACTCACCATCTGAAGTTCGAATGCAACCACTATCCACATAAAAAATTTTGCGTTTTTCTTCTCGAATAATGCCATATCCAGTAATACGTGAACCAGGATCAATCCCTAAAATAATACTCATCAGACTGAGGTTTCAAAAAGTGATTCAGGAAACTCCGCATTGCTATGAACCTCCTGCACATCATCCAAATCTTCTAACATATCGATTAATTTGAGTAAACTCTCCGCTGATTCTTTATCTAAAGGAATCATTGTTTGAGCCCGCATCGTTAAGTGTGACTGCTCAACATCATAACCTGATTGTTGAATTGCGGTTAAGACGGTGTGATATTTATCTGCAGGAGTAATTATTTCAAGCTGGCCTTCTTCGATTACCACATCTTCAGCACCCGACTCGATCGCAACCTCCATTGCATCTTCTTCTGCTTGTCCGGCTGCCAGAAGAATCTCACCTTGCTTATTAAACAGATAAGCCACAGAACCATCGGTTCCCAAATTACCACCATGTTTGGTAAAAGCATGTCTTACTTCTGAGACAGTTCGATTTTTATTGTCAGATAAACAATCTACCAAGATTGCAACACCACCAGGACCATACCCCTCATAGCGCATTTCAATCATATTCTCACCATCCAAACCACCTACACCACGCTTAATAGCGTTGTCGATCGTATCGCGCTTCATATTGGCTTTTAGTGCTTTTGTTACAGCATCGCGTAATCGCGGATTTGCTGTTTCATCGCCACCACCTGCACGTGCAGCAACCGAAATTTCGCGAATAAGCTTGGTGAAAATTTTTCCGCGTTTGGCATCTTGTGCACCTTTGCGAAATTTAATATTAGCCCATTTACTATGTCCAGCCATAAATATACCTCAATCAAATACCCGCTCATCCTGAAAAAAATGTCATTTTCTAAGACGAGCTTACATTAAACAACATAAATTATACATCGTCGGTGACCTAAAAAGAACGGTGATACTAGGCTCTGTTGACATTTCGCTAGCCTGAGTCGAGAAGCGTTGATTTACAAGCATCGCAGCATTTTCACATGAGGGGAAATGTGTAGCGAAGCGCAGGAAATCAACGCTTTTCGGCCAAGATTATAGAAATGCCTACAGGCCTTATAATCAGTCTCGACATGTTTCACTCTTTCAAGCTATGCTAATGGCGTTAAATTTAAGAGGGAGATAAACGGTGTATTTAGCAGGATTTGGTAACCACCATCAAAGCGAAGCTATACCAGGCGCTTTACCTAAAGAACAGAACTCCCCTCAACACTGTCAATTTGGTTTGTATGCCGAACAATTAAGCGGCACCGCCTTTACAAGGCCCAGGCATGTTAATTCCCACAGTTGGCTTTATCGCACAATTCCATCTGTGGTCCATGAGGATTACCAACCTTATGAGCATGCCGCAACAGCCAATTACGCGAAACTACAAGCACCCAATCCTTTCCGCTGGTCACCGTTTGAAGCCCCTACTGATAATAGAGATTTCGTTGATAGCTTATTTCACATTGCCGGCAATCAATCCACTAATGCCTATCTCTATCAATGCAGTCAATCAATGCAGACTCGTTATTTTAGTAATTATGATGGCGAAATGCTTCTAGTACCTTACCTAGGCGAGATAATACTTTATACAGAGTTTGGACGTCTTGCGATTGCTCCTGGAAAAATAGCGGTTATACCGCGCGGAGTAAAATTTAAGGTTGAACTAATATGCCCTCTTGCTTGTGGCTATCTTTGTGAAAATGCTGGCACACCACTGGGTTTACCACAATTGGGCCCTCTTGGAGCAAACAGTCTTGCTAGCCCCCGTCATTTTCTTTATCCACAAGCCTCTTATGAAAATTATAATGACGAAACCACTTTAATTTGTAAGTATCAACAACAATTTTGGGCGGCAAAAAGCAATCACTCTCCACTTAATGTAGTGGCTTGGCATGGTAACTACGCCCCCTACATTTATGATTTATCATTGTTTAACACAATTAATACCGTCAGTTTTGATCATCCTGATCCCTCTATTTTTACTGTTTTAACCTCAGAAAGCGAAATAATTGGTGTGGCAAATCTTGATTTTGTTATATTCCCGCCGCGATGGATGGTGGCAGAACATACTTTTAGGCCACCTTATTTTCATCGTAATGTTATGAATGAATTCATGGGATTAATTCACGGCGAGTACGATGCGAAAACAGAAGGATTTCTACCGGGTGGTATAAGTATTCATAACTGCATGACAGCACATGGACCTGATACAGAGACTTATCAAAAGACCATTCAAGAAGAACTTGTTCCAACGCGTTATCAAAATACACTTGCCTTTATGTTTGAAACAAAAGCCCCCTGGCTGATTAGTAAAAAAGCATTGGCTCACCCGAGCAGACAATTAGATTACACAGCCTGTTGGCAGGGCTTGGGAGCCGCCTCCACCAATGTCCCTTAACTCTGGGCTCCCTTTTTTTATATGGCTTAAAATAAATCTTCCTGGGTCAAACCTACGCGCTCTAAAAGCCCTCTCAAGGTTTTTAAAGCCTCTACCTGTATTTGTCTGACACGCTCTCGAGTTAAATCAATTTCCTTACCTACATCTTCTAGTGTTGCCTTTTCAAAACCACGTAGACCAAAACGTCTAGCAATCACTTGTTGTTGGTTTTCCGTGAGTTTATCTAATAACGATTCAATATGGTTACGTAAATTCTCATCAGTTAAAAGCTCTGCCGGATTCATACTATTTTCGTCAGCAATAGTATCGAGCAACGATTTGTTTTCATCGTAACCAATAGGCGTGTCCACTGAAGCAACTTTATCATTTAAACCAAGCAATTTTTCAACATCCTCAAGCGGTTTATCAACCATTTCAGCAATCTCTTCTGCCGATGGTTCATGATCAAGCTTTTGTGTCAGTTGGCGTGCTGCACGCAAATAAATATTAAGTTCTTTAACAACGTGAATTGGTAAACGTATTGTGCGAGTTTGATTCATGATCGCACGTTCGATAGTTTGCCTAATCCACCAGGTAGCATAGGTCGAGAAGCGAAAGCCTCTATCAGGATCAAACTTCTCAACTGATTTCATCAAACCGAGATTTCCCTCCTCGATAAGGTCAAGAAGCGGCAAGCCGCGATTCAAGTAGCGACGCGCTATTTTAACCACTAGGCGCAAATTAGATTCAATCATCTTTTTACGAGCAGCTGCATCTCCTTTAAGAGCGAGCTTTGCGTAATGCACCTCTTCTTCCGCAGAAAGTAAAGGAGAAAAACCGATTTCTCCCAAATAAATTTGCGTCGCATCCATAACCTTGGCAGCATGTCTACCGCGCTGAAAGCTGGGAAATGCTTCTTCATCACTAAAATCAGGTAAATGCTCTTCAATATCTTCGGCGTTTTCAACGTCGATACTCGTATCATCAGAGAGCAACGCTTCATCAGGAGATTCCTCCCATTCCTCTTCGGGAGTTACCTCTTCTTTTGTTGATTCGTCATCTGCTTGCATGATATCACCTATCGTGTTTATATCTTTTAAGGAAAAAACACCATCTTTCCACTAAGCATGGCTATCACAACCAATTTCTTGCTAACCTTTTTGCAGATAATTCAAAGGATTAACAGGTTTTCCTGCCCTTCTGATTTCAAAATGCACACCCCAAAACCGCCTATCTATAACTCCCATTTCGGCAATAACCTGGCCAGCTTTAACTTGTTGGCCTTCGTGAACCATATTACGCAAATTATTGCCGTATGCCGTTAGAAATTGATTATTATGTTTAATAATAATCAAATTTCCATAACCTGAAAGTCCGCTTCCTGCATAAGCAACAACCCCACCGGATGAAGCTCTAATTTTTTCTCCTTTCATTCCTGCAATATCTATGCCCTTTTTGCCTTGTTGCGGAATAAATTGAGTGGCAACTCGGCCATTCACGGGCCACAACCAGGATTGGTAACGCGCAGGTCTTGTCCAAGAAGCTTGATAAGAAGGGCTAACAGGCCTTGCTGAAGGGATATTTCTTGCCGTATACACTGGTTTGGTTTTGGCATGATAATAATGTCTTGCCGGTGCACGTGAAGCCCCCTGTAAGTGAATAATTTGACCTACACGTAAGGCATAAGGACTATGTAAATGGTTTAATGCGGCAAGCTGCCGGTAATCTTGGTCATAACGAAAAGCGACTGCATAGAGCGTTTCGCCCCGCAGTACTTTGTGAGTAGTTTGATTAGGATTTTGCGGTTGCCATTTTAACTCCACAACAGGTGCTAAATCAGATCTTGATCCACAACCAGTAAGAAGAAGCGCCAATAAGAATACGCACAATTTGTACATATTTATTTTCTCAGAATAACCGTTTTATAAAACACAAGCCCCTATTAATATTAGCGCAGAGAAATGCTCTTTGTTCGTAACACTAATTCTGGCTCATATTCCCAATCTTTTTGTTACCATAACAACAAAAATTGCAAGTCATGAAGTCCAACTAATCTCATCAACCAACGCAGATAATTGCTCAAACACCTTATAATGCGTCATATCAAGATGTAAAGGCGTAATAGATACACAATGTTGATTAATCGCATAAAAATCTGTACCTGGGCCTGCATCAGCCTCTAAACCGGGAGGACCAACCCAATAAATGGGGCGGCCGCGTGGATCATATTCTTTAACGATGGGTTCAGCACCATGGCGTGTTCCCAAACGAGTCACTTCTATTCCCTTAATTTTATCCAATGGCAAATCCGGAATATTAACGTTGAGAATAGTCTGAGACGGCAACATGTTTGCCCGCATTTTTAATACCAATTGCCGAGCAATTGTTGCACCAGTATCATAGTACTGAATATTATCGCCGACCATAGAAAAAGCAATCGCGGGTAAACCAAGATACCTTCCTTCCATCGCTGCAGCCACAGTCCCTGAATAAAGAATATCATCACCGAGATTAGCTCCCTCATTAATACCGGAAACCACGATGTCAGCATTTGGATCTAGAAAACCAGTAAGAGCCAAATGTACACAATCAGTCGGAGTACCTTCTACGCTATAATGCCCATTGTCTAATTGTTTGACACGCAAAGGCCTGGTCAAAGTCAATGAGTTACTTGCACCACTACGATTTCGCTCTGGAGCTACAACGATAACATCCCCGATAGTTGACATTTCATTAGCTAAAGCACGAATTCCTGATGAATGAACGCCGTCATCATTACTTACTAAAATTCTCATTAATTAACTCTCTGGTGACTCTAACCATCTTACAATCGCCAAGCGTTCAGCCAAGCGCTGCTCATTCTCTTCAATCATTTTTCTTAGTTCAGGCTGATTAGGATTTTTCTTGAGTACAATACGCTGTTTTGCCAAATCTTGCTGTATAGACAATATTTGCTTACCAAACTCCTGGGGATTAATTTGGATCTGGTAAACCAATTCATAAACAGAGCTGTTAATAGCGGCTAATTGCTGACAGCTTACCTGCACTGGTTGTTTATTGGGGCACTCTTTAATTGCCTGCTGTAATGCCTGCGGATTCAAGCGATAATACTGTTCATCCCGGGTTGAGCAAGCAGTCAAAGCTATGGAAGCAGCACACACCAAAACCCACAATTTTCTCATTACAACCTCTTGATGTTTCTACAAAGTTATCGATGTTATCATTTGTGAATAACTAACGCTATGCTAACGTGGGGTGCTACTTGCTCTTTGTTTTGGAGGCTGCAATCGATTTGCTTTTGTATTTATGAGCTGCAGCGTTGCCATGTTTAGGGGTGAAAGTCCCATTTCTCCCCGATTGTGATTTCGCTACTTTGCCTTTGTCAGCTATTTTCTTCTTAATCACAGCAGTCGCCGGATTAGTACTTGCAGGTAAAGAATGGTTAGGCTCAAAGTCATCGACCTCAACCCTCTCAATACGTCTTTTAATCAGTTTCTCAATATCATGTAACTGCTTGAATTCGTCAGCACAGACTAATGAAATGGCCTGACCTGACGCCCCAGCTCGGCCAGTACGTCCAATACGATGCACATAATCCTCAGCAACCTGGGGTAAATCAAAATTAATGACCAACGGTAATTGATCAATATCTATTCCTCTGGCGGCAATATCTGTCGCCACCAAAATAGGTACTTTACCAGCTTTAAATTCATTCAACGCATTCGTACGCTGAGATTGACTTTTATTCCCATGAATGGCCAACGCTTTAATATTATCCTGTGCGAGAAGTTTTACCAGCTTGTTGGCGCCATGTTTAGTACGAGAAAAAACCAGTGCTTGTTGCCATTTTTTATCACGAATTAGATGACTGAGTAAGGCACTTTTGCGAGCTTTATCTACAGGATGCACCAGCTGCACAACCTTGGCAGCAGCAGTATTACGGGGGGCAACATCAATTTCAACAGGATTTATTAATAATTCTTTAGCCAGTTTGCGAATTTCATCAGAGAAGGTTGCTGAAAATAATAAGTTCTGGCGTGTACGCGGCAAATAAGAAAGGATTTTCTTAATATCATGAATGAAGCCCATATCGAGCATTCGATCTGCCTCATCTAAAACCAAGGTTTCAATTTGTTCGAAACGAATAGCATTTTGTTTATAAAGATCGAGTAAACGTCCAGGAGTCGCTACCAGAATTTCAACACCGGAGCGCAATTTCATCATTTGCGGATTAATTTTAACACCGCCAAAAACAACAGCGGAACGTAAGCCTACATATTTACCATAGAGCATCACACTGTCATGAACCTGCGCGGCTAACTCTCGAGTCGGGGTAAGTATCAAAGCCAGAGCGCAATTATTTCGTGCGCGAGTTTTTGGGGCCAAGCGATGTAAAATAGGCAAAGTAAAACCAGCCGTTTTTCCCGTTCCGGTTTGCGCCGAAGCCAATAAATCATCACCACGCAATACGGCAGGTATTGCTTGTGCCTGAATAGGAGAAGGGGCTTCATAGCCTTGTTCACGGATTGCTCGCAGCAAAGGTTCAGCTAATTGCAAATTTGCAAAAGTCATTGGCATTTCCTCTCATGGTTAGACTACATCTCACCATGAAGATCTGCCCCCATTATGACCGATGTGTAAAGTAAGCACGTCCATGTACTCAAAAATAAGCTATCCAGCTAAAATATTCATCCAGCTTTTTAGACGAATGATGAATAAAGTCGTGACATTTTATCATAGTTTTGGGCAAATCGCATTGTTGCATTGAATAAATGCCCTTGATTGGCTATTGTATGCGCACTAAATTTTATCTGAAAATAACAACCATGCTAGATTTCAAAATAGTACGTGACGAACAGACTGGCGAGCAGTTTATAGAAACTTCCATTTGTGGCAAACCATTACTGACTATACCGCAACTTAACAAAAGTACCGCTTTTACCCAAGAAGAACGACATGCCTTCGGTTTGTTAGGAAAACTACCGCATCGCGTTGAAACCCTCGATGAACAGGTAAAGCGCGCCTATTTACAATACTCAAGCTATACCTCACGTTTGCAACAAAACATTTATCTTAATAATTTACACGATAAAAACCAGATACTGTTTTATAAGCTAATTAGCCGTCATTTGGGAGAAATGTTGCCTACGATTTACACACCGATAGTGGGTACTGCTGTTAAACGCTTCAGTCACGAATATCGCCAACCACGGGGTTTATACATTGCCCATTCAGATAAAAATCAAATCGAAGATATTATCAACAATCGTTCTAATCCTGAAATTGATCTAATTGTTGTCACCGATGGAGAAGGTGTACTCGGTATTGGAGATCAGGGCATTGGCGGTATGGATATCCCCGTTGCCAAACTTATGGTTTATAGTCTTTGCGGGGGAATAGATCCCACCAGAACACTGCCTGTTTTTCTGGATGTAGGAACAAATAATCAAGAATTACTTAATGATCCTCTTTATTTAGGCTGTCAGCATCCACGTATTGACTCTGAGCAATATGATGCTTTCATTCTTACCTTTGTGAATGCTATCCGCCAACATTTCCCTCACGCCTTTTTACATTGGGAAGATTTTGGTCGCGGAAATGCCCGACGTATTTTAGATAAATTTCAAAATGAGTTATGCACCTTCAATGATGATATCCAAGGTACTGGAGCAGTCACCTTGGCAGCCTTACTGGCTGCTTGTGACGTTAGTGGCATTAAGCTTGAGGATCATCGTATTGTTGTCTTTGGGGCAGGCTCCGCCGGAACAGGAATTAGTGATCAAATTGTTGATGCAATGGTAAGACGTGGCTTAAAGACAGAAGAAGCGTATAGGCGCTTTTGGCTAATTGATCGCCAAGGCCTTTTAATCGACAATGATCTGGAGCTAACTGAAGCACAAAAACCCTATGCACGCCAGACAACCGAAATAGCGACTTGGGAAATTCAGGGCAAACAACAACTTTCTCTTACCGATACAGTCCGTCAAATTAAACCCACGATTCTTATTGGTTGTTCAGCTCAACCTGGTTCGTTTTCACAAGATATCATCGAGATCATGTCTAATACTTGCGAAAGACCAATCATTTTTCCTCTTTCTAATCCGGATGAAAAATGTGAGGCACAGCCTAGTGATATTCTCGCCTGGAGCCAAGGTAAAGCGTTAATTGCCACAGGCACAGCCTTCCCGGCAATTGAATATCAAAACCGTTTATTACAAATTGCGCAGTGTAATAATGCTCTGGTATTCCCGGGAATTGGTCTTGGTATTTTAGCAGTAAGGGCATCAAGATTATCCAAAGGCATGATTTGGGCAGCCGCAGAAATTTTAAGCGAACACGCGCCAAGTAAAAAAGACAGCTTTCTACCCCTCCTACCCTCTCTTGATGATGCACAGACAGTTGCTAAACACATTGCCGTTGCTGTTGCCCAAACTGCAATAGACGAAGGATTAGCCCAGATTAATCAGCAGGCTGATTTGGAAAAATTGATTCAGGAGCTATTTTGGGAACCAAGGTACTTACCATTCAAAAAACTGGGTTAACTCCATTAAGCCAAAAATTTAAATCACTCCAGGTCCCGGGAGTAAACCTGGGATATTAATAGCCTAAAGAGTCGAGCGATGTGCATAAACCCACGCCCCTATACCAGAAGTTAATTGAATCTTCACACGAACATAATCATCTACTTCGTATTCATCCGCTTTATGCAACTCAGCCTCAGTTAAGTCAAACACCATTCCCTCTACGCTATCAGCTTCATTTTGTGTTGGTAACAGAATTTGATGCACGGCCTGACCACTCACTTTGATAACATAAGGATCGGTAATTTGCAGATCTTTGAGCACATAACCTTGTAAACTATCTTTAGTCCCTTTTAATAAACGGGAAAAAGTAGCGATTTGAACGGATTCCAATTGCAGGGTCCCATAAGAAAAAAGCTTTTGCATCGCCTTCAAGATAATACTCCTGTTCACTCATGAAGGCGGATACTTTAACATACCGTGGCTTTAATCTACAAAAGCCAGAACAGAGGGAAGTCATTATTATAGAGACAAAGTTACAGTGGTTAAATGTACTATTGTAAGTTACCCACCTGAAGAATTCATCTGAATCAATAAATTATGGGCTAGCGCTTATACGACTTATTTACCGTGCTATGATAATTGCTGCCAAAATATGACAGCATTGTTTTAACTAACCCTTTAGGGAACTATAAATTGACTCGTACTGAACGGCTGCTTGCCCTCTTACAAATTTTAAGACGTAATCGATATCCAATTCGGGGAGCAACCCTTGCAGACGAATTAGGCATCAGCCTTCGTACTCTCTATCGTGATATTGCCACACTGCAGATGCAAGGAGCACAAATAGAAGGTGAGCCAGGGCTTGGCTATCTTCTAAACCCTTGCTACATGCTTCCTCCTTTAATGTTTTCTGAAGAAGAAATTGAAGCACTTGTTCTTGGCTCACGCTGGGTAGCAAAACGTGCTGATTCCAGGTTGGGAGCAGCTTCCCGTGATGCCATCGCAAAAATTGCAGCCGTATTACCTGTTGATTTACGCAACAAACTTGATGCCTCTGCACTGCTTATTGGCCCAGGACAAGCCATTATGGGAGGGGATCAAGAACAAGCGCTTATCAGGCAAGCTATACGTCATGAACGTAAACTTATAATTCGCTACAAAGATGTCCAAGAAAACGAAACTGAACGTACAATCTGGCCTTTTGCAATGGGATTTTTCGAGCAAACACGGATAGTCATTGCCTGGTGTGAATTACGGCAACAATTTCGTCATTTCCGCATCGATAGAATTACCAGCCTTAACCTCACTTCAACTCGTTATCAACGTCGCCGTCAAGCCCTTTTGAAAGAATGGCGATGCCTGGAAAATATTCCTACTCAATAAACAAAGGACGATTTACTACTGCAGCGACGAGAAGAAATAGTGCGGAATCACAGTGTACACGCCAAGACATGAGGATTTGAACATCGTATCGACAAAGCAATGCTCCAAATCAGGTAGAATTTTGAAAGAAGTCTACTGACAGAATTTGGCAGTAGTGTCCTTTAAAATCAATAAACCTGAATCACTTCAGGAATAAGACCTAATTTTTTAGGAAACTATCTTTTTAACAGGGAGACTCCTATGTTGGATCCTAATTTTATAATACTTTATGTCAACACGCCCAGTATCAGTTCTGCCTTTTATACAAAATTACTGAATAAACAACCTGTTGAATCTTCAGCAAACTTCGTAATGTTTGTATTAAACGCTGGTGTTAAACTGGGCCTATGGTCAAAAGATGATGTAAAACCAGAGGTAACAGCTGCAAGTGGCAGTACTGAGCTAGCTATTGCGGTTAACGACGATGAGCAAGTTCGTACTTTGTACGATGAGTGGAAAAAGCAGGGCTTAACTCTAATACAACCACCAACTCCAATGGATTTCGGACTGAATTTCGTGGCCCTTGATCCAGATGGCCATCGTATTCGTGTGTTTACCCAGACTTATTAATAAACAGGATGCTCCCGCAGCTTGTTTGCGGGAGCAGTCAGTTTACTATACTTCTTGTTGTATACCACCAACAACCCAATCAGGATTATTGTTGAATTTACGGAAATGCCAAATTTCATCTAACTGTGTTAGTTCACCGTTTTCCTTAATAGTACCGGTAAAACGTACACTTGCCATTATTGAATCTACCTGGTTTGAAACATCTAGCAAGTGGGCATCGAGATTAATAACTTCTGTAGTATTGGGTTCATTACCACGCTCCTCAAGTTGCATTTTGATTTCAGCGAAGACTTCTGGCGCCGTAAAAGCCGTCAGATCAGCGAGATTTTGTTGATCATAAGCAGCCTGTAAGCGAATAAACTTAACTTTGGCGTCACGTAAAAATGATTCCGCTACGAATCCTGCCGGATAAGCAGACGAACTACCGCGTGCTTGAAAATTGTTCCTAAAAGCATCGGCCGTTTGATTGAAAGGAGACGCTTGCCTGAACGCATTCGATTGAGTCGATTGAAAACCAGGCTGCATTTTTCGGCGCAAAAACCCAACGAGAAAGAAGAGAATTGAACCAACAATTAGCCAGGACAATAAGCCACTGCCCAAGCCATTGCCCATAAACAGGCTGGCTAATAATCCACCTGCCAATAAACCACCTAGCACCCCACCCCACTTACTTTTATTGTTAGGTGCACGTTGCCCGAATGATTTGGTTGATTGAGCAGAATGGGAATTATATAAACTGCTGTGAGAACGTTGAACTCCAAAACTCCGCCCGCCACCAAACCGCTTGGCAGCAGCTTCATTGACTACTAAACCAAAGGTCAGAAATACAATTAAAAGACATGAAAAAACACGACTCATTTTATTTACCTTTATTTTTTAAGGAATACTATTATAACTGAACAAAAACTAACTTGCCTGTATAAACCAATAATTTTCTACTGCCAACTGGCAGAATTAACGGCTCGATAAGGCAATTTTTACACCGAAACCAATAAAAAGACCGCCCGTTAAACGATCTAATGTTTGAATAACTTTAGGATTTTTTAGTCCTCGAGTCAGTGGCTGACTTGCTAAAATCAACAAGGCAAACCAAAGCATGCCAAGTAGTGCGTGAATCAACGCAAGTAAAAAAGTATAACCAGCAATCGGCATATCCTGTGGAATAAATTGAGGTAAAAAAGAAACATAAAAAATACCCACTTTCGGATTCAACAGATTTCCTAAAAATCCTTTCCACAGCCAGCTAAAATCACTTATTTTTTGCACCGATTGCCCCAAACCAGTTACACCGGAAAAATCAGTTCGCGGACGCAACAGCAACTGCAAACCTAACCAGGCAAGGTAGAAGGCCCCCACCCATTTGAGTAGCTCATAAGCCAATTGCGAAGCTGAAATAAGTGCACCCAAACCAAACGCAACAGCCGCTCCCCAGGTTAAACAACCAATATTGACACCAATCGCAGCAAACCCTGCTTTTTTAGCCCCTTCTGCAGCAGACGTTCTCAAAACCAAGGCGGTATCCAGTCCAGGTACAATAGTAAGGAGTCCGCCCGCGAGGACAAACGCAATTAATGATTCAGTAACAGTCATAGATATTCCAAAATGGTTCACTTTTTAACGGCCGTACGGTCGTCATCTTAACCTAGAGGTTAGAAAATTTAAATATATCTCATGGACTCTCAGAACTTGTAAGTTAACCTGAAGTACCATTTGCTCCTGTATCAAGACAAGGGGCTTCTGGAGCTAATAAAACAGACCTTTCTTTTTCTAAATTCATTTCAATTACATACCAGAAAAGCATTGCATCACCCTCAGTAAACAAGACTGTTACCGTAACTACCTAAGTAAAAACTTACCCTCTTTGGGAGCAACTCAGAAAGCAGTTGAATACAATTTTGAGGAAATTGCTTTTAAACTGTACTTAAATAAAAGCTATGATATTTTACTCGCATGAGGAATAAGCGAGATAAAAGAATATGAGTTTAGCGATTGATCGGGTCCGTGCTGATACTCCGGGTTGCCAACTGGTACTACACCTCAATAATGCAGGAGCAGCTCTACCTCCCAATGCAGTAGTAACCGCAATGAAAGAACATCTTGATTTAGAAGCTACCACAGGGGGTTATGAAGCAGCCACACTTCATTTGTCCCGATCCGAAAAAATGTATGTTAATGCCGCCCGTTTAATCCATTGCAAGCCGGAGGAAATCGCCTTTGTCGATAATGCCACCCGGGCGTGGGAAATGGCTTTTTACAGCTTTCAATTTAAAAAGGGTGATCGCATACTCACTGCATGTAGTGAGTATGCCAGTAATTACCTCGCATTCCTTCATATGGCAAAACGGGTTGGTGTCGATATTGAAGTCATCGCTAATGACCAATATGGCCAACTTGACTTGGTGGATTTACAGAAAAAAATAGATAAGCGAATTAAATTAATTGCCATCACTCATGTACCAACTCAAGGTGGTCTTATTAATCCGATTATCGAAGTGGGGAAAATTGCCAAACAAGAAGGAATCCCCTATTTGGTGGATACAACTCAATCAATTGGTCAAATGCCCATTGATGTCGAAGCAATTGGTTGTGATTTTCTGTGTGCTACTGGTCGCAAATACTTGCGTGGCCCGCGTGGAACTGGTTTTTTATACGCTCGTAATTCAATTCTTTCCCAATACGAACCTCCTTTTATTGATCTGCATGCCGCTCGCTGGATTAGTGATAATGACTATCAATTGCGCACCGATGCGCGTCGTTTTGAAACCTGGGAGCAAAATATTGCCGCTAAAATCGGTTTGGGCGTGGCCATTGAGTATGCTCTTGAACTTGGGATTGATGTTATCTGGCAGAGGATTCAATATCTTGCAACACGATTACGCCAGCAATTAGCTACTCTACCCTCACTTGCATTACGTGACCTTGGTCAACATCAATGCGGTATCGTTACGTTCACCTGTAAAGGAATAACACCAACTGTCATACAGCAAGAATTAAGCAAGCAAAAAATTAATGTTTCGATTTCCTTGCAAGAGTACGCTCGTTTAGATTTAGCGCCAAGAAATTTACCCGCTTTAGTACGTGCATCTGTTCATTACTACAACAATGAGGAAGAAATCGATCAATTTTGTAATGCCTTACACGCCCTGATACAAACGCGTTAATCGTTGCTTTTGATATTGGCTCAACAACACCAAACTATTAACTAAAAAAGTTAAAAAAGCGGTCATTATCGGTACGATAATGAAAAAATGCCAACGCTTAGTTAGAACAATATCCAGTATGAAGGTCGCCAGGTATTGATTGATAAGTGTTGCAGTCGTGACAGCCAATAATCCCGCATAAAAACCGATGATTAACGATTCACTGCTTTGGATCCAAATGAGCTGTCTTTGTCCTATACCCAAGATTTTAAGAACCTGTGTTTCTTGCTGTTTTAAGCCGCTAAAAGACAACATAGCCAGGATCACAATGATTAAACCTGCTAAAACACCAAAAAAAGCCATAAAATTAATAGCTTTGCTAGTATTATCGAAGATAGAATGAATTTTATTTAATATATTTGCAATGTCGATGATAGTAACATTAGGGAATTGGGTAACGAGAGTATTTAACACTTTTTGCTGACTGCTTTTCAGATAAATACTGGCAATATATGTTTGGGGAAAATCGTTAAGAAGGCCTGGTCTGAATAACATAAAAAAATTAGGTGTAAATGCAGCCCAATCAACCGTACGAATACTAGTGATTTTGGTGGAAATAGTTGTTATCCCAATTCGGAAAGTCATAACATCATTCAATTTTAAACCCAACTGATCGGCCACCCCCTGCTCTATAGATACCCAATTTTCCGCTTTATCAGCAACGGGCCAACTTCCAGCTACAATTTTATTATTTGGGGGTAATGCAGAAGTCCATGACAAGTTAATTTCTCGTTGTAATGCATTAATCTCTTTCATTTTTTCGCCAAACAATCGTTGCACTGGTTGACCATTAATAGCGATCACTCGCCCTCTAACCATAGGATAGAGATTGGAAGTCTTAATATTATTTTTCGCTAAAAATTGAGTTAGTGCCTCAACCTGGTTAGGTTCAATATTAACGATAAAGTAATTCGCAGCGGTATCAGATAATTGCTGCTGCCAATTATGAATTAAATCATTCCGGAGAATATATAAACTCAGGATTGCTGTTAAAGCCAAGCCAATACCAATAACCTGCAAAGAACTATTAGCAAGATTTCTCGCGATATTCGCAAAGCCGAAGCGCCAATTAAGATGGATATAATGTTTAATCGTGGTCAAATAGTTAAAAATAAGCCATAAACTACCTGTAACTACGGCAATAAATCCCAGACAGGCATATAGGACACTTACTGTGAGGCGCCAGGATTGCGTATAAAAGTAAGCAAGTCCAGCAAGCAATAAAAAAGCCAGGCTATAACCCAACCAGGTTTCAGTGGTCCAGGCCAGTTTCTCTTTACGTAAAATAGTGACTGCTGTCACATGACGCAGTTTTAAAATATTCATCAACGAAAAACACAATAAGACGACCATACCAGTAGTTATACTTAACAAAGCCGGTTTGATGGCTAAGGACGCCTTAAACTGTGGTAACAAGCCACTTAGCCATTGCCTCAATAAAGGCTGTAAAATATAACCCAGAAGAACACCCAACAAGCAGGAGATAAATCCTAAAAAAAGAATGCCACTTAAATAAACACCAATAATCTGGCGTTGAGAGGCGCCAAAGCAGCGCAAAATTGCAACCTCCTGAGTATGACGCTGGCTATATCGAAGACTGGCCATACTAATTGCCACACCGGCTAATACCAGGCTCATCAAAGTACCTAAATTAAGATAATCCAAAGTACGTTGAATCGTCTGAGTGACAGAGAGATTTGTGGTTCCATCAGCTAATTCTTGTTGCTCCGTCAGCTTGTCTTTTAAATAGTATTTTAACTGTTCAATACTATTTTTCTCGCCAGTTAATAACCAACGATAAGCTAAATTACTACCTGGCTGAACTACTTTGGTTTTGGGAATATCCCCCTGATTCATGATGATTCTTGGCGAAATGTTAAACCAATCCCCTGTCTGACCAGGTTCCTCTATCAACAACGCAGCCACTGTAAACTCCGCGGCTCCAATAGTTAACTTTCCACCTACTGCAACATTTAATAACGGCAACAAGAGGGGACTTAACCAAACTGTATCGTTTTCAGGTACCTCATGTATGCTGCGCGCCTGCTCAGATAAGGTATTAGCAATTTTTAATTCCCCCAACAAAGGATAAGGAGTTTCAATCGACCTGATTTGAGCCAGTTGCAGATTATCGTTATGAGCCACCATACTTAAGAAAGTTAACGTAGTGGTTTGCTTTAACCCTAGCTCTTTTGCCTTGATAAACCACTGCGAGGAAATCGGCACACTACTTCTAACGACCAAATCTGCGCCCAGCATTTGTGAAGCCTGCTGCACTAATTGTTGGTTCACCATTCCGGCAAAAATAGTTAGTGCACTCACACAAGCAACAGCAATAACTAAAGCCAGTGACAAAAGGGTCAACTCACCACTTCGCCAATCCCGTAACACAGATTGTACGGTCAAGGGGGTCTTCAGCATAACAGTTTTCCATCATCAAGAGGCCAATGCAGCTGACAGCGCTTTGCAAGACTTTCATCATGCGTAACGATTACCAGGGTTGTCTGATGTTGCCTATTCAGATCAAATAGCAGATCTGTAATTGTTTGCCCTGTTTTTTTATCCAAATTACCAGTTGGCTCATCAGCAAAAAGCACATCTGGAGCTGAAGCAAATGCTCTAGCAATAGCAACCCGCTGCTGCTCACCACCCGATAATTGAAGAGGATAATGTTCGCCTCGATCTCTTAAACCCACTTTATCAAGCCAGTATGTCGCTAGAGATAAGACATCTTTTCGATGATGAATCTCCAGTGGCAACATAATATTTTCTAAAGCAGTTAAGTTAGTAATTAATTGAAAAGATTGAAAAATAAATCCAACGTAGTTCGCCCGCAATTTAGCTCGTTCATCTTCACTCAATCTCGTTATTTCTTGCGAACCATAATAGACCTGACCGGAGGTGGGAAGATCTAAGCCGGCCATAATATTTAATAAAGAGGTTTTGCCTGACCCGGATGCCCCAGTAATTGCGATAGTAGCTCCCGCTTGGATTGCCAAACTAATATCTTTCAAAATATGCAGCTGACTAGAGCCACTCATTACTATAAAATTGATCTTATCCAAGCTAATGACAACATCCTGACTATTCATGAAATCCGCTATCCTGGCAATACTCCTATTAGTTTTTAGCATAGCACCAATCTACGCAAAAACGATTATTGTGCTTGGTGATAGTTTAAGTGCTGGCTATGGTATCGATGAAAAAAAAGGCTGGGTTAACTTGCTCAAAAAGGAATTAAAAAATAATCATTATCCTTATCAGCTTGTTAATATGAGCACCAGTGGTGATACGACAAGTAATGGTTTAGCAAAATTACCACAGGTCCTGCAGACATATCGTCCTGCCTTCGTACTGCTACAACTAGGAGCCAATGATGGTTTAAGAGGCTTGTCCCTGGCCCAAATGAAATCTAATCTCGCCCAGATCATTGAAATAAGCCAAAAGGCAAATGCCAAAGTTCTACTCATTGCCACACTGTTACCCCCCAATTATGGACCTATTTATCTGGAGAAATTTAAACAGGTTTATCGTGATTTGGCCAAACAATACAAGATCCCCCTAATCCCCATGTTTTTAGAAGGTGTGGCAGGCAATCCGATTTTTATGCAAAAAGATGGGCTACACCCCAATCAACAAGCGCAAAGCAAAATAATGGCTAATATCTGGACCACCTTAATGCCTATGCTAGATAAAGAATAAGTGCTAAATTTATAATCATGATGGAATTATTTTGTTCGATTTTATGGTGAACAAAATAGTTGGAGGATTCCCTTATGAAACGTATCCTTTGGCTTTTACTAGCTTTATTACCAAGCCTTTCCATCGCTGCAAAAGCAGCTGCCGAAGTTATACCCACTTACTATGGTACTGGTCTCTGCAATTACCCTCAATACCAGTGCATTAAAATACAAAGCGGGCAAAGTTGGGAAAAATTGTTCCCAGATCCCGTACAACGAGACGTAGTACAACGTTTAAATCGCACCTATAACCGTTTATGGGCAGGGAAAATCATTGCTGTTCCGCGCGCACTTGCCAGTACCACTATCTTTGATATATCTCCTTTTGAGTTAAAAATTCCTCCTTCAGAAGACACACAAATTATTGTTGATCAAGAGAAACTGGCGTGGGCTGCATACAGTAGACAAGGACAATTAATAAAATGGGGCCCCATTTCATCAGGGCGTGACAAATGTTCTGACAGCAATAACTCTTGTCGAACCCTAACTGGAATCTTTAGAGTCTTCAGTAAGGAAAATGAACACTGCAAATCTAATGCATTCCCTGCCGGCCGCGGCGGCGCGAGAATGCCTTATTGCATGTTCTTCCATAAAGGTTTCGCCTTGCACGGCTCCGACGATATACCGGGCTATCGAGCCAGCCACGGTTGCATCCGCATGTTTATTGAAGATGCCAAATGGTTAAATCATCATTTTGTTGAATCCTCCGATAAGAAAAATAATTTTTCTGGTACGGTAGTTATCGTCCGTCCATTAGCCACGTCATTGAAAACGAGTAAATCAGTAAGACATTAATTTTATTATCATAATCCGGAGGAAGAATAGTAAAGATATACAGTAATTTCAGCTTGCCACAACAAAATTTTGCTGGGTCTCCCCGCCTGAATAAAAGCAATTTTATTTGAGTACTAGAAAGATCATGGAATAATGGTACAATATGGGCTCGAACAACTAGGAATAGCAACATGTCAGAGAAAATTCGCGGTAAAGTAAAATGGTTTAACGAGAGCAAAGGCTTTGGTTTTATCGAAAGCAACGGTAAGGATTACTTTGTTCACTTCAGCGCAATTCAAGGTAGTGGTTTTAAAACCCTTCCTGAAGGAGCTGCTGTATTATTTAAAGCTGGACAAGGACAAAAAGGCCCGCAAGCTGAAGAAGTTGAAATAGCTTAAATAGCAGGAGTCAAGCGGATCATAGATCCGCAGCTATTTTTGGGCATCCTATTAAGAGTGCCTATAAATTACCCCATTGCTTTATAACAATGGGGTAATTTTAGCGATTGCTATTTACAGAAGCCTTCTGAAAATTAACTGTTACATTTTTCAGAGTGCCGCTCTCTGGTTCCCATGGCCTGGCGTATTTAAACTGCATGGTCGTGTTTTTAGGGTAAGTCTCCCCTTTCACCAATTCGAATTTAAATTGCATCTGCCCTCCAGCCCCCATAAGATTTGTTTGTGGAGAAATATAGTGGCTGGCTATTAATTGTAAAAATGATTTATCGTATTTTTTGACCGTCCATTGGTACCCTGTTGTTGGATTGGCAGGTAAGGTAATTGTAAATTGGGTTTGATTTGGATCGATGTTAACTGACATAGAATCCCCCCCCGCATTAACCAGCTCCATAAAAAACAGCAATACACTGCCCAGTAAGATTTTCATGAAATCACTCGTCCAATTGATTGTTTTTTAATTATAAGCCATTCCACCCAAACTACCCCAGAAATATCTCTCCTTGTAAATACAAGCGACATGTTCCTGACAATAAAACTCTTTTATCTTTAATTTCACAGATCAACTGCCCCTGCCGTTTTAAGCCCTGCAACGCATGAATTGTATTTTTTTTAAAATAATCACACCAATAAGGAGCAATAACACAATGAGCTGAACCAGTAACAGGATCTTCAGGAACATCACAACCAGGATAAAAACAACGGGAATAAACATCTGCTTTTGCAGACGGTGCCGACAAAATGACACCTCTATGCGGCAAAAGACTTATTGCATTTAAATCAAGCCTCGCCTTTTCTACCTCGGACTCATTCTTCAAAATTAAAAGCAAATCAAGCGTACTTTTATAAACAGCCTGAGGGATAACATTGATTGCCGCAAGCAATTCTGTTGATGGCTCAATTTGGGTGTAGGGTAAAATAGGAAAATTGAGTTGTAACTGTTCTCCCCGTTGATTAACACATAACTCACCACTTAAGCTATCGAATATGATTTGATCTTTCTCATGACCAAGCATTTTAAAAATTACATAGGCACTAGCTAAAGTTGCATGTCCGCATAGAGATACTTCCGTGTTCGGTGTAAACCAACGGATATGATAGCGCTCACCATTGCGGACAAAAAAAGCTGTTTCAGATAAATTATTTTCTCTGGCAATCGCCTGCATTAAATCATCACTTAGCCATTCTTTTAAAGGACAAACCGCTGCCGGATTACCGCCAAATAATTGTGTGGTAAACGCATCAATCTGGTATATGATTTGTTTGTTCATAGTAACTCCAACTAATTAAGGCATGACTATATAATAGCTTGCTATTAATTAGCAAGCAATATAATGGGACTCTTTATGCAAACTTCTACTTTATTAAAAAAAGCTAACCGTCTTTTGATTAAAAAAGCCAACGAACTCTTAAAGCCACACAAGATTACGCACGCTTATACTTATTTTCTTATGGAACTCTACAATCAGGATGGTTTAACACAAGCAGAAATGCACAAACGAATCGGTATAGAGCAACCAACTGCAGTAAGAACCTTGGATAGAATGGAGAGAGACGGATTTATTCTGCGTAAACCATCCCCTGATGACAGACGTGTTGTTTTAATTTATCTCACCGAAAAAGCACAGCACTGTAAAAACGAAATTGATAAATGTGCCGCGCAACTTAACGAATTAGCATTAACCGGTTTCAATGAAGAAGAAAAAATTAATTTAAATCAAATGCTTAAACGGTTAAATCAAAATTTAGAGAAAAAATAAACGCTTGTGTCTATGATATAACTCTGTATTGGTTATTTTTATAAGGACATCACATGAAAGCAATTGGTTATCAGCATGCTACACCCATTGAAAATATCAATAACTCGCTGATTGATATAGAGTTACCAACCCCTAAAGCATCTGGCCATGATTTGCTTATTGAAGTCAAAGCCATTGCGGTAAATCCAGTCGATTGTAAAGTGCGTCGAAAAGTAGATGCTGATAAAGGAGAATATAAAGTATTAGGTTGGGATGCGACTGGTATTGTTAAAGCTGTAGGTAACAAAGTAACGCTCTTTCAGCCTGGCGCAGAAGTATGGTATGCCGGTGATTTAACTCGTCCCGGTTGCAACAGTGAATTTCATTTGGTTGATGAGCGCATTGTGGGTGAAAAACCCCGGAGTCTGTCTTTTGAGCAAGCAGCTGCCTTGCCTTTGACCACGATCACAGCATGGGAATTACTATTCGATCGCCTAAACATAGATCCCAAGGAAAAATCCAGCCTTTTAATTACTGGGGCTGCTGGTGGTGTTGGATCAATTTTGGTGCAATTAGCCAAACAACTTACATCTTTAACCATTATTGGCACTGCTTCCCGGCCCCCATCAATGGACTGGATAAAAAAGAACGGTGCTCATCACGTGATCGATCACAATAAATCCATGTCACAACAGTTAACAGAATTGAATATCAATGAAGTAGATTATGTCATTAGCTTGACACATACTGATCAGCACGTAGACGAACTTGTTCGCTGCTTAAAGCCACAAGCTAAGTTTGCTCTAATTGATGATCCGGAACAACTTGATATCAAACTATTCAAACCCAAAAGTATCTCCATTCATTGGGAAATGATGTACACCCGCTCCATGTTTAAAACACCAGACATGATTAAGCAGCATCAAATTTTAAATGAGGTGGCTCAATTAGTAGATAAAGGTGTTATTAAAACCACCTTGAATGAGCACTTCGGTGCGATAAATGCGCAAAACTTACGACAAGCGCATCAACTTCTTGAGAGTGGGCAGGCCAGAGGAAAAATTGTTCTTGCTGGCTTTGGGGCATAAAAAAATAAGGCCAGCTTCATTTTCTAGAGGCTGGCTCTTCTTGCAAAGATCATCAGTGTTTCCGCCTAGCTACCATAACTATAAACCTGTTAGTAAACAGTTTTGCCAACAACCAGTTAAATTAGCAAATCACTTGACATTAAACTCACTCTAAATACATACTGATCACAATTTGACGATAATCAATCACCTACTAAACTGAGATGAAGATGCAAAAACACTTCACAACAATGATGATGCGAAGCCTGGACACTGTTTTCCAGGTTGGCAGATAAGTTTGTGAATAAGCGTTAAACATCTAATCTAGTTCCAACACCAGTGTCCAGGAGCAAACACACTGGTTCCCTCCTGAACCAAATCCCAACGCTCATTATTACTTAAATGAAGTCATGTTATTGCTGAATTTAAGTTGAAGTTTCAGCTTTTGCTTGAAGCTTCAGATGTAAAGCGAGGTTTTTATGAGTACAAATCAACTTGATGTGCGCTTGGCCCATACCGAACTCCTATTTCTTTTCAAAACTTATATTCAGGCAAATATTCCAGCAATAGGACCGAAGTATGCAAATTACCCAAATGAAACAGGTGTTAACCCAGCCTTGGAATCAATTAAAGAAGTACGCCAGAAACTTAGAGTAAATGAAAAACGCTCTTTTGCCATACGTAGTGATTCCACTCTGGTAACAGGCGTTAAAAATGCTTATCAAGAATATAATTATCATGGCTTGAGAGATGTTCTTGATGAGTCAGTACACCAGTATGTCAATTGGCAAGATCGTTACGGACATCCTTCTCTTGCCGGCGAAGATGGCAAACTACTCTATGCAGGATTTGTTTGTCAGCGTAAAAATTATCTGGAGATTTTTTTATCTTCAGGACGTTTTAATCGCGTTGATCGGCAGAGTGAAGGAATTGAACCCCTAACAGAAGATCAAGTCACAGTAATTGAAACATATCTGGTTTTACAATTTAACAAGGCCTACGGCACTCAACCAGTCATTGTTTATGATACTTTGCCTGGACAGCAAGATGATGACGATTCAGCCCTCTTTTTTACGGACAAACCGTTCCCTCAAAATAAAAAATACCGCAAATACTCTCAATCTTCTATTCCTTCTGCAGTAGCGATTGCTGAGGTTGATGCTAAATACAGAAGCGCTCAGCATTATATACAGAAAAATATTAGTCCGGTTAAACCTAAATATTCTTATTCAAATGAAAATAACATTAATCCGGCTTATCAGGAAATTCATTATGTTGAGGGAGCTTTACAACTTTTTGAAAAACGGATTTGAGTGCTAAGAAGTGATTTTATTTTAGCAACAGGAGTAAAAAATGCTTATCAAAAAGAATATGGCTATATCGGATTAGCAGACACGTTTTCAAAAACACTCCACCGTTTTTTAGATTGGGATGATCGATACGGACACCCTTCTCTGACTTTAGCCACTGATACTTATGATGGGGGAGTGTTTTATGCGGGGTACATCTGTCAAAGAAAGGGTTATTTACAAGTGTATTTAGCATCAGGGCGTTACGATCGCACCGATTTAACTACAGAACAAACAGCCATTCTTGAAGCTTACATTGCAGCTCAATTTCAAGTGGCTTACGGCAACCAAGAAATTGTTTTTGATTATGCCAATCCGGACGATAGTTTTTACCACACAACCTTCTTCAGTCATGGCATCTTTCCAAAAACCAATCCTCAACGCCGCTATACCCAAACCCTAATTAGGGATATTTTGAGTGAAATTAACAGTGATAGCGATCGCCTAAAGAACATTCCATCCCTTGAGAAAGAAGAAGATGTGGCGACCAACACAATTTATAATCCTTCTTAGAGAGCTTTTTCATTATCAAGCCTTGATGAAATTAATATCATCAAGGCTTGTGAAAAATAGCTGAGACGTTTAATCATTCCCTTGGATAACCAGTGCATCATCGCCTAACAACAGGAGCAAAGATTTATAATTCTTTTCTAAAATAGAGCTTCGCCGTAGAGCCTTCATTAAGATAACCCAGTTTTTTATAAAAATCATGGGAACCATCTTCAGCTCTTCTTTGACCGGAGGTCAGATCAATAATGCAAGGGCAGAAAACCTTGGCATAGCCTTCCAGGAAATGCATTAATTTTTTACCGATACCCTGCCCCCGATACTGATTATCAACGACAAGTGCTTCGACATGAATACGAATTTTAGATGAAACAAAAATCGTCGATGTTGACCAGGCAATACAGGCAATAATTTTTTTATTATGCTCTGCAACAGCAATCCCATAAACATCTTGCTGAGTAAATAAAGCAATCCGGTTCTCGATATCTTCCAAATTTTGGGGATAACCTAACTGTTCCAGTAAAGGAAGCAAAGCTGTTGCATCCTGTTTGGCCGCACTCCTGATAATTGTCATTTTTACACTGCCTGGTCTTAAAAATATTTAATAAAAAAGGTTTTGGTCAATTTAGGATTCGTTTTATTTTCTCGTACAAACTCAACTTCATAGCCACATTTTTTATAGAAAGCAGGTGCTTGAAAAGCATTGGTCACCAAATTAATGTTGTTATAGCCCTTCCCTGTGAAATGGTCTTCCAGTGCAGTTAACAATAACCGCCCATAGCCCTGGCCGCGGATAGATTTGTCTATCCAGAGATCATCAACATAGATCTCCTCATAGACTGTAAACGCATTAAGAACCCCAAAGGCAATCTCTTGCTCGTCTAACAATAAAAAATAGAAACGCTTGTAATTGATTTCAATCCCATGCTCTTTCTCATACTCAATAAACCCTTGCTCCATTCTTGTTTCTATGTCTTCACTTAAGGTTCCAGTTAATTTTATTTGCAAGTTTTTCATGGTCTAATCGCTGCAGAATTAGTTAATTAGAAAAATCTTATCATTACTCATTGTCAGGAATGAGAATTTTATAACCAATCAACAAAATAAACTTGATCGCCCAGTTTTGATTTGGGATTATCGATGAATTATTCATTAAAGGATTTATTAGGTACTCATTCTTTTAGTGTCTCTTTTAGGACTTCTAGGCATTAACTTAACGCTTATTGCTCGTTTTATACCGCCGCCCCCATTAACGTTCAATTCTAAACTTCAGTATGATTTACTTTTAGCAGGCCTGTTGCTGCTTTTGGCATTAACACCACTCCTTGTTAAAAAACATTTATCCGTCTTGCAATGACCTTCGGTGATAAGATGCAGGAAGGCAAACAACTTGCACATCGCCTCTCACATTCATTAGAGTTATACTATTCACTAAGCCATTGCCATCAGTACTATTTCCAGGGCATTTAAGTTTAATGATCAAGACAAATGGAACCGGTAATGAATGGATACTTCTAAACTACACTAAGCTCGATTAATAGCATTTGAGGGAAAATAATGAATCAAAAAGTTTTTGTAAACCGTATCTTAAATATGAAAAAAATCAAGCTTATTGGTTTAGACATGGACCATACCCTGGTTCGTTACAATACAAAAAACTTTGAAGAGCTGGTCTTCAAACTTGTCATCGATAAGTTAATCGAGAAAAAACATTACCCTGAAATAATCAGGAGTGTAAAATTTAATTTTCACGACGCCATTCGCGGCCTGGTGATTGACAGTAAAAATGGCAATATATTAAAACTCAGTCGTTATGCAGCTATTCGTCATAGTCATCATGGTACCAGACCAATTAGCTTTGCTGAGCAGAAAAAAATTTATCGCAGTATTTATGTTGATTTAAATGATCCTAATTACATGGCAATTGACACGTCTTTTTCAATTGCCTTTTGTGTTTTATATGGCCAATTAATTGATCTTAAAGATAAACATCCGCAGGAATTTCCAAGTTATTCTACAATCGCTATCGATGTATTGAATTGCGTAGATACAGTACATTCTGATGGTAGCTTGAAGTCTTATATCAGCCAAAATCTTGATAACTATGTTATCAAGGAAAAAGAAGTTGTGGACGGACTTAAACGTCTTATTCGCCATGGAAAAAAAATATTTATCCTGACTAATTCAGAATATCATTACACCAATCTCTTGCTGGAACATACGCTTGGTCATTTCTTAAATAAAGGGGAAACTTGGCATGACCTATTCGAATACGTTATAACCTTAGCCAATAAACCACGTTTTTTTTACGATAATCTGCGATTTTTATTGATCAATCCCAGTGATGGCAAAATGACTAATCTCAATGGAAGGATTGTTCCCGGTATCTATCAGGGAGGTAGTGCCAGAAAACTTACCGACGATCTGGAAATCAATGGCGATGAAATTCTCTATATCGGCGATCATATTTATGGGGATATACTGCGATTAAAAAAAGATTGTAATTGGCGTACAGCTCTTGTAGTTGAGGAACTTGGTGAAGAAATAGATTCACATACTAAAGCCCTGCCAATAGAGAATAAGATTGTTGCTACTATGAATATAAAAAAGACATTGGAACAACAATACATTGACCTTCACACTATAAGTATTGAAAGCGAATCAAAACAATACGATGACGAATTAGCTGAATTGCAAAAGCAAATTACAGTTCTTGATACAGAAATCTCCAAATTATTACAAGAAGAGCAGACTTTCTATAATCCTCAGTGGGGACGTGTCTTCCGTGCGGGAGCAGAAGAAAGCTATTTTGCTTATCAGGTAGATCGATTCGCTTGTATCTATATGGAAAAACTTACTGATTTGCTTGCCCAATCACCAATTACCTATTTCCGAGCAAATCGGCGTCCGCTCGCTCATGATTTAGATAACTGAATTTGACAGGTTAGCAAGTCTAAAGTGATCAGAAAATGCCATCAAGAAACATTGCCAACCAAAATTAATTGTTGCCAATTCTTGCTAATTTTCTACTTGAATTTTATTCGCTGAGTCTTGCTGACCGCCCGATAAAACCAGTTGATTGACTGCATTCTGTAATGCTTTTAAATGCACTGGCTTACGCAATACTTGATTCATCCCCGATTGCAAACAACTGTCCTGTACTTCATTCACTTCTTGGGCAGTTAAACCAACAATAGGTAAAGGCTTTTTATGCATTTCTTTTTCCCATTCACGAATGCAAGGTGTTAGAGTCTTGCCCGACATACCAGGCAAATCAACATCAGTAATGATTAGGTCAAAATCATTTGTCTTTATTAATTCCAGGGCATGCTCGCCATCAACCGCTGAATAATATTGATATCCCGCCTTTTCAACAACAGTTTCAATAAGACGCAGAGCATTGATATTATCTTCAACCAGGAGAATAAGTGGCACTGTTGCTTCTTTTTGATTTACTGCGACTACAGGAATTTCGGTTGTAGGAATAATTCGAGCTATTTCATCCTCATCCCTTGGTACTTTCATAGTAAGAGTAAAATAAAAGGTTGAGCCTTTGCCTAACTCACTATTTAGGCTTATTTCCCCACCTAGTAAACCAACATATTTTTGGGCGATATGTAAACCGACACCACAACCACTATGCTTTCCCTTATACGATGGATCGGCACGAAAGAAGCGATCAAAAATTCTTACTTGTAATTCATCAGGAATACCAATGCCAGTATCTATGATGCTAAATCGCAGTTGAACATAATCATTTTCATCGGCAAGCACTCGGACCTTAATGGTGATACTACCTTTATCAGTGAATTTTATGGCATTTCCTAAAAGGTTTAAGAAAACTCTATGCAGTTTTGTACCATCCGTTATTATGCGCTGTGGAACAGCTTCATCAATTTCAATATGCAACTGTATTTTTTTCATCTGCACAGTTGGCTGCACAAGCTGAGAAATATCTTGAATGTTTTTACGCAGATCAAAAGATTCATCCTGAACATCACTTTCGCTAATATTATCGACTGAAATGAGATCCAATACCCCCTTTAACAATTCAAGTAATTGCTCACCACTTTCGTTAATCCAACGAGCATACTGTTTTTGTTCGGGATCCTGAACTTGCCTCTCTAAAAGCTTCGACATACCCACAATACCACTTAAAGGAGTATGGATATCATGGCTCATGTTAGCAATAAACTCCGTTTTAGCTTGGTTTGCAACCTCGGCATTTTCTTTTGCGCGGCGCAATGCAACTTCCATTTTCTTGCGTTCAGTGATGTCCAGAGAAATCCCTAACACACCAATAATTTCATTGTTCTTATTACGTAAAGGCACTTTCTGTGAAATATAAATAGCCATGCCATTCGCCATTACAGCGTATTCTTCTGCGGTATGTGGTATTCCCGTTTCCATTACCAAATTGTTGAGTTTGTTTAACTCTTCAGCTTGATCTTTCCAGGGCATATCGAAATTCGTTTTACCAACAATATCTTTTCTTGACGACAAATGAGCATTCTTAGCTTGTAAATCATTACACCCCAAAAAAACATTATTTCTATCTAGCCAATAAACATGTCCAGGCATCAGAGCAATAATACCTTCATAGTAATCATGAATGCTTTGTAATTCATTTTTAAATTTTTGCTTTTCTTCTTCCATACGGGCAGTCAAACGATGAATTTCGTCATTCTTTTCATCAATGATGTTTTGCAACTCTTTTATTTTTTCGAAATCCATCTTCCACCTGTGATAATCATAATATTCTCAAGACCATACCATCATAAATTAACGATTATTCTCACAAAATTCCACGAAATAAAGAGAATGCTTTGCACATTTATTATCTATCAACCCTCTTCACTATGAAAATCTACTCTTCTCTCTAGATAGTAGCAGAGATTATAACTTAATTATGAGGTACTAAGTGAGTTATTTTTCATCATTTTTTGTCATAATGAACCATTTTTGTGCTACAATTAGGAACTAAAACATAAAGGGAATACTTAAAATACTTAATATTAACCTAATAATCGTCAAGTATAATTCACTAAATTTTTTAACCAGTAGAGAACGCCACATTAGTTGGTGGATGTATAAAACGAGTTATTGTCAATTCTGGTGTATGAGCAAAATATCATCAAGCGGCCTTCCAGTCCGATTGTTCAACAACCTGCACTCCGTCTTCAAA
>NZ_LNYB01000086.1:0-4323 GCF_001467625.1 Legionella feeleii
AGCGACTAATGTTGGACTTGACTGGTTTCGAAAGGTTCAATCCAGCCATGGCGTGATATTATACAGTTCAACGCGAAGACGCCAAGAGCCTAATTTTTACATACGCCCCAATACATATGACAAAAGCTAATCATTTAGTTGATTATCAATCATTTCTAATCAACTCGATCAGTTTGGCAGTTTTGATTCTTCTTATACCATTTTTTGGTGGTTTATCAGATAGAATAGGTCGTATAAAATGTTTGTCTATTGCTATGGGACTTCTTTCATTGGTAATAACACCTTACTTTATCGCGATTACCACAGGTTCTTTTGAGCAAATACTGTTATTACATGTGGTTGTTGGGATTCTTTGCTCTTGTGTATTTAGTATTGCTCCTACATTTATAGCTGAAATGTTTCCTGTATCTATTAGGTGCACATCGGTAGGAACATTATATGCGGTGGCTTCCTGTTTAGGTGGGGGGCTCACTCCACTGGTCGCTATAAAGTTTTTTAATAGTTTTGGAAGTTATGCGATAGGGTTTGTTTTAATTGGATATGGATTATTAAGTCTGACTATGTTTTTCATTATGACTAAGGTGGACTCAAGAAGAAGATTGATTTTAGTTTAAAGTTGCTTATGATGCAAAAACAGGTATTCCAGTGCTTAAATATTGCAATCATAATTCCTGCTCTTGTTTCTGGTTGATTATTATATTTCGTCGCACAAAGTAAAAAGTAATACGAATTAGGATCTTGGGGTTCTAGCCGGAAATCTCAGAAATTTCCGATGAGTTAATTTCGGAGACAAAAAAGGCTTTTTAATCTAACTTTCCCAAAAAAAGTGTGTGAATAAGACTAAAACAAGACAAAATAATCGCTTCCCACATGGGAGCAAGTAAAAATCTTTCCGTAAATCGGTTACTTTCAGGAAAGATTGTAATAATTAAATCCAATATGTCACCAGGTGATGTTTCATCGGAAATTTCTGAGATTTCCGGCTAGAACCCCCATCTTTGATTTCATACTCGCCCCGTTCTGCCCTCCTTGTCTTCAGGATCTCAGCCGAATCTCAAAGGTCCTCAATGAAGAGGATTTAGTCTGCGATATTGATGGGTTCAATTTTGGCATAAATGTTATTAACCCCTTACCTAAAAAACTCTTTTTGCTGAATTTCTCGTATGATGCGCTCATCAATTGCATATTTTACCCAGCCACCTCGTCCTGCTTTTTGATCTACTCTGATAAGCATGCCTGCTTTAGTTAATCTGAATAAGGTATTTTTAAGCGATTTTTGGTTGACCCCCGTTAATTTTGAGATTAGTTCGAGAGTTAGCTCTTCGGTTGAGTCTGATTTATTCATCCTCATGTTTTTGTACAATGCAATTAATATCTTACGCTGATTTCCAACTAATTTTGAAAAGCTAATTTCAGTTGCTTGATTTTGCATCCTTTTAGGGTTGGTTTGATTTTCTGTTCCCAAGGCATTGGTGGCTGTGAACCAATTGTGAACCAATTGTGGACTATTTTCTGTGCTGTCTTGACTTGGTAGTTCTTTAGGGTTGGCTTGATTCTCTGTTCCTAAGGAGTTGCTGTTTGTGAGCTTGCTGTGAACCAATTGTGAACTATTTACTGTGTTGTCTTGACTTGGCAGTTCTTTAGGATTGGCTTGATTCTCTGTTCCTAAGGAGTTGCTGTTTGCGAGCTTGCTGTGAACCAATTGTGAACTATTTACTGTGTTCTCTTGACTTGGCAGTTCTTTAGGATTGGCTTGATTCTCTGTTCCTAAGGAGTTGCTGTTTGCGAGCTTGCTGTGAACCGATTGTGAACCATTTACTGTGTTGCTTTGACTTGGCAGTTCTTTAGGGTTGATTTGATTCTCTGTTACCAGGGTATTGCTGTTTGTGAACTGATTGTGAACCAATTGTGAACTATTTTCTTTGTTGTCTTGACTTGGTAGTTCTTTAGGGTTGGCTTGATTCTCTGTTCCCAGGGCGTTGCTGTTTGGGAGCTTGCTGTGAACCAGTTTTGAGTCCTTGGCTTTGGTATATGTATCATCAAAAAAATGGCTTGCTTTAATAGTGCTATTTACATTTTTTTGTGGCAGCTTTCGCTCCTGAGCATATAATTCAAATGCTCCTTTTTTAATGGCCATTAGATAGCCTCTAATTCATTAGTTAATAATAGATCTACAAAACTTTGTTCATTGTTATTTACCCTTGCCCACAGTTCAGAGATGAGATGGTAATATTCTTCTGCCTGAGGAGATCCTAGCGCATATTCTAATATGGTTTGCTTAGACATAAGAGCTTCTTCCCATTTTACAGATTTACGTATAGGTGTAGTTATCATGTAGTCAACATAACGACTCAAATAAGTCGCATTTATTTGTTGGCTAAGTGAACTTCTTTCAAGAGCGGTGCTAAACATTATTAATCCCTGGTTTGTTAACTTCATAACATCTTGAAAGTCCCAAATATTTTGCATATTGGTTGCAGAGGCATTATACGCTAGCAAGGTGCATCCTAGTGGCATAACGACATATGAGGAGACTAAGATTGAGTTTTCTACAAGGTGGTTCCATGTTGGGCTATTATCGAATATGATGACATCATATTCGGATAGAAGTGGAATTAGTTTATCTTGAAAGATATATTCACGACGTTTTTCAAAAGACATCCATTTATTTAATTTTACTAAATCGTGTGTTTCAGGAATAAAGTCGAGTGTGGGAATTGATGTTGATCGTATAATTTCATTTAAAGAACTACCTTCAACTAAAAAATGGAAAAGACCTTTCCCTTGTTCAAAATCATCAAGTCTATTTAGTTCTTGTTGAGGTATTATTATATCTGAAACGGAGCATTCGGGGTCTAATCCTATTAGTATGGTTTTTATACCATTTAGAGCTAAAGTACGCGCCTCATTATAACTAGTGGTTGTTTTATATACCCCACCTTTTTGCATATACTTGCATAAAATTTTCTGTTGCAATGGTGGTTTTAAAAAACCAAATCGCTTTCCAATTTCAGGTAACTGATCTAAGTCCCATAGTCTAGTTGAAACTTTTCCCCTAGCTTCTCTTTTGGCTATAGGAATTTCGCCACGATCCTCTGCGTTATACAACGTTTGAATAGATTTGAAACGATTATCCATTTTAAATAACTTACGTATATCCGAGTTCGTCCAACTTATTTGTTCCATTACTTATGGCCTTGTATGTTTTGTTATAATTATTATGTTAATACATACAATTACATACTAAAACTCATAGGTCAATGATTGAGTAATTAAAGATAAAAAAAATTTTTTTAATATGTTTAACAGTGTTTTATATATAACTGTGAACCATTAAACAGTTTTGTAAGTGAACTAATTGTGAACCTTTCTTTTGATGCATTTGATTGCTATTTTCGTTCTATTAATTAATTGTATTGATCTAAACTGTGAACCATTATTAGCAATTAAATGTGAACCAATTGTGAACCATTTTATTGCTTTAGCCATCCCTTTGCAAACTGAGTTAAACGAATATCTATAAGCCCATTTATAGTCAATTACATATAATTAAAAGATATATATTGTGAACCATTATTAATAAATTTATGTGAACCAATTGTGAACCATTATAAGAGGAACCCATAAAAAGAAAATAGAAATTCCTAACAAGCACTTGTGAACCAATTGTGAACTATTTTACTAAAGAAATCGTGAACCAATTGTGAACCAAAAATTAATAAAATAATCACATATTTCAATTGGTTATGATAAAAAAAGAAGTTGACCGCCATAAAAATAAAGGATAATTTTCTCTTAGTTGTTTTGAATCAAAAAAAAAGCCCGTTGGCGCGGGCTTTTCTGGTTAACGCAAATTTGTACTCTACACAATTACATCTTAGCGTTAACTCATTGATCCGTCAATAATTAGCTACCGCTAAGGATGTTTTTCGCATGCAAGAAAGTATGCTGTTGGAAAGCGCTGATATTGTTATGTCGATTAAAATTCGCAAGGATGATCGGCGTGATAATCTTAATCGCACGGGCAATTGGTGCGGTCATAGTCCTGATGTGCCGCGATTTTTCAGAGAACCAGACTCCCACAAGCCACGGCCTAAGATTTTAACATGGGCGATGGAGTCGCTGCGCCGATTTTATTCGAAACCGGCTTCATTTTTCCCTGAACTACGGTTAACCCGTTTTTCAAAACGTCGTCAGCGCAGCGAATCTCGCGAAGCAGTTGCGAGTGTGGCACAGGTTCTTCTTCATTACACGGAGCTTGCCAGCCTTCGAGTTGGCGTGCCTAATGCGCTGGGATTTCGTTCTCTGACGGTGAGCTTTATT
>NZ_LNYB01000086.1:4333-4622 GCF_001467625.1 Legionella feeleii
GGCGCAGGTTCTTCTTCATTACACGGAGCTTGCGAGCCTGCGAGTTGGTGTGCCTAATGCGCTGGGATTTCGTTCTCTGACGGTGAGCTTTATTGCAAAAAAAGCAGGTATCGGCCTAAAGCGCGCATATCGGGCTCTTTCGTTATTGAAAAGAGCAGGATATCTCAGGTTAACCGAGCGTTTTGATATCAAAGAGGGTGGCAGGGCTGATGAGAAGCGTTTTATCGGACTTGCGGCGGTTAAATGTTTAATGCCGTCTTTTTTTAAAGCCTGTGGTATCAACTTGCAA
>NZ_LNYB01000086.1:4632-7970 GCF_001467625.1 Legionella feeleii
TGCGCAGGTTCTTCTTCATTACACGGAGCTTGCCAGCCTTCGAGTTGGCGTGCCTAATGCGCTGGGATTTCGTTCTCTGACGGTGAGCTTTATTGCAAAAAAAGCAGGTATCGGCCTAAAGCGTGCTTACCGTGCTCTTTCGTTATTAAAAAGAGCTGGTTACCTCCGGTTAACTGAGCGTTTTGATATCAAAGAGGGGGGCAGGGCTGATGAGAAGCGTTTTATCGGACTTGCGGCGGTTAAATGTTTAATGCCGTCTTTTTTTAAAGCCTGTGGTATCAACTTGCAAGCGTTGTCGGCGCAAAGGCGTTTGGCGCGCAAGCGACTTGACCGCCAAAAAAAGCAGGAGAGTAACCTGGTGGTTAAAGCGCCGGTGATAGATATAGCCAATCTAGTGGGCGTAAAAAAGAACGCCAAAGCCCATCTTGGAAGTTTACTCACCCATCTGAAAGAAGAAGAGCGCAAACAGCGTGAGCAGCGCGAACAGGAACGCAAGCGTATTCACTCGCTGTTAGCAGCAGGTGAGGCGCCTTTCGAAGAAACCTAAGCGTACCTTTTCGTTCCGAAGATTGTCACCCCTACTGCAAATAAAGTGCTCCCTTGTGAGCGATTGGGAGCAATGGAACGGTTAACCCACTTAACCCCAATTACACCCGCACAAAAATCAATCCAATTGACAGCCAAATAACTTTTTTACGATTTTTATCAGGAGGCAGGCTCTTCTTTGTGTGGATAACATATTCCATACTATCACTTAAGTGTCCCTATGAATCGGCTTTAAGTGTCCTCTCTTACCAATTATCCCATTAATTACATCTAGAAAATTATCTGTTGATAACCTTCTGTAGAAGGAATTGACCTACGGTCAATTAGCCTTTTGATAACGCAAGTCGCCATTGAAGTAAAACACCTCATCATTCCTCCCTTAGTCGCTAAAAAAAATAACTACGTGACAGCATTTTGCAAGGACCGCTTCGCTTTCCTCCTTGCAAAACCCCGTCACTCCGTTAATACCTATAACGCGACTAAGCGACGAATGACGAGGCAGAGATTTATCTCAATAACGCCTCGCTTTTGCTAAGATAACATAAAACGAATTCGCTTCGCTCATAGCCCTTTTGAAAGCAACAAGCTCAAAAATCAAAGGCAGGTGGGTAAATATTATACAGTGTGGCAATTAAAATCAATGTTATCCACAAATTCAGTGGATAACATTGTTAACTAGTGGGGGTATCTCTAACGAGGTACTACAATTGCAGGACTGTCTCCCTGAGAGTCTTCTTGAACGCTCGTTCTTTGCTTTAAAGCGATTGCTCGTCGAGCTCTTTCGTGGATAGACTGCGACTTTTGAACAGTTTCTTTTGTACTCTCTTCAAGACTTAGCATCGTTTCTGCCATTTCCTTAGATAATTCAACCACGATTTGCTTGTCTTTAGAAACTTCTTTTTCAGTCTTTGATGAGCTTTGTGCAACAGACAGGATTGCTTGCGAAACCAAGTCCATCGCCGCTTTCTTCTCTGTAATTGTCGCAGAAAGAGAATCTATCTCCAGGCTGAGTTTCTCACCCGCATCATTCAATTTACCCGTCGTTGCCAACATCTTCTCTTGCTGCTCCTGAAGTTGTTTTACCACCCCTTCAAGACGCGTAACCTGGCTATGCAACTTACCTGCTTCAATGCCTAATTGCGCAATCGTTGTCGATAAACTGGCAGTCTGCTCTTCCAAAGCAGTAAATGCCTCATCAAGCTTACGCTCCATCTCATTAAACGTGTCTATCGATTGTTTTAATTCTTCCCTTAAACCATCAAAGCTTTTTCTTATCGCCTCTTTATTCGCTTCTTCGATGTTATAATGGTCTGATAATATTTCACTGAGTTTATAGTAGGCACCCACCACTGCGAAAAAAGCTAAAGCATGAACCGCCAATCCCAATACAATCGCACCAGCAACCACCTCCCCATGCAAAACCTGACGCTCAAACCAGCCTTTCTGGCCGTAAAAAGTAGCCAGCTTTGAAAACTGACTACTCTTTATCTCATACCACTTTATCGCATAATCAATGTCAATCTTCGCGTCAAATAACTTTAAACGCTCCGTCTGCTTCTTTAATAACTCCAACTGTTGTTGAGTCTTTTTCTTTATCAGCTCTAACTCAGTTTGAGTAGCATCAGAAATTACAATTTCCTCAACAGGGGGGATACTCACTTCTTGTGTTTTACTATACATGGCGAATTTCCTTATTTAAAAAATGAAGGGGAGGGGGAACGGCCGCGTTTGTTTTCCTGCGCCTCTTCCAGTTGCTCCGTGAGGGTTTCTATTAATGCATTGGCTTCTGTTAGTTCAGCTGATAAAGAGTCTTTGGTATGTGATAATTCTTCTATCTCTTTTTTTGATAATTGTAGTTCGGCACCATAGTTGGTAATTTGTGAATAAATGGCTTTATTTTCCTCAGTAATTTGCTTGATTAAACCATCCTTTTGCTGATTTTCCAAAGACATTAAGTTTATTTTTGCCTCTAATTGCCTTAATTTTTGGCGTGTTTGTTCTTGCTGAGCATCGGAAGAGGAAACTCTAGCTTTGGTTTCCACCAACTCCTTAGACGCTTCTCTTAGCCTGACATCCGATTCCGTCAACTGGCGCTTTGCCTCTTCAAAAGCAAGTTGCTTCGTCTGCAACTCCTGCTGTAAACGGTTAATTAGTTCCTGTTGCGCACGGGCTGTTTCTTCTAATCCTTCCGAGAGAGGAACTATCTGGTCTGCCTGTCTCTGAATCGCTGCACCGTCAGTACCAACTCCCTGCACAAGTGCCTGAATTTCACGCTGTTGCTGAACTACGCTCGTGTCAAGCTCTTCTCTTCGCTGCTGAATCCCTTTCACCACCTCATCTAAATGCTGCATCCGCTCTGACTCCTTTTCCTGTTTCTCTTTGGTTAAATTAATCAATAAATCAGTCTTGCGCTTCTCAACCCGACTTGGGTCTATCCAGTCACGTATCCCTTCATAGACATAAGACGCGCCCTGATAACCTACATAGGCTGCTCCTCCCATTCCAAGTCCTTTTGCTCCCATGACAGCCCCCGCGGCGATTACTACTGGTATTGGCATTTTATGCTCCGTTTGTGATTAAAAATGAATAAGCAACAGACGGATGCCCTAAAGGATTGTGTTTCAGTTTGATTGGAATGGGTTAACCAGAGAAGGCTGGTTAATGTACGCATGAACAAACTCCGTCTTAGCAAATAAATGATTTTTGCCCTCAACGTCCCTGTTCCTGGCTGCTTTTGTAATCGATGGTTTATCCTGAAAGATAAACTTAAATCTCTGTAATGGGCGCCATCT
>NZ_LNYB01000086.1:7980-10640 GCF_001467625.1 Legionella feeleii
TTACTATACATGGCGAATTTCCTTATTTAAAAAATGAAGGGGAGAGGGATCGGCCGCGTTTGTTTTCCTGCGCCTCTTCCAGTTGCTCGGTGAGGGTTTCTATTAACGCATTGGCTTCTCCAAGTTCAGCTTTTAGTGAATTGATTGCAGCGTTATTTTTCGAAGCAAGGAGTGCCATTTGCTCTTTTAGTCCCTTTAACTCTTGTCGTGTTTCTTGTTGCGTAATCTCAAAAGAACTGACTCTTGCCTTCGTTTCTACTAATTCCTTAGACGCTTCCTTTAATCGGGCATCCGATTCCGCCAGCTGGCGCTTTGCCTCTTCAAAAGCAAGTTGCTTCGTCTGTAACTCCTGCTGTAGGCGGTTAATTAGTTCCTGTTGCGCACGGGCTGTTTCTTCTAATCCATCCGAGACAGGGACTATCTGGTCTAGCTGTCTCTGAATCGCTGCACTGTCAGTACCAACTCCCTGCACAATTTCTTGAAGTTCGGTTTGCTGCTGAACCACACCTGTATTAAGCTCTTCTCTGCGCTGCTGAATTCCTTGAACTACTTCATTTAAATGCTGCATCCGCTCTGACTCCTTTTCCTGTTTCTCTTTGGTTAAATTAACTAATAATTCAGTCTGCCGTTTCTCAACCCGACTCGGGTCTATCCAGTCACGTACTCCGTTATATAGATAGGAAGCACCTTGATAACCCACATAGGCCGCTCCTCCCATTCCAAGTCCTTTTACTCCCATAACAGCCCCCGCTGCAATAACTACTGGTATTGGCATTTTATGCTCCGTTTGTGATTAAAAATGAATAAGCAACAGACGGATGCCCGAAAGAATTGGATGTTTCAGTTTGATTGGAATGAGTTAACCAGAGAAGGCTGGTTAATATACGCATGAACAAACTCCGTCTTAGCAAATAAATGATTTTTGCCCTCAACGTCCCTGTTCCTGGCTGCTTTGTAATCGATGGTTTATCCTGAAAGATAAACTTAAATCTCTATAATGGGCGCCATCTTAGCAGCGCCAATCGACCTGTCAATCTACAAATTAAAATAAAGTTGAATCCTGCGGTAGAATAAAAGCAGAGTGATTAAGTGTTACCTAATTTGTTGATTAAATAGGGATTATTGCTATAATCGGCGCGCAGGTAGACCTTTTCTTTAATGTGGTTTCTTCATTTATCCCAATAGCAATGAAGCGATGTGTTTACCTGCGCCATGGAGAGAATCAGTTGGTTTGGCTGGTTGCCAGCCCATCCACTTCCTGTGTCAGCACGTCCCTGTGCTGTTGTCCTTTGACGAACCTTCCTGTTCGAGAACTGGATTAGCAACCACCAATACTCTCAGTCTGCACTTTAATTCATCGCCTGTCATTAAGAGAAACGCGCGATGTTTTGCAAGAAATGTCTTGGAGTTGAGCGCAAGAATTAATCATTCTTAATGACTACGGTTTCTTGAGAGGCCATGACACGCCGTTTAAGTTCAAGTCCTGGCCTAAAAAGGACTTTGTATTTAGAGTCGACCACCGTTTTTTCACCCGTTTTCGGATTATGAGCAGCTCGCGCTGGTTTGTGATGAACTGCAAAAGTACCAAACCCTCTGATTTCAATACGCTGACCGTTTTCCAGCGCTTGGGTCATAGTGGCAAGAATCTGATTAATACCGTCTTCCACTGACTTTTCCGAGAGGTGACTCATCTTTGCAGCAATGAGTTGAATCAATTCTGATTTAATCATTATAAAGTATCCTCATAAAGCGCTTTAATGGCTTGATGAATCACCGCTTGAGAAAACCCACGGCTGGACAGAAAAGTATAGAGTCTTGCTTTGGACTTATCATCCGGCGTTCGGTAGACGGAATAGAGTTTTTTGTGTAAGGCTTCCAGAGCACGCTCGTATTCATCGCCACATTCAACTAAGGTTTGCTCGATAACTTCATCGCTTATGCCTTTCTGTTTTAAGACTGTGCGAATAAAGCGGTTGCCTTTATGACGATAGCGATGGCTTAAGCTTTCCGCCAGGCGATGGTCATTTAGCACATGCAGGTCACGAAGACGTGCGAGTGTTGCCTCAATAGCCTGGTCTAAATCAGGGTGAGCACTGAATTCCCGCTCTAAAAGACGGGTGAGCTCTCGCTCACTTAAGGGGCGTGCGGATAACAGTTTTAATGCGGTATCCAGAAGGGTAGTCATAACTGCACTTGGCCTTTGAAATACTTATCGCCAAAATAATGTCTGAGCTTTAACCGTAAATTCGTTCGCGATAGGCCGAGCATTCTTGCGGCTCTGGATTGGTTGTAAAGACATTTATTCATGATAGTTTGCAATAAAGCACGTTCGACTGTTTCCATAATAAGTCCATACAAGCTAATCCCATCGTGTTTTTCAAATCGCCTAATCTCTGATTCGATAGCTTGAGCGAATGAATTATTCTCCATAAGCGATTGAGACTTAGTTTCAGTGACTGGTGACATACAACTACTCTTGAGTTTCAAAAAATTGTCTGTATTTAACTCATTTTGTTAAAAATCCGCAAGTTAAATTTTTATAATTAATAATACCTTAAGGATGCTCTGCTAGAGTTATGCTCGAATCTGGTGTATGTGAAAAATAAATTAGGTGGCGTATCCTGTTGATTGTTCGCCAAGAACATAATCAACAAAAGGAA
>NZ_LNYB01000087.1:0-883 GCF_001467625.1 Legionella feeleii
CAAGACTGATTTATTGATTAATTTAACCAAAGAGAAACAGGAAAAGGAGTCAGAGCGGATGCAGCATTTAGATGAGGTGGTGAAAGGGATCCAGCAGCGGAAAGAGGAGCTTGACACGAGCGTAGTTCAGCAACAGAGAGAAATTCAAGCGCTTGCTAAGGGTGTTGTTACTGACAGTGCATCGATTCAGCAGCAGGCTGAAGAACTAACGCCTTTATCGGAAGGGCTGGAAAAAGCCGCTCGTGAGCAAGAGGAGCTGATTCACCGTTTGCAGAAAGAGCTGCATGAAAAGCAGGTTGCTTTTGAAGAGGCAAAGCGCCAGCTGGCGGAATCGGATGCACGATTAAAGGAGGCGTCTAAGGAATTAGTGGAAACCAAAGAACAAACAGCGGCATCAAAGGCAGAGCTTTCATTGGTGAAAGGGGAATTATTAGAGATTACCAAGGAAAATAGAGAAAAAGACGTAAAAATTGGGCTTCTTGATAAGAAAATTAAAGGAGTGGTGGCTCAACTTGAGGAAAGCGAAATTAAATTTAAGAAGGCTGCTTCAAAAATTGATGAGTTAACGAGCGAGGTAGCAGCTTGTAACGAGCTCATAGAAACCCTCACGGAGCAACTGGAAGAGGCGCAGGAAAACAAACGCGGCCGTTCCCCCTCCCCTTCATTTTTTAAATAAGGAAATTCGCCATGTATAGTAAAACAACAACAGACGAAGTGAGTATTCCTCCGGTAGAGGAAGTTGTCATTTCTGGTAGTACACAAACCGAGTTAGAGCTAATAAAGAAAAAGACTAAACAACAGTTGGAGTTATTAAAGAAGCAGACGGAGCGTTTAAAGTTATTTGACGCGAAGATTGACATTGATTATGCGATAAAGTGGTATG
>NZ_LNYB01000087.1:893-1182 GCF_001467625.1 Legionella feeleii
TCAGTTGGAGTTATTAAAGAAGCAAACGGAGCGTTTAAAGTTATTTGACGCGAAAATTGACATTGATTATGCGATAAAGTGGTATGAGATAAAGAGTAGTCAGTTTTCAAAGCTGGCTACTTTTTACGGTCAGAAAGGCTGGTTTGACCGTCAGGTTTTGCATGGCGAAGTGGTTGCTGGTGCGATTGTATTGGGTTTGGCGGTTCATGCTTTAGCCTTTTTCGCGGTGGTAGGCGCTTACTATAAGCTCAGTGAAATCCTTTCAGACCATTACAACATTGAAGAGGCT
>NZ_LNYB01000087.1:1278-1985 GCF_001467625.1 Legionella feeleii
GCGTTTAATGAGATGGAGCGTAAGCTTAATGACGCGTTTACAGCCCTGGAAGAGCAGACAGCCAGTTTATCGACAACGATTGCGCAATTAGGCATTGAAGCAGGTAAGTTGCATAGCCAGGTCACGCGTCTTGAAGGGATGGTCAAACAACTTCAGGAACAGCAAGAGAAGATGTTGGCAACGACGGGTAAATTGAATGATGCCGGTGAGAAACTCAGTCAGGAGATAGACTCGCTTTCTGCAATTATCACAGAGAAGAAAGCGGCGATGGATTTCATTTCCGAATCGATTGTTAGTATTGTATCTGAGGTTACATCGGTTAAGAGCGATACAATTACCACAAAATTGTTAACTGAAGAGGAATCCACACAAACAAAGCGACAAGTAAAAAAATGTCAAGAATTGGAAATGGACATCGACAAAAGCGTTTTAAAAGTAAAAGCCGTCAATACTTTATTAGATGACAGCCTTGATAAGGCTGATAAAACGCTTAACGACAGCCGATCTATTTCTCTTAAAGAAAGGGCTCTAAAAGCAATCGCTTTAAAGCAAAGAACGAGCGCTCAAGAAGATTCTCAAGGAGACAGTCCTGCAATTAGTGTACCTCGATAACTACCTGTTAGGACTTGAAAACAGATTCGGCTCTGCTTGAATTATTTTGCAAATGAACTAGCAATAAAATGCAAATGGATTTTGATGAAACCGAA
>NZ_LNYB01000088.1:0-151 GCF_001467625.1 Legionella feeleii
AAGCTAAAAATGCAGCTGGATTGACTTCTTCTTGTAACTTTTGTACTTTTTGTAAAAGTTCAAAAAAAAAAACTTTTGTACTTTTTGTAAAAAGGGCCCAGCGATTCTGCGCCACGGCAGCCAAGACAACCTCGCGGTCGTTTTTCAGTGT
>NZ_LNYB01000088.1:161-406 GCF_001467625.1 Legionella feeleii
CAACCTCGCGGTCGTCTTTCAGTGTTTCAGACGCGTACTGAAGGGCCAAGCCATTCTTCGCCACGGCAGCCAATAAAAAGTCGCGGTCGTCTTTCAGTGTTTCAGACGCGTACTCAAGGGCCCAGCGATTCTGCGCCACGGCAGCCAAGACAACCTCGCGGTCGTTTTTCAGTGTTTCAGACGCGTACACAAGGGCCAAGCCATTCTCCGCCACGGCAGCCAATAAAAAGTCGCGGTCGTTTTTC
>NZ_LNYB01000089.1 GCF_001467625.1 Legionella feeleii
GGAATGCATTTTAAAAATCCCTTACACCAATGAAAAAGAGCTGGATGAAACCATTTATGATTTAATGCATGAAGCAGAATCCATCGCCGATTCCAGAAATGGGTTTACTGAGATGAGTGTCATTGAAACGATAACAGGTAAATCCTGGTAATGACTCCCTGGTTTATCACCCTACCCTGGGTACATTGTCTTAATTTTCAATTAGCAGAATGCTATCACGCTGCCCGTTTTGAAAAAGCAACACGCTATTACACCATTCGTCTCGAAAAGGATTTATTAGGCGACTGGACGCTTTGCGTC
>NZ_LNYB01000090.1:0-278 GCF_001467625.1 Legionella feeleii
ACTCCGAAAGACAACCAAATGCGCAAGATTATCGGCTCTATCCCTTCTGCTCAGTTTGCTCCCATCTTTGACGATTATTTAGCCAGGTTGGGGGTTTGTGGAACAAACGCCAAAAGTGCCTAATCTGAGTTAGGCTACTTTTTTAATCTTATTTCATATGAATATGCCGCCGCTTTAACCACTGGTAGAGCAGGGTCTTTTCATGACTAAATATAAACCAAGCATTGTCCAACTATTTTTTAGCCAACAGTCGACGAAAGATTTGGTAAATTTAGATG
>NZ_LNYB01000090.1:288-1644 GCF_001467625.1 Legionella feeleii
TGATTGAAATTAAGGATAATCAGGCTGGTTTTTCACACGATTTTAAAAGCCCCTATGCAACTAAAAAAGCACCTAAGTTTAGCTCCACTTATCAACGGATTTAAAAAGAGTTTTTATGATTACCAGGAGACGAGGCGTGGAAGCAGTACAACTTATTCTGCGTTAGATACTGCCTTATCTGGTTTGGCTTGTATGTTTTATCAATCAGGGAACATGGTGAACTATCAGGAGCGTATGGAGAGGAAGCATCACAAAAATAATCTTCAGACCCAATTTGGGGTAGTTCATACTCCGAAAGACAACCAAATGCGCAAGATTATCGGCTCTATCCCTTCTGCTCAGTTTGCTCCCATCTTTGACGATTATTTAGCCAGGTTGCAACGCGGCAAGCATTTGGCATCTTATCAGTTTCAAAAGAAGTATCTGGTGGCTATTGATGCCACCGAATACTATTCCTCTGAGGCTATCAACTGCGCATGCTGTTTGACCCAGACGAAACGTAATGGCGTCGTACAATACAGTCATAAGGCATTGCAGCCTATTATTTGTCACCCAGACAAAAAGCATATACTGCCATTAATGCCAGAAGAAATTAAAAATACAGATGGCACGGAGAAGCAAGACTGTGAAATCAATGCGGCCTACCGCCTTCTCCCCTCCATAAGGTCGCGACATCCACGCATGTCCTTTATCTGGTTGGCAGATAGCCTGTATGCGACCGCTCCTTTTATTCAAACTATTCTTGATGCAAAAGAAGAGTATCTGTTTCGAGTCAAACAAGGGGACCATAAAAAATTATTTAAAGCCATTGAAAAAGCCCCCTATGAGAGCTTGAAAACTCGAAACGATAGCGGTACCACTATCGCCCATCGCTGGTACAAGGAGATTCCTTTAAATGGCAGCACAGATATTACAGTAACAGTCATTCAGGCCTTTGCCATTAGCATGGATAAAAAGGGTAATCAGACTTCAACAACGCTTGGAGTATGGGCCACGAATCTTGATGTCAATGCCACAACGGTGGCCAGCATCACCAAAGCTGCCAGAGCAAGATGGAAGGTGGAAAACGAATGTTTTAATACGCTAAAAAATAATGGCTATGATTTGACGCATAACTGGGGACATGTCAATGGGGAGTCCTTTAATTTTTATATCCTAATCATGCTTGCCTTTTATATTCATCAAATCCTTGAGATGACAGACAAATTGTTCCATTGGTGCCGTAGTATTACAAGAACATTTAGGCAGTTATGGAGTGAGCTTGAGGTGATTTTTGGCATGTTTCTTTTTGAAAGTTGGGAGAAAATGCTTTGCTTTTATGCTGAAAAGCGAGAGAAACCACCACCTTTCATCATT
>NZ_LNYB01000090.1:1654-1742 GCF_001467625.1 Legionella feeleii
CTCAATAAACATATGGATATCATCGCCAACTACTTTAATGCGCGTAACAATAGTGGTTTTGTTGAAGGATTTAATAATAAAGTGAAGG
>NZ_LNYB01000090.1:1901-1991 GCF_001467625.1 Legionella feeleii
CATAAAATTTCATCTTTTGTGCTGACAACTCGGATTGTAATTTGCCTTGCGCGTAGGTCTGTCGTGACGCTCTCTACTTCTACGTCTGAC
>NZ_LNYB01000090.1:2142-7855 GCF_001467625.1 Legionella feeleii
GATTTTTGGCATGTTTCTTTTTGAAAGTTGGGAGAAAATGCTTTGCTTTTATGCTGAAAAGCGAGAGAAACCACCACCTTTTATCATTTAACCCTTAGAGGTTAGAATAGGTCATTGAATTGGCCCAGTATATTATCGCGCTGCACAAATAAGTGGTTAAAATAATGCCAGGCAATGGCAATTATTAACACATTAATTGACTATGGCAGTTCCATAACAGTCTATGAATCGGTTTAAATTTGTTCAAACAGCAGAATTTATTGGAAACGATGGCTCAGTGAGATTTGCTGCTTTCATGGTGCGCAGTAGTTGACGGTGCCGATTCCACTATTATTCTGGTTTGCTGTGTCATTAACTATCCCTTGTCTAGAAAAATAAATTTTCTTTCCAGTATACGCCAAATCAATAAATACACAAATTAAAATACAATTCCTTAAGAATATCTTAATAAAGTTATTGTATAATTAAGCTTAAAGACATTCATTTCAATTAACTTAGAGGTAGGTGGTATTATGTCTCAGGGTAGAAACAAGAAAAATTTAAATGTTCGGACGTCTTTGATTCAAGAGAAATTAAAGATTCGTTATGAAAATTTGGCCTCAGTTATTCAAGACGCTAAAAGAGGGAGTTTATCTCTTGAGGAATTAAAGAATTTAAAAAGCGAGTTAGAATCCTCCGTTAAGCTGTCAGATAGTTTAGTTGTTCAAGTAGCGGAATGCCATCCTGCTTCAGGCAAATACAAACAGGCGCTACCCAAAGGCTACCAATTAGATATTACTGCCGTAGATAAGGCTATTTCTCGAGCTCAATCGCCACAAAGCCAAGCGCAACAGCTATCTGAAAATAGTATTGGTACAGGCATAAAGCCAATAAAAAAAGCAACCCAAGAAAAAGTCAGTAACTTCCAATTTGCGGCGCTTGAATTAATTAAATTAATAGATAAATCGCTAGCGATAAATGCGCCCGAAGGAATTTTTAGACAAGCAGCAAACACTGAGTTACTCCAAAAAAAAATGTCTGAAATTCAACAAGGAAAAATTGAGTTCGGCGATATGAATCAGATTGAGCGCGCTGATTTACTTAAGCACGTTTTGCGAAAATTAAGGGCTGATGAAGGGCCTATCTTTACTAAACAGCAATTTGAACAAGGAAAGTCACTGCTTGAAGCGTGGAATGAGTCATTGCCTTACAATTCGAAAGTCGCTTATTTTCTATTAAAATTAATGAACAAAGTCTGCCAAAAACCTGAAACAAAAATGAATGCTTCAAATTTAGCTGTAGTGATTGCACCCTGCCTCTTTCCAGAACTTCCCCCTGCACCCAAAAAGATCTCGTCGCAAGAATCCCTGGAATTAATAAAGAAACATAGCGCTGATTTGGGCAAAAAAAACATCTTAGTTGCAGAGCTGATTACTAACGCTCATTTGCTAAAAAAACCTGAAATGCCAACAATCATATCTGCAACAGATAAAAAGATTGGATTTTTTAAGCCAAGAAGTTCGACTTTGAACGTATCTAATCCAAACATGGGTAGTTCACATGTCCAAGCAGATTTTTTTAGAGCAGCGGGGGCTGATGAAAATATTAGTATAAATGGAATATCTTTAAAGTTGCTTTCTAATCAGTTTAACGAGTTTAAAACAGAAAGCGATGTTCTAGATTTTTTCGAAAAAATTATATTGAAAGATTTTACAGGTACCGAAGCAGAAAAAAAGAACGCTTCTTCTTATTTAAGAAAAACTTTTCACCAAGGGGGGTTGTTATACCCTGTTACTTCAGCGCTGGCGACTCAGCTTAAAGACAGACAAGGAAATGATGTGACAATCATGGGGCGCAGTAGAGAGTTTAAAATTAGTATAGAAACAACAAGCTCTGGATTCAGAATCCAAGAATATTGCAACGTAAAAAAATTAATCCCTGCACTAGGCTCTCGTTTATCTAAATACATCGAAGAGGATCAACCTTACATATATTCGGAAGGCGGATTAATTAAGGCTGAAGCAACTATTGAAATAGATTTTTCTAAAGACAGCTCACATCCGTCTCTTATTGTTGAAAGCAATCATATGGAAATTTTGCATAATGGTCTTAAAGACGCGCTGGCAGATTATCGAAGCTTGGGTCAAATGATTGTTGATTTTTTTAAGAACATTTTTGGAAAAAATGCAGTAAAGGATATCTCTTCTTTAGCCTCATTTGCAATAACTGAAGACAGTGAAGATAGTAATGCAAACAAGATGATGCCTTAGAGGGGCACTAAACAACCACCAGCCTAAAGCTGGTGGATTAGTCTAATAGGGCACCGTCAAGTTAACTTTTGCGTTAGACTAGGCATTATTTAATTGGTGAAAAGATGTTGGAGCAAAAGCCGAAACGCTATCGTTATCCTTTCGAGATAATCAGCATTGCGGTATGGAGTTATCACCGGTTTAATGACAGCTACCGAGATGTTTCAGAGCGGCTGCTGTATCGAGGGATTGCAGTGAGCTATGAGACAGTCCGTCAATGGTGTATCAAATTTGGTCCTCATTTTAGGCATGTGATTAAGAAGCGAGAGCCAAAGCCATCCGATAAATGGCATTTGGATGAGCAGCAACTGCGCATTAACGGCGAGGTTTATTATTTATGGCGTGCCGTGGATGAGGATGGTTTTGAGCTGGATGTGTTGCTACAGAAGCGTCGTAACAAAAAGCCGCCATTCGCTTCCTGGCTCGCCTTCTGAACGCCTACCCCAAGCCACGAGTAATCGTGACCGACAAACTGAGAAGTTATACGAAACCCATTCAACAGATGAGCCAAGGCACAGAACATCGCTGCCATAAAGGGCTCAATAACCGCGCCGAGAATGCCCATCAACCGACACGTAGAAAAGAAAAATGCCTTATTCGTTTCAAATCACCCGCCAGCGCTCAACTTGTCTTAGCGCTCATGGGGAAAACCAGAAACCTCTTTGCCATAGCGGTTGGTCGTTACACTAACTCGGCATCAAAGCAACGCGCTCAGTTTCAGAATGCCAAACGAATTTGGCAACAAGCTGCAACAGAGCTCCTTTGCGCCTAAAATTTGAGCTTTCATCTTGTTTGCGTCAGCAAAAGTTAACTTGACGGTGCCCAAAGAGCGACTGTTAAGTTACCGTAAGAAAAAAGAAAAACAGATATCTCATGCTCACGAAGAAACACCCGTTAAAAAAGCCCCACCTGAAGAGATAACGCCTGTCTTTGGTCGCAGACTCGCTTTGAAAAAGAGCAAGGAAACCGACGCCATTGATTAATCGGCCCCATTTTACGGTTCTTGCCACCAGGTGCCACTTGCGAATAATTTGTATTGTTTTATAGTTAATTGATTTAAAATGGCACATTAGCAAGAGCAGGACAAATACGGATATTCCTGTTTTTAAATTGCGACAGGAAAATAAGCCAAACATTCATGAAAAATAAAGCGCGGATCGATTAAATTAAGTTCATTTTAATGCGATTATTACCGACTCCCGCCCTTCTAGGAACTTATTTCAAAGTGGTACTTGGTGACACGAACCGTAAAATCCCGCCTAATCCTGTTTTCATTTTTGGTGAAAACCATTTGAATTGATAATTAATTGTTTACCATGTTATGATTAACGCTGCTTTTTATCATAAGGATATATCCATGCTAAAACACGCTCAATCATTGCCAGAAGAGCAACAAACATCACTTCCTATCGGGCGGCCTTTAGCCCACGGATTTGCACCCCACGTACTCACGGGTGAAAAATTAGTGATGATTCCCCTTATGCCAGATCATCGATATAAATTACACGCCGATATTTTCAGCAAACCGCAGATCATGCAATATTTTGGTACAGGTAAGAGTTTCACTTTAGAGGAATACACCTCGATACATTTGGATCGTGCACAGCAAAATTTGACATTTCAGTATGATAAATACACAGGTCATTTATCACGGTTTACTTGGACGATAATCACTCATGATGGTATAGCAGGTAGACTTAATATTTTTCCAACCGAAGGGCGAACCGAGTTAGCATTTTGTATCTCTCCAGCACAACAGGGTAGAGCTTTAGCCCGTCGTGCCAGTGAATTGGTTGTCGCGTATATGGGTGATGACGCTTCATATATCGCTACGGCACATCCTAAAAATAAAGCCTCCTCAAAAACACTTGAGCAAGTACATTATCCTGATGGAAAATTTGTTTTTTTTAGAGATGCCGAGCGACAAAATGTTCCCAATAAATATGGAGCAGATCAACCTCGGGATTACTTCCTATCTCAAAAACAAAACAAGTTCTCATTTTTTAGTTTTATCAGGGGAGAGGTACATATAGATATGTCTGAAGAATTGCAGCACGAAGGGAACGCGTATAAAGCATAAAACTTAACAGCCATCAGCTAAAGGTGGTGGCTGTTAAGTTTTAACCAGATAGAGCTAAATATTTACTCCCTCTTCCGCGCCCCAATAAAGAAATCCATCAAACTGGCAATAGGCGCTTTCATTATCTTAAAATGTGACAGACTCACTGTTCAATTGGTGCTATTTTTTATTAATAATTTAATCTCTTCCTGAGATAATTGGGTTACTTTTGATATGAGTTTAATATCAAGTTTTTCATCCAGCATGCGAAGCGCTGTTTCTTTTGATTCTTTTTGCACAGCTTTTTGCACGGCTTGTTGTCCGAGTGTCATGACTTTCTCCTCCACTTCTTTTGAAAACTTATGGTGCAAAAAAGACCAAAAATGGGATGAATCGTTTAAATTACCCTCATTATACAAATAATATAACAGATCGACGACTTCGTCACTGTAACCGGATTGATCTAAGGCTTGAAAGGAAGCTAACAACCCGGTTTCCAAGTAGTTGGGTTAAATTACAGGAACGGGGCAAATACGAATCACATGCCCTTAAACAGCCTATAATTTAACCGTATCGACCTAAATTAAAAAAATTATCTCTCAATAAATCTTACTGTTTTTAATTGTTAAACTACTGACAAACCATATTCTATAAGGGGTCTTGTGGAAGAACTGACAAAAAGGGGGATTTCAAAATTACATACCTGAAATGCTAAGTTACTGCTCGTTCACCTTCTTTCCAAATACTTTGTTTTAGTTGATCTTCCAAAATTTGCACAATCCCTGCAATATCGATTAAACCATTGTTTCCTTTAAAGCGATATCTTCCAGTAAAAAGAATATGAACCCAAGCAATAGGTGAAATACGAGCAAACTCCTCTATCACTTCATCTGGTACTCCTTCCGTCACCATTTTCTCATAAATATCATTCAAAATGATACTATTATATCCAATAATGCTATTGGCTAATAATCTGGCTGCGTGTGCGCTGACACGATTATCAGTGATGGTTTTTCCTTTGAAAATACCCCGATATACCTTGCGAATTATGCCTTGCAATTGATGATATGCTTCTGTACGGTTCCTGGCTGTTCTTAGTGCTTTTCGAAAGCTCATGTCATCGATAAGATTGAGAATGTGAATACTTTTAAAGATTTTGTTGTATTCAAATAATGCTAATCTAAGGCGTGCATAACGAGTATGAGAGTTGAGTTTCCGGATAATATTACTCTGTGTATTTTCTTGCATTAGTAATGATAATAATACACGAATAATATTTGGCTCTTGGCGTCTTCGCGTTAAAATCTAGTTTTTAGTATAATGGCAAGGATAAATAATTAAGAGACAATTGTCATAATAATGAACA
>NZ_LNYB01000090.1:7865-7937 GCF_001467625.1 Legionella feeleii
GTTTTTGCGTCTCTGATGGATGATTCCTGATTGCTTGTTTTTGTGTCCCTTACTGAGGTGGCGCTGTCACCT
>NZ_LNYB01000090.1:7947-8261 GCF_001467625.1 Legionella feeleii
TTTACTGAGGTGGCGCTGCCACCTGGCACTGACTCTTCAAACGGGCTGGAACTTCCATTAATTGTGTCTGTGATGGATGATTCCTGATTGCTTGTTTTTGTGTCCCTTACTGAGGTGGCGCTGCCACCTGGCACTGACTCTTCAAACGGGCTGGAACTTCCATTAATTGTGTCTCTGATGGATGATTCCTGATTGCTTGTTTTTGTGTCCCTTACTGAGGTGGAGCTGTCACCTGGCACTGACTCTTCAAACGGGCTGGAACTTCCATTAATTGTGTCTGTGATGGATGATTCCTGATTGCTTGTTTTTGTGTC
>NZ_LNYB01000090.1:8271-8396 GCF_001467625.1 Legionella feeleii
TCACCTGGCACTGGCTCTTCAAGCGGGCTGGAATCTCCATTAATTGTGTCTCTGATGGATGATTCCTGATTGCTTGTTTTTGTGTCCCTTACTGAGGTGGCGCTGTCACCTAACACTGACTCTTC
>NZ_LNYB01000090.1:8406-10817 GCF_001467625.1 Legionella feeleii
TCTTATTGATGATTCCTGGTTGCTTGTTTTTGTGTCTATTTTTGAGGTGTCGTCTTCATTTTCGTCTGTAATTAAAAGCGTATTATTTTGAAAGAGATCCAAAACATTGGGAGTGTTATAGGGTCTTGGCGATGTGTCATCCATGATGTACTCATCATAACTTTGCATTTTTGCTTTTATTTTCTGTTGTGCCAATCCTCGCTTTTTTTGCTGATTGAGCATCTCTGAAAGTTTCATAAGGAATTCCTATTATCGCTACTCAATAGTTTCTACGGATTTGCTTGATTTTCCTTTTGAGGCAACCCAGTCAGAGATCCCTGTTAATTCGGATATTAAAGCGAAACAATCTTCTTTGGCTGTAGATTTTTTTGTATCAAAGATATATTCACCATCTGCTTTAGTATTTTTAAAAGCGGTATTAGTTCTTATAACAAGGGGCAACAGGTTGTCTTTCAGATTCTTTCGCTCGCTGATGGCTCCCATAATATTGAGGCTCAGCTTTTCACGTGCATCATATTTATTAAATATTATTTTATAATTAATTTTAATTAATAAATTTTTAAAAGAGCGCTCTATTTTTTCAATTTCTGAAACAGTCATTACCACTCCATCAAATGAATCTATATCTGCATTAATGGGTATTAAGTTATCTGTTGCAAAGCATGAGGCACATACGGTTATTTTATGAATAGATGGGGGGCAATCAATAACGATTAAATCATATGTGTTTTTTATAGGATCCAGCATTTCGTTAAAAAAATTTGTAATATTTATTGCTTGCTTAGAATTTAGAACATGCTCAATTTGGGAGTTATCTAATGAAGAGGGAAGCAGGTGCAAATTTGTATTTACCTCCACAACAACATCTTTTAAATCTTTTTCACCAATAATTGCATGATATAGGACAGGTTGCCCATGTTTTTTCATGTTAAAAGACTGTGTGAGATTCCCTTGCATATCAAGATCTATTGCTAATACTTTGAACCCAAGTCTACTTGCGCCCTCTGCAAAAGCAGTTGCAATTGATGTTTTACCAATGCCCCCCTTCATACCAAAAACATTAACAATATACGGTTGGGTTGCATCCTTTTTATATACAAAGCCCCTTTGCTCTAAAATTCGTCTAATAGTATCTGGAGGTAGAGAGTTCTTATTTCCAAGGGGGACCACTGGTAGGTCGTGTTCTTTAATTAATTTATATATAAGGTGAGGAGATACATTAATAAGAGAGGAAAAGTCTTTTGTGCTAATTGTTTTTATTTTCATCAGAATCATCCATCATATAATATTTATTTTAATATATAATAATTAGCGGCTTCGTCAACAATTTTATTTAAATTTTATAAAAATTGTTGACGTTTTGTGTTTTTGAAAACAGATCATAAAAATAAAAAAATTATTTTTTTTGTTGTTTTGTTTTCAATTGTGTCTCTTTTATATATGCAAAAAGATTATATTTGTGTCTTTTAAGAAAAACATGAGATTTTTATTCTTCTCATAAAAAGATAGAGGGGCAGAGAGGGGATAAAGCTAGTGTGCGGCTTGGCAAATAAGGGGGCTTTAAATATTTTCAAGTTGTTTTTTTGATTTTTAATCAAACTGGCATCTTCCTTTTTTGTGTCCCTTTTTACAGAGCCATTATCTTTTTTGTGTCTCTAATATTCAATTTTTTCAATAGGATAGGAAGTTTTTAGCCATTGACATGGATATGGAGAAAATTTAAATTGCAATCAATTAAGGATCCTGCGGAAGAACTGACAAAAAAAGGGATTTCAGTTTTTATCGATTAAATCAATCGTTGAATTAGGCTTGGCGCTCCCGAATTTGCGCCCTGACGTAAAAATCTAAAAAATTAATAATAGGGGTAGCGGGGACATTTGAACAGAAATTTATGGTTTGAATAATAAATGTATTTGAAGAGGCTAGGCAATTTCGGAATGGGTCTACGCAGACACATAGCATGATCGGAGTGAGTCTGAATGCCCATATAATGCTCATTCCTAATGATAAAGCACGAAATAAATTATTTTCAGAGGAGCGCCATGAAAAATAAATCAGTCAATAAATTTTGAGTAGGGAAAGTTGATTTAAGGTTAAGAGGATACGAATCAACTTTCTCTTATATGTATGGTGCTAAACAATTTCTATCTTAGCGCCACTTCTTATAGTAGTCAATTATTGGCGAAACGCTAAGGAATGCTTGCGCATGCAAGAAAGTATGCTATTGGAAGGCGTGGGTATTTCCACGCCAATTAAAAATCATATAGAGCGACGTACAGGTCTTAATCGTACGGGCAATTGGTGCGGTCATAGTCCTGAACTGCCGCGTTTTTTCAGAGAACCAGACTCCCACAAGCCACGGCCTAAGATTTTAACATGGGCGATGGAGTCGCTGCGCCGATTTTATTCGA
>NZ_LNYB01000090.1:10827-10992 GCF_001467625.1 Legionella feeleii
ACTACCCCCACTACTTCACAATGTTATCCACTGAATTTGTGGATAACATTGATTTTAATTGCCACACTGTTTAACATTTACCCACCTGCCTTTGATTTTTGAGCTTGTTGCTTTCAAAAGGGCTATGAGCGAAGCGAATTCGTTTTATGTTATCTTAGCAAAAGC
>NZ_LNYB01000090.1:11002-12010 GCF_001467625.1 Legionella feeleii
CCGTACATGTAATCGACCGACAAACCCACATGGTCGAGGGAGACTGTTAAGATTACGTCACTTACCTATTTTAGGGAAAGAAACGACCATTGAGCTCATCCCAAGGCGTGGACGATGCCCTCATTGTGATGGTGGTCCAACAACAACGCAGCGCCTTGACTGGTATGATACGAACAGCAAGTTTACCCGTCCTTACGAGCAGCATCTTTTGTTTGAATTGATTAACTCGACTGTGGCAGATGTGAGCAGAAAAGAGGATGTTGATTATCATGCGCTGGAAGCGTTGATTGATAAATATATTGAAGAAGAGGTCGATTTTAACACCATTGATGACATTGGTGTTCTTGGTCTTGATGATATTAGTCTCAAGAAAGGCTACCGTGACTTTGTCACCATAGTGAGTTATCGGTGTAACGACGAAGTCAGGTTGCTTGCCGTGCTTGATGGAAGAGAGCGAGCAACAGTAGAAGCCTTTCTTCGAAAAATTCCTGAGCGTCTCAAACAGACAGTGCGTGCGGTCTGTTGTGATTTATATGAAGGATATATCAACGCCAGCAAAGCCGTATTTGGTGACACAGTACCTGTTGTTGCGGATCGCTTTCATGTAAGAAAACTATACGGCAAGGGCTTGATTGCCCTGAGAAAGTCAGAGTTGAAGCGCTTAAAGAAAGAGCTGTCTGAGACCGATTATAAGAATCTCAAGCCTGCAATTGCCGTGCTTCGAAAACAAAAGGATTACTTCACAGATGATGAAAAGAAAGTCGTAGAACCCTTATTTAATTTGTCGCCAAAGTTACAGTTGGCCTATCAATTAAGTCACGAATTAACCGCTGTTTTTAACAGCCATTTAACACCATCAGAGGCAAAAGCACTCTTTGTTGAGTGGATAGATCGCGTTTCAGCTTCGAAAATTAAATGTTTTAATCGCTTTGTAAAAACACTCAATAAACATATGGATATCATCGCCAACTACTTTAATGCGCGTAACAATAGTGGTTTTGTTGAAGG
>NZ_LNYB01000090.1:12175-15396 GCF_001467625.1 Legionella feeleii
TTTTCTTTCCAGTATATGCCAAATCAATAAATACACCAATTAAAATACACTTCCTATATCACTTAATCTCAACTTAAGATTTATAGCGTATAATTATAATAACATTATTATTAATAGGACACCAATATGAAATTGCCTTTTTCAGAATTTAGTTTTGAAGAACTCTGCACTATTCTTTACAAAGAGAATGCACAAGAATTTCTTAAAGTAGAATCTAGCGCTAACGACGAGCAAATACAAAAAGATTTAAATAGAACTCCTTTTTTATCACGAGACTGTCCAAGACAAGACATGCTAGATTATTTAGAAAAGGTGTTAAACCCATCTTCTTTTATACAAGGCTCTATTACTGGGGCTTTTTTTACCTCAGCATTTAAAAACAATATCACGCGTGAATTACAAGAGGATATAGATAAGCTCGAGGAGTTCCAAAATCATCATAGTAAGCTTGATTTCTTTTATATGAGTAACACTAGCAATAAAAAGTTTGGATTTAGTTTGTTTTCTTTTGAGAATAACTGGGTAATTTGTGTGGCTGATGTAGAAAACAATAAATTTTATTTAAGCGCATCACCATCCCTTTTAGAATCCTTTAAAAAGTTACAAAACCATTCAAAAAAAGAGGAACAATTTCTCCTTGACAAGGACATGACTCAAGTTATCGATTTTATATTTGATAAAAAAAATGATTCAATAAGCCCTGCAAAAGTAACTATGCTGTCTAGGTCATTCTCTACCAGCGACAATAATTGTGATATTCTTCGTTATATTAACGATGGAGCGCCTTTACAATTGCTTCCATCTCAAGTCATAGATGCAGAACTCAAATATCTTGATTCAAAGGGGTTTAATATTGAATCAAAAGCTTGTCGTACCTCCTTTATTGAAGAAGAAGAGGGTTTCGAGCTCTTAATTGATAAAGAAGAGGGTGGCAGCTTAACGAATGAAGAAGAAAAACCATCTACCTCTTTTGAGGAGAAAGAACAAACAGAAGCAAATCTATTCTTTGTGTGTACTCACGAACAGAGTAAGTCCAAAGTTGTTTTATTTTCCCCATCTACTGATATATCTCCTCAAGACGTTAACGAAAAAACAATAGGATCTTCTCAATATCTTTTGCATACTCAGGTCATTGCTGAAAAGTACATCAATAAGGGGTATACATGCATTCTACCAGTTCTTGAATATGCTGATGTAACCATCACTGGTTATTCTGCGACATCGCGGCGACATCATGTCATGTTGGCGTGGTCAAAAGATGAGCTTGGATTTTTTGACCCTAAGTCAGGTAAAATAGGAGGCTTACTACCAAAAATTATAGGAGGTTATTCGAATGAGGTTTTTAAGTCTTTTGCGAATAAGGCAGGGTACCACGTAGAGAACGCAACAGAAAAAACTCTCAAAAAGGCATGGTCTTTTTTCGGCTCCTCTGAATCTAATAAAACTTATGAAAGCATTAAGGAGCCAAAAGTTCAAGAAACCTTGGACTTCAATAACTGTGGGTATTTTTGTATCTATCGATTCAAAGCTCTTATCGACGCTCTAGTGAACAAAAATAACAAACCCATATTAAACTCACGAATTGATCCAGGGAATATAAAGAACGTTCTAAGAGATTTGGTAGATGAAATATCATTGGAAATAGCAAAAGAAAATAAAAATGGATTTAACCATTATAAAGAGTCTTTTGATAACTCTTTTTCGGAAATAAATAAAAACCCAGGTGCATGGGCAGAGGTTGGAAAATTAAAAGCACCCGAAGGCTATCAGAAGACAAAAGACGGAGCTGCTTATACAGAAGTTAGTTTATCTGAACTATCATTTAAACTTTTATCTGCTAAAGAAATAGAAGAAATACGCAGTAAATATAAAGGTATCGAAGAGCTAAATATAGGTAGTCAATTTTTACCCTAAATTATCTAGAGAGTACATGCAATTAATTAATATCTGGTTGTTTGGGATAAATAGATGAAGTTAGTTGCTTTAGTTTGAGTCAGTTTAAAAAACAAACTGATACAGTCAACCTTTTGGTGAGAAAAATGCCAGATTATAAAAATTTACCCAAATTTGGTGACTTAGAAAAATTTGGTGAAAAAAAAGATGGAAAAGAAACTAATTCGATAAATGGCTTTTATAAAGATAAACAGGGCAATGAGTTTTTTATAAAAAAGCCATCTGAAAAAAAAGAATTATTTACCGAATTTTTTGCAGGCAAAATTATTTCTTTGTTTAAAGAAGAAGGTCTTATTTCGAAAACTAATGCAGATGGTTTTATATGTGCCGACCTTATTAATGTTGGCGATTCTGAGTTTGCTTTAATTCAACCCAAAAAAGAGTTCACTCTGCTTTGTGAGAAAACTTCTGGTAGCAAACAAAGGCGCGCGTTTTACGAAATGATAAATGGTAAAAATGCCTATACAAACGCAATTTCCAGTCTTGATTCTTATTTCGGTCTATCTCTTATAGTTTTTATCTCTTTACTGTTTAGTGATTACAGTATACATGGGGGAAATATTGGTCTTTTGACTGGCCCATATCAAAATCAGTTTTGTCGTTTTGACTTTGGTGCTTCTTTCCGACATTTTTTTAAAAATGAAAAGATATCTAATCCACATGAGTACACAGGATTGGCAGTGTATAAAAAGTTCACAAAAAACTATCTGTCTTATTATCAGAATATCCCTGGTTTCTACGAAACAGTAGCAGAAAAAGCTGAGGATTTTTTATCAAATATTAACCAACCTGAACTTAAAGACATAGTATCGCAAGCATTTAACAGCATACCAAAGAGTGTGTTTTTGCAGAAGGATATGGAAGAAATATCCAAATACATGGGGTTGGATACGTATGATAAAGATATATTTGTTGAAAAGATTTCTCACCATATTTTAAAACGTGCTAAAGATATTAAGGACGAACTAGCTACCCAAGAAAAATCAGAGAACACTCCACGTGTATATAAAAGCACTATAGTTAACAAAAACTCAAGTATCTTTGAGATTCTTAGTATTACTGAAAAAGAATCAGAGGATGATATTATTAGCAAGGAAGAGTCAGTCATTAGCAAGGAAGAGTCAGTCATTAGCAAGGAAGAGTCAGTCATTAGCAAGGAAGAGTCAGTCATTAGCAAGGAAGAGTCAGTCATTAACAAAGAAGAGTCAGTCATTAACAAAGAAGAGTCAGTCATTAACAAAGAAGAGTCAGTCATTAACAAAGAAGAG
>NZ_LNYB01000090.1:15406-21856 GCF_001467625.1 Legionella feeleii
CTTTGTTGCTCGGCCCCATATCTTACGGCTTATTAAAAAGTCGCTTTAAAACCTAAAACAGGACCTTTAATATCCATGTCCCAAAGAAAATATCTTAACTTGCTTCCTGTTGCAAAGTATTGATGTAAATAGCGATACCCTAAATATAATGTCACGTTATTGAAAAACAATGGTTTGACTGGTTGATAACCTAAAAATGCTTGCGCATTATAGCTGTGATGAGAATTAGCTTTACCCCCATCCCCCTCGGCTATAAAATGAAACCGAGGTTTTAGCGGGAGCGTTACCCGCGCGCCAAATATTGGATCTGTCCATGACTTATTATCTCTAAAGGAAAAAGGACCAATAGTGAGCTTGGTATCATTAAAAGTGGCTCTTGCTCCGGCTAGTAGCTCTATGCTTAGATCAGGATTTGGTGCATCGTAAACAGGTTTGGAGACTAGTGCATAAGAAAGACCGCCACTAATAATACCAAAATTGTTACGTGCTCCAATGGGTATATGATCAAAGCGGTGTGTGTCTTTTAAAACTGAATACAAGCCATTACCAAACAGCCCCCATCTGTTTTTATGAATATCCACAAAAAGCATGCCCCCGCCTTCAAAATGTTTCATCAGATCAAAAAACGATTGCGAAATAGAAACTCTCTCGGGACCTATTTGCACTGTACCTTGCATGCTTGTGGCCCAAAGATAAGGCGCTATATCTACTTGCACGGCATCTGAAGCAAATGCCATGCTGGTAGTTATAAGTCCCAACAAACTTTTAGCAATGCGAGTTAAGTTCATTAGCCTCATCCTTTAGTTTTTATAAATTTATCGGTCACATTCATTACATAAGGAGGCATAACTAATGGCATTTTTAATGGGGACGCCCCTTCTGAAAAATCAATCTTTGCCATATCAATAGAACGTAAAGTCATATCATTATAAGTACGATAATAAATAGTCTTTTGGCTAATATTTTTAAAAACGACCCACTGAGTAGTATCACTTGTAGTTTTTCCATTATCTACAGAACGCACATAGCCAGAAGGCAAATCTACATTATTAATAATATGTTCTGCCAAATTCAGTAACTCAACACTATTTTCTGCAGGAAATACGTTATGAGCCATAAAAGCTGTTTTTACAAAACGGGAAGGAGGTGATGCATCGCCAGGAAGTCCAACAGCACCAGAACCCTGTCCTGTCGCAGAAAAAGTGAAGCCTCCTTCAGTGACAGGAGTTACATTTGTGGCAGAAAGATTTACATAATTGCGTAAATTATTGACATGCCAGTTGTATTTAGGTGAATTCGTCATTACACCTATATTTTCAGAGATATTAATTTTATTATCATAAAATTCAATGACTATTCCATGACCACTTGCATCGTATATTGATACATGACCAGGCAATATAGCGCTACCAAATTGAGGAATCTTTACCGGAGCCACATATATTTCATTAAGAGCCTGTTTTACTTCGGCTATTGTCTTAAAATTACCTAGCACCCAATCTCCAAACATAAAATAGGCAAGAGCGTGTGTCTCTTTGCCATTAGGAACATCTTGATATTGTGTTTCGCCCGGCAAATACAAAAACTCAAAAGTTAAACCTTGCTCATTCATTCCATCAAAGCTTGCGTCTAAACCCAAACCATCTAAATAAAGATAACCGTACTTTGATTTCCAGCTTAATCCTGATTTGCCATTAGGGCTAGCACTGGAGAATTGCCTACCACGAGGCGAGCTTCTGATGTTTGATTGTAAATCTTGACCAAACTCCATGCTGCGTGTGACTAGCAATGTGCCATCTATCGCCGTTAGGCGAAAATCGGTACAAGCATGAGTAGGCGATAAACAAGATAATTGGATTGATGCAAATGCTAAAAAACTGAAACAATATTTTATCATTTTCGCTTCCTGTTTTACAAAAGGCATTTCTAGCACAATGCCCTATCTATTCCTTTAGCTCTATATACATATACAAGTGATAACAGTATTACACTATTTTCAATTTTTTCAATTGATTTAAATATCCAATGAGATTGCTGTTTACTAATATTGAACCGAAGGTTTCTGCTTTCATCTAAATCTAATAGTAAATTAATTTCAGAAAAAAATTTTACATTGTTTTTTGCATAAAAAAGAGAGCGCATAATAATCCTTATGCGATGAAATTACCATCAACTCATCGCATAATCCATTTTTTTATGTTAGATTATCTCAAGAAAATCTAATCGTATAATTAGTAATGACGCAAAATACCAAAATTGAAGCATACATCACTTATCAAAAATCTACTGATAAATCGCCACTAACCTTGGAAAGTTATCAAAGCGATTTGCTTCAATTTGCGACCTGGTTTGAATCGGTTAATAAAGCAGACATGAAATTAACTAACATCACACCGACTGATGCACGCCAATACAAACAATATTTAATTGACTCAGGATTCAAAGCTCAAACGATTAATCGCCGATTACTGTCTCTAAAGTATTTTCTGGAGTGGGGATGGCTAACAAAAAAAATCAAATACCGACTCCCATTACCTAAAACAGTCAAACAATCTCAATCAATGCCAAAATGGTTGAATCGCAATCAACAAAATCAGCTACTGCGCCATGTTGAGCAAAATGGCTGCAAGAGGGATATTGCGATTGTAAAAATCCTACTGAATACGGGGCTTCGTGTCAGTGAGCTATGCAACTTAAAATGGAGTCATATTGTTTTAAGTGAGCGTAAAGGACACCTAACGATCAATGCAGGGAAAGGATGCAAATATCGTGAAGTCCCTTTAAATAAAGAAGCACGATTTGCATTTCTTACTTTAGATTATGCTTTACATGCTGGAAGCGATGCATTTGTTTTTAATGGTCAACGCGGGGTACTTAGTCCTCGAGGAATCCAGCTCATGCTGAAGCGATTACGCACCCCAGAAGAGTTAGGTATGATTTCCCCTCATCAACTAAGGCATACATTTTGTAAAAATTTGGTTGATGCCGGTATTAGCCTGGAAAAAGTGGCCTCTCTTGCAGGCCATGAGCGACTGGATACAACAAAATTATATTGCCAACCCTCTTTTTCCGATTTGAGCGAGGCGGTAGAGCGCATTGGAGAAATGGACTAATGCGTTTAATTGAAGTATTGCCAGATTATGAGGCCAAACGATTTAGCCGTCCACCTGTGCTCAGTTCGGATGAAAGAAAAGTAATTTTTAAACCTGATCCTTTGTTTAATGAGTTTATTAAAAAGGCAAAACAAGCAGATAATCAAATTGGATTACTTGTTCAATACGGCTATTTCAAGGTAAGTGGTAAATTTTTTACAACAAAAACGTTCAGAATATCTGACATCAAAGCGGCAGCAATTGCAATTGGCACCGATGTTCCAGAAGATTTTTTGAATCAATATCATGACCGCACTCGACAAAAACATCGATTGCTCATTTTAGAGCATTGTGGTTATATTGATATTAATCATGCTCTACCTATATTCGATGAAATGATTGAAGACATGGTAGATAAGCAAATGCATCCACGAAAACTATTCTATATCCTTGTCGAGCAATTACGACAGAAAAAGATTGAATTACCAAATTACGATCGTATCGCAAGAACCATCACTGACAAATTCCATGATTTTGAGAAAAATGTCATCCAAAAAATGGCAGAAATTATTATGCCAGAACAACAAGAAGCATTAAATCAATTAATTATGAATGACGGCGAATACTATGAAAGAGTATTGCTGACGCGCCTCAAAACAATTAATCAATCCATGCGGCCAGCCAAAATCAAACAAGGCATACGTAATTTCCTTATCATTAAAAAGCTTCATCAGGAATTAATGCCTCTCATAAAGAAACTGGAGTTGTCTTCAGAAGCCACAAAATATTATGCCCAATGGGTAAACAAAGCTAAAGTCACACAAATTGCAGAGATGGTAGACCTTCATAAGAGAAACTTATATTTAATAGCCTTTATTGATCACTGGTATAGGCTTTGGCAAGATACATTTATCGATATATTGTTAAAAGCTGTCCAACAGCAGATAAATAAGGCAGTGCGCGAAGTTGATTTATTGGTTAAAAGCCGTCTCCCTGAAAAAAATAAGCTCACTGAATCAGTGCTTTCTGGCTTTAATGAAGCCAGTGATACCTTACATGAAGTACGAACGGTTGTTCATGATAACGAATTGAATAATGATGAAAAAATACAAAAACTTCATAAGATTCTTCCTGCTCATAAGGAAAATAATGCATTTAGCCAAGCAGAAGATGCTGCAAAGAAATTATACGATCAAATTGAAGATGAGAAAAAAAGAACTGATGAGTTTGATGCTTTAGGTAATTTATCAAGAAAACTGCAAAATCGGGTAGCTGAAATTGTGAAATACTTGGAGTTTGAAGCAGCGAGCAGTGCCCAAGATCTCTATTTGGCGATAGTATATTATCAGAACAATAAAAACATTACTTCTACGGCCCCAGATGGATTTTTAAATGATCACGAATATAAGGCAATTTATAGCGATGGAAAATTTAATGTATCACTCTATAAAGCAATTCTATTCTGTAAAATTGCTGAAGCTATTAAATGTGGGCAGTTAAGTCTTATCCATTCTTACCGATATCTTTCCATTGATGCTTATCTGCTAAATGAACAATATTGGCAGGAAAATAAAGCGCATCTCTTAGAAAAATTAGGACTCACTGATTTTAGTGATGTAGATAAGGTGCTTGCTGTATTAAAAGGCATTTTAGACAAACAATTTTTTGAGGTAAACAGGTGCATTGTTCAGGGAAAAAATAAGTATGTGACCATTCATAAAGATGGACATTTTTCACTCCAGACACCTGCTGTTACAAAACCCGATTATGATTCAATAACAACCATTATTGGGAAGGACAAGTATATTCCAATCTTACAAATGATGGCAGAAATTAATGCTGTTACCAAATTCACCACCTGTTTCAAACATCACAAGATCACAGGTTCGAAATCAGCTCCTGAAAATGAGGTTTTTTATGCGGGACTCTTTGGTTTAGGAAGCAATATTGGTTTACATAAGCTAAGTCATACAGCCATTGGGGTTAATTATAATACATTGTCAAATACGGTTAACTGGTATTTTTCTTTAGATAATCTTTATGCAGCAAATCAAACCCTGGTTGATTTAATGGGAAAATTGTGGCTTCCTGAAAAATTTAAACGAGAACGCAATTTATTACATACCTCTAGTGATGGCAAAAAACAATGTGTTTCTGCAGAGTCTTTAAATACTAATCATTCGTATAAATATTTTGGTAATGGAAAAGGCGCTAGTGTTTACCGTTTCATTGATGAACGAGGCATCTTATTCTATTCAACCGTATTTAGTAGTGCCGAGCGAGATGCAATCTATGTTATCGATGGCTTATTGCATAATGATGCAATAACTAGCAATTTCCACTCAACTGATACGCATGGCTATACAGAAATGGTTTTTGCAGTCTCTCATTTAATCAATGTTACTTTTGCTCCGCGCATTAAAGATCTGGCTTCCACGAACTTAGTTAGTTTTGGAAGGATAAAAGCAGAATTAGAAAGTAAAAGTTACGCTGTTAAGCCAACTTATTATGTCAATGAAAGCAAGATTAGACGTAATTGGGACACCATCTTAAGGTTAATTGCAACAATCAAATTACGTGAACATCGCGCCTCTACCATTCTTAAAAGATTAGGCGAATATTCAAATCAGCATCCCCTAGAAGATGCCCTCAAAGAATTTGGCCGCATTATTAAATCTATTTTTGTTTTGAAATATATTGATGATGTGGAATGGCGACAATCCATTGAAAAACAACTAAATAAAGGTGAATTGGCTAATAAATTCTCAGCTGCTGTTTCATTTACTGATCAAAATATCTTAGAGTCTTTCAAAGAAGATCAAGAAATAGCCGTTATGTGTAAAACTATTATTCAAAACATCATTATTCTCTGGAACTACATTGAGCTAACTAAAATCATTATGCAATCTGATAATGAACAGAGGGAACGCTTACTTGAAAGTATTACAAGTGCATCCATTCTTACCTGGAAACATGTGAATCTGCATGGGACTTATGATTTTAGTAATTTATTAAGCTCAAATGATTCAGAGTATTCCTTAGATGATGTAATTAATTTTAAGGTGGCTTAAGTTTTTAAATGAATTTTAGGATAAGAACATGCCTACTGTATTAAATATTAAAGGTTATCGATTTTTCTTCTACAGCTTAGAAGGAAACGAACCACCCCATATTCATGTTGAACATGGGGATAAGGTTGGTAAATTTTGGCTAAATCCAGTAAGTCTTGCTAGCTCTTATGGTTTTAGAAGCCATGATCTAGGTAAACTTCAGCACATCTCCCCCAAGGCTCTGGCCCTTTGTTTTCGAGGGGTTTAAAAAAATACTTTCGCAATGATTTGCCTATTTTTCTATGCAA
>NZ_LNYB01000090.1:21866-23372 GCF_001467625.1 Legionella feeleii
CCTTGCTCAAGGTGCTTTTGCTGTCTGATAGCAGTGTTTTTCTTACCCTGTAAGCCCATTGCGCGCTTGCCAATCCCATCCCCAGCAGAGGCAGGTTTTTAACCAGTGCTGCGGTGTTGCTAAAGAAGGCTGAACTTTTTGCCACAGCGCTTTTAAGCAGCGCGGGCAGACTGTTTAAAAATCCCTGCTGGTAGCTGATGGCGCCAACACCGGCAAGACCTGCGACTGCCAGTGCACTGGTAGCGTGACTTTGCGGGGCTTTGGTGTGGCGGATAAGTGTCAGCATTGGTTTTAAGAAAGTCTGCCCCTCACGATGAAGGGTGAGTAACAGGTCATGCAGGTTATCGCAGCGCTGTAATAAATGGGCTTTCGCACTCGCACTTAGATTTAAGCTCAAAAAGATAGCGTTTAAAAATGCATCGTCCGGCTCAAGGGGTATGCCTTCATAAAGGGCGATGGCGCTAGCTGCAAGCGCCTTTGCTTCTGCCTTTAAGCGAAAAGTACTTACCTCCAGCGCCTCACCCTGTACATGGTGCAGAATGATTTCTTGAAGGCGAGCCTGTTGGAAGGGGGTTAATTGTTTCATCGGTTAAATCCTCGTTGGTTAAAAAAAATGATTAAAACTGGTAGGAAAAGCCAAGGAGTAGAGCCTGCTGGGCGGGCAGATGGCGAAGGATGGCCGATTCATTGACCTCATCAACGGAAAGAGTGGGGCTTTGGCCATGAATGTATTGGTAGCCTAAGCGCATAACGGCCTGCTCATTAATCTGCAATCCAAGACCTGCCATGACTTCTGGCGAAAAGCCTTTGCTCGTGTTAACCGCGGCCTTATCGACCGTCATCTCACGATAAGCAACGCCTGCTTTTACCCATGAAAAGAGCGGAAACTCAATCAGGGTTTCACTTCTTACGCTGACCAGCGCATCAAGCATGGGCTTCATGGTCGCTTCAATTTCCACCCCGCCTAAGGCAGTAATCGCCTCTTTAGGGAAGCGTAAGGCCAAGGTATTGCCCGATTGCAGGCCCAGTTCAATAGCGGCCTGCCAGTAGGTCTGGGTGGCTAAAATGCGTCCCACGCTTAAGCGGCCAGTGGCCACCTGCTGCTCTTTCTCGACGGCGGCGGAATAAAAGGCCATGCCAAGGGCGCCGTCAATCACCCAGCGCTGGCAGCAGTCGACCTCATCAAAGGCGAAGGCCTGGACAGAAACACTTAAGAACAGGCAAAGCGCAATAATTGGTTTAAACATGATGAACTCCTGATTAAAAACGGCTGATGGGGCGAATGTGGGCCGTGGTGACTTTAGAGGCTGGCTTAAGCCCGCCTTCGCTGACTGCAAATAGACGTGCCGTCCCCACCGAGAGCTCGGTCGAGCTCCAATAACTATCTGCCGGCAGCACGATGAGGCCTGTGGCGACTCAGCACATCTCCCCCAAGGCTCTGGCCCTTTGTTTTCGAGGGGTTTAAAAAAATACTTTCGCAATGATTTGCCTATTTTTCTATGCAAG